>NZ_UAUI01000012.1 GCF_900455735.1 Rhodococcus wratislaviensis | reverse complement strand
GGGTCTGGCCCCGAACACGGTGGCGAAGGCGTACCGGGAACTCGGCGAGCAGGGTGTCATCGAAACCCGGGGCAAGCAGGGGACGTTCATCGCGAGCGGCGGTGACCCCATTCGCGCCGGGGCCGAGAAGGCCGCAACACGGTATGTGCAGGACCTGCGGAAGCTGGGGGTGTCCGACGAGGAGATCCTCGGCTTCGTGCAGTCCGCTCTCCGCGGCGCCGAATGAGGACGGCGCCGCATCCAGAAGGTGTGACCCCAGAAAGGTAGACGCTCGGTATGGCTTCCGCACTCTTCCGCGACCTCGCACTACTGATTGCCCGGATCGGACTCGGCGTCGTCTTCGTCGCGCACGGCTGGCAGAAGTTCTTCGACTACGGAGTGAAGGCCACCCAGGCGTCGTTCGCCGACATGGGCGTCCCACTGCCCGACATTTCGGCTGTTGCGGCCGCCACTATCGAACTCGCGGGTGGATTTGCTCTCATCGTGGGGGTGGCCACACCGATCGCCGGAATCCTGCTGTTTCTCGACATGCTCGGAGCGCTGATTCTGGTGCACGCGGACAAGGGCGTCTTCGTCGCGAACGGCGGGTATGAACTCGTCGTCGCACTGGGCGTCGGGTCGCTGCTTCTCGCCGTGATCGGTGCCGGACGCCTCAGCATCGACGGGCTTCTCGGAAGAGGCTCGGGATGGGGGAAAATCGCAGCGTAACGATGCCGTAGGCTGGGTCTCGATTCGGTGTGAAGCGGTGGGCTAGCTTGCTTTTACCATCGAAAATGACCAACGTAGTTGTTCATGGCAATGAATACTGATCTGCCTGATCAAGGTTCCGAGACCGCTGACGCGAGCGTCGGCGGAGGGCTCAAACGGGTCGGTGTTCGCACCGACCACGTGGTGTTCTCCGCCGCTGCCGCCGCGGTCTCGGCAATCGTCGTCTGGGGGCTCGTGGCCCCCGACAATCTCGACTCCACGACCGGTAAGGCGCTCGACTGGCTGGTCACCGACATGGGCTGGTTGTTCGTCCTGTCGGCGTCCGGGTTCGTCCTCTTCTCACTGTGGCTCGCGTTCAGCAAGTTCGGCCAGATTCCGCTCGGCAAGGACGGCGAGAAGCCCGAGTTCCGGACGGTCAGCTGGATCGCGATGATGTTCAGCGCCGGCATGGGCATCGGACTGATGTTCTTCGGTGTCGCCGAACCGCTCGCGCACTACGTGACGCCCCCTCCGGGTTCCAACGGGGGCATCGGAACTGCGATGGCCACCACCATGTTCCACTGGAGCCTGCATCCCTGGGCGATGTACGCGGTTGTCGGACTGTCGATCGCGTACGGCTCGTACCGCAAGGGTCGCAAGCAGCTGTTCAGCTCCGCATTCATCCCGCTGCTCGGCCGCCGCGCGGAGGGGCCGATCGGCAAGTTCATCGACGTCCTCGCGATCTTCGCGACACTGTTCGGCACCGCCGCTTCGCTGGGTCTCGGCGCACTGCAGATCGGTTCCGGCTTCCAGGTCGTCGGGTGGATGTCGGAGGTCAGCACATTCCTGTTGGTCGCCATCGTCGCCCTGCTGACCCTCGCGTTCGTGGCGTCCGCCGTGTCGGGTGTCGCCAAAGGCATCCAGTGGCTCTCCAACACCAACATGGTGCTCGCCGTCATCCTGGCCCTGTTCGTGTTCGTCGTGGGACCGACGGTCCTGATCCTCAACCTGCTGCCCACGACGATCGGCGCCTACGCCGCGCAGCTCGCGCAGATGTCCGCCCGCACCGGAGCGTCGTCCGATCCGGCGACCGGCGAATGGTTGTCCTCGTGGACCATCTTCTACTGGGCGTGGTGGATTTCCTGGACCCCGTTCGTCGGCATGTTCCTGGCCCGCATCAGCCGCGGCCGGACAATCCGCCAGTTCGTGGTCGGCGTGATCGTGGTCCCGAGTGCCGTGAGCCTCGTGTGGTTCGCGATCTTCGGTGGTGCCGGAATCAGCGAGCAGCGTGACGGAATCGACCTCGCCGGACAGGACACCCAGGAGGGGCAGCTGTTCGGCATGCTCAACCACCTGCCGCTCACCGGCATCACGACCGTCCTGGTGATGATCCTCGTGGGGATCTTCTTCGTCTCCGGCGCCGACGCCGCGTCGATGGTGATGGGCACCTTGTCGCAGCGCGGTTCGCTGGAACCGCAGCGCTGGGTGGTCGTGTTCTGGGGTGTGCTCACCGGTGGCGTGGCCGCGCTCATCCTGTGGACCGGCGGCGACACCGCGCTCGACGGACTGCAGACGATGACGATCATCGCCGCGGCGCCGTTCGTCCTCGTGATGATCGGGTTGTGCTTTTCGCTCTACAAGGATCTGTCCCGTGACCAGATGATCGTCGACGGCCGGGAAATGCGGAGAGAGATGCGGAGAGTGGCGGCGAAACGTCGTCGCGACCGGATCTCGTCCCGCTAGAGAAACAGTCTGCGAGCCGCTCGGTGTCCCACGGGGACCCGGGCGGCTCGACTCATTCCGGTGTCAACGCCAGCTGGGGAGCCACAGTTGGTGCTGCCACGTGTCCGGGGTGATCGGGACGGCCGTGAGGATCGGCCACAGCCAGATGAAGTTGGCGACCACGAGCCCCACATAGAGGCAGACGGCGAGCAGGCCCGTGGTGCGGCGTTCGAACGACGCCTTCGCGCTGCCCAGTATGTCGCCAAGGATCAGCGCGAGACCCATCACCATGAACGGCGCCAGCGCCACCGCGTAGAAGTAGTACATCTGGCGGTCCAGGGTGGTCAGCCACGGCAGGAACGCGGCGCCGTAGGCGGTGAGGACGGTGGCGTAACGCCAGTCCTTCCGCACCACGGTCTGCCAGAGCGCCCACGCGAGCATCGGCAGTGCCAGCCACCACATGGCGGGCGTCCCGATGAGCATGACGGCCTTGACGCAACTCGACGCGCCGCAGCCGGTGACGTGATCACCCTCGGCGAAGTAGTACAGCATCGGGCGCAGACCCATCGGCCACGTCCACGGCTTCGACTCCCACGGGTGATGATTGCCCGCCGAATTGGTGAGGCCCTCGTGGAATTCCAGGACGTTCCCGCTGTAGTACCACAGTGAGCGGAGCGCGCCCGGCACGAACGACCAGGTGCCGCCCGTTCCGATCTCATTGCCCACCGCATGCCGGTCCACACCCGTCTCGCTGGCGAACCACGCCCAGTAGCTGGCGAGGTACACGAACAGCGGCACGACGACGAGCGCGTACAGCGCCGGGCCGACATCACGGACGCCGGCACCGAACCACGGGCGCCGCACCCCGTAGGCGCGCCGGGCCGACACGTCGAACGCGACGCTGAGCAGTCCGAAGAACACGATGAAGTAGACGCCCGACCATTTGGTGCCGCACGCCAGACCCAGCATGATCCCGGCGCCGAACCGCCACCAGCGCACACCGAGTCGCGGTCCCCAGTCGCTGTCGCCGATCCGGCCCTCGTCGTACGCGCGGGCCATCCGCTCGCGGACCTGGTCGCGGTCCACGATCAGGCAGCCGAGAGCGGCGACCGCGAACAGTGCCAGAAAGATGTCGAGCATGCCGAGCCGGGACGACACGAACGTGACGCCGTCCGCGACCAGCAGGATCCCGGCGAGGCCGCCGATCAGAGTGGATCGGGTGAGCCGGCGGACGATGCGGATCACCAGCAGGACCATGATCGTGCCCGCCACCGCGGAGGCGAAACGCCAGCCCCAGCCGTTGTAGCCGAAGATCGCCTCGCCCATCGCGATCAGCTGTTTGCCGATCGGCGGATGCACCACCAGCCCGTAGCCGGGGTTGTCCTCGAGCCAGCCGCCGGTGAGCACCTGCCATCCCTGCGGCGCGTAATGCTTCTCGTCGAACACGGGAGTGCCCGCATCCGTCGGGTAGCCGAGCATCGTGAACCGGGTGATCGCCGCGATCGCCGTGACGAACAGGGTGACCACCCAGCCGCGGGCGCGGTCGACGGGACCGAAGTCGGGGGGCGGCACGAGCGGCGCCGGTCCGACCATGGACGGCTGTCGTGCGGAGGGCGTCGGTCGCTCGTCCGTCAGCATCGTCACGCCGCAATCGTAGGCTGTGGGTCATGACTGGTCGCCTAGTGCTCGCCGCAACACCGATGGGGGACGTGGGTGACGCCTCGCCGAGGCTGCGTACGGCGCTCGGGACGGCCGACGTCGTCGCCGCCGAGGACACCCGCCGCACCAAAGCTCTCGCCTCCGCGCTCGACGTGACGATCACCGGCAAGGTCGTCAGCTTCTACGACCAGGTCGAGACGGCCCGGCTGCCCGCTCTCGTCGCCGACGTCGCGTCCGGCAAGACCGTTCTCCTCGTCACCGACGCCGGCATGCCCTCCGTCAGCGACCCCGGGTACCGGCTGGTGTCGGCGTGCGTGGCCGAGGATCTGGCGGTGACGTGCCTGCCCGGACCGTCGGCGGTGACGACGGCGCTCGCGCTGTCCGGGCTGCCCGTCGAACGGTTCTGCTTCGACGGTTTCCCGCCCCGGAAGCAGGGGCAGCGCAAGACGTGGTTGCAGGCCCTGGTCGCCGAGCAACGCGCGTGCGTGTTCTTCGAGGCGCCGCACCGGCTCGCCGACTGTCTGGCGGACGCGGTCGAGGTGCTCGGGGGAACCCGTCGCGCCGCCGTCTGCCGGGAACTGACCAAGACGTACGAGGAGGTCCGCCGCGGCACTCTCGCCGAACTCGCCGAGTGGGCCGCCGAGGGTGTCCGCGGCGAGATCACGGTGGTGGTGGAGGGTGCCACCCTCGTCGCGTCCGACCCCGCCGACCTCGTCGACGAGGTGGAGCGACTCGTCGCGGACGGCACCCGGCTCAAGGATGCATGCGCGCTCGTCGCCACCACCGGCGTGTCGAAGCGGGAACTCTACGAAACGGTGCTGGCGGCCCGGAAGGACTAGACGGCCAGCGGGCCCTACCGCCGGAGGGCGCGCTCCCCGGGAGCCAGGGAGGCGTCGTCGGCGGCCGCCTGCCCGGCGTACCAGCCGTTGGCGTCGACGGCCCTGCCTCGTGCCTTCTTGGTCCGCGGAAACAGACGGTCGAACTCGGCGTCGACGGCCTCGGACTTGGTGGCCAGAATCGGGAGCAGAGCGTCGACGGGAATCGACGCCTCGTCGGCGGCCTCGGCCGTTGCCCGGCTGTCGGCGTCGCGCAACCGCTGCCCGATGCGGCTGGCGAAGCCCGCGAGGAAACCCTTCCGGAACGACGTGGTGCGTGAACCGCCGCGACTGTCGGCGTCCGCGAATTGCATTGCGCGCGTCGCCTGCACGAGCAGCGACGTGAACAGCATGTCGACCTGCTGGAGGTCGAGGGGGGTTCCGACCACGGTCGCGATGGCGAGAGAGCTGAACCACACGGTGCGCACCCGGTTGGAGTCACCGATCTCGGTGAGAAGGTGCACCTTCTCCTTGACGTACGGATTCTCCAGGTGGATGCGGCGACTGTGCACCGCCGTGTTGCCCACCCCGTTCTGGGTGTGGAGGAGGGCGGCGTTGATCGCGTAGCGCGTCATCAACTCCTGCGCCTTCGCGGTGAAGATCTCCGCCTCCTCCGCGAAGTCGGTGGCCTCGGCCTTCGCGAGCAGTCCGCGGATCCTGTTGAGCACCTTCGCGTCGGCCTCGGTCTCGCCCGGCACGGCCGCGGTGGGGTCGGCGACCCGCACGACGGGCCACGTCGACGGCGGGGGAGCGAGCACCGTCCAGCCGGGCAGATTCGTCCACGTCAGGGACAGGTCGGTGAGCTGATAGACGGAGTGGTACGGATCTTCGAACAGCAGCCCGGCGGCCAGGGCCCGAACGTCGGGACCGTCGACCGGAACCCGCCCGGCCAGGTGCGACGCACCCGGGTACTGCTCGCCGATGGTGCGGAGTTGCTCCACCCAGTCCCGCGGCGCCCGGTGCGCGGCCCGCGTGCGCTCCGCCTCGTGCAGCACCAGGGCTGCCGCCAGCGCCGCGTCGGACGGCTCCTTCGATCTCCGCGCCAGATGCACGACGTCGGCGGGCTGCCACCCACGCTCGTACGCGGCCGACAACTCACCCATCAGGGTGTGGACTGCCGCGGCGGCCTGGGGGCTCACTTCGTCGTCGAACACGCGCGCTCCGTTCCCGAATCCACCGTGAGGAGATCGAATGTATGTTCTATTCGGCGTCATGGGGGAGAGTGTGCATGCGGGGTCCGACAAGAACGAACCCCGCCCGGATCAGTCCTCCACGTAACGCGGGAACACGCCCGACGGCGCGGGCAACGGGGTGCCCGCCACGATGCGCGTCGGAAGGTCGCCGAACTGCCGCGCGTCGGCCTTCTGACCCAGCAGGTCGAGGATCTTCTCCGCTGCGTCCGGCATCACCGGCTGCACGAGGATGCCCACGATCCGCACCACCTCGAGCGTCACGTACAGCACCGTCGCCATCCGCTCCGGATCCGTCTTCCGCAGAACCCAGGGCTCCTGCTTGGAGAAGTACCGGTTGGTCTCGCCCAGAACCGACCAGATCGCCTCCAGCGCGAGATGCAGTGCCTGGACGTCGTATTCGGCGCGAACCCGCTCGAGCAGCGCATCCGCCTGCGCGAGCATCGCCGTGTCGTCCTCCGTCAGCTCGCCGGGGGCCGGGACCTGGGCGTCGCAGTTCTTCGCGACCATCGACAGCGACCGCTGCGCGAGGTTGCCGAGCTCGTTCGCCAGGTCGGCGTTGATCCGGGTGACGATGGCCTCGTGGCTGTAGCTGCCGTCCTGACCGTAGGAGATCTCGCGGAGCAGGAAGAAACGCACGGCGTCGAGGCCGTACTGCTCCACCATGGCGACGGGGTCGACGACGTTGCCGACCGACTTCGACATCTTCTCGCCCTTGTTGTAGAGGAATCCGTGCACGAAGACGCGCTTCGGCAGTTCGATTCCCGCCGACATCAGGAACGCCGGCCAGTACACGGTGTGGAACCGGGTGATGTCCTTGCCGATGATGTGCAGGTTCGCCGGCCAGTACTTGCCGAACTGCTCGGAGTCGGTATCCGGGTATCCGGCGCCGGTCAGGTAGTTGGTGAGCGCATCCACCCACACGTACATGACGTGCTCGGGATGGTCGGGAACGGGAACGCCCCAGTCGAACGTCGTGCGGGAGATCGACAGGTCCTTCAGTCCGCCCTTGACGAAGCTGACGATCTCGTTGCGCCGCGTCGCGGGTGCGATGAAGTCGGGGTTCTCCTCGTACAGCCGGAGCAGCTTGTCCTGGTACTCGGACAGCTTGAAGAAGTACGTGGACTCCTCGGTCCACTCGACCGGGGTGCCCGTCTCGGTGGACAGGCGTGAACCGTCGTCCTGCAGCGTGGTCTCGGCCTCGGTGTAGAACGCCTCGTCGCGGACCGAGTACCAGCCCGAGTACGTGTCGAGGTAGATGTCGCCGTTGTCGAGCATCTTCTGCCAGATCGCCTTGCTGGCTTCTTCGTGATCGGCATCCGTGGTGCGGATGAACCGGTCGAAGGAGATGTTCAACGTCTTGTCCATGGCCTCGAACACGTCCGAGTTCCGCGCGGCGAGCTCACGGACGTCGATGCCTTCCTTGGCCGCCGTCTGCTGCATCTTCAGACCGTGCTCGTCGGTTCCCGTCATGAAATAGACGTCGAACCCGTCCAGACGCTTGAAGCGTGCGAGGGCGTCGGAGGAGATGTACTCGTAGGCGTGGCCGATGTGCGGGACGCCGTTCGGGTACGCGATCGCCGTCGTCAGATAGAAAGGTGGCCGCGAGGCGGTGGAATCAGCAGCATTCATGGTGCGACCACTCTATCTGCGCGCCACCGTTTCGTGACGCGCAGATTCGGGTTCTAGGCCGGTCCGGTGCCGTCCTCGTCGGTGACGGCGCGTGACTCGTACGCCGCGCGGGCCGACTTGTTCGTGGACCTGACCTGGTCGGGGACCATCCGTCTGATCGCGAAGTCCCGGGCGAACTGCGGAAAGACGGTGACCAGCCGGGCGAGCGGGCCGACGTACCGGGGGATGGTCACCTCGAACCGGGGCCGGTGGATCACCGCGACCACGGTCTTCGCGACGTCGGCGGGTGTCAGCAGTTTTGCCGCCCCCGTCGCCGTTCCGGCGGCGAGTTCGGTGTCGACGACACCCGGCATGATCACCGAGATCTGCACGCCCGACCCGCGCAGCTCCTCGCGGACACCGGTCAGGTAGCCGAGCACGCCGTGTTTCGTCGCTGCGTACGTCGACTCGCCGGGTGGTGCGACCTTCGACGCTGCCGACGCGACCGTGACGATCTGACCGTGGCCGCGCGCACGCATCGCCGGCGCCGCCAGTCTCACCCCGCGGATGACCCCGTGCAGGTTCACGGCGAGCTGCCGGTCCGTCGCGGATTCGGGTTCCTCGTCGAACCTTCCGACCCACATGACGCCCGCGTTGTTGACGAGCACGTCGATCGGGCCCCAATGGTCCTCGACGGCCGTGAGGAATGCCGAGAACGACCCGGTGTCGGTGACGTCCAGTTCGAGGCCCTCCACCGTCTCGCCCGCCCGGCCGAGTTCGTCCGCGGTCCGGCGGGCCGCGGCGCCGTCGACGTCGCCGATCGCGACCCGTGCACCGGCCAGTGCCAGCTGTCGGGCGATCTCTCTCCCGATTCCCCTCGCACCGCCGGTCACCGCGATCACGCGGCCGTTCATCGAGCTCGAAGTCATGGACACGGCTCCCTCCCCGTCCGGGAGAAAGTACCGCATGTGACACGTGCGGCGGCGGCGTCGACAATGTCCGCATGAGCAAAGACCGTCCCGCCCCGGATGCCCCTGCGCCGCTGTTCCCGCTCGTCGATTCGCACACCCATCTCGACGCGTGTGGAGCATCGGACGCCGCGAGCGTCACGGCGATCGTCGACCGGGCCGCCGCGGTCGGAGTGGAGCGGGTGGTCACGGTGGCCGACGACCTGGCGGCCGCGCAGTTCGCCGTCGACGCGGCCCACTGGGATTCCCGCGTGTACGCGGCCGTGGCTATCCACCCGACCCGGGCGAATGTGCTCGACGACGCGACCAGGGCGGAAGTCGACCGGCTCGCCCGTGATCCCCGGGTGGTCGCGGTGGGGGAGACGGGACTCGACTTCTACTGGCCCGGGAAACTCGACGGCTGCGCCACGGTCCCCGAGCAGACCGAGGGCTTCCGCTGGCACATCGACCTCGCGAAGCGGCTCGGGAAGACGCTGATGATCCACAACCGGGAGGCCGACCAGGCGCTGCTGCAGGTGCTGCGCGAGGAGGGTGCGCCCGAGACGGTGATCTTCCACTGCTTCTCCTCGGACGCCGAGATGGCGCGCGAGTGCGTCGGCGCCGGTTACGTCCTGAGCTTCTCCGGCACCGTCAGCTTCAAGAACGCGAAGGCCTTGCGGGAGGCGGCCCCACTGGTGCCGTCGGATCAGCTGATCGTCGAGACGGATGCGCCGTTCCTCACCCCGCATCCGTTCAGGGGCGCTCCGAACGAGCCGTACTGCCTCCCGTATACGGTCCGGGCGCTCGCCGAGATCCGGGGCGAGGATCCGGACGAACTGGCGAAGGCGTCCACCGCGACCGCCGAGCGTGTGTACGGCCTCCGGCCCGTGAGTGGTTAGCGAGTCCCTGGACTCGTCGGGGCGCGCGCACAGGGCCGATTGCCTTATGTTGAAGTTTCAAGTTAGAGAACTTAGGATCGTTGCTTGTTCAACCAACGGTCGTCCCGGTCGCGCGGGGACACCTCGATGAAAGGCACATCCATGAACAACCCCGCAGTTCGAAGCCTGGGAATCCTCGTCGCCCGCGTGGGCATCGGCATCATCTTCCTCGCCCACGGCTGGCAGAAGGCCTTCACCAACGGCCTCGACGCCACGACCGCCGGCTTCGAGGCCATGGGAGTTCCGCTTCCCGGCGTCTCGGCGTTCCTCGCGACGTGGATCGAGCTGATCGGCGGGATCGCACTCATCATCGGGGCGGCCGTCCCGATCTTCGGCATCCTGCTCTTCCTCGACATGGTCGGCGCCTTCTTCCTCGTGCACGTCGACAAGGGAATCTTCGCGAGCGAGGGCGGCTACGAGCTGGTGCTGGCCCTCGGCGTCGGCTCGCTGCTGCTCGCCGTCGTCGGATCGGGCCGGTTCGGTGTCGACGGACTGCTCGGCGACAAGGTGCCGTGGGCCGCGAAGGAACGCGCCACCGTCTGATCCCGATGTGAGTGGCGAAGCGTGCCCCGGCACGCTTCGCCACTCACGTGTCAGAGGACCTTGTTCAGGAAGTCCTGGGTGCGGGGCTGCTGCGGGTTGCCGAAGATCTGCTCCGGAGTTCCCTCCTCCACCACGTAACCGTCGGCCATGAAGATCACCCGGTCGGACACCTCGCGGGCGAAGCCCATCTCGTGCGTGACCACGACCATCGTCATGCCCCCCTTCGCGAGGTCGCGCAGAACCTGCAGCACCTCGCCCACCATCTCGGGGTCCAGAGCGCTGGTGGCCTCGTCGAACAGCATGATGTCCGGGTTCATCGCCAGGGCCCGCGCGATCGCGACGCGCTGCTTCTGCCCACCGGACAGGTTCGCCGGTTTCGCGTCCGCCTTCTCCGCCAGCCCGACCTGCTCCAGGAGCCGGACCGCCGTCGCCCGCGCCTCCTCCTTGGAGGCGCGCTTGGTCTGCACGGGCGCGAGCATCACGTTCTCGATCGCCGTCATGTGCGGGAACAGGTTGAAGTGCTGGAAGACCATGCCGATGTGCTGACGCACCTGATCGATGTCGATCTTCTTGTCGCTCACGTCGAACCCGTCGACCACGACGTTGCCGTCCGTGATGTCCTCGAGCCGATTGAGGCAGCGCAGGAACGTGCTCTTGCCGGAACCCGACGGCCCGATCACGCAGACCACTTCACCGCTCGCGATGTCGACGTCGAGACCCTTGAGGACCTCGTTGTCGCCGAACGACTTCTTCAGACCCTTCACCCGGATCTTCGGGTCGGCGGTCTCGGCCTTGTTCTCTGTCACCGGTGTCTCGGTCACTTGTTGATCCTCTTCTCGAGCCGGTTCGACAGCTTCGTCAACGCCATGATGATGATGAAATACATCACGCCGATGATCAGCCACATGTTGAAGGACTGGAAGTTGCGGGCGATGATGATCCGCCCCGTCTGAGTCAGCTCGGCGAGCCCGATCACGGACAGGATCGACGTGTCCTTCAGCGTGATCACGAACTGGTTGATGTACGACGGGATCATCGTCCGCACGGCCTGTGGCATCACGACCTTCCGCATCGACTTCAGGTAGCTGATGCCGAGGCTTCGCGACGCTTCCATCTGCCCCTTGTCGACGGACAGGATGCCGCCGCGCACGATCTCGGCCATGTACGCGCCGGCGTTGAGGCTCAGCGTGATGATGCCCGCCGTGAACGCCGACATCTGGAAGTCCAGTGCCGCCGGGATGCCGAAGTAGATGAAGAAGGCCTGCACCAGCAGCGGGGTGCCGCGGAACACGTCCACGTATGTGGTGCCGATGCCGCGCAGGACGATGTTGGTCGACACCCGGAACAGGCCGAAGATCGCGCCGAGGACGAGCGCGATGGCGATCGAGATCACGGTCAGGACGATCGTGAGCCACAAACCCTCGAGCAGCAGCGGGTAGGTGCTCTTGATCAGGCCCAGGATCGAGTTGTCGTCGTCGGATGCGTCGGAGTTGAGGTAGGTGTCGAGGATCTCGTCGTACTGGCCGCTGGCCTTCAGGTTGGCGAGGCCGGTGTTGAACTCCTGCAGGAGCTGCGCGTTCTGGCCCTTCGCGACGGCGAACCCGTAGCTGGCGCCCGGGACCTTGTCGGTGACGGTCTTGAAGCCGTTTCCCTGCTTGATGCCGTACGCGAGGACGGGGTAGTCCTCGAACACGGCCGCCGAGTTACCCGTGCGGACCTCGTCGAACATGCTCGACGAGTCGGCGAAGTACTTGGTGGTGAAGCCGTACTGGTCCTTGATGGACTCGGCGTACGTGGCGCCCTCGGTGCCGTTCTTGACCGCGACGGACTTGCCGCGCAGGTCCTCGTACGAGGTGATCGAGTCGTTGCTCTCGAGCACGCCCATCTGAACACCCGACTCGAAGTACGGATCGGAGAAGTCGAACGTCGCCTTGCGGGCGTCGGTGATCGACATGCCGGCGATCATGCCGTTGGCCTGACCGCCCGTGACCGCCTGGAGTGCGGCGTCGAATCCGACAGCGTTGACCTGGTAGGTGAACCCCTGGTCCTCGGCGATGGCGGCGAGGAGGTCCATGTCGATTCCGACGAGCTTGCCGCTCTCGTCCTGGAACTCGAACGGGGCGAACGTGATGTCGGTGGCGATGGTGTAGTTGTTGCCCGGAGCGGGCTCTTGTGCGCCGGCGAGGCCGGGCGCGACGAGTGTGACGAGCAGCGTCAGCGCGGCGATCACCGCGGGCACTCTCGGACGTCTGACGAGTCTCAGAAGTCGATCGGATCTGCTGCGCACGGAACCCCAGCTTTCTCAGTCAGTAGTGCCCGGTCGCTTCCGGGCTTCTTGGTGCATGTCGCAAGATACTGCGTTCCGGGCGTGGTCCGGACCAGAAGGGATCCTTCGCGGTGAAGCGAAAACTGTCCCCGATCTCAACCTTTTCGTGATCTCGCACGCAGGTCGTAGCGGCAAAGTTGCCAGACCATCGCCGATTCGTTACCGTACCGTGATCAAACCTTCGCCAGCCTTGGGATTTCATGTGTCGCCTTTAGCCAGAATCAACAACGCCAAATCGCCCCTTCTCTACGTAGTCGTCGCGGCACTGCTCGCGACGCTCGTCGTGGGCGGTGCGCTGGCAGTGGCGCGGCACAAGACCGTCACGCTCGACGTCGACGGTGAGACCATCTCGCTCGGCACGATGGCCTCCGACGTCGGCGGCGCGCTCGACGACGCCGGGTACCCCGTCAGCGAGCGTGACGCCGTCGCTCCCGCAGCCGACGCATCACTCTCCGACGGCGACACCGTGGTGTTGCGGCGGGCCCGCGAGATCGACCTCACGGTCGACGGGCAGCCGAAGACCGTGTGGACCACCGCCCTCACCGTCGACGACGCACTGAAGCAGTTCGAACTCGCCGACGACGTCCACGTCTCGGCGTCCCGCTCCGAGCGCCTGCCGCTGGAAGGCACCTCGCTCGAGGTCGTCAACGCCAAGCTCGTGAAGGTCGCCGACGGCGGCGCACCGCTCACGGACGTCCGACTGGCAGCCCCCACCGTCGGTGAGCTCCTCGCCGCCAACGGCGCCCCGCTCGAGCAGGCCGACACCGTCGTTCCGCCCGCCGACGCCCCCGTCGTCGAAGGCACCGAGATCCACGTGACCCGCGACCGCACCGAGACCCGCACCGAGACGCTGCCCATCGCACCGCCCGAGAACCGCGTCGAGGATCCCGCGCTGGACAAGGGCAAGACCGTCGTCGAGAACCCGGGAGCCCCCGGCGAGCGCACCGTCACCGCATCCGTGAAGACGGTCAACGGTGTCGAGGCCGGACGTCAGGAGCTCAGCTCACAGGTGCTCCGCGAGCCCGCGCCGGCACTGGTCAAGGTCGGTGTGAAGGAACTCGCCATCTCCAACGCCTCCACCTGGGATTCGATCGCGCACTGCGAGGCCACCGGCAACTGGGCCATCAACACCGGCAACGGGTTCTTCGGCGGACTGCAGTTCACCCAGAGCACCTGGGAGGCGTTCGGCGGAAGCCAGTACGCCGCCCGCGCCGACCTCGCATCCCGCGAACAGCAGATCTCCGTCGCCGAGAAGGTCCAGGCGGCGCAGGGCTGGGGCGCATGGCCCGCCTGCACCAGCAAGCTCGGACTCCGCTGACGGTCTGAAGTAAAGGAACACGATGTCGCCCTTCGCGAAGATCAACTCGGCTCGCTCGCCGCTGCTCTACACCGTGGTGGCCCTGCTTCTCGCCACACTGATCGCAGGCGGAGTGATGGCCGTGGTCCGGCACAAGAACGTCACACTCGACGTGGACGGCGAGAAGATCTCGCTGAGCACCATGACCACGAGCGTCGACGCCGCCCTGTCCGACGCCGGTTATTCGATCAGCGACCGCGACGCCGTGGCACCGGAACGCGACGCGACCCTGTCCGACGGGGACACCGTGGTGCTGCGCCGCGCGCGTGAGGTGTCGCTGACGGTGGACGGTCAGCCCAAGACGGTATGGACCACCGCGCTCACCGTCGAGGACGCGCTGAAGCAGTTCGAACTCGGCGAGGACGTGCACGTGTCCGCATCCCGTTCGCAGCGACTTCCGCTCGACGGTGCGGCCCTCGAGGTGCTCAATCCGCTCGTCGTGAAGCTCGCCGACGGCGCGCTGCCGGCCACCGACGTGCGCATCGCCGCGCCGACGGTCGGAGAGTTCCTCGCCGCGCACGGCGCACCGCTCGAGCAGGCCGACACCGTCGTCCCGCCCTCGGACACCCCGCTGACCGAGGGCATGGACGTGACCGTCACCCGCGACCGCACCGAGACGAAGGTCGAGACGTTGCCGCTGGCTCCGGAGGAGCAGCGCATCGAGGATCCGACGATGAACAAGAGTCGCACCGTGCTCGAGAACCCGGGAGTGCCCGGCGTCCAGGACGTCACGTTCGCGGTCAACACCGTCAACGGCAAGGAAGTCGGACGCAACCAGGTGTCCGCGACGGTCACGACGCCGGCCCAGCCGAAGGTGATCCGCGTCGGCGCGAAGCCGGGCACCGAGGTGCCGCCCGTCGAGAACGGTTCGGTCTGGGACGCGCTCGCCCAGTGCGAGGCCACCGGCAACTGGGCCATCAACACCGGCAACGGATTCTTCGGCGGCGTCCAGTTCGACCAGAACACGTGGGAGCGCCAGGGCGGCCTCAAGTACGCGCCGCGCGCCGACCTCGCGACCCGCGAGGAACAGATCGCCGTCGCGTCGCAGACGCAGAAGACGCAGGGCTGGGGAGCGTGGCCGTCGTGCTCGGGCAGGCTCGGCGTGCGTTAAAGTTCGCCTGGTGTCCGAAGCCGAAGTACCCCCCGTCGCTCGAGGTCAGGCCGCACTGCTCGGCCCCGCCGAGGTGCGCGCGTTAGCCGAGGAGTTCGGCGTGCGCCCCACCAAACAGCTGGGGCAGAACTTCGTGCACGACGCGAACACGGTGCGCCGCATCGTCGCGACCGCAGGCGTGGGACGCGAGGACACGGTCCTCGAGGTCGGGCCCGGCCTCGGTTCGCTGACGTTGGCGCTCCTCGACGTCGTCGACAAGGTGATCGCCGTCGAGATCGACCCCAACCTCGCGGCGCGGCTCCCGGTCACGGTCGCCGACCGTGCTCCGGAACTCGCGGACCGGCTGACCGTGGTCGGCGCGGATGCGATGCGGGTCAAGCCGTCCGAGATCCCCGGTGAACCCACGGCGCTCGTCGCGAATCTGCCGTACAACGTGGCGGTGCCCGTGCTGCTGCACCTGTTCTCCGAACTTCCCAGTCTCCGAACCGCTCTGGTGATGGTGCAGGCCGAGGTGGCCGACCGGCTGGCGGCGTCCCCCGGCAGCAAGATCTACGGCGTGCCGAGCGTGAAGGCCAATTTCTTCGGCGCCGTGCGGCGCGCGGGCGCCGTCGGGCGCGCGGTGTTCTGGCCCGTCCCGAAAGTCGAGTCGGGTCTCGTGCGCATCGACCGGTACGCCGAACCGCCGTGGCCCGTCGATGACGCACACCGGCGCCGCGTGTTCGCCGTGATCGACGCGGCTTTCGCTCAGCGCCGCAAGACTTTACGAGCCGCGCTCGGTGGTTGGGCGGGATCGCCCGCCGAGGCGGAGCGACGGCTGCTCGAGGCCGGCATCACGCCGTCCACCCGCGGCGAGACTCTCGACGCCGCAGCCTTCGTACGCCTCGCCGCCACCCAGCCGTGAGTACTTGTCAACCGCGGGACGTTGACAAGTACTCACGGGGGCCGGTTCCGGGACAACCGGGGCCTCGGGTTCGTACCGGGTAAGCAAGGACTTTCCGCAGTTCGCCGGCTTCTACGACGAGCGTGTCGTGCCCACCGGCAGCGGGACCGTGGTGGTGTCGGTGACGGGGAGCGTGACCGTCCTTCCCGGTCAGGGTGCGCCGTGGGCGCCGGATGGGATCGTGGCGCCCGTTGCCCCCGGTGTGTACGCCAATTTCATCCCCTGACCTGCGCGAGTTCGGCCCGGGGGAGACAACCGACCAGATGTGTGGTTCACTATTGGAGGTCGTAAGTTTTGTGTTTGTGTTTCCCACGCTCGCAAATCGATGGTTGCGAGCGTTTGGACGTCCTCCACAGGAATTGTCATAGACGGTCGTGTTCAATGACCCAGGTAACCGAGCCGGTTGCCTGAAGAAGTTACTGTGTTAGAGGAGATTTACATGGCAGAGGGCATCGTGAAGTGGTTCAACTCCGAGAAGGGGTTCGGCTTCATCGCCCCCGAGGATGGCAGCGCTGACGTGTTCGTCCATTACTCGGAGATCCAGAGCGGCGGCTTCCGCACGCTCGAGGAGAATCAGCGCGTTTCGTTCGAGATCGGCCAGGGCAACAAGGGCCCGCAGGCCACCGGCGTCACCCTGATCTGAGAACGGCCATGACTTCCCGGTTCGCCGGGACATGACGTTCGAGCAAGGCCCCACTCGTCAGAGTGGGGCCTTGACTCGTTTCTGCCCGGCTACGCCGACCGCAGGTGAGCGGCCTGGTACCCGAGATTCATGGCGCAGACCAGCCAGAGTTGCAGCGCGGAATTCTCCGACGGACCGAACAGCCCGATCACCGCAGCGGCACCGAGCGCCGCGGCCACGAAGAACGTGGCCGTGCCGAGCGCCCGCCGGGGCGTCGACGAGAAGATCACCACACCCGTCACGAACAGCGCCCACAGTGCGGTGGCGAGGATGGTCGCGGTGACGAACCAGGCCGTCGAATACCTGCTCGGCCACGTCCACGGCTGGGTTCCGTTGTCGAGGGTGCACACGAACGCCAACGAGAACGCCATGATCACCACCGTTGCGCCCCCGAGCGCCAGATGGCCCCCGACGAGCACCTTCCCGACTGTTCCCGTCCCCGCAGGCGCCCGCGCGCGCCCCTCCTCGACAATCGTGTGCTGCATCCCCGACTACCCCGACCTTTCCTTGTCGTCTCCTGAGTTGGACGCCGCGCAGGACCGTTCGGTTCCACGGATTTTCGGTCCACGGTGACGGCTGAACGGCGTCTCGGTCAGGCGTTACCGTAGCGGTCGGCGAAGAGGCGGTGACGCTCACCCACCCGTCGGCACTCTTCGCGCAGCTCAGGAGGGTCGAGGACGGTGAAGTCGACGCCGAATGCGCTGAGCCAGTTGGCTATCGACGGCACGGAGTCGCCGCCGAGCGCCACCGCGCATCGTCCGTCGGGCATTTCTTCGAGGGTTCCCCAGTCTTCGTGTACCAGGGCTGCCATCTCGTCGATCGACGCGTGCAGCAGCACCCGTGCGCGGATCCGGGTGACGGCGCGGTTGATGCCCCGTGCGACGAATTCGGCGGCGCCGCCGGGTGGCAGTTCGCGGGGCACGAACCGCGGTCCCGTCGGGATCTTGGGTGTCAGGCGGTCCAGCCGGAACGACCGCCAGTCCGCGCGGGTGAGGTCCCAGGCGACGAGGTACCAGCGCAGCCCGGAGCGGACGAGCCGGTAGGGCTCCACTTCACGGCGGCTCTCGGTGCCGTCGTGGGTGCGGTAGTCGAACCGGAGTCGTTCGTGGTTGTGGCACACCGAGGCGACGGCTGACAGGACCTGCGCGTCGACGGCGCTCTTCGCGGGCTCGCGGTGGACCACGTCGACCTGCAGCGCCTCGAGGCGGTGCCGCAGGCGGGACGGCATCACCTGCCGGAGTTTGGTGAGCGCTCGTACGGACGCCTCCCCGATGCCGACCACCGAGCCGGTTGCGCCGGATTGCAGGCCGAGTGCGACGGCCAGGACTTCTTCGTCGTCGAGCAGCAGGGGCGGCATTTCCGCGCCCGCGCCGAGCTGGTAGCCACCGCCCACCCCGACCGTCGCGTCCACGGGGTAACCGAGGTCGCGGAGTTTCTCCACGTCTCGCCGGACCGTGCGTGGGGTGATGCCGAGCCGGTCGGCGAGTTCTGCCCCGGACCAGTCCTTTCGGGTCTGAAGCAGGGACAGCAGCCGGAGGAGTCGTGCCGAAGTTTCCCGCATGCGTTTCAGGATGCCATCGATAGCGGACATCTTCTGTCCTCTATCGGCGGCGGGTAACGGTAAGTAACGATTTTCCCACCAGCCCCACGAGTGTCACTACACTGGCGCCGACGCTCCACGGACCATCGCATGTGTACTTCGTGAAAATCCGACGGAAAGGTCTCAGCGTGACGCAGTTTCGTGTTCGGCCCATTTCTTCAGCAGTCAGGGCGCTGCTCGCCACCGTCATGACCGCCGCCTTCTGCCTGGCTCTGGCGGTCTCGACCACCGCGACGGCGTCCGCCTCGGCCGCCGACCTCTTCAACAGCGCGCAGGGCAGATTCGCTGCCGGTGACACCCGTGGCGCCCTCGCGGACATCGGTGGCGCCGTCGCCGGAGAACCCGGCGACACCAATGCGCTGGCATTGCAGGCCATCTACGCCGACGCCGCGGGCGATCTGATCACCCGGGAGACCGCGCTCGCCCGGCTGGGCGCTATGGACGGTGGGATGCGCGCCGGCGTCGACGGGATGCTGAACGCGATCAGAATTGCGTCGTTCACGCCGCCGAACCCACTTCCGGCCATCCAGGGTCCGTCCACCGCGATCATCGTCCTCGGTTACGGGCTGCTTCCCGACGGCGCGATGCGACCGGAATTGATCAACCGACTGCAGGCCGCGCTCGTCCAATCGTGGGCCTCGCCGATGTCGCCGATCATCGTCACCGGCGGCAACCCGCAGAACGGCATCACCGAGGCGGCCGCGATGCAGGGCTGGTTGCAGTCGCACGGCGTCCCGGCGCAACGCATCCACCCCGAGCATCGTGCCGGATCGACGGTGGGCAACGCGCTCAACTCGGTTCCGCTCGCGCGCTCGCTCGGTGCGGGCGGCGCGATCATCGTCACGTCGGCCAACCACATCCGCAGGGCAACGGTCGATTTCAACGTCGCCGGACTACCGGTGGTCGGGGCGATGAGCGCGATCACCAGCGCCGGTCAGCTGATCGCTGAAGTCATGCCCCTGACCAAGGACCAGCAACTCGGAATGTACCGCGACGCGATCCGGGTGTTCGGCATCCCCGCCGGCTACTGACGCGACTCGTACCCGGCCACGACCGGCGGCTGCTCGACGGGATCCGCGCCGCCGGGGCTGAGCCTTCCGTGGACGGCGTCCTGCATCTTCTGCTTGTCGAGCTGGCCTTCCCAGTTCGAGACGACGAAGGTGGCGACACAGTTGCCGAGGAGGTTCACGAACACCCGCATCGAGTCCATGATCCGGTCGGCGCCGAGCAGCACCGCGACGGCCGCGACGGGGAAGATTCCGAGCGCGGTCGCGGTCGCCGACAGCGCGAGGAACGACGATCCGGGTACGCCTGCCATCCCTTTCGACGTGAGAAGCAGGATGAACAACGCGCCGAGCTGGTCGGCGACGGACAGGTCGTGGCCGGTGGCCTGGGCGAGGAACAGCGTCGAGATGGACAGGTAGATCGCGGCCCCGTCGAGGTTGAACGAGTATCCGGTCGGCACCACGAGCCCGGTCGCGGCCTGCGAGTTCCCGGCCCCGACGAGCTTGGTCATGATGCGGGGAAGCACCGCCTCGGACGAGGCGGTTCCCAGGGCGAGACCGAACTCCTCCTTGGTGTACCGGATGAACGTGAAGATGTTCAGTCCCACGGCGAACTTCGCGATCAGCGCGAGGACGAGGACGAACAGGGCTCCGGCGAGGTAGCAGCAGGCGATGAGCTTGGCGAAGCTGCCGAGTGTGGAGATTCCGTACTGGCCGATGATGAACGCCATCGCGCCGAACGCGCCGATCGGGGCGAGCCGCATGATCCAGCCGATGATGATGAAGATGATGTGGCTGAGGTGGTCGACGAATTCGAGGACCAGCGGGGGACCGTGCTCGCCGTACTTGGCCAGCGCGATGCCGAAGAGCACCGCGAAGAAGAGGACCTGCAGCAGTATGTTGTCGGCGAACGCGCCCACCACACTGGTGGGGACGATGTCCATGAGGAACTCGACGGCGCCGGGGAGTTCGCCACCGCCGGTCTTCTCCGCGACCTGCTCGGTGCCGTCGGCGAGGGTGGCCGGGTCGATGTCGAATCCGGCGCCCGGCTTGACGATGTTGCCCATGACCAGCCCGAAGAGTAAGGCGAACCCGGTGACGGCGGTGAAGTAGATCAGTGCCTTGACGCCGATTCGTCCGACGGCCTTGACGTCCCCGACCTTGGCGATTCCCGTCACGACCACCGTGAAGATCAACGGTGCGATGAGCATCTTGATCAGCTTGACGAACGTGTCGCCGATCGGTTTGAGCTCCGATCCCACCGTCGGCCACAACCAGCCGAGAGTGATGCCGCCGACGATGCCGAGGAGAAGCTGGACGAACAGGTTGGTGTACCAGGGCGATCGCGTCCCGGTCGTCGACAGGTTGCCGCCGGGTGGGGGATGGGCGTCAGTGGAGATGGCCATGGGGGAACGCTAGGAAGGTGCTGTGACAGCTTCGTGTCACGAATGTTTCCGCGGTGAGAACGGCGGTCGTTCCGGGCGTGGGCGGTGCCACACTGCAGTTCGTGGCAGTATTGCGACGCACCGACCGCAGGAGGACACATGCGCTTGTCGCCCCACGAGCAGGAGCGTCTGCTCCTGAGCTACGCCGCGGAACTCGCGCGCAGGCGCCGGCAGCGCGGTCTCGTGTTGAACCACCCGGAGGCGGTGGCCCTCATCACGGATCACATCCTCGAGGGGGCCCGCGACGGCCGGTCGGTGGCGGACCTGATGGTGTCCGGTCGCGAGGTGCTCACCCGGTCCGACGTGATGGAAGGCGTCCCGGAGATGCTGCACGACGTGCAGGTGGAGGCCACGTTCCCGGACGGAACCAAGCTCGTCACCGTCCACGATCCGATTGCGTAGGGGTGACCGTGATTCCAGGTGAAGTCGTGTGCGCCGAGGGCGTGATCGAGCTCAACGAGGGTTCTCCCCGCACCGAACTCGAGGTGGTCAACACCGGTGACCGTCCGGTCCAGGTCGGGAGCCACGTTCATTTTCCGCAGGCCAACCACGCCCTGCAGTTCGACCGTTCCGCCGCCCACGGGCTGCGGCTGGACATTCCCGCCGGCACCGCGGTGCGTTTCGAACCGGGTATCGCGCAGACGATTTCACTCGTTCCCCTGCGCGGGACCCGTGAAGTGCACGGGCTGAGCCTCACTCCTCCCGGAAAGCTGGACGCGCCATGACCGAACTCAGCCGCGCACGCTACGCCGAGCTGTTCGGTCCCACGACCGGTGATCGCATCCGGCTCGCCGACACCGACCTTCTGATCGAGATCACCGAGGACCGCAGCGGCGGTCCGGGACTGGCCGGCGACGAAGCCGTGTTCGGTGGCGGAAAAGTGTTGCGCGAGTCCATGGGTCAGGGGCGCGCGACCCGCGCCGAGGGTGCGCCCGACACGGTGATCACCGGCGTGGTGGTCGTCGATCACTGGGGAATCATCAAGGCGGACGTCGGTATTCGGGACGGACGTATCGTCGCGCTCGGCAAGGCGGGCAATCCTGACACGATGTCGGGGGTCCACCCCGATCTGGTGGTGGGTCCGTCCACCGAGATCATCGCCGGCAACGGCAAGATCCTCACTGCCGGTGGTATCGACTGCCACGTGCACTTCATCTGCCCGCAGATCATGGACGAGGCGCTGGGCGGCGGCATCACGACGATGATCGGCGGCGGCACCGGCCCCGCCGAGGGCAGCAAGGCCACCACCGTCACCCCCGGTTCGTGGCACACCGCCCGGATGCTGGAGGCACTCGACGGCTGGCCGATGAACATCGCCCTGCTCGGCAAGGGCAACACGGTCAGCTCCGAGTCGATGTGGGAGCAGTTGCGCGGCGGCGTCTCCGGGTTCAAGCTGCACGAGGACTGGGGTTCGACTCCGGCGGCCATCGACGCGTGCCTCACCGTCGCGGACGCTGCGGGAGTGCAGGTGGCCCTCCACTCGGACACGTTGAACGAGGCAGGCTTCGTCGAGGACACTCTCGCGGCCATCGCCGGCCGGGCGATCCACGCCTATCACACGGAGGGGGCGGGCGGCGGCCACGCGCCGGACATCATCACGGTGGCCGCGCACGCGAACGTCCTGCCGAGTTCGACCAACCCGACCCGCCCGCACACGGTCAACACGCTCGACGAGCACCTCGACATGCTCATGGTGTGCCATCACCTGAGCCCGAAGATCCCGGAGGACCTGGCGTTCGCGGAAAGCCGCATCCGGCCGTCCACCATCGCGGCGGAGGATCTGCTCCACGACCTCGGCGCCATCTCCATGATCGGCAGCGACTCGCAGGCGATGGGACGCATCGGCGAGGTCGTGTTGCGCACGTGGCAGACGGCGCACGTGATGAAGCGCCGACGGGGTTTCCTGGCAGGCGACAACGGCGCCGACAACCAGCGCGTCCAGCGTTACGTGGCGAAGTACACGATCTGCCCCGCCGTCGCGCACGGGTTGGAGGACGAGATCGGATCGGTCGAGGTCGGCAAGCTCGCCGACCTGGTGCTGTGGGATCCGGCGTTCTTCGGTGTCCGGCCGCACGCGGTGATCAAGGGCGGGATGATCGCGTGGGCTGCGATGGGAGATGCCAACGCGTCCATACCGACTCCGCAACCGGTGCTTCCGCGCCCGATGTTCGGGGCGGCGCCCAAAGCGGCGGCCGCCACGTCCGTGCACTTCGTCGCACCGCACGCGCTCGAGGACGGACTGGCGGATCGGCTCGACCTGAGCCGTCGGCTGGTGCCGGTCGCGAACGTGCGGTCGCGGGGCAAGGCAGACATGCCCCGCAACGACGCGCAGCCGCGGATCGAGGTGGACCCGGACACGTTCACGGTCCGCATCGACGGCGACGTGTGGGAAGAGCAGCCGGCGGCGGAACTGCCGATGGCCCAGCGATATTTCCTGTTCTGATGCGCCTCGCTCACCTGATGTCCCTCGCCGACTCGAGGCTGCCCACGGGCGGTCACGTGCATTCGGGCGGCATCGAGGAGGCCGTCGCCAGCGGTGTCGTCCGCGACGTCGCCACGATGGAGGCGTTCCTGCGGCGACGGATCCGGACCGCCGGGCTCGTCGGGGGATCGATCACCGCGGCGGTGTGCGCCGGCCGTCTCACCGCCGAACGCGCCGACGCCGAGATGGATGCGCGAACCCCGTCCCCGGCGGCGCGGTCGTCGTCGCGGGCGCAGGGGAGAGGTCTGCTGCGGCTGGCCCGCACCACGTGGCCGGAGCACGACTGGTCGCCGGTCGGGATGCGTCCGCACCTGCCCGTGATCTCCGGGGTGGTCGGATCCGTCACGGCGGTCGGGCCCCGCGAGGCCGCGCTGGTCGTCGTCTACACCACCATGACCGGGTCCGCGATCGCCGCGCAGCGTCTGCTCGCTCTCGACCCCGCGCAAGTCGCCGCGTGCACGTTCGCACTGTCCGACCTGTGCGACGACGTCGCCGACCAGTGCGTGACCGGACTGTCGAGCGTGTCCGACCCCTTCATGGATGTCGTCGCCGAGCGGCACGTTCTACGGGATCGCCCCCTGTTCGTGTCGTGACACTCAGCTGTACCCCAGTAAGGAGAGATCAACCATGCCACCGCATTTCATCGATGGTGAACCCCACGACCACCAGCACGACCGTCCCCGGCGGGTCCGGGTGGCGGGGGAGCCGGTCCGGATCGGGATCGGCGGGCCCGTCGGATCGGGCAAGACGGCGCTCGTCGCCGCGCTGTGCAGGCAACTGCGCGAGGAGTTGTCGCTGGCCGTGCTCACCAACGACATCTACACCACCGAGGACGCGGACTTCCTGCGCCGCCACGCCGTGCTGCCGGACGAGCGCATCGCCGCTGTGCAGACCGGTGGCTGCCCCCATACGGCGATCCGCGACGACATCACCGCCAACCTCGACGCCATCGACGACCTGATCGCGGCCAACCCGCCGCTCGACCTGATCCTGGTGGAGTCGGGCGGCGACAACCTCACCGCGACGTTCTCCTCGGGCCTGATCGATGTGCAGATCTTCGTCGTCGACGTCGCGGGTGGTGACAAGGTTCCCCGCAAGGGCGGTCCCGGTGTGACGTTCTCGGATCTCCTCGTGATCAACAAGACCGACCTCGCCCCCATGGTCGGAGCCGACCTCGGGGTGATGCGCCGCGACGCCGAGCAGGTCCGCGAGGGGAGGCCCACGGCGCTGATCTCGTTGACGGAGGACCCGTCGTCCGGACCGGCTCTGGAGTGGGTGCGCGAGCAGGTGCGCACCCTCGCCGACGTGCACCAGTAGTGCGCACCGAACTGACGATCGTCGCGTCCCCCGACCGCAGTCCGCGGATCTCCGCGGTCGGGGGATTGGCGGCGCGGATCACCGGCCGCGACACGGTCCACGTGATCGGCACCGCCGCGACCCCGCTCGGCGGCGACCACTGGGACGTCACCGTCCGGGTGCTGCCGGGTGCCCGGCTGACGCTGCGCAGCGTCGCGGCGTCCCTTGCCCTGCCCGGCCGGGGTCGTGTGCTGTCCACGGCGCAGTGGTCGGTGGAGGTCGAGGACGACGCCGTGCTCGACTGCGCGCTCGAACCCACGGTGATCGCGGGCGGCGCGGAGCATCGCGTCGAGACGACGGTGAACCTCGCCGAGTCGTCCACCCTGTTGTTGCGTGAGCGGGTGCAGATCGGGCGGGCAGGGGAGACGACGGGACGCTGGGTCGGGGTCACGAACGCCGATCTCGGCGCCCTGCCGCTGCTCCGGCACCAGCTGGAACTCGGCGTCGGCACCGTGTCGCACGACGTCCTGGACGGCCCGGCGGCCGTCACGAGTGAACTGCGGTACCCGGACGATCGGCCCGCGGACGTCACGGGCGACATCCGGTCGGCGCGGAGCCGTCTGCCCCTGGCGCGCGGCGGCAGCCTCACCACCCGGCTCGGCCCGCACCTGTGACGCAGGTGAGCGGCAAAGTGCGTGATGGTGCGCATTTCCGCACCCGTACCGGGAGCGCCTAAGCTCTACCCTTGTGCTTTCCGTCGTTCCTCGCCCCGTCGTAGTCAGGGCCCCGTCCAAGGTCAATCTGCATCTGGCCGTCGGGGACCTGCGCGACGACGGCTATCACGAGCTGAACACGGTGTTCCAGGCTCTCTCGCTCAGCGACACGGTGTCCGTGGTCCCCGCGGAGACGCTGTCGGTGACGGTCCGCGGCGAGGACGCCCGCGTCGTACCCACCGACAGCGGCAACCTCGTGTGGCAGGCCGCCGAGATGCTCGCGGCCGAGTCGGGGCGGCGCCCGGACGTCGAGATCGCCATCGACAAGGGCATCCCGGTGGCCGGGGGTATGGCCGGTGGCAGCGCGGACGCCGCGGCGACGCTGGTCGGGCTCAACGCGCTGTGGCAACTCGACCTGTCGCGTGAAGAACTCGACGGGTTTGCCGCGAAGCTCGGCAGCGACGTTCCGTTCTCCCTCCACGGTGGCACCGCGGTCGGGACGGGACGCGGCGAGCGTCTCCTGCCGGTGCTCTCCCGCAGCACGTTCCACTGGGTGCTCGCGCTCGCGAAGGGCGGCTTGAGCACACCGACCGTGTTCCGGGAGCTGGACCGGCTGCGTGCCGACGGGAATCCGCCGCGCCTCGGCGGACCCGAAGACCTGATGCACGCGCTCACGACGGGGGACGCCGCAACGCTGGCCCCGTTGCTGGGCAACGACCTGCAGTCGGCGGCGCTGTCGCTGAATCCGGGCCTGCGGCGGACGCTGCGTGCCGGGGTCGCGGCGGGCGCATTGGCCGGCATCGTGTCCGGGTCCGGCCCGACCTGTGCTTTTTTATGTGCTGAAGCGGATGCCGCGGTCCGGGTCAGCGCAGAACTCGCAGGTGCGGGGGTGTGTCGCACGGTGCGAGTCGCCAGCGGACCCGTACCGGGCGCCCGAATAATCAATGACGCGGCGGAGGGATCGCACTGATGGCGAATCTGATCAATCTCGAGCAGGTATCGAAGTCCTTCGGCATCAAGCCGCTGCTCGATTCGGTATCCCTCGGAGTGCAGGAAGGCGAACGCATCGGCGTCGTCGGCCTCAACGGCGGTGGCAAGACCACCATGCTCGAGGTGCTCGCCGGAGTGGAGGCGCCCGATTCCGGACGTGTCAGCCGGGTCGGCGGCCTGCGGATGGCGGTGGTGACCCAGCGCGGCGTCCTGCCACCCGGCTCGAGCGTCGGCGACGTGGTGCTCGGACCGCTCGGTGTGGCCGACCACGAGTGGGCGGGCGACGCCCGCATCCGGTCGATCCTGGCCGGCATCGGGATCGACAACCTGGGGCTCGAGGTGTCGGTCGACGGGCTGTCGGGTGGTGAGCGGCGGCGCGTCGCGCTGGCCGCCGCGCTCGTCCAGGACCTCGATCTGCTGGTGCTGGACGAGCCGACCAACCACCTCGACGTCGAGGGTGTGCAGTGGCTGGCGGAACATCTCGTCAGCCGGCGCAGCGCGCTCGTTGTCGTGACCCACGACCGGTGGTTCCTCGACACCGTGGCCAACCGCACGTGGGAAGTGGTGGGCGGCAAGGTCGAAAGCTACGAGGGCGGATACAACGACTGGATCTTCGCCCGGGCAGAGCGCTCCCGGCAGGCCGACGCGTCCGAGGAACGTCGCCGCAACCTCGCCCGCAAGGAATTGGCCTGGCTGCGGCGCGGTGCACCCGCCCGCACGTCCAAGCCCAAGTACCGGATCGAGGCCGCCGAGGCGTTGATCGCGGACGTCCCACCGCCCCGCGACAACGTGGCGCTGGCGTCGTTCGCGCAGCGCCGCCTCGGCAAGGTCGTCATCGAACTCGAGGATGCGCGCCTGGAGACGCCGGACGGCCGGGTGCTCGTCGACGACCTCACCTGGCGGTTGGCGCCGGGGGAGCGTGTCGGTCTGGTCGGCGTCAACGGCTCCGGCAAGACGACGCTTCTGCGCACACTCGCCGGGGAGATCGCGCCGGCGTCGGGCAAGCGCATCCAGGGGCAGACGGTGCACATCGGCTGGCTCCGTCAGGAACTCGACGACCTGCCGACGAACATGCGGGTGCTCGAGGCCGTCAAGGATGTCGCCGAGCGGATCACGTTGGGCGACAAGGAGGTGTCGGCCGGGCAGCTCGCCGAACGGCTGGGCTTCACGCCGGCCCGGCAGCGGACCCCGGTCGGTGACCTGTCCGGTGGCGAGCGGCGGCGGCTGCAGCTGACCCGTGTGCTGATGTCGGAGCCGAACGTACTGCTGCTCGACGAGCCGACCAACGACCTCGACATCGACACGCTGCAGCAACTCGAGGACATCCTCGACGGCTGGGCGGGCACGATGGTCGTCATCAGCCACGACCGGTACCTGATCGAACGCATCTGTGACTCCACGTGGGCGTTGTTCGGCGACGGCAAGCTGACCAACCTGCCCGGTGGGATCGAGGACTATCTGCGTCGCCGGGCGAAGATGGTCGACACCGGCGCACCGTCGGTGGCGTCGACGGCCACCGGTGCGTCGGCCCCCAAGCAGGTGCGGGACGGGGCCGCCGAACGCACCGCGCGCAAGGAACTGTCGCGGCTCGAGCGTGCGGTGGCGAAGCTGGACGACCGGGAGCGGAAGCTGCACGAGAAGCTGGCAGAGGCGGCCACCGATCCGGACAGACTGCAGAAGCTCGACACCGAGCTCAAGCAGGTCGTCGCGGAGAAGGAAGCCACCGAGGAACAGTGGATGGAGCTGGCCGCCGAGCTGGACTAGCGACCCCGCCCGGTCACCACTCGATCCGGTAGTCGTACATCCAGCGCAGACTGTCGCGGCGGCCGACCATCCGCATGACGGTCGGCAGGGTCAGGTCGCGGATCACGCGCCCGATGGGTCCGGGTGCCTTGCCGCTGCCGTTTCGCTTGCCCTGGGCGACGATTCGCTCGACCCGGGTGCGGCGGGCGGTCTCGTACGCTGCGAGGGCGCCGGCGGTGTCCGGGTGTTCGCGCAGGCATCGCGCGAGCACGACGGCGTCCTCGATCGCCATGGACGCCCCCTGCCCGGACGACGGTGACGTGGCGTGCGCCGCGTCCCCGATGATCACCATCCGCTCGTTGCGCCACGTCGGCACGGTCGGAAGGTCGTAGGTGCTCCAGCTCCGGATGATGTGCTCGGTGGCGTCGATGATCTGCAGGGCCGGTCCGGCGTCACGGGAGAACAGCTCGGTCAGTTCGGCGCGCTGCTGCTCCGGCGTGATCGAGGCGAGTTCCTCGGTCGACGGTTCCGTGCGGCGCCCGGGGTTGGCGAACCACCAGACGTCACCGCTCGGATGGATGAGATAGCCGAAGAAGCACCGCTTGCCGAAGAGGAAGTGGGCCGCGCCGGGTTCGCCGTCCAGGGCGAGACCGGTCGCGAATCCGCCGGTGTTGAGGAGGCCGAGATACCGGGGGTCGGGTGCGTGCGGGTCGAGGACGGACCGGGTGCGCGACCGGAGCCCGTCGGCCCCGACGAGCAGATCGCCTTCGGCCGTCGTGCCGTCCGTGAAGTCGGCGTGGACTCGATCCCCGTCCAGGCGGGCGTCCCGGAGTTGCTTGCCGTACTCGATGCGTACGCCCCGTCGCACTGCCTCGTCGCGCAGGGTGCGGTAGAGGTCGGCGCGGCGCAGCGTCTGGGACGGCGTGCCGAAGGAGGTGAGGCCTCCGTTGTCGAATTCGGCCAGCTGTTTCCCGGTTCCGCTGACGATCCGCATTCTGCGGGTGTCCATCCCGAGTCCGGCGACCTGACGATCGAGATCCAGTAAGTGCAGTCCCTCCAGGCCGTTGGTCGCGAGGGTCAGGAATGCGCCCACGCCGTCCGCGCCGTGATCGTGCGCTTCGTACACCACGGGGTCGAGGCCGGCCCGTTGCACGGCCATCGCCGTGACCGTGCTTGCGATGGCCGTGCTGTCGATGCTGTCGGAAGGGCCGATGCACGCCTACCGCATGCAGCAACTGATCAAGGAGCGGCACAAGGACGAGGTCGTCAACGTCGCGCAGCGCAACAGTGTGTACCAGACGATCGAACGCCTGCTGCGCGACGGATTGATCGAGGTCGAGTCGACGGAACGGGCCGAGAATCGCCCCGAACGCACGACGTACCGGCTCACCGGAACGGGCGCGACGACGTTGACGCAGTGGCTGCGGGGGATGGTCGCGGAGCCGGCCCGCGAGTTCCCGGAATTTCCGGCCGCGCTGGCATTCCTGCCGAGTCTCGGCTCCGACGACGCGCTCGGTGCCCTGCGTTCGCGGATCACCGTGCTCGAACAGCAACTGGCCGGGCTCGACGCCGGCCTCGCCGAGGCCGGGACGTTTCTTCCGCGACTGTTCGTCGTCGAGGACGAGTACCGGCGGGCGGTCCTGCTCGCCGAACTCGACTACGTCCGCTCGCTGGCCGACGACGTCGCGGCGGGCGAACTGCGCTGGTAGGGCCGGCCCGTCAGAACCGCACCGACAGGACTCCGTCGCGGTCCGTGACGTGCACGGACCTCCCGATCGCCGACCGCGCCGGGGTCTGTGCGAACGCGGACAGCGCGACCGCCTCCTCGGGGCCGGTATGTCCGGCGAGACGCCTGCCGTCGGGGGTGTGGGCGACGACGAAGCCGGTCGCCGGGGCGCCGTCCCGGCCGTACTCCACCGTGGAGGTGACGATGTCGGCTTGCCCGTCGTAGCCGGTGACGAGTTCCGGCGCCTCCGACGAGAGTTGCGCCGGCTCCGGATCGCCGACGTAGCCGCCCGGATGCGGGGCGCCCGCCAGCACCACGACGTGCTGGTACGTCAGATAGCCGCCGTTGCCGTGGACCAGGGCCGGTCCCGCGCCCTCCCGCAGTCGGCGGGTGACCTCGGCGATCGAGTGCAGCGTGTAACTGTTGAGAGGACCACCGAAGAAGGAGTGACCGCCCGTCACGCTCGGCACGGTGCTTGCGGGCAGGCCGAGCGTGCGGACCAGTAGCTTCGGCACCACCGGGAAGCAGCTGTACGCGTCGACGATGTCGAGCGCCGAGGCGTCGATCGAGGCCCGCGACAGTGCCCGGTGCACAGCGTCCGTCATCGCCGCGGACGTGCCGAAACCGTTGCGGCTCAGTACGTCCACGGGATCGGTGGCTCCCGCGCCGCCCCACAGGTACACCGTGCGGTCGTCCGGAACGCCGTGGTCCCGAGCGACCGCCAGGGAGCACACCAGCACCGCGGCGGCCTGATCGACGAACGGCATGGCGTTGAGCATCAACGGGTACGGCTCGCACACCATCCGATTGCCCGGACTCACCGTGGCGATCTCCTCGGCGGAATACACCTCGGACGTCCACGACGCCGGGTTCTTCGCCGCCAGTTCGGAGAAGGCCGAATACATCCGGGCCGACTCCGACAGAGACTCGTCGGGGCCCAGACCCGATTCGTGCGCCACCCGGTTCTCGAACAACGGGTACACCCGGGTCGGAACGATCAGGCCGGCCCGCTGCATCGCGGGACTACCGAGATCCGCCGGATCGAAGGCGGGAGGACCGCCCGGCGCCGACGTCCAGCCCAGTGACGCCGGATCGGTGCCCGACTTCCGGAGCCCCGTCATGGTCGCCTGCGACTCACCGCCGACGAGGAGCACTGCTGCCGACCGGCCCGCGGCGATGTCGTCACCGACGCGGTCGAGGAGCGCGGCGGGCCAGTGGCCGCCGATCGGGGAGGTGCTCGATCGTGGCGACGGCAGATTCAGCCGGGCGGCCAGCAGTCCGGGGAGGTCGTCGTACGACCAGCTGACGGTCTTCACCGCATGGATTGTGTCGATCCGGGAGCCGAGGTGCGCGGAGCCGCTGTCGGCGAGAGCGGCACGCGCGGCCTCCGTGATCAGGTCGAGCGGTTCACGCGGGGCGGCCGGATCGCCTGCGCGGCCGGAGCGGATGTCGCCGACTCCGACGATCACCGGTATGCGGCTCGGATCCATGGATTCCCCTCTCGCGTGACCACGTCAGCGTCACGATAGCGCCGGACGAGATACCTGTGGATTCGGGGTCACAGCAATCTCGTCCGGCGTCCGGTCTTTCGGGTCCTTCGGCCCGGCGGAGATCGGCCGGATATCAAAAAGTACTGTGCAGCAGGTGAATTCGGACGACGGTGGGCTGGGGTGTGGAGTCCTCGGGCCGGCGGAAGTGCGCAGGCCCGGGCAGTCATCAGGTGAGGCTAGCCTAAGGTAGTGTGAGTGGCGTGCTGTTGCGCAGGCCATGCAGTCATTTCGTAACCTTTTCGTGTCCCGGATCACGGCCTGAATATGCATGATCCGGGCAAAACGGGGGAAACCAAGGCGAACCTGCAGATTATCCGACTAATCTGCAGTCCAGGGCTTGCATGTTCGCTGCACAGGAGGCGGGGGTCATGGATCTCGAAGCAATCAAACAGATCGAGCAGCTCAAGCACCGTTACTCACGTGCTCTCGACACGAAGTCGTGGGTGGAGTTCGCCGACACGATGGTTCCGGACGTCACGGCGACGTACAGCGAATACCTCACGTTCGATTCCCGTGACTCATTCGTGTCCTTCCTCGAGAACACTCTCGGGACCCACGTCATCACGGAGCATCAGTGCGGCCAACCCGAGATCACCGTCACCGGTGACACCGCGGTAGGGGTGTGGTTTCTCGCGGACACCACGCTGATTCCCGAGGACGGCATGCTGTTGCGCGGCTCTGCCTATTATCACGATCGTTATCTTCGGTGCCCCGACGGGAACTGGCGGATCACGCACACCGGCTACGAACGCACCTGGGAATCGGTTGCGGCGCTCTCCGATTTCCCGAGTTTCCGGCTCACCTCCAACAAGTGGGCGATGTTGCAACCTCCGGCGTCCGCCTGAGGGAGCACACTGGGAACCGACCCACACGGACACTGGGAGGTGACGATGGCTCCGGACGTCCCCGTTCCCGGCGCGCTGCCGTACCTGACGGTGCGGCGGGGTGTCGAGGCCATCGAGTGGTATTCCAAGGTGTTCGGCGCCGAGGTGGTCGGTGAGCCGATCGTCATGGACGACGGCCGGGTCGGTCATGCGGAACTGCGGTTGCCGACCGGCATGATCTATCTCGCCGAGGAGTTCCCCGAGATGGGCCTGACCGCGCCGGAATCCGGTTCGACGTCCGTGAGCCTGATGTTGTCCGTCGACGACCCCGATGCCGTCCTGGTGGGGGCCCGCGACGCGGGCGGCAAGGTCGAACGGTGGATCTCGGAAGGTCACGGACACCGCAACGCGACACTCATCGATCCGTTCGGTCACCGCTGGATGCTGGTGGGGCCGACGGATCCGGCCGCGTCGGCCTGAAGGTCCGGGCCGCGGCTACTGTCGGCACATGCCGACCACACCCGACCGTTCGTCGTTTCCGGACACCCGCGCATGGATTCGCGCCCTGCCCGCACTCGGCGGCGAGACACCTCCGCCCGTCGACACGCTTCCGGATGCGCCGACCACACTGTTTCTCGACTGGATCACGCAGGCCGCAGCGGCCGGAGTTCCGGAACCGCACGCGGCTGCGCTGTCGACCGTCGATGCCGAAGGCAATCCGGACGCGCGTTTCCTGCTCCTCAAGGACGTCACGGAGCAGGGTTTCTGGTTCTCGGGTGACACTCGCTCGCCGAAGGGTCGTGAGCTGGCCGCGAATGCCGTTGCGGCACTGTCGTTCTACTGGCGAGAACAGGGCAGGCAGGTGAGGGTGCGGGGGTCCGTCGTCGAAGGCGATCCGGCACTCTCCGCCCGCGACTTCCGCGAACGGTCGGTGACCGCCAGGGCCGTGGCCGCCGCCAGCCGGCAGAGCGAGGTCCTGGACGATCCCACCGAATACGAACGTGCCGTCGCGGCGGCGGTGGCCCGCATCGACGCCGACCCCGACTTCGTGTCGGGAACCTGGCGGGCATGGTGCATCGTCCCCGACAGTGTCGAGTTCTGGCAGGCGGATGCCGGGCGCAGGCATGTGCGCCAGCTCTACCGCCGCGAGTCCGAAAAGTGGATCCGCGAGGTGCTGTGGCCCTGACCGCGCCCGGCGGCGGGGGTCAGCGCGCGGTCGCGGACGGCGAGCGCAGGTCGACGACGATCGACTGGCCGTTCAGCTTCGCATGGATCTCGGGGCGCTCGAACCCGGCTGCGACGAGGTACTCGCCGAGTAGCTCCAGCAGTTCGTCGGCGTCCACGGTGGGATCGGCGGAGTGACTGCTCGCCGACGCGAGGTGCTCCTCGAGCAGTTCGGTGTGTGCAAGACGGCCCGCGACTCGCACGGCTGCCACTCCCATCGCGTTGCGTCGCATGACGGTGCGTCCACGAGACTCGGGCGACGCCGTCGCGTCGGACGCCTCGGCCGGCTCCTCGGTGCTGTGTGAGCCCGAGCTGCGCGTCGGCAGCGGGAAGGTGAACGTCTCGGCGGAGCTGGTCGTGGACTTGCCGTTGCCGTTGCTGCCGGTCAGCCCGCCGGTGCTCGGTTCAGCGAAAGGGGAGTCCGTCGCCGAGCTCGTTCCGGCGGAGCCGTTGCTGCCCGATCCGTTGGGGGAAATGCCGTTCTCCATCGTGTCGCTTCCTGCTCGTGGCCAAACGGGTACCGCGCAAAGCCCGTCAGTGTGCTCGATTCGACCTGAAAGCTACCAGGAGGGTCCGGCGGGCCGCACACCTCGACGGCTCACCGAACCCCCTCGGCCCTCAACTCCCGGGCCCAGGCGGACGCGTGCTTCGTGAGCACGCCGGCGATCCGCTCCAGCTCACCCGGGTACGACGCGACCTCGGCGGGCATGGACACGCTGAGGGCGTCGGTGGCGGGGATGCGGTAGGGCACGACGGTGGCAATGCACACCACGCCGACCGTCCCCTGTTCTCGTTCCAGGGCCCACCCACGGTTGCGCACCTCGCCGAGTTCGGCGACGAGGTCGTCGACGTCGACGATGGTGTTCTCGGTGAAGCGTTCGAGTTTCGCGGGCAGCATCTGCCGGACCTCGCTGGTCGTGAGCTCGGCGAGCAGGGCCTGCCCGAGCGCGGTGACGTGGCACGGCAGTTTGCGGCCGACGCGGTGCATGCGCCGAACCTCGACCTTCGATCCGCGGCTCGCGAGGTAGATGACGCTGGCCTCGTCGCGCCGCGCGAAGTGGACGGTGTGACTGACCTCCGACCGGAGCGCCTCGAGCACTGCTGCTGCCCTTGAGACGACCGAGTCCTTGTCGAGGTACGACGTGCCTGCGAGCAGGGCATGGGTGCCGATGCCGTAGCGCGACCCCGACTCGTCGGCTTCGATCCACCGCAGATCCTTGAGCGTGCGCAGGAGAGCGTGCAGGCTCGAGCGCGGATACTTGCACGCTTCCTGCAATTCGCCGAGGCTCATCCGGGTCGGTGATGCGGCGAGCGTCTCGAGGATGTGGATGGTGCGCTCGGCAGATTTGACCGGTTGGGATTCCGGCGCTGCCCCACGCATGTCTTCTGTCACCATGAAGACACTATCTCTCATTCTGAACGCGATATCACCTACTGACCCGTGTTCGGTGCCGGCGACGCGGCGCACTCAGTACTCCGCGACGAGGTTGGCCGCGATGTACTCGAGATCGATGTCCTCGCCGAGGCCCGGTCTCTGCGGCATCGCCACCATGCCGTTCTCGTCGACGGGGTCGACGATGGACTTCAGATGCGGCGGCACCCAGTCGTAATCGACGTGCGGGTGCAGCAGGCCGCGCTCGTACCACTGGACGTTGTTGCCCGCTCCCACGAGTGCGAGGTTGGGGGCGCCGTTGCCGTGGATCTCGCACTCGAGTCCGAAGCCCTCGGCCATGTGCATCGTCTTCAAGGCCGGTGTGATGCCACCACCGTTCATGGCCCCGACGCGCAGGATGTCGCACGCGTCGTTCGCAATCCAGTCGGCACGAGATCGATGCCGGCCCGGGGTGGTCTCGGGTCCGATCACCGGGGTGTCGATCTGGTCGGCGAGCCACTTGTACGAGCGCAGCGAGAACTCGTCCATCGGCTCCTCGAACCAATCGAACTTCAGCCGGTCCAGCTCGCGACCGAGCTTCAGAGCGTCGGTGCGCGAGTACCAGTGGTACCCGTCGAGCATCAGCGAGAAGTTCTCGCCGACGGCATCACGCACCGCGGCACACGCGTCGATGTCCCGGGTCAGGCTCGGGGAGCCCGGTAGCGGAGGCATCCACGTGTGCAGCTTGATGCCCTGGTAGCCCCGCCTCTTCAGCGCGACCGCGAAGTTCGCGTAATCCTCCGGGGTGGCCAGGCCGCCTTCGATGTCGTCGCCGCACATGGTGCTGGCATACGCCTTGATCTCGGTGCGCGCACCGCCGAGCAGCTTCCACACCGGCGTGTCGAACTTGTTGCCCACCAGGTCCCACAATGCCTGGTCCAGGTAGCTGCAGCTGTGCTCGGGAAGTTCGACCGCCCGTGTGCGCTGACGGATCGCGAACTTCTTGTCCATCGCCTCGCGTGCCAGCGGATCGGCGCCGATCAGGACAGGCCGGAAGTGCTGCTCCACCTGATCCTGCCGAAGGTAGTTCGGCTTGCCCAGAACGTAACCGCTGACGCCGTCGGAGTCGGTGATCCGCAGGAGCGCCCCCGTCGAAGGCACGGACGGGCCGGGATGGCGATGACCGTACGAGTCGACCGAGGTGCGTGCCTCGGTCTTGAAAACCTGCACGGCGACTTCTGTGATCACGCTGGACATGATGATTCGCTTCCTGTTCGAAATCTTCTACTTGCCCTGGCGGGCGATGTACTTGGCCATGGAGCGATCGAGTTTCTCGGCGAAGTCGTCGGCGAAATCCTGTGCGCTGAGCTGCCCGATGAGCACCTTCTGCCACTGACCGAGCATCTGCACCTGAACGATCTTCCCGAAGTCGGGGAGGTAGTCCGGAGGCGTGACCAGTACGGTTTCCGGGTCGTCCAGTGCCGCGAGCGCAGCCTGCACCGACTGCATGTTCGCGAACTCGGGAGCCGAGCGCGCAGTCTTGTTCACCGGGATCTGTCCGACGCGCTCGTTCCAGTACGCCTGCGATTCCTGGGATGTCATGAACTCGACGAACTTCCACGCCGCGGCCTGATGCCGGCTGCTCTTGAACACGGTGTACGACGGGAACGGGTCCGTCATGACGGTACGCTTTCCGTCCTCGTTGCGCGGCAGCGCCACAGCTCCGGCCTTGTCGCCGAGAGCCTTCTCGTGGTTGCTCAGCGAGCCGAGGTTGTGCTGCATCATGGCCACCGAGCCGCCGCCGAAGCTCGCGACCATCTGCGGGAAGCCGTTGTTGACGTCGGCGGTCGGGGTGTCGACGTCGTAGAGCGCTGCGAAGCGTTCGATGGCGTCGACCATCTCGGGACGGTTCAGCGTCGATTCGCCGTCTTCGAAGAAGCTCTCGACTCCGGTGCTGGCGAACATGTACTGCAACAGTGGGTAGATCGATCCGGCCCCGCCGCGAATCGTGAATCCGTAACGGCCGTCGTCCTTGTCGGTCAGAGTCTGTGCGGCTTGGTAGAACTCGTCGTAGGTGTCGGGGGGTTCGATCCCGGCTTCGGCGAACCAGTCGGCGCGGTACCAGAGGGTGGCGTTGTTGCTGGTGTAGGGGAGACCGTACAGGTGCTCGCCACCGCCGGATTCACGCGCCGACTCGAGAATTCCGGCGTCGTATTCGTCGTGCTGCGGTGACGCCGCCACGAAGTCGTCGAGTGAGATGACGGCGTTCTGGGCGACGAGCGGGGCGAGGTAGGCGGTCGAGACGATCCCGAGATCGGGTGCCGAACCGCCGGCGAGCGCGGTCTGGTACTTCTGCTGGGCGCTGTCCGACGGCAGGCCCACGTATTCGATGTCGATGCCGGGGTTGGCGGTCTCGAATCGCCGGATGAGCTCCTCGTACAGCGGAGTGCGGTCCGGACCGGCGTTGTTGTCCCAGAAGGTGAGCCGGGCGTTGTTCGGGTCGCCGAGGGCGCCGTCGGGAAGTGAGGTTTCGGAACTGCAGGAGGCGAGCACGAGCGTGGCCGCCGCGCCTACCAGGGTGGTACGCAGGAGCGTTCGCCGGTTCATGGGGGTCCTCTTTTCGAAAGTCATGATCAGCCCTTGACCGCGCCGGCGCTCAGGCCCTGGACGAGGTACTTCTGGATGACGGCGAAGACGGCGACGACCGGCACCGCGGCGATCAGACCGCCGGCGGCGAGAACTCCGAAGTCGACGTTGTAGGAGCCGATGGTGTAGCTGAGCCCGACCGGCAGGGTGAACTTCTCCTGGCTGCTGATGAACATCAGGCCGAACAGGAAGTTGTTCCAGCTGCCGATGAAGGCGAACGATCCGACGGCGATCAGGCCGGGCCGCAGCAGCGGCAGCATGATGATGCGGAACGCGCGCAGGCGTGAGCAGCCGTCGACCATCGCGGCCTCTTCCAGTTCTACCGGAATCTGCGCGATGAAACCTGCCATCAGCATGGCGGCGAGTGGAAGCTGGAACACGGTGTCGGCGATGATGAGGCCGGTCAGATTGTTGACGAGGTTCATCTCGCGGAACACCTGGAACAGGGGGATGAGCAGCATGGCGCCGGGCACGAACTGGCTGCAGAGCAGCGCCATCACCAACGGGATCTTGGCGCGAAATTTGAAGCGGGCCAACGCATATCCGGTGGCCAGTGCGACGAACGTGGTCAGGACGAGCGACAACGCGGCAACGATGAGGCTGTTCTTGAAGAAGAAGCTGAAGCCGAGGGTGTTCCACACGGTGTCGAAGTGCTCGAACGTGATGGGCCAGGGGAGCATCGAATTCGATCCGGCGGGCCGGAAGGCGAACACGATCATCCAGTAGAAGGGGACGAGGGTGAACAGCAGGTACAGCGCGAGCGGCAGTCCGACGCTGAACAAGCGCGGCTTCGTCTTGTGTACGCGCAGCTTCCCGGTGGTGTCCGGCTCGGACAGCGCAACGGCGGGACGATCGGTGGTGGTGGTCACGACGGTCAGACCTTCTCACTGTTGAACTTGCTCAGGCGCAAGTAGAGGATCGAGCAGAACAGCAGGATCACGAATGCGACCGTGGTGAGCGCCGAGCCGTATCCGAAGTCCTGGGCAGTGGTTGCGAGCTGTGAGACGTACAGCGGCAGTGTGGTGGTGACGTCGGCCGGGCCACCCGCCGTGAGGGTGTACAGCAGATCGACGTTGTTGAACTCCCACACACCGCGCAGCAGCGTCGACAAGATGATGACGGCCTTCAGGTGCGGAAGGGTGACGAAGCGGAACCGCTGCCAGCGGTTGGCGCCGTCGACGTTGGCGGCCTCGTAGAGGTCCTTGGGAGCGCTCTGCAGTTCGGCCAGGATGAGGATGGCGAAGAACGGCACCCCGCGCCACAGCTCCGCGACGCCCGTCGCCCAGAACGCGGTGTCCGGATCGGCGATGGGAGCGGCCGTGCCGTCGCCGATTCCCATGTTTCCGAGAAGCTTGAAGAGGCCGGTCGACGGGTTGTAGATGAGCAGCCAGATGCCGGTGGTGAGAACGCCGGACACCGCCCAGGGGGAGAACACGAGAGCGCGGGCCAGGCCGCGGCCCCGGAACACCTCGTTGACCAGCAAGGCCAGTCCGAGTCCGAGGATCAACTGGAACACGACCTGGAATCCGACCCACTTCGCGGTGGTGACCAGGCTGGTCCAGAAGAGGGAGTCGGCGAACATCAGCCGGAAGTTGTCCAGGCCGGCGAAGCCGTTGTCCCACGGCGTCGTCGGGTTGTAGTACTGCAGGCTGTAGTAGAAGACGCTGCCGACCGGGTAGAAGATGAAGACGGCCAGCAGGATGACCACCGGTGCGATCAGGATGTAGGGGGCAGAGGCTCTGCGCCAGGCCGGTCTGCGACGGGTTCGACCGGGAGAGGCCGGCGCCGCCGGCGCGGACTGCCCTCCTGGCCGGGGGGAGGTGGTGGTGACCATGGTGCACGCTCCGAAGTTTCGGTGCCGGTCGCGCCGGCGGGTCAGGGGATTGTGGCTACTGCTGCTGAGGCGAGATCACGGGGGTGGCTCGTCAGCGTGGAAAGCGAGGGGAACGACGCGGTCTTCGGCCTGCCCGGGGCACCCAGTGTGTGTCGGGGGTTCCCGTGGCGGCCATTGCGCATCACGTTCATGTATGTGAACTCACGTCCTCTATGTGAATTGTCGAACTCACTATGACGGCAGTCACAAGGTCTGTCAAGGGTGACCGCCTAGGCATTGCGGACGAGCCACTCGGCGGCCTCGACCTGCATTTGTGCCGAAAACCGGTGTCCGCCTGCGAACCACTGCGTGGTGAGCGCCTCGGACCCGTCGTACCCGCGCCGCAGCACGGCCTCGGAGTCACGCATCCCCTGCCGGCCGAAATGGGAGTCGTCCAGCGCGAACTGAACCAGCAGCGGCCGCGGCGCATGGCACGCGGCGATCTCGGGCCAGTCGCACACGGCCGGCAGGCCCGGAGTGATCATCAGCCACGTCGTATCGTCTGCCCTGCCGTCCGCGACATCCGCGAAAGTGCTCATCATCGCGGTGATCACCCCCGCTCGCAGGCGTGTCGAACACGCCAGCAGGTGTGCGACACGAGCGCCGCCGCCCGAGAATCCCGTGGCCGCGACCCTGTTCGGATCGACGCCGTCCGTCGTGAGGAGCACGTTCAGCGCCCGAAGATCCTCGGCGACGACCTTGCCGGCCAGTGAGGTGCCGGTCAGGGCGGCGGCTTTGGCAAGGCCGTGTTCGTGCTCGCGGGCTGCCGCGTCGTATCGGCGCCGACGGATCCCGGGAGTGTCCGGACCGGGTGGGAATGCGGCGTATCCGGCTGCTGTGGCCCGGTCCGGTAGTTCCGGCCAGGGCACGCGCCGGCTACCCCACGGAAACACGTCGTGGACGAGTACCACGAAGCCCGCGTGCACGAGCGCAGTCGCGACTGCCCTGCCGTCATAACCGCGGGTCCGGAGTTCGCGAATGCCCGGTGGGACTCCGTCGGGACCGTCCGCCACCTTGTCCTTGCCGTAGAACTTCACGCCGTCGTGCGCGTGCATGAGCAGCACGGCGGGACGAGCCGTGGTCTCGCCCGGGTGGTCGGGGCGCAGGAGCCAGCCCGCGGTGTCCGGACCGTCGTCGCCGGCGGCCCAGGTGAGTTCGCGGCCTGCGACACCGTGTCGACTCCACGACCTGCCATATCGCACGTCGGGTGTGCCCACCGTCGGTTCGTCCGTCACGCCGAGGACCTCGCGAACGGCGTCGCGACGCGCGTCGGCCGGGGTCGGTCGTGGACAGCCGGCCGAAAGGTGTGTTCCCATGTGTGAACTCCGTCTTGTCTATCGAACTCTGTACTCGAACCGTTGAGGGGACCCGCATGTCCGGAAGAACAGTCGATCGCATCGTCGCGCACGCGTATCCGTGGGACGTGCTCGGTGATCCGCACTTCGTCGACCGAGCGCGCACGCTCGGGGTTGCCGAGATCTCGCTCGCCGCCAGCTATCACTCGACCCGCGCGGCAACCCCGTTGCATCCGGCCCACAAGGTGGTCGACGCGCATCACGCCGCGCTGTACCGCCCCATCCGGCCTGCGGCGTGGGACGGACACCCGGTCACGGCCCGGGCGGCGACGTGGGGCGGATCCGAGGATGCGTTCGCCGATGCGGCTCGCATCCTGATCGACGCGGGCATCCGCGTGAACGCATGGATCGTTCTGTCCCACAGCACAATTCTGGGGCACGCGCATCCCGACATCACCGTCGTCAACTGCTTCGGCGACCGCTACCCGTACGCGCTCGCGCCCGGGCATCCGGACATCGTCCGCTACGCCCGCACCCTGGCGGCGGAGTCGGTCCGCGGTGTCGACCTGCACGGGGTGTCGATCGAAGCGTGCGGACAGCTGGGGATCGCCCACGTCGGCCCGCACGAGAAGTCCGACGGCGCATTTCCGGGCATCGGCGACACGTTGATGTCGATCAGCTGCACCGAACGAGAACGCGCACTGTGGGCGGAGCGGGGCGTCGATCCGGACAAGATGACCGCGAAGCTGCGTTCCGGCGTGGACGCGCTGGCCATGGGGACGCTCGCTGCGGACGCCGCGATCACCGACGTCCTCGGCGAGGCGGAGGCCGACGCGGTGCTGTCCGTGCGCCACGCGGACGCCGATGCGCTCCGGGGTGCGGTGCTCGGCGCCGTACGTGCGGAGATCCCGTCGGCCCGCGTCACGCTGCACTGCCACCCGAACCCCTGGAAGACCGGGCCGTCGCCCGCGCTGACCTCGGCTGCTTCGGGAGACGTCGACGCCGTGCTCGTCTCGGCCTGGCCGGGGACGGCCGAAACCGTCGCCGTCACGAAGGACACCCGGGCGATCGTCGGAGAGACCGTCGACGTCGGCGCTTACGTGTCGGTGTTGCCGCCGAAGAATCTCGACGACGTGAGCGGTCATGTCGCGGCCACGGTCGCGGCCGGAGCCAACGAGCTGCACCTCTATCACCTCGGGTTGGTCAACAAGGTGCAACTCGACGCATTGGGGCGCATCGTCGGCGACCACTCCCTCTGACGCATCGGGGGTGGGCACCACCGCTGGTGCCCACCCCGGCTCGACGTCAGCGCATCCGTTGTCCGAGCGGGTGGTCGCAGAACGCGCCGCCGACACGCTGGAGGATCGGGTCGTCGAAACTCCATTCGTGGTCGGCCAGGAACTCGTCGGCGAACACCTCTGCGTCGTCCTGGGGTTCGTACCCGATGGCTGCGCCCTCTGCTGCGGACCACCAGCTGCGCGTGTTCCGCGAGATACCCCACACGGTGTGAAATCCCTTGGCGGAGTCGGACAGTGCGGCCTCGATCAGGCGAGCGGTGTCGGCCGGTGACATCCAGGAGGCGAGACCGCGGTAGTTGGGCGGCCGGTCGAAGCTCGAGCCGATCCGCAGGTTGACGACGTCGATCCCGAAGCGATCGTGGTACAGCCGGCCGAGCGCCTCGACTGCTGCCTTGCTCCAGCCGTAGAACCCGTCCGGACGCGGCGGGACGTCGCCGGGCAGCGGGTTCGAGCCGGCTTCCGCGTGTGTCCAGAAGCCGACGGCGTGGTTGCTCGACGCTGCGATCACGCGCGTCACGCCGTGTGCGACGGCGGCCTCGAACACCGCCTGGGTGCCGTCCACGTTGACGGACAGAATGTTCTCCCACGAGTCCTCGGTGCTGAGTCCGCCCAGGTGAAGTACGGCGTCGACGCCGTCGACCGCAGCAGCGACGGCCGCGCGGTCGGTGACCGAGCCCTGGACGAACTCCTCGTGTTCGGGGTCGGTGTCGGTGATGTCGGCGATGTCGAACAGACGCAGTGTGCGGCCGGGCTTGCGGAGCAAGGGTCGCAGCATCTCGCCCATGTTTCCTGCGGCGCCGGTGATCAGCAGACGCGAGGCGGTGTCGGTCATGTCTTCTCGTACCTCTCTGGGAGTAAGCCTTGTAATGCACATCACGGTAGTACATACTTCGAAACGAAGTCACTATCTTGACGAAGATTCACGTATGTGAACAAATCACGTGCTTCGTACTCCCACTCGGATCGTCCGGCACGTTCCTGCCGGTGAAGGGACCACCACCATCATGGCAACAGTCGCATTCCAAGGCGTCACCAAGTTGTTCCCCGGCGGCGACAAGGCCGCCGTCGATCACCTGGACCTCGACATCGAGGACGGCGAGTTCCTCGTCCTCGTCGGGCCGTCCGGCTGCGGCAAGTCGACGTCCCTGCGCATGCTCGCGGGACTCGAAGACGTGGACAGGGGCACGATCGCCATCGGGGGCAACGATGTCACCGAGTTCCAGCCGAAGGACCGTGACATCGCCATGGTCTTCCAGAACTACGCCCTCTACCCGCACATGACGGTGGGCGAGAACATGGGCTTCGGCCTCCGCATCGCCGGTGAGGACAAGGCCGAGATCAGGCGTCGCGTCCAGGATGCCGCCAAGATCCTCGACCTCACCAAGTTCCTCGACCGCAAACCCAAGGCCCTCTCGGGTGGTCAGCGGCAGCGAGTTGCCATGGGACGCGCCATCGTTCGCAAGCCGCAGGTGTTCCTGATGGACGAGCCGCTGTCCAACCTCGACGCCAAGCTACGTGTCCAGACCCGTGCGCAGATCTCGGCGCTGCAGCGCCGTCTCGCCACCACCACCGTCTACGTGACGCACGATCAGGTCGAGGCCATGACGATGGGTGACCGCGTCGCCGTCCTGAAAGACGGAGTGCTCCAACAGTGCGACACTCCGCGCCGCATGTACGAGCACCCGAACAACGTCTTCGTCGCCGGTTTCATCGGCTCGCCCGCGATGAACCTCCTCGAACTTCCCCTCGTCGACGGCGGTGTCAGCTTCGGCGGCTCCGTGGTCCCCGTCCCGCGTGGTGCGATCGCGGGCATCGGCGAAAGCTCGGTCACGCTCGGTGTGCGTCCGGAGGATCTCGTGATCACCACCGGGAGTGGACTCGACGTCACCATCGACGTCGTCGAAGAACTCGGCGCCGACGCGTACGTCTACGGCCAGGCGGACATCCACGGGCGCAAGCAGCCCATCGTCGTTCGCGCCGACGGTCGCATCCCGCCGAGGCGCGGAGAGGTGATCACCCTGTCGTACGCGGCAGAGCGCACCCACCTGTTCTCCACCGTCACCGGTGAACGACTCGTCGACTAGTCGCGACCCAGCTCTTCGACTGCCACACCCGACCATGATTCAAGGAGTCAACCATGCTTGACGGAGTTCTGTTCTTCCCCGTCACACCGTTCGACAGCAACGGCGACGTCGACCTTCCCGCACTGGCACAGCACATCGAATCCGGCGTCGCGGCCGGGCCGGGTGGAGTGTTCGCCGCGTGCGGCACCGGCGAGTTCCACGCGCTGTCCGCGGCCGAGTTCCGGACCGTGGTGGACACGGTCGTCACGGCCACGAAGGGCCGTGTCCCGGTCTTCGCCGGCGCCGGTGGAGCCCTGCCCGTCGCGAAGGAATTCGTGGCCATCGCCGAGGAGGCGGGAGCGGACGGCATCCTGCTCCTGCCGCCCTACCTCGTCGGCGCGCCTGCGCAGGGCCTGGTTGAGTACGTGAAGCAGGTGTCGGAGGCGAGTGACCTCCCGGTCATCGTGTACCACCGCGCGAACGGTCAGTTCACCGAGCAGAGTGCTCTCGCGGTCGCGCGACTGCCGAAGGTCGTCGGGTTCAAGGACGGCGTCGGTGACCTCGACCTGACGTCACGAATCGTGCGTACTCTGCGTGATTCTCTCGGCGACAAAGAATTTCAATTCTTCAACGGACTCCCGACCGCGGAGGTCTCGCAGCAGGCCTACCGGAGCATCGGCGTCACGCTCTATTCCTCCGCGACGTTCGCATTCGCTCCGGATGTGTCTCTCGCCTATTACCGGGCGCTCGAGGAGGACGACACCGAACTGGTCGCCTCGCTCAACCGCGAGTTCTTCCATCCGCTGGTCCGGCTTCGCGACACCACTCCCGGATACGCCGTCGCGCTGGTGAAGGCGGGTGTGACGTTCACCGGCCTCGACGCCGGATCGGTCCGGGCGCCGCTCGTCGACGCCAGCGCGCAGCACCGGTACGAATTGGAGCAGATCGTGGCGGCGGGGCGGAAAGTGCTGGCGCAGTAACGTCTTCGACCATCGGCGGGGCGGGACCCCGTCGATGGTCGAAGCGTTCGTCAGCGGCTCGTGGACACTAGTCGGCGGCGGCCACGAGAGGCTCGAGCGTGAGGTCGGGCAGCTCCTTCTGGATGTACTGCAGGCGCCACTTGTCGCTGACCAGAGCCAGCATCACCCCGTCCGAGCGGGTGAACACCTCGACGCCGCGCTGACGGTTCAGCTCGTCGGCCGACTCGGCGTCGGTGCGCCGCGCCAACGCATAGCCCAGAGGTTCCATCCGGGCCTCGACGTTGAACTCGGCCTTCATCCGCGCCGCGACCACCTCGAACTGCATCGGACCGACGGCCGCCATGACCGGCGAGGCGTCGCCACGCAGGTCGTTGCGGAGGATCTGCACGACACCCTCGGAGTCGAGCTGATCCACGGCCCGCCGGAACTGCTTGTACTTGCCCGCGCTCTCCGCCCGCAGGATGGAGAAGTGCTCCGGCGCGAACGACGGGATCGGCGGGAACTCCACCTTCTTCTCGAAGAACAGGGTGTGGCCGGGGGCGAGCGCGGTCGCGTTGACCAGTCCCACCACGTCGCCGGGGTACGCCGATTCCACGGTCGAACGCTCGCGACCGAACACGGTCTGCGCGTACTTCGTCGTGAACGGTTTGCCGGTCTGGGCGTGGGTGACCACCATGCCGCGCTCGAACACGCCCGACACGATGCGCATGAACGCCAGCCGGTCGCGGTGCGCGGTGTCCATTCCGGCCTGGACCTTGAAGACGACCGCACTGAACGGGTCGGTGACCTCGCGAGGGGTGCCGCCGACGTCCTCCCGGGCGCGCGGCGGCGGCGCCAGCTCGACGAGCGTGTCGAGGATCTGGCGGACACCGAAGTTGAGCATCGCCGACGCGAAGATCACCGGTGACGTCTGGCCGCCGAGGAACAGTTCCTGGTCGTGGTCCTGACCGGTGGCCGACAGCAGCTCGCTCTCCTCCGCGGCGGTCTCCCACTCGGAGCCCTCCTTCGCGAGGGCGGCGTCGGCGTCCATGACCTCTTCCGGCGCGATCTTCGCGCCACCCGCGGTACGGGTGAACCGGATGTACTCCCGCGGGGCACCGTCCTCGCCGCGCCGCAGCAGGCCCCGGAAGTCGCCGGCGATCCCGACGGGCCAGTACAGGGGAGTGGGGGTGAGACCGATGCGTTCCTGAATTTCGTCGAGGAGCTCCAGCGGCGTCTGGCCCGGCCGGTCCCACTTGTTGATGACGGTGATCACCGGGATTCCGCGGTGACGGCACACCTGGAACAGCTTCAGCGTCTGCGGTTCGAGACCCTTCGCGGCGTCGATCAGCATGACCGCGGCGTCGACCGCGGTCAGAACGCGGTACGTGTCCTCCGAGAAGTCGGAGTGACCGGGAGTGTCCACCAGGTTGATCACGTTGTCGACGGGGTCGTCCGCCGACGCCTCGGTCGAGCGGTAGTTGAACTGCAGGGCCGTGGAGCTGACCGAGATACCGCGGGCCTTCTCCATCTCCATCCAGTCGGACACCGTCGACTTGCGGCCCGCCTTGCCGTGGACCGCACCCGCTTCGGAGATGACCTTCGCGTGGAGTGCGAGAGCCTCCGTCAGTGTCGACTTACCGGCGTCGGGATGGGAGATCACGGCGAACGTTCGGCGACGTGACGCCTCCGCCCGGACACCCTTCTCGGATTTCCCCTCCGGTGAGCCGGACGTGGCGACAGGCGCCCCCTCGGCTGGAATGGTGTCGGCCGAGTCGGACGGGGTAGTCAACGAAGAACCTCTCGGGGGACGTGATGCGTGCAGGAAGGCCGTGTGGCCGCATACCAGGTTACTCGGGTGCCGAACACGTACTCGCAGCACAGTCACATCCAGGGAGGAGTAACGATCGGAGGCCGGTGAGGGATTTATATGGGTGAGTCGTCGGGGCGCTCCGGAGTTCATCGTTTCTGCGTTCGGACACCCGTATGTGCAGGAGGAAGACTGTGAGCAAGTTCACCGACGAGATGTACGCGACCGCGGCGAGCAGCACCCGTGGCCTCAACACGGGTGAGCCCGACGCGCCGCTGCGGCAGCCGTGGGGCGAGATCCACAAGGCCGCGCGCCGCATGGCGGGGGCGCTCGCCGAGACGGGTATCGGCCACGGCGACGCCATCGGCATCCTCGCCGGTCAGCCCGTCGACATCGCACCCTCCTGCCAGGGCACCTGGATGCGCGGGGCGTCCGTCACCATGCTGCATCAGCCGACGCCGCGAACCGACCTGGCCGTGTGGGCCAAGGACACCGAGACCGTCATCAACATGATCCAGGCGAAGGCCGTCATCCTCGGTGCGCCGTTCGACGCCGCCAAGCCGCTGCTGGAGGAGCGCGGCATCACCGTGGTGACGGTGGCCGAGCTGAACGAGGGCACGGAGACCGACCCGGTCGAGACGTTCGAGAGCGACATCGCGCTGCAGCAGCTCACGTCGGGTTCCACCGGTTCGCCCAAGGCCGTGCAGATCACGCACGAGAACTTCTACACCAACGCGTACGCCATGATCGACCGCATCAAGTTCTCCATCGAGGACGACGTGATGATCAGCTGGCTGCCCCTGTTCCACGACATGGGCATGGTCGGGTTCCTGAGCGTGCCGATGCAGGTCGGCGCGGAGGTCGTGAGCATCACCCCGATGGACTTCCTCCGCACGCCGCTGCTGTGGGCGGAACTGATGGGGAAGTACAAGGGCACAGTCACAGCCGCCCCCAACTTCGCGTACTCGCTGCTCGCCCGCCGCCTCAAGCAGGCGGAGGACGGCGCCGTCGACCTCAGCACCGTCCGGTACATGTGGAACGGTGCCGAGCCCGTCGACCCCGAGACGATGAACAAGCTCGCCGACGCGGGCGCCCGCTTCGGCCTGAACCCGTCCGCGCTCGCCCCCGTCTACGGCATGGCCGAGACCACCCTCGCCGTCTCCATCCCGGATCCGGATCAGGGCCAGGTCCTCGACCTCGTCGACCCGGATCTCCTCGAGGCGATGCAACGCGCCGTCCCGTCGAGCAAACCGAACGCGCGTGCCCTCGCCACTCTCGGAAAGATGGTGCCGAACCTGGAGGGGCGCGTCGTCGACAGCGAGGGTGACCTGCTCCCGACCCGCGGTGTCGGCATCATCGAGGTCCGCGGCAAGGCGGTCACCCCCGGATACATCACGGTCGACGGGCACAAGCCCGCGCAGGACGCGGACGGCTGGCTGAACACCGGCGACGTCGGCTACTTCACCGAAGAGGGCCTCGTCGTCGTGTGCGGTCGCGTCAAGGACGTCATCATCATGGGTGGCCGCAACATCTACCCGACCGACATCGAGCGGGCCGCGGGCACCGTCGCCGGAGTGCGTCCCGGCAACGCGGTGGCCGTCCGCCTCGACGCGGGGCAGAAGCGGGAAAGTTTCGCCGTCGCGGTCGAAACCAACGATTACCAGGACCCCGAAGTGGTCAAGCGCATCGAGCACGAGGTCGTGCATGCGGTGTTCTCCGAGGTCGGTGTGCGACCCCGCACCGTCGCCGTCCTCGGCCCCGGCAGCATCCCCAAGACGTCGTCGGGCAAACTCCGCCGCGCCACGTCGGCGAATCTGGTCAGTTAGGCCCTGCGGGCCCGTGCGTGGTTGACGAGTCTCTGGACTCGCTCACCACGCACGGGCGCGAAGCGCCTAGTGCAGGCGGTTCTGCGCGGCCTCGAGCCCGACGCGCAGGACCAGTTCGACGGCGTCGGCCGACTCTTCGCAGACGAGGTCGAGTTCCTTGCGTTCCACCGACGAGAACGGCTTCAGGACGTACGACGCCGGATCCATCCGTCCGGGGGGACGACCGATTCCGACGCGGGTGCGCAGATAGTCCTTGGTGCCGAGTGCACTCGAGATGGACCGCAGTCCGTTGTGCCCACCCTCGCCGCCGCCCTGCTTGAGGCGAATCGTCCCGAAGTCGAGGTCGAGTTCGTCGTGGATGACCACGATATTGCCCGGATCGACGGAGAAGAACCGGGCCAGGCCGGCGACGGCGGAACCGGACAGGTTCATGAACGACCGCGGTTTGGCGAGGATCGTCGGACGGCCCTCGAGTCGTCCCTGGACGATCTCGGCGCCGCTTTTCTTGTGCGCGCTGAACTTGCCACCCATGCGAGAGGACAGCACGCCGGCCACCATGAAGCCGACGTTGTGCCGGGTCTTCTCGTACTGCGGTCCGGGATTGCCCAGGCCCACCACCAGGGCGGTGTCTTCACTCACCGACAGGGTCCTTCCGTGCGTGAGGGGGTCGTGTCAGACGACAGCGGCGCGTCACCCCGGACAATCCGGGACGACGCGCCGCCGACATCAGTGCGGTTGCGAGAGGATCAGCTCTCGGCGCCCTCTTCGGCCGGAGCCTCGGTGGGCTCGGCCGCGGCTTCGCCGGTCTCCTCTTCGAGGTCGGCAGCGGTCGGGGCTGCGACGACGTTGACGATGAGCAGTTCCTCGTCGGCCTGCAGGGTGGAACCCTTGGGCAGCTCGAGCTGGTTGGCCAGGATCTGGGTGCCGACCTCGAGGCCCTCGACCGAGACCTCGATCTGCTCGGGGATGTGCAGCGCGTCCGCTTCGAGGGAGATGGTGGCGGCGTCCTGCGCGACCAGGGTGCCGGCAGCGGCCTCACCGGTGACGACGACGGGAACGTCGACGGTGACCTTCTCACCCTTCTTGATGACGAGGAGGTCGGCGTGCTCGATGTAGTTACGGATCGGGTGAACCACGACCGACTTGGTGAGCGCGACCTGCTCCTTGCCCTCGATGTCGAGGGTCAGGATGGCGTTGGTGCCGTGCGCGCGCAGGATGGCGGCGAAGTCGCGGGAGGGGACGTTCAGGTGGCGGGGGTCCTCACCGTGGCCGTACAGGACCGCGGGGACCTGGCCGTCGCGGCGCGCGCGGCGGGCGGCACCCTTGCCGAACTCGGTGCGCACGGCGGCTACGAGGCGATTTTCGTCAGACATGGTGAAACGGCTCCTACAACTCACGGTGGTAACTGGCGGGCGGTTCGAGTCGACGAGGGACGAACACGCGACGGCCAGGAGCGAAACGCTCGAGCAGAGCCGTCGCCGCGTCGATCACGGTGAGCCAGTCAATGGGAACTTCTGGTTCACCCTCGCCGAGACAACTTATGGAACTCTACCGGATGGCCCGCTGACCTGCTAATCGGGTGTCCTCGGGCGGGCTGCGCGGTGCCGTGGCCCGTATCCCAGAGGTATCGAACTTCTCGATTCCCGACGGCGGAGGACCTCGTGACCGCCACGCTCGACGCCACCATCCCGCAGCCGGGACACATCGCCGGGCGGCGGCTGACCGGATTCGGCGGTCGCGGTGTCGTTCAGCTGTGGCGCGACGACGACGTCGAGCGGCACGCCTGGACCTGGTCTGGTACGACCACCTGCCGTACCTGAACTCCCCCGACCGCTGGCCGGTGTTCGCCCAAGGGCGGCTCGCGAAGTGGTTCGAGTTCTACGCCGACGCAATGGAACTCAACGTGCGGATGGGAACCGAGTTCACCCGCGGCACGTCGTCCCGCCACGGGAATGAGTGGGGTGCCGAACATTCCGCAGATCGCGATCGCGACACGTTCGAGGGAACCATCGAGCATTCGAGCTGTTCGCCGGCGGCACCGAGATGCAGGTCGGTCGCGGCATTACTCGAAGTATCTGGCCGTCCAGATCAAGGATCAGGAGGAAGGGTTGCAGCCGATCCGATGACGGACAGTGGTGTGGCTCACAGCGCCGGGGGTAGCCTCGGCGTTGTGAGCGCTGAACGTCCGACCACAGACCGGCTGACCGCAGTGGCAACCGGTGTGGATCTGCCGCGGCATGCGCGGCTGCTCAGCCGGGTGCACGACGCCGTGCTGTCCGGGCAGCAGCCGCCCGCGCTTCCGCGGGACGTGGTGGCGCGGTCGTGGTCCCGACTGCAGGCCGGCGGGGTGAGCCCGGACCACTGCGCGGAGGTGGAGCCCGCCGACTTCTCCGAGATCGAGGCGCGGCGTACCCGGACGGCGCTGCGCACGGTGCTCCCGGAACTGCGCAGCACGTTGACGCAGGTCGCGGACGACGCGAACTTCATCGTGGTCATCGCCGACGCCGACGGTGTCCTGTTGTGGCGGGAAGGATCCCGCGGGGTCCGGAAAGTGGCCGATGCCCTCGGGTTCACGGAGGGTGCGCGCTGGGCGGAGCAGGCGGTCGGTACCAACGCGATCGGCACGGCGCTGATCGAAGATGCTGCGGTGCAACTGTTCTCGGCCGAACACTATGCCCCTTCGCATCACGGCTGGTCGTGCACCGGGTCACCGGTGCACGACCCGCGCACCGGTGAGATCCTCGGCGTGGTCGACATCAGTGGGTCGGCGATGTCCGTACACCCGACCACGGTCGCGCTCGTCCGTACCGCGGTGCGCCTGGCAGAGGCGACGCTGTGGCGTGAGCACACGGCGCAACTGGACAAGCTGCGCGGCCGGGCGGCACCGTTGCTGGCGTCGGCGGGTGGTCCGGCGCTGGTCGTCGACAAGCACGGGTGGGTCGCGGAGGCGAGTGGCATCGCGGCGCCGGAGCGGGTCGCGCCGCCGAGCCTGGACCGGCCACTGCTCGTCCCGGGGCTCGGGCTGTGCGTGCCCGAACCGCTCGGCGACGGCTGGCTGGTGCGCAGGCGCGTCGACGGGGCGGCCATCGAACTGGAACTCGACCTCGGTGACGCGCCGCACGTGACGGTCCGGGGCGACGTCAACTGGACGCGGGCGCTTTCGCCCCGGCACGCCCAGATCCTGCGGGTGCTGTCGGTCGCGGGACCGGCGGGCGTCGACGCAGCCTCGCTCAGCGAAGCGTTGTTCGGCGACCGCGACCACGTGGTGGCGGTCCGCGCCGAGGTCTCGCGTCTGCGCAAGAGCCTCGGCGCGGTACTGAGTACCCAGCCCTACCGGTTCGCAGCCGGAGTGACGGTCCGGCTCGTCGGGTAGGCCCGGTCAGGCCTGCTTCGCCGCACTGATGCCGGCGCGGCGGCCGTAGAAGCTGCCGTCGCCGAGGGAGGTGCCGCTGGCGTAACCGCCCGCGCACACGCCGGACGTGCACCGCCCCGCCGCGAAGAGGCCGGGGATCGGTTCGCCGGAGACGTGCAGTACCTCGGAGTTCACGGTGGTCCGCAGTCCGCCGAGAGTGAAGCCGAGGGTGAACCCGCGCAGGTCGAGTGCCGCGACGGGGGTGCCGATCGGCTTCACCCACTCGGACTTCTTGTGCAGCAACGGGTCCGATCCTGCGGCGGCGTGCCTGTTGTACACCTCGACGGTCGACTGCAGTGCGCCGGCGGGCAGGCCCATGTCGGATTCGAGTTCCTCGACGGTCTCCGCCGCCCACTTCGGCTGGACGCGCAGGAACGGCGTGGCCGTGGTGGCGGCCGCGCCCTCCTCGTACGACTCCTCGTCGATGACGAGGAACGCCTGGTTGTCCTGGTGGAACAGGGTCATCTGGCCGATCCGCCCGGAGTAGGTGTCTTCCGGGACGTAGCGCTGACCCCGGCCGTTGACGAGGATGCCGCGGACGATCAACTGGGGGTCGCAGACGAACGCGACCTCGGTGGCGTCCATATGGGCGAGATCGGCGCCGAGGGCCTGCGCCATGAGGATCGACCGTCCGTCGTGCTCCTCGATGGCGGCACCGGGGCGGCCGATGAGCCGCGGCGCGTGGGCCTCGATCATCTTGTCGTTGTAGGCGAAGCTGCCGGTGGCGAGGACGACGCCGCGGCGCGCCCGGACTGCCACTTCCTTGCCGTACTGCTTGGCGACGATCCCGACGACGCGACCGGTGTCGTCCGTGACGAGAGTCTGGACGCGCATGTCGTATTCGGCTCGGACCCCTAGCTTTTCGGCGGTCTCGACGAGCGGCTTCATCAGCATGTAGCCGCCGCCCTTCTCGCCGGTCCGCTTGCCGTCCATCTGCGGAACGTGGCCGCGCGGTGCGGGGGTCGCGATCTCGTTGAAAGGCGCCGCGTTCTCGCCGCCGGAGTACATGAGTCCGTCGTCGAACGGGGGTTCCCAGCCGGGTTCGCCCCAGAAGCTTTCCTTGAACGGGACACCGCAGTCGACGAGCCAGTTGTAGTGCTCGACGCTGCCGTCGCAGTAGTCGGTGATCTTCTCCTCGTCGGCACCCGGGCCCAGCGCAGCCATCATGAACGTCTTCATGTTCTCGGGGGAGTCGTCGAACCCGCACGCCTTCTGCAGCGGCGTCCCTCCGCCGAGGTAGATGAAGCCGCCGGCGAGAGCGGCGGCGCCGCCCCAACCGCTGGTGCGTTCGAGGACCAGGACGTCGGCGCCGGCGCGCGCGGCCTCGATGGAGGCGGACACACCGGCGATGCCGTAACCGGCGACCACGACGTCGGCCTCGTAATCCCACTCGGCGACCGTTGCTGCGGACCGGGGGCGGATCGGTGTGGCGTCGACCATGGGTGGAAGTCCTCTCGGGCGGTCACAGGCGAAGTGTGACGTGGGTTACCCTCAAACTGTAACCTGTTACAAAACCCGATTCGGTGGATCTCCCGGTCAGTGGGACGTCGAGTCCGGAGGTCGGCGAGGGCCCGGCTGTCCGGGGAGGTCCGTCACGCCGGACAGCTCGTAGTGCAGCGTCGACGTGCGTGCCAGCCGGTGCGCGAGATGCACCCCGATCCGCTGCACCACCGGGTACTTCTCGTCGATCAGGGCGCCCGCGGCCCACGCCTCCTCACCGGACAGCAGTCGCGCCGTGGCCTGCGCCTGCGGACCCGTCGGCTTGCCGGACCACGTGCACGGGCGGATCCGGACGTCCGGGAAATTGCGCAGCCGCTTGTTCTTGGACGCCCGGCCCGGGGTGCGGAAGTACGCCCGATCGCCCTTCACGGCGAAATTGACGGGAGTGTCCACCCACGAGCCGTCGCGTTTGCGCGTCTGCAATTGCACGACCTTCTCCGCGGCGAAGCGTGGCAGCGCCGGTGATCCCTGGTCCGTCATCGCGAAGTCCTGGTTCTCGGGTGAATTCAGCCTACTGCGCCTAGTTCGCGAGTGTCCGCATCTCCGCGAGGAACCGGTCGAGGTCGTCCGGGGAGCAGAAATAGTGCGGCGATGCCCGCACCACGGCGTCCAGTCCGCGGGCGCTCATGTCCAGCAGTGTCGATCCGCGCAGGCTGGCCGTGACGGTGACGTTGCGGGCGGCCAGCTGCTTCCGGACGTCGCCCGGATCGAACCCGTCGATGGTGAACGAGACGATTCCGCAGCGGCGGGCGCCGAGATCGCGCACGGTGACACCGGGGATCGCCGCGAGCCCCGACCGGAGGTGCTCGGCCCCGGCCGCAACGGCCGCCTCGACGTCGTTCACCCCGAGGTCGAGGAGATAGTCGGCCGCCACCCCGAGACCGAGGCGTGCGGCGACGTCGCACTCCCAGAATTCGAACCGGCTCGCATCGGTCGCGATCCGGTACGCATCGGCCGCGGTCCACTCCGCGCTGTGCAGGTCGAGGGCGGCAGGCTCGAGGGTCGAGGCCAGTTCCGGCCGGACGTACAGGAAGCCGGTGCCCCGCGGCGCGCGGAGCCATTTGCGGCCCGTGGCGGAGAGTGCGTCGACGCCCAGTTGGCCCACGTCGAGGGCGATCTGACCGACGGACTGGCACGCGTCGAGCAGCACCAGCGCGCCGTGCGAATGTGCCAGCTCCGACACCTCACGGACGGGGTTGACCAGGCCGCCGTTGGTCGGCACGTGCACGAGGGACACGAGACGAACCCGATCGTCGAGAAGCGCCTCCAGGGCGGCGACATCGATCTGGCCTGCGGTGTCGCTGGGGATCACGTCGACCGTCGCGCCCACGGACCGCGCCCGCTGCAGGACGGCGATGGCGTTGCTGGCGTACTCGACCTCCGAGATCAGCACGCGATCGCCGGCCCGGAGCGGGACGGCATGGAAGAAGTCGTTCCAGGCGGTGGTGGCACTGTCCACCAGAGCGATGCTGTCGGCGCTCGCCCCGATCAGCCGGCCCAGGGACGACTTCACGGCCGCGAGATCGTCGGCTCGTTCGGCGGCCGCGACGTAGCCGCCCACGTCGGCCTCCCGGCGCAGGTGCGCGAACACGGCATCCAGGACCGGGGTCGGCGGAAGCGAGGAGCCCGCGCTGTCGAGGAACACCTTGTCGAGGCAGCCCGGGGTGTCCCGTCGCGCCTGCTCGAGGTCGAGCATGTCCGATACCTCCCTATTTGCAATGAATGGACTCGAACGTACCCGTGCAGGTTCCTCGAAAAGTATGCCGTTGGGGCGTGCATCGACGGCCGAGGCGCTCTAATGTCGATAACGACGTTCAGGCGGCGCCCGAAGGGGAGGGTCGAATGGCTACTGCAGTTCAGTCCGTCGAGGCAACGTGTTTCACGTCGCGGCCGGCGGCAGAGGCGTACTTGGGTGGTGTGTGCTTCAAACTGGGGCCACCGCAGTTGATCGGCGCGGAATTGGAGTGGCTGACCGCGCAACTGCCGGATTACGTGCGACCCGACCTCGCCGCTCTCGCCGAAGCTCTCGGGCCGCACACTCCCAGAACCATCGATCCTTCCTCTCCTGCTCAGCCCCTTCCCGGTGGCAGCGCCGTCACGGTCGAACCCGGCGGACAGATCGAACTGTCCAGCGCCCCCTATTACTCCGCACGCGAATTGTGCGACTATCTCGCCGCCGATCAGGCGGTTCTCGCGGAACTGTTGTCGTCCCGATCGATCCTCATGTCGTCCGAGGCCGCGGACACCCGACGGCCCGCGCAACGTCTCCTCCAATCGCCGCGGTACTGCGCCATGGAATCCCGCTTCACCGGCATCGGGCCCTTCGGGAAGCTGATGATGTGCAACACCGCCGCAACGCAGATCAGCGTGGACGCCGGGGCCGATCCGGTTGCCGTCGAGAAGCGGTGGCACCTGCTGCACGTCATCGGGCCGGCATTGATCGCGGCCTTCGCGTGTTCGCCGCGGCTCTACGGGGTACCCGACGGCCAGTGGGCGTCGCAGCGGATGCGAACGTGGCTCGAACTCGATTCGCCGCGCACCACCGGAACCCCGCACATCGCGGACTATGCGGGGTGGGTGCTGGACGTGCCGTTGCTGTGTATCCGCAACGACGGCACGGACTGGACGGCGCCCGACGGTGCAACTTTCGCGGACTGGGTCGAGGGCGCACTGGACGACGTGATCGGCCGCCCGACGCCCGCCGACCTCGACTATCACCTCACCACCCTGTTTCCGCCCGTTCGTGCGGCCGGTCACCTCGAGGTGCGCTACCTCGACGCACAACCGGGCGACCAGTGGCGGGTACCCATCGCGGCGATCGACGCGCTGCTGTCGGGTCCGGGTGCCATGGCCGAGGCACTCGACGCGGCGCTACCCACCGCCGAACGCTGGCGGGACGCGGCCGAGTTCGGTCTGGCCGACCTCGAACTGCGCGCTGCGGCAACAGCTCTCCTGTCCCTGGCGGCGGCGTACTCACCCGATCCCGAATTCGTCAGACTGCTCGACGCCGCCGCCGAACGATGTTGCCGGGGCCAGGCCCCGAGCGAGGACCGCTGATGGGTACCCGCGAAAAGATCGAGACGGTGTTGACACGGGCGCGGGAGCGCACCGCCGGGTTGACGGACTGTGTGGACGGGGAGGACCTCGTCGCACAGCATTCCCCGTTGATGAGCCCGCTCGTGTGGGATCTCGCGCACATCGGCAATCAGGAAGAGTTGTGGCTCGTGCGGGACGTCGGGGGCCGGGAACCGGTCCGCCGCGACATCGACGAGTTGTACGACGCATTCAAACATTCGAGGAACTCCCGGCCGTCCCTGCCGCTGCTGACCCCGGACGAGGCCAGGGAATACGTGCGTACTGTCCGAGCCAAGGCGTGGGACGTGCTCGACGGCAGCACGTTCCGTGGCCGGCCGCTCGAGGAGAACGGATTCGCGTTCGGCATGATCGCGCAGCACGAGCAGCAGCATGCCGAAACGATGCTCGCCACCCATCAACTGCGCTCCGGTGCCGCAGTGCTGGCCGCGGAGAGCGCGCCGCGTGTCGGCGGGGCGATCGACGAGGACGAAGTGGTCATTCCCTCCGGCGAATTCACGATGGGAACGTCGGACGATCCGTGGGCACTCGACAACGAGAGATCCGCGCACCCCGTGCACGTTCCGGCGTTCGTGATCGACGCCGTCCCCGTCACCAACGGCCGCTACCTCGAGTTCATGGACGACGGTGGTTACGTGCGGCCCGAGTTGTGGAGTGAGCGGGGATGGGCGCACCGCCTCGAAGCGGGGTGGGATGCACCCCAGTTCTGGGAGAACGACGGCTGCGGAACCTGGTGGCGCCGGAGGTTCGGGGTGACCGAGCCGATCCATCTCCAGGAACCGGTCGTGCACGTGAGCTTCTTCGAGGCCGAGGCGTTCGCACGCTGGGACGGCAAGAGGCTTCCGACCGAGGCCGAATGGGAGAAGGCCGCGCGGTGGGACCCGTTCACCGGCCGCTCGCGCCGATTCCCCTGGGGTGATGGCGAACCCGACTCCTCGTTGGCCAACCTCGGGCAGCGCCACCTCGGTCCCGCGGTGGTCGGGGCATACCCGTCGGGGGCGTCCCCGCTCGGCGTCCATCAGCTGATCGGTGACGTGTGGGAGTGGACGTCGTCGTCCTTCGAGCCCTATCCCGGTTTCTCGGCGTTCCCGTACCGCGAGTACTCGGAGGTGTTCTACGGCGGCGACTACCGCGTGCTGCGCGGCGGTTCGTTCGGTACCGATCCGGTGGCCTGCCGTGGGACGTTCCGCAACTGGGACCACCCGATCCGCAGACAGATCTTCTCCGGATTCCGCTGTGCCCGGAACCTTCCGGGGGACGACCGCTGAGATGTGCCGACACCTGGGCTATCTGGGGCCGGAACAGTCGGTGGGCGACCTCCTGGGGCGCGGCGAGAACTCGCTACTGTGCCAGTCCTACGCGCCACGCGACATGAGGGGCGGCGGAACCATCAACGCCGACGGATTCGGTGTGGGCTGGTGGGGAACGGACGGATTCTCCCGCTACCGCAGTGCTCAGCCGCTGTGGTCCGACCCCGCCGTGCGAGAGATGTTGCCGAACATCCGCTCCCGCGCCGTGGTCGCCGCCACGCGGTCGGCGACGGTCGGCATGCCCGTGCAGCACACGGCCTGTGCGCCGTTCTCCGACGAGACCTGGGCCTTCAGTCACAACGGGGTGGTGCGTGGGTGGCCCGAGTCGCTCGCGGGGCTCGCCGCGGAACTCCCCGTGCGCGATCTGCTGCAACTCGAGGCACCGACCGATTCGGCCGCGCTGTGGCTGCTCCTGCGCCGGGCGCTCGGTGAGCAGGACCCCGAGAAGGCGATGTGTTCACTTGTACAGGCCGTGGTCGCTGCGGCCCCGAACTCGCGAGTGAATCTGCTGCTGGGCAACGGCAGCGAACTGTGGGCCACCACCTGGCATCACTCGCTGTCGGCGCTCGTCGACGACGAGCGGGCCATCGTGATGTCCGAACCCTACGACGACAACCCCGCATGGCAATCGATTCCGGACCGTCACTTCATCAGCGCACGCCCCGGACACCTGATCGTCACCCCGCTCGAGATGGGAGCACGATGACCACCACACCGACACTCGAGGTGTACCTGCAGCCCGAGCAGCTCAAGGCAGGTCTGCGCAAGGACGCCACCGTCGGGCTCACCTCGAACCCGAAATGGCTGCCTCCCAAATACTTCTACGACGCCCGCGGGAGCGAGCTGTTCGAGCAGATCACCGCGTTGCCCGAATACTTCCCGACGCGCACGGAACGGGAACTGCTCAGACGATATTCGGGCGAGATCGCCGAGGTCGCGGCGCCGGAGATTCTCGTGGAACTCGGATCCGGGTCGTCGGAGAAGACACGGCTCCTGCTGGACGCAGGCACCCGCCGCGGAAACCTCCATACGTACGTACCGCAGGACGTGTCGGTGTCCGCACTCGAGGGCGCCGCGGGGCAGATCGGTGCGGAGTTCCCGAATCTGACCGTGCACGGCGTCGTCAGCGACTTCACCGAGTCGCTGCACCACCTTCCACGCGGTGGTCGCCGCACGATCGCGTTCCTCGGTGGCACCCTCGGGAACATGGTGCCCGCCGAGCGGGCGGAGTTCCTCTCCGGAATCGCCGACGTCCTCGAAGCGGGGGAGCACCTCCTCCTCGGTGTCGGACTGGTGATCGACCCCGCCGTCCTCGTTCCCGCGTACGACGACGCCGCCGGGGTGACAGCCCAGTTCAACCGCAACGTACTGCAGGTGCTCAACAGTCAGCTCGACGCCGACTTCCCGGTGGACGAGTTCCGGCACGTCGCGCTGTGGGACGCCGACAACGAGTGGATCGAGATGCGGCTCGAGGCCGAGCGTGCGATGTCGGTCCGCGTGGGCGAGCTGGATCTGGACGTCGAGTTCACCGCGGGTGAGCAGCTACGAACGGAGATCTCGGCCAAGTTCACCCTCGACGGCATCCGGCGGGAGTTGGCGGAGGCGGGATTCGACGTCGACCGCACCTGGACCGATCCCGACGACCGCTTCGCGCTGGTGTGCGCCGCGCGGAACTGACCGACAAGATCAACTTCGGGCACGATCGCGCTTATAGTGACCGTTCAGTGCGCAATCGACCCGAGGAGAACTTGTGCGTCATTCGAAGCTCGCTGTCCTCGCTCTCGCCACCACCGCCGCGATCGGCCTCCCTGCCGCACAGGTCTCCGCTCAGCCGCTGCCCCTCCCGTTCGATACGGGAAGCCTCGGCTCGGGTAGTGACGGCCCGGGAATACCCACGGAGGACACACTTCCGGCGCTGACGGTCACTCCGGTCCTCGACGGGCTCGACCATCCGTGGGATGCGGTGCAGGCTCCGGACGGCGCGGTCCTCACCGGCCAGCGGTCGGGCGGGTTCTTCGTCCGGCGTGCGGATGGAAGCACCGGGCCGGTCACCGCCGATCTCTCGGACCTGTACGCGCAGTCCGAAACCGGATTGATGGGTATCGCACTCGCGAGCAACTTTGCGCAGACACGCACCGTGTACACGTGCCAGGGATTCCAGGGCGGCGGTATCACCGACATCCGGATCCAGTCGTGGACCGTCGATGCCGGCTGGACGACGCTGACCCGCGGTGCCGCAATCCTGACCGGTATCCCCGTCAACGAGGGACGTCACGGCGGTTGCCGGATACTGACGGCCGCCGACGGCACCCTGTTCGTCGGCACCGGCGACACCGCGCAGCCGACCGTGTCACAGGATCCGAACTCGCTGGGCGGCAAGACTCTCCACATCAACACCGACGGCACGCCCGCCGCCGGAAATCCGGACCCGGCGAGTCCCGTTTACACACTGGGTCACCGGAACGCGCAGGGCCTCGCGCAACAGCCCGGAACGGGTCGCATCTACGCAGTGGATCAGGGAACGACACGGGACGACGAGGTGAACCTCCTGGTCGCGGGAGGCAACTACGGGTACAAGCCCGATCGGATCCCCGGCATCTACGACGAATCCGTGCCGATGACGGATCCCTCGCGCGTGCCCGGAGCCCTTGCTGCGGCGTGGAGTTCGGGCAGCACCACCCTGGCGACCGGAAGCGCCGCCTTCGTGACCGGCTCCGGATGGGGGCCGTGGGACGGCGCACTCGTCATGGGCGGCCTCAAGACGAAGCAATTGGTCTTCCTCCGTCTGGCCGCGGACGGGCAGTCGGCAACGGCGCAGACGTTCGGCCTGCAGAATCAGTACGGCCGCCTCCGGTCGGTCACCCCGACCGCCGACGGTTCGTTGCTCGTCACCACGGACAACGGTTCCGCCGATCAGGTTCTCCGCGTCACCCCGCAAGCCTGAGTCTGCATTGGAGAGAGGACAAGCATGGCAACGAGGAACAGACGTCTCGGCACGATCGTCGGCACCTGCGCCGCAGCGGTTGCGCTCACCTCCGCGTCGGCCGGCGTCGCTTCCGCCGTACCGGATCCGGTGTCGGTGACCACGACGGCATTCCAGCTCCCGTTCACCGGGGTCATCGGCGACCCGTTCCCCTTCGCCACTGTCTCACTCGCCGCATCCACCGGCGCGAGTCCGGGACCGGGCGTCGCGCGGCTGTCCGCCACCAGCATGTGCCCGGCGTTCACCCCGGGAGCGAATTGCACGACGTACACCTCCGCCACCGTGGTGCGGTGGCTCAATCTCAGCACGGGAGCGGCCGGAACGGTGACCGTTCCGTCGGGCAGTTTCGGAGTGCCCGGGAAGGATCCGGTGGTCGACGTGCCCACGGGATCGGGGCACGTGACGGCGACCGTCCTCGGCGAATCCTCGGCCACGATCGTTCCGGGCCTGGGGTACTTCTTCGTCCCCTGAGCAGTTCTCCCCGGCCACTCCTTCCCCGACGAACGGGACGCTCGTTGCGTCAGATCGAACGAGCGTCCCGTTGGTTCAGCGGGACAGTTGCTTCCGGATCTCCTCGGCCGCACGCGATCCGGAGGAGATCGCTCCGTCGATGTAGCCGTTCCAGATGCTCGCGGTCTCCGAGCCCGCCCAGTGGATGCGGTCCGCGGGAGCACGCCAGCCGTCGTGTCCGTGCGCGAACCACGTTCCGGGGGTGGGGCTCGCCGCGTACCCTCCTCGGGCCCACGGGTCCTGCGGCCAGATCTTCTCGGTGTAGTCGACCGGTGACGCGGCGCGGTCGCCGAAGAGCTCGACGAGAGTGTCGATGATCGCTGCCCGGCGGTCGTCGTCGGAGAGCGCCGACCAGGACCGCTGGCGGTCACCGTAGACGAAGCACACGAGCATACCGTGTCCGGCATCTTCGGGGGAGTTGTCGAACACGACTCCGACGGCGCGGGTGCCGTAGATGGTCGCCTGGCCGGACAGTCCGTCGGCGCGCCAGAACGGGGTGTCGAAGACGGCGTGCACCTTCGCCACGTCGCCCATCGGGCTGCGTTCGACCCATCGTGTGCGCGAGACCGGCAGCGGGGGAGCGAACGTGACCCGCTGGGTGGCCGACGGCGGCAGCGCCATGACGACGGTGTCGGCGAGAATCGTTCCCCGGCTGGTCTCGATCCGAACACCGTCGGTGGTGCGCTCGATGTGGCGCACAGCCGTATTCAGATGGACCCGGTCGCCGAGATGATGTGCGACGGCCAGCGCGGTGGACTGTGCGCCGTCCCGGAATCGGCGCTCCTGCGCGCAGCCCTCGGTTTCCATCAGCTGATCGAATCCGCCGGCGGATGCGACGTAGAACAGCAGATGGAACAGCGACAGATCGCGCGGCTCGATCGACCACACCCCCTCGACGGCGAGCGCGAGTCGCCGACGGGCGTCTTCGTTCGCGACGGTCCGCTCGAAGTAGGAGTGGACGGTTTCGCTGTCCCACTTCTCGATGTCCGGGGTGGCCGTGGGGTCGTCGAGGTCGATGGCCCTCGCGAGTTCGTCGATGCGATCGGCGGCAGCCAGGTATTCGGCCATGCCGGGGCCGTCGTCGGGACCGGCGCCGGTGTAGCGCCGCTGCACACCGTCGGGCCAGAGTTCGATGTGCTCGCCTGTGTTGTACGTCGGGAAGGTGGGGCAGTCGAAGCGCTCGGCGAGGGCGAGCAGATGCTTCTGGGTGGGGCCGACCCATTGTCCGCCGTGGTCGACGACGACACCGTGGCTTCTCCGTTCGGAGCACACCCTTCCGCCGACTCGTTCGGATCCCTCGAGGATCACGGTGTCGATGCCGTCGTCGTGCAGCGAGAGTGCGGCGGACAGGCCTGCGTACCCCGCGCCGACCACAACGGTCCGAACGCGGGCCGGTAGGGCAGTCGGGTGATCCTTCGTGTTCGTCATGCCCAGCATCCTGTTCTTGATTGGCTCGCCAGTCAATACTCAATTCTGGTTTCCTGCGCGAGGATTCGAGGGTTGACACGATGTGACGCGTGCCACAGACTGTTGATAACTGGCCCGCCAATCAGAAATGGGGATCGCATGGACGACGCATTCGAACAGGAACTCGAGAGGCGATTGCTCCTATTGGAATCCCCCGGCGGAGGCGGGATGATCCTGCCCGACCTTCCGTGGCGGGACGTCGCGGCGGCGATCGCCGGGATCGTCGCCACGATCTCCGTCATGCTGTGGTGGGGGTACTGATGCCGGACGGGCAGCGGCAGGACAGCGCCACGGCAATGGGAAGTGCGGGCGGAACCGGCGACGACGGCACGGACGCCACGCTGAACGAACTGCCACTGATGCCGGCGGAGCGGATCTGGGGTTTCTGGGACTACTCGGCGGTCAACATCGGCCTGGCCGTGGCCACCTGGGCTTTTCTGCAGGGCGCGGCCGTCGCGTACTACGTCGGCGCGGTACAGGCGATCGCGAGCATCGTCATCGGCTACGCGATCAGCGTCTTCCTCGTCTCGCTCGCGCCGTGCCTGCCGTCGGCGAAGTACGGCATCGAGCAGTTCGTCGGACTGCGAAGCGTGTTCGGCAGCAACGGCGCCCGAATCGTGATGGTCGTGATGTCCACGCTCTTCGCGGCGGCGTGGTCGGCAGTTCTGGCCATCATGTTCGGGCACGGCCTGGTCAACGTCATCGACAACGTCTTCGGGGTCGAGATCTCCCAGACCGGTGCGGCAGTGAGCCTGCTGGGGTTGGTGGCGGTGGCCCTGTCCTGGCTCGTCCTCGCCCGGGGGCCGGTCTCGGTCGAGTCGGTGTGCCGGGTGATCGCACCCGTCCTCGTCCTCATCATCGTCGGGATTCTCGTCATGGTGTTCACCAAGCGATCCTGGTCCGAATTGGCCAGTCTGCCACCGCTCGACCCGGAGAGCGATCCGCACACCAGTTTCATGGTCGCGATCGAACTGAACATCGCCGGCGGGTTCGCGTGGTGGCCGAATATCGGAAACCTCGCCCGGCTCACCCGTGATCCGCGTGCGGCGTTCTGGCCGAACTGGCTCGGACTCTTCGCCGCGTCCGTGGCTGCGGCCGTCGTCGGTGTGTTCGCAGCGCTGGCGCTGAACCTCGAGGATCCCACCGAGTGGATGATCCCGCTCGCGGGAGTCGTGCTGGGAGTCCTGGCCCTGATCGTCATCGGTTTCGCCAACGTCACCGCCATCCTCTCCCAGGGATACGCCTCCATGGTGGCGCTCAAAGGCGGTGGCGGGAAGCTACTCCGCGGAACGCCCTGGCCGGTGCTGGTGGCATTCATCCTCGGACCCGCGGCGATCCTCGTCTTCTTCCCCTCGGCCGTCTACGACAACTACGGTCGATTCCTGTCCTGGGGTGCGATCCTCGTGGCACCGCTGTGCGCCGTGCAGATAGTCGACTTCTTCCTGCTGCGTAGAGGTGTTCTGCGGATCCGCGACCTGTACCTGCCCAGTGCACGCTCCTGCTACGGGTACTGGGGCGGTGTCAACGCCTTCGCGTTCGCCTCCGTGGCGGCCGGCGCGGCGACGTACGCACTCCTGCTCAATCCGGTCACCTACATTCCATCCTCGATCTTTCCGTACACCACCGCCTCGATTCCGGCGTTCCTCGTCGCCGGCACGCTCCATGCCGTGTTGACCAAGATGTTCGTGCAGCCGCTCGGACTCGGCGGCTACGACCGCCTGCCGCGGGTCGCAGCCGGTGTCGAAAGGTGAAAGATATGACGTCACAGCTCTTTCCCCACCTGTTCTCCCCGCTTCGCATCGGGAACGTGACGCTCGCGAACCGTGTCGTGTCCTCCGGGCACGACACCGTGCTCGTGCAGCAGGGGAACGTGACCGACGAACTGGTCGCCTACCACGAAGCCCGCGCCGCCGGTGGTGTCGGCATGATCGTGGTCCAGGTCGCCGGTGTTCACGAGACCGCCCGCTACACGTCCCACGTGCTGATGGCGACGGACGACGACTGTATCCCGGGCTACCGGCGCATCGCCGACGCCTGTCACCGCCACGACTGCGTCGTCGTCGGGCAGATCTTCCATCCCGGCCGGGAGATCCTGGAGTCGCAGGACGGGTCCACTCCGGTCGCGCTGGCACCGTCCGCGGTGCCGAGCGAACGCTTCCACGTGATGCCGAGAGCGATGACGGCGGGCGAGATCGACGCGGTCGTGCAGGGGTACGGCGACGCTGCACGTCGACTGCAGCGCGCCGGACTCGACGGCGTCGAGATCGTCGCGAGCCACGGCTATCTACCCGCGCAGTTCCTCAATCCGCGCACCAACCTCCGCGTGGACCGGTACGGCGGGTCGGCGGAGAATCGCCTGCGGTTCCTGCGTGCGGCGCTCGCATCCGTCCGTGCGGCGGTCGGCCGCGACTTCGTGGTCGGGATGAGGATTTCCGGCGACGAGATGGGCAGCGACGGACTGCGGCCGGACGAATCACAGGCGGTGTGCGCGTCGCTGGACGCGGACGGACTGTTCGATTACGTCAGTGTGTGCGCCGGGAGTTCGTCGAGTCTGTCGGGCGCGGTACACATCGCCGCCCCGATGACCGAGTCCGCCGCCTACACTGCCCCGCTGGCGGCGGCCGTCAAATCCGTGGTCCGGGTTCCGGTGATCGTGGCGGGCCGGATCAATCAGCCCCACGAGGGCGACGCGGTGATCGCGCAGGGGCAGGCCGACGCGTGCGCGATGACCCGCGCCCTCATCTGCGACCCCGCGATGCCGGCGAAAGCCGAACGCAACGACGTCGATTCGATTCGCGCGTGCATCGGCTGCAATCAGGCGTGCATGGGGCATTTTCAGCGAGGGTGCGCGATCTCGTGCATCCAGTATCCGGAGACCGGTCGAGAACTGCGCTTCGGGGCTCTGCGGATCACGCGCCGGCCGAAGAGCGTCATGGTGATCGGCGGCGGACTGGGTGGGCTGAAAGCGGCCGCGGTGGCCGCGGAACGTGGGCACCGGGTGACCCTGTACGAGGCGGCGTCCCGGGTGGGAGGCCAGGTGCTGCTGGCCGAACTGCTCCCGGGCAGGAGCGAGTTCGGTGGCGCCGTCACCAACCTGGAGGGTGAGGCGCGCCGGGCCGGCGTGCGGTTCGTGACCGGGACGACGGTCGATCCCGGACTGGTCAGGTCGGAGCAACCGGACGAGCTGATCGTCGCGACCGGCGCGCGGCCGTTCCGGCCAGAGATCGAGACCCTCGACGAGCCGCACGTGGTGGAGGCGTGGGACGTGATCCGCGGGCGCACACTCCCCGCAGGCAGGGTCCTCGTCGCCGATTGGCGCGGCGATTGGATCGGGCTGGGTGTCGCGAACCACCTCGCCCGGCTGGGCCACCGCGTCACGCTCGCGGTCACCGGATACGCTGCGGGCGAACACCTCCAGCAGTACGTGCGGAACGCGATGGTGGCCGCGGCGGTGGAGGCGAAGGTCGAGATCCTTCCCAACGTCCGGCTGCGCGGTGCGGACGACGACACGGCCTATCTGCAGCACACGCTCACCGAGCGGCCGGTGCTGGTCGACGGTGTCAGTGCAGTGGTACTCGCCCAGGGACATGCGTCGGTCACCGACCTGCTGGAGGTCGACGGGTTTCCGCGGGAGCGGATCCATGCCGTCGGCGACTGCCTGTTGCCGCGCACCGTGGAAGAAGCTGTGCTGGAAGGGCTCACCGTCGCATCGGCGCTCTGACGGCTACTTCGCGGTGCGTTTGGCGGCGGTCGACGCGACCCGGTGCTTGTCGACGGTGATGGCGTCGATGAAGTCGTCGCACACGGCCCGCATCCGCGTCGGAGTCATCAGGGTGGAGCCGGTGAGCACCTGGATCGCGAGGCCGTCGAGAAGACCGAGGAGCATGTCGGTGGCGGCCCCGGGATCCTTCACCCGCAGAGCCCCCTGTTCGACGCCTGCCTCGACGGTCTCCCGGACCACCCCGCGCCACTCTCCGTACACCGTGTCGTTGAGCTCCTGGAGTTCGACGTTGCCGAGTGCGGAGGCCCACAGCTCCACCCACACCCGCCAGGCCGTGATCGTCTCCGGTCCGGCGGGCAGGTACGACTCCACGAGCCGGTGGAGCCGCACGAGCGGAACGTCGCTCTTCTCCATGATCCATCGCCGTCGTTCCAGCGAGTGCTCGAAGTTGAACTGGAACGCCGCATGCAGCAGCGCATCTTTGGAGTCGAAGTAGTAGTGGATCGTCCCGTTGCTCACCCCGGCCCGCGCCGCGACGTCGGCGATCCGGACGGCGCGGAAGCCGAGTTCGGCGATGGCTTCACACGTCGCTTGAAGGATCTGTTCTCGACGTTCCGCTTCAACGCTGGGGCGTGGCATCGCGCTCTCAACTCCTTGGATGTGACGTTTCGTCTACAGAGACCGTAGTCGAGAGTTCGGCCGAACCAGCGTAGCCGTCACACCTGCTGCGTTGCCCTGCTGTTCTCGCGGATGTGCAGGAGAGTCGGGCGGTCCGCGTCGAACGCCGCCGTGATCGCGTCCGTCAACTCCCCGGTGGACTCGACGGTCCGTCCGTGACAACCCATCGCCCGCGCCACGGCGGGGAAGTCGATGCCGCCGAGCGCGACCGAGTGGACGGTGTCGCCGCGGTCCGCCATCTCGTTGCGGATCTCACCGTAGCCGCCGTTGTCGACGACGACGATCGGCAGCGGCAGTCGGAGTTGCGCGGCCGTCGCGAGCTCGGGAAGCGTGAACATCACCCCGCCGTCGCCGAGAATCGCCAGGACCCGGGCGCCCGGGTCGGCCACGGACGCGCCGATCGCCGCGGGCAGACCGTATCCCAGCGTTCCCTGTCCCGTCGGGTACAGGAATCCGCCGGGGCGGTGCACGGTGAGGTTCGACAGTGCACCGTAATAGCAGGCCATCGTGCTGTCCCCGGCGATCACCGTGGATTCGTCGACGGCCGGTGCGATGGCGGCCATCATGTCCAGCCACGGAGCGCCTTCGGCGGCGGCATCGGCATGCAGCCCCTGTCGGAGCGACGCAGCCCGCTCGTGGGCGCCGGAATCCTCGCGCATCTTCGTGACGTCGAGCAGTTGCAACACCGTGGTCCCGGCATCACCCAGCAGGCGGATGGCGGGATCGGCGTTCGTGGTCATCGACGTGGGGTCGACATCAATGCGAATCAGCTTGTCATCCAGTTCGACCGGGCCGTACCAGAAATCGGAGGGTGCAAATTCCGTGCCGATCGCGAGAACGCAATCGGCGGTCTCGAGCACCGCGCGGACCGATGGATGGTGAACGCCGGCTCCCACCGACAGCGGGTGGTCCTCGTCGAGGACTCCCTTCCCGTTGGTCGTCGTGATGACGGGCGCGGACAGACGTTCGGCGAGGGCACGAACCTGCGGGGCCGCCGAGCGGGCCCCGCCGCCCACGACCAGCACGGGAGACTGCGAGGCGGCGAGACGCTGCGCCGCGTCGGTCACCGCGTGCGGGGGAGCGGCGAGCGGAGCGGACTCGACCGGCGCGACGATCCGCACGTCCGCTTCCGCGTCGAGGATGTCGACCGGGATCTCGATGTGCACCGGTCGCGGTCTGCCCGAGCGCATGGCGGCGAAGGCGTAGGCGATCGCGCGGGGGATCTCGGCGACGCTGGTCACCCGGTGGCTGTAGGACACGATCGCCTCGAGCGCGGCCTGCTGATTCTTCACCTCGTGGAGGTAGCCGTTTCCCCTCCCCGGATGGGTGAGCGGCAGAGCCGGTGAGATGAAGAGAACCGGAACCGAATCCGACCACGCCTGCGCCGCTGCGGCAGCGGCATTGAGGATGGCGGGGCCGGTGGTGGTCAGGCACACGCCGGGTTTGCCCGTCACGCGGGCATATCCGTCGGCGGCGTAACCGGCCCCCTGCTCGTGCCGGGTCAGGACGGAGCGGATCGGCGAGTCGGCCAACGCGGCGTAGACGGCGAGGTTGTGGGTGCCCGGAATTCCGAAGACCGTGTCGACTCCGTGTGCGGCGAGAGCCGCGACGAGTGCCCGGCCGCCGTTCTGGCTTGTCATCGATGCCCTCCCATGGGCTGTGCAGTGTTCGTGTGCGGATGGTGCGCGGGTACCGGACGGGTGCGGGGCGAAGGCGTGTCTCCGCCCCGCACCCGTAGGAGTCAGTCCAGGTTCCGGGAAATGACGAGCTTCATGATGTCGGACGTGCCTTCCTCGATCTCCTCCAGTTTCACGTCGCGCATCCACTGCTCGACGGGGTACTCGCGGGAATAGCCCCAACCGCCGAGCGTCTGCACCGCGGCGTGCGTGACGAACATGGCGGTCTCGGACGCCGTCAGTTTCGCCATGGCGGCGATGCCCCGGGCGTTGCCGCCGCTGTCGATGATGCGGGCGGCGTGATGGACCAGCAGCCGGGCGGATTCGATCCGCGTCGCCATGTCTGCCAGCCGGAAGGCGACGGCCTGATGCTCGATGATCGGCACCCCGAACTGCTTCCGTGTCTTGGCGTAGTCGAGGGCGTACTCGTAGGCGGCGCGGGCGGCGCCGACGGCGGCCGCGCCGAGCACGACCCGCGAGATGTCGAATGTGCCCATCAGACCGTAGAAGCCCTGTCCTTCCTCGCCGAGACGATTCTCCTCGGGGACGAACACGTTGTCGAAGAAGATCTCCCGGCACACGATGGCGCGCTGGCCCATCTTCTTCATCGGCTCACCGAACGTCATTCCCTCGGCGCCCTTCTCGAGGAGGAACGCGGAGACGCCGCCGGACCGCTGGGTGCGGTCGGTTTTCGCGAACACGACGTAGAACCGGGCGGCGCCGGCGTTGGAGATCCACGCCTTCTGCCCGCCCAGCCGGTAGCCGCCGTCGACGCGCTCGGCCGTGGTGACGATCGACGCCGCATCCGAGCCGGATCCCGGCTCGGTGGTGGCCAGCGAGGTCATCGGGGCGTTCGGTCCGGTGAGGGGGCCGAGCCACTGCTTCTTCTGCTCCTCGGTGCCGAGGACCATGATCGGATCGGAGAAGAAGCCGTTGGAGCACAGGAGGTTTCCGATGCCGGGGTCACCCCAGCACAATTCCTCCTGCACCAGGCACTGGGTGAAGACATCACTCATGCCGCCTCCGCCGAACTCCTCGGGGATCATGAAATCGGTGATGCCCACCGCGGCGGCCTTGGCGAAGATGTCGACGGGCGTCACGACATCCGCCTCGTCGACCTCCCGGCCGCGCGGCCGGATCTCCTTCTGCGCGAAGTCCCGGCACAGCTCGATGATCTGCTTCTGCTCGTCGGTCAGGGGCCAGGCGGGGATGTTGGTGGTGGTCATGTCGCGGTTCCTTCGCTTCGAATATGGTTGTGTCGGTGCGGGACTGTGGACTCTGGGGTGTGTGGGGTACGACGGGTCAGCGCTGCACCGCCGTCAGCTCGGTGAACTCCTCGACGCCGAACCGGCCGAGCTCCCGGCCCAGGCCGGAGGACTTCCAGCCTCCGAACGGGGCCTCGGGGTTGAACGGGGCGCCGTTGATGTCGACCTGGCCGGTGTCCATCCGGGCCGCGACGCTCAGGGCCCGTTCCGGGTCGGCCGACCACACGGCGCCGCCGAGCCCGTAGTCGCTGTCGTTGGCGAGCCGGATCGCGTCCTCGTCGCCGTCGTGCGGGAGGACGACCAGCACCGGCCCGAAGATCTCGTCGCGCACGATCGGGTCGTGCGGTCCGACGTCGGCGAGCACGGTCGGTCGCAGGTAGTGGCCCGTCTCGAGGCCTGCAGGGACGCCGGACCCTCCCGCCGCCAGACGGGCCCCGCCGGCGACCGCCGCGTCGACCGCCTCCGCGATCGATCGTCGCTGCGCAGCCGAGATCACCGGGCCGAGCTGCGTCGAGCGGTCCCGGGGATCGCCCACCAACAAAGTGTCGGCGTGGTCGGCGGCGAGTTCGACCGCCTCCTCGTAGCGTGCGCGCGGCACGAGGAGGCGAGTCCACGCACTGCACGTCTGACCCGAGTTGACCATGGCGGCATCGACGGTTGCGGTGACCGCTGCCGACAGCGGGGCATCACCCAGCACCACGGAGGCCGACTTGCCGCCGAGTTCGAGGCACGCGCGTGTGAGGGATTCGGCGGCGGCGTGTGCGACGCCCCTGCCGACGGCGGTGGAGCCGGTGAAGGACACCACGTCGACCCCGGGATGTGCGGCCAGTGCGGCCCCCACCGTGCGACCGCTGCCCGGAACCAGGTTCAGGACCCCCGCCGGAACGCCGGCATCGAGTGCGGCGTCGGCGAACAGGTAGGTGGACAGCGGGGTGAGCTCGGCCGGTTTGACGACGGTGGTGCATCCCGCCGCGAGGGCTGCTCCCACCTTGGCCGCGAGCTGGTAGAAGGGGTAGTTCCACGGCGTGATGCACGCGACGACACCCGCCGGGCGGCGCAGCAGCAGCGTCCGGCCCAGCCGTTCCCGGAAGAGAAGGTCCCTGGCCAGCCGCGCATACGATGCGAGGATCTCGATACCGAGGTCGATGTGCGCTTCCTCGGCCACGGTCACCGGGGCTCCCACTTCCGCGACGGTGGTGTCCACGAGGAGTTGCCTCCGCGCGCGCAGTTGGGTGCACAGATCGTCGAGAATTTCCGCGCGATCCTCGGGAAGGCTCGCACCCCAGGCTGTTCCGGCGGAGCGTGCCGCCGCGACGGCGGCGTCGACGTGGGCGGCACCGGCCGACCCGGACCGGCCGATCACGGACTCGGTGGCCGGGTCGTGCACCTCCGTGCACTCGGTGACGGGAATCCAGTCCCCGCCGACGAGGATCGAGTCGCGTTCCCAGGCAGTGTGAATCGTGGTGGTCATCGGGCCGCCGCTCGCGAATCCGTGTACACGGACTTGCCGAGCCACTGACCGCCGTCGGTGACGAGGACCTCTCCGGTGACGTAGCCGGAGCGGTCGCTGAGCAGGAAGGCCGCCGATTCGGCAACCTCGTCCGGCGTCGTGAAGCGAGCGGCCGGGACGCTCGACAGCACTCGGGCGCGGTCCTGTTCGGTGGGCCACAGTGCTGCCCCGGCACCTTCGGTTTCGGTCGGTCCCGGTGCGATGCAGTTGATCCGGACGCCGCGGCCACCCCACTCCACGGCCAGGGTGCGCGTCATCGCGACGACACCCGCCTTCGCCGCCGCACTGTGGACGGTGCCGGGATGACCGTGCCACGCGTAGCTGGCGATGGTGTTGAGGATGGTGCCGCGACCGGTCGCCAGCATGTGGCGGCCTGCAGCGCGGGTGCAGTAGAACGTGCCGTTCAGGACGATGTCCACCACAGCCTTCCACCCGCCCGGCGAGAGGTCCTCGCTGGGAACCACGAAGTTGCCTGCGGCGTTGTTGACGAGGGCGTCGAGGCGGCCGTAGCGATCGACCACCCCGTCGATCGCCGCGTCCACGGCGTCGGAATCCCGCACGTCGCACACCACGGCCTCGGCTTTGCCGCCGACGCGCTCGGCCGCCCGGACGGTGTCCTCGAGCGCGTGCTGCCTGCGGCCGAAGACGACGACGGTGCCGCCCGCGGCCGCCCACCGCATCGCGACGGCGCGTCCGATGCCGGAGCCGCCACCCGTGACGACGGCGACGCGGTCGCGGAATTCGTCGGCGGTGTTCGGGACGAGGCCGGGGGAGTGGGTCTCGGTCATCGCATGGTTCTCCTGTGCTGTCTCGGGATGTGGACTCACGGGGCGGGTGTCGGTTCGGCGGCCACGACGAGCGCGTCGACGGTGAGCGCTCCGTCCGGGGCGACGCGGACCGGATTCAACTCGATCTCGGCGATGTCGGGCCGTTCCGCGATCAACCGGGACACCCGCGTGACCACGTCGACCAGGCCGTCGACGGACACCGCGGGGCGTCCCCGCCATCCGCGGAGAAGCGGCATGCACCGAAGGTTTTCGAGCATCGCGAGGGCGTCCTCGGGTCCGACGGGGGCCGATTCGAGACGGATGTCCTGGAGCACTTCGGTTTCGGTGCCGCCTGCGCCCACCACGATCACCGGACCGAGGTCGGGATCACGGCGTGCGCCGACCAGGATCTCCACGGTGCCCGCCCGGGTGTCCTGCTCCTCGAGCACGTAGTCACCGTCGCCGAGCCGGGCATGCATGTCCTGGAAGGTGCGCGCCAGTTGTTGGGGACCGTCGATGCCGACCGCGACCCCGCCCGCCTCGCTCTTGTGCTCGAGCCAGCTCGCCTTGAGGACGAACGGGGCCCGCAGACGGCCGGCCAGTGCGACCGCCTCCTCGTGGGTGCGTACGACCCCGCCGTCGGGGAAGGTGACACCGAGTTCGGTGAGAAGTTCACGCGCGGCCCAGTAGCCGGACCGGAGCATGTCCTGCGGAACAGGCTCGGAGAGAGGGTGATTCGACGGCTGCGGCGGTCGCAGGCGGGACAGCCCGGACAAGGCGCGGACCGCGGAATCGACCGTGTCGAACACGGGGACGCCGTGCCGCCGCAATGCCTGCGCGGTGCTCGATTCCGGAGCCATGGTGTGGACGACGACGGGCTTGCCCGTCGCCGCGGATGCCCGGCCGATCCGTTCGGCCACGGCCGCTTCGCGTTCGGCGAGACTGGGAGCGTCCCGCGCGTAGCAGCCGAAGTACCCGGTCAGCACCACGGCGTCCGACTCGTCGGCACGGAGAAGGTGTTCGACGACGCTCGCGTAACTTCCCAGATCCTGCTCGCCGGCGCCGGCGAGGTCTACCGGGTTGTTGCTGGCCGCGCCCGTCGGTAGTTGCAGTGCAATGGATTCGGCGAGCCCGGGTGAGAAGTCGGGAACGGTCAATGCGCTCGCACTCGTCACGTCCGCGGCGATCGCGCACTGCCCGCCACTGTCGCCGACGATGGCGACGCGGTTGCCGGCGGGAACGGTGGTGGAGAGGAATGCCCGGGCGACGGTGATCAACTCGTCGGGGGTGCTCACGCGGAGTACGCCTGCCGCGCGGCACGCGGCGTCGACGACGTCCATGGCAGAGGTGAGGGAGCCGGTGTGGGAACGCGCCAGGCGGGTGCTCGCGGCGCTGGCGCCGACCGTCAGCAGCAGGGTCGGTCGTCCGGTGTCGCGCAGGGCGCACAACGTCCGGAACAGGGATTCACCGTCGCTGAAGCTTTCGAGGTACAGGGCGATCACGCGCGTCGGGTCGTGGCTGCCGAGATCGGAGAGCAGTTCGGCGGCGGTGACGTCGGACTGGTTACCGATGGAGACGAACCGGGAGACGCCCACGCCGTACCGGGCGCCGAGCGCGGCGAGTTCGGAGCCGAGTTGGCCGCTCTGCGAGATGACGGCGAGCGGCCCGGGTGTGAACCGTCCCCACGCCAGGGAGAGGTCGGTGGCGCTGTCGTAGATGCCGAGACTGTTGGTGCCGACGAGTCGTGCTCCGGCACTGCGGATCCGGGCCGCGAGTTCGGCTTCGCCGGGAACTCCTGCGGTGACGCCGAGGAAACCGCGGACGCCGAGTGCGAGGGCCTCGTCCACCATGTCCGAGACGAACGGCGCCGGCACGCAGAGGGCCACGAGGTCGGGGACCTCGGGGAGGGCGGACAGGTTCGGATGGCATGGGTGTTCGAGGAGGGTGTCGGTTCTCCTGTTGACCAGATGGACTCGGCGGCGGTGCTCGCCGGTCAGGGCGCCGCTCGCCAGCCAATAGCCCCACTTCGCGGGATCGGCGGAGGCGCCGACGACGGCTACCGAGGCAGGGTCGGAGAACACGCTCAGTTGTGTGACGGACTCGGCCACCACAGTGGTCATAGGGGACTCTCCTCGATCTCGCGTTGCTGTCGATCGGAAAATAGATAACTGGCGCATCAGTCAATTTAGATTGTGGCGGCACTCACAGTGGCTGTCAACCCACCTCTCTCCGTCGCGGCGGGGTGCCGTCCGGGGGGTGGCGCGCTCTTGACATCGAGTGTGATCGCCCTCACGATGATTCATAACTGGCCCACCAGCCAACTATTCGACACCCTCTGTCCTGTCATCCGCGAGGAGCGTTCATGAAGACTGTGCATGATGGATCGACCACGGGGGACACGATGATGTCCTCGGCGGGAATCACCGACGCCGAGGCCGGTCAGCTGCCGCGCGGAATCCTCCCGACGTGGGCAGTGTTCGGCGTGTCGCTCGGCATTCTGGCGCCCGCGTCCACGCTGGCCCTCGCGATCGGTGTCGTCGTCACGATTGCCGGCAACCTCAGCTGGATCACCTGGGCCGTGACCTCGGTACTGGTCCTCGGGTTCGCCGGCGGCATCGGCTGGCTCGCCAAACGCTTCACCACCACCGGAGGAACGTACGGACTCGCGGCCCGCGCGGCAGGGAAGCCCGCCGGATTCTTCGTCATGGTCACCCACCTCGCGTCGTCACTCGTCGCGGGACCCGCGTGCGTGATCGGCTCGGCGATCTACCTCGACGCCTTCCTGCAGAAGGCGGGTCTGCCCGCGAGCACGTGGACACTCGGCATCTGCGCCGGGGCCGTCGCGGTCGCGGTGACCGCCCTGAACCTTCGTGAGGTGAAGCTGTCCGCGAAGCTGCTGCTGGTGATCGAATTCTTCACGGTGGCAGTAATCGTCGTGCTCCTGATCGTGGTCCTCGCGAATTCGGACATCGGTCCGATCGACAGCAGGCAGTTCGACTTCCACGGGTTCAGTGCCACAGCGATTCTCGCGACCGCAGGATTCTCCGTGTTCTCCCTCGCCGGATTCGACCACGCCGCCACCCTGGGCCGCGAGGCGCGTCATCCCAAGCGGGCCATCAGCTTCGCCGTCGTCGGATCGGTCCTGGCCTGCGGGGTGCTCTACATCGTCGCCACCTACATCATCGTGCTCGGCTTCCGCGGGTTGCCGATCGAGAACATGAACGCACCCCTCGACACCCTGGCGGAGCACAACGGCGTCGGGTGGCTCGGCTATCTGATCGACATCGGTGTCGCCATCAGCTTCTTCGGGTCGACTCTCGGCGTCATGGCAGGCACCAGCCGGACCGTGTACACCCTGGCCCGCGACGGTCTGCTGCCCGCTCGCCTCGGCAAGGTCAGCGCCCGCCACGGAACCCCCGCCGGTGCGGTGACGACCCTCGGCGCCATCTATCTGGTGGCGGGGCTCCTCGGCGTGGTCGTGACCGCGGCGGAGACGTCGTACGGCCTGCTCGGGACGTACGCCGGCTACATGCTGATCGCCGCCTACGGACTCACCGCGCTGGCGGCCGGCTACTGCGCGGTCCGGTCGCGGTCGCTGCGCCTGGGCATCGGACTCGCGACCGTCCTCGCCGCGATCGGGTCCGTGCTGGTGTACTGGTACAGCTTCAACCCGTTCCCGTCCGGAGCACGAGGTGTGGTCGCGTGGATCTTCTTCGCGACCGTGCTCGGCTACATCGCCCTGTACTGCTACCTGCGGCTCCGCAAGCAACTCGTCTTCGCACGGATCGGTGAATCCGACCGGAGGACGACCCTCGAGGTCGATGCGGACGAGCAGGCGGGCGCGGTGCGCTGACGGTCCCGCACCCGGACGAACGGGACGCTCGTTGCGTCAGATCGAACGAGCGTCCCGTTCGTCCGGCGATGGCAGGAGTCGGGCGCGTCCGGAGTCGTGCTCGGCGATCGCCGGTGCGACGAACTGCTCGAGCATCGTGCGTTCGTCGGTGTCGTCGACTCCCGGCACGGTGAGCAGGGAGACGATGATGCGAACGAGCCACCGTGCCTTCCGGGACGTCTCCTCTCCGGAGAACCCCGCCTGCCCCAGGAAGGCGGTGCCCAGCGACTCGATGACGTCCGACGAGTGTGCGATCTGCGCGGCGAGGCCGGAGTCGCCGAGCTGGAACCAGGCGGCCAGAGTCGGGTCGGCGCGCACCAGCCGGATCGCGGCCAGCATCGCCTCCACGATCACGTCCTTCGGGTCGCCGGCCGCGGACACCTCCTCCGCGACCAGCGCGCCGATGCGCCGGGCCTCGCGGTGGACGAACGCCAACTGCAACGACTGCCTGCTGTCGAAGTAGCGGTACAGCGTGGCGCGAGAGCATCCGGCCGCCCGGGCGACCTCGGCCATACCGACGGCGGCGATGCCGTTCTCGACGTACAGCTGGGCCGCGACGTCGAGGATGCGCTCGGCGGCGAGGCGGGGGCGTTCGTCCCTCATCCAGTCGGCGGTCATGCTTCACGCATCCGGAACGGGACGCTCGTCGGGCGGCGCACGTAATTGCCGTCCGCGTAGACGACGGCGTCGATGTCGACGGTGAAGTCGGGGCAGCGGGCCAGCAGTTCCTCGAGCGCGATCCGCGCCTGCATCCGTGCCGCGGCCGCACCCAGGCAGTGGTGGGCCCCGTGGCTGAACGTGAGGATCTGCTTCGGACTGCGACGCACGTCCAGGACCTCGGAATCCGGCCCGAACCGGCGCGGGTCGCGGTTCGCGGAGCCGTACAGCAGGAGCACCTTCCGTCCCTCGGGAACGACGGTGCCGTCGATCTCGACGTCGCGGGTCACCGTTCGGGCGAGGCCCTGGACGGGGGCCGTGAGCCGCAGCAACTCCTCGACGGCGTCGCCGACGAGCTCCGGATGTTCGATCAGATCACGACGCTGATCCCGGTGTTCGGTGAGCAACTGGACTGCGCCGCCGAGCATCCCGGTGGTGGTGTCGTTGCCGCCGGTGACCATCGTGAACGCGAAACCGAGGATGGCGAGCAGCCCGGTGACGTCGCCGTCGGCTCCCATCCCTCCGGCGACGAGGTGCGAGATCGTGTCGTCTCCGGGGTCGGTGCGCCGCCGCTCGATCAGTCCGGCGAAGTAGCCCATCAGATCGGTGACCGCACCCGTCGCCTGCAGCGTGTCGCCCTGCGCATTGGCCGCGACGATGGCCTCGGTCCATCCGTCGAACTGCGCTCGGTCCTCATCGGGGACTCCGAGGTAGTGGGCGACGACCATGCTCGGCAACGGCTTGAACAGGTCTTTCACCACATCGCCCTCACCGGCCTCGCGCAGTCGTTCGATGCGCTCCACCACGAACGCCCGGACGTCCGGCTCGACGGCGGTGACCTGCCGTGGGGTGAATCCCTTCGACACGAGACGGCGGAACGCGGTGTGGTCGGGCGGGTCGAGCATCACCAGCGGCGGATTGTCCTGCAGGCCGATCTTCTCGAGCTCGCCGTACGTCGTCGTGAGGCCGGCCGCGGAGGAGAACGTCTCGGCGTCGCGGGCCGCCGCGTAGACGTCGGCGTGCCGGGACAACACCCAGTAGTCGTTCTCGGGTGCGCCCTCGGGGACGACGTGATGGACGGGGTCGTGGTCGCGCAGGCCGGCGTACATCTGCCACGGAGCACGCCACGATTGTCCGGACCTCGGCACGAACGAGACGCTCGACACATATGCGGTCATGTATCGATGGTGAGACACATATCCCATTGTGTCAATGGTGGGGCTACGACCTCTCTAGCCGAACAGGGCGAACGCCACGACAGCGAGGATCAGGACGAGTACCGGTGTGAGGATGAGCAGCAACCCGAGCAGTCCGGGATTCTTCACCGGCCGATGGTCGATGGCGCCCTTGCTGAAACTGCTGAACGGCGACGCGTAGTACACCGGGGGAGCCGGGTGGTACCGGTTGTCGACGGTGATCTGCGCCCTGCCCTGCTCCCAGATCCACGGGACCGAGATCTGGATGTGGTGCACGCCCGGCGGCGCCGGAATCTCGTTGTGGCCCCACCGAAGCGGCACGTGAAACCCGTTGATGCGGGCATTGGGGGTCACCAGCATCGGGCCCATCGGCGGCTTCTTCGCGTCGATGACGAGCGCGGTGGGTGAGGAGACGGGCTGCACGAAGGGCGACAGTATCACCCTGCGGCAGCCCGAAAGTGGTGGCCTACTGGCCGGCCGCGATCCGGGCCTTCTCCAGAGCCGCGAGGGTGCGGAGCACGGTGGCGCGCTGCTTCTCGAGGTCGCTGATCCGGGCACGCGCGGCGAGGCCGGCGGGCTCACCGATCAGGTTCATCTGGGCGTCGATGGCCGAGAGCTGATCGAGCAGGCCCGTGACGCGCGTTTCCAGTGCGGCGACGTCGACGGCGTCGGTGCGCACCGGTGCCACCGGCGGCGTGGCGGACGTGCGGGACGTGCTCGGGCGGGTCGACGCAGACGCCGACGACGTTCCGGAATGAGCGGTGCTGCGCGGCTCCGACACCACGCTGGCCGCCCGGGGACGGAGCGCCTTGCGCACGGCGGCCGGGTCCGGGAGTTCCGCGAGCTTCATCTCGTTGAGTTCGCGGCGCGCATCGCGGGCGTTGACCCGGTGCTCACGCTCTTCGTCGTCGTCCGACTGCAACGTGCCGCCGAGCGGCCGCAGGCCGTACATGCCGAGGAAGCGGCGGGCCTCGTCGATGACCGATTCCTTCTCGCGGCAAGTGCCACAGCGAGGTTCGTTACGGAACATCTCGACGGCGTTGTCGTCTCCGCACCACACGCACGCCCCCGGCGACCAACGCCGGACGTTTCGAATTGCAGCGATATCGATAGGGCCGGAGAGAGTCTGCGCGTCGATCACGACGAGCCACAGTAGGGGAATTCGAGCGTGCGAGTCACATCGCCGTAAGTACGACCTGCGGTTCTGTGGCCAAGCGTGACGAAGATCATGCCGAGGCTCGCAAAGTGCTCCGCAAACGCTGTGTGCCACACGTGTTTTCCCGACCGGTAAGTTTCATTCTCCGGCGCCGATGACGGTGGTCAGCCAGTCGACGAGCGGCCGCATCGAACGCCACGCGGTGCGCACTTCGTCAGCGGCGCGGGGAGTTTCGATCCAGTCGGGGGAGAGGTAGCTCCGGCTGGCGGTGAGAGACTTGTGACGCATCAGGTCGAGTCGCGGGTGGTCCTCGGCGACGCCGCGGGGACGGGTCTTGAGTGTGTCGCCGCCGATCTCGAACCCCGACGATCGAACCTTCTTCACGAGCCGGACGAGTTCGCGGCCCCTCCGGTCGTCGTCGACGGCGTCACGGAAACGCCCGACCTGGACCGGGGTATGCGCGTAGAAGCCGCCGGCGACGAACAGTCCGGCCGCATCGATCTGCACGTAGTAGCCCACACCGGGGCGGGTTTCGACGAATCCGCCCTGATGGGTCTTGTAGGGCGTCTTGTCCTTGGAGAACCGGACGTCGCGGTAGGGGCGAAACACCTTGCCTGCGCCGAATTCCGATTCGAGTTCCGCGAGCAGGGCGGTCATGGGTGCGCGCACGGAGTCGTCGTAGACGGATTTGTGCGCGGTCCAGAAGCTCTTGCTGTTGTCTGCCTCGAGGTCCTCGTAGAAGTCGAGAGCAGCGGTGGGGATCCCGGTGAACACAGGGAAAGGCTACGCCTGTGAGTGGTTGACGAGTCCAGAGACTCGTCAACCACTCACAGGCGCGAAGCGCCTAGGCGTTGCCGTTGAACAGCGACGTGACCGAGCCGTTCTCGAAAACTTCCTTGATGGTGCGAGCCAGCAGCGGGGCGATGGACAGCACCGTGAGGGTCGGGAACTTCTTCGACTCGTCGATCGGAAGCGTGTTGGTGACGATGACTTCCTTGGCACCACACGCGGCGAGACGCTCGGCCGCCGGATCGGACAGGACGCCGTGGGTGGCGGCGATGATCACGTCGCCCGCGCCGGCCTCCTTGAGGATCTTCACGGCGCCGGCGATGGTTCCACCGGTGTCGATCATGTCGTCGATCAGGATGCAGGTGTGGCCTTCGACGTCACCGACGACGCGGTTGGACTTCACCTGGTTGGGCACCAGCGGGTCGCGCGTCTTGTGGATGAACGCCAGCGGCGCGCCACCGAGGGTGTCGGCCCACTTCTCGGCGACCCGGACGCGACCGGAGTCGGGCGAGACGACGGCGATGTTCTCGGTGCCGTAGTTGCCGCGGATGTACTCGGCGAGCTGACCCTGGGCGTGCATGTGGTCGACGGGGCCGTCGAAGAAGCCCTGGATCTGATCGGTGTGGAGGTCGACCGTGATGATGCGGTCGGCGCCTGCCGTCTTGAGGAGGTCGGCGATCAGGCGAGCCGAGATGGGCTCACGGCCGCGGTGCTTCTTGTCCTGGCGTGCGTACGGGTAGAACGGCAGGATCGCGGTGATGCGCTTGGCCGATCCGCGCTTGAGCGCGTCGATCATGATCAGCTGTTCCATCACCCACGTGTTCAGCGGGGCCGGGTGGCTCTGCAGCACGAAGGCGTCGGAGCCGCGGACCGACTCCTCGAAACGGACGAAGATCTCGCCGTTCGCGAAGTCACGGGCAGTCTGCGGGGTGACCCGCACGTCGAGTTCCTTCGCCACCTGTTCGGCCAGCTCCGGATGCGCGCGACCAGAAAAAAGCATGAGGTTCTTCTGGTTGTCGATCCAATTCGCGGTCACTGCTCTATGCCATCCTTTAAATCTTGCTTCTCGGTTTCGTGCAGATCTGAACTGTGGTGCGGTCCCGCGGCGGCTGCCGCCTCGGCGGCGGCCGTACCGGGCCGATTTCGTTGCACCCAGCCGTCAATATTGCGCTGCTTCCCGCCGGAGACCGCGAGTGCCCCCGGTGGTACGTCGAAACGCAGCACCGTGCCGGCGCCGGTGTAAGCACCGTCACCGACCTGTACCGGAGCGACGAACATGGTGTCCGACCCGGTCCGGACGTGTGACCCCACCACCGTACGGCTCTTGGCGACGCCGTCGTAATTGACGAACACGCTCGACGCACCGATGTTGCTGTGCTCGCCGATCGTGGCGTCGCCCACGTAGGTCAGGTGAGGAACTTTGGAGTGCGCTCCGATGTCGGCGTTCTTCGTCTCGACGAATGCGCCGAGCTTGCCGGACGCACCGAGGACGGTGCCGGGACGCAGGTAGGAGAAGGGGCCGACGGTGGCGCCTGCGCCGATCCTCGATTCCGAGCCGTGGGTGCGCACCACGCTGGCGCCTTCGCCGACCGACACGTCGGTGAGCGTGGTGTCGGGACCGATCACCGCGTCCTCGCCCACGGTGGTGGTGCCGAGCAGTTGCACTCCCGGATGGATGGTGACGTCGCGAGCGAGCGTGACGCCGACGTCGATCCACGTGGTCGACGGGTCGACGACGGTGACTCCGGCCCGCATCCAGTTCTCGACGGTGCGGCGGTTGAGTTCGGCGGCCAGCCTCGACAGCTGGACTCGATCGTTGGCGCCTGCGACCTTCGCCGAGTCGGACAGGTGGGCGGCGAAGACGGGTGCACCGGCCTCGCGGGCGATCTTGACGACGTCGGTCAGGTACAGCTCGCCCTGCGCGTTGTTCGCGTTGAGCTGCCCGAGCGCGGAGCGCAGGAACGCGGCGTCGAACGCGTACACACCTGCGTTGACCTCGGTGATGGCCGCCTGCTCCTCGGTGGCGTCGGCCTCTTCCACGATCTCGGCGATCTCACCGTCGTGGGGTTGGCGCACGATCCGCCCGTAACCCCGGGGCTCGGGAGCGGTGAACGTCAGCATCGTGACCGCTGCGGGGGTGGGTTCGCTGTGGTGCTCGTCGACGAGAGCGTGCAGGGTGTGACCATCGAGCAACGGGACGTCCGCTGCGGTGACCAGCACGGTCCCGCGAAAATCGGCGGGCAGGGCGGACAGGCCGCATTCGACGGCGTGCCCGGTGCCGTTCTGCTCTTCCTGGATGGCGACCGCGATCGGGCGGCCCAGTTCGGTCTCCAGGGCGCTGACGGCGACCCCGACTCGTTCCTTGTCGTGCCCGACGACGGTGACGAGGTGGGCCGGATCGACCTCCGCGGCGGCGTGCAGGGAATGCGCCAGCATCGTGCGCCCGCCCAGGGTGTGCAACACCTTGGGGGTCTTCGACCGCATCCGAGTTCCCGCGCCGGCGGCGAGGACGACCACGGCGGTCTGCACTGGCATGAAGCTCCCTCTGGATCGTTCTGCTCTTGCTGTTCTCGACAGCTCCACCTGCAGGAATTCGCTCCGCAGGCTCCGCTCCGCCGCCAGGACTCGAACCTGAACTATCTGAACCAAAATCAGAGGTGCTGCCATTACACTACGGCGGATTGCCACACACACGGGGTGTCACGCCCGTTTGCGCGAGAGAATCCTCGCATGCCGACCCGCCGCCCGTCGAACCGCTGCGGAAATTTGTCTCGAACGCCCCGATAGAGTGGGTGCTACCTGCAGTGTTTCGACGCTGCCCGCGGCACTTCATCGTCGCGAGTGTCAGGAAAGGATGGTGCCTCGGTGCCCCGACCCACGGACGTGGACGCGACCCCCGAGAGGGCGGTCCGCACCCGGATGACCGGTACGCAACGCCGCGAGCAGTTGATCGAGATCGGTCGCGCCCTGTTCGCCGAGCGAGGCTACGAGGCGACGTCGATCGAGGAGATCGCACAGCGGGCGCACGTCTCCAAGCCGGTCGTCTACGAACACTTCGGCGGCAAAGAGGGCCTCTATGCCGTGGTCGTGGATCGGGAGATGTCGCGGCTGCTGGAGATGGTGACGTCGTCGCTGAAGCAGAACCGCTCCCGGGTCCGGGTCGAGCGGGTGGCGCTGGCGCTGCTGACCTATGTGGAGGAGCACACCGACGGATTCCGCATCCTCGTCCGCGACTCTCCGGTGGCGGCACCGGACGGAACGTATTCGAGCCTGCTCAACGAGGCCATCGGTCAGGTCGGGCACATCCTCGCCGGCGATTTTTCACGGCGTGGCTTCAATCCCGATCTGGCCCTGCTCTACGCGCAGGCGCTGGTCGGAATGGTGTCCACCACCGCGACGTGGTGGCTGGACGAGCGGACGCCTCCGAAGGAGGTCGTCGCCGCGCATCTGGTCAACCTGTGCTGGAACGGGTTGACCAATCTCGAGGCGGATCCCCAGCTGGGCACCGATCGGCCCCGCACGACACCTCAGTGAACGTGTTCTCGTTTTCCGACTCGCGGTTCAACTTCACTAGGGCTGCGCCTGTCAAGTGCTAGGGTTCGCTGGAGTTTGCGCGCCCCGTCGGGGGGGTTGTTCGGGAGGCAGTCGATGGCGAGACAGGTTCGAGCAGAGGTAACTCGGGCTTCGGTCCTCATGGCGGCGGCCGACGTCTTCTTGCGGCTCGGCTACGCCAATGCGGGTCTGAACGAGATCATCGAGCAGTCGGGTGTGACCAAAGGCGCGCTCTATTTTCCACTTCAGTTCCAAGGAAGACCTGGCCCGCGGTGTCATCGACGAGGGGCAGATCCGGCTCACCGCCGGAATGACGTCCGTCAGCGACGGGCCGACGCCGGCACTGGAAGCGCTCGTCGCCTTGTCCTACGTGGCGATCGAGGCGGCGAGTTCCGACCCGATCGTCGCGGCGATGCTGCGACTGCAGCACGAGATCGGCGACTACCAGGGGACGCACGGCAACGTGGTCTCCTCGTGGCAGCAGGGTTTCGAACGACTCGTGGCACGAGCGGTCGAGGAGGGCGACGTCCTCGCGGAAGACGACGTCTCCACGGGAACTCTGTCCACATTCCTGCTCGGGTCGCTGCTGGGGGCCCACGTGGTCGCGACCGCGACCGGCGCCTTCGACGATCTTCCCCGTCGCATGGAACGGGTCTGGTACTTCATTCTTCCCGGACTGGTCGAGCCGTCGAAGCTCGTGTATTTTCGCCAGTTCGCATCCCGGCGCCTGCTGCGCTAGAAAACCGCTTCCGCGGGAAGAGGTTTCCGCGACCAGGTGCGGGATCGTCGCCACATTGTTAGGTGTGTCACAGGCTGGAGTCGGGCATTCGCATTAAACACACCTCGAATCCAATAGAATCGGCCAAAAAATACTTTGAGTATGTACTTTGCCAGACAAAACGGTTCCACATCCTAGTTGAAAGGAATGCGTCGGTACCGCCGTGGTTTGCCCAGTTAGGCACTGGGCTTTGCGAGGCCAATGACGCCGTCTTGGGTTACCGGAGGATGTATTGTGAAATCTCGTCCCCCGAATTTCCGGGTGGTCGAAAGATAACCGCCATTGCCAGCCCAATGAGCCGATGACATCGGAGGGTGCCCGATGCCGTTCGTCATTGTCGAACGCGAAGAGACGCTGGTCGCTGGACTGGCCGTCCGTAGCCCCAAGCGGGCGCTCGGAGAAGCCCGCGACAAGGCTCTCGAAAAGACGTGGTCGACTCTTCTATCGCAGAACGTGGATCGGCCTCTGGCCTCCGCCTATGTCGACCACGCGCCCGAGATCAATTCGTACTACACACAAATCGTCGGCTATGAGTGCTCCTCTCTCGATCAGGTCGGACGCGGGCATCTGGTGTCGCGGATTCCTGCGGGAACGTATGCCAAATTCTCCTCGGTCGGAACGTTTCCCGATCTCTTCGACGCCCTCTGGGGGCAGATTCGCGACGCGGAGGAATCGCATCAAATTCAGCGGTCCTACACCGGTGATTTCGAGTTCTACCCGCACGCATTCGGGATCGATCTGTACGTGGCGATAGTGCCACCCGCCACCAGGCAGGGGCAGCAATGAGTTTCGAGATCGTCAAGCGTGAGTCGACCGACTTCGGTGGGCTCACTCTGCCGCGCATAGAACTGGGTCCCTCGGCGCACGCCACCGACCTGATGAAGTTCACGCGTGAGCGTGTCCAGCAGCGAGGGGTCGAGGAACTGACCACCGTCTACGTCGCCGTCCCGGATCTGGGATGGACCGCGGTGATCGGATACCGCTGCATCGACCTCGATCACCTCGACATCGGCGACGTGCTGGTGCGCGTCCCGTCCGGCTACTTCGCCAAGTTCACCCCCGACGGGCGGTCGTCCGACCCGATCGAGGACGTGTGGATTCAGGCCGAGCTGGCGGAGAAGGAAGGGCGCATCGAGCGTGCCTACGCGGAGGAGATCGAGGTCTTTCGCGCGCCGAGCAGCGTCGAGCTGTTCATTTCCCTCAGCTAATAACAGGCGGAACTTACCGACCTGAAGTTTGTTTTTGGGCCCATTTGTGGCATCACAGGTGACAAATCCGGAGTAAACGCGGAAAATGGGTAGCCGCGGGGCTGTGACCGGGTGTTCGTGTGTCCAGTTCTTGGGGTCTTTACGTAACCCGTGAGTCCCCGGAATTGCCGCACCGACGCCCGATGGGAATACCAATGCCTGTTGAACAGCTGACGAACCCGCAGATGGATGTACGGTCGACGGAGACCATACTCGATCGAACTCTGAGTGTGTGGGATCCGCGGGCGGAGTGTCGCTTCGTCGTCGCCCGGCCCGCCGACGAGCCGACGCTCTGGGAAGAATATCTCGAGGGAGCGGTCGCGGGCTATCGCAAGTACGGGGCCGAGAAGGCGCTCGAGTACCGCCAGATTCAGGCCGGCGACACCACCGCACTCTTCTTCGTCGCCATCGACTCGAACGGCACGGTCGCGGCCGGCGTCCGCGCCCAGGGGCCGTATCTTGTCGCTGATCAGGCGCACGCGATCACGGAATGGGGAACCGATCCCGGCGCTCCCGCCGTCCGCCGGATGATCGAGGACCGGTTGCCGTTCGGTGTCGTGGAGGCGAAGGGTGCATGGGTGGCGGACACGGCCTCCCGGCGGGGTGAACTCGTCGGTGCACTGGGCCGTTTCGCCACCTTCTCGATGGATCTGCTCGACGTCCAGTTCATGCTCGCGACCGCCGCCTCCCACGTCCTGGACACGTGGCGAACCACCGGTGGGGTAGTGGCCGACCATATTGCTCCCGTGCCCTATCCGGATGACCGCTACGAGACGCGGCTGATGTGGTGGGATCGGAGTAGGCGCAGGGGCCGCGCCGAATCCATGCAGCTGGCCCAACTGTTACTCACGACGTCCCGACCGACGCCGTCGGCAGGCATCGCGACGGGGACGGGAGGAAACGTCGTCCGGCCGATGCGGAGCGTCTCGTGAACGAATCCCGCGGTGAGTACACCGCCCTGCTGCTCGACGAGGGCCACTCCGGGGACGCGGCGGTACTCGACCGTCTCCGCCGCGACCCCGCGGTAGTCTTCGTCGATCGGCTCGGCCAACAGTTCGACAGTCTCCGTTCCCTCGTGCCCACGCCGGGACCCGGTGTGCTGGACGAGGCTCCGGTGTGGGCGTACTACTCGTGGCGACGGACCGTGGTGCGTCTGCTCGGCCCCGTATCGTTCCGGCTGCTGCGGCTGGACCGGAATCGGAACAAGATCACCGTGCAGGAGCAGGAACGCCTCAGGGACGTGACCGTCGGGATCGTCGGTCTGAGCGTCGGTCACGCGGTCGCGTTGGCCCTCACGCTGGAAGGTGCGTGTGGGAGCCTGCGGCTCGCGGACTTCGACACCCTCGAACTGTCCAACCTGAATCGGGTTCCCGGAACGGTTCTGGATCTCGGCGTGAACAAGTCTGTGGTCGCTGCCCGCAGGATCGCGGAGATCGACCCCTACGTCACGGTGACGTTATGGGAGGACGGTCTCGACACCGGGTCGGTGGCCGAATTCCTGGACGGCACGGACGTGGTGATCGACGAATGCGACTCCCTCGACGTCAAGGTGTCCCTGCGACGGGAGGCCAGGCGGAGGGGATTGCCGGTGCTGATGGCGACCAGCGACCGGGGTCTGCTGGACGTCGAGCGATTCGACCTCGAACCCGATCGGCCGGTCTTCCACGGAGTGATCGGTGATGTCGACGTGGAATCGCTGGCGGGGCTCGGCTCGCGGGACAAGATTCCGCTGGTCCTCCGGATTCTCGACGCGGGACAGCTGTCGGCGACGATGGCGGCATCGTTGGTGGAGGTGGACGAAACCATCTCCACGTGGCCTCAGCTCGGAGGCGAGGTGCTGCTCGGCGGGGCGGAGGTCGCGGCGGCGGTGCGGCGCATCGGACTCGGACAGCCGCTCTCGTCGGGTCGGTGCCGCATGGATCTGGATCGGCATCTCGATGCCCTCACCGATCCGCCGAGACCGCACGATCTACCGGAGCAGCCCGCGAATCGTGCCGTGCCCGCAGCGGTCTCGCACGACCCCGTCGACGCGATCGTGCATGCCGCGTCCCGCGCGCCGTCCGGCGGCAACGTCCAGCCGTGGACGATCGCGGCGGACGAGGTGGGGCTGACCATCTCCGTGGCCCCGGAACATACGACGGCCATGGACGTCGGGTACCGCGGCAGTTGTGTCGCAGTCGGCGCCGCGCTGCACAACGCCCGGATCGCCGCGTCGGCCGCGGGACTGCTCGGCGCCGTGACGGTCCACGACGGGGACCGTGGACTTCCCGTCGCCACGATGACGTTCGGCAGCGGCAACGACCGGGAACTCACCGACCGCTACGAGCAGATGCTCGACCGGACCACCAATCGCAGGCCGGGCGTGCCCCGGCCGTTGGACGACACGCAGGCGGGACTTCTCGCGGAGGCGGCATCTCGCGAGGGTGCACGCCTCTGCCTGGTCACCGACCGGGACGACGTCGCGACGATCGGCGCCATTCTCGCGGAGTCGGACCGCATCCGATTCCTCACGCCGACCCTGCACCGCGAAATGATCGGCGAGTTGCGGTGGCCGCCCCTGGATTCGGTCGAGACCGGCATCGACGTTCGCGCACTCGAACTCGATTCGGCGGAATTGTCGACCCTCGCGCTGCTGCGGAGACCCGAGGTCATGGAACGACTCGGCGCACAGGACGCGGGACGCGCCCTCGGCAAGTCCACCGCGGACCGCGTCGCGTCGAGTTCGGCCGTCGCGGTCGTCGCGATTGCCGGCAGCACCCCTCGGGACTACGTGCGCGGCGGTGAGGCGACCGAGAGCGTGTGGATCCACGCCCAGGCGCTCGGACTCGCCGTCCAGCCGATTTCACCGGTGTTTCTCTACGGTGTGGAAAGTGCGGAACTCGAGCAACTCTCACCACGGTATGAGGCACCATTGGAGAGGCTGCGGGAGGAACTGTTCGACGTCGTCGGAGCGAAGGCAGGTGAAGCGCTCGCCATGGTGTTACGGCTCAGCCATGCGCCGGGCCCGTCGGTTCGGAGCGAGCGCCTCGCCGACCGGGTTCGCAGGCGGATATCGTAAGGACAGGAGGGCCAGTGAACACCGAGAAGCAAACCGAAAAGCTCGAGACCCTGGTGACAACCGTGGCGTCCCGGCTCACGCCCGTCGATGCGGTCTCGTTCAGAAACGTGGCCACCCGCGTGTTGCAGGATCTCGTGGAGCACTTCGAGGTCGACACCAGCTTCCTCAGGTTCACCGACCACGAGATCGCGGCGACAGTCCTGGTCGCGGAATACCCGCTGCGGCCCTTCATCCCCGACCCCGACCCGCTCGGCGTCGTCTATTTCAAGGACGCCGACTCGACGTTCGCCCAGATCGAGCACCAGAAGGAAGTGGCCATCTTCCGTCCGGAGGTGTCCGGTCCGGATTACAACGAGCGGGTCCGCGAGGCGTCCGGGGTGCCGCAGGTGTCGCTCGCGGCCGTTCCGCTGCTGTCCGGTGACACGACGACGGGCACGCTCGGATTCATCAAGTTCGGCGACCGCGACTGGACCCCGCCGGAACTCGACGTCCTCAAGGCCATCGCCGCGCTGCTCGCCCAGGTCCAGGCGCGCATCGTCGTCGAAGAGCAGTTGCGCTACTCGGCCGACCACGATTCCCTCACCGGACTCAGTAACCGGCGCGCGCTCTACCACCACCTGGACACCCGCCTCGCCGAGTCCGAACCCGGGCCGGTCGCCATCCTGTTCCTCGACCTGGACCGGCTGAAGCCTCTCAACGACTTCTTCGGTCACGGAGCCGGCGACGGGTTCATCTCGACGATCGCGGACCGGCTCAGATCGAGCAGCGAAGCCGACGACCTCGTCTCCAGGCTGGGCGGCGACGAATTCGTGCTCGTGCTCGGTGGATCGGTAGGTCTGGAGGAGGCGGAGGCGCGGGCGCAGCACATCCGCGACGTCGTGACCGAGCGGGTGCGTCTCGGCCGCGAGGTCGTCAGTCGCAGTGTCAGCATCGGCGTCGCGGCGGGATATCCGGGTAAGGCCACCACAAGTTCACTTCTCAGCCAGGCCGACCAGGCCGTCATGGTCGCGAAGACCAAGGGCGGTAACGCGATCAGCGTCTTCACGGACGAGATGCAGGAGGAGAGCGAGAAACGCAACATGATCGAGCTCAGTCTGCGTGCGGCCATCGCGGACGAGTCGCTGTTCCTCGAGTACCAGCCCGAGGTCGACCTGCGGACCGGCCGCATCATCGGGGTGGAGGCCCTGGTGCGGTGGAATCACCCGCTGCTCGGGTTGCTGCAGCCGGCGTCGTTCATCGACGTCGCCGAGGCGACGAATGTGGCGGGGGAGCTCGGGCGCTGGGTGATCCGGAAGGCCTGCCGGCAGTGGGCCGACTGGCGGTCGCAGGTTCCCGAACTGGATCTGGATCTCCGCGTCAACGTCTCGCCGGGGCAGTTGGCCGGTCTGGATTTTCTCGACGTCGTCGCGAATGCGTTGACGGAATTCGACCTTCGGAAGGGCGCGCTGTGCCTGGAGATCACCGAGAACGCTGTGCTCAGTGACCTGACCTGGACGCGTGAAGCGCTCGAAGGGCTGCACGCGATGGATGTCGAGGTCGCGATCGACGACTTCGGCACCGGGTACAGCTCCCTCAGCCACCTCAAGGCGCTGCCGGTCGGGACGCTGAAGATCGACAAGGGCTTCGTGATGAACCTCGACAGCAATGCGGGGGACCGGGCGATCGTGAAGTCCATCATCGGCCTTGCCGAATCGTTCGGCCTGGAGCTGGTCGCGGAGGGCGTCGAGAACGTCGAGTCGGCCCGGCAACTTCTCGACATGGGATGTCATCGGGCGCAGGGCTTCCTGTTCAGCCGACCGGTCTCGGCGGAGAAGATCGGCAAGTTGCTGGTGGCCGGAGCCATCGAGGTCGGGCTGTAGCTCGCCTACCCGCGCGGCGCGACGGCGAATTCTCGGAGGAATCGCTCGCGCCGCATTTGCTGTTTCATTGCGTCGCGAAGACAGCGTTACAGACTCAGGGTATGTTTATGCCCACACCGCAGTACCTCTTGTCTTGAATCGCCGGTGTGCGGTAACTTCTCGAAGGGTTTGCTGGAGAGTCGCTGAGGACAGCTTCCGGCACGGAACGTGGGACTGTCGAAGACTGGAGCAGGGGGATCGATGTCTGGTGGTTCTGTCTCGTCGATCCCCGAGTCCCGTATCGGGTGCGACGTGATGACGGTCGGGCACGTGCGAAGCAGCGTCGAGCGTTTCGGCGACCGCTACCTGACAAGAATCTTCACGCCCCACGAACTGGAAACCTGCGAAGGGCCTGCGCGGGCACAACGGCTGGCCGCCCGGTTCGCGGCCAAGGAGGCCGTGGTCAAGGTGTTGCGACCCAGGGACGTCGCCTTGCCGTGGCAGTCCATCGAGATCCGGCGCGAGAGCTGGGGCGGATGCGGAGTGCGCCTGTCCGGCAACGCGTCGGCCCTCGCCGAGCGGCAGGGGCTCGGCGATTTCCACGTCTCGATCTCGCACGAGGCCGATGTCGCGATCGCGATGGTCACCGCGTCCCGGTACGGCACACCACCCCATCACCAAGGAGAACGCCACCCATGAGCGAGCAGACGATCCGCAAGGTTCTCGGCGACCACGCCCGGTTGTCCGTCGATGCCACGAGCATCGCCGTCGGCGCCGACCTCTACGAACTGGGTTTGACGTCGCACGCGAGCGTCAACGTCATGCTGGCGCTGGAGGATTCGTTCGACATCGAGTTCCCCGACGAACTGCTGCGCAAGAGTACGTTCGCGAGCGTGGATTCCATTCGGGGCGCACTCGTCGAACTCGGAGTGGCATGAGCATCGCCCTCGCGAGCGACACCGGGATCGAGTCCGCGCAGTCGTGGGGACCGGCGGCGCGAGCCGAGAGAGTCGTGGCCGAGGTGGCCGCGCGCTGGGCCGTCGACGTCGATCGGGACGCGCGCTTTCCGCAGGAAGCGCTCGACGCGCTCCGGGACCAGCGGTTGCTCTCGTGTGCCGTTCCCCCGGAGCTGGGTGGCGAAGGCGCGACGCTTCGCGAACTGTGCACGATCGCCCGGACCCTCGGGCGGCACTGCGCCGCGACGGCGATGGTGTTCGCGATGCACCAGACCCAGATCCTCTCGCTCGTACGACATCCGGGTTGCGACGGCGTCTCCGGCTTCCTGCGTGACGCGGTCGCCGGTCAGTATCTGCTCGCGTCGGCGACGACGGAACTGGGCATCGGGGGCGACGTGCGACGCAGCACGTGCGCGGTGGAGCAGTCCGGCGGGGTGGTGTCGCTGATCAAGAACGCCCCCGTGATCTCCTACGGCGAGTACGCCGATGCGATCCTCGCGACCGCGCGGCGTACCCCCGACAGCCCGCCGAGCGACCAGGTGCTCGTCGTCTGCCGGCGCGCCGATGTGACGCTCGAGCGCACCGGTGAGTGGAACACGCTGGGGCTGCGCGGGACCTGCAGTCCCGGTTTCGTGCTGCGTGCCACCACCACAGCCGACCTCGTCGTCGCCGACCCCTACGCGGAAATCTCGGCAGCGACGATGCTCCCGGTGTCGCACTCGGTGTGGTCGGCCGTGTGGCTCGGCATCGCCGACGCCGCGCTGGAAAAGGCGCGCCGGTACGTGCGAGTGGCAGCGCGGAAGCAGCCGGGTGTGGCCTCGCCCGCGGCGTCGCGTCTCGCCGAGGCGGCCGCCGTGCACCAGCAGTTCTCGGACGTCGTGTTCGCTGCGGCGCGCCGGTTCGACGACGCCGATGCGGCGCCCGCCGGTTCACCGGAGGCCGAAGTCGCGGGTGGAGTGGGTTTTTCGCTGGCGATGAACAACCTGAAGGTGACGGCGTCGACGCTGGTTGTCGACCTCGTCGGCAGGGCCCTGCTGATCTGCGGGATCGCCGGCTACCGGGAAGACACGGAGTACTCGCTGGGCCGGCACCTGCGCGATGCGCACGGGGCGGCCGTCATGGTCAACAACGATCGAATCATGGCCAACTCGGCGCAGATGGCCACGGCATACCGGGGGACGATATGAGCACGGATACAGCAGTGGAGCGGGAAGAGACGAGCGAACTCGAGCGGGCCCGCCGTGCGTTCCGGGCGGAACTGCTCGAGGCCGGACTCCTGGTGGACACGTCCGTCGCCGGCCTCTACGGACGGTCCGGGTTGTTCGAGGACATCGTCGACGGCATCGACGCCGTCGTGCGGGCAGCGGGCCCGGGTGCGTCCGCGGCTCGATTCCGGTTCCCTCCGGTGTTCCCGCGCACCAGTTTCGAGCGCACCGACTACATCGCGTCGTTCCCCAACCTGACCGGTGCGATCAACACGTTCATCGGCACCAACGCCGAGCACGCCCAACTGCTGGCGGCGCGAGCCGACGGCGAGAGCTGGGACAAGTGGCTCGAACCGACGGACACGATGCTGGTATCGGCGGCGTGCCACCCCGCGTACCCGATGTTCACGGGTGTGCTCCCGGACGGCGGTGCGCTGCTCGACGTGTACGGCTACTGCTTCCGGCACGAGCCGGCGTTCGACCCCGCCCGCATGCAGGCGTTCCGGATGCACGAGTTCGTGCGGATCGGCACGGCGGACCAGGCCGCGACCCACCGTGATTCGTGGATCGAGCGCGGGCTCGAGGTGCTGTCCGACCTGTGGCTGGACGCCGCGCCGGTGGCCGCCAACGACCCGTTCTTCGGCAGGGTCGGACGCATGCTCGCCGCCAACCAGCGCGAGGAGAACCTCAAGACCGAGCTCACGGTGCGCCTGTACGGCGATCTCGACGAGGGCACCGCCGTCGTCTCGTGCAACTGCCATCAGGACCATTTCGGTGTCACGTTCGACATCGCCACCGCGGACGGCGGTGTCGCCCACAGTGCGTGCGTGGGATTCGGGATGGAACGCATCGCGCTCGCGATGCTGCGGACTCACGGCATGGACCCGTCGCGCTGGCCGAGTGCGGTGAAATCCCGGATGTCGCTGTGACGTTGCGGCTGATCGACATCTCGCCGGACGGGTACGAACCGCACCCCATCCACTCCGGCGAACGGACGTGGACCGAGACCAACTGCTACCTCGACCTGTGGGTGGAGGTACTCCACTCGCTGGGGCTCGATCCGGTGCCGGCCGCGGCGTGCGCGTTCGGCGCCCGGTTCGACGGATCGCAGTGGACGTTCCTGAAGTTCAAGCCGGAGGATCTGTTCGCGCTCTACGGGATCGACGTGGGTGAGATGAACGTCTGGCGCCGGGTCCTCGACCACGTGGAGGACAATCTCGCGGCGGGAATGCTGTCCACCGTCGAGGTGGATGCGCACTGGCTCCCCGACACGGCAGGCACGGGTTACCGCGAGGGCCACACCAAGACCACGATCGTCGCGAACCACATCGACCGGGAGGGCGGTGTGCTGGAGTACTTCCACAACAGTGGGTATCACCGGCTGGCCGGTGACGATTTTCGCGGGTTGTTCGGGCTGGACGTCGCGGGGTCGACGACATTCACCCCCTACGTGGAGCAGGTCCGGTTCGACGGGGATCCGGGGTACCGGCCGGCGCGCTTCGAGGCGGTGCTGCGGCATCATCTCGCCACCCGACCGGACGGAAATCCGGTGCGCGACCTCGGTGAGCGGGTCGTCGCCGACGTGCCCTGGATTCGTAGCGCGGGCATCGACACGTTCCACCTGTGGACGTTCGGGGTGTTGCGGCAGTGCGGTGCCACCGCCGAACTGGCTGCCGACGTGTGCGAGTACCTCGAGCGCAACGGGTTCGCGGAGGCAGCGGCGTTCGCGCCGGGCTTCCGGGCGGTGGCGCAGGGTGCGAAGAGCGTGCAGTTCCAGATGGCGAGGGCCGCTCGCGGACGCAGTGTCGATCCGTCGGTGCAACTCGACGGCATGGCCGAGGCGTGGGAATCCTCGGTCGGCGGCGTGGCGCGAGTGGTCGGACGCGCATAGTGGATCTTCTCGCCGACGCTCGGTGGCGTTGTGTGGCAACGGAACCGGGTTCGGTCACCGATCCCGCGGGCCTGGCTTGTGTGCCGGGTCCATGGTATGTCGCGCAGGTGCCGGGTACCGCGGCAGGCGCGATCCGGGCGACCGACGGCGCTGCGGCGGCGCGGGCGGCGAAGACCGATGCGGTGGACTGGTGGTTCGTCACCGACGTGTCCGGCGGCGGCCCGGGTCCGTGGCGGCTCGAGTTCGACGGCCTCGCCTCGCACGCGGAGGTGTGGGCCGGCGACGACCTCGTCCTGACGTCGGAGTCGATGTTCGTGCCGGCCTCGGTCGAGCTCGCCTCTCGCCCCGGCGGGGTCACGCTGGCGATCCGCTTCTCGTCCCTCGAGGCCGTGCTGCGCCGCCGGCGGCCACGCGGACGCTGGCGGTCGTCGCTGGTGAGTGCGCAGGGCCTGCGCTGGATCCGCACGAGCCTGCTCGGTCGCGCCCCGGTCTTCGGCGGTGTGCCCGCCCCGGTGGGTCCGTGGCGGGCGGTGCGCCTGCACGACCGCGCCGCGCCTGTCCTGTCGGACCGTCACGTGGTCACCGCCGTGGCGGACGGCACGGGCGTGCTGGACCTCGCCGTGCGCGTGCATCGTTCGGCCGGACCGGCCCCCGTCGTGCGGCTCGGCGACCTCGCCGTGGTCGCGACGATCGTGGACGTCGGGGACGCACAGGAGGTCCGCGCCCACCTGCGCGTCCCCGACGTCCGGTTGTGGTGGCCGCACACCCACGGCAATCCCGTGACGTACCCGCTGAGCATCGATCTGGGGGAGCACGTCGTCGACCTGGGCGCGGTCGGATTCCGCACCGTGTGCGCGGCGCGCGGCGACGGCGGATTCCGGCTGTCGGTCAACGGGGTCGACGTGTACTGCCGCGGCGCCGTCTGGACGCCGGTGGATCCGGTCGGGCTGGGCGGCCGGGATCAGACGCGGGCCACCCTCGAGCGGGTGGTCGAGGCCGGCCTGAACATGGTCCGCGTGCCGGGCACGGCGGTGTACGAGGACGCCGCGTTCTGGGACGACTGTGCCGAACTCGGTGTCATGGTGTGGCAGGACGCCATGCTGTCGACGTTCGACCCGCCCGACGACCAGCCGTTCCTGGACCTGCTGACCGCGGAGGTCGAGGCCGTGCTGCGGCCGCTGTCCGGTAACCCCGCGCTCGTCGTGTTCAGCGGAGGCAGCGAGACCGAACAGCAGCCGGCGATGCTCGGATTCCCGGCGCCGCACATGACGGCGGTACACGACGTGATTCCGGCAGTGGTCGGTAGGACGGCGCCGGGGGTGGTGCCGGTGTCGTCGTCACCGTCGCCGCCGCCGGGCGGCGACCCGCTCGCGACCCACGTGGGGACGGGTATCGCGCACTACTTCGGTGCCGGGGGCTACCGGCTTCCGCCGTCCGACGTCCGCCAGGCCGGGGTGCGGTTCGCCGCCGAATGCCTCGCGTTCTCGATCCCCCCGTCGGACGCGGCGATCGAGGCCGAATTCGGCAGCCTCGCGGCGGCCGGCCACCATCCACGGTGGAAGGCGGCCGTGCCGCGGGACAACGGGGCGTCCTGGGATTTCGAGGACGTCCGCGACCACTACGTGCGGACGCTGTTCGGCGAGGAGCCGTCGACGATCCGCTGGAGCGACCCCGAGCGGTACCTCGCCCTCGGCCGGGCCGCCGTCTGCGAGGCGTTCGCGGCGACTCTCGGTTACTGGCGGCGGCCCGATTCGGGATGCGACGGCGCCCTGGTGCTCGCGCTCCGCGACCTCGAGCCCGGTGCCGGGTGGGGGCTGCTCGACTCCGACGGCAGGCCGAAGGCGCCGTGGTTCGTGATGCGGCGGATGTCGCTGCCGGTCGCGGTCCTGCTCGCCGAGGACGGGTTGGACGGACTGCGGATCGACGCGGTCAACGACTCCGACCACACGGTCGTGGGGGAGTTGCGGGTGCAGGTGCACACCCGCACCGGTGCCCGGGCGTTCGACGTCACCGAACCGGTGACCGTGGCTGCGCACGCGGCGCGCCGGTGGTCGCTCGACACGGTGCTCGGCCGGTTCACCGACGCGACCCACGTCCACCGCTTCGGCCCCCGCGGCTACGACAGCGTGACCGTCACCCTGTCGAGCGAGGACGGTGTCGCCGAGTCCGTTCACCTCGTCGGCGGACCGGCGCGCGCCCTCGAACGCACCGTCGGCCTGACGGCGGTGGTGCGGCAGACGGCGTCCGGCGACTGGGTCGTCGACGTCGGGACCGACGGCGCTGCGCAGTACGTTCACCTCGACCTCCGCGGCTTCGAACCGGCGGACTCCTGGTTCCACCTGCCGCCCGGCGGAGCACGGACGGTGCCGGTGCGCAGGACCGGGACGACGGACGCGGTGACCGGGCACGTGCGGGCGTTGAACTCGATGACCGTCGCACCGGTGGTGCAGGCCTCCACCTGATACGGACCCCGGTCCGTCCGTGTGCGATATCGACTAGGCTGGCTCAGTCCGCAACTGGCCGCTCGTCCCGGCCCGAGCTGTTCGCCGGCAGTTCGTCATCACTGCTCAGGAGTGCGTCGTTGTCTTCCCCGCTCATCGCTGCCGAGCCCTCGTCCGACACCCCGCTCGCCGGTCTGGCGAAGATCGCGCTGGGCGACGCAGTCATCGCGCAGGTGACCGAGGCGCTCGGGCGGCATCACCTCGACATCGTCGCGCCCGCGCCCGCCCGGCCGTTCGTGGCCGCGGCTCTCGCCGAGCGCACCCATCTGCTGCTGGTCACCGCGACCGGTCGCGAGGCCGACGACCTCACCGCCGAACTGCAGGAGATGATCGGCGACGCCGTGGCGCAGTTCCCGTCGTGGGAGACGCTGCCGCACGAACGGCTGTCGCCGAGCGCCGACACGGTCGGTCGCCGCGTGGAGGTGCTGCGCAGACTCGCGCGTCCGGACGACCGCTCGTACGGGGCGCCGCTCCAGGTCATCGTCACCACCGTCCGCTCGCTCGTGCAGCCCATGGCGCCGGGTCTCGGTGAGATCGAACCCGTCACGCTGCGGGTCGGCGTCGAGCACGACTTCGACGGGCTGATTCAGCGGCTCGTCGAAATGGCGTACACCCGCGTCGACATGGTGGGCAAGCGCGGTGAGTTCGCCGTCCGCGGTGGCATCCTGGACCTGTTCTCACCCACCGCGGATCATCCCGTGCGCGTCGAGTTCTGGGGTGACGAGGTCACCGAACTGCGCGCGTTCTCCGTCGCGGACCAGAGGTCGCTGCCGGAACTCGACATCGACGCCGTGATCGCCCCGCCGTGCCGCGAACTGCTCCTCACCGAGGACGTTCGCGACCGGGCCGCGCAGCTCGCGGTCGACAACCAGGCCGACGCCGCGCTCGTCGAGATGCTCGACAAGATGTCGGCCGGCATCCCGGTGGAGGGCATGGAGGCATTGCTGCCCGTGCTGCGGCCGGGGCAGCTCCAGCTGCTCACCGACGTGCTGCCCGAGGGCGCGCACGTGCTGCTGTGCGATCCGGAGAAGATCCGGACGCGGGCCACCGACCTGGTGCGCACCGGTCAGGAGTTCCTCGAGGCGTCGTGGACGGCGGCCTCGATCGGCGGCGCCGCCCCGCTCGACACCTCCGTGCTGAAGGGCGACGGTATCGACCTCGGCGCCTCCGCCTACCGCTCGCTCAGCCAGGTCCGTGAATCAGCGGAGACGACGGGTCAGCCGTGGTGGACGCTGAGCCCGCTCGCATCCGGCAACGGCGAGGAACTGGAGCTGGCGGTCACGCCGGCGCCGCAGATCCGCGGTTCGGACGACCTGCTGTCGGAACTGTTCGTGAGCCTGCGCGCCCACGTCACCACCGGCGGGCGGGCCGTGATCGTGGTCGCGGGCGCCGGTACCGCGCATCGGGTGCTCGAGCGTCTGCGCGAGGCCGAGGTGCCCGCGGCGGAACTCGTGCCCGGTTCGGAGCCCCCGCGAGGACAGGTCGGGGTGCTGCGCGGTTCGCTCCACGACGGCCTGGTCTTCCCCGGGGACGACTCCACTGCCGGACTCGTCATCGTCACCGAGGCCGATCTCACCGGCAACCGGGTGGCGGCGGTCGGCGACGGCAAGAGGCTGCCGGCGAAGCGCCGCAACCAGGTGGACCCGCTGGCCCTGACGGCCGGGGACATGGTGGTGCACGACCAGCATGGCATCGGACGATTCGTCGAGATGGTCGAACGCACCATCGGCGGCGCCCGGCGCGAGTACCTCGTGATCGAGTACGCCGCCAGCAAGCGCGGACACCCGGGCGACCGTCTGTTCGTGCCGATGGAGTCGCTCGACCAGCTGTCGCGGTACGTCGGCGGCGAGCTGCCCGCGCTCAGCAAGCTCGGCGGTTCCGACTGGGCCAACACCAAACGCAAGGCGCGCAAGGCGGTTCGTGAGATCGCCGGTGAACTCGTCCAGCTGTACGCGGCGCGGCAGGCCGCACCCGGTCATGCGTTCGGCCCGGACACCCCGTGGCAGAAGGAGATGGAGGACGCCTTCGCGTTCACCGAGACCCACGACCAGCTGACGGTCATCAGCGAGGTCAAGGCCGACATGGAGAAGGCCGTGCCGATGGACCGCGTCGTCATCGGCGACGTCGGCTACGGCAAGACCGAGATCGCGGTGCGGGCGGCGTTCAAGGCCGTGCAGGACGGCAAGCAGGTGGCGGTCCTGGTGCCGACGACGCTGCTCGCTCAGCAGCATCTGCAGACCTTCACCGAGCGCATGGCCGCGTTCCCGGTGACCGTGCGCGGGCTCTCCCGCTTCACGGATGCGGGGGACTCCAAGGAGATCATCGCCGGCATGGCGGACGGCGAGATCGACGTCGTCGTCGGCACACACCGGCTGCTGCAGACCGGGATCCGGTGGAAGGACCTGGGCCTCGTCATCGTCGACGAGGAACAGCGCTTCGGTGTCGAACACAAGGAGCACATCAAGGCGCTGCGCACCCACGTGGACGTACTCACGATGTCGGCCACGCCGATCCCGCGAACACTCGAGATGAGCATGGCGGGCATCCGCGAGATGTCCACGATCCTCACGCCGCCGGAGGAGCGGCACCCCATCCTCACGTACGTCGGCGCGTACGCCGACAAGCAGGTGGCCGCGGCCATCCGACGGGAACTGCTCCGAGACGGGCAGGTGTTCTACGTCCACAACCGGGTCAGCTCGATCGACAAGTCGGCCCAGCGGATCCGCGACCTCGTCCCCGAGGCTCGGGTCGTCGTGGCGCACGGGCAGATGAACGAGGACACACTCGAGCGGACCGTGCAGGGCTTCTGGGAACGCGACTACGACGTGCTGGTGTGCACCACCATCATCGAGACGGGTCTCGACATCTCCAACGCCAACACGCTCATCGTCGAACGCGCCGATTCCCTCGGCCTGTCGCAGCTGCACCAGTTGCGCGGTCGCGTCGGGCGTAGCCGGGAACGCGGCTACGCGTACTTCCTGTACCCGCCGGAGAAACCGCTCACCGAGACGGCCTACGACCGCCTCGCGACCATTTCGCAGAACTCCGACCTGGGCGCAGGCATGGCGGTCGCGATGAAGGACCTCGAGATCCGCGGTGCCGGAAACGTGCTGGGCGCCGAGCAGTCCGGTCACGTCGCGGGTGTCGGGTTCGACCTGTACGTGCGGCTGGTGGGGGAGGCGGTCGAGGCGTTCCGGGCGGCGGCCGACGGCAAGCCGATCACGACGGAGGACGCCCCGAAGGAGGTCCGTATCGACTTGCCCGTCGATGCGCACATCCCTCCCGATTACGTCACCAGCGACCGTCTGCGGCTCGAGGGTTACCGCAAGCTCGCGGCGGCCACCGAACTCGACGGCATCACGGCCGTGGTCGACGAACTCGTCGACCGGTACGGACCGCTCCCCGAGGAGGTCCGCCGACTGGTTTCGGTGGCCAAGCTGCGTCTGCTGGCCCGTGAGTACGGCCTCGAGGAAATCGCCGTGGTCGGGACGCAGCTGAAGATCGCGCCGATGGCCCTGCCCGACTCGAAGCAGTTGCGTCTCAAGCGGATCTACCCGAGCGCGCAGTACCGTGCCACCACCGGGATGGTGCAGCTGCCGCTGCCCCGGGCGGGTTCGGGCGGAATCGGCGCGGAGCGGGTGCGGGACGTGGAGTTGCTGCAGTACATCGCCGACTTCGTGCTCGCGCTGGACGGCAAGGCCGCCGGGTCCGTGGTGATGGAGGCCTGACCCGATGACGGTGGTCCTGCTCGACTCGTTGCGGCCCACGACGATCCCGATGGAGGCCGTCGGGGTGGTCGGTGACGGAGTGGAGTTCACCGACGAGGTACCCGAGGCCGTGCGGAGATTGCTGACCGAGGCGCCGGGGGCCGCCGTCCTGGTCAGTAGCGATCCCGACGATCCCACCGTGCGTGACTGGGTCGCGTCGGGGTCCCGCGTCATCGCGGCGCCGAAGGTCCCGGGCGACAACCTCGTCGAGGCAGCCGAGGTGATGGACCGATTGTGGAGTTACGGCGGCTGGGAAGTGACGCAGACGCACCGCACCCTGTCGCACTACCTCGTCGAGGAGACGTACGAGGTTCTCGACGCCATCGAGTCGTCCGAACCCGGTGATCTGCGTGAAGAGCTCGGAGATCTGCTGCTGCAGGTCCTGTTCCATTCGCGGATCGCCTCGGCGTCGGGCAATTTCGACGTGGACGACGTGGCCGCGACGCTGGTTGCCAAGCTCGTGCACCGCAGCCCCCACCTCGGGGAGGAGGTCGTCGGGCCGATCGACATCGCGGAGCAGGAACGGGCATGGGAGATTCGCAAGGCGGCGGAGAAGGCACGGAGTTCCTGCCTCGACGGCGTCGCGATGAGTCAGCCGGCGGCGTCGCTGGCTGCGAAGGTCGTGGCCCGCGCGAGCAAGGCGGGTTTGCCGTCCGAACTGGTGCCCACGGAGATCACTGCCGACAGCGCGGCGGTGGTCGCCGCCGAGTCGAGGCTGCAGGCGGCGACGCACGATCTCATCGCCCGGATCCGCGCGGCCGAGAATGCTGCGCGCGCGGCGGGGAAGACCGAGCTGGCTCCCGCGGACTGGCTCGGTTACTGGACGTCCTGATACAGGGTCGAACAGCCCGATCGTTCGAGTTTGCCAAAATGTAACTGAGTGATGAATCACCCTCGTGTCTGTAGTGCGAGAAAAACAAACCTGAGGTAGTTTAAAGCGCGCATAGAAGACCGTTTGGTTGCAAACACGCGTTTCGAAGAACCGCGAGGTCCCTCGACAGGGGTGTTTGTGGGCTTCGCGCACTGCACGTGGTGGGTACCTGAGCTCCCGGTCGGGCGAGGGCCGGTACCCACAGGGGACCACACATTGTCATGCTTCCGGGCCGACTCGATTGCCCGACGATGAGAGACGGACACATGAGCCTGTACACGCCTGACCGCCTGGAACCTTCCGACGAGACAGACGCGCACGACATCGACGAGGCCGGTACCGCCGACCGCGCGCCGGGCCGCCCGACGGTCACCGTCGTCGTGCCCGCGATGAACGAAGCGAGGAACCTCCCGCACGTCGCCGCGCGGATGCCGGCCGACATCGACGAGATCGTCTTCGTCGACGGACATTCCGTCGACGACACGGTCGAGGTGGCCAGGAGCCTCTGGCCGGACGCCATGGTCGTGACACAAAGCCGAAAGGGCAAGGGCAACGCCTTGGCCTGCGGTTTCCTCGCCGCCACATCGGACATCATCGTCATGATCGACGCCGACGGATCCACCGACCCGGCCGAGATCCCGCTGTTCGTCGGGGCTCTCGTGGCAGGCGCGGACTTCGCGAAGGGAACCCGCTTCGCCGCCGGCGGCGGAAGCTCGGACATCACGTTCAGCCGAAAGCTCGGAAACAAGGCGTTGAACGCCATCGTCAACCTCAAATTCGGGGCCTCGTTCAGCGACTTGTGCTACGGCTACAACGCATTCTGGCGCCACCACGTCCCGGTGATGGCATTGCCGTCCGTCGACACGACCGAGGCACAGTGGGGCGACGGCTTCGAGATCGAGACACTCATCAACGTGCGGGTCGCCAACGCGGGCCTGAAGATCACCGAGGTGCCGAGTTTCGAACAGGACCGCATCCACGGCGAGAGCAATCTCAACGCGGTACGTGACGGGCTCCGGGTGCTGCGCACCATCAGGAGCGAACAGCGCACCTCCGCACCGGACGTGTCCCCGGCTCCCGTCTCGCGAGGCTGAGCACCCATGACGGTGTCCACTCTCGTGTCCTGCTCCGTCGTGATCTGCGCCTACACCACCGAACGGTGGACCGACCTGTGTGCCGCAGTCGATTCGGTGCTCACCCAGAACGTGCCCGTGCTCGAGGTCCTGGTGGTGATCGACCACTCCGAGGAACTGTTCTCGCGTGCCGAACGGCACTTCGCCGGGGAGACCCGGGTGACCGTGCTGCGTAACTCCGGGTCGAAGGGGCTCTCCGGAGCCCGCAACACGGGCGTGCGGGCGGCGAGCGGCGACATGATCGCGTTCCTCGACGACGACGCGCGCGCCGAACCCGACTGGTACCGCGTGTCCGCCGCCCACTACTCCGATCCCGACGTGCTCGGTGTGGGGGGATTCGCCAGTCCGGTGTGGCCCGCGGACCGTCCCGTGTGGATGCCCGCCGAGTTCGACTGGGTGGTCGGCTGCAGCTACGTCGGGCAGCCGACACGCATCGAGCCGGTGCGGAACTTCATCGGCTGCAACATGTCTCTGCGGCGCATCGTGTTCGACGCCGTCGACGGGTTCAGCGACGGGATCGGCCGGGTCGGAAAGACGCCGGTCGGGTGCGAGGAGACCGAACTCTGCATCCGGATCCGAGCCCACCAGCCCACTGCGCAGCTGCTGTTCGATCCCGCGATGAAGGTGGCACACCGCGTCAGCGACGACCGCACCACGTTCCGCTACTTCCTGTCGCGCTGCTTCCACGAGGGCGTGTCGAAAGCACTGGTCTCCGATCTCGTCGGGTCCGGCGACGCGCTCAGCAGCGAGCGGGTGTACACCGCGCGTGTCCTCCCGCGAGCCGTCGTCACGGGCATCGCATCCCCGCGGCACGGCGGACTGGCCCGCGCCGGCGCGGTGGTCGCGGGGCTCACGGCGACCACTGCCGGCTACGTCCGGGGTCTCGTCGGTCTGCGATCGAAGCGGGGGACGGCATGACCGGGACACTCGATCGCCGGATCGACCTGGTACCGGCTCTCGTGAGCGATCACGCGCCGACGTGGGACGGGGCCGTCTGGGTCGGCGAACTGCGCGGTCCCGTCCGGGAAGACACCGAATACCGGCTGGAGCGCGCCGAGGGGTATCGGCGTGCCCGGCTGCTCGTGCGAGAGGATCGCACCCTGCGGGGATTCGTCGAGCTGGACATCGAGGACGGCCGACTCGAGGCCGACGCATTGCGGCGCGCACTGGACGGGCTCCTTCCGGGAGCGGTGGTCGAAAGCGCCGCCGCCACCGACGGATCCGGCCCTTCCGTCACCGTGGTGGTGTGCACCCGGGACCGGGTCGACAGCCTGAAGGTCGCCCTGGAATCGATCCTGTCGCTCGATCATCCCGGCTACGAGGTGATCGTGGTCGACAACGCATCCCGCACGGATGCCACGCAGCGGTACGTCGCCGGACTCGGTGACCCCCGTGTCCGCGTCGTGATCGAGCCCCGTCCGGGCCTGTCCAGGGCGCGCAATGCGGGCGTCCGCGCGGCGAGCACGGAGATCGTCGCCTTCACCGACGACGACGTCGTCGTCGACCCGCACTGGCTCACCGAACTCGTCGCCGGCTTCGGCGCCGGGAATGCGGTGGCCTGCGTGTGCGGGATCGTCCCGAGCGGTGAGATCCGCACACCGGCGCAGGCGTACTTCGATCAGCGGGTGGGGTGGGCGAGTTCCTGCGTCCCACGGTTGTTCGACCTCGCGCACCCACCCGCCGACGTGCCGCTCTTCCCGTTCCAGGTCGGGGTCTACGGCACCGGTGCGAATTTCGCCGTCGACCGGCAGGCCGTGTTCGCGCTGGGTGGTTTCGACGAGGCGCTCGGGGCGGGAGCCCCCACCGACGGTGGCGAAGACCTCGACATGTTTTTCCGCGTGCTGCACTCCGGGCGGCAGCTGGCGTACCGGCCCGGGGCGGTCGTGTGGCATCGGCACCGGGCCGACAACGAGGCGCTCGCCGTCCAGGCGCGCGGCTACGGCCTCGGACTCGGCGCCTGGCTGGCCAAGATCGCCGTCGACCCCCGCACCGCCTGGCTCGCAGTGCGCATCGCCGTGCGGCAGGCGCCGACGTTTCTCCATCTGTCGCGCAAGATGTCCCGCGTCGCCACACCTCCGGACGCTCTCGCCGACGATCTCCCCGTGGGGATCGGAGCCACCGAACTGCGGTCCATCGCACGTGGCCCGTTCGCCTATCTGAAGGCCCGAGTGGAGGGCCGGCATCCGGCACCGATGAGAGGGATGACCCATGACTGCCCATCCTGATCTCGCAGGCACCCGGTTCGCCACCTGGTTCGGACCGGAGGACGCGCCGCTGTTCGGCGTCGTCGATCTTCCCGCCGACGGCCGCTGCCGCGGCGCCGTCGTCCTGTGCCCGCCGATCGGCAAGGAACAGGTCGACTCGTATCGCGGAATGGTCTACCTCGCCCAGCAATTGCGGGCGCGGGGGCTTCTGGTGTTGCGGTTCGACTACCGCGGCACCGGGGACTCGCCGGGCGCCCAGGACGATCCCGACGCGGTCGCCGGATGGCTCGACAGCATCCGGAGGGCCGTCGACTACGTGCGCAGCTGCGGCGTCACGGACATCGGTCTCGTCGGCCTCCGGATCGGCGCCCTGCTCGCCGCGCAGGTCGCCGCGACGTGCGGTCCGGTGCGGGCCGTCACCCTGTGGGATCCGGTGGTCCGCGGCCGCGCCTACCTGCGCAAGCAGACCGCGCTCCACCAGATGGTGGTCGGTCCCGAGGACACGGACGATCCGCAGGTCACCCTCATCGGTGCGGTGCTCGCACCGGCCGCGGCGACGGCCTTGTCGGCGATGAGTCTGCGGGCGGCCACCCCGCCGCCGGGCGCGAAGATCCTGATGGTGTTGCGGGAGAGCGAGGTCGATTCCGTCGGGATGCGCGAGGCCGTCGCTGCGTGGAACGCCGAGAACTTCACCGTGCACGACTACGAATCGTTCCTCGAGCCGGCGGACTTCGTGGTCCGGCTCCCGTTCGGCGACATCGACCGGATCGCCGACCGGATGTCTGCGTCCTTCGGCGACCACCACACCGGTGCCGCACTCGAACTCCGTACCACCGCCGTCGTGGATCGGACCGTCGACGGCAGGCAGGTCACCGAGACTCTGAGCTTCGCGGGAGCGTCCGAACTCTTCACGATCCGCACGTCCGTCGCGGCCGAGCGGGGTGCAACGGACAACCCTGCGACACCGACGGTGATCTTCCACGGCACCGCCGGCGAGCACCGCGTCGGACCGGTCCGGCTGTGGGTCGAGACGGCGCGCGAACTCGCGGCCCACGGGATCGTCAGCGTTCGCTTCGACCGCCGCGGCACCGGCGACACCGGCATGGTTCAGCACGGCGAATCCACCACCATCTACACGGACGAATCCCGCGACGACGCCGTCGACATCATCTCCGTCAGCGGTGCGCAGCCCGAAGCGGTTGTGCTCGCAGGAATGTGCTCGGGGGCGTGGAATTCGAGTTACGCCGCCCTCCGGCGTCCCGTCCGGGCGGTGATCCTGGTCAACATGGCGGACTGGACCATTACCCGTCAGGCGTTCGTGAAACAGTCGACGATGGACGCCGACCGGGGGTCCCTGAAGGGTGCAGCGCTCACGCTGCTCCACCGGCACGCGGCGACGGCGAAAAAGCACCTGCGGGTGTGGATGCCGTACCGCTGCTGGTTGTGGCTGGGCCGGGCAGGCTTGCTGCAGGTGCCGGAGGTCATGCTCGCCCCGCTGAACGACCGTGGCGTGCACACCACCGTCCTCCTCTCGCCGATCGACTACACCGCGTTCGTCGAGAACCAGGGTGAGCGCAGCCTTCGCCGGCTCCGGCGCGCCGGCTGGAACGGACGCCTGGTGACGTACCCGTCCGGCGATCACTCGCTGTACAGCACCGCCCTGCGGGACAGAGTCCTGCGGGACGTCCTCGCCACCGTGCTCGGTGAACTGACCGTGGACCGTGTCGACGACGCCCGTGACGATTCCCGGCCGGAGTTGGTCGGGTAGCCATGGGATCCCCGACAGCGACGCAGTCGCAACTACGCGCGAGGCACCGTGCCGAGCAGCCACCGCGCTCCGCGGGGCGGAACCTGCAGATCAACTCGATGGCACTGATGCTGTCGAGTGTCGTCACCGGTGTCCTCGGCCTCGCCTTCTGGGGCGCGGCGGCGCGATTGTTCCCCGCCGACCAGGTGGGCGTGGCGTCCGCTCTCATCTCGACGGCGATCATGCTGTCGACGCTGTCGAATCTCAGCCTCGGCTCGATGTTCGAGCGCTTCCTGCCCGTGGCCGGCCACCGCGCGGGACCGTTGCTGGTCAAGGGTTTCGCCGCCGTGGCCACGCTGGCCTTCGTGTCGGCTGTCGGGCTCATTGTCCTCGGTCCGCGGGACACGCTGTTCGAGAACAACCTGGAAATAGCGATCTATCCGGTGTTCGTCGTCGTCCTCGCGCTCTTCGCCCTGCAGGACCAGACCGTGTCCGGGCTGGGCGTTGCCCGCTGGGCGGCGTCGAAGAACGTTTTCCACGCGCTGGCCAAACTGCTCGCGGTCGTGGTGCTCGCGGCGTCGGGGTCGGCGCTCGCCATCGTCGCGTCCTGGGGGGTCACCGCGGCGATCGCCGTCGTGGTCGTGTTGACGTCGATGGGCCTGCGCATCCGGTCCGACCCTCGATACCGGCAAGTGCCCTCGCTGCCCTCCAACAAGGAACTCGGAGTGTACTTCGGTTCCTCGTACGGCATTTCGGCGCTGGGGGCCATCGCCCCGCTCGTCGTCCCGCTGATCGTCGTCACCCGGGTCGGTACCGCGGCGAACGCCTACTTCGCGGTGACCTGGTCGATCGTCAGCGCCCTCTACATCATGGTGAACCTCATGGTGGGCCCGTTCGTCGCCGAGGCCGCTGCGCATCCGGACAAGATCGTCAGCCTGTCCCGCCGGTTCGTCCGCACCATTGCCGTGGTCGCGGTGGTGGGCGGATTCGGCCTGGCCTTCGTCGCGCCGTTGGCGCTCGGATTCATCGGTGACGAATACCGTGCGGAAGGGACGCCCCTGCTCCATCTCGCCGCGGTGTTCGTGCCCCTCACCGTCATCGGCGCCGTCTACGACGGTCTCGCGAGGGTGTACCGCCGGCTGACCCTCGCCGTCGTCACGCAGTGCCTGGCCACGGTGGTCATCATCGTCGGCAGCCTGGTCTTCAGCTCGTCGATCGGGGTCGCGGGTGTGGGCTGGGCGTATCTCGCCGCCGAGACGCTCACCGCCGTGATCCTCGCAGGACCGCTCATCTCCTGGCTCCGCCGACTCCGGAACCGCGCCAAGTGGGAGCGGTGGCTGGCGAAGAAGACCGTGAACCAGAAACCGATGTGGCAGGTGTCCGATGTCGACGCATAGCGCGAGCTACCGCGATCTGATGCGCAGCGCGAGCCGGATGATCACCGCGATCGGTCCCCTCCGGCTGCCGAGCATCGGCGAGATCCGGGACACGCTGACCCTGCTCGCGCACGCGGGCGGGCGGCACACCCCGATCGGCCTCGTCCCGACCACCGAGTCACGCCGATGGGAGCACCGACCGCAGGACTTCCTCGGGCAGATAAGGGAACTCGGACCCTGTACCCGGGAGGAGGTGCCGCAGCTGCTGACCCGGCTGGCACGTTCGGGTGCGTCCGCGCACCCGCTGAACGTCGCGGTCGCGGGCGATTTTCTGCTGCTCGACATCTCCCACGGACTCGGCGACGGGAGGCTCGCGCTGTCGCTCCTCCGTGCCGTCGCCGGGGGACGCACGGGGACACCGGTTCCGGAATGGGCGCGGACGCGGGACACCGCACTGCCGCTCGCACGCGCCCTGACCCGGACGTTCGCGTCGTCCCCCACACGTGTCGCGAGGCTCCTCGAATCCCTGCCCGCTGCCGCACACGGCCCCGGATCGGCGGAGATGGTGCCGTGGCACGGCGCGCCCACCGCCGTCGTCGCGTCCGCAGCATCCGGGACCACTGCGGAACTGCGTCGCTGGCGGGATCGGGAGATGCCCGGGGCGTCGGTGTCGTCGTTGTTGTTCGCGGCCGTCGCGCGGGCGATGCGCAGCCACGGCCTGACGATCGACGACAAGGTCGACGTTCTCTTCGACTGCCGCCGGTATCTCCCGGAGGGTGCGACGGTGAACGGCAACTTCGCTGCCCTGGTGCGTTTCTCGCTGTCGGATCCGGGTGACCCGGCCGAGATGAGTGCGGCGATCGCACAGGCCACGGCGTCGGGCAGGCCGCTCGCCTCGCTGGCACTCAGCACCGCCACGTTCCGCAGGCGGGTGGCTGCCGGGAGCGCGCACGCGCGGGCCACTCACGTCGCGGCCGAACCCCGGACGAGGCTCGTGTACTCCGACATGGGCGAGGCCGCGCTGCTGGCAGACCTCGACTGGACCGACGAGCCCGGCAGGCGTCTCGTCACCGCGCTGAGCGAACCGGCCGACCCTGCATCGATCGTCTTCACCTCGGTGCGGCGCGGCCCGGAATTGGACGTGTCGGCGTCGTTGCACGACAACGTCTTCGACCCGGAACTCGTCCGCATCGCACTCGCGGACGCACTGTGCGACCCACTGTCTCTACTGTCTCGAAGGATCTTCTGACCATGCCCTCACACGTCCTCGAGACATCGAAGCGGACTTCGCTGTACCTCACCGTCGCCGTACTGCAATTTTTCGTCGTCGAATTCCTCGTCGCCGGCACGTGGCGCGGGCACTACAGTTACTCCGCCAACTTCATCAGCGACCTCGGTGTCCCGTTCTGCGGCACGGACGGAAACGCGCCGTGCAGCAAGACGTCACTGCTGATGGATGCGGCGTTCGTGGTGACCGGACTCGCCTACGTGGTTGCCGCCGTCCTCTGGCATCGCATCGAACGGGTGCTGCCGCTGGTCCCTGTCGTCTTCCTGGTGGTCGCCGGAATCGGCGGAGTGGTGGTCGGTCTCGCGCCGTCGAACACGCACTGGGAAGTGCATTCGCTCGGCGCCACGCTGTTCCTCATCTTCGGCAACCTCTTCGCACTGACGACGGCACTCACCGTCTGGCCCCAGATATCCGGACCGGCAACGTACGTCGCGCTCGCACTCGGGACACTCGGACTGGTGGGGTACTTCTGCTTCACATACTCGTGGGACCTCGGTCTCGGCGTCGGTGGTATCGAACGCGTCGCGGCGTACTCGGCGATCTTCGGGTTCGTCGTCTGCGTTCACCTCGTGACACAACTGCAGTCGGTTCGACGTTCGGCTGTCGTCCAGGTCGGAGACAGCGCCGGTGCATAGACAGCTGAACCGTCCGCGCCGGACCCGCGCCGTGTCTTCGGCGATGGTGTTCGTCGCGCTCGCCTGCATCGGCGCCACCGGGTGGTATGCGTCGAGCGATGTCGCACAGGCATCGAGGAAGGGCGAGTCGGTGCTCATGTTCGACGATTTCGTCGGGCCCGCCGGAACCTCGCCCGACCCCCGGTACTGGGGACACGCGGTCGGGGGAGGAGGCTGGGGTAACGACGAGGCGCAGGTCTACACGGACGATCCCGCCAATTCCCGGCTCGACGGCGAGGGCAACCTCGTGATCGAAGCCCGTCCCGACGGGTCGGGCTACACGTCCGCCCGGCTTGTCACCCTCGACCGCTTCGCATTCCAGTACGGACGGGCCGAGGCCCGCATCAAGCTGCCGAGCGGGCAGGGCCTGCACCCGGCGTTCTGGTTGATGGGCACGGATGTCAACCGCGTCGGCTGGCCGCAGTCGGGGGAGATCGACGTGATCGAGACGATCAACGACGCGTCGTTCTACCACAGTGCGCTGCACGGCCCGTCCGCGGACGGCACACCCTGGGAGGTGAAAGCCGAAGGCAGCGGGAACATGTCGGACGATTTCCACGACTACTGGGTGGAGCGGTCGCCGGACCGGATCGCATTCGGCATCGACGACGCGGTGACGGGCGAGTTCTCGCGCGCCGACCTGGCCCCGGGGCAGGAATGGGTGTTCGACAAGCCGTTCTCCCTGTTGCTGAACGTCGCAGTCGGCGGACGGTGGCCGGGCGACGTCGGAGCCGATACGACGTTCCCCGCCGCGATGCTCGTCGACTGGGTGAGGGTGACCGATGAGTGATCTCCTCACTGCCGAGCGTCTCGACACTAGGGCTCCGGAGCTGACCCGGTACTACGACGTCGCCGCGTTGGCCTCGGCGGTCGCGGGACTGGCGTCCCTGGCGCCGCTGCCGTCGTCGGTGAGTGCGGTGCTGCTGGCGGTGTTCGTGTTGATCGGACCGGGTCTCGCGGTCGTGACGTGGTTGCGGCTACCGGTCGCTGCGGCCGTTGCGGCCGTCCCCGTCCTCGGACTGTCCGTGGTGACTGCGGCCACCACTGTCCTGGCCTGGTTCTACCGATGGCCCGCGACGGGTCTGCTGCTCGTGATCGTCCTGGCCGTCGTCGCGTCCGCGCTGCGGCATCGGTGGCACGACACCGGCGCCGAGCCGGTGCGCGCGGTGACCGTGCAGCAGGTGTCGTGTCGTCTGGCGCAATGGTGGCACGCTGCCCGCCGCAACCGGCCCCTGATCCTCGTTGCCGTGGCGCTCGCCGTGTGGGTGGCGGTCCTCTTCGGGCTCGGCTCGACCGCATATGCACAGTTCGGCCTGCTGTTCGTCGGAAGCGGTCCCGGCCTGGTGGTGTGCGCCCTGATGATGCTCGGCGCGTTCGTCTGGGCTCTTCGCGAGAGGGCTGTCGGGACCGCCGCCGCGGCCGTGCTCGGCGTGATCGTGGTGGAACGGCTCACCCCGACCCTCATCACCGACGTTCCCATCTACGGGTGGACGTACAAGCACCTCGGCGTGGTCGACTACATCCAGCAGTTCCAGACACTGCCGCCCAAGGGCGTCGACATCTACGGCGAGTGGCCGGGCTTCTTCACCGCGTTCGCGTGGTTCGGCGACATCACGTCCGCGGACATGATGTCGATCGCTCACTGGTTCGCGCCGGTGATCCACGTGCTGCTGGCGGTCGTGATCGCTGCGATCGCCCGGCTCCTCGGGTTCGGCATGCGGGTGGCACTGACGGCCGCGATGGTGGCGGAACTCGTCAACTGGGTGGGGCAGGACTACTTCTCGCCGCAGGCCATTGCCCTCGTCATGGCACTGGGTGTGGTGGCACTGCTCGTGGTGTCGACGGAGCACCGATCTGCGGCGTACCTGTCGATCCTCGTCTTCGCCGCTCTGGTGCCCACTCATCAGCTGACCCCGTACTGGCTGTTCGGCGTGACGGTGGCCCTGGCGGTGACGCGGAAGATCCGGCCCTGGTGGATCCCCGTTCCCTACTTCGCGATCCTCGTCGCCTATCTCGTTCCCCGGCTGGACATCGTGGCACCGTACGGGCTGCTGTCCGGTTTCAACCCGGTCGACAACGCCGCCAGCAACGTGACCGCCGTCGGCACGTTCGGGAAGATCTTCACCTCCGCCGTGTGCCGGTCCCTGTCCGCGGGCATCATCCTGCTCGCCGTGGTCTGCGCGATCCTCCTCTGGCGTCGCAAACGTCCCGCCTGGGTCGCGACCGTCATGGCGTTCAGCTCGTTCGCGCTGCTGGCCGGTCAGAGCTACGGCGGTGAGGCGATCTTCCGGGTGTATCTCTACGCCGTTCCCGGGTGCGCGATTCTCATCGCACCGATCCTCGTGGACACTCTCACGATCAGGTTCCGGTCCGGACTGCTCCGTCGAGTCGTCCCGGTCGGACTCGCGAGCGGACTGGCATACGTGACATTCGCTGGCCTGCAAGGCTATTTCGGGCTGTGGTCGCTGGTCATCGGATATCAGTCCCAGGTGACGTTCGCGGAGGACATCCTCGCGAACGAGAAGCCGCCGGCGACGATCATCTCCCTCTATCCCGCCGGTCTCCCCACCCGGGTCAGCGCCGACTACCTCGAGTTCGCCGTCGTCGACAAGGATTTCGATCAACCCTTGCTGGCCTTGCCCCCGGCCGTGCTGGAGGGCTTCCCGCACGGCGGCCAGATCGAGATGCTCACCGCGGATGCGGCGGAACGCGACGGCGACACGTATCTCGTGTTCAACACGCAGGGCACTGCCGCCATCCGCTACTACGGCTATCTACCCGACGGATCCGTCGAGAACTTCGAGGACCAGATGCGGTCCAGCCCCGACTGGTCCGTGTACGCGCAGGACGACAACAGCACGATCTTCCGTTACACGGGGCCGCGCCGGTAACGGCCACGTCGCGTATTCGGTCACGACCGGTCGCGGCGACGCCTAGCATCGGCACATGCGGCGGATGCGCTCGGCCCTGTTCGAGATTTCGTTGACGTGCTCGGTGGCGCTGTGCGCGCTGTCCCTCACCCCGGCTGTTGCCGCCGCCGTGCCCGGCGGTGCAGGCGTCCGGACCGCCTACCCCGGATACACCGTGATCGGCAGCGACGAATTCGACGGACCCGCAAACGCGGCACCCAATCCATCGTTCTGGGGCTACGACCTCGGCGGCGGCGGGTGGGGCAACAACGAGAAGCAGGTGTACACCGACTCCCGGCAGAATTCGCGACTCGACGGCAACGGTCGTCTCGTCGTCGAGGCCCGCAGAAACGGTGGCGGATTCACGTCGGCTCGACTCGTGACCCGTGGAAAGTTCGACTTCACGTACGGGGTGATCGAGGCACGGATGCAGGTGCCGTCCGGCCCGGGAATCCATCCCGCGTTCTGGACGCTCGGAAGCAACATCAACAGCGTCGGGTGGCCCGCCTGCGGGGAGATCGACATCCTCGAGGTGATCGGGGACGGTTCGCGGTACCACGCGGGAGTGCACGGCCCGACCGTCGGCGGCGGACACTGGGAACGCTCGACGGATGGCTCGATCGGTGCGAACCTCAGCGCGGGTTTCCACGACTACGCCCTGATCAAGGCGCCCGGCCGCATCTCGGTGGGCATCGACGGGAACATCGTCGGCACCGTCACCACGGCGGACCTGCGACCCGAGGAACGCTGGGTGTTCGACGCCCCGGCATACCTGCTGCTCGATGTGGCCGTCGGCGGGAACTGGCCCGGCCCGGTCACGTCGTCGACACGCTTTCCCGCCACCATGCTGGTGGACTGGGTGAGGTTCTCCCAGTGACGTCCGGGACCCACGAGTTTCGGGTGTGAATAGAATCAAGTTCATGGCCGTGTCGAACTCAGAGTGCCGCTGCGGCCACCCATTCGCCGCTCACGAGCACTACCGCAAGGGCACGTCCTGCGCACTGTGCGACTGTCCGCGGTTTCGGCGGCCGCTTCCCCGGCTGATCCGGAAGCTCGTCGGCCGCTGACCGCGATCCGAGCACGGCAGCGGTGCGGATCAGGCAGCGATGTCGCACGTTCGTACTTGCCCATCTGCCTTACGGCGCGCAGAAACATACCATAGGTATCTTTTTGCACTATATTTCAGTATGCACATCGTGCAAAGATGGACCTCTGGATACTTTGAATCCGATAATTTACTGACGGCAGGCGGCAGTTCGGGTGGTGGCGATGGAACATCGGACAGCCGCGCGGGTGGGGACGTCGCCGAGTGCAAAGGCCGTGGTCTGGAGCGGCGGTCTCTGGCTGATCGCGGCGATGTTTGCCGTACCGGCATTGCTGTTCGCGCTGGCGCTGTGGCGAGGGTGGGGTGGGACGTTTACGACCACGGTGGTTGTCGACGTCGGCTTGCTGGTGTTTGCTCTCGTCGCGACCGGGTGTACCGCGTGGGCTGCCCGGAGAGGACACGGCAGTCGCCGCCGCAGCTGGCTGGCGTTGGCGGGTGGGCTGGCGGCCTGGTCGGTCGGCCAAGCCATCTGGTGCTACTACGTGGTGTGGCAGGGCAGTGATCAGATACCGTTCCCCTCCTCGGCGGCTGCTGCGTACCTGCTGTTTCCGGTCGGCGCATGCGCGGCGCTGTTGCTGTTCCCGGCAGGTGACAGCGGACAGTCCCGTACCCGGCTGATTCTGGACGGAATCATCGTGGCCGGTTCACTGTTCGTGATGTCGTGGGTGAGCGTGCTCGGCAGCGTCTACCGCGCGGGGAGCGCCACCCCGGTCGCCCTCGTGTTGTCCCTCGCCTATCCTGTCGCGGATCTGGTGATTGCGACGATGGCAATTGTGGTGCTGACCCGAGCGCGGGCTGGGCAACGCTTGACCATGGGACTGCTGTGCATCGGGATCATTCTGATGGCGTTGTCGGCCAGCGCAGTCTCGTACTTGACCGCGTTGGGCACGTATCACAACGGCGGCGTTACCGACCTGGGCTGGGTGGCCGCCTTCGCCGCGATTGGGCTGGCGGCGCTGTCGAGCACCCGCGAGCAGTCACTCGAGCCGGTTCCGGCCCAGATTCCGTCTCGGACACGGTTGTGGTTGCCGTACCTTCCGTTGCTGCTGGCCGCCGCCGTCGGCCTGCAGCGGGAGCTGCCCAGCCTGGGCTCCGGGCCGATTCCCGCTGCGATCGTGGTCCTGGTGATCGCCTTGCTGGCACGGCAGTTCATCGTGTTGGCCGAGAACCGACGGTTGTTGCTCACCGTGGCCCGGCAGGCCTTTCGCGACCGACTGACCGGACTGGCGAACCGTGCCTTGTTTCTCGACCGGCTCGACCAAGCCCTACAGCGCCAGCGCCGCGAACTCACACCGATCGTAGTGCTCTGTGTGGATCTCGACGATTTCAAAACCGTCAACGACAGCCTCGGCCATCCCGCCGGGGACGAGCTGTTGATCCGCGTCGCGGAACGGCTCACCGGGTGCATGCGGAGCACCGACACCGTCGCGCGGCTCGGAGGCGACGAGTTCGCGGCACTGGTCGAAGGCAGTGTCCAAGATGCCCTGTCGGCCGCAGACCGGGTACTGGAGGCATTCACCCCGCCGTTCATCATCGACGGTGTCGTGCTCTCCATCCGCCCCAGCATCGGGCTCACCATTTCCACGGTCGCCGGCGCGACGACCGAGAGCTTGCTCAAACAGGCAGATCTGGCAATGTATGCGGCCAAGCGCTGCGGTGGTGGTTGCCTGCGCAGTTACGTGCCGGACCCAGCCGACTCCGACACCATGTGCGCGCTGACCTGCGACGACAATCCGACTCACAGCCTCGGACCCGGGGAAACCACGAACGCACCGCGACACGCACGACACGTGACGGATCAGGCTGTAGCGGGAAGGGACATCGTGTCGGTGCCGAGGTCTGCACACAATCGACACCGACCGGGTCCGGTGAGCTGGGTGTCGCCATCCGATCGGGCGCGGCGGGGCGTCATGGCGGGGCTGGGGATTCTGCTGATCGGTGTGGTCCTGTTCGGGATCTTGATGGGGACAGGTGATCAAGCGGGTTGGATCGTGCTGCACCGAGTGCTCTACAACGGACTGGCCTTGTCGGCTGCCTTTCTGGTTGCGGCTCGCGCGTGGTGTATTCCGACCGAGCGACGGGCGTGGTGGCTGATCGCGCTGGGAATGACCAGCTGGTGTGTGGGCGATGCCGTGGCGATGTCGTGGCCGCCTGATGGCCAGACCCCATCGGTGGCCGATCTGCTGAAACTGGCGTTCTACCCACTTGTGTACGCCGGGTTGGTGGTGCTCGTGCGCGCGCAAGCGCGGCGGTTGCCGACCGAGATCTGGTGGGACGCCATCACTGCAGGGTTGACGCTGGCGGCGCTGGCAACGGCCGTCGCATTCGGTCCGATCGACTCGGTCGCCGACGGATCACCCGCGGCGGTGATCGTCGGGTTGGCCTACCCGGTGGGAGACATGCTTCTGTTGGCACTCGCGGTCGGGGCACTCGCGGTGCTGGGGTGGCGGGCCGAGCAGCGGTGGGTGCTGCTGGTCGCGGGGTTCATGATGTTTGCGGTGGCCGACACTGTCAACCTGTTCCGCACTGCTGCCGGTCACGGGGAGACTACGTGGATCGATGCGCTCCCGCACGCCGCCGCGATACTTGTGGCCGTGGCCAGTTGGCGAGCCCCTGGCCGAAGGCAGTCCGGTCAGCTATCGGGACTGGGTATCTGGATACCCCCGCTGGTGTGCACCGCCGCTTCGGTGGGGCTGCTGGTCCTCGACCACGATGCACGGTTGCCGGGACTCGCGGTGGTGCTCGCCGCGCTCAGCCTCGTCACGGTCGCGGCCCGATTCGCGGTGACGTTCCGGGAAGTCGTCGTCCTGGCCGACAGCCACCGCCAGGCGAGCACCGATGACCTCACCGACCTGGCCAATCGGCGGGCGATCATGGCGGCGCTGACGGCCGCATACTTCGACCGGGCGGCACAGTCGGGGACGGGCCCGGGCCCGGGGCCGGGCCTGCTGCTGATGGATGTGGACCGCTTCAAGGAGATCAACGACTCGTTCGGACGTAATGTGGGCGATCAATTGCTGTGCCAGATAGCGGACCGGCTGGCTCGGTCCGTGCGACCGGGTGATCGGCCGGCACGCCTCGACGGAGACGCCTTTGCGGTCCTGCTGCCGGCAGGGATCGACCTCACGGACGCCCGGGCATTGGCCGGCCAGCTCCTCGAGGCAGTAAACGAGCCTTTCGATCTCGACGAGGTCACGGTGCGCGTCGAGGCGCGGATCGGGATCGCCCTCTGCCCGCAACACTGCACAAACCCCCAGGATCTGCTGCAGTGCGCCGGAGTGGCCGTGTATCGCGCCAAGTCCACCCGCCGCACGATCGCCGTGTACGACACTACCGAGTACCAGCGCAGCATCGAGGAGAGACAGACCATCGACGAGCTGCGCACGGCGATCGCTGGTGGCGAGCTCACGTGCTACTACCAGCCGAAGGTCAGTGCCTGCGACGACCAGGTGCACAGCGTCGAGGCTCTCGTTCGGTGGGAGCATCCCCTCCGCGGCTTGCTCCTACCCGATCAATTCCTTCCTCAGGCCGAACAGTCAGGACTGATGCGTCCACTGACAGCGAGAGTGCTGGAGCTTGCGCTGGGTCAGGCGCGGAGCTGGCTCGATCGCGGTATATCGCTGACCGTCGCAGTGAATCTATCGGTCACGAATTTGCTCGACGCAGACCTGGTTGCAGAGATCGACCGACTCCTGGACGACCTTCGGTTACCCGCCGACACGTTGATCCTCGAGATCACCGAAAGCGTCCTGATGACCGACTACAGGCGCGCCAGAAGGGTGGTCGAGGCGCTGCAGGGTCTGGGAATCGGATTGTCCATCGACGACTACGGCACCGGCTGGTCCTCCCTTGCCTATCTGCAGGACCTCGCCGTCGATGAGCTCAAACTCGACCGGATCTTCGTCGCCCGCCTCGCCAGCGACCCTCGATCCGTCGCGATCGTCCGATCGACCGTGGAGCTCGCACACAGCCTGGGCGCATCTCTGGTCGCCGAAGGCGTCGAAGACGAAGACACCCTGCGTGCCTTGCGTCGATACGGCTGCGACGTCACCCAGGGGCACTACCACGGCCGCCCGCTGCCTCCCGACCAGCTCGACCTTCAGTTGCTCGGCCGACACCGTTGATGCATACGCGGTGCCAGGTGCGCGGGATCGAGAGGCCCTACGTGAACAGGCCCTGACCCCAGTACTGCCCCTCGGCGAGGCCGGGCGGGCACGCGAAGACGGCGGAACCGACGTGCTGGATGTACTCGTTCATCGCGTCGTTCCGGGACAGGTTGAGCTGCATCGGCACGAACTGTTCCTGCGGGTTGCGGCAGTAGGCGATGAAGAAGAGTCCGGCGTCGAGGTGGCCGAAACCGTCGGAGCCGTCGGTGAAGTTGTATCCGCGACGAAGGATCTGGATGCCGCCGAGTTCCTGAGCGGACGCCAGCCGCACGTGCGCGTCGACGTCGATCACCGGGTCGTGACCCTTCTTGGAATCGAGGTCGAGTTCGTCGAACTCCGCCTTGCCGCTCAGAGGAGCGCCGGTGCCCTTGGACCGTCCGATCACGCGTTCCTGCTCGCCGAGCACGGTGCGGTCCCACTGCTCGATGAGCATGCGGATCCGCCGCGCCACGAGATACGCGCCGCCGCCCATCCACGCCTGGTCGTCGCCGGACGCCACCCACACGTGCTCGTCGAGGACGCCGGGTTCCTCGGCCTTGATGTTGTTCGTTCCGTCCTTGAACCCGAACAGGTTTCGCGGTGTGTCCTGGGTGGTCGACGTCGACGAGGTGCGGCCGAATCCCAGCTGGGACCAGCGGACGGAGGCCGTCCCGAACGCGACGCGCGCCAGGTTGCGGATGGCGTGCACGGCCACCTGCGGGTCGTTGGCGCACGCCTGGATCGCGATGTCGCCGCCGCTGCGCGCCGGGTCCAGGTTGTCCGCCCGGAAGTGCGGAAGCTCTTCGAGCGCGGCGGGTTTCTTGGACGCGAAGCCGAAGCGATCGTCGAACAGTGA
>NZ_UAUI01000008.1 GCF_900455735.1 Rhodococcus wratislaviensis | reverse complement strand
GCGCCGAACCGGTCCTTCAGCGGGGTGATGATGCGACCGCGGTTCGTGTAGTCCTCCGGGTTCGCGCTGGCCACCATCAGGACGTCCAGCGGGAGCCGGAGGGTGTACCCGCGAACCTGGATGTCGCGTTCCTCCATGACGTTGAGCAGCGACACCTGGATGCGTTCGGCGAGGTCGGGGAGTTCGTTGATGGCGACGATGCCCCGGTGCGCGCGGGGAACGAGCCCGAAGTGAATGGTTTCCGGGTCGCCGAGACTCCGGCCTTCCGCGACCTTGACCGGATCCACGTCGCCGACGAGGTCCGCCACCGACGTGTCGGGGGTCGCGAGTTTCTCCGAATACCGCTCGCTGCGGTGCCGCCACGCGACGGGGAGGCTGTCGCCCAGTTCCTGCGCCCGGCGAATCGACGCCGGGGTGATGGGCTCATAGGGATGCTCCCCGAGTTCGGAACCGGCGATCACCGGGGTCCATTCGTCGAGGAGCAGGTTGAGGGTGCGGAGGAGGCGGGTCTTGCCCTGACCACGTTCGCCGAGCAACACCACGTCGTGACCCGCGATGAGAGCCCGTTCGAGCTGTGGTTCCACCGTCTCCTCGAAACCGACGATGCCGGGCCACGGATCACGACCGTCGCGTAGGGCCGCGAGCAGATTCTCGCGGATCTCTTCCTTGACGGTGCGTTGAATGTGGCCCGACTCGCGGAGCTCGCCGACGGTGGAAGGTCTGTGTTCCGATGACGTCACCACTCCACGCTACGAGGGTTCGAGCGAATCGGCACGCGGTTAATGCGTGCCGACCCGCCCGGGTCAGCCCTCGCGGCGCAGCGGGAGCAGTTCGCGGACCTTGCGGTCGCGCAGGTACAGACCCGCCCAGACCGCGATTCCGACGTACACCGCGAACAGCACCGTGCTGAACAACGGCTTCTCGACGCGCCAGTTGGTGAGTACCGCCCCACCGAGGTAGCCGGTCAGCAGCACCGCACCGAGCGGGGCCGTTCGCGGCACCAGGTAGAGCACCGTGCAGAGGAGCAGCACCACGCCGATCGGCACGATGATGTGCACCGGCAGTCCCAGTTCGGCGGCCGAGTCCTCGACCGGTCCGATCTTCAGTAGCTTGCCGACCGCGTCGAAGAGGAGGAAGGCGCCGACGAGGCCGCTGAGGACCCAGCCCACCCTGCGCGCGGTTCCCGACTCCGCCGTCACGGAAGTGGTCGCGGTGCTCACGACTCCTGCCCCTGCGCCGCATCGGCATCCATCCACATGATCTCCCAGAGGTGACCGTCCGGGTCCTGGAAGCTGCGGCCGTACATGAATCCCTCGTCCATCGGATCGTTGGAGAAGGATCCGCCCGACGCGAGCGCCGTGTCGGCCAGCGCGTCGACGGCCTCACGGCTGTCGGCGGAGATGCAGATGATGGATTCGGTGGTCGTGGTGGCGTCCGCGACGGCCTTCTTGGTGAAGGTGGAGAAGAACTTCTCGGTCAGCAGCATGACGTGGATCTGCTCGCTGATCACGATCGACGACGCGTTCTCGTCGGAGAATTGCGGGTTCCGCTGGTAGCCGAGCGCCTCGTAGAAGGCCGTCGACGTGCCGAGGTCCTTCACGGGGAGGTTCACGAAGATCATGGTCGACATCGAATTCTCTTTCCTTCGGTGGAGCCGAGTGTTTTCGGGTGACGAGCCGTGCGATCTCGTGGAGCAGATCACGTACCAATGTTGCAAAAAGAAACCTATTGATGTCAATAGGCAACTTCGGTCTATAGTTGAAACCATGGCACGACAGGCATACGGGCAGTACTGCGGACTCGCGCATGCCCTGGACATCGTGGGACAACGCTGGGCACTGCTCATCGTCCGAGATCTGCTCGTCGGACCGCGGCGCTATACCGACCTCAAGCACGGCTTGCCGGGCATCCCGTCCAACATCCTGTCGGCCCGCCTGAAGGAACTCGAGGACGCCGACGTGATCGCGCGCCGCGCGCTGCCCCGTCCGTCGAACGCCGTGGTCTACGAACTCACCGATTACGGCAACGCACTGGAGGACGCCGTGAAGTCGCTGGGCCGGTGGGGCGCCCGCACTCTCGGCGAAGCCGACCCGGACGACGCGGTAACCGTCGACTCGATGGTGATGGCCCTGCGGTCGACGTTCCACCCCGACGTCGCGCGGGACGTCACCGTCACCTACGAACTGCGGCTCGGGCCTATCGTGCTGTCCGCCCGCATCGACCGCGGAGAACTCGAGGTCGTCGAGGGCGCGGCCGACCGGCCCGATCTCGTGATCGAGACCGGGCCGGCGGTGAAGGCGCTGATGGCACGCGAGATCACCCCGGAGGACGCCATCGCCCTCGGCAGCGTGTCCGTCACCGGCGATCCGGCGCTGCTCGCCACGTTCGCCGAGGTCTTCAGCATCCCCTGAGGGTCTGCCTACGCGGCGGCACCGTACGCGGTCGCGGCGTCCAACTCGTACCAGGCGGAACGGTAGCGTTCGAACGTCACCGGATCAGCCTCCGCCAGAAGGGAATCGAGCAGGACTCGCGGATCGTCGCGCCATGCCCGGACGACGTCCGTGACCGCGCGGTTCGAGAACAGACCCGACCCGGTGAGCGCAGACACCCACTCGTCGATCGCTCCCCGGTGAATCCGCTCGACGGCCTCCCGGCGGAATCCGCCGTCGACGAAGTCGAGGGAGAACATGGCGGCGACGAAATCACCGGTGGTCAGCTGGACGACGTTCATGATGCGGCACCTTCCTGGAGTCGGGGTTCGTCTCGGACGTAATCCGTTGGAACAACTGGTGATGCAGACGCTAATCGTCGATTGTGTGAGTTCTGTGATGCTTCTCTGAGATCTCGGCCGCGATGCCCGCCTGCCGTGATCGCCCAGCTTCTACACTCCGTGCATGGAGACCTGGGTTCTGCCCGGACTGCTCGGCCTCGGCCTCGCCGCCGCTTCGGGACTGCGCACGTTCCTGCCGTTGCTGATGCTCAGCGCCGCGGTGCACTTCGAGGTGCTCGGGGTGACCCTGAACGAGTCGATGCGGTGGCTCGGTTCGACCGGGGCGCTGGTGGCGCTGTCGATCGCGACAGTGGTGGAGCTGACCGCCGATCTCATCCCGTTCGTCGACAACGTGCTGTCCGTGATCGGCAACGTCACCGGCCCCGTGGCGGGCGTCATCGCGACCTGGGCGGCCTTCGCGGACGTGGACCCGTCGACCGCCGCGATCGCCGGAATCGTCATCGGCGCCCCCACGGCTCTGGCGTTCAGCACCGCGCAGACCGGCACCCGTGCGGTGAGCACGGCCTCCACCGGCGGCCTGGCCAATCCCGTGGTGTCGGTGATCGAGGACGTCGTCTCGTTCGTCACCTCCCTGATCGCCCTGCTGCTTCCGCTGCTCGTCATTCCGCTGCTCGCGTTCCTGCTGTGGTTCGCGTGGCGCGGGGTGCAACGGGTGCGGCGACTGCGCGCGCCGTGAACTGGTAGACAGTCCCCATGCCTGACACCGAGATCACGTTCGACAGCGGTGCCGTCACGTACTACGGCAGCCTGCGCACCCCCGACCACGCGAACGGGTCGGCGCCCGCCGCGCTGCTGCTAGCCGGCAGTGGTCCCACCGATCGCAACGGCGACAGCGCCCTCCTCCCCGGTGACATCGGAACGCTCCGCCACCTCGCCGACGTGCTCGAACAGCACGGCATCTCGAGCCTGCGCTACGACAAGATCGGCAGCGGCGAGACCGCCCTCGGCCCGTACGAGGTGGAAGAGGTCGGCGGTCTCGGCTTCACCACGTTCGTCGACGCCGCCTCCGCGGGGCTCGACTTCCTGGCCGCCCAACCCGGGGTCGACCCGGCGAAGCTGATCGTCATCGGTCACAGCGACGGCGGACTCGTCGCCCTCGCGCTCGCCACCGCGGAAGACGAGTCGCGTGTGCGCGCGGTCGGACTGCTCGAACCGCTGAGTGTCCGGCTCCTCGATCTGCTCACGACGCAGATCCACGGTCAGCTCGACGCCGTCGTCGGCACCGGCCAGCTGCCGGTGGAACTGGCCGACGAACTCCGGCTCGCACTCGCGGACACCGTCGAATCACTCCGCACGTCGGGCACGATCCCCGACGACCTTCCGGAACCCCTGCAGAACGCCGGGCTGGTCCATGCCAACGCGAAGGCCCTCGCGGAGGAGGACGCTCTCGACCCGCGCGCGCTGGCCGCCCGGTTGCCTGCCGGCTTCCCCGTCCTCACCAGCTGCTCCGCCAAGGACATTCAGGTACAGCTCGCGGACGTCGACGGCCTGAACGACGCCCTCGCGCACACCGCACTGACGCCGGTGCGGATGGCGAACGCCAATCACGTCCTCAAGGACGTCGGCGACCGCCCCTCCACCGGACCGGATTACGTGGAACCGCTCCCCTACTCGGCGGAGTTCACCGAACCGTTCGGCAGGTGGATCGCCGCACTGTGATCAGTTCCCGCCCGCCCCGGTGATCACGGACATCAGCGTGCTCGCCAGATCGGACACGAGGCCCAGATTCTTGTCGTTGACGAGATCCTGCAGCCCGTCGAGTCCCTCGACCTCGAGCAGCGGCGCGAGCATCTCCATCAACTCGGAGAACTGCGCCGAATCGGGTGCCGTCGACTTCGGAGTCGCCTTCGGAGTGGTCGCCTTCGGGGTCGTGGTGGTGGTCGACGACGCGCTGTCCTCGCTCGCCTCGGGTTCGGTGGTGGCCGCCGGCGCTGCCGCCAGTTCCTCGGCCGGCGCCGACTCCGACCCCGTCAGCAGGTAGGTGACGATGCCCGTCGTGATGGTGATCGCGTGCTTCAACTGGCCGTCGGTACTCTCCAGCTGGGCGGAGTCCTCCTTGTTGGACCCGTTGCCCATCTCGACGAACACCAGCGGCACCTGAGTCAGTGCGGGCCCGGCCACGTCGGCGCGGGTCTGGAGCCCGTCGTTCACGCCGGCGTAGTTGGCGGGAACGAAGCCGTCGGATTTGTAGGCGTCGCGCATCATCTTCGACGCCTCGAGCCCGCCGCCGGACTGCGCCGCGTCGGCCTTCTCGTCGGGGATGGGCAGCGACGGGATGATCATGTGGAACCCGTGCTTGCTCGCGTCCTCGCCCTGCGCCGTCGAGTCCGCGTGAATGCTCACCGCCACGTCGGCGTTCGATTCGCTTGCCGCACGCGCTCTTTCGTCGACGCATCCGCCCCAGCCGGTGTCGTCCTGACGGCTCAGGACGACCTTCGCGCCGAGACTCTCGAGGCTGCTCTTCACCAACTGGGACACATTCCAGTTGATGGTGTGCTCGGGCACCCCACCCAGCGACGTCATGCCGCTCGTCTGGCAGTCCTTGGTGTTGCCCCGGCCGTCGTTCACCTGCTGCGCGAGGTCGTGGCCCTCGCTGGAACCCTGATGTCCGGGGTCGAGGAACACCGTCATGCCGGACAGTTCGGTGCCGGTCGCCGTCGCCGCGGGTTCCGCCGACACCTGAGCAGGGATGAGCACGGACGCACCCAGGACGCAGGCGCCGAGGCCGGCCTTGATCGCAAATCGGTTCATAACGGGAATGGGCGCACCGTCGCAGTCCGGGCGCCACTCTCCTTCCACAGGTGCCACTCGAGTCACATCAGCCCCGAGTGAATCAGCTGCACCGCAGGTGCGGGCGGCTCGAGGCCGGATCGAAAGCAACCTGTGACCAAAGTGTGGGATTCGACAGACGCGCACCGATTGGCGAAACTCCGATGCGAATTGCCCGAGCATCTGACGAGTCCCTACGCGGATGTGAACGGGGCGGCAACTCTGAGCCAAGAGTCGCTGCTCAACCCCGCATTCCTGCGCGGTGGCCGGATAATGGAAGTGCAAACCCTCAACCGGTGCTGTACGGTCATCTACCAACCAGCAACGACACGCAGAAAGGTACGGCCATGATGCAGCTTCACGCGCTCTTCGCGTCCGTACCCGCATGGCGTCGCTGCTCCGCCGACAAGCACATCACCAAGTTCGGCGCACCCCGAGAATGTTGAGACTCACACCAAGTCATTCTCGGGCACCCAGGGCAAACCCCTCGGGTGCCTTTTCTTTTACCTTTCACTTTCAGGAGCACCACATGAAACTTCGCATCAACCAACTGTCCACCTCTCCCCCGTATCTCGATCTGCCGGACGACCTCACCGGTTACGCCGTCACCCTCGACCTGTCGCACTGCGACGCCGCCCACGAGGCAGGCCTGGGTGAGCTGATCAGCGAGGTCCGCAGCCGCGGCGCCGCCCGCGTTGTCATCACCGGTTCGCCTCGCGAAGTCCAGGGCACGGGCCGAGCACACGGGGCCGCAGCCGCCTGACGACGCAGAACGGGCCCCGGCATGATGCCGAGACCCGTTCGAGAGTTGCCGAACGCTAGTGCGCGAAGTGCCGCGCACCCGTCAGGTACATGGTGATGCCGGCTTCCTTGGCCGCATCGATCACCTCGTTGTCGCGGACGGAACCACCCGGCTGCACGACTGCCTTGACGCCGGCGTTCGCGAGCACCTGCAGTCCGTCGGGGAACGGGAAGAACGCGTCCGACGCGCCCACCGACCCGACCACCCGGTCACCGGCCCGCTGCACCGCGAGGTGCGCGGAGTCGACACGGTTGACCTGGCCCATGCCGACGCCGACCGACGCACCGTCGGAGGCGAGCAGGATCGCGTTGGATTTCACCGAACGGCACGCCCGCCACGCGAACTCGAGATCCTTCAGGGTCTGCTCGTCGGCGGCGTCGCCGACGGCCAGAGTCCAGTTGGCCGGGTCGTCGCCCTCGGCGTCGAGCACGTCGCGCTCCTGGAGGAGCGCTCCACCGGACACGGGACGCAGTTCGATTCCCGTGGCAGTGGGCGCCTCGGCGAGGAGGACGCGGATGTTCTTCTTGCGCTGCAGCACTCCGAGCGCACCGTCCGCGTAGGACGGGGCGATGATCACCTCGGTGAAGATCTCGGCGACCTGCTCGGCCATCTCGACGGTGATCTCGCGGTTCGCGGCGATGACTCCGCCGTACGCGCTGACCGGGTCGCAGGCGTGCGCCTTGCGGTGCGCCTCGGCGATGTCGGCTCCGACCGCGATGCCACACGGGTTCGCGTGCTTGATGATCGCAACAGCCGGCTCGCTGAAGTCGAACGCCGCACGCCAGGCTGCGTCGCCATCGGTGTAGTTGTTGTACGACATTTCCTTGCCGTGCAACTGCTCCGCCTGGGCCAGACCGGCCGGGGCGGCGGGGTTCACGTAGAGGGCTGCGGCCTGGTGCGGGTTCTCGCCGTACCGCAGCACTGCCGAGCGGTCCCAGGTGGCGCCTGCCCACTCGGGGAACTGCGAATCACCGGGTTCGACCAGCGTGGACGTCATCCAGCTGGCGACCGCGACGTCGTACGACGCGGTGTGCTGGAACGCCTGCGCGGCGAGGGCGGTGCGCTCGGGCAGCGTGAAACCGCCGTCGGCGACGGCGGTGAGCACGTCGTCGTAGCGGGCGGGATCCACCACGACCGCGACCGACGGGTGGTTCTTCGCGGCGGCGCGCACCATGGACGGCCCGCCGATGTCGATCTGCTCGACGCACTCGTCGGGAGTCGCACCCGACGCGACGGTCTGCGTGAACGGGTACAGGTTCACGACCACCAGCTGGAACGCCTCGATGCCGAGTTCCTCGAGCTGCGCGAGGTGCTCCGGCTTCCGAGTGTCGGCGAGGACGCCGGCGTGCACCCGCGGATGCAGGGTCTTGACCCGGCCCTCGAGGCATTCGGGGAAGCCCGTCAGCGCCTCGACGGGGGTGACCGGGATGCCGGCGTCGGCGATCTTCGCTGCAGTCGACCCTGTCGACACCAGCTCGACGCCTGCCTTGTGCAGGCCCGTAGCCAGTTCGACCAGACCGGTCTTGTCGTAGACGCTGACGAGCGCTCGGCGTACTGCCTTGCGTTCACTCACTGGGGATCACGGCCTTTCGTCCATCGGAAACAACTCCACGGGTGGCGACAGCGGCGATGACGTCCGCCAACAACCGTCGCTCCACAGTCTTGATGCGCTCGTGCAGGGTCGACTCGTCGTCGCCGTCGAGCACCGGCACGGGTTCCTGCGCCAGGATCGGGCCGGTGTCGACACCCGCGTCCACGAGGTGGACGGTCGATCCCGACACCTTCACGCCGTAGGCCAGGGCATCCGGGACCGCGTGTGCGCCGGGGAATGCGGGCAGCAACGCGGGATGCGTGTTGATGATGCGACCGCCGAAACGGTCCAGGAAGGCGGGCCCGAGGATCTTCATGAAACCCGCCGAGACGACCAGTGACGGCTGGTGGGACGCGACCGCCTCGGTCAGCGCGACATCCCAGGCGGCACGGTCGGCGTGGTCGCGCAGGCTCACCCGGAAGTGGGGAATGCCCGCCGCCTTCGCGTGGGTGGTCGCGTCACAGTCGCGGTCGACGCCGACGGCGACGATCTCGGCGGGATACCCGTCCGTGTGTGTTGCGTCGATCAGCGACCTCAGGAGGGTTCCCGCACCGGAGGCGAGTACGACGATCCGCGCCGGCGAACCGGTCGTGGGCCTCAGGTGGTCACGCGAGGAAGTCAGCGCTCTACTCCTGAACAATCGAAAGGCCGGGTGAATCGAAAGACGGGCGAAAATGGGGGCGGTCGCATCGTCGACCGACCAAGAGCCTAGTCGCTGGGGGTTGCGGGCCCTCGGGGCAGGTCGGCTTCCGGGCTCTCGGCGGCGTCTCCGGACCCCTCGGATTCGTCCGTCGGCGCGTCTTCCTCGACCTCGGCGTCCACCACGACCTCGGCCTCGTCGCCGGTGTCCTGCGGTGCAACCGGCGCTGCAGGCGCTTCGGTGTCGTCGACGAGTTCGGCTTCGATCACCCGGCTCGGCGCGACGTCTTCGGCGAGCACCGGCTCCTCGGTGATCGGGGCGGCTATCGCCGGAACCTCCTCCGCGCCGGGAAGGTGCGGCTCCTCGTCCTCGGTGTCGGCGTCGTCCTCGTCGACGGCGCCCCGGCTCCGATGCCAGGCCACGACCACCGCTGTCACCGCGCCCGCGAGTCCGAGCCACGCGAACGTGAGCAGTCCGAACGCCCACCAGTGCAGCTCGACCGTTCCGAATGCGCCGAGCCTGCCGCCGGACACGAGGCCGAGCACCGCCGTCACCACGCCCACACCCGCGGCGGCGGTCAGCACGGTGAACAGCGCTTCCTGCCCGCCGACGCGACGTCCGCAGTCGCGTCCGAGCATCACACCGATCAGCAACGGAACAACCAGCAGCGCAGGCCAGGCGCCACCCGACACCCCGTCGGGAACCGCGCCGAGCAGCGGCAACGGCGGCAGCGCACCACCGACGTTCCCGAATACGCTGACCGAGACGTCCCCGATCTGCGCGGTCCCTCCCATCACCGCGGCTGCGGCACCCACCACGACGTTCGGCAGGTACAGCACCGACAGGATCGTCAGTCCGAGCATTCCCACGACGCCGTCGCCGCGTTCGAGTAGCGAGGCGACCGTCGACCATTCCATCAGCAGCGAGATCGTGACCAGGACCGCGCCGGCACCGAGAATCGCCGTCAACGCACGCAGACCCGGCCGCACCGCGTCCCGGACCCACGACGGAACCTGCGCACCGAGCGTCGGCCACATCGCGACCGTCACCCCGATCACCGACGCGAGCAGATGTACGAACAGCACCCACCCGAACGCGGCGAGCGCGTTCGGGGAGGACAGCGGGATGACCGCCGACGCGTCCGCGATGACGGCGAGACTGATGGCCGTCACCACCAGCGGTCCGGCCACCGCAGCGCCGATCACCTGCAGAGCGTGCCGCCGCGAGGACGCCGGATGCACCACGGCGGCGCATCCGCGGGCGACGACCCACATCATCCCGGCTGTCGGGATCAGCGGGAGGACACCGAGCGAGGTGCCGTCGATCGTCAACGGCACCTGGTGAATCGCCAGCCACGACGCCGCGATGGCACCGAACGTTCCCGTGAGGTCGCTGTTCGCGGCCACCAGCGTGACGACGATGAGTGCGGACAACAGGACGACGGTGACGCCCGCGGGCCGGAACGCGACCGCGAGCAGCGCCCGCATCTCGTCGGCGTCGGGCACGGGTCGCTGTCGCGGGACTTGCCGCTCGTCGTCACCGACGGCCCGCCGTCGTGCACCCTGTGCGACGCGCTGCGCACGATCAACCAAAGAACTCATCCCCTCGAGAGTGGCACTCCGACGCCGCGGCAGCGGTCAGGCGCGCCGCACAGAAGTGGCCTCCGACCACGTTCGGTCAGAGGCCACCTGCTGGTTGGGCCGTTACTTGTCGTCCCTGTCGGCGCGCGTGTCGAACGCCTGGGTCGGCGCGCTGTAGCCCTCCGATTCGGACTTCTCGGCGGATTCGGCCTGCTTCGCCTCGGTGGGAGGCTGCTCGCCGTACTCCAGCGTGCGCTCCACGGGGGTCGACTCGGACTGCGAGCCGTACGCAGGCGCCGCGTGCTGCGCGGAACCGTAGCTGGTCCCGGCCGGGTACTGGGAGCTGGGCGTTCCGGTGGACTGCGACGGACTCGACGGCTGCGAGTACCCCTGGTACTGCGGCTGCTGGTAGGCGGTGGTCGGGGCGTCGTACGACGCGGACCCGGCACCCGCAGCGGCTCCGTAACCCGGTTGTTGGGGCTGCCCGTAGCCCTGGCCGTAGCCGGGCTGGCTCTGCGAGGGCTGACCCTGCTGGCCGTAACCCTGCTGGCCGTAGCCGGGCTGGTTCTGCTGGCCGTAGCCGGACTGCGACTGGCTGGGCTGCCCGTAACCCTGCGGCGCGCTCTGGCCGTAGCCCTGCGGCGGCTGTCCGTACGACTGCTGCGGGCCCTGCCCATAGCCCTGCGGGGCGCCTTGGCCGTAACCCTGCGGCGCCTGACCGGGCTGACCGAAGCCCGCGGCTGCGGCCGGCTTGGGCGCCGGCTGCTTGAGGAGCCCGATGTCGAACAGCACCGCCGCGACGGCCACGGCCGACTGGATGAATCCGAGAACGAGGATCAGGATTGCGCCCCAACCGGAATCCGCGTCGACGTTGAGAAATACGAACAACGCGACAACCCAGCCCGCGACGGACGCCGCCGCCGCCGCGCCCGCGTAGGACTGCTTCGGAAGAAGGGATGCCGCCGCGAGCAGACCACCGAGGAACAGAAGGCCGAGCCCGTCCGTGTTCGCTTCGAACGAGTTCACGGACTCTCGCGCCAACGTGGCGTAGGGGGCGAACCCGAGCAGCAGGTTGAGGACACCGAGAACTGCGACACCGATCAGAAGGAAGAAGCCCAGGCCTTTCGATTCTCCCCCTGCAGTCGGTTGCGCGGGCGGACCGTAACTCGGTCCTCCGGGCGTGAACGTCATGACTTCTCCTAGTCGACAAGTGGTCGTCTGCGTGCGCTCTTTCGACGCTAGCCTACGGATACCCGTCGGTCACTGCGCTCAGTCACGGGCGGCGGCGCCGGGAACAGCGCAGGAGACAATGGTTCGGTGCCGTACACCCTCGCTCCCCGCACCGCCGATCTCACCCTCGAGACGGAGGTGAAGCACTCACGTTTCATCGCCGCCCTGCGACGTGTCGAGGACCCCGAGGCGGCGCAGGCTTTCGTCCAGGACCAGCGGCGCGCGTATCCCGATGCGCGACATCACTGTTCGGCGTACATCATCGGAAACGGGCCCAGCGACCGGGTCGAGCGTGCGAGCGACGACGGCGAACCCGGTGGCACCGCGGGCATTCCGATGCTGCAGGTGCTCAAGGCCCGCGACCTCGTCGACGTCACGGTGGTCGTGACCCGGTACTTCGGGGGAATCAAGCTGGGTGCGGGCGGACTGGTGCGCGCCTATTCCGGCGCGGTGGCCACCGCGGTCGATGCCGCACCGCTCGTGCGAAGGGAACTGCGCCACCTGCACACCCTCGCCGTGGGCCACGCCGAGGCGGGACGCGTCGAGTCGGAGTTGCGTGTGCGGGGCGTCGTCGTGGTGGACACGACCTACGGGGAATCCGCGGTCCTCACCCTCGCGGCGAGGGACTCGGCGGAGTTGGCCGATCTGGTCGCTGCCGTCACGTCGGGGAAGGGGACACTCGATCCGGCCGGGGAGATGTGGGTCGATGCCTGAACGGCCCGTGCGCCTTTCTGGTAGCGGGAACTACCAAAAAGGCGCACGGGCCCGAAGGGCCTAGGCCTGGACGGTCAGGCTCTGCAGGATCTCGCGAGCGAGCGCAGCGGTCTCGGACGGCGTCTTGCCGACCTTCACGCCGGCAGCCTCGAGGGCGTCCTTCTTGGCCTGCGCGGTGCCCGAGGAACCGGAGACGATGGCGCCTGCGTGGCCCATGGTCTTGCCCTCGGGAGCGGTGAAGCCCGCGACGTAACCGACGACCGGCTTGGTGACGTTCGCCTTGATGTAGTCGGCGGCACGCTCCTCGGCGTCGCCACCGATCTCACCGATCATCACGATGACCTTGGTCTCGGGGTCCTTCTCGAACGCCTCGATGGCGTCGATGTGGGTGGTGCCGATGACCGGGTCGCCGCCGATGCCGATGGCGGTGGAGAAGCCGAAGTCACGCAGCTCGAACATCATCTGGTAGGTCAGCGTGCCGGACTTGGACACGAGGCCGATCGGGCCGGTGCCCGCGATGTTCGCCGGGGTGATGCCGACCAGCGACTCGCCGGGAGTGATGATGCCGGGGCAGTTGGGTCCGATGATGCGGGTCTTGTTGCCCTTGGAGACGTTGTACGCCCAGGCGTACGCCGAGTCCTGCACCGGGATGCCCTCGGTGATGACCACGAGCAGCGGGATCTCCGCGTCGATGGCCTCGACGATGGCGTCCTTGGCGAAGGCCGGGGGAACGAACGCGATGGAGACGTCCGCGCCGGTCTTCTCGATGGCCTCGGCGACGGTGCCGAAGACGGGCAGCTCGACGCCGCCGTCGTGGGTGACGGTGGTGCCGGCCTTACGGGCGTTGACACCGCCGACGACCTGGGTGCCGGCCTTGAGCATCAGCGCGGTGTGCTTGGTGCCCTCGCCGCCGGTGATGCCCTGGACGATGACCTTGGAGTCCTTGGTCAGGAAGATAGCCATGTTTTTTGAGTCCCTTTACTTTGCGGCGAAGGCCAGCTCGGCAGCCTTGTCGGCAGCCTCGTCCATGGTTCCGACGACCGTGACCAGCGGGTGGGCGGCCTCGGCGAGGATACGACGACCCTCTTCGACGTTGTTGCCGTCCAGGCGGACGACCAGCGGCTTGTTGGCCTCGTCACCCAGCGTCTTCAGGGCGCCGACGATGCCGTTGGCAACCGCGTCACACGCGGTGATGCCACCGAAAACGTTCACGAACACGCTCTTGACCTGCGCGTCGTTCAGGATGACGTCCAGGCCGTTCGCCATGACCTCTGCGGAGGCGCCGCCACCGATGTCGAGGAAGTTGGCCGGCTTCACGCCACCGTGCTTCTCACCTGCGTAGGCGACGACGTCCAGGGTCGACATGACCAGGCCTGCGCCGTTACCGATGATGCCGACCTCACCGTCGAGCTTGACGTAGTTGAGGTCGTTTTCCTTGGCCTTGAGCTCGAGCGGGTCCGTGGCGTCCTTGTCCTCGAACGCTTCGTGGCCGGGCTGACGGAACGCAGCGTTCTCGTCGAGCGTGACCTTGCCGTCGAGCGCGAGGATCTGGTCGTCCGGCGTGCGGACGAGCGGGTTGACCTCGACGAGGAGAGCGTCTTCGTTGATGAAGACCTCCCACAGCTTCTGGATCGTCACGGCCGCTGCGTCGAGCACCTCGGCGGGCAGCTTTCCTGCCTCGGCGATGCTGCGCGCGAACGCGAGGTCGACACCCTTGACGGCGTCCACGGGGATCTTCGCGAGAGCGTCGGGGTTCTCCTCGGCGGTGACCTCGATCTCGACGCCACCCTCGACCGAGCACATGGCCAGGTAGGTGCGGTTGGTGCGGTCGAGCAGGAAGGAGATGTAGTACTCCTCGGCGATGTCACTCGCCTCTGCGACCAGCAGCTTCTTGACGACATGACCCTTGATGTCGAGGCCCAGGATCGCCTCGGCGTTGGCCTGGGCGGCATCGGCGTCGGCGGAGTACTTGACGCCACCGGCCTTGCCGCGGCCTCCGACCTTGACCTGCGCCTTGACCATCACGGGCTTGCCGATTTCTTCGGCAATCTCGCGTGCGCCGGCGACCGTGTCGGTAACACGCCCAGCCGAAGTCGGCACCTCGTGCTTGGCGAAGAGTTCCTTCGCCTGGTATTCGAAGAGATCCATCTGCTCACCGTCTCGTCTGCGTTGACACCCGCTCGAGGGGTAGGAGCGGGTCTGTTTTGGACTTTAACCAGTTGCCGGGCCCGGTCTGCGCCCGCGTGTCTGCTATGTGGTCCACATCACGCGATATCAGGCATTGAGGCGGGCCTCACCGCTGTCAACGGGGCGGACCTCACCGATTTCTGCTGCGTGTCGTGAGGGCCGCGGCAGCCGCAATCAACACTATGCCCACCGTTGTCGGGACGACACCGGCCCCCATCGAGGGGTCGGTCACCCGGGCCGCGGTGAGCGGCCACGACAGGAGGTATACCCCCACGGCAACGGCCGAACCGAGCAGGAGTGCCACCGCCCGGGCCGGCCGGGCACGTGAGGCGACGATCACTGCGAGGACCACCGCGACGCCCAGGAGGACGCGCCCCCACACGTCGAGGTTCCAGGGGAACTCCGCGAACGACGCGGGCGCGTAGTCGTCGCCGCGCACGTCGGTCCCGTGGAAGAGCGGCAGCCCCAGTCCGGCGAACGCGGCGACCGCCCCGAGACCCCCGACCGCGAGGACCGCGATCGAGGTGGACGGCTCCTCGGACGTGTCGATCTCCTCACGTTCCGCCGAACCGGCGAACCACGTCAGCACGCCGGTGACGCCGGCGGCGACGGCCGAGCACCACAGCAGCGCCGCACCGATTCCGGCGCCGATTCCGGGCACGTCGGTGGCGAGCACGACGGACTGCGACACCGAGGCGACGGAGAACGGGATCGTCACCCACAGCACCCCGACCGCGGGTCGGACGGTGGAGGCGAACTCGGACAGCAGCAGCCAGACGCAGCCGACGACGAGGACGAGGGCGGCGACGAGCACGACCCGGGTGGCGTAGATGTCGGGGCGCACGGCGTCGGCCGGGATGTCGAGGACGGGGAGCAGGGCCCCGGCGGCGGCCAGCAGGGCGGTGACGATTCCGGTGATCCCGGCGGCGACGTGCCAGCGGGCGATCCGGGCGCGGGCCGCGGCGGCCTCGGCTCGCAGCGCCGCCTTGGCGACGCCCTTCGCGGACGGGGTGACGGCCCCTTTCTTCGCCGGGCCGCCTGCAGCCGTCGCGGACGACGACGGGGCGGCGAGGGTTTTCAGGATCCTGCTGTCGCGAGCCCGGTCGACCATCGGGATGCAGACGCCGACGACGACGAGGCCACCGGCGGCGACGGTCCCCCACACCGCGCCGGGACCGGGCTGGATCCGTTCGCCCGCGGCGAGCCCGGCCACGAGGCGCGTCCCGACCACGCCGAGCGCGGCCAGGCCGGCCCCGACGAGCGCACCGGACGCGACGGGTGGCGAGATGGACGCCAGTGCGGAGGCGACCACGATCAGAACGGCCGCCGCCAGCAGCCCGGCACCTGCGGACGCGGCGAGATCCGACTCCACGACCGTCGGGACGAGGATGACCGGATCCTCGGACACGAATGCGGGAGCGAACAGCGCGCCGACGAGCACGACGGCGGCGACCACCGCCACCGCGGACGGGAGGAACCCGACACGGGCACCCGTCGCCCGTCCGACCTGTTCGGAGCTGCGTGCGTCGCCGTAACCGTCCATCAGCGACTCCCGGTGGACCGCGACCATGCCGAGTAGGCCCGCGAAGGCGATCAGGACGTGTCCGGCGAGGACCGCGTACGCGCCGGACCCGGCGGCGAGCTCGGCCGCCGTCTCGGGCCGGAACAGTTCGAGTCGGTTGGCGTCGATGGCGTCCGTCCACAGCTGCGTGTCGAGCACGGCGGCGCCGACGGACACCGCACCGGCTCCGGCCAGCAGCGCACCCGCCACCGCGGTGCGGCGCGCGAGAACCGCGGGCACGGCGAGAATGGGTGCCGCGACGGCGAAGACGGCAGCCCACAGCGCGGCCGCGCCGATCGCGGACGGCGCTGCCACCCCGTCGACCGAACGAACGGCGTGCAGGACGGGTGCCGACGCCACCCCGAGACCCCCGACGAGTCCCAGGACGACCGCAAGAACGCATCCCCGGCGCGCACGGGCGGGATCGGGCTCGTCGGCGGCCGTCAGACCGGTGCCGCCGGACGAAGGAATGCGTTCGGGCTCGGCCCTACGCCCGTCCGGGGATCGAGTTGATGACGCCACACGCCGACGCTAGCGCTAACCCCCTGTCTCCCCGGGGTTGTGACACGCGTGGACAGGGGCGAGATTGAACCGAGACGAAAAGTGGGTTCGACGTTTCCCCAGCTCAGTTTGTGATGCCCGTCACATGTAGCCGTTCCTCCGCGTTACAGGTTGCGCGCATCGCAACCGTTTCGTTACCGTCGCCAAGGTCTAAGTCACAGGCAGGTCACGAGCAGGAGGGGGACGGGCGTATGCACCATCGCAGCCAGTTCACGGCCAGCCGTTTTGTGAGTCACCACGATGACGAGTTGCGGGGTCACAACGACGAAGTCGCGCCCACGTACCCCTCGAGGTCGGTCGAGCGTTATCCCGAGACCGATAGTTCTGAGATTTCCAGCATGCTCTTCCGCAATTCGCAGTCCCCACGCTCCACCCCCGACAGCGTCGACGCCGGCACCGGCTTCGAGACCGTCGACACCGAGTCCGAGATTCCCGGCTTCACCCCCCGCAGCGGTTCCGAGTCCTTCGAGGGCGCACCCTCCCACTCCCGCCGCGGAGCCCACCGCATCCCGACTCCCCCCTCAGCTCTCAAAGGCCGCGCCGCAGTCCTCGCAGTCGCAGCGGGCGCCGTAGTCGCCGCAGGCCAGGCCGCCGTCACCAGCGGATCGTCCAGCTCCTCCGACCACTCCGAGGTCGCCCTCGCCAGTGACGAGTCGAGCACCATCGGAACCACCGCCGAGCCGCAGGCCGCCCAGTTCTCCACGGTCGCCGACACCGCCGCGTCCGATTCGAACGCCCCGCAGGTCCTCAACATCGCGAACCCGACCGACCTGTCGCAGTTCAGCAACCTGCTCGCCAAGGGACAGCGGTTCAGCGAAGAGCGCGCCGCCCGCGAAGCCGCCGCCCGCCGCCCCCTGTTCGTCCTCCCCGCCGTGGGAACGTTCACCTCCAACTTCGGAAGCCGCTGGGGCACCCTGCACGCGGGCGTCGACATCGCCGCCCCCATCGGCACCCCCATCGTCGCCGTCGCCGACGGCGAGGTGATCGACTCGGGTCCGGCTTCCGGGTTCGGCATGTGGGTCCGCCTCAAGCACGCCGACGGCACCATCACCGTCTACGGCCACATCAACACCTCCACCGTCACCGTCGGCCAGAAGGTCATGGCGGGCGACCAGATCGCGACCGTCGGCAACCGCGGCTTCTCCACCGGCCCGCACCTGCACTTCGAGGTCCACCTCGCCGGCGAGAACAAGATCGATCCCCTGCCCTGGCTGGCCTCCCGCGGCATCAGCCTCGGCCCCGAGATGGACTGACCGAAACCTCTCGGCACCACCCGAACACACGACTGCGGCGCATGCATTGCATGCGCCGCAGTCGTTTCGTGATTGCTACAGCTTGACCATCGGGACGCCACCGATCAGCATCAGCCGGACCTTGCCCGCGCTACCGAAGTCGATGGTGACCGTCGCGGTCGGCCCGGCGCCCTTGGTCTCGAGGACCGTGCCCAGGCCGTACTTGTCGTGACTGACACGGTCGCCGACCGTGAGCACCAGGTTGTTGTTGCGCGAGCGGGCGGCACCGAAGCTCGGCGTTCCCGCCGACCCGCCGCCGTAACCGGAACCGCCGCCGAAGCCCTGACCGCCGTACCCCCCTCCACGCGCACGGCCACCGCCGATCGCACCACCGGAACCGATACCGGTGCCCGGGTCCTCACGGCGCCAGTGCACGAGATCCGACGGGATCTCCTGCAGGAACCGCGACTCCGGGTTCTGGATGGGCTGGCCCCACGCCGACCGCATGACGGCCCGCGTCAGATACAGCCGCTGCCGGGCACGGGTGATGCCCACGTACGCGAGCCGACGCTCCTCCGACAGTTCCGTCGGATCGCCGAGGGCCCGCATGTGCGGGAACTGACCGTCTTCCCACCCGGTGACGAACACGACGGGGAACTCGAGCCCCTTCGCGGTGTGCAGCGTCATCAGCGTGACGACGCCCTCGTCGTTGTCGGGCAGCTGATCGGAGTCCGCGACCAGGGAGACCCGTTCGAGGAAGGCGGCGAGGGAACCGGGGTCGGGTTCGCCGTCCCGGGCGTCGACGTCGCCGTCCTCCGGCGGTTCCACGAGGCCGGCAGCGTTCCGCGCGTCGGAGCTGAACTCACGCGCCACGCTCACGAGTTCGTTGAGGTTGTCCAGGCGCGCCCCGTCCTGAGGGTCGCTGCTCGCCGCGAGTTCGGCGCGGTAGCCCGTCCGCTCCAGGACCGCCTCGACGACGTCGCCGATGTCGCCGAGCTGGTCGGGGACGATGTCGTCCGCAGTGGTCTCCGGCGGAAGCAGCACCCGCAGTCCGTCCATGAGCTCGAGGAACGACGCAATGGCCTTCTGGGAACGGGTGTTCAGCAGCGGTACCCGGCCCTCGCCACCGTCCCGCAGTGCCTCGGCGAAGCTGATGCCCCGCTGCTCGGAGTGGACGGCCACACATGCCTCGGCGCGGTCGCCGATGCCGCGGCGGGGTGTGTTGAGGATCCGGCGAAGGCTGACGGTGTCGTCCTCGTTCGCGAGGACACGGAGATACGCGACGATGTCACGGACCTCCTTGCGCTCGTAGAACCGCACTCCGCCGACGACCTTGTACGGAACGCCTAGCCGGATGAAGATCTCCTCCAGGGCACGGGAGGAGTTGTTGGTGCGGTAGAACACGGCGACGTCACCGAACTTGGCGTCGCCGGAATCGACGAGCTTGTCGATCTCGGACGCCACGAACGACGCCTCGTCGTGCTCGTTGTCCGCGACGTAACCGGTGATGAGTTCACCCTCGCCCGAATCGGTCCACAGCCGCTTCTCACGCCGGCCGGTGTTCTTCGAGATCACCGAGTTGGCCGCCGACAGGATGTTCTGGGTGGAGCGGTAGTTCTGCTCCAGCAGGATGGTGCGGGCGTCCGGGTAGTCGCGCTCGAACTCCTCGATGTTGCGGATCGTGGCGCCGCGGAATGCGTAGATCGACTGATCCGCGTCACCCACCACGCACAGTTCGGCCGGGGCGACCCGGCGGTCTGCGTCCTCGCCGTCCGCGGTTCCACCGACCAGTTCACGCACCAGCATGTACTGGGCGTGGTTCGTGTCCTGGTACTCGTCGACCAGCACATGACGGAACCGCCGGCGGTAGTACTCGGCCACCTGGGGGAACGCCTGCAGCATCGCGACCGTCTCGCCGATCAGGTCGTCGAAGTCCAGCGCGTTCGCCGAACGCAACCGCTGCTGGTAGTGCCCGTACACCTTGGCGATCAGCCGGGGCAGTTCCGCCGGGTCCTTGTCGGCGTCGGCGCTCGCCTGCTCCGGATCGACGAGCTCGTTCTTGAGATTCGAGATGTGGGTGGCGAGCAACCGCGCCGAATAGCGCTTGGTGTCGATGTTCAGATCCTTGGCGATCATCGTCAGCAGTCGCCGCGAATCGTCCGCGTCATAAATGGAGAAGTTCGAGTTGAGGCCGGGCAGCAGCGCCGCCTGGGCCCGCAGGATCCGCACGCAGCTCGAGTGGAACGTGGACACCCACATGCTGTTGGCCCTGGGGCCGACGAGGTGGGCGACGCGCTCCCGCATCTCCGCGGCGGCCTTGTTGGTGAACGTGATGGCCAGGATCTGACCGGGCATCACCCCCCGCTCGGCCAGCAGATATGCGATGCGGCGGGTGAGCACAGCCGTCTTGCCCGAGCCCGCACCCGCGACGATCAACAGCGGAGAACCGGCGTGCACGACCGCTTCCCGTTGCGGTGGGTTGAGGCCCTGGAGGAGCGCATCCGACCCCGCGCGCGCCGGTGCGGCGGTGTGCGGAGTCGACTCGGCGCTCAGGGGAGAAGCGGTGCCGGAGATAGTGTTCATCAACTATCAAACTTACCGGCGTGTACCGACAGCGTCACAGCGGCTTGGCCTGCGCGGTGCCGCCATGGCAAACTGGTACACATGTTCAGTCCGCCGTCGCGCCCCCTGTGGCGATTTTTTTACGGGTACCGGCCTCCGGTGCCCGTGAACTGAACAGCTCACGAGCCCCGAGGTCCGCACCGGATCCGGGGCTTTTTTCGTCAAACGAGCCTGGATCGGTAACGACTCGAGCCAAAACAACGATCCAAGTTCTGACAAGAGGGAGACGAACCAATGAGCACTCAGACCGTCGCATCAGCCGCCAAGGAAACCGCTGTTCCCACCAGCGAGGCCGAGATCGAGGTTCTCCGCCAGGAGATCGACAAGCTCGACGCCGAGATTCTCGCCGCCATCAAGCGCCGCGCGGAGGTCTCGCAGCTCATCGGGCGCACCCGGATGGCGTCCGGCGGTCCCCGCCTCGTCCACAGCCGTGAGATGAAGGTGCTCGAGCGGTTCAACGAACTCGGCCAGGAAGGCCACACCCTCGCCATGCTGCTGCTGCGCCTCGGGCGCGGCCGCCTCGGTCACTGATTTCCCGAAGCGGCCTGCCCATCCCCCGACGGCGGTCGTTACGGTTCGAGTGCCACGTACTTGGTCTCCAGGTACTCCTCGATGCCTTCACTGCCCCCTTCGCGCCCGAAGCCTGACGCTTTGACGCCGCCGAAGGGGGCAGCGGTGTCCGAGATGACGCCGCGATTGATGCCGACCATGCCCGATTCGAGGGCGTCGGCCACCCGGAGTGCACGGTCCAGATCGCGGGTGAAGATGTACGACGCCAGGCCGAACTCCGTGTCGTTGGCCGCCGCGATCCCCTCCTCCTCGGTGTCGAACCCGGCGATCGCGACCACCGGTCCGAACACCTCCTCCTTCAGGATCCGCGCCTGCGCGGGGATCTCGTCCAGCACCGTCGCCGGGTAGAAGTAGCCGGGACCTTCCGGGGCGACCCCGCCGAGCCGCACCCGGGCACCCGCGCCGACGGCGTCCTGCACCAGTTCCCCGACCTTCTCGAGCTGATCCGCGTTGATCAGCGGGCCGAGCGTCGTGTCGGAATCCGTGCCGGGCCCGAGTGTGTACGAGGACAGCTTGTCGACGAGTTTCGCGGTGAACTCCTCCCGCACACTGTTCGCGACGTGGAAGCGGTTGGCCGCGGTGCAGGCCTCGCCGCCGTTGCGCATCTTGGCGAGGACGGCACCCGCCACCGCCTTGTCCACGTCCGCGTCGTCGAACACCACGAAGGGTGCGTTCCCGCCGAGTTCCATGGACGTGCGCAGCAGCCCCTTCGCCGACTTCTCGACGAGCATCCGTCCCACCCCGGTCGACCCGGTGAACGTCAGCTTCCGCAGTCGGGGGTCGTCGAGCAGCGGTCCGGTCACCTCCCCCGACTTCGACGTCGGCAGCACGGACAGCACGCCCTTCGGAAGCCCCGCGTCGGCCATCACCTCGGCCAAGAGCAGCATCGTCAACGGAGTCTCGGACGCGGGTTTGACGATCATCGTGCAGCCGGCGGCCAGGGCGGGTCCGATCTTGCGGGTGCCCATCGCGAGCGGGAAGTTCCACGGTGTGATCGCCAGACACGGCCCGACGGGCTGCTTGGTCACCAGGATGCGCCCGTTCCCCGCGGGTGCCGGTGTGTAGCGGCCGCCGATACGCACGGCTTCCTCGCTGAACCACCGGAAGAACTCGGCGCCGTACTTGACCTCCGCCGCGCTCTCCGGCAGCGCCTTGCCCATCTCCAGCGTCATCAGCAGTGCGAAGTCGTCGGCCCTGGCCGTGATCTTCTCGAATACCGCGCGGAGCAGTTCCCCACGCTCGCGTGCCGGGGTCGCCGCCCACTCCCGCTGCACCGCGACCGCGGCGTCGAGCGCTTTCATCGCGTCGGCGGGGCTGGCGTCCGCCACCTCAGTGAGGGCGTCACCGGTGGCGGGGTCGAAAACGGTGAACGTGGCGCCGTTCTCGGCGTCGCGCTTCTCGCCGCCGAGGAAGAGGGTTGTGGGAACGGTTCGCATGAGTTCGACAGCATCCATGACGTCCATCATGCGCCGCACCGAAGTTCGCACGGAAGTTTCGACGCGCGGGCATTAAGCTCAAATCTCGTGAGCTCAGACATCACCGGAACCGCTGCCTGGCAGAAATTGCGTGATCATCACGCTCAAATTCAGTCCGTCCATCTTCGAGAGCTCTTCGAGAAGGACCCGGCGCGCGGGCAGGAACTCACCGTCTCGGCCGGCGACCTGTACATCGACTACAGCAAGCACCGCATCGACCGCGACACGATCGGGTTGCTCCTCGAGCTGGCGCGCAGCGCCGACCTGGAGGCCCGCCGGGACGCGATGTTCGCGGGCGAGCACATCAACACGTCCGAGGACCGCGCCGTCCTCCACACCGCGCTGAGGCTGCCCGCCGACGCGTCTCTCGTCGTCGACGGGCAGGACGTCGTGGCCGACGTCCACGAAGTCCTCGATCGCATGGGCGACTTCACGGACCGGGTGCGCTCCGGTGAATGGCGCGGCGCGACGGGCGAGCGAATCAAGACCGTCGTCAACATCGGTATCGGCGGATCGGATCTGGGTCCGGTGATGGTGTACCGCGCGCTGCGGCACTACGCCGACGCCGGCATCAGTGTCCGGTTCATCTCCAACGTCGATCCCGCCGACCTGGTGCGCAGCCTGCACGGCCTCGACCCGGCCACCACCCTGTTCATCGTGGCGTCCAAGACGTTCTCGACGCTCGAGACGCTCACCAACGCGACCGCGGCGCGGCGCTGGCTTCTCGGCGGCCTCGGCCTCGGAAACGAAGCGGTCGCAAAGCATTTCGTGGCAGTCTCGACGCACGCGGATCGGGTGGCGGAGTTCGGGATCGACACGGCGAACATGTTCGGATTCTGGGATTGGGTGGGTGGCCGGTACTCGGTCGATTCCGCCATCGGGCTGTCGGTGATGGCGGCGATCGGCAAGGAACGTTTCGCGGAGTTCCTCGCCGGCTTCCACGCCGTGGACGAACACTTCCGGACGGCGCCGCTCGAGGAGAACGCGCCGGTCCTGCTCGGCCTGATCGGACTCTGGTACTCGAACTTCTTCGGCGCCGAATCCCGTGCCGTGTTGCCGTATTCCAACGACCTCGTGCGGTTCCCGGCCTACCTGCAGCAGTTGACGATGGAATCGAACGGCAAATCGGTGCGCGCCGACGGCTCCCCCGTCCCCACGTCCACCGGTGAGATCTTCTGGGGCGAACCCGGCACCAATGGGCAGCACGCCTTCTACCAGCTCCTGCACCAGGGCACGCGGCTCGTCCCGTCCGATTTCATCGGTTTCGGCGAACCCACGGACGACCTGCCCACGGCGGACGGCACCGGCAGCATGCACGACCTGCTGATGAGCAACTTCTTCGCCCAGACGAAGGTCCTGGCGTTCGGCAAGACGGCCGAGGAGATCGCGGCCGAGGGAACGCCCGAACATCTGGTGCCGCACAAGGTCATGCCCGGCAACCGGCCGTCCACCACGATCCTCGCGCCGAAGCTCACGCCGTCGGTGATCGGGCAGCTGATCGCCCTGTACGAGCACCAGGTGTTCGTCGAGGGCGTCGTGTGGGGCATCGACTCGTTCGACCAGTGGGGTGTCGAGCTCGGCAAGACGCAGGCCGTGGAGCTGCAGCCGGTGCTCACCGCCGCGGATGAACCGGCCGCGCAGAGTGATTCGTCGACGGACAGCCTGGTGCGCTGGTACCGACGTCAGCGCGGACGGGCCTGATTCACCAGCTCTCGGTGGTGTAGACCCGGCCCGAGCGGTCCACCAGCCGGGCACGCAACTCGTGCTGTTCGATCCAGCGGATCGCACCGATGCCGCGGGCGAGGGCGGCGACGCTGGCCGCGTATGCCCAGAGTGCGTCGTCGGCGATCACCGTCACGGTCTCCCATTCGGTGGCGGTGGGTGGTTCGGCAGCCGGGGGCGCGAAAGCCGTCGCCATCGCCGTCCCGTTCACCAGTTCGACCTCGCCGTCGCCGGGCACCGGGATCTGCCAGCCGCCGGCGGGACAGTGCCCGGCCGTCGCGAGGACGTCGCCGATGCGCACGGCGGCCCCGCACTCGAGTTGGCGGGCGACCAGTTCCGCCGCCCGATCCACCGTGTCGGCCTTGGCGGTGTCGGTGATGTCGAACGAGGCGCCCCACGGCGCGAACACGACGTCGTCGTCGATCTGGACGTCGAGGAAGCTCGGTTCCGGATGCACGGTGGGGATCAGGTCCTCGTCGGGCGATTCGGAGGCGAGCGGATTCACGACCCCGTCCGTCATCCGGGCGGCCCAGAGCGCCGAACGCAGCAGTGCCGACATCCGCCTGCTCACCTTCACCGGCGCGCCCTGCGAGAGGTTGACGGCGTGGATCTCGGCGTCGCCGCGGTGGATGTCGCAGACCGATTCGGTCTCGTCGATGACGGCCGCGATCAGCGCTGCAGCCTCGGGAAGGGCGGCACCTTCGGTGACGTCGACCTCCACGACGGAACCCCACACCTTCCATTTCTCGACGCTAACCATGGTGTTCTCCGTGTGCGGTCTGTACAGCGCTGCACTTCCAGTATGCGCCGGCTGTCCAGAGGTCGACGTGCGGCGACCACCTCGACCGGTCGTACACTTCGCTGGTGAGCGCCCGATTGAGCGTCGTCGACGAGATGTTCCTGCGCACCCATCGGGGGTGGGGAACGCCGATCGTGATGCAGGGACTGTGGCGTACCGACGGGCGGGTGGATGCCTCGACCCTCGATTCCCTGAGCGCCGACCTCGCCCGGGGCCCGCTGGGCAGGCGCGTGGTGCGTTCGCGGATTCCCGGCGCGCGGCCCAGGTTCGAGCCGAGTAGCGACGCCTTTCCCGTCGAGTACGCGGAGATCGAGGCCGGGGCGGTCCTCGCGTGGGCGGACGAGCAGGGCTCGCTGTCGGTGGACCCCGAGCACGGTCCCGCCTGGCGTCTGGCCTGCGCGCGACCGGCCGACGGGGGCACGGTGCTGTCGCTGGTGTGTTCCCACGTGATCGCGGACGCGCGCGGGCTGGCGGCCGCCATTGCGGCGGCACTACAGGGCCTGCCGCCGTCGGACACGGCCGGTTCGGAAGGCGCTGTCGCGGACATGTGGGACGCCACCCGGCTCGCCCACCGCGTGACGACGGGAACCGCGCGTGCGGTCGCCGGTCTCGTGGTGAGCGGGACCCGTCGCGCGGAACTCCGGCGCTTCCTGCACGTGAGTGGCAAAGAGTCCCCCGACACACTGCGCCACTCACCTGCGGCGGCGGTGCTGGACGTGGACGCCGGGCGGTGGGACGCCGCCGCGGAGCAGGCAGGCGGAACCCCGAACAGCCTGTTCCTGAGTGTGGTGGCCGAGTTGGCGCGACGCGACGGTGAATCCCGGCCGCTCACGATCAGTGTGCCGATGGACCTGCGAGGGGCGTCCACCTCGTCGGGCACCGCGAACTCCGTCGCCGTGGTGGAGGTGGACGTCCACCCGCAGGACACCGTCGCGGATGTGCGGGCGGCGAGCCGAGCGGCGTTCTCCGCGCCCGCGATGACGAGTCCGGCCGGGTTCCCGGAGGAGATGCTGCAATTGGTCCCCGACCGGGTGGCACACGCCCTCACGGGTAACCCCGGCGAGCGGGACGTGCTGTGTTCCAACATCGGGCCGCTACCCGACGCCCTCGTCTCGATCGGCGGTCACCGCGCCACCGGCATCGCCACCCGGGCCGTCCATCCGGGTGTCGTGACCAGCCGCACCCGGCTGTCCGCGTATCTCAGCCGGTTCGGCGGACGCTACACCCTCGCACTCGAGTCGCTGGACAGTCCGGGCCACGCCGAACTCCGGGAGCGGGCGACGACGGTCCTCGCCCGGCACGGTCTCGCCGCCCGCGGCTGGTGATGTCAGGACTCGGACGCGGGTTCGGCGTAGGGTTGACGCGCCGACTGCGGATCGCCGTAGGTGATCGCCCGCTCCCGGCGCGTCCGCGATGCCAGCGTGACGGCCCAGTTGAGCAGGGTGCCGAACCGGTTGCGGTATCCGGCGAGAAACGCGATGTGGATGGCACCCCACGAGACCCAGCCCATGAACCCGGACATCCGGATCGGGCCGGCCTGGAGCAGCGCGTGCCTGCGCGCGATGTACGCCGCGCTCCCGAGGTCGCGGTACTTGAAGGGCTTGCGGTCGGGCGTTCCCCCTGCGACCGTGCGGGCGATGCACCCACCGACATGCCTGCCGCCCTGCATCGCGACCTCGGCCACACCGGGGAGGTCATTCAGCGACATCAGGTCGCCGATCACCCAGACGTTCGGGTGTCCGGGCACGGTGAGATCGGGTTCGACGGCGATGCGCCCACCCTGAATCTGCTTCACGCCCAGCGCATTCGCGAGAGCTGCAGCGAACGGCACGGCCTCGACGCCCGCGGTCCAGAGGATCGTGCGAGCCCCGTAGCGCTTCTTGGTGCGGGCCGCGTTCTTGGCCGTCGTCTCGATGCTGGTCTCGCAGACGTCGGTGACGTGCACACCGAGGTGCGTTTCGACGCCGACCTTGTCGAGGGTCCGCTGCGCCGCCGCGGACAGTTTCCGGTTGAACGACGGGAGAACGCGGTCGCCGCCGTGGAACAGCAGCACCCGGGCCTCGCAGGGGTCGATGGACTGGAACTCGTTGGCGAGGGCGTGCACGGCGAGTTCCCGGATCTGGCCCGCCAGCTCGACTCCGGTGGGGCCGCCGCCCGCGACGGCGAAGGTCAGCCACGGCCTGCGCTCCTCCGCGGTGGGTAGCGATTCGGCCATCTCGAAGGCGCAGATCAGCTTCCGGCGAATGGCGAGCGCGTCGTCGAGGGTCTTCATCCCCGGCGCCCATTGGATGTACTCGTCGTGCCCGTGGTACGTCTGTCGCATGCCCGCGGCGACGATCAGGTAGTCGTAGGGCAGGTCGAACGTGGATCCGTCGAAGCGACTGGCGGTCAGGACCTTGCTGACGGCGTCGATCGCGTGTGCCTCCCCGAGGGCGACGTGCACGTTGCGGTTGCCGCGCAGCAGGTGCCGCAGCGGGCTGCTGATCTCGCCCTCGGAGAGCAACCCCGTCGCGCATTGGTAGAGCAGCGGCTGGAAGAGGTGGCTGGTTCCCCGGTCCAGCAGGGTGACGTCCACGTCGACGTCGCGGAGCCGCCGGGCGGCGTGGATTCCGCCGAACCCTCCCCCGACGATGACGACACGCGGCCTCGAACGCTGCAGGCCGAGGGACGAGGATTCCTGGGCGGTCGTCATAGGTCAGTCCTACACGAACCGGGATGTCCATGCATGAGGAAGGAATCTCAATGCGAGGTCGATTCCTCGCCATGTGATTCCGGGTAGCGCAGCGCGGTTCGTCTCCTTCTCGATGGCCGCGACCATTGCATCGACGCCCTCGTCGAGGGTGGCCGTCATCTTGGCACTGTCGCCGGCCTTGCCCGACATGTCGGTGGCGATGTACCCGGGCAGCAGCGTGGTCACCACGATCGGACTCTTCGCCAGCTCCGCGGTCAGCGCCTCGCCGAGGGCCGACACTCCCGCCTTGCTCGCCGAGTACGCCGCCTTCGGGCCGGGCAGACCCCGATCGGCACTGATCGAGGACACGAGCACCAGGTGCCCGGAGTTCTGTTCGCGGAAGATCCCGAGCGCCGCCTCGCACTGCGACAGGGCGCCGACGAAGTTGGTGCGGGCGGTGGCGAGATTGGCGTCGGCGCGGCCGGTTCCGATCCGGGCTCCCTTCCCGAGTCCGGCGTTGACTACGACGCGGTCGAGTCCGCCCAGCTCGTCACGCAGTTCGCCGAAGACCCGGACCACCGCGTCGTGGTCGGTGACGTCGAGTTCGCGGACGGCAACGGTGATCCCGGGATGCGCCGCCTGCAATTCGTCCCGCACGGATTCGAGCCGTTCGACGCGGCGCGCGCACAGCGCGAGGTCTCGTCCCTGTGCCGCGAACCGACGAGCCATCTCTTCGCCGAGTCCCGAGCTGGCCCCGGTGATCAGAATCTTCTGCCGTCTCATTCCGCCACAGTATCTACCCGCGAGTAACAACGCGAGAGGCCCGCCGGAACCTCTGACATCGCGCACCGCCCGGCTTACGGTTACAGGTATGACTGACTCTGGGAGCGGCGCGGAAGAGTTCGATGTCATCGTGATCGGAGGCGGCCCCGCGGGTGAGAACGCGGCGAGTTACGCCATCGCGGGCAGCGACCGCACCGCGGCACTGATCGAACACGAACTGGTCGGCGGTGAATGCTCCTACTGGGCCTGCATGCCCAGCAAGGCGCTGCTGCGCCCGGGCGACGTCCTCGGGGCGGCGCGCAACATGCCCGGAGTGTCGGCCGGTCCGCTCGACGTGGACGCCGTGCTGGCGCGACGCGACTCGTTCACCAGCAACCACGACGACTCCTCGCAGGTGATGTGGGCCGACTCGCAGGGGATCGACGTCATTCGCGGATCCGCACGCATCACCGGGGACCGCACGGTGACGGTCGGCGATTCCCGCGAGCTGCGCGCCCGGCACGCCGTCGTGGTCGCCACCGGGACGACCGCCGCGGTCCCCGACACCCCGGGCCTGCGGGCGGCGTTGCCGTGGATCTCGCGGGACGCCACCAACCTGAGGGAGATTCCGCGCCGGGTCGCCGTGATCGGCGGCGGCGTCGTGGCATGCGAGAGCGCGACGTGGCTGCTGGACCTCGGCGTCGAGGAACTGACGATGGTGGTGCGCGGCCGGGCACTGCTCCCGAAGAACGAACCGTTCGCCGGTGAGCGGGTGGCCCGCTCACTGGAGAAGAAGGGTGCCCGGATCCTTTTCGGCGCGGACCTTCGCGGCGTCGAGCGGGCCGACGCCCGGGACACGGGGATCGGCCGCATCCATGGCGGCCCGGTGACCCTGGACGTGGCGGGACAGGATCCGCTCGTCGTCGACGAGATCGTCGTCGCGACCGGGCGCACACCGGCGACGTCGGCGCTCGGCCTGGACGCGCGACTGCTGAACTCCCACGGATACCTCACCACCGACGACCACCTGACGACGGCGGACGAGTGGTTGTACGCCGTGGGCGACGCCAACGGCCGCGCATTGCTCACCCACATGGGCAAGTACCAGGGCCGCGTCTGCGGCGACGTGATCGCCGCCCGCGCCGAGGGCAGGCCGCTGGAGGGGTCCCGATTCCGGGCGACCGCCGACCACGGCCAGGTTCCTCAGGTGGTGTTCGCCGATCCGGAGGTCTCGGCCGTCGGGATCACCGAGAAGGAGGCGCGGGACGCCGGCGTCGACGTCGAGACCGTGGAGGTCGACATCGCCGTCGCCGGCTCGTCACTGGCCCGCGACGATTTCAGCGGTCACGCCAAGCTCGTGGTCGACCGGGCCACCGACACCCTGGTCGGGGCGACGTTCGCGGGCACGGATGTCGGTGAGCTCATCCATGCCGCCACCATCGCGGTGGTCGGGAAGGTGCCACTCGACGCGCTGTGGCACGCGGTCCCGTCGTACCCGACCGTGAGCGAGGTATGGCTGCGGCTGCTGGAGGCGCGGCGCTGAGCCGGACGGACCACAGGCGGCGGAGGAGAAGGCCCCTCAGTCGGTCTCCGTATAGTTTCCGACATGGCGTCAGACACTCTCGCAACCGACACGCTGGTGAGGACGACCGCAGGGGTGGTCCGTGGCCGGCGCATCGGCGACCTGGTCGCGTGGCGCGGAATTCCCTACGCGGCTCCCCCGGTCGGGCCGCTGCGGTTGCGCGCGCCCCAGCCGGTCACGCCGTGGTCCGGTGAGTTCGACGCCACCGAATTCGGCGACGCCGCCGTGCAGCACAAGAAGTTCACCGCACTCCGGCCGGGCAAGTATCAGCCGAGCAGCGAGAACTGCCTGACGCTCAACGTGCTCGCCACGCCCGGTACGTCCGGGGCACGCCCGGTGATGGTCTTCATCCACGGCGGCGCATACACGCTGGGCATGTCGGCCACCGCGCTCTACGGCGGCCAGTCGCTGGTCCGCCGCGGCGACATCGTGTACGTGTCCATCAACTACCGCCTCGGATCGCTCGGCTACCTCGACTTCACCCAGTTCTCCACCCCCGAACGACCTTTCGACTCCAACCTCGGACTCCGCGACCAGGTCGCCGCCCTCGAATGGGTGCAACGCAACATCGCCGAATTCGGCGGCGACCCCGACAACGTCACCGTCTTCGGCGAATCCGCCGGCGCCAACGCCGTCACCACACTCATGACCACCCCCGCCGCGAAAGGCCTGTTCGCGCGGGCGATCTCGGAGAGTTCCGCCCCAGGACTCGTCACCACCGCCGACCGCGCGGCCCAGTGGGCGTCCGACTACGTGACGCTGCTCGGGGCCGAACCGGACACTGCCGCAGAGGCGCTCGCCTCGTCACCGGTCGGCGCACTGGGCCGGGCCGGAAATCGTCTCGGCGCGAAGGTGCTGTCGGAGACGCCGGGACTGCACCCGTTCGGACCCGTGATCGACGGCGACTTCCTGCCGAAGCCGCCGCTCGACGCGTTCGCCGACGGCTCGGCGCACCGGGTTCCGCTGATCATCGGCACCAACGCCCGCGAGGGCACCCTGTTCCCGAAACTCCTGGACGGGCTGCCGACCGACCCCGACCGGATCGGGCGGATGTTCGCACTCACCGACCCCGGCGCCGAGGCCCGCGTGACCGCCGCGTATCCCGGCTACCCGGCGCCGGACGCGGCCGTCGACCTGGGCGGCGATCTCACGTTCTGGATGCCGTCGATCGAACTGGCCGAGGCCCACTCCGCGTACGCCCCCACCTTCAGCTATCGTTTCGACTTCGCTCCGCGCGCCATGAAATGGCTCGGACTGGACGCCACACACGGGTTCGAGTTGTTCGCGGTGTTCGACATCGCCGACACCCTGATCGGCCGCGGCCTCACCCTGCCGGGTGGTCGTCGCGGGCTGAAGGACGTGACGGACACCGTGCAGCGGCACTGGCTGCACTTCGCTTCGCAGGGAACACCGTTGGCGTCGTGGCCGAAGTACGACACCGACAGGAGGGCAACACTCGTGTTCGACACCGTCACCACCGTTCAGGACGATCCGCGCCGGGAGCGCAGGCTGGCTTGGGAGGGGTACCAGGGTTATCACGGGCAGGGCCTGTGAGCGTTCTCGAGGTCCACACCGAAGCCGGCGCCGTCGGAGGGCGCCGGATCGACGACGACCTGGCTGCCTGGCGGGGTATCCCCTACGCCGCGCCCCCCGTCGGGCCTCTGCGGTTGCGGGCCCCGCACCCGGTCGAGCCGTGGTCGGGTGTCCGGCGGGCCTTCCACTTCGGGTCCCCCGCCCCGCAGGGTGGTGGGACCGACGAGGACTGTCTCACCCTGAACGTGCTGGCACCCGGGTCCGCCTCCGGAACGCCGCGACCCGTGATGGTGTTCATCCACGGCGGCGCCTACTCGGGCGGGTCCTCGTCCTCGTCGCTCTACGGCGGCGAGTCGCTGGTCCGCCGCGGCGACATCGTGTACGTCTCGATCAACTACCGCCTCGGATCGCTCGGCTACCTCGACTTCACCCAGTTCTCCACCCCCGAACGACCTTTCGACTCCAACCTCGGACTCCGCGACCAAGTCGCCGCACTCGAATGGGTGCAACGCAACATCGCCGAATTCGGCGGCGACCCCGACAACGTCACCATCTTCGGCGAATCCGCCGGCGCCAACGCCGTCACCACACTCATGACCACCCCCGCCGCGAAAGGCCTGTTCGCGCGAGCCATCGCGGAGAGCCCTCCGGTGGCGTCCGCGTACCACCCCGAGCGAGCGGCGCGGTGGTCGCGCGAATTCCTCGAGATCGCAGGGGTCCCGCTCTCCGAGGCCGCGACGTGGCTCGAGACCGCCGACCCGGCCGACTTCGTCGAAGCGGGGACGACACTGGCGCACCGGGGGGCCGACGAGGAACCCGGAACCCGCGCGTTCGCGCCCGTCGTCGACGGATTCTTCCTTCCCACGCACCCGCTCGACTGTTTCGCTTCCGGTTCCGGGCACCCGGTTCCGCTCATCATCGGCACGAACCGCCACGAGGGCAGGGTCTTTCCCCGGTTCCTGAACATCCTGCCCACCGATCCCACCCGGATCGAAAAGATGTTCTCGCACGTGGACGCGTCGGTGAAGGAACGGGCCATCGCCGCCTACCCCGGCTATCCCCGTCGGCGTGCGGCCGCGGACCTCGGCGGCGACGTGACGTTCTGGGAACCGTCCGTCCTGTGCGCGCAGGGCCACACGACCGTCGCACCGACCTACAGCTACCGGTACGACTTCGCACCCCGGTTGCTCCATGTCCTGGGGTTGGGCGCGACCCACGCGACGGAGATGTACGCGGTGTTCGGGTTGACCGGGCCGTGGGCGCGGCTGCTCACCGCACTCGGGGGTCGCCGCGGGTTGCGGGCCGTCACCGACACCGTCCAGTCGCACTGGCTGCATTTCGCCCGGCACGGGACCCCCGCACCCGGCTGGCCCCGGTACTCGCCGGAGCGCCGGGAGACGCTCATCATCGACGACACGAGCCGAGTGGAGAACGATCCGCTCGGTGAACGTCGACGCGCCTGGCTGGGGTACGAGCACCGGCGCTAGTCGGCGGCCGTCGCGGGCGGATTCGCGGTGTTTTCGTTCCACGGTGCGACCCACCCGGTTGCCCTACTCTCGTAGGGACCTGCATTCGGGAGGCGAGGATGACCGAGTCGAACGATCTCGCAGGCCGCACCATGGTGGTCACCGGTGCCACCTCGGGGCTCGGCCTGGAGACCTGCCGCCAACTCGCACGCCGCGGCGCCACCGTCGTTCTGGTCGGCCGGGACCAGGACAAGATCGACGCGGCGATCGCCGAACTGTCCGAGAGCACCGACCGCGACCGGTTGAACTCGGCGCTCGCCGACCTGTCCTCGCTCGACCGGGTACGCAAGCTGTCCGAGGAACTGCTGCACCGGTTCCCGCGGATCGATGTGCTGGTGAACGACGCAGGCATCGACGTGGGCCATCGGCAGCTGACGGTCGACGGCATCGAAGAGACGTTCGCCGTGAACTACCTCGCGCCGTTCGTGCTGGCGACGACGCTGGCTGCGGCGATGGCGCGGGCGTCGACCGCCGACGCCGCCGGGTACCGGCATCCGGCACGCATCGTGAACATCAGTTCGTCCGGTCATCGCGGCGGGCACCTCGACTTCGACGACCTCGACGGCACGAAGGACACGTTCCACGGCCAGCGTGCGTACAACAATTCCAAACTCGCCCTGACCCTGTTCACCCGCGAGTTGGCGCGCCGGTCCGATCCGGCGAGGCTGGTCGTCAATTGCGCCGATCCCGGATTCGTCCGCGGCACCACCCTCGGCCGGGGTCTGCCGTTCGGCTACCAGGTGGTGGGGACGCTCCTGACGCCGTTCATGGCCGAGGTGCAGAAGGGGGCGGAAACGGTGGTCTGGACCGCCACCGCGACCGAGACCGGCAAGTTCACCGGCGCATACGTCAAGGGCTGCAAGGTGGTTCACCCGAGCAAGGACGCACGCGACGCCGACCTCGCCGCGCGGTTGTGGGCCGCTACCGAGGCACTGCTCGCCGACCGCGGTGCGGCCCGCCCCTGACGCCGGTCAGTTCGGATCCTCGAAAAGCGACAGCACGTTGCCGTGCGGATCCCGGAACCACGCGACGCGGATGCCGTCCGGGGCGCGCCAGGCCGCGTGCTCGTCCTGATCCATCCCCGGATACTCGGTGAACTCGATGCCCTTGCTGCGCAGCGATTCGACGACCTTGTTCAGATCGGCGACCTTCCACCCCAGCACCGTGTACCCCGTGTCGGCCTTCACCTGCACCAGCGTGACCCGGAGCAGTGACCCGTTGCAATCGAGGGCCAATGCGAACTCGTCCCGTGAGACGAGCGTCAGCCCCAGGGTCTCCACGTAGAACATCTCCGAGACGTCCAGATCGGTGCTGGCCACGAAACTCACGAGCTCACCCTGAAGACTCATGAATCAACTGTGCCCCGCGCACCCGTGGGCAGGCAAGAGCGCGGGGTCACCCACGGCGGTCTCCCGTGACCCGGGGCACACGGACGGAGGGGCGCAAGTTAACGTCGATTCGACAGGTCGTCTCGCACCGGAATGAGGAACTCGCGTGTCTGCTCCAGTTACAGAGAAGAAGGGCCCCCTCGCGGGCATTCGCGTCGTCGAATTCGCAGGCCTCGGACCGGGCCCGCACGCCGCCACACTCCTGGCCGATCTCGGCGCCGACGTGGTGTGCGTCCAGCGTCCCGGAGTAATTCCGCCCGACGGCCCGTACGACCAGATCCAGCGTGGTCGTCGCGTCGTCGAGGCCAATCTGAAGGACCCCGAGCAGGTCGAGAAGGTCCTCGGTCTGATCGAGCGGGCGGACGTCGTGATCGAGGGCTTCCGTCCCGGTGTCACCGAGCGCATGGGCCTGGGCCCCGACGTCTGCCTCGGGCGCAACGAGCGTCTCGTGTACGGACGGATGACGGGCTGGGGCCAGGAGGGTCCGCTGGCCAGCGCCGCCGGACACGACATCAACTACATCTCGCTGACCGGTGTCCTGCACGCCATCGGCCGCAAGGGTGAGCGTCCCGTGCCGCCGCTGAACATGGTCGGCGACTTCGGCGGCGGTTCGATGTTCCTGATCTTCGGGATCCTGTCGGCGCTGGTGGAGCGCCAGTCGTCCGGCAAGGGCCAGGTCGTGGACGCGGCGATGGTCGACGGCGCACTGGCCCTGTCGCACATGATGTGGGCGTTCCGCGGCCGCGGCGTCTGGTCCGACGAGCGGGGCGTCAACCTGCTCGACACCGGCGCGCCGTTCTACGACACCTACGAGACGTCCGACGGCAAGTACATGGCCGTCGGCTCGATCGAGCCGCAGTTCTACGCCCTGCTGTTGCAGGGCCTCGAACTCGACCCCGCCGAACTGCCGCAGCAGATGGACATCTCGGCGTGGCCGCAGATGAAGAAGGTCTTCGCCGAGAAGTTCCTGTCGAAGACCCGCGACGAGTGGGCGGCCATCTTCCTCGGCACCGACGCCTGCGTGTCGCCCGTGCTGACGTTCGCGGAGGCGCCGTCCAACGAGCACATCGCCGCCCGCGGGTCGCTGATCGACCTCGACGGCGTCACCCAGCACGCCCCGGCGCCGCGGTTCTCCCGCACCCCTGCCGGCGCACCCACCCCGCCTGCCCGGGAGGGCGTCGACATCGACACCGTCTGGACCTGACCCCCACGTGAGTGGCGAAGCGTGCTCCGGCACGCTTCGCCACTCACGTGATCAGACGACGAGGGACGGTTCCGCGAGGTCACGGTCGACGGCCAGCGTGTCGTACGCTGCCGCGATGCAGTCGACACCGCGACGCAACTCGTCGGACGTCCGCGCGTACGGGAGCCGGACGAACCGCTCGAATGCGCCCTCCACCCCGAACCGCGGTCCCGCCGCCAGCAGCACCCCGAAATTGGGGGCCGTCGCGGCCAGCGCAGTCGACACCGGCGCGGGCATGCGCAGCCACAGCGACATCCCTCCCGAACCGATGGTCGGGATCCAGTCCGGCAGGCGGTCGGCGAGAGCGTCGAGCATCGCGCCCCGCTGTTCCCGCAGCTCCGCCCGGCGACGCGCGAGGACGAGTTCGTCGTCGGACAGCAGATGCGCCGCCGCGAGCTGGTCCATCACCGGCGTGCCCAGATCGACCGCGGCCCGCGCCCCGGCGAGCCGGGTGATCAGCGCCGGATCGGCACGAATCCAGCCGACGCGGAGCCCGCCCCAGAACGACTTCGCCGCCGATCCGATCGTCACGACCTCCGACTTCGCGGCTCCCCTGCCGTGCGCCGCGACGGGCGCCGGTGACGGCTCGTCCAGCCACAGGTCGACCATCGTCTCGTCCACCACCAGGGTCATGCGGGTATCGCGCGCGATCCGCGCCAGTTCGGCCCGCCCGGACGCGTCGAGGCACAGTCCGGTGGGGTTGTGGAAGTCCGGGATCAGGTACGCCATCCGGGCCGCGGTCTGCCGGGCGGCGCTGCGGATTCCGTCGAGATCCCACGCCCCGGACGCCCCGCCCTCAGGACGGACGGGAACCGGGACCGGACGCGCACCGACCCTGCGGATCGCCTCCAGCGCGTTGGGGTAGGTGGGGTGATCGACCAGCACGCGCTCCCCCGGCGCGGTGAGCACGTTGAGGAGTAGCCGCAACGCGTGCTGAGCACCGGAGGTGACCATGATCTGCTCGGGCGAGGTCTCCAGCCCCCGCGCCCGGTAGCGGGCCGCGATCACGTCCCGCAACGCGCCGATCCCCACCGGCTCCATGCCATGAGTGGGCAGGAACTGCGGAAGCGATTGCAACGCATAGGCGTAGGCCTGCTCGACCGCCTCCGCGGGTGCGGCCATCGCCGCATAGCTGAGGTCGACCACCGAGCTGTCGGAACCGGGCTGGTGCGCCCGGAACATCAGCCCGTTCTGTCGTGCCCCGAGCGGCAGCGCGACAGTGCTGCGCGACCCCTGACGGCTGATGAGATACCCCTCGTCGCGGAGCACCGAATACGATGACGTGATCGTGGTCCGGCTCAACTCCAGCATCGACGCCAGTTCGCGCTCGCTCGGCAACGCGACACCCAGCGGGATGCGGCCGTCGTGCACGAGTAAGCGGATCCCGTCGGCCAGCGCCCGGTAGGCGGGCCGCGCCGCCGACCGGCGGCCGCTGTCATCCTGCCAGTTGCCGAGGTCCCTGGACAGGGAGCGTGCACCGAGTACGCGAGTCATCATGCGGTCCAGTATCGACCTCTTGGCTATTCAACTCAAAGCCAGTTCTGGCGAAGCTCGAATCCATGACAACACTGATCACTCTCGCGTGCATGGTTCTCCTGGCCGCAGCGGTTGCGCACTACGGCCCAAAAGAAGGAGGTAAGGGCGTTTTTCGCCTCGAGCAGTTCCGGATCGGCGCCCCTCTCGGCGGGATTTTCCATGAGGAGCCACCGGACCCGAGCAGCAGGTCGAGCAGTCCAGATTCTGCTGACTGGACCTCCCCCCATGTGAGTGCGAAAGTGTGCGGGGGCACACTTTCGCACTCACGTGGGGGTCAGCGCGCGGGCGGCGGCAGCAGCTGACTGAACAGCACCGTCCCGGCCGCGTCGAGGAGGTCCACCCGCATCTCCGACGTCTGCCCGTCGATGAACACCTCACCGAAGTGCTGGTATCCGTCGAGCGGCGACGAGTTGGGTGCGGGCGGCGCGTGCACGAACACGGCCTCGGGACCGAACGTGGCGTCGAGGTCGTTGGGACCGAAGCCGCCTGCGTTGAGTGGACCGGAGACGAACTCCCAGAACTCGTCGAAATCCTTGTACACGGCGCGGTCGGGCGAGTACCGGTGCGCGGCCGTGTAGTGCACGTCCGCGGTGAGCCACACCGTCCCGGTGATCCGCCCCGCCTTGATCGCCGACAGCACCTGGGCGATCTCGGATTCCCGGCCCGACGGCGGACCGGGCTCCCCGTTCGCGACACCCTCGAACGCGGTGTCGCCGTCCGGGACCACCACCCCGAGCGGGAGGTCGTTGGCGATGATCTTCCACGTCGCCGTGGACGCACCTAGTTCCCGGATCAGCCACTCCTTCTGGGCCGCACCGAGAATCTGCCCGGCCGCACCGGTGTTGACCCCGTTCGCGTCCTTGTAGGTGCGCATGTCGAGGACGAAGACATCCAGCAGTGGGCCGTATCCGATCTTGCGGTACACCCGGCCGTCGACCGCGTCGGCCGGCTCGACCGGCAGCCATTCGTGGTACGCCTGGAACGCTCTCTGCGCCAGCACGTCCACGTTCTTCTCCGTGTACGCGTCGAGGTCGAGCACCTCGCCGGGGTACCAGTTGTTGACGGTCTCGTGGTCGTCCCACTGAACGATCTGCGCCACCGAAGAATTGAACCTGCGGTAGTTGTCGTCGGTGAGGTTGTACGCGTACTGGCCGCGGTACTGGTCCAACGTCTGCGCGACCGCGCTCTTCGCCTCGCTGACCGTGTTCCGCCACACGCGTCCGTCCGGCAGTGTGACGGACTCCTTCAACGGCCCGTCCGCGTACACGACGTCGCCCGAGTGCAGGAACAGGTGCGGGTCGCGCGCGGCCATCGTGTCGAAGACCCGCATTCCCCCGACGTCCGGGTTGATTCCGTATCCCTGGCCCGCCGTGTCCCCGGACCACTGCAACCGGATGTCGCCTGCCACGCTCGGCGCGGTGCGGAAGACGCCCGTCACCGCCTCCGAGGTGGCACCGTCGTCGCCTTCGAGGGTCACCCGGTAGTGCACCTGCTGCCCTGCGGGAAGCCCGGTCAGCCGCAACCTGCCGGTGCCGTCGGTGTCCGGGGTGAGCAGCCCACCCTCGAATCGCACCGGGTCGGTAAAGGACTCGGTGGCCGAGGTCTCCACGATCATCGTGGCCGGACGGTCGGACCTCGCCCAGACGAGCGCACCGTCGGCTCGCACGTCCCCGGCCGCGACGCCGTGCGTCAGGGTGGGTCGTTCGCGGACCAGCGCCGGACCCGTGCTACCGGAGTCGGAGCACGCGGCGGCGGGCACGGCCAGCAACCCGAGTGCGGTGGAGCGAAGCAGCGTACGGCGGGACAGATACACGAAAACATCTCCTCGGTCGGCGAGCTTCGAGGATGTCCAACCGTGGTCAACGGAAGGTGAACGTCGGATGTGGGAGGCATACTGGATTGGTGACCACAGGAATCGCCCTGTTCGACACGGCCCTCGGCACCTGCGCCATCGCGTGGCGGGCCGCCGGGATCGTGGGCGTGCAACTGCCCGAGGGTTCACCCGAAGCCACCCGGCAGCGGCTCGAACACTGTTTCCCGGATGCGGTGGAGCACCAGCCGCCGGCGCCGGTCCAGCGGGCCATCGACGGAATACGCGAACATCTGGGCGGCGCACTCGACGATCTGCGGTGGATCGACCTCGACTTCGAGGGAGTCCCCGAATTCGACTGCACCGTATACGACCTCACCCGCGCGATCGACCCGGGCACCACGCTCACCTACGGCGAGATCGCGGCGGAACTCGGCAAGCCGGGGGCCGCGCAGGCCGTCGGTCAGGCTCTCGGCCGCAACCCACTGCCGGTCGTGATCCCGTGCCATCGCGTCCTCGCCGCCGGCGGGCAGGTGGGCGGATTCTCCGCCGGTGGCGGCACCCTCACCAAGCGCGAACTGCTGGCCCTCGAACACGCTCCGGGTTTCGACGACCCGGTGCTGTTCTGACTGTCGCCTGCGGGTCGCCGACGAGTTCACGCGCCAGTGCTGCGGCTGCCGCCATCCTGTCGCCGCCGGGAACCCGGAGAGTCCGGACGACCCGCTGATCCGCCCCGGTCACCCGGGCGCATCCCAACACGAACGCCTGCCCACCGGCGACGATCGCCCGTTCCACGGCGTGGACGAACGCATCGACCGTCGACCTCGGGTCACCTTCGAACACCCAGACCCCGAGATCCGTCGACACCACCGCCACGCACCCGCCGGCCTGCGACGTGTCGTGCCCGAATGCCTCCAGGACGGCGGCCGCTGCGTGGAAGCTGTCGTCCCACCGGCCGGCCGGCGCCCGGGTGCTCGCTTCGACAGTCCTGATCATCGGCTCGAATGTATCGCAGTCACCCCGGCCCTTCACACCTCGCGATCAACGTCGCGATCCTCCCCTCTCCGATCGCGACCATGTGACCTGCGGCGAGAACCAATTCGTCGGCTCGGTCGTTGGTCAGTCTCCGATCGATCTCCGCCAGGATGTGCTCCAGTGTGAGCCCCTTCGCCGCGATGACCACGGGAAAGCCGAACCGGGCGCGATACCGGGACTCCCGCTCGCGTAGGACGGTGAGTCTTCCGGCCGAACTGGCGACGAGTGCACCGTGCTCGGCGGCGGCATGGGCCGAGTCGGGAGGGTCCGAGAGCGGAAGGTAGTTCGCCAGCGCCGTCGCGACGTCTGCGGGCGTCAGGGACCGCCATGCGTCCGCGGCTGCTGCGAGAAGGTCCTCTCGGTCGGCGTACGGGCGTGCGGACAGCACCGCGGTGGCCCAGGTCCGCGACGGCGTACAGATCAGCAGCTCGTTCTCCAGAGCGGACTCGTCCAGGGCATTGAGCGTGACAACGGCAGTGTCAGGCATGGGCGCTCGCACGCCGATACAGTGCGAGGCTTTCTTCCGCCACCCGGGACGCCTCCCCGGAGGTCAGCCACCGTGGATAGGACGTCACCGCCGCCACCGCGTCGTCCAGGGCGGTGCGGACGATCGCGATCTCCTCCGCGTCGGCTTCGAGCCCGAGTGACTGCAGGAGCACCTCGGCCATACGGTCGGTGGTGAGACTGTCCCATACCCATTCCTGCCGACCGCCCACCACGGCGGGGCTCACGCACGACGAGACGGGCGGGAACACGTCGGGTCCCCCGGTGATCGCAGCGATGACGTCACCGGGCATGTGCTTGAGATGGGCATATCCTCCGACCACCGGCTTGAGCGGCGGCAGCCCCACCGAACTCTCGGACGCGACGAGTTGCGCCAGGGAGGTCAGCTGTTCGACGTGGATCCCGGTGTCGACGCCGTAGAGAACTTCGAGACCGAGGACCACCTCCTCCAGCGCGGCGAAGCCGGCGCGGTAGGACATTCCGGACACCGATACGTCGGGGCTCGCGCCTGCCGTCGCGGCCGCGATGGCCGTGGCGGTGCCGAGTCCGAAGTCGTCGTGCACGTGCATCGTGATCGGCACGTCCTCGACCAGGCGCTCCCGGAACGTGCGGACGAACAGTTTCATCGCCTCCGGGCCGAGACTGCTCGTCGAGTCCATCAGGTCGAGGCGCCGCGCACCGAGTTCGACGGCGACGTTGCAGGCTGCCACCAGATCGTCGAAGTCGCGGCGGCCCACGTTGGCGAGCGTGATCGTGGCGTCGCAGCCCAGCTCACGCAGGTACTCGAAGAACCTCTCTAGATCCCGGAACTGACGTGACCGGGCGGCGGCCGAGGGCGCCGGGACGATGCCCGGTGCGAACGTGCGCACTCCCCACTCGTGCAGTTGATCGACGGTTTCCGTCATGCCGACCTGCTGGTAGTTCTCTCCGTCCGACAGCAGGGTGTCGGCGTACACGTTGAGCCGGAATCCGAAGTCCCGGGCGGCGACGGCTTGAACGAGTGCCGCTTCGCGCGGCATCGGTGACGCTCCGCCACCCCAGTTGATGTTGATGCTTTCCTCCCGGACCCCCGCCGCACCGAGCGCCGCGGCGATCCGCACGAATCCGTCCATCGATGTGGTTGCGCCTGCGGTGAACAGCGTCTTCCGCAGTGTGCTGTCGATCAGCGCGAACGGTGAAGGCCAGTCGTACTGCGCCTGGACGGTGGCGTCGAAGTTGAAGGGACTCACCCAGTGACTGCCTTCGACGAGGTGCGAGCGCTCAGGATTGATCATGCGAATACCTCTTCGGTGTCGTGGTTTTCGTGATGTCGGGGAAGGTCGGCGGGAAGAGTTCGGCCGGCAGTCTGCGCCGGTGGTCGCGTTCGCCGTAGGCCGCTCGCATACGTTCGAACAGACCCTGCGCGTGAGCCTGCAGCCGCGACTGGTCGGCGCCGAGTACGACGCCGTCGGCCATGACGGTGCGGCCTGCGACCACCGTTCGGCGGACGTCGCGGGCCGTTCCGTTCATGGTGAGGGTGCGGAGCGGATCGTCGCGGACTCCCATGGCGAAGTCGGCGAGATCGACGACGATGAAGTCGGCACTCGCTCCGGGCTGCAACCGACCCAGATCCGGTCGGCCGAGGGCACGAGCACCGCCGATCGTCGCAGAACGGATGTAGTCGGCTGTGGCACCCGCCGCGAGTGACCCGTCGGCCCGTTTGGCGAGATTGGTGCCGTAGTCGATTCCGCGGACGAGGTCCGGGGGAAACGAGTCGGTTCCCAGCGCGATGTGGACACCCGCCGTTCGGTAGCTGTCGTACGACTCCAGCACGGCCCCGTACCGAATGGACGTCATCGGGCAATGCACAATGGTGACACCCGCCTCCGCCAGGCGCCGCAGGTCCGCCTGCCGACCGCGACCGCCGCCCGGCGCGCCGAGATGGATGCCGTGGGGCACCAGCAGGCGCGTCTCCAGAAGTCCGGACGCCTCGAGGAGTTCGACGGGGCGCATCCCGTACCACTCGTCGAGCAGCGCCAACTCCACCTCACCCTGCATGCAGTGCAGTCGCACCACCGTGTCGCGGGCAACCGCCAGCCGAGCGGTCGCCGCCATCAGTTCCCTGGTCAGGGTCTCGATCCTGCAGGGCAGGAGGGCGCCGTGCACGAGGTCGCCGCCGTGGTCGGCGGCATAGTCGAGGAACCGCTCGGCGTCCCGGAGCCCGGCTCGGCCCCGTTCCTCGTCGAACAGCACCGACCGGCGTCCACCGTCGACGACGTTGACGCCGGACCGGTAGGCGGGGCCGAGGTATCCGCGGATTCCGAGACGCTCCGCGATCCGCGCGACCTCGACCATGTCGTCACAGGTCTCCGCCCAGCTGCTGTGAGCCTCGGAGGCGATCGGCATGAAGGTGGTGACACCGTGCCGAAGAAGCTGCGCCAGAGCATATTCGCGGATGACGGCACGTTCGGGTGCGTCGAACACATCGCGTCGCCCCGATCGGAAGTAGTCGGCCGACCACTGCTGCCCGAGTGCCAGTTCGGGTGTCGCCCAGGAGTCGAGCAACGCGTGGTCGATGTCGGCCAGCGCATCGAGGTCGATGAATCCCGGCATGATCAGGGCGTCGCCGCAGTCGATCGTCTCGTCGACCGGGCCGTCCCATCCCCGTCCCGCGTGCAGGATCCGCGCGCCCCGATAGACGATCTCTCCGTCGGAGACGAGCACGTGATCGCCGTCGCGATGGGCCAGGACGTGGGCAGCCGTCATCCTGACCACCGGTTCCGTCATGGCACCGTCACCTCGATCGGCTCGTCGAATTCACGCCTGTTGCTTCGCCATCCGGGATCGGTGAGGTGGTGCGCCAGGCCGGCGCGTTCGACGAGCAGTCGGGCGTGCCGGTCCCCCTCGTCCAGTGCCGCCGCCTCGTCGACTCCGCACACGACGCGGTCTTCCATCACCACCGTTCCCCCGACGATCACGGTGTGCACGTCGGCTCCGGTCGCCTCGTAGACGAGGCGATGCACCGGCATCCAGTTGGGTACGAGATGCGGCTTGCGCATGTCGAGAATCGCCAGATCGGCTCGTTTGCCCACTTCGATGGATCCGAGGACGTCTGCCATTCCGAGGACCGCGGCCGCGTCGATCGTGATCATCTCGAGCAACCGGCCCGGTGGCAGCAGGTAGGGATCGTCGGCGAGAAGTTGATTGGCGGCCTGAGCGGCGCGGGCGGCCTGCAGGAGGTCGAAGGGACGCCGCGGCGACGACCCGTCGGTGGTGATCGCAACGGTGATCCCTGCCTGCAGCATCTGGGGTACCGGCGCCCGTCCTCCCGGCGCATGCCCCACGGACGTCCCGGTCTCCGCCAGGATCGCGACCTCCTCGGCGGACAGACCGGTGCAGTGCTGCAGGTGGACGTCCGGCCCGAGGAGCGCATGCTCCCGGTCCTTCGCCGCGAGCCGCACCATGCCACCGAAGGCGTCCGAGTGGATGCGGACACCCCAGCGCTCCGCGGCTTCCCTGACCCGGCGCGCCTGGTAGCGATCGTCGTCGGTGAGATGGGTGGCGACGTCGGGTCGCGACGGGTGGGACGGATCGACCGAGGGGACGATCGTGAAAGGGGTCAGGAACACCGACGTGAGATCGCCCTCGTAGCCGTTCACCGTCTCGATCACCGATTCCGCGCCGGACAGCAACTCGTCGAATCCGACCTCGCGTCGACGGGGTACCCCGCCGGACCACTGCGTGACTGCGTGGGGCAGCGGCAAACCCGCCGGCCCGACACACACGACGTCGCGTAATCCGACCTCCCGGTAGGCGCGTGCGTGAGCCAGTGAGATCTCGGGATCGTCACTGCGGGGGCGTGATCCCATGACGCTGACGCCGCACGTCACTCCGGCGCGGACGCGCTCGAGCGCGGACACGAGTCCGTCGTGATACCAGTACTCCGGTGTCGTGGCGTGGAAGTAGGCCGGTGTGACGGTTCGCATCCAGAACGTCGGGCTGTCGCATCCCAGTGTCTTGATCAGCGAGTGGCCGGCGTGACCGTGGGCGTCGACGAGACCGGGAATCACCAGCTTGCCCCGGCAGTCGATTCGGCGGACGGACGGATCCGTGACGGCGAGGAGCGCGTGGCCGGCACCGACCGCACTGATGAGCCCGCCGTCGATCAGGACGGCGCCGTCGTCGATGATCCGGCGTTCACGGTCCACCGTCACGACGGTGGCTCCGTGCAACAACGTCGCGGTCATGCCGCCGTCCCGCGCGTCATCGTCGCCAGTTCGGACAGTGCAGCGTGCAGTCGCGGCGCCGCGGCCATCACCGGAGGCCGGTCGGGCCGCGCCCTGGCCGACAGGATCGAGAGTTCCCTCAGTGAGACGTCGCTGTTCTGCAGCAGCCACCGTTCGTCACACACCGGCATCTCGAACTCTCCGCGGTGCAGGTCGATCAGGACCGGGGCGCCGGATCCTGTGCCGTCGAGGATGCGGAAGATCGCTCCCCAGTCGATGTCGCCCTCACCGCCCGGGCACAACCGTCGCGCGAGACCGCGACCGGTGAAGGTGATCCACGCGTCGTCGTAGTGAATCCGGGCAACGTGCGGTGCGAGCCGGGCGGTCGCCAGCTCCGGATCCTCGACTCGCACCGGCAAATTGACCGGATCGAGAGCCACCGCCAGATGATCGGAGCCGACGGCCTCGATGAGCGCGAGAATTTCGTGTGACGTGATCTCCTCGTGCGTCTTGACCGCGAGCTTCAGGCCCAGGTCGGTGAGCACCGGGGACAGGTTTCGATACAACTGCGCCGTGGCGTCGAGTTGCTCCGGCCACACGAACGACGCGTCATAGCGGTCGTCCAGCGTCCCCACGACGACCTGGACGTAGTCGGTGCCGAGTTCACCGATAGCCGTCAACGCCTGGCTCAATCCCGCCACCAGATCGCCCCGCCCCGCTTCACGGAATCGTGTGGTCCGCTCGGCATGCCCGGCGGACACCGTTCCCAGCGCGCAGCTCAGCCGAACGCCGAGGGAACGCCCGTAGTCGGCAAGTGCCCGAAAGACGGCCGGATCGAGTGTGGACGAAATCGCGAACGGAGAAGCGAACTCCACGTGCCGCAGACCGAGACCCGACGCCGTGCGGATGGTCTCCCGAGGGGTCGAATCCTCGCCCAGCGCACGCGCGCACGCACCGAGGTCACGGCGAACGGTGCCGACGTCGTCGCCGGCGGTCACCGCGCCGACTCCGCGAGATTGCCCGCCGCGGTGGCCGATTCGACGGGAAGTCCGTGTTCCGCGCACACGCTCCGCACGTGATCCGCGCTGGACCTGATGTACGACACCGTCTCCGCGTAGCCGTACGGCAGCGCGGCATAGGCGGCGTTGTCGATCCGTTCCCCCGACCGGATCTGCCGGTCGTACGACTGCACCATGTCCAGGTACGCCGCCATCTCCTGGACCGTCAGATCGGGGTGGCCGTCCAGGAATTCGGGGTCGAACGCTTCGATGAGCATCGTCCGCCGGGGACGTGGCACGTCGTCGAGCGACTCGTCGTTCTCGATCGTGAGATTGAGCGCCGGATTCGCCGCCGCGAGTACCGGCAATATGCGATGGAAGTCGACGACGCCGGTACCGCACGGGCGCATCTGATAGGCGAGACCACCCTCGGTGTACGTGATCGCGGCGTCCTTGATGTGGGTCTGACGCACGTACGGTGCCAGCCGTTCGGCCGCCCAGACGGGATGTTCGAGGCGTTGAAGCACGTTCGCGGTGTCGAACACGACCCCGACCACATCCGAGCCGACCGCCTCCACCAGACGGACCAGTTCGAACGACGTGATCTCCTCGTGTGTTTCCAGGTTGAGGTGAATACCGAGGTCTCGTGCGATCGGAGCCAGTGTTCCGAGAAAACGCGCCGTCGCGGCCAGTTGTTCCGTCCACGTCACGTCGGTCCGGAAGCGGTCGTATGCCCAGCGGCCGCTGTACGCCGATTTGTAGTTCGCAGTGGCCACCCACAGCTCACGGCAATCGATTGCGGCGCACGCTTCCATCATCCGGCGGAAGCCGAGGACGATGTCACCGTCGCCGACGGCGCGCAGCTCCGGCGCCTCCGGGTTCGCGTAGGGATTGACCTTGCCCAGACCGGTCTCCAGGTACATACCCAGTTCGTCTGCCTTGGATCGGATGTCGCGCAATTCACCGGCGTCCAGGGCCGGACTCATATCGAGCACCGTTCGGAAGAACAAGCCGGCCATACCCAGTTCGCCGGCGTGGTCGAGGCTGTTCACGGGACCCCGAGTGCGGCTCTCGGGAATCTTGCGTCCGTCTACACCAATTCGCATGTCTACCTACTTCTGTCAGGGATGATCGATGAGATGAAGGCTGCGGCCCGACGCCCTCACGGCAGAGTCAGGGCGCCACCGGGAACGGTTCGCCCGGCGCGGGCCAGAACCGGGTCGGGAACCGGCACCGCCTCGAGTAGTTCGCGGGTGTATCGGTGACGTGGAGTGGAGAACACCTGTCGGGTGGGCCCTTCCTCCACCACCACGCCGGACCGAAGGACCGCCACCTGAGAACAGAGTTGCTGCACGATCGCGAGATCGTGTGCGATGAACAAGATCGTCACCCCGAGGTCCTCGTGCAGGGACGCCAGCAGGTTGATCACCTGCGCCTGCACCGAGACGTCCAGGGCCGACACCGGTTCGTCGCACACGAGCAGCCTCGGGCGAAGGATCAGGGCGCGAGCGATGGCGATGCGCTGCCGCTGTCCACCGGAGAACGTCGCGGGCAATCGGGCCATCGCATCCGGGTCGAGACCCACCTCGATCAGGGTCTGCGCGACCCGCTCACGCCGCTCCGCGCGGGTACGGGCCAGGCGGTGGACGACGAGCCCCTCGCCGACGATCTGTTCCACCGTCATCCGAGGGTTGAGGCTGGCGTACGGATCCTGCGCGACCAACTGGACGTCGCGTCGAAACCGGCGCAGCTCTCCGCCCCGGAGCGCATGGACGTCGCGCCCTTCGAAGGTGACGGTCCCGGAGTCCGGTCGCTCGAGCCGCACGATGCACTTGATGAGCGTGGACTTGCCGGAACCGGATTCGCCGACCAGTCCGAACGTGCCGCCCTCGGGCACCGACAGGTACACGTCGTCGAGTGCCTTGCTGCCGCGGGATCCTCCGAAAGTCTTGTTCAGACCTCGGATGTCGAGAAGGGGTGTCCCGTTCATCAGTTTCGGCTCCCTCGATCGAGATGACAGGCGCGGCGTCCACCGTCAGCGGTCGCCGTCATCGATGGGGTTTCACTCGCGCAGCGGTCCATCGCGACAGGACATCGCGGATGGAACGGGCAGCCGGCGGGCCGCAGCGCCGGTGACGGAGGCGCACCGGGAATGGTGGTCATCCTGGCGAGCTGAACATCCAGCCTCGGCACTGCGGCGAGGAGTCCTGCGGTGTAGGGGTGCAGAGGGTCCGCGAACAGTGCGCGGACCGGGCGATCCTCCACGATCCGCCCCGAGTACATCACCGCGACACGGTCGGCGAGTCCGGCGACGACCCCGAGGTCGTGCGTGATCAGCAGGAGTCCGAGCCCTCGTTCACGGGTGACCTCGTCGAGCAGGTTCAGCACCTGCTGTTGCACTCGGACATCGAGCGCTGTCGTCGGCTCGTCGGCGATCAGAATCTCCGGCTCCCCGATGAGTGCCATCGCGAGGACCACGCGTTGCCGCATACCCCCGGAGAATTCGTGCGGATAGGCGCCGAGTCGTTCGTGTGCACGCGCGACCCCGAGTTCACTCAACACCTCGGCAGCCCGTCGAAGTGCGTCCTTTTTCCTGACGCCGCGTTGCCGCAGCGGCTCACTCACCTGCGCGCCGATCGTCTGCAGCGGGTCGAGAGCGCCCATCGGGTCCTGGAACACCATCCCGATGCGACTACCCCGGATCGCGGCGAGGCGGCGTTCGGTCTGCGCCAGGATCTCGGTGTCGCCCAGCCGAATCGAACCGCCGATCGCCAGTGAACCGTCCAAACGCATGAGTGCGCGTGCCGTCACCGACTTTCCCGAACCCGATTCTCCCACCAGAGCCACGCGCTCGCCCGCCGCCACCGTGAGATCCACGCCGTCCACCAACCGGACGGACGTGCCACCCGGCTCGGTGTCGATGGTCAGCCCGGAGATCCGGAGGAGTGCGGTGCGCTGAACTACTTCTGTCGTCATGATCGATCACACTCCTCGTCGTGCGGGGTCGCGCCGCTCGTGCAACATGTCACCGAGCAGCCCGAAGGCCGCGGCCGTGATGACGATCGCGATGCCCGGCACGAGCGCAGCCCACGAGGCCGTCGACAGGTAGTCACGTGCGCCGGCGACGGCCGCGCCCCACTCTGCGCTCGGCGGCTGCGCACCGACACCGATGAACGACAGACCCGCGAGCACCAGGACGGTATTGCCGATGTCCCCCGCCCATTTGACGGTCATGACGTCGAGCGAGTTCGGCAGCACGTGCCGTGTCATCAGGCGCCATCGGCTGACCCCGAGGACCACTGCACCGTCCACGAACGGCGACGCCATCGTCTCGCGCATCACGCCGCGCAGCAGTCGCGCCGTGTACGGCCAGCCGGTGGCGATCATCGCGATCAGGGCGCTGCTCAGGCTCGGACCGAGTGCGGCGGCGATACCCAGTGCCACGACGAGTCCGGGAAGAGCGAACCCGATGTCCGTCACCCGCATGAGAGTTTCGTCGACCCACCGTCCTCCGACGGTGGCCATCGTGGCGAGCACCGTTCCGATGAGCGAGTACGCGGCGACGACCAGAACGGCGGACAGCACCGACGACCGGGCACCCGCGATCGTGCGCCACAGCACGTCTCGCCCTTGGTCGTCGGTCCCCAGCCAGTGGTCGCTGCTGGGAGCGGCAAGGGCGTTCGCGATGTCCGACCGGTAGACGGATTCGGGTGCGACCCACGGACCGACGACGGCGAGTAGCACGATCACGGCGACGGTACCGACCACCACACTGTCGAGCAGTCCCCATCGCGATCGGCGTCGACGACCGCGGATCGCCGCGGATCGCCATCGGCCGGCCACTCCGGCCACTCCGGTGACATTCGCTGCAAGACTCATCGGACTCACTGCACCTTTCCGGGTGTGCGCAGCCGGGGGTCGTGGGCCAGCTGGAGCATGTCCACGATGAAATTCGCGACGACGACGATCACACCGATGACCGTGACGGTGCCGATGACCGCGGTGATGTCCTTGCGACTCACCGCATTGGAGAGGTAGTCACCGACCCCGGACAACCCGAACACGGATTCGACGAAGATCGCGGAACCGACCAGCATGCCGATCTCGATGCCGATGATGTTCAGAAGCGGTCCGGTCGCGTTGGGAAGCGCGTGCCGGGTCCACAACCTCAGGGTGGGAACACCTTTCGCTCGGGCAACTGTCATGTGATCGCGGCTCCGGACCCGGAGGAGATCGGCACGGAGGGCCCGGAACATCTGTGCTGCGACGGCGACGGAGAGCACGAACGCGGGCAGCATCAGGTGCTGAAACGCATTGCTGAACGCGGCGAAGTCTCCGGCGAGGGCGGCGTCGACGAGTGTCATCCCCGTTCGGTGCGGGACTTCGACGCCCACCGAGATGCGTCCCGAGATCGGCAGGATCTGCATCCACGAGCCCAGCACCCATTGCAGCATCAGCGCGAGCCAGAAACCGGGCAGCCCGAAGGCGACGATCGCACCGACGCGGCTGACCTTGTCGAATCCTCCTCGTGATCGCGCCGCCGCGACTGTCGCCATCGGGACCGCGAAGGATACCGCGAGCACCATTGCGAGAAGAACCAATTCGAGCGTTCCGGGCAGGCGTGCGAGGACGTCGTCGAGCACGGGCTGACGGGTGGAACTCGAGGTGCCCAGATCGCCGTGGAGCATCCGGCCGAGATAGTCGAAATACTGCACGGCCGCCGGCTTGTCGAGACCCAGCTGACTACGCACCTCTTCCACCTGTTCCGGAGTGGCGCTCTCCCCCGCGGCCACCTGAGCCTCGTCCCCGGGAATCACTTTGGTCATGGCGAAGACGATGGTGGCCAATCCGACCAGGGTGAGGAGCGCTGCGCCCAGTTTGCGGCCGAGAAACGCCGCCGGCGCCGTGACACGGTCTACTGCGCGAGGCAGGTCGAGTGTGGTCATCGGGTACTCCCTCACGCCACGCGAATCGCGGGAACCCAGACTCCGCTGCCCACAACCGCCGGACCGACACCGGTCACCCTGTTGCTGTGAGCGGTGGTCTGCCCCAGGGTGTACATGTTGACGGCCACCGCGTCGTTGCGAATATCCTCTTGAGCCTGCTTGTACAGGTCGCACCGCGCCTCGGCATCGGAGGTCTCGGCCGCCCGGCCGAGCAACTCGTCCACCGTGGGATTGCTGTATCCGGATTTGTTCGTTCCGACCTGGTCCGACTTGTACGTCTTGACCAGCATCACTCCGGGGTCCGGGTACTGCGCGAAGTCGGTGGCGAGCATCATCTGCGGAATCGAGTCGGGCGACTTCAGAGCCGACAGATAGTCCGCGTACGCGATGGGCTCGAGATCCAGCGTGACACCGATCTGCGCGAGGTTGGACTGCAGCAGCGTCGCTTCGCGCTCCTGCTCCCTGAAGACGGGCTGAAACTTCATGGTGAGGGTCAGATCGGACATCCCGGCGTCGGAGAGCAACTTCTTCGCCTGATCGAGATCCTGCCCGTAGGCGGGCATATCCGGCCGGCACGAGAACTGTCCGGGCAGCGGGCCGGTGGCGATGCTGCCGTTGCCACCCCGAATCGTCTCGAGGCCACCGGTGTAGTCGTACGCCATCTGGACGGCCTGCCGTACGGCCTTGTTCGCCGTCGGCCCGTTCATCACGTTGAAGAAGATGTTCGCCTGTAGGTTGACCGGCTGACTCTGCACCGTCACACCGGAGAAGCCGTTCAGCGCCTCGGCGTCGGCGTTGGTGAGCCCGAACGACACATCGATGTTGCCGGCCTTCAGTTCCGCACTCTGCGTGGCGCTCTCGTCGATTCGCCGATAGACGAGCGCGGCCGGACGCCCCTCGTCGCCCGCCCAGTAGTCGTCGAACCGTGTCAGGTTGTACGTGTCGGCACCGCCCGGGCCTGCCAGCACGTAGGGCCCGGACCCGGCATCGTGGCCCGCGAGATACGCCTGCCCCCGGTCGGTCCCCTCGTTGGCTTTCACCAGGGCCGAGTTGAGGACGTAGATCTTCGAGAGAGCGCCCAGGAACAGCGAGTTCGGTTCCGTCAGTTCGATCGTCAGGCTCTGCGGGCCGGTGACCGTGGTACCCAGGTATCCGGTCATCTGGCCGGCAATGCCCTGGCCCAGCGCCGCCGTCCGATCGAGCGTGTACCGGACGTCCTCGGCGGTGACTGGAGCACCGTCGTGGAAGGTCGCCGCGCGCAAGGTCATCTGGATCGATCGCGCATCCGGGGACGGGGCGAACTCGGACGCCAGCTGACCGACGATCTCGTTGTCGGCGTCGTAGGTGACCAGGGTGTCGTACAACGCCTGGTCGACGAAGTTCGTCTGAGCGTAGTCGGCGCGGATGGGGTCGAGTGTGGCGATCTGATTCTGGTAGGCCAGGACGACGGGCCGGTCGCCCGGTCCCCCGTCGGCGTCGGTCCTGGCCGCGCTGGTGCACGCCACCAGGGAGGAGGTGACCGCCAGGCCGATCAGCGCGTACCCGAAACCCTTGCGAGCAAGCTTTTTTCGTTCAGTGGACACGGGATTCCTTCCGAATGGAGAGGGTAGTTCCGAAGCTTTCGACGAAGTGAGCGGCGACCGAATTGCGCCACACTGCGCTGCCGGGCCGGATGTATATGGTCTACCAAGTGCGGAACCCGAGCGCCAAGCGTGGAGCGTTACATTCGGGTTAATCCCTCTGACCAGCACCATCGTGAAACGCGTCCAGTGGTCGACTTCAACTTGGTATGCCATGATCGGTTCATGACGGTGAACCTGAACGGCGAGATCGGGGTCGCGGAATCCACGACGCCGACTCTGGGCACGGGCGTGGCCGGCGGACTGTCGGACGTGCCGCTCCCGAAGCAGATCTATTCGGTGATTCGCGAGCGCATCATCTCGGGCGCCTACCCACCCGGCAGTCGCCTGCGGGAGCGCGAATTGTCGCAGGAGTTCGACGTCTCGAGGGTCCCGCTGCGCGAAGCGTTGCCGCAGTTGGAATGGGACGGATTCATTCAGATCCTGCCCCGGCGGGGCGCGGTCGTGACTCAGCTGTCACTACGTGACATCGAGGAACTGTTCGACGTGCGGTTGGCGTTGGAACCGTACGCGGCACGATGCGCGGCCGAGAACGTGGCTCGGGGTGCATCCATGGAGGAACTGCTGTCGACGATGGCGCGCACCGAGGAATTGATCGGAAACGACGAACCGCTCCTGATCCCGGCGGTCAACGCGCGGTTCCACATGGACGTCGTCGAGCTGTCCGGCAACAAGCTACTCGTGTCGGTGATGAATTCGCTGATGGGCCGGGTCCACTGGTTGTTCCGGCTGACGTGGCACCACAATCCCGCCGTGTCGTGTGCAGCGCATCGGGAACTCGTCGAAGCGATCCGCAGCGGAAACGGGAGACTGGCGGAAGCCAGCGCGTTCGCTCACATAGAGCACGGGCGCAAGCCGACGTTGGAGCGCCTCGCGGCGTCCCTGCCGGCAACCCTGTAGGTCACAGCGCCACCTACCCGTCGCCCGATGTCGCATCGGTTCGATCTGACAGAACCGCGGTGACATCGGGCGACGGTAAGTGAAACGAAGAGGCGAGCGGACTACCGCACCACGTCGCGGCGGACGATGGTCTCGTCGCGGCCGGGGCCGACGCCGATGCAGGAGATGTACGCACCCGACAGTTCCTCGAGGCGCAGGACGTAGTTCTGCGCGTTCTTCGGGAGCTCCTCGAACGTCCGGGCGTGGGAGATGTCTTCCCACCAGCCGGGCATTTCCTCGTAGATCGGCTTCGCGTGATGAACGTCGGTCTGCGACATGGGCATCTCGTCGTACCGCACGCCGTCGACGTCGTAGCCGACGCAGATCGGGATGGTGTCGAGGCTGCTGAGCACGTCGAGCTTGGTGAGGAAGTAGTCGGTGATGCCGTTGACACGCGTTGCGTAGCGGGCGATCACGGCGTCGAACCAGCCGGTGCGACGGGCACGGCCGGTGGTGACACCCACCTCGCCGCCGGTCTTGGCGAGGTATTCGCCGTTCTGGTCGAAGAGTTCGGTCGGGAACGGACCCGAGCCGACGCGGGTGGTGTACGCCTTGAGGATGCCCAGCACCGTCGTGATCTTGGTGGGTCCGATGCCCGAACCGACCGCTGCGCCACCGGACGTCGGGTTGGACGACGTCACGTACGGGTAGGTGCCGTGGTCGACGTCGAGGAGCGTGCCCTGCGAACCCTCCAGCAGCACCGTCTCGCCGCGCTCGAGTGCCTCGTTGAGCTGCAGACGCGTGTCCGCGATGCGGTGCTTGAAACCGTCGGCCTGCTCGAGCACCTCGTCGACGACCTGCTGCGGGTCGAGGGCCTTGCGGTTGTAGATCTTGACGAGCACCTGGTTCTTGAACTCGAGTGCCGCCTCGACCTTCTGGGTGAGGATCTTCTCGTCCAGCACGTCCTGCACCCGGACGCCGACACGCGCGAGTTTGTCCTGGTAGCAGGGCCCGATGCCGCGGCCGGTGGTGCCGATCTTCTTGGCCCCGAGGAAGCGTTCGGTGACCTTGTCGATGGCAACGTGGTACGGCATGATCAGGTGCGCATCGGCCGAGAGCAGCAGGCGGCTGGTGTCCACGCCCCGCTCCTCGAGTCCGGCGAGTTCGGTGAGCAGCACTCCCGGGTCCACCACGACACCGTTGCCGATGACGTTCGTGACGCCCGGAGTGAGGATTCCGGACGGGATCAGATGCAGAGCGAACTTGTCGCCGTTGGGAAGAACCACTGTGTGTCCGGCGTTGTTACCGCCCTGGTAGCGCACCACCCACTGCAGGCGTCCGCCCAGTAGATCGGTAGCTTTGCCCTTGCCCTCGTCGCCCCACTGGGCGCCGATCAGGACGATTGCCGGCATGACGTTGTCTCCTACGGTCGACGTACAGTCGTATCCGACTGCGTGGTCCTGCCGTTCGTAGGCAGTGGCCGGGGGAACAGTCTAGCCGAGGGCACGGAGAACAGACCCCACAGTACGGCTGGGGAGGCCATGTCGGGCGTGCCACTAGGATGATCCGAAAGGGAAGCTGCGGAAATCGCGGCGGGACATCCGGGCGAGGAGTGGCGTTGACCCCCGTAGTGCTCATATGCGGCGACGTGCCGCTTCCCCTACCTCTGGGCTCCATTTCGACCTCCAGCGCACCTGCCGTCCCGGACAAGGACGACTTCGACGAGGTCTTCTCCAAACTTCAGGTGGTCGTGGATCCGCGGCTGATCGTGGTGGGCAGTGACGCCGCCTTCGCGGCCACCCTCACACGGTTGATGCGCACCGAACGCCTGCACATCGAGCTCGCGTACGTCGCGGAGCATCGTTCGGAGGCGACGGACGCCTACCACCTGTCCTCCGGCGCCCGCGGCGCCCGCACCGCGCTGAAGGGAACGGCCAAACCGGTCCCGCTCATCCGCGACGACGCGGGGATCGCGCTCGTCGGGTGCGCCACCGTCACGGGCCCGGACGGGGGCCCCCTCGTCGGCGAGGCCTACGTCGACGACACCCGGCTGTTCTCGGGGACGACGACGAGCATGAACGTCACCCCGACCCCCCGGATGCCCGGTCTGCGGGCGTCGGTCGAACCTCGCCGGCGCTGGCTGCCCCGCCGCTGGGTCGAGGGTCGCGCCGTGCAGCTCGGGTCGCCCGCCGCGGCGCTCGACCGCGACGGTGTGCCCAACCCGCGCGAGGTCAAGCGTTCGACGTTCTACCGCCACGACCAAGAGTGGTTGCTGGTCCGATGAGCCTGCCCCGGGCGCGGACCACCGCGGTCCGTCCCAGTCCGGTGTTCCTCCTGGTCGTCGCCGTCGCAGTCGCCGGCGGTGTTCTCGCGTGGCGTGCCGAACCGGCGTCGGTGCTCGGCCACGTCGGGGTGTTCCTGCTGGTGGTCGCGGGATGGGTGGTGACGCTCTGCCTGCACGAGTTCGCGCACGCGTACACGGCATGGCGGCACGGCGACACCGACGTCGAGGTGCGCGGCTACCTCACGCTCAACCCGGTGAAGTACAGCCACCCGCTGCTGTCGATCGGTCTCCCGGTGCTGTTCATCGCGCTCGGCGGGATCGGCTTGCCCGGCGGCGCCGTGTACCTGCGCACCGGGCTGTTCTCGCCGAAGGTGCAGGCACGGGTGTCGCTCGCCGGACCCGCGGTGAATCTGGTGTCCGCGATCGTCCTCCTCGTGGTGATCCGCTGGTTCGGGCTGGGCGGCGACCACCTGGTGTTCTGGACGGGACTGAGCTTTCTCGCGTTCCTGCAGGTGATGGCCACCGTGCTCAATCTCCTGCCGGTTCCCGGGCTCGACGGCTATGCCGCGCTCGAGCCGTTCCTGTCGCCCCGCACCCGCAGGTCCGTCGACCAGTTCAAGCCGTACGGGCTGCTGATCCTCGTGGCGCTGCTGTTCGTACCGTCGATCAACGTGGTGTTCTTCGACGTCATCTACCGGCTGTTCGAACTGTCCGGTGTGCCGGAGATCTACGCCCAGTACGGCAACCGTCTGATGCGCTTCTGGCTTTGACCCGTGAGTACTTGTCAACCGCGGGCGGTTGACAAGTACTCACGGGCGGGACGCATCCTCTTCGGTGAAGTTGGGGGTCAGCCGCAGTTCCGCCAACGGCACCTCCCGGTCGGGACTGCGGACCTCGACGCGCACGGGTTCGCCGGTCGCGTCGTCCGCCAGTCCGATCGGCGGCCCGTACTTGCCCTGGAGGTACTTGTCGCCCCACTGCATCAGCGCGAGCACAGCGGGCAGCAGGTCGCGCCCCTTCTCGGTGAGCACGTATTCGTAGCGGGTGCGCTGCCCGGGCTCCTTGTAGGGTTGCCGCTCGAACAGGCCCTCGGCGGTCAGTTCACGCAGCCGGGATGCCGCGACCGCCTCGGTGATGCCGACCCGTTTCGCGAAGTCATCGAATCGCGTGGTGCCGTAGTAGGCCTCGCGCAGGATCAGGACGGCCGAACGCGTGCCGATGACGTCCATCGCCTTGCCGATGGAGCAGTGTGTCGCCCGCCAGGTGTCGCGATCTGCGAGAAAGCCGTCCAACCGTGCCGCGTCCATGCACCTCAGCATAGCTGACTTGCAGACTCCATAGTCAGCGGTCACAGCCTCCAGGACAGATGCGAAAGCCCGCTGGCGTCGAGTTCGAGCCCGCGCGGAGTCGACACCAGCCGCAGCAGCACCTCCTGACATCCCGGGCACCGCACGACGACACCGGGCGCACGCGTGTAGACGTGCACGGCCGCCATCGGTCCGTCGAGACCGCAGAACCGGCACTGCCCGGTCGCCGCGGTGAGGTCGTGAACGAAGATCTCCGCGAACGGCCCGCCGAGAACGTTCCCGTCCTCGAAGTCGTTGCCCTGCAACGTACTCATCGACAATTCCTTCCTCCGGTCACGGCCCCGAGGGACCGAACCGCTCGGTCTTGATGTCGTCCGGCGAGTGCCCGAGCGAGAGCAGCAGGCGAGCCGCCTCCTCGACGAATCCGGTGGGCCCGCACACGAAGCAGCGCGGCGCGAAGTCCGCCGGCCATCCCCACGCCGCGAGATCGGCGGCACCGATCCGCCCCGCCGGGCGCCGCGGCGAGTCCTCGCGGGTATGGAGAACGACCGTTTCGACTCCCCCGTCGCCGCTCCCGGGCCTGTTCAGCTCGTCCGCGAACAATTCGTCGGCCCGCGTCCGGAGGGAGTACACGAGCCGGAACGGCGTGCGGTCGTGCCGAAACCGCCGCTCGCGAATCATCGACATCAACGGCACGACGCCCGACCCACCCGCGACGAGAAGCACCGGCGCGCCGCCACCCTCGCGCGGCGACCACACGAACCAGCCGCCGATCGGTCCGCGCACCTCGATCAGATCGCCCGCGGCGAAAAGATCGGTCAGATACGGAGACACCTCACCATCCGCCACCCGCTGGACGACCAACTGCAGTCGCCACCCACCCGGTGAACGTTCGGCCGGCGACGCCAGCGAATAGCTCCGTTCGGTGGTGTACCCGTCGGGGCCGGTCAGGCGGAGATCGACGTGCTGCCCGGCGCGGTGCCCCGGCCAGTCCGGAACCTCGAGGACCAGGGCCCGCGCACTCGCCGTCTCGGGCCACGACTCGACGAGTTGCGCCACTCGCCAGCTGAGCACGGCGCGGCCCAACAGCTCACTGGTCACCCTGGTACCTCTGCTCCCGCCACGGGTCGCCGCGATCGTGGTAGCCGAGTTGTTCCCAGAATCCCGGGACGTCCTGGGTGACGAGCTGAATCGACCGAACCCATTTCGCGGACTTCCACAGGTAGAGATGGGGTACGAGCAGTCGGGCCGGACCCCCGTGCACCGGCGCGAGCGGCGCGCCCTCGTAGGTGTGCGCGATCCACGCCTTGCCACCGAGGATGTCGGCGACGGGGAGGTTCGTGGTGTAACCGCCGTCGCATCCGACGAGGACGAATCCTGCGGACGTCTCGACGTCCGCGAACAGGGTGTCGAGGGAGACGCCCTTCCACGAGGTTCCGAACTTCGACCATCGCGTGACGCAGTGGAGGTCGACCGTCGGCCGCTCCTGCGGGAGCTTCATGAATTCGGCCCACGACCACTCGTGGCGCCGGCCGGTCTCGTCGGTCACGGTCAGCGTCCACGTGTCGGTCGGAACGCGGGGCGTCGGCCCCGCCGAGAGGACCGGGAAGTCCCCGACCTCGTACTGCCCGGGCGGAAGAGAGTGCTCGCTGCGAGGCCTGCCGTGGAAGCCGGGGGTCAGAACAGCCATGCCTCACGTTAGGACCGCCACGGGATCTCTGCAGCGCAAACCGTCGATCCGAGGCGTCCGTCACACCTGACTTGCCATAGCCATAGTCAGGTGTACATTGCTGACTATGGCCCTCAATAGTCAGGTGCGTGAGAAAGTACGGCTCGGCCCACTCCTCACCGTCCTCTCCGGCGCGTCGTTCGTCGCCAGCCTCGATCTGTTCGTCGTCAACGTCGCGTTCGGCGACATCGCGGCGAGCTACCCCGGCTACAGCCTCGGCGACGTCAGCTGGGTGCTGGGCGGCTACGCGATCGTGTTCGCCGCACTCCTGGTTCCGCTCGGACGCTGGGCCGACCGCGTCGGCCGCCGGCGCGGATTCCTTCTCGGGCTGGCGCTGTTCACGGCGGCCAGCGCGGCGTGCGCGCTGAGCCCCTCACTGTGGCTGCTCGTCGCCTTCCGACTTCTCCAGGCCGTCGGTGCGGCCGCATTGACCCCCGCCGGCCTGGGACTGCTGATCAGCACGGTTCCCGAAGCCAAGCGTGCGGGCGCGGTCCGGATCTGGGCCGCGTCGGGCGCCGCGGCCGCGGCCTTCGGACCCGTGGTGGGTGGTCTGCTCGTCGAGGCGTCGTGGCGCTGGGCCTTCCTGATCAACGTCCCCATCGGTATCGCCTTCCTGATCTCCACCGTCCGGTTGGTCCCCGACTTCCGTCCGACCGCCCGCGACACCGACCTCGACCTGTTCGGCGCTGTCCTGCTGACCGTCGGCATCGGCGCCCTCGCACTCGGGCTGGTCCAGGGACCCGACTGGGGATGGGGCGACCCCCGAATCGCGATCGCGTTCACCGTGGCTGCCGCGTCCGTCGCACTGTTCTGGTGGAGCAACAGCCGGCAGCGCGAGCCCTCATCGAACCCGCCATGCTGAAGGTGCGCACGTTCGCCTGGTCGAACGTGACCGCCCTCGCGTTCAGTGCTGCCTTCGCGGCCGGCCTGCTCGCGAACATCCTGTGGTTGCAGCAGGTGTGGGGGTACTCTGCGCTGCTGACGGGTCTCGCTATCGCGCCGGGCCCGTTGATGGTGCCGGTGTTCGCCATCGTCGGCCAGTTCCTGTCCCGCAGATTCTCGGCCGGAGCGCTCACCGCGGCGGGCAGCACCCTCTGGGCGGCCGGCGCCTTACTCGTCCTCTCGTCCGTCGGGATGGAACCGCAGTACGCGTCGGAACTGCTGCCCGGCTGGATGATCGCCGGTGTCGGAGTCGGACTGGCGTTGCCGACGATTCTGTCGTCCGCCACCGCCGGACTACCGCAGTCGCGCGCGGCCACCGGTAGCGCCGTCGTCACCATGAGCCGTCAGATCGGAACCGTGCTGGGTGTGAGCATGCTGGTCGCCCTCCTCGGTACGACCGCCGGTTACGAAGACACCCACTCCGCATTCCAACTCGCCTGGTCGGCGGTGGCCGTGGTGGCCGTCGTCGCCGCACTCGCCGCCTCAGGGATGAACCCACCCCGTGAGTACTTGTCAACCGCCCGCGGTTGACAAGTACTCACAGCACCGAAAGGAACCGTCATGAGAGACGCCGTTATCGTCGAGGCCATCCGCACGCCGATCGGCAAGGGCAAGCCCTCGGGCGCCCTGCACGGAGTGCACCCGGTCGACCTCCTCGCCCACAGCCTGTCGGCCCTCGTCGAGCGCACGGGAATCGATCCCGCACTGATCGACGACGTCATCGGCGGCACCGTCACCCAGGTCGGTGACCAGAGCCAGAACATCACCCGCAGTGCACTTCTGGCCGCCGGATTTCCCGAATCCGTGCCCGGCACGACCGTCGATCGGCAGTGCGGCAGCAGCCAGCAGGCCGTTCACTTCGCCGCGCAGGGCGTGATGTCCGGCGCCTACGACATCGTCGTCGCCGCCGGTGTCGAATCGATGGGCCGAGTTCCGATGGGGTCCAGCAGCATCGGACGCGAATCGATGGGCGTGGGCTTCGAGCGCCGTTACCCCGACGGTCTGGTCCCGCAGGGCATCAGCGCCGAACTCATCGCCGCCCGGTGGGGACTGTCGCGCACCCAGCTGGACGAGTTCGCCCTGCGCAGCCACCAGAAGGCCGCGGCGGCAACGAGTGCCGGGAACTTCGCGAAGGAACTCGCCGTCCTGCCGGAGCTGACCGTCGACGAGGCCATCCGGCCGGACACGACACTGGAAACTCTCGCCGGCCTACGACCCGCCTTCCGCAGCGACGTCTACGGGGAGAGATTCCCACAGATCGACTGGTCGATCACCGCGGGCAACAGCAGTCCCCTGTCGGACGGAAGTGCGGCGCTCATGATCACCACGAGTGAGATCGCGGGACGTCTGGGACTGCGGCCCCTGGCCCGGCTCCACAGCTTCTCCGTCGTCGGCGACGACCCGCTGATGATGCTCACCGCCGTCATTCCCGCGACACGCAAGGTACTGCAGCGCAGCGGGCTCGACATCTCCGACATCGACCTGTTCGAGGTCAACGAGGCCTTCGCGCCGGTGGTCCTGGCCTGGGCCGCAGACACGGGAGCCGACCTGGACCGCGTCAACGTGCACGGCGGTGCGATCGCGCTCGGGCATCCGCTGGGGGCCAGCGGCGCCCGGATCATGACCACGCTGGTGAACGCGATGGAGCAGCGCGGGGCCCGGTTCGGACTGCAGACCATGTGTGAGGCAGGCGGACTCGCCAATGCCACGGTGCTCGAACGACTCGGGTGACGCGGCAGTAGTCCGCCTCAGCCGTTCCGGCGGGCGATCGCGTCGCCCACTGCACGCAGCGATTCGCGCAGCGAGTGCGGCTGGAGCACTTCGACTCCCCCGCCGAGAACGGTCAACTGGTCGAGTGCCACGTCCTCGGCCTCGAGCAACAGGTCGACGGTTACCCAGCCCTCGTCGTCGGGCGGTCCGGGTTCGACGCGTGCGGCCTCCACACCGACCACCCGGGGCAGCCGGCGCCACGACGCGGGCGAGAGCCGCACCCGGCACCGGAATCGCAGGAGCGCACGATCGAATTCGGCCACCGACGCCGTCCACCACGCACCCAGATCGAAGTCGTCCGGCCGCACCGCCGGTTGCTTCAGCACGGTTGCGCCGCTGATCCGCGACACCCGGTACGACAGCGTCCGTCTGCGATGCTGCGCAACGAGATACCAGACACCGGCCTTCGCCACCAGCCCCAGAGGGTCGAGAGTTCTTGCCGCGGAACGGCTCCCCTTGCGGTAGCGGATGCCGAGGCGCCGACCCTCGAGCACCGCCGACGCCACCACCGGGAGATCACCGGTGTCGCGCGGCCCGGCGAACCAGCCGGGGGCGTCGACGTAGAGCCGGTCCCGCCACAGCTGAGCCCCGGCGCGCAGCGGGACCGGCAACGCCCCCAACAGCTTCGACTGCGCCGCAGCGGTGACGTCGCGAAGTCCGAGATCGTCGGCGATCGACGGGACGCCGAGCAACATCAACGCGGACGTCTCCGCCCCCGTCATGCCGCCGAGTTTCGACTGCCAGCCGTCGAGCAACCGGATTCCGCCGCCGGGTCCGCTCTCCGTCCACAACGGCACGCCTGCCGCCGACAACGCCGTGACGTCGCGATACACGGTGCGGACCGAGACCCCGAGTTCGTCCGCGAGTTGCTGCGCGGTGGCCCCGCGGCTGCCTTCCAGACGAAGCATCACCTCGACGAGCCGACTGGAACGCATGCTCCGATTCTAGTGAGAATCCCTGACAGGAGATGTCAGGGATGGGAGAGCACACTGGTCCGTATGACCAATTGGACACAGTTCGAGACCGACGCACCCGACCTCGCCAAGGCTGTCGCCGCACGCTTCGAGGCGCACAAGCACCACGTGCTGGCGACGCTCCGCAAGGACGGTTCCCCGAGGGTGAGCGGCACCGAGGTCGAGTTCTACGAGGGCGCGTTACTGCTCGGTTCGATGGTCGGCGCACGCAAAGTGCGCGACCTCCAACGTGATCCGCGATTCTCTCTCCACAGCAACCCCGGTCACCACACGATGGAGGGCGGCGACGCCAAGATCAGCGGCCGCGCAGAGGAAGTCCTCGGGGAGCGGAAACTGCAGATCCTCGAGCACTACCCCGACGAGATCCCCGAGGCGGACGTCTTCGAACTCAGCCTCGACGAGGTAGTGCTCACCACCGTCGACGGCGACCATCTGTATGTCGATCTGTGGCGACCGGGTGCGGGCGTCACCCGGTTCACCAAGTGACGGTCACTGTGTGACGGCGAATCCGAAGCCGAGGGGGCAGGTTGCAGCGTCGTTCTTGGCAGGACCGTCCGGATCGTAGGTTCCGCCGGGGATCAGGTGGGCGGTGAATCCGGGCAGATCCTTCTCCGGCCCTTCGGCGTCGCCCTCCTCGTTCACGAGGGGCCCGGACGTGCCGAGCGTCGGCGCCTGACCGATGTTGAGATCAGTCACCTGCGCGTCGGTCGTCGCACCCTTGGGAGCGTCGAAATCCCACTCGACCAGATCGCCCTCTTCCTTCTCGACGATGATGCTCGGATCGCCCCCGCAGTTCGCCAGCGGGTCGGGCATGAACGGCGCGGCCGAGGCGGCGGCGGGTGCTGCGAAGAGGGCGGCCGCACCGAATGCGGCGACGGCGACGGGTCGTGCGAACGCTGCGAGAGTGGACATGGTGTTCCATTCCGTGAGTCGTCCCACGACGATTTCCCGCCGCGATACCGGACGAAACAGACAGGGCGCCTACCAGGTGACGTTCTCGGCGCAGTGGCGTCCGTTGGCGGTGGATTCCACCTGCACGGTGGCGTGCGAGAGCAGGTGGCTCTCGAGGACGATCCGCGCCGATTCGAGGACGACGGACGAGTCGGCGTCCGTGGTCAGGTGGACGGTGGCCACATCCATTCCTGTCGTCAGCGTCCACACGTGGAGGTCGTGCACACCGGTGACCCCGGGCAGCGCTTCGAGGTCGGCCTGCACCGATTCGACATCGACGTCCTCGGGAGAGGCCTGCGTGAGGATGCGCAGCGACGCGGCGGCCAGTTTCATCGCCCGCGGAATGACCCACAGCGAGATGAGGACACCGACGATGATGTCGGCGTAGGTCCAGTCGAACGCCAGCACGAGTCCGCCGGCGATGAGCACGCCGACACTGCCGACGGCGTCCGCGAGCACTTCGAGATATGCGCCGCGGACGGCCAGGCTGTCCTTGGAATCGGCGCGCAGCATCAGCATCACCACGAGGTTCGCGGCCAGTCCGACGGATGCGGTGAGAATCAGCGCCATGCCGGGAAGTTCGGGGGCATCGCCGATGCGGGAGATCGCCTCGTAGAACACCCAGACCGCGACGGCAAGCAGCATCGCGGCGTTGGCCATGGCCGTGAGCACTTCGGCGCGGTGCCAGCCGAAGGTCCGGGCCGCGGTGGCACTGCCCTTGCGTGCCAGGAGAAGTGCGACGAGCCCCATCGACATTCCGACGACGTCGGTCAGCATGTGCCCGGCGTCGGCGAGCAGCGACAGCGAGTTGACGGTCAGACCGACGACGACCTCGAGAACCAGGAACGCGAGGAGGATGACGAGAGCAATCACCATGCGGCGGATCCGCCCCCGCGACGGACCTACCTCACCGCTGCCTTGCGTATTGCCGTGCGAGTGTCCGTGACCGACTCCCATGGGTAAGCCTCCTCCCGAGTTGTGCCGATCATATGCGCACATGCGCATATGTTCAACAGCGTGCTCGGGTGGTCAGAGCTCGGGACGATAGGCCGGCTTCTCCACGGTCGGCGGCAGGGTGGCGATCGCCGAGATGCGTTTCAGCCCCGCGACCTGCAGAAGGTCGACGGTCAGAGACCGGATCTGCGCGAAGACGACAGTGGCCGACAAGCCCGCGTTCTCCACCAGTTCCGGCTTCAACCCGGACGCCACCGAACGCAGCACCCGCGCCGCCTCGGCCTGATCGGGTTGCTGACCGGGGTCCGCGAGCGCCATCTGCCGGAGGGTTTCCAGGGCGTGGGCGAGTTTCTCCACCTGGTCGACGAGCCGTGGGTTGAGAATCTCGTCGTCACGCACCAGCGTGAGCGAACGCCGCGCAAGAACCCGGATGTTGCGCAACGCATTGTCGAGTGGGTCCGCGGCCGCGGTGAGTCGCTCGAGCCGGCCGCGGGTGTTCCAGTACAGCGGCGAGATTCGGCTGATCTCACGGCCGCCCGCGAGGTGGGTCCGCAACGTGTCGATGGACGCCTGCGTTGCCCGCGCCTTCTTCAGCGCCTCCTCGATGGGCTTGTCGTCGTTGGCCACCAAACCGTCGGCCACCAGCTGCATCACCTCGGACGCCGTCCCGAGAACGTTCGCGGCGTACTTCCGCGCCCGCCCCACGGGATGTGTGGGAATCAGCGCGACGACGGCGATCCCCACCAGACCACCGGTCAAGGCGTCCACCATGCGGTCGATACCCGCGGTGCCGCCGGGAGGCAGCAACGTCGCCACGAGCACCGCGGAGTTCCCCGCCTGCATCGAGAAGATCGGCCCGCTGTTCAGCAACACCGCCGCGGACATCGCCAGCATCACGACCAGCGTGATCTGCCAGGTCCCGCTCCCGATGACGGAGACGATGAGGTCGCCGACCCCGATCCCGATCGTGACACCGGCCACCAACTCGACGGAACGGCGCAGGCGGGCGCCGAGAGACAGCCCCAGCGACACCACCGCGGCGATCGGCGCGAAGAACGGCGTCGGGTGACCGATCACCACCGTCGCCACCCACCAGGCGGCGCCGGCGGCGATCGCGCACTGCAGGATGGGCAGTGCCGACACCCGCAGTCGCTGGGCCGAAGTCCTCAGCCCGTCCCGGCCACGGACTTTCGCCGAGCTGAGGGCGTTAACCGACGCCAAGCGCTTCGGCAGCTCGGGGATCGCAGTCCTCGAGCAGATCGAGGCACCGCGCGTACTCGTCCGTTTCGCCGATCGCCTTCGCCGCCTTCGCCAGCACGGCTACGCACCGGAGGAAACCACGGTTGGGTTCGTGGCTGTACGGAACCGGGCCGAAACCCTTCCAGCCGTTGCGACGCAACTGGTCCAGTCCACGGTGGTACCCGGTGCGCGCGTAGGCGTATGCCGCGATGGTCTCGTCGGCCTGGAGGGCCGCCTCGGCCAGGTAGGCCCATGCGATGGATGCGGTGGGATGGGCGGCTGCGACGGAAGCCGGATCCTCGTGGTTCAACAGGGCCGACTCGGCCTCGTCGTCCCCGGGGAGCAGCGTGGGCTGTGGTCCGAGAAGGTCACCGAAAGACGTCATGCGCCTATTGTGCCCCCGCCGCGGCGCCGTCACTGCGCCGGCCCGCGTCCGCGACGCGGGCTGTCGCGGTCTCCGATGACGCACGTTGTCGTTAGGCTGCCCCCAACGTTCATTTCTCTGCAGACCGAGGGGCAGCGCGTGCAGGACCCGAAGAAAGACGAATCGACTCAGAAACCGGCCACGGACGCACCGTCCGGCCCGGCCGCGGCCGGCACTACCACCGACAAGGGCACGGGTGGCGCCGACACGACCGCGAAGCCTGCGAAGACCGCGCAGCCCGCGGCGGGCGCAGAGCCCGCCGCGCCGAAGTCGCCCGAGCCGAAGCCCCCGCAGAAGAAGGCGCCAGAGAAGGCAGCAGAGAAGAAGGCCGACGAGCCGCAGCCCGAACTGCCCAAGCCTCCCGCGCCACGCCCGCGAGCCGAGGCACCTCAGGCCGGCGCGAACGCCGCCGCGACACCCGCGGACACGGCATCCGAGGCGGCCACCACCGCGATCCCGACGCAGAAGGGCGTGCCGGCCTCGGGCGACGCCGCGACGGTGAAGATGCACCGCACACCCACCACACGGAACCCGGCGGCGCAGGGGCAGGCGAAACCGCCATCCGACGACGAGACGGTCGCGATCCCGGTGACCAAGCCCGCCGTCCCGGCGACGCCGCCGCCGCCCCGACCTGCCGCCGCCCAGGCGAACCAACCCCAGAACTCGCGGCCGGTGCCCCCGCCGCCCGCTCCCCCGCGGCCGGCGCCCACACCGCCGAAGGCCGCACCGCAGCGGGTGCTGCCGCCCCAGCAGAGCGCACCGCAACGCGTCGCCGCGGCGCAGCAGCCTGCGAAGAAGCACGGCAAGGCGTGGCTGTTCGCCGCGATCGCCGCCGGCGTCATCGTCGTCGCCGCCATCGCGGTCGCCGGCGTGGTGGTCTACACCAACAACCGGGCCGAGAACTCACCCGAGGCGCAGGTGCAGGGAACGATCGACACGTTCGTCGCGGCGCTCACCCAGGGCGATCTCGCGACGCTGCGCACCAGCACCTGCGGCAGCCTCGCCGAGTACTACCAGGGCATCTCGGATCAGGATTTCGCCGAGGTCCACCAGGTCGCCGTGACGCAGCAGAACATTCCGGTGGTCGGCGGCGTCGACGCCGTGCAGATCACCGGCGACACCGCCATCGCCCAGGTGAAAGCCCACACGGCCGCCAACCCCGGCGAGCAGTCGTGGCGCACGTTCAACCTCGAGAAGGTCGACGGCACCTGGAAGATCTGCGACCCCCGATAAACGACTGTGCGCCTTTCCGGTAGCGGCAGCTACCGGAAAGGCGCACGAGCGCGAAGCGCTTATCCCGAGACGGAACGTCCCGCGGACTTGAGGTCGTTGCAGGCCTCGATGACGCGGGCCGCCATGCCGGCCTCGGCCTTCTTCAGGTAGCTGCGCGGGTCGTAGACCTTCTTGTTGCCGACCTCGCCGTCGACCTTCAGGACGCCGTCGTAGTTGCTGAACATGTGGCCCACGATCGGGCGGGTGAACGCGTACTGGGTGTCGGTGTCGACGTTCATCTTGACGACGCCGTAGTTCAGCGCAGCCTCGATCTCCGACTTCAGCGAGCCCGATCCGCCGTGGAAGACGAAGTCGAACGGCTGCGAACTGTCGGACAGGCCCAGCTTCGCGGCGGCGACCTTCTGGCCCGTCTCGAGCACCTCGGGACGCAGCTTCACGTTGCCCGGCTTGTAGACGCCGTGCACGTTGCCGAACGTGGCGGCCAGCAGGTACTTGCCGTTCTCGCCGGTGCCGAGCGCGTCGACGGTCTTCTCGAAGTCCTCGGGCGAGGTGTAGAGCTTGTCGTTGATCTCGGCTTCCACGCCGTCCTCTTCACCACCGACGACGCCGATCTCGACCTCGAGAATGATGTTGGCGGCCTTCGCCTTGGCGAGGAGCTCCTTGGCGATCTCCAGGTTCTCGTCGATCGGGACAGCCGACCCGTCCCACATGTGGGACTGGAACAGCGGGTTGCGGCCGGCCTCGACGCGCTGCCTCGAGATCTCGAGCAGCGGCCGGACGAACGTGTCGAGCTTGTCCTTGGGGCAGTGGTCGGTGTGCAGGGCGATCGTGACGTCGTACTTCGCGGCGATCACGTGCGCGAACTCGGCGAGTGCGACCGCGCCGGTCACCATGTCCTTGACGCCCAGGCCCGAACCGAACTCGGCGCCACCGGTCGAGAACTGGATGATGCCGTCACTGCCGGCGTCCGCGAAGCCCTTGATGGCGGCGTTGATGGTTTCGGAAGAAGTGCAGTTGATGGCGGGGAAGGCAAAGGAGTGCTCCTTGGCCCGACCAAGCATCTCGGCGTAGACCTCGGGAGTCGCGATTGGCACGGCGGCAGTCCTCCATAAAGAGTCGATTTCGGCGCGCGCGATCAGCGCAGCGCGCGATGTGGTCCTAGCAGTATGGCAATACCGGTAGCGTACGTCTCCCGGTGGCTGTCGTGGCACCTCGATTCGACCCTTCCCCGCCCCGGCGGAAACACCATGACCTGCAGTATTCCGACAGTCGGGGAATACGCCGGTACGCTGAGGGCCGTGATTGTGCAGGCAGCATCGGATTCCGTGACCAACCTCGCGTTGTTGCCGGGGTTCCTCGACCCCGTGAACCTCCTCAACTCCTTCGGCACCTGGGTGCTCGTCGGACTTCTCCTGGTCGTCTTCATCGAGTCCGGTTTGCTGTTCCCCCTGCTCCCCGGCGACTCGCTCCTCTTCACGGCGGGACTCATCGCAGCGTCGAAGTCGACGGAGATCGAACCGTTCGCTCCCCTCTGGGTGCTCCTGGTTCTGATCCCGATCGCCGCGATCCTCGGCGACCAGGTCGGCTACTTCATCGGCATCAAGGGCGGGACCGCCCTGTTCAAATCCGACGACGCGCGCTTCTTCAAGAAGAAGTACATCGACGAGTCGCACGCCTTCTTCGAGAAGCACGGCCCGATCACCATCATCCTGGCCCGCTTCGTCCCGATCGTGCGCACGTTCGCGCCGGTCGTCGCGGGTGCGTCGCGGATGAAGTACTCGCTGTTCCTCACGTACAACATCGTGGGCGGCATCCTGTGGGGCGCCGGCGTCACACTGCTCGGCTACCTGCTCGGTCAGATCGAGTTCATCCGCGACAACGTCGACGTCATCTTCCTGCTGATCGTCTTCGTCTCCGTCCTGCCGATCATCGTCGAGGTGGGCAAGCGCATCCTGAAGTCCCGCCAGAACGACGGCGCCCCGGCCGAGGACGCGCAGCCCGTCACCACCCCCACCGATCCCACCTCCTGAAACCGATCGGGGTAGCGCACTGACGATGGTCACCACGGCAGCAGGCAGCTTCGGGCCTCTCGTCTCGGCCGGCCCAGCGCTGGTCTGGGTCGTCGTCCTCGCGTTCGTGTTCATCGAGTGCGCGGTGATCCTCGGCCTGTTCCTGCCCGGCGACTCGATGCTGATCACCGCCGGAATCGTGCTGGCCAACCATGCGTCGGGCTCCGGCCACGTGTGGGCGTTGTCGGTCGGCGCGATGATCGCCGCCATCTGCGGAAATCAGGTGGGCTACGTCATCGGTCACCGCACCGGCAACCGCATCCTTGCCCGCAAGGGCGGAAAATATCTCAACTACACCAACCTCCACAAGGTCAACGTCCTGTTGGAGAAGCACGGCTTCTGGGCGGTGCTCATCGCCCGTTGGATTCCGTGGGTCCGCACCCTGTGCCCGCTCGTCGCCGGTGCGGCCAAGATGAACCACACCAAGTACACGATCGCGAGCACCATCGGAGCAATCTTCTGGGCCCCCGTCCTGCTGCTCATCGGCTTCTACTTCGGCTCGTTCCTGGACCGGGTGTCGTGGCTGATGCCGGCCGTGCTCGCCGGGATGGTCGCGCTGCTGGTGATCGGCACCGTGCTCGGGGTGTGGCACTACCGGCAGGAGATGGCGCGGCCGCCCGAAGAAGTGGCGGTCGAAGAAGTCCTCGACTAGTGCCGATGCACCGCATCCCACGCGGGCAGCGGGTCGTCGAAGCGAACCCACACATCCGGTCCTGACGCCAGCTCGTCGTCGGTGAGCAACGCCGGGTCGAGGATGCGACGCGGACCGTCGAGGTCGAGGCGGACCCCGATGAACACGATCTCCTGCCCCGGTGTCTCGTCGGCGGACGCCCACAGCTGGGCCGGCTCGATCACCAGGTTCGGACCGGCCTGCGACCACACGGCGGCGAGGTCGGGGCGGCTCGCGATCCAGCAGAAACCCTTGCTCCGGAGCAGGCCGGTGAACCGTCCCAGCGCCCGCTCGAGCCGGGCCGGGTGGAACGGACGCGACGCCCGGTAGGTGACGCTGCGGATGCCGTACTCTTCGGTCTCCGGGGTGTGGCCCCCGGCCAGTTCCTCGGCCCAGCCGGGCAACGCGGCCGCGGACTCCGGGTTGTACAGGCCCGCCCCGAGAACCTCGCCGGGATCCACGACGCCGCGCGTGGTCCGCAGGAGCGTCGCGGTGGGGTGGAAGCCGTGGGCTCCCGATGTCACATCCGTCCACTCGAACCGAACGGATGCGACATCGGGCGCGAGCAGAAGCCCACGCGAGCAGAAGCCGGCGCGCGCCTACAGGGCGACGGCGCCGGACGTGTCCGCGTACTGGCTCTCGGGGCGGGGCAAACCGAAGTGGTCGCGCAGGGTGGTGCCCGAGTACTCGGTGCGGAACAGTCCGCGCTCCTGCAGGATCGGGACCACCTTCTCCGCGAACACCTCGAGACCGCCCGGGTAGTACGGCGGCATGACGTTGAACCCGTCCGCCGCACCCTGCGTGAACCATTCCTCGATGGTGTCTGCCACCTGCACCGGCGTCCCGACGACCACCCGGTGCCCGCGCGCACCGGCGAGACGGTGCAGCAATCCGCGCAGGGTCGGGTTCTCCCGCTCGACGATCCCGGCGATCACCTGCAGGCGACTCTGCTGGTTGTCCGTGACGTCGCCGGCGTCCCCGAACAGTCCGGCGGGCACGGGGGCGTCGAGTTCGAGGTGCCGCACGCTCGAGCCCGTGAGGCTCTCGAGCTGGGCGAGCCCGTACTCGGGCGACGTGAGTTCGTTGAACTCCCGTTCCAGGTCGCGGGCCTCGGCCTCGGTGTTGCCGAGGAACGGGCTGATGCCGGGAAGAATCTTCACGTGCTCCGCGTTGCGACCGTACTGCGTCGCGCGCTGCTTGACGTCCGCGTAGAACGCCTGCCCGTCGGACAGCCGCTGGTGCGCGGTGAAGATGGCCTCGGCGTACTGGCCCGCGAACGCGCGACCCTCGTTGGACGCACCCGCCTGCACCAGCACCGGGTGTCCCTGCGGGGAGCGTGGCGCATTGAACGGTCCCCGCACCCGCAGGTGGCGCCCCACGTAATTGATTTCGTGGATCTTCGACGGGTCCGCATAGATGCCCGCGGCCTTGTCGATCAGGATGGCGTCGTCTTCCCAGCTGTCCCACAGCTTGACGGTCGCGTCGACGAACTCCCGCGCCCGCGCGTAGCGGTCGGCGTGGTCGGGGTGGCCGGCCAGTCCGAAGTTGGCGGCCGCCAGGTCGGTTCCGGTGGTCACGATGTTCCAGCCGGCCCGGCCGTGGGAGATGTGGTCGAGGGACGCGAACAGCCGCGCCAGATTGTAGGGCTCGAAGTATGTCGTGGACGCGGTCGCGATCAGGCCGATCCGTTCGGTGGCGGTCGCGATGGCGGTCAGCAGCGTGATGGGTTCGAGTGCTCCGGCGGCGCCGTGCTCGACGTCGCTGCGCAGGGCCGGGCCGTCGGCGAAGAAGATCGCGTCCAGCTTCGCCGCCTCCGCGGTCCGCGCGATGTCCTGGAAGTAGGAGACGTCGTACAGCCGCTCGGGCGTCGTGAGCGGGTGGCGCCACGCCGACTCGTGGTGCCCGGCCGGGTAGATGAACGCGTTGAGACTCAGCTGCCGCTGTTGATCTGACATAACGATCTGTCTAGCAGCGCCGAATCGGGGGCGACACGGTTAAGTTTCGCGTGATTCGAACCTATCGTCGCGGATATCCCGCCGCGGAGACCATGTGCGCGGCCTCCATCAGCATCCAGCCGCCGAGCTGGACGGACATGTCGCGTTCCGGTATCCCCGACGACCGCACGGTGCCCCCGGTGAACGTGGCGATTCCCCCGCCCAGCCCCGGTAGCTGCGCCTGCGTGGTCCAATCGTGGCCGAACAGCGGCTGCCCCTCGATCTGCAGCCGGTTCTCCCAGGCCGATTCCGCGGAGGTCAGCACGAGCTGGGCGGCGATCTCCCGTGCCCGGATGTCGGCGGGCGATTCCCACGGCAGCATCACCGCGGTCAGCGCCAGATACCGCGCGAGGATCCCGTTGAACAGGCCCCCGTCTCCCCCACCGCCGCCGTCGATGACGCCGTGGGGTGCGAGATGCTCGTCGATGGCGTCGACCAGCCGATGGGTCCGGTTGCGGTGCCGCGGCGAACCGAGGCGCACGGCGAGTTCGGTTTCGAGGCCGAGCACGACGCCCTGACAATACGAGTAGACGTTCCTTTCGATTTCGCCGCCCGGATGGATGCCGTCGACGATCAGGTTGGTGTGCACGTCCCGCAGCGTGTCGTCGATCCAGTCGGCCGTGGCCTGGGCGCGCCACAGCTTTCCGGTGCGGGCCAGCATGATCCCGGCGGGTCCGTTGGCCGGTGCGTTGTAGAAGTTCGAGCCCTTCCGCCACGGGATGCCGCCCCCGGCCTCGGGCGCCCAGGCGTCGAACAACTGGGATTCGAGCGCCTGCACCGCACTTCTGTTGTCTATGAAGTGCATTCGCTGGGCACGCTCGAGGGCGATCCCCAGCCAGGCCATGTCGTCGTAATAGTTGTTGGTCCAGCCCGACAGGTTCCGCAGACGGTGGCTGCGCGCCAGTTTCACGATGCGACGGCGACGCCGCGGCGTGGGGTCCCGTTCGAGCGCGTCCACGGCGCAGTCGAGCAGGTGGGCCTGCCACCAGTAGTGCCAGCTGAGGAACAGCCGCTCGCGTCGCACCGCCGGCCAGGCGACGACGCCCAGGGTGGTGCCCGGGAGCGCCCACAGCCGGCGAAGGTGCCTGCTCACCACCGCTTCTTCAGCGGCGTCCGCGCGCGCCGACCACGAGTCCTGCATAAGAGTTGATCTTGCCTATTCCCCGGGGGTTCCGCTACCAGGCACGGCCGAGGTCGGCGTGCTGACGAACCCACGCATGCATGGCGATTCCCGCGGCGACGCCCGCGTTGATGCTGCGGGTGGAACCGAACTGGGCGATCGACACCGTCATCGCCGCAACCTCTTTCGCCTGGTCCGTGACTCCCGGCCCCTCCTGACCGAACAGGAGCACGCAGTCGCGGGGCAGACTGGCCGTCTCGAGCGGGACGGATCCGGGCGTGTTGTCGACGGCCACGATGGTGAGATCCCGCTCACGTGCGAACTCGACGAGGCCGTCGACGTCCGAGTGGTGGAGGACGTGCTGGTACCGATCGGTGACCATGGCCCCGCGCCGGTTCCAGCGCCGCCGTCCCACGATGTGGACTGCGGCGGCGGCGAATGCGTTGGCGGTGCGCACCACGGTTCCGATGTTGGCGTCGTGGCCGAAGTTCTCGATGGCCACGTGGAGCGGGTGGCGACGACTGTCGATGTCCGCGACGATCGCCTCCCGCGTCCAGTACCGGTAGGCGTCGACCACGTTGCGGCGATCGCCGCCGGCCAGCAGTTCGGGGTCGTAACGCGGGTCGGCAGGGACCGGGGTGTCGTGCTCCTCGGTCCACGGGCCGACGCCGTTCGGGTTGTCCCCCCATTCGGTGGGACCCGCCTCGGCGACTTCGACCTCCACCGGGCCGGTCTCGACTCCACTCACGACGTCAGAACGTCTTGTTCGAATCGGGAGCGACGGTGAAACCGTGCGACGTCTCGTCGTTGGTGCACGTGACGGCCGTGGCCGTGGTGCTGCACGTGTAACCGAGCTTCGCCAGCTTCGCCCCGGCGGGCAGGGCCGCGTCCGGTTCGTCGCCGCCCGACGTGTAGACGAGGCCACCGGCGCACATGAACGACGCCTCGCCGTCGTTCTCGACGCGGATGCCGTGACCCCAGTCGACCATGCAGTCGGCCGGGCGCGGCGGCACCGGGCTCGTCGACCCCTGGCATCCGGCCTCGGTGCGGTTCGGCAGCTTGATGATGCCGCACTGGAACCCACCGTCCGGGGACGTGAAGAAGTACGACTCGTTGTGCTCGTAGGGGACGTCGACGAGCGTCGTGGTCGGCGCTTCCGTCGTCGTGGCCGGCGGCGCAATCGTCGTGGTGGTGGTCGTCGGCGGAACCGTGGTCGTGGTGGTGGTCACAGGAGCCGCGGTCGTCGTCGTGGACGGCGGCGGAGCCACCGCGTCCGAGGACCCACCACACCCTGCGAGCATCATGGCCGAGCCAATGCTCAGACACACCAACGACACCCGACGCCACGCCATACGGCCACCTCCACACACGCTTACCTGCTGCCGACACTGCACTCTAACGGCAGTGCGGCGGTGGGGCCGCCTCGGAGAGGCCGGGACGGGCTAACCTGGAGGTGGAGGCTATCGATGAATCATCAGCGCATTCTGCGGACGGTCTGCTTCGTCACGGTTGGCTACGTCATCGTCCTCGCCGTCTGGCTGGGATGGTTGATCGAACACACCCCTCCGGCCACCATCCCGTACCAGATCATGGGATTGGTCGCCGCCTTCGGTTCGGCGCTGGGATTCGGGATGATGGCGGCCGAACGGCCCAGCCGCGCCGACCGCCAGCTCGAACGGCACGGACTCGAGGGCTGGGCCCGCATCGAGCACGTCACTCCGCTTCGCCGCACTCCCGACAACGGCGAACTCACCGAACTGGACCTCCGGCTGACCGTGCCCGGTTCCGAGAGTTACGCCGGACGTGTCGTCTACGAGGTGCGGCGGGAGAACGCGACCCGCTTCGTGCCCGGCGAGACGATCACCGTCCTCGTGGACCCGCAGGACCGGGACCACATCATGCTCTGCCCGTGACCCGGCGACGCCCGAGCGCGAGCATCCCCTCGACGAGCAGCAACTGGGCTGCCGCGTAGCTGGCGAGGATCACGCCTTCGGCGCCGGCCCGCCCCCGTTCGCCCCGGATGAACAAGCGCCGCAACACGATCAGTCCGTCGGACGCGGTGAACAGCATCCCGCCCGCGCCGAGCCAGCTACGCCGGTCGGTTCCCGGCACAGCCACATTCGCGACGACGTCCGCACCGGGCGCGAGGGACGGATCGGCCGACAGGGTCGACGTGGTGCCGAGCAGCGACCCGTACGCGGTCAACGGTGTGGCGACCTCCTTCGCCCGGCTGCGGAGCAGTGCCGCCGCGCCTGCCCAGCCGGCGAGCCGGGGAAGCAATGCGGGCGCGGTGGGCCGGGCGCCCCGGCGCAGCAACAGCGCGGAATAGCCGACCTGCATGACGGCGAACGAGGACGCGCCACGCACGAGGCGGGCGTCGTCGTCGGGATCGATCATGAAGACGTCGCCCACGGTCGCGGCAGTGAGACCGGCGAGGAGTAGTGCGACATCGGCGGGGTCCGTGTCCGTGCGCCGCCGCAGCACACGGGCGGCGAGCGCGGGCGCGATCAGTGGTTTCGCGACCTGCTGCAACCGGTTACGCCCGGTGACGGCCCCGACGACGGTGGCCAGCGTCGCACCGGCGAACACCGCGTGCTCGACACCCCAATTGTTCTTCGACTTCACGTCTTCCTCCCACACTTGCGGACGTGCCGAGGTTACCGGCCCGAAGAGTGGTTGACTTGAGAGTGGACGCGACGGAGAATCCGCGATTGTGAGGCACAGGTGATGGCAAAGCAGGCGCGCGCGGCAGCCACCCGCCATCAGGTACTCGAGGGTGCGGCACTGAGCTTCGAGAAGCTCGGGTACGGCGGCGCGAGCCTGAGCGGGATCCTCTCCTATGCCGACGTGACGAAGGGCGCCTTGTACTTTCATTTCGAGTCCAAGGAAGCGCTCGCCTGGGCGGTGATCAAGGAACAGCACGCCATGGCGATGCTGGCGGCGCAGCGAGTGCTCGCGACGGCACAGTCACCGATGGAGGCGATCCTGTTGTGCGCCAAGGAGATGGCGCGCCAGCTGCTGACCGAGCCGATCGTGCGAGCGGGTGTGCGACTCACGCTGGAACTCGGTACGTCCCGCGGCCCGGCCACCGATCCCTACATCGACTGGACCGACACCCTCGTCGCGCTCGCGGGCAAGGCCCGGGAGGCGGGTGAACTGCGCGCGACCGTCGACCCCGTCGCACTCGCCCGGTTCCTAGTCAGTTCGTTCACGGGCATGCAATTGGTGTCCGAGGCACTGACCGGACGTTCCGACCTGTACGAGCGGCTGGCCGACATGTGGGCCCTGCTCCTGCCCTCGATCGCGTCGCCGGACATGTTGCCCCGGCTGCTCGAACTCGCGGCGCTGCGCGACGACGTCGCCTCCTAGAGGCTCAGACCCCGGCGGGGGTGGGCTCGGGAGTGTCCGGTGCCGGATGCGGCAGATCGAGCGGGTGCGACTGCGTCGGCGTCGTCTGGACGACGGCGATCCGCGCGCCGTCCGGGATGGCATCGACCGAGCAGATCGTTCCGAAGATGCCGAGCCCGCCGAACAACGCGAGCAGGCCGTAGGCCAGGAACGTCGATGTGCGTTCGACGGCGCATCGTGGTTGGGCTTCCGGTGCCACTGTGGGGCGCCGTGCGTACGCGGCGCGTCGCTCTCGGGGAATTCGGGTGAGTTCAGCCATGTGGCCCTTCCTCGCATGGTCGTCGGTGCGGGTGGTGTCGGGTCGACGCTTTCGAGTCTGCCGCGATACCGCCCGAGTGTCGTTCCCCCCAGGGATGGAAAGCGCCCACCCAGGGTTCGACGGCCCGACGTGGGACCCCCGGACGCGAGTGGTTATGATCCACACCACACCCATCATGTACGCATTGCGATATGCACGCCCGCTCTGCGTACGCAGTGAGCATTGCCCGAGCAGGAAGGCCTCATGACGACCACCGAGGAACCGACTCGCAGCGAAGACGTGCAGACTCGTCCCCCTCGCTTCGAACGACCGCCGTGGCCGCCTGCGGGCCCGCGCCGCCTGATCGGCGACCTCGGCGGCACCTACGCCGCCAACGGGCTGATCGGGCTGATCTTCTCCGCGACGGGTCCCGTGGCCGTGATCCTGGCCGCCGGCTCCGCGGGCGGACTGTCGCCCCAGCAGATGGCGTCGTGGATCTTCGGCGTCTTCTTCCTCAACGGCATCCTGACCGCCCTCGCCAGCTGGCTGTACCGCCAGCCGCTCGCGTTCTTCTGGACGATTCCCGGCACGATCATCGTCGGCGGCTCGCTCACCCACCTGTCGTGGCCGGAAGTGCTCGGCGCGTTCCTGGTGACCGGGCTCGTGATCCTCGCCCTCGGACTGACCGGGCGCGTGCGTCAGGTGATGGCGATGCTCCCGATGCCGATCGTCATGGCCATGGTGGCCGGCGTCTTCCTGAAGTTCGGCACCGACCTGGTCCACGCCGTGGGAACCGATGCGGCCGTGGCCGTTCCGATGGTCGTCGTCTTCGTCGTCCTGGCATCGCGCGCCGCGTTCGGCCGGTGGATGCCCCCGATCCTCGGCGCACTGCTCGTCGGGGCGGCCGCGGTCGCGGTCACCGGCCGCTTCCACCCCACCGGCTCGGGTACGCCGTGGATCGCGGCACCGATGTTCCAGGCTCCGCAGTTCACCTGGCAGGCGATCACCGAGCTGGTCGTGCCGCTGGCGATCACGGTCATCGTCGTGCAGAACGGTCAGGGCGCGGCGGTGCTGACGTCCGCCGGCCACAAGCCGCCGATGAACATCGGCACCGTCCTGTGCGGGGCCTGGTCCCTCGCCACCTCCGCCGTCGGAGCCGTCTCGACGTGCCTGACGGGTCCGACCAACGCCCTGCTGGTGGCGTCGGGGCAGCGCACCAGGCAGTACACGGCGGCCGTCGTCTGCGGAGTGCTCGCCATGGTCGTCGGCCTGTTCGCGCCGCTGTTCGTTCAGCTGATGCTGGCCACCCCGGTGGCGTTCGTCGCGACGCTCGGCGGGCTCGCGATGCTCCGGGCGCTGCAGGGTTCGTTCGTCGCCGCGTTCAGCTCCCGGCACACGTTGGGCGCGCTCGTGACCTTCCTCGTGACCGTGTCGAACGTGCAGTTCCTCAACATCGGGGCCGCGTTCTGGGGGCTGATCGCCGGACTGCTCGTGTCCCGGGTGATGGAATCGGGCGATTTCCGGAAGGACTGATCCGTCACCGTTTCCGCCGCCACCACCGCCTGCCCGCCCGCCGCGGATCCGACTCGGGATCGGCGGGCGCCGCCACCGGCGGCTTCCGCGTCGGCTGATTCTGCTGCCGCCACGTCGCGACGACCTCGTCCGCGTCGACCGGACTCACCGGAATCCGGGGACCCGAGGGCACCCGCAACCAGGCGACGATCTGCAGGTTGAGCTGGGCCACCACATCCCGCACCGCCCGCTCGGACGGCAGCCCGCGGATCGTGTCGGGCAGCCGCTCGATCTCCTTCCGCAACTGCAGCGGCGTGGGGAGCAGCGAGTCGCTGGGCAGATTCTCGCGCCGGAGGTAGTTCTTCACCCACCACAGTTCGTCGTCGACATCGCCCGCCGGAATCGGCTTGCCCGCACCGGGGAGATCGTCGAAGTCGCCGCGCTCCTGCGCAAGCCGGATCTGCTTGTCGATCCAGCTCTCGAAGCTCACCCCGGGAGGTTTGCGCTCGGTCACGAACGCCATTCTTCCAGGACCCGGATCAGCCCGCCTCGGTGCCGGCTCCCGTGTAGAACGCGGTCGTGCGATCACCTGCCGCGGTCGCCGCACCCTCCGGCGTACCGAACGCGATGCTCGCGTCCCGCCACTTCTCGCTGCTCGCCGTGATGAACTCCTTACCCTCGCCGGTCATCGACCAGGCCTCACTCTCCTTCGGGTCCATCGACTCCCCCGACCGCAGATGCAAGTACAGCCCCATGACCCCGAGTTCCCAGCCGACACCTGCCGCTCCGGGCCCGTACTCGTCCCAGAACTTGTCGTCGACGTGCGCCGTGTGCTGGAGTTCGAAACGGGTACCCCCGGCCGGGTCGCCGGTGAAGGACACATCGATCCAGCTGACGTCGCCGCCGTACTCCCAGGTCGCGGTGAATCCGTTCGGCGGGTCGCAAGTGAGGATCTCGCCGCCGGCGTTGCCTTCGAGCTGGTAGCGACCGTGCAGGCGCAGGTCACCCGTCACCGGGAGGAACCACCGCGGGATTCGCTCGGCGGTGGTGCAGGCCTCCCACACTTCCTCGACGGTGGCGTCGTAGGTCTGACCGATCGTCACGGTGCGGGCCTCGCCCGCCTCGAGTGTCCGGCTGCCCACCGACCGGCGTACCGCGTTGATCTGTTCCTTCACGTCGATCATCGATCGCTCCCTCGTGTCGTGTCGCTTCCGTCCTCGCCGGACAGTCGTTTCTCGCGGCGCCCGCGCGCGATCTCGGTGGCCAGCGCGTCGAGCCGCGGCGTCCAGAACACAGGGTTGCTTGCCAACGCGCCTTCTTCCTTTTACTGTGACACGGCGTCTCAGTTAACTAGACTGACGTCGACGGTTCCATATCCGCCCAGGGAAGTAGCCATGACAGCGACAACCAGTCAGCCCTCCGCCGCACCCGACGGCAGCGGAGACGAGCGGCACCTCCGCGTCGTCGTGGTCGGCGCCGGACTGTCCGGGATCGCCGCCGCGGTCAAGCTCGAACGTGCGGGCATCACGGACTTCGTCGTCCTGGAGAAGTCCGATCGCGTCGGGGGCGTGTGGCGCGAGAACACCTACCCCGGGTGCGGTGTCGACATCCCCGCTCCCGTGTACTCGTTCTCCTTCCACCCCAATCCGCGGTGGCGCAGCAATTTCGCACTGCAACCGGAACTGCTGTCCTACATCGAGGACACCGTCGACACGTTCGGTCTGCAGTCCAGGATCGCGATGCAGACCGAACTCCACGAAGCCGCATGGTCCGACGAGCGCCGCCGCTGGGTCCTCGACACCAGCCGCGGCACGATCGTGGCCCAGCACGTGATCTTCGCGGCGGGGCCCATCACCGAACCGAGCACTCCTGCCGTCCCCGGAATCGACCGCTTCGACGGCGAGATCTTCCACTCCGCCCGCTGGAACCACGACGTCGACCTCACCGGAAAGAGGGTCGCGGTCGTGGGTACCGGCGCGTCCGCGGTCCAGTTCATCCCCGAGATCCAGCCGGACGTCGAGGAGTTGTACGTCTTCCAGCGCACCCCGGCGTGGGTGGTGCCGCGCCTGGACTTTCCGTTCCCCCGGGTCGCCCAGTGGGTCTTCGCACGGGTGCCCGCGGTGCAGCGCGCGTTCCGGCGGCTCCTCGACGTCGTCCTGCGGACACTCACCCTGGCGATGCGCCGCGAACGTACCGCCCGGCTCCTCAACCCCCTCGGTACCCGCTGGCTCGCAAGGCAGGTGCCGGACCCGGCACTTCGCGCGGCCCTGACACCGAACTTCACGCTGGGGTGCAAACGCCTCCTGCTGTCCAACACGTATCTCCCGGCACTGACGAAGAGCAACGTCGAGCTGATTCCGCACGCCCTCGCCGAGGTCGACGGTCGCGTGGTCGTCGGAGCCGACGGCACCCGCCGCGAGGTCGACGTCATCATCTTCGGCACCGGCTTCGACGTGAGTCATCCGCCGATCGCGAGCCGGATCCGCGGACGCGACGGAACACTGCTGTCCGCGAAGTGGTCGAAGAGCCCCGAGGCCTACCTGGCCACCACGACCCCCGGCGCACCGAACGCCTACATCATGCTCGGCCCGAACATCCTGGTGTACAACTCGTTTCTCGGACTGGCCGAGACCCAGCTCGACTACGTGATCGACGGACTCACCAAGGCGGAGCGGCAGGGCATCGAAGTGCTCGAGGTGCGCGCTCAGCCGTTCCGCCGGTTCAACGACGCGGTGCAGAAGGGTCTGGAGCCGACCGTCTTCAACAATGGCGGTTGCAGTAGCTACTACCTCGACGCCGACGGCAGGAACTTCGCCGCCTGGCCCTGGTCCACCGGGTCCCTGCGCCGTCGCCTCGCCCGGTTCGACCTAGAGAACTACGCCATCCGGCCGTACCGGACAGAACAGTCCCCCGCCCTCCACCCCTCAGGAAAGTCACGATGATCGAGATCCATCACACTGCCCTCGCCGGCGCACCGGTCGCGGCCGCGTTCGACTACGTGGACGACTATCGCCACGTCCCGTCCTGGATGTTCGGGATCACGAAGTTCGATCCGATCGGCGACCAGGATCGGGGACTCGGCGCGGTCTACGACGCCGCGATGAAGGTCGGCCCCAAGACTCTCGGCTCCGTGGTGAAGGTCACCGGATGGGAACGCAATTCGGTGATCGAGCTCGAATCGATCGACGGCCTGTACACCCGGTCTCGGTGGCAGTTCGAGGCGGTCGGCGAAACCGAGACCCGCCTGACGGTCGACTTCCACTACGACCTGCCCGGCGGACTCGCAGGTAAGGCGCTCGGCAAGATCATCGAGCCCTTCGTCGCGCAGGCGATCCGCCACACCGACGCCACCCTGCGGCGCCAGGTCGAACAGGGCGCGAAGCACTCGTCCTGACCTTCGCGGCCCGCACCCCGCCGTCGCGATGCCGGGGGCGGATGCGGGCCGCGCGGTACTTCATTGGGTTTACATAATTAGTTAGCCTATGTAATGTGTTTGCCATGGACGACAACACGCGGCTGCAGAGCCTGCTCGTCGACTTGGTCACGAATTCTCACCGATTCACCAGGCTCGCGAGCTCCTTCGGATCCGAGGCTCACCCCCGGCCGTGGACACGTGCCCTCGCCCTGCTCGACGACCACGGCGAGCTACGCGTCAGCGAGTTCGCCCGCATCGACCGTTGCTCGCAACCGTCCGCGACCGCACTGCTCCAGAAGCTGGCCGATCGCGGATACGTGGCCCGCCGCCCCGATCCGGAGGACGCCCGGGCAGTCCGGGTATCCATCACGGATCTGGGACGCGAATGGCTGACCGTGTCCCGCAACGAGATCGCGGGTGCACTCGCCCCGCACTTCGCGGACCTCGAGCCCGAGCAACTCGAACGACTGACGCAGGGCCTGTCGGAACTGCGCTCGATCGTCAAGTCGTCGGCCCGCTCCTGACAACCCATCCACACCCCGACGTACATCGAAGGAGGTGGCCGTGAGCACCACGACCGCAACCGTCACGAACAGCACATCCAGTGAGGCGCCACCGAGTCTCCTCCACCAGCCGAAGTCGGTGTGGGCCGTCGCCTTCGCCAGCGTCATCGCGTTCATGGGCATCGGGCTCGTCGACCCCATCCTCAAGCCGATCGGCGAGCAACTGGACGCGACACCGTCCCAGGTGTCGCTGCTGTTCACCAGCTACATGCTGGTCACCGGTGTCGCGATGCTCATCACCGGCGTGGTGTCGAGCCGGATCGGCGCCAAGAAGACCCTCCTCACCGGGCTTGCCGTCATCGTCGTGTTCGCGGCGCTGGCAGGAAGCTCCGGCACCATCGGCCAGATCGTCGGCTTCCGCGCCGGCTGGGGACTGGGCAACGCCCTGTTCATCGCCACCGCGCTCGCCGCCATCGTCGGCGCGGCCAGCGGCGGCGTCGCGCGGGCCATCATCCTCTACGAGGCCGCGCTGGGCATCGGCATCGCCGTCGGCCCGCTGGTCGGCGGTGTCCTCGGCAACATCAGCTGGCGCGCACCGTTCTTCGGCGTCGCAGCCCTGATGGCCGTCGCGTTCATCCTCATCGTGGTGATGCTGCCGTCCGCACCCAAGCCGGAGCACCGCACGTCGATCGCCGCGCCGTTCCTCGCCCTGCGCCACCGCGGCCTGCTCAGCGTCGCGATCACCGCACTGCTCTACAACTACGGCTTCTTCACACTGCTCGCGTACACGCCGTTCCCCCTCGACATGGGCACGTACTCGATCGGATTCATCTTCTTCGGATGGGGTCTCGCGCTGGCCGTCGCGTCGGTGTTCCTCGCCCCGCGCCTGCAGCGGCGCTTCGGCACCCTGCCGATGATGATGGTCGCCCTCGCGCTGTTCGCGCTCGATCTCGCCATGATGGCCGCGTTCACCGACAACAAGGCCGTGCTCGTCGTCGGGGTCGTGCTCGCCGGGCTCTTCCTCGGCGTCAACAACACGCTCATCACCGAAACCGTGATGATCTCCGCCCCCGTCGAGCGGTCGACGGCGTCGGCGGCGTACAGCTTCGTCCGCTTCGTCGGTGGCGCCGCCGCACCGTGGGTCGCGGGCAAGCTCGGTGAGAGCAACATCCACATGCCGTTCTGGGTCGGCGCTGTGTGCACCGCCGCCGCGATCATCGTGCTCGCGACCGGCCGCAAGGTCCTCGCCCACGTCGACGAGCACGATCCCGAACCGCACAGCGTCGAGGAGGCATTGGCCGTCACGGCCGCCGACGCCGACTGATACCCCCACGTGAGTGGCGAAGTGTGCTCCGGCACGCTTCGCCACTCACGTGTGTGGTCAGAGGTTCAGGTCGGGGAGGCCGAGGAGCGAACGGTACTCGAGACCCTCGGCCGCGATCACCTCGTCGGCACCGGTCGCGCGGTCGACGACGGTCGCGACACCGACGACGATCGCCCCGACGTCACGCAACGCCTTCACCGCCGTGAGCGGAGAGTTGCCCGTGGTGGTGGTGTCCTCGACGACGAGGACGCGCTTGCCGACGACGTCCGGTCCCTCGATCTGCCGCTGCATGCCGTGCGCCTTCGCAGCCTTGCGCACGACGAACGAATCGATCGGCCTGCCCGGAGCGTGCATCACGGCCATCGCCACCGGGTCGGCGCCCATCGTCAGCCCGCCGACGGCGTCGAAATCCCAGTCCGCCACCAGTTCACGCAGCAGCTTCCCGATCAGCGGGCCCGCCTCGTGATGCAGCGTGGCGCGGCGAAGGTCCACGTAGTAGTCGGCTTCCTTGCCCGAAGACAACGTCACCTTGCCGTGCACAACAGCCAGCTCACGCACCAACGCGGCCAGATCCTCGCGATCACTCATGCCCGAAACCCTACCCACCTCTACGTGCGGGCACGCCCCCGGCCGAACACGTTGGTCAGCCGCCGGACCAGACTCTTCGGGACGAGCCGACCGGCGGTCGTCAGCACCTTGTACTGGAGGCCCGGAATGCTCACGACCTTGCCGTCCTCGAGATCGGCCAGCGACGCCGCGACCACCTGGTCGACGCTCAGCCACATCGGCTTCGGAATCGAACTCATCTCGATGCCCGCGCGCTCGTGGAACTCGGTGCGGATGAATCCCGGGCACAGCGCCTGGATCCGCACACCCGTGCCGCCCAGCCCGTTCGCCAATCCCTCGGAGAACGAGATCACGTACGCCTTGCTCGCCGAATAGGTCGATCCCCGCCCGGACAGCAGTCCGGCGACACTCGCCACGTTGATGACGGTGCCGTTCGCCGACGCGATCATGGTGGGCAGCGCCGCGCGGGTCAGCTGCATGACGGCGGTGACGTTCACGTCCAACTGCGATTGCAGCAGCTCCGGCGTCGCGGTCCAGAATTCCCCCGAGGTGCCGAATCCGGCATTGTTGACCAGCACCTCGACACCCTTCCCGAGGCGCTGCGCCACTTCCTCGCGCCCGGACACCGTCGCCAGATCGGCCTGCAGGATCTCGGACTCGGTGTCGAACAACGCCTTCATTTCGTCGGCGAGGGCGTGCAAGCGGGTCTCGTCACGCGCGACGAGCACGAGGTCGTAACCGAGAGACGCGAACTTCCTCGCGAAACCGGCACCGAGCCCCGACGTCGGTCCGGTGACGAGGGCAACGGGTCGGGCGGAACTGGAGGGCGTCGACATACCGGTGACGGTAGCAAGGCGCTGCGCGCCTGTGCGCGATTAGCGAGTCCCAGGACTCGTCACGCACTCACGGGCGCGGAGCGCCTGGTGCCGGCGGGCGGGGAGCGCCGGGGGTCTGCTGCCGGGGAGACGCCGGACGCGCCGGACGCGCCTCGGCGGGAGCACCTTCCCGCAGTCGCGGCCGGCTCGGGTCGTGGTGGCCGCGGTCGAGTCCCCGCGGCTCGGTGACCGGGGGCAGGACGTGCAGGATGCCGGATAGCCGCGCGACGGCCTCGATGGCCGAATCCCACTCGCGTCCGCTGCTGCCGATCGGCAGCGAACCGAGGGTCCATTCGCCCTCGCTCCACAGCATGTTCACGTGCGGCGGCACCGACTCGGTGAACGCCACCATGCGCTGATCGCAAACCCTGCGGGCGATTTCGAGGTCGGTGGCGAACACGACTCGCGGTCCGATGGCACCGAGGAGTTCGAGATCCGAGTCCTTCGGCGGCGGGGTCGACTTGAGGCGCAGGTCGATGTCGACGTCCGAGCCCACCCGGCGGCGCACGGCGACGATGGTCGCGGTCTCCTCGAGGTCGAACAGAATGAACGACTCGCCCCGGCGTTCGCCTTTCACCACATCGATGGCGCTGAGGTACTCCTGCTTGGCCAGCGCGGCGCGATGGAACTGGCCGGGCAGCTTCTCTTCGACGTTGTCGTACGTGTAGCCCTGGGCCTTGGCCCAGATCTGCCGCACACGACCTGTCTGATCACGACGCGAGCGATCGAAATAGAGCAGTGCGCACGCGCCTGCGAGTGCGATCAACGCCAGTACGAACCACATTCCCGTCATCGGTGATCAGCCTAGCGAGTCGACGCCGTTACGAGGCGAAGCGGTACCCGGACACCCCGTGTCGGTTTTGCCCGGACCCATCGTCTCAGTTACCGCCGAGCTTCGGCAGCTCGGTGCTGATGATCGTCTCGGCCATCATCGTGCCGTTCTCGACCTTCGTCCCCTGCACCATGACGGTGAATCCGGGCTTCAGATCGGCGACCGTGGTGCCGTCGAGTGCGATCACGTTGGTCTGCGCGTTGGTCTGGACCGTCAACTGGGAACCGCCGAGTGCGTCGAGGGTGAGTGTGGAGCCGTCGTTGGCGCTGATCGTTCCGAACGCGGCGCCGGCAGCGCCGATGGCCTCGCCGATTCCGCCGGGGAGTTGATCGAGCGGCGACTCCGACGTCGTCGACGGCGGCGGGGCCGTCGTCTTCGGCGGCGCGGTGGTGGCGGGCGGACGGGACGTGGTCGGGCCCGCCGCGGTAGTGCTCGACGAGTTGTTCGGCGCGGTCGTGACGAGGGCGACACCGAAGCCGATGACGGCGATCAGCAGCAGCGCGGCCGCCGCGGCGGCGATCCAGGTGCCGATCCGTCGGGGCTTCTTTTCCTCGGTGGTCTCCGCGACCGGCGCCTGGTACCGGGAGCCCGGGTACTGGGCGTTCGGGTACTGCCCTGTCGGATGCCCACCCTGGTACTGCTGGGCGTCGTACGTCGGATACGCCTGCGTGGCGTTCGGCGGCGGAGCCTGCGGGTCGTACTGCGGATCGTAGGTCGGGTAGGCCTGCGTCGGATTGGGCTGGTTCTGCCCGTACGCCGCGGTCGGGTCGGACGTGTAGAACTGCTCGGTCGGACCGCCTGCGGGGCCCAGGTACTCGGTGCGCTGCTCGGTCGAGGCGAGATGCTCGGTCGGCTGGTCCTGCCGCGACCACGCCTGCGTGGGATCCTCGCCACCAGCCCTCGAGGCGGAGTCCTCCGTCGTCCACGACTCGGTTCCGTCGTACGCGCGTTCCTGCGGGGTGCGCGGGTCGTCGGGGTTCGTCATGATCGGCCCCTCCCTCGGGTTCGTCTGGCCGGTGTCCTGCGGTTACGGACGGTCCAGGGTAACGGCGAAACTTAAGACGTCGCTGTGAAAACACAGGTGAGTGGCACGGCGTGCGGGAGCACACCGTGCCACTCACCTGGGGGATCAGCCGAGGACGAGCGTGTCCCCGGTCTCGGACACCTTCACGGGGACGGTGTCGCCGTCCTTGACGTCACCGGCGAGCAGCAGCTTCGCGAGCTGGTCGCCGATGGCCTGCTGGATCAGCCGGCGCAACGGCCGGGCCCCGTACATGGGGTCGTAGCCGCGGACGGCCAGCCAGAAGCGGGCCGAGTCGGACACGTCCAGCGTCAGCCGCCGCGCCGCGAGCCGGCGGGACAGCTGGTCGAGCTGGATGTCGACGATGGACTCGAGCTGCTCTTCCGTGAGCGGGTCGAAGATCACGACGTCGTCGAGCCGGTTGATGAATTCCGGCTTGAACGCGTGCCGCACCGCATCCATCACCTGCTCCCGCGACCCACCCGCACCGAGGTTGGACGTGAGGATCAGGATGGTGTTGCGGAAGTCGACCGTGCGTCCCTGACCGTCCGTCAACCGGCCTTCGTCGAGGACGGCGAGCAGGATGTCGAACACGTCGGGGTGCGCCTTCTCCACCTCGTCGAACAGCACCACCGTGTACGGACGCCGCCGCACCGCCTCGGTCAGCTGGCCGCCGGCCTCGTACCCGACGTATCCGGGCGGGGCGCCGACGAGCCGGGCCACCGAATGCTTCTCGCTGTACTCGGACATGTCGATGCGGACCATGGCGCGTTCGTCGTCGAACAGGAAGTCCGCGAGGGACTTCGCGAGCTCCGTCTTACCGACGCCGGTGGGTCCGAGGAACAGGAACGACCCGGTGGGCCGGTTGGGGTCGGCGACTCCGGCGCGGGCGCGGCGAACCGCATCCGACACGGCGACGACGGCCTCTTCCTGGCCGACGACCCGCTTGCCGAGCTCGGACTCCATCCGCAGCAGCTTGGCCGTCTCGCCCTCCATCATGCGTCCGGCGGGGATGCCGGTCCATGCCGCGACCACGTCTGCGACGTCGTCGGGACCCACTTCCTCCTTGAGCATGACGTCGCCGTCGGCGGCGGCACCGGATTCGTGGGCCGCCTGCTCGAGTTCCTTCTCGAGCTGCGGGATGCGGCCGTAGCGCAGCTCCGCTGCCCGGCCGAGGTCGCCGTCGCGTTCGGCGCGTTCCTCCTCGCCGCGCAGCATCTCGAGCTGCTCCTTGACCCCGCGCACGGAGTCGATGGCCTGCTTCTCGTTCTGCCAGCGGGTGGTCAGCTGATTGAGCTTCTCCCGTTCGTCGGCCAGTTCCTGACGCAGCTTCTCGAGCCGGTCCTTCGACGCCGCGTCGGATTCCTTCTGCAGCGCCATCTCCTCGATCTCGAGTCGGCGGACGATGCGTTCGACGGAGTCGATCTCCTCGGGTCGCGAGTCGATCTCCATCCGCAGCCGGGACGCGGCCTCGTCCACGAGGTCGATCGCCTTGTCGGGCAGGAACCGGGACGTGATGTAGCGGTCGCTGAGCGTGGCGGCGGCGACGAGCGCGGAGTCGGTGATGCGCACGCCATGGTGCACCTCGTACCGCTCCTTGAGCCCGCGCAGGATCCCGACGGTGTCCTCGACGGACGGTTCGCCCACCAGCACCTGCTGGAAGCGACGCTCGAGGGCCGCGTCCTTCTCGATGTACTTGCGGTACTCGTCGAGGGTGGTCGCGCCGACGAGCCGCAGCTCACCGCGGGCGAGCATCGGCTTGATCATGTTGCCTGCGTCCATGGCGGACTCGCCGGTGGCACCCGCACCGACGATGGTGTGGAGCTCGTCGATGAACGTGATGACCTGACCGGCCGAGTTCTTGATGTCGTCGAGGACGGCCTTGAGTCGCTCCTCGAACTCGCCGCGGTACTTGGCGCCCGCGACCATCGATCCGAGGTCGAGGGAGATCACGGACTTGCCACGCAGCGATTCGGGAACGTCGCCGGCGACGATGCGCTGGGCCAGCCCCTCGACGATTGCGGTCTTGCCGACGCCGGGCTCACCGATCAGCACCGGGTTGTTCTTGGTCCGGCGGCTGAGTACCTGCACGACGCGGCGGATCTCGGTGTCGCGGCCGATCACCGGGTCGAGCTTGCCGTTCCGGGCCGCCGCGGTGAGGTCGGTGGAGTACTTCTCGAGGGCCTGGTACGTCCCTTCCGGATCCGGGCTGGTGACGCGCGCGCTGCCGCGCACGGTGGTGAACGCGTCGCGCAGCGCCTCGGGGGTGGCGCCGTGCCGCTTCAGCAGCCCGGCCACATCCGACTCACCCGAGGCGAGCCCGACCATCAGGTGTTCCGTCGACACGTACTCGTCGTCGAGTTCGGTCGCGAGGTGCTGTGCTGCGGTGAGTGCGGCGAGGGCCTCGCGGCCGAGCTGCGGTGTGGTCGTGGCGCCCGTCGTCTTGGGCAGCCGGTCGACGAGATTCTGCGCTTCACGATGGACCGCGGTGGGATCGACGCCGACCGCCTTGAGCAGCGGGGCGGCGATGCCGTCGGTCTGGTCGAGCAGGGCCACGAGCAGATGCGCGGGCCTGATGTCGGGGTTACCGGCCGACGACGCCGACTGGAGCGCAGCGGTCATCGCGGCCTGGGTTTTGGTGGTCGGATTGAACGAGTCCACTGGTCACCTCTTCTGGCGTTGTAGAGCGGTTCGCCGCCCGGGGCCGAATGGCACGTGGCGACGCTGTCATCTTCTTAACGCGCGAAGGGTTGAGTCTGTTCCGCTCAACTTTGAAAATTTTCCGCTACACCCATCATCTCGCCCCGCGACCCTTCGCGGGGCGAGAAGTCACGCCCCGATCGCGGCCGCCATCATCGGCCAGGACGCGGACAGGTCGTCGCGCCAGTACCCCCACGAATGCGTGCCGACCGGCCGGAGATCGACCGTGGCGGGAATGTCCAGGGCACGGAGTTTCTCCGCCAGCCGCATCGTGCAGTCGTTGGTGACGGCCTCGATCACACCACCCACCACGACCTGCGTCGCGAGAGCACGGCGGTTGCCGCCGACGGTCCGGGCGTCGAGGGTATCGTATGGTCCCGGCAGCCCGCTGCCGTTGGAGATGTAGAGGGTGGTCCCGCGGAGCCTCTCGGCGTTGACGTACGGATCGTTCGCGGCCCACAGTGGATCCTCGGCCGCACCCCACATGTTCTCGGGGTTGCCGCCGAAGTCCGACACCGTGATCTCGACGAACCGGCGCGCCACCGGGTCGCTCGTCATCGCGCACCCGCTGTACGCCCCGACGCTCTGATACAGCCCCGGCTTGGAGATCGCGAGGTTGAGGACACTGGTCGCCGACATGGACAGCCCGGCGATGGCGTTCTTCCCCGTCGTCTCGAGCGCCGAGTCGACGATGGGTGGCAGTTCCTTCGTGAGGAACGTCTGCCACTTGTTCCGCCCGAGTTTGGGATCGTCCTGCTTCCAGTCCGCGTAGTAACTGGACTGGCCACCGAACGGGATGACCACGTTGACGTCCTTGTCGGAGAAGAACTTCTCGACGTCCGCCTTCTGCTCCCAGCCGAACTGCTCGGAGTTCCCCTCGACGCCGCCGAGCATGTAGACGGTGGGACGCTTCTCCGACGCGGCCCGGATGACCCGGACGGTGACGTTCTTGTCCATGGCGGTCGAGTGGACGGTGAAGTTCATCTGCGATTCGCCCACCGGGGTGACCTCGATCAACCGTGAACCGTCGGGCGCCTCGTCCGCCGAGATCGACTCGATCGTCGTCCGTGGTTCCGCCGAGACGACGTTTCCGCCGCTGATCATCGTCAGCGTCACGGCCACCACGACAGCGGCAGCCCGGCGAACCCGAACCGAACTGGCCATCCCCGGACGAAACCGACCCCGATCCCGCGCACAGCCAACTCTCATGGGCCCCCCTCGGTAACGCCGCCTGTTTACTGGATGCATCGTGCCTTGCCGGTGGTCACAGCTCAATAGCGGCCCACCGAAATACCGGGCGCGCACGCCCAACCGGCCGTTGCCGTAACCCCGGGTCCGCGCGCGGGACGGCTAGAATGCGGGTGTTCGAATCAGCAGCACGGAGGCAGGGGACGGCTTGACACGAGATTGCCTCGATCCGCTCGTGATTTCGCGTCTGCGCGCCAGCTTTTCGTCGATCGTGTCCACCGAACACGGGCACAACCGGCTCACCACCACGTTCTACGCCACCCTGTTCGCCGAGCACCCCGAATTTCGCGCGCTCTTCCCGGCTGCGCTGGACCAGCAGGGTCACCGCCTGTTCCAGGCACTGCAGTTCGTCATCGACAACCTCGAAGACGAGGGCCGGGTCCTCGGTTTCCTGAGCCAGCTCGGCCGCGACCACCGCAAGTACGGCGTCGAGGGCAGGCACTACTTCGCGTCGGGCAATGCGTTGCTGGTCGCCGTACGGAGCTCGTTCACCCAGGCCATCTGGACGCCCTCGCTGACCGCGGCCTGGACGGAACTGCTCGACCTCCTCCTCCACACGATGGCCGACGCCGCGGACAACGACGACCTGCCCGCCGCGTGGGGTGCCACCGTGGTCGATCACGAACGCCGCCTCGACGACCTCGCGATCGTCCGTCTCGAGACCGACTCCCCCATCCCCTACGGAGCGGGCCAGTACCTCAGCGTCCAGATCCCGCAGCGGCCCCGGATGTGGCGGTATCTGTCGGCGGCCATCCCCGCCAACCCGTACGGACAGCTCGAGTTCCACGTCCGCCGCGTGTCGGGTGGGTGGGTCAGCCCCGCCATCGTCAACGAGACGCAGGTGGGTGACCGCTGGCTGCTCAGCTCCCCACTCGGTGGCCTCGAGGTCGACCGCGACAGCGGGCAGGACGTCCTGATGATCGGTTCGGGGACGGGCATCGCGCCGCTGCGCGCCCAGGTGATGGAAATGGCGATGCGGTCGAACAATCCCCGGGTCCACATGTTCGTGGGCGGCAAGTACCCGTGCGATCTGTACGACATCGAGACCCTGTGGCACCTGTCGCTGAGCAATCCGTGGCTGACCGTAGTTCCCGTGTCCGAGGAGGACGAGGACCCGTGGTGGCACACGATTCCCGCCCCGGAGGCGCCGCCGGGGTTGCATCAGCGACTCCAGGGGCAGCTGGGCCGCGTCGTCGCCCGGTTCGGGTCGTGGGCGGACCGGCAGATCCAGATCTCCGGTTCGCCGGCGATGATCAAGACCACCGTGTACGCCTTGCAGGGCGGCGGTACACCGCCCGAACTGATCCGGCACGACCCGCTGATCTAGTCGCGCAGCCCGTCCCCGCCCATCCGCTATCCGGTTCGACCGTCGGGAGAGCATTACGCCATGCAAGCCACGCAGACCACCTGGACCAGCACCGTCGTCGAACATCACCGCCTGCGGCACGACCTCGCCGTGATCCGCCTCGTCGGTGACTACGTCCCGTTCGCGCCGGGGCAGTACGTGGACGTGAGCGTGCCCCAGAACCCGCGGCTGCTGCGCAGACTCTCCCCCGCCCTGCCGCCGTCACTGGACGGCAAGCTCGAATTCCACGTCCGGACGGTGCCCGGCGGCTGGGTCAGCGGCGACATCGTCACGGGGACCTCGCCCGGCGACCAGTGGCAGATCCTCGAACCCCGCGGCACCATGTCCGTCGACGAGGACGGGCCGGACGTCATCATGATCGCCGGCGGCACCGGTCTGGCCCCGTTCCGATCGATCCTCCTGGACCTGTCGCGCCGGCCGAATCCGCCGCGGGTGTTTCTGTTCACGGGCGATCGGACACCGCGCGATCTCTACGCGTCCGACATGCTCTACCTGCTGCTGCAGGATCTGCCGTGGCTCACCGTCATCCCGGTGGTGGAGAACGTCGTGAACCCGGACTGGACCGACGAATGGTACGAACGCACCAGAGTGGACGTCGGGTTCACCGAGGACGACCTCATCGAGGGCTCGCTGCCCGACGTCGTGACGTCCTACGGCGCGTTCACCGAGCACCAGGTGCTGGTGTGCGGTTCGGCGGCGATGGTCCGCGCCACCCTCGACCGTCTCCGGGACACCGGGACACCCACGGAGAACATTCAGTTCGACCCGTACTGAGCCGTTCGGATCAGTAGGACGGGTCGTGCCGGATGTTCTCCGGCGGAGTGCCTGCCGCGTGCAGCCGGAACTTGGTGGTGTTGATCATCGCCTCGGAGCCGACGAGCTGGATGTCGCGCTCGGCCCATGTCCCGAAGTCGGCGACGACCTGCCCGACCTTGCCGGTCAGCCGGCGGTGCATGCCGGGCAACGCGGCGCTGCTCGGGCCGGTGTACCACCACGGGTCCTCGTCCTCCTCGGTGACCGGGACGACTGTCAGCCACGGGTTCTGCTCCGCGAGCGCCCACAGGGTGCCCAGGTCGTAGAGGTCGCAGGGGTACCGGCCGGCGAAGAAGAGGTGGACGCGGCGGTCCTGGCCGCGTTGCGACATCTGGAGGATCTGCGCGCGCAGCGGGGCAATGCCCGTCCCCGATCCGATCATGAGGATGTCGCGACCGTTGTCGTAGCGGACTCCGAGATCGCCGAGCGGGGATCCGATGACCCACCGCTCGCCCACGAGTGTCTGGCTGACGATGGCGGGGCTGACCCAGCCGCCCGACACCCGCCGGACGTGGAATTCGATGATGCCCTGGTCGTTGGCGGGGTTCGCCGGCGACAGGTACCGCCACATCCGGGGACGCGACGGCACCTGCACGCTCACGTACTGGCCGGCGGTGTAGGTCATCGGCTCGTCGAGTTGCAGGCGGACGATCGAGACGTCCTTCCGGACCTGGAGGTGCTCGATCACGGTTGCACCCCACGCCGGCGGGCCGCTCTCGGCGTTGGCCGCATCCATCATGGTGGCGGCGACGACCGCGAGGACGTCGCGCCACGCCTGCTCGAGTTCGTCGGTCCACGGCTCGGTCGAGGGGAACTGCTCGACGGCGGCGATCAGGGAGTTGCCGACGGCCACGTAGTGCGCGTCCTCGATTCCGTACTTGCGGTGGTCCCGGCCGAGTTGCGCGAGGTAGGCGAGGATCTGCCCGGACTCCTCCTCGAGTCGCTCGATCACGTACTGGACGGCGGAGATCAACCGGTCGCGCTGCTCGTCCATGGCCGCGGGAAAGAAGTCCCGGGCGTCGGGGTACCGCGCGAACAGCAGGGCATAGAAGGACCGCGACAGAGTCTGGGGCCCGTCCGGCACTGCCGCGATAGCCTTGAAACTCGACCGGACCAGCGATATTGCCTGTGAATCCACCGCGCATCCTCGTCACCGACTGAACGCGGCGCCGCCGCGAAGTACTTGGGCAGACTATAGGCGCGGGCGCCACGCCGCAGACCAGGTCCCTTGTTTTCCGCCCTGGTCGTGCTATCCGACCGCTCGGTCTGCACTCTCCCAGTACCGGGAACGCAACGCCTTCTTGTCCAGCTTGCCGAGCGGGGTGAGCGGCAACGTGTCGACGAAGTCGATCGATTTGGGGGCGTGCACCGATCCCTTCGCGGCCCGCACCCGTTCGACGAGTTCGGCGGCGTCGACCGTCTGCCCGGCCCGCAACACCACACACGCCTTGACGGCCTCGCCCCACTTGTCGTCCGGGACGCCGACCACCGCGACCGAGCCGACGGCCGGGTGCGCCGAGATGACATCCTCGATCTCCCGGGGGAACACGTTGAATCCGCCGGTGACGATCATGTCCTTCTTGCGGTCGACGATCGTCATGAATCCGTCTTTGTCCTTGCGCGCGACGTCGCCCGTGTGCAGCCAGCCACCGCGGAACGCCTCGGCGGTCTCGTCGGGCTTCTTCCAGTACCCCTTCATGACCAGCGGGCCGCGGACGCAGATCTCCCCCAGCTCACCCTGTGGGACCTCGTTCAGGTCGTCGTCGAGCAGTGCGACGTTCAGCCAGGGCACGGGACGCCCGCACGTCGCGAGCCGGCTGGGATCGTCCGCGAGGTGCTCTTCTTTCCGCAGCACCGCGATGGTCATTCCGCATTCGGTCTGGCCGTAGAACTGGAAGAAGATCTGACCGAACTTCTCGATCCCCTCCTGCAACCGGGCCGGCGACATCGCCGAGGCGCCGTAGAACAATGTCTGCAGGCTGGACACGTCCCGCTTCGGCAGGTCGGGGTGATCCATCAGGAGGTAGATCATGGTGGGGACGAGCATCGTGGCCGAGATCTTGTGCTTCTCGATCGCTTCGAGGACGGCGCCGGGCTCGAATGCGGGCAGCACGATCAGCGCGCCACCCCGCAGCAGGGTCGGGATGAAGAAGGCGGCGCCGGCGTGCGACAGCGGCGTGCAGATGAGAAAACGCGGTTCGTCGGGCCACTGCCATTCGGCCATCTGGATCTGATTGAGCGTCGCGCCGGACTGGTAGGAGCCGACGACGCCCTTCGGCTTGCCGGTCGTGCCGCCGGTGTAGACCATGCTGCTGTTGTCGTCGGCGGCCACGTCCGCCGCCCGCAGGCGTTGCGGGGTGAACGTCTCGGCGAGGGCGAGAATGTCGGTACCGACTTCCGACGGTCCCAACGACAACACGTTCTCGATCGACGGCGACTGCGCCACCAGTTCGGCGGCGCGCTCCTCGAAGGCGGTGGGATCGAAGATCAACGTCTGGATCTCGGCGTCGCCGACGATGTACAGATGGTCGTCGAGCGAGCCCATCGGGTTCAGCGCGCTGGCGCGGCATCCGGAGATCATCGTGGCGCCCATGCTGATGAGCACTTCGGGCCTGTTCTTGGACAGCATGGCGGTGCTCGTGCCCTTGCCGATCCCGAGCGAAGCCAGTGCCTGCGCAAAGCAACTGATCTGATCGCGCATTTCACCGCCGGTGAGGACGACGTCGCCGAGGTAGAGCGCCGGCTTGTCGGAGTTTCGTTCCAGTGCAGTGATGAGGAGGTCTGCAGCGAAGGCGGGTCGATGCAGATCTGCGAACTCGTCGGTCATCTGTAATCCTTCTACTCCCGCGACGCCGAGGCGCGTGGTCCGGCGGCCTGGATTTCCTGTGTCCTGGGTCACCGACACCCTAACCGGAAACCGGAAAAACTGAAACCTGTTCCATTCTTCTCGAGGGCGCCGACGCGACTCCGGGCCGGACACGTCCGATACCGTGAGGTCCATGAGTCCGCAGGACCGAATCGCAGAACGGATCTCGACCGCGGCGCGGAGCGCGCACGTGTTCCTCGCGACGGCGGAATCCCTCACCGGTGGGCAGATCTCATGCATTCTCGGCGCCGCGCCCGCCTCCTCCGACTGGTACCGGGGCAGCGTCGTCGCCTATTCCAGCGAGGTGAAACACCAGGTGCTGAAGGTGCCGGAAGGTCCCGTCGTCAGCGAGGCCAGTGCCCGCGCGATGGCCGGAGCGGTCGCGGAACTGCTCGGAGCCGACATCGCCGTCGCGGTGACCGGCGCGGGCGGCCCCGACCCTCAGGACGGGCAACCACCGGGGACCGTCTGGTTCGGACTCTTCACCCACGGCCGCATCGACACCGAGATGCGCCGATTCGACGGTGAACCGCAGGACGTCGTGACCGCCACGACCGACCATGCCCTGGAACTGCTCGAACGGGCGTTGGTCTCCGTGCCCGGTCGAGTTCCTCCCCCGCTCGCATAGATCTCCGAGAGTCGGGTAATCGTCCGAGCGGGCACCTCTACACCCGAGGAGGATTTCCGTGCCGAAGACCACGGACAGCGGCAAGCCGAAGAAGAGCGAGCTCCCCGAGACGCTGAAGAAGTCGTCCGAGAAGGCGCAGCGCACGTTCGCCAAGGTGTACGACTCCGCGATGGATCAGTACGGGGACGAGGAACGAGCGCATCGCGTCGCGTACGACGCTCTCAAACACGGCTACGAGAAGGTCGGCGACCGCTGGGAGGCCAAGGACGAGAAGGGCCCCTCGGACGAGCGTGCAAAGAGCGGCGGCCCGAACGCCTCCGGCGAGACTGCGGAGGGCGTCGACGCCAACGCGAGCAAGGACCACCTCATGCACATCGCACAGAGGCTCGACGTACCCGGCCGGTCGACGATGACCAAGGACGAACTCGTCGATGCGATCGAGAAGGCGAACCGGAGAGCCCGATGAGAGCCGTGACGTGGCAGGGCAAACGGAAGGTCAGCGTCGACACCGTCCCCGACCCGGTGATCGAACAGAAGACCGACGCGATCGTCGAGATCACCACCACCAACATCTGCGGCTCCGACCTGCACCTGTACGAGGTGCTCGGCGCGTTCATGAGCGAGGGCGACATCCTCGGTCACGAACCGATGGGCATCGTCCGCGAGGTGGGGTCCGAGGTGACCGACGTGAAGGTCGGCGACCGGGTGGTCATCCCGTTCCAGATATCCTGCGGCAGTTGCCACATGTGCGATCGGCAACTGTTCACCCAGTGCGAGATCACGCAGATCCGGGACGAGGGTATGGGTGCGGCGCTGTTCGGGTATTCGAAACTGTACGGGAGCGTTCCCGGCGGCCAGGCCGAGTATCTTCGGGTGCCGCACGTGCAGAACACGCACATCACGGTTCCGGAGGGGCCACCGGATTCGCGCTTCGTGTACCTGTCCGACGTGCTGCCGACGGCGTGGCAGGCCGTCGAGTACGCGGCGATACCCGATGGCGGTTCCGTCGTCGTTCTCGGGCTCGGGCCGATCGGCGACATGGCGGCACGCATCGCCGCGCACAAGGGTTTTCGTGTCATCGGCGTGGATCTCGTGCCCGAGCGTCTCGCCCGTGCGCAGGCGCGACAGATCGAGACGGTCGACCTGACCGACGCCAAGGGCGAACTCGGCGACGTGATCCGGGAGATGACCGACGGCCGCGGCCCCGATTCCGTCATCGACGCCGTCGGCATGGAAGCACACGGCTCCCCCGGCGCGAAACTCCTGCAGCAGGTCACGTCGTTCCTGCCCGACGCCATCGCGGGCCCGCTGATGTCGACGGCGGGAATCGACCGGCTCCACGCGCTGCACTCGGCCATCGACATCGTGCGGCGCGGCGGCACCCTCTCGCTGATCGGGGTGTATGGCGGTATGGCCGATCCCATACCGATGCTCACCCTGTTCGACAAGCAGATTCAGCTGCGGATGGGGCAGGCCAACGTCAAGCGGTGGGTCCCGGACATCCTGCCGTTGCTCACCGACGCCGACCCTCTCGGCGTCGACACGTTCGCCACTCACGAACTGCCACTGGACCACGCACCGCACGCGTACGAAATCTTCCAGAAGAAGGAAGACGGCGCTGTGAAGATTCTTCTGAAGCCGTAATGCCTTCTCTCTGGCTCGATCACGTCGCCGGGCACCGCGGCGCAGTAACGGGGCGGTCGTGGGACGAACGCGGACGGTACGACACCGTGGTGGTGGGCGCGGGAGTGACCGGCCTGATCACCGGGTTGCTGCTCGCCCGTGCGGGTCAGCACGTCGCCGTCGTGGAAGCGCGGACGATCGGGGCCGTGACGACCGGGAACACGACGGGCAAGGTCAGTGTGCTGCAAGGTACCCGGCTCGCCGAGATCGGCCGCCGCCACGCGCCGCACATCCTGCGCTCGTACGTCGAGGGAAACGTGGAAGGCCAGCAGTGGCTGCTCCGGTACTGCCACGACCGCGAGATTCCCGTCGGCGCGGCACCGGATTTCACGTTCGCACAGACCGAGTCCGGCGTCGACGCGGTGCGCGCTCAGTACAAGGCCGCCCGATCCGCGGGCCTACCCGTGCGACTCGTGCCCGAACTCGAGATTCCGGTGCCCCACGTCGACGCCGTCGTGCTCGACAACCAGGCGTTCCTGGACCCGATGCCCGTTCTCCACGCAGTGGCCCGCGACCTGATCTCGCACGGCGGCGACGTGTTCGAGCACCGTCGCGTGACGTCGGTCCGGACGCTGGTGCGATTTCACGTCCTGTCGACGCACGACGGCGACATCGAAGCCCGCCGTGTGGTTCTCGCGACGGGAACGCCGATCCTCGACCGCGGAGGATTCTTCGCCCGGCTGAAGGCGGAGCGATCGTACGCGGCGGCGTTCCGGGTGCCCGGCGGTGCACCCGGGGGTATGTACCTGACCGCAGATCAGCCCACCCGGTCGTTGCGCCCGGCCGACGACGGTCGCGTCCTGGTCGTCGGCGGCAACGGTCACGATGTCGGCCGAAGCACGTCGCCGCAGGCCGCGGTCGACGATCTGCTGACCTGGACCGGCCGTCACTTTCCGGGAGCGACGCCGACCCACCGTTGGTCGGCGCAGGACTACTCCTCGCTGAACGCGCTCCCCTACGTCGGCCCGCTGGTTCCGGGCACCAACGGCATCCTCGTCGCGACCGGGTACGGCAAGTGGGGACTGTCGAACGGCGTCGCCGCCGGTCTCGTGCTCGCCGGTCGCATTCTGGGTGGCCACATGCGGTGGGCGGAGGCATTCCAGAGCTATTCGCCGACGCAGCTTTTCGACCTTCCGGCGGCAGTGAAGGCGAACGGTGAGGTGGCGGTGGAGATGGTCGCAGGCTGGGGCGACGCGCTCGTGGGGCGACAGCGAGGAAAAGGCCGGGCTCGCATCGTGCGGGAGGGACTGCTGCCGGTCGGCGAGTACACCTCGGACGGTCACACCGAGCGCGTCTGCGCCGTCTGCCCGCACCTCGGTGGTGTGCTCCGCTGGAACGATGCGGAGGCTTCGTGGGACTGCCCGCTGCACGGGTCCCGATTCACTGCCGGCGGAACACTTCTCGAGGGCCCCGCAACCACCGATCTTCGACGACTCTGATTCCCACCACGATTGGCCCGGCGCCCTCCGGGTACCCGTTTCTTGTAGTCACGAGAGGAAGGAATTGCCCATGACATCGGCGGAGACACTGCGCGGCCGGAAGGTCGCGATCCTGGCCACCGACGGCGTCGAGGAAGTCGAACTCGTCGAACCCCGGAAGGCGGTGGAGGATGCCGGCGCGGAGGTCCGGCTGATCTCGTTGTCCCCCGGCAAGATCCAGGCCATGAACTCGGATGTGAACGCGGCAGGCACCTATGCCGTCGACGCCGTCGTCGGTGACGTGTCGGTCGCTGACTTCGACGCACTGATCCTGCCCGGCGGCACCACGAACCCCGACCACCTTCGGATGGACGAGTCGGCCGTCGGCTTCGTCCGCGACTTCGTCGATTCCGGCAAACCGGTGGGCGTGATCTGCCACGGACCGTGGACGTTGGTCGAGGCCGACGCTGTCCGCGGCCGCACTCTCACGTCGTATCCCAGCGTGCGCACCGATATCCGCAACGCCGGCGGGACCGTGGTCGACGAGGAAGTGGTGGTCGACAACGGGTTGGTGTCGAGCCGCAACCCCGACGACCTGCCCGCGTTCTGCGCGAAGATCGTCGAGGAATTCGCCGAGGGCCGCCACCCGCAGTGACGTCGGCGGGCCTGGTCAGCCCGAATCCGGGACCGTCACCACCACACGGGTGCCCGATCCGGGTGAGGACGTGACGTCGAACGTGCCGCCGAGGCTCTCGACCCGCACGATGTGCGATGCCAGTCCGATGTGCCCCTGCGCCACCCGTTCCGGGACGACGGCCGGATCGAATCCCGCACCGTCGTCGGCGACCGTCAACGTGATCCGCCCGCAGGCGCGGGTGAGCGCGAGTTCGATCTTCGTGGCGCAGGCATGTCTGGTCACGTTGGTGAGCAGTTCCCGCGCCACCCGGTAGAGCAGTTCCTGGCAGTCGGGACGACCGACGTCGTCGAGGCGCACCGACATCTCGATCTCACCCCGGCGGGCCGTCCGGTCCGCGAGTTCCCGCAGCGCAGCGGTGAGCCCCAGCTGCGCCAGGACCTGCGGATGCAGTGTGGTGACGGTGGACCGCAGTTGCGCCGCGGTCTCGCGTAGCGCGGACTCGGCGGCGACGAGCATCGCGTCCGGGTGCCGCTCCAGGGCCTCCTCCACGTCCAGCCGGGCGGCCAGCACATTCTGCAGGGGCCCGTCGTGGAGGTCCTCGGCCAGTTGCCGTCGCTCGCGTTCCTCGGCGCCCATCGATTCTGCGATCAGCTGCCTGCGCACATCCATCAGCGAGATCACCGTCGCAGAGCGCCGGACCAGCACGTACGACAACGCCGTCGTCGCGGCCGCGAGCCACAACAGGAAACCGAAATACAGGTACACCTCGTCGGGGAAGCCGACTGCGTCGTCGCGCTTGGAGTAGATGATCCACACCACCTGGTACCCGACGGCAGTGCAGACTCCGACGATCGCCGTCAGACGCGGCCGGTACTGGAACGCCACCGAGATCGGCAACAGGAAGAACACCGGAAGCAGCACCGACGTCGCGCCGCCGGAGACGACACACAACGCCACCACCGCGGTGACGTCCGCGGCGGTCGACACCCAGCCCGCCCACGGCCCGACGTCCCGGACCAGGACGAAGATCAGCCAGCCGAGCGCGGCGGCGGCATACCCGATCAGCACCCCGGCGAAGATGTCGGGTTTCCAGTGCGTCACGTGGATCACCGGCCCGAGCAGCGCCATCAGTCCGATGAGCGGTAACCGGAGAATGGCGGTCACCCGGACCGCCTCGGTGCTGTACCGACGGACTACGCGGCTCTGGGACGGATGGGGCACGTCACTCCAGCAAGCCGCGGCGCATCGCCTCGGCCACGGCCGCCGCGCGGTCGCTCACCCCGAGCTTCTCGTAGAGACGCTGGACATGGGTCTTGACCGTCGAGGGCGCCAGATACAGCTCACCGGCGATCGTGGGAATGCTCTGGCCGCGCGCAATGAGCGCCAGCACTTCCTTCTCCCGACCACTCAGCGCCGGCCCGACCGGTTCACTGCGACGACGCACCTCGCCGGCCAGTCCGACGGCGAGGGAGGCGGGGAGGACGTCGCGGCCCTGAGCGCAGTCCAGGACGGCTTTCACGATCTCCGCCCGGGTCGATTCCTTCGGCAGGAACCCCGCCGCCCCTTCCTGCAACGCGTGGTAGACGATCGCGGACTCGTCGTGCGCCGACAGCAGCAACACACGCGTGGTGAGTTCGGCTCGTCGCACGGCCGCCGCCACCTGGGAACCGTCCAGTTCCGGCATCCGATAGTCGAGCAATGCGACGTCGGGGGCGAGTTCGCGGATCAGGGCGAGCGCGACCGCGCCGTCGTCCGCCTCACCGACCACCTCGATGTCGCCACTCGCGACGAGGGCACGGACGACACCGTCCCGAAAGATCGGGTGGTCGTCGCCCACCACGACCCGCACGGCGCTCACGGCGCGGTCCGATGCGAAGCGACTCCGGCGAAGTCCATTGCTCACTTTCTCACGAGACCGGGCCCGCGCGGAGCACTTCGCGGCGCCGGTGTCCCCCGATCGGTGGACACCGGATTCATCCCGCCCTCGGTCCTGTCGGTGGACAGACGACGGCGAACATTCGCGACATAGTTGATGCACACCGGAAACGGGGAGGTCGGAAACCGAAACCCCCACGGCCCCAGACGTTCCACCCCCCGAAGCGTCAGAACTCAGGAGAAGCCATCATGCGCACTACCGCCCGCCGCCGCGTCGCACTCTTCATCGCACTGCCCGCCACCGCAGTGGCCGTCACCGGATTCGCCATCGCAGCCGCCGGTGTTGCCACCGCGGGCACGATGCCGACGTCGGGACCCACGATCGCGATGACGATCAGCAACGACACCGACCTGCCGATGGTCCTACAGGGCTCCTCGAACCCCTACGGGCAGTGGATTCAGGCGCCGTCGGACTACCTCGCCCCGCACAGCAGCCAGATCGTGAAGGCATTCTCCAACGACCCGAACGGCGTCGAGGTCGACGCCACCTACTCGCTCCCCGGTGGTGCCCAGGCCGTGTTCCGGGCCGACAACTACAGCAACATGACCGACGTGGACGGAACTCGCGTCGACGCCAACTACGGCCACGCCTACGGCATCAGCAGCTGGATCGACTCGGGCTACCCGAACATGAACGCCGGCTACCACCTCTACGGGCACCCCTGAAAGACGATCCCGACCATCCACCGAACACTCGACGAGAGCCGGAGAACATGATCATGCACGTCACCGAGACCCCCACCCCCACCGTCTCCCGCACGATGTGGACCACCGAGGAGATCAAGGCACGTCTCGAGGAGATGAATATTCCGCGTTCGCGCACCCGCCGCGGGCCCCGCTGGGGCAACCGCGACCGATAAGCCGGGGGTTGGGGCCCGATGTCGCACTGGTTCACTCCGACAGGACCAGTGCGACATCGGTTCGGTTCACCGGAGAGATCGCCGGGTCAGCGCTGGTGTCGCGGCTTCCACACGACGAGCGCGTTGCTCCGCGGGATCGGCACGAGGTCGCGCCGGTAGCCGGCGTGAACCTTCGCGATCTCCTCGGCGAGCTCGCGAACCCGGTGCTGCAGAGCCTCCACCTGGTTGGTGAGTTCGATGATCCGCTTGATTCCGGCGAGGTTGACACCCTCGTCCTGCGAGAGGCGTTGCACCTCGCGCAGCAGCGCCACGTCCCGCGGCGAATATCGTCGCCCGCCACCGGACGTGCGGTGCGGGGTGACGAGACCGAGCCGGTCGTAGTTGCGCAGCGTCTGCGCATGCATGCCCGCGAGTTCCGCGGCCACCGAGATCACGAAGATCTGGGCGTCCGGATCAACGGCCGTCTCCCGTGGATCCTGGGTCGCATCGCTCATCAGGCACCTGCCCACCCGGCCCTGGGATCGAATCCGCTGGCCTTCTCTGCTTCCAGATAGGTCTTGAGTGCTTCGGTTGCCGGGTCGTCGAGCTTCTGCGGAACAGCGACCTTGACCGTGACCAGCAGGTCACCAGCGCCGCCCGCACGCTTGGGAACACCTCGGCCGCGCACACGCAGAACCCGGCCGTCGGCTGTGCCCGCCGGAATCTTCACACCGACACGCCCCTCCAAGGTGGGGACGGAGACGGTGGTTCCGAGCACGAGCTCACCGTAGCTGACGGGAACGACGAGGGTGAGGTCGTCGCCGTTGCGGCCGAACACCTTGTCGGGCCGCACCCGGACCGTGACGAACAGGTCGCCCGACGGCGCGCCGCGCAGGCCCGCCTCGCCCTGGCCTGCCAGCCGGATCTTCTGTCCGTCGCTGACACCCGCGGGGACGCGGACGGTGATGGTGCGGGTCCGGTTGGTGACACCGTTGCCGTGGCACACCTCGCACGGCGAGTCGATGATGGAGCCGGTACCGCGGCAGTCGTCGCACGGCTCACTGAACCCGAACGCGCCCTGGTTGCGGCTGACGATTCCGGTCCCGTTGCAGCGCGGGCAGACTCGCGGGCTGGTTCCCGGCTTGGCACCGCTGCCGTGGCAGGTGGTGCACGGCGACGGGCTGGTCAGTCGCAGCGGAACCGTGACGCCCAGTGTGGCTTCGCGGAATTCGAGAGTCGTCTCCGTCTCGACGTCGCTTCCACGACGGGGACGGTTGGTCGTGCGGGTCGCGCCGCCGCCACCGGCGCCGCGATTGAACAGGCCACCGAAGATGTCGCCGAGGCCGCCGTCACCGGCCGCCGCGCCGCCGCCACCGAACAGGTCGTTGATGTCGAATCCGCCCTGGCCGAACCCGCCGGCTCCGGGGTTGAATCCGCCGCCGCCCTGACCGAAACCGCCGCTCGCGAACAGCCGCCGGGCCTCGTCGTATTCCTTGCGCTTGGCAGGGTCCGAGAGCACGGCATGTGCTTCGCTGACGGACTTGAAACGCTCCTCGGCCTTCGTGTCACCGGGGTTCGCGTCGGGATGAAGGTCGCGGGCGAGCTTGCGGTACGCCTTCTTGATCTCGTCCGCGGATGCGTGGGACGAGACGCCCAGCTCCTTGTAGAAGTCCTTTTCGATCCACTCCCGTTGGCTCACTGGGCGTCTCCTCCTCTCGCTCTTACTCTTGTTCCGACTCGGCGGGCTTCACGGCCTCGTCGGAGGTGTTCGCGCCGGCATCGCCGGCGCGATCGATTACAGCTACCATCGCATGCCGCAGGACGCGATCACCGAATTTGTAGCCCTTTCGCATCACCGTGCCGAGAACGGGGTCGTGACCCTCACCCTCGTGCTGCACTGCCTCGTGCAGCGCCGGATCGAATGCGTCGCCCTCGGCACCGAACTCGCTCAGACCGAGCGAGGTGAGGGTGCCGGTGAGCTTGTCCGCCACACCCTTCAGCGGCCCCGAGTCGAGGTCGCCGTGGCTGCGTGCACGGTCGAGGTCGTCCAGCACCGCGATGAGCTCACCGACGACGGACGCCTTGGCGTTCGCGATGTCGGCCTGCTTGTCGCGCTGGACGCGGCGACGGTAGTTGGCGTACTCCGCCTGCAGTCGCTGCAGGTCGGCGGTGCGCTCCGCCAACTCGTCCGTCTCCGGAGCTGCCGTCTCCGGCAGGGCCCCTTCGTCCACCGAGCCGGGCTGCGGAGCGGCCGCGGTGCCCGCCAGGGGCTCCACTACCGGCTCCGAATCCCGCGTCTGACCGGTCTCGGGGTCGATCTTCCGCTTGTCCACGAAAGTGACCGGTTCCTGCTCGGTGTTGTCGGACGTCACTTCTTCTCCGAGTCGGACGGCTCGTCCACGACCTCGGCGTCGACGACGTCGTCGGCGCCACTCGCGCCGGAGCCGTCGGTGTTGGCGGCTTCCTCAGCGGCACTGGCCTCGTAGATCGCCTGGCCGAGGGCCTGCGACTCGGTGGCCAGCTTCTCGACCGCGGTCTTGACGGCCGCGATGTCGGTGCCTGCGAGAGCGTCGTTGGCTTCCTTGATGGCAGCCTCGACCTTCTCCTTGACGTCGGCGGGCACCTTGTCCTCGTTGTCCTTGATGAACTTCTCGGTCTGGTGCACCAGCGACTCGGCCTGGTTGCGCACCTCGGCCTCCTCGCGGCGGGCCTTGTCTTCCTCGGCGTGAGCCTCGGCGTCCTTGACCATCCGCTCGATCTCTTCCTTGGACAGACCGGAGCCGTCCTGGATCTTGATCGTGTTCTCCTTGCCCGTGCCCTTGTCCTTGGCCGTCACGTGCACGATGCCGTTGGCGTCGATGTCGAAGGTGACCTCGATCTGCGGCACGCCACGCGGGGCGGGCGGCAGGTCGGCCAGCTCGAACGAGCCGAGCAGCTTGTTGTGCGAGGCGATTTCGCGCTCACCCTGGAACACCTGGATCTGCACCGAGGGCTGGTTGTCGTCAGCCGTGGTGAAGGTCTCGGAACGCTTGGTCGGGATGGTGGTGTTGCGCTCGATGAGCTTGGTCATCACGCCACCCTTGGTCTCGATGCCGAGGGACAGCGGGGTGACGTCGAGGAGCAGCACGTCCTTGACCTCGCCCTTGAGGACGCCGGCCTGCAGGGCGGCGCCGACGGCGACGACCTCGTCCGGGTTGACGCCCTTGTTGGGCTCGCGGCCACCGGTCAGCTCGCGCACCAGATCGGAGACGGCGGGCATACGAGTGGAACCACCGACGAGCACGACGTGGTCGATGTCCTTGACGGCGATGCCGCTGTCCTTGATCACGGCCTGGAACGGCGCGCGGGTGCGGTCGAGGAGATCGGACGTGATCTTCTGGAACTCGCTGCGGGACAACTGCTCGTCGAGGAACAGCGGGTTCTTGTCCGCGTCGACGGTGATGTAGGGCAGGTTGATCGAGGTGCTCTGCGAGGAGCTCAGTTCGATCTTGGCCTTCTCGGCAGCCTCACGGAGACGCTGCAGGGCCATCTTGTCCTTGGTCAGATCGATGCCGTTCTGAGCCTTGAACTTGTCGACGAGCCACGTGACGATGCGCTCGTCCCAGTCGTCACCACCGAGGTGGTTGTCGCCGGACGTGGCGCGAACCTCGACGACGCCGTCGCCGATTTCGAGCAGCGAGACGTCGAAGGTGCCGCCACCGAGGTCGAAGACCAGGATGGTCTGTTCCTTGTCACCCTTGTCGAGGCCGTAGGCCAGTGCGGCCGCGGTGGGCTCGTTGACGATGCGCAGGACGTTGAGTCCGGCGATCTGACCGGCTTCCTTGGTGGCCTGACGCTGGGCGTCCTCGAAGTACGCGGGGACGGTGATCACGGCGTCCGTGATGTCCTCACCCAGGTACGCCTCGGCGTCGCGCTTCAGCTTCATGAGCGTGCGCGCGCTGATCTCCTGGGGCGTGTACTTCTTACCGTCGATCTCCACGTTCCAGTCGGTGCCGATGTGGCGCTTGACGGAGCGGATGGTGCGGTCGACGTTCGTGACGGCCTGGTTCTTGGCGGGCTGGCCGACCAGCACCTCACCGTTCTTGGCGAAGGCGACGATCGACGGGGTGGTGCGTGAACCTTCGGCGTTGGCGACCACTACGGGCTCGCCGCCTTCCAGCACAGACACGACCGAGTTCGTTGTACCGAGGTCGATACCGACGGCACGAGCCATAGTGTTCCTCACTTTCGTTTTGCAGTCCTGTGGGCAGGATTTTCATTACTGAACTGCGATGTTGGCGCTTAGTGAGCGCCCTCCGCTCAAGTTTGCACTCCGACACCGTCGGGAGTCAATTCGAACTTGAGTCTTGCACGCTCATGTTGTCGTAAGGCTCAACGGAGGGGTGCGGAGATTTGTTCCCGGATGCCCACATCTATTTTCGCGCCTCGTTCCGGGGCCGCCGACGCGGATCCGCGCGTCGGCACGCCACGGTACGGCAGGTCGATAGGATCGCAGCGTGACGACACCCGAACAGCCGCCACGCCGGCCGGAACCGCCGCGACCCGTACCGCCGCGTCCGGAGTTCGCAGTCACCCCGCTGCGCGCCACCCCCACCGATGCCACCCCGAAGGCCGTCGCGGTGTCGCTGTCCGCCTGGGTGGGATCGTTCGTCGTTCTCGCCGGGATCGCCGGGGCCATCGCGCTCGACCTCGGCGCGGTCCGCGACGCCCTCGAGGCCTCGGTCGCCGCGGATAATCCCGGAGACTCCGCGACGGACATCACCGACACGGTGAACCTGACGCTGATCGGCAGCGGCGCCATCGCCGTCGTCCTGATCCTCCTCGGACTGCTGGGGATACAACTCCTGCGCGCGCGGAAACCGGCGGGCCAGATCACCCTCGCCGTCGTGGGCGTCCTCAGCGCCGCCGGCGGGGTGGGCCTGTGGACCCTGCTGTCCGACGCCGGTGATGCGACCGCCGGTGTGCTGCAGTGGGCGCCGCTCGCCTACAGCGCCCTCGTCGCGGTGGGAGTGCTCGCCCTGTTCGCCCCCGGTGTGTCTCCGTGGCTGCGCCGGAACCGCTGACCGGGCTCACACCTGGCACGGATCGGTGCTGCCGTGGAACTCCGGGTCCGGGTCGTATTCGCGGTTGGACGTACCCGAGTACTCGGGATCAGGGTCGTACTCGTCGTTGGTCGTCCCCGTGAAGTCGGGGTCCGGGTCGTACTCGTCGTTGGTCGTGCCCTCATAGGAGGAGTTGCAGGCCGGGTGGGCGGCAGCGGTCTGGGTCACGGACGCGGCGCCGAACACGAGAGCCACGGCTGCCAGTGCGGTCATCGTCGTGCGGATCATGATGATTCCTTTCATCGGTGGGCTGATCATCGGTGGGCTGAGCGGACCGAGAAGAGAGAACCGGGCGGGGTCACCCGGGTGCGGGCTGGTGGGGCATCGCGGGTTCGCCCGCGCCGATCCGGCTCGACCCGGCGATATCGGGATGGCGCGTCACCGTGGGGGTACCCAAATCGGGGCCCGCGACACCCGGTGCGAGTGGCGGAATCGTCAGGGCTCGCCTGAATTCCATCCGCCCGCCGGTGTCGCTCTCGGCGGCGGTCGAGGCGTACGCGACCGTGCCGACTCCCACCGCGACAGCGACGAGGACGGGCGACACCATGGCCCCGAGAACGCGGGGCCATACGCGTCGGCGTGAGGGCCGGGGCGCCGGTCCCGGGGAGTCGAAGTTCATACCGAGAATCCTTCGCGGCGGACGCTTTCCGCACATCCAGGAAGGCACCCAACTTGGACCCCGAGAAAAACCCTGAGAAGGCCTTCCTAATGAGGACCGTTTCTGACCTCAATTGCTTCTACTGTTCTTCTCATGACCACTTCGCAGAAGTCCCCGGCCACCGGTGAGCGCGCCGACCTCCTCCAGATCCTGCAGGAGCAGCGTGCCACCCTGTTGATCACCGTCCGCGGCATCGACGACGAACAGGCACGGCAGCGCTCGACCGTCAGCGACCTGACGCTCGGCGGACTGATCAAGCACGTGTCCCACACCGAAAAGCACTGGGTCGAAACGATTCTCGAACCCGACGAGAATGCCGAGTTCGACATGGAGTGGGCGATGGAGAAGTACTACATGCGCGACGACGAAACCCTCGAGGGACTGCTCGCCGACTACGCCGAGGTGGCCCGCGCGACGGAGGCCGCCGTGGCCGGCCTCGACGACCTGGATGTGCTCGTCCCACTGCCCACCGCACCCTGGGCGCCCGAGCGGCAGTGGTGGACGGTCCGCCGGACCCTGCTCCACATCATCCGGGAGACCGGCCACCATTCCGGTCACGCCGACATCATCCGGGAATCCCTCGACGGCGGAAACACCACGATGCAGATGGGCGCCGACGCCGGCATGGAGTTCTGACCCACCCGGCAGAACAGACGAAAACACCTCACCGGGTTCAGGTTCCGGAGAGGTGTTCTCTTCTCAGCGTGTGGCGTTATTCAGTGTTGACTGACCTCCTGCGGTTCAACTTTGCGCCGACTGGTGAAAACCATGGTGCCCCCATGCCGGGGCACCGGCTACCTACCCCAGGGTGAATGTCGACCCCCCGGTCTCTGCGTGCATGGGCACCCCGGCGTGCAACCGCGCGGCCTGACGGACCGCCGTTCGCCGATCGTCGGATGTCATCCTGCCTCGCAACTGGATTGCCGCAGTGTGGCATCCGGGTACGGCCGTAGATGTGCACAATTACGCTCGTATGTTGACTTTCGAATTGCAGTCGACAGAATTGGGTATGGCCTCAACGAACAACCCGGTCGACCACGTCGGCGACCCCGTGGTGACGCGGGAGAACCGGGACGGAACTCGTCGATGACCATGCGTGACGAACAGGATGAGCGGGAGGCCGCCACGAAGCGCCGGATGCGCAAGATCCGGACGACCCTCGCGGACGGCCGCGAACTCATCTACTTCGACGACTCGGAGCCGTACGTGTCGGGCGGCGCCACCCGCGAGCTGGTCGATTCACGTCCGCTGCCTGCGGCGGTGTCGCAATCGCAGATGCGCTTCGACGTGCTCACCGGGGAGTGGGTGGTCATCGCCGCCCAGAGGATGGACCGCACGTTCCTGCCCCCGCCGGACGCGTCGCCGCTCGCGCCGAGCCTGCCCGGCAAGGTGCCCACGGAAATTCCGGCCGACGACTACGACGTGGTGGTGTTCGAGAACCGCTTCCCGTCGCTGGCGACCGCCGCCGCCGAGCAGGACCTTCCCCACTGTGTCGACGGAGAAGCGTTGTGGCCGCTGGCACCGGGAGCGGGCCGGTGCGAGGTCGTGTGCTTCACCAGCAACCCGGACGCCGCGTTCTCCACCCTGAGCGTCGACCGGGTCCGCACCGTCGTCGACGTCTGGGCCGACCGCACCGCCGAACTGTCGGCGCTGCCGGGAGTCCGGCAGGTGTTCTGCTTCGAGAACCGGGGCAAGGAAATCGGCGTCACCCTCACCCATCCGCACGGGCAGATCTACGCGTACCCGTATCTGCCGCCCCGCACGGACGCGCTGATCCGGCGCTCCCGCGAGCACTTCGAGAGCACCGGGCGACTGCTGCTCGCCGACGTCCTCGACGCCGAACGCCGGTCCGGCAGGCGGGTGGTCCTGGCCGCCGAACACTGGACCGCGTACGTTCCTGCCGCCTCGCGCTGGCCGCTGGAGGTGCACCTCGCCCCGCACCGCGACGTCCGTGACCTCCCCGAACTGTGCGAAGACGAGCGCGACGAACTCGCCCACGTCTATCTCGAACTGCTGCGGCGGGTCGACCGCTTCTTCGACGGTGTCGACACCGTGCCCTACATCGCCGCGTGGCACCAGGCGCCCGTCGGCGAGGACCGCGCGCTCGGACGCCTGCACCTACAACTGTTCTCGATGATGCGGTCCCCCGGCCGGATGAAGTACCTGGCGGGATCCGAGTCCGCGATGGGGGCGTGGGTCAACGACACCACTCCCGAACGCATCGCCGACCGGCTGCGGGAGGTGGCGTCGTGAGTGCGGCGCGGTGGGTCGACCTGGTCGACGTCCACACGGTCGCGGCCGCCGCGGAGGCGTTGTTCCGCAGCACGTTCGGCGGCGCCGCGGACGGAGTCTGGGCTGCGCCCGGCCGGGTCAACCTCATCGGCGAGCACGTCGACTACGCCGGCGGACTGGTGCTGCCGTTAGCCCTCCCCTACGTGACCGTGGCCGCCGTCCGAATGCGCGACGACGACATCCTGCACGCCGTGTCCACGCACACCGACGAGACCTGGCAGGGTCTGCTCGCCGATGTCGCGCCGGGCCACCCGGCCGGCTGGGCCGCGTATGTCACCGGGGTGGTGTGGGCGCTGCGCCGGTCCGGACATCTCACGGCGGGAACGGGTTTCGACGTGGCGGTGCATTCGACGGTCCCGGTCGGCTCCGGGCTGTCGAGTTCGGCCGCGCTCGAGTGCGCATTCGCACTCGCTGTCGCCGACCTCGCCGAACTACCCACGGACGACGCAGGCCGCCGGCCACTGATCGACGCGTCCATCCTCGCGGAAAACGAGATCGCCGGCGCGTCCACCGGCGGCATGGACCAGTCGGTCGCGATGCTCGCCCGCCCCGGCCACGCCCTGCTCCTCGACTGCCGGGACGGCGCCACCCGGCACGTCCCGCTCGACTTCGGCTCCGCAGGCGCCCGACTTGTCGTCATCGACACCAACGCGCCGCACCGGCTGGTCGACGGCCGGTACGGCAACCGGCGCGCCGTCATCGAGAAGGCCTGCGCCGACCTCGGCATCGCCGGCCTGCGCGACGTCGCCGACGCCGACGCGGCGGTCGCGGCACTGAGTTCCCCGGCTGCGCAGCGGGCCCGGCACGTACTCGGCGAGATCGACCGGGTCCGTGAGGTCGCCGATCTGCTCGACCGCGGACGGATCGCCGACATCGGCGACGCCCTGAACCGCTCGCACGCCTCCCTGCGCGACGACTACGAGGTCAGCTCCGTCGAACTCGACTCCGCCGTCGACGCCGCGGTCGAGGCGGGCGCCTGGGGTGCGCGGATGACCGGCGGCGGCTTCGGCGGCTCCGCGATCGCCCTCGTGCCCACCGACCGGGTCGACACGCTCGTCGCCGACGTCGTCCGCCGGGCCCACTCCGCCGGTCTGCCGGTCCCCCAGTTCCTGTACGCCGAGCCGTCGGGCTCGGCACACCGACTCGGAAATTCCCACGACACCACCACTCGAGCGAAATCTGGGAACTCCGCTGGAGCGTAGACGTACCGTGGTGCAGTGCGGTCGTGACGAGGCGTGCGGCCCCCCGTCGACCGCGAGAAGGAGGCTGGTGTGGACGTCGCCGATTCCACGAGGCAGGGTCGGATCGTGGAGGTCCTCGTCGAGGCCTTTGCCGATCTGATGGAGGCGGACCCGAGCGCGTTTCGCACGAAGTTCCGGAAGATGGCCGCCGATCCGTTCGCCTTCTACCGGGGCAGCGCCTGCCTCTTCTACGACGATCTGCGTGACTTCGACGATCCGTGGGCGGACGAGCGCACCGGCCGAGTGTGGATTCACGGCGATCTGCACCTGGAAAATTTCGGCACGTACATGAACTCGGAAGGCACCCTCGTCTTCGACGTCAACGACTTCGACGAGGCGTACGTGGGGCCGTTCAGCTGGGATCTTCGCCGGTTCGTCGCGAGTCTCGCACTGATGGGCTGGCAGAAGGCCCTCCCCGAGAGCGATGTCCGGGAGCTGGCCGACACCTATCTGCGCAGTTACGTCGAGCACGTCCTGCATTACGTGCAGCGGGAGGCGGACGAGGCGTATGCGCTGCGCCTGGACAATTCGCGCGGCGCCATCCAGGACCTGCTGCTGAGTGCGCGTCTCGCCACCCGGGTGGACCTGCTCGAGTCCGTCACGGTGATCGAGGACTACGACCGGCGTTTCCGGCGGGGCCGCGGAGTCCGCGAACTCGACGAGGAGGAACGCACGACCGTCTGCGAGGCGCTGGACACGTACATCGAGAGGGTGCCCCGCAGCAAGCGGTCCGCGCGACCGGTGTTCTACCGGGTCAAGGACGTGGTCGGGCGGAAGGGCTTCGGGATCGGCAGCGCCGGCCTCCCGGCGTACAACGTGCTCATCGAAGGCGCGACCCAGGCACTCGAGAACGACATCGTGCTCTCCCTCAAGCAGGGCAATGTCGCCGCGCCGAGCCGTGTCGTCGACGAACCGCGTGTCCGCGACTACTTCGAGCACGAAGGTCACCGCACGGTGGTGAGTCAGCGGGCTCTGCAGGTTCACACCGATCCGCTGCTCGGCTACACGGAGATCGGTGACACCGGTTTCGTGGTCGCCGAACTCTCCCCGTACGAACTGGACCTCGATTGGTCGGACCTCACCGAACCGGAGGACATCGCGCCTGTGCTCGAGGACCTCGGCCGGGCGACGGCGAAGGTGCATTGCGTCTCCGACGAGGACAGCGATCAGACCCTGGTCACGTTCCAGACCGAGGAGGCCATCCAGAGCGTCGTCGACGGCAGGCTGGACGAGTTCGTCGGCGAAATCGTCGACTTCGGCATCGCGTACGCCGAGGTGAGCCGCAAGGATCACCAGCTGTTCGTGAACGCGTTCCGGGAGGGCGAGATCGGGGGCGTGTCCGCGACCTAGCCGAGCTACAGGCGGACGGTGTTCAGTTCCTCCAGAACACCTTCCGCGCTGCGGGCGGCGACGGTGCACGCTCTCGCGGTGAACTGGTCGAGCAACGGGTGGCGCGCTCGTTCGCGCCACTTCCGCACCGCGGCGAGTGCCCGCATCCTCTGCAACTCCACGGAGTCGTCGCCGTCCGTGCCCAGTCGTTCGGCGATCTGGATCCCGAATCCACCGATCAGGCGTTGCAACTCGGCCACGTCGTCGGCGGGCAGTCCCACCTCGGTGGACCGCAGCCGCCCGAGCAGGCGCAGTTCCTGGAAACCGTGCACGTCGGAGAGCAGCCGTTCGGCCGACATCAGGATCTCGCCGGCACCCGGCACCGGATGCGCCGTGAGCACCCGCTTGAGTGCCACGAGCGCCGAATGGGTCTTCAACTGGTCGGCCCGCTGCCCGAACTGGATGTCGATCACCTGACGCAATTCGTCGAGGCCGCTGCGTTCCACCAACTCGGCCGCCAGCGTCGGCGAGTCCTTGGTGCCCAGCCGGATCAGGGTGACGGCCATCCGGATCCCGAAGAGCCCGAAGCGGTCTGCCAGCTGGGCCCGCATGCGGGCGTCCACGGGCAGGGGACTGTCCTCACGCGCGAACCGGTCGGCCGACAGCATCGCCAGGTTCAGATCGTCGACCGGGACCTCGGCCAGATGCTGGAACGCGGTGAACTCGGCCTGACGCATCGTGCGGGCCCCGAGCGCCAGCAGACCCGCGACGGGGACGACGGCCTGGCACAGCCCGGTGCGCTCGAGTTCGCCCGCGAACCGGGACGCCACCTCCTTGGCGGACATCATGGCGTCCAGGCGTCCCGCCCCCACCTCGTCGGCCCGCGACACGACACCGACCACACCGAGCGGTCCCGATTCGTCGCCCACGTGGTCGCCGATCTGACCGAGGAACTGGACGTCGGTCGCGTTGAGCGTGCGCAGCAGGTAGACCACGGCGTCGGCGCCGGACGCCTCGTTGTCGGGGGTGAGCATCTCGAGGGTGCGGGCCGAGACGTCGCGCGACAGCGAGGACGTGCCCGGGGTGTCGATGATCGTCGTGTGCGCCAGGGCGGACGACGGCCACTCCACGTCGAGGCGGTCCACCTGGTCGGCGGTGAGGTGGCCGAGGTCGAACGTGAGATGTCCGTCGCGGCGCAGCACCGGGACGTTGGCGGAGCGCTGTGCGCCGCTGCCGGGGTCCGGCTGGTACCAGGCCGTCACGGTGGGTGTCGACCCGCTCCGGTACCAGGTGACGACGCGGGTGCACTCGGTCGCGTCGGTGGGCGCGATGTCCTGCCCCACCAGGGAATTGAGCAGCGTGGACTTGCCTGCTTTCAACGAGCCGGCCAGGGCCACCCGCAGGGGTTGTTCCAGTCGCCGGGCGCATTCGGTCAGCTGATCCCGGATCTCGGGTCTGCCCGCGTACAACTGCCGGGCGGACGCGATGAGTGCCCGGGCCTCGTGAAGCGGAGCGGCCGTCATGCCGTGACCGCTCCCGCGTCGCCTGCGACGAGTTGCGCGGCTTGCTGTTTCAGTTCGGATGCGACGTGCAGATCCTTCTCGAGCTGCGCGATCCGGCGGGTCCGTTCGGTGGACTCGAGGTTCGCCGCCTCCTGCGCGCCGCGCAGCGAGTCGTTGATCGACCGCAGCGCCTGTTCGGCGATCGCGCTGAAATGATCGCGCAGCAACCGCTGGATCGACCGGAGCCGATCCTTCGACTCCTTGCCCACCTGGAAGCTGGCGTCGTCGGCGAACCGGCGGATCGCGGCCTTCGCCTCCGCACGCCGCTTCAGGATCCGGCTCTCCTTGTCTTCCCGGTACGCCTTGGTGCCGAGGAGGACTCCGGCGCCGATCGAGATCGGGTTGACCAGGGCCATCCCCATCATCGTGGTGATCAGACCGAACATGAGGACGCCGCCGTACGATCCGCGCATCCCGACGAGAACCTTCTGGGTGATGCCGATGCGTCCGGCCTCGAGGTCCGCGAGCGAGGCCACCGGTTCGAGGACACCGTCGACGTTCGCGACGTCCAGGTGCGGCAGTTCGACGGCACCCGTCTCGGCGAAGTGCTGCGCCACCACCTCGGCCAGCCACAGCGCGCGGTCGTGGGCCCACACGAAGTTGTCGCCGATCGCGGTGGCGAATTCCTGCTCGAGCCACTGGCCCAGCGCGTCCCAGTCCTTACCGGGGTCGCCCTCGTCGACGGTCTCCTCCGCCTCGCGGGTGACGCGACGCAACCGGTCCCGGAGGTCGTGGTCGATGTCCGCGGCCAGGTCGGCGATACCGTCACCCAGCGTCTGCTGCCACAGCGACGTCTTCTTGTGCAGCTCCTCGGCGGCGGCCTTCGCCTTCTGCAGTTCCGCGACCGCGGCGACACCCTTCGCCGGATCGCGCAGGGCGGCAAGCTCACTGCCGATCCCCAGCGTGAGATGCTCGGCCGCGGAGGACACGTCCAGCGACACGGCCCGGCGCGTGTTCGCCTCCGCGCGCGCCACCACCCGCTCGCGCAGGAACGCGTACAGGTCGACGAAACCGGATTCGGTGTTGAGTTCCTCGTCCTGCAGTCGCAGCGCGTGGGAACGCAGCACCGAGGAGATCGGGATCAGGGGAACGTCGAGACCGGCGCGCGCGAGGTGCCCGCGGTCGGCCTCGACGATCTCGCGCCAGTGCGGATACAGGTCCGTCTTGCTGATCAGGCACGCCACCGACGGGCACAGGCTCGTCACCTGACGGATGAAACCGAGCTCCGGTTCGGTGAATTCCTGGCTGGCGTCGGAGAGAACGAACACGGCGTCCGACGCCGGGATCAGCCCGAGTGTGCTCGCGGCGTGCGGGTTGCCTGCACCGCCCACGCCGGGCGTGTCGACGAGGACCAACCCGTCGGCGAGGAGCGGGCTCGGGACGTTGACCTCCACCCGCAGCACCTCCCGGCCCTCGGCGCGGGGCGAGGCCGGAGTGATCCCGTTCAGCTCGTCGAGCGGAAGAGGAACCCGGATCGGGTCGGCACCCGGATCGGCGAGGACCAGTTCCGCCGACGCCGTCTCGGCGTTCTGGACGACGGTGGGGATCGCGGTGGTCTCGTCGTCGCCCACCGAGCACACGGTGAGGTTGAGAAGGGAGTTCACGAACTGGCTCTTGCCCTGCTTGAGCGGTCCGACCACCACGATCCGCATCCGCGGGTCCTGCACCCGGGTCCGGGCCGAGTCGAGGCGCTGCGCCAGGTCGCCGCGACCGAACCTCTTCGCCACGTCCAGGGCCTGCTCGAGCAACGCCGTCATCGACGGGGACCCGGCTGGACTCTTCTCGGCGGCTGCACTGTCCATGAGCTTCGTTGACCCGCAATTCTTCCGACCTCTGTGCGGACACCACGTTCAGTGCACCGACACCCGACTGTGTGAAACAGCCCCGCACGCATAACGCGTCCGGGGCTGATTTCGTTACATCGTACGGCGGTTCCGGCCGCCCCGTCTGGGGGATGCCGGAACCGCCGTCTCATCACGGCTCGAGGTGATCGACCACGTCCGTGACGTCGTGCGTCGTGGCCACCGAGGTGTCGGTGTCGCCGAACAGCGAGCCGTCGGTGTCCGCGTGCAGGCCCGAGTCGGCGCCGAACGCGTTGTCCGCGTCGATCGACGACCAGGTGTCGGCTCCGGTGTCGACGGCACCGCCCAGGGTGGACCCCAGACCGCCTGCGATCGAACCGGTGGTGTCGGCCACGACCCCGCCGACCGCACCGAGGTCGGCCGAACCGTCCGTGGTCGCGTCCGCGTCGGCGGAACCGCCGGCCGATGCTCCACCCTCGACCGAACCACCGGCGGACGCTCCGCCGTCGATGGCGCCGCCCACTGCGGCTCCACCGTCGACCGCTCCGCCGACCGCACCGTCGAGTGCGCCTCCGACCGAGGTGCCGAGCGATCCGAGGCCACCCACGCCACCGGACAATCCGGCGCCGAGGCCGGTGACCGCGTCGGTGGTGGCATCCAGGCCACCGGTCAGACCGGCAGTGGCGTCGACCGCGCTGTCCAGGCCGCCTTCGATTCCGCCGGCCACGTCGCCGCCGACCCCGGCCGCGGCGTCGACCGTGCCACCGAGGCTTCCGCCGACATTCGCGGCCGTGTCCAGGGCGCCGCCGACCGTGCCACCCAGGTTGGCCGCCGTGTCCAGGGCGCCGCCGAGGTTCGCGTCCAGGCTCGCACCGGCGTCGGCGACCGCGCCGACCGAGGCGCCTGCCTCGCCCACCGCGTCGACGGCACCGCCGACGCTGCCGGTCAGTGCGGAGCCGAGGCCCGCACCGGTGTCGAAGATTCCACCCAGACCACCGGTGAGGCCGCTGGTCAGACCGGCGCCCAGGCCGCCCGCCGTGTCCAGTCCGCCGACCAGGTTGGTTCCGAGGCTGCCGCCCAGGTCCACCCCGGCGTCGGCAACCGCACCGACACCCGCCGCGACACCGGCACCGATGCCTGCCGCGGCGTCCGCGCCACCCGCCACGCCGCCGCCGACGGCGCCGCCCACGTTGCCCGTGACGTCACTGCCCACGTCGAGCAGTCCGCCGAGCGCGCCGTCGATGCCGCCCGTCAGGCCACCCGCGAGATCGGTGCCCGCGTCGAGCGCACCGTCCAGGGCGCCGCCCACGCCGGCTGCGGCGCCGAGTCCGAGGTCGGCGTCCAGAGCGGAGTCCAGATCGAGTCCGCCACCGGCCTCCAGAGCCGTCTCCAGTGCGGAACCGAGGGTCGCGCTGAGGTCGCCGTCGGCTCCGAGGACTCCACCGAGAGCGGTGCCCAGCGTGCTGCCGATGCTTCCCTCCGCGCCGAGAACGCTGTCGAGGTCGAGGGCGCCGCCGGTCTCCAGCGCACCGCCGAGCACTCCGCCGAGCGCCGCGCCGAGGTCTGCGCCCGCGCCGCCACCGACACCGAACGCACCGCCGAGCAGGCCACCAAGGTCGGTCACTCCACCGAGGTCGACTCCGCCGTCCGCGCCGAGCACCGCGTCGAGGGCCGCACCCAGACCGGCGGTGGCGTCACCGTCGACTCCGAGCACCCCGCCGAGCGCGCCGCTGATGGTGGTTCCCAGGTCGGCACCGGTGTCGAGGACACCGCCCAGCCCGAGGCCGCTCTCCAGAGCGCCGCCCAGGACCGTGCCCAGGTTCGCGCCTGCCTCGCCGCCCAGCCCGAGGGCTCCGCTCAGCGCCGTCGTCAGCTCCGACGTCAGTTCCCCGCCGAGTCCCAGGTCGGCGCCCAGCCCGAGGTCCAGTCCGCCGTCCAGCAGGCCGCCCAGGTCGATGTCCGTCACACCGCCTGCGCCGAGCACGGCGTCGAGGGTGCTGCCCAGTTCGGCGGCCAGGCCACCGTCCAGGCCGAGGGCTCCGCCGAGGACCGTACCGAGTGCGGCGTCCAGTCCCAGTCCGCTGTCGAGTGCGCCGGACAGGGCGCCGCCGAGGCCACCCTCCAGGTCGAGGGCGCCGCCGAGCAGACCGCCCAGGGCTCCACCGAGATCGCCGCTGACGTCGCCGCCCGCGCCGAGGACGCCACCGAGGATGCCGCTCAGCGCGCCACCGAGGTCGCCGTCGGCACCGAGAACGGCGCCGAGGTCGAGCCCGCCACCGGCACCGAGAACGGCGTCCAGCGCGGTACCCAGACCGGCCGTGAGGTCGCCGCCGACTCCGAGTTCGCCGCCGAGCAGTCCGCTCAGCGCACCGCCGAGGCTGCCGCCCGCACCGAGGATCGCGTCGAGGTCCAGTCCGCCGCCCAGGTCCGCGATCGAACCGAGGGTCGCGCCGAGTGCGCCACCGAGGTCTGCGCTCAGGTCGCCGCCCGCACCGAGAACTCCGCCGAGTGCGCCACCGAGGACCGCGCCGAGGTCGGTGCCGAGGACTCCGCCGAGTGAGCCGGCGACGTCACCGAGCAGTTCACCGCCGAGCAGGCCTTCGAGGGTGGCGCCCAGTCCGCCGCCCGCGCCGATCGCCGCGTCGAGCGCACCGCCCAGCGCGCCACCGAGACCGGCGTCGACCCCGAGCACGCCGCCGAGGGTCGTTCCGAGCACAGCACCGAGGTCGAGGCCGCCACCGAGTCCGGCGAGGATGTCACCGTCCAGGCTGCCGCCGAGGTCGACGACGCTTCCGAGGGCGGCACCGAGAGCCGCACCCAGCTCGGCGCCCAGGTCGCCGCCGATCGACAGTGCGGGGGCGAGGATCCCGGTGAGACCACCGGCCACGTCGACCACCGGCAGGGCCGTGATCGCCGCGGTGAGGGTGGTGGCGAGCTGCGCGGTCAGGTCGGCGCCCAGCCCGAGTGCGCCTCCGAGCGCCCCGCTGATCGCGGCGCCGAGGTCGAGGGCGCCGTCGAGGTCGAGGCCACCCGTGAGGGAGAGTGCTGCGTCGAGGGCCGCACCCAGCGCGGCGCCGAGCTGCGCACCGATCTCGCCGCCGATCTCCAGCGCGGCACCGAGCGCGGCGCTCAGGCCGGCAGCCAGTTCCGCGGCGAAGTCGAAGTCGCCGCCCAGGCCGGCACCGAGACCGAGGCCTGCGCCGGCACCGATACCGACCGCACCGCCGAGACCGCCGCCGAGACCGAGGCCGCCGCCCAGTCCGCCACCGACACCTGCGCCGATACCGCCCGCAACATCACCGGCGACGTCGGCACCGGCGTTGACGATCGCGGCCAGGTCGGCCCCGCCGCCTGCGAACAATCCCGACTCCGCGACCAGGGGAGCGACGGAGACGATGTCAGCGTGGCTCACACCCTGCAGGCCGGCGGCGCACAGCGCCTCGGTCGGGTTGGCGCAGTAGGCCGCCGCAGCCTGCTCGTCGCGAAGAAGGCCGAGGATGAAGTCGAGGACGGCGTTGGTAGCCATGGCAGCTCTCCTGTAGTCGAGGTTCGGGGAGTTCGGGTGGCCACCACAACTGCTGTGACGGCGAGTGAAATACACGTTATGGATCGGCGGCCCCCTTCCCAACGGGGCGGCGCCCCCTACTCGGGGACCCCGGTATCGGGGATCTCCCATCGGGGGTCGGGCCCTCCCCGTTAGGGGATGGGGGGCCATTAGGGGATCGGCCCCGTAACTGCCGTCGACCAGCGGCGTCGGCGTAACGAAACGGCCGCCACCCGCGACAATTCGAGTGACCACGACGGCATCGGCCGTCACATACGACGGCGGCACCGTCCGCCTGACGCAGGCGGCGTGACGCCCGCCCGGACCACAGGAGTGGAACATGGCTGCAGCGCTCGGCATCGGTGTCGGATCGGTCAATACGGTGGCCGCCGTCGACACGGACGGGGCGAGCGTGACGGATGCCGCCGACCTCACCGTCCTGTCCCGCGCAAGTGTTCTCCACCTCTCCCCCGACCGCGCACCCGTCCTCGGCGACGACACGAGCGAACCGGACGCGGTGACGGTGTCCGACTTCGCGAACCGCGTGGGCGACCCGGTCGGGATCCTCACCGACGACGGTTCGACCTACTCCGGTGAAGACCTCGTTGCCACCGCCGTGAGCTGCATCGTGCACGAGGCCGCGTCGGGCAGGCACGGCCTTCCGACCACCGTGGTCGCGCACCCGACCGTCTGGCCGCCGTACACCGTCGGTGTTCTCGCCGACGCGCTCGAGCAGGCCGGCGTCACGGACGCCACCCTGGTGTCGGAGGCGCAGGCGGTGATGACGTGGCTCGAACGGACCCGCGGCACCCTCGGCGACGCGTTGACCGTCATCTACGACCTCGGCGGCACCTCGCTCGACATCACCCTCTTCCGTTCGGACGCACACGGCACGGAGACCGGAATCCTCGGCAAGCCGGTGCGGTCCGAGGACTTCGGTGGCGCCCACTTCGACCACGCCACCATGCAGTACGTTCTCGGCAACGTCGCCGAGGAGTTCGGCGACATCGACCCGTTCGCCCCCGACACCGTCGCCGCCCTGACCCGGCTGCGCACCCGGTGCACCGCGGCGAAGGAGGCCCTGTCCTCCGACACCGAAGCCACCATCGGCATCGAGCTGCCCGGCATCTCCACCGACGTTCGGCTGGTGCGCTCGGAACTCGAAGACCTCATCCGCGAATCCCTGCAGGAATCGGTGACGCTGGTGCGCGAGAGCATCCACGCCGCCGGTCTCGAATCCAGCGACGTCACCCAGGTGGTGCTCACCGGCGGAAGCGCCTCCATCCCGCTGGTCGCCGAACTCCTGTCGGCGGAACTGCGCGTTCCCGTCGTCGCGGCCGAACGTCCGGGCCATACCGCGGCGCTGGGTGCAGCCCTGCTCGCCGCCGACAACGATGCGGGACGCGCCGCGGCCCCGACCGTCGCGCGGATGCCGGTCGTCGTGCCCACCGCGGCGCCGGCCGCGGCAGCGCCCGCCGCCCCGGTCACCGAGTCGGAGGCAGAGACCGTCGTCTTCGCCGCCCGCACCCCCGCACCGACCCTCGCCGAGCCCGCCGCCACCGGCATGTCGCGGAAGAAGAAGGCCGGGATCATCACCGCCTCCGCCGCCGCCATCGCCCTGCTCGCCGCGGGTGGGCTGTCGCTCGGCACGGCCCTCGACGTCGCACCGTCCTCGTCCAGCTCGGGTTCGAGCACCTCGCAGTCGTCGAGCATGTCGGCGGGTGCGGCCTCCACGTCCGGTGTTCCGGCCGAGGCCGCCGCGACGGGCGCCGCTACTCCCGGCACCGAGGCGGCGGGCGTCGTCGCCGCGACCGGTGTCCCCGGCACCGCGGCCGGCGTCGCGACTCCGGTCGCCGCTCCCGGCACCGTCCCACCCGGCACCGTGGCACCGGCCGCGGCCGCACCGGTGGCCGCGGCGCCTGGCACCGCACCTGCTCCCGCGGCCGAAGTACCCGCTCCCGCACCAGCCCCAGCTCCCGCGCCCGCACCGGCCCCCGCTCCGGCCCCGAGCGTTCCCCAGACCGACGGCGGCGCCGCGATCGCCAACACCATCGTCGGCGGTGCCGGCGCGGTGGGTAACACCGTCAACGGAGTGGGCGACACGGTCGGCGGCGTCGTCGGCGGAGTCACCGGCCTGGTGCCCGGCGTCCTCGGCAACGGCGGATAGGGCGCCGGTGTCCACGCTCCCCTCACCGCTTCCTCCCACGGAACTCGCGGAGCTCGACGGCCCGCAACTGTCCGTTCTCGCATTGGTTCTGCTCGGCAGCGACCTCGACGAGACCGTGGTCGCCCGAGTACTCGACGTCGAACCCGACCGTGCCCGTGCCGCTGTCGACGCACTCCGCTCGGACGGCTGGGTTGACGAACGGGACGCGCTGGTTCTCGCGGACCGCACTCATCTGACGGAAACGCTCGGCGAGAACCGGCTGAACACGCTGGCTCGCCGCCTGCTCGCCCATCACGTCGAGCGCGGAACGCTCACGCTGCCCGTCGCCCGCGCGGTCGCCGCGACCGGCACACCGAGCGACGAACTCAGCCAATTCCTCTGCACCCAGGCCGAACTCGCCGAACCAGCGGCAGCCGTCGTGTTGTACGCCGAAGCCGGCCGGGTCGGCAGGCTCGGCGACAGCGCCGTCGTCGCCTACGCCGAGGCCTGCGCCCTGAACGGCGACCTCGACACCGCGGTCGGGCTGGCCGATTCGGTCCTCGAACGGTCCGGCACCGTCGACGATCCGGAACTCGCTGCGGCCGTCCGGATTTCGGCCGCCGGCGCCGCGTTCTGCGGCATGATCGATCGCAGTGCCGAACTGTACGCGTGGCTCGGCGCCGACCGGGCGGGCGCCGACGCGTCCCTCGCCGCCTCCCTCCTGGTGGTCGCGGGCCGGCTCGACGACGCCGAAGCCGTCCTCGCCACCAGTGCGGGCGCACCCCCCACGGCCGCCACCGCCGGCGCCGCACTCGTCGCGACCGGACTCGTCCAGTCCGTGACCGCGTCCGCCAACGCGGCACTGAATTCGCTGACCCGTGCGCTGTCGCTTCCCGGTCGCGCGTCCCGGCCACGGGTGCTGCCCGACTCCCCCGCCGCGATCACCGCCCTCGCCGCGCTCCACTGCGGCGAACTCGCCCACGCGGACGCCGTCCTCGGCCGGGCACGGGAGGCCGAACGGCCCGGCAGCGTCACCGCGAACCGGCATCAGCTGCTCACCGCCTGGACGTCCATGGTCCGCGGCGACCTCGCCGCGGCGCAGTCCCGGCTCGACGGCCTCGACACCGCGGCGATGCGGCAGCGCGATCTGCTGTTCGTCCACGGACTGCGGGTCGGGCTGGCCCGGCGCACCGGCGACAACGCGGCACTGCTCCAGGCCTGGGCGGGGGCGCAGGGTGTGATCGCCGAGTACTCGGTGGACCTGCTGAGCCTGCTGCCGCTCGGCGAACTGTGGCTGACGTCGATCCGGGTCGGCGAACCCGCCCGGATCACCCACCTCGTCGAGGACGCGCAGTCGTTGCTGCGGACGCTCGGCGAGCCGGCGATGTGGGGTTCGGCGTTGCACTGGTACGGCGTGCAGGCGTCGATCCTCGCCGAATGCCCCGCAGACCTGATGCCCCATGCGCGCGCGCTCGGCGAGGCCGCCAAGGTCAGCACGTACGCGTCCGGGCTCGCCACCGCCGGTCGCGCGTGGTTGCGCGTGCTGCAGGGCGACATCGACGCCGCATCCGTCGAGGACGCGGCCCGCACCCTCGACCGGATCGGTCTGCCGTGGGACGGTGCGCGCCTCGCGGGTGAAGCGGCGCTGCGCGCGTCCGACACGAGGGTCGCGACCGCTTTGCTGCAGGTCGCGAGGGCGCTGCGGCAGCCGACGCCCGCGGGCAACGGCGCCGATTCCGCGGTCGTGTCGAGTCCCAGCACGCCGGGGTCGCTCACCGACCGCGAGGCCGAGGTCGCCGAACTTCTCGTTCAGGGGCTGACGTACCGGGAGATCGGATCCCGCCTCTACATCTCCGCCAAGACGATCGAGCATCACGTGGCTCGGATCCGGCGGCGGCTGGGCGCCGGGTCGCGGTCGGAGCTGCTGTCGATGCTGCGCGCGATGGGCCACGGGTATTCCGCCGACTCCTGACCCGTGAGTACTTATTAACCGCGGGTGGTTGACAAGTACTCACGGGCGCCGAAGGCGCAGCCCCGTGTAACCATTCGACTGCGGCAGGCGACACACTGTGCACATGGTGCGATGACGCACTCCCTCGAACTGTGCCAGTAAGGATCTTTCATGACCACCGGAGTCGGACTCACCGTCGGCGATTCGGTTTCCACAGCGGTGGTGACCGCTTCCGGAACCGATGTGAGGACGATCGAACACCCGTCCGTCCTGTTCACGGCCCCGGACGGCACGGTTCAACTCGGCGACCCCGGCACGGAATCGACGGGCGCCGTCCGCGACTTCCTCGCCCGCGTCGGCGAACCCGCCGGCATCGAGTACGCCGGTTCGCTGACCCGCGCCGAGGACCTCGTCGCGACGGCGATGTTCTGCCTGTTCCGGGAGGCCGCGGACGGACTGTCGGGGACGGTGAAGGTCACCGCGACCCATCCGTCGGACTGGGCGCCGGAGATCGTCACGAAGCTGCGCGAATCCCTCGACTACATGGGTCTGAGCGAGGCGACGCTCATCCCCGAGTCGGTGGCACTCGCCGCCTCGCCGGAATCCCCTGCCCACGGCGCGGCACTGCTGGCGGCCGGGCTGGCACTGACCGACGAGGACACGACCGCTGACACCGAGTCGATCCCGATCGTCGAGGCCCCCCTGCACACCGCGTACTCCGCCGTGACGGCGATACCGGCAGTCGCGGCCGCTGCTGCCGCCGACGCGTCTCCGCCCGCCGAGACCGGGGCGTCCGCTCCCGCGAGCGCACCGACCCCGCCCGCCAAGCGCACGGACCGGCGGCCGCTGATCATCGCCGGTGCCGCCGCGGCCGCACTGGTGGTGGCCGGTGGCGCGCTCGCGTTCGCGCTCACCGGCAACGGCAGCACCGCGGTCCCGACGATCCAGGACGCCCAGACCGCGTCGGTGACGACGTCCAGCGCACTACCCAGACCGGCCGCACCCGCCGTCCTCCCGACTGCGAGCACGCAGGAGGTGGCCGTGACGACGGAGGTCGAGGCCCCCAGCCCGGTCGCTCCCCCGCCTGCTCCGGTGGAGACGACATCCGTGTTCGTGCCGCCACCTCCGCCGCCCTCGGCGACGCCGGTGATCACTCTCCCTTCGATCACCACGGTCCCGAAGACCACCGCGACCACGACCGCCGCGACGACCACGACGACGCCGCCGGAGACGACCACCACCACAACAACGACAACAACCACGACGACGGTGAAGAAGGAACCCGCGGCCGCGATCACCACCACGACCACGACCCCGCCGCCCGCTCTGAAAAGTCCAGGTCAGTGAGGCTTCGGTCACACCTCCCCGACGGGCCGACCCGTCCGTAGCTTAAGGTGGGGCGCTGATACCCACCCCAGAAGGAATCCTCAGTGAAACGGATTCCGTGCAGAAGGGATTTCATGCGTAACGTGCTGGCGCACCGCGCCGCTGTTGTAGGCGCCTCGGCAATGCTTCTTCTCTTTCCGTTTTCCACTGCCGCCCAGGCCGACCCTGTTACGCAGCCCGACACCACTCAGCTGAGCGCCGACAAGTTGCCGGCCGAACTCGTCGAGGCCATCACCCGCGACCTGAAGATCAGCCCGCAGGAGTACCTCGACCGCGCCGCGAAGGCACAGGAGCTGGGTAGTTACGCCGAGGACTTCCGGGAGCAGCATCCCGACGACTTCGCCGGGGCGTGGATCGGTCTCGACGGCCAGCCTGTCGTCGCGGTCACCACGGACGAGGCCGCCGATGCCGCAGCCAAGGCCGGGTACGACACCCGTATTGCGCCCGTGTCCGCGAACGGCCTGGAGAAGACCCTCTCCGACGTGAACGGCTGGATCGCGGGACTGCCGAAGGACGTGGCTTCCCAGGTCAACTCCGCGTCGATCGACGTCCTCGAGAACCGCGTCGTCATCGACGTCGTCAACAGCCCCATCGGCCAGGCGCTGAACCTGCCGACGTTGCTCGCCAACGTCAAGGTCATGTTGAGCCCCGGCAGCGGCGGTCCGGTGGAGAGGGGTCCCCTCGCCGGTGACACCTACATCACTACCGCGGGTGAGCTGCCGAAGACGCCGATCTCGGAGATCTCCGTCTGCTCGCTCGGCTTCAATGCCGTGGACGACAGCGGCCAGGCCGTGAACATCAGCGCCGGGCACTGCAACCCCGCCGAGGGTCAGCCGTCGCCGGTCTTCCTCCCCAATCACCAGAACGTCGACGACAGCCAGCAGATCGGCGCGTTCTCGAAGTCCTCGGTGGGCAACCCGGCCGACAAGCTGGACTACTCGGTGATCAAGCTCAACGAGGCGGGCGTCAAGGCCGGTCTGGACCGCCCCGCGGTTCGCGGCGCGAACGGCACCACGCTGGAGATCACCGGCACCGCCCGGCCCGTCGTCGGCGCCCCGATCTGCAAGTCGGGTCAGACGTCGTCGTTCACGTGTGGCGTGGTCGCAGCAGACCACGTCGAGACTCAGCTGTTCGTCGCCGACGGTTCGAGCCGCGTGGTCAACGGTTTCGCCGGCACCGCCTGCACCCTTGCGGGTGACAGCGGCGGCGCCATCGTCACCGGAACCCTCGCGCTGGGTATCACCAGTGGTTCCAACGCCAGTGGCGCCCCCAACTGCACGGAGGCGAACCTGGTACTGGCACCGGAGGGTGGCACCGCCAGCCTGGGCATCCCGGTCGCGGACATCGTGGACACGCTCGGATCCGGGATGCGCGTGCGCACCATCTCCGACTAGATCTCCACCGATTCGCCCTGTGCCCGGTGTCCGTTTCTCTCGGACACCGGGCACAGGTGTTCAGGCGTGGTGTCCGCTTTGTCCTGCTGCGTCGTCCACCGAGAGTGTTACAGGTGGGAATAGACGGGGCGAACCCATATAGTCGACTCCGACTGTGTACGGCCTTACCTCTCGGGGGGTCGTATTCGTATGTGCCCGCGAGGCAACTGCGAACAAACAAACATCAGAAAGGCCCCCATGCGAAGCTCCATCGCACGTCGTGCCGCCGTGTTCGGCTCCGCCGCGCTGCTGCTCCTCGGTCCGGTCGCCGCCTCCGCTCAGGCCGATCCGGTCGAGCCCGGAGTGTCCGGCCAGGCCGCTAAGCTTCCCGCGGAACTGATCGACGCTATCCAGCGTGATCTGTCGCTGAGCCCAGACCAGTACCTGGAGCACTCCGAGCTGGGCCAGAAGCTGGCCGAGTTCGCGAAGATCGCCCGCACCCAGTTCCCGGATGCGTTCGCCGGAACGTGGCTCGACAACGCCGGCACCCCGATCGTCGGGCTCGCCGACGGCGCCGACAAGGACGCCGCCGTCGCCGCGGCCGAGAAGGCCGGCTTCCAGGTGAAGGATGTGGCGCAGAGCGAGAGCAGCCTGCAGGCTCAGGTGAAGTCGCTCGACGGCTGGCTGGACACCCAGCCGCCTGCCGTCGCGGATCTCGTTCGCGGAGTGGCAATCGACATCGTGAACAACGATCTCGTGCTCCGTGCGGACAACGTGGGCGGGTTGCAGCTTCCGGACTTCCTGAAGGGCGCACGCGTCGTGCAGTCGCCTGCCACGGCCGCTCCGCTGCCGTCCACCGACCTCACCCCCATCGCCGAACCGCTCCCCGCCGACGCCCTGCTGGGCGGCGACGCGTACGGCTCGCTGGGCGGCGGAGTAGGGCTGCGCTGCTCGCTCGGTTTCAACGGCACCGACAGCTCGGGCGGTCCGGTGAACATCACGGCAGGACACTGCGACCCCAACCGGGAGGCTGCCGGCACCTCGGAGGCGTCGGAGGCGTTCTCCCTGGTCCCGGGTGGCACCGGTCCGCGGATCGGCACCTTCGCCAAGACCAGCCTGGACATCCACGACTACTCGATCATCCGGGCCGACGACAACGCCGCACACCGGTTCGAGAACAACGGCGTCCGGGTGCCCGGCGCAGCGCCGGTCGCCATCACCGGTACGGCCGACCCGATTGTCGGCGCCCCGGTGTGCAAGTCGGGTCTGACCACCGGTTTCACGTGCGGTGTCGTGACGTCCGTCGCACAGACCGTCTCGGTCGGTGAGCGCACCCTGGCCGACAGCTTCTCGACCAGTATGTGCGCCCTGCAGGGCGACAGCGGCGGCACGATCGTGACCGGCACGCTGGCGCTCGGAATCTCGAGCGCCTCCAACGTCGGGCAGTACCCGATCTGCCAGGTCGCGGACGTCGTCACGTTCGTCCTCGGCGAGAGCCCCGAGTTGTTCGCCACGCCGATCAACGAGGTACTGGCCGAGAACCCGGGTCTGCGCGTGCGCACCTCGTAACGCTGAACCGACGACGACGGCCCGCTTCCCTCTCGGGGAGGCGGGCCGTCGTCGTCGGTCGCACTCAGGCTGCGTAGGGCCGGGCCCAGCCACGTCCAGCAGGCACCGGCGGACGCGTTCGCCGGACCGGGCACCCTCCGACCATCCTTCATCTCGGCGACCCACGCACGGCCGCACACCATTTCGCGCTACTCGTGGAGGCGGAGAACTCCGAACGCACGTTCCACGGCGCCGTCCACCCTCGGCGACGACGAGGTGTCGGTGATCGTCACCGACGGGGTCGCGGCCTTCCTCGACGGCTACCGAGCGCGCGCCAACTGATCAGGCGGTCGGCTCGGGCGCGGGCGGAACGAACGGCGTGTTGATGGTGACGAGGTACTGGATTCCGAGGATCACCAGCGCGGCGCCGCCCACGAAGATGGTTCCGGCCAGCCCGCCGGCGGCGAATCCCGCCAGCAGCCCGCCGAGGCACCCGACCGGCGTGCCGATCACGGTGACGGCGAACAGGCCGCACCCGACCGCGAGACCCACGGCACCGAAGATCACGCCGAAGATCAGGCCGCCGATCAGCGTCGCGTAACCGAGGTAGCTGTTGAAGTCTGCGAGCGCCGAGTCGTCACGCTCTTCCTGAGTGTCGAATCCGTCCTGCGCTACCGATTTCAGCGACGACGCGACGTCGGCGGGAACCTGTGGGGTGAGCGTGACCGTCCGCCCGTCGAGGTCGGCGTCGATCGGATAGACGGCGTCGCCGACCCGAATCGTGAGCGGCAGTGCAGCCACCACCTTGCCGCCGTCGTCCACCACCTCGATCGCTTCCCGGGTGTCTGTGATCCGGAAGGCGCCCGCGTCGATCGACGTGACGACGGACTCGCCCTCGGCGTGTGCCTCGTAGCCGATGTCGGACGAATCCTGCTGTGTCAGTGGAGCTGTGTGTGCGGTCCCGGCGGAGATCCCGAGGGCCGCGACGACGAGGAACGCTGCTCCGGTGACGGCCCGCAGGTTCCGTGCGAACCGGCCGCTCATGCCGTGGGTTCCGGTGCGACGAACGGGCTGTTGATAGTGTTGAAGTACTGAATTCCCAGAACCACCAGGGCGCCACCGCCCACGACGATGGTGCCGGCGAGCGCGACGACGGGCGCGACGATCAGCGCACCTCCGATGCACCCCGCCACCGGGCCGGCGAGGCCGAGGAACGGAATCACCAGCGCAGCGGTGCCGGGGATGATGCCGATCGCGCAACCGATCGCCCCGCCGATGATGGCGGCGACGATCGCGGTGATCGCGCTCGTGATGCCGAGTTGCTGCTGGAAGTCGTCGAGTGCGCGGTCGTCGCGTTCCTGCTTGTCCTGCGGTGCAGCGACGTCGTCGAGGGTCAGCCGCTCCGACACGGGGACGGGGGTCGCTGCCGACGGATCCATGTTCGGGACGAGTCGCAGGACGCGAGCGGACTCGTCGACCGCCACGGCGAACGGATGCTGCAGGTCGTCGACCCGGAAGAACATGGGAATGGCGGCGACGACGCGGCCGCCGTCGTCGACCACGTCGACTGTGTCGTTCGCGGCGTTGATCGAGAAGGCGCCGGCGTCGAGGGTGGCCACAGCGGCGTCACCGTCTCGAGCGGTCTGGTAGTTGATGTTCGGGATGCCCTGTTCCGCACCCTGCTGGGGTGCGGCGGCCGGATCGGCGTATGACGTGGCCGCACCGACGCCCATCGCCGCGACGACGAGCATGGACGTGGCAGTAAACCGTCGGAGGTTCATCGAGATCCGTTTCGAGAGCAGCGCTGTGACGGACGAAGGTTAGCCTAAGCATGGGCCAACCAGGCAGGTCAGCTCCGCCGGTGTGACGAGGTTCACTGCGCACACAACGACGAACCGCCCGCCTCCGAAGGGAGGCGGGCGGTGTCCGGGCACTGCCGGGTGCGGCTACTTCACCGACTTCGTGTTGCAGTAGGCCTACTCACGCCTCGTGAAGACGTCAGAACAGCTTCGGTCCGACAGTCACGATCGTGAACACGTAGCCGAAGATGTCGGCCAGGATGCCAAACAGTTCTGCCATGAACTTTCACACCTCTCCGGAGGGCCTGAGCCTCACCAACGACTTACTACTTCGCGTTCTTGCCGTTCTTCGCCCAGACCGTGGTTCCATCGGGCGCCGTGAGAGTCTGGGCCAGCTGAATACCTGCGATGACGAGGGTCGGCCCTCCGACAATGACCGTTCCGGCAATCGCGCCGACTGCCGCGAACACCGGGACGGTCGCCAGCGCCACAGGCCCCGCGATCAGGCCGACCAAGCCGATCGCGCCTCCGACGACAGTGCCGGCCAGTCCGCCGACCGCGGAGGCCAGCGCAAGTTGCTGACCGAAATTGGTCTGCGCACGCGTATTTTCTTCGACCGAAGCAACGTCGCCCAGCGGGAGATCAGCGTCCGCGATCGGCGTCGCCTTCGCGCGATCGACAACCGGGGTCAGGGTGAGGGTCTTACCGTCCTCGCTGACCTTCTCGTCGAAGGGGAACTGCAGACCATCGAAGCGGTACGCGAGGGGCAGCGAGACGACGGCATGCCCAGCGCCGTCTTCGAGCGCAACGGATTGTCCATCCGACGACACCACGAAGGCACCTGCATCGATCTTCGTGACGACGGCACGATCCTCGACGCGAGTCTCGTAGCCGATCTGCCCCTGTGGCTCAGCCGGATCAGCAATCGCAAGCCCAGATCCCGCGGCGAAGGTACTCGCCACCAAAGCCGATGTCGTGACGACTCGACGCAACTTCATTCGGTTCCCCTTATAAGTCCAACCCCATCCGTTGCTAAACAGTAACTTGCTGATGTGATAGATCCCAATTGAGACTCGACTCGAGAAAATCGCTCGAAAAATAGTCGGCGAGGGGCTATGAAACTTTGTTCCCGGGCGACACCGAGACCGAATTCAAAGAATTGCACCAGTCATTGATGCAGTTATTACCACACAAAGCGGGGAACCGGTCGGTTTCTTTGCGGAAGGCCGTCTCGCACGACTCGGCCCCGCCGTGCGAGACACGACGGGGCCGGGCGTCGAGGCGAGGGTTCTTACTCGCCTCTGTCCGCGTAGATCGACGTCCCCGGGGCGGCGTTGTACGTCTCCCACAACTGATACGCGCTGACGCCGAGGGTGGGACCGCCGGCCACGATGGTTCCGACGACCCCGCCGATACCGGCTCCGGTGACCAGTCCGGCGACGCACCCAGCGGGAAGTGTTGCGATACAGCCGATTCCGGCCCCAGCAATGGTTCCGACCAGGCTTCCGACCGTGACGGCGATGCCGACCTGCGCACCGAACTGGGCGAACGCCCTGTCGTTCTCCTCGCGGGACGCGACGTCGTGGAACGGCAGCGAAGGAACCGCGGGCGCCGCCGTTGCCGGAACAGGCGCCGCAGGAGCAGGCGCCGCCACCGGCCCCGCATGTGACACTCCGGCAGTAAGACCCATGGCGGCCACCGCCATGCCCGCCGTCACTGCAGCTTTTCTCACGATCATTGATGCCTCATTTCAGGAGCTACCCGACGAAGTACTGGTGTGATCGAAGTGCACTGCTCGGCCCCCCCCGTGCGGCCGCTGGCCAGGGCCGGAAAACACGCTCAGAGTAACAGCGGAATCACGGCCGAATTGTTCATTGACGAAAAATTCACCACCCTCGAAAGTTACCGATCAGTAGCGAATCGAATCGGCGTAATTCGCGCGAATTACACGCGATGAATTACGTCACTCGCCCGGATTATCGGAAGAGCCGACGTGAGCACGCAGAATATTTGCCCATCGTTATCCGGACGCAATGCAACCGCGTCGAATTCGTGACGAAAACGACCACACGGAGCCCTCTCACGAAGCCGCTCGGACGGCCTCCGACGCCTGCCGGCGGAAGTTAGGGCGACCTTGGGTGAACGCCGCAATTCCGACCCTTTAACGTGACGAACAGAAAGTCCGATTGTGGCATGCACCACATGCCCTATCGGCGCCCGAGCTGCAGAGATCCCACTGAACACCGGTAAGTTACCCGCAGGTAGACTAAATAAGTTACTAGCGGGTAACTTAGCAAGCGTTAGGATCACGAGCAGTCCCGAGGTGGCCGCCCTGCCGCCCTGAAACGAAAGGCCGCGACATGAATGCCCTGACGATCACGTTGGGCACCATCGGCGTGCTGCTGAGCCTCGTATGTTGGTTCTCCTTCATCACTGGCGCATTGAAGATGGTCAACGTCGTCCGGATCGGCCAGTCGGCCCCGGACCGATGGCGCCCGTTCTTCCCGCGCTTCAAGCAGATGTGCGTCGAGTTCATCGCGCACACCCGCATGAGCAAGTTCCGCACCGTCGGCTGGGCTCACTGGCTGGTCATGGTCGGGTTCATGCTCGGAGCCATCGTGTGGTTCGAGGCGTACGGGCAGACGTTCGACCCGGCGTTCCACTGGCCGCTGGTCGGTAACACCGCCGTCTACCACTTCATCGACGAGATCCTGGGCCTCGGCACGGTCATCGGTATCACCACGCTGATCGTGATCCGCCAGCTCAACCACCCCCGCGTGCCCGCCCGGCTGTCCCGTTTCAGTGGCTCCGACTTCAAGGCCGCGTACTTCGTCGAGGCCGTCGTCCTCATCGAGGGCCTGGGCATGATCTTCGTGAAGGCCGGCAAGATCGCCACCTACGGCCACGCCAACCCGTGGACCGACTTCTTCACGATGAACCTCGCGAAGCTGCTGCCCGCGAGCCCGAACATGGTCGCGTTCTTCGCCTTCGTCAAGCTGATGTCGGGCATGATCTGGCTCTACGTCGTCGGACGCAACATCACCTGGGGTGTCGCCTGGCACCGTTTCGCGGCGTTCGCGAACATCTACTTCAAGCGTGAGGACGACGGCGACGTCGCCCTCGGTGCGGCCAAGCCCATGATGTCGGGCGGCAAGCCCATCAACATGGAGGACGCCGACCCGGACACCGACACGTTCGGCGCCGGCAACATCGAGGACTTCTCGTGGAAGGGCTGGCTGGACTTCACCACCTGCACCGAGTGCGGGCGCTGCCAGTCGCAGTGCCCCGCGTGGAACACCGGCAAGCCGCTGTCCCCGAAGCTGCTGATCACCTCGCTGCGCGACCACGGTTACGCGAAGGCCCCATACCTGCTGGCCGGTGGCCGCAAGGACATGGGCGGCGACGAGGTCGGCCTGGTGAACGGCGAGGGCGCCGTGGACGAGGCCAAGCTGGCCGCAATCCCGGAGGCTGCGCGCCAGGAGGCCGAGCGCAAGCTGGTCGGCGACACCGTCGAAGGCGAGCTGGCCCCGGTCATCGACGCCGAGACGCTGTGGAGCTGCACCAACTGCGGCGCGTGCGTCGAGCAGTGCCCCGTCGACATCGAACACGTCGACCACATCATCGACATGCGCCGTTACCAGGTGCTGATCGAGTCGGAGTTCCCGTCCGAACTGGCCGGCCTGTTCAAGAACCTCGAGAACAAGGGCAACCCCTGGGGCCAGAACTCCAAGGACCGTCTCAACTGGATCAACGAGATGGACTTCGAGATCCCGGTGTTCGGCCAGGATGCGGACAGCTTCGAGGACTACGAGTACCTCTTCTGGGTCGGCTGCGCCGGCGCCTACGAGGACCGCGCCAAGAAGACCACCAAGGCCGTTGCCGAACTGCTCGCCACCGCCGGCGTGAAGTTCATGGTGCTCGGCGCCGACGAGACGTGCACCGGTGACTCCGCTCGCCGCGCGGGTAACGAATTCCTGTTCCAGCAGCTCGCCATGCAGAACATCGAGTTGCTGAACTCCGTCTTCGACGGCGTCGAGCAGCGCAAGCGCAAGATCGTCGTCACCTGCGCCCACTGCTTCAACGCCCTCGGCAACGAGTACCCGGAGGTCGGCGGCGAGTACGAGGTGGTTCACCATACTCAGCTGCTCAACCGCCTGGTCCGCCAGAAGAAGCTGATTCCGGTCGCGTCCGTCGGTGAGGACGTCACCTACCACGACCCCTGCTTCCTCGGCCGCCACAACAAGGTCTACGACGCACCCCGCGAGCTGATGGAAGCCTCCGGCGCGAAGCTGAAGGAAATGCCCCGTCACGGCGAGCGGTCCATGTGCTGTGGTGCCGGTGGTGCCCGCATGTGGATGGAAGAGAACATCGGCAAGCGCATCAACATCGACCGGGTCGACGAGGCGCTCAGCACGGATCCGAAGAAGATCGCGACCGGCTGCCCGTTCTGCCGCGTCATGCTCACCGACGGTGTCACCGCTCGCCAGGAGTCCGGCCAGGGCGAGGGCGTCGAGGTCGTGGACGTCGCCCAGCTGATGCTCTCGTCCATCACGCGTCTCGAGCCCGAGAAGCTGAGCGAGAACATCAAGGTCATCCCCCGCGAGAAGCCGGCCGAGCCGGCCGCATCGCCGGCAGCAGCCGAGGCCAAGGCCGAGGTGGTGGAGAAGGAGCGCGTCGAAGAGGTCGAGGAGGCCGCTGCAACGCCGGCCGCCACGGAAGCTCCGGCGGGCAAGGGTCTGGCGATGAAGGGCCTGGCCAAGGCACCCGGGGCGAAGGCTCCCGGCGCCAAGGCACCCGGCAAGGGACTCGGCAAGGGACTCGGCATGGCAGGCGGGGCCAAGGCTCCCGGCGCCAAGAAGGCTGCTCCCGCCCCGGCCGAGGCTGCCGGTACGGAGGCGCCCGCAGCGGAGGCACCCAAGCCCAAGGGCCTCGGACTCGCCGGCGGTGCGAAGGCACCGGGCGGCAAGGGTCTGCAGATGAAGGGTGCCGCCAAGGCTCCCGGCGCGAAGGCCGCCGCTCCGGCTGCCGATGCACCGGCGGCGGAGGCTCCCGCAGCGGAAACCCCTGCTCAGGAAGCACCCGCGGCGAAGCCGAAGGGACTCGGACTCGCGTCCGGCGCCAAGGCACCGGGCAAGGGTTTGCAGATGAAGGGCAAGGCGAAGGCTCCCGGCGCGAAGGCTGCTCCCGCGGACGCTCCCGCCGAGCCGGCAGTCGCCGAACCCCAGGCTGCCGAACCGCAGGTCGCCGACACCTCTTCCCCTTCGGAGGCACCCGCGGCCGAGGCGCCGAAGGCTCCCCCGGCGGCGAAGGCCGGTGGACTCGGTTTCAAGAGCGGCGCGAAGGCTCCTGGAGCACGAAAGACCGCGGCCCCCAAGGCCGCCGCTCCGAAGGCCGAAGCTCCGAAGGCCGAAGCACCGAAGGCAGAGGCTCCCTCTGCTGAAGCGCCGAAGGCCGAGGCACCCGCGACCGCGGCTCCCAAGGTCGAGGAGTCGAACGGCGACGGATCCAACGGCAAAGCCCCGGAGACGGTCAAGGCTCCGCCGCCGGCGAAGCCCGGCGGACTCGGTTTCAAGGCAGGCGCGAAGGCACCGGGCCGGAAGAGCTAGCCGACAGCAGTGAACAGCAGCAGCGCCCCCACCGTGATCGGTGGGGGCGCTGCTGTTTCCGTGACGGCCCGCGTTGCGCACGGCGTAACCTCCGACATGATGACTTCGGGCGCCGATCTCACCTTTCGCCGCGCCGCCACGTACACGGTGGCGGTGATGGCCGGTGCAGTCCTCGTCGCGCTCCTTTCGGTCGCGTGGATGTCGATCGGGTCCGGTGACTGCGCCGAGTCGATGATGGAGTGTGCCGGCGGGGAGAAGTACGTCCTCGTCTTCGGTCCACCCACATTGCTGCTCGTGGGCGGTGTCGGAGCCTTCGTGCAGACCTACCGGGTGTGGCGGGCAGGCGGCCGATGGCCGATCTGGCAGGGTGCGGGCTGGATGCTGTTCGTATTCATGCTCATCTACGCCTCACTGTCGGCTCGCGCACTCACCGAGATCTGACCTACCGCGGTCCGGCACCGCCGCGTCCCGGCATTCCGCCGCCCATCGGCTGGGCGGGCGCCGGGCTCTGCACGGTGTATTCCTGGACGGTGTCGTCCTGCGCGGTCTCGTCGGCCGACGAAGCCTGTTCGACGGACGAAGTTGTGGTGGACGTCGCCGAGGGAGCGTCGTCCTGGCCGATCAGTTGGGTCGCCGCCGCGCCCGCGCCGAGGAGGACGAGCACGACGACGCTCGCCGCCACCATCCATCCCCGGATCCCCGACTTCGGCGTCTCCCTCGCCGGCACACTCGTCGGCGCCACAACGATCGTTGCGGGCGGCGCGACGCGCCGGGTCGGCACCTCAGCCGATGCGGGCGGGGGCAGCACGCGCGACGACGCTGCTGCCACGACCGGTCGCGGCGCCGCCGGTGGTGTCACCCGGGGTCCCGGTGCCGACATCACCCGGGAACCCGACTGTTGTAGCGATGCCCGCTCGGCGATCACCGCCGCGCCGCGGGCGGACGCCGTCGCCGGCTCGGGTGAGACGACGAGTGGGACGTCCACGGCCGTCGAGAACATTTCCGACACGAGCGGGACCGCTGCTCCGCCGCCGAGGAGGACGACAGCGTCGACGGGGGTGCCTATCTCGGTGAGGCGTTCGAGTTCACGGGCCACCGTGTCCGCGGCGCGGGTGAGTGATCCGCGGATGACTTCCTCGAATTCGGACCGCATGACGCGTATCTGGCGTCGGATTCCGGGAAGCTCGACGGTCACCACGGCAGAGGTGTCCTGCGACAACCGCTCCTTCGCAATCCGGCAGCGGGCGGCGAGTTCGGTCAGCGCACCGTGGTGGGCGGGATCGTCGACGTCGAAGTCCGGGTTCGTGTTCAGTACGAGCGCGACCACGTGTTCCATCAGCAGCCGGTCGGCGTGGTCGCCGCTGAAGTCGGCGCTCCGCGTCGATCGGACCACACCGAAATCGGCGCCGCGCCTCGTGGCCAGGGTCAGGTCGAGGGAATGGGCTCCGACGTCGCACAGCAGCAGTGTTGCGTAGTCGTCGAGCGTCTCGACTCCGGAGATCCATGTGAGTGCCGCAATGGTTTCGGGGATCACGGTGACGGTGCGATGCTGCAGCAGACCCCAGCGGCGGATCTCGTCCTCGAGTTCCTCGACGGCGTATTCCGACCAGCCCGCCGGAGCCCCAACCACCACGTGGTCGGGCGACGGGGTGCGGCCACGAATGAGGCAGTCCAGCGCGGTGGTCACCAATTGCGCGGCCGGGGTCCGGGTTCCGTCGTCGCCGATCACCGGAACCGGATCACCGACCCGGTCGATGAAGTCGCGAAACACGATGCTGCCCTGAGGAAGCGGACCGCTGCGGTGCGGGCCGAGGGCGGGCGCGCTGCTCGACGACAGCACGAGCTCGGCCGAGTGCCGCACCACCGCGAACCCGTCGCGCTCCCGGTGCATCTGCGATTCACCGTGCATCTGCGCGGACACGAACGAGTCGGAACCCATACTGATCCCCATCGATGTCCGCATGTCGTGATCTCCGTTCCGTGGTGACGGCAGGCGTCTTTCCTGCCGATCGAAACGCTAAACCGCCTTCCTGTGCCGACCACTGTGTGCTTCCTGCGATGTTCCTGTGTGCGGCTTCGCGCGCCCCTAGGGAAGGTGCAGCGTCCTCCCATGGTCTTCCCAGGAACGGCCCATACCGTCGTCGGCAGTCGCCTCGAAGGGGCAAACCGAGATGAAGGAGCACTCATGACGAGAAGCGAAATCCACCCACCGCAACCCGACCTGGGCGGCGCACCCCACGCGGCGGACCTTCTTCGCAACGGACTCGACGGGCTCCTGCGCGACCTCCACCCGACGAATCCCACCGGCGGAGAAGCCGCTCAGCACGGTGCACCGCAGCGTAATTCGCAGTCGGCCGACGAATCCCGCCACGATTCACCGCGCGACAACAGCAGCCGCGGGTTCGAGAACGCCGGACACGACACCGGCAACCAGACCCACCAGAACAACGCCACCGACCACGACGGACGCACCGATACCCACAATGTCGCGGGAGCGGGAGCCGGCCACGAGACCTCACAGCCTGCGTTCACTCAGGCCAACCCGGTTGCGACGCAGCCGTCGACTCTGGCACCGACGGCATCGCTGTCCTCACCGACGTCGCCCGCCGCCGTGCAACCTGGTGCAGCGAGTGCCGCACCCACGGCCCAGCCGATCACGACGACCCCGGTGTCGACCCACTCCGATACGGCGGTGACGTATACACAGAATCAGAATCAGGTTGCGGATCAGCAGAATACGCGGAGTTCGGAGCCCACTTCGACCTCTGCCGACGAGGGCACACGAGTAGCGGCGACGACATCCGACTCCGCCACGCAGAACGCGACGGCGCCCACCGCGGATCTCGGCCGATCCGAGACGACGACAGCATCGCCCGTCACGACCGACGACCATGCGACGGCCACCGCGACCCAGACCCAGACACCGGAGGCGACCACCACAGCGACAACCACCACGGCGGCAACGGCGCCGGCCGCGGACCACGGCCAGTCCCAGGAGACCACCCCGTCCACGGCTGTCACCAGCACCGCGGCGACCGGTGATCTCTCGTCGGCGGATCACACGACCTCGAACACGGATCTCGGCAACGCCACCACGACAACCGACACCACGACCCACCTCACGAGTACGACCGACACCGCAACGACCTTCGACACGGCCACCACGTACGACTCCGGCACAACATACGACTCCGGCACCACGTATGACTCGAGCGCCGCGCTCGACACCGGCACGTCACTCGATGCGACGAGCGCGACGAGCCTGTCGTCGGGGTTGACGGCCGATTCCGGTACCACTCTCGACACCCACGATCAGAGCCTGACTGCGACGACGACCGTCGACCAGCACGTGTTCTGACCTCGACGTGGCGGGCCCGCCGACTCCCCTGCACGCGGGCCCGCCACTCCCCTCTCCAGAACGTCCGTCACCCACTCTTGCGGAGATCATGAACGCCACCCTCGAATCCCCCGCCGTCGCCACCCCTTCGCGCTCGAATCTTCCTGCCGAGACCACTGCGTCGATGGCGGCGCTGCTGACGCAACTCGCGGCACTCACCCGGACTGCGGGTCGCGGTGATCTCCTGACCCGGCTGTCGCACACCGAGTCTCGTCTCGCCGATCCGCGCACGCGGGTCGTGGTTCTCGGCCTGACCGACAAGGGTGTCAGTTCGGTGGCAGGTGCGCTCGTCGACGCGGATGTGTCGGCGACCGCGCAGTCCCGGCACGAGCCGGTGGTCGTCGAGTACGGGCCTGTCGCATCGGACCCGGATTCGACGGTCACGCTCCCCCACGACCTGCTCGCCGAGGGACTGGTGCTCGTCGACGCACCGGGATTCTCCGGTCACGCTCCCGCCCGCGCCGCGGACACCCTGGCACTCGTCCCCACGGCGGACGCGGTGCTGTTCGTCTCCGATGCGAGCCAGGAATACACCGAACCCGAGATCGCCCTGCTCACGCAGGTGCACCAGCTGTGCCCGATGGTGATCTGCGTCGTCAACAAGATCGACTTCTATCCGCGCTGGGCGCACATCCAGAAGGCCAACCGCACCCACCTGCAGAATGCGGACCTACCGCTGCCGCTGCTGCCGGTGTCCGCACTGATGCACGCGGACGCCCGCGAGACCGGTGACGACGCGCTCGACGTCGAATCCGGCATCCCGCAACTGGTGGACTACCTGCGCAATCAGGTCGTCGCACAAGCGGATGTCGTGCTCCGCAACTCGGTGATCGCCGATGTTCGCACCGTCACCGACCATCTCTCGCTGTCGCTGGGCGCCGAATTGGATGCGCTGCGCGATCCGCAGCGCGGCGCCGCGCTGCTCGAACAGATGACCCGGGCACGCGCGGCGGCGGATCAGCTCCGGCAGCGATCCGCGAACTGGCAGTACACGCTGGCCGACGGGGCTGTCGAGTTGATGACGGACATCGAGCACGACCTACGTCATCGTCTGCGCACCGTCATCCGCGCGGCCGAGGAGGACATCGGCAAGTCCGACCCGGCACCGCGATGGGAGGAGTTCGGTTCCTGGCTCGACGGCGAGATCGCGACGTGTGTGCGCGAGAACTTCGTGATGGCCCACACCCGTTCGCAGGCCCTCGCCCTTTCGGTCGCACAACGCTTCGCCGAGGACGGCAAGGTCCCGGTTCCCGTGCTGCGCATCGACGACGTGGACCATGTGCTCGAACCCGTCAACACCCTCGAATCCCTGGAGAGCGCGCAGGGTTTCACACAACGCGTCCTCTCCAGCATGCGCGGGTCGTACGGTGGCGTGCTGATGGTCGGCCTCGTCACGAGCCTCGCAGGCCTGGCACTGGTGAATCCCTTCTCGATCGGTGCCGGAGTTCTGCTCGGCGCCAACACGTATCGCGAGGACCGCAAGGCGCGCACCGCCCGCAGACAGGCGGAGGCGAAGGTGGCGGTGTCGAGATTGATGGACGACGTCATCTTCCAGGTAGGCAAGGAGTCGAAGCAGCGGCTGCGCGAGGTGCAGCGCGTCCTGCGCGACCATTTCACCGACCTGGCCAACGAGATGCTCCGATCCGTCGACGATTCGCTGCGCGCGGCGACGGACGCGTCGAAGATGCATGACGATCACCGTGCGACGCGGTCGGCGCAGATCCGCACGGAACTCGACACGCTGCGGCAGATCCGAATGCAGGCCGCCGGATTCACGGGACGGGTGGCGGCATGAGCGTCACTCGCCTGGGAGCGCAGACCCGTCAGTTGATCGATGCCGCCCGGCACGAACTGCGCGGCGACCCCGCCTCCGTCGAGGAACTCCGGCACTGCGGCGCCCGTCTCGAGGAGCCGCTCCGCGTCGCCCTCACCGGGACGCTGAAGGCCGGGAAGTCGACGCTGCTCAACGCCCTCGTCGGTGAGGAGATCGCGCCCACCGACGCCACCGAGTGCACCCGGGTGGTCACCTGGTTCGAGCAGTCCGCCACGCCGCGGATCGATCTCACCCACGACTCCGGACGCCGGACGCGACTGCCCGTGCACCGGGACGAGGGCAGACTCTCGCTGGATCTGGGGACGGTGACCGCGGATCGGGTGGAGCGACTGCAGGTGGGGTGGCCGTCGGCGCTGCTCGGCGAGTTCACGCTCGTGGACACTCCCGGAACGTCGTCGAACTCGCGGGACGTGTCGGCGCGCACCCGGGCGCTGCTTCTTCCCGAGGACCGGCCGTGCGACGTCGACGCCGTCGTCTACCTGACCCGGGGCACCGACGGCGCGGACGTGCGGTTGCTCGACCAGTTGCAGACCCGGGTCGGCACGGCGACCGGTCCGCTCGGCATCGTCGGTGTGCTGTCGCGCGCCGACGAGGTGAAGGGCGGCCGCGAACGCACCCTCGACGCCGCCCGGGCCGCCGCGGACGACGCGGGTCGCCGGGTGCAACGGAGCCTGCTCCCCGTGTCGGGACTTCTCGCGCTCCGCGGCCGGACGCTGCGTCAGACCGAGTTCGACGACCTCTCCGTGCTCGCAGCCGTTCCGGACGACGCACTCGAACCCGCGCTGCGCTCGGTCACCAGGTTCACCGCCGACAACGCCGATCTCCTGCTGGCGGCCCGGCAGCGACGCGACCTCCTCGACTGTTTCGGCCTCTTCGGTATCCGGTTCGCGGTCAGGCTGATTCGCGCGGGCGCGACCGACGCTCCGGCGCTGGCCCGCGAGCTGACGACGCACAGTGGCCTCGAGGACCTCCGCCGCACACTGCATCTGCAGTTCGGTCAGCGCAGCACCGAATTGAAGGCGCACTCGGCGCTCAGGTCGCTGAAGGCCGTGCTGGCCCGCACACCGTCGTCGGCGAGCCGCAGCCTGAGCAGGGCGGCCGACCGGCTGCTCGCGGACACGCACGTGTTCCGGGAACTGCGGGTGCTGTCGGGACTGCGCACCAGCGGTCTGCAGTTGCGGGACGCGGACGTCGTCCTGCTCGAGCGAGTGCTCGGCGGCGAGGGCATGTCTCCGCACACCCGCCTCGGCATGCCCGACGACGCCACCCCGGAGCAGATCTCGCGCGTCGCGCTGACGGCCCTGCGGTTCTGGCGGTCCCAGGCGGGACGCCCGACCATCGACACGGCGACGGTCCAGGCGTGCGCGTGCGCGGCGCGGTCCTGCGAGGCTCTGCTCGCGCGTTGAGCGGTCATTCGTCTGATCTGTTCGCTATTCGGTTTGCTCCCTCAGTGCCTCGTTCAAGATCGGGCCGACGACGGCGAGAGCGTCGGGTGACGTCATCTGCCAATGCGTGACTGCCACGGCGTGGTTGTGCACCACCCCGGTGACCGCGTTCTCCCATCCGCGGGCCGCCCTCGCGCCGGTGGCATCGTCGGCCGCCGCGGTGAAGAACACAATGTCTCCGTCGAAGCATGCAGGCCGGTACTCCGACATCAACCTCGAGTTTCGGTCCGCCGCCGACTCGAGCCGCCTCACGACCTTCTCGGTGTGCTCTACGGAGTGTCCGGACATTTCGGCCAGCGCTTCGATACCGAACCCACCCAGCAACTCACTCACCGAGACATCCGTGGGCGACCCTTTCTCGACCGCCGTCGCGCCGGAGAAGCTGTCCATCATCGCCAGCAATTCCACACTCTCGCCGGCTGCCTGAATCCGGACCGCCATCGCATGCGCGATGACGCCGCCGAGTGACCAGCCGAGCAGTCGGTACGGCCCGGCTGGTCGGATATGGCGGATCTCACGGACGTAGCGGTCCGCAAGTTCGTCGAGAGACTCCGGAAGATAGCTGTCTTCGAGAATCGACGGGCTCTGGATGCCGTAGATCGGCAGATCAGGGTCGAAGTACTGACGTAGACCCGAGTAACACCAGGACAGTCCGACGATCGGATGAATACAAAACAGCGGCGTCGCTTTACCGTCCGCACGGATCGGAAGCAGCGGCCCGAACCCTTCCCCTGCCGTGCCCGTGGCCCCCTTCTCGATCCGAGCGGCCAATGCTTCGACGGCGGGATCGGTGAACAGCCACTGCAACGGAACTGCCGCACTCAGGTCTTGCTTCAATCGGGCGACGATCCTGGGCGCGACCAGGGAATTGCCGCCCAACGCGAAGAAGTCGTCGTCCAGCCCCACTTGTTCGACACCGAGAATGTCGGTGAAGGCCGAGGTGACGATTCGCTCGACGCGCGTCGTCGGGCCCCTGAACTCCCGCTTCGTGAACTCAGGGGCGGGCAATGCGTTCCGATCGACCTTGCCGCTCGCGGTCAGAGGCAATTCGTCGAGCACCATCAGCACGTCCGGCACCATGTACTGGGGCAGCGAGCTGCCGGCCGTGGCCCGAACCGATTCCACGTCGACCAACCGACCCCTCGCGGGGACCACGTACCCGACCAGCTGCTGACCGAAGTCGCCGTCGTGCACGATCACAACGGCCTGCGCGATCGACTGCTGTGCCACCAGCGCGGTCTCGATCTCGCCCAGCTCGATACGCAGCCCCCGCACCTTCACTTGAGAGTCCTGCCGACCCAGATACACCAGCTGTCCGCGTGGGTTCCACTTGACCACGTCCCCGGTGCGATAGAGACGCGTCCCTGCTGCCCCGAACGGATCGGCCACGAATCGCTCCGCCGTCAGCCCCTGGCGGCGATGATAGCCGCGAGACAGCTGCACTCCTGCCAGATACAGCTCTCCTTCGACCCCGGCGGGCACAGGGTGGAGACGTCGATCCAAGACCAGTGCGGTGGTGTTCCATACAGGTGCACCAATCGGTACCGATTCCCGCTCGAGTCCGTCGCATCGGTGGGACGTCGCAGTGACCGCATATTCGGTGGGACCGTACTTGTTGTCGAGACGAGCCTTCGACCGCGACGCGCATCGCTCGGACAATTCCACCGGCAGTTCTTCGCCACCGGCAAAAACACACCGCAACGAATCCGGTAGACACGCCTCCGGATCGGCGAGGAGCGCCGCCAGCATCGACGGTACGAACGCGGCCACGGTGACACCGGACTCTTGCATCAGTGACAGCAGATAGTCCGGATCCCGATGCCCGTCTGGACGCGCGACGATCATCCGGGCACCGACGGCCAGCGGAACCAGTAATTCCCACATCGACACGTCGAACGTCACCGGCGTCTTCTGCACCACGACGTCGGAGTCGCCGAACTCGTATTCGGCTGCCAACCAGGACATTTGGTTGACAATCGCGCGGTGGCTGACCGAAACCCCTTTGGGTCGTCCGGTCGATCCCGATGTAAAGATTACGTACGCCAGATTGTCGGGCCGCGCGGACGTCACGACTTCGGACTCCCCAACCGGCTCGGACGAATACACCGACAAATCCAGGGCGTCGACGTTCAGCACCCGATTCCGGGACGTGTCGAATCCGTCCCGGGAGGTGGACAGGACGCACACGGGTCCTGTGGTTTCCAGGATGTAGTCGTTGCGTGCCGGGGGTTGATCGGGGTCCAACGGCACGAATGCAGCACCCGTTCGGAGCACCGCGTAGATTCCCGTCACCAACTCCAGCGACCGGCGCATCCCCAATGCCACCAACGACTCCGGTCCCACACCCTCGTCGATCAATCTACGAGCCAATCGGTTCACCCGGGCAGCGAACTCGGCATACGACAGCGACTCGTTGTCGTACACGATTGCCACCGCGTCCGGTGTTCGGGCTACCTGCGCATCGAATCCGTCGAGCAGCAGTCCATCCGGGACGTCGTGTCCTGTGATGTTCCATTCGCGCAGCATCTGATGCCGCTCGTTCTCGTCGACGATCGAGATGTCGCCCACCACCATCATGGGGTCATCCACCACCGCTTCGAGAATTCGCACGAACCGCCCCGCGATCTCGCGCACCGTCGCGGCGTCGAAAACGTCCGTCGCGTAGGACAGCCTTCCCACGAATCCACCCCCGCCATCTGCCGACTCACCCACAGTCATCGACAGGTCGAACTGCACCGCTTGCCGATCGACCTCCACCGGCGAGACCGTCAATCCCGGAAGCTCCACCGCAGGCCGACCGAAATTCTGAAACGCCAACATCACCTGAAACAGCGGAGAGAACGACTGAGACCGGATCGGATTCAGCCTTTCCACCAATCGCTCGAACGGAACATCCGCCCGGGAGAACGCCGCGAGATCGACATCGCGCATCCGCCTCAGTAACTCCGCGAACGATTCGTCCGGCTCGTACCGAGTCCGCAACACCAACGTATTGACGAACATGCCCACCAGATCGTCCAACGCCGCATCACCACGGCCCGCGATCGGCGACCCGATCGCGATATCGGTCGCCCCACTCAGCCTCGCCAAGAGCACCGCGAACGCCGCATGCACCACCATGAACGGTGTCGCACCCGCCTCTCGCGCCAGCGACACCAGACTCGCCACCGTCGCCGCCGGGACGGTGAAATCCACGCTGGAACCGAGGCCCGACCGCACCGCCGGGCGTGGCCGGTCGGTAGGTAACGCCAGCGCATCCGGCAGCCCCGACAACGCATCCGCCCAGTACGCGATCTGCTGCGACATCAACGATCCCGGATCGTCCTCCGAACCCAGCACCTCCCGCTGCCACAACGCGTAATCCGCATACTGCACCGGCAACGGCGTCCAGGACGGCTCATGCCCGGCGTGCCGGGCGGCGTATGCCACCAGCATGTCTCGGGCCATCGGTCCGGTCGAGAAACCGTCCGCGCAGATATGGTGCACCACCACCGCCAAGACGTGCTCGGACTTCGACACCCGGTACAGCGCCCCGCGCACCGGAACCGATTCCGTGACCTCGAAGCCCGCCGTGAGCAATGCGGCCACCCGCATCCGCAGCTCTTCCTCGTCCGCGACCGGAATCGGCGTCAGGTCCATCGACACTCGCGGCGCATGCACGATGCTCTGCGTCGGCCCCTGGTCCGAGTCCGGGAACACCGTCCGCAAGGCCTCGTGTCGAGCGAACACGTCGAGCACCGAAGCCTGTATCGCTGCCACATCCAGTTCACCGGACAGGCGGACCACAAGCGGAATGTTGTATGCCGCCGACTCCGGGTCGAATTGGTTGAGGAACCACATCCGCTGCTGCGCCAACGACAACGGAATCCGCGCCGGCCGCACCCGACGCGTCAACGCCGGCCGCCCACCCTCACCAGCATGCTGCTCGGCCCGCACCGCCAGCGCCGCCACCGTCGACGCCTCGAAGATCACCCGAACCGGCACACGGGTGTCCAACGCCGCACCCAACCGGGACACCACCTGCGTCGCAACCAGCGAATTACCACCCAACGCAAAGAAATCGTCGTCCAGACCGACCCGCTCGAGCCCCAGCACCTCCGCGAAAATACCCGCCACGACCTCCTCGACCGGCGTGGTCGGCGCCCGAAACTCCCGAACGACGAACGACGGCGCGGGCAACGCCCGCCGGTCGAGCTTCCCACTGGGATTCAACGGCAACGCGTCAACGACCACCAGCACGTCGGGCACCATGTATCGCGGCAGCGATGTGCGCACCGCCTCGCGTGTCGTCTCGACGTCGACGGTTCGCCCGCTGGTCGGCAGCACGTACCCGACCAACTGTTGACCGAAGTCACCGTCGCGCACGACCACGACGGCCTGGTTCACCGATTCGTCTGCCGTCAGCGCGGCCTCGATCTCCCCGAGTTCGATCCGCAGGCCACGTAGCTTCACCTGGAAATCGGTGCGACCCAGGTATTCGAGGTCACCGTTCGAATTCCACCGCACCAGGTCACCCGTGCGGTACAGCCGCTCACCGGAGTCGGCGAAGGGATGGGCGACGAATCGTTCTGCCGTGAGCGCCCCGCGGGCGTGATAGCCGCGGGCGAGCTGGATTCCGGCGAGATACAACTCCCCCGGCACGCCGACGGGCACGCGGTGTAACCGGCGGTCCAGCACGAACGTGCGGGTGTTCCTTATCGGTCTCCCGATCGGTATCGGACCCGACACACCCCGCAGACAGCGGTGCACGGTCGAGGTCACCGTGGCTTCCGTCGGACCGTACGTATTGTCCAGCGCCGCCTCGGTGCGCGCGGCGAACCGAGCGGCCGATTCCGAGGGCAACGCTTCACCGCCGACCGAGACGTACCGCAGCGACCGCGGCAGCGCGAGCGACGATTCCGCGAGGAACAGTGCGAGCATCGACGGCACGAATTCCAGGATCGTGACGTGCCACCGGTCCGACATCCGCATCAGGTATTCGGGATCACGATGTCCGCCAGCCGCGGCAATCACCAATCGGGCACCGGCCTGCAGTGGATAGAACAACTCCCACACCGACGCGTCGAACGTGATGGGCGTCTTGTGCAGCACCGTGTCGCGATCGCCGAGCGCGTAGCGGCTACGCATCCATGCAATCTGGTTGACCACCGAGCGGTGGCTGATCGCGACGCCTTTCGGTCGCCCTGTGGAGCCGGACGTGAAGATCGCGTAGGCGAGGTTCTCGGGCCGCAGTGGCGCCAGCCTGGACGCGTCGGTCACCGTCTCCGAGCCGAAGTCCGACAGGTCCAGGATGTCGACTTCGTCGGCGTCCACCGACGCCGGCAGGTCACCGCGGTCCCAGGACGTGGTCAGCACCACGTCGGGTTTCGCGGTCGCAATCATGTACGCGTTGCGGTCTGCGGGATGCTCCGGATCCAGCGGCAGGTACCCGGCACCGGCTTTGAGCACGGCGTAAACGCTCACCATCATCTCGAGGGAGCGACTCATGCCCAGTCCCACCAGCGACTCCGGTCCCACCTCTCGTGAAATCAAGTATCGGGCCAGCCGATTCGCGCGAGCATCGAACTCGGCGTAGGTCAACGACTGTTCCTCGAACACCACCGCCACCGCATCCGGCGTCCGGCGTACCTGATCGTCGAAGAGCTGCACCAGGGTCCCGCCCCTGACATCCACGGCTGTGGCATTCCATCGATCCATCGCCGCGCGCTCGTCGACGCTGCGCAACTCGATCTCGCCCACCGGTATGGTCACATCGCGTGTGACCGCCTCGAGGATGGTGACGAGTTGGGTCGCGAATCGGGCGACCGTCGATTCCCGGAACAGGTCGAGCGCATAGACGATTGATCCCTCGACTCCGGTCCGATGCCCCGCGGAATCCGAGGTGTCGGTGAAGTGGATCTCGAGATCGAGTTTCGCACCGACGTAGTCCGTTTCCAGAGGGGCGATCTCCAGGCCGGGCAGAGTTACCCTGGACCGGACGAAATTGTGAACCACCAGCAGTACCTGGAACAGTGCTGAATGGGCCGTGGAGCGCATGGGATTGAGGACTTCCACCAGACGTTCGAGCGGAACGTCGGGGTTGCCGAATGCGGCGAGGTCGACTTCCCGGACCTCGGCCAGAACATCGGCGAACGACATTGCGGGGTCGACGCGGCTGCGCAGCACCAGAGTGTTTCCGAACATCCCGATGAGGTCGTCGAGTGCCGGATCGCCGCGTCCGGCTATCTGTGTGCCGATGGGGATGTCATCGGTTCCGCTCAGGCGGGCCATCAGCACCGCCAACGACGCATGGACCACTATGAAGAAGGTCGAGTTGAATTCTCGTGCAAGGTGATCGATACGCTCGGCCAGATCTGAACTCAGGGTGAAGCCGACCTTGGCGCCGCGCGGCGATTGCACTGCCGGACGCGGTTGATCCGTCGGCAACTCCACCATCTCCGGCAGATCTGCCAGAACGTCGGTCCAGTACCGCAGTTGTTCCGAGATCGGCGACGTCGGATCGTCCTGCGCGCCGAGAATCTCCCGCTGCCACAGGGTGTAGTCCGCATACTGCACCTCGAGTGGCGACCAGCCCGGTTCGTGCCCCTCACGCCGCGCGGCATACGCCACCACGATATCGCGCGACATCGGCGCTACCGAGCCGCCGTCGCTGGAAATGTGGTGCACTACCATCGCCAGCACGAACTCGTCATCGTCGAGCTGGAACAGCTTCACGCGCAACGGGACTTCCCGGGCCACGTCGAACCCGCGCCCGACGAAGTCGAGCACGAGGGCATGCGCCTCGTCCGGAGCGACCCGCTCCGGCGTCACACTCAGCGCGAGCGCCGATGTGGGGACGATTACCTGAGACGGCCCGTAGCCCGAGTCCGGGAACGTTGTGCGCAACGCTTCGTGCCGGTCGATCACGTCGACCAATGCGGTCTGCAGCGATTCGATGTCCAGATCACCGGACAGCCTGATTGCCAGAGGAATGTTGAAGGCCGCCGACTCCGGGTCGAACTGGTTGAAGAACCACATCCGCTGCTGCGCCAACGACAACGGAATCCGCGCCGGCCGCACCCGACGCGTCAACGCCGGCCGCCCACCCTCACCAGCATGCTGCTCGGCCCGCACCGCCAGCGCCGCCACCGTCGACGCCTCGAAGATCACCCGAACCGGCACACGGGTGTCCAACGCCGCACCCAACCGGGACACCACCTGCGTCGCAACCAGCGAATTACCACCCAACGCAAAGAAATCGTCGTCCAGACCGACCCGCTCGACCCCCAGCACCTCCGCGAAAATACCCGCCACGACCTCCTCGACCGGCGTGGTCGGCGCCCGAAACTCCCGAACGACGAACGACGGTGCCGGCAACGCCCGCCGGTCGAGCTTCCCACTGGGATTCAACGGCAACGCGTCGAGCACCATCACCTGCGACGGCACCATGTAGTTCGGCAACGTCTCGCCCACCCTGGTGCGCAGAGCCTGCGGGTCGAGGGCGACGTTGGTATCGGGAACTACGTATCCCAGCAGTTGTTCACCGGTATGGGGATCGTTGCGCAAGACCACGACGGTCTGCGCGACTCCCTCGCATCTGCTCAGCGCTGCCTCGACCTCACCGAGTTCGATCCGCAGACCCCGCAATTGCACCTGTGAGTCGATTCGCCCGACGAAGTCCAGTCGTCCGTCTTTCGTCCACCGCACCAGATCGCCCGTGCGGTACATCAGGTCGCCGGAACCCCCGAAGGGATTGGCCACGAATCGAGCTGCCGTGAGTGCACCGCGGGCGTGATAGCCGCGGGCGAGCCCACGGCCCGACAGATACAGCTCGCCGATCACGCCGACCGGAGACGGATGCAGCCTCGCATCGAGGACGACCGCTCCGGCGCCCTCGATCGGGGTGCCGATCGTGATTCGTTCCTCCGGAACGAGCGCATCGGTCATGGTGATGATGATGGTGGTCTCTGTGGGACCGTAACTGTTGAAGAACCGACAGGCGGGTGCGAACTTGGCGACCAACTCCGGCGGGCAGACGTCTCCGCCGACGACCACGGCCTGGAGTTCCTCGAGCCCGTCCGGGTCGACGATCCCTAGGGCCGCCGGCGCTGTGATGATGTGGGTGACCCGCTCTACGCGCAGCAACTCCGCGAGCTCGCCGCCACCGATGATCTCGGGTGGAGCGACCACCAAGGTGGCTCCGGCACTGAACCCCGCGATCATCTCGAACACCGATGCATCGAAGCTCGACGACGAGAACCTCAGCATCCGCGAGTTGCCGGTCAAATTCAGTTCGAGGCGGGTGTCCGAACAGAACGATGCCAGCCCGGCATGGGTTACAACGACGCCCTTCGGGACCCCGGTCGAACCCGACGTGTAGATCATGTAGGCCGCAGTGGACAACGCCACCGGCGCACCGCGCTCGGCGTCGGTGATCTCTGCCGCCGACAACTCGTGGCACAGATCCTGCACCTCGCCCGCCGTGGGTACCAGCCAGGCAACCTTCCCCGGAAGCGATGTGGTTTCGGCACCGGTAAGCCCGATGACGGCCCCGGAATCGACCAGCATGTACTCGATCCGCTCGGCCGGCAGTTTCGGATCGACCGGCACGAACCCGCCACCCGCCTTCGCGACCGCCCACACCGAAACAACTGCTTCGATGGACCGAGCGAAGGACAACGCGACAAATGTCTCAGGACCGACACCCCGCGATATCAACACTCGGGCCAGCCGGTTCGATCGGGAGTCGAGGTCCGAATACGACATCTCCACGCCACCGCAGGTCAATGCAACACCCGAGGGGTTCGACGCGACGCCGGCCGCCAGAATTTCCGGCAACGTCCGTGGCCCTACCCGCAATGGCTCAGGGGCCGCAGCCGCGAGCACGCGTTGCCGCTCGGCCGGACCCAGTAAGTCGACGTCGCCCACCGGGACGGACGGATTCTCGACGACCGCCTCGAGCACCCGCACAAACCCCTCGGCGATCCCGCGCACTGTCGCAGCATCGAAGATGTCCGCTGCATACGACAGCCTCCCCGCATACCCACCCCCGGCCGCGTCATTCACAGTCATCGAGAGGTCGAACTGCGCAGCCTCCCACTCGACCGCCACCGGTGACACCGTCAAACCCGGAAGCGCCACCCTGGACGGCACGAAATTCTGGAACGCCAACATCACCTGGAACAACGGCGAGAAGGACTGCGATCGTGGTGGATTCAGCTTCTCCACCAACCGCTCGAACGGCATCTCAGCCCTGCCGAACGCCTCGAGGTCCGAATCGCGTACCCGCCCCACCAGCTCCGCGAACGACCGACTCGGCTCACAATCGGCTCGCAGCACCAACGTATTGACGAACATGCCCACCAGATCGTCCAGCGCCGCATCACCACGGCCCGCGATCGGCGATCCGATCGCGATGTCGGTAGACCCACTCAACTTCGCCAACAGCACCGCCAACGCCGCATGCACCACCATGAACGGTGTCGCACCCTGCTGACGGGCCAGCGCCGCGAGACGCACCATCGTCGCCGCCGGCACCGCGAAATCGACACTCGCACCCACCCCCGACCGCACCGCCGGACGTGGCCGGTCGAGCGGCAGAGCCAGCACGTCCGGCAGACCCGCGAGCGCATCCGCCCAGTACTCGAGCTCCTGCGACATCAGCGACGTGGGATCGCCCTCGGAGCCGAGAACGTCTCGTTGCCACAGGGTGTAATCCGCATACTGCACTGGCAGCGGGGTCCACGACGGCGCGTCGCCGGCTGTGCGCGTGGAGTACGCGTGCACCAGATCGCGGGCGAGTACCTGGATCGACCACCCGTCGATGCTGATGTGGTGCACCACCATCACCAGCACGTGTTCGTCAGGAGCCTCGCACCGCACCAGTGTCAGAGCGATCGGGATTTGCGTGGTCACGTCGAATCCGTGTGCCACTGCCGCTCGGATCCGTGTGTCCAGAGCAGCGGCCGGGACGACGTCGGGCACAACGTCGATCAGATCGCCGGTCGCGGCGTGACCGACCGGCAGCACCAGCTGATACGGGCCGTCCGAGGATTCGGGATAGATCGTGCGCAGCGATTCGTGCCGTTCGAGGATGTCCGCGGCCGCCCGGCGGAGTGCGTCGACGTCGAGGGAGCCGGACAGCCGCAGTGCCGCAGCCACGTTGTAGGCACTCGACGTGGGGTCGAACCGATTGAAGAACCACACTCGGGTCTGAGCCAGGGACAGGGGAAGCCTGTCCGGCCTCGGGCCGGACGCGAGCGCGGGACGCGGTGCCGTACCGGCGTGCGTCCGGTCGACTACCCTGGCCAGAACCCCCACGGTGGGCGCCTCGAACAGCGACCGCACATTCAACTCGGTGCCGAGCTCCGCGTTGATCCGGGCTACCACACGGGTCGCGATGAGGGAGTTGCCCCCGAGATCGAAGAAATTGTCCGACATACCGATCCGCGGAGCGCAGAGCACGTCCGCGAGAATCTCTGCGAGAACGTACTCGGTCGGGGTGCCGGGCGGGACGAATTGCGCCGAACTCGCGAACTCGGGGACCGGCAGTGCCTTGCGGTCGAGTTTGCCGATCGCTGTCAACGGCAGTTCCGCGAGCACGACCAGCGCCGACGGCACCATGTACCGGGGCAGCACCGTTGCGGCTGCGTCGAGTAGCGCCCGCTCATCCGGGGACCTCCCGGGCGCAGGCACCACGTATCCGGCGAGGTAGTCGCCGGTGGACCCGTCGTTGCGGGCCAGTGCCACCGCCTGTGCAACATCTGCGTGCCGGAGCAGCGCCGCCTCGATCTCACCGAGTTCGATGCGCTGGCCGCGAAGCTTGACCTGAAAGTCCGTGCGGCCCAGGTATTCGAGCTGCCCGGTCGGCAGCCACCGAACAAGGTCACCGGTGCGGTACAGCCGACTACCCCCTCGCACAGTTCCGCCGGCCGCGATGGGGTTCGCGACGAACCTGTCCGCCGTCAGATCGGACCGGGCCTGGTATCCGCGGGCGAGCTGGACGCCGCCGATATACAACTCCCCCGCTACCCCGACGGGGACGGGACGTAAGCGTCCGTCGAGTACATACGTATGGGTGTTCCAGACCGGCGCTCCGATCGGCACGGTGGACTCGTCCGTCCCGGTCTCGTAGGAGGTCACGTCCACCGCTGCCTCGGTGGGACCGTACAGGTTGTGCAGCTCCGTCCCGCTCACCCGGTGCAGTTCCGCCGCCGTCGTAGGCGGCAGCGCCTCACCACTGGTGAACACCCGGCGCAACGAACGGCACCCCTCGACATGCGCCTCCGCCAGGAACACCGCGAGCATCGACGGCACGAAGTGCACCGTGGTCACGGATTCTTCACGGATCACCCGCTCGAGATAGGCGGGGTCACGGTGCCCGTCCGGCTCGGCGATCACCAGCCGCGCGCCGGTCTGCAACGGCCAGAACAACTCCCATACCGACACGTCGAACGTCGCGGGGGTCTTCTGGAGGACCACGTCGTCGTCGCTCAGCGGGTACCGATGCTGCATCCACAGCAGCCGGTTGACGATACCCTCGTGCGGCACCGCCACCCCCTTGGGTCTGCCCGTGGAGCCGGAGGTGAAGATGACATACGCAAGGCTTCGTGCGTGCAACGGCCCCAGCCGGTCCCGGTCCCGGATGGGGTCATCGGAGAGCGCCGATACATCGAGGGTGTCGAGGTCGAGGGCCGGAACCTCGGCGGGCAGCGCGGCGCGATCCGAGGTGGTGGTGAGAACGACGACCGGACCGGCGGTTGCCACGACGTACGCGATCCGCTCGGCCGGCTGGTCCGGGTCCATCGGAACGTACGCGCCGCCGGCCTTGATCACCGCGTAGATTCCCACCAGCATATCCATCGAGCGTCGCACCGCTACACCCACGAGCGATTCGGGGCCCACACCCCGGCTGATCAGGAACCGCGCCAGTTGATTCGCGCGGGCATCGAACTCTGCGTACGTCGACACCGCCCCCTCGAACACGACGGCGGGGGCGTCGGGCGTGTGAGCCACCTGCGCGTCGAATAGTTCGGCGAGGGTGAGGCGCGGCACCTCGTGTTCCGTTGCATTCCAGGTGTCGACCACCAACTCCCGTTCCTTCGGAACGAAAAGGGCGACGTCGCCGACCGGTGTGTCCGCGTCGCGCGCGATGGTCTCGAGAATACCGATCACGCGCGCCGCGAGTGTCGTGACGGTATCGCGATCGAAAATTTTGTGCTGGTAACGCAGGCTCAGCCGCAGTCGAGGTTCGAGGATCGACAGCAGGGTGATCGGATAGTGCGTGGCGTCACGCGCATCGAGAGCGGTCACT
>NZ_UAUI01000021.1 GCF_900455735.1 Rhodococcus wratislaviensis | reverse complement strand
CGGGACCCGGAGGGGTACATCACCGTCGTCGACCGCATCAAGGACGTCATCAACACCGGCGGCATCCTGGTGGCGTCGCGGGAGGTCGAGGACGCCGTCTACACGCATCCGGATGTGGCCGAGGTGGCCGTCATCGGGACGCCGGACGACAAGTGGATCGAGGCGATCACCGCGGTGGTGGTGCTGCGGGAGGACGCGGCCGGCGTGACACCGGACGGGTTGATCGCCCACGTCAAGGAGCGCATCGCGCCGTTCAAGGTTCCCAAGCAGGTGGTGTTCGTGGACGAGCTGCCCCGGAACCAGAGCGGGAAGCTGCTCAAGCGCGAACTGCGGGCGACACTCTGATCGTGGGCGCGACCTCAGCGCCGGGTCGACGCCCGCTCGATCAACTCGACCGGGAGCTTCACCGATTCCACGTCGTTGCCCGCGATGATCGACAGGAGATGACGCACACCGGTCGCGCCGATCAGGCGGGCGGGTGACCGGACGGTCGTCAGCGGCACCGGCAGCTGGGCGACCACCGGAATGTCGTTGTACCCGACGAGCGCGAGGTCTTCGGGGATCCGCAGTCCGAGATCCCGGGCGACGCCGAGGACGCCGATCGCGATGGTGTCGCTGACGGTGAAGATCGCCTCGGGGCGCGAATCCGATTCCAGGAGAACGGTGGCCGCGGCGACACCGCCGGACACGTCGAAGTCGGAGCGGACGACGCGATCGGGTCGGAGTTCGATGCCGTTCTCGGCCAGCGCGTCGCGGAAACCGGCGAGACGGTCGCGGGACGTGCTCGCGTGGTCGGGGCCGGTGATGACGGCGACCTCGGTGAAGCCGCGGTCGAGGAGATGGCGTCCGGCGAGGTAGCCGCCCCGGTGGTCGTCACCGGACACGAACGGCAGACCGACGTCGGCGTGCCGGTTGAGCTGCAGCATCGGCAGCGCCCCCACCGACAGCGAGTCGACGAACTCGCGGCCGGGACTGTGCAGGCTGCTGAGCAGCAGGCCGTCGACCTGCCTGCTGACGAGGAACTCGATGGCGCGGCGCTGGGCGTCGAGATCGTCGGGCGGGCTCGACAGCAACACCGAGTAGCCGGCCTGCGTGGCCGTCTCCTCGATGCCCTGGAACATGGTCGCGACCACCCCGTCGGTGAGTCGCGGCATGACGACGCCGAGGGTGGTGGTCTTCCGGGTCCGCAGGCTCGCGGCCCACAGGTTGGGCTGGTAGCCGAGTTCCACCGCCACCTCGCGCACCCGCAGCGCTGCCTCGGACCAGCCGTCGGCGGGTTCGGGCTGACGGAGCACCCGCGACGCCGTCGACACGTGGACGCCGGCGCGTTCGGCGATCTCGCGGAGGGTCGGCGGACGCCCGGAGGTGCGTGTCGGGCGGTCCGGCAGGTTCACGGGCAATCCTCGCGCTCGGGGACGGGGGCCGGCGGGCCTCATGGTTGACGGCCGCCGGAACGCGCCTTAGTCTACGTGACGAAATCGTTCGTGCAATCGTTCTCGCGAACGTTTGCACACCAGCCCCACCGGCCCCGTGGAGGAACAATGTCCGACCCGCAGTCCCTGACCCAGCTGTTCGCCCTCGACTCGCTGCTCGACACCGAGGAGATCGCGATCCGCGACACCGTGCGCCGATTCTCGGACGAGAAGATCCGGCCCCACATCGGCGAATGGTTCGAAGCGGCGGCACTGCCCGTGCGTGAGCTGGCGGAAGGACTGGGCGAACTCGGCGTGCTCGGCATGCACCTCGAGGGGTACGGCTGCGCCGGCATGAGCGCCACCGCCTACGGCCTGGCCTGCCTCGAACTCGAGGCCGTCGACTCCGGCATCCGCAGCCTCGTGTCCGTCCAGGGCTCGCTGGCCATGTACGCGATCCACCACTACGGCAGCGAAGACCAGAAGCAGGAATGGCTGCCCCGCATGGCCGCCGGCAAGGCGATCGGCTGCTTCGGTCTGACCGAACCCGACTTCGGCTCCAACCCCGCAGGCATGCGCACCAACGCCAAGCGGGACGGTGACGACTGGATCCTCAACGGCACCAAGATGTGGATCACCAACGGATCCGTCGCCGACGTCGCGGTCGTGTGGGCACGCACCGACGACGGCATCCGCGGATTCGTCGTCCCCACCGCCACCCCCGGCTTCTCGGCGCCCGAGATCAAGCACAAGATGTCACTGCGGGCGTCCGTCACCTCGGAACTCGTGCTCGAGGACGTCAGACTGCCCGAATCCGCGATGCTGCCGGAGGCCAAGGGACTGTCCGGTCCGCTCGGCTGCCTCAACGAGGCCCGGTTCGGCATCATCTTCGGCGCGATCGGCGCCGCCCGCGACTGCCTGGAATCGGCCATCTCCTACGCGCAGGACCGTCAGGTCTTCGACAAGTCGCTCGCCGCCTACCAGATCACGCAGGTCAAGATCGCCGACATGGCCCTCGAGGTCGGTAAGGGCCACCTGCTCGCGTACCACCTCGGACGGCTGAAGGACCGCGGCGTGGCACGTCCCGAGCAGGTCAGCACGGGCAAGCTGAACAACGTCCGCGAGGCCATCGCCATCGCCCGCGAGTGCCGCACCATCCTCGGTGCCAACGGAATCACGCTGGAATACCCCGTGATCCGCCACGCCAACAACCTCGAGTCCGTGCTCACCTACGAGGGAACGTCCGAGGTGCACCAGCTCGTGATCGGCAAGGCGCTGACGGGCGAGGCAGCGTTCCGGTGAGAAGTGCAGCCCTGGACGGCCTGCTGATCGCCGACTTCGGACGGGTGCTCGCCGGGCCGTACGCCACGATGCTGCTCGCCGATCTCGGTGCCGACGTCGTCAAGATCGAGCGCGCCGGCGTCGGCGACGACACCCGGCAGTGGGGGCCACCGTGGGTGGGTGACGAATCCACCTACTTCCAGTCCGTCAATCGCAACAAGCGGTCCTTCGCCTGGGATCTGCGCGACCCCGGCGACCTGCAGCAGGCGCGGGAACTGGCCGCCCGGGCGGACGTGGTGGTCGAGAACTTCCTTCCCGGCACGATGGACCGGCTCGGGCTCGGCTACGACGCCGTACGGGAGATCAATCCCGACGTCGTCTACTGCTCCGTGACCGGGTTCGGTGGCCAGAACAACCTGCCCGGATACGACCTGCTCATCCAGGCCGTCGGCGGGTTGATGAGCGTCACCGGTCCCGAACCCGGCGTTCCGACGAAGGTCGGGGTGGCCGTCGTCGACATCATCACCGGACTGCACGCCGCGGTCGGGATCCTGGCGGCGCTGCGTCACCGTGATCGCACCGGGGAGGGACAGCGGGTCGAGGTGAATCTGCTGTCGTCGCTGCTGTCGGCCCTCGCGAACCAGACGTCGGGGTATGTGGGCGCCGGAGTGGTCCCGCAGGCGATGGGCAACCGGCACCCCAGCATCGCGCCGTACGAGGTCTTCCGGACCGGCGACCGTCCGCTGGTGCTGGCGGTGGGGAACAACCGTCAGTTCGCTTCTCTCGTCGAGGTTCTCGGTGTTCCCGAACTCGCCGACGACGAGCGGTACGCAACCAACACGCAACGGGTGGCGCACCGCGAGGAATTGGTCAAGGACATCACCGAGGCGTTGTCCGCGGGCTCGGCGGACGAGTGGTTCGAGAAGCTGACCGCACAGGGTGTCCCGTGCGGTCCGCTCAACGACATCGCCGACGCCGTGGCGCTCGCCGAGCGGCTCGGGCTGAATCCGGTGGTCGAGATCGACGATCCCCGCCGGGACCGGCCCGTGCGTCAGGTGGCGAACCCGATCCGGCTCAGCGCCACCCCGGCGAGCTATCGCAGCGCGCCGCCGCGGCTCGGCGAGGACACCCCAGCCGTGAGTACTTGTTAACGTCCCGCGGTTAATAAGTACTCACGGGGGCTCTTCCCTAAGGGAGTGTTAGGAACGCTCCGCGGCCCTTCCGTATCGATGTGACGTGACCCACTGTGGTGTGAACGCAGAGATCCAGGGCATCGAGAGGAGTCCCGCGTGAGCACAACATCGACGGGTGAGCGCCGAGTCATCGGCAATGTTTTGAAGGGTTCGGTCGGCAACCTGATCGAATGGTACGACTGGTATGTCTACGCGGCGTTCAGTGTGTACTTCGCGAAGGAGTTCTTCCCGGAAGGCGACACCACAGCGCAGCTGCTTTCCACGGCAGCCGTTTTCGCGGTCGGGTTCCTCATGCGGCCGATCGGCGGCTGGATCATGGGACGGTACGCCGACCGGCACGGACGCCGATCGGCGCTCACCCTGTCGGTGACCGTGATGGCGGCGGGTTCGCTCGTCATCGCCGTCACGCCGTCCTACGCGAGCATCGGGCTCGTCGCACCGGTGCTGCTGGTGATCGCCCGGATGCTGCAGGGACTGTCGGTCGGCGGCGAGTACGCCACCAGCGCCACGTACCTGGCCGAGGTCGCGTCGCCGGGCCGGCGCGGGTTCTACTCGAGCTTCCAGTACGTCACGCTCGTCGCCGGGCAGCTGATCGCGCTGGGTGTGCAGATCATCCTGCAGCTGACGCTGCCTGCGGAGGCCATGCAGTCGTGGGGCTGGCGGATCCCGTTCCTGATCGGCGCCGCCGGCGCCGTCGCGGTGATGTGGCTCCGACGCACGATGGACGAGTCGGAGGCGTTCACCGACGAGGTGGAGGCGAAGCGTGACACCGACACGTCGGACGATGCGCCGAAGGAAGGTTCGCTCCGGATGCTGCTGCAGTACCCCCGCGAGTGCCTGCTGGTGTGCGCCCTGACGCTCGGTGGTTGCGTGGCGTTCTACACGTACACCACGTACATGCAGAAGTACATGATCAACACGTCCGGCATCTCCAAGGACACGGTGGCGTGGATCAACTTCGCGGCCCTGCTGGTGTTCATCGTGTTGCAGCCGATCGGCGGCGCACTGTCCGACCGCATCGGCCGCCGGAAGCTGCTGATCTTCTTCGGGATCGGCGGAACCGTCCTCACCGTGCCGCTGATGACCGTGCTCGGGACCACGACGAACCCCATCGCGGCGTTCGCACTGATGATGCTGGGACTGATCGTCGTCACCGGATACACGTCGGTGAACGCGATCGTGAAGACCGAACTGTTCCCGACGAAGGTTCGCGCGCTCGGGGTCGGGCTGCCGTACGCCCTCACGCTGGCGATCTTCGGCGGAACGGTCGAGACCGTCGCCCTCGCCCTGAAGCGGGCCGGGCACGAATCGCTATTCTTCTACTACGTGACCGGGTGTATCGCGATCTCGCTCGTCGTCTACTTCTTCATGCGTGAGACTTCGGACGGTTCGCCGCTCGACCGGACGTCCAACCGGGAGGACACCCCGGACGACGACGTCGAGCTGGTCGACGCGCGGAGCTGATCGAAGGGAAGAGAAGTGCAGATCGCGGTGGTCGAGGACGACGACGGAGTCGGCGACGCACTCGTGGAAGCACTGGCCACCCACGGCCACGAGGCGGTGCGCATGCGGCGCGGCTCCGATCTCCTTCTCGGCCATCGCGGTATGGACGCGGTGATCCTCGACCTCGGTCTCCCCGACGCGGACGGCCTGCAGGTGCTTCGGCAGCTGCGGGCCGTCAGCGACGTTCCGGTGGTGATCCTCACGGCACGCGACGACGAACGGTCGGTGGTGCGGGGGTTGCGCGGCGGGGCCGACGACTACCTCGTCAAACCGGCGCGGCTCGCGGAATTGCTGGCGCGGCTCGACGTCGTGACGCAGCGCCGCCGCGCGACCGCGGCCTCGGCTGCGCAGACGGTCACCGAAGGCGATGTGGTGGTCGATCTGGCGGCACGCGAAGTGGAGGTCGGCGGGGCTCCGGTGGCGTTGACGGCCAAGGAGTTCGAGCTTCTCGAGGTACTCGTCACCCGTCCCGGCGCCGCAGTGAGCCGACAGCAGTTGATGGATGCCGTGTGGGGCGACGCATATGTGGCGATCTCACGCACCCTCGACGTGCACATGACCGGGCTGCGCGCGAAACTGGGCCGCCCGGGGCTCATCTCGACCATCCGCGGGTACGGCTACCGCTGGGGCGCCTGACGTGGGCCGCCGTGTGCTCGCCGTACTGCTGGTGTTCGCGGCCGTCGCGGTGGTGGCATTCGCCGTCCCGCTGGCGCTGGCCACCAGTGCCGGGAGAACCCAGGCCCTGCGGCTGAGCAGGGAGGCGGACGCGACGCATTTCGCCAGCCTCGCCGGACAGACCCAGGCCCCCGGGAGTACCACCCTGCTGCGGGAGGAGGTGGCCCGTTACCACGAGTTGTACGGGGAAGGCGTTCTCATCGTCGACGCCCGGGGCAACCTCCGCGCGGGCGCCGGACTGTCGCCGGACGACTCCGACGTCGCGGCGGCGATCACGGCGGGACTGCGCAATCAGAAGCTGGGGATCAGCGGTTCGCTGACACCGTGGTCGGCGGACCGTGTCCTGTCGGCCGTGCCCGTCGGCACCGGAGCACAGGTGGACGGTGCCGTCGTCCTGGACGTGTCCACCCGCGCCGCACGTGAGTCCATCCGGACGTCGTGGCTGGTGATCGTCGCGGGGGCACTCGCCGCGCTGGCGGCGGTCACCGCTGTCGCGATCGCGCTGTCCCGGTGGACCGTTCGTCCGCTCGGGGCGCTCACGGCCAGGGTCGGTGCCCTCACGGACGCCGTCCCGTCGCCGCGTCCGCGGGTGCGTCGCAGCACCGGCCGGCCGTCCGGCAGCTACAGCGGGCCACCCGAGGTCCAGGAACTCGCGAGGGCGTTCGACACCATGTCGGGCGCCGTCCGGGCGTCCGGTCAGGCGCAGCGGCAGCTGATCGCCGACACCGCCCATCAGCTCCGAAACCCCCTCGCGGCCCTGCACATCCGGTTGGATTCCCTCGGCCCGCACGTCTCCGAGGCCGGGGCCGAAACGTACCGCCGGACCGGGATGGAGGTCGATCGGCTCGGCGGGATCCTCGACGGACTGCTGGCGCTGGCCGTCGCCGAATCGCCCGCGGAATCCGCCGAGGACGAGTCCGCGCACGGAGGATGCGACGTCGGTGCAGTCCTCGCGGACCGCGCCGACGCCTGGACGGAGGCCCTCGGGGACTCGGGGATGGACCTCGTGCTCCGGGAACCGGCCGAACCGCTGGTCGCCGACTTCCGGTCCAGCCACCTGTCGCAGGTCCTGGACGTCCTGCTCAGCAACGCGCACGCCTACGCCGGTCGAGGGTCGACGGTCCGGATCGACACCGGAAGGTCCGCCGCGGGAATCGAGATCCGGGTGAGCGACGACGGGGTCGGGGTGCGCGAGGACGAGATCGGCAAACTGTCGTCGCGCTTCTTCCGCGGGTCCGCGGCGGCGCACCAGGGCACCGGGCTCGGGCTGTCTATCGCGACCGCGCTCGTCGAGGGCGGCGGTGGGGCGCTGACGATCGCCGCGGAGCAGCCACACGGGCTCCGGGTGACGCTGATACTTCCGGAACCGGCGGTGTCGCCGTGATCACGCGACGTGCACTTCTGCGCGGCGTCGTCGCCGCGGGCACGACCGCGGCCACGGGGTCGGTGCTCGCCGCGTGCTCGGACAACGGTCGCGATCCGCTGCGACTCGCCGCCGGTGAGGAGGGTGGATTCTTCTGGGAGTTCGCCCAATTGACGGCCGAGGCCGCGGAGCGTGCCGCATTGCCGGTGAGCATCGTCCCGGTCCGCACGGCGGGGTCGATGGACAATCTGGCGGCGCTGGCGTCCGGAGACGCGGAACTGGCACTGAGCCTCGCCGACGCCGCCGTGTCGGCTCTGGACGCAGGCGCCCGATTCACCGCCATCGGCAAGGTGTACGAGAACTACATGCAGCTCGCGGTGCGCGCCGATTCCGGGATCACGGACACGTCGCAGCTGAGAGGCGCCCGAATCAGCCTGGGTGCCACCGGCTCCGGTGCGGAGCTCACGGGCGAACGGATCCTCGAGGTGCTGGGCCTGGCCGGTCCGGGGGACGTGACGCGTCTGCACCTGTCGATGACCGATGCGGGGCAGGCGCTGCGTGACGGCACCGTCGACGCGGTTCTGTGGGCCGGCGGAGTGCCCACGCCGTCGTTCGCGGATCTCGGGATCCCGCTGCGACTGCTCGACCTGTCCGCCGAACTGGAGTTGCTGCGGGAGCGGTTCGGCCCGCGCTACGAGCCGGTGCTGATTCCGCCCGGCACGTACGGACAGCAGACGTCGGTCGCGACGATCGGTCTCGCCAACCTGCTGCTCGCCGATCCCGCCGTCTCGGACAGCGCCGCCGGCGCCATCGTCGAGGTGCTCATCGACCACGCGGCGGAACTGGTGCCGGATCAGGCGACCGGCAGCCAGTTCCTGGACCGGCAGTCGCTGATCGTCACCGCGGGGGTGCCGCTGCACCCCGGAGCGGCCGCGGCGTACCGAAGGCACCACGGCTGAGCCGGTCGATCACTGCACCTGGTCGATCACTGCACCTGGGCGACGACGAAGATGCGCCGGAACGGGAAGAACGTGCTGCCGTCCGGTCGCCGGGGGTATGCCTCGTCGAGGAGCGGGACGAGCTCTTCGCGGAATCGGTCCCACTCCGGCGCCGAGAGGGCGTCCTTGACGGGGCGGAGCGCGGTGCCGGTGATCCACTCCAGAACCGGGTCTTCTCCGGTCAGTTGCTGCACGTACGTGGTTTCCCACGCGTCGACGGCGCACCCGGCGTCGGCGAGCAGACCGGCGTACCCGGTGGGATCGTCGACGACCTTGCTCTCGCGGAACGGCACGTCCGGCAGCGACCCGGACCACCGTTCGCTCCTGGCGAGGTCCCGGACGATCGTGTGCGACGGCGCGTCGAAGTTGCCGGGAACCTGCACCGCGACCCACGCCCCCGACGGGAGTTGGGTCGGCCAGCGACGCAACAACTCCCGGTGTTCGGGCACCCACTGCAGGGCGGCATTGGAGATGACGACGTCCGTGTCGGGCTTCGGCGTCCAGTCGCGCACGTCCTGCCTGCCGGCGTCGAGGCCGCGTTCACGCGCGGCCTCGACCATCTCGGGTGAGCTGTCGGACGCCTCGAGGACGGCGTCCGGCCATCGTTCGGCCAGGCTGACGGTCAGGTTTCCCGGGCCGCAGCCGAGGTCGACGACGCGGCGCGGTGACCGCGCGTCGACTCGCGACAGCAACTCGTAGAACGGGCGCCCGCGATGGTCCGCGAAGGCGAGGTACTTGTCCGGATCCCACATGTCATCCTCCTCGCCTGAAACAGTACGCCCATACTGTTGGTGTGTGGGGTCAGAGGCCGAGATCCTTCGCGATGATCGTCTTCATGACCTCGCTCGTGCCGCCGTAGATGCGGGAGACGCGGGTGTCCGCGTAGAGCCGCGCGATGGGGTACTCGAGGATGTAGCCGTACCCGCCGTGCAGTTGCAGGCACTTGTCGATGACCCGGCCCGCGGCCTCGGTGCAGAACAGCTTCGCCTTCGCGGCATCCGCGACCGTGAGTTCGCCGGCGTCGTGCAGTTCGAGCGCGCGGTCGGCCATCAGCTGAATCGCCTCGACCTCGGTGGCGCACTCGGCGAGCACGAACTTGGTGTTCTGGAACGCCGCGACGGGCTTGCCGAACACCTTGCGCTCCTTGACGTACGCGATCGCGTGCTGCAGCGCCGCGGCCGCGGTGGCCGACCCGCCGAGCGCGATGGAGAGGCGTTCCTGGGCGAGGTTGTGGGTGAGGTAGCTGAATCCGGCACCCTCGTCGCCGAGGCGGTCCGCCACGGGCACCTTCACGTCGGTGAAGGACAGTTCGGCGGTGTCCGAGGCCTTCAGGCCGATCTTCTCGATCTTGCGACCCACCGCGAAACCCTCGGACGTCGTGTCGACGACGAGGATGGTGAGACCGGCCCGGCGGTCCTCGGGGGTGCTGGGCGCGGTGCGGCACACCACCAGGATCCGGTCGGCGAGCGCACCACCGGTGATGAACGTCTTCGCACCGTTCAGCACGTAATGGGACCCGTCCGCGGACAGCTTGGCCGACGTCGTGATGTTCGCGAGGTCCGAACCGGTGCCCGGCTCGGTCATCGCGATGGCGAACATGATGTCGCCGGACGCGAAGCCGGGGAGCCACCGCTGCTTCTGCTCGTCGTTCGCGTACTCGAGCAGGTACGGCAGGATCAGGTTGGTGTGCACGGAGTAGCTGCCGAACGTGACGCCGGCGGCCGCCGTCTCCTCGCCGACCACCGCGGCGAACTTGAAACTCTTCTCGCCGCCGCCGCCGAATTCCTCCGGCACCTGGATGCCGAGGACGCCGAGCTCCCCGAGGCGCCGGTAGAAGTCGCGCGGGGGATGCCCTTCGCCCTCCCACTCGTGGTGGACGGGAGCGACTTCCTTGGCGATGAAGTCGCGGATCGTCTTCCGGAACGCGTCGTGATCTTCGTTGAACACCGTACGCTGCACGGGTTTTCTCCTTCGTATTACAGTGCGTAACTGCGTAGTACGCCCTTGCTGATGATCATCTTCTGAATCTCGCTGGTGCCCTCGCCGATCAGAAGGAACGGTGCCTCGCGCATCAGGCGCTCGATCTCGTACTCCTTCGAGTAGCCGTAGCCGCCGTGGATGCGGAAGCTGGCCTGCGTCACCTCGGAGCAGTACTCGCTGGCGAGGTACTTGGCCATGCCGGCGGCGACGTCGTTGCGTTCACCGGAGTCCTTGAGGCGGGCCGCGTTGACCATCATCAGATGCGCGGCTTCCACTTTCGTCGCCATCTCGGCGAGGCTGAACGCGACGGCCTGGTGTTCGGCGATCGGCTTGCCGAACGTGCTGCGTTGCTGCGCATATCGGGCGGCCAGCTCGAATGCCCGGATCGCCACACCGCACGCGCGGGCGGAGACGTTGACCCGGCCGACCTCGACGCCGTCCATCATCTGGGAGAACCCGCGACCGGGGGTTCCGCCGAGGACGTCGCCGGCCGCCGCGCGATAGTTGTCGAACAGGAGCTCGGTGGTGTCGATGCCCTTGTAGCCCATCTTGTCGATCTTCCCCGGGATGGTGAGGCCGGGGAGGACCTCGCCGAAACCGGCGGGCTTCTCGATGAGGAAGGTGGTGAGGTTGGCGTGCGGCTTGGCGGCGCCCTCCTCGGTGCGCACCAGTGCGGCGACGAGCGTCGAGCTGCCGCCGTTGGTGAGCCACATCTTCTGCCCGTCGATCACGTAGTTGCCGTCGGCGTCGCGCTTGGCCCGGGTGCGGATCGCGGCGACGTCGGACCCCAGCTCGGGCTCGGACATCGAGAACGCGCCACGCACCTCACCGGTCGCCATCCTCGGCAGGTAGTGGTTCTTCTGGGCATCGGTGCCGTGCTGACGGATCATGTACGCGACGATGAAGTGGGTGTTGATCACACCCGACACACTCATCCAGCCACGGGCGAGTTCCTCGACGCACAGCGCGTACGTGAGCAGGGATTCGCCCAGGCCGCCGTACTCCTCCGGGATCATCAGCCCGAACAGGCCCATCTCGCGCATCTTGTCGACGATGGCCTGAGGGTAGGTGTCGGAGTGTTCGAGTTCCTGTGCGGCCGGAATTATTTCGCGATCGACGAAGGTGCGCACGGTGTCGACGATCTCGGTCTGGAACTCGGTCAGATCGAGAGTCTGGGCGAGGCGGCTCATGGGATGAGAATGCCCGATTCACGGGGGCCCGGCTAGGGGCGTTCGGCTATCGGTCGGATAGCGCACTCCAATGCACGCGAGGCTCCTCTGCCGACTCATAGGCAGACGTAGCCGGTGCCTTCGCCGAGTGCGTATTGATCGCGGGCATCCCGGTCCGTTGAATGAACCGTGACACTGTGACCCACGCCACCACGCTCTCCGAAGGGATCACCCCGTGACCCGCTCCACTGCCCTCCTCGACCGGACCGTCGCCGCCGGTTCCGAGTCCCGCAGCCGCGCTTGGGGCCTGACCGCGCTCCTCGTGCTGCTCTACGTCGTCAACTACGCCGACAAGGCCGTCCTCGGCATCATCGCCCAACCCCTCGCCCACGAGCTGGGGCTGAGCGCCTCGCAGATCGGGCTGGTGGGAAGCCTCTTCTTCCTGACCTTCACCGTCGGCGGGTTCTTCGCCGGTGCGCTCAACCGCTGGATGTCGCTGCGGTGGGCGCTGCTGCTGCTCGCGATCGCCTGGTCCGTCGCGGTACTCCCGCTCGTGGTCGTCGCGTCGTTCGCGGTGCTGCTGGTCAGCCGCCTGCTCCTCGGGCTCGCGGAGGGTCCGAGTTCCGCCCTGCTCCACACGGCGGCGTACTCGTGGCACGCGCCCGCCAAGCGCGGACTGCCGAGCGCCCTGCTCGCCGGTGCCGCGTCCATCGCCAAGATCGCCGTCGCACCTGCTCTCGCATTCGTGACCGTCACGTTCGGATGGCGCTACGCGCTGGTCGCGCTGGCGGCCATCGGGGTGGTGTGGTGCGTCGTGTGGCTGACCGTCTGGAGCGAGGGCCCGTACATTCGCAGCGGCAAGGGCGCCGATTCCGCCGCTGCCGGTGAAGTGGTCGAACCGGCGGTGCCGTGGGGTCGTATCTTCCGGACCCGCACGTTCATCAGCGGTGCGTTCCTCGTCATGAGCGTGTACGCACTGGTTGCCGTGGTCCTGACGTGGCTGCCCTCGTACTTCGAGGTGGGCCTCGGATACAGCCGCCTGCAGGCCGGCTCCATGTTCGCGTTCCCGAGCATCGCCGGGTTGATCCTGATGCTGCTCTCGTCGGTGATCGGTGACCGTCTCCTCGCACGCGGCTCGACCTCTCGCGTCGTCCGCGTCATCGTCCCCGCCGTCGGGGTGCTGATCTGCGGAGCGATCCTGCTGGCACTCCCGTCCATCACCGCACCGGGTATCGCCGTCCTCGTCGTCTCCGTCGGCTACGGCTTCGCCGCATCGGTGTTCCCGCTGCTCAACGCGGCGATCTCGGAGATCTGCCCGCCCCGCCAGACTGCGGGCACCCTGGGCGTCTTCCTCGCCGTCATGGCGATCGGTGGCCTCGTCGCCCCCTATGCGACGGGTCTGATCGTCGACGCGGCGGCCTCACCCGCCGCGGGCTATGCCACCGCGTTCCAGGCACTCGGACTCGTCGCCGCCGTGTGCGCCGTCGGTGCGCTGGTCTTCGCGAACCCCGAGCGCGACAAGAAGCTGGTCCGGGGCGACGCCGCGGGCATAGGCACGAACTAACCCTGTGATCGGCCGAAAGTCGTTGTGCTGACGACATCGCCCGTGATTGATTCGAGTGACCCCCTCAGATCGAAGGAACACACCATGCGCGATGCAGTGATCGTCGACGCCGTCCGCACGCCCATCGGGCGGCGTGGCGGTTCCCTGTCCGGAATCCACCCCGCAAATTTGTCGGCACACGTCCTCGAGGCCCTCGTGGCGCGTACCGGTCTCTCCCCGGAGGAGATCGGTGACGTCGTCTGGGGCTGTGTCAGCCAGGTGGGCGAGCAGGCAGGCAACGTCGCCCGCACCGCCGTGCTCGCCGCCGGCTGGCCGGAGACCGTTCCGGGTACCACCCTCACCCGGGCGTGCGGATCGAGCCAGCAGGCCGTGAGCTTCGCCGCCGCCGCCGTCATCGCCGGACACGAGGACGTCGTCGTCGCCGGTGGTGTGGAGTCCATGAGCCGGGTTCCCATGGGCAGTGCGAGCAAGAACGGCGAGCACTTCCCGGCCGCCGTCCTCGACCGGTACGGCGTCGACGGGTTCAGCCAGGGCACCGGCGCCGAGATGATGGCCGCGAAGTGGGGGCTCTCCCGTCAGGTGCTGGACGAGTACTCGCTGCGCTCCCACGAACTCGCGGCGCACGCCGCGGACCGGGGCGCGTTCGACGGACAACTCGCACCGCTCTCCGACGTCCTCGCCGGCGACGAGGGGATCCGCCGCGGCGGCACGCTCGAGTCTCTCGGCAAGTTGAAGACCGTCTTCAAGGAGGACGGTGTGATCCACGCCGGCAACTCCTCGCAGATTTCCGACGGCGCCGGTGCACTGCTCGTCACGACGAGCGAGAAGGCCGCGCAACTCGGTCTGACCCCGATGGCCCGCATCCACACCTGCGCCGTCGCCGGCGACGACCCGGTGATCATGCTGACCGGACCCATCGCCGCGACGGAGAAGGCACTGACCCGCTCCGGACTGAAGATCGACGACATCGGCGCGTTCGAGGTGAACGAGGCGTTCGCTCCGGTCCCGCTGGCGTGGCAGGCGGAGACCGGCGCCGCGACGGACCGGCTGAACCCGCTCGGCGGCGCCATCGCGGTCGGTCACCCGCTCGGCGGTTCCGGGGCGATCCTCATGACCCGACTCGTCCACCACATGCGGGACAACGGCATTCGGTACGGGCTGCAGACCATGTGCGAGGCGGGCGGCCTCGCCAACGCCACCATTCTCGAACTTCTCTGATCCGACAACACTTTTCGAAGGGACACCCGCACGATGGAACTCAAGGGAATCTCGACCGCGGTCACCGGCGGCGCGTCCGGTCTCGGTCTCGCGACGGCACGCCGCCTCGTCGACGCAGGCGCTCAGGTCACGCTCATCGACCTTCCGAACTCCGACGGTGAGGCGGCAGCGAAGGAATTGGGCAGCGCCGCCCAGTTCGCTCCCGCCGACGTCACCGATTCCGAGCAGTTCGCGGCCGCCCTCGACGTCGCCGACGACCGCGGTGGCCTGCGCGGCATCGTGCACTGCGCCGGGGCCGGACGTCGGATGCGTATCCTCGACTCCGACGGCAAGGCAGGCTCCGTCGAGGACTTCGAGTTCGTGATCCGGCTCAACCTCGTGGGCTCGTTCAACGCCCTGCGCCTCGGGGCGGAACGGATGGCGCGGCAGGAGGAGATCGACGGAGAGCGCGGCGCCGTCGTGCTGACGGCGTCGGTCGCCGCCTTCGAAGGCCAGATCGGCCAGATCAACTACACCGCATCGAAGGCCGGGATCGTGGGCATGACGGTCACCGCGGCCCGCGACCTCGCCAGCCGCAACATCCGGGTGTGCACGATCGCCCCGGGAATCATGGACACCCCGCTCCTCGCCCGGTTGCGCGACGACGTGCGTGCGTCGCTGGAGAAGTCCGTGCCGGGCCCGTCGCGTCTGGGCAAGCCCAGCGAGTTCGGGCAACTCGCCTGCCAGATCCTCGAGAACGGCTACCTCAACGGCGAGACCATCCGCCTGGACGGTGCCATCCGCATGGCACCTCGCTGACGAGTAAGGGACCCAACGTGAATTCTGCTGCACCGGTACTGCATTACCCCGACCTGACGTTGGCGGCGTTCCCGTCCGGCATGGCGGGCCTGTACGGAGACAAGGCCGCAGTGGTCGACGGCGAGACGGTGTGCACCTACCGCGAACTCGACCAACGGTCGGGCGCGTTCGCCGCCGCACTGCGGGACGCGGGGGTGACCGAACGCGACGTGGTGCTTCTGCACCTCGGCAACTGCATCGAATTCGTCGTGGCCTACTACGGCGCACTGCGGGCAGGCGCGACCGTCACCCTGGTCAACCCGCTGCAGCCCGGCCCCGGCCTGCGCTCGCAGATCGTCGACACGGCGGCGGTCGCCGCCGTCACCCAGCCCGGGCAACTGGACACCCTCACCGAGGCGGCGAGCGGCACCACCGTCCGCACGATCGTGGTGGCCGGACTCCCCGCAGGCGCAGGTCGCGGTCAGTTCGGGTTCGAGGAGTTCGTCCGCGGGTACGCCACCGCGCCGTCCACCCCGAAGGTGTCCGGGGACGATGTGGCCCACCTCGCCTACACGGGCGGCACCACCGGGTTGTCCAAAGGTGTGCGGGTGCTGCACCGCAACGTCCTCGCCAACGTGACGCAGATGATCGCTTGGCGGGCGGGCCACGAGGTGCGCGCCACCGCCGACGGCGGAATCGAACTGCGCCCCGTCGAGAGTCTCGGGGACCGCGGGGTGGTGCCCGGCGCCGGAGCGACCGTCGTCGTGTCGCCGCTGTTCCACGCCCACGCGCTGATCAACATGTCGTTCCTCCTGCTGTGCGGGGCGACGCAGGTGTTCGCCGGACGGTTCGAGCCCGGCCGCATGCTGGAATTGATCGAAACGCACCGCGCCACATACATCACCGGCAGCCCGGCGATGTGGCATGCCGTCGCCACCCACCCCGACGCCGCGGCCCGGGACACCGACTCGGTGCGGGTCGTCTCCTCGGGTGCCGCACCGATCGATCACGTGACGCTCGAGGCGCTGGGCCGAGCCTTCCCGTCGGCGAGCGTGGTCGAGGGGTACGGGCTGACCGAGGGCACCTGCCTGGTCGCCTCCGCACCGTTGACCGGCTCCGTCGCGTACAAGCTCGGCAGCGTGGGGCTGCCGGTGTTCGACACCGAGGTGCAGATCCGCGCCCAGGACGACTCCGGTGCCGTATTGGAGGCCGGCACCCGCGGCAAGTTGTGGGTCCGCGGCCCGCAGGTCACGGACGGCTACCTGAATCATCCGGAGATCACGGCGCAGCAGTACGTCGACGGCTGGCTCGACACCGGCGACATCGCCTACCTGGACGAGGACGGGTACCTGTTCATCTGCGACCGCACCAAGGACATGCTGATCTACAAGGGCTACAACGTGTATCCGCGTGAGCTCGAGGAGATTCTGGTCTCGCACCCGGACGTGTCCTCGGCCGCCGTCGTCGGCAGGGAGGCCGGCAGCGTCGGTCAGGAGCCGGTGGCGTTCGTGGTGCCGATGCCGGACGTGACGATCGATCCGGATGCGGTGTCCGCGTACGTCGCCGAGCGGGTGCTGCCGTACAAGAAGGTACGCGACGTCGTGGTGGTCGAGCAGCTACCGACATCGGCGGCCGGGAAGATCCTCAAGACGAAGCTGCGTGAGCAACTCGCGACCGCGGCGACCTAGCGTCTTCTCCCGCTGGGTGGACGCAACTCTGTGAGGCGCGCCCTTCTTCCCCCTACCGTCCTGGTCGGGGGAAGAAGGGAGCGCAGATGGCACCGGCCGAGTCGATCGTGTACATCGTCGACGAGATGGTGGTCGAGCCCGGGCGGGCTCGCGCGTTTCTCGCCGCCTACCTGGAGCGTTATGCGCCCGGGGCGACTGCGCGTGGCCTGACGCTGGACCGCGTGCTCGTCTCCCCGCCGGTGTGGCTGGAGGACCAGTCGAACACCCTGACCGTCAGCTGGACTCTGCGGGGTGCTCGCGCATGGTGGCATCAGAGTCTTCTCGCACGCCACGATGCGGAGGTGCTTCGCTGGTGGGCCGACGCGGACGAGGTCCTCACCACCCGGCGCCGCACCGTCTCCTGCTCGTCGGCGGATGTGGAGGCGATGACCGATGTTTAAGGTGACCAAGCTCGTTCACCTCGCCGACGACGCGGATGCCTCCACCGGTGCGACGTTGGCCGGCAGGCTGCGCGAGGTCGCTGTTCCCCGGGCTCGGCGCGTTCTCGTGAAACCGACCCTGCCCGGCGTAATCAACGGCGGCGACGTGATCGCGCACCTCCACTTCGACGACGAATGCCACTGGCGCGCCGTCGAACCAGACATCACCGCACAGCTGTGCGCGCCCGAGATCGCGCACATCGACAGCGTCGGCTACGCGGGTGTGCCCACTCCCGCCCGACGTCATGTCGAGCCGACCGTCTACCGGACGCTGCTTGTCTCAGTGGACGATTCGGTCGACCCGGAGGTAGTGGAGCGGTTCGAATCCGAGACGCGGGCGATGCCGGACCATATCCGCACGATCGGGACCTCGCAGCTGAGCCGGGTGCACGAATCGGCCGGTTCCGCGAGGTGGACCCATGTCTGGGAGCAGGAGTACGCGAACCTGGACGGGCTACTCGGGCCGTATATGACACATCCCTATCACTGGGCGCACATAGATCGGTGGTTCGATCCCGAACGCGGGCCGCGGATCGTCACTCGGCTCTGCCACAGCTTCTGTGCGATCGACGGCCCGACCATCACGGTTGCGGCACCTGCCACTCCCCGCTGAACGCAGGGGGACGCTTCTCCACGAATGCGCGTAGCGCGGCGGGCGCGTCGGTTGCGAAATTGACCGCTTGCGAACGCGCCTCGTTCTCGAGTGCGTCCCGCAGCGACGACGTCGTGCTGTCCTCGATCAGCCGCGTCGACTGCATGACGGCCACCGTCGGCGCTGCCGCGAGACGGGTGGCGAATTGGGTGACGGTGGCGTCCAGTTCGTGCGGCTCGACGAGCTCGCTGACCAGTCCCAGCGCATCCGCCTGCTCGGCGTCGATCATCTCGGCGAGCATGACCAGACGTTTCGCGCGGTGCAGGCCCACCATGCGCGGCAGGAGCCACGAACCGCCGAAATCCACCGACAGGCCGCGCTTGGCGAAGATCTGGCTGAACTGCGCGTCGCGCGAGGCGATGAGCAGATCACACAGCAGCGCCAGGTTCCAGCCGGCTCCCACGGCGTAGCCGCGAACCTTCGCGATCAGCGGCTTGGGGAACTCGGCCACTGCCAGCGCCGTCGCGTTGATCTGACGCATGCGGTTCAGCGGGTGCATGGGTGTGCGCTTGTCGAGGTCCGCGCCAGTGCAGAAGTCGCTGCCGGCGCCGGTGAGGACCACGACGCGGGTGGTGTCGTCGAGGGCGAGTTCGCCGAGTGCCTCGCGCAACGCGATCCACGAGTCGAGGGTCATGGCGTTGCGCCGTGTGGGACGGTTCAGGGTGATCGTCGCGACCGCACCGTCCCGGCTGATCAGAACGTCGCGTTCGGCGGATTCGGTGTCTGTGGTCGGGGTGACGGATTCGATGCTCATACGCGGCTCCAGACGTCGGCGCGGTTCTCGGCGAACGCCGGAGTGGTCGACGCCGTGCCGCCCAGCCAGTCGATCACCGGGGACGTTCCGTCGCAAGGTCGTTCTGGGATACACCGGATGAGGTGAAACCTATGGTTGCCGCCGAGCGTCATAGGTTCCGATTAATCGGACCATCAGCGATGTGTCTTTGTCCGCGCCCAGCGCGCGTGCTGAACTGTTCGGGAACTGGAAGTGCTTGCATCAGAAGACTCCCCCTCATCAGGAGAACCGATGTCTCTACCACCCGTCCTGTCCGATCGCCTGCGCCTGCCGGCCGTCGCCTCCCCGATGTTCCTCGTCTCGGGTCCCGAATTGGTGATCGCCCAGTGCACGTCGGGGATCGTCGGCTCCTTCCCCTCCCTGAATGCCCGCCCGCAGCCCGTCTTGCGCGAATGGCTCACCCGCATCACCGAAGCCCTCGCCAAGCACGACGCCAACCACCCCGAGACACCGTCCGCGCCCTACGCGGTCAACCTGATCATCCACAAGAGCAACGACCGCCTCGACGAGGACCTCGCGACCATCGTCGAGTTCGAGGTCCCGATCGTCATCACGTCCCTCGGCGCCCGCGCCGACGTCAACGAGGCCATCCACAGCTACGGCGGCATCGTTCTCCACGACGTCATCAACAACAAGTTCGCGAAGAAGGCCGTGGAGAAGGGCGCCGACGGCCTCATCGCCGTCGCGGCCGGCGCCGGCGGACACGCGGGCACCCTGTCGCCGTTCGCGTTGATCCAGGAGATCCGCGAGTGGTTCGACGGACCGGTCCTGTTGTCGGGGTCCATCGCCCACGGCCGCTCGGTCCTCGCCGCGCAGGCCGCAGGCGCCGACCTCGCCTACATCGGCTCCGCGTTCATCGCCACCGAGGAGGCCAACGCGGACCAGCGGTACAAGCAGATGATCGTCGACTCCACCGCGTCCGACATCGTCTACTCCAACCTGTTCACCGGCGTGCACGGCAACTACCTGCGCGGCAGCATCGAGGCCGCCGGCCTCGACCCGCACGACCTCGCCGTATCGGACCCGTCCGCGATGAGCTTCCGCGGCGGAACCGCCAAAACGAAGGCATGGCGCGACATCTGGGGATCCGGACAGGGGATCGGCACCGTGCGCTCCGTGCAACCGACGGCGGAACTCGTCGACCGCCTGGTCGCGGAGTACGCCGCGGCCAAGAACTACCTGCTCGCGCTGTAGCCTTCTGCCCGCACGAGTTCGACGAACGCGTGGCCGACGGGGGAGAGCATGTCGGGATCGAATGCGATCCCGAAGGTGCGGGCAATCGTCGGCTCCGCGCGGCGGACCACCGCGCGGTCCCGGGCCGCCTCCGCGATCGACCGTTCCAGCAGGGTTCCGCCGATTCCCGCGAGTACCAGGGGAAGTCGCGCCTCGCGGTGATCCGACAGCGCCGCGAGGATGGGGCGTGCCCCGGCATGACGGATCGATTCCTCGATCTCGTTGGCGACGGAGTGGCCGCGGGGGACGAAGACCATCGGGATGTCGGGGAGCGCTGCGAGCGGAACGGGACCTTCCGGCAGGTCGGTGCCAGGCGGGTACACGAGCCAGTACTCCTGTTCGCCGAGTTCGACGACGTCCAGGCGGGCGTCGTCGAGCGGGAGGTGCGCCACCACGAATTCGCAGTGGCCGTCCTCGATCAGCGACCCGGCCTGCGCCTCGTCTTTCAGTTCACCCAACCGGACCGTCACATTCGGGTGGGCCCGCCGGAATTCGGTGACGAGGTCGACGAGGGGCCCGATCGCCAACGCCGGAAAGGCCATGATGTCCAGTCGGCCGGCGAGTGCCCCGTCGGAGGTGGCGAGGAGGTCCTCGACGGCGGTGACGTCGCGGAGGATCTGCCTGCTCGGCCCGACCATGCTGCGCCCGGCGGCGCTGAGCACCATGCCCCGGCCGATGCGGTGGAACAACTGCACACCCAGTTCCCGCTCGAGCCCGCGCAAAGCCTGCGAGATGGTGGGCTGTGCGACGCCGAGCGACGCGGCGGCCCCGTTGATGCCCTCGTGTTCCACAACGGCGAGAAAGTACTCGACCTGACGCAACTCCATGTGCTCAGTTCCTCACTCGGGTGCCGGTGTTCGGGTGGCCTGCGCGATCGCGACGAACGCCGAGGCCGCCGGTGATCCCGGTCCGGACCGCTGCACGAGGCCGACGGGGCGGGTCAGTTTCGGTGTCATCGACCGGATCGAGACCCCGCGCAACTGCTCCTCGGCGACCAGGCGGGGGAGGACGGTGGCCGCGGCGCCGCGCATCACCAGCTCCCACGTGGCGCCCGGGTGGGTGCAGTCGATGACGACATTCGCGGGCTCACCGACGAGGTCGGTGATCAGCGCCGCGTCACTCTTGTCCCCGAGATCCTGAACGAGCGGAATGGTGCGGACGGCCGAGCGGGGCACCGGATCGGGAAGGGTCTCGGCGAGGGCACCGGGCAGGGCGAGTACCAGCTCCTGATCGCCGATGGGAACCGAGCGCAGCGCACTGTGGTCGACGGACAGGTCGATCACCCCGAGTTCGGCCTCGCCGCGGCGCAGGGCGCCGAGGACGCCGGTGGGGCCGTCGGCGTCGATGATGCGGACCGTCACGCGGGGGTACTGCTCACGGAACCGGCGCACCAGGTCGACGATCGGATCGATCGAGAACGCCGCGTAGGTGACGACGTCGACACGGCCGGACACGAGTTCGCGCACCGCGGCGACCTTGGCCTTGGCCCGCTCGACGTCGGCGAGGATGCGCCGGGCGGCGACGTCGAGGGTGCGGCCGTCCTCGGTCAGCTCGAGACGCCGCCCGGTGCGGTCGAACAGCGTGACACCGAGGCGGCGTTCGAGTGTGCGAATCGCCTGCGAAAGCGACGGTTGCGAGATGTAGAGGGACTGCGCGGCCCTGGTGATCCCGCCGTGATCGACTACCGCGACGAAGTAGGTGACGAGATGCAGGTCCACGCGGTCATCGTACGGAAGCCGTGATGCGGGCTGTGCCGATCATGCCGCTAGCGGCCACGCCACACCGGTGGGCGCTTCTCCGCGAAGGCGCGCGCACCCTCCTGGGCGTCCTCGGACGCGAACACCGGATCGAGGAAGCGGCGCTGCCCGGCGAACGCGTCGGGGTCGGTGTAGTTGGCGGACATCGCGACGACCTGCTTGGTGGCGCGCACGGCGAGGGGACCGTTGGCGGCGACCCGTGCCGCCAGTTCGCGGGCGGCGGCGAGAGCCTGCCCGGGCTCGGTGAGCCGGTTGACGAGTCCGTGCGCGTGCGCGACCTCGGCGGTGAGGGGATCGCCGGTGATCGCCATTTCCATCGCGATCGGGTACGGCAGCACCTTCGGCAGTCGCAGCAGACCGCCTGCGGCGGCGGCGAGCCCCCGCTTGACCTCGGGGATGCCGAACTTGGCGTCGCGGGCGGCGACGATCAGATCGGCCGACAGTGCCAGTTCGCAGCCGCCGGCCAGCGCCCATCCCTCGACCGCGGCGATCAGCGGCTTCGTCGGCGGGGCCTCCGTGATCCCACCGAAGCCGCGGCCGGGCAGCGACGGCCGCTCCCCGCGGGTGAACGCCTTCAGATCCATGCCCGCGCAGAACGTTCCCCCGGCGCCGGTGAGGATCGCGATCGTCAGGTCGGGCCGCGCCTCGAACTCGTCGATCGCGGCGGCGAGCGCTTTGGCGACCTCGAGGTCGACGGCGTTCTTCGCCTCCGGCCGGTTCAGGGTGATGACGGCGACGCCATCGGAGAATTCGGTGAGAACCACACTCATGGGTGTCTTCCTTACGGTGTCGGGGTCCAGCGTTCGGGGTGCCCGCCGAGTGAGCGGATGCTCCCGCGGTCGGCCAGAACGAGCAGGTGGGCATGGGTTTCGCGGACCGCGAGGCGGAGCAGGCGGTCGGACATGGAGTCGAACGGCCGCGACCACGAGATGTGTTGCGAGATCTCCCACGCCGTCGATTCCGGGCGCACGCCCAGCGCGTCGACGATCTCGGCGAACCGTTCCTCGTGATGGTCCATCAGCTGCCGGGCGCGGTCGGCGATCCCCCGGAAGCGGTACTCGTGGGCGGGCAGCACCTCACCGTCGGGCATCGAGGTGGTGGCGTGCAGCGACAGCAGATAGCGATGCAGCGGGTTCTCCAGCTCGCCGGGGACCGTGGAGATGTTCGGACTGATGCGGGGCAACATGTGGTCGCCGCTGAACATCAGCCCGTGGGCGTCGTCGACGAAAGTCAGATGACCCGGAGTGTGCCCGGGGGTCCAGACCGCCCGCAGATCCCAGCCGGGCAGGTCCAGGGCAGTGCCGTCACCGAGCACGACGTCCATGGACTCGCCCGCCCCGAGGCGAACGAGATCGACGCGGGCAGCCGCGAGGATGCCGGTGGGGGCCCCGAGCTGAGCGAGCTGGGTGTTCCACGTCTGTTCGTCTTCCGCGACGTCCGTCGGTGAATGGTGGCCGAGCAGTGCGGCATCCGCGCCGTGCATCGCGAGCGCGGCCCCGCTGACCTCGCGCAGCCGGGGCGCGAGACCGAAGTGGTCGGGATGCAGGTGGGTGATCGCGGCGTAGCGGACGTCGGTGACGTGGTGCCCGGTCTCGGCGATGCCGTCGACGAGGGCCCGCCACGACTCCTCGGAGTCCCAGCCGACGTCGATCAGGGCGAGTCCGTCGGGCAGCGCGAGCGCGTAGATCAGGACGTAGCGCAACGGGTTTCGTGGCATCGGCACCGGGATCGACCACAATCCTGGGCGTACCTGTTCGACCGGCGGCAGGACGCCGCGCGCCCACGCCTCGCGCTGGACGGTACCCACGTCTTCGGTGACGATCACGACGACACCTCCGTGGCGCGGAGCCGTTCGCGCAGGGTGCGTTTGAGGATCTTGCCGCTCGCCCCTCGCGGAAGTTCGGCGACGTAGACGATCTCCCGCGGCTTCTTGTACGACGCGAGCCGGTCGGCGGTGAACGCGATCAGGTCCTGCTCGTCCGGTTGGTTCGCCGGATCGACGAGCCGGACGACCGCCGTCACGGACTCACCCCACGTCCGGTGCGGCACGCCGACCACCGCAACCTCGGCGACCGCCGGATGCTCGGCGAGCACCGATTCGACCTCGATCGGGTACACGTTCTCGCCGCCCGTGATGATCATGTCCTTCACCCGGTCGGTGACGAACAGATAGCCCTCCTCGTCGATGTGCCCGGCGTCGCCGGTGCGCAGGAAACCGTCGTGGGTGAGGAGTTGCGCGGTCTCGTCCGGCCGCCGCCAGTAGCCCGCGACGTTGTTGCGTGAGCGGCACACGATCTCCCCGGACTCGCCCACCGGAAGCCGGGCGCCGGTCACCACGTCCCGGATCTCGACCTCGACACCGGGCATGGGTTTGCCGGCGGAACGCAGCAGGTGAGCGCGGTGCCCGGACGGGTCGTGATCCTCGACGGCGAGGGCGGTGACCGAGCCCGTGGTCTCCGTCATTCCGTAGCGCTGCACGAATCCACAGCCGAGGCGATCGATCGCTCGCCGGAGCAGAGTGGTGGTGATCGGCGCCGAACCGTAGGCGACCAGTTCGAGGCTCGACACGTCGTAACGTTCGAGGTCGGGCACGTCGAGGAGCATCTGAATGGTCGACGGAACCAGGAAGGCGTGGGTGATCCGGTGCCGTTCGACGAGTTCGGCGACCTCCCGTGCGTCGAACGCGCCGAGCAGCACCACGTGGACGCCGGCCGACAGACAGGTGCTCAACCAGCCGGCACCCGCGATGTGGAACAGCGGCATCGCGTCGAGTGCCACCGAGCCGGGCTTCCAGCGGTAGATCAGCAAGCCTTCCGGCTCGTTGTGCAGGTTGCGATGCGTCGCGACCACACCCTTCGGGAAGCCCGTCGTGCCCGATGTGTAGAGCTGCAGCACCTCCGCGTCGGGGTCGTCCCCGAGACCCGGATCGGTGGCGGTGCCCGACGTGACCAGCCGGTCCCACGTCCAGGTGCCGGGCGGAAGAACGTCGCCGTCGGCCGCGTCCACGACCACCACGACCACACTCGGGAGCGCGTCGCGGACGGCGTGCGCGGCGGCAGCGAATTCGGATTCGACGATCAGCACCTGGAGCTCGGCATCGACCGCGATCGCGGCGGCCTCGGCAGCGGGGAGTCGCCAGTTGAGCGGGACGAACACGAGTCCCGATTTGGCGGCGGCCACGAACGTCTCGACACCGTCCGTGCGCATCCGGAGCAGTGCCCCGACCCGGCCGCCGTCGGATGTCAACGCCGACAGCGCGGTTGCGATCCGATTGGTCCGCCAGTCGAGCTCCGCGTACGTCAGTGTGGTGTCACCCCACGTCACCGCCGGTGCTCCGGGCCGTTCTGCGGCATGGTGCCGCACACGCTGGGGAAGATGCAGACCGCTCACATCACGCTCCTCGATGACTCGTCGCCGCCGCCGGAAATCGGGTGACGCGTGCTGCCAGTCGACCACCCGTGTGAGTGCGGAAACAAAGTCACAGAGCCGAACGGACAGTGAGGAATCGCCTATGGATGCCAGGTCGAGTGGCCTCGCGGCGTTTGTAGACTGGCGTGATGGCCGCCACCCCCGCCCTGAACCCCGAGGACGTTCAGCGTGCTGCGGCGGCACTGCACACCCCCGACATCGACGGCTGGGCCAACCGATTCGAACTGCTGTCCGACGGCAACCGCCTGCGACTGCTGCTGTGCCTGCACCACGCCCCCGACATCTGCGTCGGCGACCTGGCGGCGGCACTCGACATGACCGGGACCGCCGTCTCGCACGCGCTGCGACTGCTCCGCAACCAGGGGTGGGTGTCGGCGACGCGGGACGGCCGCTCGATGCGGTACCGGCTCACCGACGACACCGTGCACGAACTGCTGCACACGATCGGGGCCACGCACTATCACAATCACACGGGAGCCGAAGAGGAAAGGTGAATCCCGACATGGAGAACGATCCCGGACTGCTGCCGCTCGACGGCATCACCGTCGTGGCACTCGAGCAGGCCGTGGCCGCTCCGCTCGCCACCCGCCATCTCGCGGACATGGGTGCGCGGGTCATCAAGATCGAGCGCGTCGGCGAGGGCGACTTCGCCCGCAACTACGACGACGCCGTGTTCGGGCAGGCCTCGCATTTCGTGTGGCTGAACCGGTCGAAGGAGTCGCTCGGCGTCGACCTGAAGTCCGAGGTGGGTCGGGACACCGTCGCGAAGCTGATTGCGAAGGCCGACGTCTTCATCCAGAATCTCGCCCCCGATGCCGCCGACCGCCTGGGGTTCGGCGCCGACGAGTTACGCGCCGAACACGAGGAACTGATCGTCGTGAACATGTCCGGCTACGGGTCGGCGGGACCGCGGCGCGAACGCAAGGCGTACGACATGCTGGTCCAGGCCGAAACGGGGATGATCTCGGTGACCGGCACCCCCGACACCGCAACCAAGACGGGTGTCCCGGTCTCCGACATCGCGGCGGGAATGTACGCGATGACGTCCGTCCTCGGCGCCCTGTTCCGGCGGTCGCGAACCGGGGTGGGGGCGCGGATCGACGTGTCGATGTTCGACGCGACCGCGGAGTGGCTGGGCCATCCGATGTACATGAAGATGTACGCCGACAAGCAGATCCCGCGCGTCGGGCTCGGTCATGCGGCGATCGTCCCGTACGACTCGTATCCCACCCTCGACGGGCAGATCCTCATCGGTGTCCAGAACGACCGCGGGTGGCGGCAACTGGTGACCGACGTGTTCAAACGACCCGAACTCGCCGACCATCCCCGGTTCGCGACCAACATGCTGCGGGTGCAGCACCGGGCGGAGGTGGACGCCCTCGTAGCCGAGGAGACTCAACGTTTCACGAGCGCGGCTCTCGACCAGGCGCTCGCGGACTCCGGGATCCCGGCGGCCGAGCTCAACGACATGGGCGGGCTGATCGAGCACCCGCAGCTGGACCAGCGCGACCGCTGGCGCGACGTCGGAACCGAGGCCGGTCCGATCAAGGCGATGCTGCCCCCGATGACGTTCTCCGATGTGGAGATGCGGATGGGTGACGTGCCCGCACTCGGCGCGCACACCGATCGGATCCTCGGTGAACTGGGCTGGTCGGCGGAAGACATCGCGACGATGCGCGTCCAGGGCGTCGTCGGCTGAACGCGCCGCAGCCCCGGCCCGAGTGAGGCCGGGGCTGCAGCTCGCTCTTCGCTCAGGGTGTGGCGAAGAACTGCTCGACGGCAGGCTGGGCATTGGGGTTACCCACGCCGATACCGATGACGGCGCCGGCGATGGTGCCGACCACTGCGCCGACAATGCAGCCTGCGATGAAGTTGGGGAAGATCGACACGCACCCGATGGCCATGCCCACGTTGGAACCGATCGCCATGCCCTGCAGGCCCGCGTTGTTCCAGCCGGTATTGATCTCGTTGGTCATCTTGTCGAAGGCGTCCTGCTTCACTTCGTTCTCCGGGAAGAACTGTTCGGCCACCTGGCTGCTGCCGCCGTCGGCTGCCGGGGTCATCAGTGGCTGCGACCAGTCGATTCCCTGAGGTGCGGGATCGGCATACGCAGTGCCCGCCCCGACGGCCATCGCGGAGATGACGAATATGGACAATGCCAGAGTTTTCAAGAGTTTCATGGAAATTCCCACCATGTCGTAGGACGAACACGGCCCCCACCTGAGTGCACCGAACATCGTTGTGCGTGGACCATATTCGCTGGAAAACCGGAACGGCTACATGCATATGTGGGTGCGCGGTGATGCTCCCCGTGTGCGAACTAACCCATAGCCCTCCCGAAATCGTCTTCGGAGTCGGACGGAAAGCCCCGCTACGGGGTTCCGAGGAATTCGTAAACCGCTGGTGGCGCAGCGGGGTTCGCGTTGCTGATCCCCGTGACGGCGCCGATCGCTGCGCCCACCGCGGCACCCGGGAGGCACCCGCCGAGGATGAGGAAGATGCACCCGACGACGAATCCGATGCCTGCGCCGATCGCGGTCGCGGTCCCGCCGCCGTTGTCCCAACCGATCTGTAGTTGCTGGACCATGTTGTTGTACGCCGAATCCCTGTCGACCGGGGTGAGGGCGAGGGTTCCGGCGACAGGGGTCGTCGTGGGTGTCAGGTTCAGGAACCGGCCGGCGTCGGTGATGAGCGGATCGATCGCGAACTGCACACCGGCGATCGAATAGCGCAGGGGGATCGTGCCCACCGAGGTGCCCGAATCGTTGACGATGTCGACGGCGGCGGCCGTCCGCGACAGGGTGAAGTGCCCGGCGTCGAGTGCAGTGCCGACCGATCGGCCGTCGGCGCTCAGGCTGGTGTGCGAGATGACGGCCTGGTCGGCGGGAGTGGGGGCGGCATACGCGGTACCCATTCCGACACACAGGGTGGCGATCAGCAGCGCTGCCGGTGCTGTCACTCTATGCAGTTTCATGGTGTTTCCCATGCGTAGTAGCGGATGACAAACGACAAATCTGGTTCGACCTGGCGCTTCACTTGCCCCGACCGGCGAAAGCGTCCGTAACCTGCCTACTGCAGACATCTTCCCCCTTCGGATGCCCCAGTTTTCGGCCTTTCCGCAAAATACGTGCGTATCGGGGTGTCGGTCCAGGGATTACACCGTGAGCCGGTAGAACCGGAAGAACGCGAAATCCTCGATCGGCAGGACGTCCATGGTGCCGAAACCGGCCGCCTCGGCGTAGCCGCGCAATGTGCTCGGGCGCATGACCGTTCCGGTGCCCGCGCTCGGTGTGTGGTTCATCCCGTCGGGAAGGCACACGGTGAGGCTGAATCCGTACATCAGACGCTCGATGTCGCTTCCCGGCGCGGAGAACTCGTCGTCCACCGCCTCGTCCATCACGATCAGCGCGCCACCGGGAACCAATGCCCTGCGTACCGCGGACAGTACATCGACGGGCGCGGGCATGTCGTGGATGCATTCGAACGCGAACGCGGCCGTGTAGCTGCTCTCGGGAATTCCCGCCGCATCCGATTCGGTGATCGTGATCCGATCGGCGACGTCCGGCCGCTCGCGCACATTGGACCTCGCGAGTTCGACGGTCGCGGTGTCGATGTCGTAGCCGTGGAGCCGGGCGTCCGGGTAGGCGCGCGCGAGTGCGATCGTGGACCAGGCGCCGCCGCATCCGACGTCGGCGATCGCGGCACCGGGCGTCCGGAGCAGTGCGTCGACCTCGGGAACCGATGCCAGCGCACCGGGAAGAACCTGCTCGTACCACGGACGATTCATGTCGGCCTGCGACTCACGGGCATCCGCGCCGTACTTCGCCCAACCCACCCCGCCGCCCGTGCGGTACGCCTCCAGCAATGCGGGCATCTGCGAGGTCGCGGCGACGAAGATCCGCGCCAGCGGGGCAAGATAGTTGAGACTCTGCTCGTCGGTGAGCACTTCGGCGGCGCCGGCCGGAAGCGTGAACGTCCGTGGCTCCGAATCGTCGACCGTGAGAAGTCCCGACACGGCCTGCTGTTCGAGCCACTCCCGCGCGTACCGCGGGTGGGTGGAGGTGCGTTCCGCCAGTTGGTCCGCGGTCGCCGGACCGTCCGACGCGAGACTGCGGTACCAGCCGAGACGGTCGCCCAGATGGACGGCGAGGAGGTCGATCGCCCCGAGCGATGCGTCGAAAATGCGCTGGGACACCGCCCCGGCGTCGGCTTCGGGTATGGACATCGCGGACCTCCGGTGGGAGTGCGGGGCGAAGCTTCGTCTCCCCATCGTGAGCTACCTGATCTGCGGTGTCACGGATCGTTCGCCGGGCGAATGAGGGTCGGTCGCGGGAAGCCGGAAACCCCAGGGCAACTCGAGGCGATGCTCGGCGAGCAGCGCGGGGTCGCCGAGCAGTTCCAGGATCGGACCGTCGGCCACCAGGTGTCCCTCGTCGAGGATCACGGCGCGCGTGCACAACTGGGCGGCGTACGGCAGGTCGTGCGTGACGAGCAGCTGCGTGGTGTCGATACCCAGGAGGACTTCGGCCAGTTCACGTCGGGCGACGGGGTCGAGATTGCTCGACGGCTCGTCCAGCACGAGGACGTCCGGGGCGCACGCGAGGACCGTCGCCAGCGCGACGCGGCGGCGCTGCCCCACCGAGAGGTGCGCGGGATTGCGATCCGAGTGTGCCGTCATGTCCACGGCCGCCAGCGCATCGTGCACCCGCTCGTCGAGCGCGGTCCCGGTGACCCCGAAATTGACCGGGCCGAACGCGACGTCCTGCGCGACGGTCGGCATGAACAACTGGTCGTCGGGGTCCTGGAAGACGATGCCGACGCGGCGCCGGACCTCCCGCACCGTGTCCCGGGACGCCCCCCGCGACAGTTCCAGCCCGCCCACGGTGACACTGCCCCCGGTGGCCGTCAGAATGCCGTTGAGGTGCAACATCAGTGTGGTCTTCCCGGCCCCGTTCGGACCGAGAACGGCCACCCGCTCGCCGGGTTGCACCGTGAGATCGATCCGGTGCAGCGCGGCCCTGCCGTCCGGATAGGCGAACGAGACGCCCACGAGATGCACGGCCGCGGTCATCGGAGCACGCACGCCGTGATACAGATCCCCACCGCGCACACGGCGGGCACGAGCCCCGCCCGCCACATCGCGGCGGTCGCCGGGGGCGCCCCGGCCGTGGGAACGGAACCGGTGAATCCCCGCGACAGCATGGCGAGGTGGACGCGCTCGCCGCGCTCGTAGGACCGCACGAACAATCCGCCGACGCCCCGGGCGGTGGCACCGATCTGCCGGAACGTCCGGGGGTCGTCGCCGCGGGAGAGCCGGGCGGTGCGCATCCGCTCGACCTCGGCGGTGAGCAGGTCGAGGTAGCGCAGCATCAGCACCACGATCGTGGTGAGCATCGCGGGCACCCGCAGCCGCGCCAGACCCAACGGCAGGTCCCGCGCGGGCGTCGTCGCGGCGAGCGTCAGCGAGACCAGGACGCCGAGCGTGCCCTTCACGAGAATGCCCCAGGCCGCGTACAGGCCCGCGACCGACAGCGACAGTCCGAGGGCGGTGACGCGTGCGCCGCCCTCGGCGAACGGCAGCAGAAGCGCGAGCGTCACGAACGGCAACTCGATCAGCATCCTCGGCCCGATCCACCGCAGCGAAATGCCGGCGATCCGCCAGATCACGAGCAGGATCGCGAGATATCCTGCGAACGCCCAGAACGCCTCGCGTGGCGTCGCGACCACCGCGAAGACGAAGACGACGGCGCAGACGATCCCGACCTCGGCGGGCATCCGGTGCAGAGGGGACGTGCCGTCGAGGTAGAGCGGGTGGGCGTGACCGGCTCCCACGGTCAGGGGCTCGTTCGGTTCCGCCGCGCGCGGGCGAGCAACCAGAACAGTCCACCCGCGACGACGAACGTGGCGGTCGCGCCGATCACGCCCGCGACCCCGGTGAGATGCGACCGGCCGCCCACCGTGTAGTCGGCGAGCGGCGAGTCCGACAACGGATGGGCGGACGCGTTCTGGGCGATGCAGTCACCCACGAGCGTCTCCCCGGTATCGGTTTCCACGGTTTCGCACCCGCGAGTGGTCGCGGCATCCAGACCGTCCGGACTCGAGCTGGCGAGGTAGGAGACCGCGCCGGCGACGAGCAGCGCCACCAGCGCGAAGCCGAGAAGGAATCGGCGCAGCGAGACCGGCGACGACGTGCTCATGCCTGCACCTCGACTCGTCGCGGTGCCGTCCGCAGCAGGTACACGAGGTCGGGGCGCGCCTTCGCGACGGCCGTCACCGTGACGGCGGTGATGAGGCCTTCGCCGATGCCGATCAGCACGTGCGCCCCGAGCATGTACGCCGCCACCGGGCCCAGCGACGTCGAATCTCCGGATGTCGCATGACCGCCGATCGCGTACTCGAGGACGAAGCCCATCGACGCCGCCACCGTTCCGCACAGTGCCGCGGCGAATGCGAGTCCGCCGAGGACGCGGAAGCGCAGTCGCTGCTGTCGCACGACGAGCGGACGCAGGGCCACCGCGACGCCGTAGCCGACGACCACCCCGATGATCGCCATGTTGGTGATGTTCGCTCCCAGCGCCGTCAGCCCACCGTCGGCGAACAGCAGGGCCTGCACGATCAGCACGATCGAGACGCAGAGCATCCCGGTGTAGGGGCCGACGAGGATGGCGGCGAGCGCACCACCGAGGAGGTGTCCGCTCACACCGGGAAGGATCGGGAAGTTGACCATCTGGACCGCGAAGATGAAGGCCGCCACGAGACCGGCCATCGGTGCAGCGCGTTCGTCGAGTTCCGAGCGCGCGCGCCACGCGGCGATCGACAGTCCCGCCACCGCGACGACGACGAACAGCAGTGAGGTCGGCGCATTGATCAGGCCGTCGCTCATGTGCATTGCCACGGGTTCCACGGCGACTCCTCCGGCCGGCAGCTGATTCTTCGAAGTCTAGTTTCTCGTATGAACACTTGAACAGGTGTTCATGGGTGCGGGAAACGCGTCTGGGGCCTCCGCGACTGCCGGGTCAGTGCCAGGTGTGGTCGACGAGCGCCGTGCGGGGCCCGAACTTCGGTTTGACGGCCTTCCCGCTCACCTCCAGCAGCCGCACGGCGCGATGGCGGTGCGGCTGAAGCGGGGCCAGGTACTCCACCATCTCGGCGTCGTCGAGGGGCTTGCCGAGCAGCGACCACCCCACCATCGCGGCGAGGTGATAGTCGCCGACCGACAGGGCGTCGGGGTCGCCGAGCGCACGCTGCGACACCTCGGCCGCCGTCCAGATCCCGACGCCGGGGACGGACATCAGCCGGCGATTCGCTTCCTCGCGGGGGAGGTCGACGATCTTCTCGAGCCGGTCGGCTACCTGCGCGCAGCGGACGATCGTCCGGGACCGGTTCGGGTCGACGTTGGCCCGGTGGAATTCCCAGGACGGAACCCGCCGCCACACGTCCGCGGTCGGGGGCAGCCGCATCCCGTCCGGAGCGGGACCGGGAGCGGGCCCGCCGAACTTCCACACGAGACGCCGCCACGACGCGAACGCCGCTATGCCGTGCACACGCTGCTCGAGGATCGCGGGCACGAGGGCCTCCATCACCCGGTCGGTGCGGCCGAGGCGCAGCTGCGGGAATCGGCGGTGGGCCTCGACGAGGATCGGATGGCCGGGGGCGAAGTCCGCGCAGTCGTCGTGGTCGCCGACGAGGCGGCCGAGTCCGGCGGACAGCTCGTGGGCGCCCGCACCCCATGCCTGACAGCGCACCGAGTGGCGGTCGGTCTGAGTGAGGCGATAGGTGACCGGGCCCGACTTCTGCACCGACGTCCGCCAGATCGAGCCGTCGGCCGTCCGGCGGTGGCAGGGGTCGCCCTTGCCACGTTGCAGCGGCTGCAACGACATGGCGACGTCCAGGGGACGCCGCGCGGTCACGGTGGTCTCGACCACCTCCAGCGAAACCGTCATCGAATGCAGCGTATCCACTCCGAAGGCGACCGCTACCGGCGGATGTCGGAGCGCGCACGTAAAGTCCCAGCCATGATCATCGTGAGTACCGACGGATCCTGCCTCCGCAACCCCGGTGGGGCGATCGGCTGGGCATGGGTCAATCACGAGGGTCCCAGCCAATCGGGTGGCGAACCCTCCGGGACAAATCAGATCGCCGAGCTGCGGGCCTTGCTCGAAGCGATCACCGCGCATCCCGGGGCCGATCCGCTGCTGATCGAGTCCGATTCCCAGTACGCCATCAAGTGCGCGTCGGAGTGGCTGCCCGGTTGGAAGCGCAAGGGCTGGAAGACGGCGGGTGGTGCTCCCGTCAAGAATCTCGCGCTGGTGCAGTCCATCGACCGGGCCATCGGCGAACGTCCCGGGCCCGTGCGTTTCCGCTGGGTTCGTGGTCACGTCGGCAACCACTACAACGAGATGGCCGACGTCCTCGCCGGCGAGGCGGCGCGCGCCGTCGCGTCCGGTGCGCTCGCGCCTGCACCGGTGACAGCGCCGGCCCCCGCGCCCGCACCGGCAGCCGTCGCGCCGTCCACCCCCGAGGCCGAGGACGCGTTCACCCTGTTCTGAGGCGGCCCCTGTTCTGATCCGCCGGGGTTCTGCGTCCGGCACTGCGTCGAGGAGAAGATTGTTGTCCGAGGATCTGCGGGTGCAGGAGTTCTGGCGTGCGCTGGGGCTGCCCGGCATCATCGACGTCCACACCCACTTCATGCCCGCGAACGTGATGGAGAAGGTGTGGGGTTACTTCGACGCGGTCGGTCCCCTCACCGGACGTGAGTGGCCCATCCACTACCGGCACGAAGAGGACGTCCGCGTCGAACACCTGCGCGGGTTCGGTGTCAGGCGGTTCACGTCCATGATCTATCCGCACAAGCCGGAGATGGCCGCCTGGCTGAACCAGTGGTCGGTCGAGTTCGCCGAACAGACCCCCGATTGTCTGCGGACGTCCACGTTCTACCCCGAGGAGTCCGCGGCCACATATGTCGCGGAGGCAGTCGAGTCGGGCACGCGCGTCTTCAAGTCCCACATCCAGGTGGGCGATTACTCGCCGAACGATCCGCTCCTCGACCCCGTGTGGGGTGTGCTGCAGGAGTCGGGTGTTCCGGTGGTCATCCATTGCGGATCGGGGCCGGCGCCCGGCACCTACACGGGCCCCGGCCCGATCGCCGAATTGCTGGCGCGGTACCCGAGGCTGCACCTGATCATCGCCCACATGGGTCTGCCCGAGTACCGGGAATTCCTGGACTTGGCCGACCAGTACACCAACGTGTATCTCGACACGACGATGACGTTCACGGACTACACCGAAGCGGCCACACCGTTTCCGCGCGACCAGGTGCACCGGCTGGCGGATCTGCAGGAACGCATCGTGTTCGGCAGCGACTTCCCCAACATCCCGTACCCCTACCTCGACGCACTCGAGGGACTCACCCGATTCGACCTCGGCGAGCCGTGGCTGCGGGCGGTGTGCCACGACAACGCGGCGCGACTCTTCGCGATCGACTGACAACCCGGTGCGGTGCCGCGTCGATCGGGTTCCGTGTCACCGTCATTCGCCCTCCGGCCAGTCGCCGCTGCTCTCGCCCGGGCGTAGGGTGCCGAACGTCCACTCGAAGCCCTCGAGGTCGAGGACCCGGCAGCGATAGTTCCCCCATTGGGTGTCGGCGGGCTCCCAGACCGGGGTGGCGCCGGCCTCGATGGCGGTGGCATAGACCTCGTCGACTTCGCTGTCGGCGCCGACGCTGAGATACGTGCCGTGCCCGACGGTCTCGCCCCGGAGCGCAGGCCGGTCGTAGTTGCCGTCGTCGCTGAAGACCATGATGGCGGCGGCGCCTCGGCGCAATTCGGAATGCATGATCCCGCCGTTGTCGTCCGGGAACTCGAGGGTGGTCTCGAACCCGAACGCGCGCTCCAGCCAGCGCAGAGCGGCCGGGGCGTCACGGTAGGCGAAGTAGGAGTGCAGGGCGGCCGGGCGTTTCTCTGTAGTGGTCATGGGGCGACGATACGAACTATCGAGGTCAGCGACGGTCCTCGATAACTTCCGGCCGGGCTACCGTGCGCTAGAAAGGATTCCACCAGTTGATGAAGGCGATGTAGAGATTGGTCGGGAAGAAGAACTCCCAGTCCAATCCCATGTACGGCAGGTCGGGCAGTATGCCGATCATGATCCCGCCCCGTTGTTCGTCAGCGCGGCCAACAGGTGCAGCGGGTTGGCGATCGGCGGTGGGAAAATGTCGATGTCCACCCAGTTCATGAGACTCTCCTCGGGTCGTCCCGACCTACCCGGCGTATCGCCTGCGGGCGTGACCTGCGTTACCTCCCCGAGGCGCTGGGACTGTGTGCAGCGAGGGCTTCCGCAGGCAGGAGAGTGCCCTCGGCAGGATTCGAACCTGCGACCTACCCTTTAGGAGAGGGTTGCTCTATCCCCTGAGCTACGAAGGCGCTGTGCACGCGCTGGGCGCACACCGAGGTGAGTGTAGCGGGAATGGTGGTGCGCTCGCGATGGGGAGGGCATGGTTGTCGCAGATGTTCTGGAAGTGACGACGGAACGGGAGACGCACATGTCCGAGATCGACTTGACCGACCTCGCTGCGCGGCACGACGGTTCGCTGAACTTGCACGGTTATCTGGCGAGGCCGACCGGTGAGGGTCCGTGGCCGGGCGTGGTGATGGTGCACGAGGCGTTCGGCTTGGACGATGTGATGCGTCGGCAGGCGGACAGGCTGGCGGCAGCGGGGTTTCTGACGCTGGCGCCGGACTTGTTCAGTGCAGGCGGGGCGCGACGCTGTCTGGTGTCGACGATGCGGGCGATGCTCTCGGGGAAGGGGCGGGCGTACGGGGACATCGAGGCCGCGCGTCAGTGGTTGTCCGGCTCGTCGGACTGCACGGGAAAGATCGGTGTCATCGGGTTCTGCATGGGCGGCGGGTTCGCCCTGATGACCCTGCACACGGGGTTCGACGCGGCGGCCCCGAACTATGGGGTCCTGCCGCGCGACCTCGCGGCGGCGGTGGCGGGTGCGTGCCCGGTGGTCGCCAGTTACGGCGGGAAGGACTTCGCCCTGCGGAACGCGGCGGCCAAGTTGGAGGCGGCGCTGACGAAGGCAGGCGTGACTCACGATGTGAAGGAGTACCCGACCGCCGGTCATACGTTCCTGAACGACGAACTGGCCGGCCCGAAGGTGCTGCATCCGCTGGCGAAGGTCACGGGGATGGTGCCCGACCCGGAAGCCGCCGCCGACGCGTGGAAGAGGATCGACGGTTTCTTCGGTGAGCACCTGGGTTGATCAGTGGATGTACTGGCGCGCACTCGAGGTGGCGTGCCGGTAGTCGAGACCGCATGCCCGGACGACCTGCCCGAGGCTGAGGTAGCCCTCGACGCTCGTGGCCTTCGCGAATTTGCCGTCGGCCCGCACCGTGACCGTGACGCTGGACGCGACCGAATCGACCCGCGCGAGCTCGTACTCGTCGACGCCGTCGGCGGCCTGAGCCACGCAGGTGACTGCGCCCTGGGCGTACGCGATCTCGATCAGGTCCTCGATCATGTGCAGGCTCCTCGCCTCGAAGTAACGAACTGAGGTTAGCCTTAGCTACTCGGCTTCTGTCAAGTCCCTCGATGCGGAATGCCGTCCTCGACCGTGGTCCGCGAGCGGTCCCGGCGTAACGTGACCCACGCTTTCGGACGGTGACAGCAAGGACTGAGAAGGGTTGCAGGTGTTCCATGGCTGACCGCACTTCCTCGACGGGCTCGATCGGATCGGAACCGGGTGATGGCTCGGGGGCAGGATCGGCGGGCGAGCCGCATCTCTCCCGGCAGCTCGCGAACCGGCACATCCAGCTGATCGCGATCGGCGGGGCAATCGGCACGGGACTCTTCATGGGGTCCGGGAAGACGATCTCGCTGGCCGGACCGTCGGTGATCTTCGTCTACATGATCATCGGTTTCATGCTGTTCTTCGTGATGCGCGCGATGGGTGAGCTGCTGCTCTCCAACCTGCATTACAAGTCGTTCTCCGACTTCACCGCCGACCTGCTCGGCCCGTGGGCCGGGTTCTTCACGGGGTGGACGTACTGGTTCTGCTGGATCGTCACCGGCATCGCCGACATCATCGCGATCTCCGGTTACGTGCAGTACTGGTGGCCCGACCTCCAGCTGTGGATCCCGGCGCTGGTGGCCATCGCGGCGCTGCTGCTGCTGAACCTGCCGACCGTGCGGGCGTTCGGTGAGACCGAGTTCTGGTTCGCGCTGATCAAGATCATCGCGATCGTCAGCCTCATCGTCGTCGGGCTCGTGATGGTGTTCGCACACTTCACGTCGCCCAACGGGTCCGAGGCCGGCTTCGACAACCTGTGGAACGACGGCGGCATGTTCCCGACCGGGGCGATGGGTTTCGTGGCCGGATTCCAGATCGCGGTCTTCGCGTTCGTCGGTATCGAGCTCGTCGGCACCACCGCGGCCGAGGCGAAGGACCCGGAGAAGAACCTGCCGAAGGCCATCAACTCCATCCCGATCCGCATCCTGCTGTTCTACGTGGTCTCGCTGATCGTGATCATCTCGGTCACGCCGTGGCGTGAGGTCGTGCCGGGCGAGAGCCCCTTCACGGCGATGTTCACCCTCGCCGGTCTGGGGATCGCGGCCGGAGTCATCCAGTTCGTCGTGCTGACGTCCGCGGCCTCCTCGGCGAACTCGGGAATCTATTCGACGTCCCGGATGGTCTACGGCCTCGCGCAGGAGGGTGACGCCCCCGCCCGGCTCGGCAGGCTCTCCTCCCGCAAGGTTCCGGCCAACGCGCTGATGTTCTCGTGCGCCTTCCTGCTGTCGGCGATCGCGCTGCTGTTCTCCGGCGACTCCGTCATCGAGGCGTTCACCACTGTGACGACAATCTCATCGGTGCTGTTCATGTTCGTGTGGACGATGATTCTGGCCAGCTACATCGTGTACCGGAAGCGCCGGCCCGAACTGCACCAGGCGTCGAAGTTCAAGATGCCCGGTGGTGTGGTGATGTGCTGGGTCGTCCTGGCGTTCTTCGTGTTCCTCATCTGGGCGTTGACCCAGGAGGCGGACACCCTCGAGGCTCTTCTCGTCACCCCGGTATGGTTCGTCGTGCTCGGGATCGCGTGGGCGGTGATTCGCCGCCGTACCCCGCACCGCGCTCGCTACGCCGCTTTCAAGGCCGAGCTCGAGGAGCGCCGAACATAAACATTCGGTAACGGTGGCGCGGACCTATATCGTTTTGTTACATTCGTCGCCAGACAGAGGAGCCCACCCCGGATGGGGAGAGCTGCAATCCGACGACTGACGAGGTATTTACTGTGGGTTCCCACCACCGGGCGAACGGGTCTTCCATTCGCTTCGAGATCGATCCGGACGCGGCGCGCGGGCGCCATCGCAACCAGCAGACCGGAGCGGGTGTGGGCATCAAGGCCGCGACTGTTGCGGCCGCCACCGGAGCCATCGTTGTCGGTGCAGCCCAGCTGGGCGCCGGAAACGCTGCTGCCGCCCCCGTCGACTCCCACGAGACGAGCGGCGCGCAGACCCTGCCGGGCCTGCCGTTCGAGATCCCGGCCGGTGTCCTTCCCGCCGGCTTCGAACTGCCCGCCGACCTCGGTGCCGCCGCCCAGAACCTCGGCGGCCCGGACCTCGGCGCTCAGGCACAGCAGTGGCTGTCCAACGTCAACCCGGTCAAGCCGCACGCGGTGCAGCCGGTGTCGGGCAAGCTGACCTCCAACTTCGGTTCCCGCTGGGGAGCGCACCACGGCGGCATCGACATCGCGGCGCCCATCGGCACCTCGGTGCTCGCGGCTGCCGACGGCCAGGTCATCGACGCCGGAGCAGCGTCCGGTTTCGGGCTGTGGGTGCGTCTGCTGCACGACGACGGCACCGTCACCGTCTACGGACACGTCAACGATTACACCGTGAGCGTGGGGCAGCGCGTCACCGCCGGGCAGGAAATCGCCCACGTCGGTAACCGCGGCCAGTCCACCGGACCGCACCTGCACTTCGAGGTGCACGACGCGAGCGGAAACAAGATCGATCCGGGGCGCTGGCTGCAGGATCGCGGCGTGTCCGTCACCTGGGGCGACGCAGGCGCCAACGCGTAAGGGCCTATTCCGGCTCGAGGTCGTCGTCGTTGCGGAACACGAGTGGTCCGCTGTCGAGGGCGATCGCCCAGCGCCGTGAGACGGCCCAGTCCCGGCCGTACGAATCGTTGCTGATGTCCTGGACGCCGGCGAAGTCGTCGACGATGACGCCGGCCTCCAGGGGCCACTTCTTCTCGGCCAGTTCGTGATCGGCCGAATGCCGCGTTTTCACGCGCGTGCCCACGGAGAACTCTGGTTTCTTCTTGGAGTCGGTATCAGGCGTCATCTCAAAGTCCTTCCGCTCACCAGCGTCTGGTTCGAGGTTAGCCCGCCATCCCGCATTCGCGCGGGATGAACGGATATGCTCCCCCGTGAGCGCAGTTCGACGCGCAGTTGGGGAGTGGTATGGGTCGCGAAGTGACGTCTCGGACATTCACCCGAGCAGACCGGCGCCTGTTCCGGCAGAAGGTGCTCATGTGCGTCGACGCGCTCGAGAGGATGCTGCGGGAGGGCGCGTTCGCCGACGACGTCGACCCGCCGAGGCCCATGCTGGGCATGGAGATCGAGTTCAATCTCGTCCACGCCGACATGACGCCCGCGATGTCCAATCTCGCAGTCCTCGAGTCGATCGACGACGACGCCGTGTTCCAGACCGAACTCGGTCAGTTCAACGTCGAGATGAATGTCCGGCCGGGTCCCCTGATCGGTGAGGGGACGTTCGAGCTCGAACGCACCCTGCGCGCGTCGCTGCACGTCGCGGACGCGCGGATCCACGGGCACGACGCCCAGCTGGTGATGGTGGGCATGCTGCCGACGCTGCAGCTCGAGCACCTCGGCCGGGAGTGGATCACCGCGAATCCCCGCTACGAGCAGCTCAACGATCAGATCTTCGCCGCGCGCGGGGAGGACATCGAACTCGACCTCGAGGGTGTGCCGCTCGAGGGCCGGCTCGCCGAACAGCTGAAGGTGGACGCCAATTCGGTGCTCCCGGAAGCCGCGTGCACGTCCCTGCAGCTGCACCTGCGCGTCGCGCCGGACGAATTCGCCGCACACTGGAACGCCGCGCAGTGCCTGGCCGGTGCCCAGGTGGCGCTTGCCGCGAACGCGCCGTTCATGGCGGGCACGGCGTTGTGGCACGAATCCCGCATCCCGATCTTCGAGCAGGCGACGGACACGCGTCCGCTGGAGCTGAAGAACCAGGGTGTGCGGCCCCGGGTGTGGTTCGGGGAGCGATGGATCACGTCGGTCTTCGACCTGTTCGAGGAGAACTCCCGATACTTCCCGGCGCTGCTGCCGGAGGTCTCCGACGTCGACCCGGCGGCCGAGCTCGATGCGGGCCGGGTGCCGGACCTCAGCGAACTGCAGATGCACAACGGCACCATCTACCGGTGGAACCGCCCGGTGTACGACAGCGACGACGGCAAGCCGCACCTGCGGATCGAGAACCGGGTGCTGCCCGCGGGCCCGACGGTGCTCGACACGATGGCGAACGCCGCGTTCTACTACGGCGCGCTGCGTGGGCTCGTCGAATCGGATCGGCCGGTCTGGTCGCAGATGTCGTTCAACGCGGCCGAGGAGAACCTGCATGCCGGCGCGAAGTACGGCATGGACGCCGAGTTGTACTGGCCCGGTGTCGGGTTCGCGGGCGCCGACGAGCTCGTCCTGCGGCGGCTGCTGCCGATCGCCGACGAGGGGCTCGCCGCGTTCGGACTGTCCGCGAAGGCCCGCGACCGCTACCTCAGCGTCATCGAGGGCCGGTGCGTCACCCGGCAGACGGGGGCGTCGTGGCAGCGTGCGCAGGTGGTCCGGCACGAGAACGCCGGTCTGAGCCGCCCGGAAGCCCTGGCCGCCATGTTGCGTCAGTACGTGGAGAACATGCGCGAGGGCAGCCCCGTCCACACCTGGCCGGTGTGAACGGCGCCGCCGCGGTTCTCACACCGTCGCCGACCAGCTGTCGGGGCCGAACACCTCGTAGTGGATGTTCTCGGCGGGCACGTCCTTCGCGAGGAGCGCCTCGCGCATTCCGAGCATGAACGGCAACGGACCGCACAGGTAGGCGCGGGTGCCGGGCGCGATCGTGACCTCGCCGAGGTCCGCGCGTCCCTCTCGCAGGCTGCCCTCGGGCCGCCGGGCGCCCAGGTCCTCGTACCAGCGGTGCATCACCGCGAACGGCAGACGTTCCACCAGTTCGGTCAGCTCCGCGCGGTGTGCGTGACTGCTGGCGGACCGGTCGGCGTGGAGCACCGAGATCGGTCGGCTGTCCTCGGTGTCGGCGAGGTGGCTGAGCATCCCGATCATCGGCGTGCATCCGATGCCCGCGGACACGAGGAGAAGCGGCGCGTCGTCGTCCTGCAGGACGAGGTCGCCGAACGGCGTCGACACCGTCACGACGTCGTCTTCGAAGACATTGTGATACAGGAAGTTCGACACCTCGCCTGCTCGTTTCACCGAGATCCTCCAGTCGCCGCGCGACGGGGCCGACGACAGGCTGTACTGGCGGATCTGGCGCGCGCCGTCCGGCAGGTGAACCGCGACGGAGAGGTACTGGCCCGGAGCGAAGGACGGAAGCGGCGAGCCGTCGAGTGACGTGAGCACGAACGACACCGTGTCGGCGGACTCGTGGCGGCGCTCGCGGACCCGCACGTCCCGCCACACGTCGCCGGCCGCCACCCCCGCCGAGGCGTAGAGGCCGGCCTCCATCGCGATCAGGGTCTCCGCCATCAGCCAGTACACCTCGTCCCAGGCCGCAGCGACCTCGGGAGTGACGGCGTCACCGAGGACCTCGACGATGGCCGCGAACAGGTGCGTGTGCACGATCGCGTACTGCGAGGGCTCGATTCCCAGTGAGGCGTGCTTGTTCGCGATCCTCGACAGGATGAGGTCGACGCGCGCCTGATCGGGCTCGAGTTGGAGGGCCGCGAACGCGGCGATTGCCCCGGCCAGCGCTTTCTGCTGCTCGCCCTGCTTCTGATTTCCGCGGTTGAACAGGTCACGTTCGAGTTCGGGGTGCGCGTCGAACATCTTGCGGTAGAACAGCGTAGTGATGTCCGAGATCGCGGCGCCGACCACGGGCAGGGTGGCGCGGATGACGTCCGTCGAGGTGGGCGAGAGCATGTCATTCTCCGATCGTTCGAGAAATCTGGGAGGTTGTGGCGGCGGTAACTCGCGGGAGGGCGAGCAGCACGGTTCCGGTGGGGGACCGGGTGAGGTCTTCGATCGTGAGGGCGTCCAGCGACTCGAAGAACGCGTTCTGCGCGCGTCGGAGAGCCGACCGCAGCAGGCACCCCGATCGCAGCGGGCACGGTTGGGCGCCGTCGCAGTCGACGACCTCCGCATTGCCTTCGAGTCGGCGGGCGAGCCAGCCGACGGACGCGGTGCGCCCGAGTTCGGTGATGGCCAGACCGCCCGCGCGTCCCCGGCGTGCGTCGACGATGCCGAGCTCACCCAGCCGGGTAATCACCTTGGCGGTGTGGGTGTACGACACCGACAGTTCCTCGGCGATCGCCCGGCTCCCCGGTCGTTCGCCGTCCCCGGCAACGGCCAGTCGCATGACCACCCGCAGTCCGAGGTCGGTGAACTGTGTGAGTTGCATGACCCGAACGTACTTTAATTCTCATCTCGGATACCAAATTTGTGACGGACGTCGCTGGGGTGAAGCTGGATCGGAAAATGCTGTGGCCCAGTCATATTCGCGTTGGACAGATGACCCCACGTTCTCATCATCGCCGAAGTCGGCCGCCGCCGCTACGGGCGGAGAGCCCGAGTCTGCAAGGACTTAAGTCCCTCCTCGAAAGGCGAAGGGCGGCAGACGCGAAGCGGAGGCCGGGGATAGTGTGAAGTCATGAGCACACGGGACCGCAACAGCGTCGTCGTCGGTGTCGACGGATCGGACACCTCGAAGTCCGCTGTCCGGGTGGCTGCCGAACTGGCCACCGAACGTGGACTGAACCTGAAGATCATCCACGCACTCGACTTCGCTCCGTACGGGTTCGGCGGTCCCTACATGGATTCGGGCGGCGTGTACGAGTGGGTGGAGGCGAGCGGCAAGGCAATTCTCGCCGAGGCGCAGGAGCAGGCGTTCGCGGTCAATCCCATCATCGACGTCCACACCGAACTGTCGATCGGCAGCAGCGCTCAGTGGCTCGTCGACCTGTCCGAGAACGCCCGGGTCGTGGTGGTCGGCGCGTCCGGGTCCGGAGCGGCCGCCACCGCACTGCTCGGGAACACGGCGATCAACGTCACCAGCCACGCGCACTGCCCGGTCGTCGTGGTTCGCGGTGACGCCCACGCAGGCGGGCCCGTCGTGGTCGGCGTCGACGGCAGCCCCACCAGTGAGCGGGCGATCTCGGTGGCCTTCCAGGAGGCGTCGCTGCGGAACGCGCCGTTGGTGGCCGTCCACGTCTGGAGCGACCTCGGACCGAAAGCGTTCGAGGACCCTCGGGCCGCAGCCCTGGTGCCGCAGGGGCTCGAGGAGGACGAACACGCCGTTCTCGCCGAGAGCCTCGCCGGCTGGCAGGAGAAGTACCCCGACGTGCGGGTCACCCGGGAGGTGTACATCGACAATCCGAGGGCGCGATTGCTCGAGTGGTCGAAGAAGGCCCAGCTGCTGGTGGTCGGCAGCCGGGGGCGCGGAGGGTTCAAGGGGATGCTGCTCGGATCGACCAGTAACAGCCTGGTCGGTGGTGCGCATTGCCCGGTAGTCGTCGTGAGGCCTGCACGCCCCTGACGCGATTGCTCGCAGTAGGGTCAGGGGTTGAAGCAGGAACAGGTTGCAGGTAACGCCAGGATTGGGGAACGACGTGCGCATAGGTATGGGCTTGAACTACAGCGGCGGTTTCGCCGAGACGGTCGACGAGGTCGCCGACCTGGAGAAAGCCGGGCTCGACATCGCGTTCGTGCCCGAGGCCTACTCGTTCGACGCGGTGAGCCAGATCGGCTACCTCGCCGCCAAGACCACGACACTCGGACTCGCTTCGGGCATCTTCCAGATCTACACCCGCACGCCCAGCCTGACCGCCATGACGGCAGCCGGCCTCGACTTCGTGTCGGACGGCCGCTTCGTGATGGGTCTCGGCGCCTCCGGCCCGCAGGTGATCGAGGGCTTTCACGGCGTCAAGTACGACGCCCCGCTCGGGCGCACCCGCGAGGTCGTCGAGATCTGCCGCAAGGTGTGGCGCCGCGAGAAGGTCGAGTTCCAGGGCAAGTACTACCAGATCCCGCTGCCCGCCGAGAAGGGCACCGGGCTGGGCAAGCCGCTGAAGATCATCAACCACCCTGTGCGTGATCGCATCCCGATCGTCATCGCCTCGCTCGGGCCGAAGAACGTGGAGCTGACCGCCGAGATCGCCGAAGGCTGGGAACCCATCTTCTACCACCCGGAGAAGGCCGCGAGCGTGTGGGGAGAGCCGTTGGCCAAGGGCAAGGCGAAGCGCGACCCGAGCCTCGGTGAGCTGCAGGTCTTCGCATCACCCGCTCTCGCCATCGGTGACGACGTCGAGCACATGCTCGACTGGGTTCGCCCCGGCCTGGCGCTGTACATCGGCGGCATGGGCGCGAAGGGCAAGAATTTCTACAACGACCTCGCGGTCCGGTACGGCTACGAGAAGGAAGCCGAGACCATCCAGGACCTCTACCTGTCGGGCAAGAAGGACGAGGCCGCCGCCGCGGTGCCGGACGAGCTGGTGCGGGCCGTGTCGCTGATCGGTCCGGAGAGCTACGTCGCGGAGCGGGTGGCCGCCTTCGCCGAGTCGGGGGTCACCACGCTCACCGTCACCCCGCTCGCCGCGGATCGTGCGGGCCGTGTCGCGTTGGTCGAGAAGCTCCGCAAGATCTGCGGGTAGCCCCGTAAACCCAGCAGTGCCCAGCCGGAATAATCAGGAAAGGTGACCATGACCGGAATCAAGCCGATCGTCGTGGGTGTGGACGGATCCGAGTCGGCCTCGGCCGCGGTGGCGTGGGCTGCGCGCGCCGCCGCCGCACTGTCGCTCCCACTGCACATCGTGACAGTGGTGCACATTCCTGCCTTCTACTACACCGAGCCGTACCTGGCCGAGAGTTTCAAGGAAGAACTCGAGGACACGGCGAAGTCCCGGCTGGGCAGTGCGCGGGTCCATGCCAAGCAGACGGTGGACGAGGCGCTCGACATCACTACCGAACAGCACGAGGGCAAGGTGAGCCAGACACTCATCGAGCTCTCCGCGAACGCGCACATGGTGGTGCTCGGTTCGCGCGGGCACGGTGAGTTCACCGGTCTGCTGGTCGGTTCCACCACCTCCGCGGTCGCCGCGCACGGCCATTGCCCGCTGGTGGTCGTGCGGGGGCGGACCATGGACGGTCAGCCGCCGACCGAGGGGCCGATCGTGGTCGGCGTCGACGGTTCGGAAAGCAGCAAGGCGGCGGTGGAAGTGGCGTTCGAGCAGGCCGCCGCCCGCGGTGCGAGCCTGGTCGCGGTCAATGTGTGGAGCGATGTCAGTGTGCAGCCGTCGCTCGGAGCCAGCCCGGAGGACCCGCTGTGGAGCAGCATCCAGACGGGTGAAGAGGTGGTGCTGTCGGAGCGCCTCGCCGGATACCAGGAGCGGTATCCCGACGTGACGGTCGAACGCGTCGTGGCGCGGGACCGTCCGGTGCGGGTGCTCAGCGAATTCGCCGAGAAGGCGCAGCTCATCGTCGTGGGCAGCCGTGGCCGGGGTGGCTTCAAGGGAATGCTGCTGGGCTCCACCAGCAACGCGTTGCTCCACACCGCGGACTGCCCGGTGATGATCGTCAGGCCGGAAAGCTAGCGCCCCCGATCACGACGATGGTGCGGTAGCCTTCGCTCGACTTCGCGGAGGAGGTTCGAGTGAAGGCAACCCGCACACTCCGGGGACTGGTCGCCGGCGCAGTGGTTTTCGGCGCGGTGGCCTCGGTCCAGCCGGCTATGTCGCGTGCCGACACCGGCACGGTGCTGCGCTTGCCTGCGAGCGATTCGAACATCGGCGTCAGCACACTCGAACTGGTGGATCACGATCGCGTCGATCCGTGGACGCCGGGCCGTGCGCGATCCATCCCGGTGACGGTCACCTATCCCGCCGGATTCGCCGCGGGCGGAACCCGCTCGCTTCCCGTCGTCCTCTTCTCGCCGGGCTTCTATGTGCCGCGGACCCTGTACACGGTCGCCGCCGAGGACCTCGCGAGCCGCGGCTACGTGGTGATCAGCATGGATCACACGGGTGAGGCCCTCGCGACGGTGTTCCCGGACGGCCGCGTCGTCACGGCCCAGATCACCGATCCGTACTCCGCCGACACCCAGAAGAAGGCGCTCGACACCCGGGTGGAGGATGCGAGTTTCGTCATCGACACCGTCGAATCCCTGTCCCGCGGCGACGACCCCGACGGGATCGGCCGGCTACTGCCGGACGGTCTTCCCGGGGCCGTCGATCCCGACCGGATCGGGATGTTCGGTCATTCGATCGGCGGAGCCACGACCACGCAGGTCCTCCTCGACGATCCCCGTGTCGACGCCGGAGTCAATGTCGACGGAGCGCTCCTGTATGCGAACACGGCGAGCCCGATCGTCTCCCAGGATCCCGGCACCCCCCTGCTCAGCGTGCTCAACTCGCGTCACGCCGAGAGCCCCGAAGGCCGGGAGAGGTTCTGGGGGCAGTATTTTGCGACCCCCCGGTCCTGGAGCAAGGTCTACGCACTGCGGGACACCGGGCACTTCAGCTTCACCGACGCCGAGCACTACGTCCCGCAGGCGATCCCCGATCCCCCGGGTATGGATGTGCCCGCCGGCTTCAGCCTCGGCACGGCTCCCCGCCAGGAGGTGGTCGACACGACGAACGACCTCGTGGCGGGGATGTTCGACCGCTTCCTGAAGGGGGACCCGGCACCGGAACTCGACGACGCCGGCTCGCGGTACCCGCTGGTCTTCGAGGTGCGTTAGCGGGCTGACACGCGTTCGCCGCGGCGGGCCTCGCGGGCGAGCGCGCGGTCCCGGGATTCCTCGAACCGGGCCGCCTTGGCTTCCAGGTTCTGCAGGAACGCCGCGAGTTCCTCGCGGCAGCGTTCACCGTCCGGTCCGAAATCGTTACGCTCGAACATGTTCCACTTGCGAAGCACGGGCAGGACGACGTCGTCGAGGTGCTGGCGCAGGTCGTAGATCCCGCCCTTCGCGATCAGGACCGCGTTGCGGCGGAAGTTGTGCATTCCCGCGCCGGGCATCTGGAAGTTGGTCACCACCTTGTGGATCGCGGCAATCGCCTGATCGGGTGCGACGTCCAGGGCGGCACCGACGATGTTGCGGTAGAACATCATGTGCAGGTTCTCGTCGGCCGCCACCCGAGCCAGCATCCGGTCCGCGATCGGATCACCGCACGCCTTACCCGTGTTCCGGTGCGACACCCGGGTGGCCAGTTCCTGGAACGTCACGTACGACACCGAATCCAGCATGGACCCACCGCCGGGATCGAAGCCCTGGGTCATGTGGTCCATCCGGGCCAGCTCGAGCGCTACCGGGTCGACCCCGCGCGTCACGACCAGATAGTCCCGCATCACGATCGAATGCTTGTTCTCCTCCGCGGTCCACCTGCCCACCCACGTGCCCCAGGCGCCGTCGAGTGAGAAGTGCTGGGCGATCTCGCGGTGGTAGGACGGCAGGTTGTCCTCGGTCAGCAGATTGGTGATCATCGCCGCCCGCGCGGTGTCGCTGAGCCGGGACTGCTCCGGATCCCAGTCCTCGCCGCCCAGCGCGGCGAAGTTGCGGCCGTCGTCCCACGGGACGTAATCGTGGGGATGCCAGTCCTTGGCCATGGCGAGGTGCCGGTTGACGTTGTCTTCGGCGACGTCCTCGAGTTCGTGCAGCAGTTCGCGGTCCGTGAGTACGCGGCTCACAAGGGCACTCCGTTTCTGTTCTGTCAGTATCCGATTCGCAGGATCAGTTGTGGATAGCCCGGCACATCGAGTCGACGTGCCAGCCGATGCGCCGAATCGTCGACGCGAAGCGGGTGGGAGAGGACGGAGGCGCCCAGCCGGGCGTCGACGGCGGTCAGCCACGCCCGTTCGACCGAGATTCCGGTGCGGACCAGGTCGATCGACTCCTGCGTGTCCGACACGAACACGAGGACGGTCTCTCTCTCGATCGCCGCGGCGAGTCGTGCCGAATCGGGGACGCCGCGGGTGACGACGGTCCGGATTGGGTCCACCGACTCGTGACCGCCCTGCGGCAGCCAGTGCGACGTCCACGGGAAGAGGTCGCGCTGGTGGCCGGGATCCTGCCGAACCCGGTCGGCGGAATAGAGAAGTACGTCGGCGAGTGCGGGCGCCTCGTCCGCGGCGAGCAGCCGAGCACGGACGCCCTCCATCTCCGCTGCGGCGACGATGTCGGCGATGGTTGCCGCGGGAACCGGTATGTCGGCGAACGCTTCTCGATGACTCCGACGGCGGGCCATGGCGGAGAAGAGTCTCAGCTCGGTGCTCGACGGGGAAGCTGTGCCCACGGCCCGAACGGTCGCGACGAGGTCGGGCCTGCGCGGATCGGGCAGCAGGTCGGTCTCGATCTTCTTGCCGAGCGCCCGCAGCGCGAGTTCCACGTTCGCGACACCCGCACCGCACGAGATCACGCGGTCGGCGCGCGGTGTGTCCGTGAAACCGCGACGCTCCGTGACCTCCGCGCACCTGCCGTCCAGCCGCAGATCCCACGGCTGCGTGTCGTGGACCGACGGAGCCGAGACGATGGCGCGGGAGACCACCTCGATGTCACTGAGCGACCAGCTGTTCATCGCGACCTCCACTTGTGGTGTCCGGGTGTTCCCCCGCAACCTCAGTTTTCCGCGCACCGCGGCGCCTGCGCTTGGGTCGAAGGTCCCCAATGCGTGTGGGAGAGGTCCCGGAGGGGTGGGCACCGGTCGCCGGCGCGGTACGGTTCGAGGAGAAGACGGTGGAGGTGCAGACATGACCACGCGGGTGTTCCTGGTCGACGACCACGAGATCGTGCGACGAGGCCTGGTCGACCTACTCGGCAGCGTGCCCGACCTCGAGGTGGTCGGGGAGGCCGCGTCCGTCGGCGAGGCGATGGCACGGATCCCGGGCAGCGGCGCCGACGTCGCCGTGCTCGACGTCCGGTTGCCCGACGGCAACGGCGTCGAACTGTGCCGGGACCTCCGCGCGGCCCTGCCCGAACTGAGGTGCCTGATGCTCACGTCGTACTCCGACGACGAAGCGCTGTTCGACGCCATCATGGCCGGCGCGTCCGGATTCGTCCTCAAACAGATCCTCGGCACCGACCTGGTCGCGGCCGTGCGGACGGTGGGGGAGGGCGGTTCGCTGCTCGACAGCAGGGCGACATCGGCGCTGATGAACCGGATCAGGTCCGCGCGCCGGGAAGACCCGCTGGCGGAACTGTCCGAGCAGGAACGCGCCGTGTTCGAGTTGATCGGCGAGGGGCTCACCAACCGGGAGATCGCCGAGCGGCTCTTCCTCGCCGAGAAGACGATCAAGAACTACGTGTCGCGGCTGTTGTCCAAACTCGGGATGCAACGACGCACGCAGGCGGCCGTGCTGGCCACCGAACTACGCAACCAGCGCTGAATTCTTCATCACGTCAACGGAACCCGCCAAGTGACGACGGTCCCACCGCCGGCGGCGTCGACGGTGCAGATGCCGCCGCAGTGCTCGGCGCGCCGATCGAGGTTGTCCAGTCCGCTGCGCCGGGCGCCGTCGGCGATCCCGATGCCGTCGTCCGCGACCGTCACGGTGAGGTCGTCCCCGGCGGCCACCGAGATGTCGATGGTGGTGGCCCGCGCGTGCCGCAGCGCATTGCTCAGGGCTTCCCGCAGCACCGCCTCCGCGTGCTGGTGGATGCGGCTGGGCACGAGAGTGTCGATGGCGCCGGAGAACTGGACGTTCGGCGCGATCGGTGACTGGGACGTGAGGTCGCCGATCACGTCGAGGAGGCGACGGCGCAGACTGGTCGCGGACGCGATGCCGGTGGCCTGCAGATCGAAGATGGTGGTGCGGATCTCGCGCACCGTGCGATCGAGTTGCTCGACTGCGGTGGCCACGATGGAGCGCACGCCGTCCGGGACGTCCCCGACCGCGTGCGTGCTCTGCAGGCTCATGCCGGTGGCGAACAGTCGCTGAATGACGTTGTCGTGCAGGTCGCGCGCGATCCGGTCGCGGTCGGCGAGCACCGACAGCAGGCGTTGCTTGCTCTGCTGATCGGAGAATTCCACCGCGACTGCAGCCAGGTCGGCCACCGATTCGAGTCGGGCGACCTCGTCCGGATCCCACGCAGTGTTGCCACGCGCCGTGACCACGAGGATCCCGCCGACCCCCGACGCCGTCGACAACGGCAGCACCGCGGCCCGGCCCGCCTCGGCGGAGAACGGTGCGAGACCGTCGAGACCCGTCAGCAGTGCGGGAGTGCGGGAGCGCAGCACGTCGGCGAACGGTTCGGCCTGGGTGGCGATTCGGAAGGTGTCGCGTAGTGGCCGCACCGTGCTGTCCGCCCCGACCACCGCGCCCTCGCCGAGCGTGACGACGATGAAGACCTCGTCGCCGCTGGACAGTTCGCGTACCTCGGCGGCGAGTGTGTGGAGCGTTTCGTCGAGTGATCCGCCGACCATCAACCGGGACGTGATCGCCGCGACGGCCGTCAACCACCGCTCCCGCGTCCGCGATTCCTCGAACAGCCGCGAATTCTCCACCGCCACGCCTGCCGAGGTCGCGAGCGCGCGCAGGATCACCTCGTCCTCGTCGGTGAACTCGGGTCCGCTGAGTTTCTCGGTGAGATAGATGCTTCCGAAAACCTTGCCCCGCATCATGATCGGCATGCCCAGGAAGCTCTTCATCGGGGGATGATTGGGCGGGAAGCCGATCGACCCCGGGTGATCGGCCAGATTGGCGAGGCGCACCGGGCGAGGGTCGTGGATCAGCAGTCCCAGCAGGCCGAGGCCTTCGGGCAGATGGCCCATGTCCGCACGCTCTTCGGGCGTGATGCCCTCGTAGACGAACTCCGACAGGCCCCCGTCGGGGGCGTGGACACCGAGGGCGCCGTACCGGGCGTCGAGCAGGGACGTCGCCGAAGTGACGATGCGCTGCAGGGTGGAATCCAGCTCGAGTCCCGACCCGACCACGAGGACCGCCTCGAACAGGCGCTGCAGACTTCGGCGGGTCGGGACCACGTCGGCGAGCCCCTCCCGAAACTCACTGATCCTCGCCTCGTGCCCACCGTCCGATCCCATGTCTGCAGCATAGGTCCGGGGGCGGCGTAACGCCGCGAACCGCGGCGTCGATAAGGGCTCGAGTGTTTACTCATTCGAACTAATGCTTACCCATTGACGTGACGAGGGAGAAGAAGAATGAATCGACGGCACTTCGGGCGACGGGTCGCGGCAGGTCTGACCGCTGCAGTGGCAGCGACGATGATGTTCACCGGTGTCGTGTCGGCGCAGCCCGCAGATTCCGCCCCCGTCGTCGACCCGGCCACCGCGATCGCGAAGCTGCGCACCGTCGCCGCCGGGAACCCCGAGGCCGAAGCGGCACTCGAGCGACTCGCCGCGTCGCCGACCGACACCGCGGCAACGAACATCGCCCTCCCCGGCCAGATCTTCCAGATCCCCGCGTACTCCGACACCGGGCAGGGCGGTCCGGTCCTCGGACAGCTGTACGGCGCGGGCGTGGCGACCAACATGAGCAACCAGTTCCGCTTCGGATTCTTCGGCGGACCGGGCGTCATCGCGAACGACCAGACCGGCGCCGAACTGGACGTCGTCTACTACAGCTTCGCCACCGGTGCCAGCGGCATCGTGAAGCTGGACCAGAACAACGTCGCGGTTCCCACGGTCGTCTCCTCGCCGCCGGTCGCCGGGCTCGGCAGTGGTCTCGTCGTGGCGGCCGTGTACGGCTCGCTGAACCATCAGGTGGGACCGAACGTCGTCAAGAGCACGATCTGGTGGCCCACCCTGGGCACCGTGCTCGCCTGACCGTTCGAGAACTCAGGTGGCAGGTTCGGCTCCCGGCCGGGCCTGCCACCACTCTCTCCAGCGCTCTTCGAGTTCGGCCCACTCCTCGTCGTCCAGGTCGTAGGCGGCCAGCAGGATCTGCGCGCCGCCGTTGGGGCGTGCCGCGTTGACGGGCTGCTCGCCGAACTGCAACAGTCCCGGGCCGAGGTCGTCGACACTCACCGCGGTCTGGTGTTCGCCCACGAAACACACCACCCCGTGCAGCAGATCGCCCGTCTCGGCGACCACGGTGAAATGATCGCCGACCGTCATGCCCTCGAGTTTGTCGAGGCCGAGCAGGTGCCGCGCCGAATCACCGTCCGCGACCGGACCTTCGAGGAACAGCGTGCGACGCTCGTCGAGTCCGTGCCGCTCGATGCCGAACTTGAGGAACTGCAGGAACGTGGTCCAGCCCTCGGTGACGTCGTCGTACCAGTCGTCGGCGGCGGGGTCGCCGCTGCGGGGCGGGCGGGTGACCCGCACCAGCGTGGTGCCCTCGTGCTCGTGGAGACTGAACTTGTCGGCCCCGTTCAGGGCGAGAGTGAAGGCGGCGGCGTCCTCCTTCACGTCGTCGAAGTAGATTTCCCTGATCTCGTCGGCCAGGCCGGCGTAGTCCCAGCCGTGCCAGCGCCGGATCAACTCCGGGTCGCGCAGGGCAGGCCACACCACCGACGGCGCCGCAGCGACAGACACCTCGATCACGGTCTGGGATTCGGTCACGCGTTCTCCTGCGTCTTCACTGTTGCCGGTCCGACATGAACCACCGACCGCCAGAAATGCACCACCATGACGACGAACGCCACGCACCACACGGTGAATGCACACCAAAGTTCGGCACTACCGACGATACCGACGAGCGGAAGATGGTCCGCACGCCCCAGGTAGATGCCGGCGACCGCGTACATGCCGAGCGGGAACACGATGCTCCACACGGTGGCGTCGTAGCGCAATGGCACCTTGTTCGCGACGTGACGCCACCATCCGGCGGCCACCAGGACCGGGATCAACCACGTCGCGAACGCCCAGAAGACCACCGCGAGCCCGCCGATGAGGCCGCGCGTGGCGTTCACCATCGGCGCATCCTCCATCTCGACGATGCGGGCACCGGCGAGGACGGTGATCGCACACGCACCCATCGACACCCAGTACGGTGCCGTGAGGTCCCGGGGCCGGAGCGGATACAGCATCATCCGCGCGGCGACGAAGATCCCCGCCGCGCCGTAGAGGAACACCCCGACCGACCAGGAGAACACGGCGACTACGGCCAGGAACCGGCGAGCGCCGTCGTAGACGGGTTCGAGGGTCGCCGCGGCGACGGCCACCGACTGGGCGGCGACCACCCAGATGAACCAGGTTCCGTTGGCGCGCGCCACCACCGGACGTTCGGAGGTGCCGAGGACGGCGGTCCACGGAACGACGTAGCCGAGCACGATCCAGGTCAGTGCCGCGACGGCGAGCAGCACCGCGGTGACGGTATGGTGGCCGTCCATCGCCAGGCGCACGCCGAGCACGTCGGTCCCCGCGATGAACGTGAAGAATCCGAATCCGCGGCTCGCATCGGTCAGGTCGTCGACGACCTCGCGGCGGTACGCCACGAGCCGCCAGATCGTGAGGACCACCAGCATCGCGTAGGCCACAGCGCAGACGATCAGCAGCAGCACCGAGATCAGGTCGAATCCGCCCAGCTTCATGCCCACCGAGATGATGCCGCTGGCCATGACGATCGCGAAATAGCCTGGGTTCAGGCTCCGAACGGAGTCTTCGACACGGTCGAGCACGACCGTCACATGGCGACGGTGAGCAGGAACGCGACGTCCTCGATCGCCTCGACGCTGTGCCGATCGGTCGGAAGGACCAGCAGATCGCCGGTGGAACCCTTCCACGAGTCCTCGCCGGACACGAGGTTCAGTTTGCCGCTGAGAATGAACAGGGTGGCCTCGCCCGGGCTCTCGTGTTCGGCCATCTTCTGGCCCGCGGCCAAGGCGATGACAGTCTGTCGGAGGCTGCGCCGATGCCCGCCGTACACGGTCTGCGAACTGCGGCCGCTGGACGTCCCGCCTGCCAACTTCAGTTGCTGACGGGCAAGGGCGGTCAGTGACTTCTTGTCCATGAGGTGAGTATGAACCACTGCGCGCACCGTCACCCGTCGAATGGGGTAACGGTGCGGCGGCAAAGGGGGTGCCGGTCAGCGCCGGGTGAGGGCCCCGCCCTGGGCTGCGGCGAACGCGCCGACCACCACGGCCTGCAGCAGCACCCAGACGACCCCGACGGTGGTGAGGTGCTGCCACTCCGTCAGCACCAGAGCCACGCTCGCGCCCACCCAGACGACGTTCGCGAGGACGACGGCGTCCACTGCGGCCGGCGCGGGACGGTCGGGCACGCTCACCGCCCACACCCCGGCGGTGAAGACGAGCAGGAAGACGCCGATGGCACGAAGGAAACCGGCAGTCGGGCCGAGGACGTCGTCGAGCACGGTGGCGGCGGCGAGGTAGGCGACCCCGTTGGCGCCGGTGACGACGGCGTCGACGCGGAGGGCGAGGCGCAGTGGGGAGAGTGCGGTGTGGGTTTCGAGTGCGGCGATCATGGCGGCGGTCCTCACGTGAGACGAGTGAACGGGTACGTCACTCAGACTCGGGCCGAAGCCGAATGCTCTCAATTACCTCGCAGGTAATGCCCGGGTGTAGGTGATCCACCGGTACCGGGTGCCGTTCTTCTCCGACGTGCGCCACTCGCCGGTGTCCTGTGCGTGCCAGGAGTCGTCGATCGGGGGTGCCCAGGCGTCGCCGTCGATCGTGACGTCGATCTCGGAGACCAGCAGGTGGGTGGCGAGCGGCATTGCCGCCGTGTAGATCTGGGCGCCGCCGATGATGCAGACGTCCTCGTCGGTGAGCGCGAGCGCCGAGTCGATCCCGTCGGCGGACTCGGCCCCGTCCGCGGTCCAGTCGGGCTGACGGCTGATCACGATGTTGCGCCGCCCGGGCAGGGGCCGGAATCTCGGGGGCAGCGAGTCCCACGTTCTGCGGCCCATGATCACGGGGTGGCCCTGCGTCACCTTCTTGAAATACGCCATGTCCTCGGGGACGTGCCACGGGATCGTGTTGTCGAGGCCGATGACGCCGCCGACGCCTTGGGCCCAGACCAGCTTGACCTGCCGCGCCGCCACTAGACGGCCACCGGCGCCTTGATCGCCGGATGGTGCCGGTAGTCGACGATTTCCACGTCCTCGAAGGTGTAGTCGAAGATCGAGTGCCGCTTGTTCAACTTCAGCGTGGGGTACGGCAACGGCTCCCGGCTCAACTGCTCGGTGACCTGGTCGACGTGATTGTCGTAGATGTGGCAGTCGCCGCCGGTCCAGATGAAATCGCCCGGTTCGAGCCCGGCCTGCTGCGCCACCATGTGGGTGAGGAGCGCGTAGCTCGCGATGTTGAACGGCACGCCCAGGAACAGGTCGGCGCTGCGCTGGTACAGCTGGCACGACAGCTTGCCGTCCGCGACGTAGAACTGGAAGAACGCGTGGCACGGCGCCAGCGCCATCTGCGGGATGTCGCCCACGTTCCACGCCGACACGATGATGCGGCGCGAGTCCGGGTTCGACTTCAGCGTCTCGATGGTCTGGGTGATCTGGTCGATGTGCTCGCCCGACGGGGTCGGCCAGCTGCGCCACTGCACGCCGTACACCGGGCCCAGTTCGCCGTCCGCGTCCGCCCACTCGTCCCAGATCGTGACGCCGTTGTCCCGGAGCCACTTCACGTTGGAGTCGCCGCGCAGGAACCACAGCAGTTCGTAGACGATCGACTTGAGGTGCACCTTCTTCGTGGTGACCAGCGGAAACCCGTCCGCGAGGTTCCAGCGCATCTGATGACCGAAGACGCTCTTCGTGCCGGTCCCGGTGCGGTCTGCCTTCGGGGTGCCCGTGTCCATGACGAGTCGGAGCAGGTCTTCGTACGGGGTCGGCACAGTCACGGCGTCCAGTTTAAGGCGCTCCCCGCTCGTGCGCCTTTTCGGTAGCTGGAACAACCGGAAAGGCGCACGGGCGATAGCCTGCCGCCATGCGTGAACTCTTCGTGATCGGCATCGGCGCCGGCGACCCCGACCAGGTGACGGTCCAGGCGATCAAGGCGATGAACAAGGCCGATGTGTTCTTCGTCATCGGCAAGGGCGACGAGAAGCAGGACCTCGTCGATCTCCGCACCACGATCCTCGAAGAGCACGTCACCGGCCCGCACCGCGTCGTCGACATCGTCGATCCGCCCCGCGACCGCACGCCGTCCGACTACGAGGGCGTGGTGGACGACTGGCACGAGCGCCGGGCGGCACTGTTCGAGGCCGAGTTCGCGTCCGAGCCGGGGGTCGGGGCGATCCTCGTCTGGGGTGACCCGTCTCTCTACGACAGCACGTTGCGGATCGTCGAGCGGGTGCTCGCCCGCGGCAACGTGTCGTTCGACTACTCGGTGATCCCGGGCGTCACCAGCGTGCAGTCGCTGGCCGCGCAGCACCGGATCGTGCTCAACCGGATCGGTGAACCCGTGCACGTCACGACCGGCAGGCGACTGGCCGAGGGCCTGCCCGACGGCGTCGACAACGCGGTGGTCATGCTCGACGCCCACTGCACGTTCACCCAGGTCCCCGGCGACAACGTCCAGATCTGGTGGGGTGCCTACCTCGGCACACCCGACGAGGTGCTGATCTCGGGTCGCCTGCGCGAGGTCGAGGACGAGATCCAGCGGGTACGCGCCGAACTGCGCGAACGCAAGGGCTGGATCATGGACACCTATCTCCTCCGCAGGTGAGTGCGAAAGCGTCGAGGAGCACACTTCGGCGCTCACCTACCGTTAGCCTGGGACCATGCCCGAGCTGCCCGAGGTGGAGGCGTTAGCCGAGTTCCTGCGTGAACACGCCGTGGGAGCGGTCGTCGGCCGAGTGGACGTGGCGGCCCTGAGCGTGCTGAAGACGTTCGACCCCCCGATCACCGACCTGCAGGGTCGCGACGTGACGGGCGCAGCCCGGTTCGGCAAACACCTCGCACTCGACTGCTCCGGGTTGTGGCTCGTCACACACCTGTCGCGTGGGGGCTGGTTGCGCTGGACCGACAACCCGTCGGCGGCGCCGCCGAAGCCGGGGAAGGGCCCGCTGGCGCTGCGAGTGCACTTCTTCACCCCGGAGGGCGCGACGCCGGCGTTCGACCTGACCGAGGCGGGCACCAAGAAGCGGCTCGCGGTGTGGGTGGTGCACGACCCTCAGGAGGTGGAGGGGATTGCCCGGCTGGGGCCCGACGCGCTTGCCGTCACCGAACCCGAGTTCGCCGCGCTGCTGTCCACGACGTCGGCGCGGATCAAGAATGCGCTCGTCGACCAGTCGCTCCTCGCCGGGGTCGGAAATGCCTACTCCGACGAAATCCTGCACACCGCAAAGATTTCCCCGTTCGCCACGTCGCGCACCCTGCCGGATGACCAGGTGCACGTGCTGTACGACGCGATGCGGTCCGTGCTGAGCGATGCCGTCCAGAGGTCGCTGGGCCAGGATGCGGCGCGGCTGAAGGGGGAGAAGCGATCCGGCATGCGGGTTCACGCCCGGACCGGCCTCCCGTGTCCGGTCTGCGGCGACACCGTCCGGGAAGTGTCGTTCGCGGAGAAGTCTTTTCAGTACTGCGCGACGTGTCAGACCGGAGGCAAGGTGCTCGCCGACCGCCGGATGTCGCGGCTGCTGAAGTAGGCGTCGGCGCGAAACCGTGCCCGCATATAGTTGTGACCATGCGTGAACAGGCACCCGTACGGTTCGGTACACCTCTGACGGCAGGCGCGACCCGCGTGATGCTGCTCGGGTCGGGTGAGCTGGGCAAGGAAGTGATCATCGCCCTCCAACGGCTCGGGGTGGAGGTGATCGCCGTCGACCGCTACGACAATGCGCCGGGCCACCAGGTGGCGCACCGCGCGCACACGATCGACATGAGCGACCCGGACGCGCTGTTGCGTCTCGTCGAGCAGGAACGACCGCACTTCGTGGTCCCCGAGATCGAGGCGATCGCCACCGACGCGCTGGCCACGGTCGAGGAGCGCGGCACCGCGGTGGTCATCCCCACCGCCCGGGCGACGCAGCTGACCATGAACCGTGAGGGGATCCGGCGCCTCGCGGCGGAGGAACTGGGGCTGCCGACGTCGCCCTACGAGTTCGCCGAATCGCTCGAGGAGGTCCGGGCGGCCACCGAACGCATCGGCTTTCCCTGCGTGATCAAGCCGGTGATGTCGTCGTCCGGCAAGGGACAGTCGACGGTGCGCGACGCCGGCGACGTCGAGACGGCCTGGGAGTACGCGCTCGCGGGCGGCCGCATCAATCACGGCCGCGTCATCGTGGAAGGGTTCGTCGACTTCGACTACGAGATCACCCAGCTCACCGTCCGGGCGATCGGTTCCGACGGCGAGGTGGGCACCTTCTTCTGCGAGCCCATCGGGCACCTGCAGGACTCGGGCGACTACGTGGAGTCGTGGCAGCCGCAACCGATGAGCGACGCGGCACTCGCCCGGTCGCGGGAGGTGGCCGAGAAGGTGACCACGGCGCTGGGCGGCCGCGGGATCTTCGGTGTGGAACTGTTCGTGAAGGGCGACGACGTGTACTTCTCGGAGGTCAGTCCGCGCCCGCACGACACGGGGCTGGTCACCCTTCGGACGCAACGACTCTCGGAGTTCGAACTGCACGCCCGCGCCATCCTCGGCCTGCCCGTCGACACCACCCTCACGACACCCGGTGCGTCCGCGGTGATCTACGGCGGCGTCGACGCCACGGGGATCAGCTTCGAGGGCGTCGCCGACGCGATGGCGGTGCCCGAGACGGACCTGCGATTGTTCGGCAAGCCCGAGAGTTTCGTGCGCAGACGGATGGGTGTCGCCGTGTCCACGGGACCGGACGTCGAGACCGCGCGCAGCCGTGCGCGGGAGGCGGCATCCCGCGTCGAGCCCGTCGCGTGAGTCCGGTCGCCGAACTCCTCGTCGGCCTGGCCGTCATCATCGGGCTCGTCGGAATCGTCATCCCGATCCTGCCCGGAACCATCCTCATCTTCGCCGCAATCCTGGTGTGGGCCATCATGACCGGCGGCGCGACGGCGTGGACGGTGTGCGCGGTCGCAACGGTGTTCCTCGTGATCAGCGGCGTCGTCAAATACACCTGGCCCGGTAAACGGATGCGCACGGCCGGGGTTCCCGGTAAGTCGCTGATCGTCGGCGGACTGGCCGGGATCGTGGGGTTCTTCGTCGTTCCCGTGGTGGGATTGTTCCTCGGCTTCATCGCGGGAACGTATGTGGCCGAGCTGTACCGGTTGCGTGCGCACAACCGGGCGTGGGCGTCGACGTGGCACGCCTGCAAGGCCGTCGGACTGTCGATGCTGATCGAACTGCTCGGCGCCCTGATCGCCTCGGGTGTGTGGCTGGCTGCGGTGGTCGCGACGTAGGTCGTTCGAAATCGTCGCCGAGGGGTATCCAGAAGCGTCCTCCACCTGCGATGATGAAATGCGGATGTTGATCTTCCCGGCTAGCGGAGGAATACGCCGTGAACAAGAAGACGACCTGGATCCTGGCGCCCCTCGCCGCCGTGGCCCTCTCCCTGAGCGGCTGCGGCGACGACTCGTCCGACTCGGCGGCACCGAGCACGACCAGCGCAGCCGCCACGAGCAGCGGCGAAGCGGCGCCCGCGTCGAACATGATGGAGAAGGTTCCGTCACCTTTCGTGATGACCCCGCAGATGGAGCCGACCTACGTCGGTTCGGTCGACGGATCCGACGCGTACGTCGCGCTGGCCAGGTCCGGCGACGAGATGATCGCCTTCCTGTGCGACGGAGACCAGATGTGGACATGGATGACCGGCACCATGGACGGCGACAAGGCGTCGCTGTCCTCGCCGGACGGAGCGACCCTCACCGCGTCGATGAGTGACGGCACCGTGACGGGGCAGGTCAGCGCGCCGGGTATGCCCGACAAGGCGTTCGTTGCCCACCCGGCCGGCGCCGACGAGGGCATGTTCCGGGCAGCCACCAACCGCGACGGCGCCGACTACACTCTCGGCTGGATCATGACCGCCGACGGCGTCCGGGGGCTCGAACGGCAGGCCAACGGTTCGACCGCAGGCGGCATCGCCGTCGACCGGAATGACGACCAGATGGACGATCGGCAGCGTGAGCGGCGGCAGGAACGCCGCGAACAGCTCGACTGCGACGAGATGAACAACTACAACACGTGGCTGGTGTCGCAACCGCAGACGCCGCCGGTGGCCGAGATGGTGTCGATGAACAGTGTGCAGATGGAAGGCTGTTGACAAGGGGCCTACGTGCTAGCAGGTTCCTCCGGGAGTGTCGCAGCGGTACCAGGCGCGTGCGTTGCCGCCCATGACGGCGTCGAAGTCGTCACCCACCGCGTCCGCGACGATGTCGATATCGCTGTCCTGGAACACTCTTCGGGAACGGCTACCCGGAAGGTCGGTACCGAACATCAGCGCCTCGGGGTTGACGGCGTGGATCCTGCGCAGCACGTCGCCGACGTTCTCGATGGTGGTTCGCCCGAACCCGGTGGCCTTCACCCGGACTCCTCGGTCGACGAGGTCGAGCAGGTACGGCAGACCCCGTGTCGACATCCCCAGGTGGTCGATGCACACCGCGGGCAGCTTGGCGAACACGGGCTCGAGCGACAGCAGCAGCGTGGCGTCCACGTAGAACTCGGCGTGCCAGCCGGCCAGCTCGTATGCACGGAGGGCCTGCTTGGTGAGGAGTTTCACGTCGGTCGCGCTGCGCCGGAGGTTGAATCGGACGGCGCGAACCCCGGCGCGATCGAGTTCGAGGATGCTCTCGTCGGTGGCGTCGGGCTCCATCTGGGTGACGCCCACCCAGCTGGGGCCGAGCTCCGCGAGCGCCGCCTTCAGGTAGTTCTGATCGGTGCCCTGATACGAGGCCGTGACGACGGCGCCGCCGTCCACACCGAAGCCTTCCGTGCGCGCCCGGTAGTCGGCGATGGTGAACGGCTCCGGGAGGTAGCCGTGGTTCTCGACCACCGGGAACCGGGGGTCGATGATGTGAACGTGGGCGTCAAACACGACTTACATCCTGCCTTGTGCGGGGGACACGCCGAGTCGCGGAGCGGTCCGCGAGTGCTGGTACGAGCGTCCTACACCTACGTCTCAGGCTCATTAGGGTGAGGTCATGGGAAATCGCGAAGACCTGATCGACGGCGCCGCGCGCAGCCTGTACGAAAAGGGATACTCGCGGACGACGGCCCGGGACATCGCGTCGGCATCCGGGGTGAGCCTCGCGGCCATCGGCTACCACTTCGGCACCAAGGAGACGCTGCTCCACGCCGCGCTGTACCGGGAGATGGCACGCTGGGGTGACGACCTCGCGACGGCCGCCGCGAAGAAGATCGAACCCGGCATGAGTCCCACGGAACGGTTCGAGGCCATCTGGACCGGTGTCATCGAGTCGTTCACCGCCCATCGTCGGTTGTGGATGCTGCAGTTCGAACTGCTCGGGCACCTGGACTCCCTGCCGGAATTGAGAAAGAACCTGGTGGCGTCGACCGCCGATGCCCGCGACGGGTTGGTCGAGCTCTTCGGTGACGCGGGCATCGAGCCGGGCCGGGCGCACACGCTGGGCGCGCTGTACCAGGCGCTGCTGCTCGGCGTCGCGGAGCAGTGGCTGGTCGACCCCGACCACGCGATGTCGGCCGAGGAACTGCTCACGGCGTTGCGGGCGCTGTCGTCACACCTGGCCTGAGACGACGGAAGGGAACCTCCCGCAGGAGGTTCCCTTCACACCGATTCGGAAGATCAGGCCTTGTCGGGCTCGCTGGCCTTGAGCATGTCTTCGCGCTCGACGACCTTGATCCGCTCCCGGCCCTCGGGCTCGCCCAGGCTGCGCTCGTGCGCGTCGAGGCGGTACCAGCCCTGCCAGGTGGTGTACGGGACCTGCTTGCCCTCGAGGAAGTCGATGATCGCGTCCTCGGACGGGTTGGCGGGCTCGGCGAAACCGGACCGGTCCTCGAGCAGGTTCGCGACGGTCTCGTTGGCGTCACCCTTGGTGTGGCCGATCAGGCCGACCGGGCCGCGCTTGATCCAGCCGGTGACGTAGGTGGCGGGCATGAACCGGTCGTTGCCCTCGGCGGAGTCGTCGGCGATGACGCGTCCGGCCTCGTTCGGGACGGTGCCTGCCTGCTCGTCGAACGGGAGCTTGGCGATGTTCTGCGAGAGGTAACCCACCGCGCGGTACACGGCCTGCACGTCCCAGTCATTGAACTTGCCGGTGCCCTTGACGTTGCCGGTGCCGTCGAGCTGGGTGCGCTCGGTGCGCAGACCGACCACCTTGCCGTCTTCGCCGAGCACCTCGGTAGGCGATTCGAAGAAGTGCAGGAACAGCTTGTGCGGACGGTTGCCCACGTCGCGGATGGCCCAGTCCTGCAGGGTGTTGGCGACCATGTCGACCTGCTTGGAGTTGCGGCGCGCCTGCTCGGAGCCCTCGTCGTAGTCGATGTCCTCGGGGTCGACGATGACCTCGATCGTCGGCGAGTGGTCGAGTTCACGCAGCTCGAGGGGGGTGAACTTGGCCTGCGCGGGTCCGCGGCGACCGAACACGTGGACCTCGACGGCCTTGTTGCCCTTGAGTCCCTCGTAGACGTTGGCGGGGATCTCCGTCGGCAGCAGTTCGTCGCCGGTCTTGGCGAGGACGCGGGCGATGTCGAGGGCGACGTTGCCGACACCGAGGACGGCGACCTTCTCGGCCTCGAGAGGCCAGGTGCGCGGGACGTCGGGGTGGCCGTCGTACCAGGAGACGAAGTCGGCGGCGCCGTAGCTGCCGTCCAGTTCGATGCCCGGGATGTTGAGGGCGCGGTCGGCGTTGGCGCCGGTGGAGAAGATCACCGCGTCGTAGAAATTGTGCAGATCTTCGAGGGTGATGTCGCTGCCGTAGTCGATGTTGCCCAGCAGGCGCACCGACGGCTTGTCGAGCACCTTGTGCAGGGCGGTGATGATGCCCTTGATGCGCGGGTGGTCGGGTGCGACGCCGTACCGGATCAGACCGAAGGGGGCAGGCATCCGCTCGAAGAGGTCGATGCTGATCCCGCCGTCAGACGCGGCATCGGATTTCATGAGAGCGTCGGCTGCGTAGATACCGGCGGGGCCGGCACCCACGATCGCAACGCGCAACGGACGTGTCTGATCAGTCATCTGGAGCGAACTACCTTCTGATGGGCGGACAACGAAACCTCAGCTTAAATTAAGCCCAGCCTAATCGGGTGGCCGAGGTGCGGCAGACAGGGCAGAGCCCATTCTCGGGACGCACGCCTGTAGAGGGTAGTCGCCTTCGTCTTGGGGGGTCACAAACACGATTTGTAGGGGCTGCTCTATACACTCGTGGCCACGCCGAGATCGAAGGGAAGTCATGTCCGGTTCGAGCGAATCGCCCCAGCGCGACGCGGAAGGCACCGAAGATCCGGTGGATCCGCGGCGCACCACGGCGGTGCCGTTCATCGCCGCCGTCACCGTCATCGTCGTCATCCTGGTCGCCATCGTCGTGTCCAGCAGGCTCTCGCCCGCCGACGAGAACGTCACGGAAGCGGACCGCATCAACCGTTCGGTCGCCGACTTCATCCAGGCCCACAACCACGACGACGCCGATCTGCAGAAGACGCTGGTCTGCGCGTCGTGGTCCGACGACCGGTCGGTGCTCCGGGACCGGGAAGGCGAGGTCACGCTGAAGGGCGTCGAGTCGTCGGAGGTCAACGGGGACCGTGCCCGCGCGGAGGTCCGGGTCAGCGCCGACGACGGCAAGGGCGAGACGACGGATACATGGCAATTGACGCGGGACGGCGAGACATGGGTCGTCTGCAACTGACCGTTGCCCGGAAGGGCGCACCGAACAGGGTTGTGAAAAGCTGACATGGTGAGTTACGCAGGCGACATAACGCCGGAGCATGCCTGGGAGCTGCTCCGCGAGAATCCCGACGCTGTGCTCGTGGACGTGCGGACGGACGCCGAGTGGAAGTACGTCGGCGTGCCCGACACCACCTCGCTCGGGCGGAAGACCGTGCTGATCGAATGGGTCAGCTACCCGACGGGCACTCGTAACGACAACTTCGTGGACCAGCTGAAGGAGGCGGGGATCGCGGGTGGCGAGAATGCCCCGGTGATCTTCCTGTGTCGTTCCGGCCAGCGGTCCATCGGTGCGGCGGAGGCCGCGACAGCGGCGGGCATCGGCCCGTCGTACAACGTGCTCGACGGTTTCGAAGGCGGCCTGGACGCCGAAGGTCATCGTGGGGCGGTCGGCTGGCGGGCTTTGGGCCTGCCGTGGAGGCAGTGGTGAGTGCAATTCCTCAGGGCGGCGCGTTTCAGAAGGCGCTGCCGGACGACATCGGCCAGGGCACGATCAGCGTGCGCGGAGGAACCCTCCGCTCCGGTTTCGAAGAGACGTCCGAAGCGATCTTCCTGAACTCCGGTTTCGTGTTCGAGAGCGCGGGAGCGGCCGAGGCGTCGTTCACCGGCGAGATCGACCACTTCGTCTATTCCCGGTACGGCAACCCGACCGTGAAGATGTTCGAGGAGCGGCTGCGCCTCATCGAGGGCGCGGAAGCGTGCTTCGGCACCGCCAGCGGCATGTCCGCGGTGTTCACCGCGCTGGGTGCGCTGCTGAAGGCCGGCGACCGGCTGGTTGCGGCACGCAGCCTGTTCGGCTCCTGCTTCGTGGTGTGCAACGAGATCCTGCCCCGCTGGGGTGTGGAGACGGTGTTCGTCGACGGTGAAGACCTCGACCAGTGGGAGAAGGCTCTGTCCGAGCCGACCACCGCGGTGTTCTTCGAGACACCGTCGAACCCGATGCAGACGCTCGTCGACGTGCCCCGCGTGACGGAACTCGCGCACGCCGCCGGCGCAAAGGTCGTGCTGGACAACGTGTTCGCGACGCCGCTGCTGCAGCACAGCCTGGAGTTGGGTGCCGACATCGTCGTCTACTCCGGCACCAAGCACATCGACGGCCAGGGCCGCGTGCTCGGCGGGGCGATCCTCGGACCGAAGGACTACATCGAGGGGCCCGTCCAGAACCTGATGCGCCACACCGGGCCGGCGCTGAGCCCGTTCAACGCGTGGACGCTCCTCAAGGGGCTCGAGACGATGCCGATCCGGGTGCGGCACTCCGTCGGGTCCGCACTGGAGATCGCACAGTTCCTCGAGGGTCACTCCGCTGTCGACTGGGTCAAGTACCCGTTCCTCGAGTCGCACCCCCAGTACGAACTCGCGAAGCGCCAGATGAGCGGCGGCGGCACCGTCGTCACGTTCGCGCTGAACGCATCCGAGGGCGAAGCGAAGAAGCGGGCATTCGAACTCCTCGATGCCCTGCGGCTGGTCAACATCTCCAACAACCTCGGCGACTCCAAGTCGCTCATCACCCACCCCGCCACCACCACCCACCGGGCGATGGGCCCGGAAGGTCGTGCAGCCGTGGGCATCACCGACGGCGTCGTCCGCCTGTCCGTGGGACTCGAAGACACCGCGGACCTGCTGACGGACCTGGAGCAGGCGCTGGCATAGGCGGCTACGCCGCTCGTGCGCCTTCTGGTTGTTCCAGCAATCAGAAAGGCGCACGGGTGCGAAGCGCCTAGAGGTCGAGGCTCGTCGCCTGCGCGACCGCGTCGAGGTGCCCGGCTGTGGTCCCGTCCTGAGTGTCGTACCGCCGCGCGCTCTCGGCGAGACTCGCCGACATCTCGGCCACAGTCCGCTGCAACAATTCCCGCCGATCGTCGAGGTAGGACGTGAACCGGCCGAACGCGACGCCGGCTGCCTCCGGCCACGCCGCACCCGAGTCGGCGAGGGCCGCGTCGGTGGTGTTCAGCTGTGAGGACGCATCGTCGAACAGGACGTCGAGCTGACCGGCCGCTGCGCGGAGGGCCGCGGTGTCGACGTGGATGGAACCGCTCATTATCGATCCTTCGTGTCGGTCGAGCGAGATCGGACTCCCGCGGACGCGATCGATCCGTTAGGGTACGGGCATTATGCATCCTGGGGGGGATCGTGAATCTGAAGGACATTGCCCAGTGGGACACCCACGCGCTGCACGCCGTGCAGCGGTCGCTGTCCGCGCGGGCGGCGACGATCCGTTTCGTGCAGGACCGTCTCGCCGACATCGGCCGGTTGCCGGCGTGGCAGGACGACGCTGCGGACGCCGCACGTCGGCGGTTCCGGAGCGCCGCGGATGATCTGAGCGGCGAGGCCGCGGCGATCGCCGTCGTCGAGAAATTGGCCCGCGACCTGGTCGACGCGGTCACGCACCTGAAGACCGAGCTCGAGGGCGTCCGGGAAGCGGCTGCCGCCCACGGTATGGCCCTGTCCGACAATGGGGATGTCACCGATGGATCGCCCGTCGACGCCTCAGTGGCAGCGCGTCGTGAAGAACTCCGTGCCGCCGCCCGCGCGCTGATTCTGCACGCCGAGGACCTCGTCGCCGACGCGGCCGCCGTCCTCACGCGGGCCGCGGACGGCGCGACCGAACCCGGTGAGGCGGATCGCCCGGGCACCGGACTGTCCGCCCCGCCGCCCCCGCCGGACGGCTCCCCGCTCGACAACCGCGCGTACTGGGACGCCCTGCCGGCAGCCCAGCGCCGCGAGGTGATCGAGCAGCATCCCGAATGGGTGGGAAATCGCGACGGCATCCCGTCCGTGGTGCGGCACGAGGCGAATGTGACCCGGTTCGACGACGAGCGGTCGCGGTGGGAGACGGAACGAGACCGACTCCGGGACAGGCTGGACCACACCATGTTCGGTGGAACATTCACCGACGACGACGCCGAACTGTGGTACGCCGAGCAGAAGTTGCGGGACCTCGACAACCTCGAGGAACTCGTGCGCGCTCACCCGGACGGCAGGCTGATGCTGCTCGACCTGCAGTCGGGTGAACGGACGATGACCGCATTCGCACTCGGCGACCCGGACACCGCCGACCACATCTCCGTCACCACACCGGGCATCGACACGACCGTCGCCTCGCTGCGCGGGATGACCGAGGAGGCGGCGGCGCTGAAAGCCGAGACCGAACGGCAATTGGACCTGGCCGGCCGCTCGAGCGATTCGGTGTCGACGATCGCGTGGCTGGGGTATCAACCGCCGACGACCACCGGTCCGGGCAATTTCGATGTGCCGTTCATCGACCAGAATCTCGGGCGTGGATGGCTCGTCGATTCCTGGCAGTCCGGCCGCGCGACCGCGGGTGCACCGAAGCTCGCCGCGTTCTACGAGGGCCTCGACGTCGCCTCGCAGACGCCCGATCCGCACATCACCGCGCTCGGCCATTCGTATGGTTCGTACACCCAGGGCCTGGCCCTGCAGGACGCGGGACCGCGGCAACCGGTCGACGACGCCGTGTTCTACGGGTCGCCCGGGTTCGACTCGAACGACGAATCGGATCTCGGTTTGACACCCCGGCACGGGTTCGTGATGCGCGCACACGACGACCCCATCACCGTGGCAGACGGGTTCGGCAGGCTCGGCCCCGATCCGGTGCAGACGGACCTCGAACAACTGTCGGTGCGCGAGGCGTCGACCCCCGACGGCGTGCAGCGGGAAGATGCCAACGGGCACAGCGAGTATCCACGGCCGAGCGGCAACGGAGAGTTACGGACGTCCGGCTACAACATGGCGGTGATCGTCGCGGGCATGCCGGAACTGGCGATCCGGTGACGGTCCGCGGCGAATGGGCAATGAAGGCGGTCGCCGTGATCGGCGCGGCGATCCTGACGAACGGATGTGGTGGCGTGACGGACAACCCGTACAACTTCAGCGACGAGGAGATCGCTGCGGCGGCGGAGAGCCTGAGCGGCCGGCCGACACTCGCGGTCACCGAGCGGCACGTCACCGATGCGCTGGTGCGGATGAGCGAGGCCGTCGCTGCGATAGCACCGGACGTCCGGTGGCGGTGGCATCGCGAACGCAGCCAGGGCGGCGGGTGCCCGGGACCGTATGCGTACACGGAGGGGCTTTCCGTCACCACGCAGGTATTGCTGTCCGACAACCCGATCGGCGACGCCGACTGGCCCGCCGTGCTGACCGCGGCCCGTGCGATCGCCACCGACGCCGGAATGGACCGGCTCGACGTGCACGCCGACCGACCCGGACGCCACGACGTCACGTTCGCCGGTGGGGACGGGAACCGGATCACGTTCGGGACGTACCGGGCAGCGACCATCAGCGGCATCACCGGCTGCCGCCACCCGTGAGTACTTGTTAACGTCCCGCGGTTAAGAAGTACTCACGGGCGGCGGAGCCGCATCGCCGCCGAACGGATCCGACGTGCGGCCGACCAGATCGGCGACCGATTTGAGCACCGCGGTGGGGCGGTAGGGGAACAGTTCCACCGAATCCCGCGTCGAAATTCCGGTGAGGACGAGGATGGTCTGCAACCCGGCCTCGAGCCCGCAGACGATGTCGGTGTCCATGCGGTCGCCGATCATCAATGTGTTCGCGGAGTGCGCGCCGATGGCCCGCAGCGCCGAGCGCATCATCAGCGCATTCGGCTTGCCCACGTAGTACGGGTCGCGACCGGTGGCCCTGCTGATCAGTGCCGCAACGGATCCCGTGGCCGGAAGGGAACCCTCCCGGGACGGCCCGGTGGGGTCGGGGTTGGTGGCGATGAAGCGAGCGCCCCTCTCCACCAGACGAATTGCGGTGGTGATGGCCTCGAAGGAGTAGGTGCGGGTCTCGCCGAGGACCACGTAGTCGGGATCGTTCTCGGTGAGGACGTACCCGATGTCGTGCAGCGCGGTGGTGAGCCCGGATTCGCCGACGACGTACGCGCTGCCGCCCGGACGCTGGCTCGCCAGGAACGTCGCGGTGGCCAGGGCGGACGTCCAGATCGATTCCTCGGGGATGTCCAGGCCGGTGCGGAGCAGACGGGCGCGGAGGTCGCGCGGAGTCCTGATCGAATTGTTGGTCAGCACGATGAACGGGGTACCCGACTCCCGGAGTTCGGCCAGGAACAGGTCGGCCCCGGGGACCAGGTGCTCTTCGTGGACGAGAACGCCGTCCATGTCCATGAGGTAGGTCCAGCCCGGGTGCTCTACGTCGTTGCTCACCGACTCAGTATGAGGGAGTGGCAGGGTGCATGCGCGACTATGCGAGCAGCCGGAACAGACCGATGAGGCCGACGACGACGATGGTTCCCCGCAACGCGGTGGGCGACAGCCTGCGGCCGTAGCGGGCGCCGAGGACGCCTCCGAGTAGCGAGCCCACCGCGATGAGGCCGGCGGCCGCCCAGCTGATCCGGTCGAAGGCCACGAGCGTGTACGCGGTCGCGGCGACGACGTTGACGATGAGCGAGAGCAGGTTCTTCGCGCCGTTCATCCGTTGCAGGCTCTCCGGCAGGATCGCGCCCATCACGCCCATCAGCAGGATGCCTTGCGCAGCGGTGAAGTATCCGCCGTACACGCCCACCGCGAACGTGCCGACGGTCAGCAGGGTGAGGCGCGCCGGGCTCAGGCCCGCCTCGTGGCTGCCGCGCTGCTTCGCCCAGGCCTGGATCTTCGGCTGCAGCACCACCAGGATCAGGGCGAGGATCAGCAGCACCGGGACGACGAGTTCGAACACAGTTTCGGGCAGGTGCAGCAGTAGCCACGAGCCGAGAATCGCACCGCACAGTGACGCCGGGATCTGCCACCGCAGCCGCGGTCCCTGCCCGGCCAGTTCCCGCCGGTACCCCCACGTCCCGGACACGCCACCGGCGACCAGGCCGATCGCATTCGACATCGTGGCGGTCACCGGAGGGAACCCGAATGCCACCAGGGTGGGGAAGGTGATGAGCGTGCCGCTGCCGACGATGGCGTTGATCGCGCCCGCGCCTACGCCGGCTACCAGGATCGCGATGACTTCGAGTGGTGTCACCGAGGCGACGTTACAAGGGCCTCCGGAGGCCCGGCAGCCGGGTCGCACCACCGTGGAGATGCAGGGCTGCAAGCCCCATTCAACCGCATGGATCTCCGTCTGTCAGTACTTCTGCGCACGGTGATTCTTGCGGGCGATCGTCACCATTTCCCCTGTGTCGCAGGGAAATACCCCGTGTTGACGGGTCCCGGGAATGCGGCTAGTGTTCGCTTCAACCATCCAGAGCGACCGAGAGACCTGGCTCGTTGACGTCGCAGCAACCCTTCCGAATTCTTCGGGTGCGGGTGCTACCGCCGGGATCGATGGAAGGCAGCACATGAACTACCTCGCGCGCCCTGCGTGGCGCAGACGGCACATCGACCTGTGCCGGACCACCTCCTGCCACTGTTGACGGGGTCTCACAGCACGCTCCCCGGGCATTTCGCCCGGTGAGCGCCTGACGCGCGCCCGCATCCCGCGGAAGACGCGCCCTCCTCCCGTCCCGGTTCCAGGTGAAAGGCCGCCTCAGTGATGTCTGTCGTAAGTGGTGAGGGAGCGTGAGCGCCCCCGTCCGGGCGCGTTCGGCCGCGCCCCTCGAGTCAGTGCCCTCCGGCGACGGGGACGCCGCGCTGGAAGTGGCGCGGAGGTGGCATCCGTGGCGGTGGATCGTCAGCGCCGTCGTGCTGGTACTACTCGCCCAGTTCGTCCACGGCCTCGCCACCAACCCGGGGTGGGACTGGGCCACGTTCGCCAAGTACTTCACGGCCGGCTCCGTGCTGCAGGCCCTGTGGATGACGGTGAAGCTGACGCTGTGGGGGACGATCCTCGGATTCGCACTCGGTGTGGTGCTGGCGGTCAGCCGCTTGTCGCACAACCCGGTGCTGCAGGTGATCGCCTGGGTGTACATCTGGGCGTTCCGATCGATTCCGCTGATCGTGCAGCTCCTGTTCTGGTTCAACATCACGTACCTGTATCAGACTCTGTCGCTGGGCATTCCGTTCGGCCCGGGCTTCTTCACGTTCGAGGTCAACGGCGTCATCAGCGGCTTCACCGCCGCCGTCATCGGTCTGGCCCTGCACCAGGCCGCGTACTCCGCCGAGATCATCCGGTCCGGCATCATCTCGGTGGACCACGGGCAGATCGAGGCGGCGCAGTCGCTGGGCATCCCGCGCCGTCGCCAGTTCTTCAAGATCGTTCTGCCCCAGGCGATGCGCGGCATCCTGCCGAACGCCGCGAACGAGGTGATCAGCCTGTTCAAGGGCACCTCGATCGTGTCGACGATGGCGATCGCCGAGCTGTTCTATCAGGTTCAGGTGATCTTCGGCCGCAACGGCCGCGTCGTGCCACTGCTGATGGTCGCGACGATCTGGTACATCATCCTGACCACGCTGTTGTCGATCGGCCAGTACTACGTCGAGCGGCACTACGCGCGCGGATCGGCTCGGGCACTGCCGCCGACTCCGTGGCAGAAGCTCACCCGGAAGTTCGCCGAGATCCGTGACGCCGGTGTCTCCGTACCGAGAGGTGCCACGAAATGACAACCGAAGCCCATCCGGCGGAGTACGCAGTGGAAGTTCGCGGAGTCCACAAGTCCTTCGGCGCACTCGAAGTCCTCCAGGGTGTGGACCTGCTGGTCCGCAAGGGCGAGGTGACGGTGATCCTGGGGCCGTCGGGTTCCGGCAAGTCCACGCTGCTGCGCACGCTCAACCACCTGGAGAAGGTCGACCGCGGCACCATTCGCATCGACGGCGACCTCATCGGTTACCGGCGCAAAGGCAACAAACTGCACGAACTGCGTGAACGCGAGATCCTGAAGCAGCGGTCCCGGATCGGATTCGTGTTCCAGAATTTCAATCTGTTCCCCCACCTCACGGTGCTGGAGAACGTGATCGAGGCGCCGGTGTCGGCGCAGGGCCGCGACCGGGCAGAGGTCGAGGCCGAGGCGATTGCGCTGCTGGAACGGGTCGGCGTGGGCGAGAAGGCCCACGAGTACCCGCGGCAGCTGTCCGGCGGCCAGCAGCAGCGGGTCGCGATCGCCCGGGCCCTCGCACTGCGCCCGGCGGTGATCCTGTTCGACGAGCCCACGTCGGCCCTCGACCCGGAACTGGTCGGCGAGGTCCTCGCCGTGATCAAGCAACTGGCACGAGACGGCGCGACCCTCGTGATCGTCACCCACGAGGTGGGCTTCGCGCGGGAGGTCGCCGACACGGCGGTCTTCATGGACGCCGGCGTCGTCGTGGAACAGGGCCCACCCTCGCAGGTCATCGACAACCCGCAGCACGACCGCACCGCAGCATTCCTCTCCCGAGTTCTCTGATTTCCCACACCTCGGTGTGGATCCCCGAAAGGCACACATGTCCACCGCACGGTTCCGTACGAAGATTCTGGCCTCGGCCCTCACCACCGTCGCGCTGCTCGCCGCCGCGTGCGGGGGCGGCGACGTCGAGGACGAGGGATCGGGGCCGACCTCGGCCGCCGGATACAACCTCACCGCAGACCAGAACCGCATCACCACCGACGAGGTCGAGTCGATCGCCGCGAAGGTTCCCCAGCAGATCCGCGACCGCGGCACGCTCATCGTGACGGGCAGCGCCGGTTCCGCCCCGCCCCTGCGCTTCTACGCCGACGACGACAAGACACTCATCGGCTCGGAGACCGACTTCGCGTACCTGATCGGCGACGTTCTCGGGTTGAAGGTCGATCTCCAGGCCGCGGACTGGGCGCAGAACTTCGTCCGCATCGATTCGGGGGAGGCCGACGCGTTCATTTCCAACGTCACCGTCACCGAGGAGCGGAAGGAGAAGTACGACTTCTCGACCTACCGCCTCGACACGGTCGCGTTCGAGACGAAGAAGGACAGCGGCATCCAGATCAAGGAGCCCAAGGACGTCGCGGGCCTGAAGATCGCGGTCTCCTCCGGCACCAATCAGGAAGCGCTGCTGGTGAAGTGGAGTGAGCAGAACGTCGCGGCGGGGCTCGAACCCACCGACATCACCTACTACCAGAACGTCACCGACTACTACCTGCCACTCGCGTCGGGCCGGATCGACGCCTACTTCGGGCCCAACCCGTCGTCGTCGTTCCACGTGGCGCAGGCGGGGGAGAGTGAGATCGCCGGAACGTTCTCGGGGGCGGGCGACGCCCTCCAGGGTGAGATCGCCGTGCTCACCAAGAAGGACAACGGCCTGGTGACCGCCGTCAACGAGGCAATCAACCACATCATCGAGAACGGCACGTACGCACAGGTTCTCGACCGCTGGAACATCGCGAGCGAGGCAGTCGGCACGTCGGTCGTCAACCCGCCCGGACTCCCGAAGACCAGCTGACAGGAGGACCAGTGACCGAGAGGACCGAATCCGTGCAGACCGTGTTCGTCGACCAGGCAGATCCACTCGCCGCGCCGCTGCTCGAAGAATTGGCGATCGAATACAGCACCCGGTACGGGCGCACCCGCGACGAGATCTACGACGATCTCAGCACGTATCCGGCGGAGGAGTTCGCCGCGCCGGGTGGCGCGTTGCTCGTCGTCGTCGAGGGCGGGACATCGGTGGCGGGCGGAGCCTTCCGCCGCTACGACGACACGACGGCCGAACTCAAACGGATCTGGACCTCGTCGGCGCACCGCCGCCGCGGCCTCGGACGAATCGTGCTGCGGGAGCTCGAGGCCGAGATCGTCCGGGCCGGCTATTCCCGCATCTTCCTCACCACGGGCCCGCGGCAGCCCGAGGCGGTGGCCCTGTACCTGGCCGCGGGGTACACGGCGCTGTTCGATCGCTCACTCCCGCCGCAGGACGTCGGAATCCACGGATTCGAGAAGGTCCTGCACACCCCTAACGCTCTGCCTTCCGCCTGGGCCGCAAAGGAGTACGAGTCCGTATGAAGTTTCTGCTGATGAGCCTGATCACTCACCAACCGGATCCGGTGACCGGGGAGAGGATCAGCACTGCGGCCAGGCTGCAGGAGGTCGTGGAGTCCGCCGTCCTCGCCGAGCAACTGGGGTACGACGGGTTCGCCGTGGGCGAGCGCCACGAGCATCCTTTCCTGTCCTCGTCCCCACCCGTGGTGCTCAGCGCCATCGCGGCGCGCACCGGCACGCTGCAGTTGTGGACCGCGGTGACCACGCTGAGCCTGCTCGACCCGGTCCGCGCGTTCGAGGACTACTCGACGCTGGACAACCTGTCGGGCGGCCGGCTGCAGCTCATCATCGGGAAGGGCAACGGCACCGCGCAAGCGGAGCTGTTCCACGTCACCCCGGACGACCAGTGGGATCGCAACCGCGAAGGCTACGAACTGTTCCGGCAGTTGTGGGAAAGTGAGGACGTCACCTGGGAGGGCGCGTTCCGGCCGTCGCTCGCGCACGCTGTCGCACTGCCGCGCCCGCTGCAGCGACGGATCCGGATCTGGCACGGCAGCGCGACGAGCAAGGAATCGGTGGATCTCGCGGCCCGCTACGGTGATCCGATCTTCTCGGCGAACGTCACGTATCCCATCGACTCGTACGCCGAACTCGTCCGGCACTACCGCGAACGGTGGACGCACTACGGTCACGATCCCGCCGACGCCCTCGTCGGCGCCGGAACCGCCGGGTTCTACGTGACTCCGAACTCGCAGGACGCGCTCGACGTGTGGCGTCCCATTCACGCCGCTCGCCTCGACTTCGCCCGCAGGGCAGGACTTCCGGTCGTGTTCGAGACCGTCGAGGACTTCGTCGAACGCAGTTCCGCACTGATCGGCAGCCCGCAGCAGGTGATCGACAAGGTGCAGCGCTACCACGAGCAGTTCGGCCACGAGGTGATCCACCTGAGCGCCGACCGCGTCGGCACCGACAAGCAGCACCGCGAGAGCCTGGAGCTGTTCCAGGCCGAGGTGGCACCCGCGCTGCGCGAGACCATTCCGAGCCGCCCCCTCGCGGCCCGCACCGAGGAGGAAGACGCATGAGCCTGGTTCTGGGCATCGAACTCGACGGCGAGGGTGCGCATCCCGAAGCCTGGCGCCGAGCCGCGCACACACCCGACCGGTTGCTGACCGGGCGAACGGTGGCGGACCGGGTCGCGGCGGCCGAGAACGCGGGTTTCACGTTCGCCTCCTTCGATGATTCGCTCCTGCCTCCCGGCGCCGGCGGGGGACCCGTCGGCCGGATCGACGCGGTGAACCGCGCGGCGTTCGTCGCCGCGACCACCAGCACGATCGGACTCGTACCGGTCGTCGGCACCACGTATGCCGAGCCGTTTCACACGTCCTCCCAGCTCGCGACGCTCGACTACGCGTCGCGCGGTCGCGGTGGCTGGATCGCAGCACGCGACACCGACCCGCGGGTCGCGAGCGCACTGGGCCGGGCCGAGGTCACCGCACCCGCCGACCTTGCGCAGGAGGAACGGGACGCGATCACCGTGGTCCGGGACCTGTGGGATTCGTGGGAGGACGACGCGGTGATCCGCGACTATGCGACCGGGCGTTTCCTCGACCGCGACCGAGTGCACTACCTCGACTTCCAGGGCGAGACGTACTCGGTGAAGGGTCCGGCCATCGTGCCGCGACCACCGCAGGGGCAACTGGTGGTGTTCGGCCGCGCGGGGGACACCGATCCGTCGCTGGTCGACGTGGTGCTGGTGTCCGGACCGACCGTCGAGGACACCGTCGAGGCCGCCGTGCGCGCAAAGGCAGGCGGGGCGGTGCTGGTGTTCGCGGAACTGGACGTCGCGCTGGGCGCGTCCACGCCTGCCCCGCCGAGCGGACGGGTGTCGTTCGCCGGCGATGCCACCGGGCTGGTGGACCTGTTGCGGACCCTGGATGCGCACGTCGACGGCGTGCGCCTGCATCCCGCCGTCGTCGACGAGGACCTTCCGGTGCTGGCCCGGTTCGTGGTTCCGGCGCTTCTCCGTGCCGGCATCGCCCACCGTCCCGTTCCCGGTTCGACCCTGCGCGGCACGCTGGGCCTCGACCGTCCCGTCACCCGATTCCAGGCCGAGTGCCTCGAACACTCCTCTCGCTGAAAGGTTGTGGAGAACATGACCGACAACTCGTACGCCCGACCCGGCGCCCAGGTGCACTTCGGTGTCTTCTTCCAGGGCGTCAACCACACGACGATCTGGTCGGATCCATCGAGCGGATCGCAGATCGACTTCGAGACGTTCCGGCGGGTGGCACTGACCGCCGAGCGCGGCCTGTTCGACGCCTTCTTCCTCGGTGAGGGCCTGCGCCTGCGGGAACAGGAGGGCAAGATTCTCGATCTCGACATCGTGGGCCGCCCGGACGCGATCACCCAGCTCGCGGCGCTCGCCGGCATCACCCGGCACATCGGGTTGGTGGCCACCCAGAACACCACCTACAACGAGCCCGCCGACCTCGCCAGGCGGCTGTCCGGGCTGGACCTGCTGTCCGGTGGCCGTGCCGGCTGGAACGCGGTCACCACGGACAATGCCTGGACCGGTGAGAACTTCCGGCGCGGCGGCTTCCTCGATCACGCGGACAGGTACGAGCGGGCCGGGCAGTTCCTCGACACCGCCCGGGCGATCTGGGATGCGTGGGCCGACGGCGCGGTCGCGACGAGGACCGACGCGCCGTCGTGGGCAACCCCGGACGGGGTGCGGGAGGTGTCCCGGCGCACGTCGCAGTTCGACGTCACGATCACCCCCACGCTGCCGCGCAGCGCCCAGGGACACCCCGTCATCTTCCAGGCCGGTGACTCACCGGCGGGCCGGGACTTCGCGGCCGCGCACACCGACGTGATCTTCTCCCGGCACGGAACGCATTTCGACGCGGCGCTCGCCTTCGCCGAGGACATCAGGGCGAGAGTGCGTCGTGCGGGGCGCCCCGAGGACGACGTCAAGATTCTGCCGGGCACGCAGATCGTGCTCGCGGAGAACGCGTCCGAGGTGGAGGAGAAGGTGCGCTGGGTTCTCGAGGGCCAGTACACCGGGCAGACGGCGTTGTCTCTGGTCGGTCAGGTGTGGGGCCGCGATCTGTCCGATCGCGACCCGGACGGTCCACTGCCCGAATTCGATCCGGTGCCCGCGCCGATCTCCGTCACCCGCGGGGCGGCGCGTGACGGAAAGGATCCGCTCGCCATCGCCCGGGAATGGCGGGCACTGGCGGAGGCGCAGAACCTGTCGCTGCGTCAGGTGGCGATCGCGACCACCCAGCGCTCCGGTTTCGCGGGCACCCCCGGGCAGGTCGCCGACGAACTCACCCGGTGGGTTCGCAGTGGGGCGACGGACGGATTCAACATCTCGCCGTATCTGGTGCCCACCGGACTCGACGAGATCGTCGACCTGCTGGTGCCCGAATTGCAGGAGCGAGGTTCGTACCGAACGGAATACGAAGGCTCCACCCTGCGTGAGCACCTCGGGCTCCGGCCCGCCCTGTCGCGGCGGGAGGTCGAGTCCCAGCAGGCGGTCGGGTAGCGGGGTCCGTGTGGCGCCGCGACCGGCGATCTCTTACACTCGGTAACGACCATCCAGAGCGACCGAGAGACCTGGCTCGTTGACGTCGCAGCAACCCCCCGCCCTGCGGGTGCGGGTGCTACCGCCGGGATCGATGGAGGAACGATGTTGACCGAAGGTTTCGTGAGCGCCTGGGGGCGCCTGCACGTCGATCTCTGTCGGCTGTCCACCTCGATCTGTCACAGCTGACCTGATACCCCGATCCCTCGGGGTTCCGGCTCTTCACACCGCATCCGCGTCGGATCCGGTGTCCCTCACCTTCCTGTGCGCGTGAGCGCTGCCGATACGACGGGCAGCGCGCACGGCACTTCTTCGAGATCACGGAGTTCTCGGTGCCATCAGTGCTTTTGTCCTCGCCCCACCGCGGTGCCCGCATCGCAGCAGGTATCGGCGCCGCCGCCGTGCTGGCCACGGCGCTCACCGCCTGCGGTGGCGGTTCCAGCAGTTCCTCCGCGGATGCGGGCCCCGCACAGCCGGGCGGCACACTCCGCTACGGCCTCTCCCAGGCACCCACGTGCGCCGACCCCGCGCAGTCGGGCACGAATCAGACGATCTACGTGGCTCGTCAGGTGGTGGACTCGCTCACCGACCAGGACCCGGAGACGGGCGAACTGAAGCCGTGGCTCGCCGAGAGCTGGGAAACCGACGCCGACGCATCCTCCTTCACGTTCCACCTGAAGGAGGGGGTGACGTTCAGTGACGGAACGCCTTTCACCGCGGAGTCGGTGAAGAAGAATCTCGACGCCATCGTGAACACCCTCTCCGGCGCCAAGGCCCCGCTCGGTGCCAGCTACCTCGCCGGGTACACCGGAACCACCGTGATCGACCCGCTGACCGCGCAGGTCGACTTCGCCGCACCCAACGCGCAGTTCCTGCAGGCGTCGTCCACCCCGCAGCTGGGCATCCTGTCCGATGCGTCCGTCGCGAAGTCCGCCGAAGAGCGGTGCACCGGCAACATCTCGGGCACCGGACCGTTCACGTACGCCGACTACCAACAGGACAAGTCGGTGACCCTCGCCAAGCGCGCCGGATACAACTGGGGTTCGGACGTGTTCGGCCACGACGGCGAGGCCTACCTCGACACCATCGAGTTCAGTGTCGTGCCCGAATCCGGTGTCCGCACGGGCAGCCTGTCCTCGGGACAGCTGGATGCGATCAGTGACGCGTTGCCGCAGGATGCCCCGCAGATCGAAGGCGCAGGCGGGCAGGTGCTCACCACGTCGAACCCCGGGACGCCGTTCGGTTTCCAGCCCAACGTGACTCGCGGACCGCTCGTCGATCCGGTCGTGCGCAGTGCGCTGGTCCCGGCGATCAACCGGCAGGAACTGGTCGACACCGTGCTCGGGCCCAACTTCAAGCCCGCCACCAGCACGCTGGCCAGCCGCACCCCCGGCTACGTGGCGCTGCCGGACGTGACATTCGACCCGGAGAAGGCGAAGTCGATCCTCGACCAGGCGGGCTGGGTTCCCGGTGCCGACGGCATCCGGGAGAAGGGCGGTCAGAAGCTGAGCTTCCCCGTTCTGTTCAGCTCCGTGTTCGCCGGCAACCAGGCCATCCTCGAACTGGTGCAGCAGCAGCTCAAAGAGGTGGGAGTGGATCTGCAGCTGAATCTCGTGTCCACCCCGGAGGCCACCGCTCGCCAGAATGCCAAGGACTTCGACGCCACCTATTACAACAGCACCCGCGCCGACGGTGACATCCTCCGCACCCAGTTCGGACTCGAGGGCCGCAACCTGAACAACCGCGGACCGATTCCCGCGCTCGACGCCGTGCTCGCGAAGCAGCTCGCCACCACCGACACCACCGAGCGGAGCGCGCTCGTCGCCGACGCCCAGCAGCAGGTGCTCGACAACGGCCTGTGGATCCCCACGGTGGAGTTGTCGCAGGCGATCGGCGCCGGCCCGAACGTGCAGGACCTGAAGTTCGAGGCCTCGGCCCGGCTCCAGTTCTTCGACACCTGGATCAGCGGACGCTGAGCCATGATTCGCTACCTCGGACTACGCGTGCTGCAGGCGATCGCCGTCCTGTGGGCGACGTTCACCGTGTCGTTCGCCGTGCTGTTCCTGTTGCCGTCCGACCCGGTGAGCATCGCCGTCGACTCGGCGACCGCCGGAACGACGGTCGACGCGGCCGCCGTCGCGGAGCTGCAGGCGCGGTACGGCCTCGACCAGCCGGTGTGGGTGCAGTACTGGAATTCGCTGAGCCACGCCGTCCGCGGTGACTTCGGGTACTCGATCGCCACCGGGCAATCGGTGACCGAGGCGATCGGGAACGCGGTCCCCAGCACGCTCGCGCTGGCGTCCGCGGCGCTGCTCCTCGCGGTCGTGTTCGGGGCAGCGGTCGCGTTCCTCGCCACCTACACCAGGGTCCACTGGGTGCGGAATCTGCTGTTCTCGCTGCCTCCGCTCGGTGTCGCGGTGCCGACGTTCTGGGTGGGACTGATTCTGCTGCAGCTGTTCTCGTTCCGGCTGAAGGCCTTTCCGGCGTTCGGCGACCAGGGGATCGCGACGCTGGTGCTCCCCGCGGTGACGCTCGCGCTGCCGACCGGCGCGGTGATCGCCCAGGTGCTCGCGGCGAGTCTGCAGACCACGTGGCGGCAGCCGTTCATCGAAGCCGCGCGGGCGAAGGGCGCGTCCCGCTGGCAGATCCAGACCCGGCACGCGCTGCGCCTGTCGAGCATTCCCGCGTTCACCATCGCCGGTGTGCTCGTGGGGAATCTGCTGGCCGGATCGGTCGTCGTCGAGACGGTGTTCTCGCGCGCCGGAGTCGGGCGGCTCACCCAGACGTCCGTGATGGCGCAGGACATTCCGGTGGTCCAGGGAATCGTGGTGCTGAGCTCCGTCGTCTACGTACTCGTCAATCTCGCCGTCGATCTGCTCTACCCGCTGATCGATCCCCGGATCGTCGAGGGCAGGCGCAGTTCGGACCGCAGCGGCAGCGCGGATGTGGAGGAGAAGGTTCATGTCTGACATCCTCACCAGGGAACTGATCGACGAGGCCGAGGGTTTCGGCACTCCGCCGGTCGAACCGCCGCCCGTGATCGCGTCCGAGTCGGACAGCCGCGGACGCCGCGTGGTGACGTGGTTGCGTCGTAATCTCGTGCTCGTGGCCTCGGCCGCCGTGCTCCTCGTCGCGGTCGGATTCGCGGTGGCGCCGTCGGTGTTCGCGAGCGGCGACCCGCTGGTCGGGGTGCCCGCCCAGAAACTGCAGGCGCCGAGTGCCGCGCACTGGTTCGGCACCGACAACATCGGCCGCGACGTGTATACCCGCGTGGTCCACGGCGCCGGATTGTCGCTGACCGCAACGTTGTTGGCCGTGGGCATCGCACTGGTCGTCGGTTCGCTGATCGGCCTGCTGTCCGGTGCCGTCGGAGGCGCGCTGGACGCCGTCCTGATGCGCGTCGTCGACGTCCTCCTGTCGATCCCCGCCCTGCTGCTCTCGCTCGCTCTGGTGACCGCGCTGGGGTTCGGCACGGTCAACGTGGCCATCGCGGTGGGCGTGTCGCTGATCGCGAACTTCGCCCGCGTGATGCGTTCGGAGGTGCTGCGCGTGCGCCGGTCGCTGTACGTCGAGGCGGCGTTCGCGTCGGGTGTCCGCTGGCACACGGTGCTGCGCCGCCACGTTCTGCGGAATTCGTACGCGCCCGTCGTGGCACTCGCCGCCGTCGAGTTCGGGATGGCGGTCCTCGCGGTGTCGTCGCTGAGCTTCCTCGGGTTCGGCGCGGTGCCGCCCACCCCGGAGTGGGGCTCGCTGATCTCCGAGGGCCGGAACTACCTCGCCACCGCGTGGTGGATGACCACCCTGCCCGGACTGGTGATCGTGGCCGTCGTGCTGTCGGCGCACCGACTCGGACATGCACTCGAACAGAGGGAAGTGCGATGAGTTCGACTACTACTGCTGCGGCAGGCACCACGGCGCCGCTCCTCCAGGTCTCCGGACTGCGGGTGGCGTACGGGAGCGTGAGCGATCCCGTCGTGGCCGTGAAGGGCGTCGACCTCACGGTCTCGCGCGGCGAAGTGGTGGCCGTGGTCGGCGAGTCCGGCTCCGGAAAATCCACCACCGCGCACGCCATCCTCGGGCTGCTCAGCGGATCCGGGCGGGCCGTCGCCGGCACCGTCACGTTCGACGGTGAGCGTCTCGACACCAAGTCGGAGCGCGCACTCGGACGGGTCCGCGGCGCCCGGATCGGCCTGGTTCCCCAGGACCCGACGACGTCGCTCAACCCCGTCCTGCGGGTCGGCGCCCAGGTGGCCGAGGTGCTCCGGATCCACGGTCTCGCCGACCGGCGGACGGCCGCCGTCGAGGCGGTGCGCATTCTCGCCGAAGCCGGGATCGACAAGCCCGAGGTGCGGGCGAGACAGTACCCGCAGGACCTCTCGGGCGGGCAACGGCAGCGCGTCCTGATCGGGATCGCGCTGGCGTGCAGCCCCGAACTCGTGATCGCGGACGAGCCGACCAGCGCACTCGACGTCACGGTGCAGCGCCGGATTCTCGATCACCTCGACGCGCGGATCGCCGAATCCGGCACCGCGGTCCTGCTGATCACGCACGATCTGGGTGTCGCAGCCGACCGCGCCGACCGGATCGTGGTGATGAGCCAGGGTGAGGTGGTGGAAGCGGGTCCCACCCGCGAGATCCTCGAGAACCCCCAGCACGAGTACACCCGCACCCTGCTGGCCGCGGCGCCGAGTCTCTCGGTGGGGCGGGGGCCCAGCCGCGCCGCGGAGGCGGGCGGAGCCGAACCCGATGTCCTGCTGCGGGTGTCCGGGGTGTCCAAGACGTTCCGGATCGATCGGCGCACGGCCATCGACGCCGTCCAGGACGTGTCGTTCGAGGTCCCCCGCGGGCGCACCCTGTCGCTGGTGGGGGAGTCGGGGTCCGGCAAGTCCACGGTGGCCCGGATCGCGATCCGGTTGGAGTCTCCCACCGGAGGCCGCGTCGAGTTCGACGGCCGGGACATCACCACCCTGCGCGGCGGCGCGCTGCGCGCCCTGCGCCGCCGAGTGCAGATCGTGTACCAGAACCCCTATGCGTCCCTCGATCCGAAGCTGGCCGTTGCGGATATCGTGGCGGAACCGCTCGGTGCGTTCGGTGTCGGCACCCGGGCGGAACGGGAGGCACGAGTCGCCGAACTGCTCGAGCAGGTCGCGTTGCCGCGCACCTACCTCGAACGCCGACCGGCCGAGCTGTCCGGCGGCCAACGGCAGCGGGTCGCCATCGCCCGGGCGCTCGCGCTGCACCCCGAACTCGTCGTGCTCGACGAACCGGTGTCGGCGCTGGACGTCTCGGTGCAGTCGCAGATCCTCGGGTTGCTCGAGCGCCTGCAGCGGGACCTCGGGCTCAGCTACCTGTTCATCTCACACGACCTCGCCGTGGTCCGGCAGATCAGCGACACGGTCGCGGTGATGCGGTCCGGCCGCATCGTCGAATCGGGCACCGCGGCAGAAATATTCGACAATCCCCGCCACGACTACACCCGGCAGTTGCTCGACGCCATCCCGGGACGATCCGTCGTGCGTTCACGTTCTGCACAGCTGGAGGAATCGATTCATGCCTGAGCCACACGACCCGCTCGTCGCCGTCGATCTGTACGGCACGGGGATCCATCCGCAGTCCTGGCGTCGTCAGGACTCGCGCGCCGAGGACCTCTTCACCGCCGGCTACTGGACCGGCCTGCTCGGGCAGGCCGACTCCGCCGGAGTGGACCTCGCGTTCGTCGGCGATACCTTCGCGATCGCCACGACGGGACACTCCGATCAGCGTGGACAACTGGACGCCGTGGCGATCGCCGCACGGGCCGTCGCGTCCACCGAGCGGATCGGTCTGGTTCCGACGGTGACCGTCACCCACACCGAACCGTTCCACGTGTCCAAGGCCATCGCGAGCCTCGACCACGCGTCGCTCGGCCGCGCCGGATGGCAGGTGGACGTGTCGGCCGGTCAGGCGCAGGCGAATCTGTTCGGGCGCAAGGACGCACAGGATGCCGAGAGCCTGTGGGCGGAGGCGGCCGACGCGATCGAGGTCGTCAGCCTGCTGTGGGACAGCTGGGAGGACGACGCCGAGATCCGCGACGTGCGCACCGGCCGCTTCATCGACCGGGACAAGCTGCACTACATCGATTTCGAGGGCACGCACTTCTCCGTGAAGGGTCCCTCGATCACGCCGCGATCGCCGCAGGGGCAGTCGCTGATCGTGATCGGTGCGCGGGACGAGCACTCCACCCGGGTCGCCGCGGCGCGCGCCGACGTGATCCGCATCGGCGCGCCCACCGTGGACGCAGCACGTGACGCCGCGGACCGGGTGCGACGTGCCGCCGCCGAGGCGGGCCGGGACTCCGCCTCGCTGCGGATCCTGCTGGACGTCGAGGTGGTGATCGCCGAGACCGCCGACGCGGCGGAACGCGACCTCGCGCAGCTCGAGAACTGGTCCGGCAGCCGGTACGAGCCGGCGTCGATTCTCCACCGCGGCGACGCGCCGGTACTCTCCCGCCTGATCACCGACGTGGTGGGCGCCGGGGGCGTCGACGGCGTGACCCTCCGGCCGCTGGCGCTGACGTCCGGCCTGAACGAGATCACCGAGCGCGTCCTGCCGCTGCTGCGCCCGGGCGACCGAGCGCCCGACAGCGGAGTGCTCCGGGAGCGGCTCGGCTTCACCCGTCCCGTCAATCACTTCGCCGGGCAGGACTGACATCATGAGCAACCAGCGCAAGCAGATTCATCTCGCCGCGCACTTTCCCGGCGTCAACAACACCACCGTGTGGAGCGACCCCGAGTCGAAGAGTCAGATCGACTTCGACTCGTTCGTGCACCTCGCGGAGACCGCCGAACGCGGATTGTTCGACTTCTTCTTCCTCGCCGAGGGCCTGCGCCTGCGTGAGCACCGGGGACAGATCCACGACCTCGACGTGGTGGGCCGGCCCGACACGTTGACGGTGCTCGGCGCGCTCGCCGGAGTCACCACACATCTGGGCCTGGCGGGGACGATCAACACCACGTTCAACGAACCGTACGAGCTGGCACGGCAATTCGCCTCGCTCGACCACCTGTCCGACGGCCGGGCCGCATGGAACATGGTGACGTCCTCGGACGCGTTCACGGGGGAGAACTTCCGGCGCGGGGGATACCTCGACAAGGCCGACCGGTACGTCCGCGCAGGCGAACTGATCGAAGGCGCCCGCAAGTTCTGGGACAGCTGGGATCAGGATGCGCTGCAGATCGACCGCGCCCGGGGAGTGTTCGCCGCGGACAACGCGATTCGCGACGTCACCCACTCCGGCTCCCAGTTCGACATCCGGGGACGGTTCACGATTCCCCGGAGCCCGCAGGGGCATCCGGTGCTGCTGCAGGCCGGTGACTCCGATGAGGGCCGCGAATTCGGCGCGGCCCAAGCGGATGCGATCTTCACCATTCACGGATCGCTCGAGGACGGCCAGAAGTTCTATACGGACGTCAAGGGCAGGCTGGCGAAGTACGGGCGCAGCCACGGCGACCTCAAGGTGCTGCCCGCGGCGACCTTCGTGCTGGGCGACTCCGCGGCGGACGCGGCCGAGCGCGCCGATCACATCCGGCACCAGCAGGTGGGCCCACAGACGGCGATCGCGTTCCTCGAACAGGTGTGGGGTCGTGACCTTTCCGCGTACGACCCGGACGGTCCGCTACCGGACGTCGAACCCACCGACGACACGAACATCACCCGCGGCCGGGTCCGGCACGCGAAGGACCCACGCGAGATCGCCGCCGCGTGGCGGGCGAAGGCGGAAGCCGAGAAGCTCAGCATCCGTGAACTGATCATCGCGGTCACCACCCGCCAGCAGTTCGTCGGCACCGCCGCGCAGGTGGCCGAGGAGATCGACCGCTACGTGCAGGCGGACGCGTGCGACGGCTTCATCCTGGTACCGCACCTCACTCCGGCCGGGCTCGACGAGTTCGTCGAGACGGTGGTCCCGGAGTTGCAGAACCGCGGCAGTTTCCGCTCCGAGTACTCGGGGACGACCCTGCGCAGCCATCTCGGACTGCGCCATCCGCATCACCAGACAGAAGGAGTTCGGGCATCATGACCGCAGTCACCGCAGGCGCGACATTCGAGCAGGACTGGCAGGACTGGCATTCGGCGCGGGAGGAGTCGTTCCGCGACCCGCTGGGATGGCTGAGTCTCACGGCCCTGCACTGGCTCGTCGAGACCGACACGACGTTCCCCGACCTGCCCGGGAAGTGGCGTGCCGATGCGGACGGGGTGGTGATCACGGCCACCGCCGACGCCGGTCTCGAGGTCGATGGCGACGCGGTCGACGGCACGGCGACCCTCGCACCTCTGGAGGGTGCACCCGGTCTGCTCGTCCGGCACGGGAGCCGCAACATCGAGGTGATCCGCAGAACCGGTGACGTCGCCCTGCGGATCCACGACCCCGAGGCAGGCACCCTCGCCGCGTTCACCGGAATCCCGACGTTCCTGCCTGCGCGGCAGTGGGCCGTGCCGGGAACGTTCACCCCGTTCCCCCAGTCCCGCGTCGTGACGACGGGTGCGGTCGTCGAGGGACTCGAGCACCACCACACGGCGCTGGGGACGCTGGCATTCGACTACGACGGCGCCGCACACGAACTCGTCGCGTTCGCCGGCAAGGACGGTGGCCTGCACGTTTTGTTCACCGATGCCACCAGCGGGGTCAGCACGTACCCCGCGGCGCGGTCACTGGCCGTGGTCGCCCCCGCCGCCGACGGCCGGGTGGTCCTCGATTTCAACCGGGCGGCCAACCTGCCGTGCGCATTCACCGACTACGCCACCTGCCCGGTCGCGCCCGCCGAGAACCGGCTGACGCTCGCGGTCGAGGCCGGCGAGAAGAACCCGCGGTAGGCATGGCCGAGAAGCAGGTCGTGCTCGGGGCGGCGGCACCCGCGGGCCGGACGGACTTCGCCGTCCTCGCGCATGCCGCCCGCACCGCGGAGCGGGGGAGATTCGACTTCTTCCTCGCCGACGGTGTCACCGCGGCGAACGCGCTGGCCGGGTTCACCGACGCGATCGGGCTCGCGGCGACGCTGGACACGACCTCCGCCGAACCGTACGACGTGGCCCGCCGGCTGGCCTCACTCGATCACCTGTCCGGCGGCCGTGCGGCGTGGAACACGCCGGCTCCCGGCGACGAGCGGGCCGCGGAGTTCGTCGACACCGCTCGCACGCTGTGGGATTCCTGGGCCGAGGGGGTCGTGACGGTCGACCGCGGCGCGGGGCGATTCGTCTCGGACCCCACCGCCGGGGCGTTCTACCACCGGGGCAGGCACTTCGACATCGGTGGACGCTTCACCGTCCCGCGGAGCCCGCAGGCGCAACCGGTGGTGATCGTGTCGGGCGACGGCCCGCAGGCCCGGGATCTCGCCGCCCGGCACGGCGACGTGATCCTCGCGCCGCTCGGCACGTTCGAGGCCGGTCGCGCGTTCTACGACGACCTCGCGCGCCGCACGGTCGAAGCCGGCAGGCCCGCCGGTGCGGTGAAGGTTCTGTCCGCCGCGACGTTCGCAGGCACCGCCGCGTCCGTCGCGGACCGGATCGTCCGGTGGGTCCGCGGGGACGCAGCGGATGGGTTCGTCCTGCCCTCCCACCTCACCCCGGGCGAACTCGACCTGTTCGTCGACACGGTGGTGCCGTTGCTCCGGGACCGCGGCGTTCTGCGCACCGAATACACCACCGCCACGCTGCGGCAGCACCTCGGACTCGGTGCCCCGCGCAACCATCGCGCTGTCAATCCCCGCTCTCTCCAGAAGGTGCCCTCATGACCACTCCGTTGTCCGTCCTCGATCTGTCGCCCGTCAGCGAGGGCGCCACCGCCCGCACCGCGCTGCGGAACACCGTCGACCTGGCCCGGCACGCCGAAGCGTGGGGATACAAGCGGTACTGGGTTGCCGAACACCACTTCGTGGGCGTCGCCAGTTCGTCGCCGGCCGTGCTCGTCGGGATCCTGGCCGCGGCGACCAGCACGCTCCGGGTCGGCGCCGCCGCGGTGCAGTTGGGCCACACCACCGCGGCGGCCGTGGTCGAGGCGTTCGGCACCGTCGACGCGCTGTATCCGGGTCGCCTGGACCTCGGACTCGGGAGGTCGGGTCAGCGGCGGGCCGAGGCGCTGAAAGCGGTTGCGGAGCGCAACAACCAGCCGGCCCCGCCCCGCCGGGAGACGGAGATCCGCGACGGCGTCGTGATCCCGGCACCGTTCGATCCGTCCGGGCTCCTGCTGTCTCCGCGGCTCTCGGCGGCCCAGTCGGTACTCCAGCAACCGGGCGCGCTGTCGCCCGCATTCGACCAGCAGGTCGACGACATCCTGGCACTGCTCGGCGGCACGTACCGCACCCCGGACGGGATCGAGCTCCACGCCAGCCCCGGCGAAGGCGCCGACGTCGAGGTGTGGGTGTTCGGCAGCAGTGCGGGGCCCAGCGCCGAACTGGCCGGCCGGCTGGGGTTGCCCTTCGGGGCGAACTACCACGTGAGCCCGTCGACGACCCTCGCGGCGGTCGAGGCCTACCGTGCCGCGTTCCGCCCGTCGTCGAACCTGCAGAAGCCGTACGTCGTCGTCTCCGCCGACGCGGTCGTGGCGGAGGACGACGCGACCGCGAAGGAACTGGCGTCGACGTTCGCACACTGGACGCACAGCATCCGCAGCGGGCACGGTGCGATCCCGTATCCCGACCCGGCGCACACGGCACCGATCGGCGAGACGGAACGCGCGGCGGTCGAGGACCGGCTGATCACCCAGTTCGTGGGGGCACCAGCCACCGTTGCGGACCGACTCGACAGTCTGCGAAGGCTCACCGACGCCGACGAACTGGTGATCACCAGCGTCACCCACGATCACGGCGACCGGTTGCGCTCCTACGAGCTGCTCGCGGCGGAGTGGGGACTGCCGGGTCTGCTGGCCGCCTGAGAGCACGATGATTGAACGCTGGTCCAAATGGGAATCCCAGGCGCATGGACACAGCAAATGCCCCTGTGCCCGGGTCCCATGACGAGCTGGTCGAGCAGTTACGGAAGTACCTGAGCTCGATCACGTCGACGGAACTCGGTCCCGACGACGACTACTTCACCCTGGGATTGGTGAGTTCGTTGCGGGCCCTGGAGATCGTCACGTACATCGAGGGCTCCCACGACGTCGTGGTCGAGGTGGAGGATCTCGATCTCGACAACTTCCGTACCGCAACGCGGGTGGCGGGCTTCATTCGGAGAAAGCGGGGCGAGCAGCTTCGTGCGACGGACGGGGCGTCGCCGTGATCGGAATCGACACACTTGTCGCCTCCGCCGAGACCGACGCCGGCAGCTGGGACGAGACCGGACTGCCGGTCGACGTCATCGAGGCCGCCGCGCGGGCGGGAGTCCTCGGGCTGGATCGGACGACGGACTGCCGGGGACTCGGCCTGAACGCGGCCGAACTCGGCTCGGTCGCAGAAAGACTCGGGGCGGTCTGCACGTCGTTGCGCTCGCTGCTGACCGTGCAGGGGATGGTGAACGCCGCCCTCGATCGGTGGGGCACCGCCGAACAGCGGGCGCAGTGGGTGCCGGCCCTGGCGACCGGCGAACTCCTCGCCGGATTCGCCGCCACCGAATCCGGCGCCGGCAGCGACCTCTCCTCTGTGACTACCAGTTTCGAGGCGCACGGCTCGGATCACCGGATCTCCGGACGGAAACTGTGGGTCACGTTCGGCGAGGTCGCGGACGTACTGCTCGTCCTCGGCCGGTCGCAGGCCGGGCTGACGACCGCGCTGGTCGAAACAGACTCACCCGGAGTGTCCGTCGAACCGGTCCACGGACAGCTGGGTATGCGCGGCGCCCGGATCGCACACGTCGCGTTGGACGGCGTCGTCGTCCCCGCGGACCACCTGATCGCACCGCCCGGATTCGGACTGTCCCACGTCGTCGGCACCGCCCTGGACCACGGCCGGTACACCATCGCCTGGGGGTGCGCCGGGATGGCGCGCGGGTGTATCGCCGACGCCGTCGCGCACGCCTCCACCCGGGTGCAGGGCAGCGCCGTGTTGTCCGAGCACGACTCGGTCCGCGCGATCGTCGGTCGCAGCTGGGTCGATGCCGCCGGCGCCCGCGCGCTGTGCGAACGGGCCGCCGAACAACGCGATGCCCACGAGCCGAGCGCGCTGTTCACGACGATCGCCGCGAAGTACGCCGCGGCCCGGGTCGCCGCGTCGGTGAGCCAGCAGGCGGTCCAGGTGCTCGGGGCCGCGGGATGCGCCCCCGGCAGCAGGGTGGGTCGCTTCTTCCGCGACGCCAAGGTCATGCAGATCATCGAGGGCGCGACGGAGGTCGCCGAACTCCAGATCGGTGAGTACGTGCTGGGGGGAGGTGCGCGATGACCGCTGACAGACCGGTCACGATCGATTCGGTAGCGCTCTGGTTCCCGGACGACGAGGTGACCGTGGCAGGCCTGCCCGAGCTCGACGAACTGCCGATCGCTCAGCGCGAGCACGCCTTGTCTCTGGGCATCGACACGGTGCGGATCGGAATCGGGCTCTCCGAGGTGGATCTGGCGCACGCCGCGGCCGACGAGGTGCTCCGGACGGCGGGCCTCGACGCCACCCAGCTCGATGCGTTGCTGCTCGTCCAGGGCCGGGTTCCGCAGTATCTGCTCGCATCCGAGACGACCCGGCTGCAGCACCGGCTCGGCGCGACCCAGGCGTTCACCACCGGTGTGGGGGACCTCGGGTGCGTGTCCGTCTCGGCGGCGTTCGCGCTCGCGTCGGCGTTGCTCCGCGGCGACCCCCGTTGCCAGAACGTCCTCGTCGTCGCTGCGGCGAAGACACCGACCCGGTCACGGTACCGGTCGCCGATGACGCTCCTGGGCGACGGCGCCGCCGCGGTCCTGCTGACGACGTCGGGGACCGGGCGTTACGAACTCGTCGACCAGATGATCCGCAGCGACGGAAAATACGCCGACCTGTTCCACATCGACTACCGCGACGTCCGCGAAGCCGACTGGGTCGAGGAATGCGCCGACGAACCCACGTACTCGTTCCGCCTCGCGGTCGAGAGCCGGAAGAGGTTCACGGAGATCAACGCGGACCTGCTGGCCCGGAACGGGCTGCAGCAGGACGCGATCGGCGTATTTCTCATGCAGAACCTGTCGCTCGGTGCGTTCGCGTTCTGGCAGGAGGCGCTCGATGTCACCATCGATCCCGTCTGCCGCGACAACCTGGCCCGGTTCGGCCACCTCGGATCGGTCGACGTCGCGGCGAACCTCGAGCGCGCGGCGTCCGCACAGGCGCCCGGCGACTACTGCGTGATCATGAACAGCAGCCCGGTCGCGGCGTGGAGCAGCGCACTGCTCCGGCGCCTGCCGGATCGACCCGGGCACGGGAAGTGATCGCGATGGCGCAGACGGTCAAGTGCATGGTCTGGGATCTCGACGACACCATCTGGGACGGCGTCGTCCTCGAACAGGATGCCCCGGTGCCGAAAGCGGACGCCCTCCGCGCCCTGGACGTGCTCGACCGCCGCGGCATCCTGCACGCCGTGGCGAGCCGCGGCGAATACGAACCCGCCGCCGCGCACCTGCGCATGCACGGCATCGAGGAACTGTTCTGCGCCGTCGACGTCGGCTGGGGCCCGAAGTCGGAGGCCGTGCGCCGCATCGCGGAGACACTGAATCTGGGTCTGGACACCATCGCGTTCGTCGACAACGATCCCGTCGAGCGGGCCGAGGTGTCCGAGGCGCTTCCCCCGGTGCGTTGCTATCCGGCCGAGCAGATCGCGTCGTTCCCCGACCTTCCCGAGTTGACGCCGCCCGCCGTCACCGAGGAGGCGAGGCAGCGGAGGTCGCTGTATCGCGCCGAACGGATCCGTCAGGTGAGCGAACAGGAGTTCCGCGGGTCCAACTCCGAATTCCTGGCGTCGCTCGAACTGGTCATGACGGTCCGCCGGGCGACCGAGGACGACCTCGAACGCGCCCACGAACTGACCGTGCGGTCTCATCAACTCAACACGACGGGCCGGACTTTCGGCATCGACGAACTGCGCCGGCTGTGCGCCTCGGACGACCACGAGGTGCTCGTCGCGTCGCTCGGCGACCGATTCGGCGGGTACGGCACGATCGGTCTCGCGGTCTCGGAGATCCGCGGCGACGATTCCGTCCTGCAACTGCTGCTGATGTCGTGCCGGGTGATGTCCCGAGGGGTCGGGACCGCGCTGATCCGGCACGTCGTCGAGCGGGCACGCACCCACGGCAGGCGGGCGCTCGCCGAGTTCGTGCCGACGGACGTCAACCGGGTGATGCTGGTGACCCTGCGATTCGCGGGCTTCGACGTGGTCGACCCAACCCCCGATCGGATGCTGCTGCTGTGCAGTGACGTTCGCAGTGCCGGCGCACCGAACGCCGATCACGTCGCGGTCCTCTCGGGAGACGTGGCGCCATGACGGACGTGGTCGCGAACGGTGGGGTGATGTCCGGGATCCTCCGCCAGTGCGCGCGGGTTCCCGACCGGATCGCGATCGTGGTGGGCGACCGGACGCTGACGTATCGCGAACTCGATTCGGTGAGCGAGGCACTGGCGCGGCAACTCGCGGCCCTGGGCGTGCGGCCGGGCCGGGTGGTGCTGATCCACCAGCGGCAGAGCGTCGAGACGGTGGTGGGGATGATCGCCGCGCTGCGGCTGGGTGCGGCGTGGTGCGTCATCGAGCCCGGCCATCCGGTGGGTCAACTCCGCGCGCTCCTCGGCGACATCGACTGCGGTGCCATCGTCTTCGGGTCCGCGGATCCGAAGACGTCGCCGGAGTCGGTCCGGGAACTCGCCCGGAGTGCGGGCGGACGTGTTCCCGCACTGCACGACCGGGACGCCGACCACCCGCCCGTCGCCGAACGGGCCGATCTTCCCGAGGACGTGCCCGCGGGCGCCGCCGCCTACGTGATCACCACGTCCGGGTCGACCGGCGTCCCCAAGGCCGTCGTCGCGAGCCGCGCCAACCTCGCGAGCATGGTCGACGGTCGCAACTACGACTTCGACGACGGCGACCTCGTCACGTTCTCCGCGTTCCGCCTCACGTGGGACGGCTCCCTGCTGAAAACCCTGTGGGCGTTGTGCACCGGCGGCACCAGTGTGCTCCCGGACGCCCGCGAACTGATGGACGCCGAGGCCGTCGCCGCGCTCGCCCGGACGTGGCGGACCACCCACCTGGTCGCGACCCCCTCCTTCTACCGGCTGCTGCTGCCGCATCTCACCCCGCTGCGCGAACGTCTGCGGTTGGTGACGCTTGCGGGAGAAGCCCTTCCGGGCACGCTCGTCGAACAGCATCGAGCGGTGCTGTCCGGGGTCCCGCTGAGCAACGAGTACGGTCCGACCGAGACGACCGTCAGCTGCCTGGCTCATCCAGTGCGCGACGTGCCCGCCTCGATCGCGCCGATCGGCAGACCACTCGGGGCGAGCACGGCGTACGTCCTCGACGCGAAACTGGTCGAGGTGCCGTACGGAACGGTCGGGGACCTGTACATCGGCGGTCCGCAGATCTCCGAGGGGTACGCGTCCCGCCCGGCCGCCACCGCGGCCCGCTTCGTCGCCGACCCCTTCGCGGCGCGGCCGGGTGCCCGGATGTATCACACGGGTGACCTCGCGCGCGTCGATCCGCACGGCGACATCGAATTCCGGGGCCGATTCGACGGACAGGTGAAAGTGCGCGGCGCCCGGGTCGAGAGACACGCGGTGGAGGCGGTCCTGGAGAGTCACCCCGCGATACACCAGGCCGTGGTTCTCGCGACCGCCGACGAACACGGGGAGACGGTATTGACCGCGTTCTGGGTGCCCGCGGCCGCGGCGACCGTACTGCCCACACCGCGCGACCTGATCGCGCACTGCGCCGAGCGGCTCGTCGCGCAGGCGGTGCCCGACCGCTTCCTCGCGCTCGGTGCCCTTCCGCTCGCACCGAGCAGCAAGGTGGACGAGGCGGCGTTGCGCCGGCTGCTGCCCAGCGGAGGTGGTGGCGTTGCGTGAGCACCATACCGAGGCCGCAGGCCGCGCGGACGCACCGTTCCCGCTGTCTTCGGCCCAATATGAGGCGTGGCTGGCCCAGCAACTGGCCCCCGACGTGCCGTTGTGCATCGCCCAGTACGTCGAGGTGCACGGCGACCTGGACGTCGACCTCCTGCGCGAGGCCACCGTCGCGACCGCCGACGAATTCGGGTCGCCCTTTCTCCGGTTGATCGACAGGGGCGGTCAGCCGTTCCAACTGGTCGATCCGTCGGCGGACCGGTCGATCGGCCTGATGGACTTCCGCGGGGACGCCGAACCGGTGGAGGCCGCCCGTCGATGGATCCGCGCCGACTGCGAGATCCCACTGGATCCGACTCGCGACCGCCTCGTCGAATCGTCGATTCTTCGCGTCGGCGACGCGCACTACTTGTGGTACAGCAAGATTCATCATGTCGCCCTGGACGGCTACGGTGCGATGACGATGCTCAACCGCATCGCGTCCCGCTACACCGCGGAGGTGCTCGACCGGGAACTGCCGCCCAACGAGGCCGTGGACCCCCGGCATCTGTACGACGCCGACCAGCAGTACCGGTCGTCGAGCCGCTTCGCCGCGGACCGGCAGTTCTGGGCCGAACGGGTCGGCGGCCTCGGACCCGGGTCGACCCTGGCCCGGCGGACCGGGCCCGCGGTTGCCACGAGCACCGACGTCACCGCACCCCTGCCGGACTCGGCGGAGCGTGCGCTCGGCGACGCCGGCGCCCACGGGACCGCGAAGATCATCGCCGCGTTCGCCTGCTACCTGTCGAGGACGACCGGACGCCGGGACGTGCTCGTGAAGATCCCGGTGTCGGCGCGCACCACCGCGACGCTGCGACGGTCCGGCGGAATGGTGGCGGGTGTCGTGCCGCTTCCCGTGCAGATCCGCCCCGAGGACACGGTGGGGCAGCTGGTGGAGCGGGTGCAACTCGACCTGATGGGCGCGCTGCGACACCAGCGTTTCGGGCTCGGCGACATCCGGCGCGACGCGGGCGCCGGTGCGGCGGAGACACTGTCGGGTCCGATGGTCAACGTCATGCTCTTCCACCAGGAACTCGCTCTCGGGTCGCTCGTCGGCGAATACCACATCGTCACGTCCGGGCCGGTCGAGGACCTGCTCGTCAACGTGTACCGGAGCGGCACGCCGGTCCGGACCTTCGTTCACTTCCTGGCCAACCCCAACCGGTACGACGCCGACGAGGTCGACGCGCATCACCGGCAATTCCTGGGACTGCTGGGCGATTTCGTCGCAGCCGACGCGGACACCGCGCTCAGCACCGTCCACGAGGAGACGGCCCGGCTCGACTTCTGGACGCGCACACTGGCGGACGCGCCCCCGGTGCTGGACCTGCCTACCGACCGTCCGCGGCCCGCACGGCCGTCCCATCGCAGCGCCGCCGTCGACGTCGCACTCGACCCGGATCTGCGGCGCAGCCTGGAAGCGTGGGCGGCCGCACACCGCACGGACGCCGCCACCGTGATCCATGCGGTGCTGGCGCTGGTGCTGGCACGATCGGCCCGGACCGACGACGTCGTCATCGGCAGGCGGACGGACACCGACCCGGTGGTGGTGCGGACCCACGTGCGCGGTTCGGACCGCTTCGGCGAGTACGTCGACACGGTGCGGGTCGCGGCCGCGGAGGCGTTCGCACACCGCGGTGTGCCCGCCCTCCGAATCGCAGACGCGCTCGACCGGCTGCGGTCCGGGTCGCACGCACCGCTCTTCCAGGTGCTACTCGAATTCTCGGATCAGGGCGGGGAACTCGGCGACCTCGATCTGCGGGTGCGGGTTTCGGACACGACGGCCCGATTCACCTACGCGACAGACCTGTTCGACGCCGCCACCGTGGAGGGAATCGCTCGGCGGTTCGTGCGGACCGCCGAGGCCGCCGCGGATCCGTCGGACGTGATCGGGGACATCGACCTGGTCGAACCGGCCGAACGTGCCCTGCTGCGGGACTGGTCGTCCCGGCCCGCGGATGCCGCCGACGAGACGACACTCGGTGCGCTGTTCGCCGCCCGGGCAGCGCGGAGCCCCGACGCCGCGGCAGTCGTGTCGGGTGGCGAGCGCATGAGTTACGGCGACCTCGATGCCCGCTCGAACCGCCTTGCGCGGCGCCTGCTCTCGCTGGGGGTGGGTCCGGAGTCGTCGGTCGCGGTCGCGATGCCGCGGTCGGCGGCGCTCGTCGTCGCGCTCCTGGCGGTCGTCAAGGCCGGGGCCGCGTACCTCCCCATCGACGCGGACCATCCCGGTGAGCGCTCGGGGCTCGTCCTCGACGACGCCCACCCGATGTGCATTCTGGCCACCCGCGACACCGCGACCGCGCTGCCGACATCGGACGTCCCCGTTCTGCTCCTCGATCCGACGGACACGGATCTCGGCGGCGGCTCCGCCGACCCGCTGACCGACGCGGAACGGGCACCGATCGATCCGGACTCGGTGGCCTACGTCGTCTACACGTCGGGATCGACGGGCCGGCCGAAAGGCGTTGCGGTGTCACACCGCAACGTGGTCTCGCTCTTCACGAGCACCCGGGATCTGTTCCGCTTCGGGGACACCGACGTGTGGACGATGTTCCACTCCCCGGCATTCGACTTCTCGGTCTGGGAGCTGTGGGGTGCCCTTCTGCACGGCGGGACGCTCGTCGTCGTCGACTTCGACACCACCCGGTCGCCCGTCGCGTTCCTCGCGCTGCTGCGCCGCGAGCGGGTGACGGTGCTGAGCCAGACCCCGACGGCGTTCTCGCAGTTGATCGACGTCGCCGATGCGGAGGACGGCGCGGGCACACCGCCGCTGCGGTACGTCGTACTCGGTGGCGAAGCGCTCGACTTCGGGCAACTCGAACGCTGGTACTCCCGCCGCGACGAGGGTGCGCCCGTGCTCGTGAACATGTACGGCATCACCGAGACGACGGTGCACGTCACGCACCTCCCGCTCGGTCGCGGGCTCGCCGCGGCCGCGTGGACGAGCAAGGTCGGGCGGCCGATTCCCGGATTCCGGGTGTCGGTGCTGGACGCGCGGCTGCATCCGGTGCCGGTCGGTGTGGCGGGCGAACTGTACGTGGCGGGACCGCAGGTCGCGCGCGGCTACCTGGGCCGCGCCGGGCTCACGGCGTCCCGCTTCGTCGCGGATGCGTCGGGTGCCCGGATGTACCGGACCGGGGACGTCGTGCGGTGGCGACGCGACGGGGGTCTCGACTACCTCGGACGCGACGACTTCCAGGTCGAGATCCGCGGGTTCCGGGTGGAACTCGGCGAACTGGAATGGGTGCTGGGCCGGTGTGCCGGGGTCGCGCAGGCAGTGGTGACCCTGCACGAAGATCCGGTGACGGGCCCGGCGCCCGCGGCGTACGTGGTGCCCGAGGCGGGTGCGATCGTCGACCCGGAGGCCGTGCTGGAATTCGCCGGAGGCGCGCTGCCGTCGTACATGGTCCCGGCCTCGGTGACGGTCCTCGAGCGGCTGCCGCTGACCGTCAACGGGAAGGTGGACCGGGCGGCACTTCCGGCGCCCGTCACGGATTCTCGCGCCGAATTCGTGGCACCGGGCACTCCCGTCGAGGAGTCGCTCACCGTCATCTTCGCCGCGCTGCTCGGCGTGCCCGCGGTCGGCGTCGACGACGACTTCTTCGCGCTCGGCGGCAACTCGCTGATCGCGGCGAAGGTCGTGGCGCGGATCCAGGGTGTGCTCGGTGCGGGCGTGGGAGTGCGCGACGTCTTCGAAGCGCGGACGGTGCGGTCGCTGGCGACTCGGGTGAGCCGGGCGGACTCGGCCGACCGGCCGCCGCTCGTGGCGACGGACCGATCCGCGGCGGCGCCGGTGTCCCTTGCCCAGACGCGGATGTGGTTCCTCGACCAGTTCGACACGACGTCACCCGCCTACAACATCGCGGCGGCCTTCCGGTTGCGCGGCCCCCTCGACGTCGCGGCGCTGCACACGGCGCTGACCGACGTCGTGGACCGGCACGAGGCGTTGCGGACGATCTTCCCCATGCGGGGCGACACGCCCGTGCAGTCGGTGATCCCGGCGGCGGACGCGGTACCCGGTCTCCGCGCGGTCACGGTGTCGGGGGAGAGCGACCTGCGGGACCGGCTCGCGGCGGCGCTGTCGGCGGGCTTCGAGGTGACCGCGCAGGTTCCGTTGCGGGCGCACCTGTTCGAGGCCGGACCACACGATCACGCCCTGGCCCTGGTGGTCCATCACATCGCGGCGGACGCGCTGTCGCTGGGCCCGCTCGCCCGGGACATCACGTCCGCGTACACCGCCCGGGCGCGGGGACACGCGCCGGACTGGGTGCCGCTTCCGGTGCAGTACGCCGACTACAGCATCTGGCAGCGGGCACTGCTCGGATCGGAGGACGATCCCGGCTCCCTGATGTCCCGCCAGCTCGGGTACTGGCGTTCCGCGCTCGCCGATGCGCCGGTCGTGACGGACCTGCCGATGGATCGCGCACGTCCCGAACACCGGTCGCTCGCCGGCGCGCGGGAGTCGTTCGACATCGGGGAGCGCCTCCACCGGAAGGTGGTAGCCCTTGCGCGAGAACACGATGCGACCGTGTTCATGGTGACGCACGCGGTGTTCGCGGTACTGATGTCCCGCTTGGGAAGCACCACCGACGTGGTGATCGGATCCGCGGTGGCGGGCCGCGGTGAGGCCGTGCTCGACGACCTGGTGGGGATGTTCGTCAACACCCTGGCACTGCGCACCCCCGTGCACGGCGCCGACTCGTTCGCCGCGCTGCTCGCCGCCGTGCGGGACCGCGATCTGGAGGCGTTCGCGCATGCGGAGGTGCCGTTCGAGCGGGTGGTCGAGGCACTCGCTCTGCCGCGCACCACGGCCCACGCGCCGTTGTTCCAGGTGCTGTTCGAATTCCAGGACGTCGTGCGGCCCACCCCGAGCCTGCCGGAACTGGACGTGGAGGAAATCGACCTCGGTGTCTCCGTCTCCACGTTCGACCTGCAGCTGACCCTGGCCGAACGATTCGGGGAGGACGGGGAACCCGCCGGGATCAGCGCGGGATTCACCTATGCCACCGACATCTTCGACACCGCGACCGTCCGCAAGTTCGCCGAACGATACGTGCGGCTCCTCGACGCGATGGTCGCCGACCCCGACGTTCCGCTGGCCCACTTCGATCTGCTGTCCCCCGGCGAACGCGAGGCACTCGTCCCGGTGCGCGGGCGGCCCACCGGCACGACCCGGCTGCTGCCGGAGATCCTCTCCGCCGCGGCCGCCCGGGACCCGCACGCCGTCGCGCTGTCGTACGGCAACGCGGTGATGTCGTATCGCGAACTCGACGACTGGTCGAACCGCCTGGCCTGGGTGTTGATCCGGCGCGGAATCGGACCGGAGGACCACGTGGCGATCGGGCTCGTCCGGTCCGTGGAACTGGTGGTGTCGGTGTGGGCGGTGGCGAAGTCGGGTGCGTCGTTCGTGCCGGTGGATCCGAGTCTGCCGCCGGGGAGGATCGCCGACATCCTCGCCGACTGCGGGGCGGTCGCCGGACTCACCGTCGCCGAACAGCGTGACCGGATGCCGGACGGCGTGGAATGGCTGCTCCTCGACTATCCCGGTCCGACGCGGCGTTGGGAGTCCCGTCCGATCGCCGACGACGACCGGGTCGTGCCGCTGCGACCGGGCCATCCGGCGTATCTGATGTACACGTCCGGGTCGACGGGGGCACCGAAGGGCGTCGTGATCCCCCATGCGGGGTTGCAGAACTTCACGATCGATCAGCGCGCCCGGTACGCGACGACGAACGCCTCGCGCGTCCTGAATCTCGCCTCACCCGGGTTCGACGCGACGATGCTCGAATACCTGATGGCGTTCGGCGCCGGTGCGCGACTGGTGATCGCGGCGCCCCAGGTGTACGGCGGCGCCGCCCTGACGGAGCTGCTGGCGGCAGAGCGGATCACGCACGCGTTCACCACCCCGGCGGTCCTGGCCACGATCGACCCGCGAGGACTGCGCCTGCTCCGCACGCTCGTCGTCGGCGGCGAACGCTGCCCGCCGGAGTTGCTGGCTCGCTGGGCGTCCGGGCGCACCCTGCTCGTCGGTTACGGTCCGACGGAGACGACGGTGATGTCGAACATCGGCGACCCGATGACACCCGGCGACCCCGTGCGGATCGGCCACCCGATGCGCGGTGTCCGCGAACTCGTCCTCGACGAGTGGCTGCGTCCGGTGCCGGTCGGTGTGGTCGGTGAGCTGTACGTGCTGGGGGAGGGGCTGGCGCGCGGCTACCACCGGCGGGCAGGAGCGACCGCCGCCTCGTTCGTGGCGAACCCGTTCGACCACCCCGGCTCCCGCATGTACCGCACCGGCGACCTGATGCGATGGACGAAGGAAGGACGGCTGGAATATCTGGGCCGCAACGATTTCCAGGTCAAGTTGCGCGGCCAGCGGGTCGAGCCGGGGGAGGTGGAGGCGGCGCTCACCCGCTGCCCCGGTGTCGCGCAGGCGGTGGTCGTCGTCCGCCGCACGCCCGCTGCGGAGGCGGTCCTCGCCGGATACGTCACGGCGGAGGACGGCGCGGACCTCGACACGACCGAGGTGCTGCGGTTCGCCGGGTCCGTGCTCGCACCCTTCATGGTGCCGGCCTCGGTGACGGTCCTCGACCGGCTGCCGCTGGGGGCCAACGGCAAGGTCGACCGGCACGCGCTGCCGGACCCCGAATTCGCGCCCCGCATCTTCCGTGCACCCGGCACACCGTTCGAGTCCGCGGTGGCCGACGTGTTCGCCGAGGTTCTCGGGGGCGGTGTCGTCGGTGCCGACGACGACTTCTTCGCGTCCGGTGGCAACTCGCTGACTGCGACGCAGGTGGTCGCGCGGATCAACTCCGCGCTCGACACGGATGTCGGTGTGCGGGACGTGTTCGAGACCCCGACCGTGCGGGCGCTCGCGGCGCGGATCGCGCGCGAGACCGCGGGCGGAGAGGCCCGGCCCGCCGTGGCGGTGCCCCGGCGCCCCGACCCGGTGCCGCTGTCGTGGGCGCAGCACCGGATGTGGCTCCTCAATCAGTTCGACCCGTCCTCGCCCGCGTATAACGTCGCGATGATCGTCCGGTTGTCGGGTGACCTCGACGTCGACGCACTGACCGCCGCGCTCGCCGACGTGGTGGAGCGGCACGAATCGCTCCGCACCCGGTACCCGTACGGCGATTCGGGACCCACTCAGGTGATCGTCGGTGCGGGCCACGTCGCGCAGCTCACCGTGTCGACGTCCGACGATGCGGTACGCGAACAGATCTCGGAACTCGTGTCCGCGGGCTTCGACGTCGCCACCGAAGTCCCGATGCGGGCCAGGCTGTTCCCACTCGGCGACCGGGAGCACGTCCTCGTCGTGGTGGTGCACCACATCGCGGCCGACGGGTTCTCGATGGTTCCGCTCGCCCGCGACGTGATGACGGCCTACACCGCGCGGACCGAGGGCTGCACGCCGGGATGGGAGCCGCTGCCGGTGCAATACCCCGACTACACAGTGTGGCAGCGGGAACTCCTCGGCTCGGCGGACGATGCGGACTCCCTGCTGTCGCGCCAACTGGACTACTGGCGATCCACCCTTTCCGACGCGCCGGCCGTGACCGCGTTGCCCACGGACCGTGACCGCCCGCCGCGGCGCTCTGCGTCCGGCGACCGGGTGACGTTCGCGATCGGAGCCGACGTGCACCGGGACGCGGTGGCGTTGGCGCGGACCCGGCGGTGCACCGTGTTCATGGTCGTGCACGCGGCCCTCGCCGTGTTGCTGGTCCGCTCGGGCGGTACCGGCGACGTGGTGATCGGGTCGCCGGTCGCCGGCCGCGGCGAGGCCGTCCTCGACGACGTGGTGGGGATGTTCGTCAACACGCTCGTCCTGCGGACCGACGTGTCGGGGACTTTCGAGGATCTGCTCGCACGGGTCCGCGAGACCGACCTCGCGGCCTACGCCCACTCGGACGTGCCGTTCGAGCGGGTCGTCGAGGCGCTGAACCCGCCTCGGTCCCAGTCGCATTCACCCCTGTTCCAGGTGTTGCTCGAGTTCCGGAACACCGAGCACCCCGATCTCGCGCTCCCACACCTGGAGGCCGAAGTCCTCGAACCCGACGTCGAGGTGTCGCTCTTCGACCTGCAGCTGACGGTGCGCGAGAAGTACGACGACTCCGGAACACCGGAAGGGATGACGGCAGGATTCACCTACGCCACCGACCTCTTCGATGCGGCGACCGTGCAGTCCCTGGCCGATCGTTTCACCAGGATCCTCGCGGCATTCGTCGCGGATCCGGGTGTCGCCGTCGGAGACGTCGACGTGCTGGCCCCGGACGAGCGCACCCGGATTCGCGAATGGAGTGCCGCGGCCGAGACCGTCGTGCTCGATCCCCGGTTGCAGCTCATCCCCGAAGGCGTGACCGGCGCCGTGTACGTGGCCGATACGCGGGAGCACCACACCTCGGCGCGGGCGGCGGCCACGACGTTCGTGGCGAATCCGTTCGGCGCCCCGGGCTCCCGGATGGTCCGGACGGGAACGCTCGCGCGGTGGAACCGGTCCGGACGACTGCTGAGCGTCGGCGCCACCGGGTCTCCGGCGCGTTCGGTCACGGACGTCGTGGAGAGCCACCCGGCAGTCCGCGAGGCGGTGGTCCTCACGACCGCGGCCGGCGTCACCGCCTTCTGGGTCCCGGCGGCCGCGGCAGCCGTGCTACCGATGGCGGAGGACCTGCGGGCGTTCAGCGCCGGGCGGCTCGACGCCCGATCGGTTCCGACGCGGTTCGTCGCACTCGGTGCGGTCCCGCGAACGGCGGACGGCGAGGTGGACGAGAACGCGCTGCGCGCACTCGTCTCCGAGGCGGAGCCTGCGCCCGGCGAGTCGCGGCAACGCTGGACCGCGCTGCAACGGTCGGTCGCCGAGTACTGGGCGGCGGTGCTGGGGCACGACGACTTCGGTCCCGAAGACGGGTTCTTCGACGTCGGCGGCAACTCGCATCGCGTCGTGGAACTGCAGCGTCGTCTCGACGAGCGGTGGCCCGGAGCGCTGCGGGTGGGCCAGCTGTTCGACCTCGTCACCGTGGCGGCGCAGGCCGAGGCGATTTCGCAGTCCACCGACACGGGCGAGGCGTCCGCGCCCGCCACCTACGAGTTCTGAGCAGCCGGGAGGAGGCATTACCATGCGACATCCCACGCCGGGCGACGACGACATCGCCGTGGTCGGCATCGCCGCGCGCTACCCCGAGGCCGCGGACCTGGCGGAGTTCCGCGCCAACCTCGCGGCGGGCCGGGATTCGGTACGTCCGCTGTCGCGGTCACGGGCGAAGGAGACCGGGCTGGGGCCTCCCTCCCACTACCACGCGATGGGTTTCGTCGAGGACATCTCCACGTTCGACTACGCCTTCTTCACCCTGTCGAAACGGGAAGCGTCGCTGATCGACCCGCAGCAGCGTCTGGCACTCGTCCTCGCGTATCAGGCGGTCGAGGACGCCGGCTACTCGGTGGCGGAGTTCCGCGACAGCGCGACGGCAGTGGTGTTCAGCGCCGCCACCTCGACGTATCCGGCGATGTGGGCGGAACCGGGAGTGCTGAGCACCCTGGGCAACGTTCCGTTCGCCGTACCGGCCCGGATCGCGTACCAGCTCGGCCTCACCGGACCCTGCTATGCCGTCGATTCGGGGTGCAACGGGTCGCTCATCGCGGTGCACCACGCCTGCCGGGAGCTGCGGTCGGGTGACGCCGACTTCGCCCTCGCGGGCGGAGTCAGTCTCCGGGTGAACGGCCTCCGCGCGGACATGGCCGAAGGATCCGCGGAACTGATGTCACCCGGCGGGCGCTGCCGCGCGTTCGACGCGGACGCGGACGGCACCGCGGTCGGGGAGGGCGGGGCGGCGCTCCTCCTCACCACGATGGCCCGCGCCCGCGCCGATCGCGTCCCGGTCCACGCCGTGATCCGTGGCACCGCAACGGTGTCCAGCGGGCATTCGTCCGCGACGATCAGCTCCCCGAGCGCCCGGGCGCAGGTGGCCGTCATCTCCCGGGCCTGGCAGAAGGCGGGCCTCACCCCGGACGATGCCGGGTACCTCGAGGCCCACGGATCGGGAACCCCACTGGGCGACGCGGTCGAACTCGAAGGGATCACGACCGCGTTCCGGGGCCGTCCCGGCGTACTGCCGATCGGTTCGGTGAAGACCAACATCGGTCACCTCGACCACGCCGCCGGGGTGTCCGGCCTCGTGAAGGCGATCCTGGCCGTCGAGCACGGCGAGTTGTACCCGTCGCTGCACTTCGAACGACCCACCGGTGGAGTCGACCTCGCGGACAACGGAATCGAGGTGGTCACCGAGGCCCGGACGTGGAGCGACGAGACCGGACCCCGGCGGGCGGGGGTGAGTTCGTTCAGCCTAGGCGGCATCAACGCACACTGCGTGGTGGAACAACCGCCGGAGCGTGCCGTCGGATCCCGCGCCGGCACTACGACTCGATTGGTCGGGGTGTCGGCGAAGAGCGTGGGCGCCCTCGCGACGCTGTGTGCCGAACTGGCGACTGCCATCCGCGGGCACGACCTCGACGATGTGGTCTTCACCCTCAACCGCGGCCGCCCGCACCACGACCACCGGGTGGCGGTGCACGCACGCAGCATTGCCGAACTCGCGCAGTCGCTCGCTGCGTGCGCCGCCGAACTCCACGCCCGCCGCGAGGAGTCCGCACCGCTCACCCGGCAACGCCCCGCCGTGGCGTTGCTGCTGTCGCCCGATCGGATGCCGCCCGCACTGCGCGGCCGCACCCTGCCGTCGGAGCTTCCCGCCACCGGCGCCGAGGCGGACCTCCTCGCCGGCCAGATCGCCGTCCACCGCGAACTCCGGGCAGCGGGAGTCACCGTCGACGCCGTCCTCAGCGGTGGCGTGTCCCGGTACGCGGCCCGGTATCTGCGGGACACGATGTCGGCGGTGGAGGCTGCAGACATCGCCGCCGTGGCCGTGGACCCCTCGATCGACACCGACCGGCTCGTCGCCGTCGCGAAGGGAATGCTCGCGGACGGCCCCGTCGTCTTCGTGGAGCCGAGCCCGGAGGGACGCCTCGGCGCGCTGCTCGCCGACGCTCTCCGCGACACGCCGGACGCCGAAATACTCCGCGCGCCGGACACGTCCGACGCGGTCACACACCTCCTCGCCGGGCTGTACGAGCGGGGAATCGACCTCGACTGGGCGGCCGTCGACCGTGGTGACGACTCCGCCTGGCGAGTGCGACTTCCCGGCCACCCGATGCGCGGCTCGCGGTGCTGGTTCGACCTCCCGGGCCAACCCGACTGGGCCGACGCGCCGGACAATCCCTCGGCGGAACCGAGCACCCGAGCGGTGACGGCCGCGCCGGAAGACAGCCTCGACTGGTTGCAGACGACACTGCGCGAGTTGCTCCACAGCGAGAGGGACGTCGGCGCCGACGACGACTATTTCGACCTCGGCGGAAACTCGCTCATCGGCATGCAACTCGTCGACCGGGTGTCCGACCGGTACGGGGTCCGGCCCAAACTCATCGACCTCTACGAGCGGCCGAAGGTCGCAGACTTCGCCGCACTCCTCGCGGACGGCACGTCCGCGTCCGGTGGGCTACCCCCGATCGTGCCGCGGGGGCGGCACGTGATGTCGTTCGGTCAGGTACGCATGTGGTTCCATCATCAACTCGACGCCGTCACGACCATCTACAACCTCCCGATGGTCAGCGAATTGCACGGGCCGATCGACGAATCCGCCGTCCGGGGAATGTGGGACGACCTCGCCGCGCGGCATCGGGTGCTGCTGTCCAACTACGTCGAGGTCGACGGGGAGCCGGAACTGCGGATCCGCGAATCCCTCGGCGACTTCTTCCGCACCGCCGACGTGTCGGGCGAACCGGATCCGGTGGCCGCGGCCCGGGCCCTCGTCCACGAGGCCGCCGTGGCACCGTTCGACCTGGCCACCGACCCGCTTGTGCGGGCACTGCTCATCAGGATCGGCACCGACGAGCACGTCCTGCAGGTCACCACCCACCATTCCGTCAACGACGGGGGTTCGCCGAGGATCTTCGAACAGGAACTGCCCGCCCTGTACGCGGCACGCCGAGCCGGTCGCCGCGCCGACCTCGCCCCGCTCCCCGTCGAGTACTGGGACTACGCCCTGTGGCAGCGGGAACTGATCGCGAGTGCCGCGCTCGACTCCGAACTCGAATACTGGAGAACCGTTCTGGAGGATGTGCCGGTGCTCCGGCTGCCCACCGACCACCCGCGCCCGGAACGGAAGAACTTCACCGGCGCGTTCCACACGTTCACCGTCTCCGAGGACCTGACACGGAGCCTGCGGGCCGTGGCGCGGAGGGAGTCCGTGTCGCTGTTCGTGGTGCTGCTCTCCGCGTTCTACCTCCTCATGGCGAGCCGCAGCCGCCAGCGCGACCTCGTGGTCGGGACACCGACGACCGGGCGTAACCGGCCGGAACTGTCCGGAATGATCGGGTACTTCAACAGCACGGTGGCACTGCGCGCCGACCTGTCCGGGAACCCGAGCATCACCGAGCTGTGCGCCCGCGTGCGTGATGTCGTGCTGGGCGCCCTCGAGCACCAGGAGATCCCGTTCGACCGCGTCGTCACCGCACTCACCGGCGACCGGGACCTGAGCCGGACACCCCTGTTCGACGTCTGCCACGTCCACCAGGAACTGCCGGCGCTGCAGTCGCAGCAAGGGCTCACGGAGACGCTGTTCGACCAGGAGGACCCCGCGGCCATCGCGTTCGGCGGGGTGCCGTCCGGCACGGCCAAGTTCGATCTCACCCTCGTCACCACGGAGCGGGGCGGCGAGGACGGCATGGCGGCGGGGCTCGAGTTCAGCACGGAACTGTTCACCGAGCGGACTGCCGCCGCGCTGTGCGCCGAGTACGTCCGCATCCTCGAAGGGGTCGCGGAAGCGCCTCGCACACAATCCATTTCCGTGTTCCTGACCGACGCGGCCCCAACGCCGACGGCGCGACTGGTGGCACCGCCCCTGGTCCCGGCCGACCGGCCCCGGCAGCCCTCGACCGGCGCGGAACCGCCGAGCTACTCGACCGCACGGGTGACGGCGACGCTCGACGGGCAGCCGGATCACCCGGAACTGCTCGCCGCCTGGCTCACGCTCCTCGCCTGGTACACGGCGCAGGACGAGGTGGCGGTGGGCACCGTCGCGGGGCCGGGGACACCGCCGCGACTCGTCGCCGTGGACCTGTCCGGAGAACCCACCTACCCGGAGCTGGTGGAGACCGTACGCGGGGAGCTGTCCGCGGACCCTCGCGCGGCCGACTCGGCGGTGCAGCACTTCCCGGTGCGCTGCGACGGGGAGCGCGACGGCGGTGACGATCGGGCCGGCCCGTCGCCCGCCGAACTCGGACTGTCGTGGACCCGCGGTCCCACGGGACACACCCTCGAACTCGACTACGCCACCGACCTCTTCGACCGGAGCACGGCTACCGCGATGCTCACCGACCTCCAGCGGCTGCTCGCCGGACTCGAGGCTCATCCCGACCTGCCCACCCAGGAGGTGGCGATGGAGTACGTGCATCAGGACGACACAGGCTTTTCGACGGAGGCGGCGCGATGAGTGAAGGCAGTGCGATGAGCGTCGGTGTGGTGGGGGCGGGGACCATGGGCGCCGGGGTGGCCGAATGTCTCGCGCAGGCCGGCCACGACGTGATCGTCGTCGACCCCGACCCACAGGCTGTCGAGCGGGCCCGGTCTCGGATGCGCGACTCGCTGCGGCTCGCGATACTCCTCGGCCGGGCCGGTGGTCCGAAACCCGCCGAGGTCGCCGCGCGGGTGCACTGGACCGGGCAGATGACCGATCTGCGGGACGCCGCCGTCGTCATCGAATGCGTCCCCGAGCGAATCGATCTCAAGGAGAAGGTCTTCGCCGAACTGGACCGTGTGTGCGCACCCGCCGCGCTACTCGCGTCGTGCACCTCCGGCATCCCCGTCGACCGTCTCGCGGACAGTACGACGAGACCGGAGCAGGTGGTCGGACTGCATTTCATGAACCCCGCGCCGCTCAAGGACACCGTCGAGGTGGTGCGGGGGCCGCGGACGTCGCCGCAGTCGCTGGACCGTGCGCTGGCGCTCCTCGACTCACTGAACAAGACCGGCATCGTCGTCGGCGACGGTCCCGGATTCCTGCTGAACCGTGTCCTCATGCTGTGTATCGCCGAGGCGGCAACCGCGCTCGGCGACGGTATCGCCGACGCGGACACCACCGACGCGTTGTTCGAAGGCTGCCTCGGCCACCCGATGGGACCACTGCGGACCGCGGACCTGATCGGCCTGGACAACGTCCACGACACGATGACCGCGTTGCGCGAGTTGACCGGCGACGACCACTACCGCCCGCCCGAGTCGCTCGTCGCCCTGGTCGAGGCCGGTCATCTCGGACGTAAGACCGGGCGAGGATTCCATGAGTACCGGTGAGGTGCTGCCCCTCACCTACGATCAGCTCGCGGTGCTCCGCGCCGACCTGCCCGATGCCTCCTTCGGACAGTATCTCGAACTCGAAGGGCCGCTCGACGAAGACCGGTTCTGCCGGGTACTGCAGCAGACGCTGGCCGAATGCCACGGCCTGCACACCACTTTCGTGCTCGACGGCCCGGAACCCGCACAGGTCGCCGGCGCCGCGGTGACCGGCCCGGACGTCCTCGACGCCGCCGCGTCCGACGATCCCGGCCGGCTCGTGACGACGTGGATCGACCACGAGCTGAACCGGGCGATGGACCCCGGAACCGGACCGCTGTACGTGCACGTCCTGTTCCGGCTTCCGCATGGCCGATACGGGTGGTTCCAGCGCTACCACCGCCTGGTGAACGACGAACCGGGCATGACGGCGATCGTCCGCCGCACCGCCGAGGCCTACGAGACGGGGGAAGCCGCTCCCACCTCGCCGCCGGAGTCCCGGCCGTTCGTGCCGCCCTCCGTCCCGCTGACCTCCGATGCGCGATACCGCGAGAGCGACTCCTGGGCGGACGATCGCCGCTACTGGGAGCACCTGCTCGCCGGAGCGCCGCGCCATGAGACCCCGCCCGGTCCGGCTTCCGAAGAGGGGAATCCCGGCCCGTTCACCATTCCCGCCGACGGCGCGCTCGTGCGGCTCGCGCGCCGCAGTGGTGGTGGTTCCGCCGCCGTCCTGCTCGCGGCGCTGGCGGTGTACCGGCACAGCCGCACCGGCGTCGAGGACGTGCTGGTCGGGCACCGGTCGCACGGGTCCACCACGCCCGTGAGGCTGTCCCTCGCACCGCAACTCACGTTCGACGCGCTGACACGGAACGTGGGATTGCAACTCCGGAGATCCCGGAGACACCGGTTCCTCGCGTCCGCAGATGGTCCGGTGGAATCGTGGCCGGTGGCAGGCGGAATGCGCGAACACCTCGGCGTCGAGCGCATCGGTGAGGGTGCCGTCGCCGTCGTGAAGCGGTGGGACTCCACCGGCGGCGGGGTGTTCGTGGAAGTCGACGACCGAGACGGTTCCTGGACCGTCGACGTGCACGGCCCCGGCGACGCCCAGCGCCTCGCCCACATTCTCGACGCCGCGGTCGCGGCACCGGATACGCCGTTGGCTGGTGTGGATGTGTTGGGTGTGGTGGAGCGTGGGTTGTTGGTGCCGGTGCGGGGTGGGGTGGGTGTGGGGGTGCGGTTGTTGCCGGAGATTGTGGCGGGGGGTGTTGCGGCGAATCGGGGTGGTGTGGCGGTCTCGTGTGGGGGTGTGGAGTTGTCGTATGGGGAGTTGGATGAGTGGTCGAATCGGTGGGCGCGGGTGTTGATCGGGCGGGGTGTGGGTCCGGGGTTGGTGGTGGGGGTGGCGGTGCCGCGGTCGGTGGAGTTGTTGGTGGCGGTGTGGGCGGTGGTGAAGTCGGGGGCGGCGTTTGTGCCGGTGGATCCGGGGTTGCCGGTGGTGCGGGTGCGGGAGTTGTTGGTGGATTCGGGTGCGGTGGTGGGGTTGTCGGTGTCGGGGGTGGTGTTGCCGTCGGTGGTGGAGTGGTTGCGGGTTGATGATGTGGTGGTGGTGGAGGGGGTGTCGGGTGCGGGGGTGTCGGATGGGGATCGGGTGCGGCGGTTGGTGGTGGGGGATGCGGCGTATGTGATGTATACGTCGGGGTCGACGGGGCGTCCGAAGGGGGTGGTGGTGACGCATGGGGGGTTGGCGAATTTGGTTGAGGAGGTGCGGGTTCGGTTCGGGTTGTGGTCGGGGTGTGTGGTGTCGCATGTGGCGTCGCCGAGTTTTGATGCGTCGGTGTACGAGTGGTTGATGGCGTTTTCGGTGGGGGCGCGGTTGGTGGTGGCGCCGCCGGGGGTGTTCGGGGGTGCGGCGTTGGGGGAGTGGTTGTCGGTGGAGGGGGTGACGCATTGTTTTGTGACGCCGTCGGTGTTGGCGACGGTGGAGTCGGGGGGTTTGGGGTCGGTGCGGGTGTTGGTGGTGGCGGGGGAGGTGTGTGGGCCGGAGTTGGTGGCGCGGTGGGCGCCGGGGCGGGAGTTTTTCGATGCGTATGGGCCGACGGAGGTGACGGTGCAGGCGACGGTCAGTGATGCGTTGGTGGCGGGGGGTGTGGTGACGGTGGGTGGTCCGGCGGTGGGTGTGGAGGTGGTGGTGCTGGATGGGTGGTTGCGTCCGGTGCCGGTGGGTGTGGTGGGGGAGTTGTATGTGGGGGGTGCGGGGTTGGCGCGGGGGTATCTGGGGCGGGCGGGGTTGACGGCGGGGTCGTTTGTGGCGAATCCGTTTGGGGTGGTGGGGTCGCGGTTGTATCGGACGGGGGATTTGGTGCGGTGGGATGGGTTGGGGTCGTTGGTGTTTGTGGGGCGTGCTGATTTTCAGGTGAAGGTGCGGGGTCAGCGGGTGGAGTTGGGGGAGGTGGAGTCGGTGTTGGTGTCGTGTCCGGGGGTGGGGGCGGCTGTGGTGGTGGTGGGTGAGGGTGGTCGGTTGGTGGGGTATGTGGTGCCGGAGGTGGGGGTGCGGGTGGATCCGGGTGTGGTGGTGGAGTTTGCGGGGTCGGTGTTGCCGGGGGGTGTGGTGCCGTCGGTGGTGGTGGTGTTGGGGGAGTTGCCGGTGACGGCGAGTGGGAAGGTGGATCGTGCCGCACTCCCCGCACCGGACGTGGCGCGCGGACCACACCGCGCGCCGCGGACAGCGACGGAAGAAACGCTGGCGTCGGTGTTCGCCGAAGTGCTCGGCGTCGACCAGGTCGGCTTGGACGAGTCGTTCTTCGCGCTGGGCGGCGACAGCATTCTGTCGATCCGGCTCGTATCCCGTGCCAAGGCACGAGGTCTCGTGTTCACGCCACAGCAGGTGTTCGAGCACCGGACGGTGGCCGCGCTGGCCGCGGAGTCGGAGATCACGGATGGTGAGACCACGGTTGCGCTCGCCGAACTCGCGGGCGGCGGAATCGGCACGTTCCCGCCCACGCCGGTGGTCCGGTACCTGATCGAGCGCGGCGGACACTTCGAGCGGTTCAGCCAGAGCGTGCTGCTCGACCTCCCGGGCGGCATCGACTCGGACCGGCTCCTCGAGACCATCACCGCGGTGCTCGCACGACACGACATGCTGCGGTCGCGGCTCTATCAGGGCGCGAACGGGCAGTGGCAGATGGAGACTCGTGCCGCGACAGAGATCGACACCGACGCATTGGTCCGGCGGATCGCCTTCGACCCGGCGACCGATCCCGGCACGGTGGCAGACCTGATCGCCGCCGAGCACCAAGCGGCCGTGAACAGATTGCGGCCGTCCGACGGGGTGGTCGTCCAGTTCGTGTGGCTCGACCCGGAGCCTGCCGCCACACCCCCGGCCCGGGCAGGCCGATTGATCGTGGTGGCCCACCACCTCGCGGTCGACGGGGTGTCGTGGCGGATTCTGCTGCCCGACTTCGCAACTGCCTGGTCCCAGATCAGCACGGGGGCCGCGCCGGACCTCCCGGAACCGGCGACGTCGATGCGCCGCTGGGCGCACGCGCTGGCCGAGGAAGCTGCCCGCAGCGAGCGAGCCGCAGAGCTGCTGTGGTGGCAAGACGTCGTCGAAGGACCGGATCCTCCGATCACCGACCGCCCCCTCGATCCGGGGCTGGACCTCGCGACCGCGCTGCAGGACGTGAGTGTCGAGACGTCCCGCGACGACACGTCCGCTCTGCTCACACGCCTGCCGGAGCTGTATCACGGGGGCGTCCTCGACGTCCTGCTGACGGCGCTGGTGGTGGCGTCGTCGAGGTGGCGAGCGGAGCGGGGAATACCGGGAACGTCGACTCTGATCCGGTTGGAAGGCCACGGCCGGGAGCAGCAGGTGGTGCCCGGTGCCGACCTGTCCCGCACCGTCGGCTGGTTCACGACGGTCTTCCCCGTCCGCGTCGATCTCCGGGGCATCGACCTCGACAACGCACTGGCCGGCGGCCACGACATGGGCAGCGCCGTGAAACGCGTGAAAGAACAACTCAGGGCAGTGCCCGACATGGGCATCGGCTACGGTCTGCTCCGGTACCTGAACGCGGACACCGCAGGCAGCCTGCCGAGAACGGAACCGGGGCAGATCAGCTTCAACTATCTCGGTCAGGTGCCGGATTCGGCGGACGGCAACTCCGCGGTCGGCTGGAGTCCCGCCGACGGGTTCGGCGACCTGCGGTACGTCCCGGACCGCGACATGCCGGCGTCTGCCGCCATCGAGGTCAACGCGATCGTGATCGGTGGACGACTCCGGGTCGGGTTCGGTTTCCCGGACACCCTGCTCGCGCACGCCGACGTGGAGCGGCTGGCAGCGCGATGGCGGGAAACGTTGTTCGCCTTGGTGTCCCACGCTCGCAGTGGGGACGCAGGCGGACTCACACCGTCGGACGTTCCCCTCGTCGACGTCACCCAGAGCGACCTCGACACATGGGAGCGGCGCTTCGGCGCGCTCACCGACGTGTGGCCGCCCGCACCATTGCAGGCCGGGTTGCTGTTCCACGCGCTGCTGGCGAAACCGTCGATCGACGCATACACGGTGCAGGTGGAACTGCACCTGAAAGGCGCCGTCGACCCGGACCGGATGCGCCGCGCCGCAGAGGCATTGCTGGAGAGGCACGCGAATCTGCGGGTGGCGTTCGTTCCCACCCGAGACGGAACATTCGTCCAGGTGGTTCCCGCGGCGGTCGACGTACCGTTCCGCGAGATCGACCTCACGGATCTACCCGAGGCCGTGCGCACCGCCGAACTGGACCGGGTCCTCACCGCCGACCGCGCCGAGCCGTTCGACACGTCCCGGGCCCCTCTGGTGCGGTTCCTGCTCGTGACGACCGGCAGCCGCGAATCGCGGCTCGTGTGGACCAATCATCACACCCTTCTCGACGGATGGTCGATGCCGCCGGCGATCCGCGAGCTGCTCGCGCTCTATGTGGCCGGAGACGAGGACGTGTCGGCGCTGCCACGCCCCCGGCCCTACCGAGACTTCCTGTCGTGGCTGCATCGCCGAGACCCGGCGGACTCGCGAGCGGCGTGGGCGACCGCGCTCGCCGGCGTCGACGGTCCGACGCTGCTCGTGCCCGACGCACAGGGACGGCCGCTGTCGGCTCCTCCCGAGAGTGCCCGGTTCACCGTGTCCGAGGAACTGACCGCCGACCTCACGACGCTCGCGCGCACCCGCGACACGACACTGAACACGGTGACGCAGGTGGCGTGGGGCATCGTGCTCGGCGCAGCAACCTCCCGCCACGACGTGACGTTCGGGAGCACCGTGTCCGGCCGGTCGCCGCACCTGTCCGGTGTCGAATCGATGATCGGGTTGTTCGTCAACACCGTGCCCACCCGCATCACTCTGAACCCCCGGGAAACGCTGGGCCGGCTGCTCGACCGGACACAAGCGGAACAGGCAGCCCTCCTCGACCACCATCACCTCGGGCTCGCCGACATCCAGCGAGCAGCCGGCCCCGACATCGGTTTCGACACGGCGACCGTCTTCGAGTCGTACCCGATCGATCGGGGAGGCCTGACCGAGGACACCGACCTCGCCGGGATCCGGGTGGTCGACGTGCGTGGCGTCGACGCCACGCATTATCCGCTGAGCGTCGCCTTCTCGGTGGACACGCAGCTGCGCATGACGTTTCACTACCGACCCGACCTGGTAGACCGGGCCACCGTCGACGCGATCGCAGGCCGGGTGACCCGGGTGCTCGACGCCGCGGTCGCGGCACCGGATACGCCGTTGGCTGGTGTGGATGTGTTGGGTGTGGTGGAGCGTGGGTTGTTGGTGCCGGTGCGGGGTGGGGTGGGTGTGGGGGTGCGGTTGTTGCCGGAGATTGTGGCGGGGGGTGTTGCGGCGAATCGGGGTGGTGTGGCGGTCTCGTGTGGGGGTGTGGAGTTGTCGTATGGGGAGTTGGATGAGTGGTCGAATCGGTGGGCGCGGGTGTTGATCGGGCGGGGTGTGGGTCCGGGGTTGGTGGTGGGGGTGGCGGTGCCGCGGTCGGTGGAGTTGTTGGTGGCGGTGTGGGCGGTGGTGAAGTCGGGGGCGGCGTTTGTGCCGGTGGATCCGGGGTTGCCGGTGGTGCGGGTGCGGGAGTTGTTGGTGGATTCGGGTGCGGTGGTGGGGTTGTCGGTGTCGGGGGTGGTGTTGCCGTCGGTGGTGGAGTGGTTGCGGGTTGATGATGTGGTGGTGGTGGAGGGGGTGTCGGGTGCGGGGGTGTCGGATGGGGATCGGGTGCGGCGGTTGGTGGTGGGGGATGCGGCGTATGTGATGTATACGTCGGGGTCGACGGGGCGTCCGAAGGGGGTGGTGGTGACGCATGGGGGGTTGGCGAATTTGGTTGAGGAGGTGCGGGTTCGGTTCGGGTTGTGGTCGGGGTGTGTGGTGTCGCATGTGGCGTCGCCGAGTTTTGATGCGTCGGTGTACGAGTGGTTGATGGCGTTTTCGGTGGGGGCGCGGTTGGTGGTGGCGCCGCCGGGGGTGTTCGGGGGTGCGGCGTTGGGGGAGTGGTTGTCGGTGGAGGGGGTGACGCATTGTTTTGTGACGCCGTCGGTGTTGGCGACGGTGGAGTCGGGGGGTTTGGGGTCGGTGCGGGTGTTGGTGGTGGCGGGGGAGGTGTGTGGGCCGGAGTTGGTGGCGCGGTGGGCGCCGGGGCGGGAGTTTTTCGATGCGTATGGGCCGACGGAGGTGACGGTGCAGGCGACGGTCAGTGATGCGTTGGTGGCGGGGGGTGTGGTGACGGTGGGTGGTCCGGCGGTGGGTGTGGAGGTGGTGGTGCTGGATGGGTGGTTGCGTCCGGTGCCGGTGGGTGTGGTGGGGGAGTTGTATGTGGGGGGTGCGGGGTTGGCGCGGGGGTATCTGGGGCGGGCGGGGTTGACGGCGGGGTCGTTTGTGGCGAATCCGTTTGGGGTGGTGGGGTCGCGGTTGTATCGGACGGGGGATTTGGTGCGGTGGGATGGGTTGGGGTCGTTGGTGTTTGTGGGGCGTGCTGATTTTCAGGTGAAGGTGCGGGGTCAGCGGGTGGAGTTGGGGGAGGTGGAGTCGGTGTTGGTGTCGTGTCCGGGGGTGGGGGCGGCTGTGGTGGTGGTGGGTGAGGGTGGTCGGTTGGTGGGGTATGTGGTGCCGGAGGTGGGGGTGCGGGTGGATCCGGGTGTGGTGGTGGAGTTTGCGGGGTCGGTGTTGCCGGGGGTGTGGTGCCGTCGGTGGTGGTGGTGTTGGGGGAGTTGCCGGTGACGGCGAGTGGGAAGGTGGATCGTGCCGCACTCCCCGCACCGGACGCTCCGGTGCGCCGATTCCGGGCTCCGGCAACCCCGTTCGAGGCCGTCGTCGCCGAGGTGTACGGCGACGTCCTCGGTGTCGATCGCGTCGGTGCCGACGACGACTTCTTCCGGTTGGGCGGAGACTCGCTGTCGGCCACCCGGGTCGTCGCACGGGTCGATGCCGCTCTCGGCGTCGACGTCGGCGTGCACGCCCTGTTCGAGGCACCGACCGTGACGGCTTTCGCCGAGCGCGCGGCGAAAGCGGGTGTGCTGACGCATCGGCCGGAGTTGCGGGCAGCGCCGCGCCCCGAGCGTATTCCCCTGTCCCTCGCCCAGACCCGCATGTGGTTCCTCAACCAGTTCGACACCTCGTCGCCCGCCTACAACATCGCCATGGCGTTCCGGCTCACCGGCGCACTCGACCTCGGTGCGCTGCGGGCTGCGGTGTCCGATGTGGTGGAGCGCCACGAATCGCTCCGCACCCGATTCCCGATGGCCGGCGAAGAACCGGTGCAGGTGATCCTCTCGGTCGCTGATTCGGTGCCGGACCTGCCCGTCACGTCCGTGTCGAGCGAAGCGGAGTTGCGGGAACGGCTGTCGGAGGCGGTCGCGGAGGGGTTCGACGTCACAGCGCAGATCCCGGTGCGGGCAGCCGTGTTCGAGACCTCCGACACCGACCGCGTGCTGCTGGTGGTGGTCCACCACATCGTCGCGGACGGCGTGTCGATGGTCCCGCTCGCGCGCGACATGATGGTGGCATACACCGCGCGGGCGGCGGGGCACGCCCCGGAGTGGCGCCCGCCGACGGTCCAGTACGCCGATTTCACGCTCTGGCAGCGCCAACTCCTCGGGTCGGAAGACGATCCGCAGTCGATGGTGTCGCAGCAACTGGACTACTGGCGCACCACGCTGGCCGGTCTGCCCGCCGCCCTGGACCTGCCCGCCGACCGCCCGCGGTCGATGCAACGCACGCCCGACGGGAGCAGGGTCGGATTCGAGATCGACGCCGGTCTGCACCGCCGGCTGCTGGCGACGGCGTCCACGCACCAGTCGACCGTGTTCATGGTCGCGCACGCCGCCCTGGCCGCATTCCTCGCGAGGATGTCCGGTACCGAGGACATCGCCGTCGGCACCCCGGTCGCCGGTCGCGGCGAGGCCGCCCTCGACGACGTCGTCGGGATGTTCGTCAACACCGTGGTGCTGCGGACCGTCGTCGCCGACGCGAGCCGGTTCTCCGAACTGCTCGAGCAGGTGCGCGACGTCGATCTCGGTGCGTACGCCCACGCGGAGGTGCCATTCGAGAAGGTCGTGGAAGCGCTGGATCCGCCCCGCTCGACGGCACATTCACCGCTGTTCCAGGTGCTGCTCGAGTTCCAGAACGTGGAGCGCCCCGACCTCTCGCTGCCCGGCGTCGAGGTGGGCGGTATCGATCTCGGTGCGACGATCGCCAGGTTCGACCTGCAGCTGACGTTGTCCGAGGAGTACACGGACGACGGAACACCGGCAGGCATCACGGCCGGTTTCACCTACGCCACCGACCTTTTCGACGCCGAAACCGTCGCAGGCCTGGCCGACCGGTTCGTCCGGATGCTCGACACCGCCGTCACCGACCCGTCGATCAGGGTCGGCGACCTCGAGATCCTCGACGCCCTCGAACGGGACGAACTCGTGCCCATGCGCGGCTTTCCCGCGGCCGCGGAGCGCACACTCCCGGACGTCCTCACCGCGGGCGCCGCGCTCGCACCGGGGGCGACCGCAGTGTCGTGCGAAGGCGTCACCGTGTCGTACCGGGAACTCGACGAGCGGTCGAACCGACTGGCCAGGGCGCTGATCCGTCGGGGTGCCGGCCCGGACGCCTTCGTCGCGATCGGCGTGCCGCGATCGATCGAATGGGTGCTGTCGGTGTGGGCGGTCGCGAAATCGGGGGCGGCGTACGTGCCGGTCGATCCCGCCCTGCCGCCCGCGCGCACCGGCGGCATGCTCGAGGATTCGGGTGCGGTGCTCGGGTTGACGGTGACGGCGCACCGTGACCGGCTACCGGGGGTGGTCCCGTGGTTGTTGCTCGACGATCCCGCGGTGGCGAGCGAATACTCCGGCGACGCGGTGACCGACGCCGACCGGCTGCGTCCGCTGAGAGTCGACCACGCCGCGTTCCTGCTCTATACGTCGGGATCGACGGGAACACCGAAGGGGGTCGTGCTCACGCACGGCGGACTCGCGAATCTCGCAGTCGAGGAACGGGAACGGTTCGCATCCATGCACGGTGCGCGGGTGTCGCACCTGGCGTCACCGAGCTTCGACGCGTCGTTGTTCGAACTGCTGATGGCGTTCGCCGTCGGCGCGACACTGGTCGTCGTGCCACCGACGGTCCTCGGGGGGCGGGAACTGGCCGAACTCCTCACCAGCGAACACGTCTCGCACGCATTCTTCACACCCACGATCCTGGACACCCTCCGCCCCGAGGACGTTCCGTCCCTGCGGATTCTCGCCGTCGCGGGCGAGCGGTTCCCACCCGAACTGGCCGACCGCTGGACCCCGGGACGATTCGTTTTCAACGGATACGGACCCACCGAGGCGACGGTGCAGACCACGGTCAGCGAGGTGCTCTCGCCCGACGAACCGGTGAACGTCGGAGGCCCGGGGCGGGGCGTCGACGTGATCGTGGTGAACGCGTGGTTGCAGCCCGTTCCGGTGGGCGTGATCGGGGAACTGTACGTCGCCGGGCCGGGCCTGGCGCGCGGCTACCACCGGCGGTCGGCGCTGACGGCGGCGTCCTTCGTGGCGAACCCGTTCGGCGAACCCGGCTCCCGCATGTACCGGACCGGCGACCTCGTCCGGTGGAGTGAGATCGGCAGGTTGGAGTATGTGGGACGCAACGACTTCCAGGTGAAGATCCGTGGCCAGCGGGTGGAACTCGGCGAGATCGAGTCGGTGCTGGCCCGCTGCGACGGCGTCGGCCGCGCGGCGGTCACCGTGCACAGCGGCACCGGCGACCGGCTGGTGGGATACGTGACGGCCGAAGCCGGTGCGAGCATCGACACCGCCGAGGTACTCCGGTACGCCGGATCCCACCTCGCGCCCTACATGGTGCCCGCCCAGCTGGTGGTGCTCGACCGGCTGCCCGTCGGCCGCACCGGCAAGCTGGACCGGCGAGCGCTACCCGCACCGATTCTCGCGCCACGAGAGTTCCGGGCGCCCGCCACCGCAATCGAGGAGGCGGTGGCGGAAGTCTTCGCCGACATCCTGGGAATCGACCGCGTCGGGGCCGACGACGACTTCTTCGAGCTGGGCGGGAACTCTCTCGTCGCGACCCGGGTGGCGTCCGCGCTCCGCGACCGGCTCGGCACCGACGTCGTCCTGCAGTGGATCTTCCGCAACCCCACCCCGGAGGGCCTGGCTCGCCGCATCGTCGACCCGTCGGTGCTCGGAAGCATGCCGGCCGACGACGTGCTGAACGTCGTCGTGCCGTTCCGGGCGTCCGGCGCACAACCCGCGCTGTTCTGCGTGCACCCGGCAGGCGGACTCGCGCTGGGATACGCCGGACTGATGAAGTACGTCTCGCCCGACCGTCCGGTGTACGGACTGCAACTGCCGATCCTCAGCGGCGGAACGACGTTCGAGTCGATGGCGCAACTCGCCCACCGGTACGTCGTCGAGATGCGTGCGGTGCAGCCCCAGGGTCCCTACCACCTGCTGGGCTGGTCCCTCGGCGGTGTCATCGCCCAGGCCATAGCCGTCGAACTCCGTGAGTCCGGCGCCGAGGTCGGCACCCTCGCGATGATGGACAGCTACGTCGCGGAGGGCGAAAACTTCGGTGACCTCGAGGTGAACGCCGAGGAGTGGCTGCACGGGCTGGGTGTCGAGTTCGAGGGCGAGGGCGACACCGGCACGTCGTACCGCGAGCAATTGGTCGAGATGCTCGGACGGTCCTTCGGGCGCGACCCCGCGTTCGCGTCGACCCTCCTCGGGCGCATCAGCACCGGCCTGGAGAACTCGAAGCTGATCTCCACCGGATACAGGCCGCGGGTGTTCGACGGCGACCTGTTGTTCTTCAGCGCCGGGCAGTCCGCCGCCGGCGAGGAAGGCGAACGGCCGTCGCCGAGCGTCTGGCAGCCCGCGGTCACCGGCGTGATCGTCGAGCACAAGGTGGAGTGTGACCACCTGCGGATGACCACACCGGAAGCCCTCGCGGTCATCGGGCCGATCCTGGAGGGGGCTCTGGCGTCACGCCCCGATCGCACCGCCGATGACGGGCCAGGACTCCCGTAACTCGGTCTCGAACAGCCCCCACGAATGCGTGCCCTGCGAGAGATACGTGAACGTGGCGGGAATCCCCAGCGAGTGCAGCCGCGACTGGAACGCGGCCGCACACGCGTTGGTCACCATCTCGACGACGCTGCCGCCGATCGTCTGGGGCACCACCAGCACGGGGTCGTGGTTGTCGATGCTGCCGGGAAGTCCGTTGCCGCTCGAGACGAACACTTCTGTGCCGCGCAGACGTTCGGCATTCAGCATCGGGTCGTGCACCCGCCACCGCGGGTCCACGGCAGAGCCCCACATGTTGGCCGCATTGCCGCCGCCCCGCAGTTCCACCATCGACCGCACCATCGCCTGGCCTAGCAGCCCACTCGTCGCGGCACACCCGCTGTACGAGCCGACGGCACGATAGAAACCCGGAGCCTGAATGGCGAGATCGAGTACCGCGCCGCCCGCCATCGACACCCCGCCGATCGCGTTCGCCCCGGTGGTCGCGAACCGGCCGTCGATGGCTGCGGGGAGTTCGCTCGTCAGGTACGTCTGCCACTTGTTCCGGCCGAGGACCGGATCGTCGGCATCCCAGTCGGTGTACATGCTGTACTGGCCGCCGATCGGCATTACCACGTTGACGTGCTTGTCGGCGAAGAAGTCCCGCACACCGGTGTTGTTGAACCAGGAGATCCCGTCCGACCCGCCGCCGATCCCGGTGAGCAGGTAGAAGGTGGGCGCCGGAGCGCCCGATGCGGGAGAGATGACGTCGTTGGCCACCCACCGGCCCATCGACTCCGAATACACGTCCACCCTGGTGATGCGGGGCTCCGCCGACGCCGCCGGCGGACCGAGCACCGCCCACCCGGATACGACCAGCAGCATCACCGCCACTACACGCAGAGAGAACGCGGATCGCAGAGCTTCGAACGGTCGCATGGACGCCCCCTGGCTGTGGCCTGCCCTTCCAATCTAGGACTGCGGGGTACCTGCTTGGTGCGGTTCCAGCGAACCGGTGTAAAGATGATTCGGTGACCGACAACGACCGGCCCGACGAGCGTTTCACCCTCGCAAGCGAGCGGACGTTCCTCGCCTGGATGCGAAGTTCGCTCGCACTTCTGGCCGGTGGCATCGCGATGATCCACCTGGTCCCCGAATTCAGCACCGGGTGGGTGCGGACTACCCTCGGCCTGATCCTGATCGGTCTCGCCGCAGCCGCGGCCCTCGTCGGCATGCGGCGGTGGTCGCAGGTCGAGAAGGCCCTGCGCGACGGATCACCGATGCCGCCGCCCCACGAGTTGTGGCTGTTCGCGGTGACACTGACGGTGGTGGCACTGGGAGCGGCGCTCGCCAGCCTGGTGGCCGCGCTCTAACCTGCAGAAGAGGTTTGCATCTCGCGAACCGGACGTGAAGACGAAGGAGTACACGGTGGCCCACGAACTCAAGCTCGGTTACAAGGCGTCCGCGGAGCAGTTCGGTCCGCGGGAGTTGGTGGAGCTGGGTGTTCTGGCGGAGGCACACGGTATGGATTCGGCGACGGTGTCGGATCATTTCCAGCCGTGGCGGCACGAGGGTGGTCATGCGCCGTTCTCGTTGGCGTGGATGACGGCGGTCGGGGAGCGGACGGAGCGGTTGCAGTTGGGGACATCGGTGATGACGCCGACGTTCCGATACAACCCGGCGGTGGTGGCGCAGGCGTTCGCGACGATGGGGTGTCTGTATCCGGGGCGGATCATGCTCGGGGTGGGCACCGGAGAGGCGCTCAACGAGATCGCGACAGGCTTCGCGGGGGAATGGCCGGAGTTCAAGGAGCGGTTCGCGCGGCTGCGGGAGGCGGTCCGGTTGATGCGCGAACTGTGGCTCGGCGACCGGGTCGATTTCGAGGGGGAGTACTTCACCACGAAGGGGGCGTCGATCTACGACGTGCCCGAGGGAGGGATTCCGGTGTACATCGCCGCCGGTGGTCCGGTGGTGGCCCGGTACGCCGGTCGTAGCGGTGACGGGTTCATCTGCACGTCCGGTAAGGGCATGGAGCTGTACACGGAGAAGTTGATGCCTGCCGTCGCGGAGGGGGCGGAGAAGGCGGACCGTGATGTGGCGGAGATCGACAAGATGATCGAGATCAAGATTTCGTACGACACGGATCCGGAGTTGGCGCTGGAGAACACGAGGTTCTGGGCGCCGTTGTCGTTGACGCCGGAGCAGAAGCACTCGATCGACGATCCGATCGAGATGGAGAAGGCGGCCGATGCGTTGCCGATCGAGCAGGTGGCGAAGCGGTGGATCGTGGCGTCGGATCCGGATGAGGCGGTGGCGCAGATCCGCCCGTATCTCGATGCGGGGTTGAACCACCTGGTGTTCCACGCTCCCGGCCACGATCAGAAGCGGTTCCTGGAACTCTTCGAGCGGGATCTCGCGCCGCGGTTGCGGGGATAGGCGGCTTCGCCGCCCGTGCGTGGTTAGCGAGTGCAGTGACTCGTCAACCACTCACGGGCGCGGAGCGCCTCAGAGCATGTTCACGCGCTTGTAGAGATGGCGGGACGGACCGCCGAGCAGATCGGCATCGTCCAGGAACCGCATGAGCGGCTGCGAACTCTCACGGATCTTCTCGGCCCGGAACCGGTTGTTCTTCGCCTCGCGCAACGCGCGTTCGGTGTCCAGCCCGGCTGCCGCGTAGACGGCGGGATTGATCATGCTGGAGACGATCAGGTTCGACGCGATCGCGATGCACGCGCGGCTCGCCGCACGGTGTGCCTTGCTCATGCCCTGAGCCCGTCGCAGCGACTCCTCCCGGGCGAAGCGCATGTGCCGCGCTTCTTCGACCACGTGAATCTTGCTGGTGACGCGGACGATCGGCTGGACGCGTGTGTCCTTCATCCAGTCGCGCTGCATGACGTCGAGGATCTCCTCGGCGACGAGAATGCCGGCGTACGCGACCTCTCCCGAGGCGAGCGCCTTGAACCCGCGACCCAGCGTCACCACCGACTTGCGCGGAACATAGGAGGGGCACCCGAACTTCTCGGCGGTGCGCGCGAACATCACCGAATGCCTGCACTCGTCGGCCACCTCGGTCAGCGCGAACTGGAAATGGGCCTGCGACGCGTCCGTGGCGTACATGTCCCGGATGACCATCTGCTGGAGGATCATCTCGAACCAGATTCCGGTCCCCATGATCGAGGACACCTCGTGCTTCGTCAGCGTGATCTGCTGTTCGAACGTCATCTCGTCCCACATCGGCGTGCCGTACAGCGTGGACCACTCGGGTGTGAGGCCGTACAGGTCGTCGGGGACGGGCGCGTCCCAGTCGACCTCGACGGTCGGGTCGTACGACATGCGTGCGGAGGACTGGAGAAGCCGGGCGCCGGTGTCCTGGCGATCCGTGATCTTCGGATTACGGATAGCGAGCGTCGAGCGTGCCATGAAATCCTCCATGTCAGTGTGTCCAGCAGTTACACCTAATCATGTCGAAGAAGATCCTTGACGTCAATGCCTCTGGTGTACAAACAGTGGACAAAGAATAGGTAGGTCCTCGGGCGTCAAGGCCTCGGTGATGATCCCCACAACTCCGACTCGAGGCTTGCTCAAAATTTGCCGATCGTCTGTAGTGAGTTCTCGGCAGCGGGCCCGGATGAGCCCTTGCCCTGGCATCACCCTGCAGAAAGCGGAATGAACCCATGTCTGATCAGAAGAGTGCCGCACAGCCCCACAGCCACGACGTCGTCGTCGGCGCCCGCGTTCGGGTCCGTCGCGACTCCGACGCTCCCGCACCCGGTGTCGTGATCGAGGATTTCGCGGACCTGTCCCAGTCGGAGGGACTCCTCGGACGTGATTGGGCGCCCGTGCACCGCTGGGCCGTCGCTCTCGACGACGGACGCCTCGTGTTCGCCGACGACGGCGAACTCGACCTCGACACCGACGCACCGCAGGCGGCGCTCGGCTGATTCAGCCGAGTCCGTCGGCGACATCCTGGAGTTGCTCGACAGTACCTGCGGCGATGGTCCGCACATGTTCGGTGACGACCGAAATCGGCCAGTCCCACCACGCGATCCGCACCAGCGCGGCGATCTCGGATTCCGAGTAGCGGTATTTGAGGTGGACGGCCGGATTCCCGCCCACGACGGCATAGTCCGGCACGTCCCGCGTCACCACCGAACCGGTCGACACGATCGCGCCGTGCCCGATACGCACCCCGGGCATGATCGTCGCGTTGCCTCCGATCCACACGTCGCTGCCGACGACGGTGTCGCCGCGCGACGGTAGATCGGCGAGCAGATCGGAATGCTGGGCCCACGACCCTCCCATGATCGGAAACGGGAAGGTCGACACTCCGCTCATCCGATGATTCGCGCCGTTCATGATGAACGTCGTCCCGGTCGCGAATGCGCAGAACTTCCCGATGATCAGCCGGTCCGGCCCGTAATGGTGCAGAACATTGCGCGTTTCGAACTCGTCCGCGAACTCGGGATCGTCGTAGTAGCTGTACTCCCCGACCTCGATCAGCGGGTTCTCGATCAGCGGTTTGAGCAGGACAACTCGAGGCTGACCCGAAACAGGGTGCAGGGTCATCGGATCCGGTGCGGCATTCGTGGGCAATTATGTCTCCATTCCCTCGGGCGCAGGTGTGCGCGATCTCTTGTATAGCGCCGTACGGCGCTGCGCTGCACGCGCTTTACGAGGGCCGACTATTGCCATTGTTCAGGGGCTGTTGCTAGAGTCGAACGTGTATTCGAACCTTGGGGGAGGTTGGTCGTGGGGGATGTGATTGCGCCGGATCTGGACGAGTTGCGTGCGTTCGCGGCACGGCTGCGATGCGTCGAGACGGGTGGGGACGCCGGGTTGGGGATCGAGTGGCTCGATGCGATCGAGTCGTTGAAGTCGGTCGGGTGTGCGGTGCAGGCGGTGATCACCGACGGCGTCGCGACGAATATTCGTGCGGACCGCAGGGCTCGAGGGCTGCCGCGGGCGGACTGGGGCCGCGGGATTGCGTCGCAGATTGCGTTGGCGCGCAGAGAATCCCCGAATCGTGGCGGTCGGCATCTCGATTTCGCGCAGGCCCTGGTGCACGAGATGCCCCACACCCTGGCCCTGTTGCGGTCGGGCCGGTTGAACGAAAGGCGCGCCACCCTGTTGGTGCGCGAAACGGCGTGCCTATCGGCGCAGGATCGGGGAAACGTGGACCGCCGGTTGTGCTCGGACCCGGCCACTCTCGACGGGGTCGGCGACCGCGGGCTGATCGCGCAGGCGAAAGCGTTGGCGGTCGAACTCGACGCCGCGGCCGTGATGCGGCGGCATCGGAAGGCTGTGTCCGAGCGTCGGGTGACGACCCGTCCGGCGCCGGATTCGATGGCGTATCTGAGCGTGCTGATGCCGGTCGAGCAGGCGGTGTGCCTGCAGGCCACGCTCGGCCGGGATGCGGACAGCCTGATCGCCACCGGGAACAGTGGAGGTCGCACCCGCAGTCAGCTGATGGTGGACCTGTTGTTCGAGCGCGGCACCGGAGCGTCAGTGGCGTCGGGTGTGCCGGTGGCGGTGAACCTCGTGCTCTCGGACGAGACACTGCTGGCCGGTGGGCACGAGGCCGCGCAGCTGCAGGGGTTCGGGCCGGTGCCGGCGGGGATCGCCCGGCGACTGGTGGCGGACGCCCTTGATGGTGACGTGGCGACGTCGTTGCGTCGGGTGTATTCGTGCCCGCAGTCGGGTGCGTTGACGGCGATGGAATCGCCGTCGCGCACGTTCCCGAAGAGCCTGAGGACGCTGATCGATCTGCGGGACCGGACGTGTCGTACGCCGTGGTGTGATGCGCCGATCCGGCATCACGACCACATTCGCTCCCGCCGAGAATCCGGTGCCACGACGGTGGACAACGGGTCCGGGCTGTGCGAGGCGTGCAACTACGCGAAGGAAGGCGACGGATGGACCGCCCGACCGGTACACAACCCCGGCGGCACCCACCTCATCGACCTGGGCACCCCGACCGGGCACCACTACCGCTCGGCCGCGCCGCCGCTCCCGGGCGCGGCATGACGGTCGGGTCACGCGGCGGTGAGAGCGAATACCCGCATCGTGCGGTTCGTTCGGTGCTCGTAGACGCCGTAGACGCGCACCATCTCGTCGAATTCGCGATAGATCCGCGTCCGCTCCGGTTCGGTGAGGAGGGTCGCGGTGACGGGGATGTCCTTCCCGCCGATCGTGACCTTCGCATTCGGCTCGGCGAGGAGGTTCCCCGACCACGCCGGGTGGTGATCCTGCCCGAAGTTGCTGCCCACGACGAAGATCTGCTCTCCCTCGCGGTAGTACAGGAGCGGGCTCGTCCGCGGCGCTCCCGACTTCCGACCCGTCGTCGTCAGCAGGACAACCGGTGCGGCGATCGGACCGAGGATCGTGAAGCGTCCCCTGCTCTTCTGGAGGAGCCGGCGGTCGACTCCGGCGAGATTCCGGATCACCCACGATCCAGGTCGAGTGGCGGCAAATTTCGCGGCGGGCTCGCGGAGGAAGCTGTTCTCGCTGCCCCACCGGACATCAGGGAAGGGTGATTCGGCCATAGGTCATCTGACCGCCCGGCGGGTGCGGTGTCAATCGCCGAGCGGCGGTGGCCGGATACGCTATGGCCATGGCTGCGCCAGCGACACCCTCACCCGTGAATCCGCCCGCCCGTCCCCAGCCGTCGAGCGTCTACATCGCCTCACCGGAGGGCGACACCGGCAAGTCCACCATCGCGCTGGGTGTCCTGCAGATGCTGTGTGCGTCGGCGGCGAGGGTGGGCGTCTTCCGTCCGATTGCCCGATCGACGCAGGAAACCGACTACATCCTCGAGTTGCTCCTCGAACACACGACGGCCGACGTCGGCTACGAGGAGTCCCTCGGGGTCACGTACGAGCAGGTCCACGCCGATCCCGACGGCGCGCTCAGCGAGATCGTCTCCCGGTATCACCAGGTGGCGGCGCAGTGCGACGCCGTCGTCGTGATCGGCAGCGACTACACCGACGTGGCGAGCCCGAGCGAACTCGGCTACAACGCGAGGATCGCGGCCAACCTGGGCGCACCGGTGCTGCTCGCCGTGAAGGGAGCCCGGCGCACCCCCGAGGAGGTCGCGCAACTCGCCCATCTCGCGATCGGTGAACTAACTTCTCACCACGCCCATCCGCTCGCCGTGGTCGCGAATCGCTGTGACCCGGATCAGCTCGATGCGGTCACCGCCGCGTTGGCGTCGACCGGTGTGCCCGCGTGGAGCCTGCCCGAGATCCCGCTGCTGGTCGCACCGACCATGGCCGAACTTCTCGAGTCGATCGACGGCAGCCTGTTCAGTGGCGACCCTGAGCTTCTCCACCGCGAGGCGCTGCGCGTGATGGTGGGCGGAATGACGGCAGAGCACATTCTCGAACGGCTGACGGAGGGCACGGTGGTGATCGCCCCGGCCGACCGTTCCGACGTGCTGCTGGCGATGGTGAACGCGCATGAGGCCGAGGGATTCCCATCACTGGCGGGGATCGTCATGAACGGTGGGCTGATGCCGCACTCGGCGATCGCGAAGCTGATGGCCGGCCTGAAGCCGCGGTTGCCGATCCTCACCACCGAACTGGGCACGTTCGACACGGCCAGCGCAGCAGCGCAGACCCGTGGCCGGGTGGCGGTCGGTTCGCAGCGCAAGATCGACACCGCCCTGAGCGTCATGGAACTGCGGGTGGACGCACCCACGCTGCTGGAGCGGTTGAAGCTGCCGATCCCCTCGGTGGTGACGCCGCAGATGTTCGAATACCAGCTGATCGACCGCGCCCGCCGCGACCGCAAGCACATCGTGCTGCCGGAGGGCGACGACGACCGCATCCTCCGCGCGGCGGGGAGACTGTTGCAACGACAGGTGGCGGCGCTGACCATTCTCGGCGACGAGGTGCAGGTGCGGCGCCGCGCGGCGGAACTCGGCGTCGACCTCGGAGACGCGCAGGTGCTGAACCCCCGGACGTCCGACCACGCCGGTCCGTTCGCCGAGGAGTACGCGCGGCTCCGCGCCCACAAGGGCATGACCGTGGAGCGGGCCCGCGAGGTGATGGCCGACATCTCGTACTTCGGAACCATGATGGTGCACTTGGGAATCGCGGACGGCATGGTCTCCGGTGCCGCGCACACCACGGCGCACACCATCCGGCCGTCGTTCGAGATCATCAAGACGCAACCGGGGGTGTCCACGGTGTCGAGCGTGTTCCTGATGTGCCTGTCCGATCGGGTGCTCGCGTACGGGGACTGTGCGGTGGTGCCCGACCCCACGGCCGAACAGCTGGCCGACATTGCGATCTCCTCGGCGCAGACGGCGTCCCAGTTCGGCATCGATCCGCGCATCGCGATGCTGTCGTACTCGACTGGTGACTCCGGCAGCGGTGCGGACGTCGACAAGGTGCGCTCTGGGACGAAACTTGTTCGCGAGCGTCGCCCGGACCTGTTGGTGGAGGGCCCCATTCAGTACGACGCTGCCATCGAGCAGAGCGTGGCCGACAAGAAGATGCCCGATTCGGAAGTGGCCGGCAAGGCGACGGTCTTCATCTTCCCCGACCTCAACACCGGGAACAACACGTACAAGGCGGTGCAGCGCAGTGCCGGTGCGATCGCCGTCGGTCCGGTGTTGCAGGGCCTCAACAAGCCCGTCAACGACCTGTCGCGAGGGGCGCTGGTCGAGGACATCGTGAACACCGTGGCCATCACCGCGATCCAGGCGCAGGGAGCAGAGCAGTGACCGAGGGGTCCGTACTGGTAGTCAATTCCGGTTCGTCGTCGATCAAGTTCCAGCTGATCCACCCGGACACCGGTAAGTCCTCGGCGTCCGGTCTCATCGAGAGGATCGGGGAACCCGAGGGGCGCATCGTCTATCACCACCGCACCGGATTGGCGGAGCGCCACGTGCACATCGCCGACCACCGGGCCGGGCTGAAGATGGTGTCGGACATCGTCGCCGAGGTGGGCCGACCGCTGAGGGAGGCGGGGATCGTCGCGGTCGGTCATCGCATCGTCCACGGCGGCGACGTGTTCTTCGAACCCACGATCATCGACGACGCGGTGGTGCAGTCCATCTCGGACCTCTCGGCCCTTGCGCCGCTGCACAATCCGGCGAACGTGATCGGGATCGAGGTGGCGCGGGAGGAACTGCCGGACATCCCGCACGTCGCGGTGTTCGACACCGCGTTCTTCCACACCCTGCCCGCGGAGGCGTCGACGTATGCGATCGACCGGCAGGTCGCGAGGGAGCACTCCATCCGGCGGTACGGCTTCCACGGCACGTCGCACCAGTACGTGTCGGCGCAGGCGGCCGACTTCCTCGGCAGGGACCTGTCCGAGCTGAACCAGATCGTGCTGCATCTGGGGAACGGTGCCTCGGCGTCCGCGATCCGCGGGGGACTGGCCATAGACACGAGCATGGGGCTGACCCCGCTCGAGGGTCTTGTCATGGGCACGCGGTCCGGGGACGTCGATCCCGGTGTCATCCTGCACCTGCACCGCAGCGGGATGGGTGTCGATCAGATCGACGACCTCCTGAACCGGCACTCCGGACTCAAGGGCCTGTCGGGTGTCAACGACTTCCGGGCGCTCCTGACGCTCGTCGGCGAGGGCGACGAGGCCGCGGCGTTGGCGTACGACGTGTACGTGCACCGACTCCGCAAGTACATCGGCGCCTACCTGGTGGAACTGGGCGGCGTCGACGTCATCACGTTCACCGGGGGAGTCGGCGAGAACAATGTCGACGTCCGCCGCGACAGCCTGGCCGGGCTGGGGCGCCTCGGCATCGTCGTCGACGACGACCGCAACGGCGCGGATTCCCGGGACGCACGCCGTATCTCGGCGGACGACTCCGACGTGCAGGTGCTGGTCGTGCCCACCAACGAGGAGTTCGCGATCGCCCGTGCGGCGGCGGACCTGATCGGGGCCTGAGCGTTACAGCAGGCTCTTGGGCCGGATGGCGTTGGCGAGATCCACCAGCGTGTACCGGTGAGTGCGCTCGGGGGCGTTGCGGGCCAGGGCCCGCAGGCCGGCCTCGGCGCCCTTGCGGAGGCCCCGTTCGGTGAACGGCACACCGAGGATCTGCTCGAGTTCCGTCGCCGACGTGTGACCGGCACGCATCCAGTCCAGTGCGGTGCCCAGTACGAGCGTGCGCATCTGCAGTGCCCGGCTCTCCTCGGGTGCGAGCGCGGCGACGCGGAGTGCAGCCTCCCGGAGGGCTGCTTCGTCGATCTCCTCGATCGGTTTGCAGGACAACAGCATCAGCACACTCGTCATCCGGGCCATGGTGAAGTGCCGGGACGTCGCGGGAACCTGGTCGAGGGCGGCGATGGCACCGGGCAGGTCGCCGCGTTCGGTGAGTTGCCGCGCCAGCCCGAATGCCGCACTCACCATGCTGTGGTCGGTCCGCCACACCGTTCGGTAGTACTTCTCGGCGAACGCCCGCCACTGGTGGGGATCGGAACTTTCCCAGTGCTGCAGAATCAGTTCGGCGGTGGCGGCGAGCGCAAGCTTGGGAGCGGTCTCCCCGGGCATCGCCTTCAGCACGGATTCGAAGCGGGAGAACGCCGTCTCGTACTCGCCGTCGATGAGCGTCGCGAGTCCGGCGTACCAGTCGACGCGCCAGCTCCCGCCCATGTCTCCCTCCACGTCGCGGAGGAGTCCGGTGGCGGTGGCGGCGTCACCGAGATCGAGGTGCGCCTTGATCTCGGCGAGTGTGAGTTCCCGGGAGAACGACACGTCGAGGTCGCCGACGACCCGTTCGATACCGTTCTCGCGCGCGTGCCGAATGGAATCCAGTGTCTGCTGCGGTTCGCTGTGCACCGCGGCGGCCAGGAGCGGGGCGTTGGGATCGGTCGGGTCGATCAGGGGCACCGCCAACGCCTGCGCCACGGACTGCGGGTCGAGGTTCTCGTCCCGGTCGACGCCGTCGACGTACACGTCGGTCTGCTCGACGGCCTCATCCGTGCCGAACGTCGTTCTCTGCTTGCTGAACACGGTCGACAGTCCGGGATGCTCCTCGCCGGTCTGCTGCGCGAGCACCTCCCGCAGTACCGCCGTGAGCTGACCCGCCATCTCCTCGGCCGACGCGAAACGCCTGCTCGGATCGGGGTCGGTGGCGCGCAACAGGAGTCGGTGGAAGAACTCGTATTCCGCGAGGAGCGGCGCCTGCTCGGGGGACGGGATCCCGTCGAGGTACCGCCCCTTGTCGGACGGCATGTCGAGCGTCAGGACGGCGAGTGTGCGCCCCACCGTGTAGATGTCGGACGCCACGGTCGGGCCGGTCTTGACGATTTCCGGCGCCTGAAACCCGGGCGTGCCGTACAGGTAGCCGTAGTCCTCGATGCCGGCGACGGCCCCGAGGTCGATCAATTTGAGGGCGTCCTCGGTGACCATCACGTTGTCGGGTTTGAGGTCGTTGTACACCAGGCCTGTGGAGTGCAGATACGCCAGTGCGGGAAGGATTTCGAGCACGTAGGCGATGGCCTGCTCGACCGGCATGCGCTCGGGCTTCGCGTGCGTCGACAGGACGTCCCGCAGCGAGTGACCGCCCACGTACTCCATGACGATGTAACCCATCGGGGTCCCGTCCGACCGGGGATGCTCCACGAAGTTGAAGATCTTGACGATGCTCGGGTGGGCCACCTCGGCGAGGAACTGGCGTTCGGCGACCGCCACGGCCTGAGCCTCGGCGTCGCCGAAGTGCAACAGACCCTTGAGGACCACCCACCGGTCGCTGACATTGCGATCGATGGCCAGATAGATCCAGCCGAGGCCGCCGTGCGCGATGCAGCCCTGCACCTCGTACTGGCCGCCGATCAGCTCGTTCGGGCTGAGCAGCGGCCGGAAGTCGTAGGTGGCTCCGCACTTGGGGCACAGACCGAATTCGGAGCCCTCGGAGGTGGCGCTGGTGCGGCCCACCGGCTTGTTGCATTTCCAGCAGAAGCGCTTGCTCTCGGGGACTTTCGGGTCGGTCATCACGGCGGACGCCGGGTCGAGTGTCTTCACGACGGGAACCTCGACGAGACCGCCGCCGAGACGCAGGCGCTGCCCGGACCGGGTGCGCGGTGAGCGCGTCGAGCGGCCGGTGCCGGACGCGCCGGACGGCCGGGACGTCGGCGCCGCCTGGGTGGCCGGACCCTCGTCCGGTTCTTCCCGAACCGCGGCCTGCGTAGCGTCCTCTTCCGGCTCCCGTACGGCGGCCTGGGTGGCGATGTCCGGGTCGGTGGACTCGGGATTCTTCGGATGGTGCGGCATGCGTCCCCTCAGTCCTGGTACACGGCGGACGGCGGGGCGGGGGACGGCCCCAGCATCGACAGCCACTGGTCGTACATCCTGGTCCAGGTACCGTCACGGCGGATGCGTTCGAGCGTGCCGTTGACGAACCGCACCAGGTCCTCGTTCGACTTGGTGATGCCGACGCCGTACGGCTCGGCGCCCATGCTGTCTCCGACGATCTCGAGATACGGGTCCTGGGACGCCAGACCGGCGAGGATCGTGTCGTCGGTGCTCACCGCATCGACCTGCCGCTGTTGCAGGACCACCAGGCAATCCGACCACATGGGGACCGTCAGGATGTCCGCGGTGGGCGCCACCTGCTGCAACCGTGTCAGCGACGTGGTGCCGCGGACGACGCAGACCCGCTTCCCGTCCAGGTCGGCGGCGCTGCGGATCGGGGAGCCCTTCACGACGAGAACCCGTTGCTGCGCCTCGAAGTATTCGGAGGAGAACGCCACCCGTTCCTTTCGGTCGCAGGTGATGGTCATCGTCTTGGCCACGATGTCGACCATCGATTCCTGAAGTGCCTTCTCACGATTCGCCGACGTGAGGATGCGGTACTCGAGTCGGTCCGGGTCGCCGAACAGGTCCCGCGCGATCTCCCGGGCGATGTCGACGTCGAAGCCCTGGACGGTACCGGTGGCCGGGTCGCGGAAACTCATCAGATTGCTGCCCGTGTCGAGGCCGACGACGAGACGGCCCCGCGCGCGGATGGCGTCGACGGTCGGCATCGGCGGCGCGGCGTCGGTGTCGGGGAACGGGCGAAGGCTCGCGGTGGGATCGCCGCAGTCCTTCTCGGGAGTCGGCGGCGCAGCGCTGGTTTCGGGCGCCGGCATCGCGGCCGCGGGAAGCGGCGGCTCGGTGTACGACACGCTCGGCGATCCGACGTGCTCCGGACTCGACTCGGCGCACCCGCCGATCAGCAACGTGGCCGCCACCAGCACCAGCGCGATCCGGCGCCGCCTCACTGGTACTCCCGCAATCGAGGCCACAACCCGATGATAATTCCGCCGAACGCGATCAGCGTCAGGACGAGGGCACCGGAACCGAGCGCGGTCAGCACCCGGGCCGCGGATTCGACATTCGACCGCAACCGGTCGCGTGCGGCGCCGATTCCGTCGGTGAGCGCGTCGTCGACGGCGGTGAACTGAGCCGCGGAATCCGACGGTCCCGGTCCGATGGCGACCATTGCCGCCGAGACGAAGTCGCCCTTGGCGAGGATCTCGTTCATGCGGTCGTGTGCCGAGGACCAGCGCGTCCACGCCTCCTGCGCCCGTGCCACCTCGTCGTGGCCGACGGCGCGGTCGCCGTCGTGTGGGTAGCTCGACAGCAGGGTGTCGAGCTGACCGGACTTGTCTTCGAAGACGGCGTCGTAGTCACCGTTCGAGTCACGGCGGACCAGTTTGAGGGTCTCCTCGGTGCGCGCCTGCTGGGCCAGGATGCGGGCGGCGGTCAACTCGTGCATCGGGCGGGCGCCCTCGGTCAGTGCCCGCTTGGTGTCGAGGGAGGAGACCAACCCGGCGACCAGCATCCACACCAGGAGGATCGCCGTGCACGACGACGCCACGATCAACCCGAGGTTGAACGTGCGCCGACTGAGCCTCGCGATGACGATCTGGGCGACGAGCAGCGCGACGAGGGCCACGAGGATCAGGATCAGCGCCAGCCAGGGCGGACGGGAGTAGTCCCGTTGCGTGTCCGCGACGTCGGATTCCTGCTGGGCGTGCAACTGCTGCGCCATCGGCAGCATGCTCGTCTGCATCAGCGTGGACGCCTCGCTGAGGTAGGCCGCGCCGACGGGATGACCGGTGCGGTTGTTGGCGCGCGCGGTCTCGACGAGACCGGAGTAGACGCTGAGGTCGGTGGAGATGGAGGCGAGCAGGCGCCGGCTGTCCACGTCGCTCGCCGCGAGCCCGCCGGACGCGTACACGAGGTCGGCGGAGGCCGTGCCGATCGCCTGCGTGTACGTGTCCCGGAGTTCGGGAGGTTCGAGACCGCCGGAGATGAACGCCGTCGTGGCCGCGGCGTCCGCCACCGACAGGGCGCTGTACAGGTTCTGCGCCGAGAACGACAGCGGTTCCGTCTCGGCGAGGACAGTGTCGAGGGTGGCCTCCCTGCTGTTCACCGTCGAGGCGGCCAGGAGGCCGGCGGTCAGGGTGAGCAGGACCAGGAGGGCGCCGAGGGCGGTGAGCTTGGCGGGAGTCGACACCAGGAACGCGCGCAGTTCCTTGCGGCGTGCCATCGCGGGGTCGACGTCGTCGTCCGCGGCGGCGGACAATGCGCGGCTGCCCCGGGGTTCGATCGACGGTGCCTCCCGCAGAACCACCTCGCACCCCTCCTGTGTCATGGCCGCACTTTGTGGGGAGCATATAAGCAGCGGTCGGTTCACGACTGCCGACGGGCAGTTCCGGAAGAAACCGTTAGTGTGAGGGAACTGCAGGGAGACCCATCAGGTCGGACAGGGGTAGTCGATGCGTGGTGACGGTGACGGCTGGGCAACCGGGCCGGACGGCAGTCGTCATTGGGGCAAGCACGGTGCGGCCGGGTTGTTGCTGCGTGCGCCGCTCCCGGACGAGACGCCGGCCGTGCTTCTGCAGCACCGTGCGGCCTGGAGTCACCAGGGCGGCACCTGGGCGTTGCCCGGCGGTGCCCGGGACAGCCACGAGACCACCACCCACGCCGCGGTACGCGAGGCGCACGAGGAAGCCGGCATCGAGAGTGCAGCGATCCGCGTCCGCACCGAGGTCGTCACGATGAAGGCCGCGAGCGGCTGGAGTTACACCACCGTGATCGCCGACGCCGAACGCCCGCTACCCACCGTCGCGAACGGCGAGAGCACCGAACTGCGGTGGGTGCGGGAAACCGACGTCGCCGGGCTCCCGCTGCACCCGGGATTCGAAGCGGGGTGGCCGCAACTGCGCACCACCGAGGTGCGATTGCTGCTCGACCGGCACGACGTGCTGGGCGAACGCGGCGCGCTGGCGCAGTTGTCGAAGGCTCTGCCCCGCACGGTGCACCTGCCGGACGGCACGTACGGGTGGCTGCCGCGCGTCGAGGTGCTCGAGGCCCCGGACGCAGTCGGTCGCCTCGCCGAACCGGCCGGCCACGGCACCACGCTGGGAACGATGACGGCGGTCGTCACCACCGACCCCGACCTGATCGAACAGTTGCCGGCCACCGTCGTGGTCCTGCCGCCCGCCACGGTGCTGAACTGGCTGGATCAGCCGTAACTAAGCGCTCTGCTGCAACAGGGCGGACAGCGAGCGCGCGGCGGCCTGCGGGTCGCGGGCCTCGGTGATGGCCCGCACGACGACGATGCGGGAGGCTCCCGCGGCGAGGATCTCCGGAACCCGGGCCTCGTCGATGCCCCCGATCGCGAACCACGGGCGGTTCGGCTCGGAGTCGGCGGTCGATCGCACCAGATCGATGCCCGACGCGGTCCGCCCGGGCTTGGTGGGGGTGGCCCACACCGGTCCGGTGCAGAAGTAGTCGACGCCGTCCTCGATCGCCGCGAGGCTGGCCTGCGCGCGGCTGTGGGTGGAGCGGCCGATCAGGACGTCGGAACCCACCACGGTCCGTGCGTACGGGACGGGCAGGTCGCCCTGGCCGAGGTGCAGCACGTCGGCCCCGGCCGCCAGCGCCATGTCGGCGCGGTCGTTGACCGCGAGCAGCGCTCCGTGACGCCTGGCCGCGGCCGCGAGCACCGACAGCGCCGCCAGTTCGTCCCGGGCGTCCATCGTGCCGAACTTCTTCTCTCCGGCCGAGCCCTTGTCGCGGAGCTGGATGATGTCGACGCCGCCGGACAGCGCGGCCTCGGCGAACTGCGCCAGGTCGCCTTTCTCGCGCCGAGCATCGGTGCACAGATACAAACGTGCTGTTCCGAGGCGGCGCCGACGGTCCGTGAGGTTGCTGTGATGCGAGGTGGTCACGGCATGACGGTAGCCTCTACGGTGAAAGTGCAACACGGGAGTCCCGGGGAACGTGGGGCTGAGAGGGGCTCACGCCGAGCCCGACCGTCATACCTGACCCGGATCATGCCGGCGCAGGAAGTGAGGTGGAGTTCAATGGCGAGATCGGTATCCGTCGTCGGAGGCGGAGTGATCGGCCTGTCCATTGCGTGGCGAGCAGCCCGCAACGGCTGGTCGGTGAAGCTGTACGACCCGTCGATCGGTTCGGGGGCGTCCTGGGTGGCGGGCGGCATGCTCGCCCCGTTGTCCGAGGGCTGGCCCGGCGAGGAGAGCGTCCTCGAACTGGGGAGCGCGTCGCTCGACCGGTGGCCCGAATTCGGGAAGGAACTCGAGGCCGGAGCCGGCGTCGAGCTGTTCACGTCGGAGAGTTCGCTCACCGTCGCGCTGGACGGCGCCGACGCGGAGGACCTGCGGACCATCGCCGAATGGGTGGGTGCCCAGGGGCGGGAACTGCAGATCCTGAACCGTGCCGAAGTGCGCGCCCTCGAGCCGATGCTGGGGCGCGGAGTCCGATTGGGACTCTTGGCCGTCGACGAACTGGCCGTGGACAACAGGCTGCTGTTGCAGGCGTTGCAGCGGTGCGCCGTCGACGCCGGAGTGGAGCTGATCGGGGAGGCCGTGCACAGCCTCGACCGGCTCGACACGGACCAGATCGTCGTCACCGCGGGCATCGCGTCCCCGGCCCTGTGGCCCGGGCTTCCGGTGCGCCCGGTGAAGGGCGAGATCCTGCGGTTGCGCTCGCGTCCGGGGGTGACTCCCGCACCGGGCCGCACCATCCGCGGCAGTGTGCACGGCAGGCCCGCCTACCTGGTTCCGCGAGCCGACGGCATCGTCGTCGGTGCCACCCAGTACGAGTCGGGCAAGGACATTCAGGTCACGGTGGCCGGTGTGCGGGACCTGATCGCGGACGCCGAGGCGCTGATGCCCGCCATCGGCGAGTACGAACTGCGGGAGACCTCGGCGGGTCTGCGTCCGATGACCCCGGACAACCTGCCGCTGATCGGCCGGGTGTCCGATCGGGTCGTGGTGGCGACGGGACACGGCCGTAACGGCATCCTGCTCACCCCGGTGACCGCCGACGCGACGGTGGCATTGTTGGAGGGCTCGGCACTGGTCGAGGCGAAAGCCGCCGACCCCGAACGTTTCGAGAAAGTAGCGAGGTAGAGATGAGTGAGCAGCAAGTAGTGGTGCCGATCGGCATCAGCGTCAACGGTGAGGACCACGAGTTCACGGAACCGTTGACCGTCGCCGGGCTGCTGGAGGTGCTGAACCTGCCCACCAAGGGCATCGCGGTGGCCGTGAACGGCGCCGTGTTCCCGCGCGCCCGGTGGGACGAGCTCGTGGTCCGGGGCTGGGAGATCGAGATCCTCACGGCGGTGCAGGGTGGCTGACGCGACGCCCGGCGTGCAGAAGGGCCTCACGATCGCGGGCCGCACGTTCGGTTCACGGTTGATCATGGGCACCGGCGGCGCAGCCAACCTCACGGTGCTCGAAGAGGCGCTCGTCGCGTCCGGCACCGAGCTGACCACGGTCGCGATGCGCCGCGTCGACGCCGTCGGCGGCACCGGTGTGCTGGACCTGCTGCGCCGGCTCGACATCGCGCCGCTGCCCAACACCGCCGGGTGTCGCGGTGCTGCCGAGGCGGTGCTGACGGCGCAACTCGCCCGCGAGGCGCTCGAGACCGACTGGGTGAAGCTCGAGGTCATCGCCGACGAACGCACCCTGATGCCCGACGCCATCGAGTTGGTCAGCGCTGCAGAGCAACTGGTCGACGATGGTTTCATCGTCCTGCCGTACACCACCGACGACCCGGTTCTGGCCCGCAGGCTCGAGGACGTAGGCTGCGTGGCCGTGATGCCGCTGGGTTCGCCGATCGGCACCGGGCTCGGTATCGCGAACCCGCACAACATCGAGATGATCGTGGACGGTGCGGGGGTACCCGTCATCCTCGACGCCGGCATCGGGACGGCCAGCGACGCGACCCTCGCGATGGAACTCGGCTGCGATGCCGTGCTGCTGGCCACGGCTGTGACCAGGGCGAAGGACCCGGCACTCATGGCGTCGGCGATGCGCGGGGCCGTGGTGGCGGGCTACGAGGCGCGTCACGCGGGCCGCATTCCCAAGCGGTTCTGGGCGCAGGCGTCGTCGTAGTCCTCGGGGTCGCGTCGGGGTCCCGCTCAGGTCCGACCGGTACCAGGGGACGAGTCGGGTGTAGACCTGCGGCCGATGCGCGCCGGCCGCAGGTTCCGGCATCCTTCTCACCATGATTGAAGTGAGGGGACTTTCAAAGACCTTCGGTGCGACGAAGGCGGTGGACAACCTGACGTTCAACGTGAAGCCGGGTATGGTCACCGGCTTCCTCGGCCCGAACGGTGCAGGCAAATCGACGACGATGCGCATGATCCTCGGGCTGGACCGCCCCACGGCGGGCAGCGCGTTGATCGACGGCAAACCGTACAGCGACCTGGTGCAGCCGCTGCGGACGGTGGGGGCTCTGCTCGACGCTAAATGGGTGCACCCCAACCGCTCGGCCCGCGCCCATCTGCAGTGGATGGCGGCGTCCAACTCGCTGCCGAAGAGCCGGGTCGACGAGGTGCTGCACCTCGTCGGGCTCACCGAGGTGGCCGGGAAGAAGGCAGGCGGGTTCTCGCTGGGCATGTCCCAGCGACTGGGCCTGGCCGCCACGCTCCTCGGCGACCCGAAGGTGCTGCTGTTCGACGAGCCGGTGAACGGGCTCGACCCGGAGGGCATCGTCTGGATCCGGAAGTTCATGCAGCGCCTCGCCGCGGAGGGGCGCACGGTGCTGGTGTCGAGCCACCTGCTGTCCGAGATGGCGCTCACCGCCGAACATCTGGTGGTCATCGGCCGGGGGCGTCTGATCGCCGACACCACCGTGTCCGAGTTCGTCAGCAAGTCCTCGGAATCGACGGTGCGCGTGCGGAGCCCACAGCTGGACGCGCTGCGGAGCGCGCTGACGTCCAACGGGCTCACCGTGCGCGAGGACGGATCCGACGGGCAGCAGGCGCTCGTCGTGGTGGATTCGTCGACGGACGTCGTCGGCGGGATCGCCGGTTCGCAGGGCATCGTCCTGCACGAGTTGGCATCTCAGCGCGGATCGCTGGAGGACGCCTTCATGAAGTTGACCGGAGACGACGTGCAGTACCACGCAGAGGGCGTCGAAGATGTGATGAGGGGTGCACTGTAATGGCTGTTCTCAATGCCGAACGGATCAAGATCACGTCGACGAGGTCGCCGTGGTGGTGCACGGTCATCATCATCGTGCTGGGTCTCGGTCTCGCCGCGGTCATCGGGCTGAGCGCGAAGGCCAGCATCAACTCCTTCAACAACCAGATCGCCGACGGTAAGCAACCGGATTTCGATCCGTTCCTGCCGCAGATGTCGGACGCGGTCGGCGGTGTCTCCGGATTCGGCGTGCTGGTCCTGATGATCCTCGCGGCGCTCGCCGTGACCAGCGAATACCGGTTCGGCGTCATCCGCACCACGTTCCAGGCCATCCCGAACCGCGCGTCCGTCCTCGTCGCGAAGGCCGGCCTGATCGGCGCGTTCGGCGCCGTGCTGACGTTCGTACTCACCTTCGGCGCGTACGCCATCGCCAAGGCGACCGCGGGTGACGAGGCCGGAGCGGCGCTCACCTTGTCGGGTGACGACGCGTGGCGGTCGATCTACGGTGTCCCGATCTACGCGTTCCTGTGCGTGGTTCTCGCCGTCGGCGTCGGCACGCTGCTGCGCCAGTCGGCGGGCGCGATCGCCCTGCTGCTGCTGTGGCCGCTGCTGATCGAGAGCCTGTTCAACCTGTTCGGCTCGTTCGGCGAGAAGATCATGCCCTTCCTGCCGTTCCTCAACGCCAACAACTTCCTGGGGGCGCCGCAGGGGGTCGAATTCCACTGGGGCCCGTGGGGCAGCCTCGTGTACTTCGCGGTGTTCGTCTTCGTGATCTTCGGGGCCGGCCTGGTGGTCGTCAACAAGCGCGACGCCTGACACCCGATACAGTACTTTCGCCTCGCTCCTCCGCCAGGTGATCGTCGGGAGACCTGGCTGAGGGTGACAGCGGGGCGGGAGCCTGTGGGCCGGTGCGAAATCCATTCGCGCCGGCCCACAGGTGCTTCTGCGTTAGGCTCCCGACATGCGACTACGGGGAGCATTCACAGTCGGAGTGGCCGGTGCGATGATCTTGGCCGGGTGCTCGTCGACGAGCGAACCCGATTCGCCGCCGGTCGACGCGAGCGCTCTCGCCGCCTCGGTCACCGAGGGCGGCGTGGTGGGGCACCTGGAGCAACTGCAGACGATCGCCGAGAACAACAACGGTAACCGCGCGGCCGGAACCTCCGGCTACGACGCCAGTGTCGACTACGTCGCACAGGTGCTGGAAGACAAGGGCTTCGACGTCCAGACCCCGGAATTCGAGTTCCACAAGTTCGACGTCCGGACGGAGGCCCTCAGGTCCGGCGACCGTGACTTCGAGGTGCGTGCACTGTCGTACTCACCGTCCACCGGTCCGGAGGGGATCACCGCCCGCCTGGTGCCCGCACCCAAGGACGAGAGTCCGGGATGCGAGGTCACCGATTACGACGGCCTCGACGTGACCGGGGCGATCGTCCTCGTGAACCGCGGGGTGTGCCCGTTCGCGGCCAAGCAACAGTTGGCCTCCGAGCGCGGCGCGGCAGGCGTGATCGTCGTCAACAACGAGGACGGACCGATGAGCGGCGGAACCCTCGGCGACCCGGACGTGGGCAAGGTGCCCACCGGCGGGGTGAGCAAGGCGGACGGGGCCGCACTCGAGCAGGCCGGGGGTGACGTCACCCTCACACTCGACACCACCACCGAGTCGAGCACCGCTCGCAACGTCATCGCCCAGACGAAGACCGGCTCGGCCGAGGACGTCGTGATGGTCGGCGCCCACCTGGACAGCGTCCCGGACGGTCCCGGCATCAACGACAACGGCACCGGCGTCGCCGCGACCCTCGAAACGGCCGTACAACTCGGCGGTTCCCCCGATGTCGACAACGCGGTGCGCTTCGCGTTCTGGGGCGCCGAGGAACTGGGTCTGCTCGGCTCGGAGGCCTACGTGAACAGCCTCAGCGAGGACCAGCGGAACGACATCGCGCTGTACCTCAACTTCGACATGCTCGGTTCCGTGAACGCCGGCTACCTGGCGTACGACGGCGACAACTCCGACAACGTCGGCGAGGGGCCCGGACCCGAAGGCTCCGCGGGCATCGAACGCACGTTCACCGAGTTCCTGCAGAGCAAGGGCGTCGCCGCGGACGGCACGGACTTCGACGGCCGATCCGACTACGGTCCGTTCATCGAGCACGGCATCCCGTCGGGCGGCGTGTTCAGCGGCGCCGACGAAACGAAGACGCCGGAGCAGGCGCAGAAGTGGGGCGGCACCCCGGGTGTGGTGTACGACGAGAACTACCACAGTGCGACGGACACCCTCGAGAACGTGAACCGGGCTGCGCTCGCCGAGAATGCCGCCGCGGTCGCATACGCCGTCGGGGTGTACGCGGAGTCCCTCGCCGGACCGAACGGCGTCCCCACCGGGGCGGACCGGGAGAAGGCGCGGGCGGCGGAGTGATGTCCGATTCGTCACGGGTTTGTGCATGTGACGCTGGGTTACCCTTACTCTCGTGAGCGACGACCCGGCCGACGAGAACAGTGCCGAACTCGACGCTGCGCAGACACCGAAACGAGGCGACAAGGTTCTGGGCTGGGTGGGATCGGTGAACCGTCAGCCGCAGCTGATCGAGGGGCTGCGGAGGGTCCGTCGCGCGCTGCCCGGGGATCCCGCGTTCGGCGACCCACTGTCGACGGCGGGACCCGGAAGCGCACGGGCCATCGCCCGCGTCGCGGATCGCTTCCTCGACCACCAGCCGGGTGCGTCCCGGGAGATGAGCCTCGGCGCGCTGCAGGTGTGGCAGGCACTGCTCGAGCGCACCGGACGCGGTCGGGGAACGCAGGAGGTGACCATCGTCTTCACCGACCTGGTCGCGTTCTCCAGCTGGTCGCTGCCCGCCGGCGACAGCGCCACCCTCGCCCTGCTGCGCGACGTCGCCCGTGCTGTCGAGACCCCCATCGTCGACCGGGGCGGACATGTGGTGAAACGCCTGGGGGACGGTGTGATGGCCGTCTTCCCCAGCCCGGACCGCGCGATCGACGCCGTCTTCGCCGCACAGGAAGCGCTCGCGGACGTGGAGGTGGACGGCTACCGCCCCCGCATGCGCGTCGGCATCCACACCGGTGTTCCCCGGCAGATCGGCAGCGACTGGCTCGGCGTGGACGTGACGATCGCGGCACGCATGATGGAACTGGGCGGCGACGGCAACGTGATGGCGTCGTCCGCCACGCTGTCGAGTCTGCAGCCGGGCACCCTCGACGAACTGGGTCTCGGCGTCAAACCGTGGCGACGCGCCTTCTTCGCCCCCGCGCCCAACGGGGTGCCCTCCGACCTCGGTATCTGGCGGTTGCGGCTCCGCCGCCCGTGAGTACTTCTCAACCGCCGGACGTTAAGAAGTACTCACGAGTGACGGAGCCGCCACAGGGGGGAGACGGGGCCGTGACCGGCGCCCAGGTCGTACGACGCCTCCAGGCACTTGGTAACCCATTCCTTGCCGAACGCCACCGCATCGGGCACGGACCACCCGTGGGCGAGAGCGCTCGCGATGGCGGCCGCGAGGGTGTCGCCGCCGCCGTGGTCGTTGCCGGTGTCGATGCGGGGACTACTGAACTCGAGGAACGTGTCGCCGTCGAACAGCAGATCGGTGCTCGACGCCGACGTCCGGAGATGCCCGCCCTTCACGATCGACCACTGGGCCCCGAGCGCGTGCAGCGCCTCGGCGGCCCGGCGCGCGGTCGCGTCGTCCACCACCTCGATGCCGGTGATCAATCGGATCTCGTCGAGGTTCGGGGTGACCACCGTGGCGATCGGGATCAGCGTGTTCCGCACGGCGTCCAGCGCCTCGGCGTGCAGGAGCGGATCTCCGTGCATCGACGCGCACACCGGGTCGACGACCAGCGGGACCGGTTGGTCGCGGCCGATCCCGACCTCGGTGCACACGGCGGCGACGGCCTCGATGATGGCCGTCGACGCCAGCATGCCCGTCTTCGCTGCCCCGACCCCGATGTCGTCGACGACGCACCGCACCTGCGCGGCCACCGTCTCCGGCGGAATCTCGTGGAAACCGCTGACGCCCACCGAGTTCTGCACCGTCACCGCGGCGACCGCGACGCATGCGTGGACGCCGCACAGCGCCATCGTCCGCGAGTCGGCCTGGATCCCGGCGCCGCCGCCGGAATCGGTGCCGGCGATGGTGAGGACTCGGACGGGGGTCTGGCCGTCGGGGGTCAGGGGCAGCAGCTTCACGAAGGGGACCTTACCGATTCTCTGAGGTGACGGATTCGACGGGCAGATACACGCGACCACCTGCGTCGACGAACTCGCTCGACTTCTCGGCCATACCCGCCTCGATGGCTTCGACCGAATCGAGTCCGTGTTGCTGCGCGTACTCGCGCACGTCGGCGGAGATCCGCATCGAACAGAACTTCGGGCCGCACATCGAGCAGAAGTGGGCCGTCTTCGCCGGTTCGGCCGGCAGCGTCTCGTCGTGGAACTCCCGCGCGGTATCCGGGTCGAGGGACAGCGCGAACTGGTCGTGCCAGCGGAATTCGAACCGGGCCTTCGACAGCGCGTCGTCGCGCTCCTGCGCCCGCGGATGCTGCTTCGCGAGGTCCGCGGCGTGCGCCGCGATCTTGTACGTGATGACCCCGGTCTTGACGTCGTCCCGATTCGGCAGTCCCAGGTGTTCCTTGGGGGTCACGTAGCAGAGCATCGCGGTGCCCGCCTGCGCGATCATCGCCGCGCCGATCGCGGACGTGATGTGGTCGTACGCCGGCGCGATGTCGGTGGCGAGCGGCCCGAGGGTGTAGAACGGCGCCTCCTCGCACAACTCCTCCTCGAGGCGCACGTTCTCGACGATCTTGTGCATCGGTACGTGCCCAGGACCTTCGATCATCACCTGCACCCCATGCGATTTCGCGATCCTGGTGAGCTCGCCGAGGGTGCGCAATTCCGCGAACTGGGCCTCGTCGTTGGCGTCCGCGATGGAGCCGGGGCGCAGACCGTCACCGAGCGAGAACGTGACGTCGTAGCGGTGGAGGATCTCGCACAGCTCGTCGAAGTGGTTGTACAGGAACGACTCCCGGTGGTGGGCCAGGCACCAGGCCGCCATGATCGACCCACCACGGGAGACGATGCCGGTGACGCGGCGCGCGGTCAGCGGAATGTAGCGGAGCAGTACACCGGCGTGGACCGTCATGTAGTCGACGCCCTGCTCGCACTGTTCGATCACGGTGTCGCGGTAGATCTCCCACGTGAGCGCGGTCGGGTCGCCGCCGACCTTCTCGAGCGCCTGATAGATCGGCACCGTTCCCACGGGCACAGGCGAATTACGCAGAATCCATTCCCGTGTCTCGTGGATGTTCTTGCCGGTGGATAGGTCCATGATGGTGTCCGCGCCCCACCGCGTCGCCCACACCATCTTCTCGACCTCTTCCGCGATCGACGACGTGACCGCGCTGTTGCCGATGTTCGCGTTGATCTTCACCCCGAAAGCCTTGCCGATGATCATCGGCTCGAGTTCGGGATGGCAGCGGTTGGCGGGGATCACGGCGCGTCCCGCCGCGACCTCGGTGCGCACGGTTTCGGATGAAACGCCCTCGCGTGCAGCGCAATACTGCATCTCGGGGGTGACGACGCCGGCGCGGGCGGCGTCGAGTTGGGTGCCTTCGCGGTCGGCGATCCACGGCGCGCGCAGATGCGGCAGTCCCGCTTCCAGGTCGATGGTGGCGTCCGCATCGGTGTACGGACCCGACGTGTCGTACACGTCGAGGTGCTCACCGTTGGTGAGGTGGACGCGCCGGACCGGCACCCGGACGTCGTCGCCCGACAGCAGGTACTGCTTGGTGCTGCCCTCGATCGGTCCCGTGGTGACGGACGTGGCTGTAGATACGTTTGTGCTCATCGATGATGCTCCCTACGCCGGCATTACCCGGACAGGTTCGACGGTCGACGGCCCTAGCCGTCCTCTCAGCCCGCTGGTGCGAGCCCCCGTGGATGTGTAGTTGTCCCGCAAACTGTAACCGAGATCTCTCTGAGTAAACATTCGGGTGAAACTTGGACAGCGGTTCCCGGCATCGGTATAAAGGGTGATGAACATCACATTTCGATTACGACACATACCCCCAGGAGATAGCCATGCTGACGGACGCGCAGGTTGTGGACGTGATCGACAACGCCGATCAGAACCGATTCGAGCTACGACTGAGTGGTGACCTGGTCGGCATCCTCGGGTATTTCGACCTCGCGGACACGCCGCCCGGCGCCGGTGCCGGCGTGGGAGTGGTGGCCGCCCGGCCGCCGGGCCCGAAGGGCCGGGGGCGGCAGGCGCCTGTGGTCTCGTTCATGCACACGGTGATCGTGGAGGACTTCGGTCACCGCGGACTCGCCGCCCTCATGGTGGGTCGCTCCCTCGACCTCGCCCGCGGGTACGGCTGGAAGGTACGGCCCGTGTGCACGTACGTGCAGCGCTTCGTCTCGGCGCACCCCGAGTACCGCGACCTCGTCGTCCCAGTGGAGGGCTGACGGCGGTCGGGGCACGAATCGAGCACTCGTCGGCAACGAAACGGTTGCGGGGGCGGCGATTCCGCTCGCGAGGATGCCGCCTTACTGATTCCATGAGTGTCATGGATCACATTTCGAACAGTTCCGAGTCGCCGGGGAACATCGCGGCCGCTGATGCTCGCGTGCTCGACAACCCTGCCCACGAACGATTCGATCTGTGGCTGGGGGACGAGTTGGTCGGCATCCTCGGCTATCGGGACGAGGACGACATCCCCGGATTCACCGCCAAGCCCGGCGAGGTGGTCGCATTCATGCACACGGTCGTCAAGGAAGAGTTCGGTGGGCGCGGACTTGCCGCGTTCCTCGTGGGCGAGGCGTTGGACTCGGCACGTCGGCGAGGATGGAAGGTCCGTCCCATCTGCACGTATGTCCAGCGCTACCTGGCGCTGAATCCGCAGCATCTCGACGTGCTGATTGCCGGGTAGCCCCGCTTTCGAGAGCACTGCTCTTGCTATCTGCGGCTCCGCTGTGAATACTGCTCTGCATAGAGAGCAGTGCTCACGCTCGAAGGAGTCGTCATGACCGTGTCGGATCGGATCGAGAATCGTACCGGGGTCGCAGGGACCTGCGCCGCAGCGCTGTTCGCCGTGGCCGGCGCCTTGTTCGTCGTCTACCCCGTGGTGCGTCCCTACGCGGCGGGCGGGGCCCCCGACGGACGGGCCGAGTTCGCCTCACCGTGGTGGCTCGTCGCCCACCTCGCCGCCGTCGGTGGATTCATCGCGTTCGGTCTTGCGCTCGTCGCGCTCAGCGGCCTGCTGAAGGGGACGGGTGGCGAACGAGCGGCGGTGGTCTCCTTGGCGGCGTCGTGGATCGGTATCGGGCTGACGCTGCCCTACTACGGTGCCGAAACGTTCGCGCTGCACGCCCTGGGCGGCAGCAGCCTGGACGAGGGGGCCGTCACGACCCTCGCCGAGAGCGTGCGGATGGGCGCGGCCCAGGCGACGCTGTTCGCCGCAGGACTGCTACTCGTCGCGGTCGGCGCTGGCGCGGCCGCCGTCGCGATCGCCCGATCCCGACTGCTCGCCGGGTGGGCGGGGATCCCGATGGCAGTGGGGTTCGCGCTGTTCATCCCGCAGTTCTACGTGGACGCCCCACTGCGCATCGGGCACGGAGTGCTCATCGGGTTCGGGTGCGCGGTCGTGGCGCTCGGTGTGCTGCGTTCTCAGTCGCCGAGGTCGACGATGACCGGTGCATGATCGCTGGCGCCCTTGCCCTTGCGTTCGTTGCGGTCGATCTCGGCCTTGTCGACGCGGCCGGCGAGGGCAGGCGATCCCAGGACGAAGTCGATGCGCATTCCCTGCTTCTTCGGGAACCGCAACTGGGTGTAATCCCAGTAGGTGTAGACACCCGGCCCCGGGGTGTGCGGCCGGACGACGTCGGCGAACCCCGATTCGACGAAGGCCTGGAAGGCCTCACGTTCGGGGGCGGATGTGTGGGTCTTGCCCTCGAACAGCGCCGGATCCCAGACGTCCTCGTCGGTGGGGGCCACGTTCCAGTCGCCGACCAGCGCGATCTGCGCGTCCGGGTTCTGCTCCAGCCACCCGACCGCGTCGGTGTGCAACTTCGCCAGCCAGTCGAGCTTGTACGTGTAGTGCGGATCGGTCAGCTCACGGCCGTTGGGGACGTACAGGCTCCAGATGCGGACGCCGTTGCACGTGGCGCCGATGGCGCGGGCTTCCTGCGCGGGCGCGACCTCCGGGTCCTTGTGGAAACCGGGCTGATCCTCGAACCCGATCTGTACGTCGTCGAGACCGACGCGGGACGCGATCGCGACCCCGTTCCACTGGCTGAGGCCCACGTGCGCGATCTCGTAGCCCAGTTCGCGGAAACGCTCGTACGGGAACTGCTCGTCCTTGCACTTGGTTTCCTGCATCGCCAGCACGTCGACGTCGGACCGCTGGAGCCAGTCCAGGATCCGGTCGGTACGGGCACGAACAGAGTTCACGTTCCAGGTTGCGATGCGCACGGCAGCCACCCTAGCGGCCGTCGCCGACAGGTTGTCAGCCGACAGGTTCGGTGGCGTAGCGGTACCGGTGGTGCGCCACGAAGCCGAGGTTGCGGTACATCGCCTGCGCGCCCTCGTTCTCGACGGCGACCTGCAGGCACGCGTGGGTCGCGCCCTGTTCGCGTCCCCAGTTGATCATGTCGCCGCAGATGAGGCTGCCGATCCCGTGGCGGCGGTGAGCCTCCGCGACCTCGACCGCGGTGAGCCCGACCCACCGGCGGTCGTCGGGGGCGGACGTGACGGATCCGCGGGCGACGGCGAGGAGCGTCGAGTCGGCGGCGCCGATCCGGCCGAACCCGAGGGTGCCGCCGCGGACCGAGTCCAGCACGTCGACCGCGAAGTCGGGGAGCGCGGACCCGCGGTAGCGGTAGAGGGCGAGCCAGTCCGGGTCGGGGTGATCGGTGACGGTGGTGGTTCGTGGGCCCTCGGGCAGGGCCAGGTTGTCGATGTCGGCCGCCATCACGACCACTTCGTCGCTGACGTTCCAGCCGAGCGGTACCTCGCCCAGCCGGTCGGGGATCAGCAACCGCAGCGGGCGGTCGCGCTCGGCGTACCACTCGCGCAGGCGGTCGAGCGTGCCGCCGGGGGAGAGATCGTCCAGACTGCCGACCGACCCACGGTCGCCGAGCGGGGCCGCCGAGTTGGCGCGTCCGGTGAAGCCGTGACCGTAGCGGGCGAGCCACCCGTCGATCCACGTGTGCTCGACACCCGGCCAGCCGTCGGCGGAGGCCAGTTCGAGGGATCGGATCTCGCTCGCGCGCACCGGTCGCGCGGGGACGGCCTTCAGCGCGATCACCCGCTCCGGATCCACCTCGACGAAGGAGCCGTCCGCGGCGCGGACGACCACCACCGGTTCGACGTTCTCCAGCACCCCGATGACATCGGTCATCGGATGGCTGTGGCCGGGCGGCAGCTGATATCGCAGCACCACCCGGCTTCCCAGCGGAATGTCAGTCGTCATGCCCAAACGGGTCTTCGACCGTTCCCGGCACCCAGCTGAGACCGGGAACTCCCCAGCCGGCGCGCTTGATGGTCTTCTTGGCGGCACGCGCGTTGCGGCCGACCAGCATGTCGACGTAGAGGAAGCCGTCGAGGTGACCGACCTCGTGCTGCAGCATGCGGGCGAAGAAGCCGCGTCCCTCGATCTCGACGGCGTTGCCGTCGGCGTCGGTGCCGGTGACCTTCGCCCATTCGGCCCGTCCGGTGGGGAACTGCTCGCCCGGAACCGACAGGCAACCCTCGACGTCGTCGTCCGGGTCCGGCATGGTCTCGGGTCGTTCCGATGTTTCGAGGACCGGGTTGACGACGCAACCGCGGCGGCGGAGCGCCGTGCCGTCTCCGTCGATGTCGGGGCAGTCGTAGACGAACAACCGCAGCGGCAGGCCGACCTGGTTGGCGGCGAGCCCGACGCCGTTGGCGGCGTCCATCGTGTCGTACATGTCGGCGATGATCTCAGCGAGTTCCGCAGGTGACTGGGACACTGCCTCGGTCGGTTCGTGCAATACCGGGTCGCCCACGATCCGGATGGGGAGGATGGCCATGGTCGTCAAGGATAGTGCGGCGCGCCCGAGCCGTTCGCACTGCCCGCGGCGTTCGTCATGGTTGAATAGTCGCTGAAGAACAGCGGTGTAATTCGTTGCTCGGTCGGCCACGCGATCGAGGAGCCGGGGGAACGTGGTTTCGCTGCGGTCGAGCGAGAGCTAGTAGTCGAGGAGTGAGATGGACGGCGCAACAGCGCGTAGTCGGAACCAGTCCGAGCGCATCGACGGCGACAACTCGGCGGGGGTCAAGGACGTCGGCGACGACGGCCTCTCGCGTCGGGAGCACGACATCCTGTCCTTCGAACGCCAATGGTGGAAGTACGCCGGCGCGAAGGAAGAAGCGATCAAAGAGCTGTTCGACATGTCCGCCACCAGGTACTACCAGGTTCTCAACGCGCTGGTGGACCGGCCGGAGGCGCTCGCCGCCGACCCGATGCTCGTGAAGCGGCTGCGACGGCTGCGCGCAAGCAGGCAGAAGGCCCGCGCCGCTCGTCGCCTCGGGTTCGACGTCACGTAGCACCCGGTGGCTAAGGTCGACATCGTGAGTACTCCGAAACCCGAATCGTCCGGCCCGCCGTTACGTGCCCTCGCGATGGTGCTGATCGCCCTCGCGATTCTGTTCGCGGGTCTCGGGTTCGCCTCCCTGGGAGGCTCGGACTCGGAGGAGACCGCGGCCACCGTCACGACCACGGCGGCCGCCACGACCACCGCCGCCGCGCGCCCGACGACGGCCGCCGGAGCAGCGGGCGCCACCTCGGCTTCCGCGGCGAGCATCACGTCCGGCGCCTCGAGCACCTCGAAGTCCGCCGACGCGGCGTCGGTCCCGGTGCGGGTGCTCAACAACAGCAACGTCACCGGTCTCGCGAGCCAGACGGCCACCGAACTGATGTCCTCGGGGTGGACGGTGTCGGAAACCGGTAACTACAGCGACGGCACCATCTCCGAAACCACGGTGTACTACGGGACTTCCGCCGCCGAGAAGGAAGCGGCAACGGAGATCGCCGCGCAGCTCGGGGTGTCGGCCCAGCCGCGGTTCCCGGGTATCGCGAATTCGTCTGCGGGTGTGATCGTGATCGTCACCTCCGCGCAGTAAACCGGACGGTCGGTGCACCATCGCCGCGGTTATGATCAGATGCACTTCTTCGCCACCTCAAAGGAGCGGTTTGATGGCCTCGAGTTCTACCCGTCGGATGTCCTGGCGCATTGTCACCCCGGTGGTGGCCATTGCAGCACTCGGACTGACCGCCTGCAGTAACAACGAGGAGCCGACCGACGTTCCCGGCACCACTCCTCCCGTCTGGACCGGCGCCGCCGATCCCAGCGCCGCAGGCGTTCCCGGCGACGCCGAGAGCGGTTCGGGTGAATCCGCCGAGAGCGGCGCGGTCAGCGCGACGCTGAAGAACGCCGAGGGCGAGGACGTGGGCACCGCCACGTTCAAGCAGGCAGGCAGTCACGTCGAGGTCACCGTTTCCGTCAAGGATCAGACCCCCGGCTTCCACGGTTTCCACGTGCACTCCGTCGGAAAGTGTGAGACGAACTCCGTGGCACCCACCGGCGGTGCGCCCGGAAACTTCCTGTCCGCGGGCGGGCACTTCCAGGCCGAAGGTCACTCGGGCCACCCCGCGAGTGGCGACCTCACCTCACTGCAGGTTCTGGCCGACGGCACGGCCGAGTTGGTCACCACCACCGACGCCTTCACGGTCGAGGACCTGAAGAACGGCGACAGCGGCACCGCGGTCATGATCCACTCGGGTCCCGACAATTTCGCCAACATCCCCACTCGTTACGCACCCGCCCCCGATCAGGAAACCCTGAACACCGGGGACGCAGGCTCGCGCGTGGCCTGCGGTGTCATCGGCGCCAGCTGAGCCGCGTGACATCCCGGCTTCGGCCGGGATGTCGGTGCGCTGCCGCGCACTGCGGCCTGTGGTTGGATCGAAACCGTGGTAGTTCCCTTTCCCGGTTCGCCGCGGCCGACGCTGGGTGTCGAGTGGGAGATCGCGCTGGTCGACAGGGTCACGCGGGATCTCTCCAACACGGCCGCGGAGGTGTTCGACGCGGTGGCGAGTCTCGCCGGTCCCGAGGATCCGAGGATCACCAAGGAGTTGCTGCGCAACACCGTCGAACTGGTCACCGGGATCCACTCCACCGTCGGTGAGGCGATGGACGACCTCGACGAGTCGCTCGACCTGCTGCGGCGGGCGGCGAACCCGCTCGGCGTCGATCTCATCTGCGCGGGCACCCACCCGTTTGCGCAGTGGTCGACCCAATTGGTCACGCGCACACCGGATTACGACGAGCTGATCGAACGGACCCAGTGGTGGGGCCGTCAGATGCTCATCTGGGGTGTGCACGTCCACGTCGGTGTGTCCTCGCCGCAGAAGGTGTTCCCGATCCTCAATGCGCTGTTGCAGCGGTACCCGCATCTGCTCGCGCTGTCCGCGTCCTCGCCGATGTGGGCCGGCGTCAACACCGGGTACGCGAGTAACCGTGCGCTGATGTTCCAGCAACTCCCCACCGCGGGGTTGCCGTACCAGTTCGCGAACTGGGGGCAGTACGAGGACTTCATCAGCGACCAGATGAAGACCGGTGTGATCACCAAGATCGGCGGGATGCACTGGGACATCAGGCCGGCGCCGCGGTGGGGCACCATCGAGGTCCGCGTCTTCGACGGCATCTCCACCCGCGCCGAACTCAGTTCCCTCGTCGCGCTCGTGCACTGCCTGATCGTCGACCTGGACCGGCGTTTCGAGGCGGGCGAGAACCTGCCCAACCTGCAGCCGTGGCACGTGAAGGAGAACAAGTGGCGGGCCGCGCGGTACGGGCTCGACGCCGAGATCATCCTCGACGAGGACAGCAACGAGCGGCTCGTCACCGACGACCTGAACGACCTGCTCGAGAAGCTGGCCCCGACCGCCGTGCGTCTCGGCTGCGCGGACGAACTGGCCGCGGTCGCGGAGATTCCCCGCCGGGGTGCGTCCTACCAGCGGCAACGTCAGGTCGCGGAGGCGACCGGCGGTGACCTGGTGGCTGTGGTCGATGCGCTGGTGAAGGAGCTCGGGACCTGAAAGACGGTCTCGGGCAGGACACTCGTCCACTTCCCGTTCACGTGTTGTTTACACTTGGCGGGTGTCGATCGACGATGTTGCCGTTATGCGGCCGGGTGGGCCCGTCGATCGTTCCCGCATGTTCGTCGCGAGCGGGGCGCTCGGTGTGGCGATCCTGCTGGTGGTGGTCCAAGTGGTCGCGTCCACCCAGGGTTTCCAGGGCCCCCTCGAAAGCCTGTTCCACGACTACGTCCTGACCCCCAAGTCGGCGTCCGTCCCGTGGGCCGGCCTCGCGCTCGCGATGGTCGGGCTCACCAATCGCCAGCGCGTCGTCGCACTCTCCGCCGCAGCAGGCATCGACGTCGTGGTTGCTGCGGCACGCTACCTGTCGGGCGGCCCGCTGACCGTCGGAAACGGCGCGACCTGGGTACTCACGGCGGTGGGCGTGTACGCGGCGGTCCGCTGGACCGGCGACCAGCGGCGCAGCGCCCTCCAGGGCGTCGGTCTCGGTGCGCTGCTGATACTCGCGACCAAATTCGGCGACGCCTGGCTGCAGGTCACGATCATGGCCGGGCCGATGGTGCTCGACGAGTACGCCCAACTGGCCGATCATGCGCTCGGCAGCCCGTCGTGGCACCTGGGGCAGTTCGTCGACGCTCTCGGTCCCGTCGGGTACGGCATCCTCCACTGGGTCTACATCGAACTGCCGGTCGCGGCCATCGCGGTGGCCGTCTACCAACTGCGGAACGGCTGGCCGTCGCACTACCTGGTGCGCACGTTCCTGCTGATCGGTCTCGTCGGTCCCGTGTTCTACGTGCTGTTCCCGGTGGTCGGTCCGATCTTCGCGTTCGGCACCGAAGGCCAGGGGTTCCAGGTCAGCGACTACTGGCCCAACCTCGTCCCGACACCCGACTTCGCACCTGAACCGATGTCGTTCGATTCGGTGACCCCCCGCAACTGCATGCCGAGCCTGCACACGGCGTGGGCCCTCGCCCTGTTCATCCACTCCCGGCAGGGTGCCTGGTGGCTGCGCCTCGGCGGCACGTTCTGGCTGGTGTGCACGCTGACGGCGACCCTCGGATTCGGCTACCACTACGGCGTCGACCTGGTCGCCGGAGCAGTCCTGTGCCTGACCATCGAATCCGCGTTGCGCGACCCCGAGCGGGGGTGGGGCTGGTTCCGGGTCCGCCTCGTCGGAGGCGGCGCGCTGGTGCTCGCCGGACTGCTGCTCAGCTACCGCTACCTCGCGGTGCCGATGGGCCGATTCCCCGAGGTGTCCGGACCGCTCGTGCTCGGCGCCCTCGCCACGATCAGCCTCGGGTTCTACGCGACGTTCTTCGCCCGGCCCGACACCGCACTCGCGCGGTGGGGCAGCGGCGCGAAGGCGGCGGTCACCGACGTTCTGGCGGCTCCAACTCGTTGATCATCAACAGCCCGTCCTGATCTCGCTGCTCCCGGTACGCCACCCGGCCGACGCTGTGCGCGATGACCGGCGCGGTGAACAGGGTGAAGATGCCGACGAGGATCAGCATCCAGATGTCGACGTTGCCGCGCAGTTCGAGGACGGCGCCTGCGAGAACCATGATGAGACCGACCACCTGCGGTTTGGTGGCGGCGTGCATGCGGCGCAGGGTGTCCGGGAACCGGACGATGGCGATGGCGGCCGTCAGTGCGAGCAGCGAGCCGCACAGCATGAGCGTGGCCCCGATGACGTTCAGCGCGGTGGTCACGACTTGTCACTCACCCGGAACCGGGCCACCGACACCGAGCCGATGAATCCCACCAACGACAGCGCGACGATGGCGGGCACGATCGTCGTGTCGCCGGTGTACGCGGCCCACACGGCGAGCCCGCACATTGCGAGCGCGATCAGGGTGTCGAGGGCGACGAGACGGTCCAGCGAGTTGGGTCCGTCGAGCAGCCGGAACGTCGTCAGGACCCCGGCGACGACCAGGATGATTCCGGATATGACCGAGACGACCGTCATGAGCTGCCCTCCTGGGTGGGGTCTTCGTATTGCAGGTCGCGGTTGTGCCAGGGGCTCGGTTTCCAGTCGGAGTCGCGTTCGAACGCCGCGATGAACAGCCGTTCCAATTGCGCGACCGTGCGGTAGAACTGGCTGACCGCCTTCTGCGAGCCCATGTCCAGGACGTGCACGTAGACGATCCGCCGGACCTGGTCGATCTCGAGGACCATGGTGCCCGGAATGAGGTTCAGGACGTCGATGCACAGGGTCAGGACGAGGTCCGACTTGATCCCCAGCTGGTAGCGCAGGACCCCGGTGACGGGCGGCGGGCCTGGCCGGAGCGCGAGCCACGCGATCTGGAGGCTCGACTGGAGCGAGTAGTACACGAACATCACGGCCAGCCGGAGCAGCGGCAGGACGTGCACCCGGCCCTCCACGGGCACCCGCGGCAGCGGCATGAGCACCATGATGAGCGCGCCGACGGCGAGCCCACCGAGGATGTTGCCCCAGCTGACGTTGCCCCACAACAGGATCCACACCGCCATCAGCCACAGCAGCGCGCCGAACTGGAGAAGTCTCTCGCGTTTCATCGCGGTGCCTCCTGCGCTTCGCCGCCGGGATGCCCGCCGAGGACGGCGTCGATGTAGATGGACCGGTTCTGCAGGTCGCTCGCCGCGCGATCGCTGATCTGGATGATCTGGCCGGCGAACACCGTCATCGCCAGCCCCACGGCGACGAGGGCGACGGTGGGGATGAGCATCATCGCGGGGATACGGCCCACGTCGGCGCGGTCGTCGAACGAGATGTCGGCCTCGGACTCGTCGAGCAGCGCCGACGGGCTGACGTCCGCGAGATCACCCTCGGGGGCGTCGGCGCGGGCCCGCCAGAACGCCTTGGTCCAGACGCGTGCGACGACGTACAACGTGAGGAGGCTGGTGAGGGTTCCGCCCGCGACGAGGATCCACGCCAGCACGCTCGCGTCGGCCGAGCCGGCCTGCAGCAGCGCGACCTTGCCGATGAACCCGGAGAACGGGGGAATGCCACCGAGGTTGAGGGCCGGGACGAGGAACACGATGGCCAGGACGGGGCTCGCCGCGGCGAGCCCGCCGAGACGTCGCAACGACGACGACCCGGCCTGGCGTTCGATCAGACCGACCACCAGGAACAGCGTGGTCTGCACCAGAATGTGGTGGGCCACGTAGTAGATGGCACCCGAGAGCCCCGACTGCGTCGACAGCGCGACACCGAACACCATGTACCCGATGTGGCTGACCAGCGTGAAGGACAGCAGACGTTTGATGTCGCTCTGCGCGATCGCACCGAGGATGCCGACGAGCATCGTCAGGAGGCCGCACACCATCAGCACGTTGTCGAGTTCGCCCTCCGGGAAGAGCAGCGTGTGCGCGCGGATGATCGCGTACACACCCACCTTGGTGAGCAGGCCGGCGAACACGGCGGTGACCGGTGCGGGCGCGGTGGGGTAGGAGTCGGGCAGCCACGTCGACAGCGGGAACACCGCCGCCTTGATACCGAACGCCACGAGCAGCACACCGAAGATGGCCGTGCGCGTGCCGGACGGGATGCCGTCGAGGCGGGTGGCCATGTCGGCGAGGTTGAGGGTTCCGGTGGCCGCGTAGGCGAATGCGATGCCCGCAAGGAAGATCAGCGACGACACCATCGACACCATCACGTACGACACACCGGCACGGACACGGTCGGCGCTCGCACCGAGCGTCAGCAGCACGAAGCTGGCGGCGAGGAGCACCTCGAAGCCGACGTACAGATTGAACAGGTCGCCCGCGAGGAACGCGTTGGAGATGCCCGCCGTCAGCGCCAGATACGTGGGCAGGAAGATCGAGACGGGCTGGTCCTCACTGCCGTCGCGGATACCCTGACCCACGGCGTATGCCATGACGGCGAGCAGCACGATCGACGAGACCACCAGCATCATCGCCGACAGCCGGTCGACTACCAGCGTGATGCCGATCGGCGAATCCCAGCCACCCACCTGAATGGCCGTCGTCCCGTCGCGGTCGGCCAGGTACAGCAGTAGTCCCGACACGACGAGGACGCCGATCAACGCGACGAGCGTGATGATCCGCTGAGCTCGCGGACGCCGGCCGAGCACCAGCGTGGCCGCGGCGGCGAGCATCGGCACGAGGACCGGCAGCGGCGCGAGGGCCGTGATGATGTGTGGGGATATGGTCACGACTTCTCCCCGATCCCGGCCTTGTCGGAGTCCTCGTCGTCGAAGTCACCCTCGTGCAGGTCTTCGTAGCATTCGAGGTCTTCGAGGTTCTTCAGCTCTTCCAGGGGAATGGGGTTTCCGTCCTTGTCGAATGCGTCGCCGCTGAAACTCGGCTCGCCGGTGACCGGGTCGTCGGAGCGGTCGCGGTCGGGGGCCTCGGCGGGCGACCGGCGCCGCAGGACCTTGGTGTCCTCGGGGTCGTTCTCGACGGCGTCCTGCGTGGTGATCTTGAACGACCGGTACGCGAGCGCCAGCACGAAGCCGGCGATGCCCATCGTGATGACGATCGCCGTCAGAATCATCGCCTGAGCCAGCGGGTCGGCCATCGACTCGTGGATGGACTCGCGGCCGACGATGGGCGGATTGCCGTCCGTACCGCCGGACGTGAGGATCAGGAGGTTGATGCCGTTGCCGAACAGCAGCAGTCCCAGCAGCATGCGGGTGATGCTGCGTTCGATGAGCAGGTAGACGCCCGCCGACACCAGGACGCCGATGATGACGAGAAATCCGATGTTCGCGCTCATCGCTGGTTCACCTCGATCTGTGCGTCGAGACGCGCCCCGAGACTGCGGAGCACGTCGAGTACGAGCCCGACCACGATGAGATACACACCCAGGTCGAAGAAGAGGGCGGTGACCATCTTGACGTGGCCGACCAGCGGCAGCGTCACCTCGAACACCGCGGAGGACAGCGCCGGGGCGCCGAGGAACAGCGACGCCAGCGCGGTGCCCGCGGCAAGCGTGAGTCCGAGGCCCAGGATCTTGCCCGCGTCGATCGGGACGGTTTCGCCGAGTTCGTACCGTCCGCCCGCCAGGTACCGCAGGACCAGCGCGAGACCGGCCGTGAGGCCGCCGGCGAACCCGCCACCGGGCGCGTTGTGACCGGCGAAGAAGAAGTAGACCGACAACACCATGATGGTGGGGAAGATCAGCCGGGTCGTCACCTCGAGGACCAGTGACCGGTGTTTCGGATCGATGAGCTCGCCGCCGAGCAGCCACGTGGTCTCGGAATGCGACGCCGACGAATCGGCCGTGACCGCGGGAGCGTCGGACACCCGGGGTGCGCTGCCGAAGCGACGGTTGCGGAACACCAGGCTCGCGACGCCCGTGGCCGCCACCAGCAGCACCGAGATCTCACCGAGCGTGTCCCAGGCACGGATGTCGACGAGCAGGACGTTGACGACGTTCTTGCCGTTGCCGAGGTAGTACGCCGCGTCGGGGAGTCGCTCGTAGATCGGCACCGAGTTCCGCGCATTGATGGCGTACGCGCCGATCGTGGTGATGGTGGCACCGACCGCGACCGCCAGCAGTGCCCGCGGAATCTTGAAGCCGATGGCCCTGCGCTCGTCCACCTCGGCGGGCAGCTTCCGGAACACGAGGACGAAGATGACGAGGGTGAGCGTCTCCACCAGGAACTGGGTGAGCGCGAGGTCGGGGGCTCCGTGGAGGGCGAACAGCACACCACAGCCGTAGCCGCTGAGACCGACGAGGATCACGCTGGCCAGACGGTTGCGCATGACCGTCGCGGCAAGCGCGGCCGCGACCATCATCAGCCCGATCACGAACTGCACCGGCGAATCCCACAACCGGACGTCGGCGCCCGTATTCGTGCCGACGACGAGCAGCACCAGCGGCACCACCACCAGGGTGCCGAGGATGGTCGCCTGCGTCAGCGGGAGCGAACCGCGCTGGGTGGCGCCGGTCAGCCGCATCGACAGGGCGTCCATGCCGCGCAGCGTCGCGTCGTAGATGCGGTCGGCGTTGCCGAGCGGCGGATGCTCGAACCGCAACCGGTTGACCCAGCGCTGCGCCACGAAGAGCGCGGTGCCGACGGCGAACACCAGCAGGGTGAGCAGCAGGGCGGTGTTCACGCCGTGCCACAGTGCGAGGTGATAGTCGGAGACACCCTCGGCGGGCAGGGTCTGCGAGTACGGCGTCAGGAGCTTCTCGAGCTGCGGCGCCACGAGTCCCGCCGCCAGGCTCAGTACCGAGAGCACGGCGGGCGCGGCGAGGAACAACGGTCCGGGTGCGTGCATGCCCTGCACGGCCGGGCTCGGCCGCGCGAGCCGCTTGCGACCGAAGGCGCCCCACATGAACCGCACGCTGTAGGCGAGCGTCAGGATCGAACCGAGCACCACGACGCCGACGGTGACGATCCGCGCCGGGTCGGCGAGGACCGTCGTGCTCAGCAGGGAGTCGAATGCGGCTTCCTTGCCGACGAACCCGAGGAACGGGGGAAGCCCGGCCATGCTCGCCGCGGCCAGCGCGGCGACGACCGTGAGCGCGGGTGCGCGGTCACCGAGGTGCGCGAGTTTGCGGATGTCGCGGGTGCCCGTCGTGTGGTCGATGATGCCGACCACCATGAACAGCGCGGCCTTGAACATCGCGTGCGCGACGACCATCGTCATGCCGGCGAGCGCGGCGTCGCGGGTGCCGAGGCCGACGAGCACCATCATGAAACCGAGCTGGCTGACGGTGCCGAACGCGAGCACCAGTTTGAGGTCGAAGGCGCGCATCGCCCGCCACCCGGCGAGGACCATCGTCAGCAGGCCGAGCGTGATGATCGTGAACCGCCAGGGCGCCGAATCGGCGAACCCGGGCGACAGTCTGGCCACGAGGTAGATGCCGGCCTTCACCATGGCCGCGGCGTGCAGATAACCGCTGACCGGGGTCGGGGCGGCCATCGCTCCGGGCAGCCAGAAGTGCAGTGGGACGATCGCGGATTTCGACAGGGCACCGATGAGGACCAGCACGACGGCGACGCCGGCGAGCCAGCCGCGAGGTGCTATCTCGATCAGTTCGGACAGGTTGTACGTGCCACTCACCTGGCCGAGGATGATGATGCCGACCAGCATGGCCAGACCACCCGCGGTGGTGACGAGCAGCGCCTGCGTCGCGGCCCGGCGACTCGACGCGCGTTCGGCGTAATGCCCGACCAGCAGGAACGACAGGACCGTCGTCAGTTCCCAGAATATGTACAGCAGCAACATGTTGTCGCTGGCGACGAGGCCGAACATGGCCCCGGCGAAGGCCACCATCTCGGCGGCGAAGATGCCGAGCCGGGGTTCGTCGTCGGTGAAGTAGCGCGCGCAGTAGACCAGGATCAGCGTGCCGATACCCAGCACGAGCACCGACATGATCGCGGCGAGCGGATCGAACCAGAAGTCGAGGTCCATCGACAGGCCCGGAGCCCACACGATGGACAGGGTCTGTTCGGTGCCCCAGTTCGCGATCACCCATCCGAGTGACGCCAGCGGGACGAGGGAGAGTGGGTAGAAACCGTTGCGGCCGAACTTGCGCACCACAAGCGGAGCCAGAACGGCGGCAACGGCATGGGCGAGCAGAACAGCAAGCAAAAGGCACTCCGTCGGGGGTCAGCGGGCGGCGGGGTGTCGGAACGAAACGAACCGAGTCGTGTAGACCGTTCGCTTAGCTAGCGAACTGGGCTACGGGATACATCCTACTGGGTCGGTTATTCGGACTTACAATCGCGGCAAATCGGACTAATGGGGCGCATTGTGTTATGGGCGGCCGGCCCGACTGTTCTATCTTGTGACGGTGCCTGCCGAGATCCGAACCGCCGCGCTCGCCCACATCCGCGACCGGAAACTCCTCCAGACCCGATCGGTGGGGAAGACCGCGTTCTACATGGCCGGCGGGAAGATCGATCCGGGCGAGAACGCCGAACAGGCGCTGCACCGCGAGATCCGGGAGGAACTCGACGCCGGAATCGTCGACGGGACGCTCGAACATCTGGGGGTCTTCGAGGCGCCCGCGTACGGACATCCCGAGGGTACCGACCTGCACATGACCTGCTTCCTCGCCGAACTGAGCGCAGAGCCGCGGCCGACGAGCGAGATCGCCGAACTCCGGTACTTCACCGTCGCCGAGTACGCGGCCATGCCCGACGTCGCGCCCGGCTCGATGCTCGTGTTCCGCAGGCTGCAGTCGCTCGGCCTCCTCGACTAGGTGACCTCCGCTGTGCTGCGCCGCTCGTGTACCGAGTACACGCAGAACGCGACGACGAGCAGCATCACGAAGCCGACGAGGTGGTCGGACGCGGCGGTCGAGGCAGGCGACGACGGCAGGCGGTGTTCGGTGCTCGCACCCGAGTAGACCACCCGGCTACGGGGAACCGTGGTCGCCGCCACGAACACCAGCGACGCGAACGGCAACGCGAAACCGAGTACCGCGACGGGCGCCGACCCCGGCAGAGCGGCGGCGAGCGCGAAACCCGCGCCGCAACCCAGCACGGCCAGCCGGATCAACAGTGCGACGCCGTCGTCGCCGAAGTCGGGCCAGACGGCGGCGAGGAGCGGAACGACGGCGGCCAGGCAGAGTCCCCACTGCGGGCGCCGCCACTTCGGTGGGACCCTGACCGCTATCGCGATTCCCGCGACCAGAGTGATGACGCCGACCGCCAGCAACGCCGGCGCGGGCGTCGTCACCCGCGGGGTGCGGAGGTCGTCGAGGACGAGCACGGCGGCGGCGGTGACACCGGTCGAGGCGAGCAGAAAGCGTCCGTCGATCCCCGGGAACCGGCGTGCGATCAGCACCGTGACCGTGAGAATCACGGCCAGTGAGAATGCGACGATCAGCCAGACCGTCAGGGGTTCGCCGAATTCCTGATCGTCGATCCACGCCCCGAGCAACCGGTTGAGCAGGGCGAGAGCCAGGGCGCCGACCAGCGCGGTCAGCAGGGTCTTCCGGTCGGGACGCTGCACCCGGAACTGCGACCGTGCCACCACCGCCGACGCGAGCGCGAGCACGAGAACCGCGATCAGCATCCACTGCGGGGGTTCGCCGATCGCGGAGGTGCTCATACTCGCGGGTTCGACGTACGCGGTGTCGCCGCGCGGCAGTCGCTGCACACTCGCGAGGAGGAACGCGCTCGCGACACCGAGAGTCAGCGCCAGCTGCGAAACCCAGCGACCCCACACCGCGGCGACCGCCGCACCCAGCAGGAACCCGGCAGTCGCGGTCTTGGCGAAGTGCAGGGCGATCAGCGTGTCGACCCCGCCGGCGTGCGGCACCACCCAGCGCGCGCCGATCAGGGCGAGCGCGCAGGCCGCCGCCAGGAGCCACGACACCCGCCGGGAGCCGGACCGTTGCAGACCGGCCACCGCGATGACGGCGAGAACGAGAGCCACCACCACACCCGTCGGCTGGCTGCTGAGCCACCGATCGATCTCCCGGTCGGAAGCATTGATCGTCCAGGCCCGGTTGCGGGGATTGGTGAGAACGAAACCGGCCAGTGCACCGGACGCGAGAGCAGCCGCGGCCGACAGAGGTTCCCGGAAGTCCATTCGCTCACGGTACTCGAGCGGGTAGGAATGGAAATGGCGAACCCGGCGTTGGCACCGAAGGCGTGCCCGAGAACGACTCCGATCGAATACAACCGAGGCGAGGAGCCCACCTATGACGTCGATCAACGAGAAGGCCACCACCCTGCTGGGGCTGCACCAGCCCGGCAACCCCGTCATCCTGCCCACCGTGTGGGATGCGTGGTCCGCGAATCTGGCTGTGTCCGCTGGGTTTCAGGCGCTGACGGTCGGAAGCCACCCGGTCTCCGACTCGATCGGCAAGCCCGACAACGAGGGGATCACGTTCGACGAACTGCTGCACCGCATCTCCCAGATCACCGCAGCGGTGGATCTGCCGCTGTCGGTCGACATCGAATCGGGATACGGGCTCGAGCCAGCCCGTCTGATCGAGGGTCTGATCGGCGCGGGAGCAGTCGGCCTGAACATCGAGGACACGGTTCACAGCGAGGGTGGGCGTCTCCGTGAACCGCAGGAGCACGCCGACTTCGTCGGAGGATTGCGGCAGGCGGCCGATGCTGCCGGGATCCACGTGGTCGTGAATGCGCGCACCGACCTGTTCGTGAAGCAGGTGGGTGACGAATCCGACCGTGTCGATCGCGCGATCGCTCGGCTGAAGCTCGCTGCCGAGGCCGGAGCCGATGTGCTGTACCCCGTGGGTCGTCACGACGACGCCACCCAGAAGCGGCTCACGTCGGAGCTCCCGCTGCCCGTCAACGCCATCGGTCTGCCCGATCAGGACGATCCGGCGAGCTTCGGCCCGCTCGGCGTCGCGCGGGTGAGCTTCGGCCCGTTCTTCCAGGCCGCCCTCGCCGCACACGCGGCCACGCTCCTCGGCCGCTGGTCCTGACCCGTGAGTACTTGTTAACCGCGGGCGGTTAACAAGTACTCACGGGCGCGACAGCGCATAGGACTTCAGGTGCGCCACTTGCTCGGGATCGAGTGAGGGGCGCACCTTTTCGCGTGCCTCGGCGACGTCGGCCGCGGTGACGTCGGCGGCGTCGATGTTCCGGCGCATGGCGGCCAGCGCGGCTTCCCTCAGCAGCGCCGAACAGTCGGCGGCCGAGTAGCCGTCGAGGTCGTCGGCCAGGGCGTCGAGGTCGACGTCGTCGGCGAGGGGCACCGATTTCCCGGACGTTCGCAGGATCGCGCGTCGGGCATCACCGTCCGGTGGCGGCACGAATACCAGCCGCTCCAGGCGGCCGGGGCGCAGCAACGCCGGGTCGATGAGGTCGGGCCGGTTGGTGGCGCCGACGACGACCACGTCACGCAGCGGTTCGACGCCGTCGAGTTCGGTGAGCAGCGAGGCCACCACCCGATCGGATACCCCGGAGTCGGAGCTCTGACCGCGCCGCGGAGCGAGGGCGTCCACCTCGTCGAGGAAGATCAGCGACGGGGCCGAATCCCGTGCCCGCTGGAACAGTTCGCGGACCGCCTTCTCGGACGCGCCCACCCACTTGTCCATCAGTTCGGCGCCCTTGACGGCGTGCACACTCAGATGCCCCGAACTTGCCAGCGCCCGAACGAGATAGGTCTTGCCGCAACCGGGGGGACCGTAGAGCAGCACTCCGCGCGGCGGATCGACGCCCAGCCGGGCGAACGAATCCGGATGCTGCAACGGCCACAGGACCGCCTCGGTCAGCGCCTGCTTGGTCTCCACCATGTCCCCGACGTCGTCGAGGGTGACGCTGCCGATCGCGAGTTCCTCGCTGCCCGACCGCGACAGGGGGCGGATGACGTCGAGCGCGCCGAGCAGGTCGTCCTGTGTGAGCGCCGGGTCGACGGGTTTCCTGGTCGCGCGCGAGGCGGCACGCAGGGCCGCTTCCCGGCACAGCGCGGCGAGGTCGGCGACGACGAACCCCGGTGTGCGGGCCGCGATCGCGTCGAGGGCGATCCCGTCGGTGGGGACTTTCCGCAGAAGCAGTTCCAGCAGCGCCCGGCGGGTGGAGCCGTCGGGCAGGGTCAGGGTGAGTTCGCGGTCGCACAGGTCCTGCCCGCGCAACCGTGCGTCGACCGACTCCGGGTGCGCCGACGTCGCCACGAACGCGACGCCGACGGTGTCGACTGCGCGGCGGAGCTGTTCGACGATCAGCGCCGACACCGGCTCCGGGGTGGCAGGCAGCAGGGCGTCGATGTCGGTGATCAGCAGGACGCCGCCGCTGCGGGTCGCGTCGACCGCCGCGGTGACACGCTGCAGCCGCGAGTCGGCTTCCAGCGCGCCTGCACTCGGCCCGTCGAGTTCGACCACCCGCCGGGAGGCGAGCACCGAACGGGCCAGCGTCGCCTTCCCGACACCGGCGGGCCCGGTCACCAGGACGCCCAGATGGGGTGAGGCCCCCAGTTTGCGGAGCAGTTCGGGTTCGTCGAGTGCCAGTCCGAGCCACTCGGTGAGTTTGGCTGCCTGGGTGTGGGCACCGACCAGGTCCTCGACGGGGACCGGGGGAACTTCCTCGGCGGGCGGTACCGGCGGCGCGGGCAACCGCGGCGGAGCCGCGGACACCGTCGCGCGCACACCCTCACCCCACCCGACCGCGGTGTTGGGCTGCACGCTCACCGGACCACCGGCCGGGTCGACCCCGGTGACGGTGAGCAACTCGGACGTCCAGGCGACACCGAACGTCCGGGACAGTGCCTGTGTCGCGGGGGCGGTGCTGGTTCCGGGGCCCAGATCGCGGGGGAGCAGCGACACCGTGTCGCCGACCGTGAGGACCTTGCCGAGCAGGGCGTGACGCAGGGTGACGTCGGAGACGGAGGTGACGGCCAGATTCGAGCCGCTGACCGTCACCGTCTTCCCGCCGTACACCGTCACCGGTGTCACGACGACCGTGCTGTTCTCGGACAACCCGGCGTTGGACAGGGTCACGTCGTCGAGGAGTGCAGTCCCGGTGGGGGTTCCGGTCGGCGCGCGACCCGCCACCGCGGCGGTGCGGCGCGCGCCGACGAGGGCGATCGCGTCCCACTCGCGGACGCCGAGCGCGGCCAGGGCTTCCGGATGCAGCCGGACCACGCCGCGCCGGGCGTCGGCGGCCGAGGTGTTCAGTCGGACTGTGAGCGCGAGTTCCGGTGAGGTCACGCCGTCGAGCCTACGTGCGGGAGCGAACTATCGGGCCCGGGGACGACGCAGTCCGAGCCGTGCGGCGGATCGCCTGCCGCGGGCGTCGGGCTGACGCCGGATGGCCCGCCGCTCGGACGGCTTGATGTCCCACGTCTCGGGGCGTGCGGCCACCCACCGCTTGGAATGGACCGCGAACGGAATGTGCACGAGGTACACGGCCACGAGCGCGATCAGCAGGATGTACGGGTAGGTGACCAGGGCCGCCGCCGCGAGCGCCACGAGGACGAGTAGACCGGCCGCCATCCGCGGGGGCACGGACACCGTCTTCAGCGCCAGTGTGGGAATCCGGCTGACGATCAGCGCCGCGGAGATCACGGTCCACGCCACGACGACCGGATACGACGACCACCAGCCGTCACCCCACTGCGCGGCGGCGGCCAGCGGGGTCAGTGCGATCAGCGCACCCGCCGGCGCAGGCACCCCGGTGAAGTACTCGTTGGTGTAGCCCGGCGCGTCGTCCTCGTCGAGGAGCGTGTTGAACCGTGCCAGCCGCAGCACGATGCTCACCGCATAGATCAGCGCGATGATCCAGCCGAAACTCTGCCCGTCCAGCAGTGTGACGTAGAGGACGAGGGCCGGTGCGACACCGAACGAGATGGAATCGGCGAGCGAGTCCAGTTCCGCGCCCATCTTGCTGGTGGCGTCGAGGAGGCGCGCGATGCGGCCGTCGAGCGAGTCGAGCACCGCGGCGGCGCCGATCATCGCCAGCGCCGTCCCCAGGTCGCCGTCGAGCGCGAACTTGACGGCGGACAGCCCCGCGCACAGGGCGAGGATCGTGACCACGCTCGGCAGGAGCCGAACCGCCTGCTGGGGTCGTCCCCGCCTCTGCTGCTTGGCGTTGGCGATCACGGCAGTTGAGCGATGACGGTCTCGGCGCCGATCGTCCGCTGGCCACGCTCGGCGAGCAACGTGGTGCCCGCCGGGAAGTACGTGTCGACGCGGGAGCCGAACCGGATCAGGCCGTACGTGTCACCGATCGGGAGGGTGTCGCCGACCTTGGCGTCGCAGACGATCCGGCGGGCGAGCAGACCGGCGATCTGCACGACGGCGACGTCGTGGCCTCCCTGGGTGTGCAGCAGCATGCTGTTGCGTTCGTTGACCTCGCTGGCGTCGGCGAGATCGGCGGAGAGGAACTGGCCCGGCCGGTGGACGACCTTCGTGACCTCACCACCGACAGGACTGCGCTGGACGTGCACGTCGAGCACGGACAGGAAGATGCTGACCCGGGGGAGCGGCTCGGTTCCCATGTCGAGTTCGGACGGCGGGACCGCGGAGTCGACGAGTGCGACCTCGCCGTCGGCCGGTGCGACGACGACGCCGACACGGTTCGGCGGAACGCGGTGCGGATGCCGGAAGAACGCGGCGCAGGCCGCGGCGGAGGTCAGCGCTCCACGCCGGACCCACTTGCGCTTGCGGCCGAGGACGGCCACACCGAGTGGTGCGAGGACGAAGGGCAGCCCGGCCGGATGCAGGGGCGGAACTGCTCCGCGGACGAGGTCGACGATGTGGCCGACGCTCGTGGATTGCGGGGTTCCGGGGGGTGTGGGCTTGCGTGCCACGGGCTCCTCTAACTGTGTCGGACGGACGTGCTGCCTGCGCGCCATCGCGCCGCACTCACAGATTACGTGAGCGCTACCGGCTGCAACGGCATCAGGAGAGAGTACGCACTCGCGGGGTCCGATGTGTGAACGGATCGTGGCCGGAGGGCGAGCGGCGTGATGGGTCCGCCCACCTGGAACGTCAGCTGCTCACCCGGCAGCGCGTCGACGGCTTCGAGGAGAAAACCGGCGCTCACCTGCACATGGAAGCGGACGGGCTGATCCGTCCCCGGGCTGCCGACGACGATCTCGCCGGACTCGAGAACGCCGAGATCCACCCGGTCGCCTGCGTCCGCGAGAAGTGCACGCAGGTCCGCCGAGGAGAAGGTGTGCTCGGTTCCCGGGTCGCGCGGCGACAGGCTGCGATGGTCGGGGAACGCGCCCTCGACGAGGCGGGTGCTGAGCTGTTCGGCGCCGCAGCGGAGGGTGATGCTGTCGGAGCCGACGACGACGGTCACCGTGTCGTGGCGACCCAGCAGACCGGCCGCGTCGTCCAGGAACGTGCACGGGACGACGGCGGAGATCGGCTCGTCCGGTGGTTCGAGAACGGTCACCGTGCCGACCGCCAGCCGGTAGCGGTCGGTGGTGACGAGCCGAAGCACGCCGTGGTCCGTCTCCAGGAGGCAGCCGCGCAACACCGGGAACTCCGAGTCGGCGTCGGCGGCGAACCGCACCGAGCCGAACGCGGTGAGGAGGTCGGTGGTGCGGAGGACGGCCGTGCACTCCCGTGCCGTCCGCGCGTCGAGCAGTCCGTGAATCCTCGCCAGTTCGCGTCGAGCGTCGTCCAGCCCCTTCTCGAGCCGGCCGAGATGCCGGTCGAGGAGTCCGTGGGCGTCCGTCCCGCTCAGTACGGCCGCCATTTCCTTCACCGGCATACCCACCCGGCGCATCGCGGCGACGAGGATCGCCGCGTCCACGTGCCGGTCGGCGTACCAGCGATAGCCCGTGCGCGGGTCGACCGCGTGCGGGGTGACCACCCCGGCCTTGTCGTAGAACCGCAGCGCGCTGACCGACAGACCGGACGCCCGGGCGAGTTCACCGATGCTGAGCACGGCACTCACTCTGCCCCCACGGTCCGACAGTCGCGGCGCCGAGTTCTGCGCGCAGGCGCTCGACCGCCCCGCGGATCATCCGTCCGTATCCGTCCTCGGCGAGATGTTCGCAGCTCTGCGCGGCCCGATCGAGATGATGACGTGCCTCGGACGACTGGCCGAGTGCGTGATGAGAGGCCGCCACGTTGAGATGCAGCGACGGGTAGAACCCCGCGACCTGCAACGAGGAGTGGTGTTCCTGAGCTCGCTCGTCGGTCAGCGAGTCGGCGGCGGCGAGGGCCCGCAGATCCCAGCGCAGTTCCTCGGCGGGGTCCGTCTGGACGTCAGCCATGTAGTGGGCCAGCGTGACGACGTGCAACGGGTCCGCTGTGTCCTCGCCGGGACCCGCGAGGGCGTCCCACACCTTCTCGAAGATGCGTCGGGCGCCCTCCCGGTCTCCCGCTACTGCCAGTTCCTGCCCCTGCGCGATCCTCGCCATGACGGCGTCCGGTGTGTCCATGCGGACCACGCTGGGGCCTCGACCAGGTCGAGGGTCAACCGGACTACGTGCGCTCAGCCGCCGACTTGATGCGGGCGAGGGTGGTGTTCATGCCGTTCACGAGGTCGACCTCGAAGTCCTCGTTGCCGCCGAGGACGGTCTTGACCAGGAACTGCGACACCTTCGACGTTCCGGTCGGGGCTTCGCGGCGCTCGGTGACCTTGGTTCCGCCTGCCGTCGGCTCGAGTTCGTACGACCAGATGGTGCGGTTCTCGAGGATCCGGAACGCGATGGCCTTGTTCGGCTGGAACTTCACGACCTTCGACGTGGTCGGCCACACGAGGAGGCCCTTGCGGTTGATGTTGACGGTCTTGGTGCCCTCTTCGACGACGCCACCGAGGACGCGCATCGTGCGGCACTGGGGGCTCCATTCGCCCATCCGCTTCAGATCCGACACGACGGCCCACACGTCTTGCGGGGTCGCGTCGATGTCGATGCTTGCTTCGAGGGTGTTTGCCATCGGCTGTCTCCAGTCAGGGGAAGGTGGTACGTAAGGTAACAATTACTTTTCCGTCATGGTAGGCGCTCGCGCCGGAGCCGTGTGCGGTAGGTCACTGAATTCTCGTCCCGACCCCAGTTTTCCAGCACTTCCGCGCGCCTCATCGAAACCGTGTAACCAAAGGGGCACGATGGGCGATGAGTCAAGAGCGCGACGAAATGTCGCCGATGCAATGGCGCAAATGGAAAGTTGTCGAGTCGGTGTTCGGAAGTGATCGGTAGTGAATGTTCATTCGATCCTGCGGTGGGACCGCAGCCCTCTCCCTCTACTCGAATCAGCCCGATTGCAAGGACGTCCGTCCTCGTGGCCGAGTGAAAAACTCGAACGTTTGATGACGCCACGCGAAATCGAGGAAGCTCTCCGCGGCCGGTTGTAGACGCCGTCGTCGCTCCCGCAATCTCCTCACTCTCCGCCCGGCCCCGGGGGAGACTGGGGGTTGTGGGAGCCGAAGAGTCTGTCGTGGTCGGAACCGGAGCGGTCGCCGCCGAAGAAGTGATCCGGGTGGCGCGTCTCGGCGCGCCGGTGCGGATCTCGCGGGACGCGATGTCGGCCATGGCGGAAACCCGGAAGCGCATCGAGGCGCTGGCCGAGGACCCGAAGCCCGTGTACGGGATCTCGACGGGGTTCGGGGCACTCGCCACCCGGCACATCCCCTCGGCGCTACGGACGCAGCTGCAGCGCAGTCTGGTCCGCTCGCATGCCGCCGGGAACGGCCCCGAGGTGGAACGCGAGGTCGTGCGCGCCCTGATGCTGCTGCGACTGTCGACCCTGGCCACCGGCAGGACCGGCGCGCGGCCGGAGGTCGCGCAGGTCTACGCCTCGCTCCTGTCGGCGGGGATCACCCCCGTGGTCCACCAGTACGGCAGCCTCGGGTGCTCGGGGGATCTGGCGCCGCTGGCGCACGTCGCGCTCGCGGTGATCGGTGAGGGCACGGTGCGGGACGCGGACGGCGAACTGCGGCCGGCCGCGGAGGCGCTGGCCGCTGCCGGTATCGCACCGGTGATCCTCGAGGAGAAGGAAGGGCTGGCCCTGATCAACGGCACCGACGGCATGCTCGGCATGCTGCTGCTGGCATGCGAGGACCTGCGCGGGCTTCTCCGTCTGGCCGACGTCACCGCGGCGATGAGCGTGGAGGGGCTGCTCGGCACCGACAAGGTGTTCGCCGCCGACCTGCAGGCGCTCCGGCCGCATCCCGGGCAGGCAGCGGCTGCGGACAACATGACGCGGTTGCTCGCGGGTTCAGGCATCGTCGCCAGCCACACGGGTCCGGATTGCACGGTGGTGCAGGACGCCTACTCGTTGCGGTGCGCCCCGCAGGTGGCCGGGGCGGCGCGGGACACTCTCGCGCACGCCGAGCGGGTGGCGTCGTGGGAACTGGCCAGCGCAATCGACAATCCGGTGGTCACCGTGGACGGTCGGGTCGAGTCGAACGGCAATTTTCACGGGGCGCCGGTCGGGTACGTGTTGGATTTTCTGGCGATCGTCGTCGCGGATGTGGCGAGCATGAGCGAGCGCCGCACCGACCGTTTCCTCGATGTGGCCCGCAATCACGGGCTGCCGCCGTTCCTGGCCGACGATCCCGGGGTGGACAGCGGCCACATGATCGCCCAGTACACCCAGGCGGCGATCGTCTCGGAACTGAAGCGGCTGGCGGCGCCGGCGAGTGTGGATTCGATTCCGTCGTCGGCGATGCAGGAGGATCACGTGTCGATGGGGTGGTCGGCGGCCCGGAAGCTGCGCCGTGCGGTCGACGGGCTGACCCGGGTGCTGGCGATCGAGGCGTTGACGGCCGCTCGTGCGCTGGATCTGCGGGCCCCCCTCGCTCCGTCGCCGGCGACGGGTGCGGTGCGGGACACGATCCGCGAGCACGTGGACGGACCGGGGACCGACCGTCACCTCGCGCCGGAGATCGAGGCCGCGGTCGCCCTCGCGGCCTCGGGCAGGTTGCTCGAGACCGCTGAGGGTGCCGTGGGTGCGCTGGCCTGACGACAGACCCGCGTTTCTGCGTCAGACCCGCTCGAACACCGCAGCCAGTCCCTGGCCGCCGCCGATGCACATGGTCTCGAGCCCGTAGCGGGATTCGCGACGGTCCATCTCCCGCAGGAGGGTGGCGAGAATGCGGCCACCGGTGGCGCCGACGGGGTGTCCGAGGGAGATGCCGGATCCGTTGGGGTTGAGGCGTTCGTCGGTGGGGTCGAGGTCCCAGCTGCGGAGGACGGCGAGGGTCTGCGCGGCGAAGGCCTCGTTCAGTTCGATGACACCCATGTCGGACAGCGACAGTCCGACCTGACCGAGGGCCTTCTCCGTGGCGGGCACCGGGCCGATGCCCATGGTGCGCGGCGGGACGCCGGCCACGGCCCAGGACGCCATGCGGGCGAGGGGCTTCAGCCCCAGTTCCTTCGCCTTCTCGGCGGTCGTCACGATGCACACGGCGGCGCCGTCGTTCTGCCCGCTCGCGTTGCCGGCGGTGACGGTGGAGGCGGAGTCGATCTTGGAGCGGATGGCGCGGAGCTTCGACAGCGACTCCACCGTGGTGTCGGCGCGCGGGTGCTCGTCCCTGTCGACGACGAGCGGGTCCGACTTGCGTTGCGGCACCGTCACTCCGACGATCTCCTCGGCGAAGCGTCCCGATTCCTGCGCGGCGACGGCACGCTGGTGCGACTGCACGGCGAGCGCGTCCTGGTCTTCACGGCTGATGTCGAATTCGGCGCGGAGGTTCTCGGCGGTCTCGATCATGCCGCCGGGCACGGGGAAGTTCGCCCCGCCGGCGGTGACGCGGGCGCGGGCGAGCCGGTCGGCGAGTTGCACGCCTTCGCCCTTGACGCCCCAGCGGATGTTCGGGTTGGTGTAGAACTCGGCCTGGCTCATGGATTCGGCGCCACCGGCGAGGACGAGGTCGTTGCCGCCGGACGCCACCTGCAGCACGGCGGTGATGACCGCTTGCAGACCGGATCCGCAGCGGCGATCCACCTGCATGCCGGGGACGTCGATGCCGAGTCCGGCATCGAGGGCCGCGATCCGGCCGATGGCCGGGGCTTCCCCGCCCGGGGACGCCTGGCCCAGGATGACGTCGTCGATCTGGCTGCCCTCGATGCCGGTGCGTTCGACGAGAGCCGTGATGACGGTGGCCGCGAGGCTCTGCGGGGTGATGTCTTTGAACACTCCGCCGAAGCGCCCGACCGGCGTTCGCAGGGGCTCGCAGATGACGACGTCACGCATGGAAAGACCTTTCATGAAGATTCCTCGGTCACAGCGTCAGCGATTGACGGTGGCGAGGTCCTGTTCGATGTCGGTTGCGGTGACCCGCAGCGACGGGATGAGATCGGAATGCAGATCCACGAGGCTGTATCGCGCTGCCGGAGTGGAGATGTTCACCGCGGCGACGGTCAGCCCGGAGGCGTTGCGGATCGGGGCGGCCATCGACCGCAGGCCTGCTTCGAGTTCCTGGTCGAGTACACAGATACCGTCCGCGCGGACCGCGAGGATCGCAGCTTTCAGCTCGTCGCGGGCCGTGATCGTGCGTTCGGTGAGCCGCTCGATGTCGAGCTTTTCGAGGTACGTGTCGAGTTCGTCGTCGGGAAGTCCCGCGAGCAGGACCCGGCCCATCGACGTGGCGTACGCGGGGAGCCGCGTGCCGATGGTGATGCCCACCGTCATGATCCGGCTGACGGGCACACGGGCGACGTAGACGATGTCGGCACCGTCGAGGATCGACACCGACGACGACTCGTGGACCTTGTGGCTCAGCCTCTCGAGGTGCGGCTGCGCGACCTCCGGCAGCGACAGGCTCGACAGGTAGCTGTATCCGAGTTCGAGAACCCGCGGGGTGAGCCAGAACGCGGAACCGTCCGTCGCCACGTAGCCGAGTTCGACGAGGGTGAGCAGAAATCGGCGGGCGGTGGCGCGGGTCAGGTCGGTGGCACGGGCGACGTCACTGAGCGTGCGCCGCTGATTCCGGTCGTCGAAGCAGCGGATCACGGCGAGGCCCCGGGCCAGCGACTGCACGTAGTCGGGGGACGGGAGGATCTTCTCCGTCGGTTCGGTAGCGGTCATGTCTGCGAATTCTCCTCCGTGGCCTCTGTCTCGGTGGAGGACAGGTCGGCGAGGGCATGTTTGCCGAGTGCGAACCCGAGATTGCTGTTGGGCACTCCGGCGTAGACGGAGGTGTGGAGGAGCACCTCGCCGATGGTGTCGGCGTCGACACCCGCGCGGAGTGCGGCCCGGATGTGCATGTCGAGTTCGTGCTCGTTGCCGACCGCGGTGAGGACGGCGATCGTGAGCAGCCGCCGCAACTCGTGGTCCAGTCCGGGGCGCGACCAGATGTCGCCCCACGCGGTGCGGGTGATGAAGTCCTGGAACGGTGCCGTGAAGTCGGTGGTGCCCGCCACGGACCGGTCCACGTGCGCGTCGCCGAGTATCGCGCGGCGCACCGTCATTCCCTGTGCGTGCGCGGCGCGACGTCCGCGCGCGTACCCGCCGCCGGCGATGTGTTCGCGCAGCAGCGCCGTGACGGCGCCTGCCTGCTCGAGGTTCGCGACGTGGGCGGCAGGGGAGAGCACCTCGAACCGGGCACCGGTGATGCCGTCCGCGAGAACCTGCATGACCGACGGCGGGGTGGACGGGTCCTCCTCACCCGCGATCACCAGTGTCGGTGCGCTGATGCGGGACAGGTCGGCGGTGAAATCCCAGTCGGCGAGGGCGTCGCAGCACGCGGCGTATCCCTCGGGGGACGTCGACGCGATCATCTCGCGGTAGTGCCGGACGAATTCCGGATCACGCTTGGCGAGCCCCTCACTGAACCACCGTGCGACGACGGCATCCGCGAGCGACTCCGGGCCGTCGGTGCGCGACGCGGCGGCCCGCTCGATCCATCCCTGCGGTTCACCGAACTTCGCGGCGGTGCACAGCAGCGACAGCGACAGCACCCGGCGCGGGGCGTGCGCGCCGAGCCACTGGGCGATCGCCCCGCCCATGGACAGTCCGACGAAGTGGGCGGCGTCGACTCCGAGCGAGTCGAGCAGGGCGAGGACGTCCTCGGACAGGTCGCGGACGGAGTACGGGCCGTCCGGTGCGGGCGATTCGCCGTGGCCGCGCTGATCGACGGCAACGACCCGGCATTCGTCGGACAGCGCCGCGATCTGCGGGTCCCACATGGACCGGTTGGAGCCGAGCGATCCGAGCAGGACCACGACGGGGGCGTCCGCTGCGCCGTTCCGGGGTCCGGAGATTTCGTGTGCGAGTGCGACTGTCATCGCGTTCCTTCCCGGCCGCGGGCCACTGTCTCCAGTGCGCGGTCGACGATGTCGTGGGCGTGGCCGAGGTATCCGGCGGGGTCGAGCAGGGCGCGGATCTCGTCCGCCTGCAGGTATTCGAGGAGCCCCGGATCCTCGTCGAGGGGGTGTCCGGTCTCGCACGCGGCGGTGACGAGGTCGCGCGCGTTGTCGGTGCGGGCGGACAGGGCGCCGGTGACGCGTTCCGCGAGGAGCAGGCCACCGGTGATGTCGAGGTTGCGGGCCATCGCGTCGGGGTGGACGTTCAGCCCGCCGAGCGAGTCGGCGATGCGCGCGACGGCTCCGCCGGTGAGGCGCAGCAGGTCCGTGAGCGTTTCCCACTCGGCGTGCCAGGCACCCGCGGCGCGCTGCTGCTCGTGATCCATCGAGCCGAGGATCGTCGCGACGAGTCCCGGGGTGCGGCGGGCCGCGGCGCGGGCCGCGATCGCGGCCACCGGATTGCGCTTGTGCGGCATGGCCGACGAACCGCCGGGTGACCCTTCGCTGACCTCGCCGACCTCGGTGGACGACAGGAACACGAGGTCGGTGGCGATCTTCGCCACCGCGCCCGCAGCCGTTCCGAGCGCCGACGCGAGCAGCGCGATGCGGGTGCGATCGGTGTGCCAGGGCACGTCCTGACGTGCCAGCCCGAGTTCGTCGGCGAGCACGTCGGCGACGTCGAGGCCGTGCGGGTAGAGCGCAGCGGACGTGCCGGCCGCGCCTCCCAGTTGCACGGGAAGTCCGTCGAGGGCGTCGAACAGTGCACGGGAAGCCCTGTGCAACGCCGTCATCCACCCGGCGGCGAGCACGCCGAACGTGGTGGGGAGGGCCTGCTGGCCGAGTGTGCGACCGGCGATCGGGGTGCCGCGCTGGGCCCGTGCGAGCGCCTCGGCGCACACCACCGCCTCGTCGAGGGACGCCAGGATGTGCGCACCCGACCGGCGGCACAGCAGCATCAGGGCGGTGTCGAGGATGTCCTGACTCGTGGCGCCCTTGTGCACGTGGCTTCCGGGCACCCCGAGATCGGCGGCCGCGACCTCGCCGCGGAGCAGTTTCACCAGCGGGATCACGGGATTACCCCCCGCTGCGGCCGCCTCGCCGAGGGAGTCCACATCCACGGAGCCCTCGGCGACGACGCGCGCGAACACCGACGAGATGGCGTCGGCGGACGCGGCGGGGATGACGTCGCACTTCGCCTCCGCCCGGGCCAGGGCCCCCTCGACCTCGACCATCGCGGTGACCCACGCCCGGTCCGAGAGCAGCGCCGACAACTCGCCGGCACCGAACGTCGGATCGAACAGGGCACCCCGGGAAGGCTCCGGAGAGTTCACGCGCGACACCTTTCTGCGTTGGGACCGATTACAGGGCGAAGAACGGGGTTTCCCGTCCGTCCGTGTTCTGCACGTGGATCGTCAGGTGGTATCCGCGGTCCGTCTTCTCCGCGATCAGCTTGGGGCGGTCGGCCTCCGGGACGGCGGACAGCACGGGGTCCGACGCGTGCGCATCCGTGTCCTCGGGGAAGTAGAGCCGCGTGTACAGCCGCTCGAGCATGCCGCGGGCGAACAGTCCGACGTTGATGTGCGGGGCCTCGACGGCGCCGTCCTCGGCGGGAAGGGCACCCGGCTTGACCGTGTGCACCACGATCGTGCCGCTCTCGTCGGCGAACACGCGGGCGAGGCTGCGGAAGCCGGCGGGGGTCGCCTCGGCGGCGCCGCGGGGATCGGTGGGGCTGTTGAACCGCCCCGCCGCATCTGCCTGCCAGGTTTCGATCATCGCGTCACCGATGGGCTGACCGGCTCCGTCGATGACGTTGAAGGACACGTCGATTCGTCCCGGCGCATCCTCGGGGACGGCGTCGCCGCTGTTCTCCCACGTGGGGAACAGGCCGATGTGGACGTACGGGCCGACGGTCTGGGACGGGGTGACGCCGAACGGCACCTCGTCCTGGCTCTTGGCGAAAACCGGGTAGCGCGGGGCGTCGGGGTTCTGGGTGTCGATCATCAGTGGCCCTCCGGGTCCTCGAACGGGGTGGCGTCCTGACCGCGCAGAACGATGTCGAACTTGAATCCGACGGCCCAGTTGTCGCGGGTGTGGTCGTAGTCGAACGTGCTGATCATCCGCTCGCGGGCCGCTTCGGGCACGGAGTTGTAGATCGGGTCCTGGAAGAAGAACGGATCGTCCGGGAAGTACATCTGCGTGACCAGTCGCTGGGTGAACGCCTGACCGAACAGGGAGAAGTGGATGTGCGCGGGCCGCCACGCGTTGTGGTGGTTGCCCCACGGGTAGGCGCCGGGCTTGATGGTCGTGAACTCGTAGTGGCCCTGCTTGTCGGTGAGGCAGCGGGCGACACCGTTGAAGTGGGGGTCGAGCGGGGCCGGCCAGGAGTCCATCTTGTGGCGGTAGCGGCCTCCGGCGTTGGCCTGCCACACCTCGATGAGGGTGTCGGGGATGGGCTTGCCCGCGCTGTCGAGGACGCGGCCGTGGACGATGATGCGCTGTCCCTGGGCCTCGCCGCCGTTGGCGTGGGTCATGTCGTTCTCACCCTTGGCGATGTCGGCGTCGCCGAAGACCGGACCGGTGATCTCGCCGAGTCGCTGCGGGACCAGGATCAGGTCGTTCTTGGGGCTGCGCAGCCGAGTCGTCTTGTACTCGGGGAACAGCAGCGGGGCATTCGCTTCGTGCCCGGCGTGGTGGTGGGCTGGCAGATGCAGCATGGAAAAAGATCCTCACGTTCTCGATGTGAACAGTCGGCCGCTATTCGCACATAGTAGTCGCGTTCTGTGATGGGGCCAACAGGCGGGGCGCAATTTGTTCGCAATGTGGATGGGTGTTCACTACTCGAACATTTTGCGGTAGCCTGGGTCACATGGTCAACAAAGTCTTCGCAACGGCGGCCGAGGCCGTTGCCGATGTCCCCGACGGAGCGTCCCTCGCGGTGGGCGGCTTCGGCCTCGTCGGTATCCCCTCGGTCCTCATCGACGCCCTCCTCGCACAGGGTGCGACCGACCTCGAGACGGTCAGCAACAACTGCGGCACCGACGGTTTCGGTCTGGGTCTGCTCCTCGAGCAGCACCGGATCCGGCGCACGATCAGCTCGTACGTCGGCGCCAACAAGGAATTCGCGCGGCAGTACCTCAGTGGGGAGCTCGAGGTCGAGCTCACTCCGCAGGGCACGCTGGCCGAGCGGATGCGCGCCGGGGGAGCGGGCATCCCCGCCTTCTACACCCCCGCCGGTGTCGGGACGCAGGTCGCCGACGGCGGTCTGCCGATCCGCTACGACGGTCAGGGCGGCATCGCGGTGGCGAGCAAGCCCAAGGAGACGCGCGAGTTCGACGGCGAGGCCTTCGTCCTCGAGCGCGCCATCCGCACCGACTTCGCGCTGGTTCACGCATGGAAGGGTGACCGCCTCGGCAACCTCGTGTACCGGGAGACGGCCCGCAACTTCAACCCGGACGCCGCAGGCGCCGGTCGCATCACCATCGCGCAGGTCGAATACCTCGTCGAGCCCGGCGAGATCGATCCCGCCGAGGTGCACACCCCCGGCATCTTCGTCCAGCGTGTGGTCGAGGTCGGCAAGCAGGAAACGGGAATCGAGAACAGGACGGTGCGGGCATGAGCTGGACGCGTGACGAGATGGCGGCCCGGGTCGCGGCCGAGCTGGAGGACGGGCAGTATGTGAACCTCGGCATCGGCATGCCCACCCTGATCCCCGGTCACATCCCGGCCGGCAAGGACGTCATCCTGCACTCGGAGAACGGCATCCTCGGCGTCGGGCCGTACCCGACCGACGACGAGGTCGATCCCGAACTGATCAACGCGGGCAAGGAGACCATCACCGTGGTCCCCGGCGGCGCGTTCTTCTCCTCCTCCGACTCCTTCTCGATGATCCGCGGCGGCAGCGTCGACGTGGCCGTTCTCGGCGCCATGCAGGTCAGCAGCCACGGCGACCTGTCCAACTGGATGGTCCCGGGCGCCATGGTCAAGGGCATGGGCGGCGCGATGGACCTCGTCCACGGCGCAGGCAAGGTCATCGTGATGATGGATCACGTCACCAAGAAGGGTGAGCACAAGATCCTCGAGGAGTGCACGCTGCCGTACACCGGCAAGCGCTGCGTGCAGAAGATCGTCACCGATCTCGCCGTCATCGACGTCACCCCCGACGGTCTGCGGCTCGTCGAGACCGCGCCCGGCCACAGCGTCGAGGACGTCCAGGCAGCCACCGGCGCGAAGCTCCTCGTCGACGCCACCGTCTAGAAAGCCCGCTCAGGCCCCGATCTTCACGCGCTGGGCTCCGGCATAGACGTTCATCGACTCCCCACGGAGGAAGCCGACGAGCGTCGTGCCGGATTCCAGTGCCAGGTCGACGGCCAGCGAGGACGGCGCCGACACCGCGCCGAGCATCGGTACCCCCGCCATCACGGACTTCTGCACCAGTTCGAAGGATGCGCGCCCGCTGACGAGCAGAACGCTGCCCGACAGCGGCACCCGGTCCTGCGTCAGCGCCCACCCCAGCACCTTGTCGACGGCGTTGTGTCTGCCGACGTCCTCCCGCAACGCGACGAGTGCGCCGTCGGGGGTGAACAGGCCCGCGGCGTGCAGTCCACCCGTCGAATCGAAGATGCGCTGACCCGCCCGCAGGGTGGCAGGCATCGACGACAGCGTGGCCGCGGTCACCGACAAGTCGTTGCCGGACAAGGGGAATCGTGACCGTGTCCGGACCTGGTCCAGCGACGCCTTGCCGCACACCCCGCATGCCGACGAGGTGACGAATCGGCGTTCCGGTCCACCCGGTGCCGGGACGCCCTCGGCCAGAACCACATTGAGCACGTTGTACGTGTTGGCCCCGCTCTCGTCGACGCCGTCGCAGTAGCGGACGACGGACACGTCGTCGCGGTTCTCGATGACGCCTTCGGTCAGCAGGAATCCGTGCACCAGGTCGATGTCGTCGCCCGGGGTGCGCATCGTCACCGACAGGGAACGGCCGCCGACCCGGATCTCGAGGGGCTCTTCGACGGCCAGCGAATCGGGTCTGCGTGTCGTTCCGTGCTCGGTGATGCGGACGACCGGGCGTCGCGCGGTGACGCGGCCCATCACCTGCCGCCGGATTCACTCGGTCTGCGTGCGTGCGAGGGTCGGGGCATGAGTCCATAGTGGCCCCGAACCGGGCGCGACGGCCAGTCGTTCCGGCGCGCCCGCGCGATGGGCCCGTACCCTCTGGACATGGGTGTGAGCGTGCGAGCGGCGACCGGATCCGATATCCCCGAATTGTCGCGCGTCCTGGCCGACGCGTTCTTCGACGACCCCGTGATGGTGTGGATGTGGCCGGACCCCGAGCGCAGGCGGCGCGGCCTGCCGAGACTGTTCGCGGTCGAGATCCGCCATCACCATCTCGCCGGGGGCGGAGCCGAACTGGCCGAGGACGGCGACGGCGTGGTCCGCGGGGCCGCCATGTGGGATCCGCCCGGCGGCTGGAAGCAGTCGACACTGTCGTCGCTCCTCAGCCTGCCGGGACTGGTCCGCGCGTTCGGCTCGAGGCTGGGCGTCGGGGCCGCGGTGAGCGGAACCGTCGAGGACGCACACCCGGTCGATCCCGTGCACTGGTATCTGGCGACGATCGGGACGTCGAGCGCGGGGCGGGGCGGCGGTTACGGGAAGGCGCTGTTGCGGTCGCGGCTGGACCGGTGTGATGCCGAGGGGCTCCCGGCGTATCTGGAGTCGAGCAAGGAAGACAACATTTCCTACTACGAGCGGTTCGGCTTCGACGTCACCGGCGAGATCCGGATCCCGGACGGCGGGCCGACGCTGTGGGCGATGTGGCGGGAACCCGTCCGCGCGACCCCTTAGGCTAAGCTCGGCAAGCCTTACCTAAGTGGATCGTAGTACCTGGTAGACGAGAGGGTCGCCGCATGAACGTGGGTCAACAGAGGATCGGCCTGAGCCGACGCGGATTCCTCGTGGGCACCGGGGGAGCGCTGCTCGCGTTCGCCGCGGCCTGCAGCAGCTCGGACGGCGACGGCTCCGGCAACGGCAGTGAGCCGTCGGGCCCCGTCATCGCCCACAAGTACGGCGAGACCCAGGTGCCGACCGACCCGCAGCGCATCGTCAGTGTGGGCTACAACGACCAGGACACGATCCTCGCGCTCGGCGGCCCACTGGCAGGCACGTTCGACTGGTACGGCGATTACCCCTACGGCGTGTGGCCGTGGGCGCAGGACCTCCTCGGCGACGCGCAGCCCGAGATCGTGGGGACGGCGTCGACCAACATCGACTTCGAGAAGGTCGCGGCCATTGCCCCGGACCTGGTGGTCGGCACCTACTCCGGTCTCACCCAGGCCCAGTACGACAAGCTGAGCGCCATCGCGCCGACCGTGGCGCAGCCCGCGGACTTCGCCGACTACGGCGTTCCGTGGCAGGACCAGACGAGGATTCTCGGCGACGCGCTCGGCAAGAAGGACAAGGCTGCCGAGCTGGTGTCCTCCGTCGAGACGCAGTTCGACGACGTCCGGGCCGCCAACCCGGCGTTCGCGGGAAAGACCGTCCTCGTCGGCGCGCTCAAGGGCCCGGGGCAGTTCGGCGTGTACGGTCCGGAGGACCCGAAGGTCCGCTTCTTCACCGAACTCGGCTTCGTCAACCCCCCTGTCACGGAGCAGATCACCGGCAATTTCGCCGAGATCAGCACGGAGCAGCTGTCGCTCGCGAACGTCGACCTCCTCGTCTGGTACGCGGGCGGTGGCTACGGCGACAAGCTGCGCGCGGAACTCGACAAGACGCCGATCTATCAGGAACTCGACGTGGTGAAGGCCGGACGCACGATCACACTCGAGGACGCCGCCGCCGAGGCGATGGCGTGGAGCACCGTGTTGAGCCTGCCGTACGCGTTGAACGAGATCCCGCCGCGGGTCGCGCCCCTGCTCGCCTGAGACGCGGATGTCCGACGGTGTGAGCCCGGTTCGTGATACCAACGACTCGTGACCGCGATTCCTGAACTCCACGCCGGAACTCCTTTCGACGACCTCGACGACTACCTCGCGCTCGGCCGCATCGGCGGCCTCGCGCTGTCGGCGGACGGGAGAAGGCTCGTCGTCGCGCAGTCGACGCTCGACGAGAAGGCGACGAAGTACGTCACCGCGCTGTGGGAGATCGATCCCACCGGTGAGTTCGCGGCACGCCGGCTCACCCGTGGCCGCAGCGGGGAGTCCAACCCGGCGTTCACCAGCGACGGCGATCTCCTCTTCACGTCCTCCCGTCCGACGCAGGACGAGGACGACCTTCCGGACGACCTGTGGCGACTGCCCGCGCGAGGCGGCGAGGCGGTGGTCGTCGCGCGCCGCGGCGGCGGCATCACCGGGGTCCGCGCCGCACGGTGCGCGTCGCGTTTCGTCGTCACCACCGGGGTTCTGGGGAGTTCGGGCGAGTCCGCCGACGACGAGCGGGTGCGCGCCGAGCGCAAGGAGAAGAAGGTCTCGGCGATCCTGCACACGGGCTACCCGATTCGGTACTGGGACCACGATCTCGGTCCCGACGTGCCCCACCTCCTGTCCGCCCCACTGGACGCGCTCGCGGAGAACGGGCAGGAGCCGGAGCTGACCGACCTCACCCCGATGCCGGGTCCGGCGCTACGGGAGGCGAACTACGCGCTGAGCGACGACGGCGCCTTCGTCGTGACGTCGTGGACGGTTCCCGGTCCGCTGGCGTCGATACGGAACATCCTGGTGCGCGTCGACACCGAGACGGGGGCGCGCACGGTCCTCGTCGACGACGCCGACGCCGATCTGTCGGACCCGGTGATCTCCCCGGACGGACGGCACGTCGTGTTCACCCGGGAATCACATGCGACACCCGACTCCGCGCCTCGATTCACGCTGCACCGCTACAGCTTCGACACGGGCACCGTCACGGAGGTGGCGCCGGAGTGGGACCGGTGGGCCACGTCCGTGGTCTGGCTGTCCGACGGTTCGGGGCTCCTCGTCACCGCCGACGATCGTGGGCGCGCGCCGATCTTCGTCCTCCGTGACGGTGCGGACCCCACTCGGGTGACGACCGACGACTGCGCGTACACCGACCTGCAGGTGGCGCCCGACGGGTCGACGGTGTTCGCGCTGCGGGCGTCGTACGCGGCGCCGCCGCACCCGGTGCGCATCGATATCACCACCGGCGCGGTGTCACTGCTGAAGGCGCCCGCCGACCTCCCCGAGCTGCCGGGCACGCTGACGGAGGTCGAGACCGTCGCCGCCGACGGCGCGGCGGTGCGCGCGTGGCTCGCGGTGCCGACCGGCGCCTCCGCCCACGCGCCGGTGCCTCTCGCGCTGTGGGTGCACGGCGGCCCCCTCGGTTCGTGGAACACCTGGTCGTGGCGATGGAACCCGTGGCTGCTCGTGGCGCGGGGGTACGCCGTGCTGCTGCCGGACCCGGCGTTGTCGACCGGCTACGGGCAGGAGTTCGTGGAGCGGGGCTGGGGTAAGTGGGGCAAGGCACCGTTCACCGATCTCATGGCGGTCACCGACGCCGCGGTGGCGCTGCCGGAGATCGACGAGAAGCGCACCGCGGCGATGGGTGGATCGTTCGGCGGCTACATGGCCAACTGGATCGCCGGACACACCGACCGGTTCAAGGCGATCGTCACCCACGCGAGCCTGTGGGCGCTGGACCAGTTCGGTCCGACCACCGACGCCGCCTGGTACTGGCAGCGGGAGATGACGCCCGAGATGGCGGTGGAGAACTCACCGCACCTGTACGTCGCGGACATCGTGACTCCTATGCTGGTCATTCACGGCGACAAGGACTTTCGCGTCCCGATCGGCGACGGGTTGCGCCTGTGGTTCGAGCTGCTGTCCGAGTCGGGGTTGCCCGCGGACGACGACGGTCGCACCGAACACCGCTTTCTCTACTTCCCGGACGAGAATCACTGGATCCTCACCCCGCAGAACGCGAAGGTCTGGTACCAGGTGGTGCTGTCGTTCCTCTCCGAGCACGTGCGGGGCGAGGACGTCGCGCTGCCCGAGATCCTGGGCCGGTAGCCGGGGCCGCGCGGGGCGGATTCACGTCCGCTTCTCGCGCCCCCGATCGAATTCCTTGCCACCCCACACACCGGTCTGACCGGTGGCCCTGGCGAACAGCTCGCAGCGCGTCCGCAGTGCGCAGTGATGACAGACGTCGCGCGCGTACGCGAAATCCTCTGTCGGAAACGGGAACCACCGGTCCGGCTCGGGGTCTGCACGGCACGCGGCGTTCACCCAGCCCGCCGGATCGTCGGAGGCGGGCAGCAGAGTGGACAGGGATGTGTCCAGGACGTCGGTCATCGGTAATCTCCCCTCCCGGGAGAAGGTCGGTCGGTAAGGCGGGTGCGGAGGTCTCGCGGCTAGACCGCCGCGAGATCCCTCCAGATCTGCCGCTGCGCCTTTTCGATGTGCCGGGGCGCCTTCGGCTCCCAGAGGAGCGGCATTCCCGCCTCCTCCGGTGTGCGGTCGGCCTTCCTCTGGTTGCAGGGGACGCAGCAGGCCACGAGGTTGGCCCACGTGTTCGGGCCGCCGCGGCTCCTCGGCAGCACGTGGTCGATGGTCGTCGCGACCGGCTCGGCGCAGTAGCCGCAACGATTGCGGTCGCGCCGGAACACGCCCTCGAACGTCGCGCGGCTGCTGTCGGTCACCAGCACGGAGTGCTGGACGTAGACGTAGCGCAGCAGACGAATGGTCTGCGGCAGCCTGATCTCGACGTGTTGCGAGCGAATCGGGAACGGAGGCTCCCGATCCGCGACCGTCTCGGCCGCGCCGACGCTGATCAGCACGACGGCGCGCTCCGCGGGAATCTCGCAGAGGGCCTCGTACGTCACATTGAGGACCAGCACATCCGCGCGCGACCAGCTGCGGGCGTCGAGGGTGCTGCCGGGTGGGTTACGGGAGAAGTGCCTCACGGGAGATCTCGGTTCTGTCGTCGGTTCGCGGCGGAGGGGGCACGCCGGGCGACGTCAGTCGAGTCAGGCGTGTCGGGCGGAGCGGTGGGTCTTCGGGGCGGGCATGATCCCGGGTTCGCCCTGCCGGCCGGCGGGGAAGGAGGAGGCGGCACCCGTACGTGACCGCTGCAAGCGGGCTGCGTGGGATGTGGGCAGTGCGCGCATCGCTACTTCCTTCCTGAACTCGACGTGTGAACCGATCGGAACACGTCGAGCATGACACAGCACACCGCCCGCGTCGTGGCATTTTTCGCGCCGTCGGAGCGGTGAGCCGGGGCCCGTCGAATCGGACAGGATGCGCGACACGTCCGATGGATGCGGTGAAGTAGCGGTTCTCTCGCTACGGTGTTCGATACGTACCCCGAATGAAGGAGACATCGTGGCACTTCCCCAGCTCACTGACGAACAGCGGGCAGCAGCTCTCGAGAAGGCCGCCGCCGCTCGTAAGGCACGCGCAGAGCTCAAGGACAAGCTCAAGTCCGGTGACATCACCCTCAAGCAGGTCCTTTCCAAGGCCGATGTCGACGACATCATCGGAAAGACCAAGGTCAGCGCCATTCTGGAAGCCCTGCCGAAGATCGGCAAGGTGAAGGCCCAGGAGATCATGGCCAACCTGGAGATCGCTCCGACGCGCCGCCTCCGTGGCCTCGGCGACCGTCAGCGCGACGCCCTGCTGGCGCACTTCAGCTGACACGTTCCCCGGGTGCC
>NZ_UAUI01000022.1 GCF_900455735.1 Rhodococcus wratislaviensis | reverse complement strand
AGTGCTGCTGGAATCGAAGTTCGACGCCGACCGCACGTGGGAGCTCGTCGAGCGGCACAAGGTGCAGATCCTCATCATCACCGGCGACGCGATGGGTCGGCCGCTGATCGAGGCGCATCAGCCGTCGCGCACCGACACGTCGAGCCTGGGTGTGGTGGCATCGGGGGCGGCACTGTTCTCACCGGTGATCAAGGACGCCTTTCTCGACGCGTTCCCGGGACTGCTGGTGTCCGATTCGATCGGCGCATCGGAAACAGGTTTCGGCGGAATCGGTTTCGCGACCAAGGGGGAGAAACAGGTGGGCGGGCCCCGGGTCCCCGCCGGCCGGTACGCCCTGGTGATCGACGAGAACGACGTCCCCGTCGAACCGGGGTCGGGGAAGGACGGCTGGTTCGCGAAGGGCGGGTACGTCCCACTCGGCTACTACAACGACCCGGAGAAGACCCGGGAGATCTTCCGGGAGGTCGACGGGCGACCCGTCGTCGTCACCGGCGATCGCGCGCGGATCGAGGCCGACGGATCGATCACCCTGCTCGGCCGCGGCAACATGGTGATCAACACCGGCGGCGAGAAGGTGTTCGCCGAAGAGGTCGAGAGCGCAGTGAAGGCCTACCGCGACGTCTACGACGCCATCGTGGTCGGCGTCCCCGACGAACGGTGGGGGCACCGGGTGTCCGCGGTCGTGCAGGCGCGGGACGGTCGGGGCGTCGACTTCGCCGGACTCGAGGACCACGTGCGGCAGAGCCTGGCCGGCTACAAGATTCCGCGTCTGGTGTGGGTGGAAGACACCGTCCAGCGCACCCCGAGCGGCAAGCCCGACTACCGCTGGGCCCAGGGCGTCACCAAACAGCGCGACCCCGACCACCGCACGTGAGTGGCGAAGTGTGCTCCCGCACGCTTCGCCACTCACGTGCGGGTCAGGCGGGAGCGCGGACGACCAGGACCGTTCCCGGGAATTCCGCGGCGAGTTCCTGGCGGCTGTGCTTCACGGCCGCGGTGCCGTAGCCCTTCTTCCTGGCGTCGGGGGAGATCCAGATGGCCACGTCGACCTCGCGTCCCGACAGTTCGCCGAACACCATGCCGACGGCAGTGTTCTCCGCGGTGTCCTCACACACGAACCAGGCGGCGGACTCGTCGTCGACGCGGCTCAGGCCTTCCGTGCGTTCCTTCTCGACCCGCTCCTCGGACCACTGCGTGCCCGCGTCGTCGACCTGCTCGCCGCACCGGCGCCGGAACAGTTCCGCGTCTTCGTCGGTTTCGGTGAACGGACGGAGGCGGAAGTTCCGCCCGGTGCTCGCCGGCCGGTCCGTCGACGTCCACTCGAGGGTGGCGTCGAGGTCCTTCAATTCCGTCTGGATGCGGAGCCGTTCGACCTTGGTGAGGCGGCGGAACGTCAGGTTGAGGACGGCTTCCGCGTACGCCTCGGAGGTGTCGAGAAGCCCGGCGACGGTCGTGAGGGCCTCGGCGTGATCCTCGCTGTCGACGATGGCGTCGAGCACCTCGTGGCGCTGCTCGAGTGCACGCAGCAGGACCGCGGTGAGCTCTCGACGGTCGTGTATCCGATCTTGAACCTGTGTACTCATGTCTGCAATTCCTCGCCCTCGGCCGTCGTACAAGTCCGTACGCGTCAATACTGCAAGAAGTCCTCCGACATGGCACCCGTTACCCGGCGGTACATACACGCTCTATCGGGGAGTGCAGACCACGACGGGGATCGTGCGGTCGGTCCAGGCCTGGTAATTCTCGAAATCCGGGTACATGTCGACGAGCCGCGACCACAGGCGCGCGCGTTCCTCGGGGTCCGCCACGTGGGCGGTCATCGGCCGCACCCGCGACTTCACCTGGACGGTCACCTCGGGGTTCGCGCGCAGGTTGAGGTACCACATCGGGTGCTTCGGCAGGCCGCCCTGCGAGGCGACGACGATGATGCGGTCGCCGTCCTCGAGGAACAGCAGCGGGCTGATCCGTGACTCGCCGCTCTTCCGTCCGGTGGTGGTGAGCAGGCAGACGGGCAATCCGCGGGGGAAGGCGCTGCCGACCCGCCACTTGCTGCCCAGTCGCCCGCCCGTCCGCCGGTACAGCACGACGTTGATCTTCGACATCCACTTGATGAAGGAGACCGTCCACTTCGAGTCGAGGCCGGGCGGTCGGGCGGGGGCGGGCGCATTCATCGAGCGGATCCTAGATCCGCTCGATGATGGTGCCGGTGGCGAGCGCCCCGCCGGCGCACATCGTGATCAGTGCCGTCGATCCGTCGGTGCGCTCGAGTTCGTGCAGCGCGGTGGTGATGAGTCGAGAGCCGGTGCTGCCCACGGGATGTCCGAGTGCGAGCGCACCGCCGTTGACGTTGACCCTGTCCATGTCGGGCTCGTGCACCGACGCCCACGACAGCAGCACCGAGGCGAAGGCCTCGTTGACCTCGAACAGGTCCAGGTCGCCGATCTTCATGCCGCTGCGTTCGAGGACGCGCGCGGTGGCCTGGACGGGCCCGTCGAGGTGGAATTCGGGTTCGGAGCCGACCAGCGCCTGGGAGACGATGCGGGCCCGGGGCGTCAGGCCGAGAGCGCGCGCCCTGGCCTCGTCCATCAGCATGACGGCGGCGGCACCGTCGGAGATCTGTGAGGACGTGCCCGCCGTGTGGATGCCGCCCTCGAGGACGGGCTTCAGCTTGGCGAGCGACTCCGCGGTGGTATCGCGCAGACCCTGATCGCGCGTCACGACCCGGGTCTCCCCGGTGAGGTTGCCTTCCTTGTCCACCACGGGTGCGGTCACGTGCAACACTTCCCGGTCGAAACGCCCTTCGTCCCACGCCTGCTTGGCGCGTGCCTGCGAACGGACTCCGAGAGCCTCGACGTCCGCGCGGGTGATTCCGCGGCGACGGGCGATGCGCTCGGCGGCCTCGAACTGGTTGGGCATGTCGATGTCCCAGTCCGCGGGCCTGCGCGGCCCGGCGTTCTCGCCGACGTTCGCCCCGAGCGGCACCTGGCTCATCGCTTCGATGCCGCAGGCGATTCCGACGTCGATCGCGTCGGTGGCGATCAATCCCGCGATCAGGTGGTTGGCCTGCTGCGCGGAGCCGCACTGGCAGTCGATCGTGGTGGCGCCGACCTGCCAGGGCAGTCCGGCGTGCAGCCACGCGGTCCGGGTGATGTTGTTCGACTGCGCGCCCGCCTGGGTGACGCACCCACCGATCACCTGCTCCACCAGTTCGGGGTCGATGCCGGAGCGGTCGAGGATGCCCCGCTGAGCGGCACCGAGGATCTCGGCGGCGTGCAATCCGGCGAGCCAGCCACCGCGCTTTCCGATCGGGGTGCGTACTGCCTCGACGATTACTGGTGTGCCCACGGTGGGCTCCTTTCCTTGTTCTCAGAAAATAGAACAGGTTCTGCTATCCGGGCAAGGTCTGAATGAGCTTTCCTTTGCTAGTCGCCCGGCTTGTGCTTCAATGCTAGTAGAACGTGTTCCACATCACGGAGTGGTGTATGGCTTAGGGCAGGAGACAGCAGTGGCGCAGCCCAATCTTCCAGAGGGTTTCGACTTCACCGACCCGGACATCTACGCAGAGCGCATCCCGTACCAGGAGTTCGCCGAACTGCGGAAGACTGCCCCGATCTGGTGGAACCCGCAGCCGCCGGAGATCGGTGGCTTCCACGATGACGGCTACTGGGTCGTCAGCAAGCTCGAGGACGTCAAGGAGGTGTCGCGGCGCAGCGACGTCTTCTCCACGCATGAGAACACCGCGATCGTGCGCTTCGCCGACGACATTCCGCGCGAGAACATCGAGATGCAGCGTTTCATCCTCATCAACAAGGACGCTCCCGAGCACACCAAGCTCCGCAAACTCGTCTCCCGCGGCTTCACGCCCCGCGCAATCAACAGCCTGCGCGAGGAACTCACCGAGCGCGCCGAGAAGATCGTGAAGGCTGCCGCCGAATCGGGGGCCGGCGACTTCGTCACCCAGGTGGCGTGTGAGCTTCCTCTGCAGGCGATCGCCGAACTGCTCGGTGTGCCGCAGGAGGATCGACTGAAGGTGTTCGACTGGTCGAACCAGATGACGGGCTACGACGACCCCGAACTGGACATCGACCCGCAGGCCGCGTCGATGGAGATCCTCGGCTACGCGTACCAGATGGCGGACGAGCGCAAGAAGTGCCCCGCCGAAGACATCGTCACGACGCTGATCGAGGCGGACATCGATGGAAATGAGCTTTCTCCTGAGGAATTCGGCTTCTTCGTGATCCTGCTGGCGGTCGCCGGCAACGAGACCACGCGCAATGCCATCACACACGGCATGATGGCGTTCCTGGACCATCCCGATCAGTGGGAGCTCTACAAGAAGGAGCGTCCCAAGACGGCGGCGGACGAGATCGTCCGGTGGGCGACTCCGGTCAACTCGTTCCAGCGCACCGCACTGGAAGACACCGAACTCGGCGGCGTGCAGATCAAGAAGGGGCAGCGAGTCGTAATGCTCTACGGCTCCGCGAATTTCGACGAAGATGCGTTCGAGAGCCCGGAGAAGTTCGATATCATGCGGGAGAACAACCCGCACGTCGGATTCGGCGGAACGGGCGCCCACTTCTGCCTCGGCGCCAACCTGGCGCGACTCGAGATCGACCTGATCTTCAATGCGATTGCGGATCACCTGCCCGATATCAGTAAGCTGGGAGATCCGCGGCGGTTGCGCTCGGGCTGGCTCAACGGTATCAAGGAGTTTCAGGTCGATTACAAGACTGCGTCAGGCGGTTGCCCGGTCATACACTGACCCCCTGATTCAGCGGCGTCGGAGGGTACCCTCATCCTCTCCGACGCCGCTGTTCTCTTTCTGATCGAGGAAGGTGGGAGCAGGTCATGACCGTGCAGGCCACCGTCCGCGACGTGGGTGCCGTTTTCTCGGCACCGGGGGACCCGAGCGTGACCGCTGCCCTCGGCGCGTTCCTCCGCCGCCTAGACCCCGCGCCCCGACTGCTCGGGTTCGGCGAGCCCATGCACGGGGAGGAGAGCTTTCTGCTGCTCCGCAATCAGATGTTCCGGTTCCTCGTCGAACATGAAGGCTACCGGTCCATCGCGATCGAAAGCAGTTGCCTGAAGGGGCTACTCGTCGACTCTTTCGTGCGGGGTGCGGACCGCCGGCCACTCGACGACGTCATGGAGCGCGGATTCAGCCACGGCTTCGGTGAGTCCCGGGCGAACCGCGACCTGATCGGGTGGATGGCCGAATACAACCGTCGGCGAGAACCGGACGAGCAACTCCGATTCTCCGGATTCGACGCCCCCATCGAGATGACGTCGGCGGACAGCCCGAGGCAGGCCCTGACCTTCCTCGACACCTACCTGAGGACCCACCTCGACGAGCAGGATCTGCCCTGCGCTCCGGGCAGGATCTCCGCGCTGATCGGCGACGACGACCGTTGGAGAAACCCGGCTGTCGCGATGGACCCGACCCAGGCCGTCGGTACCACCCCCGAGGCCGTCGAGTTGCGTCTCATCGCCGACGACCTGATGACCCTGCTCGCGTCGCAGACGCCCCGCCTCGTGGCCGACGGCACGCGAGACGAAGTGTGGGAGGCCGAGCTTCACGGTCGCGTCGCGACCTGCCTGCTCAGTTATCACGCAGGCATGGCTGAGAACTCGCCACGCCGCATCGCCCGGCTCCTGGGAATCCGGGACACCCTCATGGCGGACAACCTGTCCGCGCTGGTGGAGAGGGAGGCCGATCGAGGCCCGACGTTCGTCTTCGCTCACAACGGCCATCTGTCGAAGGGTGAAACCCACTGGGATCTCGCCGGACTGCATCTGCACTGGTGGTGCGCCGGCGCTCATCTGGACGTGCGGCTCGGCGACGCCTACACGGTCATCGGTTCGGCCGTCGGGGAGGCGCCGGGTCACGGCATCGGGCAGCCGCCACCCGGAACCCTCGAGGATCGGCTCTTCGCGGTCGGGGAGAGCTGTCTCGTGCCTGCCGCGCCGGTGGCGCGCAGGATCGGAGATGTGGAGAAGCGTGCCGATCCGTCGGGCAACTCCACGTACTTCCCGTTGGACCCCGCCGGCGTCGGCGAGCTCGACGGGATCCTCTTCGTCCGGCACATCGACGACGCCGGCACGTGATTCGGGGCGTTCAGGCCTTGCGCAGTGTCTTCATCGCCCGCTCGACCTCCCAGAAGGCCCGCAGGGACGTGATCTTGCCGTCCTCGTTCACGCGGTAGATGAACACGCCCTCGGCGTCGATCTGGGATCCGGCCACCGTGGACCGGATGGTCCCGATGTTCACGTTCTCGTTCCCGCACACCAGTGAATCGGTGATGAGGAACTCGAGCGATTCGGTGGTCGCGATCGTCATGTCGTAGAACCGGGAGATCGCGTCGAATCCGTGGTGACCCTTGCCCTCAGGGTCGAAACCCGAAGGGCCGACCGGGTCTTCGACACAGGCGTCCTCGGCGAACAGGGCAAGCCACTCGTCCTTGCGCCTGCCGCTGGCCGCCTCGCGGGACGCCTGCCCGGCGAGGCGGGCGGGATGGTCGGTCGTCGTCATGTCCACACCCCTACCCGATGTACTGATCGGCGAATTTGCGCAGCGACTCCTGCTTGGCCTCGAGCGGTCCGTCGAAGCCGATGCCGTCGAAAACCCACGGGACGACGATCGTGTCGGTCACGCCGGCATCCGCCAACTCGGCGTAACCGTCCTTCCCGAAGCGGTCGATGCACACGGTCTGGATCTCGTAGGGCAGATCGGCGTGGCCGTACTCCTCGCGGAGTTCCCGCAATCGCGCGATGACCTGGACGAGATCGTCGAACTTGATCATCGCGGACGTCCAGCCGTCGCCCACCCGGGCGGCGCGGCGCAGCGCGACGTCGGTGTGTCCGCCGACGTAGAACGGCACCGGTTTCGTCGGCGCCGGGCTCATCTGCAGTCGGTCGAAGTCGTAGAACTCACCGTGATACTCGACCATCCCGCCGCCGAGGATCAGTTTGATGACCTCGATCATCTCGTCGACGCGCGCGCCGCGCTTCGCGTACGGCACTCCGCACCATTCGAATTCCTCCGGTGCCCAGCCGATCCCGACGCCGAAACCGAAACGGTTACCGATGAGGTTGGCCACCGAACCGACCTGACGGGCGAGGAGTACCGGGTTGCGGGAACCGAGCTTGAGGACCTGGGTGTAGAACTCGATCTTCGACGTCACCGCGCCCATCGCGGCCGCCGCGATCAGCGGATCCACCCACGGCGTCTCCTCGTTCCACATCCGCGAGCCGTCCGGTGTGTACGGGTAGTCGGCGCTCTGCTTCTCCATGAAGAACAGTGAGTCGGGGAGTGCGATGGACGAGAATCCGCACTCCTCAGCTGTTTTCGCGAGAGCGGGCAGTTGGTCGAGGGGATTCATGGCGATGCCGACGGTGAACTTCATGGTGATGTCCCGCTCCTATTTGTTCGGCCGGTCGGAACCGACCACCCACATCGAGAAGTACTGCGAACCGCCGCCGTAGGCGTGGCCGAGTGCCTTGCGTGCGTCCTTCACCTGATGGTCGCCGGCGCGGTGCATGACCTGCATCGCCGACTCGGCGAACCGGATCATGCCCGAGGCGCCGATGGGGTTGGACGACAGGACGCCGCCGGACGCATTGAGCGGCAGCCGGCCGCCGATCGCCGTCTCGCCCGCCTCGGTGAGTTTCCAACCCTCGCCCTCCGAGACGAAGCCCAAATTCTCGAGCCACATCGGTTCGAACCAGGAGAAGGGGACGTAGATTTCGGCGACGTCGATCTCGTCGAGCGGATCCTTGATGCCCGCTGCCTTCCACAGTGCGGCCGCGGCGTCCCGGCCGGCCTGCGGATTCACCTGGTCGCGTCCCGCGAACGTGGTGGGCTCGGTGCGCATCGCAGTGGCGTGAATCCACGCCACCTCACGACCGTCCGCAATGACCTGCTCGGCAGCCTCCTCGTTGCCGATCACCAGCGCGCAGGCGCCGTCCGAGGAGGGGCAGGTCTCGTCGTAGCGGATCGGGTCCCACAGCATCTGCGAGGCCTGCACGGACTCGAGCGTGATGTCGGGTTGCTTGAGGTGGGCGTACGGGTTGAGGCTGCCGTTCAACCGGTCCTTCACCGCCACCATCGCGCCGATGTGATCGGGTGCGCCCGACCGCCGGATGTACGAGCGGACATGCGGCGCGAAGTACCCGCCCGCGCCCGCGCCGACCGGCATGTGGAACGGAATCGGGGTGGACAGCGCCCACATGGCGTTCGATTCGGACTGCTTCTCCCACGCCACCGTCAGTACCCGCTTGTGCACCCCCGACTTCACGAGGCTCGACGCCACCACCGCGGTCGAACCGCCGACCGAGCCTGCGGTGTGCACGCGCAGGAGTGGTTTGCCGTTGGCGCCCAGCGCGTCCGACATCGCGAGTTCCGGCATCATCGACCCCTCGAACAGGTCGGGGGCCTTCCCGATCACCACCGCGTCGATGTCGTCCCAGCCCACCCGCGCGTCTTCCATCGCGCGGTCGATCGCCTCGCGAACCAGTCCGGACATGGACACGTCGTGCCGCTTCGCCACGTAGTGCGTCTGACCGGTGCCGAGCACCGCGGCCAATTGATTCGCCATCAGTTGCGTCCCTCCAAGACTGCGACCAGATTCTGTTGCAGCACAGCACCACTCGTAGCGTGCGCCAGCGTGCGCCCGGCGTTGCCGTCCATGATGGCCTTGGCTGCGTAACCTATGCGTTCCAGACCCGCGGCGAACATCGGATTCCCGCTCAGCGGGCCGCCCGACGGGTTGATCACCGTCGCATCGGACAGTCCGATGGCCTCGCGGAGGATCAGTTCCTGATGGGTGAACGGTCCGTGCAGTTCGGCCACGTCGATTCCGCCGACGTCCCCTCCGGTGGCACCGCGGGCGGAGGCCGTCGTGGACGGCGAGACCGTCAGGTCGCGGGCGCCGAAGTTCGGGGAATCGATCCGATGCTCGATCCCGGTGATCCACGCCGGCCGCTCGCACAGCTCACGGGCACGGTCGCCGGCGGCGAGCACGACGGCGGCGGCGCCGTCCGTGATCGGTGCGCAGTCGTGGGCGCGCAACGGATCCGCGAGGAACGGGCTGGCGAGCAGCGCGTTGATGTCGACGTGCCCCGACAGCTGGGTGTTCGGATTGCTCTCCGCCGCGGCCCGGCTGCGCGCGGCCACGGCCGCCATCTCCTCGGCCGTCCACTTTCCCGCGTCGAGTCCGAGGCGGGCCTGCAACCCGGCGAGTGACACGGAGTCGAGGGCCAGTGGCGTGACGAGGTAGGGGTCCAGTTGCATCGACAGGATCTTGCGGAGGTTGCCCGCCGACGACTTGCCGAAGCCGTAGACGAGGGCGGTGTCGACCTCGCCCGTCATGATCTTGATCCAGGCCTCGTAGAACGCCCACGCCGCATCCATCTCGACGTGCGACTCGTTGATCGGCGGAACCGCACCGATCGAGTCGACCGCGGAGATGAAGGAGAACGAACGTCCGGCCAGGTAGTCCGACGACCCGGAACACCAGAAACCGATGTCGGACTTGGTGATTCCGAGCTCCTCGTACAGCTGCTGGAAGCAGGGAACGAGCATCTCGACGCCGTTGGTGGTGCCGGTGGTCTCGCGCACGTGCGGTGCGTGCGCGAACCCGACGACTGCGATATCTGTCATTGTGCCGCGCCCTTACAGGTGATGTTTGTAGGTGTCGTACTCGGCGTCGGGCTCGCCCGTCGGCCTGAAGTACTCGATGTTCTCGAGGGTGTAGCCCCACTCCTCACGCGGTTTCCACTTGGCCTCCACGCGCATGCCCATCCGCACGTCGGCGGCGTCGCAGTCGAGGATCAGGTGCAGAAACGCGATGTCCGCGCCGTCGAGCAGCACGTAGGCGGCGACGTACGGCGGCTTGATCCGCTGTCCGAGGAAGGGGACGTTCACGATGCAGAACGTGGTGACGATGCCCCTGTCCGGCAGTTCCACCTGCTCCTTCGTCGGGATGCCGTCGGTGGGGTTGGCGCTGCGCGGCGGGATGTACACCTTGCCGTCCGGTCCGGTGCGGCCACCGATCAGCTTGCCCGCCTTCAACCCTCGGAGGTAGTAGCTCTCCTCGGCGGAGGCGGAGTGCATGTAGTCGAGATCGATGGGCGTCGTGACCATCGTGACCGGTTCCGACTCCGAGGACGGCTCGGGTTCGTTCGTCGACTCCCCGGGCTCGAAGCACACGATGTCCTGGATGCGCCCGACCCGCTCCTGCGCCCATCGCGCCCGGACCCGCATGCCCGTGCTCATGGCGGCGGGAGAGTGGACGTCCACCGCGTGTACGAGGGACGTGTCCGCGCCGTCGAGCTTGATCAGGGCCCACGCGAAAGGCGTGGTGAGTGGCTGTCCGGCAATCGGTTCCGGCATCCACGTCCAGCTCACCACGGTCCCGGCGTCGGAGACCCCGACGAAGTCGGTGAGAGGTTCGGCGGTGTTCGGGTCGAACTCGGGCGGGGGGACGTAGACGCGTCCGTCCGAGCCGCGGGCGCCGATGACCTTGCGGTCGCGCAGCGCGGTCACGAAGGCGCCGATGGTCGGACCCACCGATCGGGTGTAGTCGAATTGAAGTTTCAGCGGGGCGCTCAACGGTTCGTTCGAGAATTTTTCGGCCACCGCGCTCTTTCCCATGCTCACAACTTCGAGTAGAACAGGTTCTAGTGTTTGTGGCAAGGGTCACTTCTGACGACGGTCGATGCGGAGGCACACGATGAAGCTCGGGTTGCAACTGGGATACTGGGGCGCACAGCCACCGGCGAATGTCCCGGAGTTGATCGCCGCGGCCGAAGCCGAGGGATTCGACGCCGTCTTCGCCGCCGAATCGTGGGGTTCCGACGCCTTCACCCCCCTCGCCTGGTGGGGTTCGAGCACCGAACGCGTCCGCCTGGGCACGTCCGTCGTCCAGATCTCCGCGCGCACACCCACCAGCACCGCCATGCACGCACTCACCCTCGACCACCTCAGCGGCGGCCGGGCGATCCTCGGGCTCGGCGTGTCCGGGCCCCAGGTCGTCGAGGGGTGGTACGGGCAGCCGTTCACGAAACCGCTCGCCCGCACCCGCGAATACGTCTCCGTCATCCGGAAAGTGCTGTCGCGGGAGGGACCCGTCACCAGCGACGGCCCGCACTTCCCGCTGCCCTACACCGGACCCGGCAGCACCGGTCTCGGGAAGCCGCTCAAGCCGATCACCCACCCGCTGCGGGCCGACATCCCCATCTGGCTCGGCGCCGAAGGTCCGAAGAACGTCGCGCTCACCGCCGAGATCGCCGACGGCTGGCTCGCCATCTACTACTCGCCCCGCCTCGCGCCCATGTACAACGAATGGCTCGACGAGGGCTTCGCCCGGCCCGGCGCCCGTCGCAGCCGCGAAGACTTCGAGGTCGCGGCCACCTGTCAGGTAATCGTCACCGACGACCGCGCCGCCGCCATCGCCGGCCTCAAACCGATCACCGCGCTGTACGTCGGCGGCATGGGCGCCCCCGAACTCAACTTCCACGCCCAGGTCTACACCCGCATGGGCTACGGCGAACAGGTCGAGGAAATCGGGCGCCTCTTCCGCGCAGGCCGCAAGGACGAAGCCGCCGCCGTCGTCCCCGACGAGATGGTCACCGAGACCATGATCATCGGCAACGTCGACGAAGTCCGCGCCGACGTCAAACGGTGGGCCGACGCCGGCGTCACCATGCTCCTCGTGTCCTGCCGCGACGCCGACCACGTCCGCGAACTGTCCGCGGCGGTCCTCGGCTGACCCCCGCTTTGACTCCCCCTTTTCCGGACGAACGGGACGCTCGTTGCGTCAGATCGAACGAGCGTCCCGTTCGTTCGATGCGGGCAAGTGAGTTATCCACAGGCGCGCAGATTCAGCCTGTCGTGACGGACCGCCCGCTGGCAGCATGAGCTGATGCGACGGGGGATTTGGGGACAGCGGCCGGAGTTGCTCGATCAGGTGGGAGTGGCCGGCGTCGTCCGGACGTCGGAGCTGGAACGTCTCGGTTTGGCCCGATCGACGATCTCTGCGCGATGCCGGTCCGGTGGACCGTGGCAGCGGCTTCTGCCGGGAATCGTCCTACTCCAGAACGGACAGCCGTCGTTCCAACACAGAGTGCTTGCAGCTCGTCTGTTCTGCGGTCGCGACTCGCTCGTCACAGGACGCTCGGCCCTGAGGTGTCACGGCTTCGGGAGCTACTCCGGTGACGTGGACGTGCTCGTCGCGGTCGATCGTCGCGTGCAGTCGACGGGATTCGTCAAGGTGGAGCGCACGTCGCGCATGCCCGATGCCGACATGCGAGGAAATATCGCCTGCGCACCACTACCGAGGGCACTGCTCGATGCTGCGCGCAGGTGCACGACCGTCGACGCGGCGCGGGCGACGATCGCGGAAGTCGTCCAGCGCGGAGCGGTCACGGCGGAAGAGCTCGTCGTCGAACTCGAGGCGGGCAGTGGTCGCGGATCCGCGATCCCGCGGATCGTGCTGCGGGAAATGACAGCCAACGTGCACTCCGTCTCAGAGGCGCATGCGCGTCGGTTGTGGCTGCGCAGTGGGCTTCCCGAGATGGTCTTCAACAGGAAGATCGTCGATATCGAAGGACGGTTCATCGCGATGCCGGACGGTTGGATCGACGAGGTCGCGTTCGCCTGGGACATCGACTCGCTCGATTGGCACCTCGCGCCTCAGCAGTACAAGCACACCGTGGAGCGTCGGACGCGAATGCAGAACGCCGGCATCATCGTGCTTCCGACACTGCCGAGCGCCGTCCGTGACCAGCCGGAGCGGGTGATCGCCGACCTCCGGGCTCACTTCGAGCTCGCCGCGTCGCGTCCGAGGCCGAATGTTCGCATGTTGCCCTAGCCGCGTGCTCGACGAACGGGACGCTCGTTCGATCTGACGCAACGAGCGTCCCGTTCGTGCACAAGGGGGAGGGACCGAAGGGTCAGCGACCCTCGAACTTCGGCGCACGCTTTTCGGAGAAGGCGCGGGGACCTTCCTTCGCGTCGGCGCTCTTGAAGACCTCGGTGCCGAGGGCGGCGTCGATCTGAAATGCCTCCTCCTCGTGCATGCCTTCGGTGTCGCGGATGGTCTTCAGAATCGCCTGGACGGCGAGGGGTCCGTTGGCGGCGATGAGGTCGGCGAGTTCGAGGGCCTTGTCGAGGGCCTGACCGTCGGGGACGACGTGTCCGATGAGGCCGATCTCCTTGGCCTCAGGGGCCTTGATGTGCCGTCCGGTCAGCAGGATGTCGGCTGCGACGGTGTACGGAATCTGCCGGACGAGGCGCACGGCGGAGCCGCCGAGTGGAAAGAGTCCCCATTTGGCTTCGGAGACACCGAATTTGGCGCTCTCTCCGGCGACCCGGATGTCGGTGCCCTGCAGGATCTCGGTGCCGCCGGCGATGGCGGGGCCCTCGACCGCGGCGATGAGGGGTTTGGTGAGGCGTCTCCCCTTGAGGAGTGCCTCGATCTTGGACAGGTCCCAGCCGCCCCCGGAGAACGAGTCGCCGGGGTGCTGCGACGTCATGGCCTTGAGGTCGGCGCCCGCGCAGAATGCGCCGCCGGCGCCGGTGAGGATGGCGACCCGGATGTCCGAGTCGGAGTCGACCTGATCCCACGCGTCCCGCATGATCGCCATCATTTCGCCGGACAGCGCGTTCTTCGCCTCGGGTCGGTTCATCGTCACGATGAGGACGTGCCCGCGCTTCTCCACGAGGCAGTGCGGCGACTGTGCCGAAATGTCGGATTTCTCGGTCGTTGTAGAGGACACTGAAGTCTCCCGAAGGGTGTGTGAGCTGGCTCTCAAATTGGGTCTTGCCAGAAACGGTAACACGTTCTACTTTGTTGACGTGGCCCTTAATATCGCAGACCTCGTAGAGCACGCAATCGACCTCGTTCCGGACCGCGTCGCGTTGGTGTCCGACGACCGGGAAGTGACGTACGCGCAGATGGAGGAGAGGGCCAATCGCCTCGGCCACTACCTGCGCGAACAGGGTGTCCAGCCCGGCGACAAGGTGGGCATCTACTGCCGGAACACCATCGAGGCCATCGAGGCCATGGTGGCGGTCTTCAAGATCCGTGCCGTGATGGTGAACGTCAACTACCGGTACATCGAGAACGAGTTGCAATACATCTTCGACAATTCGGACATGGTCGCGCTCGTTCACGAGCGCCGCTACTCCGACAAGGTGGCGAACGTGCTCCCCGAGACGCCGCTCCTGAAGACCACCGTCGTGGTCGAGGACGGCACCGATCTCGCCTATGAGGGCCTCGAATACGAGGCGGCGCTGGCGCAGGGTTCCCCCGACCGCGACTTCGGCGAGCGCAGCAACGACGACCTGTACATGCTCTACACCGGTGGCACCACCGGAAAGCCCAAGGGCGTCATGTGGCGTCACGAGGACGTCTGGCGGGTTCTCGGTGGCGGCATCAACTTCATGACCGGTGAGTACGTCGAGGACGAGTGGGACCTCGCGAAGCTGGGCGCCGAGAGCCCCGGCATGACCCGCTTCCCGATCCCGCCGATGATCCACGGCGGCAGCCAGTGGGCGGTGTTCCAGAGTCTGTTCGGCGGCGGAAAATGCGTGATGCACCCCGAATTCGACGGCCACGACGTGTGGCGGATCGTCGATCAGCACAAGGTCAACCTCATCTTCATCACCGGCGACGCGATGGCGCGCCCGATGCTCGACGCGCTGGTGGAGGGCGACAAGGCGAGCGGCGAACCCTACGACCTGTCGACGCTGTTCCTGATGGCGAGTTCGGCGGCGCTGTTCTCGCCCAGCATCAAGGAGAAGTACCTCGAGCTGCTGCCCAACCGGATGATCACCGACTCCATCGGTTCGTCCGAGACCGGTTTCGGCGGCCTCAGCGTGGTCGCGAAGGGCGACTCGCACGGCGGCGGCCCGACGGTGAAGATCGACGCGTCCACGTCCGTCCTCGGCGAGGACGGCAACCCGGTGGAGCCCGGGTCCGGCGTGGTCGGCATCCTGGCGCGCAAGGGGCACATCCCGATCGGCTACTACAAGGACGAAGAGAAGACCAAGGCCACGTTCAAGGAGATCAACGGCATTCGCTACTCCATCCCGGGCGACTTCGCGCAGGTGGAGGCGGACGGCACGGTGACGATGCTCGGCCGCGGCTCGGTGTCCATCAACAGCGGCGGCGAGAAGATCTTCCCCGAAGAGGTCGAGGGCGCACTCAAGTCGCATCCCGACGTCTTCGACGCCCTCGTGGTCGGCATTCCCGACGAACGCTTCGGCCAACGTGTCGCCGCCGTCATCCAGACCCGGGGAGGGGCGCGTCCGGGCCTGCACGAGATCGCCGAGGCGGCACGCAAGGAGATTGCGGGATACAAGGTTCCGCGCAGCCTCTGGTTCGTCGACGAGATCAAGCGTTCGCCTGCGGGTAAGCCCGACTACCGCTGGGCCAAGGAACAGACCGAGACCCGTCCGGCCGACGACCACAACGGCAACGGTTCGCCCGAAAGCAAAGGCGCGTAATGCACACGAGTTTGAGCGAGAAGTTCGGCATCGAGTACCCGGTCTTCGGGTTCACTCCCTCCGAACACGTGGCCGCGGCGATCTCCCGCGCCGGCGGTCTGGGTGTGCTCGGCTGCGTCCGGTTCAACGACCCCGAGGAACTCGAGGCCGTCCTGTCGTGGATGGACGAGAACACCGACGGCAAGCCGTACGGCGTCGACATCGTGATGCCCGCCAAGGTTCCGACAGAGGGCACGTCGGTGGACCTCGAGTCGCTGATCCCCGCGGAACACCGCGCGTTCGTCGACCGGACCCTAGCCGAGCTGGGGGTGCCGCCACTCGATTCGGGTGCCGAACACGCGACCGGCGTGCTCGGCTGGCTGCACTCGGTGGCGCGCTCACATGTGGACGTCGCCCTGAATCATCGAATTGCGTTGATCGCCAACGCACTCGGCTCGCCCCCGAAGGATGTCATCGACCAGGCCCACGAGAAGGGCGTTCCGGTGGCGGCGCTGGCCGGCGCCGTCGAGCACGCGCGCAGGCACGTCGCGAACGGTGTCGACATCGTCATCGCGCAGGGGTACGAGGCCGGTGGGCACACCGGTGAGATCGCGTCGATGGTGCTGATTCCCGAGATCGTCGATGCCATCGGTGATTCCGCCGCGGTCCTCGCGGCCGGTGGTATCGGCAGTGGACGTCAGGTCGCCGCTGCGCTGTCGCTGGGGGCGGCGGGGGTGTGGATGGGGTCGTACTGGCTCACCACCTCCGAGTACAAACTCGGCAGCGCGTCGTCCGAGGGACCGTCCGCGATCCAGCGTGCCCTGCTCGGTGCGACGTCCGCCGACACGGTGCGGTCCCGGATCTACTCGGGTAAGCCCGCGCGCCTGCTCAAGACCAAATGGACCGACGCCTGGTCGAAGCCGGACGCGCCGGCGCCGCTGCCGATGCCGCTGCAGAATCTGCTGGTCAGCGAGGCGCATCAGCGGATCGCCGCGTCCGAGAACCCGGATGTCGTGGCGATGCCGGTGGGTCAGATCGTGGGCCGGATGAACGAGATCCGTCCGGTGGCCGAGGTGATGGACGAACTCGTCGAGGGCTTCGACTCGGCGGTGTCGCGGCTCGACACGCTCCGCTAGGCACGTGAGTGGCAAAGCGTGCGCCAGCACACTTTGCCACTCACGTGCGGGAGTAGGCGGACCCGGCGCGGACCCATACCGGATCGGCGCAATTGTCGGCCTCTGCGCTCAACACGCGGGTGAGGACCTTGAACGTGGCGGTCCGCGGGAACTCGGCACACACCCTGATCAGGCTCGGGCGCTGCTTCGGCCCCAGATCGGACTGAGCGTCGAGGAAACTCGTGAAGGCCACCGGATCGAAGTCACGCGTCGGAACGACGGCCGCCATCACCCGGTCCCCGACGTCGGGGTCGGGCACCGCGTACACCGACACCTGGGCGAAGCCGTCGTACCGCATCAGGATGCGTTCGATGGGCGCCGAGCCGATGTTCTCGCCGTCGACGCGCAACCATCCGGAACTGCGTCCCGCGAAGTACACGAACCCGTCGGCATCCCGGTAGGCGAGGTCGCCGCTCCAGTACTTGCCGTCGCGGATCCGCTCGGCGTCGGCCTCGCGATTGTTGTAGTAACCCGCGAACGCCCCCGACCCCGCGACGTTGACGAGTTCGCCGGTCGCGGCCTCGGCGTTGAGCACCCGGCCGGCGGAATCGAATTCGGCCGGGGGGCAGGGGTTGCCGGTCTCGGGGTCGAGGATCGCGATGCCCTCGGGGAGCCTGCCCAGCGAGCCCGATGGCGACCCGGGGGTGGCGGAGATGGCGACACCGCCCTCGGTGGAGCCGAATCCGTCGACCACCGCGGTGCCGAAGCGGCGCGAGAACGCCGCGACCGCGGGCGCGGACCCCTCGTTGCCGTACATGACCCGCAGCGTGTTGTCGGCGTCGTCGGGCATCTCGGGGGTCGCCAGCACATACGACAGCGGCTTTCCGACGTAGTTGGCGTACGTGACGCCGAACTTCCGCACATCGGACAGGAAGTTGGATGCGGAGAACTTCCGTCGCAGCGCAATCGAGCTGTGTCCCGCGAGCGCCACGGACCATGCCGCCATCATGGCGTTGGAATGGAACATGGGCATCGACATGTAGACGACGTCGTCCGGGGTCAACCCGAAGCGTTCGGCGAGCATGATGCCGGGGCCGGTGATCTTCGCGTGGGTGCAGCGCACCGCCTTCGGGTCGCCGCTCGTGCCGGACGTGAAGATGAGCATGAACAGGTCGTCTGCGGCGGCGACCCTCGGCCTGAATGCGGGACGCTCCTCGGCGAGCAGGGCGGACCATGCCGGCGAATCCACGTCGACGACGGGAACACCCGGGTCGAGACCGTCCAGCAGCGCGGACCGCCCGGATTCGGTGAAGACCACCTGGCAGTCGGCCAGCGCGATGTCGTGGGCCAGCGCCTCCCCGCGTCGAGTGGTGTTGAGCCCCACGAGGACGGCGCCGGACAGCGCCGCCGCCCCGGCGAGGAGGGAGAACTCGGGGACGTTGTCCATCAGGACACCGAAGTGCCGGGGCCGCTGCGCATCGAGCAGGTCGTCGAGGATCGCGGCGCGCCGCAGGCTCGCCCGCACGTGCTCGGACCACGACAGGAACCGGTCTTCGAAGTACAGGCCCTGGGCGTCGGACTTCGAGACGCCGAGGAGCAGGTCCGATACCGTGCGCGCGAGCGTGGCGGTCATGCCGGGACGGTGGCCAGTTCGGCGCCGAGGATCCGCAGCTGCTGCGTGGCCGAACCGAGCCGGAACTCGAGTGCCTTGGCGGCGAGGAAGTACCGGTGCACGGGGTGGTCTTCGTCGAGTCCGACGCCTCCGTGGACGTGGACGAGGGTGTGGGCCACTCGGTGTCCGGCGTCGGACGCCCAGAAGTTGGCGGTCTGGATGTCGCCTTCGCTGGGCAGGCCTTCGCTGAGCCGCCACGCCGCCTGCCACAGCGTGAGCCGGACGCCCTTCACGTCGATGTAGCCGTCGGCGAGTCGCTGGGCCACGGCCTGGAAACTGCCGATGGGCCGACCGAACTGCACCCGCTCGCGGGCGTAGGCCGCGGTGAGTGTCAGGGATTCGTCGAGGACGCCGTACTGAAATGCGCAGGCGCCGAGCGAGCCGCGCTCGACGAGCCAGTCCACGATCTCGCCGCCCTGGTCGACGGCGCCGAGCACGCGGTCCTCGGTCAGCGACACTCCGTGGAGGGTCACCTCACCGGTGCTGGCCAGGTCGACGGTCTGCTGGCGGGTGACGGTCACTCCGGCGTCGTCGGGGCGGACGAGGAAGACGGCCACACCGTCCGGGGTGGTCGCCGGGACCAGGAAGAGGTCGGCGGACGGTGCCGCGTCGACCACGATCTTGGTGCCGTCCAGTGTCCAGCCGTCCGCGCCGCGTTCGGCACGCGTGACGGGCGCACCCGGGGTGTCGTTGAGTTCCTCGTCGAGCGCGACGGTGAGGATCTTCTCGCCATCCGCGGCCGGAGTGCCCCAGTCGGAACGCTGCTGTTCGGTCCCGTACTTCGCGATCGCGCCTGCCGCCATCACGATCGACGACAGGTAGGGAACCGGCGCGACGGCGCGGCCCAGCTCGACGAGGATGCTGCACTGCTCGAGGACGCCGAAACCGTCGCCGCCCACCGACTCCGGCAGTGCGGCGCTCAGGACGCCGGACGACGCGAGTGCGGACCACAGCCGGCGATCGAGGCGGTCGTCCGCGTTGTCGAGTTCGCGCAGCCGGTCGTTGGTGACGAGGTCCGAGACGATTCCGTGGGTGAGCCCGGCCAGATCCTGCTGGGCCTCGGTGGGGGTGAAGTCCATTGTCGTAGTCCTAACGCTTCGCTGGGGGCAGGCCGAGGGCGGTCATGGCGATGATGTCGCGCTGCACCTCGTTGGTTCCGCCGCCGAATGTGAGGATCAGCGACGACCGGTGCATCCGTTCGAGTCGCCCGCGCAGCAGGACCCCGGGGGAGTTCTGCCGCAGCGTGGCCGAAGGTCCGAGGATCTCCATCAGCAGCCGGTACGCCTCCGTGGCGAACTCCGTGCCGTAGACCTTGTTGGCGGACGCCGCTTCCGGGCCCGGCGCGTGGTCGGTGGACGAGGCGATCTCCCAGTTCATCAACTTGAGGTACTCGGCCTTGGCGTGGACCCGGGCCAGGTTGATCTGCACCCATTCCTGGTCGATGACGCGGCGGCCGTCCGGCAACTTGGTGTTCTGCGCCCATTCGCGCACCTCACGCTGTGCGGTGAGGACCGGCCCGGCGGACGTCAGGGCGACGCGCTCGTGGTTGAGCTGATTGGTGATCAGCGCCCACCCGCCGTGCTCGGGGCCGACCAGCGCGGACGACGGAACCCGAACGTCCTGGTAGTAGGTGGCGCTCGTGTCCGGACCCGCCATCGTGTGGACGGGGGTGTACGAGAAGCCTTCGGCGGTTGTCGGGACGATCAGCATGCTGATGCCCTTGTGCTTCTTGGCTTCGGGATCGGTGCGGCACGCCAGCCACACGTAGTCGGCGTACGCGATCAGGCTCGTCCACATCTTCTGGCCGTTGATGACGTAGTCGTCGCCGTCCTTGACGGCGGTCGTGCGCAGGCTGGCGAGGTCGGTGCCCGCTTCGGGCTCGGAGTAGCCGATGGAGAAGTGCAGTTCGCCGGCCGAGATCCTGGGCAGGAAGAACGACTTCTGCTCGGGGGTACCGAAGTGCATGATGGTCGGCGCCACCGAGTTGATGGTGAGGAAGGGGACCGGGGCGCCGGCGATGGCGGCCTCATCCGTGAAGATCAGCTGTTCCATGGCCGACCGTTCCTGGCCGCCGTACTCCTTGGGCCACCCGAGCGTCAGCCAGCCGTCCTTGCCCATCTGGGCGACGACGTCGCGGTAGACATTGCCCTCGCCGTATTCGCCGGTGGTGGCGGCCAGTGCCTCTCGACGCTCCGGCGTCATCAGCTTCGCGAAGTACGCGCGCAGCTCTTCCCGCAGCTGCTGTTGCTGCGGTGTGTAGGTGATGTGCATCGAAATACCTCTCCAGTCCGAGAGCGGAATCAGCTGAAATCTGGCACAGGTTCCAGTCTCTGCGGTGCATTCGCGGAGTCGGCCCCGGCCGGCCCCGGAGCGTGCCCGGTAGGCGTGCTCGCAGTCGTGGAACGAATCATTGCACACGACTGGAACAGGTTCTAGTGTTATCGCAGGAACGGAGTGCGCCACAGCCCGGCGGCACCTGGGTCCACGAGTGACGAGACGAGGAGAAGTGAGGGTTACCATGGAGGTCAGAGTCGATTTCGACCGTTGCGAGGCCAATGGTGTGTGCGTGGGGATCGCACCCGACATCTTCGAGCTCGACGACGACGATCAGCTGCACATTTCGAGTGCTGTTCCTCCCGCTGACCGGGAGGAAGACGTGCGTACGGCGATCGCCCAGTGTCCGAGGGCTGCGCTCACCGAACACCCCTGAGGATTGTTGCCCGGAATGAGAACACGTTCTACAGTGACGTCGACCTACCGCCGTGTCGTGTTCGCGACCTCCGGCGAGTGCACAGAACCAGGAGAGCGTGTTCATGAATGCTGTGGCTGACCGCGATGTGAACGTGGACGGCAAGGTCGCCGTCGTGACCGGCGCCGGATCCGGCCTCGGAAAATTCGAGGCGATCGCACTGGCCCGCGCGGGTGCGTCCGTCGTCGTCAACGACCTGGCCGCGAACGACGCCGTGGAGGCAACGCTCGAGGAGATCCGGGGCCTGGGCGCGAAGGTCGAGTTCGTGGCAGGCGACATCGGGGAACGGTCCACCGCCGACGCGATCATGGAGGCGGCGCAGAGTCGGCTCGGTAGCCTCGACATCCTGGTGAACAACGCGGGTATCACGCGGGATCGCATGCTGTTCAACATGTCCGACGAGGACTGGGATCTGGTGCTGAAGGTTCATCTGCGCGGACACTTCCTGCTGTGCCGCGCGGCCGCGTCGTACTGGCGGGGCAAGTCGAAGGAGGCCGGTGCGCCTGTTTACGGACGCATCGTCAACACCTCGTCCGAGGCGGGACTGCTGGGCCCCGAGGGGCAGGCGAACTACGGCGCCGCCAAGGCGGGCATCACGGCGCTCACGCTGTCGGCGGCCCGCGGGCTGTCCCGGTACGGCGTCCGAGCCAACGCGATCTGCCCTCGGGCCCGCACGTCGATGACGGAGAACGTCTTCGGGGAGGCACCGGCCGAGGGGATCGACCCGTTGTCGCCCGAGCATGTGGCCGCGCTGGTCGCCTACCTCGCCTCGCCCGCCGCCGACTCGGTGAACGGTCAGGTCTTCGTCGTCTACGGCCCGATGGTGGCGTTGATGGCGGCACCGGTCGTGGAGCGGCGGTTCGACGCCGCGGACGGTCGGTGGACACCCGGTGCGCTCGCGGCGGAGCTCGGAAACTATTTCGCGGATCGGGATCCTGCCGCCATGTTCTCGGCCTCCGCGGCGCTCCGCGAACTGGGCTGACTGCGTCGCCGGGGCCGAATAACCGACACGAAGGTTGTTTCCGTATCGTTTCCGCAGGTAATGCCCGCGCGATGGGCGATACTGAAGGCAACTGAAGAGCGGCGGAACGGGGGCCGGGAGACCGTGGTGGGGTGTTCGAGAGGTGTGCCGGATATGACTAGATCGTGTTCTAGTTCTGCTGTCGTCGACCAGTTCGATCGCGCCTGCCCATCCGGCGCGGCAGCTGCCGAGGTCGGCCCGTGCGCGTGGCAGCTGCAAAAGGTGTATCCGCCGTTCGCCGACATGCGGTGAATTTCTCTCAAAGTTCTTGTGCTATAACATTTTATGGCCACGAATCGGATTTCCGCTCGGCGCGAATCATCGAGTTCGATCGGCCGGGGACACGCCCGGAATTTCGGTCGAATTCGGCACTCTGAGCGTGCTGAATGTGGGACGATTCTTGCTGATGAGCGACCACCTTTGACAGGTGAACACGTTCTAGTTAATATGACCTGAGTCACAGACCGTCGGGGGGCTGGGCTCGAACTGACAGTCGGTGCTGGGCGAGATCATGGACGAGGAGGACGGATGGTAGACCTCCTCGAGGTGCCGTTGCGTGCGGTCGGCGGGTTCTTCACGATGTCGGGCGAAACGTTGAGGGCAGTCTTTTCGAGGCCCTTCCAACGTCGCGAGTTCGTCGACCAGGCGTGGTTCGTCGCCCGGGTCTCGATGGTGCCCACCGTGCTGGTGGCCATTCCGTTCACCGTGCTGGTGAGCTTCACGATCAACATCCTCCTCCGTGAGATCGGCGCGGCAGACCTCAGTGGCGCCGGCGCCGCTCTCGGCACCGTGACCCAGGTCGGTCCCATCGTCACCGTGCTCATCGTGGCGGGTGCAGGAGCCACTGCCATCTGCGCAGACCTCTCGGCCCGCACCATCCGCGAAGAGATCGACGCAATGCGGGTGCTGGGCATCAATCCGATCCACCGCCTGGTCGTGCCACGAGTGCTGGCGTCGACCGTCGTTGCGCTCCTGCTCAACGGCCTGGTCTGCACCATCGGCATCCTCGGCGGCTTCGTCTTCTCGGTCTACATCCAGGACGTCAACCCGGGTGCGTTCGTCAACGGCATCACCCTGCTCACCGGATTCGGGGAGCTCGTGATCTCGGAAGTCAAAGCCGGTCTGTTCGGCATGATCGCCGGCCTCGTCGCCGCCTACCTCGGCCTGAACGTCAAGGGTGGCGCGAAGAGCGTCGGTGACGCCGTCAACCAGACCGTCGTGTTCTCGTTCATGGCCCTGTTCGTGGTCAACGTTCTCGTCACCGCCGTCGGCATCAAGCTGACGGCAGGGTGATCGACATGGTGGTGGAGTAGATGGCACTAGCGGCGGCCGGGCGCTTTCCCCGAACTCGGAAACGGTTCGCGTCGGCGTCCCGCTCGATCGACCGGCTCGGTGAGCAGGCGCTGTTCTTCGCGCGTGCCATCGGATGGGCGCCCCGCGCCCTGATGCACTACCCGAAGGAGACGCTGCGGCTCATCGCCGAGATCAGCATGGGCACGGGTGCGCTCGCGGTGATCGGCGGAACCGTCGTCATCGTCGGCTTCCTGACCCTGTTCACCGGCGGCACCATCGCGGTGCAGGGGTACAGCTCGCTCGGCAACATCGGCGTCGAGGCCCTCACCGGATTCTTCGCGGCCTTCATCAACGTGCGGATCGCGGCGCCGGTCATCGCGGGCATCGGTCTGGCGGCCACCATCGGCGCCGGCTCCACCGCCCAGCTCGGCGCCATGCGCGTCTCCGAGGAGATCGACGCGCTCGAGACGATGGCGATCCCGTCGATCCCGTACCTGGTCAGCACACGAGTGATGGCGGGCATGATCGCCATCATTCCGCTGTACGCCCTGGCAGTGATCGCGTCGTTCATGGCCAGCCGGTTCGCGACGGTGGTGCTGTACGACCAGTCGTCCGGCGTGTACGACCACTACTTCTCGACGTTCCTGATACCCACGGACATTCTGTGGTCGTTCGCCCAGGCCATCGTCATGGCGATCGCGATCATGCTCATCCACACCTACTACGGATTCAACGCCTCGGGCGGTCCGGTCGGTGTCGGTGTGGCCGTCGGCAACGCGGTGCGCTCCTCGCTGATCGCCGTCGTCACCGTCACCCTGCTCATCTCGCTCGCCATCTACGGCGGGTCCGGCAACTTCAACCTTTCGGGATAGGAGTGCCGGTAGATGTCTGATTCGAGTGGGAAGAAGAAGCTCGCGGCACTCGTTCTCGTCGTGAGTCTTCTCGCGATCATCGGTGTGTCACTGGCCATGTTCAACGGAACCTTCAGCGAGACCACGCCCGTCACCGTCACGTCGGATCGCTCCGGGCTGGTGATGGAACCCGACGCCAAGGTCAAGCTCCTCGGCGTCGAGGTCGGCCGCGTCGGCTCCATCGAACACGTGACGGACGGCGCCGAGCTGAAACTGGCGATGTACCCCGACATGATGTCGCTGATCCCCTCCAACGCCACCGTGGAGATCAAGTCCACCACCGTGTTCGGCGCGAAGTACGTCAACTTCGTGATGCCGGAGAACCCGTCGTCCACCCCTCTTCAGGCAGGTGACGTCATCGCGTCCGACAACGTCACCGTCGAGTTCAACACGGTCTTCCAGCACTTGTCGGACGTGCTGGCGCAGGTACAGCCGGAGAAGCTCAACGCCACCCTCGGGGCCATCTCCTCGGCGCTGCGCGGGCGCGGAGAGGAACTCGGCGCCCTGCTCGAGCAGAGCGACAGCTACCTGGCGAAGATGAATCCGAGTCTGCCTCAGCTGCAGGAAGATTTCGCGAAAGCCGCGCAGGTCACCGACGTGTACGCCGACACGGCACCGGATCTGCTGCGAGTGCTCGACAACGCGACGGCCACCAGCGGCACCGTCGTCGACGAACAGGACAACCTGGATGCCGTGCTGCTCAACGTCACCGGGCTGGCCGACACGGCGAACACCGTACTCACCGAGAACGAGCAGAACCTGAACTCCTCTCTCGACCTGCTGCTCCCGACGACGGACCTGTTGGCCGAGTACTCGCCCGAGATCTCCTGCTTCATCGTCGGCCTGAACAACGTGATTCCCCTCGCCGAACAGCTCATCGGCGGCAATCAGCCGGGCATCGCGCTGAGCGCCAGCTTCATGTACGGGCAGGAGCCGTACACCTATCCGAAGGACCTGCCGAAAGTGAACGCGACAGGTGGGCCGAACTGCCACGGTCTTCCCAACCCTGATCTCAGCAAGCATGCGAACTTCGTCGTGGCCGACACCGGAACGGTGCCGTTCGTGCCGTCGACGGAAGTCCAGGTGCACCTGCCCAAGGTGTTCCAGCTGCTGTTCGCGGGTGTGTACCCCGGGCAGGGTGGGCAGTGACAGTGCGAGCGACCACGGTCAAACTGCTGATCTTCGCGACGGTGATGTCGGTGATCTTCGCCGGACTCGCCCTGGTGTTCAGCCAGTACCGGTTCAGCAGCTCCGACGGCTACCACGCCACCTTCACGGACGTGTCCGGGCTCAAGCCCGGCGACAAGGTGCGCATCGCCGGCGTTCCCGTCGGCGCCGTCGAGAAGGTGAGCATCGACGACGACAACCTCGCCGACGTCGACTTCACCGTCGACACCAAGTACTCGCTGTTCGACGGGACCAAGGCCACGGTGCGGTACGAAAACCTCGTCGGCGACCGGTACATGGAACTTCTCGAAGGCGCCGGTTCGGTGGAACCGCTGCCGGACGGTGGATCCATTCCCGTCGAGAACACCTCTCCCGCACTCGATCTCGACCTTCTGCTGGGTGGGTTCAAGCCACTCCTGCGGGCGTTGGACCCGCAGCAGGTCAACGACCTGTCCCAGGCGCTGGTCCAGGTGTTCCAGGGGCAGGGCGGAACCCTCGTCTCTCTCCTCGGCAGCACGAGTTCGTTCACGAACACCCTGGCCGACCGGGACCAGTTGATCGGTGAGGTGATCACGAACCTCAACCAGGTGCTCGGCACCATCAACGACCGCGGCGACCAGTTCCGGTCGACGCTCGACCAGTTGCAGCAGTTGGTCAGCGGGCTCTCCCAGGACCGCGATCAGATCGGCGACGCCATTCCCCGCATCGCAGGGGCGACGGGGGATCTCGCGAATCTGCTCGAAGGTGCGCGGCCACCGTTGCAGAGCACGATCGCCGAGGCCAACCGCACTGCAACCCAACTCCAGGCGGGGGAGGACGACCTCGACTGGGTGTTCCAGAATCTGCCCGACGCCTATCGGAGGCTCATCCGCATCGGCACCTACGGCAGCTTCTTCCAGATGTACGTCTGCACGGTCAAGTTCAAGTTCTCCGGCCCGGACGGATCGGATCTGCTCCTCAACATGCCGGGCGGTCAGACGGCAGGGAGGTGTGCACCGTAGCCATGAAGCGCGAACGTAATCCCGTACAGGTGGGAATCATCGGTGTCGCCATCGCGAGCATGATCGTGATCGCGACCCTGCAATACGATCAGCTGCAATTCCTTTCGGGCGGAACGCAGTACTCCGCCTACTTCGAGGACGCGGGTGGGCTGATGACCGGCGACGCGGTGACGCTCGCCGGCGTCGACGTCGGGAAGGTCGCCGAGGTCGAACTGGACGATCAGCACGTGCTCGTCACGTTCACGATCCAGGACGGCATCGTCCTCGGCGACGCCACCGAGGCGAACATCAAGACGAACACGGTTCTCGGACGGAAGTCGCTGGCCGTCACCCCGCTCGGGTACGACACGATGTCGGTGGGGTCGACGATTCCATTGGAGCGCACCAACTCTCCGTACTCTCTCAACGACGCGCTCGGCGATCTGTCGAACACCGTGTCCGAGCTCGACACCGACGAGGTCAACAACGCGTTGAACGCGATGTCCGGTGCTCTCGAGAACACACCGCCCGAGCTGCGCACCGCTCTTGACGGCCTGACCCGGTTGTCGGAGAGCATCAATTCGCGGGACGAGACGCTGAGACAGCTGCTCTCGCGTGCCGAGAACGTGACCGGAATCCTCGCCGAGCGCAGCGGGCAGATCAACTCGCTGATCGTCGACGGGAACCAGCTGTTCGGCGAGCTCGACCGTCGCCGCACGGCGATCAGCCAGCTGATCGTGAACATCTCCGCGGTGTCCCGGCAGCTCACGGGACTGGTCCAGGACAACGAGGAGCAGATGAAACCGACGCTCGACAAGCTGAACTCGGTGGTCGACGTCCTGCAGCGGAACAAGGACAACATCTCGCAGGCACTCGACGGCCTCGCCCCGTACGCGACTCAGCTCGGTGAGTCGGTCGGTAGCGGTCCGTTCTTCATGGCGTACGTCTACAACATCGGCATCGGCAACCTGTTCCAGGGGCTCAGCGACGCGGTGACGTGGCCGGAGCATCTCCCCAACGACCTCCAGGCCTACCTGCAGACAGGTCCGTCCATCGAGCTGAGGGAACCGCCGCGATGACGACGAACCCGGAAATCACCAACACGCGGAAGAAGTGGCTGATCCGCGGCGGCGTCGCCGCGGCCGTGGTGGTGCTGATCGTCGGCGCCGCAGTGATGTTCGTGCCCAAACTCTTCCAGAACACGATCACCGCGTACTTCCCGGCGACCACCGGCCTGTATTCGGGCGACGACGTCCGCGTCCTCGGTGTGAAGGTGGGGACGATCGACTCGATCGAGCCCGGCGCCGACTTCGCACGGGTCACGATGAACGTGCAGAAGAGCGTCGAGATCCCGGCCGACGCGAAGGCCGTCATCGTCGCACCCAGCCTGGTGTCGGGACGGTTCGTCCAGCTGACACCCGTGTACGCGGGTGGGCCGACGATGGGCGACGGCGCGAGCATCCCCGTGGAGCGCACCGCCGTCCCGGTGGAATGGGACGAGATCAAGACGGAGCTGAACAAGCTGTCGGAGGCGCTCGGACCGCAGGGTGCCGACCCGCAGGGCTCGCTCGGCACGTTCATCGACACCGCCGCCGACAATCTCGACGGCAACGGAGAGTCGTTGCGGAACACGCTGCGGGAACTGTCGGAGACCATGCGGACGCTGTCCGACGGCCGCACCGACCTGTTCTCCACCATCCGCAACCTGCAGACGTTCGTGGCGGCTCTGTCGTCGAGCAACGAGCAGATCGTCCAGTTCGAGGGACGGCTCGCGTCGGTGTCGAACATGCTCGCCACCAACTCCGACGAACTCGGCACCGCCCTGAACGATCTCGACCTCGCGCTCGGCGACGTCAACCGGTTCGTCGTGGAGAACCGGGCGAGCCTGAGCGAACAGGTCGGCCGCCTGGCCGACGCCACCCAGGTGCTCGCCGACAAGAGGCCGCAGATCGAGCAGGTGCTCCACGTCGCGCCCACGGCGCTGGCCAACTTCAGCAACATCTACAAGCCGGCGCAGGGATCACTGGTCGGTGCGGTCGCGATGGCGAACTTCGGGAACCCCGTGAACTTCATGTGCGGTGCCATCCAGAGCCTGCAGGCCAACGAGGCGAACCGGAGCGCGGACCTGTGCACCCAGTACCTGTCGCCGGTCCTGAACTCGCTGACGGCGAATTACCTGCCCATCCTCACCAACCCGACGACGGGTGTGAACGCATTCCCCGACCAGATCGAGTACACCCCGCCGAGCCTCGAGGCCTCCGTACCTCCGCGGTCCGCGCCGCCGATGACCGGGACCCTCGCCGGGATGCCGACCGTCGCCGTGCCCAAGGACCTGAACGATCTGCTGCAGCCGGGAGGTGGGCGATGACGAAGCACACACGGGTGCGTCGCGGCGCCGTCGCGGCCGTCGCGATCACGTTGTCCCTCACCCTGACCGGGTGCGAGTGGGAAGGGCTGAATTCTCTTCCCCTGCCGGGCACCGAGGGCCAGGGCGACGACGCCTACACGGTCGAGATCCAGATGCCCAATGTCACGACGCTGTCGCAGAACTCGCCGGTCCGCGTGAACGACGTGACGGTGGGATCGGTGACGGGCATCGACGTGCAGGACTGGCATGCACTGGTCACCGTCTCGATCAACGGCGACGTCCAACTGCCTGCCAACGCGACCGCCAAGATCGGCCAGACCAGCCTCCTCGGCTCGCAGCACCTCGAACTGGCTCCGCCGACCGATGCCGAGCCCGAGGGCAGGCTCGAGGACGGCGACGTGATCCCCATCGAGCGGGCGGGCGCCTACCCGACCACCGAGCAGACGTTGTCGTCACTGTCGGTGGTACTCAACGGTGGCGGCATCGCCCAGATCCACGACATCACTCTCGAGCTCAACGCCGCACTGGGTGGCCGGGAGGACTCGATCCGGGATCTTCTCCCGCAACTCGACCGGCTCGTCACGAGCCTGGATCAGCAGCGCGGAGACATCATCGGCGCGATGGAGGGACTCGACCGGTTGGCGGGCACCGTCAACGCGCAGAAGGCCACCCTGGACGCGGCGCTGGACGGCATCCCGCCCGCGCTGGAAGTGCTCGTCACCCAACGGCAGAACCTCACCACCGCGCTGGTCGAGGTGGGCAAGCTCAGCGACACCGCTTCCCGTCTCGTGGAGAGCAGCGGCGAGGAACTGAAAGCGAACCTGGCGAACCTCACACCGGTGCTGCGTGAACTCGCCAACTCGGGGAGCGCGCTGACCGAGGTGCTGACCCTGATGCTCACGTACCCCTTCCCGATGAAGACGATGGACAAGGCGATTCAGGGTGACTACGCGAACCTCATGATGACGATCGACATGACCAACGAGCGCGTGGACAGCAACTTCCTGACCGGAACCGGTCTCGGCGGATCGCTCGGCGGCGTCGAGGGCGCCGTGGGATCGCTCGCCGGGGTGGCCGGGCAGTCGGGCGATCCGCTGCAGGCACCCCTGCAGCCGGCTCCGAAGCCGGCACCCGCACCGCCGGTGATTCCGGGGCTTCCGCAGATACCCGGACTGCCGCAGATTCCGGGCCTTCCGCCGCAACTGGGAGGGGCGCCGACACCATGAGAATGACGAGATTCGTTCGCATTCAGCTGATCATCTTCTCGATTCTCACCGTCATCGGGCTCGTGGTGATGTCGATCCAGTACGTGAAGGTGCCGGTGCTGTTCGGCGTCGGGCGCTACGAGGTGAGTGTCCGACTGCCGTCCACCGGTGGGCTCTACTCGCACGCCAATGTCGCCTATCGCGGCACCAACATCGGTGTCGTCGAGTACGTGACGCTCACCGGTGACGGTGTGGAAGCGAAGATGTCGCTCGACAGCGACTACAAGATTCCGGCGGACGTCGACGCGGCGGTCAAGAGCGTGTCGGCGGTCGGCGAGCAGTACGTCGACCTGATTCCCCGGGACGGCGCGGCCGAGGCCGACGGCCCGTACCTCGCGAACGGCGACGTGATCCCGTTGGATCGGGCCACCATTCCGCAGGATGTCGGCGAGATGCTCGACCAGGCCGACGAACTGCTCGCGAGCATCTCGGACACCAGGCTGCAGACGGTGATCGACGAGGCGTTCACGGCGTTCAACGGATCCGGTCCCGACCTGCAGCGGCTCATCGACTCGGCCCGGTTGTTCGTCGAGGAGGCAGACGCGAACAGCGACGCGACGAAGGCCCTGATCGACCAGGTCGGCCCCCTGCTCGACACGCAGACGGTCAGCAGCGACGCCATCCGGTCGTGGACCCGGGACCTGGTGACGTTCACCGACCAGTTGCGGGCGAGCGACCCGAGCCTGCGGTCGGTGCTGGAGAAGGGCCCGGGAACGGCGCAGGAGGCCACCCAGCTGTTCCAGGACCTGCAGCCGACCCTGCCGATTCTGCTGCGGAATCTGGTGAGCGTCGGCCAGGTCGGGGTGATCTACAACAAGAGCATCGAGCAGGTTCTGGTCATCTACCCGCCCCTGACCGCGGCACTCGTGACGGCGGCGACGGGCGGGCCGGTGGAGGACGGCGCAATCGTCGACTTCGCCCTGCAACTGCACGACCCGCCGGCCTGCACGACGGGCTTCCTGCCCCCGGAGCAACGCCGGTCGGGAGATCAGACCGACCCGATCGCGACACCGAACGACCTGTACTGCAAGGCCGCTCCGGATGACCCGTCCGTGGTGCGCGGCGCGCGGAACCTGCCGTGCATGGAGTTCCCGGGACGCCGCGCACCGACGGTCGAGGCGTGCCGCGAGGGCTGGGAGGCGTCGGGCAACAACCCGCCGTACGGGCCGATCATGCCGCCGGATGTACCCTCGTACACAGCCGTTCCGAGTTCCTACGAAGGCGCCGCGGGTGCACCGGTCGCGGCCGTGCCCTACGACCCGGCCACCGGTAGCTTCATTGGTTCGGATGGAAAGACGTACACCCAACCGGATCTGGCGGTGCAGGGAAAGGACTCGACGTGGCAGACGATGATGACAGGTCAGCAGATTTGAGTTCCAGCACAGACGAACGCGCCACCGACTCCACGGAGCGGGCGACCGAGCAGACGTCCGCGGCGAAGGACCGGAGCAGGCGCAGGGCCGTCCGGCACGCCGGCCCGCCGGTGGGGGAGACCGAGGCCCCGAAGCCGGTGGTCCTCGCCAAGCCGGTGGGCGCGCACGCCGCGCCCGAGGCGGCGAAGGTGTCGACGGCGAAGGTCGCGTCCCCGGAACCTCCGGCGCCCGACGCACCGAAGCAGCGTCGATCGCTGAAGTCGTTGCTCGCGTGGGGCGTTACCGCGGTGGTCGTCGTCGCACTGGTCGTCGCGGCGGTGGTGCTTCTGCTCGACCTACGGTCCGCGCGCGAACGGGACGATCGCCGTCAGGCGTTCGTCGACACCGCCCGGCAGACGGTGCTCAACCTGACGACCATCCATCCCGAGACGGCGAAGGAAGACGTCGACCGGATCATCGCCGGCGCCTCGGGTCAGTTCCTCGAAGAGTTCCAGGGCCGGGAGGATCCGTTCGTCGGTGTCGTGCAGGACGCGAATGTGACCACCGAGGGCCAGGTCGTCGAGGCAGGAGTCGAGAACGGGAGCGAGACCTCGATCTCGGCGAATGTTCTGGTGGCCGCCCGGACGATGGTGAGCAGTAAGGAGCAACCGGAACCCTCACCGCGCGATTTCCGGATGCGAGTGACGGTCAGCGACGTCGACGGCAAGTTGACCGCATCGAAGGTGGAGTTCGTCCCATGAGCGACAACAACGAAGACAAGCGAAAGTTCGCCGTCACCAAGCAGACAGCGCTGAAGATCGCGGCCGCGGTCGTGGTGGTCGCGCTCGCCGTCGGGGTGGGTTTCCTCTGGTACGACCACCGGCAGGATCAACTCTCGGAGCAGGCGCGCACCGAGGCCGTCGACGCCGCGGGCAAGCAGGCGGTGGCGATGCTGGCGTACGATTTCGCCGACGTCGACAACCAGTTGGCGGCTGCCGCAGACGGACTCACCGGCTCGTTCCGCGACGACTACACCACGCTCGTGCAGGAAACCATCGCGCCGGGCGCCAAGGAGAAGCAACTCACCGTGCAGGTGTCGGTGCAGGCCGCCGCGCCCGTGTCGACCACACCCGACGAGGCGGTGGTCCTGCTGTACCTCAACCAGACGACGACGAGCGCCGACGCTCCCGACGCCCGAACGTCGGGCAGCCGTGTGCGGGTGTCGCTGCAGAAGGTCGACGACCGCTGGCTCGTCGATCAGTTGACCCCGGTGTAACGGTGCCGGACCCGACGCCGACCGTGGCGGAACTCCTTGCTGTCGTTGGGCGTTCACCGTCCGCGGTCGCGGTGCACGACCGCGCCGCGTGGGTCGGGCTGTTCTCGGACGGCGCTCGGGTCAGCGACCCGGTGGGCTCGCGGCCGCACGTCGGCACGGCGGCGATCGAACGGTTCTACGACACGTTCATCGCCCCCAACTCGATCACGTTCCACGTGAAGCGGGATGTGGTGTGCGGGATGACGGTGGTCCGCGACCTCGACCTCGAGACCCGGATGTCGACGGGAGTGGTGCTGACGGTGCCGATGCACCTGCGCTACGACCTCGTGGTGGAGTCGGGTGTCGTGACCGTCGACGGGTTGTACGCGCACTGGGAACTGCCCGTGATGATCGCCCAGCTGGCCGGGGCGGGGTGGCGGGGCGCGGCGGCGTCGGTGAAGCTGGCGCCGCAACTGCTGTCGAATCAGGGCGTGCTCGGTGTAACAGGTTTCATGCGAGGACTGCGGACCGTCGGACGTCCGGGCAGGAACGCCGCCACCGGATTTCTGGTCGCCGTCCGCCGTCAGGACACGGCCGCAATGTCGGAGCGGCTTGCTCCCGGTGCGGTTCTCGAACTGTCGTCGGGTTCCCCGATCGCGCTCGCTCACTTCGCGGAAAGCCTTCGTGAACTGCAGTGGAGCAAGATGATCGTGGCGGGGTGCGCCGTCACCGCATCCGTGCGTTCGGCCGCGTGGGAGGGGGTCGCCCTGCTGGAGTTCGCGAAGCGATCTCACGAGATCTCGCGGGTGCGAATGTTCGTCGAGGCGGTCACCCCCTTCACAAAATGAAACAAGTTCTAGTACTGTCGGGATCTCCTGGCCGATTGCCGACGCACGACGCTGCGTCGCGGGGCCACAACCGAACGGGGAGTCGTCGATGAAGGTTGCAGTAACCGGCGCCGCGGGATTCGTGGGCAACAATCTGCTGAATCTGTTGGTCGAGGCAGGCCACGAGGTGACCGCAATCGACCGCGTGCGTTCCCGGTACGCACCCGAGTACGGGGTCACGTGGGTGAACGCCGACGTGCTCGACGTCGAATCCATGAAGCGGGCGCTGGAGGGCGCCGAGGTGGTCTACCACCTGGTCGCGATGATCACCCTCGCACAGAAGGACGACCTGGCCTGGACCGTCAACACCAAGGGCGTCCGGACCGTCGCCGAAGCCGCTCTCGCAGTGGGTGTTCGGCGGATGGTGCATTGCAGTTCCGTGCACTCCTTCGATCAGGCCAGTTGCGGCGGAACGCTCGACGAGAACTCGCCCCGGTCCGTCGCCGCGTCGATCCCGGTGTACGACAGGTCCAAATGGGCGGGCGAGATCGAACTCCGCGAAGTGGTCGAGGCCGGGCTCGATGCGGTGATCTGCAATCCGACCGGGGTGTACGGGCCCGTCGACTACGGACTGTCGCGGGTGAACGCGTTGCTGCGCAACGCCGCTCGCGGCCGCGTTCCCGCTGCCGTGCAGGGCGGGTTCGACTTCGTCGACGTCCGCGACGTCGCCGCCGGACTGATCGCCGCCGGGGAGAAGGGCCGGACCGGTGAGAACTACCTGATCTCGGGGCACATGCTCGGCATGCACGATGCCGTGAGGAGGGCTGCGCGTGCGGCGGGTCGTCGGGGGCCGCTGTACTCGTTCCCACTCAGCGTCATCGAACGCGTGCTGCCGATCGCCGAACCGATCGGGACCCGGTTCGGCTCCGACGTGCTGTCGCGGTCGGCGATGGCGGCGCTGCTCGCGGCGCCCGTCATCGACGGCAGCAAGGCGCGGTCCGAACTCGGCTACGTTCCGCGTCCCGCCGACGAGACGATCCGCGACTTCGTCGCCTTCCTGGTGACGTCCGGTCAGCTGAGCCGGGGAGGTCAGTTCTCCCCGGTCGCGTCCTCGTTGTAGTCGGATTCGGAAGCCTCGGCGGGAGCGATCAGCGCGGGGCCGGCGGCGCCGCCGTGAGCGAGGGCGTCGAGGAAGGACCTGGCCCACCGGTCGACGTCGTGTGCGAGGACCTGCCTGCGCAGGGCCCGCATGTGGCGTCGGCCGTCCTCCTTCGGCTGGCCCAGGGCCTGCTCCATCGCATCCTTGACGCTGTCGAGATCGTGCGGATTGCACAGGAACGCCTGACGCAGTTCGGCGGCCGCGCCGGTGAACTCGCTGAGCAGCAGCGCGCCGCCGAGATCACTACGGCAGGCCACGTATTCCTTGGCGACGAGGTTCATACCGTCGCGCAGCGGAGTCACCAGCATCACGTCGGCGGCGACGAAGAAGGCGATCAGCTCCTCGCGAGGGATCGGCCGGTGCAGGTAGTGCACGACCGGCCGGCCGACCTCGCTGTACTCGCCGTTGATCCGCGAGACCTTGCGTTCGATGTCGTCGCGCATCTGCACGTAGCTGTCGACCCGCTCGCGGCTCGGCGTGGCCAGCTGCACCATCACGGTGTCGGCGGGGTCGATGCGGTGCTCGTCGAGCAGTTCGTGCAGCGCGGCGAGGCGGACGTCGATGCCCTTCGTGTAATCGAGGCGGTCGACGCCGAGCATGATGTGTTTGGGATTGCCCAGTTCCTTGCGGATCTTCTTGGCGCGGTCCCGGATCGACTTGGACCGGGACTGTTCGTCCAGCTGCCCCGAATCGATGGAGATCGGAAATGCGCCGACGCGCACCGTGCGGAACCCCACCTGCACGACGCCCAGCTTGGAGCGGACACCCACGTTGCCGCGGGACGTCTGCTGACCGGCGAGTTTGCGGGCCAGGTACAGGAAGTTCTGGGCACCGCCCGGGAGGTGGAACCCGATCAGGTCGGCGCCCAGCAGGCCCTCGATGATCTCGGTGCGCCACGGCATCTGCATGAACAGTTCCACCGGCGGGAACGGAATGTGCAGGAAGAACCCGATCGTGAGGTCGGGGCGGAGCATGCGCAGCATCTTCGGAACGAGCTGCAGCTGATAGTCCTGGATCCACACCGTGGCGCCGTGCGCGGCCGCCTTCGACGTGGCCTCCGCGAAGCGCCGGTTGACCTCGACGTAGGCGTTCCACCAGTCGCGGTTGTACTCGGGCTTGACGATGACGTCGTGGTAGAGCGGCCAGAGGGTGGCGTTGGAGAAGCCCTCGTAGTAGTCGGCGATCTCCGCGGCGCTCAGCGGAACGGGGTAGAGCTCGAGGTCGTCCTCGACGACGGGATCGAGCTCGGCGTCCGCGACCCCCGCCCAGCCGACCCATGCGCCCTTGTTGCGGCGCAGGATCGGCTCGAGCGCGGTGACGAGGCCACCGGGGCTGCGCTTCCAGCGCGTGGTGCCGTCCGGAAGGCGTTCGAGGTCGACGGGGAGTCGGTTCGCTACGACGACGAAGTCGGCTTGCCCGGAAACAGGATCAGAAGTCGAGCGTGATGACGATGCTGACGATTCCGAACTGGCAGCCACGGGCTTCCTTCGCAGTCGAAGTGGATGAAATTCTCAGTCGAGCTTGCTGGTGGGTCCGATTCCGAGCATGGAGAGCAGCATCCTGCACTCGTCGGCATCTTCGGCGTATGCAGCGACAACGCGCTGCGCCTGGCGGGCGGTCTCGTCGGCTAGGGGTTCGAGATCCTCGTCCGCGATGTCGTTTTCGGCGGTCGTCTTCGCGGCCATCTTTGTCCTCTCGGGCTTGCTGCTGCGTCACGCGCAGTAGTTCGTATCGGCGACTCTATGAGAACCGGGCATGTCAACGCTAGTTGCCCATCGATTAGGGTTCATCTAGTTAGGGTCTGCTTACTTGGTTGGTGGGTGGGGAAGCGTCGGCGTTGGGAGTTACGCGCGTGAAGACTGGTGGCACCGCAATTCTGCGTCGCACGCTGGTGCGGAATCGTGTTCGGCTGGGGATCGGAACCGTGCTCGTCTGCCTGCATCAGGTGGCGGAGACGCTGGTCCCGATCTCGATCGGCGTGATCGTCGACCGGGCCGTCGCCACCGGGGACGTGTTCGCACTCGCGGTGTGGCTGTGCGCCCTGGCACTGCTGTTCCTGGTGCTCACAGCGGCGTGGCGTTTCGGCGCGCGGTTCATCGTCGTGGCGATGCAGAACGAGGCGCACCAGCTGCGGATGGAGGTGGCGCACCGCATCCTCGACCCGCGGGGAGTGCGCACCGACCTGCGTGCCGGTGAGCTGCTGTCCGTGTCGACGTCGGACGCCGACCGCGCGGCGTGGATCGCGGACATCACACCGCGGGCCGCGGCGGCCCTCACCGCCGCGATCGGATCCGCCGTCGCCCTGCTGCTGATCGACGTGCCCCTCGGGCTCGCCGTTCTGATCGGCACCCCCGTCATCCTCGGTCTCCTCCAGCTCGCGGCGCCGCTGATCACCCGCCGTGCCACCGATCAGCAGGCCGCCGTCGCGCGGGCGTCCGCCATGGCCACCGACCTCGTGAGCGGGCTCCGGCCCCTGCGCGGGATCGGCGCCGAGGTGTCGGCGTCGCGGCGATACCGAACAGCCAGCCGCGAGGCGCTCGGTGCCACCCTGCACACGGCGAAGAGTTCCGCCGTGTTCGCCGGGGTGTCGATGACCGTCAGCGCCCTCCTCGCCGTCGGTGTCGCGGGTTTCGCCGGCTGGTTCGCCCTCGAGGGACGCATCACCATCGGCGAGCTGATCACCGTCGTCGGACTGTCCCAGTTCTTCATCGAACCGCTCGGCGTCCTGGCCGGGCTGCCCGGTTTCCTCGCCCTCGCCCGCGCGTCGGCGGACCGCCTCGCCCTGGTCCTGGACGCCGAACCGCTGCTGCCCGAGGGGTCCGGCCGGACACTCGACGGCAGCGAACTCAGCCTGAGCGGCGTCTCGTACCGGTCCCTGAGCGCAGTGGATCTCCGGGTCACCCCCGGCGAACTGCTCGGCGTCGTCGCGTACCGCCCGCAGGACGCGGAGGCGCTGGCCGCGCTGCTGTCCGGGCAGGTTCCGCCCGACCGGTACAACGGCGAACTGACGGTGGGCGGAGTCCGGCTGTCGGACGCGGATCTCGCGCAGGCCCGCCGGGCGCTGCTCGTCGAACCGCACAACGGGGACCTGTTCTCCGGAACCGTCGCGTCGAACGTGACCGCGGGCCGACCCGGCGCGACGGCGTCCGAGGTGCAGGCGGCGCTGTCCGCGTCCGCGGCGGTGGACGTCGTCGACGCACACCCCGAGGGCCTCGACCACGAGGTCGCCGACCGGGGGTCCTCGCTGTCCGGCGGTCAGCGGCAGCGAGTCGCCCTCGCCCGCGCACTGGTGGCGCAGTCGCCGGTGATGGTGCTGCACGATCCGACGACCGCGGTGGACGCCGTCACCGAACACACGATCGCGGGCGGCATCGCCGACCTGCGACATCGCGGCTCCGCGGGCAGCCAGACGACGATCCTCATCACGAGCAGCCCCGCGCTGCTGTCCGTGACCGACCGCGTCGTCGTGCTCGACGACGGAACGGTGGTCGGCGAGGGCACACACTCGCAACTGGCGACCGAGAACGCGAACTACCGTCAGGCGGTCCTGCGATGAGTGAACTGCTGCCCATCGCCAACGCGCGCGACACGTGGGCGTGGCTGAAGTCCGAACTGGGACGCCGCCGCGGCCGGAGCGTTTTCACCCTGCTGGTGGCCGCTGTCGCGGCCGGTATGGCGCTGGTCCCGGTCTACGTGTTCGGTGTCCTCGTCGACCGTGTGCAGGACGGTGCGCCGCCGTCCACCATCGGGTGGGTGGTCGCGGTCATTGCGTCCGCCGCGGTGATCGGCGGCGTGTGTGCCGGGTTCGCGTCGTTCCTGATCCGCAGCCTCGGCGAGGGAATCCTGGCGGACCTGCGCGAACGCACCGTCGACCGGGCGCTCCGACTGCCGATTCAGACGGTCGAACGCGTCGGCAAGGGCGACCTGCTGTCGAGGGTCGGCGACGACGTCGCGGTGATCGGCAAGGCCGTCACCGACGTCGTCCCCAACCTCGTCACGGCTGTCCTGCTGGTGGTGCTGAGCATGGTCACGATGCTCGGCATCGACTGGCGGCTCGGGCTCGCCGGCATGGTGGCGCTGCCGATGTATGCCCTGGCGATGCGCTGGTACCTGCCGCGGTCCGCACCGGTGTACGCCGCCGAACGCGTCGCGATGGGGGAGCGTTCGCAGGCGCTGATCAGCAGCATGCAGGGCGCCCGGACGGTGCGCGCCTACGGTCTCGAGGACAGCCATCTGGGGCAGATCAACGGTGCGTCGGAGAAGGCCCGCGACCTGTCCGTCGGCGTCTTCGCACTGTTCACCCGGTTTGCGGGACGCGGCAACCGGGCCGAGTTCGTGGGGCTCGCCACCATTCTCGCCGCAGGATTCGCACTGGTGAACGCCGACATCGTCACCGTCGGGCAGACCACAACCGCGGCACTGCTCTTCCACCGGCTGTTCAATCCGATCGGCATGCTGATGTACACGTTCGACGAGGTGCAGTCTGCGGGTGCGAGCCTGGCACGGCTCGTCGGCGTCGTCGACCTCGACGACGCCTCGGGCACCGGAACCGCCACCGTCCGGGAGTTCGCGGATTCGACGCTCGAACTCGCCGACGTCCGGCACACCTATGACGGCAGCCACGAAGTGGTGCACGGCATCAGCCTGCACGTGAAGTCCGGCGAACGCGTCGCCCTCGTCGGTTCGACGGGAGCGGGCAAGACGACGGTCGCGGCGATCGCGGCCGGCTCGATCGCCCCGACGTCCGGTTCGGTGCGCATCGGCGGCACCGCGCTGCCGGACCTGGAGCCGGGTGGTCTCCGCCGCCGGGTCGCCATCGTCAGCCAGGAAGTCCACGTGTTCGCCGGACCGCTGATCGACGACCTTCGGCTCGCCGCACCCGACGCCTCCGAGGAGGACGCGGCGATGGCATTGAAGGCCGTCGGCGCCGACGGCTGGGTCACCGCGCTGGACGACGGCGTCCAGACCGTGGTCGGGGAGGGCGGCCACGAGCTGACCGCCGCCCAGGCGCAGCAACTGGCTCTGGCGCGACTGGTCCTGGCGAACCCCGCGGTCGCGATCCTGGACGAGGCGACAGCCGAAGCAGGCAGCGCGGGTGCGCGGGAACTCGAGGCGTCGGCCGAGGCCGCGACCCGCGGTCGCACGACGCTGGTGGTGGCCCACCGGTTGACACAGGCGGCCGCCGCGGACCGGGTCGTCGTCCTCGAACACGGCCGGATCGTCGAGCAGGGTCCACATGCCGACCTCGTCGCCGCCGGCGGACGCTACGCCGAACTCTGGTCGGCGTGGGAGGGGCGGTAGCAGGGCGTTCCGCCCCGTGCGCCTTTCTGGTAGCCCCCGCTACCAAAAAGGCGCACGGGCGTCAGCTGAGGTAGCCGCCGCCGTGGGGGAAGAAGTCCGTTCCGGCGAGTTCGGTGCCGTCGTCGAGCCGGACGCGCTGGATCTTGAGGCCCTTGTTCCGGCCCGTGCGGGCGTCGGGTCCGGCGACGATGACCATTCCGTCGCCTTCGTGGATGAAGACACGCCCGGGCGTGCCACCGTAATTTCCCTCGGATACGGCGGCCTGCAGAACCCGGACACGCTGTCCCTTGTAATGGGTGAAGGCGTTCGGGTACGGGTCGGACTGCGCGCGGACGAGCCGTTCGATGGCGTCGGCGGGCCACGTCCAGTCGATGAGGCTGTCCTCGGGGGCACGCTTGTGGAAGAACGTGGCCTGCGAGCGGTCCTGCGGCGTCCAGTCCGTGCGACCGGACGCGATCAGCTCGAGTGCGTCGAGGGTGATCGGGCCGATCATGTCGACGGTGCGGTGGAACAGATCGGTGACGGTGTCCGTCGGTCCGACGGGCGTCGACCTCTGCAAAACGATGTCGCCGGCGTCGAGTTCCTCGTCCATGAGGTGCGCGGTGAGGCCTACTTCTTCTTCACCGTTGATGAGCGCCCAGATGAGCGGGGAGAATCCTGTGTACTTGGGCAGGAGCGAGTCGTGAATATTGAGGGTGCCGTAGCGGGGAGAGTCGAAGACGTCCCGTGGCAGCCAGGTGCGCCAGTTGTTGGCGACGACGATGTCGGGGTCGGCCTGCTTCAGCGCGGCCTTGAAGTTTTCGTCGGGCTTGGTGGCGATGTGCACGGGGACCCCGTGCTCGGTGGCCAGGTCGGCGACGGAGTCCGCCCACATCTGTTCGTAGACGTGGTCACTCTTGGGGTGGGTGATCGCGAGGACGACCTCATGGTCGGACTGGAGCAGGGCCTGCAGGGTACGGTGACCCCAGGTTTGATATCCGAGTGTGGCGACTCTCAACGCGGTCCTCCTGGACGAGCTTGTCGGTCAGCGCCGCATGCGAGCGGCAGCGAAGCCAGCTTAGGCTATCCAATCTATTTCGGTGAGACCGGCCATGGAAGGAAGGCAAGATGACGATCGCCACGATCAATGGGATCCCCCTGAATTACCAGGTCAAGGGATCCGGCGATTTAGTGGTGCTCATCATGGGAACCGGAAGTCCGGGACGGGTGTGGGATCTGCATCAGACCCCTGCGCTCATCGACGCCGGTTACCGCGTCTGCACGTTCGACAACCGTGGCATCGCACCGTCCGGTGAGAGCGTCGACGGGATCACCATGGACGACCTCGTCGCCGACACCGCGGGCCTGATCGAGCATCTCGGCGGTGGCCCGGCCCGTGTCGTCGGCACCTCGATGGGTGCCCGCGTCGCGCAGGAACTGGCCCTGACCCGCCCCGATCTCGTGCACAAGGCGGCCTTCCTCGCCGGTCACGCCCGCATGGACTACTTCCAGCAGACCCTCACCGAGGGTGAGCGCGCCCTGCACGACAGCGGTGTCGAACTCCCGGCCAAGTACCGGGCCGCGGTGACTGCCGTGATGAATCTGTCGCCCGCATCGCTCGTCGACCCGCACACGGCCCGCGACTGGCTCGACCTGTTCGAGTTCAGCGGCGGCCGGACGTCGAACGGCGTGCGCGCGCAGATGGAGATGGACCGCAGCTTCGATCGCAGGCAGGCCTACCGGGCGATCACGACACCGTGCCTGTCCGTCGGTTTCGCCGACGACCGGATGATCCCGCCGTATCTCTCGCGTGAGGTGGCCGAGGCGATCCCGTCGGCTCGGTACTACGAGATCCCCGACGTCGGGCACTACGGCTACCTCGAACAGCCCGAAGTGGTGAACAAGGTGCTGCTCGAGTTCCTCGCCAACTGACAGTTTCCGAGCGGCTGGGGGCGATCACGGTGACGGCGAGGTTCTGATGGCGTTGGGTATTCCGCGCCTCGGGGTGGGCATCGTCCGGTACGACATCGTGAACGGGACGTTGTGGTGGGATGAGAAGGCCGCCGCCATCTTCGGGGACGACGGTTCCCGGCCACCGCTCGAATTATGGCGTCAGCGTGTCCATTCCGAAGACATCGGCGCGGTGCGTCGCATGTTCGGTGACACCGCCGGGTCCGTGGGCGCGGAATGCGTGTTCCGCATCGTGCTGGCAGATCGGTCGACCCGATACATCCTCACCCGCAGCATCGACGTCACCACCGATGCGTCCGGTGCCCCTGTCGAGCTGACGGGGGTGGTCATCGAACTGGGACACGTGGCCGGCCGGGACGCGCAGCTCGCGTCGTTGCTCGATCGAGTGGGCCTGGGGTTCATGGCGCTCGACGAGGACCTGCGGATCATCTACGTCAACTCCGGCTGCCTGCGGCACGTGCGGCGGTCGCGGGACGAACTGCTCGGCCGTGTCGTCACCGAGGTTCTTCCCGAAACGCAGGGCAGCTACTTCGACGCACTGTGCCGCAAGGTGCTCGCCACCGGCCGCGAGCAGCGGACCCGGGTGGACTCGCTGTATTCGCCGGGGATGACGATCGAGGTGACCGCCGCAGCCGATTCCGGCGCGCTGGTCGTGCATTTCCGGGACGTCACCGCGGAAGTCACCGCTCAGCAACAGGCGGACGAGGCGCACGCTCTTCTCCTGCACGAGGCCACGCACGACAGTCTCACCGGACTGCTCAATCGCGCCGCCATCACGGAGCACCTGCAGCGCCTGTTCGAGCCCGGTGCGGGGCCTGCGGTCGCGTTGTTCCTCGACGTCGACGGCTTCAAGGATGTCAACGACACCCGGGGGCATCACGTCGGAGATCGCATCCTGCAGGGGGTGTCCGCGCATTTGCGCCACGCGATGCGCGCGCCGTCCGCGGTCGGCAGGCTCGGTGGCGACGAGTTCGTCGCCATCCTCCCCGACGTCGACGAATACGACGTCGACGACGTGGTGACCCGGATGCTCGCGTCGATCACGACGCCGATCGACGTCGGCGACGAACTCCTCGTCGTGACGATCAGCGTGGGGATGGCGCGCAGTACGTCGGCTCGCACGGTCGACGAACTGCTCCACCACGCGGACACCGCGCTGTACGCCGCCAAGCGTCGCGGCGGGAACACCGCGGTCTGGCACCACTAGGTTGCTGGGCGGCTGCCCCGGGAGGTCGACGCCGCCGGTCGTGTGCCGACGCCGCGGATGCACGGTATGTTTACGCGGTCAAACGCGACGTCGGGACCGTTTTGGTGCGGTGAATGCCGTCGGCGGTGCGGGGGACACGCGATCGTGGAGATTGAACTCGAATTACGGCTGTGATACCCGGCACCTGTGAAGTTGCTGGCAACCGGCTTGTTGCTGGTGGGTAGCCTAACCTAAACTCCTTCGGGTGCCCGTCGTTGGACGGGCGCTCTCGACGGACGATCGGATCACCCCATGTCTCCGGACCACTCGGCGGCTGCTCGCCCACAGCGCTCTTCGGCTGAGGGCATTTCTTCCCCTGCTCGCGTCGGTTCGACGCCTGTCGCGTTGCCGGTGACGGCCGCGCAGTCCGAGGTGTGGGTCGGACAGCAGTTGAATCCGGGCAGCCCGGTCTACAACCTCTCGCTCGTCGTCGAGGTCGCGGGCCGGATCGACCTGGACCGCACCGCCACCGCGATTCGTAAGACCGTCGAACGGGCCGAAGCCCTGCATGTGCGTTTCGAGCGAGGCGCCGACAACGAACTGCTGCAGGTGCCGACGGCCGCGGGCGAGTGGACCCTCGCTGTCGTGGACCTGCGCGGCGACGAGGATCCCGAAGCGAGTGCGCGCGCGTGGATGGACCGCGACATGGAGATCGTCGTCGACATCGAGGGCGACGAACCGCTGTTCCGGCACGCCCTGCTGCGTACCGGCGACGAGTCGGTGATCTGGTACCAGCGCTACCACCACAGCATCATCGACGGATACGGCATCACCCTGCTGGTGGCCGATGTCGTCGATCGATACGAGCACCCGGAACTCGAGACGTCGACGGCGCCGTGGCCCCTCGACACGATCGTGGCGTCCGACCGCGACTACCGTGCGTCGACGCGCTTCGAGTCCGACCGCGACTTCTGGATCCAGCAGGTGATCGACGCGCCGGAGCCGCCTCGGCTGCTCCCGCAGGTCGTCGACCACTCCGGGTCGCCGATCTCCGCCCTCGTCGAGATCGACGGCGACGACGCCGACGCGATCTACACCTTCGCCTCCGACGCCGGGATCAGGCGCACCCGGCTGCCGCTCGCCGCGGTCGTGGCGTACATCCACCGGTTCACCGGCCGCCGCGACCTCACGTTGTCGCTGCCGATGACGGCCCGGGTCGGACGCGAACTGCGCCGCATCCCTGGAATGTGCTCGACGATCCTGCCGCTCCGGGTGCAGGTGGATCCCGAGATGACCGTCGGTGAGCTCGCCACCCGCATCGACACGACGCTGATCTCGGTGCTGCGGCACGGCCGCTACCGCGGCGAGGACCTCGCCCGCGACCTGCGAGCGATCGATCCGGACCGTCAGATCTTCGGTCCCGGAATCAATTCCATGATGTTCGAGCACTCGCTGACGTTCGGCGGTTTCCCGGCGTGGGTGCGGGGTTCGGCCACCGGACCGGTCCGCGACCTCGATTTCTCCATCCGCGGTGGGCAGGATGCGGAGCCCATCCAGATCGATCTCCGGGCGCCGGCCGGTCTCGGCGCCGAGCTCGAGGAGCATCGCCGCGGGCTCGAGCACTTCGTCGGGCAGTTCGTCGCCGACCCGTCGCAGCCCATCGCGTCGCTCGATCCGATGACGGAGGCCGAGCGCACGCAGTTGCTGGTGGAGTTCAACGACACCGCGTCCCCGCAGGAATCGGTGACGGTTCCCGACCTGTTCCACGCTCAGGTGTCGCGGACACCGGATGCCGAGGCCGTGATCGCCGGCGACACCCGGCTCACCTACCGGGAACTCGGGGAACACGTGGCGCAGCTGTCCCATCACCTGCGCGCCCGCGGGGTCGAGGCGGAAACAGTTGTGGCGGTCGGTCTCCCGCGTTCCGCGGAGATGGTGATCGGACTGCTCGCCGTCATGTGCTCGGGTGGGGCGTTCGTGCCCCTCGACCCGTCGTGGCCGGCGGACCGCCGGATGTCGGTCCTCGCCGACGCCGGGGCCGCGCTCGTTCTCACCGGCCCCGGCGGAGTCGCCGACGCGGGGGAGCGGGCCGTGCCGGTCGACCTCGCGGCGTGGGCGTATGCCGAGCAGTCCACCGAGCCGCCCGCGGTGACCGTGCAGGGTTCGCGGCTGGCGTATGTCATCTTCACGTCGGGTTCGACGGGCAGGCCCAAGGGCGCCATGATCCGTCACGAGGCCGTCTGCGCGCGGCTGTTGTGGCAGCGTGACGAGATCCTGAGCTTCGGGCCCGCGGACGCGTCGCTGTTCAAGGCCCCGCTGTCGTTCGACATCTCCGTGAACGAGATTCTGCTGCCGCTGGTCGCGGGTGGCCGGCTGGTGGTGGCCGAGCCCGGCGGGGAGCGGGACCCGCAGTATCTGCTGGACCTGATCGCCGGCGAGTCGGTGACGTTCGTCTACCTCGTGTCGTCGATGCTGGACGTGCTGCTCGACCTGGCGCGGGGCACGGATCGGCTGGCGGCGCTGAAGCACGTGTGGTGCGGCGGCGAGGTCCTCACACCGCGTCTGTTCGAGAGGTTCCGATCGCAGCTCGCCATCACGCTGTATCACGGCTACGGCCCGGCGGAGGCGACGATCGGTGTGTCGCACGTGATCTACCGGAAGGACGCCGCGCGGATCGCGACGTCGATCGGTCGCCCGAACCCCAACACGCAGCTGTACGTCCTGGACGAACACCTGAACCCGGTGCCGCTCGGCACGGGCGGTGAGCTGTACGCCGGCGGATTCCTCCTCGGCCGCGGATACGTGGACGCCCCGGGGCTGACGGCGTCCCGCTTCGTCGCCAACCCGTTCGCGAACGACGGCTCCCGGTTGTACCGAACCGGTGACCTCGCCCGGTGGGCGGCGGACGGTTCCCTCGACTTCCTCGGCCGCGCCGACAATCAGGTGAAGATCCGGGGCATGCGACTCGAACTCGAGGACGTCGAGGCGGGCATCGTGTCGCATCCCGCCGTCCGGCACAGTGCCGTCGTCGTGCGGGAGACACCGTCGGGTGCACAGTATCTCGCGGCCTACGTGGTGGCGAAGCAGGATTCGGTGCCGGACGTCGCCGAGCTGCGGGTGTGGGCGTCGTCGAAGCTGCCGGAGTACATGGTGCCGTCGGCGTTCGTCGTCCTCGACCGATTCCCGCTCACCCCCAACGGAAAATTGGATCGGCGTGCGCTGCCCGAGCCGGACCTCGGCGCGGCCGGCGAGAACGTCGCGCCCCGCACCGCCGCCGAGGAAACCCTGTGTGCGCTGATGGCGGGTGTCCTCGGGGTGGAAGCGGTGGGCGTCACCGACGACTTCTTCGCGTTGGGCGGCGACAGCATCGTCGCGATCCAACTGGTCAACCACGCTCGGCGGGAAGGTCTTTCGATCAGCCCGCGGGAGATCTTCCAGCTCCGCACCGCCGAGGCCCTCGCCCGGGTCCAGGACGGCCGGACCGGGGCCGCCGTGGACTCCGACGACGTCGCCGTCGGTGACGTCCGCAGCACCCCGATCCTCGCCCGCACCGCGGAGCGGGGCGGCGAGATCGCCGCCTTCCACCAGTCGGTGCTCGTGCAGACTCCCGCGGCCTTCGACGGGCATGCCGCGAAGGCGGCCCTGGCCACGGTACTCGAGCGGCACGACGCCCTGCGCGCGACGCTTGTCCGCGGTGACCGCTGGACGCTGTCCGTGCCGGAGCCGTCCCCGGCGGCGGTCGACGGAATCCTGCGGGTGGTCGAATTAGACGGCAGCGCCCAGCAACTCGACATCGAGACGCGGGCGGCCATCGGAAGGCTCGACCCGGATGCGGGCACGATGGTGCAGGCCGTCCTCTTCTCCGCAGCCGAGGGGCCCGGCCGGTTGCTGCTGATCGGCCACCACCTGGTGGTCGACGGGGTGTCCTGGCGGATCATCCTCGAAGACCTCGCCCGCGCGGGAACCGCCGTGGCGGCCGGGGGCGTCCCCGAACTCGCTCCGGTCGGGACGTCGCTGCGCCGCTGGTCCGAGCTGCTCGACGAGCAGACGCGGTCGGGTGCCTTCGACCACGAACTGTCCTTCTGGGCGGACGCGGCGACCACGGAAGACCCGCTCCTCGGCTCGCGCGCGCTCGATCCGGCCCTCGACCTCGCCGGTGACGCCGAAACCCTCACGGTGACACTGCCTCCGGAGTTCACCCGGCCGCTGCTCTCCACCGTGCCCGCAGCGTTCCACGGCCACGTCAACGACGCGCTCCTCACCGGTGTCGCGGTGGCGCTGCAGAGGTGGCGCGACGGAGGGCCGGGCCCCGTGCTCCTCGACCTCGAGGGGCACGGACGCGAGGAAGACCTCGTGCGCCGCAGCGACGGGCCCGCCCTCGACCTCTCCCGGACCGTCGGCTGGTTCACCACCGTCTACCCGGTGGTGCTCGACCCCGGTGCGGCGGTCGGCGAGACGGGGCTCGCCGACGCGCTGAAGGCGGTGAAGGACCAGTTGCGCCGCATCCTGGGTTCCGGGTTCGGCTACGGCGCGTTGCGTTACCTCGGTGTCCCGCAGCCGGCACTCGCGCACACGCCGACCCCGCAGGTGCTGTTCAACTACCTCGGGCGGGTGACGTCCGCGGAGGGCGTCGACTGGCTGCCCCGCGCCATGGGCGGTGCCGACGACCCGCGGATGCCGCTCGGGCACGCGCTGGCGTTCGACGTGATCGCGGAGGACGGCGCCGACGGCCCCGTCCTGCGTACGACGTTGACGTGGGCGCCCGGTGTGCTCGATCGTGACGCCGTCGTGGCGCTCGCCGACGAGTGGACCGCGGTGCTGCGGGTGCTGGCCGGAGTCGACCGTCTCGGCGTTCACACGCCTTCGGACTTCCCGCTGGTGTCGTTGACGCAGCCGGATGTGGACGCGCTGGCGGGTGCGGTCGACGTGCTGCCGTTGACACCGCTGCAGGAGGGCATCTACTTCCAGTCGGCGTTCGAGGACACCGGCACGGACCCGTACGTGGTGCAGCAGGCGATCGAACTGACCGGTCCCGTCGACGCTGCCGCGTTGCACCGCGGGCTGCAGGCGGTCGTCGACCGGCACGCGGCCCTCCGCGTCGGAGTGCGGGCGGTATCGGACGGCCGGGTCGTGCAGGTGGTCGGCGACAACGTCCAGGTGCCCATGGAGGTGCTCGACCTCACCGGCGTCGCGGATCCGGAGCAACGCGTCGAACAGGTGCTGGCGGCGGACCGGGCCCGGGGTTTCGACTTCGGCCGCGGACCCCTGCTCCGCTACACGCTCACCCGGCTGGAGAGCCGGAAGTTCCTTCTGCTTCAGTCGATTCACCACATCGTCGCCGACGGGTGGTCGGTGCCGGTGATGTTGCGGGAATTGATGGCCCTCTACAGCGTCGAGGGGCAGCCGCTGGCACTGCCGACGCCCACCCCGTACCGGAGCTACCTCGAGTGGCTGGGAGCCCGCGACCGTCAGGCGTCGCTCGCCGTGTGGCGGGAGGCGCTCGCCGACGCCCCCGAGCCGGTGGAACTGCCGAAGCCCTCGTCGAAGGGGGAGCCCGGGATCCGCAGTGTCCGGGTGACACTGCCGTCGAACGACACCGTCGCGCTCTCCGCGGTGGGCCGGGCCCGCGGATTGACGCTCAGCACACTCGTGCACGGCACGTGGGGTCTGGTCCTCGGCCGGCTCACCGGCCGCGAGGACGTGGTGTTCGGTTCGACGGTGTCGGGCCGCGGCGGTGACCTGCCCGGTATCGAGACCATGGTGGGCCTGTTCATCAACACCGTGCCCACCCGGCTGCGGTTCCGGCCCACCGACACGGTGGCCGAGGCCCTCGCCCGGTGGCAGCACGAGCAGGCGACGCTGCTCGACCACCAGTACCTCGGCCTGCCCGAGGTGCGCCGGGAAGCGGGACTGCAGAACCTGTTCGAGACGCTCGTCGTGTTCGAGAACTATCCGCTCGGCGACGGCGCGGTGGCGGATCCCACCGGTGCGGTGCAGGTGACCGGTATCCGGTTCGACGAGCACCCGCCGTACCCGATGACGCTGATCGTCGTGCCCGGTGACGCGCTGACACTCGAGCTGAAGTACGACGCCGCCCGCATCGATGCGGCGACCGCGACCAGGTTCGCGGAGTCGACGGTGGCGTATCTCGCGGAGCTGACGCGGGACGTCGACCAGAACGTGTCTTCCGTCGCGCTGACGTCGCGTGAGCCGATCGACGCGGCGCTGCGCGACGTCGAGGTGGAGTTCCCCGAGACGACGGTGACGGCACTGCTCGAGGAGCAGGCGGAGCGGACACCCGACGCGGTGGCCGTCGTGTTCGAGGACGAGCACCTCACCTACGCGGAGCTGCACGCGCGCGCCAACCGCCTGGCCCGGCTGCTCGCCGACCGTGGGGTGGCACCCGAGTCGAAGGTGGCGGTGGCACTGCCCCGTTCGCTGGACCTGATGGTGGCGCTCCTCGCGGTCGGGAAGGCGGGCGGCGCCTACGTTCCGCTCGACACCGGTTACCCCGCAGACCGGCTGGCGTACATGCTGGAGGACGCGGAACCGGTCTGCGTTCTCACCGACGGCACCGTGCCGTTCGCCGGGTCCGGCGTTCCGCAGGTCCGGGTGTCGGACGCCGACCGGTTCTCGCCCGAGCCGCTGACCGGTGTCGCGCTCGCGCCGCAGCACCCCGCCTACGTGATCTACACGTCGGGTTCGACGGGACGGCCCAAGGGTGTCGTCGTGCCGCACGCCGGCATCGTCAATCGTCTGCTGTGGGTGCAGCGGTTCCGGCCGATCACCCCTTCGGACAACATCTTCCAGAAGACGCCGTCCAGCTTCGACGTGTCGGTGCTGGAATTCTTCGGGCCGCTGCTCGCCGGGGCGACCCTCGTGCTGGCGCGGCCGGACGGCCACAAGGACCCGGCGTACCTCGCCGACGTCATCATCCGGCAGTCGATCACGCGTGTGCATTTCGTGCCCTCGATGCTCGAGGTGTTCCTCGCCGAGCCCGCCGCCGCCCGGTGCACCGGGCTCCGGATCATCTCGTGCAGCGGTGAGGCGCTTCCCGTGGCCTCCGCCCGGCGCGTCGCCGACATCCTGCCGGGAGTGGAACTCGACAACCTCTACGGCCCCACCGAGGCGTCGGTCGACGTCAGCTACGCCGCATCCGTCCAGGGAATCGACGCGTCCGCGCCGTCCGTGCCGATCGGCCTGCCGACGTCCAACACCGGCCTCTACGTGCTCGATCGGTACCTGCAGCCGGTGCCCGCGGGCGCTGCCGGTGAGCTGTACCTGTCGGGACCACAGCTTGCCCGCGGCTACCTGGGCAGGCCCGGGTTGAGCGCCGAGCGCTTCGTCGCCGATCCGTTCTCCCGCACCGGGTCCCGCATGTACCGCACCGGTGACGTCGCCCGGGTCGACGCAGACGGAGCGGTCGAATACCTCGGCCGGATCGACGATCAGGTGAAGTTGCGCGGCTTCCGCATCGAACTGGGCGAGATCGAAGCCCAGATGGCCGCCTGCCCCGGAGTGCGGCAGGCTGCCGCCGTCGTGCGCTCGGACCGCCCCGGTCAGCAACAGCTGGTCGGGTACATCGTCGGGGACGCCGATGTCGACGACGTCCGTGCGCGCCTGACTGCGGCCCTGCCGGAGTTCATGGTGCCCGTCGCGTTCGTCACCGTGGCCGAGTTCCCGCTCGGCCCCAGCGGGAAGCTGGACCGCAAAGCTCTTCCCGCGCCGGACTTCTCCGCGCACACGAGTCCGGGGCAGGCGACGTCCGCGCCGGCCGTGGACAGCGGACCGGCAGCGGTCCTGGCCGGCCACTACGCCGAGGTCCTCGGTCTCGGGGCCGTCGGGGTGGACGACGACTTCTTCGCGCTCGGCGGCGACAGCATCCTCGCCATCCGCCTGGTCAATCTCGCTCGCCGGGAGGGAATCACCGTCACCCCGCGGCAGATCTTCGAACAGCGGACGCCGGCCGCGCTCGCCCGGCTTGTCGCGGCCACCGTCGTCGCGCCCGCCGCGCGCGTGGAGGAGTCGGGCACCGGCAACCTGTCGCCCCTACCGGTGGTCCATCGGCTGTCCGAATGGAGTGGCGGTAAGAACCGTTTCAACCAGGCCGTTCTGCTCCACACACCGGCGGGCACCAGCGCCACCGTCCTGACGGCCGCCCTGCACTCGGTGATCGGTCACCACGACGGCCTGCGGCAGAAGCTGACCCGGCACGCCCCGGGTGTGTGGTCGCTCGAGATCACCGAATCCGCAGACCTGGAACTGCGTCGTGTCGACGTCACCGGACTCGACGCCGTGGCGCTGCGCGAGACGGTGGCAGCAGAATCCGACGCCGCGACCGACCGGCTCGACCCCGACGACGGCACCATGCTGTCGGCGGTGTGGTTCGACGCCGGCCCGCAGGAGCTGGGCAGGCTCCTCCTCGTCGCGCACCATCTGGTGATCGACGGGGTGTCGTGGCGGACGCTGATCGAGGATCTGGCCATGGCGTGGGTGGCGGCCGACAGCGGCCAGGACGCGGCGCTCGACCCGGTGCCCACGTCGCTGCGCGGGTTTGCCCGCATCGTCACCGAGCAGGCGCAGGACCCCGCCCGGCTCGCCGAACTCGACCACTGGGTGCGCGTCACCGAACCCGGTGCCGATCTGGTGCCCGGCACCGACGGGCACGCGGTGGTGAGCAGCGGCGCACGGCGGACGGTACTGCTGGACCCGCAACTCACGACGGCGCTGCTGACCCGCGTTCCCGCCGTGGCCGGCGCCGACGTCACCGATGTGCTGCTCGCGGCGCTGCGACTGTCGGCCGACCGATGGCTCGCGGGCCGTGGCCGCGAGAACGACCTGCTGGTGGACCTCGAGCGGCACGGCCGCGAAGAACTCGCCGAGGGCGTGGACCTGTCCCGTACCGTCGGCTGGATCACCAACGTCACCCCCGTCCGGTTGCGCAGCCGCACGGGCGCGCTCGAGACGCTCAAGGACGTCAAGGAGCAGCTGCGCGGCGCCCGCGACGGCGGCATCGGCTACGGCATGCTGCGGTACGTCAACGCGCGCACCGCGGGTCTTCTCGCGGCCCGGGCGGAATCGCAGGTGCTGTTCAACTACCTGGGCCGCATGCCGCACGCGGTGCCCGGGGCCTGGACGCCCGCGGTCGAATCCGACTCGCTGGCAACCGATCCCGATGCCGATCTCGGTGGCCCCTACCGGCTGGTGATCAACGCCCTGTGCGAGGAGTCCGAGCGGGGCACCGAACTGCAGGCAGTTTTCGCCTGGTCGGAGGCCGACCTGAGCGAGGCCGACGTCCTCGCGTTGAGCGACGGCTGGGTGGCAGCACTTCGTGAGCTGGCCGACGCCGCAGGAGAACACGACGGACCGGCGATGCTCACGCCGTCCGACCTTCCCCTCGTCACGCTGACACAGGAGGAGATCGACCGGATCGTCGAGGCGAGCCCGAGTGGGGTGGACGCGGTGCTGCCGCTGTCGCCGCTGCAGGAGGGTCTGTACTTCCAGGCCGGGTTCGACTCCGGCGCCGACATCTACACGGCGCAGTTCTCACTCGACTTCGCGCACCGCCTCGACACCGACAGGCTCGCCGCCGCGCTGCGCACCCTGCAGCGACGCAACCCCACGCTGCGAGCGGGATTCGTCAGCGCAGGCCTGCCCGCGCCGGTGCAGTTCTTCGGCGCCGGGCTGGACGTGCCCATCGCCGAGTTCGACCTCCGGGAACTCGACGAGCCCGAACGCGCGTCCTACGCCGAACAGCTGACCGCGCAGGACCGGCTGACACCGTTCGACCTCACCTCCCCGCCGCTGTGGCGGGCAATGGTGTTGCGGCTCGACGACGCCCACGACCGACTGGTGATCAACCGGCAGTTCCTGCTGTGGGACGGATGGTCCAACGGCCTCGTCGTCAGCCAGCTGCTCGCCCTCTACGAATCGGGTGGCGACGACTCCGGATTCGCCGCCCCGGAAGGATCTTTCGAGGACTACCTGCGGTGGCTGGCCACCCGGGACGCGGACGCCGCGCAATCTGCGTGGACCGACGCGCTCGGCGGGCTCGACGAGCCCACGCTGCTCGCAGCGACGGTTTCGGGGGAGCCGCAGCCTCCGCAGCGCCGGGACGCCGTGCTGTCCGAGGAACTGAGCGAACGGCTCCGGGCCGGCGCACGCGGTGCCGGTGTCACGTTCAACGCGGTGCTGAACGCCGCGCTGGCCGTCGTCCTCGGAATCGAGACCGGACGCCGGGACCTCGTGTTCGGCACCACCGTGGCCGGACGCCCACCGGAGGTCCCGGGCATCGACGCGGTGGCGGGAATGTTCCTCAACACCGTCCCCGTCCGGACGACGCTGCGCGCCGACGAGACCGTCACCGACCTGCTCCGGCGAATCCAGTCGGAGCGGTTGGCGCTGACCCCGTACGACTACCTCGGGCTCGCCTCCATCCAGCGGGTATCCGAGCACCGGCAGCTGTTCGACGTGCTGTACGTGCTGCAGAACTTCGTCGACGAGAAGCAGGTGTCGGCGCTCAATGCGGCGCACGACATCAGTGGCGGCGACAGCATCGATCACACGCACTACCCGGTCACGGTCGTCGTGACGCCGGGCGCGAGCGTGAAGGTGAAGTTCGAGTTCCACCCCGAGAAGATCTCGGAGTCGCGGGTCGAACGCATGCTGTCCCGGTACCTGACCGTGCTCGAGGAATGGTCCACCGACCTGTCGGGTGTGGTCGGCGCAATCGCCGGTGCCGCAACGCCCGTGCCGGTCGAGCCGAAGGTCCTGCCCGACGCGACCATCGCGGACCTGTTCGCCGACGCGGCCCGCGGCCGCCCCGAAGAGACGGCCCTGGTGTTCGGGGACCGCACCGTGAGCTACGCCGAACTCGACGCCGACGTGAACCGGATGGCCCGGCTCCTGCTCGGCCACGGCGCGGGCCCGGAGCGGATCGTCGCACTCGCACTGCCGCGGTCGGTGGAGATGGTGGTCGCGCTGTTCGCCGTGCTGCGCACCGGATCCGCATATCTGCCGCTCGAGCTGGACCACCCCGCCGAGCGGCTCGTCGCGATGCTCGACGACGCAAGTCCGACGGTCCTGGTCACCACGTCGGACGTCGCCGGAACGCTCGCCGCAGCGGCGGTCGACACGCTGGCCGTCGACACCCTGGACTTCGGCGCGGTCGCGTCCGGACCGTTGTCGGGGGCCGAACTCGGCGGATTCGCGCCCGGAATGCCCGGGCGCCTGGACCATCCGGCGTACGTCATCTATACGTCCGGGTCCACGGGCAAGCCGAAGGGCGTCGTCACCCCGTACCGCGGCCTGACCAACATGCAGTTCAACCATCGCGAGGCGATCTTCGAACCCGTCGTGACCGCGGCGGGCGGTCGGCGACTGCGCATCGCGCACACCGTGTCGTTCGCGTTCGACATGTCGTGGGAGGAACTGCTGTGGCTGGTCGAAGGCCACGAGGTCCACATCTGCGACGAGAACCTGCGGCGTGACGCCGAGGCGCTCGTGGCCTACTGCGACACGCATGCGATAGACGTCGTGAACGTGACGCCGACGTACGCGCAGCACCTGATCGAGGAGGGTCTGCTCGACGACGGTCCGGGGCGGCACCGACCGCCGCTGGTGCTCCTCGGCGGCGAGGCAGTGTCGGATTCGGTGTGGAACCGGTTGCGCGACACGGACGGAACGTGCGGGTACAACCTGTACGGTCCCACCGAATACACGATCAACACCCTCGGCGCCGGCACTGCCGACAGCGAGACACCCACCGTCGGCACCCCGATCTGGAACACGTCCGCGTATGTGCTGGACCCCTGGTTGCGTCCGGTTCCGGACGGCGTTCCCGGTGAGCTGTACATCTCCGGGGTCGGGTTGGCACGCGGCTACCTCGACCGGTTCGTGCTGACGGCGGAGCGGTTCGTCGCCGACCCGTTCCAGGAAGCCGTACGTATGTATCGGACGGGCGATCTCGTGCGCCGCCGCGGAGACGGTAACCTCGACTTCCTCGGCCGCACGGACGATCAGGTGAAGATCCGTGGTCACCGGGTGGAATTGGGCGAAATCGCGTCCGCGCTCGAAGCTCTGGACGACGTGCGCCAGGCGGCCGTCGTCGTCGATTCGGGCCCGGGTGGTTTCAAGCGGCTCGTCGGCTACGCCGTACCCGTGAGTACTTGTCAACCGCGGGACGTTAACAAGTACTCACGGGCGCTGCGCGCAACGTTGCCGGACTACATGGTGCCCGCCGCGGTCATCGAGGTCGACAGCCTGCCGATGACGGTCAACGGCAAACTCGACGTCAAGGCGCTGCCGTCGGCGGACGACGCGCTCGGGCGCAGTGGCGGCGCGCGGACCGAACCCCGCACCGACACCGAACGGGTGCTGTCCGCGTTGTTCGGCGAGATCCTCGGCGTCCCCGCCCCCGGCGTCGACGACGACTTCTTCGACCTCGGCGGGCATTCGCTGCTGGCCACCAGGCTGATCAGCCGGGCACGGGCGGCGCTCGACACCGACCTCACCATGCGCGACCTGTTCGAGGCGCCGACGGTCGCCGAACTCGCCGCCCGGATCGGCGACGACACCGGTTCGACACGCCCGGTGCTGGTGGCCCGGCCGCGGCCCGAGCATCTGCCGCTCTCCGCTGCGCAGCAACGGCTGTGGCTGCTGCAGCAGATGGAGGGGTCGTCGGCTGCCTACAACTTCCCGATCGTCCTGCGCCTGCACGGTGCACTCGACCCCGGGTTGTTCGAGGGGGCGCTGACCGACGTCGTGTCGCGGCACGAATCGCTGCGAACCGTGTTCGGGGAGCACGACGGCGAACCGGTGCAGGTGATCCTGGACGACGCTCGCCCCGACGTCGCGGTGATGGACGGCACCGAGACGGATCTGGTGCGGCTCGTCACCGAGACCGTCGGCCGCCCGTTCGACCTGACCACGGAGATCCCGGTGCGCGCGAGCCTCATCCGGGTCGCGGACCAGCAGGTGCTGGCCATCGTGCTGCACCACATCGCCACCGACGAATGGTCGGACCGCCCGTTCCTGCGGGACCTGATGACGGCGTACACCGCTCGCGCGCAGGGCTCGGCGCCGGCGTGGGAGCCGCTCGACGTGCAATACGCCGACTACACGCTGTGGCAGCGCGACGTCCTGGGTGACCCGCAGGACCCGTCCAGCCTCGTCAGCCGCCAACTCGACTACTGGGCGAAGACTCTCGACGGTGCGCCGGAGGAGTTGGTGCTCCCCACCGATCGCACCCGTCCGGCGCGGCCGAGCTTCGCAGGCGGCGCGATCGAGACGACGCTCGACGCCGCGACGACACGGGCCCTGCGTTCGCTCGCCCGGACGTCGGGCACCAGCATGTTCATGGTGCTGCACGCGGCGTCGGCGGCGTTGCTGCACCGCCTCGGTGCGGGCGACGACCTGCCGATCGGAGCGCCGGTCGCCGGCCGCAGCGAACAGGGTCTCGACGACCTGGTCGGATTCTTCGTCAACACCGTGGTGCTGCGGACGGACGTGTCGGGCAACCCCACGTTCGACCAGTTGCTGGCACGGGTCCGCGACACCGACCTGGCGGCCTTCTCCCATGCGGACGTCCCGTTCGAAACCGTCGTGGAGAAGGTGAATCCGGCGCGCACCCTGGCCCGGAACCCCCTGTTCCAGGTGATGGTCGGCTACCACAGCCGGACGTCCGATTCGGCGCTCGCGCCGGGGTCGGCCCTCACCCCGGTGGCGTTCGAGGAACGCACGGCCAAGTTCGACCTGGTGTTCAACTTCACCGAGTACCTCGACGACGACCGCGTGGAACTGCGTCTCGAATACGGTTCGGACCTGTTCGACCGGGCCACCGCGGAAGACATCGCGCGCAGACAGGTCGTGGTGCTCGATGCTCTGGCGTCCGACTCGGGTCGCGCGGTCGGCGACCTCGACGTGTTCCTCGGCGAGGAACGCGAACTGGTGGTGTGCGGTTTCAACGACACGTCACAGCCGGTGGCGGAGGAGACGTTCTCCGAGGCGTTCGCGCGCCACGTGGCGGCGACCCCCGACGCCGTGGCCGTCGTCGACGCCGACGGTGCGGTGACGTACGCGGAACTGAGTGTCCGCGCCGACCGGATCGCGGCCTTGCTGCATCGCCGCGGAGTTTCCGTCGAAGACGTTGTGGGACTGGCTGTCCCGAGATCGGCGCAGATGGTCGCGACGGTGCTCGGGGTGCTGAAGCTCGGGGCGGCGTACCTTCCGCTCGACCTGACCCACCCGTCCGACCGCATCTCCTACATGCTCGCCGACTCCGCCGCGCGGGTGCTGGTGACCACGGTGGGGGAGAGCCCGCGCATCGCGGACGTCGACGGTCTCGCTCGCGTTCTCCTCGACGACGAGTCCGTCGTCACGGAACTCGAGACCGGGCCCGCCCTGCAGGTGCCGCAACCCCCGCAGGGCCTGGACCACGCCGCGTACGTCATCTACACGTCGGGCTCCACCGGAAAACCCAAGGGCGCGATCCTCACTCACGACGGGATACCCAGCCTCGTCGCCACCGCCGAACAGCGGATGAAGCTCGTGCCGGGTTCGGTGGTGATGCAGTTCGCGTCGATCGGATTCGACGTCGCGGTCTTCGAGTTGTCGATGGCACTGTGCACGGGCTCCCGCCTGGTCATCGTGCCCGACGAGTCCCGCGTCGCCGGACCGGAACTCACCGATTTCATGGCCGCACACGACGTCACGCACGCGATCATTCCGCCGTCCCTGCTGGCGGCGCTGCCGTCGGGATGCGACGTCCCGGAGGGATGCACCGTGCTGGTGGGCACCGAGACCGTGCCGCCGGAACTGATCGGACGCTGGGCGGAACGCCTCAACCTGCTCGCCGCGTACGGTCTCACCGAGGCCACCGTCAACAACACGTTGTGGCAGGCACAACCCGGATGGAACTCGGCTGTGCCGATCGGTATCCCCGATCCGAACGAGCAGGCGTACGTCCTCGACGACCGCCTGCAACCGGTGCCGCCGGGCGTGGCGGGCGAGTTGTACATCGCGGGACGCGGGCTGGCCCGCGGATACCTCGGCCGGCCCGACCTCACGTCGGCCCGGTTCGTGCCCAGCCCCTTCGGCGAAGCGGGCACCCGGATGTACCGGACCGGCGACCGGGCGCGCTGGCGGGCCGACGGCAACATCGACTTCCTCGGACGCGTCGACGACCAGGTGAAGATCCGTGGATTCCGCATCGAACTCGGCGAGATCATCGCGGCACTCGGAAGCCATCCGGCGGTGAAACAGTCGGCGGTCGTCGCGGACCGGACCGGCGACATCGTCCGGCTGGTGGGCTATGTGACACCGGCAGACGGTCACGGAGCCGGGCGGATCGATCCGCAGGCGGTGCGGGATCACGCCGCCACGCGGTTGCCCGACTACATGGTGCCGACTCTCGTGGTCGTGCTGGACGGCGATCTCCCGTTGACACCCAACGGCAAACTCGACCGCAAGGCGCTTCCGCTGCCGGACTGGTCGGCCCTGACCGGGGACGGCACGCCGCAGACGCCGGAGCAGAAGGAGATCGCGGCCGTGTTCGCCGACATCCTGCACCTGCCGTCGGTGGGCATCCACGACAACTTCTTCGACCTGGGTGGCAACTCCATGGCGTCGATGCGGTTGGTGGGACGGATCCGTGGGCGGTTCGCCGTCGACATCGGCATCCGGGACGTGTTCGACAATTCCACGGTGGCCGAACTCGCCGCGATCGTCGCGGGGGCCTCGTCCACGGGCAGGCCGGTGCTGACGGCGGCGGACCCGAGGCCGGAGGCGCTGCCGCTGTCCGGGCCGCAACGCCGGTTCTGGAAGCAGTTCCGGGCGGCAGGCGCCGAGTCGCGAGCCAGCCACGCACTGTCGCTGCAGCTTCGCGACACCGTCGACCCCGAGATCCTGGCGCAGGCCCTCGACGACGTCACGTCCCGGCACGAGCCGTTGCGGACCGTGTATGTGGAGGCCGGGGACACCGTCGTCGCGCAGGAAGCGATGCGGCCCGCCCTCGAACTCGTCGACGTCGGGGACGGAGACGTGCACCGCACGGTCTTCGAATTGGCGCAGGAACCCGTCGATCTCACCGAGCACGAACCGCTGCGCGTGCATCTCGTGACCGGCGCCGACGGCACCCAGGCGTTGCTTCTCGCGATGCACTACATCGCCGTCGACGAGTGGTCCGTGGTGCCGTTGCTCGGCGATCTGATGGGCGCATACGCCGCCCGGTCGCACGGCGAGGAACCCGCGTGGGAACCGCTGCCCGTCGGATACGCCGACTACGTCGTGTGGTCGCAGGCACTCGTCGGCGATCCCGAGGACCCGGACAGCCGTCGGTCGCGTCAGCTCGACTACTGGCGGGAGACGCTGGACGGCATGCCGTCCCGGCTCGCACTGCCCGCCCCGGCGGTTCGCGGACCGCGGACGGCGGAGATCGTCCCGGTCGAGATCGACGCAGATCTCCACAGTGCGGTCGAGAAGTTCGCGAGCGACACGGGCACCAGCCTGTTCATGGTGTTGCAGGCCGCGCTCGCCACCGTGCTGACACGGCACGGCGCCGGCACGGACATTCCGCTGGGGTCACTCGTCGCGGGACGCACGGAGGAGGCGCTGGACGCGCTGGTCGGCTGCTTCTTCAATATCGTTCTGTTGCGAACGGATACGAGCGGTGATCCCGATCCCGTGGAGTTGCTGCGGCGTATCCGCACCGCGAATCTCGACGCGCTGGACAACCAGGACGTGGCGTTCGCCGACGTCGTGGAGGCGGTCGGCGAGACGCCGGTGCTCCGTCCGCAGATCATGCTCGTTCATCACGAGCAGGCCAGGCTCGGTCATCTCGACGCGCTGGGCGGCGTGATGCCGGTGCCGGTGGGTGTTCCGGATTCGGACCTGACGCTGAGCTTCTACGAGCCGATCGGTGACGGGCCCGTCCACGCATATTTCTCGTTCTCCTCGGATGTGCTGGACGCCGAGAAGGTTCGTGGCTGGGCGTCGGAGTTGTCGTCGCTGGTCACCGCATGGGCGGAAGGATCCCGATGATCAAGAGTGATCTAGATCGCAGTTCCGGGGCGGAGTTCGCCGCCGCGAGGGCCGGAAGTACTTGGTACTGTGCTGGAAATAAGGATAGGCTTCACTATCTTTTCGGAAGGCAGACGGCGGCTGGGTCGGGTGCGGCGCGGCGTCGAGGACGGACAACGAGCTATGAGTGAATCGCCGGAAACGGTCGGTACAGATCTCCCAGTGCGAGATGTCGTGGGTGTCGGATTCGGTCCCGCTAACCTCGCCCTGGCCATTGCCATCGAGGAACACAATGCGGAGTGCCCCCCGCGTGAGCGGATCAGCGCGCAGTTCTTCGAGAAGCAGGATCGATTCGGGTGGCATCCCGGGATGCTTCTCGACGGCGCGACGATGCAGATCGCGTTTCCGAAGGACCTGGTGACGTTCCGGAATCCGCGTAGCGCATTCACCTTCTTCAATTACCTCTTCGATCAGGGTCGCCTCGTCGACTTCGTCAATCACCAGACCTTCTTCCCGACGCGTCACGAGTTCCACGACTACCTGCAGTGGGCGGCACGCCGAGTGGACGCCGACGTGCGATACGGCACCGCAGTGGAGACCGTACGCGGAATCCGCGGCGACGACGGGGTGATCGACCGTTTCGAGGTCCGCACCGCCGACGGCAGCACGGTGATCGCGCGCAACGTCGTGATGGGCGCCGGTCTGCGGGAACGAATCCCCGAGTGGGCCAACCCCTCTGCGCGGTGCTTCCACAATCACCAGTTCTTGTTCCGGCTCGGCGAGATGCCGGCCCCGGTCCACCATCGATTCGTCGTCCTCGGGGCAGGCCAGAGCGCCGCCGAGATCGTGCAGTACCTGCACGGAAACTACCCCGAAGCCGAAGTCCACAGCGTCTTCTCGCGTTACGGCTACAGCCCGGCCGACGACAGCCCGTACGCCAACCGCATCTTCGATCCGGAGGCGGTGGACGATCTGCACGGCGCCCCGGAGGCGGAGCGACTGCGATTGCTGGATGTCCATAGGAGTACTAACTATTCGGTGGTCGACATCGAGCTCATCAACGAGCTCTACGCGACCGAATACCAGGAACGCGTACGGGGGCGTCGCCGCCTGTTCATGCGCCGCGCGTCGGAGATCATTGCCGTCGACGAGACTTCGGACGGAATCGAGGTGGCTGTCCGCAGCGGTGTCGACGGCCTCACCGACACTCTCGCCTGCGACGCACTGATTCTGGCCACCGGCTTCACTCCCGCACCCCTCGAGCCTCTGCTCGGCGATCTCGCGCCGAAAACCCACCCGCCACGTGAAGTGGGCCGAGATTACAGATTGGCGGTTTCACCGGACGTCACAGCGGGAATCTATCTGCAGGGCGGCACGGAGAAAACGCACGGAATCACGTCGTCGCTCCTGTCGAACGTTGCCGTGCGGGCGGGAGAGATCGTTACATCTGTCGTAACAAGGCGTGGCCGTAACGGCGCGCTTGCTAGTGTGAACGCACAGGACACGTATGCGACAAGCGAGGCGAGATGAGCACCAATCCATTCGATGACGAAGAAGGCCGCTTCTACGTGCTGGTGAACGATGAGGACCAGCACTCACTGTGGCCCACGTTCTCTGAGGTGCCGGCAGGCTGGCGCGTGGTTTTCGGCGAGGAAAGCCGGGCCGCATGCCTCGAGTACGTGGAGAAGAACTGGACCGACATGCGGCCGAAGAGCCTGCGTGAGGCCATGGAGGCCGACGAGAAGTCGGGCGGACGGCACAGCGTCGACAAGAGCTGACCTCCCCGTCGCCGCGTGTCGGCGACGACGTGCCGGGACGACCGTCCGGTGAGACACCGGCGGTCGTACCCGGCAGACGGCCGAGAGGCCGTCACCTGAAACTGCCTCACGCCGCTTTCTGTGTGTGTGTTTCGACCGCCTTCCGCCGCCTCGTCTTGAAGACGGGGCGGCGGATGTCGTCTGTGCGACGCAGGATGCGCGGCCTCCGCAGGGTCCGGGCGATCCATTCGCCTAGCGTGACGCCCGCCGCGAGCGCGCAACCGATACCGAACGCCGCCAGCAGCGAGCTCAGTCCGATCACCACTTCGTTGTTGAGCAGGGCGTAGAGACCCCGGTACAGAGACAGACCCGGCAGCAGTGGTGTGATACCCGCCACCACGACGACCAGCGGCGGCGTGAGCGCGCGGCGGGCCATCAGACCACCGGCGAAACCGACCACTGTGGCTGCGAGCGCCGAACCGATGATGGGGCCGATGCCGAACTGGTGCGCCACCATGTAGACCAGGGCGCCGGCCGCGCCGCCGAACCACGCGGCCGTGAGGGCGCGCTGCTCGGCGTAACAGGCCAATGCATAGAACATCGACGCGAAAGCGCCCGACATCACCAGCACGGGTAGCTGCACGAGTTCCGTGATCTCGACGTTGACGGGCGGCAGCGTCGAACCCAGCACGCCGGTCAGACGCAACGAGATGGCCACACCGGCGATGATGCCGCCGGTCATCATGACCACTTCGAAGAATCGCGCCGCCGCCGTGATCGGTGCCCCCGTGATGGCGTCCTGCACGGAACCGACCAGCGACAACCCGGACAACAGCACCACCACACCGGCAGAAATGATCTGCGAGGGTCTGATCTCGACACCCAGCTGATCCTGGAACGTGTAGAGCGTCGCCGCCGGGGTCGCCGCCACCAGACCGCCCGCCACCTGCTGAAAGAAGAACGGCAGGCCGATGCGGTTGAGGACCCGGTTGACCCGGTAGATCACCATCGTCGTCAGGAAGGCGACCGATGCGACCAGCACCCCACCGCCCATCAACACGGAGACCGACGCGGCCATGGACGCCCAGGCGAGCGTCGCGATCCAGCGGTTGTACGGGTGCGGCGCCGTGGTGACCGCGGTCAGGGCTTCGTGCGCCTCGCTGGGGGTGACGGCCTCACGGCGGATCCGCCGCGTGAGCCGGTCCACCGCCGCGAGACGGGTGAAGTCCATCGAGCGGTAGTGCACTATCCGCATCGTGCTCGCCGGCGGGAGGGTCGGCCCGCGGTACGCGGACAGCACGATGGAGTTGTACGTGACATCCACATCACACTGGGCGAGGCCGTACGTGGCGGCGATGAACTGCACCTGCTCGGCGGTGTCCATCGCACCGGTGCCCGACGCAAGGAGCACTTCACCGACTCTCACGGCGAGGTCGAGTACTTCGGCGACCACCGCGTCGTCGGTGAGGTCGATCGGCTGCAGCGGTGTGGGTGCAGCGGTGACCGCATCGACCGTTGCGCGACGGTCGCCTGTGAGCCGTTGGAGGGATTCTGTGAGCTTGGCCATACTACGTGTCGGAGACAAGATCTTTCTCGGTCAAATCGGTAGCGGAGAGTGCAGACTCGAGTGTCTCGTGGCGGAACGTGGAGATGACCTGATCGTGGACGACACGGAATGCAGAGGCCAGGATACGCGTCTCCGCGGGGTCCGCCCACGTGGCCTGCTGTTCGACCACCAGCACGCCGTCGTAGTAATACATTCGCTGCGGAATCAGCGTGATGCCCGCGGTAGACGCCCATTCCCGCAGCGCCGCCAGGCCCTGAGTCGCGCCTTTCGGGCCACCCATCTCGATGTCGTCGCTCGACAGCGACAGCAGAGTGTCGATGTCGCCGGAGTTGAGGGCGTCGTGCCAAGCGAGGACGGTGGCGATCTCCGAGGTACTCATGGCTCCAACGCTATCCAATGTGGGCGGAAGTAGCCGACGTTCCTGCAATGGATATGATGGGCGCGCGTGTCCGCCTCCTTAGCTCAGTGGTAGAGCACTCGCCTTGTAAGCGAGCGGTCGTCAGTTCAATCCTGACAGGAGGCTCCACCGCGGAATCGCCTCCGCACACAGAGGGCCACCTTCCCCCGGGAAGGTGGCCCTCTGTCTTTGCCGCACGGTCACCCCGGGGTGGGCGGTTCGTCACCCTGGGGTCCCTGTTTCCGACCCCGCCGGTCATTGACGATGAATGCATGCAAGTGAATTCGTGCAGGTCGGCGGTACTGGATGCAGTGGAATCGTTGCCCGCCCTCGAAAGGGAGACACTGGCCCTCGTGTATTACCGGGGAATGTCCTGCGACGAGGTGGCGGACACGATGCAGACCAGCGTCGCCACCGTCCGGGACCGCCTCCACGAGGGGGCGCGCAAACTGCTCGCCGGTGTCGGCGGCCTCTGAACCCGCGCCCTCACGTACCGATCGGCTGACCGAGCAGACTCGCGATCGTGTCACCGACGATCGACGACCACACCGGCCACGTCGCCTGGTCGAGGGCCATCGATCCCACGTCGCGGGTGGTGCATCCGGCGTCGGCGGGCACCCCGTCGAACCGGTCCCGCAGCCACAGTAGTGCGCTCGCGGCCGCGACCGGTTCGAGGGACAGGTGCTCGCTGGCGTGGTCGCGGGTGTACGTCACCCGGGCGTTCGGGTCCTGGCAGTAGGTGTCGACGAGTGCGTCGACGGGCCCGACCGGTACCAGCCAGTCCGGGTTCGCCTGGTACATGAACATCGGCACGTCCGGGACCCGATGACCCATCTTCGTCCGGTCGAGCACCGATTCGACCACCGGATCGCGCAGCGGGTCGCCGCCGGGGCTGTCGAACAGGCCCCTCAGGTTCGCGAACGGCAGGAGTGCTGCCTGATAGCTGACACAGAGATTGCCCTTGGCGGCCAGGAGTTGCTTGCCGAGTGGATTCAGGTGCGTGTCGAGATACTCGGCGAGTTCGGGATAGTCACGGCTCACGCCGAACACGCCGCCCAGCACGATTCCCGCACCCAGGTTGTTGTCCGCGAGATCGACGAGGGCGCCGAGGTCGGCGGGGATGCCGCCTTCGGCCGCGCCGACGATGTTCAGGTCCGGCGCATAGCTCGCGTGGAGTTCGGCGGCGTGACCCGTCGCGATCGCACCTCCGGAGTAGCCCATCAACCCGACCGGAGTCTGCCGGCCCGACAGCCCCAGTGGGTCGAAGTTCTCCGCAGCCCGGATCCCGTCCAGGGTGATGCGGCCGGCGAGGGGCCCGGCCGCATACGCGGCGTTCGGGCCCTGGTGATCCGGCATCACGACGGCCCATCCCTGGGCGAGGGCGGCCTGCGCCTCGAGGAACTGCAGCGGCGCGACGATCTGACCGGTCAGCGGCGCGGGCACGGACCACTGCTGTAGTGCGTACGAGGCGGCGCAGTACTTGCCGAGGGAGTCTTCCGCCGGCTGGAGCGAGAGCAGATTGCGGACGCCGTCGATCGTGCCCCTCGGTTTGACCACCGTCGCGACGGCGGGGATCGGCTCGTCCCGCGAGTTGGTGGAGCGGTACGACAGCTGCCACGCGTCGACGTTCACCGGAAGCACCGACAGGTTCGCCAGGTGGACTTCGCGGGCGGCGATGACCTCGCCCGGCTCGGCCGCCGCGACCACGTCGGCCGGTGGTTCGTAGAAATCCCGGTCGGCCTCCGGCCAGGCGGGAACGGTAGGTGCCGGCTGCACGTCCACGGACGTTCCGCCGTCGACGGGACCCCCGACCGACGGCGGGGCGACGGCGAGCTGTGCGCCCACCACCATCGCTCCCACCAGCAGCATTCGCCGTCGAAGCGCTCTCGATCCGATCATGTGGTCCTCCCCGGCCGAAGTGAGACGGCTATGTCTCACTTTGAGGCAGACCCTAGATCAGGTGCGACGGGTATCGCAATACTCGCGAGTAAGTTCGGCTCAGGTCTGATCGGTGACCAGCGCGATGAGCATCGTGCTCAGGACGTCCACCAGGACCGACGCAGACGGTCGGGGGGAGGCGGTGCTCCAGTGGTGGGCGAGGTCGTTGACTGCCCCGATGAAGGCGATCGACACCATCGCGAACCGCTCGGGCGGGTCGACGACGCCGCCGTCGATCGTGCGGGTGACGGTCTCGAAGAGTCGCGCCCACTGCGTGCGGCGCTCGAGTCGGTACTGCTCGACCCGGGGGCCCGCCCCGACCACCTCCACGAAGATGATCCTGGCCCGCCGCTCGTCAGTGCCGACCGATTCGATGTACGCCGTCATGACGGTGCCTGCGACGGTCCGCGGATCCCGCGAAGGCGCCCGGTCGTTCGCGGCCAGGACCGCGTCCCGGGCCTCGTCCTGAATCGTGTCGTAGAGCGCCAGGAGGATGTCCTCGCGGCTGCCGAACTCCTCGTAGAACTGGCGACGCGACAGTCCGGCCCGGGCGCAGATGTCGCTGATCGAACTGCGGGCGTACGTCTTCTCCGCGAAGACCGACAGGGCGGAGTCGAGGAACCGTACCCGGCGGGCCACGCGACGTTCGGCAACCGGTTGGCCGCTGTACGTCCGATTCGACTCTGCTCGGGACACGATCTCAGCCTACGGTGACGGGACGTCGGATCCCGTCCGGGCTCACATCAGTTCCCGCATCCGCTCGTGGAGGATGATGCGACCCGCGGCCTCGATCAGCGCGAGGTGGGAGAACGCCTGTGGGAAATTGCCGAGATGGCGGCCGGTGCTCGTGTCGAACTCCTCGGCGTACAACCCCAGGGGCGAGGACACGCTGAGCAACCGCTCCATCAAATCGGTTGCCTCCTGCACCTGTTCGACCACGGTCAGTGCCGACACCAGCCAGAACGAGCAGATCAGGAAACTGCCTTCCTTGCCCGACAACCCGTCGTCGGTTTCACCGGTGCGGTAGCGCAGGACGAATCCGTCCTCGGTGAGATCGTTCGCGATGGCGTCGACGGTGGCGCGCAGGCGTTCGTCCCCACGAGGCAGGAATCCGAACACCGCGGCGAGCAGGGTCGACGCGTCCAGCGCCTCGGTGTCGTAGTGCTGGCGCAGCACCCCGTTCTTCACCCCGTGCTCGAGGATGTCCGCGCGGATCTCTTCGGCTGTGGCACGCCAGGTTTCCCCGGCCGAGCGATCGCCGCGGATGCCCGCAATCTTCGACGCCCGGTCCAGTGCCACCCAGCACATCAACTTCGACGACACATAGTGCTGCGGTGCGCCCCGGGCCTCCCAGATCCCCTGATCGGGGTTGCGCCACACCGCGGACGCGCACGTCGCCTGCTGCTGCACGAGCGGCCACAGCCGGCGGGGGAGCCGCTTGCTGCGCACCGTGTGCAACAGGATCGAGTCGAGGACGGCGCCGAACACGTCGTTCTGCCGCTGGTCGAACGCCCCGTTGCCGATGCGCACCGGGCGCGCCCCCGCGTAGCCGGACAGGTCGTCGCGGGTCGACTCCGTCAGGTCGCGGGTGCCGTCGATTCCGTACATGATCTGTAGTGCACCATCGCCGTTCGACTCGAGGTCGGCGACGAACTGCATGAACTCGTCGGCCTCCCAGTCCAGATTCAGGTAGTGCAGCGCCTGCAGTGTGAACGTGGAGTCCCGCATCCACGTGTACCGGTAATCCCAATTGCGTTCGCCACCCGGGGTTTCCGGCAGGGACGTCGTGAGGGCTGCGACGGTGGCGCCGGTCGGCATGTACGTGAGTCCCTTGATGGTCAGGGCGGACCGCTGGATCGCCTCCCGCCACCGGTGGTCGGGGAAACGTGCGTGGCTGAACCAGCGCCGCCAGAACGCCGAGGTTGCATCGAGTTGCGCGACAGCCTCTTCCGTCGTTTCCGGCGCGGCGAGTCCCGCAGCCCACGACAGCGCGCAGTACAGGGTTTCACCTTTCTCGAGCACGTGGCGGGCGCGAACCCGCCCACCCTCGATGCCGAGCGCCATGTCCGTCCGCAGGCGCAGGGTCCGACCCGCGCCGCTCGCGTCGGCGGTGTGCCGATCGCCGTCCACGAGAACCCACTCCGCCGGCGTGCGTCCGTAGTCGAACACGGGCTCGCACACCAACTCCACCTCCACGCTGCCGTCGAGGCAGGTGACCGTGCGGACCAGCATGTGATCGGCGTCCTCGTCTGCAGGCGGTCGTGTGTGGGGAGTGACGGTGTCCTCGCCGCGGCTCGGACCCATCGTCAGCGCGCTGCGCACGGTCACCCAACCGGTCGGCGTGTTCCACACCACCGAAATGGTGTTGCTTCCCGGCTCGTACTGCCGGGACGCCGGAACATTGAGCCCGAACGGGCCGATCCGGAACATCCCCGCCTCGCGGTCGAGGAGGGAACCGAACACGCTGGGCGAGTCGAACCGGGGCACGCACAGCCAGTCGACGGAACCGTCCGGTGCGATCAGCGCCCCGGTGTGGCAGTTCGAGAGGAAGGCGTAGTCGGCGATCGGCGGGAACGGCGACGGCGCGGCCGCGCTCTGAGGTGGGGCATCGTCGTCCGAGGCAGTGGTCACGTTCGCGCCCCTCTCCGCGCAGTGTCGGCAACCTCCATGCTGCGGGTCGGGGCGCGCAGGGGCATCACCCGGTAAGGGTGACCGGGGTCCCTTCAGTCACCGAGGACCGCGAGATCGAGTCGGCCGACGCGATCGGGTTCTGCGATGACGTTGATCTCGGTGATCCTGCCGTCCTCGATCGTGAACTCCAGCACCAGGTGCAGCCGTCCGTGGAGAGCCATCACGAGTCCGACCGCCCCGTTCACCAGGGCGATCTGAGTGAACCGGGCCCGTTCCGAGGAGGCGAGCGCGCCCTTGGCCACGACACGAGCACCCCGGATCACGAGAGGTGCCGGGGTGGGGCCGACAGCCGGATCGGCCCGGAGCACCACGTCCGGATCGAGCAGGGCGACCAGAGCGTCGAAGTCGCCGCCGCGGGTGGCGGCCAGATAGGCGTCGACGACGCGGCGCCGGCGGTCCAGATCCGCCGTGTCCGGGGCAGGCGAGGCTCCCTTGACCCGTCGCCGGGCCCGGCTGGCGAGTTGCCGCACCGCAGTGGAGGAGCGACCCACGATGGGTGCGACGTCGTCGAAGGGCACGTCGAACATGTCGTGCAGCACGAACGCGAGCCGTTCGGCCGGGGTCAGCGTGTCGAGCACCACGAGCAGTGCCAGACCGACCGAGTCGGCCAGCATCGCTTCGTGTTCGGGATCGCCACCGTCCTCGCGGCCGACGACCGGGTCGTGTGCCTGCACGTCGAGAGGTTCCTCGCGCCGCTGCTCGCGTGAGCGCAGCACGTTCAGGCATACCCGCGACACCACGGTGATCAGCCAGGCCTCGAGATTTTCCACGTCGCCGGTGTCGGCGCGGCTCATGCGCAGCCACGCCTCCTGGACGGCGTCGTCGGCCTCGCTCACCGAGCCCAGCATCCGGTACGCGACAGCCCGCAGCCGGGGGCGGTGTTCCTCGAAACGCTCCGTCAGCCGATCGCGGTCGTCCACCGTGTCACATTCCTTCCTCGCCGCGTGTCCTAGCAGTAGATCCACCGAAAACCAGCTGTCGAGACCGGGAAACCGAGTCCCGCACCCAACGAATCTGGAGAGATCATGACATCACCCATTCTGATCACCGGCGGTACGGGCACGCTGGGACGTCAGGTCGTCCCACTACTGCGGGCGGCGGGACGGGACGTGCGCGTTCTCAGCCGGCACGGCCGCGAGCCCGGCGACGGCGTCGAGTACGTGACCGATGACTTGTTCGAGGGCAAGGGAATAGAGCCTGCACTGGAGGGGGTCGAGACCGTTCTGCACCTGGCGGGCGGCCCCAAGGGGGACGAGGTGGCGACGCGGAACCTGGTGGAGGCCGCCTCGCGCGCCGGGGTGCAGCACCTGGTGTACATCTCGGTGATCGGCGCCGACGGAGTTCCGCTCGGCTGGTTCGGATCCAAGCTGGCCGCGGAACGCGCGGTGGCCGACTCGGGTGTGCCGTGGACGACGCTGCGCGCGGCCCAGTTCCACGACCTGGTGCTGGCCATGCTGCAGAAGATGGTGAAACTGCCGGTGATCCCGGTCCCGGGCGGATTGCGTTTCCAGCCGGTCGACTCGGGGGAGGTCGCGGCGCGTCTGGTGGAACTGACGCTCGGCGCCCCGGCCGGCCTGGTTCCCGACCTGCCCGGGCCGACCGTCTACGGAATCGCCGATCTGATGCGCGGATATTTGCAGGCGACCGGACGGCGTCGGCCGATGATGCCGGTCCGGATGCCGGGAAAGGCCGGCCGTGCGTACCGAAACGGCGCGAACCTGTCACTCGACGTCGCAGCGACGGGCAAGCGGACGTGGGAGGACTTCCTGGCCGCTCACGAGAGCATCTGACCCCCGGCGTCGGCGAGTTTCCCGCGCAGGTCCGCCAGGGTCTTGGACAGGAGCCGGGACACCTGCATCTGCGAGACACCCACCCGAGCGGCGATCTGCGACTGGGTCATGTTGCCGAAGAAGCGCAGAACCAGCACGGTGCGTTCGAGGTGGGGAAGCGATTCCAGCAGGGGCGCGAGGACCGCGTGGTCCTCGACGTGGGCGAGGGCCGGGTCGACGTCGCCGATCGTCTCCGACAGCGGTCGTTCGTTCTCGCCGAGCGGGAAATCGGTGGAGAGGGTGCTGTACGCGTCGGCGACCCGGAGCCCCTGCACGACTTCGTCCTTGTCGATCCCGACGGCCTCGGCCAGTTCGCTCGCCGTCGGGGCGCGTCCGAGTGTGGTGGTCAGTTCCGTCGTCGCGTTGGTGAGGGAGAGGTGCAGTTCCTGCATGCTGCGCGGGACGCGCATAGCCCAGCCCGTGTCGCGGAAGTGCCTGCGCACTTCGCCGGTGATGGTCGGCACGGCGTAGGACACGAAGTTCGCTCCGCAGCGGGCGTCGAAGCGGTCGACGGCCTTGACCAGACCGAGGCGGGCGACCTGAATCAGGTCGTCGAGTGGTTCGCCGCGACCGTGGAAACGCCGGGCGATGTGTTCGGCGAGCGGCAGGCAACGTTCGATCAGCCGCTGCCGCAACAGTTCGCGGCGGGGGTCGGAGGCGGAGAGCCTGCCGATGGCCGCGCACTGCGCGGGCACGTCACGGTACTGGTCGCGCTCGCGGCGCCCGGCCTCCGGGCGTTCCGCCCGGCGGTCTTCCGCTGCGACATCCGGCGCAGGCATCGTGCGATGCGTCGGCGTCGTCCTCGAGGGGATGCGACGGATTTCGCAGGATGGTGCGACGAGCTGGGTGGACACATTCATGGCTCTGCCCTTCTCTGACCTGCCGGCATCGGCAATGGCGTCGCTATTCGACGAGTGCGGGGGAGGTATCGGTGGCCTCGTCGGCGAACATCGCCTCGATCCGGGCCTTGATTTCCTCGGTGCTCATCGTTGCTCCGCCTCGCGAGGCAGTAGTGGTGGCGGAAGCGTGGGATGTGGAGCTAGCGGGCATGAGCGCTGTGTCCTGTCGGGTGCGGAGGGTCGGGGTGGAAAAGGTGGCAGGGCCGGCCGTCAGGTCGGCAGGGACGAGAGGAGAGTGAGCGCGCTGAGCGCCAGCGTGGCGATCAGGCCGCCGGCGATCGCTCCGCCGCTGCCTGCGCCGAGAACGAGGACTTCTCCGTCAGGGGGAGCGTTCTGCGGGTCGTGTGTGGTCATCTGTTCTCCTTGGTGCCCACCTCGTGGTGAGAACTTATCTGCGTTGAAGAATATAGATTTGTTCTACAGTCCTAGCGTAGGAAGTTCAAGCGGAATCGACAAGATTGCTGCTCGAGGGGCGATCACCGGACGGGGAACTGGACCAGGACGACATCAGGCGAGGCCGTGTGACCTACCGGGCCGCCGAGATCCAGGCGACCGAACTGCGGGACGGCAGTGCATGTATAACGAAGCGAACCTGTACCCCCTGCGGCACATTGTGTCGTCCGGGCCTTGCTAAGATTGATGCGCCCTGAGAAGAAGGGAGATCCGGTGACGTCCTCTCAAGTGCCCCTTCGTTCGCAGCGGGGTGTGTACGGGATCTCGGTAACGTCGGAGCTGACGGGTATCGGGCCGCAGACGCTGCGCTTGTACGAGCGGCGAGGGTTGATCACACCGACTCGCACGGGCGGCGGAACACGCCGGTACAGCGAGGAGGATGTCGCCCGCCTCCAGAAAATCACCGAACTCGTCGCGGCCGGTGTCAATCTGATCGGAATCGGTCAGATCCTTCAGCTCGAAGCCGAGAACGCGATCCTCGCGGCGCGCAACGCCGAGCTGGAGCTGCTCGTGCAGTCCGAGGTCCCGGGTCGCGCCTGAGCCGCGCTGACCGGCTCAGCTCGCAGACTGGTCGTTGGTGGGGTTGAACTCGTCGAACGATGCGTCGGCCGACTGCCATTTGCCCTCGGCCCGGATGTCGGCGAATGCCAGGTCGAACGCGTCGACGAGCCATGCGTGCTCGGCGGCGGCCAGCAGTTCGTCGGAAGTGCCGTCGGCGGCGCCCTGGTACAGGCTGACTCGCCATTCGGACGTGTCCTCGGCGGCGTCGGTCAGTCCGTCGGCCGCGTTGGATGCGAGAAGGTAGCGGTTGTACTCGAAGTCGACCCGGATCGCGTAGCCCGTACCGGTGTTGACGACATTTGCCGGTCGCTGGGTGGCCGCGGCGAGCGCAGTGAGGGCGTCGCGGTAACGATCAGCGTGTTCCTGAGTGCGGGGCACCGTCTTCTCGTCTCTGGCGCTGAGGCCGTGGCACTCGCGGCCACGACACCTCCACGAACCCTGCCGGGGCGGCCGCGGTTCGTGTTCGGTTCGGACCCGAGATTACGTCACCCGGTCCTGGTCCTCGCCACGGCCGAGCCGTCATGATGGGCGGAATATGCAAAATCTATATCCCTCGTTATAGATTCGTTTCATTCGTTTGTTAATATCAGGTGTTCCTTAAGCAGAAGGGAGCCTGTTGTGACCATCGACGCCCTACCCCGCTCATGTCGCGGGGTCTACGGAATTGCGGTGACGTCGGAGTTGACGGGCATCGGCCCGCAGACTCTGCGGCTGTACGAGCGTCGCGGATTGCTGACCCCGGCCCGGACCAGTGGCGGCACCCGCAGATACAGCGAAGACGATCTGGTCAGGTTGGCGCGCATTGCCCAGCTCATGGAGGACGGAGTGAACGTCCCGGGCATTCAGCGCATTCTCGCGCTCGAATCCGAGAATGCGGATCTGGCGTCCCGGTTGGAAGGATCGGAGCGCGGCTCGGCCGGAGAGTGATCCGTCAGGCCGGCGTCCGCCTCCGGTCTTCTCGGGAAACGGGATCCCGTGGGTGTGTCATCCGCGCTGGTCCTGGTGGTTTCGGTACGCGGAATCCCCGCGTCGGCCGATTCACATGCTTCAACGGGTTGACCTTTACTGTCGAGTAGATAAGATGAAATCTGTATCCGCCAGAGCAGATAAGTTGACGACCCGAACGAGCCGCACACGTACGAGCATGTGACGTTGCGGCAGGGAGAGAACAAGCAATGGCCGAACGAGACACCGCCCGTGCAGTCGATGTCGTCAGCGCACTACCGCTGTAAATCGCGAAACCCGGGCCCTGCACGAAGGCGCCGACAGCGTCGTCCGGCGAATGCCCTCTCGTGTACGCCCCGACTCTGGTCCGCATTCGACTCCAGACGGGAAATCGAACCATGACCCTTGCCCACAATGCACTCCGCACGCACGCGCCCCGGCACGCGAAGAACCAGCAGGACGAGCCCGACCGTCGTTTCTCGCTCGGGACCGCTCTCGTCGCTGCGCTCGTTGCCGCCGTGCCCGCGATGTCGGTGACCGGATCGGCGGTCCTCGCGGCCGTCACCGCTGCGGCCGTTCTGGTCGGAGTCCTCCTCGCTGCGTATCTCATCTCCAGCCTGATCTGATCGCACCCCACGAACCGGAAGGACACACTATGACCCTCACCACCGTCCCCACACTCATCACCCAGCTGCACGCCGTACTCGATCTGACCAACACCGAAATCCAGGTCGCCGAAACCCGCGTCGCGCAGGCGCGCACCGAGGCCGTGCGCCGAGAACTGACCGAGAACGCCGAGAACGGACGCCTCCGCGCAGCGGCGATCGAACGCGCCATCCGCGATCTCGGAGGAGTGCCGGAGATCGTCGGCCCGCTGCTCGGCCGGCTCGCAGCGGCGCTGAAGGCGATGGCGGAACAGGCGCAGCCGTTCGACGAGGCTCTGCTCGGCGACCTCGTCCTCGAGCACCAGCTGCTCGACCGGGCGCGGTACGTGAAGGCCCTCGCGACCACGGCCGGGAAGCAGGACGTCGTCCGGTTGGCCGATCGACTGGTCACCGCGCACGCGGCGACCGTCGACTGGTTGACCACGGTGCTCGCGGAGGAGGCGCTCGGCGGACCGGCGGCATTGCGACGCACCCCGTTCCAGGCGGCGACCGGTGCCACGATCCGGCTGATCAACGTCCCCGTCTCGTGGTCCGCGCGCGGCATCGACCGTGCTCTCGACACGGCCCGCACCACCCCGCCGATGCTGAGCGCGTTGCTCGGGCGAGGCGCCCACGCGGGCGACGTCGCGGTGAAGACGCTTGCCGCCTCGCGTGATGCCGCCCTCGAAACGGCCGAGCAGGTCACTCGCGACGAAGGCGCCGACGGAATCGCCGATGCGATTCATTCAGCACGCACCGCCGGCGGCGTCCTGGAGGCAGGCGAACTGCCGATCGCCGATTACGACGACCTCAACGTGTCCCAGGTCGTCGCCGCGGTCAAGGAACTGACCGATCCCTCCGACGTGCGCACCGTCGTCGCCTACGAGGAAGCTCACAAGGACCGTCAGGGTGTGGTCTCCGCGGCCCAGACGCGGCTCGCCGGTATCGCCCAGGAGGTTGCCGGTATCGGCAACTGACGCAACACCATCGACGAACTCGCCGGTCCCGCTGCTCGGGGCCGGCGTTTCGTCGTGTCCCGCTCAGCGGAGTCCGGCGAAGAACTCCCGGATGTCCGCGGTCAGCGTCTCGGGATCTTCGAGTGCGGCGAAGTGACCGCCACGGTCCTCGACGTCGGTCCATCGCGTGATCGCGTGTTCCTGTTCGGCGTAGCGGCGGATGCCGACGTCGTGAGCGAAGACGATGACCGCGGTCGGGATCCCGGACGCGGATTTTTCGGCGCCCCAGGACGATTCCTGCGCGTAGCCGACATACGCGGACGACGACGCGGTGTCGGAGAGCCAGTACAGCATGACATTGGTGAGAAGTCGGTCGATGCCGACGACGTCGTGGGGGAGCGCCTCCCGGGGATACGTCCATTCGCGGAACTTGTCGACGATCCACGCGAGCTGACCCACTGGCGAATCGGCAAGCGCGGCACCGAGAGTCGCGGGTCTCGTGGACTGGATGGAGATGTAGCCGAACTCCTCGGACATGAACCGGGACACCCGGTCCAGGCGGTCCCGTTCCAACGGTGACAGGCTGGACCGCTCCGCCTCGTCCAGCTCGTGGAACGGAACTCCGACGTTGCCGTTGAGATGCACCCCGACCACCGCGTCCCGGGCGATGCGGGCGACCTCGGGGGAGACGGCCGCACCGATGTCCCCGCCCTGGACCCCGTAGCGGTGGTAGCCGAGCCGGCTCATCAGCTCTGCCCACGCGGTAGCGATACGGCTGGTGTCCCAGCCCGGTTCGCGGACCGGTCCGGAGAATCCGAATCCGGGCAGCGACGGCACGACCACGTGGAACGCGTCGGCGGGGTCGCCCCCGTGCGCCGCGGGGTCGGTGAGGGGTCCGATCACGTCGAGGAACTCGACGAAAGAACCCGGCCAGCCATGGGTGAGGACGAGGGGCAGGGCGTCCGGTTCGGGCGAGCGCACGTGGAGGAAGTGGATGTTCTGCCCGTCGATCTCGGTCACGAACTGCGGGATGGTGTTGAGCGACTTCTCCTGACCCCGCCAGTCGAACTCGTCGCGCCAGTACGTGACGAGTTCGACCAGGTAGGACGTGGGCACACCGCTCGCCCAGTCGTCACCGGGGAGGGGTGTGCCGAACCGGGTGCGCGCGAGGCGATCGGCGAGATCGTCGAGTTGCTCCTGCGCGATGTCGATGCGAAACGGACGGATGGTCTTCGTCGTGTCGGTCATAGTGAGCACGCTACGAAGGATTGAGGACAGTTCGGGTCCTCGATTGCGAAGCCGGGTCAGCAGGCCCCGGTCTTGGCGGCGTCGTAGGCCTGGATCATCTGGTCCTTGCGGTCCTGCGGAGCGTCCTTCCACTCCGGCGTCTCGGCCGACTGGGTGAAGAGGTCGTCGAGGGCCTTCGTGCGGTCGAACGTCTCGCCGCTCTGCTGCGCGCGAGCCTCCGCGCCGTTCGCGTACTGGAGCAGGCCTTTGCACAGGTCAGCGACTGCAGGCAGGTCCGCGGAGGACGCCTCGGTGGCCTCGGTCGTTGCGCTCGCCGGGGACTCGGCCTCGGTGGTGGCCGATTCGGAACTGCACGCCCCGAGCAGCAGGGCAGCAGGGATCAACAGCGCAACGATGGTTCGTGTCATGCGAAATACATACCAGAGGCATCGGTCGGCTGCTGTCGGCCGGTCGGTCCTATGCACGAAGCGGCAGTAATCTCGCGAGCTGCCGGGCCACCTCGTCCGGCTCCTCACCCAGTTCGCTCACGACGACGTGATCGGCGCCGGCCGCGAGGTGGCTGTGGACCCGCGCGACGATCGCGTCCGCGTCGCCCCAGGCGACCAGGTCGTCGACGAGCCGGTCGCTCAGCCCCGCGATGTCGTCGGCGCCGAAACCCATCCGCACGAAATTCGTGGCGTAGCCGCCCACCCCGGACAGGAAACGGAGCGGTACGCGGGCGGTGTCGCGGGCCTGCGCGGCGTCGGTGCCGAGGACCGTCATCAGCGAGACGACGAGCGTGGCGTCCGGACCGAGGATGCGCCGCGCCTCGGCGGTGTAGTCGGGGGTGACGAGGAGCAGGACGGCCCCCGCGGCCCTGTCCCGCGCGAGTTCCAGCTTGCGCGGGCCCAGCGCGGCCAGAATCCGTCGCTCCGCCGGCACCGGCGGAGCGGACCGGTCGAGCCTGTCGAGATACTCGTTCAACCCCCGGAGCGGCCGGGGGACCTGCGGGCCGCCCAGTCCGACGACGAACCGGTCCGGCGCCGTGGTCTGTAGATCCGCATGGAGCTGTGCGACGGCCTCCGACTCGTACACGTCGACCGGGATGATGCCGGTCGCGACAGGTATCGAGTCCGTCGCCCGGACGACAGCCGTGATCCGGTCCAGGCTGTCGATCTGACCGCCCCGCAACCAGATCGCCGAATAGCCGAGGGATTCCAGCCGGGCCGCCTCATCGAGATACGTCTCGTCCGGTGTGATGTTCAGTGAGATGCCGACGGGTCCGAGGCCTTCGATGCGAGTCATGACCCGACCGTAAAACCTCGAGTTACGTTCAGGTCAAGGGATCAGGCGGGCCCGAGTGTGTAGTCGACGCCCGGGCGGTCGCCCTTGCCCTTGAGCCAGCGGCCCGGCAACTTGCCGGCGAGATCGCCGAGCGGCCCGACCGCGGCACTGAGAATCCCCACCGTTTCCTGCAGCAGGTCGATGCTGGCGCTCATCCGCTCGAGGTTTGGCGCCAGCGCCGTCAACGTCTCGGACAGCGCGACGATCTGGTCGAGTGGGCCGCCCTCGGCGATGAGACGTTCGAACGCGCCACCCTCCGACAGCAGGGTCTCGAGGATGCCGTTCTCGGCGAGCGCCCGGTCCACGAGTCCACCCGGCGCCGTGAGCCGCTCGACGGCGCCGTCCTGCGCGGTCAGCCGTTCGAGCGGTCCCTGCTCGGCGGTGAGACGGTCCAGCAGACCGTCCTTCGCGAGAAGCCGTTCCAGGGTGCCGTCCTCGGCGAGCACTCGGTCGAGCGGGCCGTCCTTGGCGAGAACCCGCTCGAGCGGGCCGCCCGGCTCGAGCAGCCGTTCGAGGGTGCCGCCCTCCGAGGTGAGACGGTCGACGGGACCACCCGGAGCGAGCAGGCGGTCGAGCGGACCCCCCGGCTGGAGGGCCTGCCCGAGCGGCCGGTCGTTGGCCGCGAGCGATGACAGCTGGCTGATCACCTGCAACGGGCTGCCCTGGGTGCTCATCCCAGTGACCACGCCGGTCCCGGCGACCGCCGTCCGGACGGTCACCAGGCTGGCTTCGGCGATTCCGAGACCGACATCGGCCGCCGCGAGACCGACGCGCACCGGGAGGGTCATCAACGACACCAGGTTCATGGAATTACTGTAACCCGCGACACACAAGCATCGAGTGTCACGATCCGGTCAGTGCAGAACCTTCAGTCCGACGACGCATCCCACGATGCCCAGGATCAGGAGGATCTTCACCAGCGAGGAACTTTCGGCGCCGGTCACCATCGCGAACCCGACCGTGAGGGCTGCGCCGATGCCGACCCAGACCGCGTACGACGTTCCGATGGGGAGACTGCGCATCGCGAACGCCAGACCCGCCATGCTGAGAATCAACGCGACGCCGAAGACGACGCTGGGTCCGAGTTTGGTGAAGCCTTCCGACCGGCCGAGGGCGGTGGCCCAGACGGCCTCCAGGATTCCCGACAGCACAAGCACGATCCACGCCATGACAAACCTCCGGGCACCGTCTTGTCGCTGGCCGGGTACGGTGCGCTCGTCCGGATGTCGTGTCGACGATTTCCACGGTACCCAACGGGGCGCTCCGCGCCCGTGAGTGGTGAGCGAGTACACACACTCCTCCGGCGCGCACGGGCGCGAATGCGCCGAATATCTCGCAGATCGATGTCGCCTCATTTATTGTCGAGCGAAACAGTGAATTCTGTGCATATACCACGGAAGATAACGAGGCACATCATGATGCTCGGACTGCTCGCCGCAATCAACAGCGCATTCACCCTCGGACTCGCCAACACGATCGGAACGTTCGGTGGAGTGGTGCTCAACCTGAACGTCGTCGCCTGAACTTACTGCCTGTCAAGACAACTCCACTCCCGCGACCCCGCTGTCGGCTCGACAGCGGGGTTGTCACGTATGCGACGCCCGGAGGCGCCGGCCCGCGGAGCGCAACTTTCCCATCCTTGCTCATGCGCCGAGAATTTCGCCCCTTTTTCGGCGAAGAAGAATGGGTGATTTTATTCAGGGAAATTGCTCGCGTGTGTCGCCGCTAATTCTCCGGAGTTGACCTAGTGTCATCCGCAACGCGCACGGACAGCGCGCAACCACCCCTTCCCAGGGGCGACGATGGAGGTCATGATGCTCGGACTGCTCGGGGCACTCAACAGCGGCGTCACACTCGGCTTGGCCAACACGATCCTGACGTTCGGCGGGGTAGTACTCAACCTCAACATCGTGGTGAACTGACGAGCGGAATCCCACCCGCACGGGCCGGCGGTACCGGCTCACAGGAATCTCCCAGGAAACCTACAGCGACGATCCAGCGTCACGAGTGATGATGGGTTCCGTGAATGAGAAGCCTGTCGAAGCCCGCGTCCTCGTCGTCGACGACGAACCGAACATCCTCGAGTTGCTCTCCGTGAGTCTGCGATTTCAGGGATTCGAGGTGGCGACGGCGCCGACTGGGGCCGAGGGACTCGACACGGCCCGCACGTTCCGGCCCGACGCCGTCATCCTCGACGTCATGATGCCGGGAATGGACGGATTCGGGCTGCTCAAGCGGCTGCGTGCCGACGGTGTGGACGCTCCGGTGCTGTTCCTCACCGCGAAGGACGCGGTGGAGGACAAGATCAGCGGCCTCACCCTCGGCGCGGACGACTACGTCACCAAGCCGTTCAGCCTCGAAGAAGTGGTGACGCGGCTGCGCGTCATCCTGCGGCGGGCCGGCAAGGTGTCGGTGGAGGAGCAGTCCGCCCGCATCAAGTTCGCCGACATCGAACTCGACGACGACACGCGGGAGGTCTGGAAGGCGGGCGACCTGGTGTCGCTCTCGCCGACGGAGTTCACGCTGCTGCGGTACTTCATGGTCAACGCAGGCACCGTGCTGAGCAAGCCGCGGATCCTCGACCACGTCTGGAACTACGACTTCGGCGGTGAGGTCGGGGTGGTCGAGTCGTACGTGTCCTACCTTCGTCGGAAGGTCGACACGGGCGAGACTCCGTTGATCCACACCCTCCGCGGGGTCGGCTACGTGATGCGAGAACCGCGGCGATGACCGCGCCCGCGGCTCCTCGGGAGCCGGCCGAGGCGGTCGCCGCTGTCTCGAACAGTCCTGCGCGACGGTGGATTCGCGCGATGCCGCTGCGCATCACCCTCGTCGGCGCCGTGCTGCTTCTCTCGGCGCTCGGGCTCCTCGCATCCGGTGTCGCGGTGACGTCGGCGCTCGAGAATTCGCTGACCAACCGCGTCGATCACCAGTTGCACGACGCGGCGCAGGGGTGGGCGAAGCCCGGCAAGTCGCGCCCCCTGCCGCCGCCGGACGAACCGAACCCCGGCCGCCCGCCGAGCCCGTTCTACGTCCGCACGACACTGGCGAACGGAACGGTGCTGCGCGAGATCAACGACGAATCCGTTTCTCCCGCACTGCCCGAGGACCCCGCGTCCGGGCCCGAGACGGTCGGTTCCACCGACAACTCCGACGTGCGGTGGCGGGTGCTGACGACCACCGCGCCGGACGGAACCGAGACCACCGTCGCGATGACGCTCACCGAGAACGACGAAACGGTGAATCGGCTGATCGTCCTGCAACTCATCATCGGCGTGGTCGTGCTGATCGCGCTCGGAGTGGTCGCCTACTTCGTGGTCCGGCGCAGTCTGCGCCCCCTCGTGGAAGTGGAGGAGACCGCCGCGGCAATCGCCTCGGGCGACCTGCACCGGCGTGTTCCGGAACGGGACGATCGTACCGAGATCGGTCGACTGTCCGTGGCGCTCAACGGAATGCTCGCCCAGATCCAGCACGCGTTCGCCGCCACCGAGGCGTCGGAGGAATCGGCGCGCCGCTCCGAGGAGAAGATGCGGCGATTCGTCGCCGACGCGAGCCACGAACTGCGCACCCCGCTCACCACGATCCGCGGTTTCGCCGAGCTGTATCGACAAGGCGCGATGACCGACACGGAAACCCTGATGAGTCGCATCGAAGGCGAGGCGTCGCGGATGGGGCTCCTCGTCGAGGATCTCCTCATGCTCGCCCGGCTCGACGCCCAGCGTCCCCTCGAGACCCGGCCCGTCGACCTGCTGTCGGTGGCCTCGGACGCCGTGCACGGCGCACGCGCCGTCGCCCCCGACCGGTCCATCGCGCTCGACGTCCGTCCCGGTCCCGGGACCCCGGAGGTGATCGGTGACGAGGCCCGGCTGCGGCAGGTCCTCGGCAACCTGCTCGCCAACGCCGTCAAACACACCCCCGCCACCGCGGACGTGACGGTGCGGCTGAGCACCACCGAACGCAGCGTCGTGCTCGAGGTGGCCGACACCGGACCGGGACTCAGTGAGGAGGACGCGGCCCGGGTGTTCGAGAGGTTCTACCGCACCGACGCCTCCCGCACCCGGGAGAGCGGCGGCAGCGGCCTGGGCCTGTCGATCGTGGCGGCCCTGGTCGCCGCCCACCGCGGGTCGGTGACCGTCGACAGCCGGCCCGGCGAGGGTGCGACGTTCCGGGTGGAACTGCCGCGGTCGAGCTGACCGTCAGTCGGGGACGTTGTCCGCGTGGCCGAGTTCGCGCAGCGCTGCCTTGAGCTTCGCCTGCGCCTCGTCGAGCGATTCCTGGGACGGGTTCTGCTCGGCGTTGCTGATGTTGAAATCACCGAGGTCGTAGGCCGGGAACACGTGCACGTGCAGGTGCGGCACCTCGAGGCCCGCGATCAGCAGACCCGCGCGCGGCGCGTCGAACGCGGGGCGGACGGCCTGCCCGATCGTGCGGGCGACGTCCATGACCTTCGTCCAGATCTCACCGTCGACGTCCTGCCACTGGTCCACCTCCTTGCGGGGTACGACGAGGGCATGGCCCTGCGTGACGGGAGCGATGGTGAGGAACGCGACGACGTCCTCGTCCTCCCACACGAAACGTCCGGGCAGATCTCCGTTGATGATGGCGCTGAATACAGATCCCATGGCCGCCATTATGCGGCTTCGCCCCCCGTGAGTACTTATTAACCTCCCGCGGTTAATAAGTACTCACGGGCGCGAAGCGCACAGGAAACTCCCAGCCTCCGTCCAGAGTCATCGGAGCGTACGGGACGAATCTTGGACGCATGACGACGAATTCCCTCTCCCGCGCACCGGGCGCCATGGGACGACTCGAGACCCCCGAAACCTCCGAGACCGCGCCCGTGCTCGACGTTGTCGTGCCGGTCTACAACGAGGAAGCCGGACTCGAACGTTGCGTGCGCCGGCTGCGGCGGCACCTCGACGAGAACGTTCCCTACTCCGCCCGCATCACCATCGCCGACAACGCCAGCGTCGACGCCACCCTCACCGTGGCCCACCGGCTGGCCGCCGAGATCGACGGCATCCACGTCGTCCACCTCGACGAGAAGGGGCGAGGCCGCGCTCTGCGTGCGGTGTGGAGTGCCTCCGACGCCGAGGTGGTGGCGTACATGGATGTCGACCTGTCGACGGACCTCAACGCCCTGATGCCGCTCATCGCGCCCTTGTTGTCGGGGCACTCGGACCTCGCGATCGGCTCCCGTCTCGCCCGCTCGTCGCGGGTGGTCCGAGGCCCGAAGCGCGAGTTCATCTCCCGCAGCTACAACCTCATCCTCCGCAGCGCCCTGCACGCGCGGTTCTCCGACGCCCAGTGCGGGTTCAAGGCGATGCGGGCAGACGTCGCGCAGCGCCTGCTGCCGCTGGTCGAGGACACCGGATGGTTCTTCGACACCGAGCTGCTGGTGCTCGCGGAACGCGCAGGCCTGCGCATCCACGAGGTCCCCGTCGACTGGGTGGACGACCCGGACAGTCGCGTCGACATCGTCGCGACCGCCGTCGCCGACCTCAAGGGGGTGTGGCGGGTGGGCCGGGCCCTGTCCACCGGATCGCTGCCGCTCGGCAGCCTCCGCGACAGTTTCGGTCGCGAGCCGCTGGTGCCCGGAGTTCCCCGCGGCATGGTCGGGCAGCTGGCCCGGTTCGCCGTGATCGGCATCGCGTCGACCGTCGCGTACGCGCTGCTCTACCTGATCCTGCATCCGATCATGGGCGCGCAGTGGGCCAACGCCGTCTCACTGCTCGTCACCGCCGTGCTCAACACGGCCGCGAACCGCGCGTTCACGTTCGGTGTCCGCGGATCCGAAGGCGCGGCCCGGCATCAGATGCAGGGCCTGCTCGTGTTCGCCTTCGGATTGCTCCTCACCAGCGGTTCGCTGTACGTCCTCCACTGGGCGGCCCCGGACGTGTCCAAGCACGTCGAACTCGCCGTCCTCGTTCTCGCCAATCTCGTTGCCACCATCAGCCGTTTCATAGCCCTTCGCTGGGTGTTCCGGAACGCACGCCCCGAAGGAGCTCACGCATGACGACGACCCTCGAACAACCGAAGGTCGACGCGGCCGAACCACCCCCGGCCCGGAGGCGGTGGGAGCCCTGGGCGCTCGCCGCGCTGCTGGCCGGGACCGCGGTCGCGTACATCTGGGGGCTCGGCGCCTCCGGCTGGGCCAACTCGTTCTACGCCGCCGCGGTCCAGGCGGGTTCGGAGTCGTGGAAGGCGTTCTTCTTCGGATCCTCCGACGCCGCCAACTCCATCACCGTCGACAAGCCGCCGATGTCGCTGTGGCTGATGTCGCTGTCGGTCCGGATCTTCGGGCTCAGCTCGTGGGCGATGCTGGTACCGCAGGCCCTGCTCGGTGTCGGTTCCGTCGCCCTGCTGTACGCCACGGTGAAGCGGTGGTTCGGCGCCCCGGCCGGTCTGCTCGCGGGTTTCGTGCTCGCGCTGACGCCGATCGCGGTGCTGATGTTCCGATTCAACAACCCCGACGCCCTGCTGGTGCTGCTGATGATCGCCTCCGTGTGGGCGATGCTGCGGGCCGTGGAGGACGGACGCACCCGGTGGATGGTGCTGACCGGCGTGTTCGTCGGTTTGGGATTCCTGACCAAGCAGCTTCAGGTGATGCTCGTCGTCCCGCCGCTCGCTCTGACCTATCTCGTCGCGGGACCGCCGAAGTTCGGCAAACGCCTCGCCCAGTGCTTCGCGGCGCTCGGCGCGATGATCGTCTCCGCGGGCTGGTGGCTGCTGATCGTCGAACTGTGGCCGGCGTCGTCGCGGCCCTGGATCGGTGGTTCGCAGAACAACTCGATCCTCGAACTCACGCTGGGCTACAACGGTCTCGGCCGGTTGAACGGTGAGGAGACCGGCAGCGTCACGCCCGGCGGCGGTCGCGGTGACGCCACTGCGGCGTTGGGAGGTGCCGGCGAGGCCATGGCGGGTGGCGGCTTCCCCGCAGGTGGCCCCGGCGGCGGTGGCGGTATGTGGGGCAGCACCGGCATCACGCGCATGTTCGAGTCGGCTCAGGGCGGTCAGATCGCCTGGCTGATCCCGGCCGCGCTGATCCTGCTGGTCGCCGGTCTCGCGCTGCGCGGCAGGGCGCCTCGCGTCGACACCCAGCGTGCGTCGTTCCTCGTGTGGGGGTTGTGGCTGCTCGTCACCGGGCTGACGTTCAGCTTCATGGCGGGCATCTTCCACGCGTACTACACCGTCGCGCTCGCACCGGCGGTGGCAGCGCTGGTGGCGATCGGTTCGGTGACGCTGTGGCGTCGACGGGACGCGCTGTGGGTGCGGGCGGTTCTCGCGGTGACACTGCTGGCCACCGCTGCCATGTCCTGGGTTCTGCTCGGACGCAGCGCGTCGTTCGTGCCGTGGCTGAAGTGGGCGGTGGTCGTCGTCGGCGTCGTCGCCGCGGTTGCCGTGCTGATCCCGGCGCTGACCCGGGGCCGCATCGCTGCCGTGGTCACGCTGGCCGCACTGTTCACCGGGCTCGCCGGACCGACGGCCTACGCCGTCGACACGATCGCGACGCCGCACACCGGTTCGATCGTCTCGGCCGGACCCAACGTCGAAGGCGCCCGCGGCGGCCCCGGCGGAATGGGTGGCCCCGGCGGCATGGACGGTGCCGGACGCATGGGCGGCCGCACCGACGGTGCCACCGCACCGGCAATGCCCGGCGGTACCACCGCACCCGGCGCAACCGACGGTGCGACGGCAAGTGCCACCGACGGCACGGGCGGTATGGGTGCCATGGGCGGCGCCGCCGGGGGACTGCTGTCCGGTAGCACCCCCGGCGCGGAACTGGTGTCGTTGCTCGAACAGGATTCCGGCAACTACACCTGGGTGGCAGCGGCGATCGGATCCAACAGCGCATCCGGATACCAGCTGGCCACCGAGGACCCGGTCATGCCGATCGGCGGTTTCAACGGCAGCGATCCGTCACCCACGCTGGAGCAGTTCCAGCAGTACGTGGCGGACGGCAAGATCCACTACTTCATCTCCGGCGGCCGAGGCGGCGGAATGGGTGGAGACGGAACGGCATCGGAGATCTCCACCTGGGTGCAGGAGAACTTCACCGCCGTCACCGTCGACGGCGTGACCCTGTACGACCTCACGTCCTGACCGAAACCCCCTGTGAGTACTTATTAACCGCCCGCGGTTAATAAGTACTCACAGCTGTTTCAGAGGTCGAACGAGATTTCGGGCGTGCGGCAGATCAGCAACCTCCGTACGCGGCCCGATCCGTCGAGCTGCGCCGAGGTGTTGAACGATGCCTCGAACTCGCCGTTCCGCGTGGTGCGTCCCAGCGCCAGTTCGACCTCTCCGACACGAGCTCCCGCGAGGATCTCGTGTATGAGCACACTCTTCTCGCGTTGCTGCAGGTACTCGACGAGACCGGCGCGATCCCCGACGAACTCGGCGGCATTCCCACCGCCGGTGGAGAATTGCACCGACATCCGGAAATCGTCGGTGATCATGTTCAGGACGCGGTCGGGATCGTCCGAATCCATGATCGCGAACCACGCGACCAGCACGGGTGTCGCAGACGTCGTCTCGTTCAGGTCAGTCGCGCTTCCCATGGGCCAACTCCTTTGTGAGAATGCTGAATTCCGTATCGAACGACACCTCGTACGCATCGATGGCGCCGTCGCTGTCGAGGTGCATGGCGGCAAGGAAGTAGCCGGTCGTCTTCACGTCGTTTTCCACGACGGAACCGTAGGCGAACTGGACGTCGCCGGCGCTGCTCGTTCGGAGCAGCACGTGTCGTCGATCGACCGGGGGCCGTCCCTTCAGGTAGTCGAGCATGTCGGCGCGGCTGTACCCCCGGCGGACGGTACCCGGGAGGACTATGGCGAACTCGATCGATTCGTCGAGCAGGGCCACCGCGTCGTCGATCCGGCCGCTGTCGAGGATCGCGTAGTACCGCTCGATCACGAGTGCATCGGTCATGAAATGAACTTAGTTCAACCCGGTGGGGCTTGTCGAGGGTTCTTGCCGCGGCAGCTTCCGCGAAACTAAACTGAACTCACGTCAATTTAGAGGAGAGTTCCATGCCGTTCCCCCATGCCCGTCCCTGGCCCGAGACCGAACCCCCGGCGATGACGCCCGTCGCCGAGCACGACGATATCCGGGCCGTAGTCCGCCAATTGCTGGATCGACATTCGACGCTCGAGGCCGGCCGTCTCGCCGCCGAGTCCGAGATCGGCTATTCCCCTGAGTTGTGGTCGCTTCTCGTCAAGGAGATGAACGTCGCCGCGCTGGCGGTGCCGGAAGATCGCGGGGGCCTGGGTTACGGCGTGGTCGAACTCGGGATCGTTCTCGAAGAATGCGGGCGCGCGCTGGTCTGTGAACCGGTGCTCACGTCCGCGACGCTGGGAGTGCGCGCCCTGCTCGCGGCCGACCGGTGCCCGCAGGTCGACGACCTGCTGGGGCGGGTCGTCCAGGGCGAACTCGTCGCCACCGTGACAGCTCTGAGCCCGGACACCGATTTCGTCGACGCCACCCGAGCCGGAGGTCGCTGGTCGGTGTCCGGCCGCGCGACCAACGTCGTGCAGGGCGGCGCGGCCGATATCGTCGTGCTACTCGGGCGCGGTGACGAGGGGCCCGGCCTCTATGCGGTCGACCTGCGTACCGCCGCGATGCGGCGTACGGAGCTTCCGGTCATCGATCCCAGTCGGCGGCAGGCGAATCTGCTCTTCGACGACGCGGACGCCGTGCGTCTCGTCGGACCCCGCGACGCACTGCGGACGGCCGCATCACTGCACAGCCTGGGGGTGATCGGGCTGGCCTGCGAACATGTGGGAATCGTCGATCGTTTACTCGAAAGCACAACGGACTACACGATGCAGCGCCACCAGTTCGGGCGAGCGATCGGCTCCTTCCAAGCCGTCAAGCATCGACTGGCCAACACTTTGGTCGAGTTGGAGAAGGCTCGATCGGCGGCGCGGTATGCGGCCGCCGTGTTCTCGGAAGACCCGGACTCCGCGGCGCTCCCGGCCGCGGTCGCGGGGGCAATCTGCACCGAGGCCGCGATCGGCACCGCCCTCGAGGCCGTGCAATTGCATGGCGGTGTCGGCTTCACCTGGGAACATGCGGCGCATTCCTACGTTCGCCGCGCGCTCGGTGACGAACCGCTTCTGGGTGATTCACGAGCGCACCGCAGACGCGTCGCGGATCTCGTCGGGCTCTGAATCCCAGCACCTCCCCCCGGCTGAATCGAAACCTCTTGCTCCGCCCTATTGACGGACCATCTCCCACCCAGTAGAACTGAAGTGAATCCAGTTCAGTTTCTCCCTCGAAAGGACACCGACATGGTGGACACCGACCACATCGTGCTCGAGAAGGACGGCGACGTCGCCCGCGTATGGCTCAACCGCCCGCACAAGAAGAACGCGGTCACCGTCGAGCTGCTGCATCGCCTCGACGAGATCATCGTGGAGGTCGACAACGACCCCAGCCTCAAGGTGCTCGTCCTGCGTGGACGCGACGGCACCTTCTGCTCGGGCTTCGATCTCGACGAACTGCGCGAGAAGTACGTCGGCTCCACCACCGCGATGGACGTCGCCGTGCTGTCCGCCAAGGTGTGCGACCGCCTGTACTCGATGAACACGCCGTCCGTCGCGGTCCTCGAAGGCTTCGTCACCGCAGGCGGTTTCGAGCTCATGATCTCCTGCGACTTCGCCGTCGCCGCCGAGGACGCTCGCATCGGCGACTTCCACATCCGCCGCGCGCTGTTCGGTGGGGCAGGCCCGATCTACCGGCTCCCGCGGATGATCGGCATTCGGAAGACCAAGGAGCTCATGCTGACCGGGAAACTCCTGACCGGCAAGGAGGCGGAGGCCTTCGACCTGATCAACGCCTCGGCGCCGGCCGAAGACCTCGACAAGCTTGTCGCCGAGTTCATCGCCCCGATCGTCGACAAGAGCCCGTTCATGATGAAGCTCACCAAGATGTGCATCGACCGCGGTCTCGACGCGGACATCCAGTCGTTGATGGTGATGGAGCACCTCGCCGTCGGCAATGCGCTGCAGTCCGAGGACGCACGCGAAGGCGTGAACGCCTTCCTCGAAAAGCGTGAGCCGGTCTGGGTCGGTCGCTGATCCGACACCGACGACGAATCCCGAGGAGAGGATGAGGATGGGCGAGACACACACCGCGCCGGCGCTCGGCGCGAGCCGGTGCTCCCACTGCTCGACTGTCGCGTTCCCGGCCACCAGTCTGTGCTCGCAGTGCTCACGACCGGCGATGTCGCCGTTCACTCTGAGCACACGCGGAACGGTCTGGGCGTACACGGTTCAGCGGTTCGCCCCGAAATCTCCGCCGTACGTCCCGCCGCCGAACGGCTTCGCGCCGTTCGCCGTCGGATACGTCGAACTCCCCGAGGGAATCAGGATCGAAGCCGTGCTCGAATGCCACGACTTCGACGAGTTGGACGACGGGGCGCCGGTGACCTTGATCGCCACGGCACCGGTGCCCCACTTCGCCACCGACGCCTATCTGAAGGAGATCCGCTGATGTCCGCCGTGTCGATCGTCGGGGCCGGACTCTCGAAGTTCGGACGTCAGCCGGGCAAGAGCGGCCGCCGGCTGGCGCTGGATGCAATTGCGTCCGCGCTGACCGACGCAGGCATCGCGTGGACCGATGTTCAGGTCGCATTCGGTGGCAGCGACGGGTCCGGGCTCGCCGACACCCTGGTCGCCGAGCTCGGGCTCACCGGCATACCTTTCACCAACGTCAAGAACGGTTGCGCGACCGGCGGTAGTGCGTTGGTGTCGGCCGTCAACGCGATTCGCTCGGGGGCCGCCGACATCGCACTCGCGGTCGGCTTCGACAAGCATCCGCGCGGCGCCTTCGACCCGGCACCGCAGGATTGGGGTCTGCCCGTCGGCTACGGCGAGGCAGGCCTGATGGTCACCACCCAGTTCTTCGGCATCAAGATCGCGCGCTACATGCGCGAACACGGGATCAGCGCACCGACTCTGGCCGCCGTGGCGGAGAAGGCGTATCGCAACGGCTCGCTGAACCCGAATGCCTGGCGCCGCGAACCGATTTCCGCTGAGACGATCGCCGCAGCGGACATGGTCAACGACCCGCTGACGCGATACATGTTCTGCTCGCCCGGCGAGGGCGGAGCCGCCGTGGTCGTGGCGAGTGAGGCCGCCGCCCGGCGCCTCGGCGGAAGACCGGTGCACATACGGGGAATCTCGGCGGGTACCCGCCGGTTCGGTTCCTTCGAGGTGTTCGGTCCGTCGATTCAGGGCCAGGGAACCCCGTCGAGTGTGAGCACGTCCACCGCCGCCGCCGCATTCGAGCAGGCCGGACTCGGTCCCTCGGATGTGGATGTCGCGCAACTCCAGGACACGGAGAGCGGTGCCGAGATCATGCACATGGCCGAATGCGGATTCTGCGAGCACGGCGAACAAGAAAAACTGATTGCGGCCGGCGAGACGGAGATCGGCGGCCGAATCCCGATCAACACCGACGGCGGATGTATCGCCAACGGGGAACCGATCGGTGCCTCCGGCCTCCGGCAGATACACGAGATCGTCACGCAATTGCGCGGGGAGGCCGGTGCCCGGCAGGTTCCCGGACACCCGCGCGTCGGATTCACCCACGTCTACGGTGCGCCCGGAATCAGTGCCTGCACCGTCCTGTCCGTCTGAGGAAGAGCCATGAATCAAGCAACGATGCCCGACCTGGACCAGTTCGTGGATGAAGCGCGGGCGTGGCTGAGAACTGTCGCGGAACCGCGCACCCAGATCAAATGGGGAGTGGGATCCGACTCGGTCGCCGTCTTCGAGAATTGGACGGCCGAGCAGGAGCGCGACGAGACCGACCATATCCGGGCGTACGAACAGACGAAGTTCGACGCCGGCTGGGGCTCGATGAACTGGCCGGCCGAGTACGGTGGCCGTGGTCTGCCGATGTCCTACGTGCTCGCGTTCCGGCGGGAGGAGAACGCATTCGACGTGCCGCGCCGGACCGAAATGTTCTCGGTGACTCAGCAACTGGTCGCTCCGGCGATCGCCCAATGGGGAACACCGGAACAGTGCGAGCGGTATGTGCGTGCGATGCTTCGGACCGACATCATTGCCTGCCAGCTGTTTTCGGAAACCGAAGCCGGATCCGACCTTGCCGCGGTACGGACGAGGGCAGTCGAACGGAATGGCCGGTGGACGATTACCGGGCACAAGGTCTGGACGTCCGGCGCCCGGGTCGCCGACGTCGGGGTCGCGGTGTGCCGCACCGACCCCGACGCGACCAAACACGCAGGCCTCACCGTCTTCCTGATCCCGATGGACGCTCCGGGAGTCACCGTCCGGCCCATCCGCCAGATGACCGGGGGCAGTTCCTTCAACGAGGTCTACCTCGACGGCGTCGAACTGTCGGACGACTACCGGCTGGGGCCGGTGGGGGAGGGTTGGCCGGTCGCCCTGACGGTACTGGCAGCCGAACGACTCGACGCCGGGAACCTAGGTCTGGCCAATGCCGATCACGCCGTCGAACTGGCCCATCACCTCGACCGGCAGCTGACCGAAATCGAACGTGACAAGGTCGCGGATCTCGTGACGCGCAGCTACGTCCAGCGGGTGACCGGTATGCGGGTGGCCGCGGCAGTCGTCGCCGACAAGGACCCCGGTCCCGAGGCATCGGTGGGTAAGTTGCTCGCCACCGACACCATGGCACGTACATCGGAAGTCGTCCGGCTGTTGCTGGGGCGCGATCTGATCGCCGACTCGGGCGAGTGGGGAACGTTCGCGTGGACGGAGCATGTGCTCGGCGCGCCCGGGTATCGCATCGCGGGCGGTACCGACGAGATCCAGCGAAACATCCTCGCCGAGCGCGTGCTCGGCCTGCCGAGGGAGCCGCGCGCGTGAGCGCAACGATCACCCTCGACGACCGTGTGGCGCATCGGCTGCGCGAGCAGAACCCCGGTCTGGACGTCGGCACACTCGAGCCGCTGCTCGGGGGGCATTCGGGTCTGACGTACAAGGTGCAGACCAGCGACGGCGACCTCGTGGTCAAGGCGGTTCCCGAGGGGCAACGCCCCATCGGGCGACACGACATGGTGCGCCAGGCGAGGATCATGGAAACTCTGGGGGCGACAGAGGTCCCCGTACCCCGGATCGTCGCCGTCGACGAGGACGGCCCGGCGTGGTTCGCGATGGAGTGCGTGGCCGGGGAGTCACTCGAGCCGGTGCTCGATTCGCCTCCGGTCGAACCGGCTGTCGCGGCGGCGCGGATGCGCCGGGCCGCCGCGGTGCTGCCGCTGCTGCACGCGGTGCCGGTCGACACGATCCTGGCGGCCGGAGATCCGTTGTCACCCGGTGCGGAGCTGGCGCGGTGGAAACGAACCCTGGATGCCGTTCCCCCCGACCTCGTCAGCGGCGGCGACGAACTCCTGCGCCTCCTCGCCGCAGATCTTCCCGAGGCGCTGGCACCGACGTTGGTACACGGTGACTACCGGCTGGGCAACATCATCGCCCGTGGCACGGAGCCGGTGGCTTTGATCGACTGGGAGATCTGGAGCCTGGGCGATCCGCGGGTCGAATTGGGCTGGTTCCTCGTGTTCGCCGACGGTGCGAACTTTCCCGGGGTGGGGCGCGCGGTGCCGGACCTGCCGTCCGAGGACGAACTGATCGACCTCTACACCGGGGATCACCCGGCGCTGCCGGACATGAACTGGTTCAACGCACTCGGCCGTCTGAAGATGGCGGCGATCATGGGCCACAACCTGCGCCGGCACCGCGAAGGCCGCCACCACGACCCCGACCAGGAACGGCTGCCCGACACCATCGCGCAGCTCATCCGCAGCGGGACTGCGCTACTTGCCTGATCAACCTCCGTCCACCGCGTGACGCGATGACGGAACAGAGAGGACCTCACGTGGACTTCGAATACTCCGCGCGCACCGAGCGATTGCTCGAGCAGCTGCGGAACTTCATGGAAGAGCACGTCTATCCGGCCGAGGCCGTGTACGACGAGCAGATCAAGTCGAACGACAACCCACACGAGCAGCCCAAGGTCATGCTCGACCTGCAGGCGAAGGCGCGCGAGCTCGGATTGTGGAATCTCTTCATGACGCACGGCGGGTGGGGCGCCGGTCTCACCAACCTCGAGTACGCCCCGCTCGCCGAGATGGTCGGACGCTCGGTGATCGGCAACGAGGCCATCAACTGTTCGGCACCCGATACCGGCAACATGGAGATCCTCGCCATGTACGGCACCGAGCAACAACAGTCACGGTGGCTCGCGCCGCTCCTCGACTGCACGATCCGGTCGGCGTTCGCCATGACGGAACCGGATGTGGCGAGTTCGGACGCCACGAACATCACGTCGACCATCCGCCGGGACGGCGACGAGTACGTCCTGAACGGCCGGAAGTGGTACACCTCAGGCATTCTCGACCCTGATTGCAAGCTCGTCATCTTCATGGGCAAGTCCGATCCCGAGGCTCCGACCTACCGGCAGCAGAGCATGATCCTGGTGCCCGCGGATTCTCCCGGTATCGAGGTCCTTCGCGATCTGCCCATGTTCGGGTACCGGGACCGGCTCGGTCACGGCGAGGTCCAGTTCACGGATGTCCGGGTGCCGGCCGACCACATGCTCGGCGCCGAGGGAGACGGTTTCGCGATTGCGCAGGGCCGGCTGGGGCCGGGGCGCATGCACTACGCGATGCGAGCGATCGGCATGGCCGAGCGCGCCCTCGAGCTGATGTGCCGACGGGCTCTGCAGCGCACTGCCTTCGGTGCGCCGCTCGCTGATCGCGGTGTGGTACGGGAGTGGATCGCGCGCAGCCGGATGGAGATCGACCAGATCCGGCTGCTGGTTCTCCAGTCGTCGTGGCTGATGGACACCCGCGGCAACGCCGCCGCCCGGTCGGAAGTCGCCGCGATCAAGGTTGCGGCCATGGAGGTCGCTCATCGAGTGGTCGACCACGCCGTCCAGACCTACGGCGCGGCCGGGGTGAGTGACGACACGATCCTGGCCCGGCTGTATGCGATCACCCGGGCACTGCAGATCGCCGACGGTCCGAACGAAGTCCATCTGCGCACCATTGCGCGTCTCGAACTGAAGAAGTACGCATGAACGCCACGCGAGAATTGACAGGCAAGGTCGCACTCGTCACGGGGGCCACCCGAGGGCTCGGATACGCCATCGCGAGCGGGCTGGCCGCCGCGGGAGCCACCGTGATCGTGTCGAGCCGCAAGGAGGACGCGTGCATCTCCGCGGCCCTCGCGATCACGAGGGACACCGGTGGCATCGCCGAACCGCTCGCACTGCACGTCGGGAAGTGGGACGCGATCGAACTCGCCGTCGACCACATTCTCACGCAGTTCGGAAGTCTCGACATCGTCGTCAACAACGCCGGCATCGCTCCGCTGTCGCCGAACCTCGAGTCGGTCTCCGAGTCGCTCTTCGACAAGACGATCGAGGTCAACCTCAAGGGCCCGTTCCGGCTCATGGCGGTGGCCGGTGCCAGGATGAGCGCGGCCGGAGGCGGTTCGATCATCAACATCTCGAGCATCGGCGCACTGCGGCCCAGCCCGCCGGAGGCGATGTACGCGGCGTCGAAGAACGGTCTCAACGCGCTGACGATGGCCTTCGCTCAGGAATACGCGCCCCGGGTACGGGTGAACTGCATCATGCCGGGCGGATTCGCAACCGATATGGCGGCGGACTGGGACGACGAGTTCGTCGGCAAGATCATCGACCGACTCCCGGCCGGCCGACTCGGGCACCCGGATGAAATCGCGGGCCTCGTCGTGCATCTGGCCGGCGACCGAGCCGGCTACACCACGGGTGCCGTCATCCCGGTCGACGGCGGCCGCACCGCCGTCTACTGACGCGCGCGTGCCACGAACACGAGTAGGAGCCAACCACATGCAGGTACCCGAGCTGTTCCAGCTGAGCGGTCGCGTCGCCGTCGTCACGGGTGCATCGTCCGGACTGGGAATGGGCTTCGCGCGGACGCTGGCGTCGGCAGGCGCGACGGTCTTCGCCGCCGCCCGCCGAGTCGAGCGTCTCGCGGCGCTGGCCGGCGAGGTCGACGGGGTCGTCCCCGTCGAGTGCGACATCACCGTGGACTCGGACCGGCGCGCGCTCGTGGATCGGGCCCTCTCGCAGGCTGGGCGGATCGACGTCCTCGTCAACAACGCGGGCAGACCCGGCAGACCGAACGCCGAGGACGAGAGCCCGGAGGAATTCTCCTCGATTCTCGACGTCAATCTGGCCGCGGGATTTCATCTCGCCACGTGCGTCGCCTCGGCCACACCGGCGGGCGAGACAACATCGATCATCAATATCTCCTCCGTCGTCGGGCTCGTCTCGACGGCACCCATCGGCGGTGCGAGCTATGCGGCATCGAAAGCCGGCGTGCTCGGGCTGACCCGTGAGCTCGCCGGGCAGTGGGGTAGACGCGGCATCCGCGTGAACGCCATCGTGCCGGGTTGGTTCGACACGGAAATGACCGATGGACTGTTCAGCAACCAGCGCTCGGCGGACTGGGTGCGCCGCAACACGATGCTCGCCCGCGGCGGACGCCCCGGCGAAGTGGACGGCGCCGTGCTCTTCCTGGCATCGGACGCGTCGTCATACGTCACAGGTCAGACTCTGGTGGTCGATGGCGGCTGGACCGCACGGTAGGCAAAGGTGACACTCATGGCAGTTCCGACGATGCGCGCAGTACGCCTGACCAGCTGGGGCGACGGTCCGCGCGTTGTGCGCATCCCTGTTCCCGAACCGCAGGGGCATCAGCTGCTCCTCCGCGTCGACGCCGCCGGACTGTGCAGATCCGATCTGCACGTGATGGACGCACCCGCGGGAGTATTCGACTATTCCCTCCCGTTCACCCTCGGGCACGAGGTGGCGGGAACCGTGGTCGGCGCAGGCCCGGAGGCCGACAAGTCGTGGATCGGCGAATCCGTCGTCGTCCATGGTGTCTGGTCGTGCGGGCGATGCCGCAACTGCCGCCGAGGCCGCGAGAACTATTGCTTCGAATTGAGCAAACGCGAGGACGGCCGTCTCGCCGCGATCGGCAACGGCATCGGCTACGACGGTGGTCTGGCCGACACCATGACCGTTCCCTCGGGACGGTGCCTGGTCCGCACCCACGGACTCGCCCCCGAGAGTGCCGCCCCACTCGCCGATGCCGCCCTGACGGCGTATCACGCAGTTCGTACCAATCGGGATCTCGTCGACGCCGACTCCGTTTCCGTGGTGGTCGGAGTCGGGGGACTGGGCCACATCGCGGTCCAGGTTCTCCGCGCACTGGGCGCAGGCACGATCATTGCGGTCGATCCGCGTGAGAGCTCACGCGACCTTGCGCGTCGGCTGGGGGCGGACGTGGCGGTGTCGGACATTGCGGAGGTTGCGACATCTCGGTCCGGTACCGCCGGCTTTCACTGCGCTGACGTCGTCTTCGATTTCGTAGGAGCGCCGGACACGATGGAATCGGCGGCGCAGCTGCTCGCCCCCGGGGGACGACTGGTGACTGTCGGCAGCGCCGGCGGCCGGCTCACGGTGGGCAAAGACGTCGGACTCGCGACGGGCTGGCAGGTGACTGCGCCGTTCTGGGGAACTCGCGCAGACCTCGAGGCCGTGGTCGACCTCGCAAACAAGGGTCTGCTGGCCGTCGAGGCGACCACGTACCCATTGGACGACGTCCTCGACGTGTATGCGAGGTTGCGGCGCGGCGAGATCACCGGGAGAGCCGTCGTGATTCCGTGACGGACGAAAGCTGGGTACGGTGCGTGTCATAGTCAATAATGAAACTAGTTCACTTCAATGGAAGGTCGGCGGAATGTGGGAGCTGGCACGCGATTTCGTTGCTCGCGCAGCGAATTCTCCGGATGACATCGCAGTCGTCGATGCAACGGGGGAGCACACGATGGCGGAGGTTGTCGCGGCGGCAACCGAGCTCGCCGCCCAGTTGGACGCCGCGACGGGTGGCTCGCCGACCGTGCTCGTGCAGGCTGACAACACGTGGCGCACGCTCGCCGCGGCAATCGCCGTCGGACTGCGCGGCGGTCTGATTGCGGTGTTCAGCCGGCATGCCACCCCGTCGGAATTCATCGTGGCGTTGAACGACATCACACCCGACGTCGTGATCGCCGACCGGCAGTCGCTCGCGCACTGGGGTGTACCGGAGGACCGGTTCTGCGAGGAAGCGACCGCACCGGCCGGCTGGGTGATGCGCTGGTCGCGATCACCGGTCAGTGACGTCGAGCGGTGGAACGGCGGAATTGCGATCGCGATGACGTCCGGGTCGACCGGACATCCCAAGTGCGTGGTGCAGTCGGAATCCGCGATTCGTTATGCCTGCCGTTGCACGATCGAGGCGGTCGGCCTCGAACCCGGGGATCCCGTCGCGGCGTTCGTACCACTCTCGTCGGTAGCGGCATTCTGCTTCGGGCTCTATCTCCCCGCAATGCTTGCCGCGCCGATGGTCTGCATGGACGGCTGGAAGCCTGCGACAGCCCTCCAGATCGTCCGGGAACACCGGGTCGCCTGGACGATGCTCGTCCCGACCATGGCTCTTCAGCTGGCCGTCGCGCCGGACGCTGCGGGAGCACTCGCGTCGCTGCGCGCAATGACCGTCGGCGGCGGTCCAATGGATGCCGGCGCGCTCGGTCGCGCCGAACAGACCCTCGGCACCACGTTCCTGCGTGTGTTCGGTATGTCCGAGTGTCTCGGGCACACGACCCCGCTGCCCGCGGACGTACCGGACGTCCGGCTCGGGCGGGACGGTCGTCCCTTCCCCGGGACCGTCGTCCGAGCGGTCGACGCACACGGCGCTCCTCTGCCACCGGGCCGGGTGGGCGATGCCCAGGTCAAGGGGCCCTCCCTCTTCGTCGGCTATGCACGGGCAGGTGTTCCCGCACCCCCGGAACTCACCGCGGACGGATTCCTGCCTACCGGCGACCTCGTCGAAGTGGCCGAAGACGGCAGCATCCGGGTGATGGGGCGCCAGAAGCAGATCATCATTCGCGGGGGCCGCAACATCGACATCAACGAGGTCGAGGCCGCGATCGCACGCATCCCGACCGTGTCCCAGGTGTGCGTGGTCCCGGTGCCGGACGAGCTACTCGGTGAACGTGCGGCGGCCCTGGTCGTGAGCACCGGCGATCCGATTACCCTCGACGAGGTCGTTGCGCACCTCGGGGACATCGAGTTCCCGAAGTTCAAGTGGCCGGAGTTCGTCTTCACGATCGACGATCTGCCGCAGAACCGGGTGGGGAAGCTGTCTCGACCGGATGCGGTGGACCTCGCAACACGCCTGCTCACCAGTAGCGAGAGCCGCTGATTCGACCCGACCTGACCTCAGTTCAGGTAGTCTGACCGGTACCGACCCGACAACCAACCGATGGATGGGGATTCAGTGTCCGTAGAAGCCATGACGCTCCGCGATGGTCCGCGTTCGAAGCGCGGGTTGATCCTGACAGCCGCGATCGAACGCTTCGGGGAGGTCGGCTTCGAGCATACGAAGTGGGCGTCGATCGCCGACGAGGTCGGCATCGGTCAGACGGCGCTCTATCACTATTTCGAGTCGAAGGGTCACTGCCTGCTGACCATCATGCGTCTCGAACTGGCGCAGTCACTCGAGCGATTCGCTGCCGCGATCGAGGGCGTCGACGACCCGGTCGAGGCGTTGAGTGCCGCCGTCACCAGCGCTCTGGAAGCGACCCCGCGGGACGCCCTTCAGCGGCGCATCCTCCAGAGTCATATGGACCTGCTCGCCACTCCCCGCCAATCCGAGAAGGAAGAGGCCGAGCGCCAGACCTCACGCGCGCTGGTGAACTCGATCGAAGAAGAGTGGTCGCTCCTCATCGCGCGGGGGATGGGCGCAGGCGTATTCGCCGACAGTGATCCGCGACTGATGGCCCGGCTGATCCTCGGACTCGTCGTCAGCGTGTGGCGTTGGTACCGACCCGACGGGGACATGACCCTCGACCAGCTCAACCAGCACGTTCGAGACGCCACCCTGCGCATCGTCCGCGCGTGATGCGGGCGTGTGCGGAGGGGTGGCTCTCCTTTCCCTCGAGATTTGAACCAAATTCAGGTCAGTTACGGAGTGATGATGTACAACTTGATCGTCTTGGCCGCCCGTCCGCACGACTGGAGCCATGAGCAGTTCATCCAGTGGTGGCGCGGCGAACATGCCGACGTGACCTACCCGCTCCCAGGGCTGCGGCGATGGCAGCACACCGAAGTGCTCGACGCGATGGACGACAGGTCACGGGAATGGGACGGCGTCTCGATTCTGAGCTTCGACTCCCGCGAGGACCTCGATGCCGCGCTCGCCAGCCCGGAATGGCAAGCCGCAGTGGACAACGTCGGCCAGATGCGGGGAAAGCGCATCCTCGTCATGGGCGAGGAGAAAACGATGGTCGAAGTGGACAGCGGTCGATCATGAGGGCGCACTGGATGGAACCGGGCTGCTACGAGGTGGCGCCCGGTGTGCATCGAGTGCCCCTCCAGATGCCCGATGACGGCCTCGGAGCGGTCAACGTCTACGCCCTCGAGACCGAGGACGGCCTGGCCCTCGTCGACGGTGGCTGGCGAGTCGACACGACTTTCGACGAGATGGAGCGCGCACTGTTCCACATCGGGCACAGCACCGAGCAGATTCACGACATCTATGTCACTCACGTGCACCGCGATCACTACACGTTCGCGATCGAACTCCGCCGTCGTCACGGCGCCCGCGTCCACCTCGGGATGGCCGAGGCCGACGGATTGGCAGCCGTCAGTGCACTCGGCAGTAACGTGCCGACGGATTCTCTGCGCGAACTCCGCCGCGCCGGTGCCCCCCTCCTGGCAGACACGGTCGAGGTCTTGACCGCCGCGGAACCCTTCTACCCCTCGGACTGGGAACAGCCCGACCACTGGCTCACGGCCGGTCCGCTCCGGATCGGACGGCACGCACTCGACGTCGTGCACACGCCGGGGCATACTAAGGGGCACATGGTCTTTCACGATGAACAGCAGGGGCTGCTCTTCAGTGGCGACCACGTCCTGCCCACGATCACACCGTCGATCGGCTTCGAACTCGGTGAGTGGGATCTGCCGTTGGGGCGCTACCTCGAGTCGCTGACCCGACTGCTCGAACGCCCCGACTCGCAACTGCTGCCGGCGCACGGAGATCCGACACCGAGCGTGCACCTGCGCGTCGAAGAACTTCTCGCGCATCATGACCGGCGTTTCGCGGCCATGCGCAACGCGCTGGTCTCGCTCGGGCCGGCGACCGCGACTGCCGTCGCAGACGCGGTCACGTGGACCCGTCGCGAAAGGCCGTTCTCCACTCTCGACCCGTTCAATCAAATGATCGCCATCTGTGAGACCCTCGCGCACCTCGACACTTTGGTCGATCGCGGTCGGCTCGCAGTCCGAAGACGAGACGACCGCGACGTCTTCTCCGTGGTCTGAGTGCGGAAGGATTCCTGTGCAGAGTCATGAGCTGAAACTGGCGCGCCACCCCCAGGGGAAGGTCCGGCCATCGGACTTCCACCTCGACGTGGTGACGGTTCCCGAAGAACTGGAGCCCGGTGAGATTTTCGTTCGCAACTCGTGGTTGTCGATCGACCCGTCCGTCAGGATACGTCTCGGCCCTTCCGGCCCGGCAGGCTACCTGCCGCCGTTCGGCATCGGGGAGACGCTGACCGGATTGGCTGTCGGCGAGGTACTCGAGTCCCGCGACCCCGGCTTCGAGCCGGGCGATACGGTTCTGCACATCAAGGGTTTCCGTGAGTTCGCGGTGGTCCGGCAGGGCAGCGAAACCTTGGCCGGGGCCGGCGGCGTGACTCGCCTCGACACGAGCGTGCACCCGCCGCAATCCTATCTCGGAGCGCTGGGCAGCTCCGGGCTCACGGCGTACGTGGGATTGCAGTGCATCGGTGGACTCACGAGTGGAGACGTCGTGTGGATCTCGTCGGCCGCGGGTGCGGTCGGCAGTCTCGCCGCCCAGATTGCGAAGCTCAGAGGTCACTACGTGGTCGGCAGCACCGGTTCCGGCGAGAAGGTCAGGTTCCTCCTGGACGAACTGAAACTCGACGGCGCATTCGACTACCACAGCCCGGACCTGGCCGAAGCCCTCGCAAGCACGGCACCGAACGGCATCGATCTGTATTTCGACAACGTGGGTGGAACGCATCTCGAGGCCGCCCTGTATCACCTCCGACCAGGCGGTCGGGTGGCCATGGCGGGCGCTGTCGCCTCCTATGACGCGGACACGGCGGCGGCGAGTCCGAGCAATCTTTTTCAGATCGTGGCGAAGAACCTCACGGTGCGGGGTTTCCGAGCTGGTGCTTACGACCATCTGCTCGGCGACATGCGGGCCGAGGTCGGGAGCTACCTCCGCGACGGTCGTCTCGTTGTCGAGGAGACCGTGTTCGACGGCCTCGAGTCGGCGCCGGACGCCATCGTCGCGATGCTGCACGGCCGCACCGTGGGAAAGACGCTGTGCCGCCTACGCTGACGCTCCGGCCGCTACACAGAAGAACATGGCCTCCGCATCACGCGGAGGCCATGTTCTTCTGTCTCGCTCAGGCCGCCGTCCACCCACCGTCGGCGTAGATCTCCGACCCGGTGACGAATGTGGAGTCGTCGCCGGCCAGGAAGGCGACTACGGCCGCGATCTCCTCACCCCGCCCGAGACGGCCCATCGGTGTGCCGGCCAGCATTTCGCGGTGACGCTCGCTGCCCTCCCAGCGCTCGAGCAGCGGGGGCGTACCGATGAATCCCGGGTGCAGCGAGTTGACGCGCACTCCCGCTTTCGCCCAGTGCAGGGCGGCGTTCTTCGTCATCGTCCGGACTGCGCCTTTGGCGGCTGCATAGGCAACGCTGTTGCCCAGACCGCCCACGGTCCCCAGTATCGAGCACATGTTCACGATCGAACCGCCGCCGCTCCGCTCGATGAGCGGGCCGGCATGTTTCATACCCAGCCATGTGCCGGTCTGGCCGACGCCGATCACCCGATCCCAATGGGATCGGGTTTCCTCGTCGACCGTTGCGACGCTGCCGATGGCAGCGTTGTTGACCAGGGCGTGCAGCGCGCCGAACGTGCTCTCGGTTGCTGCCACGACGTCTTCCCACTGTTTCTCGGAGGAGACCTCGAGGGCGAGCGCCGCGTGTCGCTCGGGCTGGGTGAGAGTATCGAGCAATTCCTGGCAGGCCGATTTCTCGAGATCGGTCAGGACGACGTGAGCACCCTCGTCGGCGAGCCTTCGCACGATCTCGGCGCCGATACCACCGGTCGCACCCGTCAGCAGGACGACCTTGTCTCGAAGTCGGTCAGGGCCGACAGTCATCTGGACTCCTTGTCACTCGTTCGGATCGGGCGGGGCAGATCGACATCAGAGATTGCTCAATACGTTTCGGCCGCCGACGAGCATCGCGATCACGACACCGATGCTGGTCACGGCGGTCATGAGAAGGGCCATCGCGGCCACCAGCGGGTAGGAGCCGTTCTCCCACAGGTCGAACAGCAGCGTACCCATCACCTGTGTCGTGGCGGCACGGACGAGCAGTGAGGCGGCGAACTCGTGGGTCAGCAGGATGAACATCAACGCGACGGAACTGAGCACGGTGGGCCTCATCAGCGGCAGAATCACACGGATGTTGGTGACGAACGGGCTCGCACCGCTCGTGGCCGACGCCTCGGCATAGGTCTCCCCGAGTGACAGCATCGCCGTCATTTGCATTCGGGTCGAGAAGGGCACCATCAGCACGATGTAGACGAGGATGATGACCGCTTTGGTCCCGTAGAGAATCAGCGGAGGCTGGGTGTACGTGAGCAGGAACCCGACGCCGAAGATCACCGCTGGAATGCCCAGGGGGAGAGCGGTGATGACGTCACCGACGGTTGCCAGCACCCTGTGTTTGCGACCTCGCACGAGCAGCGTGGCGGTGAGGTAACCGATCGGCACGCAGATGGCGACCGCCACCACGGAGGTGAGGAGACTCGTGTACACCGAGTCGACGATGCTCGCCGTCCGGAAAAGCGCCCGGAAGTTGTCGAGTGTGAAGAGATTCCAGGACAGTGTCTCCGACCAATAGGGAGACACGGCCACGATGGCGAGTCCGATCAACGGAACGACGAGTGCGAGCATCGCGTATCCCGAGATGCACACGGCGGCCCACGCCGAACGACCGGTATTCGGTGCGAACGCTTTTCCCCCGTGAGTGACGAAGCGTGACTGATTACCGAGAAGCATCTTCTGCGCCAGCACGACCACGACGCCGAAGATGACGAGCGGCGAGCCCGCCGCGGCTGCAGCGGCGAAGTCCGCCGGCGACTCGGACACCCGCCGATACATTTCGGTGGTGAGGACTTTCACGCCGGTGTTCTGTCCCAGCAGGAGCGGTCCGGTGAATTGGCCCAGACCGAGAAGCAGCGCAATGCCACCGCCGTACACCAGGGAGGGGCGAAGCAGCGGGAGCACTACACGAAAGAACACCCCGAGCGTCGACGAACCGCTGATCTGTGCTGCCTCGAGGTGCTCGGAACTGATGTTCTGCATTCCCGCGCTGACGAAGAGGTAGACGAAGGACGTGAGTCCGAAACCCGTGAGAATGATGATCCACGGTGTGCTGTAGACGTCGATCGGTCCGGAGTCCACGTGGTTCCACCAGGGAAGCTTGCGCAGGAGCGCGTTCAGATACCCGGGTCCGGGGGAGAGGAGAAATGCCCACCCGACCACATTGGCCACCGCCGGCATCACGATGGGCAGGATGGGGACGATCCTGAGAAAGCTCAGCCGGCGTGGCAGCCTGGTCGCCGCGAACGCAAGAATCGTTCCCAGGACCATGGCGATGGCGAGTGACGAGACAGCGAGCGCGATGGTCGTCCGGATGGTTTGGCCGATGTCGTACCGGCCGTACTGGGCTTGATATCCGCGACCGCCGTCCTCGAACGCCAGCGACTGCAATCGGAAGAGCGGTAGCACGACGAGATACGCCAGAACCGCCAGCAGCGCGCCGTACCCGAGCCGGGTACGCCACACCGTACTGACGACGAACGGACGTGCGCCGCGGCTCACCGCAACCGTAGCCATCACGCCTCCGATCGGGCGGCCTGGGCGAGCACGGGAACCTGGAGATCCACGTGGCCGTCCGGATGCGGAAACACTCGCAGCTTGGTGGGCGAGAAGCTCACCACCAGAGGAGATCCGATGGCGGCACCACGCAACCAGCGTCCGTGCAGTTCCGCATCTGCGCGGACGAACAACTGCTCACCTCCGGCATCGACCGTCACGTCGAAATAGCGGCCTCCGTACTCCGAGGTGACGAGATCGCCGACGAAGCCGACGTCACCCGCACGGACCTCGTCGAGTGAATGATGAAGTGCGAGGTCGTCGGGCCGGAGCCTTCCCAGAGCCGTATCGCCGCTGATGTAGTCGCCTTGGACTCCGGCCGCGTCGAGATCGACGGGAGCCCCCGCTCGCGTGGTCCACCCCTCGTGCCGGCGGACGAGTTCGAGCCGGTTCGCCATCCCGATGAACGCCGCGACATAGTCGGAGGAAGGGGTCTCGTAGACCCGCTCCGGGGTGTCGTACTGTTCGATCTTGCCCGCCTTCATGATGGCGAGTCGGTCACCGAGCGCAAACGCCTCGGCCTGATCGTGGGTGACGAATACGGCAGTGAAACCCAGTCGTTGGTGTAGTTGATGAATCTGAGACCGCACCTGATCACGCAGCCGCGCATCGAGATTGCTCAGGGGTTCGTCGAACAGCACCAGGTCGGGTTGGGCGACCAGGCCGCGGGCCACGGCTACTCGCTGTTGCTGTCCACCGCTGAGCTGGGACGGATACCGGTCGAGCAGGGCGCCGCAATCAACCATGCCTGCTGCGGTCTCGACCTGTCCGGCGGCGATGGCGCTCTTCATCCCCCGAACTTTCAAGGGGTACCGGATGTTTTCTCGCACCGTCATGTTGGGCCACAACGCGTAGGACTGGAAGACCATGCCGATGTTGCGCTTGTACGCCGGAACGTTGATACGGCTCGACGCATCGAACACAGTGTGGTCCTTGAACGTGATCGACCCGCCTTCGGGTGTCTCGAGACCGGCGATGCATCGTAACGTGGTCGTTTTCCCGCAACCGCTGGGGCCGAGCAGGACGAGAAATTCACCGTCCTGAATGTCGAGGTCGAGTTGATCGACGATGGTGTTGGACCCGAAGGTCTTGGTCAGGTTGGAAACCCGGAATTGCGATGTCACCTTGGCACCTGCTTGGTTGCGAGTGGGTTGTCGAGGGTTGGCTGTGGGCGCTTCGGAGTCCTGGCGCCCGCGGAGGTTCCGCCGTCGATCATGAGATCGGAGCCGGTGATGTAGCTGCTGTCCTCGCACGCGAGAAACAGGATGGCCTTCGCGACCTCGAGCGGTAGACCCCGGCGTTGCAGCGGAATGCTTTTCACATACGCGTCCATGTCGTCGTCGGCGAAGTCGGCACCGGCGGTGATTGCCGTCTCGATGCTGCCCGGGCAGACCGCGTTGACCCGGATATTCGATTCCGCGAACTCCAACGCCGCAACGCGTGTCAAGGCACGAACACCGAACTTCGACGCGCCGTACGCTCCGAGCTCGGCAGTCGCGAGGACGCCACGCAGCGAAGACAAGTTGACGACGGACCCGCCGGTGGTCATCGCGTCGCCTGCGGCTTGCAGACCGAGGAAGGTGCCCACGAGGTTGAGGTCGATCATGCGTCGTAGATCTGCGAGCGACGTCTGCATGATGGACGCTTTGGATGCGGCGCCCGCGGAGTTGACGAGAACACGCACCGAATGCCCGCGATCCGCCATGTCGGTGGTGACGCGCGTCCACTGGGATTCGTCGGTGACGTCGAGGTGCCGGTAGTGCGCTCTCGCACCGATTTTCGCCGCGACACTTTCGCCCAGCTCGTCGTCGACGTCGCCGAGGTAGACCGTGGCCCCGTGGGCGTGGAAGAGTTCCGCGGTCGCGGCGCCTATTCCTCGTGCAGCACCGGTGACGAGTGCGCAGGTGTCACGCAGTCGCCCGTCGTTGGTTGTCACTGGATGAATCTCTTTTCCCAGCCGGACTGGTATTCGGTGAGTGATTCGGGCGTCAGATCGGACGGGTTGGGCAGCGCGATGTCCTGGGCTCGCGCGACGCTTCCTTCGATGTCGGGAAGGGCGCTCGCGTAGCCGAGTGACAGCGCCTTCTGGCCGGCGGGGGTGGCCATGAAGTTCGCCAGCACCTGTGCCGCATTCGGGTGCGGCGCCGCGGACAGTGCGTGTGTGAACCAGGGGGTCCCCCACGGAGGGGACGGCAATGCCCAGTCCACCGGTGCGCCCGATTCCTTTTCCCGCACCAGGGGTTGCACCACGGGGGTCGCGACGATCTCGCCGGAGGTCAAGGCCTGAGCGACACCCAGTGCGCTCGGGTAGATGCGTGGTTTCAGTTCCGCGAGCTTCTGAAGATAGTCGGCGCCGAAGTTCTTCTCGAAGAATCGGTAGAAGTCGACGTACGAGGCGATACCGGACGGGTTGACGATTCCGATCTTGCCCTTCAACGCCGGGTCGAGGAGGTCTGCCGGCTTCTGCAGCCCTCCCGGAAGTGCCGACGTGTTCCATCCGAGAGAGAACACCGCCGCACTCGTCAGGAAGAATTTGTCGGAAATGATGCTCTTCTGCGGTTCGTACTCCGGCGCATCGAATGCCGGGCCGACGAGATCGGTCGAGTAGGTGCCCGACTCGGCGGCCGTCTCGATCCACGCGGCGTCCGTCAGCATGTGCACGTCAGCGGTACCGCGCTTCGTCTGATTCTCGACCTCGACCTTCGGGTTGATATCGGCGTCGGTTCCCCGGACGTATTCGAGGGAGATCTCGGGATACTCCTGCTCGAAGGCCACTTTGAGAGCGTCGAGATTGGCGGGGTTCTGGCTCGAGTACAGGAGCACACTGCCTTCGCCCTTAGCGGCTGCGACGACGTCGTCCCATGTGCCGGACACGGGTCCACTGGAACCGGAACCGCCGGATCCACAAGCGGCCGAGGCGAAAGCGGCGACCACCGCGACGGCCATCAGCTTTATCGGCATACTTCTCATGGCATGAAAGCCCTTCCGGTATCGGTTCGACGAATGCGAACCCGTGTGTTCGGTGATGGATGGAGGAGTCGAATGAGGCCTACGACGCGACACCGTTGAGCAGCGCGGCAACGCGATCGGGGATCGTGACCATGGCCATGTGACCGGATTCGAGAAAGACGGAGTCGCCGCCGACGAGGGCAGCCGACCTCTCCTGCAGTTCGGGTGGATAGCACGTGTCCTTGGTCAAACGTACGTATGTACGGGGTATGTCGGCGCGGAGACCGGACAGATCGACGGACTCGGTGAGTAACGCGCCGCAATCGTCGACCAGCTGGTCGATCATCCAGTCGGTCTGCTCCGCGTCCATGTCGTTGCAGAGCATCGCGGCGGCGCCCATCGGATCCTGGCGATACACACCATCTTCTATCGAGGCTTCCACCGCGGCGCGGACGCCCGGGTCGATCTGGTCGATCACTCGCGTCCCGTCGGGCGGGACGACGGCGGAGAGGAAGACGACGTGCCGTAGTCGGTGCGCGAGTGCCTGTATGACCCGAGGGGCCGTCACTCCCGCGAAAGAGTGTGCGACGAGTACGACGTCCTCGAGGTTTGCCGCCTCCACGTCATCGATGACGGCGGCAGCGCAGTCGTCGAGAGTGACGGACCGGGGGTCGATGGAGCGTCGTCGTCCCCGACCTGGGAGATCGACTGCGAGAGCGGCACCTTCGAGCAACGGGAGAAGTGGTCCCCAGCAGGAGGCACCCATTCCTGCGCCGTGGACGAGAACGAACGACATGATGCTCCTCAGCAATTGAACTGATATCAGTTTGAATGTAGGGAAATCGCCGTGTGATGTCAATCACCTGATAACATGAACTGAATCCAGTTCACTTAGGAGGTTGCATGACGACTCCACGTGCGGCGCGGCCGCTCCAGCTAGGCCCGATTCGGCTGGCAAACCGGCTCGTCGGTACGCCGCACGCCTCGGGAGCCGTCGCCGGCGGCATCCCCTCACGCGGCGACGACGACTACTGGCGGCGCTGCGCGGCCGGCGGTGCCGCGATGCTCATCGTCGGCGGCACCGTGGTGTCGCCTGGTTCGACCAATCGCAACGGCAACATCACCGAGGCCTGGCGTCCCGAAGTCCTCGCCGGCCTGGAGGCTCGGGCGCGGGCGATCACCGACGAAGGAGCCATCGCCGCCTGCCAGCTGGTGCACCTCGGACGCGAAACGCTGGGTGCCGAGATGTGGAGTCATCCCGTCGGGCCGTCCGCTGTCCGCTCGCCCCGCGAACCGACGCGACCGCGCGCCCTCTCCGGCGCCGACGTCGAGGGGATCGTCGACGCATTCCGCATATCCGCTGTCCACGCCTGGTCGGCCGGCTTTCCCGTCGTCGAACTGCACGCGGCCCACGGATACCTACTTGCGCAATTCCTCTCACCGAACACGAACCTCGGCCGAGATGCCGCGACAACGTCTCAGCGGACGCACCTCCTCGACCGCATCGCCCGCGCGGTCCGCGACGCCTGCCCCGGTATCGTCCTCGGAGTCCGCGTCTCCGCTGACGGCAGCGACGAGGCCGGCCTGAGCATGGACGGACTCTGCGACGTCCTGCCGTACCTCTCCGATTTCGACTACGTCAACGTCACGGTCGGCGTCCGCACCACCTACGTCCGGGACATGGCTGTCACCGACCCGCCGCTGCTCGATTCGGTCGGACAGTTGCGCGCCGCCGCAGTGACCCCGCTGCTCGTGTCGCAGTCGTTCCGGACCGGTGCGTCCATCGAAACCGCGCTGCAGTCGGGTGCCGACCTCGTCGGTATGGCACGACCGCTGATCGCCGACCCGGACTTCCCGCGGAAGATACTGACCGGCCGCGAGGCGTCGATCCGCCCGTGCGTGTCCTGCAACGAGGACTGCCGGGCATTCGACCCCGTCCTACTGTGCTCGGTCAATCCCGACCTCGCGCCGCCGGGTCATTCCGCACGTCCCGCGTACCCGCTGACGCTGGGGCCCACGCGCGGGTCGAGAGAGCGGAGACGGATCGCCGTCGTCGGTGCCGGTCCCGCCGGGCTCGAGTGCGCGATGCGGCTCGGACCCGACCACGACGTCACGCTCTTCGAAGGGCGAGAGCGGATCGGAGGCCAGCTGGCGACAGCGGCAGACGCGCCACACCGCAGCGGCTGGCGTCGCCTCCTCGACTACTACTCCGACAACATGCCGAAGGTCGCAATCCATCTTGCGCGCACCGTGAGCGCCGTCGAACTGGAGAACTTCGACGACGTAGTGCTGGCCGTCGGTGCCGTGGAAGAACTGCCCCAGACGTTGGCGGGAACGGCGTCCGTGCTCACCTCTCACGCCCTGCTGGGTGGGGGAGAAGCTCTTCGCGGGGCCGGCCACGTCGTGGTGGTCGACGACGGATTCGGGCTCTGGCCCGCAGCGAGCACCGTCGAAGCGGCGCTTGCCGCGGGTGCCGACCGCGTGACGGTTCTGACGCCCGCCGCGGCCTTCGCCTCGGGTCTTCCGGCGGAGGGCCGGGTGCAGTACCTGCGTCGGCTGTCGGGCAAACCGGTCGACGTGCGCGTGCTGTCGTCTCTCGTCGCGGTCTGCGACGGTTCGGTCGAATTCGAGAACACCCTGTCGGGGCAGAGGACGCGTCTCGACGTCGACCGGGTGGTCGTGGCCGGTGAGCGACGCCCACGCGACTGGTCGCAACTCGCACCGGTCAACGCACGCGTGCACGTCATCGGCGACGCGCTCGTGCCGCGCAAGGTCGCACACGCCATCTCCGAAGGCCGTGCCGTCGCCCGTGAGTACTTGTTAACCGCCCGCGGTTAACAAGTACTCACGGGGACGGAAGTGTGGTTGCGCTCACACCCAAGGTCCTTTACGTTACTTGAACTGAAGTCAGCTCAATTTGATATCCGGCCGCCCCTCGGAGGCATCGTGGACCAGTTGTTCATCACTTTGACCACCGGCATCGCCAACGGTGCCGTGTACGGTCTCATCGGACTCGGATTGGTCATCATCTTCCGATCCACCGACGTCATGAATTTCGCAATGGCGTCATTGTCGACCCTCGCCATCTACGTTGCCCTCAGCGCGTACGGGGCCGGCGTGGGCATTGCTGTCGCACTGGTGGTCGCAGTGGCCTTCGGAGCTCTCAGCGGAGTCGTGGTGCGGGAAGCACTGATTCGACCGCTCGGGCAAGGGAAGCTCTTCGCTGCGCTCGTCGTCACAATGGGGCTGTCGATCATTGTCGAGCATCTGATCGGCCACTACTGGGGTGAGCAGCCGCGTCGATTCCCGCAGCTCGTCGACGGCACGATCTCGATCGGCAATTCGAACCTGATGCTGCAGGACATCGCCACGATTCTCCTCGCCGCGGTGGCCGTGTCGGCCATTGCGTATCTGTTCACGCGTACGCCGGTCGGATCCGCGATGCGCGCGGTCGCCGAATCTGCTGAGACCGCAGAGATCTTGGGCATCAACGCGCACAAGGTCGCGCGGATCGCCTGGGCACTCGGCATGGCGCTGGCGGTGCTGGGTGTCTTCTTGTACGCCCCGAAGACCGGGGTTTCGCCGGTGATCCTCGCCCCCGTGTTGTTCCGTGCCTTCGCAGGCATCCTGCTCGGTGGCCTCACAAGCATGTACGGCGCGGTCATCGGTGGGCTCGTCATCGGTGTCCTGGACAACCTGGCCGCAGCGTATATCTCCGCCAGCTTCCGAGACACGTTCGTCTTCTGCGTGGCGGTGCTCGTGCTGCTCATCCGTCCCCAGGGCATCTTCGGCCGCCAAACCTTCGAGAGGGTCTGATTCCATGGTCACAAAAGATGACTCGGCGCAGCGTCCCGGACGCTCTGCCCAGCGCCTGTACGGCGCCGCTCAGTTTCTCGGCGGACCGGCTGCGGCGATCCTGACGATAATGATGCTGTCTGCCGGACTCGTGCCCGGCTACCAGATCTACACGGTCGGACTCGCTGCGGTGTACGGACTGATCGTCTTGTCCATCTCGTTATTGGCCGGGTGGACGGGTATCTGGTCGATCGGGCATCCCGCAATGGTCGCGATCGGCGCGTATGTGACCGCCTACGGCAGCGGTAACGGTTGGGGACTGGCCTTCACGTCCGTTGTCGCCGTGGCTTTGTGCGCAATGCTGGGAGGCTTCCTCGGGTTCGCCGGCTCCCGCTTCTCCGTGCTGTACGTCGCGCTTCTCACGTTGGCGTTCACATTGGTGACTCTCGAAATCATCGGTGCGTGGAAGAGCGTCACCGGCGGCGACCAAGGAGTGCCGGTTGACGCATTCGACACCGCGCTCGGCGAACTCGTTCCGTCATCCGACGCAGTCACCTACCTTTCCGTCGGAGTCCTCGGTCTCGCTGTGGCAGTGTCGGTGTTCCTGCGCCGCACGACCATACGTATGCGCATGGTTGCGGCCAAGACACACCCACTGGCGGGCAGATCGATCGGTATCGCTCCCGAACTGCAGGCGAGCCTCGGTTTCGCGATCAGCGCGGGTGTCGCCGGCTTGTCCGGTGTGCTTCTTGCCTTGCTTTCGGGCTTCATCAGCCCGGAGGGCTTTTCGATGGTCTTCGCGGTCAACCTGATTGCCGCGACCGTTCTCGGCGGGACCGGCAGCGTGATCGGAGCCGTTCTCGGTGGTGCGTTCCTCGCATCCGCACCAACTCTGGCGTCGTCGCTGTCGATCGACCAGCCCTACCTGATCGGGGGTGTCCTGATTCTCACCCTGCTGTTTCTCGCCGATGGAATCGTCCCGACGGCCGGGAGAGTGCTGCGCCGATTCGTCCCGCTCACCCGTGCGCTCGGCCGCCCCACGCTGTCCACCTCCCAACCGAGCCTTCTCGACACTGAGGGATCGGTTCCGGACACGCGGGCCGATACCGCCGCGGCGGCCGTGCTGAAAACGGAGGCACTCGGTGTTCGATTCGGTGGCCTTCAGGCCGTGCACAACATCGACCTCCGCGTAGATGCAGGTGAGGTGCTCGCGATCATCGGGCCGAACGGCGCCGGCAAGACCACCTTCGTCAACGCCCTGTGTGGCCTGATCGGTGGCGGTGAACTCGTGGGGACAATGGAACTCGGTGGCCGGCCCCTGCACGGCGTGCGGGCGACGCGTCGACGCTCGCTCGGCCTCGGCCGGACTTTTCAGCATGCTGAGCTTTTCGCTGAACTGACCGTTCTCGAAAATGTCAGTGTCGTCAACCGTTGGGGGCGGCGCGCTGATCGCGACACGGCGTTGCAGGTCCTCGAGAGTGTCGGATTGGCCGACCACGTGCACCGACTCCCCGCAGAACTGCCGTTCGGGCTGCAGAAACGGGTCGATCTGGCCCGTGCGATCGCGGCGCTGGCCGACAACCCACGATTGATCGTGCTCGACGAACCATTCGGTGGCCTCGACGCCGACGAACGTCACACCCTCGCCGACCACATCCGCCGGCTCTCGCATTCCGGTACCTCCGTCGTCATCATCGACCACGTCCTCGACGACCTGTTCTCCGTCGCAGATCGGGTGGTGGCGTTCGACTTCGGCGAGCTGATCGCCGATGGAACCCCGGACACGGTCCTGCAGAACCAACTGGTCCGCGACTCGTATCTGGGAAACACCGACACCACACTGATCGCACCCGACATCGATCGCACGGAGGCGCCGTTGATCTCCGTGCGGGGGATCGAGCACCACTACGAGGGTGTGCAGGCATTGTCCGGCATTGATCTCGACGTCCATGCAGGCGGAATCCTCGGCATCGTGGGCGCGAACGGCGCCGGCAAGAGCACGCTGGGGCGGATCCTGCACGGCGATCTGCAGTCGACCGGCGGCACCCGGACAGTCAATGGCACAGACGCACTGCGGCTCAGCCTGGTTCCCGAGGGGCGCGCCTTGTTCCGCACCCTGTCGGTGCGCGAGAACCTCGAGGTCGCGGCGTATGCCGCGGGGATCTCCGGTCGTACGCTGCGTGATCGGCTCGACGAGTTGCGGCAAGGCCTTCCCGAACGGGTCCGCACCCGCATGGACATACCGGCCGGCTCGCTGTCCGGCGGCGAACAACAGCTTGTCGCCATCGCCCGGGCGCTCATGGCCGACCCCGAAGTTCTGATCCTCGACGAACCCGCGCTGGGTCTGTCCCCGGCGATGGTCGACGAAGTGTATTCACAGGTGAACGACATGGCGCGCCGGGGCATTACGACCATCCTGCTGGACCAGTCGCTCGCCCGCGCGCTCGAAGCCTGCAGCGAGGTCATTGTTCTGCGCCAAGGTGAGGCCGTCGCGCGCGGCAACAGCAGTACTCCGGGCTTCAGCCGCATCGCCGAGGCTGCCTACTTCGGTACAGACATCCCTGCAGTTGTCGGCGAGATCGACCGGTGACTGCAGTGCGCTCGATCAGGCTCTGACGAAGGGAATACCGACGAAGATGGACAGAACAGCAGGACACGGCAGATTCGAGGGCGCGGTTGCCCTGGTCACTGGAGGCGGATCAGGAATCGGAGCGGCCGTCGTCGCGCAACTCGTCGGTGAGGGAGCTGCCCGCGTCTACGTGGCCGACATCGTGGTCGAGAATGTGCGCCGACGGTACGGGGACGACTCCACGACGGTCGCACGAGGGGTCGACGTCTCGGACCCGGGGGCCGTCGATGCCGCGATGGCGGAGGTCCTCGACGCCGAGGGGCGGCTCGACGTCGTCGTGCACGCCGCCGGCGTCGACGACGCGGAGTCCAAGAAGATCATCACGGAGGCGACCGCCGCCGGCAGACCGATCGACCTGACGGCGAACCTCACTGATACGCAGTGGCGCCGAGTGATGTCGGTCAATCTGGACGGAACATTCCATGTCGTTCGCGCCGCCGTACGGGCGATGAAACCGAAAGGCGGCTCGATCGTCGTGATCGGCTCGTCCTCAGCGTTCGATACCTTGACGGGATACCCGCACTACGCGGCGTCGAAAGCTGCTGTCCATGCCTTCTGCCAGGCTGTCGCCAAGGAGGTCGTGGCGTTCGGTATCCGACTCAACCTCGTCGCTCCCGGCCCGACGGAGACCGGGATGGCCGCTCGCACACCAGAAGAACTCAAAGTGCAGTGGGTCAACAACACACCGGTGCCGTACGCGACCCCGGACGAGATCGCGGACAATGTGCTGTTTCTCGCTTCGGAGCAGGCCAGAAACGTCGTGGGTGCGGTGCTACTCAGCAACCGTGGACGGTTCACCGTCTGACTGGTCATCCGAGCGGAACAGGAAGACGGTATTCGCCACGAGCGCATCCAGGTCGGACTCGTCGAGCTGGATGCGCTCGACGTGTTACTGCGGTGACACGAAGTCTCCGATGGGAACGAACTTGCCGCCCTCTACCTGGACTCGGACCACGCTGTCGGTACCGAGGTGCTCATCCACACCGAACGTGAGTGGAGGCATCACGCCGGTGTCGAGGGTGCCGCTCGTGACTATCGCGTCGGTGATTGACTTGGACGTGATCTCGCCGTCGATGCTCGCGAGGACCTGAGCAAACGCTTTCGCCGAGCCATAGGTTGCCAGCGAGTAGAAATCGGGCTTCTCGCCCGGCTTGTACTTCGCAAGCGCTTGTCGGTATTCCTCGACCGCAGGGTTATCGGCGGTGGGCGGCAGCGTCAGTGACACGGCGCGGAACCCTTCCGCGTTCGTACCTGCGAGGTCGAGCAAGCTGTTACCCACCGTGGGGGAGTAGCCGTAACTGGGAATCTTGACACCCTGCAGAGCCATCTCGTTGAGGTACGCAGCGGCCTCCTGGATCGGCAGGATCGTCAGGACTGCATCGGGTGCAGCCGAACGGATCTGGGACACGAACGGGCTGTAGTCCGTGGTACCGAGCTTGACCTCCACCGTCGAGACCTCCGCGCCGGCCTTCTCGAGTTCGGTCGTGGCGACTGCGCCCACATTGACGAACGCTGCCGGATCGTTGCGGATGATCGTGACCTTCTTGGCACCCTCGTGGAGCGCCCACTGCGCGGCGGCGCGCGCCTGGTTCTCGTAGAGCGTCTGGCTGCCGAACAAAGCGTCCCGCGGCGGGTCGTACCAGGCGGTGGAGCCGCCGTAGGTTCCGAAGATGGGTATGTCGTTCTGTTCGAGCACGAATGGAAACGTCGCCTCCGTGGTTGCCGTGCCGTTTGCGTTGACGATCGCGACAACCCGGTCGCGAGAGACCAACTGTCGAGCCACCTGAATCGTCTGCTGTGGGTCGAAAGCGTTGTCGACTGGGGTCCACTCGACGGGGCGACCGTGGATTCCTCCAGCCTCGTTGAGCTGATCGAAGAACGCGTGGGTGCCGGCTTCCTGGGGCAGACCCCCCGAGGCCTGTGGCCCCGAAAGGGGAAGCCATGCGCCGAGTTTGATCGGCCCGCCCGCATCGCCCCCGCCGGCTTGTGTTCCGCATGCCGTCAATGCCGTGGCGAGGACTACACCGACTGTGAGAAGGGTTTTCCGCACATCCACTCCTTGAATTGAGTTCAGTTCAAAGTATGCTATCGAGGAATTGTTGTGTCGGCAATCACATCGCGGACCGAAATGTGGATTCCTACCGGTGGTCGATGTCGTCACGGGGCATGGGGGGTAAGGGGGTGGGGTGATTGTTCGTCGCAAATGCATCCCCAATGCTTGAACTGACTTCAGTTGAGGAACTACGGTGTTGGGTGACAATGCAACTGTTCGCACTATGAGGAGCACCAGATGCCAGGAATCGACACCGATCTACTCGTCATCGGCGCCGGCATGGCCGGGTTGACCGCGGCGGCTCGGGCGGTGGCCGGAGGACGGTCGGTCGTCGTCGTCGAGAAGTCTGCAACGATTGGCGGGTCCGCCCAGTTCGCGGGATACGCGTGGACTGCGCCCTCACACGAGGTCATGGAAGAGGTCAACCCGAACGGCGACCCCGCACTACGTCGGGCGCTCGTCGACCGATTTGCGGACGGAATTGCCTGGATCCGCTCACTCGGCATCGAGTGCGCCGATGCGGTGACAGTTCTCCGTTACGGCACGGGTCACCAGTTCGACACCAACGGATACATCGACGAGTGTCGTCGGCGAATTCGCGATCACGGCGGTGAGTTGTACATGAGCGCCGAGACCCTGTCGTTGCTCACACAAGACGGCGGAGTCATAGGTGCCCGTGTGCGCCTGGCGACCGGAGAGGAATGTGAGATACGTTCCCACGCGACGATTCTCGCGACCGGGGGATTTCAGGCGAGTCCCGAACTGTCCGGTGAGCACATCCATCCCGCCGCGACCGAGATGCAACTGCGCTCGAATCCTACGAGTGCGGGTGACGGACTACGTCTGGCCGAGGCCGTCGGGGCTGCCTCCGGCACGGACCGGTCCGGCTTCTACGGGCATCTCATCCCGACGGGCGTGCGTTTCCGCGACACGGCCGACTTCGTCGCGCTGTCGCTCTACTACAGCGAGCATGCGCTGCTGTTCAATCTCGACAACCGTCGGTTTACCGACGAGACCGTCGGTGACCATCTGACCACGATGGATCTGCTGGAGCAGCCCGAGTCGCGTGGATTGCTCGTCGCCGACGCACGGGTGTACCGCGAGTGGATCACCGGCAGCTACGTCGAGGGCGCCGCGGCGCTCGACAAGTTCGACCTCGCGCAGCGCCGGGGTGGGCGGTGCGGAATCGCCGAGAATCTCGACGAGTTCGCCTATCTTCCCGAGGAATGGGGCTACGACGGTGCCGCGATCGCGGATCAGATCCGGGCACTCGACGCGGCAGGTCCGGACAGTCAGCCACCGCGTCGCTACGACTCGCAGGCACTTGATGAGGGGCCGTACTACATCGTCGAGGCATGCCCGGCGCTGACATTCCCCTTCCACGGCATCCGCATCGACGAGCATGGCGGTGTCCTGAATGCGAAGGGCGACACGATCAGCGGACTGTTCGCGGCCGGGTCGGATACCGGCGGCCTCTACAACCGCGCGTACACCGGCGGTATCGCCCCTGCACTGGTGTTCGGCCTGGCCGCCGCGGATCGAGCGGTGGCCGACCTCACCCCACCTGTGAGTACTTGTTAACCCCCCGCGGTTAACAAGTACTCACAGGTGGTGTTCCCCGACATCCGCTGCGGCGAGGGTGATGACCAGCAACGGCACCACCTTCGCCGCCGCGATGCGGTAGTGGTTCCTCGACTCCTGCTCGACGATGCGTGCGCCGCCGAGGGCGCGCAGGTGGTGGTAGAGCTGACCGGGCGAGGACAGCCCGACCGCGGTCTGCAGTTCGGCCGCGCCGGCAGGACCGCGCAGCAGTGTGCGGACGATCTCGAGTCGGGTCGGATGTCCCAGGGCGGCGAGCACATTCGATACGGCGGTGGGGGACAGGTCGAGGGTGGCGCCGGCGTCGTAGCGGATCGTCCACTGGATCTCGCCGCCCAGGTCGACGGTGCCCTGATACCCGATCTGTCCGAGGCTCTCGCCGACGTCGGCTGTCGGGGATCCGGCGGGCCGGGCCGCTTCGAGGGCGTGGACGCGCGCCTCGAGGTCGGCCAGCCGGGCGTCGTACTCGTCGTTCACACGGCACAACTTAGCTGCGACGCCGTGTCGGGATCGGTCATCGCCTCGAGAAGCAGCTGCTGGTGCGCGAAGTTCCCGCCGATGACGTTCAGGTAGTCCTCGCTCGACAGGTGCGACGTCAGCAGCACCGCGGTGGCGACGGTGCCGTCGGAACGGCGGATCGTCATCGCTTCGGTGACGACCCCCGGAAGGTTGCCGCCCTTGAAACCCAGGCCGTCCAGCCCGGGTGGGGCGGGCTGCCATTCGAGGTGTTCCCGCGCGACGTCGGAGCCGGGGCCGAAGTCGCCGGTCGCGATCGCGCGGTGCAGCGAGGCCAGGCCCGCGGCCGAACCCGTCACCCCGGATTCCTGCACCCGGGCCGTGACCGCCGGAAAGTCGTCGCCGGGCGCCATCCGCATCACCTGTTCGCGGTAGGCGCCGTCGTGCGCGTAACGCTGGGCGGCGTCCCACCGGGCATCCCGCGACATCGCCGGGTCGAGGAGGGCGATGGTCGAGCCCAGCAGGGTCGGCACCTCCAGGTCGTCCCAGCCGCCCTGCGCGGCGGCGTCGGCGAGGGCGGCGTCGCCGAGCCGGTCGCGCAGATAGTCGGGGACGGCGTTGTCGCTCTCCTGGATCATCGCGGTCACCATCTGCTCGAGCGGGACCGTGGCGTCCGGATCGGTGACGCCGAGCCGCTGCAGGGCCTTCGGGTGGGCGCCGCCGTCGGTGTTCGGGAGATACCACCGTTCCCAGTCGGACAGCGGTACCGGTTCGGCCGGGTCGAGTTCACCTGACGCGACGGCCCGCGCGTAGGCGGCCAGGTGCACCACCTTGATCGCGGACGCCAGCGGAACGGTGTCGGCGGCGCGGTGCTCGACCGTTCGGCCGCGACCGTCGTCGACGACGAAGGCGACGTCGTCGGGGTGGGAGCCGACGTATCCGACCCATCCGGAGGCGGTCGTGATGTCGGCGGGCGGCAGGGGTGCGCATACGGCCGGCGGCGCTGCGTGCTCGCTGGAGGTGGCGGCGCCGCCATCGGTGCTGCACGCGCCCAGGCTCACCGCGACCGCGACTGCTGCTGTGATCGTGCCCAGCTTCCTGGTCATCGAGTAGATCCCTCCACCTGTGGAAATTCGATAATTCGGAATTGCGGAATTCTAGAATCACGGTAGCCCGAACCGGCGGGACTGTCGAGACCGCACGCTCCGAACAACCCGTTCGGCGGGGCCCGTAGGCTGACACCCGTGCGCGTACTCGTTATCGGCTCCGGAGCCCGTGAACATGCCCTCCTTCTCGCCCTCGCCCGCGATCCGGGTGTCAGTGCCCTGATGTGCGCGCCCGGCAATGCCGGGATCGGCAAGATCGCCGAGCAGCACCCCGTCGACATCGCGTCCGGGGAGGCGGTGGCCGCCCTCGCGAAGAAGCTCGACGCCGACCTCGTCGTGGTGGGTCCCGAGGTCCCGCTGGTGCTGGGTGTCGCGGACGCCGTCCGCGCGGCGGGCATCGCCTGCTTCGGCCCGTCGGCCGACGCCGCGCGCATCGAGGGTTCCAAGGCATTCGCCAAGGACGTCATGGCCACCGCCGGCGTGAAGACCGCGCACAGCGAGATCGTCGATTCGCCCGCCAAGCTGGACGAGGCGCTCGACCGCTTCGGTCCCAACTGGGTGGTCAAGGACGACGGCCTCGCCGCAGGCAAGGGCGTCGTGGTCACCACCGATCGGGACGCCGCCCGCGATCACGCGGCCGAATTGCTCGAGAACGGTCACCCCGTTCTCCTCGAATCCTTCCTCGACGGTCCCGAGGTGTCGCTGTTCTGCGTCGTCGACGGCGAGACCGTCGTGCCGCTGCTGCCTGCCCAGGATCACAAGCGCGTCGGAGACGGCGACACCGGACCCAACACCGGCGGCATGGGCGCCTACACGCCGCTGCCGTGGCTGCCCGAACAGACCGTGACTCAGATCGTCGACGACGTCGTCAAGCCCGTCGCGGCCGAGCTCGTCGCCCGGGGCAGCGCCTTCAGTGGCCTGCTGTATGCCGGTCTGGCGATCGGCAAGGACGGCCCCGCAGTGGTCGAGTTCAACTGCCGTTTCGGCGACCCCGAGACGCAGGCCGTACTCGCACTGCTGAAGAGCCCGCTCGGCGAACTGCTCAATGCGGCGGCCACCGGAACGCTCGATCAGGTCGCGCCGCTCGAATGGCAGGACGGCTCGGCGGTGACCGTCGTGGTCGCGGCCGAGCACTACCCGGCCACCCCGCGCACCGGTGACGTGATCACGGGCGCCGACGGTGAGGGTGTCCTGCACGCAGGCACCAAGCTCGTAGACGATCAGGTGGTCTCCGCCGGCGGACGCGTGCTCAGCGTGGTCGGAGTCGGAGCGGACCTCGACGAGGCGCGCGCCGACGCGTACTCCAAGATCTCCGCGATCAAGCTGCCGGGAAGCCACTTCCGCAAGGACATCGGTCTGGCCGCTGTCGAGGGACGCATCGCCATTCCCTGAGGTCGAGGAACTCCGACGACTGACAGGCGTGCACCCCCGGAACATCCGGGGGTGCACGCCTTTATCGTCACGTCAGCGGGCGGTCCATCCTCCGTCGATCGTGTAGGAGGCGCCGGTGACCATGCCGGCGTCGGCGGACGCGAGCCACGCGACGAGGGACGCCACCTCCGACGGTTCCACCAGTCGCTTGATCGCGCTCTCGGTGAGCATCACCTTCTCGATCACGTCTGCCTCGCTGATGCCGTGCACCTGTGCCTGATCCGCGATCTGCTTCTGCACCAACGGTGTCAGCACGTAACCAGGGTTGACGCAGTTGCTGGTGACGCCGTGCGGGCCGCCCTCGAGAGCCGTCACCTTCGACAGTCCCTCGAGTCCGTGCTTGGCGGTGACGTACGCGGCCTTGTACGCCGAGGCGCGGAGCCCGTGCACGGACGACACGTTGACGATGCGCCCGAATCCCGTGGAATACATGTGCGGCAGGGCGGCACGGATCAGCAGGAAGGGTGCCTCGACCATCAGCGTCTGGATGCGCCGGAAGTCCTCGGGGCGGAATTCCTCGATGGGACTGATGGTTTGGATACCGGCGTTGTTGACCAGGATGTCGGTCTCGAGCTGCAGCTCGGTGAGCGGATCGGTGTCGAGGAGGTCGACGTGCCACGCGGTTCCGTCGATTTCGTCGGCGAGGCTCTTGGCGGCCACGTCGTCGAGATCGGCGACCGTGACGTGGGCTCCGCGTGCGGCGAGCGTCCGGGCGCAGGCTGCGCCGATCCCGCTGGCGCCGCCGGTGACGAGCGCGGTGCGTCCGGTGAGGCTCTGCTCGGTCATGCGGGGACCCCGTCCTTCGCGCCGGCCGCCTTCTCGTCCGCCAGGATCTGGGCGTCCGCGGCGTCGATCGATTCGAGCGAGATGCCCTTGGTCTCCCGGGCGACGATCACGGCGACGACGGTGACGAGGCACGCGATCGCCAGGTAGATCGCAATCGGAACGGACGAGTCGTACTTGCTGAGCAGGCTGGCCGCGATGATCGGCGCCAGCGAACCGGCCACGATCGACGTCACCTGGTAGCCGAGGGAGACACCCGAGTACCGCATGCGCGTCGGGAACATCTCGGCCATGATCGCGGGCTGGCCGGCGTACATGAAGGCGTGGAACACCAGGCCGATGATGATCGCTCCGAGGATGACGGCATTGTGCCCGCTGTTCATCATCGGGAAGGCGAAGAAGCCCCACGTGCCCGCGGTCAGCGCGCCGATCATGTAGACGGGACGCCGGCCGATGGTGTCGGACAGCCGCCCGACGAGCGGGATCACCGCGAAGTGCACGGCATGCGCGATCAGCATCCACCAGAGGATCTGCGCGGTGTCCGTGTGAACGACCACCTTGAGATAGGTGATCGAGAACGTGACCACCAGGTAGTACATGACGTTCTCACCGAAACGCAGGCCCATCGCCGTCAGCACGCCACGCGGGTAGCGCTTGAGCACCTCGAAGACGCTGAACGACGTCTCCTTGATGTGCTCCGCTTCCTTCTGCGCCTGGATGAAGATCGGGGCGTCCGTGACCTTTGTGCGGATGTAGTAACCGACGAGGACGATCACGGCCGACAGCCAGAACGCCACACGCCAGCCCCAGCTGAGGAATGCCGCGTCGGACAGCGTCGTCGTCAGGATCAGCAGGACGACGGTCGCGACGAGGTTGCCCGCAGGCACGCCGGCCTGGGGCCACGACGACCAGAAGCCGCGGGACTTGTTCGGGCTGTGCTCGGCCACCAGCAGCACCGCGCCACCCCACTCGCCGCCGACTGCGAATCCCTGGATGAAGCGGAGGGTGACGAGCAGGGCCGGGGCCCAGTACCCGATCTGGCCGTACGTGGGCAGGCAGCCCATCAGGAACGTGGCCGTGCCGACGAGGAGCAGGCTGAACTGGAGTAGTTGCTTGCGGCCGAACTTGTCGCCGAAGTGACCGAAGACGATGCCGCCGAGAGGCCGGGCGACGAAGCCGACGGCGTAGGTGACGAATGCCGCGATGATCGCGTCGAGTTCGTTGCCTCCGGCCGCGAAGAAGACCTTGCTGAACACGAGCGTCGCCGCGGTCCCGTAGAGGAAGAACTCGTACCATTCGACGACGGTGCCGGCCATGGACGCGCCGACCACCTTCTTCAGCCCGGACGGCGGGGCTTCCTTCGCGTGCGCTGTTTCGTCGACGCTCATCTGTCGCTCCTCGTTACACTCCGTACCCCGTTGTGACTGGGGACACAGTTCATTGGTCCTGCCGAGTATTGATGCATATTTGTGCGCACACAATGACGCAACCTGCAGTCGGCATGTGCAAATATGCAGAGATGAGCTCTGGAACAGCCCTGCCCAGCGCCGACGACCTGCTCGTACTGCTGGCAGTCGGGCGAACCGGCCGCTTCAACACCGCCGCCGACGACCTGGGTGTCAACCACACGACCATCTCGCGTCGGATCGCGAGTCTGGAGAAAAGCCTCGGCGGCCGGGTACTCGTGAAGGCCGCGGGCGGGTGGGAACTCACCGACCTCGGGCGGCAGGCGCTGACCGCGGCCGAACGCGTGGAGGCCGCTGTCCACGGGCTCGTCGCCGAACCAGGCCGCGCCGACCACCTGAAGGGCGTGGTCCGGGTATCGGCGACCGACGGGTTCAGCGCCTACATCGCGGCACCCGCCGGCGCACTGATCCGCAGCAGACACCCCGAGGTGTCTGTGGAGATCGTCGCGATCACCCGACGGGCCTCACAACATCGCTCGGGGCTCGACATCGAGATCGTCGTGGGCAAGCCGCAGGTCCACCGGGCGGAGGCGCTGTGGCTGGCCGACTACACCCTCGGCCTGTACGGCGCGAGGTCGTACCTGGACGAACACGGCACACCGAGACAGGTGGGGGATCTGGCCGATCATTCACTCGTCTACTTCATCGACTCGATGCTGCAGGTCGACGAACTCGATCTCGCGCGCCGCCTCACCGTGTCCATGCGCGAATCGGTGACGTCGACCAACGTGTTCGTCCACGTCGAGGCCACCCGGGCGTCGGCGGGCATCGGATTGCTGCCGTGCTTCATGGCCGACCGCCACGACGACCTCGTGCGGGTGCTGCCCGGGCAGGTCGAGGCCACGCTGGCCTACTGGCTCGTCGCGCGACCCGAGTCGTTGCGCCGACCGGAGGTCGCCGCGGTGGTGGGGGCGATCCGGGAGACGGTGGAGTCGCAGCGGGACGCGTTGGCGGGGCAGTGAGCGCGTCACGCTAGCGTCAAGGGGTGCGTCCCGAATCCCAGCGGTCCAACATCCAGACCTTCCACGTGATGGACGTGTGGAAGGCGGCCACCGAGCGTCAGCGCACACACGGTGACGTGCTGACGCTCGCGGCGGGGCAGCCGTCCACTCCCGCACCGCAGCCGGTGCTTCGCGCCACACGGGAAGTGCTCGACGGGCACCTGCTCGGCTACACGGAGACGTTCGGGATCCTGCCGCTGCGGGAGGCGATCGCCGGATACCACTCCGCCAAGTCCGGTATCGACGTCGACGCCGAGGACGTCGTCGTGACCACCGGATCCTCGGGCGCGTTCACGCTGCTGTTCCTCGCCGCCTTCGACGCCGGCGACACCGTCGTGGTGGCCCGCCCCGGCTACCCCGCCTACCGGAACACGCTCGCCGCGCTCGGCTGCGACGTCATCGAGATCGACTGCGGAGCGGACACCCGGTTCCAGCCGACGGTCGCGATGCTCGACGCCCTGCCCGAGCCGCCGGCCGGACTGATCGTGGCCAGCCCCGCCAACCCCACCGGCACCGTCATCGACCCCGACGAACTGGCCGCCCTCGCCCGCTGGTGCGACGATCACGGGACGCTGCTGATCTCCGACGAGATCTACCACGGCATCGGGTACGGCGAGCAGGCGATGACCAGCTCCTGGGAGACGTCGCGCGAATCCGTCGTCGTCGGATCGGTGTCCAAGTACTTCTCGATGACGGGCTGGCGGCTGGGCTGGATGCTGGTCCCCGAGGGACTGCGCCGCGCGTTGCAGCGCCTGGCCTCGAACATGACCGTGTGCCCGCCTGCCATCTCCCAGTACGCGGCGATCGCCGCGTTCACCGCGGAATCGAGGGCAGAGCTCGACGGCCACGTCCAGCGCTACGCCGTCAACCGGGAGCTGCTGCTCACCGGTCTTCCGGAACTGGGCATCACCGACCTGGCGCCCGCCGACGGCGCGTTCTACGTGTACGCCGACATCGGGCACCTGCTCGGCGGATCCCACGGCGCGACGTCGACGGAATGGTGTTCGCGACTGCTGCAGGACACCGGTCTGGCACTGGCCCCGGGCATCGATTTCGACACCGTCCACGGCGACCGGACGGTCCGGCTGTCGTTCGCCGGATCCACCGCCGAGGTCCGCGAATCGCTGGTGCGCCTGAGTCGCTGGCTGTAGCCGGAGTTTCCCGGCCACGGCTCTTGCGGCGCCGCCGCCGCAGTTGTTCGATGGACTTGGGCGCACTGCGTGTTCGGGCGTGCCAGGCAAGGAGAACGGCGATGCTGTACGTCGCGTTGTTCGCATTCGTGTTGTGGGTCCTGTGCTTCGCCGACTCCATCACCACCGACGACGACCAGTTCCGGAACCTCTCGAAGGAGGGCTGGCTGGTGATCGTGCTGCTGCTTCCGCTCGTCGGTTCGGTGCTGTGGCTCGTCGTCGGGCGGCCGCAGAAGGACCCGGGCGATCGGCTGCCCGCCGACCCGGAGGAAGCCGAGTTCGTGCGGCGATGCCGGGAACGGGCCGAGGAGCAGCGCCGGGAAGGTTTCCACGGGCGCGACCAGGAGTAGAGGGCCTACACTGTGGCTAGGATTACAGTGTTACACACCGGCCCTGAGGCGACGACATGAGCGACATCAGTCATCCACAGCCACCCGTTCCCGGCGGAGTCCGCATCGGGACCGTGGAACGGGAGCAAGCCGCGGCGGCACTCGCCGAACATTTCGCAGCCGGACGGCTCGAGACCGACGAGTTCGACGCGAGGGTGCGCCAGGCGTACCTCGCCAAGACCGCAGCCGACCTCACGCCGCTCTTCGCGGACCTTCCGGACAAGCAGCGCTTCGCACCCGAACCCGATCGCGTACGACGCGATCCGGGACGGGAGGCAGCGGCGTTGCGGACACTGGTGTTCGTGGTGGCCGTGCTCGCCGCGATCCTGTGGGTCGCCCTGGTCCGCGTCCCCCCGCTCGTCTTCCTGCCCATCGTCTGGCTCGTGCTGGCCCGACGCGGCTTCGGCAGGCGGTCGTGCCGGGCGTGGTGACGCCCTGACTCGGACCGGCGAGAACTGCTGAAAACTACCGCGAGGTCGGTTGTCGCTCCCGTACTCTGACAGGCAGGTCCACGCCGTCGAGCGATCGAGGAGCCACGATGACCACCAGAATTGTGCGATGTGCGAGCCTGATTCCGATTGTCGCGGCCTCCGCGCTGTTGCTGGGCGGATGCGGTTCCGACAGCAGTGACACCTCGTCGACATCTGCCAGCGCCACGGCGTCGGCCACGGCCACGACGGCTGCGCCGACAACGACGGGCACCGCGGCGGCGTCGGCGGTCGGCAAGCAGCAGGCGGAGCAGATCGCTGTGGCGACGGTCCCGGGCGGCACGGTCGTGAACTCCGAGGAACAGCAGCGGGACGGTAAGACGGTGTGGCACGTCCACATCCGCGATGCCAAGGGCTGGGACTACGACGTGAACGTCGACGCGGCGACCGGCGCGGTGGTGCCCGACAGTCAGAATCGGGAGACCACCGCGACACCCGCACCCGCGCCACCCGCCGGCGGAGCGGTGACCCAGGAGCAGGCGGAGCAGATCGCCGTCGCGACGGTGCCGGGCGGCACGGTCGCGAACGCCGAACAGCAGCAGCGGGACGGTAAGACGGTGTGGCACATCCACATCCGCGATGCCAAGGGCTGGGACTACGACGTGAACGTCGACGCCTCGACCGGAGCCGTCCTGCCCGACAACTGACCGCAGTGGGTAGAACGACCCATGTGACCGCCTCGGGAAGATGGGTACGTTGCCCGATGCCCGGGCGCTGACGACGCTCTAGCGTCGATGCCATGGTCATGACGTCAGTTCTCGTGTCGCGCACCGGCTTCCAGCGGTGGTCGGCCCACGCGGGCGTGGCCGGTCCGCCGCTGTTCACCGCGGGGTTCGTCGCCCAGGAGGCATTCCTCCGGGACGACTACAGCCCGATCGCCGACCCGATCAGCGCTCTCGAGGCGGACCCGACCGGGTGGCTCCAGCAGCTGAACTTCCTGGCTTTCGCCGCGCTACTGCTGATCTTCGCGGCCGGACTGCACCGCGGTATCGCGGCGACGCGATTCGGCTGGGCAGGACCGGCTCTGCTCGGCGCCGCGGCGGTGGGGCTGGTACTCGCCGCCGTGTTTCCGTTGCGTGAGGATCAGGCCGGGAACGCCTACGACCCCGGCAACCATGTGATCGCGGGTGTCACATTCTTCTCCTGCAGCGCGCTGGCGCTTCTGGTGCTGTCGCGCCGGTTCGCCGCCGATCCGCGGTGGCGCGGCCTGGCGCGGTACGTCGGGGTCGCCGGGGTGGTCGGTCTGGGCTGTTTCGTGATGCTGGGCCGGTTCGCGATGCCGGAGGGTGCCCCACTGCACGACGTCGCCGGGCTTCTCCAGCGATTCACTCTTCTCGCCGTGACGTTCCCCGCGCTGCTGACGATCGCCCTGCGGCTCCGTCGCCTCGCCTGAGGTCAGGGAGTCGTGAACGTCGGCGCCCGTACCTGTTCGAGGCAACTCGTGTTGCCACCCGCAGATCCGCGACGTCGGCGGCGTTCGCGGTGGTGTCGTAGGTCCCGAGGTGGTCGTACCGCGGCCGGCCACGCGGTCGCGGCACGACCGGGTGGCCTGGACGTCGAGCGGTGCGGTTGCCGGATCGAGCGGGCTCAGACCTGTCTGAGCCATCTGGAACTCGTCGATCCCGGGGCACCCGGACCTCCCGTGAGATAGACGAGTGGGTCGGGTCGCGGAGTCGGAGACGTGGCAGCCGGCCGCGTCACGGCGCGGTCCGGATCAGGTGTCGAGGCACCCCGGGATCCGCACGCCGACACCAGGCCGATCGGCGTCATCGCCGCACATCCCAGGGCCGGCATCCGCACCGACACCGGCATGGTTGCGACGCGACGCGGGTGGACTGAACCGCCCACATACTTCGGGGTCTGTCGTCCAATTTGCCCTGGTTCGGCGCCCGCGGCTGGCAGGATGAATTGGTGTCATCTGCGGCAACTCCGAAGGGCGAACGGCGCCGACAGGCGCTGGTCGAGGCTGCCGCCGATCTCTTGCTCGAGGGTGGATTCGACGCGGTCCGGCACCGTTCGGTGGCCACCCGGGCCGACCTTCCGCTCGCGTCGACCACCTACTATTTCGAGTCGCTGGACGACCTGATCGCGAAGGCCGTCGAACGCAACGGCGACCGCGATCTCGCGGTCATGCGCAGCCGCGTCGACGACGTCACGCACCGGCGCCGCGGCCGGGAATCCACCGTCGACCTCCTCCTCGACCTCCTCGTCGGTCCGGCCCTGATCAGTGAGGACTGCCGCGAGCGGCTCATCTCCCGGTACGAGCGGTTCACGGCCTGCGCGCGTCGCCCCGAACTGCGCGAGGTGCAGTCGCGGTTGCGGGCGCAACTCGACGACGTACTCACCGAGGCACTGCGACGCTCCGACCGCGACGTCCGGCAGGAGCAACTCCGGCGGCTCGTCGCCGTCGTCGACGGAGCCCTCGTGACCGCCCTCGGCGAACACGACCCCGACCTGCGGGCCCTCGCCCGGGCCATGCTGCTCGACGTCGTCGACGTCGTCGCGCCCGCCCTGGACCGGCCGGACCACGTCGAGCTGTAGCACCGCCGTAAACTGAGGACTCGTGAGCCGCATCCCGAACGTCCTTGCCAACCGTTACGCCAGCCCCGAACTCGTCGAGTTGTGGTCGCCCGAGCACAAGATCGTCCTCGAGCGTCAGCTGTGGCTCGCCGTGCTGCGGGCCCAGGCGGAACTCGGGATCGACGTGCCGGCCGAGGCGCTCGCCGACTACGAGCGGGTGCTCGAGCAGGTCGACCTCGACTCCATCGCCGACCGTGAGCGCGTCACGCGCCACGACGTGAAGGCCCGCATCGAGGAGTTCAACGCACTCGCCGGGCACGAGCAGGTTCACAAGGGTCTGACCAGCCGCGACCTCACCGAAAACGTCGAGCAGCTGCAGATCCTGCGGTCGCTCGAACACGTCCACGCACACGGTGTCGCGGTCGCCGCCCGGCTCGCCGAGCGGGCCGCCGAGTACGGCAGCCTCGTCATGGCAGGCCGGTCGCACAACGTCGCGGCGCAGGCGACCACGCTGGGTAAGCGGTTCGCGTCCGCCGCCGACGAACTGCTCGTCGCGCTCACCCGGCTGCGCGAGCTGATCGACCGCTACCCGCTGCGCGGCATCAAGGGCCCCATGGGCACCGCGCAGGACATGCTCGACCTCCTCGACGGCGACGCGTCCAAGCTGGAGGCGCTCGAGCAGAAGGTCGCCGAGCACCTCGGTTTCTCCCACGTGTTCACGAGCGTCGGGCAGGTGTACCCGCGGTCGCTGGACCACGACGTGCTGTCCGCGCTGGTGCAGGTGGCGGCCGGGCCGTCGTCGTTCGCCCACACCATCCGCCTGATGGCCGGACACGAACTGGTCACCGAGGGCTTCCAGCCCGGCCAGGTCGGGTCGTCGGCGATGCCGCACAAGATGAACACCCGTTCCTGCGAGCGTGTCAACGGACTGCAGGTGGTGCTGCGCGGGTACGCGTCCATGGCGGCCGAGTTGGCGGGCGCGCAGTGGAACGAGGGCGACGTGTTCTGCTCGGTGGTGCGCCGCGTCGCGCTGCCGGACGCGTTCTTCGCGATCGACGGATTGATCGAGACGTTCCTGACGGTGCTCGCCGAATTCGGCGCCTACCCCGCCGTCATCGAGAAGGAACTCACCCGGTACCTGCCGTTCCTCGCCACGACCAAGGTCCTGATGGCCCTGGTGCGGGCCGGAGTGGGCCGGGAGACGGCGCACGAGGTCATCAAGGAACACGCCGTCGCCGTCGCGCTGGCGATGCGTGAGGAGGGCAGGGAGCCCGACCTCCTCGACCGCCTGGCCGCCGACGACCGACTGCCCCTCGACCGGGCCGCCCTCGACGAGGCCCTCGCCGACAAGAAGGCGTTCATCGGTGCCGCCGAGTCGCAGGTCGCCACGGTCGTGGCGCAGGTGCAGAAGCTCGTCGACGCCAACCCCGAGGCGGCCGCCTACCAGCCGTCCCCGATCCTGTAGGCGCTTCGCGCCCGTGCGTGGTTGACGAGTGCAGGCACTCGTCAACCACGCACAAGCACCGGAGGTGCCTACCCCGTGAACTGCATTTTCTGCGAGATCGTGTCGGGCCGATCCGACGCCAGCGTCGTGCACGAGGACGACGACGTGATGGCGTTCATGGACATCCGGCCGTGGACTTCCGGACACCTGCTGGTGGTCCCGAGGCGGCATGCGAGCGGGCTCGCCGACCTCGACCCGGGCGACGGCGCGGCGGTGTTCGCGGTGGGGCAGCGCATCGCGACCGCACTGCGCCACGGGCCGATGCGCGCTCAGGGCGTCAACCTGTTCCTGGCCGACGGGATCGCCGCCGGCCAGGAGGTCTTCCACGTTCACCTGCACGTCGTTCCCCGGACGGCCGGTGACGGGTTCGGGCTGCGCGGTATGCCGAAGTCTCCGAGCCGGGTCGCGCTCGATCAGACGGCGGGCGTCATCCGTTCCTCCCTCACCTGACACGTGAGTGGCAAAGCGTGCGGGAGCACACTTTGCCACTCACGTGGGGAGGGGGCCGTTCTCGTCGAACCGTCGTTCGGTGATGTCGAAGGTGCCGTCCGACCTCACCCGCAGCAGAGTGGACGCGCGCGTCCCGTAGTCGCGGTAGTGAATGAACCGGGACGACAGGGCGCGTTCGAGTTCGGGCTCGATGCCCGTGTCGGGCAGCGAGTCCCACGGTGCAGGATCGCTGTCGGCGAGCACGTCGAAGTACGCCCCCGGATCTGCATCCGGGCCGCCGTCGTCGGCGGCGAGCGCGGCGGCGAACGCCTGCTTGCCGCCGGTCACCTTCGGCCACAGGGTGTCGAGTTCGGCGTTGGACAGGCCGTGGACGCCGGGTTCCACCCGCTGCCGGCGACCGTGGGGCCGGTTGGTGGCCCACCACAGTTCCGCGGGGTCGCCGACGAGCAGGTTGAAACTGCCGTACTCGGCGCCCGTCGCGGCCACCTGCTCGGCGTAGTCGGCGGGGGAGAGCCGGCCGCGGAGGTAGTCGACGGGCAGGGAACCCCGGGACCGTGCCCCGGTCGAGGGGGCGCCGTTGCGGACGTTGGTGACGGCCGCGAATCGCAGGGAGTCGGCAATTCCCATCCAGGTGCCGCCGGCGAGGAGATCGCGGCCCGCGAGGAACCCGTCGTCCCACCTGCTCAGCGGTTCGGTGGGGCGGGCGTAGAACTCGTCGCGGTTGGCCGCGACGACGAGGGGGAGATCGGGGCGGGTATGCCAGGCGAACAGGACCAGGCACATGCAGATATCTCCTCGTCACCTCGATCATCCGAACTCGGTTTGCACGCCCGAGCGTAGCCGCCCTCGCAATACCTCTGAAACAGAGCTATATTGTTTTCATGGCACAGAACGAGTCGGCTGCCGAACAGCTCTTCGCCGCAATCGGATTGCTGCGCAGGCACACGCGCCGCCGGGTCGGGCGGCCGTGGCCGGAGACGCCGTTGACGGGGTCGCAGGTGGAGTTGGTGCGTCTGCTCCGCCGCAGGCCCGGCACGTCCGTCGCGGAGGCCGCGGCGGCCCTGGGCCTCGCGGCGAACACCGTCTCCACCCTCGTGCGGCAACTCACGGACGCCGGGCTGGTCGAACGGGTGCGGGACGAGTCCGATCGCCGCGTCGCCCGCCTGGCGCTCACCGACGACGCCCGGGCCCAGGTCGAGCGTTGGCGCGACCGCCGCAACATCGAGGTCGCCGCCGCATTCGACGGACTGAGTGCCGAGGACAGGAAGGCCATCGAATCCGCCATACCCGCCATCACCCGCCTCGCCGGAGCACTCCACCCGGACCAGGCCGGGCCGAGCGATCAGGAGGTCGTCAGATGATGTTTCGCAGGGCGCAGACCGCCGCGCGGCAGCGACCATCCGGCGACGCACTGGAACTGTCGCACGTGACCTACTCGTTCGGGGACCACACCGCGGTGAAGGACCTGAGCCTCGTGATCGAGGCGGGGGAGTGCTTCGGCCTTCTCGGCCCCAACGGGGCGGGGAAGACCACCACGATCCGGCTGCTCAACACGCTCCTTCCGCTGCAGGGCGGTGACGTGAGCATCTTCGGGTTAGACGTGCGCACCCGGGCCATGGCTGTTCGACGGCTGCTCGGGTATGTGCCGCAACAGTTGTCGATCGAAGGCGCGCTCACCGCCCGGGAGAACGTGTCCTGGTTCGCCCGCCTCTACGACGTGCCCCGGTCCGAACGTCGGCACCGGGTGGACGAGGTGCTGGAGATGGTGGATCTCGTCGACGTCGCCGACCGGGTGGCGTCGAGTTTCTCGGGCGGCATGGTCCGGCGCCTCGAACTCGCGCAGGCGTTGGTCAACCGGCCGTCGTTGCTGGTGCTCGACGAACCGACGGTCGGGCTGGATCCGGTCGCGCGGGATTCGGTGTGGACCCGCGTCACCGAGATGCAGAAGCAGTACGGGATGACGGTCCTGCTCACCACCCACTACATGGAAGAGGCCGAGGCGCTGTGTGATCGGGTCGCGTTGATGCACCGCGGCGAACTGCGGGCGGTCGGTTCCCCATCGGGACTCGTCGCCGAACTGGGGCCCGACGCGACGCTCGACGACGTGTTCCGCCACTTCACCGGTGACAGTCTCACCGCCGACGAGAAGGGAGGGCTCCGGGATGTCCGTAGCGCCCGCCGCACAGCCCGCCGTCTGGGCTGAACCGCCGACCCGGGGTGTGCTCCGGTTGCTGTCGCGGATCGTCACGTTCTGTCTGGTGGAGTTGCAGAAGCTCCGCCACGACCGCACCGAGTTGGTGACGCGTGCGATCCAGCCGATTCTGTGGCTGGTCATCTTCGGGGAGACGTTCAGCCGCATCCGCGCGATCCCGACCGGCGACGTCCCCTACCTGGACTACCTGGCGCCGGGCATCATCGCCCAGTCGGCGCTCTTCGTCGCGATCTTCTACGGCATCCAGATCATCTGGGAACGCGACGCCGGGGTCCTGACCAAACTCCTCGTGACTCCCACTCCGCGTGCGGCTCTCGTGACGGGCAAGGCGTTCGCGGCCGGTGTTCGCGCGGTGGCCCAGGCCGTGGTCGTCGTGGTCGTGGCGGCGCTGCTCGGCGTCGGAATGACGTGGAATCCGGTGCGTCTTCTCGGTGTCGTCGTGGTCGTGGTGCTGGGAGCGGCGTTCTTCTCGTGCCTGTCGGTGGCCATCGCCGGGGTGGTGCTCAAACGCGACCGGCTGATGGGGATCGGCCAGGCGATCACGATGCCGCTGTTCTTCGCGTCGAACGCGCTGTACCCGGTGGAACTCATGCCGGGGTGGGTCCAGGCGATCAGCCGCGTCAACCCCCTGAGTTACGAGGTGTCCGCACTCAGGGGGCTGCTGATCGGCCAGCCCACGAACTACTGGCTGGACTTCGGGGTGCTCGTGGCGGCCGCGGTGCTCGGGATCGCCGTCGCGTCCGCGCTGCTGGGGAGACTGTCCCGATAGCCGGGTCGAGTTACGAAGTCACAAAGGTCTTCTCCAGTGCCCGGCGCAGGTCGGACTTGCTGATCTTGCCGACACCGGTGACCGGGAACTCGTCGACGAACACCACCTTGTCCGGCACCTTGTAGTCGGCGAGTCCGCGGCCGCGGACGAACTTCTTGAGTTCGACGGCCTTCGGCTGCTCACCCTGGACCACGACGAACGCGCAACTCCGCTCGCCGAGATACGGGTCGGGCATCGACACCACCGCGACGTCGGCGACGGCGGGGTGTGCGAGCAGATGGTTCTCGACCTCTTCCGCAGCCACCTTCTCGCCGCCGCGGTTGATCTGATCCTTCGCGCGGCCCTCGACGACGAGGTAGCCGTCGTCCGTGAGCCGGACGATGTCGCCGGTGCGGTAGAAGCCGTCCTCGGTGAATGCCGTCGAATTGTGTTCGGGGGCCCGGTAATACCCGCGGATGGTGTAAGGGCCGCGGGTGAGTAGATGACCGGCCGTGCCGTTCGGGACGGGCTCGCCCCGGTCGTCGACGACCCGGACCTCGTCGTCGGGACTGATCGGCCTGCCCTGGGTGGTGACGATCGTGTCTTCCGGGTCGTCGAGCCGGGTGTAGTTGACCAGTCCCTCCGCCATCCCGAAGACCTGCTGCAGCGTGCACCCGAGTTCGGGACGCACCCGCTTCGCGGCCTCGGCGCTGAACTTGGCACCGCCCACCTGCAGCACCTCGAGGCTCGAGAGGTCGCGTTCCGTGCGACCACTGGCGGCCAGCCATGCCAACGCGAGCGGCGGCACCAGCGACGCAATCGTGACGCCCTCCTTCTCGATGAGCGCGAACGCGGTGTCGGGACTCGGATCCGGCGCGAGCACCACGCGACCACCGGCGTGCAGCACGCCGAGGATGCCCGGTGAGCTCATCGGAAAATTGTGCGCCGCAGGCAGAACGACGAGCATGCGGGTGCTCTCGTCGATGCCGCAGATGCGGTCCGATTCGCGCACCGAGTACAGGTAGTCGGTGTGCGTGCGCGGGATCAGCTTCGACACCCCGGTGGTTCCGCCCGAGAGCTGCAGGAACGCCACCGATTCCGGACCCACCGCCGGCCCGTCCGAGATCGGTTCCGCCGCCCGGAGTTCGTCGAGTGACGTGAACTCCTCCGCGTCTCCGGCCACGATGATCCGGGGCGGATTCTCGGCCGAGGACACCACGTCGCGGGCGAGGGTGCGGTAGTCGAATCCGGCGTGCGTGTCGGTGACGACGTAGGCCGCGGCGTCGGTGAAGCTGCAGAAGTAGGAGATCTCCTGGGTGCGGTGCGCGGGCAGCGCGAACACCGGCAGTGCGCCGAGCCGGAAGACCGCGAAGATCACCTCGACGTACTCGACGATGTTCGGCAACTGCACCACGACCCGGTCGCCGGGCTGCACCCCCGACGACTGCAGCCCGGCGGCGAGCCGGTCGGCGCGGTCGGACAGTTCCCGGTAGGTGAGGGCGCGGTCGGCCCCGGACGCGTCCGGTCCGGTCACGGCGATCGCGTCCCCGAATTGCTCGGCGCGGGCGCCCAGGAACTGCTGGAACGTCTCGTCCGTCCAGTACCCGGCGTCGCGGTAGCGTGCGGCGAGGGCGGCGGGGTAGCCGGTGGTGGTCTCCAGGGGAGCGCGAACGCTCGTGGTCATCGAAAGTCCTTTCACGGGCATGGCTGTTCGGGTCGTCAGGCTCGGAGGGTAGCGCCGCCGTCGACGTAGAGGGCCTGCATGGTGATGTGACGCGCCCGCTCCGACAGGAGGAACTCGACGGAGTCCGCGATGTCGGCGGCGTCGGCGATGCGGCCCAGCGGGATTCCGACCTTGTACGAGCCCAGGTCGCCGTCGATCGCTCCGCGCGCTCCGGTGTCGTCGGCGGGGTCCGACCACAGCGAACGCTGCATGGCGGTGTCCGTCGAGCCGGGGGCGACGATGTTGGCGCGGATACCGTATTCGGCCAGTTCGAGGCCGAGTACCCGGACGATCATCGAGACGGCGGCCTTGGACGCGCCGTACGCGCCCATGCCGGTGCGGGGGACTCCCGCGGCGTTGGAACCGACCACGACGATGGAACCGGCTGCACGCTCGCGCATTCCGGTGCCGACCGCCCGTAGCACGTTGACGAGCCCGGTGACGTTGACGTCGAACACGCGCTGCCAGCTCTCGGGGTCGGCGTCGAGCACCGAACCGGTCTCGAGCACACCCGCCACGTGTGCGAGTGCGGTGATGGGGCCGTGCTCGTCCTCGATCCGTCGGACGGTGTCGGTGACGGCGTCGGTGTCGCGGATGTCGGTGACGGCGGTGCCGAGCGGCGCGGTGCCGAGCAGTGCCGCGGTGGCGGCGAGGCCGGCGGCGTCACGATCGAGCAGTACCAGGCGGTGACCGGATCGCGACAGCGTGACGGCCGTGGCCCGCCCGATGCCCTGGGCCGCCCCGACGACCAGTGTGGTGCCGCTCATCGGGTGAGTCCCAGCGCGGCGAGGACGGTGCCCAGTTTGGTTGTGGTCTCGGCGAGTTCGTCGTCCGGTTCGGATGCGGCGACGATGCCGCCGCCGGCGTACGCCGTGACGGTGGTGCGGTCGGCGTCGATCTGCGCGCACCGGATGGTGACCATCCATTCGCCGTCACCGTCGGCGTCGGCCCAGCCCACGGCGCCGGCGTAGAAGCCGCGGTCGCCCTCGAGTTCGCCGATCAGCGCACGCGCGGCGTCGGTGGGTGTGCCGCACACGGCCGGGGTCGGGTGCACGGCGACGGCGAGGTCCAGTGCGGTCACCGAGCGGTCCCGCAGCCGTCCCGACACGGGCGTGCCGAGATGCCACAGTTGCGGTGTGCTGGTGAGGGTGGGCCGGTCGGGGATGTCGAGTTCGGTGCAGAACGGCTCGAGGCTCGCGCGCAGTGCCTCGACGACGAGGGCGTGTTCGCGCAGGTTCTTCTCCGACGACGCGAGGTTTTCCGAAGTCAGCCGGTCGATCTCGGGATCGGTGTGCCGGGGAGCGGATCCGGCGAGAGGATGGCAGGTCACGGTGTCGCCGCGGCGGCGGATGAGCACCTCGGGACTCGAGCCGACGAGGTGCCGTCCCGACCAGCCGGTGCCTGCGGCGCTCAGATCGACGCTGAAGCCGTTGCCGCCGAGGTCGTTCGCCACCAGTTGCGCGAGTAGTGCGTGCGGATGCAGCGGTTCGTCGGCGTGCAGGACGACCGATCGGGCGAGCACCACCTTGTGTAGTGCGGCCTCGGGTTCCCGCAGCACGTGAATGGCGGCGGCGACTCGGGAAATGTGCTCGTTCTCCGGGGGAATCGACTCACCGGCGCGCACGTGCGGAAGGGTCTGCAGACGAGGGGTCCAGCTTCCCGGGTGATGACGCAGCGTCTGTGGTGCGATCAGCGCGGCGGGATGTGACGGGTCGAAGGCGAGCGCGCCGACCACCGACGTCGCGGTGCCGCTCCGCAGGGCCGCGGCGGCGTCGCGGGCGGAGTCGTAACCGGTGCGGATGCCGTCGGCGATCACGGTGCCGTGCGGGCGGGAGAGAACGAACGGCGCGCCCGGCGGGAGGTCCGCCGAAGTCTCTGCGGACTCGGCAACGGCCGTCGATTCCATGTGTGATCACCTCTCGATTACGGACAACTCGGACACTCGTCACGGTGGGGGCACCGCGACCCAGACCTTATACGGTAAGGCTAACCTTTGGTATTGTTCCCTCTCGCCCGGCGCTCGCTTCGCAGGCCGTGATGTCCATTCGGACAGTTGAATTCGTCACCAAGAAGAGGATGTCAATTCATGTCGACCGCAGCAGTGCCCTTGACACGTGCCCAGTCGGGCGTATGGTTCGCCCAGCAGTTGACCCCGGACAACCCCGTGTTCAACACGGCGGAGTGCATCGAACTGCGGGGATCCGTCGACCTGGCCGCTGCTGCCCGTGCAGTTCGCGGCGCCGCAGACGACGCGGAGGTTCTCACCGCCGGGTTCGGAGTGGAATCCGACGGAACGGTGCTCCAGTATCCGGGAGCCCGCCCGCTCGCCGAGCCCGGGCGCGTCGATCTGAGCCACTCCGAGGATCCGTGGGCCGCCGCGCAGCAGTGGATGGCCGACGACGTCGCCGGAGTCATCGACCCGCTCGCCGACCCGTGTGTGCGTGCCGCCCTGCTCGTTCTCGCCGACGACTGGGTGATCGTCTACCTCTGCGTCCACCACCTGGTGATCGACGCGTACGGATTCGGCCTCTTCACCCGGCGGATCGCCGAGCGCTACACCGCCGACATTCGCGGCGCCGACGTGCCGGCGTCGAAGTTCACCCCGGTCGGGCCGGTCGTGCAGGAGGAACTCGACTACCGCGACACCCCCGAGTTCCTCACCGACCGCGAATTCTGGTCCGGCTACCTGGCCGACGTCGACGAGGCCGTCCTCCTCGGTGGGGAGAGCGCCGACCCGGACGACGTGTCCGGGGGGATCGCCCGCCGGTCCCGCGCCGCGCGATGGACGCTCACCGCCGACCAGCAGCGCGGACTCAGCGCGGTCGGCAAAGCGCTGTCGGCCAGCTGGGGTGACGTGGTCACCGCGACCGTCGGCGCGTACCTGCGGGCCGCCACCGGCCGTTCCGGCCTCACCATCGGCTTCCCGGTGATGAACCGTCTCGGCAGCGCGTCGATGGGCGTGCCCATGTCCGCGGTGAATGTCGTTCCGCTGCGGTTGCAGCCGACGGCCGCGCACACCCTCGGCGATCTGATCGGGGACGTCCGCTCGGCAGTGGCCGACTGCCGGTCCCACTACCGGTACCGCGGCGAGGACATTCAGCGTGACCTGCGGCTTCCCGCGGGTTCCCGCGGTGTGATCGGGCCGTCGATCAACGTCAAACCGTTCGGAGATCGGCTGCTGTTCGGCGACATTCGCGGTGGGGTGCACTCGGTGGCGCGCGGGCCGTTGCAGGACTTCATGGTGACGGTGCGGCCACTCGATGCCGTCGGTGGTCTCGAGGTCTGGGTCGACGCCGATGCCGACACGTTCACCGAGGCCGACCTCGACACGCACGCCGAACGCCTGCAACGGCTCTTCGCGGCCGTGGCCGACCTTCCGGACGGTGCCGGACCCGCGATCCCGCTGGCCCGCCTCCCGATCCTCTCCGAGGCGGAACTGCAGCGGGTGCTGCACGACTGGAATGCCTCCGACCTACCGGTACCGCCGGGCCTGACGCTCGTCGACCTGTTCCACGCCGTCGTCGACCGTGACCCGGACGCACCCGCCGTCATCGACGCGAGCACCACGCTCACGTACGGCGAACTGGAAGCGCGGGTCGGCCGGCTGGCCCGGCACCTGCTGTCGCACGGGCTGGGCCGGCATCGCCGGGTGGCCGTCGCGCTGCCGCGGTCGGTCGACACGATCGTGGCCCTGTTCGCGGCACTCGAAGCGGGCGCGACGTGCATCCCCCTCGACCCCGACCATCCGGCCGAGCGCCTCGGTCACGTCCTCGGGGAGACGGAGCCGTGGTGCATCCTCACCGGCGGCGACGCCACCGCGCGCATCGCCGAGATCGCCGCGGCGGCAGGGCTGTCCGAGCCGGTGGCGCTGGACGACGCCACCCTGATCGCCACGCTGGCCGCGCTTCCGGGCGACCGGGTGTCCGACGTCGAACGTGGACGCCGGGTGCACGACCTCGACACCGCGTACATCATCCACACGTCGGGTTCGACCGGGCGGCCGAAGGGGGTGGAGGTGCCGCACCGCGGCGCGGTGAACCTGTTCCACAGTCACCGCCACCACGTCTTCTCCCGGGCCTGCGCGGCGGCGGGAAAGACCCGGATGCGCGTCGGTCACGTGTGGTCGTTCTCGTTCGACGCCTCCTGGGGTCCGCATCTGTGGATGCTGGGCGGGCACTCCCTGCGCATCGTCGACGAAGTGACGCAACGTGATCCGGATCAGCTCGCGGTCCTGGCGCTCGCCGAGGGCTGGGACTTCGTGGAACTGTCACCGTCGCAGCTCGAGCAGGTGATCGACGCAGACCTGTTCCCCGCAGGGACCGTGCCGACCGTGGGATTCGGCGGCGACGCCGTCACCGACCGGCTGTGGGAGCAGCTGCGCACCAGGCACGGCGAGGCGTTCAATTTCTACGGCCCCACCGAGGGCACCGTCGACGTTCTCGTCGCCGCCGTCGCCGACAGCGCGACACCGGTGATCGGGCGGCCCGTCGCCAATCTCCGCGCCTACGTGCTGGACCACAGCCTCGCCCCGGTACCGCCGGGTGTGGACGGCGAACTCTACGTCACCGGACCGGGCGTCGTGCGCGGCTACCTCGGTGCTCCCGGACTCACGGCGGGACGGTTCGTGGCAAATCCGTTCCCGGGCGGGGAGTCCCGCATGTACCGAACCGGCGACGTCGTCCGGTGGGTGCCCGATGCGGAGGGGGACTCCGCGCAGATCGTGTACCGCGGGCGCGGCGACAACCAGGTGAAGATCCGCGGATTCCGGGTGGAACTCGGCGAGGTCGAGTCCGCGCTGACCCGGCTGCCGGGGGTGACGCGCGCTGTCGCGGTGGCCCGCACCGACAGCAGCGGAGTGTCACAACTCGTCGCGTACCTGCTGGTCGACGAGGACTCGGAGGCCGCGGCATTCGACGTCGCGGCGGCGCGGGCGCAGGTCGGCCAGTGGCTGCCCGCCTACATGGTGCCCGCCGCGTTCACCGTCCTCGATGCGCTGCCGCTCACGTCCAACGGCAAACTGGACCGGAAAGCCCTGCCGGACCCCGACTTCGGATCGCTGGTCACGTCCCGGCCGCCGTCCACCGAGCTCGAGGCCGGACTGTGCGACATCGTCGCGGAGGTGCTGGGCATCCCGTCGATCGGCATCGACGACGACTTCTTCCTGCTCGGTGGGCACTCGCTGTCCGCGGCGAAGGTGATCGCGCGGGCCCGGGACCGGCTCGGTGTGGAACTGAGTATCCGCACCGTGTTCGACAACCCGACCGTCGTGGCGATGGCCGCACAGTGTGCCCGGGGCGTGGACGGCCCGGGTCGCGCCCCGCTGCTGCCCGTGGCACGCACCGAGACGATGCCCCTGTCCTTCGGGCAGCAGCGGCTGTGGTTCCAGTTCCTGCTGGAAGGACCCGGTCCCACCTACAACGTCCCCGTGACGATGCGGTTGCACGGCGCCGTCGACGAGACCGCCCTGCGCGGTGCACTCGCCGACGTCCTCGCCCGGCACGAGACGCTGCGCACCGTCCTGACGGACATCGACGGAGTGGGCCGCCAGCGCGTGCTGGCCGACATCGCCGCGCCGCTGGTCGTGGAGAACGTGACTGCGGCCGAACTCGACGAACGGCTCGTGGCCGCCGCCCGTCACGGCTTCGACCTCGAGACGGAGATCCCGATTCGGCTGCGGCTGTTCCGCGTGTCGGCGGAGGAATCGGTGCTGCTGCTTCTCGTGCACCACATCGCGAGTGACGAACTGTCCACCCCGATCCTGTTGCGCGACCTGGGTGCGGCCTACGAGGCGCGCACCGGGCGGCGGACGGCCCGGCCGGAACCGCTGCCGGTCCAGTACGCCGACTTCGCGGTGTGGCAGCGAAACCTGCTCGGCGACCCGTCCGACCCGGACAGTCTGTGCGCCCGGCAGATCGGGTACTGGACCGAGCGGCTGGCCGGTCTGCCCGAGGAGCTGACACTGCCCGTCGACCGTCGCCGCGCCGCGGTCGCGACGTTCGCGGGCGCACACGTGGAGCGCACCCTCGCGCTGGAGACCGTCACCGCGCTGCGAGGCCGTGCCCGTGATGCGGGTGCGACGATGTTCATGCTCGTGCACACCGCCGTCGCGGTGGCGCTGTCGGGCAGCGGTGCGGGCGAGGACATCCCGATCGGGACACCGACCGCAGGCAGGCCGAGCACGGAACTCGACGAACTGGTCGGGTTCTTCGTCAACATGGTGGTACTGCGCACAGACCTGTCGGGCGACCCGACGCTCGCCGAGTTGCTCGGACGCGTCCGGGCGACGGACCTGGCGGCCTACGCGCATCAGGACGTGTCGTTCGACCGTCTGGTGGAGGCCGTCAACCCGGAGCGCAGCGCCGCCCGGCACCCGCTGTTCCAGGTGCTCGTGCAGCACCAGGCGCCGCCGCCGGTCAGCCTGTTCGAGGAGTTCTCGCCGGAGGTGTCGTTCGTCTCGAACGACACGGCGATGTTCGACCTGACCTTCGACGTGATCGACGAGCCGGACGGATCGATGCGCGTGCGTGTCGATTACGCCCGCGACCTGTTCGACGCCGCCACCGCCGACGCTCTCGCTGCGCGCACCGTCCGCGTGTTCGAGGCGCTCGCCGCGGATCCGGGTGTCCGGGTATCCGCGGTGGAACTGCTGTCCGAGCAGGAGCGGTCGTGGCTTCGCCGGGGGAGCCCGGCCGCGGCAGCGGACATCGAGGACGACGCCGTCACCCTCGACGTGCTGTTCGCCCGCCAGGTGGAACGCACGCCGGACGCTCCCGCCCTCGTCGGCGGGGACCGCGAACTGACGTTTGCGGAGCTGGATGCGCACGCCAACCGGATCGCACGACACCTGGTCGGCCGCGGCGTCGGACCGGAGTCCGTGGTCGCGTTGATGCTTCCCCGCGGGATCCCGGTGATCGTCTCGATCCTTGCCGTCTGGAAGGCGGGCGGCGCCTATCTGCCACTCGATCCCGACTACCCGGCCGAGCGGCTCGCGTACATGCGAGGCGACGCGAAACCCGCACTCGTGCTCGACCAGTCGACGTTCGATGCGTGGTCGGCGGCGGCCGAGGTAACCGACGCACCGATCGCGCCGCACGAACGCGGTGGTGACACCACGCCGGACAACGCCGCATACCTGATCTACACGTCGGGTTCGACCGGGCAGCCGAAGGGCGTCGTCGTCCCGCACCGCGGTGTCGCGGCGCTGCTCGCCACGCAGCGCGAACGCACCGTCGGGGACGCGTCGGTCGAGCGACTGCGCGTGCTGCTCACCTATTCGCTGGCCTTCGACTCGTCGGTCGATCCGCTGCTGTCGATGCTCGGTGGTCACACTCTCCACCTGTTGGAGTCGGAACTGCTCGCGGACTCGGCGGGCATCGTCGACTACGTTCGGCGTCACCGTATCGACGCGGTGGACTGTGTGCCGCTTCTCATGAGCGAACTCCTCGCGGACGGGCTGATCGACGCGGCCCATCACCGTCCCAGCGTTCTCGCCGTCGGCGGCGAAGCCGTCCCCGCGGATCTGTGGACGGCGCTCGGCGACGCAGCGGCGGACGGGATCCGCTCGCGAAACATGTACGGCCCCACCGAGGCAACGGTCGACGCCGCGGTCGCGGACATCCTGCCGGGCGCCCGGCCGACCATCGGCACACCCGTCGCCGGTGCGCGCGGATATGTCCTGGATCGGCGAATGCGTGCGGTGCCGCCCGGAGTGGCGGGCGAACTGTACGTCGGGGGTCCGGGCGTGACCCGCGGCTATCTCCGGCGTCCCGGGCTGAGCGCGTCGCGCTACGTGGCCGACCCGTACGGTGCGCCGGGTGAACGCCTGTACCGGACGGGCGATCTGGTGCGGTGGTCGGCGGACCGAACCCTCGAGTACGTGGGCCGCGCCGACGACCAGGTGAAGATTCGCGGATTCCGCGTCGAACTCGGTGAGATCGAGCAGGTCCTCGCCCGGTGTGCGGGGGTGGATGCCGCGGTGGTCGTGGCCCGTGAGGACGATCCCGGACGGAAACGCCTCGTGGCGTATGCGGTGGGGACGGGCCTCGACGCGGACGCGTTGCGCGCGCACGTCGCGGCCGCGCTGCCCGACTACATGGTGCCCGCCGCGACCGTCCTGCTCGACGCGCTGCCGGTGACCCCGAACGGCAAGGTGGACCGGAAGGCGCTCCCGGCGCCGGACTTCTCGGCGCTCGGCACGTCGCGGGAAGCCGCCACGGATCTCGAGCGCCGGCTGTGCGCGGTCGTCGCGGAGATCCTGCGGCTCGACACGGTCGGCCCCGACGACGACTTCTTCGTGCTCGGCGGCGACAGCATCGTCTCCATCCAGCTGGTGTCGAAGGCACGGGCTGCCGGATTGCGGTTCACCGCGCGGGACGTGTTCGAGCACAAGACCGTCGCCGGCCTCGTGCGGGTGCTGGAGATCGACGCCGGCGAGGTGGACGAGGCCGAGCTGGAAGCGTCTGCGGCGGGACGGATTCCGGCCACCCCGATCGTGCACGACCTGCTCGAGCGGGGCGGACGGTACACCCGGTTCGCGCAGTCCCGGCTGCTGACCGCGCCGGTGGGCCTGACAGCGGAGGCCCTGGAACGCGCGGTGCAGCGCGTGCTCGACGTCCACGACATGTTGCGGGCCCGATTCGACGGCACGGAATTCGAAGTGCCCCCGGTCGGTGCCGTCCGGGCAGCCGACGTCGTCTCGCACGTGGACATCGGGGGCCTCGGATCCGCCGAGCGGGAGCGTGTCGTCGCGCATGTCACCGAAAGTGCATACGCTGCTGTCGATCCCGAATCCGGGGCCATGGTGCGCGTGGTGTTCTTCGACGCGGGCAGCGGCGCCGACGGCCGGGTCCTGATGGTGGTGCACCACCTGGTGGTGGACGGGGTGTCGTGGCGCATCCTGGTGCCGGACCTCGCGGCGGCCTGCGCGGGTGAACCGATTGCCCGGGCGGGCACGCCGTTCCGGCTGTGGTCGACAGGGCTCGCCGAGCAGGCCGCGGACCGCGCCGGGGAACTGCCGTTGTGGCAGCGTGCGACCGCCGGCGGCGCCCACCGGGTCCGGCTCGCGTCCGGCCCACTCGATCCGCGGCGCGACACCATCGACGCGACTGATCGGATCCGGGTGGAGGTGCCCTCCTCGGTGACCGAGGCGCTCCTGACGACGGTGCCGGAACGCTTCCACGCGAAGGTCGACGACGTGTTGCTCACGGCGCTCGCGTTGACCGCCGCCCGGCACGGCGGCGGTGCCGTCCCGGTCGATCTCGAGGGCCACGGACGCGAGGAGCAGGCCGTCCCCGGTGCGGATCTCGCCCGCACCGTCGGCTGGTTCACCACCCTGTACCCGGTGCTCCTGGACGCGCAGGGGATCGACCTCGACGATGCGTACGCCGGCGGCGCCGCGGCCGGTGACGCCCTCAAACGGATCAAGGAACAGCTGCGCGAGATACCGGACAGTGGAATCGGATTCGGCATGCTGAAGTATCTGCGCGCCGACGGGCCGGTGGTGGCCGGAGGTTCGGTGGCGCCCGAGATCGGGTTCAACTACCTGGGTCGATTCACGCTCGGTGAGACCGACGGCGGGGACTGGTCGACGGCACCGGAAGGGGCCGCGCTCGGTGGGGCCACCGACGTGGCCATGCCCGTCAGCCATGCCCTGGAGATCGGTGCGCTGACGGAGGAGTCGGAGGAAGGCCCGGTGCTGCGTGCCACCTGGGGGTACAGCCCGTCCGTGCTGTCGGAGGCGGTCGTCACCGAGCTGGCCCACGGCTGGGTCGCGGCGCTGACGGCACTCGCCGGGCACGCAGGTCTGGAGACCGCGGGCGGGTACACGCCGTCGGATCTCACTCTGGGCGAACTGGACCAGTCGGAGATCGACGAATTCGAGCTCGAATTCCAGTGACCAAGAGTTGGTAAATCGTAGGTATTGGCGAGGATGGCTGGTTCGGATAGCCTAACCAACCGAGCCCGGGCAACTGTCCGGCAATTCGAGATGCGGAGTGGGTCATGCAGTTAAAGGAACTGTCGCGGTTGCGCCAGGCGGTGGTTTTCGGTGCGACGGCAATCTTGGCCGTCGGAGTCGTGGGCTGTAGCAGCTCGGACGACAGCGCCGGCAGCGACTCCGGTGCTACGTCCGCGGCAAGCTCGCAGACGCGGACGTTCGAGGCGCAGAACGGCGCAATCGAGATCCCGTCCGAGCCGCAGAGCATCGTCGCCTGCGGGTACGCGGTACTTCCCTTGATCCAGGCGAAGGCGAACCTGTCCGCGGTGTGTGAGTGGACGCGCGAGATCGACAACATGGACGCCGAGACGAAGGCGGCCTACGACGCGTTGCCCAAGGTTGCCCAGGACGCGGACATTTCGACCCTCGACTACGAGGGTGTCTCCGCCGCGGACCCCGATCTGATCATCATGGGCGTCCCCGCCCGTGCACAGTCGATGGTCGACATGGGCAAGCTGCAGTCGCTGGCTCCGGTCGTCTTCCTCGGGCCGAAGGCTCCGGGGGAGTGGCGCACGCTCGGTGAGCAGTTCGCCGACGCCGCCGCAGTCTCCGACAATTACGGCGAGTTCAAGCAGCAGTACGACGACCGGGCCGCGCAGATCGCCGCCAAGTACAAGGATTCGCTGGGCACCCTGACCTTCGGTGGTGTCTGCGACTCGTGTGCCGGCGATCCGGGCGAGTTCTACCGTGAGTTCGCGTCGTCTTTCACCACCAACCTGTTCGACGATCTCGGTTTCCAATTCCCCGGTCAGCCTGCCGATCCGGCGGATGTCCACGGTGAGTTCGTGTCGACCGAGCAGATCGCGGCCAGCCTCGGCAACGTGAACGTCATCGTCTACGGCGTCGGCCCCGATGGCAAGGTCTCGCCCGAGTTGCAGGCCCTGATGGACTCGCCGCTGTGGAAGTCGCTGCCGGCCGTGCAGGCAGGCAACCTCGTGCCGGTCCAGCACGCTCTGGCCGCCACCTACCAGACCGCGCTCCTCGCACTCGATTCCATCGACGAGGGCCTGTCGAAGCTGCCCGCCAACAAGCAGTAACACAGTCGGGTTCGGCCCCCGGGTCCATCGGGCCTGGGGGCCGAACCGTCTCCGATCCTCCCCACCCGTCCGCTCGCGGCGGTCCACCCGAACCGGAAAACTGAGATGACCCGCACTTCTGCGCTCGAAGACATCGTTCCGCTCTCGCCGCTCCAGCAGGGCCTGCTGTTTCTCAGCACGGTCGCCGCACCCGACGACGGGGACGGAATGGGGAGTGCGGAACCCGATGTGTACACGGTGCAATCGGTGATCCGGCTGGACGGACCGGTGGACGACGACCGGATGCGGGTCTCCGCGCAGGCACTCCTCGATCGTCACGCGGTGATGCGCACGTGCTTCCGGCCACGCAAGGACGGGCGCCACGCGGGGCTCGTGGTCCGGGCGGTGGAGGTGCCCTGGCGGACTGTCGACCTCACGGAGTACGACTCGGCCGAGCAGGAACGGCGGATCGCCGAGCTGCTGGACGACGACCTGCGCACCTGGTTCGATCTCGCCCAGCCGCCGCTGGTCCGCTGGCTGTTCGTCCGACTCGCCCCCGGCACCGTTCGGCTCGTCTTCACGGCGCACCACATCGTGGTCGACGGCTGGTCCACCCCGATCCTGGTCCGGGAACTGCTCGAGATCTACGCGGCGGGCGGCACCACGAACGGCCTTCCCGCCGTGCGGAAGTACAGCGACTACCTCGCCTGGCTCGGGCGACAGGACCACGACCGCGCCCGGGCACTGTGGCAGGAAACCCTGTCGGGCCTGGTCGAACCGTGCCTGCTGACCCCGCCGGGCTCGACGCGCGTCACCACCGACTCCCGGGCCGTCGAACTCGACGTCCCGGCCGAGCTCGGCGACTCGCTCGCGGAACTCGCCCGCACGAGCGGGGTCACCCTGAACACCGTTCTGCAGACGGGCTGGGCACTGCTGCTGTCCGGGCTGCTCGGCCGCGACGACGTGGTGTTCGGTGCCACCGTCTCCGGACGTCCGCCCGAGTTGGCGGGAGTCGAATCGATGGTCGGGCTGTTCATCAACACCGTGCCCGTGCGGGTGCGCCTCGACGCCGCCGAAACGGTGCGCGACCTGCTGCAACGAGTGCAGCAGGGACAGGCCCGCACCCTCGACCACCAGTACGTCGGACTCTCGGACATCCAGCGCGACACCGGACTCGGTGAGCTGTCCGACACGCTGACCATCTTCGAGAGCTACCCCGTCGACCGGGACGCCCTCGAGCGGGCCCAGCGTGACGGCGGCGTGACCATCGCCGGTGTCGACGGCCACGACGGCACCAACTATCCGCTGGTCCTCACCGCGGGTGTCGCCGAGACGCTGAAACTGATCGTGGACTACCGGCCGACGCTGTTCAGCGACGCCGACGCCGAACGGATCGGCGCACGGCTGCTGCACATTCTGGAGGCCCTCGCCGCCGGTGGCAGTGCACGCGCCGCATCCATCGCGGCGCTGACGATCACCGAGCGTGACCTCGTCCTCGGCGAATGGGCGGTGGCGAAACCCGCTGTCGAATCCGGTTTCCCGACCGTCGCCGACCTGCTGTCCGAGCAGATGTCGCGCACCCCGCACGACACGGCCGTCGTGCACGGCGACACCTCCCTGTCCTTCGCCGATCTGGCGTCGGAATCCGCGCGCCTCGCGCGTCTGCTGATCGCCGCGGGTGTCGGACCCGAGTCGAGAGTGGGCCTGGCGCTGCCGCGGTCCGCCGAGACGGTCGTCGCGATCGCCGCGGTCCTCACCGCCGGCGGCGCGTACGTGCCGCTCGACCCGTCGTACCCGGTGGACCGGCTCGCACACATGGTGTCCGACTCGGCCCCGACCGTCGTGGTGACCACGGAGGCCGTGTCGCAGCGGCTCGCTGCGGTTCTGGACGGCGTTCGCGTCGTGAAACTCGACGCCCCGGAGATCGCCGCGGAACTCGCCGCGCTGCCTGCCGGCCCCGTGACCGACGCCGAACGTCGCACCCGGCTGCACACCGACAACGCGGCCTACGTCATCTACACGTCGGGTTCGACGGGACTACCCAAGGGCGTCACCGTCAGCCATGCGAATCTGCTCGATCTGCACGGCGCGCAGCGTGCGACGACGATGCAGCCGGCCACCGACCGCACCCCGTCCGACGACCCGTGGCGGGTGCTGCTGACCTACCCGTTCGCGTTCGACTCGTCCGTGGCTGCGCTGACGTGGCTGTTCGAGGGACACGCCCTCCACATCCTCCCGGAGGAGCGGCGATCGGACACCGCGTTCGTCGTCGATTACGTGCGGACGCACCGCATCGACTACGTCGACAGCGTGCCCGTTCTGATGAATCAGCTTCTCGACGAAGGACTTCTCGATCCGTCGGCTGCCCACCGGCCCGCGAAGGTCACGGTCGGCGGCGAGGCGGTCACCCCCGCGCTGTGGGAGAGGCTGGCGGGCACCGGCGGTGTCGAGGCATACAACTTCTACGGGCCCACCGAATGCACCGTCGACGCGGCGTTCGCCCGGATCTCCGGTGCGACCGTGGCCATCGGCGGCCCGACGCCGGGGACGTCGGCATACGTGCTCGACGGGTGGCTGCGCCCCGTCCCTCCCGGAGTCGCCGGTGAGCTGTACGTGGCGGGGGCCGGCGTGGCCCGCGGGTATCTCGGCAGGCCCGACCTGACGTCGGGACGGTTCGTTCCCGACCCGTTCAGCGCCCCGGGACAGCGCATGTACCGCACGGGCGACGTGGTGCGGTGGACCGGATGCGGGGTGCTCGAGTACGTGGGCCGCGGCGACGATCAGGTGAAGATCCGTGGTTTCCGAGTGGAACTCGGTGAGGTGGAGTCGGCACTCGCGGCCGTCGCCGGGGTGCGGGACGCCGTGGTGGTCGCGCACACCGACGATCGGGAGATGCGCCGCCTCGTCGGCTACGTCACCGTCGACGGGACGCCGTCGCCGTCGGATGTGCGGTCCGCGGCCGGTGAACGGCTCCCGGACTACATGATTCCCGCCGTCGTGATGGTCCTGGATTCGCTTCCCGTGACCGCGAACGGCAAGGTGGACCGGAAGGCTCTGCCGGAGCCGGACTTCGGTGCGCTGGCCGGTTCGGGAGAACCCCGTACCGACACCGAGGCCGCCCTGTGCGCGGTGTTCGCGGAGGTGCTCGGACTCGATCGGGTGGGGGTCGAGGACGACTTCTTCGCTCTCGGTGGCGATTCCATCGTGTCCATCCAACTCGTGTCGCGGGCGCGCCGCGACGACATCCGGGTGACGGCGCGGCAGGTCTTCGAGCTGCGGACGGCCGAGCGGCTCGCCGCGGCGGTGGACACCGAGTCGGGCGCCGAGAACCCGGACACGGTCGAGGTACCCGCCGAGGGCGACGTGCCGGTGACACCGATCGTGTGGGAGGCCCTGCATCAGGGCGGCGATCTGGACCGCTTCGCGCAGGCCCGCATGCTGCTCGCGCCGGTCGGGCTGACCGAGCCCGTCCTGGCCGGTGCCTTGCGGGCGCTTCTCGCGACGCACCCGCTGCTGCGGTCGCGGTTCGCCGTATCGGACGGGAAACCGCGGTGGACGGTACCGGATTCGGTCGATGAGGGGCTGAATCCGGTACGCCGCGTCATGGTGCCGGATGCCGACCCCGATGCGTGGCAGGCGGTGTTCGAGGCCGAGCGGGAGCGGGCCTACGCGGCCCTGGACCCGGCGGCCGGTGTGATGCTGCAGGTGGTGTTCTTCGACTTCGGACCCGGCACGCCGGGCCGGGTCTTCGCCGCCGTCCATCACCTGGTGGTCGACGGGGTGTCGTGGCGGATTCTGGTGCCGGACCTCGCGTCGGCGGTCGAGCAGATCGGGGCGGGCCGTCCGGTGGCGCTCGAACCCGCCGGGACGTCGTTCCGCGGATGGGCAACGGGACTCGTCGAAGCGGCGGCATCGGACCGGGTCACGGCCGGCTGGCCGGTATGGGAGGCCGCGGTGAACGCCGGCGAACCCGCGCTCGGGCGCCGGCCGCTCGACCGTGACCGCGACACCGTCGCGTCCGCCCGGTCGGTCGAGGTGCACGTCCCCGCGGACGTGACCGCGCAGGTGCTCACCACCGTCCCGGCCGCGTTCCGCGCCGGGGTCAACGACGTTCTGCTCACCGCACTGGCCGTGGCGGTGGCGTCCGTGCGCGGAGGAACGCTCGTGCGGGTGGATCTCGAGGGGCACGGCCGCGAGGAACAGGTCGTGCCGGGTGCGGACATCTCGCGCACCGTCGGCTGGTTCACCTCGCTGTACCCGGTGGTGCTCGACCTGCAGTCCCTCGACCTGAGCGACGTCCTCGCGGGCGGGCAGGCCGCGGGACTCGCCCTCCGCCGGGTGAAGGAATCCCTGCGAGCCGTGCCGGACAACGGCATCGGATTCGGGTTGCTGTCCCGGCTCAACGCGGACTACGCCCCCCGGTTCGACGGCTATCGGCCGCCGTCCGTGATGTTCAACTACCTCGGTCGAATGACACTGGGGGAGAACACCGACGGCGCCTGGTCCGGCGCTCCCGAGGCGGATGCGCTCGGCGGCACCGTCGACCCGGGAACCCCCCTCGACCACGTACTCGACGTCAATGCGATCACCGAGGACACCGCGGACGGTCCCGTCCTCAGCTGTGTGTTCACGGCCGCGGACGGCGTGCTGGACGCCGGCGACGCCACCCGCATCGCCGACGTCTGGGTCGACGCGCTCACCGCGCTCGCCCGGCATGCCGGGAACCAGGAAGCGGGCGGGCTGTCCCCGTCCGACCTCACCCACGACACCCTGCCGCTCACCGAACTCGTCGCCCTCGAACACGAGGCGCGGGACACCGCCGGCGCGACACTCGAGGACGTCGTCCCGCTGACCCCGCTGCAGCAGGGCATGTTCTTCCTGTCCGGACTCGACACCACCGGTGTGGACGTCTACACGATGCGCACCGTCCTGGACATCGAGGGCGCGCTCGACACCGCGGTGCTACGCCGGTCGGCGGAGGCGCTCGTGGAACGGCACGCCAATCTGCGCACCGGATTCCGGATCAGCGAAGCCGGTGAACCGATCGGTGTCGTCCTGCGCGAGGCGATCCTGCCCTGGCAGGAGACGGACCTGCACCGGCTGCCCGCGGACGACGCCGCCGCCGAGTGGTCCGCCCTGCTCGACGAGGACCGGAACCGGCGTTTCGATCCGGGCACGGCGCCGCTCTTGCGCTTCACGCTCGTCCGGGTGGGGGAGAGCCGGTACCGGCTGGTCTTCACCGCCCACCATCTACTGCTCGACGGGTGGTCGACGCCCCTGCTGATCCAGGAGTTGATCCAGCTCTACGGTGCGGCGGCCGACCCGTCGGTCCTGCGGCCGGTCCGCCCCTACTCCGACTACCTGACGTGGCTGAAGGCCCAGGACACCGAGCGCGGCCTCGCGGTGTGGACGGAAGCCCTCGCCGGGGTCGAGGAACCCACACTGCTGGCCGCGGCCGGATCGTCCCTCGACCCGCAGATCCCCGGTGAGATCACCGTTTCCGTGCCGGAGGGGCTGTCGGGTGAGCTGCTCGAACTCAGCCGAAGCCTCGGCATCACCGTCAACACCGCGGTGCAGGCTGCATGGGGTCTACTGCTCGGTTCGGTGCTGAACCGCCCAGATGTGGTGTTCGGCGCCATCGTCTCGGGTCGGGTGCCGGACGTGCCCGGGATCGAGTCGATGGTCGGGTTGTTCATCAACACGGTGCCGGTGCGAGTCGGCGTCCGCCCGCAGGAGACGGTCGACGAGTTCCTGCGGCGGGTGCAGGGCGAGCAGAACCGCGTGATGGACCACCAGTACGTAGGCCTGTCCGACATCCAGCGCGGTGTCGGCATCGGCGAGATGTTCGACAGTCTCATCGTGTTCGAGAGCTACCCGGTGGACACCGAGGCGCTGGAGGCAGCGCAGCGATCCGGCGGGATCCGGGTGTCCCACTCGGAAGGGCAGGACGCCACCAACTTCCCGCTCGTTCTCGTCGCCGGGCTCGAAGGCGAACTCGATCTGATGCTGGAGTACCAGCCCGCCCTGTTCACGAACGCCGAGGCAACCCGGCTGGGTGAACGGCTGGTCCGCATTCTCCAACAGCTCGTCGCGAACCGGACACTGCCGACCGCGCGCATCGACATGCTGTCGCAGGACGAGCGCGCGCAGGTGCTCGGCGAGTGGGCGACCACGGAACCCGCTGCCCCGTCCGGGGTCCCGACCGTCGCGGAACTGTTCGCCGCGCAGGTCGACCGCACACCGGACACGACCGCGGTGGTCTGCGGCAACGACACGCTGACGTTCGCGGACCTCGGCACGCGGGCAGCGCGACTCGCACGACTGCTGATCGACGCCGGCGTGGGTCCGGAGTCGAAGGTGGGGCTGGCACTGCCACGGACGAGCGACATGGTCGTGGCCATCTTCGCCGTCATGTCCGCGGGCGGCGCGTACGTGCCGATGGATCCCGCATACCCGGCGGACCGCCTCGCGCACATGGTGTCGGACTCGCAGCCCACCGTGGTCCTGAGCACCGCGGCCGTTTCCGGGGTACTCGGCGCGATCCTGTCGGGCTCCGGGGCGAGCCTGGTGGTGCTCGACGACCCGTCCGTGCAGGGGCGCCTCGCCGTGCTGCCGGGCACTCCTGTCACGGATACCGATCGGCGCGCACCGCTGCGCGGCGCCAACACCGTGTACGTGATCTACACGTCCGGGTCCACCGGTGTGCCGAAGGGCGTGTCGATCACTCATGCCAACCTGCTCAACCTCTTCCACAGCCACCGGCAATCCCTGTACTTGCCGACGGTGGCCGCAACCGGTCGCGACACCATCGGTGTCGGTCACGCGTGGTCGTTCAGCTTCGACGCCTCCTGGCAGCCGACGCTGTGGCTCCTCGACGGTCACACCGTGCACGTGTTCGACGAGGAGACCATGCGTGACACGGACCTGATGGTCCGCGAGGTGACCGAGCGCCGCCTCGACTTCCTCGAGGTCACACCGTCGTTCCTCGACCGGATGGTGGCCGCCGGACTCTACGAGCACGAACACGCGCCGGCCACCGTCGGATTCGGCGGTGAGGCGGTCAACCCGGCACTCTGGAGGACACTGCGCGATGTCGCGGACGGCCGGGCGTTCAACCTGTACGGACCCACCGAGTGCACCGTCGACGCGCTGATCGCGAAGGCCGCCGACACCGAGGAGCCGCTGCTCGGGCGGCCCGTGCACGGTGGCACGGCCTATGTTCTGGACCGCCTGCTGCGACCGGTGCCCGCCGGCGTCGCCGGCGAGCTCTACCTCGCCGGCGACGGTGTGGCCCGCGGCTACCTCGGCAGGCCGGATCTGACGTCGGGCCGGTTCGTGCCCGACCCGTTCGGCGTTACGGGAGAGCGCATGTACCGCACGGGTGACGTGGTGCGCTGGGCGACGACCGGCTCCGGTCTCGAATACGTCGGGCGCGCAGACGATCAGGTGAAGATCCGCGGGTTCCGGGTCGAACTCGGTGAGGTCGAATCGGCCCTCGCCGCAGTAGAAGGTGTCCGCGACGCCGTCGCGGTCGCGCACACCGATGATCGGGGGGTGCGTCGTCTCGTCGGCTACGTGACCGTCGACGGCGCGCTCGACCCGTCCGTGGTGCGGTCCGTGGTCGCGGAGCGTCTGCCCGACTACATGGTGCCCGCGGCGATCGTGGTGGTCGGGGCGTTCCCCGTCACCGCCAACGGCAAGGTGGACCGGAAGGCGCTGCCGGAACCGGACTTCGGCAGCCTCGTCGGTTCGGGTGAGCCGCGGAACGAGACGGAGGCGACGCTGTGCGCGGTGTTCGCGGACGTGCTCGGGCTCGACCGGGTGGGCGTCGAGGACGACTTCTTCGCTCTCGGTGGTGATTCCATCGTGTCGATCCAGCTGGTGTCCCGGCTGCGGACCGCCGGCCTGCAGGTCAGTGCCCGGCAGGTCTTCGAACTCCGCACGGCCGCGGGACTCGCCGCGCTCGACGGCATCGCGGAGGTGCCGTCAACGACGGTCGGATCCGCGGAGGCGGACGCCGTCGGCGACGTCCCGCTCACCCCGATCGTCTGGGAACCGCTCGAATGGGGTGGCGACATCAGCCGCTTCTCCCAGGCCCGGCTGCTGGTGGCACCGCTCGGCCTGGACGTGCCGGTGCTCGAACAGGCCGTCGAGGGGCTGCTCCGGACGCATCACCTGCTGCGGTCGCGGTTCGTGGTCGCCGAGGGCGCTCCGGAATGGGTGGTGCCGGAGACGGTCGGTGCGGTCGCACCGCTCGTTCGGCGGGTCGATGCGTCGGCATTGCCCGCGGACGGGTGGCAGGCACTGTTCTCGGCCGAACGCGAGCGGGCCTACGCGGCGCTGGACCCGGCGGCCGGTGTGATGCTGCAGGTGGTGTTCTTCGACTTCGGACCCGGCACGCGAGGACGAGTCTTCGTGGCCGTGCACCACCTGGTGGTCGACGGGGTGTCGTGGCGGATCCTGGTGCCGGATCTCGCTCTGGCCGTCTCGCAGGCCACCGCCGGGGAACAGGTGTCGCTGGACCCGGCCGGAACATCGTTCCGGGCCTGGGCCGCCGGGCTCGCGGAGGCCGCGACCACCGGGAGAATCACCGCGGGGTGGTCGCACTGGCAGAGTGCGGTCGACACGGACGAGCCGCAACTCGGCGTGCGCCCGCTCGATCCCGCACTCGACACGGTGTCGTCCACCTGCTCGATCTCCGTGCGCGTGCCGACGGACGTCACCGAACGGGTCCTCGCGGCGGGAGCCGCCAACGACGTCCTGCTGACGGCGCTGGCCCTGGCGGTGGCGTCCGAGCGCGGCGGCGACGTCGTCCGCGTCGACCTGGAGGGGCACGGACGCGAGGAGCAGGTGGTGCCGGGCGCCGACATCTCCCGCACCATCGGCTGGTTCACGTCGATGTTCCCGGTCGCACTCGACCTGGGCGGGATCGACGTCGCCGACGCACTCGCCGGTGGATCCGCGGCCGCCGGCGCACTCGACCAGGTCGGCCGGTCGCTGCGGTCGGTGCCGGACAACGGAATCGGCTTCGGTCTGCTCCGACGTCTCAACCCGGAGTTCGCTTCTCGCTTCGACGGATACCGGACACCGGCGGTCGTCTTCAACTATCTGGGCCGCATGACGCTCGGTGAGTCCGCCGGTTCGGCGTGGTCGGGGGCACCCGAAGGTGTGGCGCTCGGCGGCTCGGTGGACCCCGCCACCCCTCTCGATCACGTGCTGCACGTGGACGCGATCACCGAGGACACCGAGGACGGCCCGGTGCTGGACTGCGAATTCGCGGCAGCGGACGGTGTTCTCACCGCGGAATCCACCCGCGTCCTCGCGGACCGGTGGGTGCAGGCCGTGACCGCGCTGGTCGCGGTCTCGTCGGAAATGAAGTAACCGAAAATCATTCAGGTAGTCGACAAGGGAGATGGCATGACCGACAACAACGGAACGCTCGACCGGGCACAGATCTTCGCCGACACGGCGCGCGTCCTGGACGTCGAGTTGGACGAACTGGTGGCCGACGTGAGCCTGGTCGATCAGGGGCTCGACTCGGTGCGGCTGATGGCGCTCGTCGAGGAGTGGCGCAGTGCCGGAGCGGATGTCGACTTCGTGACGCTGGCCAGCACACCGGTGCTCGACAACTGGGTCGACGAGCTCGTGGCGAAGTGACCCGGGGCTCGATCACCGTGCAGCTCCTCGACAAACTGGTCATCGACATCGACCCGCTGCGGACCAGCCGCGAGTTCCGGTACATCTTCGTCGCCCGGGTGGTGTCGATCTTCGGGCTCGGCTTCCTCGTGGTGGCGATCCCCCTGCAGATGTACGACCTCACCCGCTCGACCGCGCACGTCGCGGCCGTCGCAACGGTGCTGGGCCTCACCACGTTCGGCGCCACGTTCGTCGGCGGCGCACTGGCCGACCGGTGTGATCGCCGTCGTGTCATCGCGATCGCCCGCGGCTCGGCCGGTGTGTTCTTCGCCGTGCTGGCCGTCAACGCGTTCCTTCCCGAACCGCAGGTGTGGGTGATCTACCTCTGCGCCGTCGTGGACGGGGCGTGTGGCGGCATTTCGGCGACGGCCCTGATGGCTGTGACCCCCAGCCTCATTCCGCGGGACAAGCTGGCCGCGGCAGGGGCACTGATGGCCTTGACCGCCGACCTCGGGTCGATGATCGGTCCCGCGCTCGGTGGCGTCGTGATCGCCCTCGGCGGGGTGGGTGCCAATTACACGCTCGCGGCGATCACCACAGCGGTCACGACGTTCTGCATCACCCGGCTGCCCTCGCTCCCACCACCCACCGAGGTGTCCGAGTCGCCGTTGCGTTCGGTGGCCGGGGGATTCCGGTTCGCGATCGGTGACCGGGTGATCGGCGGATTGCTGCTCGCCGGATTCGTGTCCATGCTGCTCGCCGGCTGGGCGGTCCTCATTCCCGAGTACGCCAGTGAGGTGCTCGGAGTCGGCCCCTCGGCCGTGGGTCTGCTGTACGCGGCGCCCGCGATCGGTGCGGTCGTCGGTTCGCTCACCAGCGGTTGGACGGGGACGGTGCGACGCTCCGGACTCGTCGTGTTCCTCGCGATGCTGATCTCCGCGGCGGGTCTGGTGGGGGCAGGCGCCATGGGGTCGGTGATCGTCGCGGTGCTCGGACTCCTCGCGCACGGCTTCGGCGAAGCGGTGGCCGACATCCTCCGCTTCGCGACGGTCCAGAAATACACGCCGGACGACTATCACGGGCGCATCGCCGGGGTGTGGACTGCGCAGGTCACCGCCGGTGCGTCGGTCGGCGCGTTCGTGGCGGGGGTGGTCGCGGCCGTGGTCCCGGTGCACCTGGCGCTGACCGTGTACGGAGCCACCGGGTTGGTGGCGACGGTGCTGCTCTGGGCGATTCTCCCGACCCTGCGCCGGCTGGACGAAAGCCGGACACCGACGCCCGTGGCCTAACATCGCATGCACACGTGGCATGGAGGGCAGGCACTGCAATGACCGAACGCAGGTTCTCGCTCGATCAGCGGATCGTCGCCGCCCTCCAGGTCGACGGGCGGTGTTCCTGGAGCCGCATCGCCCAGGCGCTCGGCGAACCCGAGCGGAACGTGACCCGGCACGGCATCGCGCTCCTCGAGTCCGGCCGGGTGGCCGTCACCGCGGTCGCGAACAGCGGCGGCACCGCGATCGTCCGCCTCCAGTGCTCCCCGGGAACGGTGCGGGTGGCAGCGAGCGCCCTCGCTCAGCGCAGCGACTGCATCTTCGTGTACATCCTCACCGGCACCGCCGACTGTGTGGCCGAAATACACGTGTCCCGGGACCGCCTCCCGAAGCTCGTCATGGACGAACTGCCCGCGACGATGGGCGTCGTCCGGAGCTGGACCGACCCCGTGCTGCGGTACTTCCGCACGGTCCGCGAATGGGAGGCCGGGGTGCTGACCCCCGCCGAGAAGGAGGCGATCGGCGGGGTGGCCCCTCTGGCGAACTTCCTCACGGATCTGGAACGCGGCACCCGGGATCCCGTCGACCGGACGATCATCCGCGAACTGATGCAGAACGGGCGGGTGGGCACCACGGCGCTCGCCCGGACCGCGGGTGTGTCCGAGGCGACGGCGCGGCGACGCGTCCAGTCGTTGCTCACCGAGGGTGCGATCAGTCTCCGGGTGGTGGTGGATCCGGCACTGTTCGGGCTGCGTGCCGAGGCGATGCTGTTCATCAAGACCCAGCGCAACCGGATCGAACCGCTCGTGCGGGGGATGCTCGAGATGCCGTACGTGCGGTACGCCGCCGGCACGGCGGGCGAGTACCAGGTGGTCGCCAACATCGCCGCGCCGGACGAGTCGGTGCTCTACGACTACATCACCACCGCACCGTGGGTGGCGGACGCGCTGGCGCTGGAAACCAACATGGTGGTGCAGGCGGTCAAACGCAGTGGCCGGGCAATGTGACGGATTTCGACATCGGACGGTCCCTCAGGCGCACCTGATTGCGATCTCCGACAGGCTGGTGGCCGATTTCGCCGAACCTCGTCCAGCGGTTGAGTGCTGTGATCCGCACCACGCATGCTTCCTCTACTCCCTGGATGGAAGAAGGAACAGCATGCAACGAGACGCCATTCTCGGGGCGATCGAGGATTCGCCGCAGCGCCGCTGGCTGCTGCTCGTCCCGGTCGCCCCGGTGCTCGCACTCGTCACCGCCGTGTGGCTGCCGTTTGTGAATACGGCCGATCTGTGGCTGGGGATGCCCCGGCTGCTCGTGTGGTGCTCGGCCTGGGTGCTCCTGCTGCTGCCCGCGCTGGCGGCGGTGGAGTTCGGCCTCGTCCGGCCGCACGAGGAGGCGACCCTATGACGAACTCAGCTCTGTGGATCACCCTGGCCGGGATGATCGGATTGGCCGTGATCGCCGTCGGTGGACGCCGGAAACGCGCTCAGAACCTGAGCGAGTGGACGGTCGGCAAGCGAAACTTCGGTGTGGTCACCAGTTTCTTCCTGCAGGCCGGCGAATCGTTCACCACGTTCACGTTCCTCGGGGTCGCCGGTATCGCGTTCACCGCGGGTATCGGTGCCACCTACGCCATCCCGTACATCCCGCTCGGCTACGTGGCCCTGTATTTCATCGGACCGCGGATCTGGAAGCTCAGCAAGGACCGCGGCTACATCACCCAGGCGGACTTCTTCGCGGACCGGTACCGCAGCCCGCTCCTCGGCCGGCTCGTCGCCCTGTGCGGCATCATCTTCCTGCTGCCGTACCTGCAGTTGCAGATCACCGGCCTCGGGCTGATCGTCCGTCTCGTCACGGGCAGCGCGAGTTCGGGCACGCTGAGCATGATCGTCGCGACCGTCCTCGTCGTCGGGTTCGTGCTGTGGGCCGGCATCCACGGCCTGGCCCGCACGGCCTATGTCAAGGACGTGCTGATCCTGCTCGCCGTCGTGGCGCTGTCCATCGTGATCCCGTTGCATTTCGCCGGTGGCATCGGCGACGTGTTCGGCCAGATCGCCCAGACCCACAGCGAGATGCTGACCGTGAACCCCGGCGACTACGACAAGGTCTGGTGGACCACCAGCCTGCTGATCTCCGCGATCGGCTGCGGGTTCCTCACCACCCCGCACCTCTGGCCGCCGCTGCTGGCCGCCAAGAACGGTCGAGTGATCCGCTCCAACAACACTTTTCTGCCGATGTACCAGGTGGTGATGATTCTCCCGATCATGCTGGGCTTCGTCGGGATCCTCGCCCTGAATCCCAACACCAGCAGTAACGCCGTCCTGCTCACGCTGGCCGGGGGAGCCCTGCCGAACTGGGCGCTCGGACTGATCGCGATCGCCGCCGCGTCCGCCGCGATGCTGCCCGCCGGCGCCATCTGCATCGGCATCTCGACACTGGCTTCGCACAACCTGGTGAAGATCGAGAGCGAGCGCACGAAGCTCCGGTTCAACCACCTGGTCGTGATCGCGGCTGCCACCATGGCTCTCGTACTCGGCCTGACGCGCCCCGATCTGCTCGCCAACCTGCTGCTGCTCACGTTCGGTGGTCTCAGCCAGCTCGCCCCGGGACTGGCGCTGGCGCTGCCCGAGAAGCCGTTGCTCGCGAAGCAATCCGTGTTCGCCGGTCTCGTCGCGGGAATGCTCACCGTCATCGTGATGACCGTCTTCGAACTGAACCTCGCCAACATCGACGCCGGCATCTGCGGACTGGTCCTCAACCTCGCGGTGATCGCCGTCGTGGAGGCCGTCGTCCGCACCACTCGTCCTCGCACCCCGACCGCCGCGTCGTCGGAGGACCTTTCCGCCGCCACCCCGATCCTGGAGACCTCGAAATGACCATCGATCACTACTCGACCGCGCGAGAGATGCTCGCCGCACTCCGTAGCAAGGACATCTCGGCCCGCGAGTTGCTCGACCTGCACACGGACCGGATCGCGCAGGTGAATCCGACGGTCAACGCGCTCGTCAGCCTCGACCTGGACCGCGCGCACGCCACCGCTGCCGCCGCCGACGCACAGACGGCCGCCGGGACCCCGGTGGGACCGTTGCACGGACTGCCGTTCGCGTTCAAGGACACTCACGACGTTGCCGGATTCCCCACGGTGGCGGGCTCACCGCTCCTCGTCGACAACGTGCCCGAGACCAGTGAGCTGATCGCCGAACGCGTCACCGCGGCGGGCGCCGTCACGATCGGCAAGACCAACGTCCCCGAGTTCGCCGCCGGCTCGCACACGTTCAACCCCGTCTTCGGGACCACCACCAACCCGTACGACCCCACCAAGAGCGCGGGTGGCTCGAGCGGCGGCGCCGCGTCCGCGCTCGGTGCGGGACTCGTCGCGCTCGCCGACGGCAGCGACATGGGCGGTTCGCTGCGCAACCCGGCGTCGTTCTGCAACGTCGTCGGATTGCGCCCCACACCGGGCCGTGTTCCGTGCTGGCCGAACAGCGCGCCCTGGGACGCACTCGTGACGCAGGGACCGATGGCCCGGAACGTCGACGACCTGGAACTGCTGCTGTCGGTGATCTCCGGACCCGACGCGCGAATCCGCAGCTCGCTCAGCGCCGACGCCCTCGCGCCGCGCCTCGGCGTCGCCGGCCTGCAGGGTCTGCGTGTCGCGGTGTCCGCGGACCTGAACGGCATCTTCCCCGTGGACGCGCCGGTCCGCGAGATCCACGACCGGCAGTCGTCGATCTTCGCCGCCGCGGGTGCGGTGGTGGCCGAGGACGCACCGTCGATTCCCGACGCCGAGTGGGTGTTCCGCACCCTGCGGGCATGGCGGTTCAAGATCGACCTCGGCGACCGCGCCGACGCCACCCCCGAACTGCTGAAGCCATCGCTGCTCGACAACATCCGGCAGGCAGACCGGCTCTCCGCCGACGACATCGCGAAAGCCATGGTGACGCAGGCGGATATCCAGAATCGTGCCGTCGACTTCTTCACCGACCACGACATCCTGGTGATGCCCGTGTCTCAGGTGCTCCCGTTCGACGCCGAACTCGAGTACCCGGCAGCGGTCGACGGTCGCCGCTGCGACGACTACCTCGACTGGATGACGTCGGCGTTGACCGTGACGGTGCTGGGTTGCCCGTCGATCTCCGTTCCCGCCGGGTTCAGCGCCGACGGTCTGCCGGTCGGCGTGCAGATCGTCGCGGCCCCGGGGAACGACCTGTTCCTGCTCGACGTGGCGCGGGCCTACGAGCAGCTCAACCCCGTCGGAGCGACGCGGCCGCACCTGCTCGACGGGGCAGCGCACGTCTAACTCTGCGTGAAGTCGTCCTCGCCGATCCGGTGGACGTGGATGAGGTTGGTGGATCCGACGGTGTGCGGGGGTGAGCCGGCGACGATGACGACGAGGTCGCCGCGCCGGTAGCGGCCCAGTCGGAGGAGGGCGGTGTCGACCTGGCGGATCATTTCGTCGGTCGATTCGACCGGGTCGACGAGGAAGGTTTCGGTGCCCCAGGTGAGAGCGAGTTCGTGGCGCACCCGGGGTACCGGGGTGAACGCCAGCAGCGGTAGCGGGGTGTGGAGCCGGGCGAGACGTCGCACGGTGTCCCCGGACTGGGTGAACGCCACGAGCGCGGTGGCGTTCAGCCGTTCGCCGATGTCGCGGGCGGCGAACGAGATCACGCCGCCGTGGGTTCGCGGGATGTGTGTCAGGGCGGGAACGGTGGTGGATTCGTGTTCGACGGCGGAGAGGATCCGCGCCATCGTCGCGACCGTCTCGATCGGGTGGGCGCCGACGGAGGTTTCCCCGGAGAGCATCACCGCGTCCGCGCCGTCGAGGACCGCGTTGGCCACGTCCGACGCCTCCGCCCGGGTGGGCCGGGAATTGTCGATCATCGACTCGAGCATCTGCGTCGCCACGATCACCGGTCGGGCGTTCTCCCGGGCGATCTGCACGATCCGCTTCTGCATCAACGGCACCCGCTCGAGGGGGACCTCGACCCCGAGGTCGCCGCGCGCGACCATGACCGCGTCGAAGGCGCGCACGATCGCCTCGATGTCGTCGACGGCCTCGGGTTTTTCGATCTTCGCGATCACCGGCACCCGCCGGCCGATCCGGTCCATCACCTCGTGGACGCGGTCGATGTCGGTGGGGGAGCGCACGAACGACAGGGCGATCAGGTCCACCCCGAGGCGCAGGGCGAATTCGAGGTCGTCGATGTCCTTGTCGGACAGGGCGGGAACGGAGACGTTCATCCCGGGCAGACACACGCCCTTGTTGTTGCTGATCGGGCCGCCGTCGGTCACCCGGCATACCACGTCGTTGCCGTCGACGTCGATGACGGTCAGCGCGATCTTGCCGTCGTCGACCAGGAGGCGGTCACCGGGCCGCGCGTCCTCGGCGAGCTGGCGGTAGGTGGTCGAGACCCGGTCGTGGGTGCCCTCGCACTCCTCGACGGTGATCCGGACCTGTTCCCCGGCCGCCCACACCGCCGCGCCGTCGGCGAAGCGGCCGAGGCGGATCTTCGGTCCCTGCAGGTCCGCGAGGATTCCCACGGCCCGGCCGGTGCTGCCGGCCGCGGCGCGGACGCGCCGGTAGTTGGCCTCGTGGTCGGTGTGGTCGCCGTGGCTGAAATTCAGGCGGGCGATGTCCATCCCGGTTTCGACGAGGGCGTGGGTGCGTTCGTCGGTGGCGGTGGCAGGGCCGAGCGTGCAGACGATCTTCGCCCTGCGCGGAGACAGCAGTGAAGCCGAGTCGACCTCGGCAGCGAGTGACGAGTGGATGTCGGTGAGAGTCATTGTGGTCCTTCGTTGTGCGGAAACGGCGGAGCGTGTCGTGCAGAGCGTCAGCGGGTAGATGCGAATCGGGGGAATGCGACCTCGCCGGCGTAGCGGGCGGCGTCGCCCAGGTTCTCCTCGATGCGCAGCAGCTGGTTGTACTTGGCGACGCGCTCGCTGCGGGCGGGGGCACCGGTCTTGATCTGACCGCTGCCCACGGCGACCGCGAGGTCGGCGATGGTGGTGTCCTCGGTCTCACCGGACCGGTGGCTCATCATCGTCTTGTAGCCGTTGCGGTGCGCGAGGTCGACGGCGTCGAGGGTCTCGGTCAGCGTGCCGATCTGGTTGACCTTCACCAGCAGCGCGTTCGCGGCGCCCTTGACGATGCCCTCTTCCAGACGCTCCGGGTTGGTGACGAACAGGTCGTCACCGACGAGCTGGACCTTGTTGCCGATCTGATCGGTCAAGGAGACCCAGCCGTCCCAGTCGTCCTCGTCCAGCGGGTCCTCGATGGACACGATCGGGTAGGCATCGACCAGCTCGGCGTAGAACGCCGCCATCTCCTCCGCGGTCCGGTTGCTGCCCTCGAACTTGTAGCCGGTTCCGTCGGTGTAGAACTCGGTGGCGGCGACGTCGAGCGCCAGCGCCACGTCGGTGCCCAGCACCAGGCCCGTCTTGCCGATCGCGACGCTGATCAGATCCAGCGCTTCCTTGGTGCCCGCGACGTCGGGGGCGAAGCCGCCCTCGTCACCGAGACCGGTGGCCAGGCCCTTCTCCTTCAGCACCGACTTGAGTGCGTGGTACACCTCGGCGCCCCAGCGCAGCGACTCCTTGAACGTGGCGGCCCCGATCGGGGCGACCATGAACTCCTGGACGTCGACACCGGTGTCGGCGTGTGCACCACCGTTGAGGATGTTCATCATCGGGACGGGAAGGACGTGGGCGTTGGGGCCGCCGACGTAACGGAAGAGATCCAGACCCGACGACTCGGCGGCCGCGCGGGCCACTGCCAGCGACGCACCCAGCAGCGCGTTGGCGCCCAGACGCGACTTGTCCGGGGTGCCGTCGGCGTCCAGCAGGGCTTGGTCGACGGTCCGCTGCTCGGTGGCGTCGATCCCGATGATGGCCGGAGCGATCTCGCTCAGGACGGCCTCGACGGCCTTCTCGACACCCTTGCCGCCGTACCGGTCGCCGCCGTCACGCAGTTCGACGGCCTCGTGCTCACCGGTCGATGCACCCGACGGGACCGCGGCGCGAGCGAAACTTCCGTCGTCGAGCAGCACCTCGACCTCCACCGTGGGGTTACCACGGGAATCGAGGATCTCACGGGCTCCGACCTGGACGATGTGGGACACGAAGAATGCTCCTGACGATAGGTGTGCTGACTGTTGTTCAGCAAGAGAGGGTTTCGAGCAGTCGGCGGGGATGCAGTGCGCGTTCCCTGGCGGTCATCCCACCCCAGACCCCGTAGGGTTCGCCTGCTTCGAGAGCGTGTTCGCGGCATTCGGTGAGGACGGGGCAGTCCTGGCAGATCCGTTTGGCACGGTATTCGATTCGCGTCCGCGCCGGCCCGCGCAAGTTGGTGGGCGGGAAGAACACGGCGGTGTCGCTGCCGCGGCACAACGCGTGCAGCTGCCAGTCCCAGAGTTCGGTGCGGGGGCGGGGGAGTTCGGCGGCGGAGGTGGTGTATCGCTGGATCGCCTTGTGGGCGAGGACGGGATCCACGATGTCATCCTTCGACTCCGCAACCGGCGGGGTATGCCGCTGCCACGGCGTGATCGGGGGCAGGGCGCGGCGCCCGGTTGGACCGGTCATCGCGCGATGGCCGGGGCTGCCACGTTGTCTCCGATGTCGTGCCCGATCCGGGCGAGGAGTTCGGCGGTCAGGTCGGGGTCGGCGGCAGTGTCGCGATCGGTGTAGTCGCCGAGCGCGTATATGAAATCGAATCCTGCCGCCGCCCAATGAGTCCGGGGAAGGGTGTTGCGGCCGGCGACCGCGACGACGGGCACGGGGTGGGCGCGGCGAGCCAGGATGGTGAGGAGTTTGCCGTGTTCGGTTTGGTCGTCGATGCTTCCCTCGCCGGTGATCACCAGGTCCATTCCTGCGACGTAGCCGTCGAAGTCGAGCAGGTCGAGGAAGTAGTCGGCGCCCGAGACCATGCGCGCGCCGAGCAGCATGGCGGCGAATCCGATCCCGCCGGCGCTGCCGGCGCCGGGGGAGTTCGCCACCCTCCTGGCCTCGGGATAACCGCTGCGGGTCAGGGCATCGATCAGGGTGTTCAGGCCGGTGTCGAGGAACTGCACGTCGGCCTCGGTGGCGCCCTTCTGTGGACCGTAGACCGCGGCGGCACCGGTCGGTCCGGTCAGCGGATTGGTGACATCGCCGGCGACCACGATCTCGACTCCGGACAGGTTCACCGCGCGGGATGCATCCACCGAATGGACGTCCGGCAGAGTCCTCCCACACGCCCGGAGCTGTCGGCCGTGGGCGTCGTAGAAGATGAAACCCAACGCGGCGAGCATGCCTATACCGCCGTCCGTGCTGGCGGACCCGCCCAGGGCCAGGACCAACCGTGTGGGGTGATGGCGCAGGGCGTGCCCGATCGCCTGGCCCATACCCAGACTCGCTGCGTCGAGAGGGACTCGGCGGCCGCCGGGAAGAGTCGCGAGACCGCACGTGTTCGCGACCTCGACGACCGCGGTGGTTCCCGTGACAGCGATTCGTCCGCGCTGCGGTGTTCCGGTCGCGCCGGCAACGGTGATCGGGTGCGGGGTGAATCCGACCGCCACCGCTGCGTCGACGCTGCCGTCACCGCCGTCGGCGAGCGGTAACCGCCTGCTGTCGAGACCCGCGGCGGCGAGCCCGGCCGAGAGATGCTCGGCGACCTGCGCCGCGGTGAGCGATCCCTTGAACTTGTCCGGGGCAACCAGAACCCTCATCGGCCTTCCCTTCTCGTATGCAGTGCGGGGTGCGGTCATCGCTGGGTGGAGTGCGCGGGCGTCGTCGCCGCGTGGTCGAGCCGTTCGTGGTCGATGCGGACGGTGTCGTCGTGGCGCGGTTCGTGGTGGTGATGCTTTTCCCGCGGTTCCTGTTCCAGGATCTCCATGTCGAAGTCGTTCTCGACGTCACCGTCCGGTGGGGGAAGCACTTCACCGGAGAACACGCGGCGGGCGCGGTCGACGTCGAGTTCGTGGTTCCATTTGGCGACGAACAGGGTGGCGACGGCGTTGCCGATGAAGTTCACCAGGGCGCGGCATTCGGACATGAACTTGTCGATACCGAAGATGAGCATGATGCCGGCTGCGGGGATGGTGCCGAGTGTGCTCAATGTTGCTGTCAGTGCGATGAATCCGCCTCCGGCAACACCTGCGGCACCCTTGGAGGTGAGGAGCATGACGCCGAGGAGACCGAGCTGCTGCGGAATCGACAGGTCGGTGTTGGTGGCCTGCGCGATGTACAGCGCGGCGAGGGAGAGGTAGATGGCGGCCCCGTCGAGGTTGAAACTGTAGCCGGTGGGCACGACGAGCCCGACCGTGGGCTTCTTGACTCCGGCGTACTCCAGCTTCCGCATCAAACCGGGCAGCGCGGGCTCGGCAGTGGAGGTGCCGAGAATGAGCAGGAGTTCTTCCTTGAAGAATCCGAGCATGCGGAAGATGTTGAGCCGCAGGTACGCCATGACCGATCCGAGGACCACGAAGACGAAGAACGCGGATGTGACGTAGAACAGCAGGATCAGGCTGCCGAGGCTGGTGAGGGTGGAGACACCGTACTTGCCGATGGCGAAGGCCATGGCGCCGAACGCACCGAGGGGTGCGAGCTTCATGATGAAACTCAGGACCTTGAAGACGACCGCGGTGAGGCGTTCGACGGCGTCCCGGATCGGTGCGGCGATCTGTCCCACCGCGTTGATGGCGACCCCGAAGATGACGGCGAGGAATATGACCTGGAGGATGTCGCCCTCGACGAACGGGCCGAACACGCTGTCCGGGACCAGGTGGGTGATGAACTCCCACCACTGTTTCTCTTCACCGGTCTGAATCAGTTTGTTGGCGGAGTCGGTCGTTTCCAGCGAGGCGGCGTCCGCGTTCACCCCGTCCCCGAGGCGGAAGAGGTTGATCGCGACGAGGCCGGTGAGCAGCGCGAGGATCGTTCCGACCTGGAAGTAGGTCAGCGCTTTGATCCCGGTCAGCCCGACCTTCTTCAGGTCCGCGACACTCGCGATGCCGCCGACGATCGTCAGGAACACGATCGGGCAGATCAGCATCTTCATGGCCGTGATGAAGGTGGTGCCGATCGGCTCCATCGCCTCGCCGGTGTCCGGCCAGAGCCACCCGACCAGGATGCCGAGCACGATCGCGATGAGAACCCAGAAGTACAGTTGCCTGTACCACGGTTTCTTCACCGTCGCCGGGTGGTAACTCGCTGCGCTGCTGGGTGTTTCCATGACATTCACCTCGGGTGAGAGTGTTCAGGGTGTGAAGACGGGGTGGTCGAGAGTTACCGACCGTTCGAGGGGTGGGGGCCCGACCCGGCAGATCCTGCCGAGTCGGGCCGGCTGCGCATGTGGATTGCAGGTCAGGCCGGGGTCAGCGCGGTCTGCAGAGCGTGCACGATCGCCTCGGTGACAGCGTCGGTGTCCGACGAGCCGCCGATGTCGCGGGTCAGTGCCCCGCTCGCGGTGGCGGCCTCGATGGCGGCTTCGACGCGGCGTGCCTCGTCGTGCAGTCCGAAGTGGTCGAGCATCAGGGCGGCGCTGGCGATCGCGCCGATCGGGTTGCTGATGCCCTGGCCCGCGATGTCGGGTGCGGAACCGTGGACGGGTTCGAACATGCTCGGGAAGCGGCGCTCGGGGTTGAGGTTCGCGCTCGCCGCGACACCGAGGCTTCCCGCGAGCGCGGAGCCGAGGTCGGAGAGAATGTCGGCGTTGAGATTCGACGCCACCACCACGGACAGGTCTTCCGGGTGCAGGATGAACTTCGCGCTCATGGCGTCGACGAGGACGCTTTCGGTCGCGACGTCGGGGTAGTCGAGGGCGACGCGGTTGAAGACCTCGTCCCACAGGACCATGCCGTACTGCTGGGCGTTGGACTTGGTGACGCTGGAAACCTTCTTCACCGTGCGGGTGCGGGCCAGGTCGAACGCGAACCGCATGATGCGCTCGCAGCCCTTCTCGGTGAACAGCGCTGTCTGCAGCGCGACCTCGTTGCCCGGTCCGCGGCCGCTGAGGTTACGTCCGCCGAGGCCGGCGTACTCGCCTTCGCTGTTCTCCCGGACGACGACCCAGTCGAGTTCGGTGTCGTCGGCCTTGCGCAGCGGGGACTGCACGCCGGGGAGGAACTTCACGGGCCGCACATTGGCCCACTGGTCGAAGTTCTGGGTGATGTTGAGCCGCAGTCCCCAGAGGCTGATGTGGTCGGGGACGTTCTCCCAGCCGACCGCGCCGAAGTAGATGGCGTCGAACGCCTTCAGGGTGTCGAGGCCGTCATCGGCCATCATCTTCCCGGTCTGCTCGTAGTACCCGCATCCCCAGGGAAATTCGTCCCACTCGAAGGCGAAGCGCCCACCGGACTGTTCTGCGAGGACGTCGAGCACTCGCCGTCCGGCAGCGACGACCTCCTTGCCGACGCCGTCGGCGGGGATCGATGCAATCTTGAACGTCTGCGGTGCCATGTCGTTGCCTCCATCGTGTTGTGCTCGTCACAGTGTGTGATGCATTCATTAACCCGTCACAATCGCGCAGCGTCCATGACCAAGACTCGATCCGGCTTATAGGTTTCACCTAATCGAAACGTGTTTTCGCAGGTAGAGTGAGTGTGCACGCTTGCAGGCGCCCGACGGTCCCCCTCGAGGGGTCGGCGCAGATCGACGGAAATGAGGGGTTCGGATGGACGCACGTCAGTCGAGGTACTTCCTGGCCGTGGTCGATCAGGGAGGCATCAACCGGGCAGCGGAAACGCTGCTGATCGCGCAGCCCTCGCTCTCCCAGTCGATATCCGCGCTCGAACGGGAACTCGGGGTACCGCTCTTTCACCGCGTCGGACGCCGGCTGGTGCTCAGTGACGCCGGCGAAACGCTCGTCGGTCCTGCCCGCGTGGTGCTGCGCGATCTCGAGGACGCGAAGGCGTCCGTCGATGCGCTGAAAGGGCTGCGCGCCGGTCGGGTGGACCTGATCACGATGCCGTCACCCGGGATCGAACCCCTCACCACGATCCTCACCAGCTTCAGCCGCACCTATCCTTCGGTCACCGTCAACGCCGAGGCCGCGTTCACTCCCGAGGAGGTGCTGCACGCCGTCCGCACCGGCGTCTGCGAGGTCGGGATCCTGGGTTCACCCGCCGCGGTGCGCGCCCCCGAACTCGACGTCGTCGCGCTCGAAAGCCAGCCGCTGATCCTCCTCTCCGGGCCGGGCGCCGAAACACCGGCCCGCCCGGAGATTCGGAGATCCGAGCTGTCCGGATTCCGGTTGATCGTCTCGCAGCGCGGATCGTTGATGCGAACCCTCGTCGACGAGGTCCTCGCCAGCGGCGTCGCAGCCACCATCGTCGCCGAGGTCGCCCACCGGACGTCGATCCTGCCGATGGTGCTCAGCGGATTCGGGCAGGCCGTCATGCCGTCGTCGTGGGCGCCGTCGGCCAGGCAGGCCGGCGCCACCGTGCACCGCATCGTCCCCGAGTCCTACCTACACGTCGCCGCAGTCTGCCGGCGAACCCACCTCACACCACCCGCGCGGACGCTCATGGACGAGGCACGCAAGTATGCGGCGCGAACACCCGCCGCCTGGGAAGCGCCTGCAGCGGAGAGCCCGCAAAACTCCTGAACGACAGTCGTGCCCACGACCCCTTGCGGTGTCGACTGTCGGGGATTCAGCCCAGATCTGTCCCTTCGCCCGAGTTCTGTGGTGTCGGGTCCGGGATCCGCCTCATGCGGAACGAGTTGAACACCCCGATGAGGCCGGCGAGGATGGGGATGAGCAGTGCGACCTGAAGGGCGAGGGGTCGTGCGTCCGTGTTGATGCGGACGATCTCGTCCTGAATTTCCGGGGGTTGGTCGACGAGCAGTTGTTCGAGCTGGGTGTTGCTCATGACTTCGGCGTCGTCCTCGAGCACCTGCGCGACCTGTTGCTGCTCTGCAGGCGGGAGCACGGTGCTCGATTCCGCCATCGCCGTGAAGGTGAGCGACAGTGTTGCCAGCATGATGGCGCCGGCGAACGCCAGTCCGAACGATAGTCCGAACGATCCCGCCGCAGAATTGACGCTGGCGGCTTCGCTGATCCGCTCCTCCTCGATCGGGGCGAGTGTGTAGTTGTTGAGTTGAGACACCAGCAATCCCAACCCTGATCCGGCAACCATCAGGGGGATCAGGAGGCCCCAGCCGAACTCGGCGCGCGGCACGATCGGGATCAGTACCGCGATCCCGATCGTGAGAAGCACGAATCCCCACCGGATGATGCTGCTCGGGCGCCGGTCGCCCGCCTTCTTGCCCGCGAGCAACGCCACCGCGAACATGCTGAGGGAGAGGGGTGCGAGAGACAAGCCCGCCTGCATCGCGTTGTACTCGAGCACCATCTGCAGGTAGATCGGCAGCGCGATCATCGTGCCACCCAGGGCGATTTGCTGGAGCATCTGCCCCGAGATGCCCAGCCGGAAGATCTTGGAGCGGAACAGGTCCGGGTCCAGCAGTGCCGACTTCCCTTGACGTTTGCGCCGCACGAGCCAGTACGCCAGCACGGCCATCGCAGTCGCACCGATCACCAGGAGCGCCGCTACGGATTCGCCACCCTCCTGCCACACCAGGATTCCCAGCACGATGCCGCCCATCCCCAGAACGGAGAGGGCCGCGCCCACCAGGTCGATGACTCGGGGTCCGGTGTACGGCACATCGCGGACCAGTTTGATGCCGGACAGGACGACCGCGATGATGACGACCTCGAGGACGAACCCGACGCGCCACGAGAGGTAGGTGGTGATGAAACCGCCGAGCAGCGGTCCGACGGCGGCGGCGATCGCGGCCGCCGCCCCGACCAGGGCGTAGACCTTCTTCTGAGCGGCGCCTTCGAAGTTGCCGTGGATGAGGGACTGCATGGCGGGCAAGAGGAGTGACGCGCCGATTCCACCCAGCACGGCCCAGAAGATGATGATCGCGGTCAGGCTCTGTGCGAGTGCCATCGCCGTCGCACCGACTGCGTAGCCGAGCAGGCCGAGCACATACGCCCGTTTGCGTCCGGTGAGGTCGCCGACCTTGCCACCGATAAGGATGAACGCGGCGGATACCAGCGCCTCGAGCGCGATCGCCGCCTGGACGCCGCTGACGGTCGTGTCGAGGTCGCGGACCACCGAGGAGATCGACACGTTCATCAGCGACGTGTCGACGACGAGCACGAACATCGCCATCGCCAACAGAATCGCGAGGAGTCGTGGTGGGCCGGCTGCCCGCTTCGAATCACTCGTCGTCGGTTCTTCGATCATAGGAGGCCCACCGTCCGTCCATCGAGCGCTGCACCGAGTGTCCCACTGTGGGGACGACGAAGCTACAACTTCACTTTGTTATCGGTTCGATCCGGCCACCGGTCTCGCGGCAGTTACGGTGATCAGACACTGCACCGAGGTGAGGAGTCGCCGTGCCCAAACTGGAGATCAAGAGGAAGTCCGAGCTCTCCCGGAAAGAGGTGTCCGACCGGCTCATCGCGCTCGGACAGGCCCTCGCGAGCGGCTCCGAGGTGGAACTGGGCTCGGGTGGCGACTCGATTTCCGTCGTCGTCGGCGACCGGGTCCGGTGGGAGCTCGAGATAGAGGTCGACGGCGACGAGACCGAGATCGAAATCGAAATCAGTTGGCGCGACGATCCGTCCGAAGAATCCACCGCCGACGCGGAACCGGAATCGGAGAGTCCGCCTCCCGTCAAGACCGCGCGTCGGGGGCGGCCTCGCAAGAGCACCGCCAAGTGAGCTTCGCGAAGTCAGGCCGGTGAGATCGGTTCGAACGGCCGGATTTCGTCCTGGCCCGGTCGGACCACCCCGGCAGAGGATTCCGGCACTTCGTTCCACGCGTCTTCGAGGTCGCGGAGGGGCTCGGAGACCACGAAGCGGGTCTCCCCACTCAGTTCGCGCAGCACCTCGACCTCCGGGTGCAGTGCGCGCACCTTCGCGACCTCGGTGGAGAAGAACAGCGACCTCGACTGCCGCTCACTCGAATAGCGGAAGACCCACAGCGATTCACCGTCGGTGGTCGCGACGGTCATCTGCACCGGATGCTCGACCCCGTATGTGTGGCCGACGTCTTCGACGAAGCCGACCGCCCGGGCAACGGCACCGAACGGATCGTCGACGAGACCGAACGTCAGGGCGAGGAAGAACAGCGTCTCGGAGTCGGTCGACCCTTCGATGTCGGAGAACAGCGAGGGGTCGACGGCCATCACCAGGTCGCGTCTGATCTCGTGGAATCCGCGCAGTGCGCCGTTGTGGACCCACAACCACCGCCCGTGCCGGAAGGGGTGACAATTGCTGCGCTGCACGGGCGTCCCGGTCGAGGCGCGGACGTGCGCGAGCAGCATCGGTGTTCGCACCTGACCGGCGATCTCCCGCAAATTGCTGTCGTTCCAGGCCGGTTCGATGCTCTTGTACACCGCCGGCTCACTGCCTTCGCCGTACCAGCCGACACCGAACCCGTCACCATTGGTGGTCGTCGCCCCGAGACGCGAGTGCAGACTCTGATCGATCAGCGAATGCACCGGTCGGAACAACAGGTCCTCCGCGAGGATCGGCTCACCCGAGTACGCCATCCACCGGCACATACATCAATTCAAGCAGAACGGCACCGCGATCACACCCCCCGTTCACCGACGAACATGCTGGTATCTGCCGCCGACCCCCTCCGGGCGGAGGAGAATGGGAACCAACCGGCCATATCGCGTCGCTCGAGGAAGGCGGAGAGCCATGTCCGAGGAATCTACGGCCCGATGACGAACTACGCGGAACACGACGAACCGGCGGCGCGTCCGGGCCGGTCCGAGCGCGCGCAACGAGGGGCGGCGGCGCGCCGAGACACTCCGCCGGCTGCCCTCGCGGAGCACGGCGTCGCCGATCGGCGCGATCCGGTGGGCCTCCTCGCGAGGCAGGCACAGGAGAGAGTCGCGGAACTCGTTCCGATCCGGTACGGGCGCATGGCGGCGACGGCGTTCGCCTTCTACCGTGGTGCCGCCGCGATCATGGCCGACGACCTGTCCCGCTCGCCCACCACGGGCCTGCGCACGCAGCTCTGCGGCGATGCGCACCTGAGCAACTTCGGAATCTTCGCGACCCCGGAACGCCGGCTGGCATTCGACATCAACGACTTCGACGAGACACATCCCGGTCCCTTCGAATGGGATGTCAAGCGCCTGGTCGCCAGCCTCGCGATCGCGGCGCAGGAGAACGGGTTCAGCGGCAAGAAGACCAGGAACATTGCCCTCGCCTGCGCCGCCGAGTACCGCGAAACCATTGCCAAACAGGCGGAACTGGGAAACCTGGCCGTCTGGTACTCCCACATCGAGCCCACAACGGAACTCGTGGAGCTTCGAGCCGAGCTGGGCAAGGCAGACACGAAACGCGCCCGCACAACTCTCGAGAAGGCGAGGCGCCGTGACAGCGTCCAAGCGCTCTCCAAGCTGACTGCCGTGGTGGACGGTGAGAGGCGGATCATCAGCGACCCACCACTGTTGGTCCCGGTCGAGGAGTTGTACGCGGGCGAGGACCTCGAATCGTTGGACCGCGACATCCGACACCGTCTGAACGTGTACGCGCAGTCTCTGCGATGGAACCACCGCATCCTCTACGACCAGTTCCGGATGGTGCAGATCGCCCGCAAGGTTGTCGGGGTCGGCAGCGTGGGCACCCGCACCTGGATCATCCTGATGCTGGGAGCAGACGACGACGATCCGCTGTTTCTCCAGGTCAAGGAGGCGGGTTCGTCCGTGCTGTCGCGTTACGTCGACGGACCGTCGTTCGCGACGGAAGGCGAACGGGTGGTCAGCGGACAGCGGCTGATGCAGGCCGCGAGCGACATCTTCCTGGGCTGGGAACGTGGCGTGGGTCCCGACGGCGTCGAGCGGGACTTCTACGTGCGCCAACTGCGGGACGGCAAGGGTTCGGCGGTGGTCGAATCCCAGACACCCAAGGTCATGATGTTGTACGGCCGAATGTGTGCACGGGCCCTCGCCTATGCACACGCCCGGGCCGGCGATCGGATCGCGATCGCCGCCTATCTCGGGGACGACACCGAATTCGAACATGCGATAGCAGAATTCGCTGAAACGTACGCCGAGCAGAACACCGGAGACCATGCGGCCCTGCTCGAGGCCATCGCCGCGGGCCGCGTCGTCGCAGCCACCGGTTTCTGAACAGCGACGTCGGTCGGCTGGGTTCGGCTTCGCCGGCCGGGACGGTTCAGAAGATCTGCATGAAGCGGTACCAGTCGCCTTCGATGTGCTGATAGCCGATCTCACCGTCGCGCCGGGGTCGGCCGAGCTTGTCGGTGCCGTGCGGCAGATGAGCGACTCCGACCAGGTTGACCAGGCCGCCTTCGAGGAAGAAATGGCAGCCGGTGTCGAAAGCCTCGACCCGCCAGGTGTCGTACAGGCCGATCCGCTGGTCCTCGGACGATGGGGTGCACGTCTGGGCGTACGCGGTCAGTTCACCCACCGACAGCCGCCACCCGAGGTCGGACGGCACACCGAAGAACACGAGGGTCGCCGTCAGCACCACGATCGCCGGTGCAAGGCAGATGCGCCGATCCCACCGGTACCGCCCCAGCTGTACGGCGGCGAGGATCAGCCACACGGCACCCAGAATCAGAAGGGCGAAACCGGCAAGCACGACGTACGGGAAGACCGGGTCGAGCGGAATCGTGATCACCAGCATCGCAGCGCAGACGAATGCGACGAATGCAGTGAGAACGATTCCGGTCGCCACCCGCCACCACCGCGGCGTTTCCGTTCGGTGGCGAGCTCTGCGTTGTATCGACTGTTCGTCGCGGCCGTCCGTCATGGGTCTCCGTTCGCCGGCGCTCTCTGTGAAGTGGTCGGGCCGTCGACTCCGGTCAGGCTCGCGTGGGCGGTGGGCCGCCGAAGCCTCGAAGGTCGCGTGCGGTAGCACCGGGTTCGAAAGCGCTGCCGCCGGGGCCGAATCGTCCGATCACGGTGTGCCGGCTGTCCCACAGCACTCCGCGGGTGGGGAGTGCCCAGCGGGCCGAGAACGCGGACGCGTCGTCCCGGTCGTCCGCGACAGGATCGTGCGCCGAGGCGATGTGCGCGGCGTAGGCGCGCAGCGCGACGGCGAACGCGTTGGGTTCGCGGCCGGTGTCGAGGAAGTGCGCTCGGTCGCCGCACTGCGGGCAGTGCCACGACGCGCGGTCGCATCCGCCTGCGAGGCCCACGGCCGGTTGTTCGTCGCCGGGCGCACCGGCGGTGCGATACGCGTCGAACGGGTCCGGTTGCTCGACCGGATCGGGCGCCTGTCGTGCCGCCGCCACCATGTCGCGCCAGGCGGCATGCACATCGAACCCCGCGAGCAGCAACACTTCTTCGGGCATCGGCCCGATGAACGGCGAACCCGCGCACAGCACCCTGCTGTGATCGCGGACGTAGCTGTATGTCGGGTCGAGAGCCCGAGCGTGCCGCATCTGCTGCATGCGTTCGGTGATGGCGAGTCCGTGCCATTCGCGTCCGCAGTGCGGGCACAGGGCCTGGTTCACGTTCGAGTCGTACCCGGATCGGTTGTCGTGGTGCGCGAGTTGATCGTGCACGAGCCGGTCGATCCGGTCGACGAGGTCACGGTCGGTCATGGTGGATACCCACGGTAGCGGGGGCGGCCGTTCGGCGCAGTCAGTATCCCGCGTCGAAGTCGAACTCGTTGAGCAGCGCGGCGTCACCCGACAGGAAACGTCCGAGGTTCTCGACGAACAGATCCACGACCTTCCCGTTCTCGGACGGCACGTTGGCGGCACTGTGCGGGCTGAGGATGACGTTGTCGGCCGTCCACAACGGTGAATCCTCCCGCAGCGGTTCGGTGGAGGTGACGTCCAGGACCGCCCCACCCAGCCGGCCCGTCGACAGTGCTTCTGCGAGAGCGTCTTCGTCGATGATCGGCCCCCGGCCGAGATTGACGACCAGTGCGCCGTCGGGGAGGGCGGCGAGTTCCCGGCGTCCGATCAGTCCGCGAGTGTCGTCGGTGAGGGCGCAGGAGATCACGAGTATGTCCGCGGTGGGCAGGTGCTCGGCGATCCGGTCGGTGGTGGTCATGCTGTCGAAGGGCGCGCCTGCGGGTCGTGGGTTGCGGGCGACCCCGCCGGCGGTGACGGAGAAGCGCCGGAGGAGTTCCGCTGTGCGCGAGCCGATCTTGCCGGCGCCCACGATCAGCGCGTGACGTCCCGCGAGTTCGGTCGTTTCCTGCTTGCGCCAGGTCCGGGACTGCCGGTCGGCGATCAGCCGGGGGAGTCCGCGCGCGAAATGCAGGATGCCGGCGAGCGCGAACTCCGCGAGCGGATCGGCGTGGACTCCCGCAGCGGTCGTCACCGTCAGCGGCGCCCGCGACAGCCCGAATTTGTCGATCAGTTGCCCGGCGCCCGCGGACGTCGCCTGGATCCATTTCAGCTTCGGCGACTGTTCGAGTGTGCGTTCGGGGTGGCGCCAGTCGAAATCGAACATGACGTCGGCGGTCCGCAACATCGACGTCCACCGGTCGTGCTCGCCGGCCGTCAGCTCACGCGGCACCCCGACGTGATCGCTGTGCCATCGAGGCAGGGGGAGCAGTTCGGGTGCGTAGGACACCCGGATCCGAGGGTCGCAGCCTGCGATCCTCTCGACCAGGTCCTGCTCCAGATACGACGCGATCAGCACGTCGACGCACGGGTCGGGCACGGTCACTCCTTCACAGCCGGCGGTCGTACGTCGGCGCGCTCGTCCTCGACCTCCGGCGCCGAGGCGGACTTCGGCATCGCTGCCGCGGCGACGACCAGTACGACGGCCGCGCCGAGGGCGGCCACGAACACCAGATGCAGGGCGCCGGCCAGATCACCCGGGGCGGGATTGTCGGCGCCGCCCAGTCGCGCGTTGACGAGGGCGCCGAACAGGGCGACCCCCACGGCGCTCCCGATGGACCGGGCGAACATGTTGGTCGACGTGACGACGCCGCGTTCCGACCAGTCGACGCTCGACTGCGCCGCGATGAGGGTCGGGCTCGCGACGAGACCCATTCCGCCGCCGATGACGAAGCAGCAGATCGCCACCTGCCACACCGCCGACTCGATGGACAGGCTCAACGTGAGAGCGGTGCCCGCCACCACCAGCAGGCTTCCCGCGGTGGCCGTGACACGGAAGCCGAAACGCAGGTACACGCGCCCGGACTGCGACGCGGCGATCGGCCAGCCGATGGTCAGGGTTGCCAGCGCGAACCCGGCCACCAGTGCGCCCGTCCCGAGGACGCCCTGCGTGAAGGTCGGCACGTAGGTGGTCAGGCCCAGGACGATCGCCCCGACCAGAAGTGACACGAGACTGCTCGCCGCGAGAACCCGCCGGGTGAACACCCACAGCGGCAGCACCGGTTCGGCGGCGCGCCGTTCCACGAGCACGAAGACGACCAGGAACACGAATCCCGCCGCGAAGATGCCGAGGCTGATCGGTGAACTCCATGCCCAGGCCTGCCCGCCTTCGAGGAGTCCGAGGATGAGCAGTGTCGCACCGACTGCCAGGATTCCGGCGCCGGCGTAGTCGATGGAGCGCTTCGTGCGGATCTGCTTCTCGTCGAAGTTGCGGATCAGCATCACGGCCGCGAGCAGGCACAGGGGAATGTTGACGAAGAAGATCCACCGCCACGACAGGTACTCGGAGAACACCCCGCCGAGGGTCGGGCCGACCACCGCCGACATGCCCCACACGCTGGCCAGATAGCCCTGGGCCTTGGCGCGTTCGGCGAGGGTGTAGATGTCTCCGGCGATGGTCATGGTCATCGGCTGGACGGCTCCGGCACCGAGACCCTGCACTGCACGGAACGCGATCAGCGCGGGCATGCTCCATGCGATCCCGCACAGCACCGACCCGACGCCGAACAGGGCGATGCCCAGGAGCATCACCGGCTTCCGGCCGAAGATGTCGGCCAGCTTGCCGTAGATCGGCACCGACACGGCCTGGGTGAGCAGGTAGATCGAGAACAGCCACGGGAACTGCGAGAAGCCGCCGAGGTCCCCGACGATGGTGAAGACGGCGGTGGAGATGATGGTCGCATCGAGCGCGACCAGTGACGTCGTGAGCATCAGCGACACGAGAATCGGTCCGCGTTCCGAACGGAACCCGACGTCGACCGGGGTCGTGTCCGTCGCCATTACCCACCTTTTCCGGTTACCGCGCTCACAAGAGTTCCTGACCAACGGTAACGACAAAGGGAGACGAAGTGTTCCGCGGCTGTGCCCGCGCAGCCGCTACGCGGTCGCCGAGGATCCGCGGAACGCCGCGCGGTAGGAGGCGGGGCTGGTCCCGACGACGCGCTTGAACCGGTCGCGGAACGCGGTCGGCGACCCGAACCCCACCTGCGCGGCGATGCGGTCGACAGAGTGAGCGGTGGTCTCCAGGAGATACTGCGCCTGATGAATCCGGACGCGGTGGAGCCACTGCAACGGTGTGGTGCCGGTCTGCTCGCGGAATCTCCGATTGAGGGTGCGGGTGCTCATCCCGGCTCGCCGGGCGAGGTCGTCGAGCGTCAGGTCTTCGCGGCTGTTCTCGTGCATCCACAGGAGCAGCGGTTCGAGGCTCGTCAGCTCCGCGGACGGTGGACGTTCGTGAACGATGAACTGTGCCTGGCCGCCTTCGCGTTCCAACGGCATGACCGACAACCGGGCAGCGTCGGTGGCCACGGCCGACCCGTGATCCGAGCGGATCATGTGCAGACACAGGTCGAGGCCTGCCGCGGCGCCTGCCGAGGTCAGGAACTGGCCGTTGTCGACGTAGAGCACGGCCGGGTCCACGTCGATCAGCGGGTGGCGCGAGGCGAGGAGTTCGGCGGCCGCCCAATGCGTCGTCGCCCGCCTGCCGTCGAGTAGTCCGGTGGCGGCCAGAGTGAACGCTCCCACGCAGATCGACGCGATTCGGGTGCCGCTGTCGGCGGCCCGGCGCAGCGCCTCGAGAACTTCGGGTGCAACCGGAGCGGTGGGGTCGGCCAGCCCCGGCAGGATGATCGTGTCGGCCGTGTCCAGAGTGCTCAGATCCCAGGGCGCGCGGAGTGTGAATGCGCCGGCGTCCACGTCCTGGTCCGGGGCACACACCTTCACCCGGTAGGCCGCGCGTCCGTCCGGCAGCCTGGTGCGGCCGAAGACCTCGATCGGGGTGGCGAGATCGAACGCGATGACACCGTCGAGTGCCAGGACTGCCACGGTGTGCATGGCTACAACCTACGCAGTCGATCGATTTCCGCCAAGGCAGCATCACGGCGCTGAATGGCGGTGCGTGTAGCAGAAAGCTGCGGATATGTGGTGGCGACAATCTGTTGGTATGTGGCGAAAATGCCAGTTCTCAGGTGTCCATCGGCTGGCTAGCGTCACTGGCGGCCCCATGTACTCGGCATGAGGCAGACAGGGAAAGGCACCACGGATGCATGTCCAGATCGCGCTGTTCGACGGCTTCGACCCGCTCGACGTCATCGCTCCCTTCGAGGTACTGCACGCGGGTGGCCTGCACGCAGGCGGCGCGCTGACCGTCGAATTGGCCTCCGCGGAGGGTGCGCGTGAGGTACCCAGCGGAACGGCGCCGCTGAGCTTGCGGGCGACCGCGACGCTCGACGCGGACACGGCCGACGTGATCGTCGTGCCCGGTGCGTCGGGGCGCGTGGAGGAGCGCGGCGAAGGCGACGACACCATCGCCAGAATTCTCGCGCGGACCCTCCAGACGCGGCTCCCCGACGTGCTGCGGGAGGCCTGTGCCGACCCCGACCTGATCGTCGCCACCGTCTGCGGCGGCTCGCTCGTGCTCGCGATGGCCGGACTCGTCGAAGGCCGCCACGCCGTCACCCATCACCTGGGGATGGATCTGCTCGACGCCACCGGTGTGGTCGCCGTCGATGCCCGCGTCGTCGACGACGGAGACCTCGTCACCGCGGCCGGCGTCACCTCGGGTCTGGACCTCGGGCTGTATCTGCTCGAGCGGGAGCTGGGACCGCGCATCGCGCACGCGGTCGAGACGCTGTTCGCTTACGAGCGCCGCGGCACCGTCTGGTGTGCCCGCGGGCTCGAACCCACCCCCATCTGAGGAGCACAACCATGTCTGTCGACGGCACCTGGAACGTGGTGATCGCCACGCCCATCGGGAAGCAACGAGTCGAACTGACCTTCGTCACGCAGGACGGGGAACTCCGCGGCACCGCTCGTGGAGACGCGGAGGAAGTGCCGCTCACCGACCCGGCGCTCGACGGGAACCGGCTCACCTGGTCTCAGTCCATCACCACGCCGCTGCGCCTCCACCTGAAGTTCGACGTGGTCGTCGAGGGCGACGAGATGACCGGGAAGTCGACGGCGGGCCGTCTGCCCAGCTCGAAGGTCAGCGGCCGCCGGTCGGTGCCCGACCGATAGGCTGGACCACCGTGCGCCCCTCACTCGATTCATACGCCCATCTGGCCGGTGGCAAGGTCCGCGACCTCTACACGATCGACGACGAGCACCTCCTGTTGGTCGCGAGCGACCGGATCTCCGCCTACGACCACGTCCTCAGCACCCCGATCCCCGACAAGGGGCGGGTGCTCACCGCGATGAGCGTCTTCTTCTTCGGCGTCCTCGGCGGCAACAACCACCTGGCCGGGGAGCCCGACGACAGCCGGATCCCCGAAGAGGTCCTCGGCCGCGCGCTGGTGGTCCGGAAGCTGGACATGGTCCCCGTCGAGTGCGTGGCCCGCGGCTACCTCACGGGGTCGGGGCTGATCGACTACAACGAGACCGGCGCGGTGTGCGGAGTCGCACTGCCCGAGGGTCTGGTGGAGGCGAGCCAGCTTCCCGACCCGATCTTCACGCCCGCCAGTAAGGCCGAACTGGGCGAGCACGACGAGAACATCAGCTTCGAGGCCGTGGTCGAGAAGGTGGGCCAGGATCTGGCCGTGAAGCTGCGCGACGACACCCTCGACGTCTACGGCCGGGCATCCAACTTCGCCGCGGACCGGGGCATCATCCTCGCCGACACCAAGCTCGAGTTCGGCCTGGATCCGCAGGGCAACCTGGTTCTCGCCGACGAGGTCCTCACCCCCGATTCGTCCCGGTACTGGCCGGCCGACGGGTACGAGGCCGGGAAGGTTCAGCCGAGCTTCGACAAACAGTTCGTTCGCAACTGGCTCACCGGGCCCGAATCCGGCTGGGACCGCGCGTCCGACACTCCGCCGCCGCCGCTGCCCGCGGAGATCGTGGAGGCGACCCGCGAGCGGTACATCGAAGCGTACGAGCGGATCTCGGGTCTGTCGTTCGCGGACTGGGTGGGCTGAGACATGACCTCAGAAGGCGCGAAACTCACCCCGCCGGTCGCGAAGACCGTCCCCACCGAACGCGTCCACCACGGTCACACGTTCGTCGACGAATACGAGTGGCTGCGCGACAAGGAAGACGCGGAAGTCGTCGCGTATCTCGAGGCCGAGAACGCGTACACCGAGCAGCAGACCGCGCATCTCGCGCCGTTGCGGGACCAGATCTTCCAGGAGATCAAGTCCCGCACGCAGGAGACCGACATGTCGGTTCCCACCCGCATGGGCGACTGGTGGTACTACGCCCGCACCATCGAGGGCAAGCAGTACGGCGTCCAGTGCCGGGCGCCGATCGCAGGCCCCGGCGACTGGACCCCGCCGGAACTGGCTCCGGGTGTCGAACTTCCCGGTGAGCAGGTGCTGCTCGACGGCAATGCCGAGGCCGAGGGGCACGACTTCTTCTCCATCGGCGCCTTCTCTCTCAGCCACGACGGCACGCTCCTCGCGTACTCGGTGGACGTGGTCGGCGACGAGCGGTACACGCTGCGCTTCAAGAACCTCGTGACCGGCGAACTGCTGCCCGACGAGATCCCCGACACCGCGCCCGGCGCCACCTGGGCCATCGACCACAGTCACGTCTTCTATCTCACCGTCGACGAGTCCTGGCGCCCCGACACCGTGTGGCGGCACAAGCTCGGCACCGACCGTGCGCAGGACGTCACCGTGTTCCACGAGCCGGACGAGCGGTTCTGGGTGTCGGTCGGATCCACCCGGAGCGAGAAGTACCTGATGATCTGGGTGGGGTCGAAGATCACCAGCGAAGGCTGGGTGCTCGAATCGGAGAATCCCGAGGGCGAGTTCCGGGTGGTGCTGCCGCGACGCGAGGGCGTCGAATACGGCGTCGAGCACGCGGTCGTCGCGGGGGAAGACCGCTTCCTGATCATGCACAACGACGTCGTCGACGGGGAGAAGGCCGAGAACTTCGTGCTCGCCGAGGCGCCGGTGTCCGATCCGACGTCGCAGACCATTCTCATTCCGCACCGTTCCGACGTGCGGTTGGAGGAGGTAGACGCGTTCGCCGATCACCTGGTGCTCGGCTACCGCCGCGAAGCGTTGACCCGGCTGGCCATCTGGCCGCTCGGCGAGGACGGCTACGGCGAGTTCACGGAGATCGAATTCGACGAGGAACTTTTCAGCGTCGGGCTCGGGGCCAACCCGGAATGGCGGCAACCGACCCTGCGGATGGCGTTCACGTCGTTCATCACGCCCGGCCAGGTCTACGACTACGTGCTGTCGACGGGTGAACTCGCCCTGCGTAAGTCGCAACCCGTGCTCGGCGAATTCGACGCCGGCAACTACGAGCAGCAACGCGACTGGGCCGTCGCCGAGGACGGGACGCGCATCCCGCTCTCGATCGTCCGGCGCAAGACGAACGGCGTCGACGACCCCGCGCCCACGCTCCTCTACGGCTACGGATCGTACGAGGCCAGCATGGATCCTGCCTTCTCCGTCGCGCGGCTGTCCCTGCTCGACCGCGGAGTGGTGTTCGTGGTCGCGCACGTGCGCGGCGGCGGCGAGATGGGCCGACACTGGTACGAGACCGGCAAGACGCTCACGAAGAAGAACACTTTCACCGACTTCGTCTCGAGCGCACGGCATTTGATCGACACCGGACGCACCACGCCGCAGCAGATGGTCGCCGACGGCGGCAGCGCAGGTGGCCTGCTGATGGGTGCGGTGGCCAACCTGGCACCCGAACTGTTTGCCGGCATCCTCGCCAACGTTCCGTTCGTGGACCCGCTGACGTCGATCCTCGACCCCTCGCTACCGCTGACCGTCATCGAATGGGACGAGTGGGGCAACCCGCTGGAGAACCCCGAGGTCTACGAATACATGCGCTCGTACAGTCCGTACGAGAACGTCGAGGCCAAGGACTACCCGGCCATCCTCGCGATCACCAGCATCAACGACACCAGGGTGCTCTACGTCGAACCGGCGAAGTGGGTGGCCAAACTGCGCGCCACCAAGACCGGCGACTCGCCGCTGCTCCTCAAGACGGAGATGAGCGCCGGGCACGGCGGTGTCAGCGGACGCTACGAGAAGTGGAAAGAAGTAGCGTTCGAATTCGCCTGGGTGCTCGACACGATCGGCGATTAGGTACTGCGGCACCCGCGCCGAGGATGCGAAATCTCGGCGTGTGAAGAGCATCGGCGGGCGAGGCGGAAATCGGCTTGTCAGGGCGCTTTCCGCCTCGCAGGGCTCAGATGCAGAAACTGATGCTGGCCGACCCCAGTGGCAGGTTGAGGCAGACCGAGATCGAACCGACTGCCGGGGTCGGTGCGGGAGCGAGCGGTGCGGCGACAGCTGCGGGGGCAGCGAGAGCGCCGAGTGACAGGGTCATTGCAATCGCGGCGAGTGTGGTGGCAATTCTGCTAGACATGTGAAGGTCCTTGACTGAGTTACTACGAGCCGGAGGTGACTCCTCTACAATCGTCCACCGATGTGATGCGGGTCACAACCTCTAGGTGAGGTTTTCTCGACTCGGCACGGGTTGGTCTTGCGGCGTCCGATCAATGCTGGTGCGCCACAGTGGTAGTCGAATGTCACTTGTAGGAGTCGAGCATCTCCTGCGGTAACGGCTGCTCCATGACAACCCGGGATCCGTCCCAGGAGTAGGTGACGACCGCAGGTCCGCCCGACGGGCAGCAGTTGGCGTCCTGCTCGCCGAGCCACCTGTACTCCACGGACACGGAGTCGTCGGTGGATCCGACCACCTGGGTGTAGGCATACGATTCGGCTGTCGCGGTGCCCAGATACGTGCCGTCGTGGAAGAACAGCACCTGGGTCGGCGAGCTCACCGTTCCCCCGGGCGTCTCCGCCGTGGCCCACAGCAGTGCGGGGCAGTTCTCACCGGCGGCATCGGAGCCAGTTCCCGGTACCCACGGATCGCCACCCGGTGCGGTACCGAGCGACGCGAACGCGTCGGTGACCAGCGCGGAATCGAGATCGAGGCAGAGCCCGGCCTGCACTACGGCCGGGGTGGGTGCCCCTGCGGTGCCGTTCCCGGTGCACCCGGTGAGCGCGGTCGCGGCCGCGACCGTCAGAAACGCTGCCACGTGAGTCTTCATGCGTTCTCCCTGCGTTGTCCCCCCGACAGGAATTACTTCGCCTCACTCACTGTCTCGCGTGGCGTGGCCGGTTCGTTACGGGTCAGCGCAGCGCGTACCGGATCTGCGGGCGCCCCGCCCTGCCGTACTCGGTGTGTCGGGTCAGCACGCCGTCGTCGGCGAGACGTTCGAGATACCGCCAGGCCGTGACCCGGGAGACCCCGATACTGGCGGCAACCTCGGCCGCCGTCAGCGGTCCCGCAGCGTCACGGACGCAGGCGGAGACGTGGTCGAGTGTCTGTGGTGCAACGCCTTTCGGGGATGCCGCGCGCTCGTCGGAGGTGCGCAGCGCCGACATCGCCCGATCGATGTCGTGCTGGCTCAGCGCGTTGCTTCCGGCGGGCAGGGCGTCGCGGAATTCCCGGTACCGCTCGAGTTTGTCGCGGAACGCGGCGAACGTGAACGGCTTCAGGAGATACAGGGCGATTCCGCGCGCCACGGCGGTGCGGACCATCTCGAGGTCGCGGGCCGACGTCACCGCGATCACGTCGGGACTCGGTCGCACGCCGCTCAGTGCCGCCGCCACGTCGAGTCCGCTGGCATCCGGCAGGCCGATGTCGAGGAGGACGAGGTCGATGGGGTCGTCGCTGGCGTTCGCGGCGGCGACCGCGCGCATCGCTCCGTTGCCGTCGTGAACGACGGTGTGGACCGAAAAACCCGGAATGCGTTCCACATACGCCCGGTGGGCCTCGGCGATGAGTGGTTCGTCCTCGACGATCATCACACGGATCACGAGGCGGCCCCGTCGATCGGGATCTCGACGACGATCATCGACCCGAGCGACGGCTCCGTGTGGATCGTCCCGCCGTGCCGCGCCACCACCTGGGCCACCAACGCCAGCCCGAGCCCGCGCTGACCCGACTTGGTGGAGTAGCCGCGCGTGACCGCCTTGTCGAGTTCGTCGGCGGGAATGCCGGGTCCGCTGTCGGCCACCCGCACCACCATCATCGAATCCTCCTGACGGACGGTCACTTCCACCCACGCATCCTCTCCGGGGGACTCCGTCGCACCGCGAGCGGCGTCGATCGCATTGTCCACGAGATTACCCACCAGCGTGACGAGTTCCCGCGCACTGAGCGGCGCGACGGGCCCGAGAGCGGTGTCTTCGGTGACGGTCAGGTCGACTCCCCGCTCGGCGGCCACACCCACCTTGCCGAGCAGCAGTGCGGCCAGGGCGGGTTCGTGCACCGCCGTCATCAGGCGGTCGATCAGTTCCTGCGACAACCGCAGATCCTCGGTGGCGAACGCGATCGCGTCGTCGTAGCGGCCCAGTTCGACCATCGTGATGATCGTGTGCAGACGGTTCGCCGATTCGTGGGCCTGTGACCGCAGCGATTCCGCGAATCCGCGTACCGAGTCGAGTTCGCCCATGATGCTTTGCATTTCGGTGCGATCACGCAATGTCAGCACCGTCCCGAGGCGCTGCCCCTCCCACTTCACGGGCTCCCGGCTGACCAGCAGCACGCGGTCGGGGGTCACGTGCACCTCGTCCCGGGAATCGTCGTCCTGCGATTGTCGCAGCGATTCCGGAAGCGCGGTCACCGGGACGGGGCCCTCCGGGAGATCGAGGAGGCGGCGCGCTTCGTCGTTCACCACTTCGGCCTTCGCGGTGTCACCGCTGTCGCGGCCGAGCACCACCAGGCCCTCGCCGATCGAGTGCATGACGGCGTCGTGATGCTCGTACATCTGCCGCAGCTCGTCCGGCGCCATCCCCAGTGTCTGACGGCGCAGGCGCCGGCTCAGCAGGAACGAGCCGGCCGCCGACACCGCCAGACCGATCGCGGCGACCGCGAAGATGGTCGGCAGACTTGCGGCGAACTGGTCGCCGATCTTCTCGCGCGTGACGCCGACGGACACGAGACCCGCGATCCGGTCGCCGTCGTACACCGGGGCCACGGCCCGGATCGAGGGTCCCAGCGAGCCGGCGTACGTCTCCGTGAACGTCTCCCCGCGGAGGGCGCGCTCGATGTTGCCGGAGAACACACCACCGATCAGCTCCGGGTTGGTGTGGGTGAAGCGGATGCCTGCGGGAGTCATCACGACGATGAAATCGGTGCCGGTCGCGGCGCGGATCCGCTCGGTCTGGGGCTGGAGAACCGCCGTCGGGTCGGGGGACCGCAACGCCTCGACGGTGCCGTCCGACAGCGCGAGCGTGGTCGCGACGGCCGTGACGGCACGACGGGTGGTCTCGTCGCTGTCGCGGCGCTGATCGACGATGGCCAGCGCGGTCCCGGCGCCGATGACCAGCACCAACACGACGAGCTGCAGGAGGAAGAGCTGCCTCGCGACGCTCATGGGCCGTCTCGGCGGATGGTGAGGCAATGCATTTCTCCTGAACGTAATGAACACAAACTTCTCCAGCCAAGCGATCGCTTAGAAGATTCTTCCAAGACGTGATCGCGGTCACTAACCGGCCTCACCGATCAGCTTGCCACTCGAATTGGAGGACAATCCCATGAGTACTGCGACAGGGAAGACCAAGAAGCGCGACCGGACACACTGGTTGTACATGGGGGTCATCGTCGCCGTCGTCGCGGGCGTCCTCGTCGGATGGCTGGCTCCGGGAGTCGGCAAGTCGCTCGGCGTGCTCGGCACGATGTTCGTCGACCTGATCAAGATGATGATCAGCCCGGTCATCTTCTGCACGATCGTGCTCGGCATCGGATCGGTGAAGGCCGCCGCGAAGGTCGGCAAGGTCGGCGGACTCGCCCTCACCTACTTCATCGGCATGTCGACGGTCGCGCTCGGCATCGGTCTGGTGGTGGGCAACCTGCTCAACCCGGGCTCCGGCCTGAACATCAGCGCCGACACCGCGGGCACCGGAGCGGCGCTCGCCGAGAAGGCCCACGGCGCCGGCGGCACCATGGACTTCCTCCAGTCGATCATCCCCACGTCGCTGATGTCGGCGCTGACCGAGGGAAGCGTGCTGCAGACCCTGTTCGTCGCGCTGCTCGTCGGCTTCGGACTGCAGGCCCTCGGCAAGCAGGGTGAGCCGATCCTGCGCGGTGTCGCCTCCGTGCAGAAGCTCGTCTTCAAGATCCTGTCGATGATCCTGTGGCTCGCACCGATCGGTGCCTTCGGTGCCATCGCGAACGTCGTCGGCCAGACCGGTCTCGGCGCCGTCGTCCAGCTCGCCACTCTCATGCTCGGCTTCTACCTCACCTGCTTGATCTTCGTGTTCGGTGTCCTCGGATCCGTGCTCCGCGTCGTCGCAGGCGTCTCCATCTTCAAGCTGGTCCGGTACCTGGCCCGTGAGTACCTGCTGATCTTCGCCACGTCCTCGTCCGAGTCCGCACTGCCCCGCCTGATCGCGAAGATGGAACACGTCGGCGTCGAGCGCACCACCGTCGGTGTCGTCGTCCCCACCGGCTACTCGTTCAACCTCGACGGCACGGCGATCTACCTGACCATGGCGTCGATCTTCATCGCCGACGCAATGGGCCAGCCGCTGTCCTTCCCCGAGCAGCTGTCGCTGCTGGTGTTCATGATCATCGCGTCCAAGGGTGCTGCCGGAGTCAGCGGCGCCGGGCTCGCCACCCTCGCAGGCGGCCTGCAGAGCCACCGTCCCGAACTGCTCGACGGCGTCGGCCTCATCGTCGGTATCGACCGGTTCATGTCCGAGGCCCGCGCGGTCACGAACTTCTCCGGTAACGCCGTCGCCACCCTGCTCGTCGGATCCTGGACCAACACGATCGACAACGAGCGCGTCCGCACCGTCCTCGACGGCAAGCTCCCGTTCGACGAGTCGACGATGGTCGACGACGGCCACGGCGAGGTCGTCGAAGAGCAGGCCCCCGAGACCCCTGCCGCCGACGAGCAGCGGGTGCTCGTGAAGAGCTGACACCCACTCCGAAGTAAACCTCTGTGCGCCCGGGCGATTCGAAGCCTGGGCGCACAGAGGTTTGTTGGCTACGTTGGTTCGCATGACGACACCTGTTCAGAACATCGGCATCAACACACTCGGCGGCACCCCGACCTCACTCGGCGAATACGACGGTCGCGCCGTCCTCGTGGTGAACGTCGCCTCGAAGTGTGGACTGACCCCGCAGTACAAGGGCCTCGAGAAGCTCGCCACCGACTACGCCGACCGCGGGCTGACCGTCATCGGCATCCCGTGCAACCAGTTCATGGGTCAAGAGCCCGGCACCGCCGAAGAGATCGAGACCTTCTGCTCCACCACCTACGGCGTCACGTTCCCGTTGCTGGAGAAGATCGAGGTGAACGGTGAGAACCGGCACCCGCTCTACGAGGAACTGACCAAGGCCGCCGACGCCGAGGGCGCCGCGGGCGACATCCAGTGGAACTTCGAGAAGTTTCTCGTCGCACCCGACGGCACCGTCGTGAACCGGTTCCGTCCCCGCACCGAGCCCGACGCCCCCGAGGTCGTCGAGGCCATCGAGGCGGTCCTGCCGCAGTAGGCGCTTCGCGCTCGTGCGCCTTTCCGGTAGCTCCCATTACCGGAAAGGCGCACGAGCACTTTGCCTCTTGTTCACGTTCACCTGTCACGCTGGGACCATGACCGGACAGCTGATCGTGTCGGTGTCAGGAATCAAGGACGAGACGCGTGACTTCGCGGCCGCGTTCGCCGAGGAGATGGATGCGCGCGGCGTGCCGCTGTCGCTGCTCGTCGCCCCGCGCCTGAAAGACAAGTATCGACTGGTCAACGACCCCGCGACGCAGGACTGGGTCCGCGCGCGCCGATCCCGCGGCGACGCCGTCGTCCTCCACGGATACGACCAGGCCGCGACCAAACGTCGCCGGGCCGAGTTCGCCTCCCTTCCCGAGCACGAGGCGCGGTTGCGACTGCTCGCGGCGGACCGGGTGATGGAACAGACCGGACTGCGCACCAGACTGTTCGCTCCGCCCCGCTGGCTGGCGTCGCAGGGCGCTGTCGCGGCTCTGCCGTCCGCCGGGTTCCGGCTGCTGGCTGCGATGACCGCCATCCACGACCTCGAACGCGAGACGTCGGTGCGGTCGCGCGTGCTGGGGATCGGTGAGGGATTCCGCGCCGAACCGTGGTGGTGCCGGGCGCTCGTCCTCGGGTCCGGACGGACCGCCAGACGTGGGGGTGTGGTGCGCCTCGCCGTCACCGCGAAGCAACTGGGCACGTCGGGACCGCGGCAGGCGATGCTCGACGCCGTCGACCTCGCGCTCTATCACGACGCGCGGCCGCAGGTGTACCGCTGGGAGCCGCGGATCCCGCAGATCGGCGCCGCCTGACCCGTGAGTACTTGTTAACCGCGGGCGGTTAACAAGTACTCACGGGGCCGTCAGGCCACCTCGACGCTCGACTCGCTCGGCATCGTGCGGAACTCGGTGCCCTCGGGAGCCATATCCGAGTAGCGGCCGTAGAAGATGCCGGTGGCCTCGTTCGCGATGATGGCCTGGTGGATCGGCACCGCGACCCGCGGTGCGACGGCGCGCAGGTAGTCGATGGCCTCGGAGATCTTCAGCCACGGCGCCGCGGCGGGCAGCGCCAGCACGTCGACCTTCTGCTCCGGGACGAACAGCGAGTCGCCCGGGTGCATCAGCCGGGCGGGGTTGCCGGCATCGCCGAGCAGGAACGCCGTGTTGTCGATCACGGGGATGTCGGGGTGGATCACCGCGTGCCGCCCGCCCGTGCCGGTGACGTGCACGTCGCCGACGTCGAACTCGTCGCCGGCGTGCACCCCCGTCCACGCGCCGCCGAGCTGGGCCGCGGTCTGCGGGTCCGAGTACAGCGCCGCGCCGGGGTTGGCCTCGACGAGGGCGGGCAGTCGTTGCTGGTCGACGTGGTCGGGGTGCTGGTGGGTCACCAGGATCGCGTCCAGTCCGGTGATGCCCTCGAATCCGTGGGAGAAGTTGCCCGGGTCGAAGAGGATGGTGGAACCGTTCAACTCGACGAGGACGCAGCTGTGGCCGAAGTGAGTCAATCGCATGAATTCGAGTATGCGCCTGCATGCATGGCTCGTCCCGTTCGTCCGATGCGAACCGCAGGCAGGTAGCCCGGTAAACTTCCGGGTGCCCGGTGTTCCACTCTGGGCTCGCGCACTACTACAAGGAGCAGCACGTGGCCCGTGTCGTCGTCGAAGTCATGCCCAAGGCCGAGATTCTCGACCCCCAGGGGCAGGCCATTGTCGGAGCGCTGCCACGGCTCGGCTTCGCTGGAGTTTCCGATGTCCGTCAGGGCAAGCGGTTCGAGCTCGAAGTCGACGGCAGTGTCGACGACGCCCAGCTCGAGAAGATCGCCGAGGCCCTGCTGGCCAACACGGTGATCGAGGACTGGACCGTGAGGCGCGTCGAAGCATGAGCGCCCGCGTCGGAGTCATCACTTTCCCCGGCACCCTCGACGACGTCGACGCCGCCCGTGCGGTGACCCTCGCCGGCGGCGAGGCCGTGAGCCTGTGGCACGGCGACGCCGACCTCAAGGGTGTCGACGCCGTCATCGTCCCCGGTGGCTTCTCCTACGGCGACTACCTGCGGTGCGGCGCCATCGCACGGTTCGCGCCGGTCATGGGCAAGGTCGTGCAGGCCGCGCAGGGTGGCATGCCCGTCCTCGGTATCTGCAACGGCTTCCAGGTTCTGTGTGAAGCGGGCCTCCTGCCCGGCGCGCTCACCCGGAACGAGGGTTTGCACTTCATCTGCCGCGACGAGTGGCTGAAGGTCGAGGCCACGTCGACGGCGTGGACGTCCCGCTACGAGTCGGGTGCCGAGATCCTCGTCCCGCTCAAGTCCGGCGAGGGCCGCTACCAGGCGTCGGAGAACGTCCTCGACGAACTCGAGGGGGAGGGTCGCGTCGTGTTCCGCTACGTCGGCGACAACCCGAACGGTTCGCAGCGCGGAATCGCAGGCATCTCCTCGGCCAACGGCCGCGTCGTGGGCCTCATGCCGCACCCCGAGCACGCCACCGAGGCCCTCACCGGCCCCAGCGACGACGGACTCGGCATGTTCTACTCCGTCCTCGACAGCGTCATCTCCGCCTGAGCCGACCGGCACCGTGCGTGGCCGAGTGCCTAGCGCGGTGCCGGGTCAGACAGCGACGGTTCCCTCGCCGTCCTGCGTGATGCTGCGGCGTTCGGACGCGGTGAGCCCGCCCCAGATTCCGAACGGTTCGGTCACGCTCAGGGCGTGGTCCCGGCATTCGACGAGAACCGGGCAGCGCCGGCAGATCGCTTTCGCGCGACGTTCGCGGTTGCTGCGGGCATAGCCCCGCTCGCCGTCGGGATGAAAGAAGACGGACGATTCGACGCCCCGGCACAGGGCGTGTATCTGCCAGTCCCAGGCCTCGGTGTTGGGGCTGGGAAGGCGAGTGGATGACGGCATGTCGACTCCCTCGGAGTGTCGTCGGTAGTGAAAAGCGTTGTGGCACAGATTCGATGTCTACTTGACGGCGCGAATCACCACGATCTCCTCGCGGGTCTGGCCGACCTCGATGAGCCCTCTCCGCTCGAGCATGCCTCTGCGTTCGACGAGGACCGGTCCGAAGGGGATCTCGGCGGTCGCGGCGATGTCGACCCGCATGTTCTGTTCCTCGAGCATCGTCAGAGTCTTCTCGACTCCGCTCAGGCTGGACTGAGCCAGCAGCAGGACGCCGCCGGCGACGAGAACGTCGGGGGCCTGGCAGCAGATCCGATCGAGCAGTGCGCGACCGTTCTTCCCCGCGTCCCAGGCCCGTGCCGGACCGCGGTCGGGCACGGCGTCGGCCAGTGCCGGAACGTACGGCGGGTTGGACACGACGATGTCGAACCGTTCCTCGCGAACCTTCTCGATGAGATCGCCGTGAATCACCCGGATCCGGTGCCCTCCGACAAGGGCATTGAGTCTGATGCTGATCGCGGCTCGCCTCGACACGTCCACCGCGGTCACCCGGTCTGCACCCGCGGCGGCGGCGCATACGCTCAGCGCGCCGGTTCCCGCACAGAGGTCGAGCACCCGGGAGTGGGGGCCGAGTGGCTCCGCGGCCAGGACGTCGGCCAGCAACTGCGTATCGTGTTGCGGGCGATAGACTCCGGGAAGACGTAGCAGCATCGAAGACTCCTCGGTCGCCGGTCGCATCGTGGTGCGTCCACGGCATGCCCCTGCGGACTCACCGTGGACGCCGTGCGTCTGATTACTCCACAGTTACCCCGGTCGACGCAGGGCCAATCACGCCGATGCGCTCCGACTGCCGTGGCAGGGGCCGTAAGCCGCGCAGATTCCGAGGTGAACTGGCACGATCGACGGGGTGACGTATACCGAGCAGTTGCGTGGCCTCGCGGCCCGGCACGGGGTGGCGACGTGGTACCGGGGTTGGGATCAGCAGCGCCACGACGTGCGTGACGACACGCTCCGCAGCGTCCTCTCGGCCTTGGACGTCCCCTCCGGAACGGAGGACGAGGTGCGGCGGGCCCTGTCCGAATGCGACACGGCACCGTGGCGACGGACGCTGCCGCCGGTCGTCGTCGGTAGAGAAGGTTCGGAGACCCGTTTCGTGGTCCACGTTCCGCACGGCGAGCCGGTGGACGTCACGATCGACACGGAGTCGGGCGGGACGGTCCCGGCACGCCAACTCCAGGTGTGGGTCGATCCGCGGGAGGTCGACGGCGTCCTGGTCGGCCGCGCGACGTTCGTCGTCCCAGCCGACGTTCGGTGCGGGTGGCACACGGTACGAGCGTCCACCTCGCTCACGTCCGCGTCCTGCACCCTCGTGGTGACACCGGCACGATTGTCGACGTCGGACGCACTGAGCGACCACCGACGCTGGGGTGTGCTCACGCAGTTGTACTCGATCCGGTCGCGTCGGTCCTGGGGTGTCGGGGACTTCGGCGACCTCGCGGATCTCGCCTCGATCTTCGGTTTCGTTCACGGCGCCGACTACGTTCTGGTCAATCCACTGCATGCTGCGCAGCCCCGGCCGCCGATCGAGGCGTCGCCGTACCTGCCGACCACCCGCCGCTACGTCAACCCGATGTACATCCGTGTCGAGAACATCCCGGAGACGGCGTACCTCTCGACGCGGCGCCATGCACGGATGCGCGACGCCGCAGCGCGATTCGAGCGGGCGAACGACCGGTCCGACCGGATCGACCGCAACCCGTCCTACCGGGCCAAACTCCGGGTGCTCGAACGGGTCTTCCGGATCGAGCGCAGCCCGAGCAGGCAGCACGCGTTCGAGGAATTCTGCCGCGTCGAGGGGGACGGACTGCGAGATTTCGCGACCTGGTGCGCGCTCACCGAGAAACTGCCGCCCGACGACCCGCGATGGACGACGAAGGCCGTTGCGCCCGACAGCGACTGGGTGCAGGCGCAGCGGCGTAAGCTCGCGCCGCGCATCGCGTTCTACTCGTGGCTGCAATGGGTATGCGACGAGCAGCTTTCCGACGCCCAGGATGCGGCACGCGCGGCGGGCATGGACATCGGGATCGTGCACGATCTGGCTGTCGGGGTCCAGCGCGGGGGCGCGGACGCGTGGTCGCTGGGAACGGCTCTGGCAGAGGGCATTACCGTCGGCGCTCCTCCCGACGACTTCAATCAGCAGGGTCAGCAATGGAATCAGCCGCCGTGGCGGCCGGATCGGCTGGCCGAACTGGGATACGCCCCGTACCGCGACATGCTGCGCACCGTGCTGAAGCACGCGGGTGGGCTGCGGGTGGATCACATCCTGGGGCTGTTCCGGCTGTGGTGGATCCCCGCCGACGCGGAGTCGCCGGCCGACGGAACGTACGTCTCCTACGACCACGAGGCGCTCATCGGGATCCTCGCCCTCGAGGCCGAGCGGGCAGGCGCCGTGGTGATCGGCGAGGACCTCGGGGTCTTCGAACCCGCGGTCCAGGACTACCTCGCCGAGCGCGGGATCCTCGGGACCTCGATCCTGTGGTTCGAGCACGACGGCGAGCGGCCGACACCACCGGAGCGATACCGGACCCTGTGCCTGACATCCGTTACCACGCACGATCTTCCGCCGACCGCGGGATACCTGGCCGGCGAACACATCGAATTGCGCTCGCGGCTCGGGCTCCTCGAACGCGACCTCGAACTCGAGAAGGAACACGACGCCCGGCAGCGCGAGGCCGTCCTGCAATTGGCGCGCGACCGCGGACTGCTGGCCGACGACGCATCGATACCCGACACCGTGAAGGCGTTGTACCGGCTGATCGACCGGAGCCCGTCGTTGCTGACGGGTGTCGCACTCGCCGATCTGGTGGGGGAGTACCGCGTCCAGAATCAGCCGGGCACCGACGAGACCCAGTATTCGAACTGGAAGATTCCCCTCGCGGACGCGTCCGGGCGTGCCGTCCACGTCGTTGACCTGGCGGACGGCGATTTCGGGTTCGTCGACGACGCCCGCTGATCCCGGACGTCAGGGGGCGAGAGCGCGCATCGCCAGGTCGACGACGGCGTCCGCGTGGTCGTGGGTGAGGGGATGCGCTCCGCTCTGCCAGCGGTAGAACATCGGCGCCATGAACAACTCGAACGCGACGGCGAGGTCGGCGTCGGGCCGCACCTGCCCGGCGTCCTGCGCGGAGCGGAACCGTGCCGCGACGAATTCGAACTGCGGCCGGTAGATCCGCTCGACGATCTGTTGCTGCAGTGCGGGGTCCTGCAGCGATTCGATGGACAACGCCCGGAACAGCGGTTCGAAATCGGGTGAGGTGAACTCGTCGACCGTGGCCCGCAGGACCAGGCGCATGTCGGCGGCGAGGTCGCCGGTGTCCGGCAGTGCCATGGCCTCCTGGGCGCCGGCCGCGTTCTGTTCGTGCAGTGCGTCCACGACCAGCGCGCCCTTGGATCGCCACCACCGGTAGATGGTCTGTTTCCCGACCTTGGCGCGCGCGGCGATGCCTTCGATGCTGATCTTCCCGTAGGGCTGTTCGCGGATCAGTTCCTGCGTGGCCTGCAGGATCGCGGCGCGGGACCGTTCGGAACGGCGGGGATTGTCGGCGGACGGCATGAATGAATCGTAGACCAGACGAGACGTATCGTCTTGACTGAACTCCGGTCACCTGTCACCCTTGATCGAGACGGACCGTTCCGTATCGGAAAGGATGAAGATGACCCGCTCGCACATCGCCATGGTCAGCATTCCGGCGCCCGGGCACGTCAACCCGAGCCTGGAGATTCTCCGTGAACTCGTCACGCGCGGGCACCGCGTGACGTACGCCAACGACGCCGCCGTGAAGGACGTCGTCGAGAGCACCGGAGCGGAATTCAAGGAGTACGCCTCGACGCTGCCGCGGGTGAACACGGGGGGTGCGACGGAGGAGTCCGAAAACTCCTGGGACGGCGACACCATCGATCAGCTCACCCTGTTCCAGGCCGAATACGAGTCGATGCTGCCCCAGCTGCGGGCGCTGTACGAGGACGACCGCCCGGACCTGTTCCTCTACGACATCGCGGGAGGCCCCGCCCGGGTCCTCGCCGGGGAATGGGGCGTTCCGATCGTGCAATTGTCGCCGACGTACGTGGCGTGGGAGGGCTACGAGGACGACATGAAGTCGTTCGTGGACACGATGCGGGCGGACCCACGCGGGGCGGCACTGTACGAGCGGCAAGGGAAGCTGCTGCGGGACAACGGTGTCGAGACCGACCCCGACGAGTTCTACGGGCGCCCGGCGCGGGCGGTCGTGCTGATCGCGAAATCGATGCAGCCCAATGCCGACCGGGTGAACGAGGACGTCTACACGTTCGTCGGACCGGCCCTGCCCACCCGGCGGCCCGCCGACGGCCGGTGGCAGCGTCTGGCAGGCGCGCGCAAGGTGCTGCTCATCTCGCTCGGCACCGCGTTCACCGATCAGGCCGACTTCTACCGGCGCTGCATCGAGGCGTTCGGCGACCTCGACGGCTGGCACGTCGTTCTGCAGATCGGGCAGCACGTCGACGTCGCCGAACTCGGACCCGTGCCCGGCAACGTCGAGATCCACCGGTGGGTGCCCCAGTTCGACATCCTGCAGCAGGCCGACGCGTTCCTCACCCACGCAGGCATGGGCGGATCCAGTGAGGGAATGTTCACGGGAACACCCATGATCGCCGCGCCGCAGGCCACCGACCAGTTCGAGAACGCCGACGCGCTCGTCGCCGCGGGAGTCGCGGTGCGAGTGGAGAGTTCGGACGTGTCGGCAGCCCAGTTGCGGGACGCGCTCGCGCACCTCGACGCCGAGCCGGTCCGGCGCCGCAGCGCCGAGCTCGCCGCCGAGTTGCGTTCTGCGGGTGGAGTGGAGGCCGCCGTCCGGGTGATCGAGGAGTTCCTGTGAACCCGCGAAACGTGTCGGTGGTCACGTCTACTCTGCGGGCATGGCACTCACACTCGGCATGATCACGTTCGACACCACGGATCCTGGACCGCTCGCGAAGTGGTGGGCGAAGCAGATGGCGGGCACGGTCGAGCAGGAGAACGACGGCTGGTTCTACGTCGTCGCCCTCCCGGATTCGGCGCAGAAGCTGGCGTTCCAGAAGGTCGGCGATCCCACTCCGGGGAAGAACCGCATCCACCTCGACCTGGCGTCCGACGACCTGGACGGCGAGGTGGGCAGGCTGAGCGCCGAGGGCGCGACGGAGGTCGCGCAGCACGAGATGGGCGATTTCCGGTGGGTCACGCTCGCCGATCCCGACGGCAACCAGTTCTGCGTCTCGGGTCCCCACACGTGACAACCGGTCCTGCATGATTGACCCCATGCCTTCCACTACGTGGGCCGACGCCCAGGGACTCTGCACCTTCGTCGATGCATCACCGTCGCCGTTCCATGTGTGCGCGACGGTGTCGATGTTGCTGACCGGCAACGGTTTCACCGAGTTACACGAGACCGACTCGTGGCCCGGCGAGCCCGGCCGGTACTTCCTCGTGCGCGGCGGATCCCTGATCGCGTGGAGTACCGAAGGGCTGGGCCGGACGGCGCCGTTCCGCATCGTCGGCGGGCACACCGACAGCCCGAACCTGCGCGTCAAGCAGCACCCGGACCTGTCGTCGGCGGGGTGGCAGCTGGTGGGTCTCGAACCGTACGGCGGTGCGTGGCTCAACTCGTGGCTCGACCGCGACCTGGGCATCTCGGGGAGGCTGAGCGTGCGGGCCGGTAACACGGTCGAGGAGAAACTCGTCCGCGTCGACGAACCGATCCTGCGCGTCCCGCAGCTGGCGATCCACCTGTCCGAGGACCGCAAGGGCGTCCACCTCGATCCACAGCGCCACCTCAACGGGGTGTGGGGTGTGGGGTCCGAACGCCGCTCGTTCATCGACTTCGTGGCCGACCGGGCCGAGGTGCCTGCCGACGCGGTGCTCGGATGGGAACTGATGACCCACGATCTCGCGCCCAGCGCCCTCGTCGGAACCGAACAGGACCTCGTCAGTGCGCCGCGGCTCGACAACCAGGGCACCTGCTACGCGGGCACCCAGGCGCTGCTGGCGGCGGCCGAGAACCCCGGGGACCGGGTGCCGGTGCTCGCGCTGTTCGACCACGAGGAGGTGGGGAGCATGTCCGACCGGGGCGCGTTCTCCGACCTCCTGAGCACCGTGCTCGAGCGCATCGTCCTCGGCCGAGGCGGCGGTCGCGAAGAATTCCTGCAGACGATGGCCGGATCGATCTGCGCGTCCGGAGACATGGCACACGCCACGCACCCCAACTACCCGGACCGGCACGAGCCCGCGCACCACATCGCCGTCAACGGGGGACCGGTGCTCAAGGTCAACCAGAACCTGCGCTACGCCACCGACGCCGCCGGAGCCGGTGCGTTCGCCCTCGCCTGCGACCAGGCCGGCGTGCCGTTGCAGCGGTACGTGCACCGGGCCGATCTACCGTGCGGTTCGACCATCGGCCCGATCACCGCGTCCAGGACCGGACTGAGCACCGTCGACGTGGGCGCCGCCCAGCTCGGAATGCACTCGGCGCGGGAACTGATGGGTGCCCGTGACGTGCGTGCCTATTCCGACGCCCTTGCGGCCTTCCTCACACCGACGGCGTGAGGAAGCGGGGCGAGGAGCGCCAGGTCGGTGCCGGAACGAGCCGCCGGATAGACTGACGTACGGCTCGTCGCCACCCGGCTTGCGCCGACCGTGACTCCCGGCTTGCCTCTCTTGACTCCCGTAGGGAAGGGACCCCACCTCCAGTGTCAGCACACCCGGTCGACACCGTCACCGCCGCCACCGCGACCCCCGACGTCGCACAGCCCTTCAAGGAACTGGGTCTGAAGGACGACGAGTACGCCCGCATCAAGGAGATCCTGGGCCGCCGCCCCACCGAGGCCGAGCTCGCGATGTACTCGGTGATGTGGAGCGAGCACTGCTCCTACAAGTCGTCCAAGGTGCACCTCAAGTACTTCGGTGAGACCACGACCGACGAGATGCGTTCCTCGATGCTCGCGGGCATCGGCGAGAACGCCGGCGTCGTCGACATCGGCGACGGCTGGGCGGTCACGTTCAAGGTCGAGAGCCACAACCACCCGTCCTACGTGGAGCCCTACCAGGGCGCGGCCACCGGCGTCGGCGGCATCGTCCGCGACATCATGGCCATGGGCGCGCGGCCCATCGCCGTCATGGACCAGCTGCGCTTCGGTGCGGCGGACGCCCCCGACACCCGACGCGTCGTCGACGGTGTGGTGCGCGGTGTCGGCGGCTACGGCAACTCGCTCGGCCTCCCCAACGTCGGCGGCGAGACCGTGTTCGACGAGTCGTACGCCGGTAACCCCCTGGTCAACGCCCTGTGCGCCGGCGCAATGCGCGTCGAGGATCTGCATCTCGCGTTCGCGTCGGGTGCCGGCAACAAGATCATCCTGTTCGGTGCGCGCACCGGCCTCGACGGCATCGGCGGCGTGTCCGTCCTCGCGTCGGAGACGTTCGACGGCGACGAATCAGGAGACGAACACGAAGCCGAAGGCGGAGCTGGAGCATCGAAAAGCAGGAAGAAGCTCCCTGCGGTGCAGGTCGGTGACCCGTTCACCGAGAAGGTGCTCATCGAGTGCTGTCTCGAGCTGTACGCCGCGAAGCTCGTGGTCGGTATCCAGGACCTCGGCGGCGCCGGCCTGTCCTGCGCCACGTCCGAGCTCGCCGCGGCCGGTGACGGCGGCATGCACATCAACCTCGAGCAGGTCCCGATGCGGGCCACCGGCATGACCGCGGCCGAGGTGCTGTCCAGCGAGTCCCAGGAACGCATGTGCGCCGTCGTCACCCCCGACAACGTCGACGCGTTCATGGAGGTCTGCAAGAAGTGGGACGTCCTCGCCACCGTCATCGGTGAGGTCACCGACGGCGAGCGGCTCACCATCTCCTGGCACGGCGAGACCGTCGTCGACGTGCCGCCGCGCACCGTCGCCCACGAGGGCCCGGTGTACGAGCGCCCCGTGCAGCGTCCCGCGAGCCAGGACGCCCTCGTCGCCGACACCACCGCCGGACTGAAGCGTCCCGAGTCGGCCGACGAACTGAAGGCGACCCTGCTGAAGATGCTCGCGTCCCCGGCGCTGTGCAGCCGCAAGTGGATCACCGAGCAGTACGACCGCTACGTGCGCGGCAACACCGTCCTGGCCGAGAACGCCGACTCGGGCGTGATTCGCGTCGACGAGAAGACGGGCCGCGGCATCGCGCTCGCCACCGATGCGTCCGGCCGTTACACCGCGCTCGACCCGTACGCCGGCGCCCAGCTCGCGCTCGCCGAGGCCTTCCGCAACGTCGCCGTCACCGGCGCGACCCCCAAGGCCGTCAGCAACTGCCTGAACTTCGGGTCCCCCGAGGATCCCGGCGTCATGTGGCAGTTCCAGCAGGCCGTCCGCGGCCTGGCGGACGGCTGCGCGAAGCTCGGCATCCCCGTCACCGGTGGCAACGTCAGCTTCTACAACCAGACCGGCTCGACCCCGATCCTGCCCACCCCGGTGGTGGCCGTGCTCGGTGTCATCGACGACGTGCACCGTCGCATCCCCACCGGTCTCGGACTGGAACCGGGCGAAACGCTGATCCTGCTCGGCGACACCCGCGACGAGTTCGACGGGTCCATCTGGTCGCAGGTCGAGCACGGACACCTCGGCGGCGTTCCGCCGAAGGTCGACCTCGAGCGGGAGCAGTTGCTGGCCGACATCCTCCTCGCGGCGTCCCGCGACGGACTGGTGTCCGCGGCGCACGACCTGTCCGAAGGTGGTCTCGCGCAGACCGTCGTCGAGGCCGCGCTGGCCGGGGAGACGGGCTGCCGGATCCTGCTTCCCGACGACGCCGATCCGTTCGTCACCCTGTTCTCCGAGTCGTCGGGCCGCGTGCTCGTTGCGGTCCCGCGCACCGAGGAAACTCGCTTTACCGGTATGTGCACGGCCCGTAATCTCCCGTGGGTGCGCATCGGTGTGGTGGACGAGGGGTCCGATTCCGTCGAGGTCCAGGGCCAGTTCTCGGTCTCGCTGGCCGAGCTGCGCACGACGTTCGAGGGAACTCTGCCGGCATTGTTCGGGTGATGAATGGTCGAATCGGGGGCATTGGAGAGGGTTGACAGGGGGCCGCGGGAACTCTCGCGGCTGGTTGATCCTGCACTCCTCCACGGTCCCCGACTCGACCGGACCTGGCGTTTCCTTCGGCTCGACTTCACCGGCATCGCGTTCGCGACGCTGTTCTTCTGCTGGTCGCTGACGCCGTCGCTGCTGCCCCGCGACTGGCTGTTCCAGGGGCTGATCGGCGGCATCAACGCCGCGATCGGCTACACGGTGGGAACGGCGATCGGCTGGCTGGTGCGTCGGTACTTCCTGCGGCGCCGGTCGTGGTGGCCGTTGCCGGAACCGTGGTCCACCGGCCTGCGCGTCGTCGTGACGGTGACGTGCGTGGTCGTGAGTCTCGTGATGCTCGCGTACTCCGCGGCATGGCAGCGCGAGCTCGCCGCGCTGATGGGGGCGGAGGGCACCACCACCACCGGGTACATCCGCACGGGCGGTCTGAGTCTGCTCGTGGGCGCCGCGATCATCTCGGTGTGGCGGCTGCTGCGCGAACTGGTGCGGTGGATCGCGGCACGACTCATCCGGCGGTGGCACCTCGCGATCCCGACGGCCACCACCGTCGGCATCCTCATCGTGACGGTGCTGTTCTTCCTGCTCGTCGACGGTGTTCTGATGCGCGGCATCTACGCCGCCACGAATGCGGCGTTCAGCCTGCAGAATTCGACCACCCGGGACGGCGCCGAGCAGCCACTCGACCCCGAGAAGTCGGGCAGCCCCGAGTCGCTGGCGTCCTGGGACACCCTCGGCTACGAGGGCCGCAACTTCGTGTCCCGAGGCCTCGACGCCGACGAGCTCACGGCAGCCAACGGCACACCGGCCAAGGACCCCATCCGCGTCTACGCCGGCCTCGAGACCGCCGAGGACCCGGACGCGCGCATGGACATCGTCATCGACGAACTCGAGCGGACCGGCGCGTTCTCGCGCAAGGTCCTCGTCGTCATCCCCACCACCGGCACCGGCTGGATCAATCCGACTGCGGCGCAGGCGATCGAGCTGGTCCACAACGGTGACACGGCGTTGGTGGCCAGCCAGTACTCGTTCCTGCCGAGTTGGATCTCGTTCCTCGCCGACCGCGACAAGGCAGCGGAGGCAGGGAAGAAGCTGATCGACCGCGTGCACGAGCGGTGGTTGCAGGAGCCCGAGGCGACGCGTCCCAAACTGCTGGTCTACGGCGAAAGTCTCGGCACCCAGGCGGGGGAGGGCGCCTTCGGCACACTGAGCGACATCCGGCAGACCGTCGACGGCGTGCTGTGGGTCGGGCCGCCCAACTCGAACCGCCTGTGGGGACAGCTGATCCAGCGCCGGGACCCCGGCACACCCGAGGTGGACCCCGAGTACGCGGCGGGCCTGGTGGTGCGGTTCGCCGACGACTCCGCCGACATGGTCGAGAACACCGGCGAGTGGCTGTCGCCGCGCATCCTGTACGTCCAGCACCCGTCCGATCCCGTCGTGTGGTGGTCGCCCGACCTCGCGTTCACCCGGCCCGACTGGTTGAAGGAACCACCGGGCGAGGATCGCTCGCCGTCGATGAAATGGTTTCCGTTCGTGACGTTCTGGCAGGTCTCGGCCGACCTCACCAACGCCGCAGGCGTGCCGGACGGACACGGCCACAATTACGGGACTCTCGTCCTCGACGGCTGGATCACGGTCGCCCAGCCCGAGGGGTGGACGCCCGTCGACACCGAACGAGTCCGCTCTACTCTCGAATCCCTCTCCGGGACAGAGGGACCGGAGAAGTGAGCAGGCTCGCCTCCGTTGCCGGTGCGACGGCGGCCGTGCTGTGGAACAACGTGGTGCTGCCCGGTTCGGGCCTCGGCCCGTACGGGCGGGCTGTCGCGGGAGGCGTGCTCGGACTGTCGGTCGTGGGAGCAGCACGCGCCGCGGGGTACGGCGTCGACGAACTCGGCCTGTCCGCGTCGAACGTGCCGTCCGGGCTGCGATACGGCGCCGCGGCCTCGGTGGTCCCGCTCGCCGGATACGCGATCACGTTGTGCGTGCCCGCACTGCGCAGGCGTGTGCCGACGGGCGACCGCGTCACCGATTTCGTCGGCTGGGTGGGGTTCCGGATCCCGGTGGGGACCGTGGCGCACGAGGAACTGCTGTTCCGCAGCGTCCTGTCCGCGATGCTGCGACGGGCCTGGCCGCCGACGACGGCTCACGCCCTGCACGCCGCCACGTTCGCGCTGTGGCACGTGCGCGCGGCCCGGACCGCCGGTGACGGCGTCGCCGCGAGCATGCTGCTCACCGGCTCCTCCGCAGTGCTGTTCGACTGGTTGCGTCGACGCAGCGGAAGCGTCGTAGCCCCTGCACTGCTGCACCTTTCGGTCAACGTCGGTGGGGCGGTGGCAGCCGAAGTCGCGCGAGCTCACACAGTAGATTGAACGTATGCCGTCGCGCCGAGCCGTAGATCCCGCCGAACTGAGGGCCGCCGTACTCGAGGTCGGTCCGTGGCTGCGCGGCGATTCCGACGAGAAACCGTCCCGCACCCAGCTGGCCGCGGCGGTCCGGCTCAGCGCGCGGACGCTCGAGCAGGTGGCACCCGGGTCGAGCGTGGAGGTGCGGGTGCCGCCGTTCGTCGCGGTCCAGTGCATCGAAGGTCCCCGGCATACCCGGGGCACGCCGCCGAACGTCGTGGAGACCGACCCCCGGACGTGGCTGCTGCTAGTGACGGGACTGCTGGAATTCGACAGCGCGACCGCCGGCGGCGGAGTCTCGGTGTCGGGGAGTCGCGCCGGGGAGATCGCCCACTGGCTGCCGCTGCTGCGCGTATAGCTAGCCCAGCCACAATGCGCGGGTGCGCGGCAGGCCACTCGACCCGTCGTCGGACGGGCGCACGGCCAGCACCTGATGGATCGTCAGCCGGCCCTTCTCCTCGAACCCCAGGGCGCTGGCCGCGAGGTACAGCAACCAGGTGCGGGCCCGCTCCGCGCCGGCGAGCCGGATCGCGTCGTCCCAGGAGTCGCGCAGTCTGCCCACCCACGCCCGCAGCGTGAGTGCGTAATGCTCCCGGAGGGCCTCGCCGTCGCGCACCTCGAGTCCGGCGCGCTCGAAGGCGTCGAGCGTTCTGCTCAGCGGCAGCACCTCGCCGTCCGGGAAGATGTAGTTCTCGATCAGTCCCGAGGAATTGTCCGTGCCGGTGAGCGACCGGACCGCGGCGATGGCGTGGTTGAGCAGCCGCCCTTCGGGACGCAGAAGGTCGAGCAGGTGCTGCGCATAGCCCGGCAGCGCGGAGTCGCCGACGTGTTCGGACATGCCGATGCTGGAGATCGCGTCGAACGGACCGTCGACGACGTCGCGGTAGTCCTGCACACGGATCTCGATCAGATCCGACAGCCCGGCCTCGGAGACCCTCGCCCGCGCCCACTCGGCCTGTTCGTGGCTGAGGGTGACGCCGACGACGGACACGTCGTACTTCTCGGCGGCGTGGATCGCCATCGAACCCCAGCCGCAGCCCACATCCAGCAGTCGCATGCCCGACTGGAGTCCGAGCTTGCGGCAGACCAGGTCCAGCTTCTCGTTCTGCGCTTCCTCGAGCGTCCCGATCGCACCGCGGTCGTCGGATCGCTGGTCCCAGTACCCGCAGGAGTAGACCATCGTCGGCCCCAGGAACAGGCGGTAGAAATCGTTGCCTACGTCGTAGTGATGTGACACCGAGGACGCGTCGCGCGCCTTGCTGTGCTTGGTGCCGCGGCGCCGGGACACCTCCACCGACGGCGGTGTCGGCCGGAGACCCAGACCGCCGAGCCGGACGAAAGTCGACAGCGACTTCAGGACGGTGCCGCGGTCGGATCCGCGGACACCGAGAGTGCCCAGCCGGCCGACGAGATCCGGAAGCGTCAGCAGTCGGAAGACGTCGCCCTCGATCTCGAGGTCACCGGACACGTAGGCCCGGACGAGACCGAGTTCGTTCGGCGACCACAGCACCCTCCGGATGGCCCGGCGGTTGCGGAAGACGATGGTGACGTCGGAGTCGGGGCCCGCCTCAGAGCCGTCCCAGCATCGGACGTGCACAGGAATGGGGATGCCCATCGCACCCTCGAAGGCGTTCAGCAGGCGTTCTGCGGCGGTCGGAGCCGCGCTGCGGACGTTCATCGGAAAAGCCCCCGCTCTGCGATTCGAGGATACTGATCGATACCGAAACTAATCTATTTTCGGCTGTCCGTCCGGGAGTCGGGCCGGTTCGATCGGCACCGTGGGCGAAGCGACGGCGCAGGGCACGTAGACTGACCTTGCCCCTCACACGCCCATCCCCAGGGAGCACCCCGGTGACCAGAGCCGATCTGTCGGTCCACAGTCCTAATCTTCTCTCTTCGAACCCGTCCGACGAGGACGAGAACGAGCCCCGCGAGGAATGCGGAGTCTTCGGCGTCTGGGCGCCGGGAGAGGATGTGGCGAAACTCACCTACTACGGACTTTATGCTCTGCAGCACCGTGGGCAGGAAGCGGCGGGTATCGCCGTCGCCGACGGTTCGCAGGTGCTGGTCTTCAAGGACCTCGGGTTGGTCAGCCAGGTGTTCGACGAGCAGACCCTGGCAGCGATGCCGGGCCACGTCGCCGTCGGTCACTGTCGTTACTCCACCACGGGCTCGACCACGTGGGAGAACGCGCAGCCGATCTTCCGCACCACCGCCGCGGGCAGCGGCATCGCCCTCGGGCACAACGGCAACCTCGTCAACACGGCGGAGCTGGCGCAGCGCGCCCGTGAAGCCGGACTGGTCAACGACAAGCGCCCCGGCGGCGCCACGTCCGACTCGGACGTCGTCGGCGCCCTCCTCGCGCACGCCGCCGCCGACAGCACCATCGAGCAGGCGGCCATGAAGCTCCTGCCGACACTGCGCGGCGCGTTCTGCCTCACCTTCATGGACGAGCACACGCTCTACGCGGCCCGTGACCCGCACGGCATCCGCCCGCTGTGCCTCGGACGCCTGGACCGCGGCTGGGTCGTGGCCAGCGAGACGGCCGCACTCGACATCGTCGGCGCGTCCTTCGTCCGCGACATCGAGCCCGGCGAACTGCTCGCCATCGACGCCGACGGCGTCCGTTCCTCCCGCTTCGCGAACCCCGAGCCCAAGGGCTGCGTGTTCGAGTACGTGTACCTGGCCCGTCCGGACAGTGTCATCGCCGGACGTTCGGTGCATTCCACCCGCGTCGAGATCGGCCGTCGCCTCGCCACCGAGCACCCCGCCGAGGGCGACCTCGTCATCCCGGTCCCCGAGTCGGGCACTCCCGCCGCGGTCGGTTACGCGCAGGGGTCGGGCATTCCGTACGGGCAGGGTCTGATGAAGAACGCCTACGTGGGCCGCACCTTCATCCAGCCGTCGCAGACGATCCGTCAGCTCGGTATCCGCCTCAAGCTCAACCCCCTCAAGGAAGTCATCCGCGGTAAGCGCCTCGTGGTGGTGGACGACTCGATCGTCCGCGGCAACACCCAGCGCGCGCTCATCCGGATGCTCCGTGAGGCCGGCGCACTGGAGATCCATGTCCGGATCGCGTCGCCGCCGGTCAAATGGCCCTGCTTCTACGGCATCGACTTCGCCTCGCCGGCCGAGCTGATCGCCAACGGCGCGGGCGGCGGTGGCGAACCCGGCAGCTTCGACGAGATGCTCGAAGGGGTGCGCCGTTCCATCGGCGCCGACACCCTCGGCTACATCTCCACCGAAGGCATGATCGCCGCGACCGAGCAGCCTGCGACACGACTGTGCGCGGCCTGCTTCGACGGCACGTACCCCATCGCGCTCCCCACGGAGACGTCGATCGGAAAGAACGTTCTCGAGGGAATGCTCGAGAGCGCGGCAGGCGGTCCCGCGACGCGGGAGAACGACAACGCGAACGCCCTCAGTCGGCCGTAGGCCGGTACATCGGGATCCGGCCGGAGAACGTACTCCGGTACCGTAAGGACGCAATCACAGCACTCGATTGCCCGACCGACACGATTTTGACGAGCAACAGAAGGCTGGAGTAACAACCACATGACCGAGGATCCGACAAGTCGCCCTGGCGCGTCCTACGCCGCCGCAGGAGTGGACATCGCCGCAGGCGATCGGGCGGTGGAACTCTTCGCTCCCTTGGCCAAGCGCGCCAGCCGTCCCGAGGTTCTCGGTGGTCTCGGTGGATTCGCGGGTCTGTTCTCGCTCAAGGGTGACTACAAGGAGCCGCTGCTCGCGGCGTCCACGGACGGTGTGGGCACGAAGCTCGCCGTCGCTCAGGCACTCGACAAGCACGACACCGTGGGCCTCGACCTCGTCGCGATGGTCGTCGACGACCTCGTCGTCTGCGGTGCCGAGCCGCTGTTCCTGCAGGACTACATCGCCGTCGGGCGCGTCGTCCCGGAGCGTGTCGCCGAACTGGTCAGCGGCATCGCCGAAGGCTGCATCCAGGCTGGTTGCGCGCTGCTCGGTGGCGAGACGGCGGAGCACCCCGGTGTGATGGCGGACGGCGACTACGACCTGTCCGCGACCGGCGTCGGTGTGGTCGAAGCCGACCAGGTGCTGGGGCCGGACCGGGTCCGTCCCGGCGACGTGGTGATCGCGATGGGATCGTCCGGACTGCATTCCAACGGTTACTCGCTGGCCCGCAAGGTCCTGCTCGAGATCGACCACATGAGCCTGACGGCGCACGTCGACGAGTTCGGCCGCACCCTGGGCGAGGAGATGCTCGAGCCCACGAAGATTTACGCGAAGGACTGCCTGGCCCTCGCCGCCGAGACCGACGTGCGCACGTTCTGCCACGTCACCGGCGGTGGACTGGCCAACAACCTCGCGCGGGTCATGCCGAAGGGTCTGGTCGCCGAACTCGACCGCGGCACGTGGAGCCCGGCTCCGATCTTCGCGATGATCGCGCAGCGCGGACGCGTGGAGCGGGCCGAGATGGAGCAGACGTTCAACATGGGCGTCGGCATGGTCGCGATCGTGGCGCCCGAGGACGTCGATCGTGCGCTGGCCGTCCTGACGGCACGCCACATCGACTGCTGGACGCTGGGCAGCATCAAGAAGTCGCACGACGTGTCGGCCGAGCGCGCAATTCTCGCCGGCGATCACCCGAGGTTCTAGGGTCGGACGCCGTCGGTCGGAACGGGGCGAGCTAGTGGCCCCGACCGGCTGAAGATGTGGAAATGAGGGGGAGCCGGTAGCGGCTCCCCCTCATTTCGTTGTCTTCAGATCTCAGCGCCGCCAGTCGTCGTCGTCCTCCCGGGAGTGACCCTCCCTGTCGGCACGCTGGTCAGCGAAGACCTCGTCCCGATGCGAGTTGGACGACCCACCTGAGAGCTCTCGTTGCAGGCTGTCAAAATCCGTGGTCGGTACGCTGTACTTCAGCTCGCGTGCAACCTTGGTCTGCTTTGCCTTAGCCCGGCCGCGGCCCATGGCTGACCCCCTCGCGCTTTCGCGGGGCGGCCTGGGGAATTTGGCGGCCCCGTTTGAGTGTGTAAGTTCCTGCCCCACACTCTAGCGTGGAAAAGTCCCTCGCGCTTCCATCCACACCCCGAAGCGGTGTCGGTTTAGTCTCACCGGGCTCGCGAGCTGCCCCGATGCCGGTATTTCGCTTTCAGAAGACTCCCGGAATTGCCCGGACCGTCCCCACTCGGACGCCGCCGCCGAGCACGGGCTGCGACGCGAGGGCCGCCAGATCCTCGGTCCACTCGGCGCCCATCCTGTGGAGAAGTGCTGCGGCGAGGGGCAACCGGGCCCGTTCGTGGCCGTCGTCGATCTTCAGCGCGAACGCCGAGCCGTCCGGAAGCGCGCCGGCGTAGACACCGTCGGCGCCCGCCTTGGACAGCAGTCCGGGCACGACCGGCATCAGCCGCGCGTCGTCCTTGCCGGTGCCGGAGACGAGGTAGGGGTGTTCGCGGATGGCGTCGGCGACGGCGAGCTCGGGGGAGTCGGGCTCGGCGGTGACGAGCCGGGCGAACGCGCGCGCCAGATGCGTCAGCGACAGCGGGACGATCGGCAGCCCGCATCCGTCGATGCCGAGCTCGGCGTCGACGTCGCCGCTGATCGATCCGAGCGTCTCGACGACCGCGAGTTGCAGCGGATGCGTCGGCTCGAGGTAGCTGTCCAACGGCCAGTCGTTGGCCAGGCAGGTGGCGAGCATCGCCGCGTGCTTGCCGGAGCAGTTCATGTACACCGGGCGGGGGAGCTCGCCGGCGGCCAGCAGTTCGGCCCGGGCGAGTTCGTTGGAGGGTAGATCGGCGGGGCAGCGGAGCCGGTCCTCGTCGAGGCCGTACCGGGCGAGTAGCCGCTCGACGAGTTCGATGTGGTCCGACTCACCCTCGTGGGATGCGGTCGCGATCGCGAGTTCTTCGGAACTGGACGGTTCGAAACCGTTCCGCAGCATCGTCACGGCCTGCCACGGCTTGTTCGACGACCGCGGGTAGATCGGTGTGTGCACCTCACCGAGGGTGAGCGCGATCTCGCCGTCCGCGCGGAGGATCACCGCGGAACCGCGGTGGACGCATTCGCGGAATCCGGAACGAACGACCTCGACCAGTTCGATGCTCAATACGTGACCTGCACTTCCAGTCCGGCGATCCGTCGGCGGGCCTTGTCCGCGACGGTCGGAGAGAGGTTCTCCTGCTGTTCGAGCAGCGCCACGAACCGTTCCGGGTCGCGGCCGGTGAACAGATCGCGCACGGTGACACCGTGGCCGGGGACGTGGATGCGCTGGACGGCGTCGCCGGCGGTGACCGACCCCTCTGTCACCACCCGCAGGTACGCGCCTGTGTCCGCGCGTTCGGAGAACCGCTTGACCCACCGGGGCTCGGCGGCCCAGACGCCGAACGTGCCGCACGGTGTCCGCGGGCTGGTCACCTCCAGTTCGGTGGTGCCGATCCGCCAGCGCTCGCCGATCACGGCGTCGGTCGCGGCGATCCCGTCGACGCGGAGGTTCTCGCCGAACCATCCCGGGGGCAGTTCGCGGCCGAGTTCCGACGCCCAGCGCTGCGCCTCGTCCTCCTGGTAGGCGTAGACGGCCTTGAACGGGCCACCGTGGTATTCGGTGTCGCAGACGCGGTCGCCGACCAGTCCGGCGGTCGTGACGCGCACGGGGCCGTCGACGGGGCGCTTGTCGATCGCCGTCCGGGGCACCCGTCGGGTGCCGCTGTCCCGTTCGGTGTGCAGCACGCAGACGGCCAGGACCTCGCCGGCCGTCGCGGTCGCCTCGCTCATCGGCCCCGGAGCCGGTCGACGGCGGCGCGACCTGCCTGGACGGTGTCGTCCGCGGGCACGGAGTCGGGGTCGATCGAGGCGGCGCACGAGCCGACCACCAATTCGGTGTCGGTGGGGATCGACCGTTTGACGAGGGCCAGCGCGATGGGTCCGAGTTCGTGATGGTCGATCACCGTGCCGATCCGTCCGACCGCACGGCCTCCCGCCGTCACCGGGTCGCCGGGTTCGGGAAGGGCGTCGGCGCTGCCGTCGAGGTGCAGCAGGACGAGGTGACGGGGCGGTTTGCCGAGATTGTGGACGCGGGCCACCGTCTCCTGGCCTCGGTAGCAGCCCTTCTCGAGGTGGACGGCGCCGTGTTCGGCGGGACCGCCGATCCAGCGGACCTCGTGCGGGATGGTGCGCTCGTCGGTGTCGAGTCCGATCCGGGGCCGGCCGGCGGCCACCCGGAGTGCCTCGAACGCCCAGGTTCCGGCGGGAGCGGCGCCGGCGGCGGTGAGCCGGCCCCACCACGTCGCGAGCCCTTCCCGGGGGATCAGCAGGTCGAAGGAGTCGGCGGTCGGCCACGGCATGCCGCGGACGAACCCGCCCCCGGGGACCGCGGCGGCGGCGTACGGCTCGGTGGGCGCCACGACACCGGCCGCGTCGAGGACCGTCACGGCGTCGGGGCCGATGACGCTGAGGACCGCGAGTTCGTTGCCCTCACGGGGTTCGGCCTTGGACCAGAACACCATCTTGGTGAGGAACGACAGGAGGTCGGGTCCGCGGTCGGCCTCGGTGTCGATCCAGGTGACGCCGTCCAGATCGGTCTGGACGAAGTGATGCTCGACGCGGCCGTTGACGTCGAGGCTGAGGTTCTCGGCGCTCGCGCCGTCGGGGAGTGCGGCGACGTGCTGGCTCGAGATGGTGTGCAGCCAGGTGAGTCGTTCGGGTCCGCTGATCGCGATGACGAACCGGTGGGAACGGTCGACCACCACCGCGGAACGTTCGGCGCTGCGTTGTTCGCCGAGGGGATCGCCGTGATGCCAGGCGACGCCGGCGTCGGGAGAGCCTTCCGGCGCAGGGACCGCGCCCGGGGCCGTGACGAGTGGACTGGGTGAGACGGGCAGTTTGTCGACCACGAACCCAGTCTAGGGACCATGGACCACAGGTGGCGGTCAGCAGGGTCGATAGTCTGGGTGTCATGTCTGATCGAGTGCTGGTGACGCTGGACCACGAGGTGCGGGACGCGGATGCCCCGCTGCTGTACGCGGACGATCTGGCGGTCGTGCGCGGCGACGGTGTCTTCGAGACGCTGTTGGTGCGCGGCGGTCGCGCACTGAAGGTCGAGCCACACCTCACCCGACTCGTCGCGTCGGCGCGCGCCCTCGGATTACCCATTCAGGACCTGGACGAGTGGCGCCTGGCCCTCGAGCTGGCCGTCGAGGAGTGGGGGTCCGAGCGGGAGGGCGCGATGCGACTCGTGCTCAGCCGCGGCCGGGAGTCCGGTGGCGACGCGACCGCCTTCGTCACCGTCGGGCCGGTGTCCGAGCGGATACTGGAGGCACGACGCGACGGAGTGTCGGTACTCACACTGGCCCGCGGGTATTCGGTGGATCTGTCGGCGAGTGCGCCGTGGCAGCTACTCGGGGCGAAGACCTTGTCATATGCGACGAACATGGCGGCGCTGCGGTACGCGGCCACGTTCGGCGCCGACGATGTGATCTTCGTCAGTAGTGAGGGCAATGTGTTGGAAGGGCCACGTTCCACGGTGGTCATCGCCCGCGAGAAGACGCTCCTCACGCCGCCGCCGGAGCACGGAATCCTGCCCGGCACCACGCAGCAGGCGCTCTTCGAGGTCGCGTCCGGCAAGGGGTTCCGCTGCGAGTACGCGTCTCTGCGTCCGGCGGATCTCATTACGGCGGAAGGTGTTTGGCTCATCTCCAGCGTCACCATGGCCGCGCGCGTGCGCAAGATCGACGGCCTTGCCCTGCCCGACGCGCCGCTCGCCGACGAGATCGTGGAGCTGGTCGACCTCGCGGTCGAGGCGGTGGGTGCCGAGTCCGCGGAGGCTTGACAGGTCTACTACATTTCGTAGTAGCAAAGTCCTGCGGGGGAAACGACCCCGCAGTACGTTGTTTTCAAGGGTCGGGCGGAAGCCCACGCTCCGGCCCTGAAGCCTGTCCTACGGGCCCAGTTTCGGAGTAGCCATGGATGCCTTGGATGTCTCCCGGTGGCAGTTCGGCATAACCACCGTCTATCACTTCATCCTCGTTCCGCTGACGATCGGGCTCGCGCCGCTGATCGCCGTCATGCAGACGATGTGGGTGGTCACCGGAAAGGATCACTGGTATCGGCTCACCAAATTCTTCGGGAAGCTCTTCCTGATCAACTTCGCGCTCGGCGTGGCCACCGGCATCGTGCAGGAATTCCAGTTCGGGATGAACTGGAGCGAGTACTCACGCTTCGTCGGTGACGTCTTCGGCGCACCCCTCGCTCTCGAGGGCCTGGTCGCCTTCTTCCTCGAGTCGACGTTCCTCGGCCTCTGGATCTTCGGCTGGGGACGGCTGCCCAAGCTCGTCCACCTCGCCACCATCTGGCTCGTCGCGATCGGGGTGAACGCGTCCGCGTACTTCATCATCACCGCCAACTCGTTCATGCAGCACCCGGTCGGGGCCGTCTACAACCCCGAGACCGGGCGCGCGGAACTCACCAGCATCTGGGAACTGCTCACCAACAACACAGCGCTCGCAGCCTTCCCGCACGTCGTGGCCGGAGCATTCCTCACGGCAGGAACATTCGTGGCCGGCGTCGGCGGCTGGTGGATGGTGCGCAGCATGCGCAAATCGAAGGAAGCCACCGAACCCGAAGTGGCGAAGAAGCACGAGGAGACCGCACGGACGATGTTCCGTCCGGTCACCATCCTCGCGCTGTGGGTGATGGTCGCCGCGGGCATCGGACTCGCGATCACCGGCGACATCCAGGGCAAGCTGATGTTCGAACAGCAACCCATGAAGATGGCATCGGCCGAATCGCTGTGCCACACCGAAACCGGTGCCGACTTCTCGATCCTCACCGTCGGCACCCAGAACAACTGCGAGAGCATCACCCAGCTCATCAAGATTCCCGGGCTCACCTCGTTCCTGGCGGACGGCACCTTCGACTCCACCGTCGAGGGCGTCACCGAGATCCAGGCCCGCTACGAGGAGATGTACGGGCCCGGCAACTACAAGCCCAACCTGTTCGTCACCTACTGGACGTTCCGCGCGATGATCGGCTGGGCCGCAGGGTCGGCGCTGCTCGCCGTGGTCGGTCTGTGGATGACCCGCGGCGGCCGTGTCCCGGACAAGAAGTGGTTCGGCTGGTTGTCCATCGCCGTCATCCCGACGCCGTTCCTCGGGAACAGCGCGGGCTGGGTGTTCACCGAAATGGGCCGCCAGCCGTGGGTCGTGGCACCCAACCCGACCGGTGTCGACATGATCAGACTCACTGTCGACCAGGGCGTCTCGAATCACTCCCCGTGGACCGTCTGGGTCTCACTGATCACGTTCACGGTGGTCTACGGGGCGCTGGCCGTCGTGTGGTTCACGCTGATCCGCCGCTACACGATCGAGGGACCACTCGAACACGACGCGCATCCACCGGGTGACGACCACGACGAGCCCGAAGAACCGGGCAAGCCCGAGCAACTCTCGTTCGCGTACTAGGGGAGACGGTCATGGGACTTCAAGAAGTGTGGTTCATCCTGATCGCGGTGCTCTTCATCGGGTACTTCGTCCTCGAGGGATTCGATTTCGGTGTCGGCATGCTGATGCCGGTGCTGGGCAGGCGCAAGGACCCGAACGGAGACACGCGACGGCGGGTGGTGCTCAACACCATCGGGCCCGTGTGGGACGGCAACGAGGTGTGGCTCATCACCGGCGGCGGCGCGCTGTTCGCCGCGTTCCCGGAGTGGTACGCCACCCTGTTCTCCGGCTTCTATCTGCCGCTGCTGATCATTCTCGTCGCGCTCATCGTCCGGATCTGCGCCATCGAATACCGCGGCAAGATCGACGACGACACCTGGCGCAGGCGATGCGACTGGGGCATCGTCTTCGGGTCCTGGGTGCCCGCCGTGCTGTGGGGTGTCGCGTTCGCGAACATCGTGCGGGGCGTCGACATCGACGCCGACAAGCAGGTCACCTCGAGCCTCTTCGATCTGCTCAATCCCTATGCGCTGCTGGGTGGTCTGACGACAGCGCTCGTGTTCGCCCTGCACGGCGCGGTGTTCCTCGCGCTGAAGACGGCCGACGAAGTCCGCACGGACGCCGTCGAACTGGCGTCCCGGCTGGCGATCCCGGCCGTTCCGGTGGCAGGCGCGTTCGTGCTGTGGACGCAGTTGGCGCACGGCAAGGGCTGGACATGGATCCTCGTCGCGATCGCCGCCGCCGCACTCCTCGGGGTGGTCGCGTTCACCCGCGCCGAACGTGAGGGCTGGGCGTTCCTGCTCACGTCCATCGCGGTCATCGCCACCGTGGCGCTGCTGTTCGGCTCGCTGTTCCCCAACGTCATGCCGTCCACGCTGGACGCCGCGTACAACCTGACCATCGACAACGCCTCGTCGAGTCCGTACACGCTGAAGGTGATGACGTGGGCCGCCGCCTTCCTCACCCCGGTGGTGCTGATCTACCAGGGCTGGACGTACTGGGTGTTCCGCCAACGGATCTCGACCAAGCACATCCCGCCGTCGATCGGTCTCCCGCTCGGGCGCAGATGAGCACAGCGGTAGGCGACGCACCCCGCCCGGCCGACGAGCGCCCGGGCGGGGAGCGAGGATCCCGGCGTCCCGTCGATCCCCGCCTCTGGCGCTACTCCGCGGCGGCCCGCGGGTACCTCGTCCTCACCGTCGCGCTGTCGGTGGTCAACGTCGCGATGGTCATCGTGTCGGCGCTGATGATCGGCCGGGTGCTCGGTGGGGTCATCGTCGACGACGACACCGACGTCGGGCGGTGGTCCACCGAACTGGTGGTCCTCGCCGCCGCGGTCGGAGTGCGAGTGCTCGGCACCTGGCTGCAGTCCCGGTTCGCGCACCGGTCCGCCACGCGGGTCGTGGCGGAGCTGAAGGGGGAGGTTCTCGGCGTCGCCACCCGCCTGCGACCGCGCGAACTCGATCCGCGGCGGGACGAGATCGCGACCGTGCTCACCCGCGGAATCGACGGTCTCGTGCCGTACCTCACCGGGTATCTTCCGGCTCTGGTTCTCGCTGCGACGCTCACTCCGGCGACGCTCGCGGTCATCACGTTTCAGGATCTGACGTCGGCGGCGATCATCTTCGTCACGCTGCCGCTCATCCCGGTCTTCATGATCCTCATCGGCCTGCTCACCAAGGGCAAGGCCGCCAAGACGCTGACCGCGATGACCACACTGTCCTCCCAGCTGCTCGACCTCCTGGCCGGCCTGCCCACACTCCGCGCGCTGGGCCGCGAACAGGGCCCGGCGACGCGGGTGCGCGAACTCGGCGACGCCCACCGCCGCACCACGATGTCGGCGCTGCGGGTGGCGTTCCTGTCGTCGATGGTGCTGGAACTGCTGGCTACGCTGTGCGTCGCGCTCGTCGCCGTCAGCATCGGACTGCGGCTGGTGTACGGGGAGATGGGTCTCGAAGCGGGGATCGTGGCGCTGATTCTCGCGCCCGAGGTGTACCTTCCGCTGCGGATGGTCGGAACCCAGTTCCACGCCGCCGAGGACGGAATGGCCGCCGCGAGCCGGGCCTTCGCCGTCATCGATACCGATCGTCCCGACGACGCCGCCGACGGTGCGGTCGTGGTGGATGCGGCCGGGGCGCGTCTCGAATTCGACGGCGTCGACGTCGCGTCGCGGCACGGCCTGGCGCCGCACGGACTGACCGGGACCCTCGAACCCGGCGCGGTGACCGTGCTGACCGGGCCCAACGGTTCCGGGAAATCGACTGCGGTGCAGGCACTCCTCGGCCTCGTCGAACCCGAGCAGGGGGAGGTACGCGTGGCAGGCGCCGCCGTGAGTTCGCTCGACCGGTCCGCGTGGTGGGCGCAGGTGGCGTGGCTCCCGCAGCACCCCGTCCTCGTTCCCGGCACGCTGGACGAGAACCTTCGGCTCATCGGCGAGGTCGTCGACCTCGAACAGGCTTGTGCAGCAACGGGTTTCGACGAGGTCCTCGCCGAACTCCCCGACGGCTGGTCCACGCGCGTCGGGTCCGGTGGAACGGGACTGTCGCTCGGTCAGCGGCAGCGGCTCGCGCTGACCCGCGTGCTGGCCACCCGGCGTCCGGTCCTGGTGCTCGACGAACCCACCGCACACCTCGACGACGCGTCGGAGCGGACGGTGCTCGATTCCCTGCGGAGCCTGGCCGCCGCCGGCCGGACGGTCGTGGTCGTGGGGCACCGGCCGACCGTGCTCGCGGCCGCCGACCGGGTGATCGAGGTGAGCGCCGATGTCGCGTGACCCGCTGATCCGGGCACTGCCGCTCCTCGACCTGCAACCGGGACGGGTGGTGCGGGCCGTCGCCGCCGGCGTCGCCACGCTGGGCAGTGCGCTCGCGCTGGCGGCGCTGTCGGCGTGGTTGATCACGAGGGCGTGGCAGATGCCGCCCGTCCTGGACCTCAGCGTCGCCGTCGTGGCGGTGCGGGCGCTGGGCATCTCCCGCGGCGTCTTCCGCTACCTCGAGCGGCTGGCCACCCACGACACCGCCCTGCGCGGGACCACGTCCGCCCGCACCCAGCTGTACCAGCGGCTGGCCGACGGCGACCCCGCAGCCGCCGCCGGCCTGCGCCGCGGCGAACTGCTCGCCCGCACCGGGGCCGATGTCGACACCCTCGGTGACGTCGTCGTGCGCGCGCTCGTCCCCATTGCCGTGTCCGTCGTCCTCGCCGTGGCCGCGGTCGGCATCCTCGCGGTGATCTCGCCCGCCTCGGCGCTCGTGCTCGCAGTCGCGCTCGCGGTGTCGGGGGTCGCGGCGCCCTGGTTGTCCGCGCGGGCCGCCCGCCTGGCCGAGACGTCCGGCGCCGACGCGCGGGCGCGGTTCAGCGAAGACGCCGTCACGGCGCTCGATCACGCCGCGGAACTCCGCGTCGCAGGTCGCGTCGACCGGACCGTGTCGCGGGCCGTCGCCGCCGAACACGCCGCGGTCGAGGCCACCGACCGCGCCGCCGCACCCAGCGCGTTCGCGGACGCCGCCACACCACTCGCGGTGGGCGTCAGCGTGATCGCGTCGCTGCTCATCGGCATGGACCTGTACTCGTCGGGGACCATGAGCCCGATGGCGATGGGCATCCTGGTGCTCCTGCCGCTGTCCGCGTTCGAAGCCACGGCCGCGCTGCCCGCCGCGGCGGTCGCACTGACCCGGGCCCGGATCGCGTCGCGCCGCATACTCGCCGTGCTCGACGCCGCCGTCGCGGATCCGCACCCCGGCGACCGGGAGCTGGACGGACCCGCCGAGGTCGTCGCGAAGGACCTGCGGTGCGGCTGGCCCGGAGGACAGGTCACCGCCCCGCTCGACCTCGACCTGCGGCCCGGCTTCCGAGTCGCGATCGTCGGCGGCAGCGGGTCCGGGAAGACGACCACCCTGATGACCCTGGCCGGGTTGCTCCCACCGGTGTCGGGGACGGTCCAGGTGGACGGGCTCGACCTGCACCAGGTCAGATCCGAGTCTCTGCGCCGGAACGTCGGATTCTTCGCGGAGGACGCGCACCTCTTCGACACGTCCGTGCTCGAGAATCTGCGGGTGGCGCGCGGCGACCTCGAGGAAGCGGAGGCGCTGACCGTCCTGGAGTGCGTCGGGCTCGGGGGATGGGTGTCGGGGCTGCCGGATGGCGTGCACACGGCACTCGCCGGTGGTGCCAGGGCGGTGTCCGGCGGACAGCGTCGCCGACTGCTCCTCGCCAGGGCGCTGCTGTCGTCCGCCCGGGTGCTGCTGCTGGACGAACCGACCGAGCACCTCGACGCCGACGCGGGCGCCGACCTGCTCCGGCGACTGCTCGCGCGCGACGGCGGACTGGTGTCGCCGCAGCGCACCGTCGTGGTGGTCACTCACCAGCTTCCGGAGGATACCAGCGCTGACCTGGTGATACGGGTCGAGAAAGCTGAGAGCGAAAATGCGTTGCCGACTCCGTGAGTGCGGCGTACTTTCTTCAGTACACGAGGAAGGAGGTGGTCTGAAATTGAATGACAGACGGACACGTGAGGTGGCTGCCAGCTAGCCGCTACCGCTGACGGAATTCACTGACCGCGCGAGCGGCGAGCGAATCCCAGGCAGCTACCCGGCCCCCGAGCCCCCGGTCTGGTCCAGATCGGGCCCGGTGCACCAGCACCGGAAGGCTCGGGGGCTGTTGTGCGCTCCGCGCCCGTGAGTACTTGTTAACCGCCCGACGTTAATAAGTACTCACGGCAGCGCGGGCACAGGTTCGGCCCACTCCAACCGCCCCGCTCGAGAACCGTCCGCACCTCGGCCGCGACCTCGCACGAGCGCCGCGTCACCTCCTCCCAGCCGTAGACCAGCGTCGCCAGGCCGGCGAGTTCCGCCGCGTTGCCGCGACGACGGTCGCGCAGCGCCACCGACCGCGACGAGTGGTACCGCAGACCGTCCAGCCGCACGAGGAGCGGAACGCCGCTGTCCGAGTAGTCCACATCCTCGTAGAGGGTTCTTCCGTCGACGAGAACGGGCGACTGTCGTCGGGCGGCCGGTAGTCCGTGCGCGAGTTCGACGTCGACGGCGTACCGGTGCTCGAGAATCGACTGGACTCCGCCGGAAACGAACGCCAGCGCGTCGGTGAGCGCCTTGCGGTATCTGCGCGGTGGACGTTGCTCGATCCGTCGAAGCACTTCGTGCACCGGAATGTCGCTGCCGGTGACCAATGACACGAGGACCCGTGCGGCCGCCACCGCGGACGGCTCCGCGACGGCGAGATCGACGATGGTGTCTGCCCGCGACGTTCGAGGCTGAAGCGTCGGGACGAGGATGTGTGCGTGCGCCCGGGACCGGTGCACCACGACCCCGGGGTGGAGGAGATCGCCCTCGCGGGGAACAGGACGGTCGGATCGCCGGCCGACCTTCCGATACGTCGGTCCCTGCGGTTCCGCGGACAACCCGTAGGGCACGGTGACGTGAATCGGCCCGTCCGGATCGATGGGCATCAGCCCCCATTCCTCGGCCGCGGTCCGATGGCTGAGAATCGCTCGGGAACCGCCGAACAACAGCGCCGCCCACAGCGTCATCGGCCGGTCGAGCGGACCGTTCGTGACGGCATAGACGCCGTGCAGAACCGCCGACCACTGGCCGGACTCCACCATGTGCTGAATCTGCCGGGTCGAGATACCCAGTCCGCGCAGTTGCCGGGCCGTGACGAGGCCGTGCTGATAGTCGAGGACGCGTTGGAAGTCGGGCCTGAAGTCGATCGTCGCAGTCGTCATGAACGCGACGGTGCGCACGCCGACCGACAGGATTCGCCCGAAACAGGCCGTTTTCAACTGACCTGTGGATGAACCTCAGGTTGTGGATAACCCGAGCCGTGAGTACTTGTTAACCGCCCGTGGTTAATAAGTACTCACGGGCGCTAGCCAACGTAGCGGGACAGCCGCGCGGAGAGGTGGGGGCGCAGCTCGCCGTCGGCGATGATGCGTTCCTCGACGTACGCGAGGTCGCCGCCCTCGACGATGCCGTAGAGGCGCTTGGCGCCGCCCACGAGAACACCGGAGGTGCTGCGGATCACGACGTCGGTCGCGAGTTCCCACGACGACTGGGTGAGGGCCTGGCCGTAGAACAGTTCGACGATGCCGGAGCTGTGGGCGAGGAGGAGTTCGACGACTTCCTCGTTGGTGCTGCCGGGGATGCCGTCTCCGCTGATCCGCCAGAAGCCGGTCTCGTGGAGGTCGGGGCGCACGTATTCGCCGTCGGCGTCGAGAACCCAGGTCTGGGATTCCCACTTGAGGTAGTTGCCACCGTTGTGGGAGACGATGATCTGCTGCCCGAAGGGGTAGTCGCCTGTGTCGGGGTCGTGGCCTTCCCCTTCACCGCGCCACACACCCACGAGGGGCAGTACTGCGAGGAGTTCGTTGTTCAGATCCGGGCCGAGGCGCAGATTTGCGGTGTCCTCGGGCAGCGGAAGGTCCGGAAGCTGCGGGATGTTCCGCGACGCCGTCGTCTTGGAACGCTCGATGGCGTCCGCGACGGCTGCGTCACCGCTACCACGACGCACGGTGGGGGTGTCCCCAGCGGGCGCGCTCGTAGTCGGGTGCTCGGAAGGCGGATCTGCGCCTGCGTCCGGGTTCTGACTCACGACTCGTCGGTGACCAGGCGGTAGATCGTGTAGAGCGAGAACCACGTGATCAACACGGCGGCAAGGACAAGAAGTACCTCGAAGAAGATAACCACGGGGACATCCTAAACCGAACCCGTCGAACGGTCGAAACGGGAGGCGACTTACGGTGACTGCGGCTACGGTTTCCCGAAGGCGACCACCCGGTCGGTTCCGAACATCCTCATGCGGTCGTCTCGTCTCCCGCCCCTCCCGGAGGTCCCATGCTTCGATCGAGTACTGCCGCCACCGGTCCGGTGCGGGCCGCGATCACGGCGACGGCGCTGCTGCTGACCGTGTCCGCGTTCGGCGCTCCCGGTCTCGCCGTCGCCGCGCCCGACACCGGCAGCGCGGGTTCGGGAAGTGCCGACACGGACCGTGTCGATCCGAACAACTACGCCGCCGACTGCCCCGACGTGATGATCGTCGCCGTGTCCGGCGCCACCGACTCGACGGAGGACCGCAACCCGCTGGCCGACGAGAATCGGCAGCTCTGGTCGAACTGGGTGGGCAACGTGACGGTGCCGACCGGCGAGGCGAACAAGGACGAACCGGGAACGGTGGGGTGGATGTACGTCCCCTACCCGTCCACGTACGGCCTGGGTCTGCTGCAACCCGTTCCGACATACCAGGATTCGATGGCCGCGGGTGTCGCGTCGACGAACAGGATCCTCGACGAGAACAAGGTGAAGTGCGGCGACGACACCAAGTACGTGCTGCTCGGGTACAGCGTCGGCGCCGAGGTGGTCGAACGGGTGTCGCGCGAACTCGGGCACCGCGACAGCAATGCTCTGGTCACCGCCGACGACATCGCCGGCGTCGCGTTGATCGGCGACCCGTACCGCCCCGCGGGCACCCCCTCGATGGGCGAACCCGGCCCGCCCGGCGGCGGATTCATGTCATCCGAGCCGGCCGACTACGGCGCTCTCGACGGCAAGATCACGTACGCGTGCCGGCCCTACGACATCGCGTGCGACGCGCCGCAGGAGATCGCCGTCCTCGAACTGGCGCTCGGGGTGCTGGGACAGATGCACTTCACCCTGCTGAACCCGGGCCAGACCGTCTCCGACTTCGCGAATGCGGTGACGAACATGGCGGCGCGGTCGATCGTGCACATCGTCACCCACGAAGACTGGTTCGCCTCCGACGAGTCCTTCCTGGACGTTCTCCGCAAGGTCGCCGACCGGACCTACGACCCCGACGGCCCGGACCGGAACATGCAGGTGTCCCAGGAACAGATCGTCGAGGCGCTCAACTGGGCGATGGGTCCCGGTTCGGAGGTCGTGAAGGCGAAGCTCGCGCAGGAGGGCCCGGGGTTCGTCGAGGACAACAGCGATGTCTTCGAACTGGTGATCAAGCCGTACATCTTCCTGGGCTTCATCCAGCACCTGTTCTACTGGAACAACAATCCGAACGACCCCTGGTACTGGGAGAGCGAGAAGGTGGTCGACTGGATCACCGCACTCGCGCATTCGGAGAAGGACCGAAAGGCCGCTGAGGCGTCAGCCGTCCCTGTCCCGGAGGGCAAGTAGTCTCACACGACAGAATGGCCCCGCTCCGAATCCGGAGCGGGGCCATTCTGGTGTCGTCAGCTGGTGACTACTCGCCGACCGTGACGTCGACGTTGTGCACGCCTGCGCTCGACGGGCTCACCGTCGAGGTGCCGTTGCCGGAGCTGGACAGTGCACGCACGGTCCACTCGCCGGGAGCGGCGAAGAAGCGGAAGTCTCCGGTGCCCGAGGCGACGACCTCGGCGGTGAACTCTCCGCCGCCGTCGAGGAGACGCACGAACGCTCCACCGATCGGCTGGCCGTCAGCGGCGAGAACGCGGCCGGTGATGACCGTTTCCTTCTCGACGTCGACGCCCGCGGGCAGGGTCTGGGTCTGTACAGGTGCTCCACACATGGCTCAGTGAACCTCCAACTCGATGGGTGCGCCGACGAGCGAGCCGTATTCGACCCAGCTGCCGTCGTAGTTCTTGACATCGGACTTGCCGAGGATCTCCTTGAGCACGAACCAGGTGTGGCTGGAGCGCTCGCCGATACGGCAGTACGCGATGGTGGGCTTGGCCTCGTCGTAGCCCTTCTCCGAGTACAGCTTCTCCAGGTCGTCGTCCGACTTGAACGTGCCGTCCTCGTTGGCGGTGGTGCTCCACGGGATGTTGATGGCCGTGGGGACGTGTCCACGCTGCTGCGCCTGCTCCTGCGGCAGGTGAGCGGGAGCGAGGATCTTGCCGGAGAACTCGTCGGGCGAACGCACGTCGACGAGGTTCTTGTTGCCGATGGCGTCGATGACCTCGTCGCGGAACGCGCGGATCGAGAGGTCGGGTGCCTCGGCCTTGTACTGGGTGGCCTCGCGGGTGACGGTCTCCTTGGAGAGGGGACGCCCGTCGAGCTCCCACTTCTTGCGGCCGCCGTCGATCAGCTTGACGTCCTGGTGGCCGTACAGCTTGAAGTACCAGTACGCGTATGCCGCGAACCAGTTGTTGTTGCCGCCGTAGAGAACGATGGTGTCGTCGTTGGCGACGCCCTTGGCGGACAGGAGGTCGGAGAACTGCTGCTGGTTCAGGAAGTCACGACGGACGCCGTCCTGCAGGTCCTTCCGCCAGTCGAGGCGGATGGCGCCTTCGATGTGGCCGCCGTCGTATGCGCTGGTGTCCTCATCCACCTCGACGAAAACGGTCTTGGGGGCGTTGAGGTTCTGCTCAGCCCAGTCGGCGGAGACTAGGACATCGGAGCGAGCCATGGTGTTCCTTTCGATGTGTACTTACTTGTGTCGGGTGGATCGTGCAGTGGTTCTCGGTGTGAAAACTTTCAGGCCGCGGTGCGGAAGCGTGCGACGAGTGGATAGATCTGGCAGCCGAGGCAGAACCCGAATGCGGCGTTGAGGAACGCGGCGAACAGGGCGAATGCGGTGGCGACGGCGCCGACGACGCCGGAGCCTGCGAGGAAGCCGACGGTGCCGACGGCGGCGAAGACGAAGCCGACGAGCTGCGCGAAGCGGAGCGGTGCGGTGGGTTCGCGGTCGCTCACCGGAGCGAGTCGCGGCGCGACGACGGTGCCGAAGATCCGGCCGTACGGGCTGCGTCGCGGCCCGGTGGCTGCGCCTGCCGCGAAGACGACCGCTTGCAACGCCAGCAGAATTCCTGCTGCGACCAGCGAGAACGTCGACACGACGAGCACGGCGACGAGGACAGCGGTGGTGACCCAGGCGGCGAACCGGGGGCCACGAACGTCGACCTGCTCGAGCTCGAGTGTTGTGGACATGAGAAGTGCTCCTGCGGTGAGTCCTGAATGCTTGCCTGGCGCCGAACGACGACGGAAGACGTCGTCATCGGGATTTCGATCACGTGCGCGGAGTCCGCGGTGTCAGCAGAAAGCGACAGCCCTGGTGATCAGCAACAGGTACAGCAACAAGCCCCGAGGCGGCACAGGTCAACTGTGCGGCGACGGGTGAGCATGAGCTCGTGGCTGGATTGCACGACGACGAGTTTACCCGGTTCTTCAGGAATTTGAAGCCGGGGGCCGGGTGAGGGGTCCGAGAGCGGCCCGCAGGTCGGTCGCGGCGGGCACTCCGGACACCCGGAAGCGTTGCTGCAGGTCGGCGTCGAGAATGAACGTCGTCGGCAACGACAGAACGCCGAGTTCCTTGGCGAGAGCGGGATACTCGTCGATGTCGACCTCCACTTCGACGGGCGGTTCCGGTTCGCCGGCGAGGTCGGCGACGACCTGTCCGACCACTCTGCGCACCGCCGCGCAGGGGCCGCACCAGTCGGCGGAGAAGTGGAGGACGGTGGCCCGCCGAGGGTGTTCGGGCGACTGCGGCCCGATGCCGGCCGCCTCGAGGAGCAGCCGTCGCTGGTCGGTCACCACTGCGGTCGTCTCGCCGGTGCTCCGGACCGCTCCCTGGCGGCGCTGCCAGACGAGCCCGAACACGACGGCGGCGAACAGTGCGATCAGTAACAGTGTGATTCCGGTCATCGGCTCTGTAGTTCGTTCAGGTCGATCGTGACGTTGTTGCCGACGCCCTCGATGACGATCTGCGAGCCTTCCGCGTAGACCTCGGTCGGCTGGACGCCGAACGGGAGTTCTCTGGGGTCGATCGTCCGGGTGAAGAGGCCGAGGATCGCGGGAGCGAGGGGTTCGGGGATGGTGAAGTCGGCGTGGCCCTCGGGCCCGAAGTAGAAGTCGCTGGCGACGATCTTCACCTGACCACCGTCGAGGACCAGGTCGGCCTGCACGCTGACGGTGGTCTCGATGGGCCCGACGGGGACGGTGCCGGTGAGGACGACGCCGCCCGCGGTCGGCATCCCCGAGCCGCCGGAACCGCCGGTGCCGTCCGACTTGCTGGCTGGCGGGGCCGAAACCTGCAGGTCGGGGATGTCGAGGAAGCGTCCCAGGTCGGTGGCGTCGATGAGCATGCGGCCGGAGAGGTGATCGACCGGAAGGGTCTTCACGGAGCCGTCGACGAGGTCGGACAGCGGCGCGGAGACACCCAGGAGGGTGGACTCGATCGTCACCTCGCCCACCACGTCACTCTGTACTCCCTGGGCGCGGATCTCGATGTTCTCGTACTTGCCGTCCCACGCCTGAGTGAGGAACGGAAAGCCGTGAACGGTCACCTCGGGATCCGCTGTGAGGGACGCGCCTGCCCGCAGTTCCCGCGACACCCGGTACTCCGCGTAGGCCGCCGAACCGAAGTCGACGACGAGACCGAGAGCCACGAGGAAGACGATTCCGATGATGAGTTTCCGCACGGCCCCATTGTGACGGACACCGGCCGGGGGAGTGTCGGTGCAACCTCCGCGCCGGTTGCCGGGGGTTCGGTGCAACGGACGCCGACGGCGGCGCGCTACTCTGTCACCGACAAAAGTGTCGATACCTTCAGTGTCGATCTACCTGGACCGGCGGATGAACGATCCGTCGGCCGGCCGGGTACGACGGCGACGAGATGGGAGGCTGTGTGGAGCTACTGCTTCTTACCTCCGACCCCAACCCCGAGGCAGTGCTGCCTGCCCTCGCCCTGCTGGCGCATTCGGTGCGGCCTGCCCCGACGGAGGTGTCCTCTCTCCTGGAAGCGAGCTCCGCCGACATCGCCCTGGTGGATGCGCGCACCGATCTCGCGGCGGCTCGCGGCCTCTGCAGGCTGCTGGGCAGCACGGGTTCCGCGGTTCCGGTGGTGGCGGTGCTCACCGAGGGTGGCCTGGTGGCGGTCAATTCCGACTGGGGCCTCGACGACATCCTGCTCCCCGGCACCGGACCGGCCGAGGTGGACGCCCGCCTCCGGCTGCTGGTCGGACGCACCGGCGGCGTCGCCAGCCCGGAGGCGTCCGGCAAGATCACGCTGGGCGAACTGGTCATCGACGAGGGCACGTACACGGCTCGTCTGCGCGGCCGTCCCCTCGACCTCACCTACAAGGAGTTCGAACTCCTCAAGTACCTGGCACAGCACGCGGGTCGCGTCTTCACCCGCGCGCAGTTGCTGCAGGAGGTGTGGGGTTACGACTTCTTCGGTGGCACCCGCACGGTCGACGTCCACGTGCGTCGTCTGCGCGCCAAGCTGGGCAGCGAGTACGAATCCTTGATCGGTACAGTCCGCAACGTCGGTTACAAGGCCGTCCGTCCCACCCGCAGCAAGTCGGGTGCGCCGGTGCCGCCCGTCGACGACCTCGACGCGGACGACGCGGACTTCGAATCCGCGGAAGGGCCGGCGATCTGAGTGAGTGCCTCCGTGCAGTCCTGGACTGATCGACTCGACGGCAAGCAGGCCGCGGACGTGTCCGCCCTGCTCGAACGCGCGACGGCAGCGGACGGAACCGCGCCGGTGTCGGAGCAGGGTGTGCACGCCGTGTCCGGCGCCGGGAGCGACGGTGTCCGTCATCTCGTCGAGACCGACGCCGATCGGATCGTCGGGTACGCGCAGCTGCAGCCGGGTCACGGGGATCATCCCGCGATGGCCGAACTCGCCGTCGACCCCGCGGCGCGCGGCCGCGGAATCGGAGGCAGGCTGGTCACCGAGGTCCTGTCCGAGGGTGGTCCGGACACGAGGGTGTGGGCGCACGGCAACCTGCCTGCGGCGCAGGCGGTGGCGCAGCGTCTGGGGCTGACCGGTGCGCGTGAACTCCTGCAGCTCCGGCGTCCGCTCGCCGATGCGGAACTCCCGGAACTCGTTGTACCGGAAGATATTTCACTCCGCGTGTACCGCGGAGTCGAGGATGATCCCGAGGTGCTGCGTGTCAACGCTGCCGCCTTCGCCTGGCATCCCGAGCAGGGGTCGTGGACCGAACGTGAAATGGCCGAACGGCGCGCGGAGGCCTGGTTCGATCCGGCCGGGCTGTTCATGGCATTCGCCGCTTCGGACGAGCAGAGACTGCTCGGATTCCACTGGACAAAGGTGCATCCGAAGCAGGGCGACGAGCCGGCCATCGGTGAGGTCTACGTGGTGGCGATCGGCCCCGACGCCCAGGGGCGTGGTCTCGGCCGGTTGCTGACGCTCGCCGGACTGCACTACCTGCGTGACCGCGGGCTCGGTGCGGTGCTGCTCTACGTCGAGGGCGACAACGCCTCGGCGCTGCACACCTACGACCGGCTTGGGTTCGAGCGGTTCCACACCGACGTCGCGTACGCGCGCGCCTGAGGGGCTTCTTTACTTCCGCACCTGTTGTTCGTCTCGGAAATGTGGACAAATGCTCGGTCTGTTCACCTTCCGTTCACCGATCGTGGTCCAACTGGACATTAGCTACCCCTAGGTTTCTCCGTGGGCAGCGCCGTGTTGCCTGGTGCAGATTTCAACGAAGCGCACCTCATGTCGCCGCCCGATCGCGGGCGAGACGGTATTTCCGGAGGACTAGGTGAATCTCAAGCGCAGTGGCGCCCTGCTCGGTGCAGTGGCCCTGGGTGCCATGACCTTGGCCGCGTGTGGCAGCGACAACAACGCGGCGTCGAGCGGCGTCGACGCAGCGTCGTCCAACGCGACGTGCGAGGGCAAGGCCAACCTCTCCTCGGCCGGTTCCTCGGCCCAGAAGAATGCCATGGACCAGTTCGTCTCCACCTACATCTCCGTCTGCCAGGAAAAGGGTAAGACCGTCAACCTGGCGTACAACCCCAGCGGTTCCGGCGACGGACGTACGCAGTTCATCGCGAGCCAGATCGACTTCGCTGGCTCCGACTCGGCGATCAAGGCCGAGCAGGCCGAGCAGGCCAAGGCCCGTTGCGTCGGCGGCGAGGCCTGGAACCTTCCGCTCGTCTTCGGACCCGTCGCCGTCGCCTACAACCTCGACGGCGTCAAGGACCTGGTGCTGAACGGCGAGGTGACCGCCAAGATCTTCAACGGCACCATCAAGAAGTGGAACGACCCGGCCATCGCCGCGCTCAACCCCGGCGCCACCCTGCCGGACCAGGACATCACCGCGATCATCCGCTCGGATTCGTCGGGAACTACCGACAACTTCCAGCAGTACCTCACGGCCGCCTCCAACGGCGCGTGGACCACCGGTGCCGGCTCGGACTTCACCGGCGGTATCGGTGAGGGCGCCAAGGGTTCGGCCGGTGTCGCGCAGGCAGTGGCCTCCGCCCCGGGTTCGATCACCTACGTCGAGAAGTCCTACGCGGACCAGAACAAGCTGTCGGCCGCGCAGATCGACACCGGCTCCGGCCCGGTCGCGCTGACCGACGAGTCCGCGGCGAAGGCGATCGAGGGTGCACAGTTCAAGGGTGAGGGCGTGGGCGATCTGACGCTCGACCTCGGCTCGATCTTCGGTACCAAGGAAGCGGGTGCGTACCCGTTGGTGCTCGCCACCTACGAGATCGTGTGCTCGAAGGGCTACGACGCCGACACCTCCGCGGCGGTCAAGTCGTTCCTGACCAGCGCAGCCAACGAGGGTCAGGACAACCTGGCCGAGCAGGGCTACGTGCCGCTGCCCGACTCCATGAAGGAGAAGCTGAACGCGTCGGTCGCCGCCATCGGCTGATCGCACCGTTAGTCGTTCGGACCCGCCCATGACTCGATATTCTGACCAGGAAAGATTGCGAGCGCAGATGAGTGAAGCGCACATCGAATCAGCACCTCGCGCCTCCGGCTCCGCTTCTGGCGGAGTCGGGGTGGGCGGTCCGAACGGCACCCCGGAGGCCGAGTTGAGTACCACCAAGGCCGAAACCCCGACTCCGGCAGGTGCACCCCGCGGCAAGGCCGTCGCCAGGCCGGGGGACCGGATCTTCAAGTCCCTCGCAACCACCTCGGCCATCTTCATCTCCATCCTCATCGCCGCGATCGGCATCTTCCTGATCTGGCGCGCAGTTCCCGCACTGAGCAGGAACCAGGTCAACTTCCTCACCAGCAGTGAGTGGGTCACTCAGAACATCAACGCCATGGCGTTCGGTGTGCTCGACCTGTTCCAGGTGACGGTGCTCGTCTCGCTGTTCGCGCTGATCCTCGCGATGCCCGTCGCCCTCGGCATCGCCATCTTCCTCACCGAGTACTCGCCGAACTGGCTCAAACGTCCGCTGGCGTACGTCATCGACCTGCTGGCCGCCGTGCCGTCGATCGTCTACGGCCTCTGGGGTCTGCTGGTGTTCGCTCCCGCGATCAAGCCGCTTGCCGTGTGGCTCAACGAAAAGCTCGGCTGGTTCCCGCTGTTCGCGACAGGAAGCGGTTCCATCACCGGCGGTGGCACCATCTTCACCGCGGGCATCGTCCTCGCCGTCATGATCCTTCCCGTCATCACCGCGGTCACTCGCGAGGTGTTCGTGCAGACGCCGACGCCCCAGATCGAGGCGGCGCTCGCGCTGGGCGCCACCCGGTGGGAAGTGGTGCGGACCACGATCATTCCGTTCGGCAAGTCCGGCTACATCAGCGGATCGATGCTCGGTCTGGGTCGCGCCCTCGGTGAGACCATGGCGCTCTACCTGATCCTGCGCACCACGTCGCAGCCCTTCGGATGGTCGCTGTTCGACGGCGGCGCCACCATCGCCTCCAAGATCGCTCTCGGCTACGCGGAGTTCAACAACAACATTCAGGCCGGCGCCTACATCGCCGCAGGCCTGGTGCTCTTCGTGCTCACCTTCGTCGTGAACGCCGCGGCCCGCGCCGTGATCGCAGGAAAGAAGGACTGACCCATGACCGCGACCCTCGACAAGCCGGTCAAGGCCCCCACCTTCCAGGGGGTCGGTGTCCGCCGACGCATCACCGACCTCACCGCCACCGTCCTCGTGACGCTGGCAGTGCTCGTGGCGCTGGTCCCACTGGTGTGGGTCCTGGTCACCGCCGTCATCAAGGGAATCCCTGCCCTGACGTCGGCCACGTGGTTCACCCACTCGCTCAGCGGACTGACGTCCTCCGCGGCGGGCGGCGGCATCTATCACGCGCTGATCGGCACGATTCTGCAGGGACTCGTCTGCGCGGTGCTGTCCATTCCGCTCGGACTGTTCGTCGCGATCTATCTCGTCGAGTACGCCGACCGGAAGTCGCGACTCGCGAAGCTGACCACGTTCATGGTCGACATCCTCAGCGGTGTCCCGTCCATCGTGGCTGCCCTGTTCATCTACGCCCTGTGGATCGCGACGTTCGGTTTCCCCAAGTCCGGCTTCGCCGTGGCGCTCGCCCTGGTGCTGCTGATGGTCCCCGTCGTCGTCCGCAGCACGGAGGAGATGCTCCGCATCGTTCCGCAGGACCTGCGGGAGGCGTCGTACGCGCTGGGTGTTCCGAAGTGGAAGACGATCGCCAAGATCGTGCTGCCCACGGCACTGCCCGGCATCATCACGGGCGTCATGCTGGCGCTGGCCCGGGTGATGGGTGAGACCGCGCCGCTGCTGATCCTCGTGGGTTACGCGCCCTTCATCAACTTCAATCTGTTCGGTGGTGAGATGGGCACGCTGCCCGGCGTCATGGTCGCCGAGATGAACAACCCGACCGATGCCGGTACCAACCGCATCTGGGGCGCGGCGCTGACATTGATCCTCCTCATCGCCATCCTCAACGTCCTGGCCAAGATCGTCGGCCACTTCTCACAGGTCCGCAGCAAGTGACACATACACTCGATCTCGAACACCAATCAGTAGGGAGCCGGTAATGGCCAAGCGTCTGGATCTCAAGGACGTCAACATCTACTACGGCAAGTTCCACGCCGTCGCCGATGTCGGGCTGTCCGTCCCCCCGCGGAACGTGACCGCTTTCATCGGCCCGTCCGGCTGCGGCAAGTCGACCGTGCTGCGTTCGCTGAACCGCATGCACGAGGTGACTCCCGGTGCGCGCGTAGAGGGTTCGATCCTGCTCGACGGTGAGGACATCTACGGTTCCGGCATCGACCCGGTCGGCGTCCGCAAGACGATCGGCATGGTGTTCCAGCGTCCCAACCCGTTCCCGACGATGTCCATCAAGGACAACGTGGTGGCCGGACTGAAGTTGCAGGGCGAGCGCAGCAAGAAGCGTCTCGACGAGGTGGCCGAGCGGTCGCTGCGCGGCGCCAACCTGTGGAACGAGGTCAAGGACCGTCTCGACAAGCCGGGTGGCGGATTGTCCGGCGGTCAGCAGCAGCGTCTGTGCATCGCCCGGGCCATCGCCGTCTCGCCCGACGTCCTGCTGATGGACGAGCCCTGCTCGGCGCTCGACCCGATCTCGACCCTCGCGATCGAGGACCTGATCACGGAGCTGAAGAAGGACTTCACCATCGTGATCGTCACCCACAACATGCAGCAGGCGGCGCGTGTGAGCGACCAGACCGCATTCTTCAACCTCGAGGCCACCGGCAAGCCGGGACGTCTCGTCGAGATCGACGACACCGAGAAGATCTTCTCCAACCCGACGCAGAAGGCCACCGAGGACTACATCTCGGGCCGCTTCGGATAGAGCGACGCACACGAGAACGCCCCGGCCGGATCTGCGGTCGGGGCGTTGTCGTGTCCGCGGACGGACGTCGGGCGAACGAACGGGACGCTCGTACGGTCTGACCGTACGAGCGTCCCGTTCGCGCGAAAAGTGTTGGGGGAGTTCTACAGGTCGGGGTACGAGGTGAGGGTGTCGGCGTCGACGGCGGGCGTCTGGGTCTCGTCGGGCAGCTTGCCGGTGACGAGGAAGATCACCCGGCGGCCCACCTCGACGGCGTGGTCGGCGAACCGCTCGTAGAAGCGGCCGAGCAGGGTGACGTCGACCGCCGCGGCCACGCCGTGCTTCCACTCGCGGTCCATGAGCACGGTGAACAGGTGACGGTGGAGGTCGTCCATCGCCTCGTCCTCTTCACGCAGGCGCGCGGCCCGCTCGGGATCGCGCGTCTCGAGAACCTCGCGGGCAGCGGCGCCGATGGAGACGGCGATGCGTCCCATCTCGGCGAAGTAGCCGTTGACCTCTTCGGGAAGCACGTGGTTGGGATGTCGGCGGCGCGCGATCTTGGCGACGTGGAGAGCCAGCGCACCCATGCGGTCGATGTCGGCGACGATCTGGATCCCGCTGACAACCGAGCGGAGGTCGCCGGCGACCGGTGCCTGCAGGGCGAGGAGGGCGAACGCCCGCTCCTCGCAGATGGTGCTGAGCTCGGTGATCTTGTCGTGCTCGCCGATCACCTGCTCGGCGAGGGAGAGATCTGCCTGGAGCAGCGACTGGGTGGCTCGCTCCATGGCGACCCCCGCAAGCCCCGCCATCTCACCGAGCAAGTCGGCAAGCTCGGTCATCTGTTCGTTGTAAGCCACGCGCATGAGGTCACAGCCTACGGTGCACGGGAAACCAAGTCACGATCACACGGTAAACGCAGAGTGAACGACGCGACCCGGCGGGCGCTCATTCGCAGGACGTGTCGCCCGCGTTCACAACCGCAAGGTCCGCGGGGATTTCCACGTCCTCGGGCTGGCCGATTCGCACGTCCGACATACTGAGCGGTGTGTCGATCGGGCTCGGTGTCTGGAGGGTCCCGGAGAAGTTCGAACCGAGTGCGACCTCGACGACCGTCCCGAGTCCGGTGGTCGACTCGAGCACCGCACTCGGGAACGACGACGCCAGGGTCGCCGCCTCGGCTTCGTGGCCCGGCGAGAACCGGACGACGGTCTCGCCGCTGGTTCCCGTGTAGTTGCCGACGTTGTAGATCTGGAACCCCTCGGCGGCCAGTGAGTCGGCCACGGTCGCGGCCAGTCCCGACTCACCCGATGCGTTCGACACCTGCACGGTCACGCTGGACGGGTCGACGGCCTGGACCGACAACGGTGCCGGCGCTGCCTGCGGTTCGGGGGCGGAGGGCAGGGGTTCGGCACGCTTCTCGCCGGGCAGCGCCTCGTCGTCGATGATGGCGCGGAAAATGGCCTTGATGTCGTCGGTGCGGGGAATCTCGTTGCCCCACTCGGTGGTGCCTGCGGTGGGCACCGTCAGGAACGTGACCGCGCCCGCGTCGACGTTCTGCAGTGAGCGTCCGAGGGTGACCAGCGACTTCGTGTCGATGTTCTCGACGAACGTGTCGCGGGTGAACGCGTTGATGAAGCCGTTCAGTTTGCTGGGGTTGAGCAGCACTTGACTGGACAGGGCGCCCCGCAGCAGGGCGGAGAGGAATCTCTGCTGACGGTTGATGCGGCCGTAGTCGCCGTTGCCCTCCGCCTCGACATGTCTGGCGCGGACGAAGTTCAGTGCGGTCTTGCCGTCGAGCATCTGGGTGCCCGCCTCCGGCAGCACGGTGCCGAGGACGCCGTCCTCGAGCGGCTGGGTGGTACAGACCTTGACCCCGCCGATCTCGTTGACCATCGACTCGAAGCCGGCGAAGTCCATGCCGACGAAGTGACCGATCTTCAGACCCGACATCTTCTGGATCACCTTCACCAGGCACTTCGGTCCGCCGAGTGCGTAGGTGGCGTTGAGTTTGTCGCCGTCGGCGGCGGGAAAGGTTTCCTCGGTGTAGGTGCCGCTGGCGTTGTCCCAGCCTTGGCAGACGGGCCGCTCGACGTCGAGGTCGCGGGGGAACGACACCGCGACCACCCGGCTTCGGTCGGCAGGGATGTTGACGAGCATAACCGTGTCGGCGCGGGATCCCTCGGCGTCGTCGATGGTCCCGGCACCCACTTCACCGCTCGCGCCGGCGCGGGTGTCGCTGCCGACGATGAGATAGGTCTCGTCACCGGTCTGCCCGACGGCGTCGACGATGTCGGTCGACTCCGTGTCGAGTGCCGCGATCTGGTCGAACTTGCCCTCGGTGGAGCGGAGGTAACCCCAGACGATGCCGGTTCCGGCGAGTGCGACCACCGCCACGAGCGCGACGACGGCGCGTCCTGCTGCGCGGAGACGCTTGCGTTTACGGGTCTTGCTGAGGGCCAGGCGGGTGGTGCCCGGGTTGCCGACCACCTGCGGTACCGCGGTGGTCTCGGCGGAATCCGCGACCCATTCGGGCTCGGGCGTGCTCTGCGGGGGCTCCGGCTCCGGCGGCGGAGGCGCGGAAGGGGTCTCCCGCGGCGGAATCCCGGGAGGCGGCGGCTGCCGCTCGTCGATCGGGGGAATGATCTCCGTCTTGTCCGGATCGTCCGGCTCGCTCGGTTCTTCCCCGGAAACCTTCTTCACCAGGTCTGCGACGGAGAGCGCTTCGGTGGGTCCACCCGCGGCCCGGCGGCCGATCCGGCCACTGTCGTGGCGGGACGGTTCGGTGCGTTCTACCTGCGCACGGCGCTCGGGCGGCGCGGTCCGTTCGGGAGGTGCGGTCCGTTCGGGTGGTGCGGTCCGTTCGGGCGGTGGCTGCCGCGGCGGGAGACGCCGCGGCCGTCCCGACTGGGCTTCTCGGTAGCTGGGATCCGCGAGAGGACGCTCCCAGGGGGCGCGGGATTCGGGAGTCGGTGAGTCCGAGCTGTGATCATCACCCACCGATGCAACCTGACCTCTCCGCCGACTCCGACCTCCGTCGGCCTCGACGGATTCCAGCCATAGTACTTATCGAACGTCGAGGCTCCACACATGTAGCGAGGTGACGCGCGTCCGTGCTGCTAACCACCGGAATGCATGAGGTCGGCGCCGGCGGGCACCAGGCAGTCGTCGGGGTCGTCGAGCCACCCTTCGGGGAGCGCGACCGTGCCGGGCGACCCCTGCCGTCCGCGCGGTCCCTCGGCGTCCTTGGGGAACGGGATGGTCGGATCGAGCTGGACGAGGAGGTCGTCGAGTTCGGTGAGGGTGCTCACGAGGGCCATCGCGACCCGCAGTTCGGACCCGGCGGGGAAGCCCCGCAGGTACCAGGACACGTGCTTGCGCAGTTCACGCAGGCCCTTGTCCTCGCCGTGGTGATCGGCGAGGAGTTCCGCGTGACGGCGGATGATCGTGGCCACCTCACCGAGGTTGGGAGGAGTGGGCTGCGGGTTCCCGTTCAGTGCCGCGCTCAGCTCCGCGAACAGCCACGGCCGGCCGAGGCATCCGCGCCCGACGACGACGCCGTCGCACCCGGTCTGCTCCATCATGCGGGCCGCGTCTTCGGCGGCGAAGATGTCGCCGTTCCCGAGGACGGGCACGTCCGTGACGTGTTCCTTGAGCCGGGCGATCTCGTTCCAGTCGGCTGTGCCGGAGTACCGCTGCGAGGCGGTACGCGCGTGCAGTGCGACCGCGGCGGCGCCTTCGCCTGCGGCGATCCTGCCGGCGTCGAGATGCGTGTGGTGTTCGGCGTCGATACCGACGCGGAACTTGACGGTCACCGGGACGTCGGTGCCCTCGGTCGCCTTCACGGCCGCGGCGACGATCCGACCGAACAGGGTGCGCTTGTACGGCAGCGCCGCACCGCCGCCCTTGCGGGTCACCTTGGGAACCGGGCAGCCGAAGTTCATGTCGATGTGATCGGCCATGTTCTCGTCCACGATCATCTTGGCCGCGGCGTACGTGGTGTCCGGGTCGACGGTGTACAGCTGGAGTGACCGCGGTGTCTCGGTCGGGCCGAACGTCGTCATGTGCAGGGTCGCGGGCTGACGCTCCACCAGCGCACGCGCTGTCACCATCTCGCACACGTACAGGCCGGACGTGCTGCCCGCGCGCTCCGTCTCGAGCTCACGGCACAGCGTGCGGAACGCGACGTTGGTGATCCCGGCCATGGGGGCCAGAACCACCGGACTGCGCAGCTCGAGCGATCCGATACGAAGGGATGACATTGACGACCTCTGGGAAAGTGCTGGAACAAAAACTGTGCCCGGTACCGAATCCGGTACCGGGCACAGGATAACTGTTTACGTCACGAAGCCTTCTGCTCGCGCTTCTTGGCCTCACGGGCCAGCATGCGGTCGCGCTGCTCCTCGAACTTGGTGGCCTGGCCCTCGAGGTTCTCGAGGAACTTGCCGAGGCTCTCGCGGATCTCCTCGCCGCGGGCGGTGAAATCGGTCCGCTCGAAGATGTTCCACTTGCGCAGGACCGGCATCAGCACCTCTTCGAGGTGCTGACGCAGGTCGTAGATGCCGTGCTTGGCCATGAGCACACCGTTGCGCCGGAAGTTCGGCATGCCGGCGCCCGGCATCTGGAAGTTCTGGACGATCATGTTGATGGCCTCGAGCGCCTGATCGGGCGCGAGGTCGAGGGCAGCGCCGCACATGTTGCGGTAGAAGATCATGTGCAGGTTCTCGTCGGCGGCGATGCGCTGCAGCATCTTGTCGGCGATCGGGTCCTTGCACGCCTTACCGGTGTTGCGGTGGCTGACGCGGGTGGCGAGTTCTTGGAACGTCACGTAGGCGACGGAGTGGAGGAAGCCGGCGTCGACGTCGGCGGGGGAGGCGAAGCCGTTCGTCATGTGCTCCATGCGGAAACGCTCGAGCTGGACGGGGTCGACGGCGCGGGTCACGACGAGGTAATCGCGCATCACGATGCCGTGACGGTTCTCCTCGGCGGTCCAGCGACCGACCCACGTTCCCCACGCGCCGTCCTGCGAGAAGTTCTCGGCGATCTCGCGGTGGTACGAGGGCAGGTTGTCCTCGGTGAGGAGGTTCGTGATCATCGCGGCCTTGGCGACCTCGTCGAGCTGCGACTGCTCGGGATCCCAGTCGATGCCGCCCATCGCGGCGAAGTTACGTCCTTCGTCCCACGGAACATAGTCGTGGGGATGCCATTCCTTGGCCATGGAGATGTGGCGGTTGACGTTCTCTTCTGCAACCGGCGACAACTCCTGCAGCAGTTCGAGTTGGGTCAGATCCCTCGCCATGTGTAATGCCTCCAGTAGCTCAATTTGACTTTGTTCAGCCTACGGCACCGTAAGTAGGTTGGTAAACGCCGTCGGCGGCCCGGGAACCGTCCAAGTTACCGATCCGTAATGGATCTTCCGGGATGTGTCGCCGCCACGCGGCGAACCGTTACATGACAGTGTACTGATGAGCATGCGTGTGCGGTGACCAGCGTAATCATCGCAGGGAGAGATCATCACAGCGACGCGCGGACAGTTGTGGACGATCACAGATTTGTCGGTCTCCACAGATTCCCCGCCGTAACTCGAGCCGTGTCGGCGGTTGCGCGGAAACCCGTTCGTCCGAGCTGTCGGTCTCCTGGGAATTCGATCCACCCTAGGTGTGAATATCGCCACCCGCAGGGCGACGGTGGCCCCGCCGCCCCCGGGACCTACTTCTTTCCGCCGCCGAGCAGTCCGCCGAGCACGTCGCCCAGTCCGCCGCCCGCACCCTTTCCGAGCAGGCCGCCCAGGACCCCGCCGAGCCCGCCGGAACCACCAGTGCCTCCGAGGAGCCCGCCCAGGACGTCCCCCAGACCTCCGCCGGCCTGGCCCGCGCCCTGCGTCTGCGGAGCAGAACTTCCGCCGCCCGTCACCTGCTTGGCGATGTACGCCAGCACGATCGGCGCGAGGATCGGGAGCAACTGCTTCACGAGGTCGCTGCCCACTCCGCTGCCGCCGCCGACACCGCCGAGTGTGCTCGCCACTCGGTCACGTTCGCCGCCGAAGATGTTGGACACGATCTTGTCGCCGTCGTCCGTGTCGACCTGGTCGATGTCGATTCCGCCGTCGAGCAGTGTCGTGCCGCTGTGATCGTGGAGCGCGCTCCGGAGGGACGCGGCGCCGTTCGGATCTTGTGCGTTCGCGCCGAGCCCGCCGACGAGCGTCGGCAGCGCCGACTTCACCGCGGTCTCGGCGGTGGCCTCGTCGACGCCGAGTTGCCGGGCGATCTGGTTGATCGGGATCTGGGACAGAAGGTCGTCGATCGATGCCATTGATGCCTGCCTCGTCATGGGGTTCGTCGTCGACACCCCCGGACTCCCGACACTAGTGAATCCCGAATGTCCGTTATGCCGGTTGCGGTCGGTCGGAGGGCTGCCGACAATCGTCACATGGGCAACAACATGAGCCGCCTGGAACAGATCGTCGCCGAGTTGCCCGAAGCCGTTCGGGTGGACATCGCCCAGTGGGACGGACACCCGACGTTCCGGGTGCGGGGGAAGAACTTCGTGTTCAGTGACGTCGAGGCCACCCGGTTGACGGTGAAGCTCACCGTGGACGAGGCCGAAGCCGTCGTCGCAACGGAACCAGGGGCCGAGCCAGCGGGATACGGTCTCGGTAGACACGGCTGGATCGCACTGGACGTCGCGGACGCGGACGAGCCCCGGTGGGAACAGTTGCGTGAGTGGATCAGGACGTCGTACACGCTCGTCGCCCCGAAGCGACTGGCCGAGCAGGTGCTGGACGAAGAACCGTTGCCGACGCAGGGAGACCAGTCATGACGACCGAGAACAGCGCATCCACCTCCACACCGGCGAAATCGGGACTTCCGGCGTGGGCCAAGAAGGCCATCGGCATCGCCGTCCTCCTCGTGGTACTGGTCATCGCGTACTTCATCCTCGCGGCGTACCTCCCGCGGGCGTGGGCTCAGAACGTGGGCGGACTGGCCGACGGCAGCTTCGGCGGCGGCATCCTGTGGGGACTGTTGTTCGGCACCCTGTGCACCCTCCTGCCGTTGCTCCTGTTCCGCGGAGCGTGGCGGCTGTTCCGCCGGCGCCGGTTCAAGCCCGTGCAGATCGTGCTGCTGATCCTCGGTGTCCTGGTGGTGCTGCCCAACCTGCTGACGCTCAGTGTGGTGCTCGGCGGCAACAGCGCAGCGCACGCGGGCGAACGGATCATGGACGTCGACGCGCCCGGATTCCGCGGCGCGTCACTCGCCGGCGCCATCATCGGAGTGGTGTTGTTCCTCGGCGTCGCCGGCGTCAGCTTCACGTACCGCAAGCGCGGGGAGGATCTCGCCGAGATGCGAAGAGACACGAAAGCGAAGGACGGACAGGTGGGCGACGGGCCGCCGGCCGGACCGTCACCTGCCACGCCCTAGCGAGTTCACCACACGAGCACCGGTTTGATCACCGTGCCCGCGGCCTGATCGGCCACGGCGCGGTTGATGTCGTCGAATCGGTACTCGGTGACGAGACGGTCGAACGGGAATTTCCCGTCCGCGTGCAGCGCGAGCAGCTGCGGAATGAACTGCTGCACGGACGAATCGCCTTCGACGCAGCCGCGGAGGGTCTTGCCGTTCAGCATCAGGTCCTGGATGTTCACCGTCACTTCGGGCGCGCCCAGCCCGACGACCACCGCGCTGCCCCGCGCCCGCAGGCAGGACAACGTCTGTCCGATGACGGCGGGGATCCCCGTCGTGTCCAGGGTGTGGGTGGCGCCGCCACCCGTCGCCGCACGGATCGCGGCGACCACGTCCTGCGACCCGGGATCGATCGCGATCGCGCCGAACTCCTCCGCGAGCGCACGTCGGGCGGGTACCGGATCGACGGCGAGAAGCGTTGCGACGCCGACTGATCGGGCTGCGAGCAGCGCGGCGAACCCGACGCTGCCCGCGCCGAAGACGACCACGCTCGAATCACTGCCGGGCCGGAGCACGTTCAGTACCGCGCCTGCCCCCGTCTGGAACCCGCAGCCGAGCGGCGCCGCAGCGGCCAGGTCGACGGACCTGTCGACGACGACGACGTTGTCGGCCGTCGCGAGGACGTGCTCGGCGAAGCTGGACTGTCCGAAGAAGGCGGCGCGCACGGGTTCGCCGTTCTGGGTGACGGTGGCCGAGCCGTCCGCGCGCCGGCCCGAACTGTTCAGCCGGTGCGCGTCGACGCAATATGCCGGACCCGCGCTTCGGCATTGGTCGCAGTCGCCGCAGTGGCGATAACTGAGAATCACGTGATCACCGGGCACCACCCCGCTCACGCGTGACCCGACGTCCACGACGATCCCGGCCCCCTCGTGGCCGAGGACGGCGGCGCCGAGGGCGCGGGGGAGTGCCGCCTTGGTGAAGAGGTCTGTGTGGCACAAGCCGGTGGCGACGACCCGCACCAGTACCTCGTCCGCGCGGGGCTCGTCGAGTTCGACCTTCTCCAGCGTGAACGGAGAATCGGGTCCGCGTGAGACGGCTGCTGTGACCTGCATTGGAGCTCAGTCTCTTTCGAGCAGGAAGTAGTAGTGCCGACCGCCGTCGAGTACCAGCGCGGACTTGCCGTTCATGATGCCCATGAGGGTGGAGTCGTCCACCTTCTTGAAATGATCGAAGATGGGCGCGCCGTCGTACACCATGGTCGCGGTGACCTCTCCCCGGAACTCGATGTTCCACAAACTGGCTTCGCCGTTGCCGCCCTTGACGTCGGAGTAGAGGTTGCCGTCCGCGTCACGGCATATCAACGGCTTCGCATCCTCGAGAGAGTGGAACGTCTTTCCGTGCCAGCGGCTCGCGAACAGTTTCTCGTGGAGACGGTGTCCGGTGGCGAAGTCGTCGCCCTTCCAGCTGCCGAGGATGTCTTCGGCCCTGACGGTGTCGAGCGCCGCCCACACGGCGTCGAGTTCGTCGGGGGAGACGCCGCTCTCGCGTCCCCGGAGCTCGTGGAACGTGCTGCGGGCCTGATCGATGTCCATGAAACGGTCCTTGGCGTGAGGGGGTGTGAGGTTTACGAACCAAACTGTTCGTCAACTTCGCACGCTACGCCGAACCAGATGGTTCGGCAACGGGCAATTTAGGATGTCGGAATGCGAACAGCGGGAGAAGCCACGCGAGAACGGATCCTCGCCGCGGCCAAAGAAGAGTTCGCCCGACACGGAGTCGCCGGAGCCCGGATCAACCGCATCGCAGAGGCGGCCAGGGCGAGCAAGGACCGTCTCTACGCGTACTTCGACAGCAAGGAAGCGCTGTTCGACGCCGTCATCGCACAATGGATCGCCGAGACGACGGAGCAGACGGCGTTGCGGGGCGACGATCTGCCGGGCTACGTGGGCCGGTTGTTCGACGACTACGTGGCGCACCCCGAGAACGCGAGACTGCAGAAGTGGGCCGACCTGGAGATGCGCGAGCAGATCGCCGACAGCGATGCGCGGATCCTCACGCTGCGGCCCAAGATCGCCGAGATTCGGCGAGGGCAGCAGGAGGGGTTCGTCGATCCGTCCTGGAACGCAGGCGAGCTGCTGCTCGTGATCACCGACATCGCCCTGTCGCTGGCCGTCGCCCGTGGCGGCCGCAAGCCGGCGGGGGGAAAGTCGGGGGAGCGCACGGTGGCGCAGCGGCGGCAGAGCGCTGTCGAGGCGGTTCGTCGTCTGATCCGGGTGTCTGCGACGGCGGAAGCGCCGGGCCGCGAGTGAGTGCTTGTGCCCCTTACCCGGCATGTGCCGAGTAAGGGGAGAGTGCCCCCAGTAGGGCTCGAACCTACGACCTGCGGATTAAAAGTCCGTAGCTCTACCAACTGAGCTATAGGGGCGCGGGGCCAGAGTCTAGTGCGCAGACAGTGACCGAGAAAACAGGACCCCCGGCACGGCGCGCCGCGCGGGGGTGAAAAGGGTCGGCTCGGGTGCGCACCCCCTGCAGCGCACCCGAGCCGACCCAAATTATACCACTTGGTGTGTTTTCGGCAGCGGTCCGGTTTCGACTCTATAAAGGTCTTCAGGTTTGTTTCTGAGAAGTTTCCATGATCTAGAGACTGCTGTGTCGGTTTTTTCAAAACGGGGATACTGTTATGTATGGCTCCGCACTCGTCCTGACAGGGCGAAAACGGGGTTACTACATCTGGGAGAGGGATTCACCGTCATGGCACGTCAGCAGGAGCGTGCGCGACGCACTCGCGCTGCGCTGGTGGAGTCGGCCGCGATCGAGTTCGCGAAGCGCGGCTATGCGGCGGCGTCGGTCAACACGATCCTCGAGGGCTCGAACGCCACCAAAGGGGCGATGTACTTCCACTTCCAATCGAAGGAAGAACTCGCCCGTGCCGTCCTTCAATCCGGAGTGGAGCAATTCACCGCCCTGACCGACAGGTGGACGAGTCGCACGGACATCGGGCCGTTCGAAGCCCTCCACGGTTTCGTGATCGACCTGGCGAAGCTCTTTCATTCGAGCGTCATCGTGCGGGCCGAGTTCCGGCTGATCGTCGAACCCGAGTTCTATCCGGACGTGCAGTCCGGTGGCTCGCAGGTGTGGGGGCGCACCGCGCACGAGTTCGCGATCCGCGCGCAGCGCGACGGTCTGCTGCGCGCCGACGCCGACCCCGAGAAGTTCACCCGGGTTCTGGCGGCGTCTCTCGCCGGCCAGCGGTACATGTCCGACATGACGGCTCTGGAGGGTGACCTCGGCGAGCGGTTCGCGGAATCGCTCGAAGTGATCCTCGCTGCGATGGCTTCACCCGAATGGTTGGAGAAGTTTGCGAGGGACGGATGGCCGGATTCCGGTTCAGAACTGCCTGATTCGTAGTCTGACCTGGCGATTTGGGAAATTCTCGATCCGTGTCCTAAGCTATCCAAGCTCCCAACGGAACGCCGTTGAGGTACTGGTTCGGAGAAATCCGGCGGGCCCCCTTCGTCTAGCGGCCTAGGACGCCGCCCTTTCAAGGCGGTAGCGCGGGTTCGAATCCCGTAGGGGGTACGTTTGACCGGTGTCGAGCATGAGGTATGGTTCGACGGCAGTAAAAGTGACACGCAGTAACGCTTTACACTTGTAAAGCACAGCAGGACAAAGCAAGGCCCTGTGGCGCAGTTGGTTAGCGCGCCGCCCTGTCACGGCGGAGGTCGCGGGTTCGAGTCCCGTCAGGGTCGCAAGTGTGTTGCCGATACCGAGTATCGGCAACACAATGCGATAGGCATTCGGTTCGGGTGCCGTCCGGCCAGGTAGCTCAGTTGGTACGAGCGTCCGCCTGAAAAGCGGAAGGTCGCCGGTTCGATCCCGGCCCTGGCCACCACGATTCACCGAAGCTCCGTTGTCGAGAACGTCGACAGCGGAGTTTTTTCGTTCTCCCCCCACGTGAGTGCGAAAGTGTGTTCCGGCACGCTTTCGCACTCACGTGGGGTCAGGGGGCGATCCGCAGCGTGTCGACGAGGCCGTCGCTGAGAACGAACTCGTACTTCAGTTCCACCGGGCTTCCGGGGAAATTTCCTTCCACTGTGGTGGTGACCACATAGCTGTCGTCGGCGACCGTCTCCGTTCCGGTCACCTCGACTGTGTAGGTGTACTTCGATTCGAGGTCCCTGCGCCATTGCCGGATGCCGTCGCGCCCGCGGACGGTCCGGCCTTCGTCGGTCACGGCCCCGTGCTCGGTGAAGCACGCCGTGAGCGCGTCCAGGTCTCCTGCGTCGGCTGCTCGAAAATAGCGGGTGACGATCTCGGGTGTCGTGGTGGTGCGCATGATGTTCTCCCTGTCCGTGTGCGGCAGTGTCGCGTGTATAGCAACGCTATAGAAGTAGCATAGCGGTGTGACAACGAAGAGTGTGGCCGGCAACGCCCGCGACCGTCTGCTGAAGGCAGCGGCCCAACTGCTCGACGAGGCCAAGGGCAAGCCCGTCTCCACCCGCGCCGTCTGCGACCTCGCCGGAGTGCAGGCCCCGACGCTGTACCACCACTTCGGCAGCAAGCAGGGCCTGTTCGACGCGGTCGTGGAGTACGGGTTCGGCCAGTACGTCCGGGCCACGAATCGGCGCGGGGACGACCCGATCGCCGACCTGCGGGAGGGCTGGGACGATCACGTCCGCTACGGGCTCGACAATCCCTCGTTCTACGTCCTGCTGTACGGCCGGATCGCCCCGGGCACGCCGTGTGCGGTGACATCCGTCGCCGAGACGAGACTCCTCGAGTTGCTGACCGAGATCGCGCAGCAGGGACGCCTGCGGGTGACGCCGGCAATCGCCGCCGGGCAATTCGTGGCGGCGAACGTCGGCATGACCCTGCACCTCATCGCTCAGCCGGAGGGCGAGGCGGACCTCTCCCTGTCACGGGAACTGCGCGACAACGTGATCGCCGGGCTGATCCGGCCTGCGCCCGCTGTGCGGTCGGAGGCCTCACGGGAGGTGGTCGAGAAGGCGGACGCCCTCGCACGCGCCCTCGACGCCGCCGCGGGGCGGTCCGGGCTTAGCACCGGCGAGCTGCTCCTGATGCGGGAATGGCTCGACAAGCTGGCGGCAGCGACCTAGGACTCCGAGCGCCGCCGCAGGGTGTCGAAGATCTCCCGGTAGTGCAGGTGAGCCATGAAATGACCGCCGGGGCGGATGTTCAGCGTGGCGCCGGGAATTCGGCGGGCGAGCGCGGGCGGCCAGTGCGTGGGCACGAGTTCGTCCTCGCTTCCGCCCCAGACGTCGACCGGCACGGTCAGATCTTCGGGCGCGAACCCCCACGGCCGCATCCACGCGCGGTAGTCCTCCACCATCCCGGGCGCCGTCCGGAGAGCCTCGCCGGACATGAGCGAGAAGTTCCGGACCGGCTCGGAGCGGAGCACGGCTGCGTCCGCGGTGCCGAGGTCGCGGGCGCCGAGTCGCCGGAACAGCCGCGGAGCACGCAGCGCGGCGGCGCCCATGACGCGAAAGCAGATCCGCGCCACCAGCGGAGCGTGCTGGGACAGCCGGGTGAAGGCGCGGTCCCCGGCGGGAAGCTGGGCGAACACCCCGGGTTCGGTGAGGGGCAGGGCGCCGGCGATCACCGCGACACTCGTCACGCGCGACGCGACCCCGGATCCGACCGCGAGCGCGTACTGTCCGCCCATCGACCACCCCATGACGCCGAAACGGTCGACGCCGAGGTGATTCGCGAGGTCTTCGACGTCGCGGGCCCAGTCGAGGACCGTCCGGCCCGGCTGTGGATCCGACAGTCCGATCCCGGGACGGTCGGGGGACAGGAGACGGATGCCCGCATCGCGAGCGCTCCGGTCGGCGGCCGCGACGTCGAGGCGTCCGGCGAGTCCGCCGTGGGCGTTCACGACCACGAATCCGCCGGGGTCGCCGTACTCCGCGAAACCCATCAGGCGTCCGTCGCGCAGCCGGATCACACGATCCTCGGGTCCGACATGAACTCTGGGCACGGGAAACCTCCGGCGGTCGAGGTGAGTCTATCCGGGGGAACCCTGGGCAATCCGGACATCGTGAGGACCGGAACCGGTGCCGTCACCGGACGACACCGAGGCGACTGTCGCTAGGCTGACGTCCATGAGCAGTGCTGAAGAGCCGCTGACAGCGGGCCGTGACGGGCTACTGTCGTTGCTTCGCAACGGGCAGCTGCCCTCGCGCGGGGCCAAGGCCCCGCAGCGGGAGCGTTACCAGCGGATCGTCGCCGCGGCGATGGAACTCGCCTCCGAAGGCGGGTACGACGCCGTGCAGATGCGGGCCATCGCCGATCGGGCGGGGGTCGCGCTGGGCACCGTGTACCGCTACTTCCCGTCGAAGAACCACATGCTGGTGATGGGCCTGCTGATGGTGTTCGAGGGAATGCGGTCCCGGTTCGAGGACGTCGCGATCCCCGGGGACACGCCGTCGGAGCGGATCCTGTTCGTGCTCCGCAAGAACACGGAAGTCCTCGAGAAGGATCGGCCGCGATACGAGGCCCTGGTGCGCGCGTTCATGTTCGCGGACGCGTCGGCTTCGGCCGAACTGGATGCGTTCGGCGCCCTGATGACCGAGATGTTCGCCAAGACGATCGGCGTCGAGCAGATCTCCGACGACCAGCTGAACGCCATCCGCGTGATCGGCGACGTCTGGATGTCGAGCCTGGTGTCCTGGGTGGCCGGCCGCATCTCGGTGGACGAGGTGATGGCTCACCTCGGGCTCGCGGTCCGCCTCGTGTTCCGGCGCCTCGGCGGCTAGTTTTTCAGCCGACGCGTCCGAAGTAGGCGTCGCGAATCACCGCCCTGTCATCGATCTCGCCCGCATCCGCATCCATGACGACGCGTCCGACGTCGAGGACCGTGACGTGGTCGGCCACGCTCATCGCAGCATCGACCGCCTGCTCGACGAGAAGCACCGCGAGCCCCGCCTCCTTGAGGACGGTCACGCGCTCCATCACTTCGTTGACGATCACGGGCGCCAGTCCGCCGGAAGGCTCGTCGAGCAGAAGCAGGGTGGGTTCGGCCATCAGGGCCTGCCCGATTGCCAGCATCTGCTGCTGCCCGCCGGACATCGCACCCGCGAGCAGACCACGTTTACGGCCGAGGACGGGAAACAGGTCGTAGATGCGCGCCACCTCCTCGCGGATGGCCGAGCGTCGCATCTTGCGGACGTACCCGCCGAGAATCAGGTTCTGTTCCACGGTCTGTCGGTGGAACACCCTTTTTCCCTCCTGCACGTAGGCCATGCCCTGACGGACCCGCCGGTGTGGCGGCACCTTCGAGATGTTGCGGCCGTCGAACTCGATCGTTCCCGCGGACACCTTGTTCAGTCCCGAGATGGCGCGCAGGGTGCTGGTCTTCCCTGCGCCGTTCCGCCCGAGCAGTGCGGTGACCTTGCCGGGCCACACGTCGAGCGAGACGTCCCACACCACCCGGAGGTCGCCGTAGCCGGACTGCACATTCCGCAGGCTGAGTAGGGGCTTCGTCGTCTGCTCGCTCATGAGGTCGCCTCTCCGGCCAGTTCCGTGCCCTCGGCGACCACGCCGAGGTATTCGCTGAGTACGCGCGGGTCGTGTTCGATCTCGGACGGCGCACCCGCCGCGATGACGCGTCCCTGGGCGAGTACGACGATGGTGTCGGCGAGTGCCAGTACCAAGCGGAAGTTGTGCTCGACCAGCACGATCGTGCATCCGGCATCGCTGAGCTGCCGGATCAGCCCGGCAAGACGTTCCACTTCGTCCTCGTCGAGGCCGGACGCCACCTCGTCGAGCAGGAGGAGCCGTGGCTCGGCGACCACCGACCGGGCGACCTCGAGAAGCCTCCGCATACCCAGGGGGAGTGCAGTAGCGGTCTCGTCGCGGAGATGCGACAGCCCCACGATGTCGAGTGCGCGTTCCGCCTCGGCGACGTCGCTCTCGCGGACCTTGTGGTGGCGGGGAAGCCGCAACACGGTCGACAGCATCGAAACTCGATCGGTGCTGTATCGACCCGAGGCCACGGCCTCGAGAACCGTGACGCCGTCGGGGATGTCGGGTGTCTGGAAGGTGCGCGCCACGCCGCATCGGGCGACCTGCTCCGGCGCTCTGCCCTGGACCTCGTTGTCGCCGATCAGGATTCGCCCGCTGTCGGGACGGTAGAACCCGCAGATCATGTTCAGCATCGTCGTCTTGCCCGAGCCGTTCGGTCCGATCAGTGCGGTGATGTTGCCCGGTTCCGCACGCAGCGACGCGTTGTCGAGTGCCTGGTTGCCGCCGAATGCCTTCGAGATGCCGTCGACCACGAGCGTCTGACCCGACATCGGGTCCATCGCGGATCGGTTCGCGGGCCTGGGGCGGGTTCCTGTTCTGCTGCCGGTCAGGCCCGCTGCCCGGTCCAGCCGTGCCGCGGCCTGCTTGGCGACTTTCGCGAGGCCACCACTGAGGAGGACGCCGCCGAGAATCAGGAACCCACCGTAGAAGACCAGGGCGTACTGCTGGAACTCGGACGATTGGTTCGGGCCGAGTTGCATGATCGCTGCCCCGACCGCCGCACCGTAGACGCTCGTCGCGCCGCCGAGGATGCACGCCGCCAGAACTGCTGTGGCGAAGGTGAATCCGAACGCCTCGGGTGATACATACATGTCGATGTTCGCGAACAATGCGCCTGCGAGGCCGGCGGGGAATGCGCCGATCGCGTAACCGAGAAGTTTCATCCGGAACACCGAGATGCCCACCGAGGACGCCAGGACCGGGCTCTGTTTCAGTGTGCGGAACGCGATGCCGTGCCGGGAGACCACCAGGTTGCGCATGACCGCGAACCAGAGGATCGCGACGATGACGACGACCGTGTAGAACCGGTCGCCGTCCACTACTTCCCCGAACAGGGTTGCCGGTTCGATCCCGCTGAGTCCGTTCCGGCCGCCGGTGGCGTCCCCGAAGACGGCGATGACGTCCGGGACGAGGAGTACGAGGAAGAACGAGGTCATCGCCAATGACCAACTCCCGAGCCGCAATCCGGGAATTCCGGTGACGATACCCACCGCGAGCGCGACCAGACCCGAGGCGATCAACTGCAGCACGATGTCCGTGTAACCGGCGATCGACATGAGCCCTGCGGTGTATGCCCCGGCCGCGTACATCGCGGCTTGGCCGAGCGCGAGTTCACCCGCATAGCCGAGACTGAGGTTGAGTCCGCTGACGACCAGCGCGAGGATGCAGGCGAGTTGCACCTGGCGGGACACCGCGAAATCGAGACCGAACTCCGGCAGGAACAGCACGAGGAGGCCGACGGCGAGTGGGAAGAGCCAACTCGGAGCCGATCGAATCAGGCGCCACAGGGACATTGTCTACACCACCCGTTCCCGCACCCGGCCGAACAGTCCGGCCGGACGCACCATGAGGATCGCGATGAGGACCACGAAGACCGCGATGTTGCTGTACTGGCTACCCAACTCGAGCGCCGCGAACGACTCGACGAGACCGACGGTCAGACCACCGACCAATGCGCCGGGGAGCGAGCCGAACCCGCCGATCGCCAATGCGACGAAGCCCTTGATGGCCAGCGCCGAACCCAGCGTGGCCACCGCAAACGTCTTGGGACCGACGAAGAGCCCGAGGAATCCGGCGAGCGCGCCGGAAAAGGCGAACGCACCGAGAGCGAGCGCCCGGACGTTGACACCGCGCAGGAGGGCGGCTTCGCGATCCTCGGAGATGCCCAGGAGGGCGAGACCTGTCATGGTCCGTGTCCCGGCCCGGCCGAGGACGACCACCAGCACGATCGCCAGAACCAGCAGCACGATCTCGACCGGATACGTGCGGCCGCCGAGGACCGTGATCGGACCGTTCGAACCGAAGAACGGGACGGTGAGTGGTTCGCTTCCCCAGATGAGCTGCGTCGCACCGTTGATCAGCGTCGCGGCGCCGAGCGTGGTGACGAGCTGATTCTGGTGATCACGGACGGGCCGGACTGCAATGATCTCCTCGATACCGGCCAGGATCGTCACCGTGACCGTCGCTGTCACCGCCACGACGAGGATCGGCAACTTCAAGGTGACCAGTCCGGTGTAGGCGACGAAGGTTCCGACCATCATCAGCTGGGCCTGAGCGAAGTTGAACGTGTGGGACGAGATGAAGACGATGTTGTAGCCGATCGCTACGAGCGTGTAGACCGCCCCCAGCGCGAGGCCCGACCAAACTATGGTCACCGGGATCTCCTGTGGTCGAGTGTCACGCGCTCGGGTTTCCGTACTGGCCGTTGAGGAGTGGGCTCGGCGGCACGAACTTGTACGCTTCGTCTCCGGGTTTCGACGCGTGCGAGTCCGCTGAGAAGTGATAGGACGGGGAGAACGCGGTCTCGGCGCTGTCGAGGACTTCCTGGTTCTCGAGCGCATCGGCGAGGGCTTCGGGATCGGACGAGGTTCCGGCCTTGTTCGCGGCGGCCACGACGAGGGGCAGTGCGTCGTAGTTGTCGGCGAGGATCAGCGTCGACGGGATGTCGCCCATGGCCTTCATGTTGTCGACCATGGTGTTGACCGCGGTGTCGTCAGCGTCGTGGACGGTGCTCGAGAGGACGTGCATGACCAGATTCGCCGTTGCCGGAGTGCCGAGCACACCTTCCGGTGCAGCCTTCGAGACCAGCGACGTTCCCGCGACCGAGGTGTTTCCGACGAGCGGAATGTTCCAGTCGAGCCGCTGAAGGCTCGCGAGTAGATACCCCAGTGGTGCCCCGTAGGCGTCCACGACGAGCGCCTGTGTGCCTCGGTTCTTCAGCGATTGCAGCTGCGCAGTCATGTCGAGTGCTGCGGTGTCGTACTCCTCGGATCCGGTGCTACTCACACTTTCACCGCTCAGCGCGTCTTCCATCGCCTGCCCGAACACTTCACCGTAGGCGCTGCTCCCGTGGACGACGCCGACGGACTGATATCCCTTGCCCTTGATGTATCGCACGATGGTCTCGGCGTTTTCGGCCGGTCCCGACGCGAGGTCGAAGTTGAGCGGGTATTTCTCCGGATTCGCCGAATCCTCGGTGGGCCCGATGTTGAACGAGAGGATCTTGTTCTGCGCGAGGATCGGCAGGGTCGCGGTGGTGATGGTCGACGGGCCCGAGTTGAGAAAGAGGTCGGGCTTCTTTCCCGACGCGATGGCCTCTCGCAGCTTGGACACGGCAGTGGTGGCGTCGCCCGCGTCGTCGACGACGGTGATCTCCACTTGGCGTCCACCGACGCCGCCGGCCCTGTTCACCGCCTCGGCGCTTGCCTTCGCCGCGAGCACGGACGTCTGAGCATTCGCGGCGAGCGCGCCCTGCCCGCTGATTCCGCCGGTCACGAGCACCCGGTACGGGCCGCCGGCGGCGTCGGCGTCGTCTGCGCCCGCGCCGGAACAGCCGGTGAGCGTGAGCGCGGTCACGGCGAGCGCCGCAGTGAGAGCTGAGGATCGAATTCGCATGGGCGCCCCTTTGACATCACGGAAAGCAAGCAAGTGCTTGGTTCGGCAAAAGGTAGCAGAACTAACGGTCGCTGTCCGCCGAATGTCCCACTCGGCGGGACGATCTCGACGTGCCGCGCTCAGCGAAACGACTGCCGGATCACCGGTTCTCGCCGCTCGAGGATGGTGGCGGTGTGCTGGCGCACCATGGCGTCGAGGTGCTCGCCCTGCGGTGCGAGCCAGAAGTCGCCCCGGTCGATGCCTGCGAAGACCAACTCGGCGAACGTGTCGGCGTCGAGACCGTCGGTGCCGAGCAGTTCGCGCATCTGCGCGACCATCCGGTCGACGGCCGGATGGGAGACCGCCCCGAACGGGTTGTCGAAGACGGACGTGATGACAGGCCCCGGCGCGAGCACGCTCGCGGACACCGGGGCGCCCACCATGCTCAGCTCCATCTGCAGGCACTCGGTGATCGCGACGACCGCGAACTTCGATGCGCTGTACGGCGACATCATCGGCCCGGGCGCGAATCCGCCGACCGATGCCGTGTTGACGACGCGTCCGCCGCCGTCCTGGTCGATCATGCGCGGAACGAACGCCCGGATCCCGTTGACGACACCCGTGACGTTGACACCGAGGGCGGCGTCCCAGTCGGATTCGCCGAGTTGCCAGAGGAATCCGGCCCGCATGATTCCCGCGTTGTTGAAGAGCAGGTCCACCCGGCCGAACGAGTCGTACGCGAGATCGGCCAGGGCGTGGACGGACCCGGAGTCCGCGACGTCGGTCGCGCACGTGAGGGCGGCTCCGCCCAGGTCCGCGGCCAGACGGTCCAGTGCGGTCGTGTCGATGTCTGCGAGGATTACGGCCATACCGCGGGCATGCGCGTGCCGGGCTATCCCCGCACCGATTCCCGAGGCCGCGCCGGTGACGACGACGACCTGCTTTTCACGTGTTTCCGGTTCCGTCACGGATCGACCGTAGGACCGTCGTCGGCCGTCCCGGCCCGGGTTTCTCTCTCAGCGGGACGTATTCACGTGCCGCGACGCCACAGCGGTTCGAGGTCCGGGCCCTCGTCGCCCTGCTGTTGCGCACCCCGGAAGCGTGCCGCGAAGACGATCCAGCCGATGGCCGCCATGAGCAGGAAGCTGACCAGCCGGTAGACGACGATCGCGGATACCGCCTCGGCGCCGGTCATTCCGCTGGCGGTCAGAGCGGGGACGAGCACGGCGTCCATCACACCCAGCCCGGCGGGCAGGAGCGGGATGGCCGAACCCGCGGCGTTGCCCGCCGCGTACGCGACGGCGAGTCCGGCGAACCCGGGATGGGCGCCGACCGCGTAGCACGCGAAGGCGAGGCACGAGGCGTCGGCGATCCAGTTGAACAGCGACCACCCGAACGCGCGGGCCGTGTCGCGGCGATCCATCCGGACGGCGCTCATCTGGTTCACGATGTGCTTCCACTGGCGAACACCGGTCAGCGGTGGCTTCTTTCGAAGCGCGTTGAATCCGCGCAGCGCGGTGATGCCGACACCTTCGAGGGCGTCGGGCCGTGATGCGGCGTACTGAGCCACGACGAGGAAGGCGCACAGGCCGCCGAACGTGAAGATCAGCGAGAACGGGTTGGTCTTGGCCCCGACGAGCAGCGCGCCCGCCAGTCCGACGAGCGCCAGCCCGATCGCCTGGAGGACGCCGGCCATCACCAGTTGCCACGTCGCGACCACCGGTGAGGCACCCCAGAGGCGCGTCTGCCGGTACGTGAACGTCGTCGCCAGAACCGGGCCGCCCGGCAGCGTCACGCTCATCGAATTGGAGGCGAACGTCACCGCGAGGGACTGCCGCTGTCTGACGTGCACGTCCGCGACCCCCAGCAGGCAGCGCTGGACCCGGGCGAAACTCGACATCGACGCGAGCGACGCCACGACCGCCGCGGCCACCCATCCCCATTCGAGGTCGCCGAGGTTCTGGACGCTCTCCGAGAGGTCCGGCCAGATGAGGATGATCTCCACCGCGAGCACGACGACGAGCAGGCCGCCGATCACCCATTCGACACGACGCCTGCGGGGCGTCGGGCGGGTGTCGTCGGCGTCAGTCATACCCGTCCATTACACATGGCCGCTGATCACACCGTGTATCCGCCGTCGACGTCGAGCTTCTGCCCGGTGACGAACCCGGCCCGGTCGCTCGCGAGGAAACAGACCGCCTCGGCGATATCGGCGGCGGTGCCGAACCGGCGTAGCGGTATCCGGCTCATGGCGGCGTCGAGTGCGCGCTGGTCGAGTTCTTCGGAGTTGATCAGCCGCTCGGCCATGCCGTCGGTGAGCATGCCCGGGCCCACCGAGTTGAAGCGGACGCCGTAGCGGCCCTCCTCGGCGGCGAATCCCTTGACCAGCTGTTCGATCGCGCCCTTGGTTCCCGGCGACAGTCCGTCGCGCACCGGGAACCGGCTGGTGGCCGCGGTCGTGACCGCGACGACGGAACCGGACGCCTCCCTGAGTGCGGGCAGGGCGGCCTTGACGACGGTGAAGAAGGCGACGGCCTCCTGTTCGAGGTGCTCGGCGTAGTCCCGGGGAGCGACGTCGGACAGGTGGATCATCGGAATGTGCGGTCCCGCGGCGTGAACGAGGACGCCGAGGCCGCCGAAGTGTTCGACGGTCTGCTTCACGACACTCGCGACGCGGGACTGGTCGGTGAGGTCGGCGGAGAACGCCTGCGCGGCGACGCCCCGGCCTTCCAATTCGCCGATGAGGTCCGCGGCGACATCGGCATTGGATCGGTAGGTGATGGCCACGTCGTGGCCGAGGGTCGCGAGTTGACGTGCGATGGCGGAGCCGATGCCGCCGGTGCCGCCCGTCACCAGTGCGGCGCAGCGACGTCGGGGGGTGCTGGTGGCGGGTGTCGCCATGAGGAACTCCAAGCGTGTGAGGAACGAGCGCCCCTAACCTAGCAACTGCTTGGTTTCGGTGTGCGGGGAACGGCTCACCGCGGCCGAGCGCAGCCTAGCCTGGCTATCCGACCAGGTCTTTTCGCCTTAGCCTGAACGCATGTCAGCAGCGAACGCCGAGCGGGCCGAGCCCTCGCGGCATCCCGACGAGCCGCACGCACCCAGTCTGGCGAGCCGCCTCAACTGGTTGCGGGCCGGTGTTCTCGGTGCCAATGACGGCATCGTGTCGACCGCAGGCTTGGTGGTCGGGGTGGCCGCGGCCACCACCGAGCGGTCGGCGATCTTCACTGCCGGATTCGCAGGTCTCGCAGCCGGGGCGGTGTCGATGGCCCTGGGCGAATACGTCTCGGTGAGCACCCAGCGCGACACCGAACGCGCGCTGTTGTCGAAGGAACGCCGCGAACTCGCCGAAACCCCCGGTGCCGAGTTCGAGGAACTCGTCGCGATGTACGAGGCCAAGGGGCTGAGCGACGAGACCGCCCGGACGGTCGCGCGCGAACTCACCGATCACGATGCGTTCGCTGCCCACGTGGACGTGGAATTGGGCATCGACCCGGACGACCTGACCAACCCCTGGCAGGCCGCGGGATCCTCGGCGCTGTCCTTCACGCTCGGCGCGCTCGTCCCGCTGCTGGCGATCCTCCTACCGCCTGTGCACCTGCGCATTCCGGTGGCATTCGCCGCGGTGCTGGTCGCGCTGGCCCTCACGGGCACCGTCAGCGCCGCTCTCGGCGGCGCACAGCGCACCCGTGCAGTGCTCCGTGTCGTGCTGGGCGGGGCACTCGCGATGATCGTCACGTACGGAATCGGCCAGCTGGTGGGGACGAGCATCGTCTAGCCGGACGACCGTCACTCGCTCCGGCAGATCATGACCGGACACGTCGCGTGGTGGAGCAGATTCTGGCTCGTGGAGCCCATCAGCGCGCCGAGCAACGGTCCTCGGCCGTGGCTGCCGACGACGATCAGCTGGGCGTCCCCCGCATGCCGCAGGATGACGTCGGCTGCGGCGCCCTGCTCGGCCACCCTGGTCACCGACACGTCCGGGTATCGTTCCGACTCACCCGCGAGACCCTCGGAGAGCAGTGCCTCCTCTTCCTGCTTGACGGCGTCCCAGTCGACGAGCATGCCGGTGCCGCCCGCGCCGAGTGTCGGGGAGCCCTGCCACGTGTGGACGGCGCTCAGCGGCGCCTCGAAGAACGACGCGAACTCGAATGCGTGGGCCACCGCGTCGCGGCTGAGGTCGCTTCCGTCGACCCCGACCACCACCGGGCGCTGGTCCGGTGTGGTGACCTCACCCCGCAGAACGATCACCGGGCAGGGTGCGCGGTTGGCCACGTGCAGCGCAGTCGAGCCGAGCAGCACCGAACGGATCGCTCCCGTTCCCGTGGATCCGAGCACGATCAACCGGGCCCAGTCGGCGGCCTCGAGCAGTGCGGTGCCCGCCGGACCGGGACTGATGGTCGTCTCGATGTCGAGACCCGGGAATTTCGGTCCCAGCAGCCTCTTCGCCGTCCCGATGATGGCCTCGCCGTCCTCGCGCAGCTGACTGAGGAACTGCGATTCCAGCATGATCGCGGCGGGACTGTACAACGGGCCGTCCTGCGGCAGCGCGTGCACGAGCGACAGCGTGGCACCCCACTTCGACGCGACTGTGGCGCCCCACAGGGCGGCGGCGGTGGAGGCGTCGGATCCGTCCAGGCCGACGACGACGGAATGACTGGCGGGTGTGCTCACGTCTGGCTCCCTTCGCTCACGCTGTTGGGTACTCCCCGACTGTGCCCTACTTCCAGACTTTTCGGGCCACCTTCTTCGCGCTCTTCCACTCCGGTTTCACTTCGACTGCCAGTGCGTCACCGCGATCGAGCTCACGCTGCAGCAGCATTCCGAGGCCCAGGCTCGACTCGGCGGAGTGCTGATCCTCCGCGACCATCGCGAGGATGTGGTCCCGTGCGACGACCGCGTCCTGGTACTCGCCGAGTACGTCCTGAAATCCCTTGAACCTCGTCTGCGCGCGGTCGGAGCCCTTCGGCGCCAGCGACCGCGTCGACTCGATTGCGTAGCGCATTCGTTTGGCGCGCTTGCGCGCTCGGTGCGTCAGCTCGTCGCGCTCGGCCCGGGTGGTCGCGGCCGCCGCCTTCCGCACGCGCCGGTGGACGGACTTCGACAACGCGCGCAGGGACTTCGCGACGGACTTCTTCGACGGGCCCGAGCCCCCGGACGCCTCGACGGCGGCGAGGAACGTGTCGAGCCCGGCGAGCAGGTCGAGGTAGCGCTGGGAGTTCAGGGCGGCCAGTGCCGCGGGCCGGGCCGTCGCGGCAAGCCCCGAGAAGTATTCGTCGAGGCGCGCCCGCACGACCTCGCGGTCGGGTATTTCCTCGGCGCCGCCCAGCCGATCGACGAGCCGGCTCCACTGCACCTCGGTGTCCCGCGCCGAGCTGAGGGCCTGACCGACCCAGCGGAGTTCGACGATCAACTCGTCGACGGTTTCCTGATCGCGCAGGCTGGGCCCGTACACCTGGAGGACACTCCGAATGCGCCGGGCCGAGACCCGGAGGTCGTGGACGGACTCCTCGAGGTCGCGCCGCACGCCGAGGTCGGCCGCCACGAGAGAATTCTTCTGTGCCGCCAGATACTCCAGCAGCAGCGTCCGCGGAGCGGAGCCCTTCTTCCTGCGCGCGGGGCGCGGGGTGCCGGTCACCGCGTCGCCGAGCGCCCGCCGCAGCTTCGACGGCGCGTCCGACCGGGTGATTCCAGCATCGGTCAGCCGGGAGTCGATGGCGTCGAACAGGTTTCGGTCGCCGGCCGCGAGTTCGACCTCGATCTCGCGCCACACCCGCTCGTCGGATCCGGTCCCCGTCTCGGGGACGGCAGCGATCACGACGTCCGAGACGACCTCGGCGAGCGTCGTTCCCGCCGCGTCCACGAGCCGCTGCCGCTCGCGGTCGGTGCTGATGAGCGCGACCGGGTTCAGTGCGGCGCCGCGGGTGACAGCCGTGAGCAGTTCCGTGAATTCCCGGGGCACCTCCGTCTCGGGGTGCTCGGCGTCCGGTGCCAGCTGCAGCTCGGTCCGCTCATCCGCGCCTGCCGGGATCTTCAGGTGCCAGCCGGCATCGTCGCCGCCTTCCCGGCGGCGGAGGGTGATTCCGGCGCGGAGTAGCAGGAGTTCGCCGGTGTCGTAATACAGGGCGGACAGCTGGACCGTGTCGCGTCGCGGTTCACCATCGACACCCGGAAGTCCCGAGAGTGCCGGGAGTTGCTGATCGGATGACGCTTCGTACTTGCGTTCCACTTCGGAGACGGACGTCGCGGTACTCATGTCACCATCTTTCCGCCTGTCCGGGTGGAGGGAAAGAATGCGAGGTCAGCTCGGCCAGTCGAGGCTCCGGACACTCGCGAAGCGTCGCGTGACGCCGGAATAGGGGTCGACGAACTCGACGGACCGGGCCAGCAGCCGAAGCGGCGTCGAATAGTCGTCGGCGGCAACGTCGTAGAAGTCGGGATAGAAGTTGTCGCCGTGGATCGGGATGCCGAGCGAACTCATGTGCAACCGCAACTGGTGCGTCTTGCCGGTGTGCGGCAGCAGTCGGTACCGGGCCACGTCGCCGTGGACCTCGAGGAGTTCGATGCGGCTCTCGCTGTTGGCGGGACCGTCCACCTCGTAGGCCTTCAGGACGCCCCGCTCCTTGACGATTCGACTGCGGACGGTGACGGGGAGCGGAAGGTCGGGGTCGTGACGGGCGACCGCCTCGTACTCCTTGACCACCCGGCGCTGATCGAACAGCGACTGGTAGTCGCGCCGGACCTCCCGACGCACCGTGAAGATCAGCACCCCGGCGGTCAACCGGTCGAGCCGGTGCGCGGGTGTCAGTTCCGGGAGGTCGAGGTCTCGGCGCAACCGGACCAGCGCCGACTCCGCGATGTACGCGCCGCGCGGGGTGCTGGCCAGGAAGTGGGGTTTGTCCACGACGAGGAGGTCCTCGTCGCGGTGGAGGATCTCGATCTCGAACGGCACCCGCTTCTCGACCGGCGGATCCCGGTACAGGTACACGAATCTGCGGGGTGCGAACGGGGTGGCCTCGGTGATCGGCTGCCCGCGCTCGTCGACGACTTCCGAAGTGGCCACCTTCTCGCGAAGGCGGGTCTCGTCGTGCGGAAAACGTGCGACGAGGTACGCGAGCACGGTGGGCCACGAGCCGTCGTCCGGCATCCTCAGCCGCGTCGGGTTGAGGCCGTCGCGGACGGGAAGTGGGGCGTCGGGCACCCCGTCACGGTAGTCGACAGGCTGCGGAAATCCGCCGTTGACCGCGAGGGGACTCATGGTTACTATCCGGTAAGTTTGTGACGCGGACCACCCTGACTGGTCGCTGAGGCGCGTCATCGGAGGATTTCACGGGGGTTCGTGGTGATCGTGCGTCGATGGGCGTTTCGACCGGGTGCGGTGGCAGTCGCTCTGGCGGTGGGGGTGGGGCTCGCGGTGGTGCCCACGGTGACGGCGTCGGCAGATCCGACGGGCGGGGCGGCCGGGGCGGCGTGGAACGCCGCGGTCGACGCGCCGCCCGAGTACCCGGTGATCGCGATCGACTGGGACGTCCCCATCACGATGAGTGACGGAACGGTGCTGAAGGCCAACGTCTATCGCCCCGCGGACGCCTCCGGCACACCGATCGACACCAAGATGCCGTCGGTCCTCAATGTCACGCCGTACACGAAGCTGGTCGGCAATCTCGTCGATTCCGTGTTCGCGGCGCCCGGGCTCGAGGACACCGTCGTCGACCTGGTGAACTCCTTCGACCTCGCCGGAACCCCGTTCGACGGCGTCGGTGAAGCGGCGAAGGTGCTCACCGGCGGCGGAATGCGCGTGTTCGGCATCAACCGCGACCTCGTCCGGAACGGATACACCCAGGTGGTGGTCGATGCGCGGGGCACCGGCTTCTCGCAGGGTGAATGGCAGGCGCTCGGTCCGCTCGAGCAGCAGGACTCCGTCGAGATCATCGACTGGATGAGCAAGCAGGGATGGTCGGACGGCAAGGTCGGCATGGCGGGGGTGTCCTACTCGGGGATCAATTCGCTGCAGGCCGCGGGGCATCAGCCGCCGGCGCTGAAGGCGATCTTCCCGACCGAACCGGGCAACGATCTGCTCCGCGACATCGTCGGAACGGGCGGTGGTCTCGGCGTGGGCTTCATGCCGCTGTGGCTGTCGCTGGTCAACGGTCTCAAGTTCGTTCCCGACGTCCAGGCCCTCGCGCAGGGCCGCTTCGACCAGCAGTGGCTGCAGGATCGGTTGCGGGATCCGCTGACGCTGTTCCCCGCACTCATCGAGGCCATGACCGCGCCGGACATCAACGGTCTCGACCCCGGCACGCTGCGGGTGGCGCAGGACGGCGAGTTCTACGAGGAGCGGAAGGCTCAGGCCGCGAACATTCAGGTGCCGACGATGCTCTACGGCGCGTGGCACGACATCTTCGCGAACAGCGAGCCGCGCGTCTACAACGACATCCCGCTGCCTGCCGGTGAGAAGCAGCTGATCATGAGCGACGCCTACCACATCTCGTTCGGCGGCGGCTTCGGTGAGCAGGGTGCGCCACCGCGACTCGACGTCCTCGAACGCGCCTGGTTCGACAAGTGGCTGAAGGGCATCGACAACGGCATCGACGAGTACGGCCCGGTCACGCTGTATCAGCAGGGCAACGGCTGGACCACCACCGATCAGTTCCCGCGGGCCGGTGTCGACTACCAGCGGATGTACCTGTCGGGCGCCCCCAGCGGCACCGCCGGGCACGCCGCCCACGACGGCAGCCTGGTGTCGGCGAAACCCGGCGACGCGGCACAGCTCACCGTCGCACCCGGACTTCGCGGGCTCTGTTCCCGCGACGGTGCACAGGGCACCGCAGGCGCTGCCGTCGTCTTCGGGTCGGTGTGCAGCAAGGACTCCCGGTTCAACGAGGCCGAGGGCCTGACGTTCACCAGTGCGCCCGTCGCTCAGCCGACCGAGCTGTCGGGCCCGGTCAATCTGCACCTCGAAACCGTGCTGGACGCCCCGGACGGATTCTGGGCGGTGACGCTGAACGACGTCGCACCGGACGGAACGTCGACTCCGCTCACCAACGGCGCTCTCACCGCTTCCATGCGGGCCGTGGACGATTCGAAGAGCACCAGGTCGGCGAACGGTGACTACACCGAACCGCACCACTATCTGACGGTGGAGGCCCGTCAGCCGCTGGTTCCGGGTGAAGTGACGCCGGTGGACATCAACTTCGTTCCCACCGACGCGGTCCTCGAACCGGGGCACCGGCTGCGCGTCGACGTGTACGCCGGCAGCGTCCCCCGGTATCTGCCGCTCGGACCGATACTGGCCGACAGTCAACTGAAGCCGCAGCACGTCGCGTTGTCCCCGGATCGGCCGAGTTTTGTGAATCTTCCGCTGGTCGGAGCGCAGGCGTGGTGACGGGTTCACGACACGTCCCGAGATCCGTAGGGTTGACGTCATGACCAAGTGGACAGCTTCGGACATCGTCGATCAGAGCGGCCGCACGTTCGTCGTGACGGGCGCCAACAGCGGTCTGGGGGAGGTGGCCGCGCGGGCTCTGGGCAAGGCGGGGGCGCACGTCGTACTGGCTTGCCGCAATACCCACAAGGGAGAGGTCGTCGCACGGTCGATCGGTGACAACGCCGAGGTGCGCCGCCTCGATCTGTCCGACCTCGCCTCGGTGCGCGAGTTCGCGGCCGGCGTCGATTCCGTCGACGTGCTCGTGAACAACGCCGGCGTGATGGCGGTTCCGCAGCGCAAGACCGCCGACGGATTCGAAATGCAGATCGGCACAAATCATCTCGGGCACTTCGCGTTGACCGGCCTGCTGCTCGACAAGATCACCGATCGGGTCGCCACGATGTCGAGTGCCGCGCATCAGGCGGGAACGATTCACCTCGACGACCTCAACTGGGAACGCCGCAAGTACAACCGGTGGAGCTCGTACGGGCAGTCGAAACTCGCGAATCTGCTGTTCACATACGAATTGCAGCGCAGGCTGTCCGCGGCGGGGTCACCCGTCAAAGCCGTGGCCGCGCACCCCGGTTACGCGTCGACCAATCTGCAGGCCCACACCGAGTCGGTGCAGGACAAGCTGATGGCCGTCGGCAACCGGATCTTCGCGCAGTCGGCGGAGATGGGGGCGCTGCCGATGCTGTACGCGGCCACGGCTCCCGACGTGATCGGCGGCAGCTACATCGGGCCGGACGGCCTGTTCGAGCAGCGTGGCCACCCGAAAGTGGTGGGCTCCAACAAGAAGTCGCGGGACGAGCACACCGCGCGGGCGCTGTGGTCCCTGTCGGAGGACCTGACGGGCGTCGAGTTCAAGTTCGGGTGACCCGACGCCCGTCAGGATTTCTCAGTCTTCGGTGACCTCGAGGGTGACGTCGATGTTGCCGCGGGTGGCGTTGGAGTAGGGGCACACCTGGTGTGCCTTCTCGGTCAGTTCGAGCGCCTCGGCGCGGGGCAGGTGGGGGAGGGAGACCTCGAGGGTGACGGCGAGACCGAATCCGCCGCCGTCCGTCGGGCCGATGCCGACGCGGGCGCCGACGGCCGAGTCGGCGACGTTCGCCTTTGCCTGACGGCCGACCAGCTGGAGTGCGGAGTGGAAGCATGCCGCGTATCCGGCGGCGAACAGCTGCTCGGGGTTGGTGCCGTCGCCGGACCCACCCATCTCCGTGGGGATCGCGAGGTTCAGGTCGAGCCGGCCGTCGGACGTGCGGGCGTGGCCGTTGCGTCCTTCTCCGGTGGCGAGGGCTTCGGCTGTGTAGACGATCTTCATGGTTACTTCTCTCCTGTAGGGGTGTTGACGCTGTGGAGCGATTCGGTGAGCCGCGACAGGGTGTTTCGGAGGGCGACGAGTTCGTCGATGCCCATTCCCGTCGACTGGGCGAGTTCCGCAGGGATGGCCTCCGCGGCGGCGCGGAGGCCCGCACCCTTCTCGGTGAGGTGGATCCCGACGCGGCGCTCGTCGGCGGACGAGCGCCTGCGTTCGACCAGGCCCAGGGTTTCGAGCCGCTTGAGCAGTGGCGACAGCGTGCCGGTGTCGAGGTCGAGGGCGTCGCAGATCTCACGTACTCCGCGACCGTCCTGTTCCCAGAGAACCAGCAGCACGAGGTACTGCGGGTAGGTCACTCCCAGCGAGTCGAGCATCGACCGGTATCTCGCCGTCATCGCCCGGGAAGCCGAGTACAGCGCGAAGCACACCTGGCGGTCGAGGGCGAGGTTGTCGGTCACCACTGAATAGTTGCACACAACTAGGTTGTGCACAACCAAGAGTCAAAAACGGTGATTGTGCTTACACTGTTGGCCAGTGACACGGGGTGCTGCCCGGCGACGAGCCGGACGGCTGAGAACACACCCGTCGAACCTGAACTGGGTAATGCCGGCGAAGGGATGTCGCGGAGACGGCCGTATGCGCTCATCCGATATCTCGTCGCCGACCGAACGGAAGGTGACAGCATGCAGCTCGACAAGCAGATCGTCCTGGTGACCGGCGGTGGACGGGGCCTCGGCGCCGCCATCGTGCGGTCGTTCGCGGCGCAGGACGCGCGGGTGATCGTGAACTACCGGAGCAGCCGGGAGGCGGCCGAGGAACTCGCGGCCTCCCTGGGCGCGGACCGTGCGGTCGCGCTCCGGGGCGACGTCACCGATGCCGGACAGGTGGCGGCGCTGTTCTCCGCGGCGGAGGAGCACTTCGGCTCCCCGGTGACCACGGTGATCAACAACGCGCTCGCCGACTTCTCCTTCAACGGCGACGCCCGCGACAAGGCGGACGTCATCACGTGGGATGCCTTCGACGCGCAGCTGCGTGGCAGCGTGAAGGCGACACTGCACACGACGCAGGCCGCGCTGCCGGGCATGCGTTCGCTCGGGTTCGGCCGGATCGTGAACATCGGCACCAACCTGTTCCAGAACCCGGTCGTCCCGTACCACGACTACACGGCAGCCAAGGCGGCGGCGCTGTCGCTGACCCGCACGCTCGCCTCCGACCTCGGTCCCGACGGCATCACCGTCAACATGGTCTCGGGCGGGCTGCTCCGCACCACCGACGCGAGCGCTGCCACTCCCGACGAGGTGTTCGACCTCATCGCGGCGAGCACCCCGCTGCAGCGGGTCACCACCCCCGACGAGTTCGCCGACGCGGTGCTGTTCTTCGCGTCCCCGTGGTCGCGTGCGGTGACCGGCCAGAACCTCGTCGTCGACGGCGGACTGGTCAAGGACTGACATGAGCGACGCCCGGCAACTGCACTTCAACGCGTTCCTCTACAGCTGCGGGCACCACGGCGCCGCGTGGCGGCACCCGTCGTCCCAGGTCGAGCGACTCTGCGACATCACCTACTACGAGGAGTTGGCGCAGACCGCGGAGCGGGGCTGCCTCGATGCGGTGTTCTTCGCGGACGGGCATTCGGTGCGCGACCCCGCGTCCGGAGGCATGTGGTTCCTCGAACCGCTCACCGCGCTGTCCGCGATGGCGCGGGCGACGGAGCGGGTCGGACTGGTGACGACGGTGTCCACCACGTTCTACACACCGTTCCACGCCGCCCGGATGCTGGCGTCGCTCGACCACATCAGCGGCGGCCGCGTCGGCTGGAACGTGGTGACGTCCATGTTCGACGCGGAGGCGCGCAATCACGGACTCGAGGAGATGCCTCCCCACGACGAGCGCTATTCGCGCGCCGCGGAATTCGTCGATGTGGCACTCGCTCTGTGGGATTCGTGGGAGCCCGATGCGCTCGTGCTCGACCGGGAGGGCATCTTCGCGGACCCGGCCAAGGTGAAGCCGGTCGAGCATCGGGGAAAGCACTTCCTCGTGGACGGTCCGCTGAACGTGCCGCACTCACCGCAGGGTCGTCCCGTGCTGTTCCAGGCGGGCGCGTCCGATCAGGGCCGCGACCTGGCCGCCCGGTGCGCCGAGGGCATCTACGCCGTCGCCTACGACCTCTCGGCCGCACAGAGCTACTACACCGACGTGAAGCGGCGCATCCGCACGGCCGGCCGCGACGCCGACGCGGTGGTCGTGATGCCCGGTCTCGTGACCTATGTCGGCTCGACCAGCGGGGAGGCCCGGCGGAAGAAGGCGGAACTCGACGCGCTCCTGCCCGTCGAACAGTCGCTGGCGCAGTTGTCGATGTTCGTCCAGCAGGACTGCAGTGCCTGGGACTTGGACGCACCCGTTCCCGCGCTGCCGCCGCTGTCGGAGTTCACCGGGCCGCAGGGCCGGTACGACACGATCCTCCGCATCATCGAGAAGGACCGTCCCACCGTGCGGTCGCTGCTGGGCACGCTGGCGGCAGGCGGCGGACACTGCACCATGATCGGAACCCCGGAATCGATCGCCGACGAGATCGAGGTGTGGTTCCGCAGCGGCGGGGCCGACGGCTTCAACCTGATGCCGCCGCTCTACCCGAATGGCCTCGCCGACTTCGTCGACGAGGTGATCCCCGTCCTGCAGAAGCGGGGGCTGTTCCGCGCGGAGTATGAGACAGAGACTCTGCGCGAACATCTCCGGGGTCGCCCGTAGTTGCCACCACAAAGAACACAACCTTCTCTAAGTACGCAACAGTGACTGTGAGCGTCCCTCCCCCCGACACTGGCTGTTATCGCGATCACACCACGACGCGAGTTCGGACGAGGAGTGGCAATGCTGGTAGCACTCGGCTTTCTGATGGTGGCCGTGTTCATGTTCTTGATCATGTCCAAACGGGCCACTCCCGTGGTCGGGTTGATCGCGGTCCCGGTCGCCTTCGGGATCGCGGCCGGGGCGGGCCTCGGCATCGGCGACATGATCACCGACGGGATCAAGGCGCTGGCACCGACAGCCGCGTTGCTGTTCTTCGCGATCATCTTCTTCGGAATCATGATCGACGTCGGCCTGTTCGACCCGCTGGTGAAACTCATCCTCCGGCTCGTCCGCAACGACCCCATGCGGCTCGTCGTCGGCACCGCGGTGCTCGCGATGGTGGTGTCGCTGGACGGCGACGGATCCACGACATTCATCATCGTGACGTCCGCACTGCTGCCGCTGTACATGAAGTTGAAGGTCAGCCCCGTCGTCCTCACGGTGGTCGCCGGCTTGGCGAACGGCGCGATGAACATCGTCCCCTGGGGTGGGCCGACGGTCCGGGCCGCCGCGGCGCTGGGAATCTCGCCGTCGGACGTGTTCGTCCCGATGATCCCGTCGCTGGTGGTCGGACTGCTCGTCGTGCTGCTGTTCGCCGTGCAGCTGGGCTACAGCGAACGCCGCCGCATCGGCACGCTCGAACTCACCGACGAACGCCTCCTCGTCTCCGCAGGCTCCGGCCTCCGCCGGTCCGCGACCGGATCCGGGGGCAACGGTGACACACCCCGAACCGGGGGCGGCTCCGGCGACGCCGGATCGGACGACGGCCAGGGCTTCGTCGACGGTCTCGATCCCGAGCGGCCCACGCTGCGGCCGAAGCTGCTGTGGTTCAACGCGCTCGTGACCGTGGCGCTCCTCGTCGTGCTCGTGATGGACGTGCTGCCGATCCCGGTCCTGTTCATGGTGGCCGCATCGATCGCGCTGACGGTGAACTTCCCGCGGGTCAAGGAACAGCAGGAAGCGATCACCCGCCACTCGTCGAGCATCGTCTCCGTGGTCGCGATGGTGTTCGCCGCGGCCGTGCTCACCGGCGTGTTCCAGGGCACCGGAATGGTCGAGGCCATGGCGCAGTGGCTGCTCGAGATCATCCCGGCGTCGCTCGGACCGCACCTGGCCGTCATCACGGGCATCCTGAGCCTGCCGTTCACGTTCTTCATGAGCAACGACGCCTTCTACTTCGGCATCATGCCCGTGCTCGCCGAGACGGCGGCCACGTACGGCATCGAGCCGGTCGAGATGGCCCGCGCATCCATCACCGGCCAGACGTTCCACATGCAGAGCCCCCTCGTCCCGGCCATCCTCCTGCTCGTGACCCTGGCGGGTGTCCCGCTGGCCGACCATCACAAGAAGGTGCTGTGGCGCGCCGCACTGGTGTCGCTGTCGATGCTGGTGATCGGTGTGGTCCTCGGGCAGATCCCCTGGTGACCTAGTCCTCGGTGTCGGTGTCGGTGGCGGGCCCCTCAGGGGTCGCGCCACCTTCGCCGCTCCAGTCGGCGCCCGAACTCTTGTCGTCCTCGGCCGGATCGGACATCACATCCTTGTCCGCGCCCGGGGCGCCGCTGTCGGTGGTCGTGGTCTTCGGTCCGGATGCGTCCTTCGGTGTCATGTCCGACGAATACCCCGACAGCGGGGTGCTCCAATCAGGCGGACCCGGGTTTGCAGTTCGAAAACTCCGTCGGGGATTGGCAGGTGAACAATACTTCGACGTAGTGTTCCCCGGGTTATCGACGATGAAGGAGTGGAACTGTGGCGCGCAAAGTTGTTGTCGAACGCATCGACGACATCGACGGAACTCCGATCAAGAACGGTAAGGGGGAGACCATTCCGTTCTCTGTCGACGGCGTCGACTACGAGATCGATCTGAAGGTCAAGAACGCCAAAGAATTCCACAAGACTCTCGACTACTACATCGAACATGCAACTCGGGTCGGTGGAAGGAAGCGTCGGCCGACTCCTGCAGTGGCACCGTCTCAGGGGCGTAGCCAGGCGAAGGAAATTCGAGAATGGGCGACGTCGCAGGGGTATGAGTTGTCCACGCGTGGACGTATTCCTGCCGAGATCGAGGAAGCGTACAACGCCGCTCACTGAGCCCACGGTTCCGCGGGTGGTCGGCGCCTCCGGTCGCGCTGTCGGGGTCGGCTGGGGGTCTGCTCGGCCGTCAGTACCGGCGCGCTGCGTGAAATGACATGGAGCTCATGGCTACTCGCGTGACCGGGCGTCCCGGAGCGGGTGCGTGGACAACCATATCGTTTCCTGCGTAGATCCCCGCGTGGCCGCCCCCGTAGAAGAGGACGACGTCACCGGGCTGCAGGTCGCTCGCGTCCACGGCGGTCCCGTGTCGGAGTTGCTCGTAGGTGGTGCGCGGAACCGGTATGCCGGCCTGCTTGTAGGCCCATTGGACGAGACCGGAGCTGTCGAAGGCGCGGTGGTCACCGGCGCCGAGGGTGCACGGGATTCCGATTCTGGATGCGGCGGCGTGCAGTGCCTGGCGCCCCGGCCGCACCGGAGGCGGGGGGAACGTGTGAACCAGCTGATATCCGTGGTTCCCGGTGTGTGGGTTCATGCCGTCGTTACTCCAGTGCACTCGGTGTGGTGTCGCTGCTTACAGAGTGGTCCTCGCGCGTTCTGGGTGCACCGGCCGAATTACCCGGAGACGTGCCTGTCTTTCGCTGCCTCCGGCGCCGGATTCGACGGCCGGCGACAAAATCATTCGATCTGGTCGGTTTGGTACTCGCGAGTAGTGCAGGCCCCTCGTAACGTCGAACGGGTAATTGTTAAGTCAAAAGGAGTGGTCCGCTACGTCCTGTGGACTGGGATGAAGGAAGGCGGACGATGACGATCCGAGAATCGGCGAACTGTGCTTTCGGTGTCGCGCGCTTGGCGTTCGACGCGGGAGCTGCCCTCCTGTCCGTCGTCGTGGCTGTACCGGTTGCCTTCGCCGCGGGCGAGGCACGATCGATGGCACACACGGCACGCGGCGACATCGCGCCGGCCCCCGGGCCGTCGGACACCGAGCATGTGCACGACCTGGGGACCGTCGTCGAACTGATCTAATCGGCACCGAATCCCGCGACCGGCTCGTCACCCCGTGCTGCTGTGTGCCCCGGTCATGAGGGCGGCGAGGTCGTCCGGTTCGAGGAACGACGGGGGCGGCGGCGGCCCCCAGGCGTAGAGGCCATGAAGTCCGTGCAGCACTTCCGGGCTCCAGAGTTCGTCTTCGGGGACGGTGTCCATGTCGGAGTAGTACTCGGAGAAGTTCCCGGCCGGGTCCTTGAGGTACCAGAAGAAGTTCGCGCCGGCATAGTGCCGGCCGAGACCCCAGATGTGGCGTTCGGGGTTGCCATCGAGCATCGCGTGGGCGCCGCGCCCGACCTCGTCGATGTCGTCGACCTGCCAACTGGTGTGATGCATGAAGTTCACCGGTGCGGACATGACGAGCACGTTGTGATGCTCGACCGAGCAGCGCAGGAACGCCGCCTTGTCGCCCATGTAGTCGCTGACCTGGAAGCCCAGGCCCTTGGTGAAGAACCGCATCGTCGTCTCGAGATCGGTGGACCCGATCACCGCGTGCCCGAGCTTGCGGGGACGCACCGGCTCGGCGCGGGTCAGGAACGGGGCCCGGCCCCAGCGGTCGATCCGGCCCGGACCGTTGTACGGCGTCGGCAACACCGCGGGCTCGATCACGATCCGGGGCCGGATTGCGACCCGCACCCGGGTGCCGGTGACCGGTTCGACGGCACCGACGGACGTGCCGTTCCGGTCGATCGCCACACCGAGCCCGCTCAGCCGCCCCGTGATCGCGGCGATGTCGTCGGGGTCGTCGGCGGCGACCGTCAACTCGACCAGTCGACGCGTGGGCGCGTGGACGATCTCGAGTTGGTCGCCGCCGTTGCGGGTGGCGAACACCCCGCCCCCGCGGTGCCCGAGACCGAAATCGGTGTAGTAGGCGATGGTGTCGTCGACGTTGGGGACGCCGAGGGTGACCTTGCCCAGTCCGTGCAGTGGCATGATCGCGTCCTCTACTTCGCGTCGGGGTGGGCGACGAACCGCTGGTGCAGCTGACCGATGCCGTCGATCCAGCTGTCGAGTTTCTCGCCGGCCTGCAGGAACCGCTGCGGGTTGCGGCCGACACCGACGCCGGCGGGGGTGCCGGTGAAGATCACGTCTCCCGGGTAGAGGGTGACGGTGCGGGAGAGGGCGGCGATCAGCGTCGGGACGGGGAAGATCAGGTCCCGGGTGCGGCCTTTCTGGACTTGTTCGCCGTCGATGGTGCAGCCGAGTTCGAGGTCGTCGGGATTGGTGAACTCGTCCGGGGTGACCAGCCAGGGGCCTTGTGGGGAGAACCCGGCGTAGGACTTGCCGAGGCCGAATTGCGGTGCGGGACCGCGGGTCTGGGTGATCCGTTCGGAGATGTCCTGGCCGGCGGTCAGGCCGGCGACGTGGGACCAGGCGTCGGCCTCGTCGATTCCGCTGGTTTCGCGGCCGATGACGGCGACGAGTTCGATCTCCCAGTCGACGTTGCCGCCGGCGGGAATCACGACGTCGGTGTCGGGGCCGGTGAAGCTGGAGGCGTACTTGGTGAACACCGGCGGCAGGTGGGTGGGGGATTCGAATCCGGATTCGGCGGCGTGCGCGTGGTAGTTCAGGCCGACGGCGAACACCTGCCGGGGAGCCGGCGACGGTGCCCGGAGGAGGGACCGGTCGATCGGGAAGCTCTCGTCGGCGAAGGCGGAAAGATCCTGTTGGGCCGCCCATCCGGTGATGTCGGCCCACGCCTGGTAGACGCCGGGCAGTTCGGGTTCGAACCGGCCGTGGGAGGCGTGGGCGATGTCGACGCCTCGCTCGGAACCCTCTTCTCCGATGACAAGGGCTGCACGGTTGTCGATGTTGGCGATACGCATGAAACGAGGTTCTCCTGGAGCGTTGTCTGTTGTGTGTGGTCAGAGGTCTGCGTTGACGGAGGCGGGTGTGGGCTTCGTTTCGGAAGGGTCGGGAGTGACCCGCCTCGGTCCCCGCGGGGACGGCAGGGCAACGAAGGCCACGGCGCACAGCACCGTCAGCGCCGCGACGACGTAGAGGACTGCGGTGTAGCTTCCTGTTCGGTCCACCACGGCACCGACCCACAAGGGCGCGATGCCGCCGCCGAGGACGAACGCCATGTAGGGGCCCGCATAGGCCTTTCCGAAGGCGGCGAGTCCGAAGTACCGGGAGGTGAAGTAGCCCACCATATCCAGCTCGGCTCCGAGCATGCATCCCAGCGTAAAGGCCAGGACGGGGGCGAATCCGACTCCGCCGACTGCGAACAGCACGACGCCGGTGGCGCACAGAAGGCAGAGCGAGGCTGCGACCGCGGTCGGCCGGAGGATGTCGATGAGCAGTCCGATCACCAGTCGGCTCAGAATGACCGCGAGTCCCATGATCGAAGCGATCGATGCCGCGCCGCCGACGCTCATCCCGTACTGCCGAAGCATGGGGACGAGGTACGGGACGAGGCCGGTGAAGGCGACCGACATCAGACCGAAGGTGAGAATCAGTCGCCAGTAGAGGGGGTTCCTGCGGATGGTGGCGAAGTCGTCGCCGTCGTCGGCCGGCCGGCCTGGCGTGCCCTGCGTACTTCTGCTTCGGGGTGCGACCTTCAGGAGGAAGAGGGTGGGGAGGGTTCCGGCAAGCGCGATGCAGGCCAACGTGAGGTAGCCGAGTCGCCATCCTTCGAGTTCGATGACGCGGCCGATGGCGACCGGAATGATGGCGCCGGAGAGTCCCATTCCCATCATCGTGATGCCGAGTGCGAGGCCTCTGGCGCGGTCGAACCAGCTGCTCACTGCTCGGGTGAAGGCAATCGGTCCGGAACTCGCACCGAAGAATCCGATCAACGCCATCGCTGTCATGTAGGCCGGCACGGAGTGCACGACCGTTCCCAGTGCGGCGAATCCGGTTGCCAGACATAGTGCTCCGGCAATCGTCGGCACCTTGACTCCGAACTTGTCGACGGCGTACCCGACGACGGGGGCGGCGAGTGCCATCCCGAAGGTCAGCAAGGTGATGGACAGCCCGTACATCGCAGCGCTGAGGCCGATCTCCCTACCGAGATCGCTGGTGAACAGACCCGCCGAGTAGATGGCGAGCCCGGAGACCCCGGTGCCGACACCCACGGCGGCCGCTGACAGAGTCGGCCACCCGCGCCGGAATTCGTCCCCGCGTGACATGGTCAATGCCTTGCTCCTTTGTTGCGGTGGTGATGACCATCACTGTTCCTGTTCTCGGGTTATCCGGGAAGCGGTAACTCGTGATGGAGGGAATTTGTATGGTGAATACGTCCTGTTCGGAGGGGTGTCCCGCCCACGCGAGTCCTAGCGGGCGGCGCGTCTCCCCAGAATCCGTCGCTGTGATGCCGCCGCCGAGTTCACGAGAGTGGACGGGTCACACCCGATCATTGCTCCGGCGCGTTTGACGAATCGTCCCCCGACAAGCACGGAATCGACATTGCCCTCGTGGGCGGCGAGAACCGCGGACGCCACCGGATCGAGCACGGGCGCCACATTCAGGTCCGTTGCACGCACCAGGATGATGTCGGCCTGCTTACCGGGAGTGAGTGAGCCGATGCGATCGCCCTGCCCGATCGCTCTCGCCCCCTCGATGGTGGCGAAAGCGAGCACATCGTGCAGGAGCAGCTGCGCTTGATCGGCCGCGACGGAGCTGTGACCACCCCCCATCCACGACCGGTGGTAGCCGAAGAGCATTCGCATCTGCGTGAACATGTCTCCGCTGCATTTGGTTTCGGTGTCCCCGCTGAGGCTCGGTCGTACGCCGGCGGCGAGCATGCGGTCGAGGGGGATGTCGCCGATGCCTTGCGAGTTGAGCTCGCAATGCACGCCGATCGACACGGTTGCACCTGTCTCGGCGATCATCTCGAGTTCGGCGTCGGAGGAGCGGCAGCAGTGCACGAATGTCAGGTCGTCGGCGAGCAGGCCCGCCTCGCCGTACTGCGCCACGGCGTGGACCGGTTCGTTGTGCGCGTACGCACCGGCATGCACCGACGTGCGGATGCCCAGGTCACGCGCAAGGGCGAGGTCGGCCTGCCACACCCCGGGCGCCGCCATCTCGGGGCCCCGGGCCGCCATCGCCAACGTCACGAGTCCGCCCGGGTCGGAGAAGTGCTCCTTTTGCAGCCGTTCGATGTCGGCCGGATGGGGGAGCGTGCTGTTCTCCGTCCACCGCCCGTCGTCGAGCAGCGGCCATCCGTGACCGAAGACGGCACGGATGCCGGCCTCACGCAGACCGGTGACCGCAGCGTCGGAATGCTCGGCTGAATTCTGGATGTGAGACCAATCGAAGAGGGTGGTCGTCCCGGAGCTCAGCGCCGAAACCGCGCCGAGGAGGTTTCCGACCCTGACGTCCTCGGGTTCGTACGCCGCGCCGATTCCCCTGAGCATGTCGTCGAAGTATTGGAGGGGGTCGAGTTCGGCGTATCCGTGCCGCATGACGCTCTGCCAGGTGTGGCGGTGAGTGTCGACGAATCCGGGGAGCGCGATCATTCCGTCGACGTCGACGACCTCGACGTCCGATCCGACGTCGATCCGCGAGTCGATTTCTGCGATCAGATCGTCGCTGATCAGGATGTCGGCTCGGTCGAAGTTTCCGATCGCCGGATCGACGCTGACGACCGTTGCTCCCCGGAGGAGTGTGCGGCGTGGTCGGGCATGACTCGGGTCCATGAGTGTCCTGTTCGGAGAGAGGCAGATTGACTGCCCTCAGTCTCATTTTCCCGCGGTTATTTGGGAATGCCGGGTCGCTTATAGTTTGTATCCATGAGCTCGATACAGCGGATCTCCGGCCATCGCGCCAAGCTGGACCTCAACCTCATCGTGTCCTTGGACGCGCTCCTGCGCGAGCGAAGCGTGAGCCGCGCGGCGATCGAAGTCGGTCTGAGCCAACCGGCGATGAGTGCCGCGCTCGCGCGGCTTCGGAGGTACTTCGGCGACCCGCTGCTCGCTCGGGTGGGCAACTCGTATCAACTCACGCCGCTCGCCCGCAGCCTGGTCGAGCGCACGACGGTGGCGATCTCGGCAGTCGATCGAGTGCTCGACGCCGAGCCGGGCATCGAGATCGAACGGTCCAGCCGCGAGTTCACCCTGATCATGTCCGACTACATGCTCGCCGCTGTCGGAGACACCATCACCCGCGACCTGCTGTCGCAGGCTCCGCACCTGCGCATCAACTTCGTGCAGTTGCGACCGGAGATCGTCGATCGTGCATCGGACAGTCTCCGCACCGCCGATGCCCTGGTCGTGCCCCGTGGCTTCGTCAGCGACCTGCCGTCGGTCGACCTCTTCTCCGACCGGTGGGTCTGCGTGGTGGCCGAGGACAACGAGCACGTCGGGGACGCAATACGGTTGGACCAGCTCACCGAGTACCCGTGGGCTGTGTTTCAGACGCATCCCCATGCCGCGACGACACCGCTGCATCAGGTCAGGGCGCAGGGAGTCGAACCGTACGTGCAGGTCGTCGGCGAAAACTATCTGGCCCTTCCGTATTTCGTCGCCCACACCGATCGTATCGCTCTTCTGCCGGAGCGATTGGCGGCCCGGATGAGCGGTGGAATGGGAATTCGGCCGGTCGAATTCCCCTTGACCCTCGCCCCACTGAACCATGCGCTGTGGTGGCACCCGATGTACAACGCGGATCCCGAACACCGCTGGCTCAGAGCGCAACTCGCCAAGTCACTCGCCTGAGTGCCGACCTCGGCGTGGGAGGGCCGCCTCGGGTACACCCGATGCGACCCTCCCGGACACCTCATTCGACGGCGAGACACCGCTTGATCGCCAGCTGGGCATCCTCCCGCGCGGGGGCGTCGGCGCAGGCCCAGGCGATGTACCCGTCGGGCCTGACCAGCAGGCTCTTGACGTCTTCGAGTCCGCTGGGTGCGAGAACGATGTGGCCGCTGTGTGCGCGGACCGGCGCGCCCTGCAGGGCGAGGTCCGCGTAGGTTCCCGCCCCGGTGGCGTCGATGAGGACGAGAGCGTGGTCGCGCAGCATCTCACCCATCCTCGTCGGACCGCTCCCGGTGACGAGATCCAGATCAGGACAGCGGTATCCGACCATCGGATGCTGGCGCGAATCAGCAGGGTAGGGGAAGGACAGCCCGTTGAGTTCGAGTCCGATTCGACGATTGACCTCCGGAATGGGCAACAGTTCGCGCTCGAACATCCGCTTGAACGCCACCCCCTCCGGCGTGAAGTCGAACTGGACCGAACACTGCGCTGCGACACTTCTCAGCAGCGCCTCCGCCACCGGGCGGCGTTCGGCCTCATAGGTTGCCAGGAGCGCCGGCCCTGCGTGTTCGTTGATGACCGCGGCGAGTTTCCAACCGAGGTTGAACGCGTCCTGGATGCAGAAGTTCATCCCGACGCCGCTGGCAGGATAGTGGATGCGGGCCGATTCACCGACGAGGAATACTCGACCCTGCTGGAACTTCGTTGCGATTCTGAGCGAATCGGTGAAACGAGACGCCCACACCAGATCGTCGAACGGCAGGTCTTTCTCCAGAACGTCGGTGAGGCATCGGCGGACCTCGTCGGCCGTTACCGGCTCCGCCGCCGGGGCGTGCCTGCGCTCGGCATGCACGATGTTGAACCGGGTGATGGACTCGTTCTCGCCGAAGGGAAACGAGGTGACCCAGCCCTTGTCGTTGTCGATCATCCGCCGTGCTTCGGGCCAGGGCCTGTCCATTCTCAGATCTGCCACGATTCCGGTGAATGTCGGCCCGTGTCCCTCGAAACCGAGACCGAGCTGCGACCGCACGATACTTCGCCCACCGTCGGCGCCGACCAGATAGTCGGCCGACAGGCTCACGGGTCCGTCCTCGGCCGCCGCGGTCACGGTCACGGCGGTGGACTGCTGGACGACGGATTCGACAGTCACGCCGTGCTTGACGACGACTCCGAGACGGAGCGCTTCCTCGAGCAACAGTTCCTCGGTGTGATTCTGGGGAAGAACCAGCCGAAACCCGAACCTCGATTCGAGGTGGCGCCATTCCACGGGTTGCATCCCGGCCCAGATATGAACGGGAATCAGTGGGTTGGAGCGAATGGTCGCGGCCCTGTCGATGAACGTCTGCGCAAGGCCCCGGGAATCGAGTAGCTCGAGAACTCTCGGCAGAATGGTCCCGGCCCGCGACTGCACCGGCTGTGTTCGACGTTCGAGGACGACGACGTCCACCCCGGCCCGGGCCAGTTCGGTTGCGACCGTCAGACCTGACGGTCCGCCACCGACGACTACTACTCGAGCGGTCATTTCGAATCAATCTCCTTGTTGTACGGCATGGCGGGAAGTGAGGGTGTGTGGCAGGACCGTTCCAGGTGTTCGTGCAGGAAGGCGGCGACTTCGGCGATCGTGGCCTCCGTGTCGAACGCGGGGTCCTCGTGATTGGCACCCTCGAGCAGGTGCAGGCGCACCGTCTCCCCGCGGCGTCGAAGTTCCTGTGCCATCCGCCGGCTCTGTTGCACCGACGTGACCGAGTCGCGTGTTCCGTGGAGCAGGAAGACCGGCACGTGGATGTCGTGTGCCTTCGCAAATGGGCTGATGGCGGCGAGTTCACGATCGCTCACCGTCGACTCGTCGACCCCCAGCAACCGGGCCCTCAGGTAGCGAGACGACGGCGGTGCGGGGACCCCCGCCGGCCAGTCCTGCTCGAGGATCTCGTGCGGTATCGGCGAGCCCGCGTCCGGACGGTCGAGGTCGCCCCGGGAGGTGAGGTCGTAACATCCGAAGTAGCCGACAACGGCCTGCACGGGTGGACCGGGCAGATCGTGCGGTGCCCGCGGAATCGCTGCACCGGTGGCGGCCAGAAGCGCGAGATGGGCGCCCGCCGACGCTCCCCAGAGAGCGACACGAGTCGCGTCGACCCCGAAGGCTTGCCCGGGACCTTTCAGCCACTCGAGCGCGGTCGCGATGTCGATGATCTGGGCGGGGAGGGGAGCCGCGGTGGAGGGGCGGTAGTCGATGCTCGCGACGGCAAATCCGTGCCGCGCGAGCCGCTCCGCCCGCGCGGCATGACTCTTGCGCGACCCGATCATCCAACCACCGCCGTGCAGATAGAGGACGACGGCGGGGGCGGCAACGTCGATCGGCAGAGTCAGATCGAGTCGGAGGACGTGCCCGCCGGGACGCCCGAACGCGATGTCGGGGCAGGATTGGATCTCGTATCGGGCGGGCTGCCCGACCGGGGTTCTCACGTTGACGTCACCTCTTCGCCTGGTCGCGGGTCCACTCGGCGATGTGGCCCGTGGCTCAAGGGTGGCGGATCAGGGAGTATTCGGGAATCGGCAGTTCTATATGGAGGGAATCCATCAGGCGAATAGCTTCAGTTCGGGGTGATATTCGGTGTCGGCGGAGGACAACAGGACCCGGCGCGGCATACTCTGTCGTCGTCTCGCGCCTCCCCGGGCCGACATCGTTGAAAGATGGTAATTCCATGACAGATTCACGGATCGCGTCCCTGACTCCCGCCGAGCTGGACGTCGAGCAGAAGGCGTTGTACGACAGCATCGTGACGGGCCCGCGCGCACAGGGGCACCAGCTGTTCGCGCTTCACGACGACCAGGGCAGGCTCAACGGGCCGTTCGGGTTGATGCTGCACGTGCCCGGACTCGGCTCTGCGCTGCAGGAACTCGGGAGTGCGGTGCGGTATCGGACGGCGATGACCGCCCGGATCAGAGAAATCGCGATACTCGCGGTCGCGGCCGCAACGGAGTGCGAATTCGAACGCTACGCGCACGAACGGGTCGGACGCGCCGTCGGGCTGAGCGACGAAGAGCTGACGGCACTTCGGAGTGGCGAGTTCGGTTCTGAAGACGCCACCGAACAGGCTGCGTACCTCGTCTGCCGGCATCTGCTCGAGGGCGCCAACACCCTCGGAGACGAGGAGTTCCGTCGATTCGAAGCCCGCCTCGGTCACTCGGCACTGCTCGAACTCGTGGTCCTGGTCGGCTATTACCGCACCTTGTCACAGCTGATGAGTGTCTTCGACGTCGGGGCACCGGAGGGTGGAGGCGACGAGTAGACAATTGCACCAGCCGGATCAGCGCCGGCGGGGACGGCGCAGCCGGAGCCGGCTGTAGGTGACGACCGCGAGCACGCAACTGATGAGCACCAGCATGGCGATGTTGAGCAGCCACCACGATGCGGCGTGCTGCCAGAGCGTATCGGGCTCGGTGCCCGTGGCGTTCGTGCGCAGGTCCACCGTCGAGGCGGCGGCCGCGAATCCCCAGCGGGACGGGAAGAGCCACGACACCTGTTCGAGCACGGCGCGTCCGGTGATCGTGATCAAACCTCCGCACATCACCAGCTGCACCATGATCGTGACCACCAGCATCGGCATCACCTGCTCGTTCGAGCGGGCCACCGACGACAACGCCAATCCGACCAGGACGCACGAGCAGGTGGTGACGGCGATGTCCACGATCAATTCGACGGAACCGGAGGGAATCACGCTGCCCCGGCCCGGAAAACCCTTGCCCACGAAGACGATCAGCACCATGATCACCGACTGCACGATCGCGGCGGCGCAGAATACGACGATCTTCGCCGTCAAGTAGGCGGACGGCAGCAGCCCGGCGGCACGTTCGCGTTGATAGATCATGCGCTCGCCGACCAGATCGCGGATGGTCAGTGAGCAACCCATGAACGCGGCGCCGAGGATCAGCACGACCAGGATCTGGGTGAGTTCGCCGGATTCGTCGAGGCCCGACGGACCGAACCCGGTGTCGCCGGGCACGAGCACGGCCAGGCCGCCGAGCACGAACGGCAGAAGGGACAGGAAGATCAGGTAGCCCCGGTCGGCTCGGATCAGCCGCGCCTGGCGGCGGACGACGGTACTCAGCTGCTTGCGCCGCGACGTGTGCGCGGGACTGCCGAGAGGTCCGGGCGGGCTCGGTGGTGGCACCTCCACGGCGGGGCGGGTGGCGCGGTACTCGGCGAACGCTCCGTCGGGGTCGGCCACGACGCGGGCGAAGATGTCGGCCCAGTCGGTGCTGCCCAGCGCGGCCCCGACCCGGTCCGGCGGGCCCACGTAGGCGGTCTTGCCGCCCGGTGCGAGGAGCAGCACCTGATCGCACATCTCGAGATACGACAGCGAATGCGTGACGATGACGATGACGCGGCCCGAATCGGCGAGGCGGCGCAACGTCGCCATGATCTGCCGGTCGAGCGCGGGGTCGAGACCCGAGGTCGGTTCGTCGAGGATGAGCAGGGACGGGCCGGTGAGCAACTCCATTGCGACGGACGCGCGTTTGCGTTGTCCGCCGGACAGCCGGTCGACCCTCGTGTCGGCGTGTTCGGACAATTGCAGTTCGTCGAGGACCGTCGCGATCACCTCTTCACGGTCGGCCCGGGTGGTGTCCGGCGGCAGCCTCAGCTCGGCGGCGTAGCCGAGCGCCTGCCGGATGGTCAGCTGCCGGTGCACGACGTCGTCCTGGGGAACCATCCCGATGCGGGAGCGGAGCACCTGGTATTCGGCGTGCACACTGCGTCCCTCGAACTCGACCACACCTTCCGTGGGGCGTTCCGAACCGGAGATGATGGTGGCCACCGTGGTCTTTCCCGCGCCGGAGGGGCCGATCACCGCGGTGAGACTCCCCGGCTGGGCCCTGAACGTGACGTCCTCGAGCAGCCGCCGCCCGCCCTCGATGGTGAGCCCCACGCCGTCCACCCGCAGCCCGCCCGCGGTCGGAGTCACCGCCTGCCGCGGAATGAGCCGGGCCTCCTTCACGATGAGATCGGTGTTGCCGATCGTGACGACGTCACCTTCGGTCAGCTGCGCTCGCGACACCCGGGCGCCGCCGACGAACGTGCCGTTGACGCTCCCCAGGTCGTCGATCTCGAGGCCGGACGGCACGTTGTGGACGATCGCGTGGTGGCGTGAGGCAAGCACGTCCCGGACGACGATGTCGTTGTCGGGTGACCGTCCCACCGTGAGCGATCCCGTCGGGACCGCCGCGTGCGGTGTCGGGGGCGGGGCGCTCGAGGCCCCCACCTCGATCGTCGACTCGTCCCATCGACCGCCCACGTCCTGTCGCGTCGCGTCCGGATCTTCGACCGAGATCCGCACGACCGGCCCCTCGGCCGCGTCGCCCAGCCGGACGAGGACGGGGTTCGTGACGGGAACCTTTTCTCTGCGCTCCCCGTCGACGAAGATCCCGTTCTTGCTGTCGGAGTCGACGAGCTGCCATCCCTTGTCCCAGGTGAGCCGTGCATGCTCGCGCGACACCACGGGATCGACGATCGTGATCTCCATTTGCGGATCCCGGCCGATGCGGACGGCCTTGCCCGCGCCGTAGCTCGCCCGGCCGTGGTCGGTCTCGACCACGACCCGCGGGTGCGCTGTGTTCGCCCGGTTGTCCATCGCCACGGCCTCCGGTCAGCGTCATCGGGCGTAGAGCGTCGACTTCTCCATGGTCGCACGCGCCGCCCAGGGTTCGTCGGGATAACGGTCACTCTCGGTATCCCCGCGGCCCGGAAGTGAGGAACACTGAGCGGGGTGAGTACGTCCTTGGCGAATCCCGGTGTCGGACTGGCTGTGCTGTGCACCGTGATGGTCGTGTGCGCGGCCGTGGTCTACCGCGTCACCCACCTCGGCAGCCCACTCGTCGTGCCCGCCGCTGCAATTCGAGGTGCTGCCCAGCTCGCCGCGGTATCCCTGATCCTGGCTGCGGCTCTCGCGCATCTGTGGTCGTCGATCCTCGTCCTCGTGGTGATGTTCGCGGCGGCGGTGGGAACGTCCGCTCGCCGCGCGAAAGCGGGGCGGTCCGCCGCGTGGCTGGCGCTGTCGCTCGCGGCGGGTGTGGGAGTCGTCTTGCCGTTGATGCTGGTCAGCCGGGTGGTTCCGCTCGAAGGTGTCGCACTCGTTCCCGTCGGCGGGATCGTGCTCGGTGGTGCGATGACGGCTACCTCCCTTGCCGCGCGACGCGCGCTCGATGCGGTCGAACAACGGTGGGGTGAGGTGGAGGCGGGGCTGAGTCTCGGACTCGGCGTCCGGGATGCCCGCATGGAAGTGGTCCGGTCTGCCGCCTCGGATGCGCTGCTCCCCGGGACTCGATCAGACCCGGACCGTCGGGCTGGTCACCCTGCCGGGGGCGTTCGTCGGGGTGCTGCTGGCAAGCGGTTCCGCCGTTCAGGCCGGGGCGGTTCAGATCCTCGTCCTCGTCGGGCTGCTGCTCGCGCAGACGTGTGCGGTCGCCGTGACGATCGAACTGGTGGCCAGGGAAGCCGTTCACCGGCCGAGACTCCACACCTCGCGAACGTGACGGATCCGGGTCTGGCCCGAACGCCGGTCAAGTGCATCGACGGTCCCGCATACTGGTCGGTGGTCGGTCCCTGCTGACGAGGCGGTGTCTTGTGGTGCATCCCGAGGTATTGGTGGTCGGAGCTGGTCCCGTGGGGCTGACGGCGGCGATCGAACTGCGCAGGCGAGGTGTCTCCTGCCGCATCATCGATCCCCTGCTCGAGCCACCGCAGTACGCGAAGGCGGTCGGGATCCAACCCCGCACCCTCGAGGTGTTCGAGAGCATGGGTGTGCTGCGGCACATCCTGGACGCGGCGATCCAGATGCGCGGGCAGATCGTGTACGTCAACGGAGACGAGGTCGCCCGTCTGGAGTTGGCGTTGCCCGCCGACGTCCCGTTCGAATTCATCGGGCTGCCCCAGTACGAGACCGAACGCATCCTCACCGACTACCTGGCCACGTTCGGCACCACGATCGAACGAGGAACCAAACTGACAGCATTCGAACAGGACGACGACGGCGTCGTCGCGACGGTCACCGGTGCGGACGGCGACGAAACCGTCCGAACCCAGTACCTTTTCGGCTGCGACGGCGCCCACAGCGTGGTCCGCAAGGGCCTCGGTCTCACCTTCGAGGGCGGTGCGTTCCTCGAGCAGTACATGCTCGGCGACGTCGAAGTCGACTGGTCGATGCCCCGCGGCTACGGAATCCGGTCGATGCATCAGACGGACGGCGAGACCGATGATCTGCTCGTGTGCATTCCGCTGCCCGGGCGCCGCCGCTACCGGATGTCGATGCTGGTGCCCCCCGACCTCGCCGGCACCGGCACCCCGGCGGCCGACAAGATCGCGCACGGTTTCGAAGCGGGACCGAAACCGGAGCTGAGCCACATCCAGGCCGTGCTCGATCGGCTGTCGCCCGAGCCGACGCGGGCGTCGAACCTCCGCTGGTCCTCGATCTTCCGGATCAGCCACCGCATCGTCGACTCCTACGGGCGCGGGCGGGTGTTCGTCGCGGGCGACGCCGCACACATTCATCCGCCGACCGGCGCGCAGGGCATGAACACCGGCATCCAGGACGCGCACAACCTGGCGTGGAAGGTCGCACTGGCCGTGTCCGGTGCCGCGGCCCCCGATCTGCTGGACAGTTACGACGCCGAACGGCGACCCATCGGGGAGGAGGTGGTGGGTCGCACCGTGCGCAGCGCCCGGGAGGGGATCGGGGCGGGGTCGTCGGATCCCGACTACGTGATCCGGCGCGAGGCCCAACTCCTCATCAACTATGCGGACAGTCCGATCGTCGCCCAACCGGAGTCGAACGCGGCACTCGCGCCCGGCAACCGGGCGCCGGACGCCCGCGGGCTGACCCGTGCCGCAGTCGCGTCTCCCATCAGGCTGTTCACACTCCTCGCGGGACGGAACCACACCTTGCTGCTGTACGCCGACGAATCGGTCGACGCGCGCGGGCTGGAACTGCTCGAGGCCGCGGCGACGTCGGTGCACGCGGCGACCCGGGGACTCGTCGACACGTATCTCGTCGCGTCGCCTTCCGCCGAGGTCGGGGAAACAGTGCTTCCCCTCGTCCGGGACCGTGACGGCGAGTTCGCGCACGCGTACGGCGCGGAGGGGTCCGCCGCGTTCGTCGTCCGCCCGGACGGCTACCTCGGGTTCCGGCAGAGTCCGGTCGCGGTCGACGGTCTCACGGAGTACCTGAAGTCGACTTTCCGCTGAGCTCGGGAGTGGTGGGCAGGCCGCGCCGGATGTCGCCCGGCGCGGGCTTGCCGAGCGGCGCCGCGACCCGGGTGGCCGAATCCAGCAGCCACGGCACGCTCGTGACCATCACCCCGGACGTGAACAGCAACCTGCCTTTGAGGCGCAGCGCATTCTGGTTGTGCAGCAGGTGTTCCCACCAGCGACCGACCACGTACTCGGGGATGAAGATGGTGACGACGCCGTCCGGGATCCGCTTCCGGACGGATTTCACGTACCCCACGATGGGCCGGGTGACTTCACGGTAGGGCGATTCGAGGACCTTCAGCGGCACCGGGACCTCGTACTTCTCCCACTCCCGCTGCAGTTTTCCGGTGTTGTCGCCCAGCACGGTGACGGCCTCCAGCGTCGTCGGATGGGTGGCGCGGGCGTAGGCCAGGGCCCGGGCGGTGGGTTTGTTGAGCACGGACACCAGCACGATGGTGTGCACCTGGGAGGGGAGGGTGAAGCTGTCCTCGTCGACGACGAGAACAGCCGCGATCCGGTCGTAGTGCCGCCGCACCCCGCGCATCAGGAAGAACAGGATCGGCATGGCGATGACCACGAGGTAGGCGCCCTGGGTGAACTTCGTGATCGTGACGATGATCAGGACGGTGCCGGTGAGGACGGCTCCGGTGCCGTTGAGGGCCCGCCGACCGTGGATGAGACGACGTTCGCGGGAGTCGGATTCGGTTGCCAGCACCCGGTTCCAGTGCCGGACCATGCCCGCCTGGCTGAGGGTGAAGGAGGTGAACACGCCGAGGATGTACAGCTGGATGAGGTGGGTGACGGACGCCTCGAACAGGACGATCAATCCGCCGGCCGTCACGGCGAGGAGCACGATGCCGTTGCTGAACGCCAGCCGGTCGCCGCGGGTGTTGAGCTGGACGGGGAGGTACCGGTCGCGGCCGAGCACCGAGGCGAGCAGCGGGAAACCGTTGTAGGCGGTGTTCGCGGCGAGCACGAGGATCAGCACGGTCGCGGCCTGGACGTAGAAGAAACCGAAGTTGGTGGTGCCGCCGAACACGGCCGCCGCGATCTGGGCGATGACGGTGCGCTGCGGATCGGTCTCGCAGTTTCCGGCGAACCCGATCAGATCGCACGGGTTCACCGCGACGTGCACCTTGGTGACGATGGCCAGTGCGGTGATTCCCGCGAACATCACGATGGCCGTCGCCGCCATCGCCATGAGCGTTTTCGCGGCGTTGGCGCTCTTGGGTTTACGGAATGCGGGCACCCCGTTGGAGATCGCCTCGACACCCGTCAGCGCGGTACATCCCGACGAGAACGCGCGCAGCGCGAAGAACACGAGGGCCAGACCGGTCAGCCCGGACAGCTCCGGTTCGATGGTGTACCCGGCACTTTCGGCGACGGGCGTCGAGCCGGCCGCGACGCGGACGAACCCCGTCACGATCAGGATCATCACACCGGCGATGAACCCGTATGTCGGGAAGGCGAAGGTGGTCCCCGATTCCCGGATCCCGCGCAGGTTCATCACGGTCAGCAGCACGACGAATGCCACGGCCAGCGCCACCCGGTGCGTGTTCAGCGCGGGAACGGCGGAGATGAGATTGTCGACGCCGGCCGACACCGACACCGCCACCGTCATGACGTAGTCGATGAGCAGCGCTGACGCCACCGTCAGACCCGCGGACGGACCGAGGTTCTTGGTCGCCACCTCGTACGAGCCGCCCCCGCTGGGGTAGGCGTACACCACCTGGCGGTACGACAGGGCGACCACGGCGAGAAGCACGACGACCCCGACCGCCAGATACGGCGTCAGATAGAAATACGCGAGACCGCCGAGGGACAGGATCAGCAGGATCTCCTGCGTCGCGTACGCCACGGACGACAGAGGGTCGGAGGCGAAGATCGGCAGCGCCAGACGCTTGGTCAGCAGCTGCTCCCCGAGGTCGTCACTGCGCAGCGGGCGTCCCAGAGCCAGCCGCCGGACCGCTCGAACGAGAGCCACCACCAGTTCAGCCTAGAACTAGGCGCTTCGCGCCCGTGCGCCTTTCCGGTTGTTCCCGCTACCGAAAAGGCGCACGGGAAGGCGCACGGGCCCGGAGGGCCTGGTGGATCATGGCCGAATGGACGCTGCCGGCTGGTTCCTGCTGGGCGCACCGTGGGAGTGCTCCGGCTCGGCTCGTGGCGAACAAGCGGCGCCGCACGCGTTTCGGGAGGCCGGCCTGTCTTCGATGGTCGGCCGGGATGTCGGCGACGCCGCGACCGTGATCGATCGCACCGACCGGGACGAACCGACGGGGGTGATCGCACTGTCCGAGACGGTGCGGGCCGCGCACGCGTTGGCGGACGATCTTGCGGTCGCAATGACGGACCTGCCGCGGCGGCGACCGCTGGTGGTCGGCGGCGATTGCAGCATCCTGCTCGGGATCTTTCCCGCGCTGCGCAGGCACCTGGGTTCGGCGGGACTGTGGTTCGTCGACGGGCATCCGGATTATCTCGACGGACTCTCCTCGGACACGGGCGAGACGGCGGACATGGAGCTCGCGATACTCACCGGAGTCGGCACCGAGGCGTTGACCACGCTGGCCGGGACACCCCCGATGGTCAGCGCCGGTGACACCGTCCTGATCGGTCATCGCACCGAGGGCCTGGACGCGGCGTCCGCCGCCGAACTGGTCCGGTTGCCATCCGACCTGCGCCGCATCGACGCGCCGACCGTCGTGCGTGACCCCATCGTTGCAGCTCGGCAGGCTGCCGCATGGCTGGCCGGCACAGGCACCGGGGTCTGGCTGCACCTCGACCTGGATGTGCTCGACCCCGAGTCGCTCACTGCGGTGACGTACCCCCAGCCGGGAGGCCTCGACTGGGATCAACTCGCCGACGTCGTCGCGCCTCTTGCGCGGTCACCTCGACTCGTGGGCGTCAGCGTCGCCGACTTCCGCCCCGATCTCGATCCCACCGGCGACCAGGCGACCCGGGTGCTCGACTTTCTCGGACGCGCCCTGCCGTGAGCGGGAGGATCCGGGTTCCTGTCGTCGTTGGACTGGGTCGGAACCACCACGGATCTTCGTGATCGAGCTCACATCCGTCCCCGTCGGGAATTGATCGCAGGCATGGCACGTTAGTTGAGTGAGTAACGCTCAACTTATAGGAGGCTGAGGAATGCCAGCATTCTTCGGGCCGGAGGGCCCAGGTCGCATCGACATCAGTCGGCTCATGAGTCGCTCCACCCAGGAGCTCATGGCTGCTGCTGCCCGCTTCGCCGCAGGTCGTGGCGATGCGGAACTCGATGCACTCCACGTTCTGCGCGTCATGACAGAACACGATCCCGTCGCGTCTCTGATGCGCCGCGCAGGCGCCGACACGTCGGCCGTCGCCGATGCCGTCGAACTGCGTCTGCCCCAGAGCCGCGACACGTCAGGCTTTGCAACACCCGCACTGAGCGGCGCCCTGAAGACGGCGCTGCTCGAGGCGCACCAACTCGCGCGCGCCCTCGGTTCCACCTACATCGATCCCGAGCACCTCTTCCTGGCGCTCGCCGCGGATCAGGACCACGCCGCCGGACGCCTGCTCGCATCCGAGGGCATCACCCCCGAGCGCCTGCAGACCGCGGTGCAGGGTGGATCGGTGGAGGAGTCGTCGAACTCCGAGACTCCCACGCTCGACCAGTACGGCTTCGACCTCACCGAACGCGCACGCGGCGGCGGAGTCGACCCGGTGATCGGGCGCGCCGACGAGATCGAGCAGACCATCGAGATCCTGTCGCGGCGCACCAAGAACAACCCCGTACTGGTCGGTGAGGCCGGCGTCGGCAAGACGGCGGTCGTCGAGGGCCTGGCCCAGCGCATCGTCGACGGCGAGGTGCCCGACCGACTGACGGGAAAGCGCATCGTCCAGCTCGACCTGTCCAGCATGGTGTCCGGCACCCGGTACCGCGGTGATTTCGAGGAACGCCTGGGCAAGGTGATCGACGAGATCTCCGCCCACTCGGACGAGCTGATCGTCTTCATCGACGAGGTCCACTCCATCGCCGGCGCCGGTGGCGGCGCCGACGGCGCGATGGATGCGGGCAACATCCTCAAGCCGAAGCTCGCCCGTGGTGAGCTGCACATCGTCGGTGCGACGACGCTCGACGAATACCGCAAACACATCGAGAAGGACCCGGCGCTCGAACGCCGTTTCCAGCCGGTGACGGTTGCGGAGCCGAGCGTCGAGGATGCGGTGGCGATCCTGTCCGGTCTGCGTGACCGGTACGAGGAGCACCACGGTGTCCGCTACACGGACGAGGCGCTTTCGGCGGCCGTCGAGCTGTCGGCCCGCTACATCGGTGACCGCTTCCTGCCGGACAAGGCGATCGACCTGATCGACCAGGCCGGAGCCCGGTTGCGGCTACGGATGCCGAGCGTCGATGTCGAGGCTCTGCGGGCGAAGCTCGCTGAACTCGAACAGGCCAAGGAGCAGGCCGTCGCCGACGAACAGTACGAGAAGGCTTCGCGACTGCGGGACGAGGCCATGGAGGTCCAGGCCCGGATCGACGGGAAGGCGGTCGGCACGACCGACGTGACGCCCGAGGTGACTGCCGAGCAGATCGCCGAGGTCGTGTCGCGGGCCACCGGAATCCCGGCCAGCCAGATGACCGAGGAGGAGAAGGAACGCCTCCGCCGGCTCGAGGACGAACTGCATCGTCGTGTCGTCGGCCAGGACGACGCCGTACGGGCCATCGCCCGGGCGGTGCGCCGTAGCCGCACCGGCATGAACGATCCGGATCGACCCGTGGGCAGCTTCCTGTTCCTCGGACCGACCGGTGTCGGCAAGACGGAGCTCGCGAAGGCGCTGGCCGCCACGCTGTTCGGTGACGAGAACAAGATGCTGCGACTCGACATGAGCGAGTTCGGTGAACGTCACACGGTCAGCCGGCTCGTCGGTGCTCCTCCCGGCTACGTCGGATACGGGGAGGCGGGACAGCTCACCGAGCAGGTCCGCCGGAACCCGTATTCGGTGATCCTGCTCGACGAGATCGAGAAGGCGCACCCGGACGTATTCAATACGCTGCTGCAGGTGCTCGACGACGGTCGGCTCACGGACGGTCAGGGCAGGACGGTGGATTTCAAGAACACCGTTCTGATCATGACCAGCAACCTGGGATCCGACATCATCTCCAGCAAGTCCGGTGCGCTTGGCTTCAGCACCGGTGACGCGGAGGCGTCGGAGAAGCCGCTGCGGGATCGGGTGATGGGCCGGTTGCGTGAGTCGATGCGTCCGGAGTTCCTGAACCGGATCGACGAGATCGTGATCTTCCGCAAGCTCGACACCGCTCAGCTGCACCGGATCACCGACCTGCTGCTCGATGACAGCCGGAAGCGGCTGCAGTCCAAGGGCATCGAGATCTCGTTCAGCGAGGCCGCGGTGGACTGGATTGCCGAGCACGGACACCAGCCCGAGTTCGGGGCGCGTCCGTTGCGCCGGTCGATCCAGCGGGCCGTCGACGATCGGATCGCCGATCTGCTGCTCGACGATGTCCTCGTCGAGGGTGGCAGCATCGCGGTCGGAGTGTCCGACGACGAGTTGGACCTCGTGGTCGGCTGATCCCGACGTGAGTGGCAGAGTGTGCTTCGGCACGCTCTGCCACTCACGTGTGTGGGTAGCCCCTTGCCCGCCCTCGCCGTCTCGGATCAGCACCCGGTAATGAGTTGTGCGTCGTGCACTGTCACCTGTGCGGTGTGCAGGGCTGCAGTGTGATCCGGGTGGGCCCGGGGTGCGCTGCCCTCCGCGCAGGAGAAGTGGCCGGATTGCCGCCGACCGCGGTGCGTGCTCGCCTCCGAGACGGTTACCTACTACCCAGCCTGCTTCAGTCGAGCAACTCGACTTCCCAATTCTCCTTCTGCACTTGCAGATCGATTTCCCGAATCTGCCGGGCGAGATCGTCCGCTGTCCGCCGGAGATCCCGGACGGGCAACGCCGCGACGAAGACGAGTTCGGAGCGGAGTTGCCTGCCGTATCGGTCCTGCTCACGTCCGGAGGCGGCATCCGCGGCGGCGGACACCACCCGGTGCCGGATTCGCAGCATGTCGCGGCGGGCCAGTGCGTCCGTGATGGTCGCGTCGCCCAGTGGCGCAGCGGTATTCGTCCGATTGATTCTTCGGACGAGGACCTCCAGGCGGTCCAGGACCTCCTCGAGTTCGACGAGTAGCGCCGCGGCGTCCTCGGCAGGCGACTCGCCCTCTTGATGTCGTGCATTCGTGAGGATGCGCGACTTCAGGTGCTCCACCCGGCGCGTCAGATCGCCGCGTTCAGCCAGTGCCTCAGCCAACTTCATGAGTACCTCCTTTCTCGAAGTCGTTGTAGGGCAGCACAAATCGGGGATCGAACAGCGTCCGGCGGGGAGTGGACGGGTCGCGGCATCGTGAAGGGAGCGAGCGAAGCGCGTCGAACGCGCGGGTGAATTCCCCGAACCGTTGTGTCGGAGAGGTGTCTCGGTGGGCGCTCATGCGCCTTTCGTCGAGTCGAATTCGAGCATCCTCAATAACTACCACATCCCCGCCCGTGTGGCGACACCCAATTCGCCCCAGGTGAGTGCCAAAGTGTGTTCCGCCGTCCGTTGGCACTCACGTGCTGGTGAGGGCGACTATCGTCGAGGGTATGCGAGCGGAAGACGGCGAATTGACCTCCAAGCACCAACCGTTGCTGGTGCTGAGCAAGATCAGGGAGATCCTCGATGCCTTCAGCCTGACGCGTCCGTCGATGACGCTGGGTGAGCTCCACCAGGCGACGGGTCTGCCGACGTCGACGGTCCAACGGCTGGTCAGCAACCTGGTGGCCCAGGAATTCCTCGACCGCACGGGCGACCAGATCCGGATCGGCGTGAAGATGGCGTTCTGGGCCGCGACAGCCACCAAGGGACTCGACGTCCTGGCTGTCGTCACGCCGGTACTGAAGGAGATCCGCGACGCCACCGGCGAGACCGCCAGCTTCTTCCGGGTCGAGCAGGGCTACCGCGTGTGCGTGGCCATCGCGGAGACCGAGCACGCGCTGCGCCGCAACATGTACGTCGGGAAGATCGTCCCCCTGCCCGCGGGATCGGCGGGCCGGGTGCTGCTCGCCTGGAACCCGGACCTTACCGAACAGGTCCTCGCCGGCCCCATCGAGCCGATGACCGAGGGCACCGTCACCGACACGGCGGTGCTGCGCGAACTGATCCACCAGGCCAAGGCGGACGGGTACGCCATCACCGCGGGGGAGCGGGAGGACAGTGCCTCGGGTTTGGCTGCGCCCGTGTTCGATTCGTCCGCCGACGTGATCGGTGCGCTGGCGATCAGCGGGCCGACACTGCGCATGCCGCTCGAACAGTGCGAGAAGTGGGTGGATCTGCTCGTCGGCAGCGCCGAGCAGGTCACCCGGACGCTGGGCGGCCGCTACCCGTCATGAGACCCGCCGCAATCGCGCGTCCGGCTTCGTGCATGGCCACGGCGTCGGTAGCGACGATCACGTCGGCGAACCGGGACCGGTAGTCGCCGAGATCGTCACCGACGGAGCCGACGACGGCGTACACCGGGGACGCGCCCGCGCGGGCGAGGACCGCGGAGATGATCTTGCCCGCCTTCGTCTGTCCGTCGAGCCTGCCTTCGCCGACGACGATCGCCGACGCGTCCGCGGCCAGGGTGTCGAAGCCGATCACGTCGAGGATGTAATCGGCGCCCGAGCGTAGTTCGGCGCCGTACCGTGCCCACATCCCGCCGGAGAACCCGCCTGCCGCGCCGGTCCCGTCGACACTCGACGGGTCGCGGGGCAGGGCCCGCGCCTTCGCCTCGAGTTGCCGCGTGAGGAGTTGCACGGCGCCCGCGTCGGCGCCCTTCTGCGGTCCGAACGCCCTGGCGGCGTCGACATACCGGGTGGTGACGTCGGTCAGCACGGTGACGGAGGCGCCCCGGAGTCCGCCGCCCGTCTCGATGGCGGCGATGGCCCCGGTGCCGCCGTCCGTGGTGGCGGACCCGCCGGCCGCGACGACGATGTGCCGGGCACCGCGCCGGGCGGCGTCGGCGACGAGCATCCCGGTGCCGTAGGTGGTGGCGGTGACCGGGTCGCGGGGACCGTCGTGCGGCGTGGTGATCCCGGAGGCGGCGGCGATCTCGATGACCGCGGTCCCGTCGTCGGACAGTCCGTACGTCGGCCGGCACGGGCTGCCCCAGGGGTTGCGGGACCGGGTGGTGACCGGGCGCAGTCCGAGGGGGACGGTGAGAACGTCGAGGGTGCCCTCGCCGCCGTCGGCGACCGGCAGCCTGATCGCGGTGCCGCCGGACGACTCGACCCCGCCGGCGACGGCATCGGCGACCTCACCGGCGGTGTAGGTGCCCTTGAAACTGTCGGGGGCGATCAGAACCGTCATGAGTTCCAGGCTTCCGGGTTGACCGGATGCGGCGGAATCCGGTTCTGTGCCATGGCCACAGCGTTCTCGGCGCACAGTCTCGCCATCTCGGCGCGCACCGACACCGTGGCGCTGCCGAGGTGGGGGAGCAGGACCGTGTTCGACAGTTCCGCGAGTCCCGGGGCGAGCGCGGGCTCGTCCTCGTAGACGTCCAGTCCGGCCCCGGCGATCTCCCCGGACTTCAGGGCGGCGACGAGAGCAGCTTCGTCGACGACGGGACCGCGGGCCGTGTTGATCAGGATCGCGGAGGGCTTCATCGCCGCCAGCACACCCGCATCGACCAGGTGGCGGGTCTGCGCGGTGAGGGGCACGTGCAGCGACAGGTAGTCGCTGGTGGTGACGAGGGTGTCCCAATCGGTGTGGGTGACGAGTCCGGCGAACTCCCCGAGTTCCGCGTCCGGCACCGGCCGGTCGCCGGGCGGCCGCGGACAGAACAGCACCTGCATCCCGAAGGCCAGTGCCCGTTTCGCGGTCGCCCGCGCGATCCGCCCGAACCCGGCGAGACCGAGCGTTCGGCCCGAAACATCCTGGCCGAGAAGCAGGTTCGGTTCCCATCCGGTGAACCGTCCGGCGCGGACGAACGTGTCGGCCTCCACGGCGCGGCGGGCGGTGGCCATGATCAGCAGCATCGCGACGTCGGCGGTGGCGTCGGTGAGCACACCGGGTGTGTTGCCGACGAGTATCGAGTTCGCGGTGGCCGCCCCGATGTCGACGTTGTTGAACCCGACCGCGTAGTTGGAGATCCCGCGGATCTTCGCGGCGGCCAGGAGGTCGGCGTCGAACGTGTCGCGGAGCTGTGACACCACCACGTCGTAGTCGCCGGACACGCAGACCTCCCGCAGCCGGGCGGCGTCCGGAAGCTCGTCGGGGACCTCGACGCTTCCCGCGGCGCGCAGCAGCGTGAGAGCGGGTTCGGGGATCGGGGTGGTGACGTAGAACCGGGCCGCGCTCATCGGCCGCCGCCGATGACCCACTCGAACGCGGTGGCATTGGAGCGCGCACCCTGGGCGGCCTTGGACCGGTTGGCTTCACCGAGTTCGGCGAGAGTCTTCTCGGACAGTTCCACGAGGGATCCGAACGTGGTGGGGTTCAGCCAGTCCGGGCGGGTGGCGAACAGCAGGTCCTCGCTGGCGGTGTTGCCGCTGGCGCCGGGTGCGAACGGGCAGCCGCCGAGTCCGCCGAGGGCGCCGTCGACGGTCATCGCGCCTGCCGCGACCGCGGCGAGACTGTTCGCGACCCCCAGACCCCAGGTGTCGTGACCGTGGAAGACGATGCCCCGCTGCGGGGTTTCGAGCCGGACCCGGGAGACGAGCGAGTACACCTCGGCAGGGACGGCCTGGCCGAGGGTGTCGCAGACGACGACGTCGACGGCGCCGTGGGCGCGCGGATCGTTGGCGATGTCGATGACCCGCTGCTCCGGCACCCGGCCCTCGAACGGGCAGGTGAACGACGTCGCGATGCACAGTTGGATGCTGCCGCCGACTTCCTGTGCGAGTTCGATCGCGGCGGGCATCGCGGCGAGGCTGTCCTCGGTGGAACGTCCGATGTTCGCCTGGTTGTGGGAATCGGAGGCGGAGAAGCAGTACTGGAAATGGCGTGCGCCGGCGGCGGCGGCCTTCTCCACGTGCCGGGGCGTCGCCACCCACACCCAGCAGTGGTCCAGTTCCTCCGGGGTCAGTTCCGAGATCACCTCGACGGTGTTCGCCATCGGCGGGACGAGGTCCGGGCGGGCCATCGACCCGATCTCGAGCGCGGGCACGCCGAGTTCGAGAAGTCGCCGGGCGATCTCGAGCTTCCGGGCGGTGGGCAGCATCTTGCCCGTCAACTGCAATCCGTCACGCAGGGTGACGTCGCGGAGCAGGGTGCGTGATTCGAAGGACTGCGTCATGAGAGGCCACCTACTGTGTCGTTGACGATGGAGTCGATCTGTTCCGGGGTCTTACCGAGCAGCGTTTCGAGAACCTCCCGGGTGTGCTCGCCGAGGTCCGGACCGACGCTGCGGATGGGCAGCGACTTCCCGCCGATCACCGGGACGATGCCGGGGAACCCGACCTGCTTCGGCTCGGCCTCACCGGTGTCGACGGTGAACTGCTGAATCATGTTGCGGGCCGCGTACTGCTCGTCGCTGCAGATGTCGGCGGCGGTGTTGATCGGACCCGACGGCACCCCGGCGGTATCGAGGATCTTCAGCGCCTCGTCGCGCGAGTACTGGATCGTCCACTCACCGATCGCCGCGTCGAGTTCGTCTCGGCGCGCCCACCGTCCGGCGTTGGTGGACAGGTCCGGGTCGGCGCCGAGGTCGGGGCGGCCGATGATGTCCATGTAGCGCTGGAAGATGGCGTCACCGTTGCCGGCGATGATGATGCTGTTGCCGTCGCTGCAGATGTACGCGTTCGACGGGGCGATGCCCTCCATCCGGCCGCCGACGCGTTCGCGTTTGATGCCGTACGCGAGGTAGTCGGGGATCAGCGACTCCATCATCGACAGGATCGATTCGTTGAGCGCGACGTCGATGATCCGGTGCGGCAGGGACGGACCCTGCGTTCCGGCGACCTTCGCGGCCTCGCGCTGGAACAGGGCCATCACCGCACCGAAGGCCGCGTAGAGGCCGGCGATCGAGTCGCCGATCGACACCCCCACCCGCACCGGTGGCCGGTCCGGGTCGCCGACGAGTTCACGGAATCCGCCCGCGGCCTCCGCGACCGCGGCGAATCCCGGCCGCTGCGACATCGGCCCGGTCTGCCCGAACGCCGAGATGCGGGTGATCACCAGGTCCGGATTGGCCGCGTTCAACGCGTCCGGTCCGATACCCCACTTCTCCAAGGTTCCCGGCCGGAAGTTCTCCAGCAGGATGTCGCACTTGGCGGCGAGGTCGAGGACGAGCTGCCGGCCTTCCTCGGTGCGCAGGTCCAGCACGATCGACTTCTTGTTGCGGTTGATCGTGCGGTACAGCATCGAGGTGTCGCCGGAGTAGAGCCGCCAGTTGCGCAGTTCGTCGCCGGTCTTCGGGCGCTCCACCTTGATGACCTCGGCCCCGAAGTCGGCGAGCATCCGGCCCGCGGTCGGAGCGGCGATGTAGTTACCCAGTTCGAGTACGCGCACCCCGTCGAGTGGCCGAATGGTGTTGTCGGAGAACATGGTGATCCTTAACTGATAGTGACGCTCAGAGAACGAGGCTCATGGGCAGGACGAGCAGTATTGCGACGACCGATGCCACCGATACTCCCACCGAACACGTCTTCAGCGTGCCTCGTGTGGTCTGACCCATCAAGGACTGCAGCAGCCAGAACGTGTTGCTGGTGACATGCACCGCGAACAGGGAGCCGGCGCCGGCCGCGAGGGCGATGAGGACGGGGTCGAGGCCGAGGGTGGGCGCGATGGGTGCGAGGATGCCCGCGGCGGTGATGGCGGAGATGGTCACCGAGCCGACAGCGATGTGCAGGACGGCGGCGACCACCCAGACCATCAGCAGCGGAGCCGCGTGATTGGCGGTGAAGTACTTGCCGAGGATGTCGCCGAGGCCGACCGCGGCGATGGTCGCGGCGAGTGACCCGCCGACGCCGGTGAGGATGAGGATCTGGCCGCTCTCGCTGAAACCACTGGCGATCGCCTTCTGGATGCGGTGCTGGCCGACGCTGAACCGTCCGACGAAGCTGGTGCCGATCAGTCCGATCAGCAACGCGATGAGGGGTTCCGACACGAACGAGACGACCGGATTACTGATCTCGGCGATGTCCAGGATCGCGCCGGTCGCGATGAGAAGGAGCGAGACGAGCAGCGGAGCGAGGAGCAGGATCAGCGGACGGTCGTGTTCGGTCCGCTCGGTGGTGACGGTCGCGGCGCGTTGCGCCTGGGCGACGCCACCGCCGACATCGGGCCGAGGGGTGGTCCCGCCGCTGCCGCCGTCGGTCCACTCGTCCTCTTCGTCGTCGACGACCGTCTGATGGAAGTGCTCCTCGTCCTTCTCCGGGTTCCACCAACCGCGGGTGAACAGGAACGACATGATCGCGACCGATATCGCGACGGTCGGGATCACCAGGATCAGCCCGAAGATCAGCATCTTGCCGAGCGGCACACCGAGAAGTCCGGCGAGGGCGAGGGCGCCGACACCGGGAACCATGAGGACGATGCCGCACTCCAGGCCGATGGCGAGGGCGGTGGCCATGCGTGCGGTCCCGACCCGGCCGACCTTCGGTGCGAGGTTGCGGGCGAGCGGCGCCGAGATGACGAGCAGGACGTCGAGGAAGATGGACTGCAGCAACGTCGCGATCGTCAGCGACATCGCATAGGGCATTCGTTTCGGCCCGAACACCCGCAGAAGCGTTCCGACCAGGCGCTGGATCGCGCCCATTTCTTTCAACATGGCGCCCATCAGGACGCCGAAGGCGATCAGGAGTCCCACTTCGGCCATGATGTCGCCGAAACCGGTGCTGATGACTTCCACCGTTTCGGCCGTGCCGAGTCCCGTCGTGAGTCCGAGGTAGGCGGATCCGACGACCAGTGACACCACTGGGTTGAACTTGAAACGCACGATCATCAGAACGACCGCCGCAACGGCGACCGTGGTGTTGATCAGGATTGCTACGTCTGACATGTGCGCGTCCTTATCGAGGAGGCGGGGCAGTGACTGGTGTCACAGGTACACCCATATTATGAGCACACACTCACGATATAAGCAATGGGCCTCCGGCCCCGTGTGGGTGGGATACTCGACGCATGGTCGCGCTGGATCCGTTTGCGGTGGGACGGCCGCCGGCCGCCGAGCGCAGGACGTCGGAGGACTGGAGTGAGATCCAGCTCTGGTCCGACCGCATGTACATGCCCTACGTCGTGCGTCCGCTCGGTGTCGGACTGTCACCCCGATCGAGCATGTACTCCACGAAGATCGGCGACATCACGGTCACCCGGTTCTCCTACGGAATCCCCGTCTCGGTCGGCGACTTCTCGTCCGACGCCGGAAACGCGCTCGTTCTCACGACCATTCGGGGCAACGCCCGGCACCACCTCGACCACGACGCCACCGCGGACACGCCGTCGGGTGACACGTTCGTCGCCGACTGCAGTCGCGTCGACTACCTCGTCGAGTTCTCTCCCGACCACGTCCAGCTCAATCTCACCGTTCCCCACACGTTGCTCGCCGACACGGCTGTGCGGTGGTGGGGATTCGACCCCGGAGATGTTCTCTGGCAACGCAAATGCTTCATCGGGGGCGGTGGATCCGGCTGGCAGGCGCTCCTCGGGTACGCGATGCGGACGACGGGAGAGCTACCGGGACACGCCACCGAGGGGCGCATCGGGCTCAACCTGCAGGAGTTGCTCGTCGGTCACCTGCTCACCGAATGGGCGGCTCGCGCCGGAGTGGACCCGGACAGGTCCACCGGTCCGGCGGCGCCCGGCTATGTGCGGCACGCCGTCCAGTACATCCGGGAGTACGCCCGCGAACTGCCGACCTCCTCCGACATCGCCGACGCGGTGGGTGTCAGCGTCCGCACCCTGTCCGGGTCGTTCCGGAAATACCTGGACACCACCCCGGCCGAGTACGTGCGTGAGCAGCGGCTTCAGGGCATCCGGGAGGAACTGCTCACCGCATCGCCGGGTGCGACCGTCGCCTCGATCGCCGGCGCGTGGGGGTACGTCAACCTCGGCCTCTTCGCGGCGGCCTACCGGCGCCGGTTCGGTGAGAATCCGTCGCAGACCAGGGCCTTCGGCCCCGTGAGTGGTTGACGAGTCCAGGGACTCCTCAACCACTCACGGGCGGCGGAGCCGCCTACAGCTCCGCGCGGACCAGCTTCGCCGCGTCGACGAGGTTGCGCAGCGACGCTTCGACCTCGGCGGGGCCACGGGTCTTCAGGCCGCAGTCGGGGTTGACCCACAGCCGTTCCACCGACACCGCCTTCAGCGCCTCCCGCAACGACGCCGCGATCTCCTCGACACCGGGCACCCGCGGCGAGTGGATGTCGTACACGCCCGGGCCGACGCCGAGATCGAAGCCGACGGCGTTGAGGTCGTCGAGGACCTCCATGTGCGAGCGCGCAGCCTCGATGGAGGTGACGTCGGCGTCGAGCCTCGCGATGGCCTCGATGACCTCACCGAACTCCGAATAGCAGAGGTGGGTGTGGATCTGCGTCGAGTCCGAGACACCCGACGTCGCGAGACGGAACGCCCCGACCGACCAGTCGAGGTAGGCCGGCTGATCCGCGGCCCGCAGCGGCAGCAGTTCGCGCAGCGCGGGCTCGTCCACCTGGACGATCCGGATGCCCGCACCCTGCAGGTCCACCGTTTCGTCGCGGATCGCCAGCGCCACCTGATTGGCCGAGTCGGCCAGCGGCTGGTCGTCGCGCACGAACGACCACGCCAGGATCGTCACCGGACCGGTCAGCATTCCCTTCATCGGACGCTGCGTGAGCGACTGCGCGTACGTGATCCATTCGACGGTCATCGGGGTGCTGCGCCGCACGTCGCCGTACAGGATCGGCGGGCGGACGCAGCGGCTGCCGTACGACTGCACCCAGCCGTTGTCCGTCGCGAAGAACCCGTCCAACTGTTCGGCGAAGTACTGCACCATGTCGTTGCGTTCCGGTTCGCCGTGCACCAGCACGTCGAGGTCCAGCTTCTCCTGCAGCGCAACCACATCGGCGACCTCGGCGCGCATCCGGTTCAGGTACTCGGCCTCGTCGATCTCACCCTTGCGCCGCGCCGCGCGTGCGACGCGGATCTGCGTCGTCTGCGGGTAGGAGCCGATCGTGGTGGTCGGCAGCACCGGAAGCGACAGCGCCGACTGGGCTTCCCGACGTTCCGCCGCGGGACTGCGCCCCGGATCGGCCGCGGTGAGCGCGTCCAGCCGGGCACGGACCGTGGCGTCGTGCAGACGCGGGTCCGTGCTGCGAGTGGACGCTGCCGCGCGGGCGAGCGCGAACTCGTCCTCGACGGACTCGCGACCGCTGGTCAGTGCGGTGCCGAGCGTGACGACCTCGCGGACCTTCTCGGTGCCGAACGCCAGCCACGACCGAAGCGCCTTGTCGAGGCCGGTCTCCGCGTCGAGCGTGTACGGGACGTGCAGCAGCGAGCACGACGTCGACACGGCGAGCGAACCGGTACTTCCCAGCAGTGTGCCGAGCGAAGCCAGTGCCGCGTCCAGGTCGGTGCGCCAGATGTTGCGTCCGTCGACGACGCCGGCGACGACGTGCTTGCGGGTCAGATCGGGAACCGTGGCGAGAGTGTCGGATCCGGCGACCAGATCGATCGCGATCCCCTCGACACCGGTCGATGCGATCGCGGGGAGTGCGTCGCCGAGGCTGCCGAAGTAGGACGCGACGAGGATCGCCGGTCGCGACTCCAGCGCGGACAACCGGTCGTAGACCCGCTTGGCCGCCGCGATCTCCTCCGGTGTGCGGTCGGCGACGAGCGCAGGCTCGTCGATCTGCACCCACTCGGCGCCCGCGTCGGCGAGCTGACCGAGCAGGTCCGCATACAGCGGGACGAGTTCGTCGAGGCGGTCGAGGAGGGGTGCGTCCGAGCCGACGGCCTTCGACAGCAGCAGGAACGTGACCGGTCCCACCACCACCGGGCGGGCCGGAATACCCAGGGCGCGTGCCTCTTCGAGTTCGCGGAGCACCTTCGACGGGTCGAGGGCGAACGTCGTCGTCGGGGAGATCTCCGGCACCAGATAGTGGTAGTTGGTGTCGAACCACTTGGTCATCTCGAGCGGGGCGACCGCGTCGTTGCCGCGGGCGGCGGCGAAATACCGGTCGAGGTCGCTGCCGGCAACCCGGTCGGGCAGGGCGCCGAGCATCGCCGCGGTGTCCAGCACATGGTCGTAGTACGAGAACGTATTGACCGGCACGGAGTCGAGGCCGGTGTCGCGCAGGCTCGTCCAGGTCTGGCGTCGCAGATCCCGGGCGAGAGCGTCGAGCCCTTCGGCGTCGAGGCGACCGGCCCAGTACGACTCGACGGCCTTCTTCAGTTCGCGATTCGGACCGATGCGAGGTGAGCCCAGCACGGTCGCGGTGAAAGAAAATGTCACGGTATCTCCAGTTGCGTACGCGGTACGGCTACCGCCGGCAAACGGGTACACCTCTCGAGCCCAGGGACGTGCTGCAGCGCGAGAAGGTCTACACGCCCAATCCACGAGGCGGTAACCGTCGGGCACGGCGTGCCCGACACAGTCGGCAGGTCTTCGGACTCGCAGGCAGCCGGTGTGACATCACACCGGACCTAGTGGCCGTCGCTTCCCAGGCGGTTGCCCAGTGCGTGGTGACGGCGGTCGTTCCTGCTCACCGCTGCGGGACAGTCCCGGATTTTCACCGGGTTCCCTCTCACACGCGCGAACTCCGGGGAGTCCGACGTGCTTCGACGCCAGGTGCGGTCTTCGGGGCTCCTCACGACCGTGCCGGGCGAACCAGCTGCAAGGCCAGCATAGGCCTTCGGCCCGTGCGCGGTTAAGGGGTCCCTGGACTCGTCAAGCACTCACGGGCGCGAAGCGCCTACAGCCAGCCGTTCGACTCCGCGGCGCGGACGGCCTCGGCGCGGGTGCTGGCGCCGGTCTTGCCGATCGCCGAGGACAGGTGGTTGCGCACGGTACCTGCGGACAGGAACAGCGCGGCCGCGATCGAGGCGACCGGCGCACCGTCCCGCGCCGCCCGCAGCACGTCGGTCTCCCGGTCGGTGAGCGGCGATTCCCCGCTGACGAGACTGTCGGCGGCCAGAGCCGGGTCGACGACGCGCAGTCCGGCATGGACGCGCCGGACGGCGTCGGCGAGTTGCCGGGCCGGGGTGTCCTTCACGACGAACCCCGACGCACCGGCCTGCAATGCCTTGCGCAGGTAGCCGGGACGGCCGAACGTCGTCACGATCAGGACGCGGGTCTGCGGCATCTCGGCCCGCAATGCCGCTGCCGCGGCGATCCCGTCCAGGCCGGGCATTTCGACGTCGAGGAGCGCGACGTCGGGGGAGTGCTCGCGCGCCGCCGCGACGACCTCGTCGCCGCGCCCGACCTCCGCGACGACCGTCAGGTCCGCCTCCAGGTCGAGGAGGGCGGCGAGGGCACCGCGGACGAGTGCCTGATCGTCGGCGAGCAGCAGCCGGATCGTCACGGGACCTCTTCCTTCAGCACGTGCAACGAGAATCCGCCCGGTTGCGGGTGGGTGATGACGACCCGGGCTCCGGCGGCGGCGGCGCGCTCCCGAAGGCCCACCAACCCGTTCCCGTACACGGATTCACTGCAGCCGGATCCGTCGTCGACGACGGTGACCTCGCGTTCGCCCACCGTGACGGAGCAGTGCGTCGCGCCGCTGTGCCGGACTACGTTCGTGACACCCTCGCGGACCGTCCACGCGAACAACTCGCGCAGGCCGGTGGGTACCGACTCTGTGCTGTTGGGCAGCTCGGCCTCGATTCCCGCCGACCGCAACGCTTCCCCGGCCCGGGCGATCTCCACCGGAAGCGACAGCCCCCGGATTCCCTGCACGGCCTGCCGGACGTCTGCGAGCGCGTCGCGGGAAAGGCGTTCCAGGTCCGCTACTTCCGTGCGGGCCCGGTCGATGTCGATGTCGAGGAGCCGGCCCACGAGTTCGGCCTTGACGGTGATGACGGTGAGGGAGTGCCCGAGGATGTCGTGGAGGTCGCGGGCCATCCGGGTGCGTTCCTCCTGCACGGCGAGTCGTTCGCTCGCTTCCCGTTCCCGGACCAGTTCGATGTTGCGGTTGATCAGCTTGGTCACCCCGAACATCGCGAATGCGGCCGCGCACACGCCCAGCGAGAGCCCGGTGCCCGACCCCCAGCCCATCACCGCGGAGATCACTTCCACGAGAACTGCGACGGTCAGCGCGGTGATCCCGCCGAGCCACGCGGGGAACAGCATGACCGCGGAGACGGCGAGGAAGACGGCGGCGGACAGCCCCGACGACCCGACGGCGACCACCATGACGGCTGCGAGCCCGAACAACGCCACCACGAGTGGTACCGCCTGGTTCAGTGGTGGCCGAAACTCGTTGTGCGCGCGCCGGGTATGCGCCCACCGGAACATCGCGAGGTACGTCACCGCGAAGGCCAGCGTGGCGATCATCCCGATCCAGCCCCGGACCTGATCGCGGGCGGCCCACCCGTCGAGGAACGGCTGGAACAGGAAGACGGTCCAGGCGGCGGCGAAAATGAATCCGAAACGGCCCCATCTCCTGGTCACGACGGGGCCGTCGGGGGTGGTCACGGCAGTCACGATACCGCCGTCACACTCGCTCGGTGTCGCGCTGGAAGCGCCACGCCGCACCGCCGACGAAGATCGCCAGCCACAGCGCGACGTTCAGGAGCCACGTCCACTGCATCGCATCGCCGGTGAGCGGTGCGTGCACCAGTTGACTCAGCCCGTACGTGGGCATGAACTGCGCGATCGACGCCCACACCGAACCGTCCTGCAGCGGCATGAACAGGCCGCCCGCGAAGCCGAGCACGGCGAGCCCGGGGCCGAGGATCTGCATGACGTTCTCGCTCGGCAGCAGGTACCCCATGAACAGGCCGAACGCGGCGAACACCGCGGATCCGAGCCAGGTGATCAGGGCCGTCGTGAACCACAGGGACGTGTCCATCTGGACGGACGTGAACGCGCCCACCAGATAGACGACGCCGACGGCCCCGAGCCCGAGCATCATCGCGACGAGCACCTTGACGAAGATGTACACCCCGGGTGACAAGGGGGTGAGCCGCAACTGCCGGCTCCATCCCGACGCCCGTTCCACCGACACCATCGCCCCGCCGCTCGTCGTCGCGATCATCGCGCCGTACAGCGCCATACTGATCATCACGTACGCCGAGACATTCCCGTTGCCCGCGCTCTCGCTCGAGTAGCTCGGGTTCAGGCCGAAGATGAGGAAGAAGACGACCGGCATGACGAGAGTGATGATCATCGTGCGCCGATTGCGCAGCAGCCGGCGCAGTTCGAGTCCGAGGAGGGTGGTGTTGAGTCCGCCGAGCGGGGGAACACGGCGGCGTGCAGTGAGGGTGGTCATCAGTTCGATCCTTCCGTGCCGGAGTCTGAGGTGAGCGCGATGAACGCGTCTTCGAGTCCTCGGGAGACGATTTCGAGGTCGCAGGCAGGTGTCTGTGTGAGGAGGTGGCGGGCTACGGCGTCGGTGTCCGTCGAGTGGACGAGGACGCTGTCACCGCGAACCTCGATGCTGTCGGCGCCGGGAACGGCGAACAGCTGTTCCCGGTCGGCGCCCGGGAAGTGGGCGCGCACCGTGCGTCCCGCGGCCAGTGCCTTCACCTCGGCAGCGGTGCCGTCGGCGACCACTTTCCCCTTGCGCACCAGCACGATCCGGTCGGCGTAGGCGTCGGCTTCCTCGAGATAGTGTGTCGCGAAGACGACGGTCCGGCCGCTGTCCGCGTCGGCGCGGATCGCCGACCAGAAGTCCCGCCTGCCCTCGACGTCCATGCCCGTGGTCGGCTCGTCGAGGATCAGCAGCTCGGGATCGGAGAGTAGTGCCATCGCGAACCGCAGTCGCTGCTGCTGACCGCCGGAACACCTGCCCACCAAACGGTTTCCGAGATCGGCGATACCGGCCCGGGTGAGGACCTCGTCGACGGGCCGCGTGTCGGCGAACAGGCTCGCGGTGAGCCGGACTGTCTCCTCGACCGTCAGTTCCTTCAGCAGCCCGCCCGACTGCATGACCGCCGAGACCAGGCCCTTCGCGATCGCGGTGCGCGGATCGGTGCCGAACACGGATACCTCGCCGGCCGTGGGGCGGGACAGTCCGAGGACCATGTCGACGGTGGTGGTCTTGCCGGCGCCGTTGGGGCCGAGGAACGCGACGATCTCGCCGGGCCGGATCTCGAGGTCCAGGCCTCGGACGGCGTGAACGTCACCGAAGTACTTGTGGACGCCTCGCAGGCTGACGGCCGGAGCCGGCGACGCGGAGGCGCTCGTGGAGGTGTGGAGCTCTGTCGATGTCATGCATTCAGCGTGCGATCCGGACGGCCGCCGACCCCGACACGTCCGTCACGACCTCACCGTGACAAATGTCAGGGGGCCGGGGTAGGTGTGGCGCCGATCGGGGGCAGCCGTTACTGTGGGCGCCATGCAGCGCGCATATTTCTGGTTTAGCAGGCCGGCCCCGGGTGGGCCGGTCGGCGTAACCACGCGCTGACTTCTTCCACCCCAGAGCCGGATTACAGACCGGCTCGCGGGAATCTCCACAGTCTTCGAGGGCCGGCCTGAGAACAGGAACCCGAACCCATGACTGTCACTCTCGACACCACCACCAGCAGTGATCGGCTGGACGACCAGCGCACCGTGAGCATCAGCCCGCTGGTGGCGCCGTCGGTCGTGCGCCGTGAACACGCCCCCGACGACGTCGCGTCCGCGACCGTGCGCTCCGGCCGCGCCGACACGGTGAACGTGCTGAACGGCGAGGACGATCGACTGCTCGTCGTGGTGGGCCCGTGCTCGGTGCACGACCCGGACGCCGCCATGGACTACGCTCGCCGCCTCGCCGCGAAGGCGGAGGAACTGCGCGACGACCTGCACATCGTGATGCGGGTCTACTTCGAGAAGCCGCGCACCACGCTCGGCTGGAAGGGTCTGCTCAACGACCCGCACCTGGACGGCACGTTCGACATCGACACCGGGATCCGCATGGGCCGCAAGCTGCTGCTCGACGTGTCCTCGCTCGGCCTGCCGGTCGGCTGCGAGTTCCTCGACCCGATCATGCCGCAGTACATCGCGGACCTCGTCACGTACGGCGCGATCGGTGCCCGCACCGCGGCCAGCCAGGTGCACCGGCAGCTGTGCAGCGCGCTGTCGATGCCCGTCGGGATCAAGAACTCGACGGAGGGCGACGTGCAGGTGGCCGTCGACGGCACCCGCGCCGCTGCGGCGAGCCACGTGTTCCCCGGCACCGACCTCGACGGGCAGGCCGCGCTGATCCGCACGGTCGGCAACCCCGACTGCCATGTCATCCTCCGCGGGGGCAGCGACGGACCGAATTACGACGCGGAGACGGTGGCGGACACGCTCGCCCGGCTGCGCAAGGGCGGTCTGCCCGAGCGGGTCGTCATCGATGCCAGCCACGGCAACAGCAGCAAGAACCACGAGAAGCAGGTCGACGTGCTGAACGACATCGCGGCCCGGCTCGAGGGCGGTGAGAAGGGGATCGTCGGTGTGATGGTGGAGAGCTTCATCGAAGCCGGTCGTCAGGACCTCACACTCGGAAAGGCTGAGGACCTCACGTACGGCCAGTCCATCACCGACGCGTGCATCGACTGGAACACGACGGCGGCGCAGCTGGACCGCCTCGCCCAGGCAGTGGCCGCACGCCGGAAGTGATCACCGCACACCTCTCGTGCGGAACTGCACGCTGATCCGCGGTCCGAGCGGGCGGGTGCTCTTCGGTACGCAATGCTCCCAGGTGCGCTGGCAGGAACCACCCATCACCAGCAGGTCACCGTGGCCGAGCGAGTACCGGATCGAGTGCCCGCCGCCGCGCGGACGCAGCAGCAGCGGACGCGCGGCGCCGAGCGACAGGATCGCGACCATGGTGTCTTCGGTGCGGCTCCGGCCGGTGTCGTCGCCGTGCCAGGCGACGCTGTCGGAACCGTCGCGGTAGAAGCAGAGTCCGGAGGTGGCGAACCTTTCGCCCAGCTCGGGCAGGTAATACCTGCTCAGGGCGTCGCGTGCCGCGACCAGCAGCGGGTCGGGGAGCGGCTCGCCTTCCGGGTAGAACCGGACGAGGCGTGGCACGTCGACCACCCGGTCGTACATCTGGCGCCGCTCCGCTTTCCACGGCACCGTCTCCGCGAGCGTCGTGAACAGCTCGTCGGAACCGGTCAGCCACCCCGGCCGCACGTCGACCCACGCTCCCGCCGTGAGCGTGCGACGCTGCACCGTCGGCCCGAGCTCGCCGAGTTCGACACCGAACGACGCGTCGTCGAACAGTGAAGCCTGGAGCGCATGCCGCGCATCCGCGGAAGTCATGTCGCCATGCTACCCGATATTCGAACGTATGTTCTCATCATTTTTCGTGCGGAGACTGCCGCCGGAGGCGGTACGCGCAGACGCACCCCGTCTTGGGTCGTGCACTGTTTCGGGCCCTGAAAGGAGTGCGGCTGCAAAGAAGTGGTGCGTCTGTGCATAACGCGGCCGACGGTGGCAGTTACCGCGGCACCGCCGGCTCGCGGTCGTCGCCGGTGTCGATGGTCGCCTTCTGCCTGCTCGGCCACCAGAAGGCGCGACGTTCGAGTGCGGACAGGCTCGGTACCAGTATCGGTGCCATCGCGAAGGCGGCGATCGCGACACCGATCGCGACACCGAAGCCGAGTTCGGCGAGGTTGGCCAGTCCGGTGAGGTTCAGGGAAGCGAAGGTCAGCGCCAGGATCAGACCGGCGGCGGCCACGGTGGGGGCGTCGTTGGAGACGGCGATCCGCGCCGCCTCACGCGGGGTGTACCCGTTGCGGAATTCCTCGCGCAGTCGCGAGGCCAGCAGGATGTTGTAGTCGGTGCCGATCGCGACGACGAACAGGTAGAGCACGATCGGAATGGAGAAGTCGATCCCGTCGTAGCCGAGGCCGTGCAGGAACAGGAGCACGACGGCGCCGAGGGTGGCGACGAACGTGAGTGCCACGCACACCAGCAGGTTGAGCGGGGCCAGCACGGCGAGCAGCAGCAGGGCGAGAATCAGCGCGATCGCGACTGCGGCGACGGGGAACACGAGGCGCGTATCCGCCGCGAGTTGCGCGCGGACGTCGACGAACGTGGACGTCTGCCCTCCCACAACGACTTCCGAACCGGGTACCGCATTGTGAGCTGCATCGCGGATCGGGCCCTCGACGAGGTCGAGGGACGCGTTCGAATAGGGATCGTCGGCGAGTACGACGTTGACGAGCGCGGCGCGACCGTCCTGACTCGGTCGCGGCGGGGCGACCGAGGACACGCCCGGCACTTGCGTGAGAGCAGTGACGAGCGGGGTCAGCGACGCCGGATCGAGCGGCCCGGGAGCCACGACGTACACCTGGGTCGGGCTCAGCGCGCCCGCGGGAAAGGATTGGTCGAGGGTGTCGAATGCCTGCTGTGACGGCGTGTCGGAGGGAAGTTCGCCCAGCGTGTTGTACGTCGACTTGTAGCCGGACGCGAAGGAGGCGAGCGCGATCAACACGACGCCGACCGCGATGGCGAAGACGGCTGGGCGCCGCCCGATCGCGGTGCCGATCGAGGCGAACGGTGTGTGGGGGCTGTCGTGCCCAGGTCCGAGCGGCCAGAACAGGTGTCGGCCCAGAACGGTGAACACGGCGGGGATGAGCGTCAACGCCGTCACCAGCATGACGGCCACGGCGACGATCAGACCGGGCGCGAGCGTGGTGAGCGAGCCGAGTTTCGCCAGCAGCAGTGCGGCGAACGCGACGATGACCGTGAGCGCCGACGACGCGACGACGCGCCCGACGACGTCGGTGGAGAACACGAGGGCTTCTCGATGCGTGTCGGTGGTGGACCCTGCCGCGGCCTGTTGCCGGAGGCGTTCGCGATAGCGGAACAACAGGAAGACGATGTAGTCGGTGCCGACACCGAAGAGGACCACCACGAGGATGGATTGCAGTGACGTGCTGACCTGGAAGTCGAACAGATCGGCGAGCACGGCGGTGAGTCCGGTGACCACCGACAGCACCACGCCGATCACGAGAACCGGCAGGACGGCGATAACGGGGCTGCGGAAGATCAGGCCGAGCAGGGCGAGGATGACGATCACCGTGGCAATCGTGATGACCTTGTCGGCGTTGTCGTATGCGGCGGTGGTGTCGACTTGAATGGCCGCGTTGCCGGTCAGCCCGCTCACCAGTCCGGTTCCGTTCAGTTGCTGCTCGGCGTCGCCCCGGATGACCGGCACGGCGTCGTTGACCCGGTCGTCGCCGGGTTGTCCGTCGAACACCACCTGCAGTGCGGCGGCCTTCCCGTCGGCGGACAGCGACGCAGGCGACCCCTGCACGCTCACCACACCCGGGATCGCCGAATTCTGCAGCGAGGTCGCGAGATTCAGTGCCGTCTGCTGGTCGGCCGGCGACAGCGGGGCGTCATCGGCGCGGACCACCACCAGGCTGCCGGTGGCGCCGGACAGGCTGGGAAAGTATTGGTTGCCGACGGCCTGCGCCTCGGAGGACTCGAATGAACTGGGCAGGAACGTCTGCTGGTTACCGGTGGTGTAGTCGTCGAGACTCGGTGCGAACAGAATGACGGCTATTGCCGCGACCACCCAGGCGGCGATGACCTGCCACGGGTGTGCGACGACCGTGCGCGCGATGTAGGCAAACATCATTCCCCGTTCCGGGAGATGAAGGTTCGGCCGCGCCCGGCCGGGCGGTCGAACCGTGCCCAGCCATCGTCGCATGCAGGGTGCCGCGAAGGCTACGGGTTTCGCGGCATCGACAGACCCCGGCCCCGCTCCGACGTCAGGGAGCAGGGCCGCGGTACGTCATGGTGCTCGTTACCGCAAAGGGGTGAAATCCCGGCTACCGAGGTAGTCGGGGCGCGGCGCGGGCGCCGAAAACGGATCCGTCAGGGTGTTCTCGACACTGTTGAACACGATGAAGAGGTTGGAGCGCGCGAACGGCGTGATGTTGCCGTTCGACCCGTGCATGCAGTTGGAATCGAACACGGTGGCGGACCCGGCCGGTCCGGTCATCATGTCGATGCCGTACTCGTTCGCCATCCGGGTGAGCGTCGGCTGATCGGGCGACCCGGTGGGGGGAACGTAGCTGACCAGCGATTCCTTGTAATAGTCGTCGGGGGTCTCGCCGGCGCACGAGACGAACGCGCGGTGAGATCCGGGCATGATCATCAGCCCGCCGTTGTGCCCGTAGTTCTCGGTGAGCGCGATCGAGATACTTGCGGCGCGAGGAGTGGGCATGCCGTCCTCGGCGTGCCAGGTCTCGAAGTCGGAGTGCCAGTAGAACGGTCCGCCGGTGAAACCGGGCTTGAAATTGAGTCGCGACTGGTGGACGTAGACGTCCGAACCGAGGATCTGCCGGGCGATACCCACCACCTCGGGGCGGCGGATGATCTCGTCGACGACGTCGCTGAGACGGTGGACGTCGAACACGGAACGGACGGCGCCGTCGCCGTTCTCCCGTACGACGCGGCCGTCGCCGCGCAGCGTGTCCGTCTCGGCGAGGCGGGCCATCTCGTCGACCAGATTGAACACGTCGCGGGGTGGGATGATCGCGTCGGCGGAGTGATATCCGCGTTTGTCGTAGTCGGCAACCTGATTCGCGGTGAGCGGACCGGTCCGGGTATCACCCCGTTTCTGGTCCGACCAGGTGACCGGGTCCTGACGGACGGTCATCGTGCACTCGTTGCGGTCCCTCGTGGGGTAGTTGTCGGCTACGGCCGTACGCATAACTCGTGTTTCACCCTTTCGGATTGGACAACGCTTTACTCTTCCGACGTTCCCACTGGTCGTCGACGAATGCAACCCGGACACAGGTCCACCGAGGCTGGACTGGACCGCGACGGCGCGTCGCCGCGGTGGGATCGTCACGGACATGATCGATTCGGCGGCGGTACTCGGAGTGGCGGCGATCGCCCTCGGCATGGTTCTCACACCGGGGCCCAACATGGTGTACCTGGTCTCGCGCAGCATCACTCAGGGCAGGGCGGCGGGACTGGTCTCGCTGGCCGGTGTCGCTCTCGGATTCCTGTGCTATCTGGCAGCTGCGACACTGGGTATTTCGGCGGTGTTCTCCGCCGTCCCGCAGGCGTACACCGCGCTGAAGCTGGCGGGCGCGTGCTACCTGGGCTGGCTGGCGTGGCAGGCGTTGCGTCCCGGCGGGCACACACCGTTCGCGCCCGCCCGGGCGCTGCCCCGGGATTCGTCCACCCGGCTGTTCCTGATGGGTCTCACGACCAACCTGCTCAATCCGAAGATCGCGGTGATGTACCTGGCGCTGATCCCGCAGTTCGTCCACCTCGGCGCCGGGCCCGTGTGGTTGCAGAGCCTGCTGCTCGGCAGTGTCCAGATCGTGGTCGCGCTCACCGTGAACGCGCTGATCGTCTGCGTCGCAGGAACTGTCGCGACGTTCCTGTCCGGACGGCCGGTGTGGCTGCGTGCGCAGAAGCTCGTGATGGGAAGCGTCCTCGGCGGTCTCGCCGTTCACCTCGCCCTCGACCGGACGCGGCCCGCGACGGTCTGAATCGGCAGTTGCCCAGTGGTCTGAATCATGCACACATGGGCATGTTTCGCGGGTGCCGTCGGAGGCGACGACGACGAAGGGGTGAGAGATGGCCGAGACGATGCGGGCGCAGCGATTCCATGCCGACACGAAAACTATTGCCGTGGAGGATGTTCCGATTCCGGAACCCGGTCCCGGTGAAGTGCTCGTCAAAGTGGAGTTCTGCGGCATCTGCCATTCCGACCTGAGTCTGATCGACGGCACGTTTCCGGCGCTGCTGCCCGAGGTGACCCAGGGGCACGAGGCGTCGGGCACCATCGCGAAAGTCGGTGCCGGCGTGACCGACTGGTCCGAGGGGGACCGCGTCGTACCGTCCGCGGGCAGGCCCTGCTTCGTGTGCCGCAACTGTCGCCGCGGGGACCTCACGAACTGCCTGAACATCCAGCTCATGGCGTTCGCCTACGACGGCGCGTGGGCCGAGTACACGGTGGCGCAGGCCGGGGGACTGACCCGCATCCCGGACAACGTCCCGTTCGAGCAGGCGGCGATCCTCGCCGACGCGGTGTCGACGCGGTGTCGACGCCGTTCGGTGCGGTCGTGCGCACCGGCAAGGTGGTGGTCGGGGAGACCGTCGGCGTGTGGGGCGTGGGCGGAGTCGGCACCCACATCGTGCAGCTGGCACGTCTGGTCGGCGCCGTCCCCGTGATCGCGTTCGACATCAATCCCGCTGTGCGGGAACGCGCCCTGGAACTCGGGGCCGATTACGCGTTCGACTCCCGGGACGAAAACCTGAAGGAGAAGGTCGCCGAGGCGACGGACGGCCGGATGCTGGACGTCGCGTTCGACGCGACCGGACTGAAGGTGACGTTCGAGCAGGCACTCGACTGCCTGACGGTCGGTGGCCGGCTCGTCGCGGTCGGGCTCTCAACTGTTGACGTAGTGGCTAATACTTCCTATCACTGTCGGTTCATGCGCATCGGCGAGGCGGCGGCAACCTGAGCATGTCCGTGGTGGGGGTCTAGAGGGGTCTAGAGGGCCGCGTCGGAGGACCGGTTACCGTCCCGGCGACAGGTTCCGGTCGGCGAGTTTTCGATCGGGAGGATAGCGACGTCAATCTGGGTCGATCTGCACCGGAGAGTGTTCGGGCCGACAGGGCGGAAGCAGTTGTATTGCCGGGTGTCCGGCTCGACCGGCCTGGAACCCTCGCTCGCCGATCAGGATGTGATATTGCGTGAGCGTGCCACCGGCACCGTCTACCGGGCCTACCAGGATCGTGGTTCCGGTCTTCGGGAGAGGCTCGAGCGGGTGTGAATCGGATGCGTGGCGATGCAGCCACCCGCCGGTTTGCGGTGGTGCGCGTGGTGGCGGGATCGGTGGCGCGGGTTTCGGGGTGGCGTGGATCGAGCGTGACGTGTCGGTGGTCGGCGTTAGGGTCGAGACCGTCGGTGAGGATGGGGACACGGTCTCGGGTGGGGGAGCTGATGGGAGACGATCATGGCGTCGAGGTGGGCTCCCTGATGGCCGATGCCGGATTGCCTGCGCTGCGACAGTTCTCGTTCACCACCCGCGCCCATGTGGCGGTCGACGACGCGACCGGTGAGCCGATCGGACTCGACGACGTCGACACCCGGGTGGGGTGGCTGCTCGACCTGATCTGGGGCGCCGAAGCGCACATGCTGTCGCGGCTGTGGCAACCGGCCACCTTCGATGTCCTCGCCGCCGGCGTGGACCGTCAGGGCCGCAAGCTCCCGATGCAGGGCCATGTCGCTGCTGCGCGGCTGGGCTGGACCCCGCACTACCCGGACGGGGTGTACGTGCCCTCACGGGTGACCCGGGTGGTGACCGCGCAGGTGATGGCGTCCCTTCGGACGCTGGCCTACCGGGACACCGCGATCGCGGCACTGTCTGAGCGGTTCGACCCGGCCACGGGCACTCTGGCGCCGCCGACCGAACCGGGCGACTGGGTGCCATTGGGTTTCGCCCGGGGCGTGGTGCGGCAGTTCACCGCGCGCGCCCGCCGGACCGACGGGGCTCCCTCGACGCGGTTGCGGATCACCGACATGCAGGGACCCCCGCAGACGAGCGCGATGGCCCGGCTGTCCGCAGCGGATCGACAACTCGCACACATCACCGTCACCGACGCCGTCATGACATTGACCGTCAAACTCCCCACCACGGCAGCCCCGACAGGACGCGCGCAGTGGCGACGAGTCCGGTTGACCGCCACCATCCCCGTGCACCTGCACGGGCGGCCGATCAGCGTCTGGCATCTCCCGACCCTGGTCCTCGACCACCGAGGTCTGCTGTTACGGTGCGCGGCGACCGAACTCGTCCCCGACTGTGACCTGGGATCGGCCACCGTCGCGGTGGGGGTGGATTGGTCCCCGTCCACGCTCGGTGCCGCCGTCACCGCAGCAGAGGGCCCGGAGGGGCTGGTCTCCGATTACCGGGGCGTCACCTACGACGACCGCGGCCTCGGGACCAAACTGGCGCGCCTACAGACTGAAGGCCAGATGCTGCACCGCAAGGCCGCCCGGCTGACGCGACTGGCCGCGACCGCACCACCCGAGGTCCGCACCCAGCTGGAGGAGAAGATCGCCGTCCTCGACGCCCACCGCACCGCGGTGGGTATCAAGCGGGGGAAGATCAACCGGGAGTTGGCGTTCCATTTCGCCCGCCAGGTCACCGACTATGCCACCGCGGCGGGCGCGCAGGTGATCGCGGTGGAGGACCTGACCACCCTCGAGACTCGCGGGCACGGACGGGTCAACAACAATCGGGCCGCGCAGTCCGCCCGCCGCCACGCCGTTACCGCCCTCGCCCACACCGCCGCAGAGGTCGGCATCGCGGTGGTCTCGGTGCCGGCCCGCGGATCCTCCGCACGGTGTCCGGGGTGCGACGAACCCCTTTCGCGCCCCGGCGGATACCACAGTGCGTGGTGTTCGGGCTGCCGGGTCGGCGGCAACCGCGACCACGTCGCCGGGGTGAACCTGGCCAAACGCGCCCTGCTCGGTAGAACCACGGTCACCCGGCGGCGGGGGCAGCTGCCCGCGATCCGGGTCGCCAAGCACGCGCCGGTGCGCCGGTGCTGCGACAAAACCGGTCCGACACCGCGTCGGCCGCGGCATCGTCGGGTCCGGCACAGCCTGCCCACCGTGACACCGCGGGTGGGGGTGACTCCGAACAGATATGTTCCTGCACCCGAAGCGTCGGTGTGGGACACGGTCGAACCCGTACCACCTCACGGTGATGCGGGTAGCCGTGACACACGTCCATCTCCCGCGCCCGCCACGCAAGTGGCAGACAGTATGAGATCTACGTAGACGCTGAGTGCGCAGGAGGCCTCGGTGGGGACCACCGCGCAGTTCGGTCTGTCCCAGAAGCAGGTGCTCGGCCACCTCGGCTACAAGAACGTGGACATCGAAACCCTCGCCGAACTGGTGTCCCGTGGCCGCCTCGACCTGTCGCGGTCGATCAGCGAGATCATCCCGCTCGAAGACGTCGCGAAGGGCATCGAGAAGCTCGCGAACCACGAGGGAGATCCCATCCGGATCCTCGTCAAACCCTGACACCGGCCGGTCCCGGGCCCGGCTCACCGGGACCTGTCGGTGCCCCGCTGTACCGTCGGGCCATGGGATATGAATTTCAAGTCACAGTGGACTCGGAGAACCCGCATACCCTGGCCAAATGGTGGGCCCAGACGCTCGGCTGGGAGGTCGAGCCGAGCAACGAGGAGTTCATCCGCGGGCTCGTCCAGGCCGGCCACGCACAGGAGTCCGACACCATCGAGTTCGAGGGTGTCCTGGTTTGGCGGGAGGGCCAGGCCATCCGCGATCCGGAACACCCGGAGCGCCCCCGCGTGCTGTTCCAGCTGGTTCCCGAACGGAAGACGGTGAAGAACCGGCTCCACCTGGACATCCGGGTCGGGGACGCCCGCTACGAGGTGGCCGAGAAGCTGGAGCAGGCCGGCGCCACCGTGCTCCACCGGGGCCGCCAGGGACCGAGCGAGTGGGTCACGATGGCTGACCCGGAGGGCAACGAATTCTGCGTCAGCTGACGCGCTGTCATGCCCCGCGGTAGGAGCTCGGGGTGCTGCCGGTCCATCGTTTGAAGGCGCGACGGAACGCGCTGGGCTCGGAGAAGCCGAGCCGCGCCGACAGGTCCTCCACCGTCTCGCCGCGCCGGAGCCCGGCGACGGCGGCGTCCCGGAGCACTTCCTCCCGCAGCTGGTTCAGCGACGTCCCGTCCTGCCGGAGCAGGCGGCGCAGGTGGGGGACGCTGATCGACAGCATCTCCGCAATGTCCTCGGCTGTCGAGGTCCTGCCTTTCATGCCGAGCTCGAGGACGCGGCGCACCTGCGCCGACGCCGTGCTGTCGTAGTCACGCTCCGACATCAGCAGCGTCGGTGACTCCCGGAGATAGTCCTCGAGCGTCTCCTCGGTCTGGATGATGGGCGCCCGCATCACCGCGTTGTCGAATTCGATTGCGGGAATATCGGAATCGAATGTCACCGGAACGCCGAAGATGTGATCGTAGTTCTCGGCGAGCTGCGGCAGCGGCGCCGGATACGGCAGTTCCACCGCCAGCAACCGGACCCTCTTGCCCACGAGCCACGCCGCGAAACGATGAAGCAGGATCAGCAGGAAGTCGGTGGTCACCCGCGTCGCCTCGAGCGACGACTGCACGTCCTCGGTGGACCGTTCGGCCGCGGCCGGGCGGATGTCGATGGTCATCCGGGTGCCGCCGTTGACACCGGGGCCGATGTGCAGGGCGGGAAGTGACGGCAGGGCGCGCAGGATGTCGGCCATCCGCTCGAGGGCGGCGGACAGATCCGCGGTGTGGATCAGGGCGAGGCAGACGAGCCGGAACGTGCCGCGGGGGACGGGGGCCGGCCCGAGGCCGAACAATTCGTCGCCCGTGATCTGCCAGACCGCCTGGGTGAACGCGGTGACCTGGGTCGGCGTCAACCGGGCCAGCGGGTCCTCGAGCGACGCCGCCGTGATTCCCGCCGCCGACAGCGCGGGGGAGAGATCGACCCCACTGCGCGCCGACAGTTCGAGCGACCGCCGCACGAAGTCGGCGGGGATCGTGCGGACAGTCACGATCCGGGCTCCCCGAGGGTCCGGAGCCGCCGCGCAGCTTCCTCGAGCACGTGATCCTGCTTGCAGAACGCGAACCGCACCAGCGGGTTCCACGGCTGCGGATGGTCGGTGAACACACTGACCGGCACCGCGGCCACGCCGATGCGCTCCGGGAGCCTGCGGCAGAAGTCGATGCCGTCGTGTTCGCCGATCGTGGTGATGTCGGCGCACAGGTAGTACGTGCCGCCACCAGAATGGACCTCCAGACCGGACGCGACGAGCGCGTCGTACAGCACGTCCCGCTTGGCCTGGAGACTGTCCCGCAGTTCCTTCACCCACTGCTGCTCGTGGCTCAGCGCATGTGCCACCGCGGGCTGGAACGGTCCGCCGCCCACGAAGGACATGTACTGCTTCGCGGTCCGGACGGCGTCGATCAGTTCCGCCGGACCGCACGCCCAGCCGATCTTCCACCCGGTGACATTGAATGTCTTGGCGGCGCTCGACACCGAGACGGTGCGTTCGTACATTCCCGGGAGAGTGGCCAGGGCGGTGTGCGTTCGGCCGTCGAAGACCAGGTGTTCGTACACCTCGTCGCTGAGAACCAGCAGGTCGTGCTCGCAGGCCAGTTCCGCGACGGCGGCGATCTCCTCCGGGGTGAACACGGTGCCCGTCGGATTGTGCGGGGTGTTGATCACCAGCATCCGGGTCTTCGGGGTGATCGCGGCCCGCAGAGCGTCGAGGTCGACGACGAACTTCGTGCCCGAGCGGGCGAGCGGCACGCTGCGCCGCACCGCTCCCGCCAGCGCGACCGACGCGGCGTAGGAATCGTAGTACGGCTCGATCAGCACCACTTCCTCACCCGGTTCGACCAGACCCAGGATGGCGGCGCTGATGGCCTCGGTGGCGCCGACGGTGACCAGCACCTCCGAGTCGGGATCGTGGTCGAGCCCGTACCGGGCCAGCCGGTCGGCCGCGACCGCGTGCCGGAGCACGGGCATGCCGGGGCCGGGCGGGTACTGGTTGAGCCCGTCCGCGATGGCTCGGCGCGCGGTGTCGAGCATGGACGCGGGACCGTCGGTGTCGGGGAAACCCTGACCGAGGTTGATGGCGTCGTGGCGCACGGCGAGCGCGGTCATCTCGGCAAAGATGGTGGACGCGAACGGCTGCAAGCGCTGGACGGTGCGGTTGCGCGGCGTTGCGGGCATTACTGCAGCGTAGTCGGTGTGACGGCGAGGGTTGCACACGGCCGCGTCACGTTCTGCAGGGCTGTCTCGTCTTCTCTGTAGACGGCGCGCGAAGGGCGCCCGGTGACGATGGAGGACGCAATGCCCCGCATTCCCGCAGTGGCCCCGGCGGACGCGAGCCCGCTGGTGAAGGTCGCCTACAAATATGCTGCCCACAAGTTCGACGAGGTCCCCGAGCCGTTCACCGTGCTCGCCCATCACCGCAAACTGTTCGTCGCGTCGGCCCGGCACGAGCTGGCGGTGCAGAAGGCGTCGACCGTGCTTCCCGCGAACGTGCGGGAGATCGCCGTCTACCGCGTGGCGTGGACGATCGGCTGTTCGTGGTGCGTGGACTTCGGCACGATGCTGCAACGCCTCGACGGCCTGGACGTGGAGCGGCTCCAGCACATCGCCGACTACGCCGACTCGCCCGCGTACAGCGAGGACGAGCGCGCGGCCATCGCATACGCCGACGCGATGACGGCGACGCCCACCACGGTCACCGACGAACAGGTGGCGGACCTCGAGCGCCGGTTCGGCCGGGCCGGTGTCGTAGAACTGTCCTATCAGATCGGTATCGAGAACATGCGCGCCCGGATGTACTCGGCGCTGGGCATCACGGAGCAGGGTTTCGGCACCGACTCGTGCCGGGTGCCGTGGGCCGACGACGCCGCGGTCACGAAGGAAGGTCCGGGATCCTGATTCCGCCGAACTTCTCCGGATTGGCGATGTCGTACGCCGCGTAGACGAGTCCGTCCCGGACGGTGAACCCACCCACTCGCGGCGGCGAGCTGCGGTGGGCATCGTCGCCGGTGAGTGCGGCACTGAAGAAGCCCAATTGGCCGTTGACCAGGACCGGCTGCATGACGGTGAACACCGCCGGCCCGTACCGCTTGATGAGGCCGAGGAAGAAGCGGGCGAATTTGTCCGCGCCGTGGATGACGTTGACGGCGGTGCTCGTGGTGCCGTTGGCGTCGCCGATGACGAGGGCGTCCGGGTGCAGCGCCGCGATCACCGCGTCGAGGTCGCCGGCGGCGAGTGCCTCGAGCAGTCGCTGCACGGCGACGGCATGCTCGTCGTCGGGAACGGCGGGTGTGGTTGCGGCAGCGGCCTTGCGGGCCCGCGACGCGAGCTGACGCGCCGCGGGCGTCTCGATGCCGAGAATCCCGGCCACCTCGTCGAACGGGACCCCGAAACCGTCGTGCAGCACGAACGCGACCCGTTGCGCAGGGGTGAGCGTGTCGAGCACGATCAGCGCGGCGAGGCGGTTGTCCTCGTCCCGGACGACCGCTTCCAGCGGGTCCGGCTCGGCCGACGGCGACAGTCCGGTGACGATGGGTTCCGGAAGCCATTGGCCGACATACTGTTCCCTCCGCACCGCCGCCGACCGCAACCGGTCGAGGCAGATCCGCCCGACCACCGTCGTGAGCCACGGCCGGAGGTCGCGGATGTTCGCGGCCTTCGCGTCGTCGAGTCGCAGCCACGACTCCTGCACGGCGTCCTCCGCATCGCTGACACTTCCCGTCAGCCGATACGCCACGGAGAGCAGATGCGGCCGGTGGGACTCGAATTCGTCGACCAGCGTCGCAGTGGGCATGCCGATATCCTACGTGCGGTCCAGACATAAAATCCGTCGTGTGTGTAACCGTTGACCCTGGTGGTGGGTCCGGACGTATGGTGTGGCGACCACACCACGTCCAGGGAGTCTGCCATGTTCCAGTGTTTCGGCTGTCGTAGCTGACCTGGCTTTTTCGCACCCCTTTTCTTTCCGCACGTCCTGCTCACCCGTTCGGCGACCCGCCGGGCGGGTTCGGGAGTGCGCTCGCACGACCCGCCGCTTCGTCGTCCGCGGGCATCACACACTAGGAAGACCTTCGATGATTCGTCCACGTTTCGCGCGGACTCTGGCCGCAGCGGCCGCCCTTCTCACGTTCACCAGCCTTGCTGTCGGGTGCTCCAGTTCCGAGACGACCACGACAGCCGACGGGAAGACCGTACTTCGCTACGAGGGGACCACGGGACAGGTCTCGTTCCCGGAACTCGCGGCCGACCTGGGCTACTACCAGAAGGTCGAACTGAACTGGATCGGCGACACGACCAGTGGGCCGCAGAGCATCCAGAATGCCGCCACGGGGCAGACCGACTTCGGTGGCGCGTTCAACGGTGCGGTGCTGAAGCTGGCCGCGGCCGATTCGCCGATCACGTCCGTCATCGGCTACTACGGCTCCGACAAGGAGACGTTCAACGGGTACTACGTGCTCGACGGAAGCCCGATCACGTCGGCACGTGACCTGATCGGCAAGAAGGTCGGGATGAACACGCTCGGTGCGCACCACGAGTTCCTCGTGCGTGAGTGGCTGGCGCGGGAAGGGCTGACCCCCGACGAGATCAAGCAGGTCGAGTTGACCGTCGTGCCGCCGGTGAACACCGAACAGGCGCTGCGGCAGGGTCAGATCGACGTCGGCACGCTCGGAAGCGTGTTCCGCGACAAGGCAGTCGAACGCGGCGGTATCCGCCCGCTGTTCACCGACGAATCCATCTTCGGGTCCTTCACCTACGGTTCGCTGCTGTTCCGCAACGACTTCATCGCGAAGAACAAGGACGCCGTCGCCGACTTCGTGCAGGGCACGGCCCGCGCCATCCGCTGGACCCAGACCACGCCCCGCGACGACGTGATCGCGAAATTCAAGGACATCATCACCAAGCGCGGCCGCAACGAGACCACCGATCTCGTCGGCTACTGGAAGTCGCCGGGTGTGGCGGGTCCCGGTGGCGTGATCACCGACAAGGAGATCCAGACCTGGATCGACTGGCTGGTCCGCAACGGCGAACTCGAGGACGGCAAGCTCACGCCCGCCGACGTCTACACCAACGAGTACAACCCGTACGCCAACGGCACGTACCCCGCCGACAGCGGCCCCGACGGACAAGCGCTGGCCGCGAAGTGAACTCCACCCCAGGTCCCCACGAGAAGAAAGTGACGTCGATGTCCCACTCCCGGTTCCGGCGCGGCGCCGTGCGCGCCCTCGCGGCGACCGCAGCACTGTTCACGGTGGCCTCGGGAGTGGCGGGGTGCGCCGGCTCGTCGGATACCGCCACCACCGAGGACGGGAAGACGGTCCTGCGCTACCAGGGGTGGGCCGGGGACGTGGGATTCCACGAACTCGCCGAGGACCTGGGGTATTACGACGAGATCAAGCTCGAATGGGTTGGCGACACCACCAGCGGCCCGCAGGACATCCAGTCGGCGGCCACCGGTGACATCGAGTTCGGCTCGGCATTCAACGGAGCCGTCGTCAAGCTCAATGCTGCGGGGGCACCGATCACGTCGGTGCTGAGTTCCTACGGTGCGGATGCCGGCGAGTACACCGGATACTTCGTGCTGGACGGCAGCCCCATCCGCTCGGCGCGCGACCTGATCGGCAAGAAGGTCGGGATGAACACGCTCGGTGCGCACCACGAGTTCCTCGTCCGGGAGTGGCTGGCCCAGCAGGGGTTGACCCAGGACGAGATCAAGCAGGTGGAGCTGACCGTCGTCCCGCCGGTGAACAACGAAACGGCCCTGCGCGAAGGTCAGATCGATGTGGCTGCCATCAACGGCATCTACCGCGAAACAGCCCAGGAGCGTGGGGGTATCCGGCCGCTGTTCACGGACCGGGATCTGTTCGGCGCCTTCAGTTACGGAACCTACGTCGTGCGTGACGACTTCCTGGCGAAGAACAAGGACGCCGTTGCGGACTTCGTGCAGGGCACGGCTCGGGCCATCCGATGGACCCAGGTGACTCCGCGTGAGGAGGTCGTCGCACGGTTCAAGAGCATCATCGACAGGCGTGGCCGCAACGAGAGCGACGAGGCCATCGACTACTGGCGCAGCTCCGGCATTCCCGTCGCCGGGGCCGTGATCCAGGAGAAGGAGTTGCAGACCTGGATCGATTGGCTCGTCCGCAACGGTGAGCTCGACGAGGGCAAGTTGACCGCAACCGACCTCTACACCAACGAATTCAACCCGTACGCCAACGGCACGTTCCAGCCCGAGAGCGGGCCCGACGGAGAAGTACTGGAAGGACAGAAATGAGCACCACCGCCTCGAACCCCGATCGGGTTCAGACGCCCAAGCTCCGCCTCGAGCACGTCACCAAACAGTTCGACGTGCGCGGGTCGAAGGACAAGTTCACCGCGATCGAGGACATCGACATCGATCTCGCGGACGGCGAATTCCTCGTCCTCGTCGGGCCGAGTGGTTGCGGAAAGTCCACGCTGCTCGACCTGCTCGGCGGACTCAGCACCCCCACGTCGGGCCGGATCCTGCTCGACGGTCAGCCGGTGACCGGGCCCGGTCTCGATCGCGGAATCGTCTTCCAGCAGTACGCACTCCTGCCGTGGCGCACGGCCCGGCACAACATCGAATTCGGGCTCGAGGCCAAGGGACTGCCCAAGAAGGAACGGCGCGAACTGGCCGAGCACTACCTCGAACTCGTCGGCCTGAAGGGCTTCGGCGACCGGTACCCGCACGAGCTGTCGGGTGGCATGAAGCAGCGCGTCGCGATCGCCCGCAGCCTCGCGTTCGACCCCGAGGTGCTGCTGATGGACGAGCCGTTCGCGGCGCTCGACGCGCAGACCCGTGAGTCGCTGCAGGACGAACTGCTGCGCATCTGGAAGGCCACCGGCAAGACCATCCTGTTCATCACGCACGGCATCGACGAGGCCATCTATCTCGGGCAGCGGGTCGCCGTCCTGACGTCGCGGCCCGGCCGGGTGAAGACGTTCGTGGACATCGACATCGACCGCAGCGGCGAGGACGTCCGGTCCAACGAGCAGTTCCGGCACTACCGCCACCGCATCTGGACGCTGCTGCACGGCGAAGTGGAGCGTGCACAGGTAATCGAGAAGGAGGAAGCACATGTCTAGCGCACTCGCGTCGCCGGAAACTCCCGTCGCAATCGATCGACCCGGGACCTCGGCTCCGACGCCTCCTTCCACCCCGCCGGAGCCGGGTGCCGTCCAGCGTGCCGGTGCGGCACTGGGTCCGATCGCCTGGCGGATCCTCAAGCCGTCCGTTGCGATCGTCGCGTTCCTGGCGCTGTGGGAGATCGCTCCCCGAGTCGGGCTCGTCGACGAGGTCTTCCTTCCCCCGTTCACTACGGTGGTCGAGGCGTTCTTCGACCTGGTTCAGAGCGGTGAGCTGTGGCAGCACGTGTCCGCCAGCCTCTCCCGCGCCCTGATCGGCTTCTTCGTTGCCGTCGTGATCGCGATCCCGCTGGGTATCGCGATCGCCTGGTACCGCCCGGTGTCGGACTTCCTGAACCCGATCCTGGAACTGTTCCGCAACACGGCGGCGCTGGCGTTGCTCCCCGTGTTCATCCTGATCCTCGGCATCGGTGAGGAGTCCAAGATCGCCCTGGTGATCTACGCGTGCACCTTCCCGATCCTGCTGAACACGATCTCCGGTGTGCGCACCGTCGACCCGTTGCTGATCAAGTCGGCGTCCTCGCTGGGACTGTCGCCCGTGCGCCTTTTCCAGAAAGTGGTGCTGCCCGCCGCCGTTCCCACCATCTTCACCGGAATCCGCATGGCCGCGGCGTCGTCGATCCTCGTGCTGATCGCCGCCGAGATGGTCGGGGCCAAGGCCGGCCTCGGCTACCTGATCACGGCCTCCCAGTTCAACTTCCAGATCCCCAACATGTATGCGGGCATCGTCGCCATCTCGGTTCTCGGGCTGACGCTCAACGCCGTTCTCGTACTGATCGAACGCAGGCTGTCCCGCTGGCGGGTCTAGTCACTTACCGGAAAAGAAACTCCACATGTCACAGGATTCCCAGTTCCACCTCAACGCGTTTCTCATGGGTGTGGGACATCACGAGGCGGCGTGGCGCCATCCCCGCACCGAGGCGCACCGCGTACTGGACGTCGCGCACTTCCAGGAACTCGGCCGGATCGCGGAGCGGGGCAAACTCGATTCGGTGTTCTTCGCCGACGGTCTCGCCGTCGGACCGCGGATCAAGCACAACACGCAGGCGATCTTCGAGCCCGTCACATTGCTGTCGGCGATCGCCGTCGCCACCGAACACGTGGGGCTGATCGCCACGGCCTCCACCAGTTACTCCGACCCGTACAACCTGGCGCGCAAGTTCACGTCGCTCGACCACATCAGCGGCGGCCGGGCGGGGTGGAACATCGTAACCTCGGCCGGTGCGGACGAGGCGGCGAACTTCGGCGTCGACGGCATCCCCGCGCACAGCGGACGGTACGAGCGCGCAGAGGAATTCGTCGACGTCACGCTCGCCCTGTGGGACAGCTGGGAGGACGGCGCGGTGGTCCTCGACCAGGAGACCGGCGTGTTCGCCGACCCCGGCAAGGTTCACACCATCGACCACGACGGACCGCGGTTCCGGGTCAAGGGGCCGCTGAACTCGCCGAGGTCCGCCCAGGGCCGGCCGCTGCTGGTACAGGCCGGATCGTCCGAGAGTGGCAAGGAGTTCGCCGCGCGGTACGCCGAGGCCGTGTTCACCGCCCAGCGCACCCTGGAGCAGGGTCAGGAGTTCTACCGCGACCTCAAGGTGCGTGTCGTCAAGCACGGCCGGAATGCCGGCGAATTGAAGGTGCTGCCCGGCATCGTGCCGTTCATCGCGGACACCGAGGAGGAGGCGAAGGCGCTCGAGCAGTCGTTCACCGACCTGATCTCGCCCGAGTACTCGCTGCGGCAGCTGTCGACGATGCTCGGTGTCGACCTCACGAAACATTCCCTCGACGCCCCGCTTCCGCCACTTCCTCCGCTGGACGAGATCCAGGGCAACAAGAGCCGGTACCAGCTGGTGAAGGATCTCGCCGCGGACGGTTCGCTCACCGTCCGGCAACTGATCGGGCTGCTCGGCGGCGGACGCGGGCACCGCACGTTCGCCGGAACCCCGGAACAAGTGGCCGACGAGCTGCAGACGTGGTTCGAGCAGGGTGCGGCCGACGGCTTCAACATCATGCCGCCCTACCTGCCCGGCGGACTGGACGACTTCGTCGACCGCGTCGTCCCGATCCTGCAGCAGCGCGGACTGTTCCGGACGGACTACACGGCGACCACCCTGCGCGGTCACTACGGTCTCACGGACGTCGGTAACCGGTTCGCGGGCGCGGTCGACGAAGCGAGCGCATGAGCGACGAGACCGGTCTGAAACCTCTCGTCACCACCGTCTTCGTCCCCGCCGCGATCTTCGGCATCGGCCAGGGGGCCGCCGCCCCGGTCATGGCACTGACGGCCCGCGAACTGGGCGCGTCCGTCGCCGTGTCCGGGCTGATCGTCGCGGTCGTCGGGCTCGGCGCCGTCCTGGGCGACCTGCCCGCGGGCCGGATCGTCGCCAGGTTCGGGGAGCGGCGGTCCATCATCGGCGGCAGTACCGTCGGCGCCGCCGGAGTGCTGGTCTGTCTGCTCGCGCAGACACCCTGGATGCTCGGTGTGGGCGCACTGCTGACCGGGCTCGCCAACGCCGTGTGGGGGCTGGCCCGCCAGAGCTACCTGGCCGACGCCGTGCCGATCGGGCTGCGCGCTCGGGCGATGTCGTCGTTCGCGGCGATGTGGCGGCTCGGCTTCTTCGTGGGACCGCTGCTCGGCGCCGCCGTGATCCTGGTGGTCGGCGCCCGCGGCGGGTTCATGGTGCAGTTCGTCGGCGTCGTGCTGTCCGGGTGGCTGATGTCGAGGGTCCCCGACCCGCCGAGGCGCCACGCAGGCACCGCCGGCACACACGCAACGCTGCCGTCGATTCTGCGCCGGCACCGGAAGTTGCTGGCCACCCTCGGCGCCGGATCGCTCCTGATGGGTGCGGCCCGCGCCTCGCGGGAAGCGGTGCTGCCGCTGTGGGCTGCCCATCTCGGACTCGATGCCGCCCAGGTCAGCCTCGTCTTCGGAGTCGGAGCGGCCGTCGATCTGCTGTGCTCGTATCCGGCCGGACACTTCATGGACCGATACGGCCGCCGGTTCATCGCGGTGCCGTCGCTGCTGGTGATCGGGGTGTCGTACCTGGTGCTGCCGCTCTCGCACGACCTTGTGTCGATCGGGGCCGTCGCCGTCGTGATGGGAATCGGCAACGGCCTCGGCAACGGCGTCATCATGACGCTCGGCGCCGACATCGCCCCACCGGCGACGCGCGCCGAATTCCTCGCCGCCTGGCGGCTCACCCACGACACCGGCATGTTCGCCGGGCCCTTCGGGGTCGGCGCGCTCGCCGCGGTGGTCCCGCTCGGGGCTGCCGTCGCCGCGATCGGGGGAGCGGCGCTGGTCGGCGCCGGACTCCTGTTCCGGTTCATCCCTGTCTATTCCCCGTGGCCACCGCCGCCCGCGTCGGAGCCCGATTCCTCACCGCTCGAAAAACAGGAAGCATAGGTACATTCGTTTAATGCGCTTCGGATTGTTCGTTCCTCAAGGTTGGCGTCTGGATCTCGTCGGAATCGATCCCTCGGATCAGTGGTCGGTGATGCGCGACTTCGCGTTGCGCGCCGATCAGGGTTCGTCCTGGGATTCACTGTGGGTCTACGACCACTTCCATACCGTCCCGGCACCGACGGAGGAGGCCACGCACGAGGCGTGGACCCTCATGTCCGCGTTCGCGGCGGTCACGTCGCGGGTGCGTCTCGGTCAGATGTGCACGGCGATGAGCTACCGCAACCCGGCCTACCTCGCGAAGGTCGCCGCCACCACCGACCTCATCTCGGGGGGACGCGTCGAGATGGGTATCGGCGGCGGCTGGTACGAGCACGAGTGGCAGGCGTACGGGTACGGGTTCCCCTCTGCCGGTGTGCGTCTCGGCCGTCTCGACGAGGGCGTGCAGATCATGCGGCAGGCCTGGACCAACGGCGTCGCAACCCTCGAAGGCAAGCACTACCAGGTCGACGGAGCCATCGTCCGCCCACTTCCGTTGCAGGAAGGCGGCATTCCGCTGTGGATCGCCGGCGGCGGCGAGAAGGTGACGTTGAAGATCGCGGCAAAGTACGCGCAGTACACCAACTTCGACGGCACGCCCGAGGGCTTCGCGCAGAAATCCGAAATCCTGCGGAAACACTGCGACACCGTCGGCACCGACTTCGACGCCATCACCCGCTCGGCCAACTACAACGTCGCGATCGGCACCACCGAGGCGGAGGTCGAGCAGCGGTTGCTCACCCTGAAGGACCGGCTCACCCCCCACGTCGGCGCCGAGGCAGCCGAAGGTGCGCTGGGAGCCTTCCGCGGCATGCCCGGTGTGGGAACACCGGAGCAGATCGTCGAGAAACTGTCGGCGCTGAAGGAACTGGGCCTGTCCTACGGCATCTTCTACTTCCCCGAAGCCGCCTACGACACCTCGGGCATCGAACTGTTCGAGAAGGAGGTCCTGCCCGCGCTGCGCTGACAGCGTGCCGACGGGCAGGGCCGTTCGCCGGGCATAGAGTGGCGGGCATGTTCGTCGTCACCCTCGCCGCCGACAACGTGTGGCTGAGCCCGCCGGTCGTCACCGACGTCGACGCGATCTGCGCGGCATGCAGCGAACCGTCGATAGCCGAGTGGACGACGATGCCAGCCCCGTATGCCCGCTCGGACGCCGAGCAGTTCGTGCGGCAGACGGTGCCGTCCGGGTGGGCCGATCGCAGTCCCACCTGGGCGCTGCGCGAACGCGAGGACGGTCCCGTGCTGGGGATGATCGGCCTGATGGCGCGGGACGTGACGGCTGCGGAGATCGGATACTGGCTGTCCCCGGCCGCACGGTCGCGGGGCCTCATGACGACCGCAGTGAACCTGGTGTGCGATTTCGCGTTTCGGCCGGACGGCATGGGGCTCGAACGCATCGAATGGCGCGCGTTCGTCGGCAACCTCGACTCGGCGGCGGTCGCCCGCCGGGTCGGCTTCCGGTTCGAGGGCGTCCAGCGCGCCGGACTCGTGCAGCGCGGCGTCCGGCGTGACTCGTGGGTGGCCGCCCTGCTCGCCGCCGACCCGCGGCAACCGGCCGAAGGCTGGCCCTAGCGGCCGATCAGCGCAGGCCCTCCGGAAGGTCGTGCTCGGACACCGCGACTCGCTGGTCGGGGCTGGTCCGGATGTGCTCCGACTCGGCGATCCGGCTTTGCAGGAAGTCCCACTCGGCCTGATCGATGGCGTCCTCCGCGCGGGAACGCACGGCCGCGTCGCGGGTGCCCCACGCGATCGGCATCGGGCTGACCATCTCCCACGTGGCGGCGTCGCTGTGGGTGCTGCGGTCGTTCAGCAGTGCGACGGACGGCACCCTGTCGCCCACCCTCTGCTTCTGACCGGAACGGATCGGGACGTTGCGGGTGACGAGCGCGTACGACGCCCGGCCCGCGGAGGGCTTCGCGACGTCGATCAGCGACAGCAGAGTGACCGCACGGGGATGGACCTCCGAGACGACGGCAGGCACCAGCGGGCTCCTCGCGTACAGCTCCTCGATACTGCCGACCTTCTTCGGCACCCAGAACGCCACCCACACGGACGTCAGTGCGGCGATCGCCACGACGACACCGAGGATGATCGACCAGGGGTGGGCGAGCAGGATCAGACCGACAGCGGCGGCCGCGAACAGCAGCGCCACCACGATCGCCGACACCTGCAGGCGTCGCATGTCGGCGAACGTCTGGTTGACAGACTTCGCGTAGGGCCGGTCGACGGTGAACTCGAAATGTCGCACGGCCCCAGCTTAGATCCCCCGGTCCGGGGGACGGCGGTTACCCGATGGCCGGGCCCAGTAGGTCGTCGGCGTCGGTGATCCGGTACGCGTACCCCTGCTCGGCGAGGAAGCGCTGCCGGTGGGCGGCGTACTCGGCGTCGAGCGTGTCGCGCGCCACCACCGAGTAGAAGTGCGCCTGGCCGCCGTCGTGCTTCGGTCGCAGCAGGCGGCCCAGCCGCTGGGCCTCCTCCTGGCGTGAACCGAACGTGCCCGAAACCTGGACGGCGACAGATGCTTCCGGCAAATCGATCGAGAAGTTCGCGACCTTGCTGACGACCAACGTCTGGATCTCGCCCGCCCGGAACCGGTCGAACAGTTCCTCGCGCTCCTTGTTCTTGGTCGACCCCTTGATGACCGGCGCGTTCAACGCCTCACCCAGTTCGTCGAGCTGGTCGAGGTACGCGCCGATGATCAACGTCGGTGCGTCGGTATGCCGCTCCAGGATCGACTTCACCACCGCGATCTTGGTGTGCGCGGTGGAACACAGCTTGTACCGCTCGTCGGGCTCGGCGACGGCGTAGGACATCCGTTCGGCGTCCGTCAGCGTCACCCGCACCTCGACACAGTCGGCGGGAGCGATCCACCCCTGCGCCTCGATGTCCTTCCACGGCGCGTCGTACCGCTTGGGGCCGATCAGCGAGAACACGTCGCCCTCGCGGCCGTCCTCGCGCACCAGCGTGGCGGTGAGGCCGAGGCGTCGACGGGACTGCAGGTCGGCGGTCATGCGGAACACCGGGGCGGGCAGGAGGTGCACCTCGTCGTAGATCACGAGACCCCAGTCGCGGGAATCGAAGAGTTCGAGGTGCTTGTATTCGCCCTTGGTGCGCCGGGTGATCACCTGGTACGTGGCGATCGTGACCGGGCGGATCTCCTTGCGCTCGCCCGAGTACTCGCCGATCTCCTCCTCGGTGAGCGATGTGCGCGCGATCAGCTCACGCTTCCACTGCCGTCCCGCGACGGTGTTCGTCACCAGGATCAACGTGGTCGCCTTCGCCTTGGCCATCGCCGCCGCACCGACCATCGTCTTACCCGCACCACAGGGCAGGACGACGACGCCGGACCCACCTGCCCAGAACGAGTCGGCGGCCATCTCCTGGTAGTCGCGCAGGTGCCACTGGCCGTCCGCGGACCCGGGGGACGTGCCGTCGAAGTCCAGGTCGATGGCGTGCGCCTCGCCGTCCACGTACCCGGCGAGGTCCTCCGCCGGCCAGCCGACCTTGAGGAGCAACTGCTTGAGGCGGCCGCGCTCGCTCGGGTGGACCACGACCGTGTCGTCGTCGACGCGGGCACCGAGCATCGGGGCGATCTTCTTGTGCCGGGTCACCTCGGTGAGGACCGCGCGGTCCAGGCTGACCAGCGTCAGACCGTGGGCCGGGTTCTTCACCAGCTGGAGGCGCCCGTACCGGGCCATCGTGTCGACGATGTCGACCAGCAGCGGCTGGGGCACCGCGTACCGGGAGAAGTTGACCAGCGCATCGACCACCTGCTCGGCGTCGTGTCCGGCGGCGCGCGCGTTCCACAGGGCCAGCGGGGTGATGCGGTAGGTGTGGACGTGTTCGGGCGCGCGCTCGAGTTCCGCGAACGGCGCGATCGCCTGGCGGGCGTCGTTCGCGCGTTCGTGATCGACCTCCAACAGCAGGGTCTTGTCGGATTGGACGATCAACGGTCCGTCGGTCACGGAAGCCTCCTCGAAAATGCGGTGCCGGATGTAGCCAGCCTGTCCATTGTCCTGATCTGAGCGACACCGCGCCACGTCGCGGCCTTCGACGCGGCCCGATACCTGCACATCCGGGGCGGTCGGGGCCTAAATTGAGGGGCAGCCGGATGGATCGACCCAGAGACGAGGCTCGCGATGACCCAGCCCCCCGACGACCCCCACCGTCGCGATCCGAACGTCCCCGGCGAACCGCCGAACAACCCGCAGCAACCGTACCCGCAGGGTGGGCCGCAGCAGCCGTACCAGCAGGGCCAGTACCCGCAGCAGCCGTACCCGCAGGGGCAATACGCCCAGCAACCCGGCCAGTATCCGCCCGGCCAGTACGGGCAGCAGCCCGGCCAGTACCCGCCCGGCCAGTATCCGCCGCCGCCGAAGAAATCGCGGAAGGGGCTGTTCATCACCCTCGGCGTCGTCGCCGTCGTGATCCTCGCCGCCATCGCCGCGTTCGCTGTATTCGCCGTCAAGAGCGCCGACAAGAACGCTCTCGACGTCGGCGACTGCCTCTTCTTCGAGTCCGCGTCGACGACCGCGGCCGACACCTCACACGAGAAGCGGGACTGCTCCGACAGCGAGGCCACGTACGAGGTGGCGCAGAAGAACGACGGCGACGTCCAGTGCGCGGAGGACTACTTCTCCTACACCCTCGTGAGCGAGGGTGACGACGTGCAGACCACGCTCTGCCTCGTTCCGAACATGATCGAGGGGTCCTGCTACCTGCTCGAGGACGACGGCCGGATCGTGCCGTCCGACTGCACCGACATGCAGACCGTCAAGGTCGTCAGACGCGCGGACGGCCAGAACGACGAGACCCTCTGCAACGAGTTCGACAACGCATTCCCCATCGCGTTCTCCGAACCCGAGCGCACCTATTGCATCGAGGTCAATCTCGGTGGCTAGCGTCCTGTGAGTACTCATTGACCGCCCGGCGTTGACAAGTACTCACGGGAGTTAAATTCACGGGTATCGGGTCCGTTGAAGTGCACGTTCCCCTTCGATAGCGTTCGAGATCAAGCAAATCACGGCGCGCGGGGAAGGTGGGAACGATGGCGCGAACCCAGCCCGACACCCGGCGTGGTGCCGGTCGTTCCGGCGCCAGCGCGGGCACGGTGCTGCGTACCGTCCTCGACCGCGGGCCGATCGCGCGCAGCACGATCGCCCGGGTCACCGGGCTCTCACCCGCGACGGTGACCACCGCCAGTGCACAGCTCGTCGAACGCGGCCTGCTGCGGGAACTGCCGGAGATCGCGGGCCCCACCGGATTGGGACGGCCACACGTGCCGGTGGACCTCGACGACACCCGTTACGTCGTCTACGGAATCCATCTGGCGATCACCCACGTGACCACTGCATTGCTCGACCTCCGCGGGCGGGTGCTGGCGCGATCCCGCGATCCGCACTTCGGGCTGGGACCGGCCGAGATCCTGCGGAACGCCGTGACGACCCTCGAGGCGCTGGCCGCAGGGCACGGTGACGTGTCCGTCCCGATCGGCGTCGGTTTCGCGGCCGGCGGCTGGATCGACTCCGAATCCGGTGTGGTGCGTGAGCATCCGATCCCGGGGTGGAACGGGTACCCGGTCCGGGCGGATCTCGAGCACCGCACGGGGCTCGACGTTCGGATGGATTCGCACGCGCGCGCCCTCATCGACGCCGAGGTGTTGTTCGGGGAGCCGAGGGCGCGGGACAGCGTCGTGCAGCTCTTCGTCGGGAACGTGGTGGACGCTGCGTTCGCGACCGGAGGCGTGGTCCACCACGGTCCTCGCGCGGCGGCAGGCGCGGTGGCGCACGTGCCCGTCGAGAACAGTGTCGAGGAGTGCACCTGCGGGCGTACCGGATGCGTGCAGGCCACCCTGTCGGATCGGGTGCTGGTGCGCAGGGCGATGCAGCTCGGCATCATCGAGCGGCCGGTCTTCGGCGACCTTCTCGACGCGGGGCGACGTCGGCAGCCGGCGGCACTGGCACTGTTCGAGGAACGGGCGCACGGCGTGGGGGTGGTGGCGGCGCGTCTGCTCGATCTGTTCAATCCCGAGGTTCTGATCGTCTGCGACCAAGGCGTGAGCCGGATTCCGGGGACCCTCGACACGGTTCGGCGGGCAGTCGGGGAGTCGTCGGCGACGTGTGACGACCCTTCTCTGTCGGTGCTGTCCACCAGTTTTCCCGGGAGGGCACTGCCGGTATCCGCCGGCTCGGTGATCCTCGCGGAGCTCTACCGGGCACCTCTCACCAGCTTCGTGCGGCCGCTGGCCGGCATATCGTGACATGTATCACAGAGCCGGAGTTAATTCGGTGGGAAGCAATGTTGACGTCGATTGCACTGGATCGCAAGGATATTGGTGTGAACACCACCATGGCGGACAGCGTGCGTACTTTCTCGTGTCGCTCCGAGTCCTGTTGTCGCCGCACGCGACCGGGTCGCATCTGACGTCTCCGCGCTGACCCCGGCGGACGCTCGAAACACCGTTCCGTTCTTCCTTTCTCGCTCCTCTGTGGCACCCGACCGACCGTGTCCGGTGTGCCCGACCGGAGATCACATCCTTCGAAGGATCAATCATGTCCAGTTCACTCGTGTCTTCCGCCGGGTATCGGCGCCTCACCCGCGCCGCCTTCGCCGGCGTCGTGGCGCTCGGGCTCGCGTCCTGCTCGTCCGGTTCCTCCGGCGGGCTGTCCCTCGATGATGCTGTGCCCGATCAGGTTCCGGACGGAACCTCGCTCAGCGTGTCGATCAAGACCACCCGGCTTCAGCTCGAGGCGACCGACCAGCTCGCGGACCTCCCGTTCACCGTGTCGGACTGGCCGGACGTCAGTGCCGGTCCCGACGTGATCCAGGCCTTCCGGGGCAACGCGGTCGATCTGGCCACCAACGCCGCGATCCCGCCGATCCAGGCGCACGCCACCGGGCTCGACGCGAAGATCGTCGCGGTCCGGGAGAAGGAGCAGCCGCAGTACCTGCTGGCCACCGCTCCCGGCTCGGACATCACGGAACTGCCGGACCTGCGGGGCAAGAAGATCGCGTTCTCACCCGGGCAGGCTCAGGGTGTGGTGATCCTGCGAACGCTGAAGGCGCAGGGTCTGACCACGGAGGACGTCCAGCTCGTCGAGCTCCCCAGCCCGCAGTTCCTCACCGCACTGCAGTCGAAGCAGGTGGACGTCGCGCCGCTGTCGGAGCCGACCGTGACGAAGTACCTGAACCAATACGGGCCGGACGGAGCGAAGGCGTTGGCGACGAACGCCGTGGATGCGCTCACGGTGCTCTGGGCGCCGGTGGAGGTCCTCCAGGACCCGGCCAAGGCCGCGGCGATCAAGGCGTTCATTCCGTTCTGGGCGCGCGGGGAGATCTGGGCGTGGGAGAACCAGGACGCCTGGATCCAGAAGTACTACGTGGAGAGTGAACAGGTATCGGCCGAGGACGGGAAGCGCATCGTCGCCTCCGTCGGGCAGCGCCCGGTCTACCCGGCCAACTGGGACGCGGCCGTCGAGTGGACGCAGGACACCGTCCAACTGCTCTCCGATGCAGGCTATTTCAGCGAGTTCGATGCCAACGAGTTGTTCGACCGCCGATTCGAAACGGTCGCCGCTGACGCCGTTCCGGCCGAGTACCGAGGCGGTGTGCAGAAATGACCAGTACTCTCTCCGCGCCCGCAGCCGCGCTGGCACGTACTGTCGCCCCCGGTGTCGAGAGGCCCGGGCCCGGCGCCGCCGATCGGCAGATCCGCCGGCTCGGGTTGCGTAAGGCGTTCCCGTTCTCCCGGCTTGCCGGTGTCCTGCTCCTCCTCGCGGTGTGGGCGGTGGGAAGCCTGACCGGCTTCATCGACGCACGAAAGCTGTCGGCGCCCTGGACCGTGGTCACCACGGCCGTCGACCTGATCTCCACGGGCATCCTGCAGGAACACGTCCTCGCGTCGTTGAGCCGTGCCGCCATCGGTTTCGCGTTCGGCGTGGTGATCGGAACGGCCCTGGCCGTCGTCGCCGGTCTGACGCGGTCCGGTGACGCCCTGATCGACGGGCCGATCCAGCTCAAACGTGCCATCCCGACGCTCGGCCTGATCCCACTGCTGATCCTCTGGCTCGGCATCGGCGAGACGTTCAAGATCGTGATCATCGCGCTCGGTGTCGTCGTCCACATGTACATCCAGACGCACAACTCGTTGACGTCGATCGACAACCGCTACGTCGAACTCGCCGAGGTCCTCGGGTTGTCCCGGGCCACGTTCATCCGCAAGGTCGTATTGCCGGGTGCGATGCCGGGATTCTTTCTGGGACTGCGCCTCTCGGTGACCGGTGCCTGGCTCACCCTCATCGTCGTCGAGGGAATCAACGCGGTGACCGGTCTGGGGAAGATGATGTACAACGCGCAGAACTACGGACAGTCCGACGTGATTCTCGTGGGGCTCGCGGTCTACGGCATCTTCGGTCTCCTGTCCGACTCCGTCCTCCGCTACGTCGAAAGGCGGTCGCTGTCATGGCGCAAGACGCTCGCCGGCTAGAACCCGCCGCCGTGCAGGTGCGATCCCTCGTCCGCGGATTCGGCGACAAGACCGTCCTCGACCGCCTGGACCTGGACATTCCCGAAGGCCAGTTCGTGGCCCTGCTCGGCAAGAGTGGGTCCGGCAAGAGCACGCTGCTCCGGGCGCTCGCCGGCCTCGACTACGACGTCGAGGGCCGCGGCGGAACCCTCACCGTGCCCGAGGAGGTGTCGGTGGCGTTCCAGGACTCACGGTTGCTGCCGTGGCTGAGGGTGCTGGACAACGTGACGCTCGGACTGGGCCGCACCGGCACGAGCAAGGGTGCGGCGGCCCTCGCGGAAGTGGGCCTCGCCGGTCGGGAGAAGGCGTGGCCCAGCGAATTGTCCGGCGGTGAACAACAGCGTGTGGCGCTGGCGCGAGCGCTGGTCCGCGAGCCCGAACTGTTCCTGGCCGACGAGCCCTTCGGGGCCCTCGACGCGCTGACCCGGATCAAGATGCACGCCCTCTTGCAGGAGTTGATCCGTCGCCACCGCCCGACCGTCCTGCTCGTCACCCACGATGTCGACGAAGCGATCGCGCTCGCCGACCGGGTGCTCGTTCTCGACCGCGGGCAGATCGTCGTCGACGAGATCATCGACATCCCGAAGCCGAGAGCGCTCGGCGACAGCAAGTTCCACGAGTTTCGCAACGCGCTGCTCGGCGCCCTCGGCGTCGAGGTAGCGGCACAGTAAGGGAGTTACACCATGAGTTCGTCCCCACAGCGCCGGCTCCATCTCAACGCATTCCTGATGGCGATCGGCCACCACGAGGCCGCCTGGCGCCTGCCCGAGAGCGATGCGAACGCCAATCTCGATATCAAGCATTACATCTCGTTGGCGCAGACCGCCGAACGCGGAAAGTTCGACTCGGTGTTCCTCGCCGACAGCCCGGTGCTGTTCAGCAATCCGGAACGCAGGCCGAGCGGCAAGCTGGAGCCGACGATCATCCTCACGGCGATCTCCGCGGCCACCGAGAAGATCGGCCTGATCGCGACCGCATCGACCAGCTACAACGAGCCGTACAACTTGGCGCGGCGGTTCGCGTCCCTCGACTTCGTCAGCGGCGGACGCGCAGGCTGGAACATCGTCACCACGGCCGGCGCCGATGCGGCGCAGAACTTCGGGCTCGACGACACTCCCGCACACCGGAGCCGGTACGAGCGGGCCGCGGAGTTCGTGGAGGTGTCCACCAAGCTGTGGGACAGCTGGGAGGACGACGCCATCGTCGCGGACAAGGAGGTCGCGATCCATGCCGACTCCGCCAAGGTGCACGTCATCGAACACGAGGGCCGGTTCTTCAAGGTGCGGGGACCACTCAACGTGCCGCGGTCGCCGCAGGGATACCCGCTGCTCGTGCAGGCGGGATCGTCCGAGGACGGAAAGGATTTCGCCGCCCGGTACTCGGAGGCCATCTTCACCGCCCAGCCCACCCTGGACGAGGGGAAGGCGTTCTACGCGGACGTCAAGGACCGTGTCGCAAAACTGGGCCGGGACCCCGAGCAGGTGCTGATCCTGCCCGGCATCGTGCCGGTCATCGGGGACACCGAAGAGGAGGCCCGCGAACTCGAGGCCGAATTGGAAAGGTTGATCTCGCCGGAATACGCCCGCAAGCAGCTGGCGCAGCGGTTCAATCTCGAACCGGAGCAACTCCCGCTCGACGAGGAACTTCCCGAGGACTTGCCGTCCGAGGACGAGATCGAGGGTGCGAAGAGCCGGTACACGCTGATCGTGGACCTCGCCCGCCGCGAAAAGCTCACGGTCCGGCAGCTGATCGGGCGACTCGGTGGTGGTCGCGGTCACCGCACGTTCGCGGGCACCCCGCTGCAGGTGGCCGACACGATCGAGTACTGGTTCCGGAACGGCGCCGCCGACGGTTTCAACATCATGCCCGCGGTCCTCCCGTCCGGGTTGGAGAAGTTCGTCGACTCCGTGGTCCCGATTCTGCAGGAACGCGGACTCTTCCGCACCGACTACACCGAGACCACGCTGCGCGGGCACTACGGTTTGCCGCGGCCCGCCAATCAGTTTGCGGTCGAGAAGGATTCCACGCTGGTGTCTGCGCAGTGACGACGGGAGCTCCGGGGGAGAATGCCGGCTGGCTGCGGTATCTGTTCGGATACTGTCTGCGTCAGCGGCGCAATCTCGTTCTCGCGTACGGGGCGGCGGCGGTGGCGGCCGCCGCCACCGCCACCATTCCGCTGGCCGTCCGGCACGTGATCGACAATGCCGCGGTGGACACGAATCATGCACTGGCGCCGTGGATCGCGGTGCTCATCGCCCTCGCATCGCTCCGCTTCGCCGCCGCCTACACGCGACGGTACCGGTCCGGGCAGCTGTCCCTCGGGGTGCAGTACGACCTGCGGGGCGACGCCTTCCGATCCCTGCTGCGGCTCGACGGCGTCAAGCAGGACGGACTGCAGACAGGGCAGGTGGTCAGCCGGTCGATCTCGGACATCACGCTGATCCAGATGCTCCTGCAGTTACTGCCGCACATGGCAGGGAACCTGCTGATGTTCGCCATCTCCCTGGCCGTGATGGCCGTGCTGTCGCCGATCCTCACCCTGGTCGCTCTCGCCGTCCTGCCCGCACTGTGGTTCATCTCCGTGCGTAGTCGCGTCGACCTGTTCCCCGCCAACTGGCACGCCCAGGAACAGGCAGCGATCGTGGCCGGGGGAGTCGAAGCCGCCGTCACCGGGGTGCGCGTCGTCAAGGGATTCGGCCAGGAAGGCCGCGAACTCGAAGACCTCGAGAAGCGGGCCGGCGACCTGTTCCGATCCCGGCTGCGCGTCGCACGCCTGACCAGCCAGTACAACCCTGCACTGCAGGCGGTCCCGATGCTCGGGCAGGCACTGGTCCTGGCGCTCGGAGGATGGCTCGCGCTGCACGGCACGCTGTCGCTCGGCACGTTCGTCGCCTTCACCACGTACCTGGCGTCGTTCGCCTCGCCCGTGCGACAGCTCGCGACGTTGCTGACCGTGAGCCAACAGGGCCGTGCCAGCGTGGAACGCGTCCGAGAGGTGATCGACAACGCCCCGGCAGTCACGACCCCACCCGACGCCGTGGACCTGCCAGATGGGCCGCTCGAGGTCGTGTTCGACGACGTGGACTTCGGATACGATCCGTCGAACCGCCTACTCGACGGACTGTCGCTGCGGATCGCACCGGGGGAGACGGTGGCGGTCGTCGGTGCCGCCGGGTCGGGAAAGTCGACTCTGGCCATGCTCGTTCCGCGGTTGTACGACGCCGACGCGGGTGCGGTCACCGTCGGGGGGATCGACACCCGCCGGCTGTCGCTCGAATCGCTGCGCTCCGCGCTCGGCGTCGTCTTCGAAGACAGCTACCTGATGTCCGAGACAATCCGCGCCAACGTGTCCTACGGCCGGCCGGATGCCGACGAGACACTGGTGCGTGAGGCGCTCCGAGTGGTGCAGGCGGAGGAATTCGTCGACGCACTTCCGGACGGGCTCGACACCGTCGTGGGGGAGCAGGGGGTGACGTTGTCGGGAGGTCAGCGGCAGCGGATCGCCCTCGCCCGGGCATTGGTGACCGATCCGCGGATCCTGGTGCTCGACGACGCGACATCGGCGGTCGACGCCCGTGTCGAGGCCGCCATCCACCACGAACTGTGCGTCGCGACCAGCGAACGGACCACCCTGATCATTGCGCATCGCCGGTCGACGCTCGCGTTGGCGGACCGCATCGCGGTCCTGGCGGACGGTCGCATCGTCGATGTGGGCACGAGCGCCGAACTCGACGAGCGGTGCCCGCTGTTCCGCGCGCTGCTGTCGAGCGCGGACGACGTGACCGCTCCGGACCCGTCACCCGACCCGCCGGACGTCGACGGTGTCACCGCCGAACTGTGGCGACGGGAGGACAGTGACGAGGGATCCGGCGTGTTCGACGCCAGAGCCGCAGCGGCTTTCGCGACCGCGGCCGCGGGCGCCAGTGGACCGTCGCGCGGAGGCGCGTCGGGCGGAATCCTCTCGTCGGCGCCGCCCAGCCCCGAAGTCATGGCTCGGCTCGACGACCTGCCGCCACTCACAGGCGACCCGGACGTCGCCGCGGACGAGGCCAGGGCCGCCGACCCGGCGTTCGGGCTCGGCTCGCTGCTGCGGCCGCTTCTCCTGCCGCTGGGCGCGGGCTTGGCGCTCGTCGGGCTCGACGCCGTCGCACAGATCGCGGTGCCGGTCCTCGTCCGTACCGGGGTGGATCGGGGAGTGCTGCAAGGCGCCCGCGACCTGCTGCTGCTCGCGGCGGCCGCGACCATTCTGGTGGTGCTGCTGGACTGGGCCGTCAACATCGCCCAGGCGCGGGTGACCGGGCGGACGGGCGAACGGCTGCTGTACACGTTGCGGGTCAAGACGTTCGCGCAACTACAGCGGCTCGGTCTGCAGTACTACGAACGAGAACTGGCCGGCCGGATCATGACACGCATGACCACCGATGTCGACAGTCTGTCCAACTTCCTGCAGACGGGTCTGGCCACGGCGGTGGTCAGCGCGCTGACGATCTCCGGTGTTCTCGTGGCACTCCTGGTGATCGATGCGGAACTTGCCCTCGTGCTGGTCCTCGTGGTGCCCATCCTCGTCGCGGCCACCGTGGTGTTCCGCCGAAAGTCCGTGCCCGCCTACGCGGAGGCCCGTGATCGGGTCGGGATCGTCAACGCCTATCTGCAGGAGAATGTGACGAATATCCGCGTCACGCAGGCATTTCGGCGCGAAGACTACAACGCGGTCCAGTTCGCCCGGCGGGCCTGGGACTTCCGGGAGTCGCGGCTACGGGCCCAGCGGTACATGGCCCTGTACTTTCCGTTCGTCGAGTTCCTGTCGGTGGTGGCGACCGGGCTGGTGCTCGCGGCCGGTACGGCGCGGATCCATGCAGGGTCACTCACCGTCGGCACCCTGATTGCCTTCGTGCTCTACGTCGAACTGTTCTTCGCTCCCGTGCAACAGCTTTCGCAGGTGTTCGACGGGTATCAGCAGGCGGTGATCGGGCTGGGCCGACTGCGGGGGCTGATGAGGACACCGACCACCACCCCGCAGACGGACGATCCGATCGTCCTCGACCGCATCCAGGGCGGAATCGTGTTCGACGACGTCCACTTCGCGTACGAGTCCGGCAAGGGAGAGGCCCTGCGAGGGGTAGCGCTTCGCATCGAACCGGGCGAGACCGTCGCCCTCGTAGGTCAGACCGGCGCGGGCAAGTCGACGGTGCTCAAGCTGCTCGCCCGGTTCTACGACCCGACGGAGGGCGCGGTGCGGGTGGACGGCATCGACACCCGGTCGCTCGACCTCGCGTCGTTCCGGCAGCGACTCGGTGTGGTTCCGCAGGAGCCGCATCTGTTCGGCGCCACCGTCCGCGACGCCGTCGCCTACGGGCGCCCCGACGCGTCGGACGCGCAGGTCGAGGCCGCCAGCCGAGCGGTCGGGGCGCACGAGATGGTGTCCGGGCTCGCCCTCGGATACCTGCAGCCGATCGGGGAGCACGGGCGCAACCTGTCGGCCGGACAACGCCAGCTGCTGGCACTCGCCCGCGCCGAACTGGTGGACCCCGACATCCTGCTGCTGGACGAGGCCACGGCGTCACTGGACCTGGCCACCGAGGACCGCGTCCGGCTCGCGACCGAGAACCTGTCCCGGCGGCGCACCACCGTCGTCGTGGCGCACCGGTTGAGCACCGCGGCGCGAGCCGACCGGGTGGTGGTCCTCGACGGCGGACGGGTCGCGGAAGTCGGAACACACGAGGAGCTACTGGAACGAGGGGGCGTCTACCGCGAGCTCTGGGACGCCTATGCGGCTTCGCCGCCCGTGAGTACTTATTAACCGCCGGACGTTAATAAGTACTCACGGGGCCGGAGGCCACGGTCAGGCGCCGATCGACGCCTTCATCATCGGCAGCATGGCCCACAGCTGGTCCTGCCAGTATCCCCAGCTGTGGGTTCCCGTCGCCGGAAAGTCGTAGTGCGCGGGAATGCCGAGGGTGTCGAGCCGCACCTGGAACGCACGGTTCTGGGCCAGCGCGATGGCCTCGAGGCCCATGCCGGTTCCGACGTTGAACACGTCGATGGCTGATTGCGGCTGATCGTGCGGGCCCGGGAGGCCGGCGCCCGCCGAGATCCACATCGGTAGTCCGCGCAGCAGCGGCGCGGCGACGAACGGATCGTTGCGGAGCCACGCCGGATCCCACGGCGGACCCCACATGCAGTCGGAGTTGTAGCCGCCGGAGTCGAGCATCGCCACCCGGATCGCCTCACGCATGCCCGGCGCCGACAGGTTCAGGTACCCCGACATCGAGCCGGCGAACGTGAACTGGTCGCGGTGGTAGGCGGCGAGGATCAACGCCGCGTTGCCGCCCATCGACAGTCCGGCGATGGCGTTGCTGGTGCGGCTGATGCCGTAGTTGTTCGCCAGGAAGTCGGGCAGGTTCTGGGTGAGGAACGACTCCCACTTGTAGGTGTACGGCTGACCGTTGGTGTTGCTGGGCGCGTACCAGTCCGTATAGAAGCTGGACTGCCCGCCGACCGGTTCGACCACGGTGATCCCGTGATCGGACAGCCACGCGGCGTTGGTCTCGTGCTCCCACCCGCTGACGTCGTTGGTCGCGCGGAGGCCGTCGAGGAGGTACAGGGCCTTGTTGCTGCCGTTGTTCGCGAGCCACATGCGTACCTTGATCTGCCCGACCCCGCCGGGGGCGTCGACCCAGTGCTCGCGCAGACGGCTGTACGGGTCGGCGGACGCCGTTCCGCCGCCGACGAGGACGAACGCCAGCGGCAGGATCACCACGGCAACCATCAGCCGGACGACGCTTCGTAACCAACCATGTGACGGCTTCGTTGCAGTGACAATCACGGTTCTGCCTCCTGGTAATCGTCCCCGGCCAGGTACATACCAGCATCACGGTATTGCGCGCCCCGGAATTCCTCGGCGTTTGCGCAGAATCGTTATCTGACCCGTGAGTACTTGTTAACCGCCCGTGGTTAACAAGTACTCACGGGTCAGACGACGCGGGCGACCGACGTGATGCGGTGGAGCGTGAACCGCCGGACCGCGCCGCTCGCCGGGTCGAACGCGTCGAGCTGACCGCCGCCGACGCTCACGGGATCGACGATGCGGTGCGTCGCCACACCCTGCGCGTCGACGTACCCGATGGTCACGCTGGTGCGTTCCCGCGCCGCCGCGTTGAGCAGGGCGATGGTCGCGGCGCTGCTGGCGCGCGACCCGTCGGACCGGATGCTGCCGGAACCCTTGGCCGACGCGGCCAGGTCGCCTGCGCGGAGAGTTCGGACGACCGCGTCGAGCTGGGCATCCGTGGCGACGGCCGGGGTGCGGCCGGCGGGAGCCTTGCGCCGGGTCAGGACCCGGGCGCCGCGGGGACGCAGGTCGACCAGCGCGCCGGACGAGTCCTCGCCTGCGGGCGCGAAACCGGCAGCCCGCAGTTCGCCCAGTACTTCCCGCAGCGGTGCCTGCGACACCGCGACCGTCGGAGCCAACGCGCGCAGGGCCAAAGATGCAGCGACCGGCGACGCCAGGACTTCCGCGAGCAGCGTGGGGTCCTCGCAGCGGACGAAGGACGCCGCGACCCCCGCCCGGAGCCGGCCGTGCCGTCTCGCGACGTCGTCGATCAGATACGACAGCGACTGCGGAACGGGTGTGCGCGACCGGGTGGCGAACAGGCTGTGCAGTTCGGCTGCCGTCATCCCGACGTCGAGGGCGCGCCGGACGCTGTCTTCGCTGATCCGGTACATCGACGCCGCACCGGCGGATTCGATGTCCGCGACCAGGGTGATCTGCTCGAGCAGCTCCGGTGTCAGCGGTCCGGGGGCGACGACGGTGAGGTCGGCCTGGACGAGGACGTGGTCGACGGGTTCGGGCAGCGACGCGTGCATCTCGGCCTCGGCGTCGCCGCCGTGGAGCAGTGCGCGTCCGGGTGAGCTGAGTGCCCCGCGGGCGACGAGTCCGAGCGTCGCGGCCTCGTCGAGGGTGCGATCCACCGCGTGGACCCGCAGCCGGGCACCCCAGCGGGGGCGACGCCACGCCAGCAGTCGGCTGACCTCGGCGGGATCCGCCGAGTGTCCGCTGCCCAGCTCCGCCAGCAATCCGAGGATCGCCTGCCGGTCGCGCGGCGCGGACGGCGCGCGCACTTCCTCGGACAGCGCGGCGACCGGTTTGTCGTTGGCGTCGCGCATGCCGATGAACCACGCCATGCGCGGCAGCTCCAGCCACGCCGCGGCCAGAGCGTGCCACCGCCGGGCGACCGGCGCCGTGAGCCAGTTGTCGACCGCGGTGGTCGGGGCCCAGTAGTTCTCCCCGCTGTCGGTCGTCGGGGCCGGGTCCGGGGTGCCGCTCGCGATCAGTCCCGCGGCCGAGAGAAGTTCGACGAGCAGGCTCAGCCTGTTCTCGTCGATGCCGGACGTCTTGGCGATCCGCCGCAGTTCGCGGACACCGAGACCACCCGCCCGCAGCGCGGGCGCCGGGACCTCGCCGAGAGCTTTGACAACGTCCTCGCAGTGGCGAACCAGTTCGAGCGCTTCACCTGCCGCGGCGGCATTGATATCGGCCGGCTTGTGCTTGCGGCCGGTCACGGTGGGAGGGGCCAGCGAGGTGGGGTCGAAGACGGCCTCCCCGCGCAGGACCTGCCGCACCTGATAGGGCAGTTCGACGGTTTCCTCGTCGATCCACCGCAGCAGCCCGGCGGCGAGGAGCCGCTGCACGGGACGGTCGGGGGGTGTTCCGGGGGCCGCGTCCCGGGTCCGTCCGATCGAACTCGACTTCGACAGCGTTTCGAGGATGTCCCGCTCGACGCTCTGCAGGCCGGCCAGCGCGGCCGTGATCCCGGGTTCGTCGAGCGTCTCGACGGGTTCGGCGCTGCGCCCGACCCGCCACGGGATGGTGGCCACGACAGCGGGCACGATGCGCAGCGACGTCTTGTCACCCCAGACGATCCCCACGGACCGCAGGCCGTCCAGCGTGGCGTCGACGGTCTTCTTCGTCGCCCGCGACCCCACCGCGTCCTGCAGGGTGGCCCGCGGCACGGCGACCTCGTCGGCCCGTTCGAGCGCCAGGAGTTCGAGGATGCCGAAGTCCAGCGACGTCAGGTTGTCGGCCGCGCGGGCCACCGATGCCCGCTGTTCGGCGCGGCCGGCGAGGACGACGATCGTGGCCGGCGGTGGGACCGCCAGGTCGGGGCGCTTGCGGAGCAGATCCGTCAGTTCGGCGTCGCTGCGCGCGGCCAGCCAATCCGCGAGGGTCGCGGCGCCGCGGGGGGAGGCAGCGGTGCCGTTGGTGCTCGCGGTGGCGTCGTCGGTGTCGGTCATCGACTATCAGATTAGAGACCTGGGCTGTACGTCGCCGAACGCTCCTGTCAAAATGGCACCGTGGCTAACAATTCGAAGAAGCAGTACGTGGATCCAGGGTGGCCCGAAACCGCCGATGGAGATAGCGCCGTGACCGAACTGTCGTCGAGCCGTGCGGGCGGATTGTCCCCGTTCGGCGAGGACACCGAGTTCCCGCTGCCGGCGGACTCGCTGCCCTACGCGCATCCGCACACCGTGATCAACCGCTGACCCGACGACAGAAGAGGGGCCCTGCACCGGATCGGTGCAGGGCCCCTCTTCTGTGAATTGCGGGGGATTACTGCGGGAGCAGTCCCTTGTTCGCGTCGATGAGCTGCAGGATCTGGGGATCGATCGCGATGCCCTGAGCCTTGACGGCCTCGATCGCGTTGTCGACGACACCGGCGTACTGCGAGGTGCCGTTGGTGCTGGGGACGCCGCCCGTGAGGTCGGGGAGTGCCGGCGCCGCGGGGGCCTCGGGCACGGTGGCGGGGGCGTTGCGCTGGGTGGGTGCGCTGCTCAGGCCGAGGCTCGAGGAGCAGGACGGCCATGCGCCCCAACCCTGGGAGTCGAGGACCTTCTCGGCGACGACGATCTGCTCTTCACGCGAGGCCTGGTTGGCGGTGGCGGCGTACTGGGTTCCACCGTGTGCGTTCCAGGTGCTCGGGGAGAACTGGAGTCCGCCCTGGAAGCCGTTTCCGGTGTTGATGCCCCAGTTTCCGCCGGACTCGCACTGCGCGAGGCGGTCCCAGTCGGAGTCGGGTGCCGCGTTCGCGGTGCCCGAGAAGGCTGCTCCGGCGACGCCCATGATGGCGCCGGTGACGGCGACCTTGGCGACGGTGCGGCCGGTGGTGGTGGGCTTGCGATGGCGTCCGCTCATAGTGGTCGAGATCCTCTCCACACGCGCCTGCGAGGTCAGCTGTCGGGTTCGGGCTGAGAGGTCGCCCGGCCTCGCCTCTCCTGGCTGGAGAGGGTCTGGCTTCACCCCAAGATCCGAGTGTGCGAGGCACATTCGGACCGGTGTCCGTCTGAGAACTTGCGTTCCCTGGAGGACTTTGGGTCCCCCGTCCTCGTCCCTGGAATGCTTCGTCGGGACTCCGGTACCCGCGGGACGAGGCTTGGCGCGGCGGGCCGGATGTGGCCGATGTTTCCTCGGCCGGTGACGACGGTAACGGGCCGAGGCCGCAGTGTCACCATTTGATAACGCGGAGTGTCTTCGCCTGTTGCGGGGCCTCATTGAACGCGCAGAGACTCTTCCCAGCTAGTGGGGACAAGTCGTGCGTATCGCCGAGCCGTTGCCCTTCCGTTACCGGGCCGTTATGTGAGGAAGCTCACATCACTGGGGAGCGTCGACGATGTCCTTGCCGAGGGGCATCAGCGAGATGGGAATCATCTTGAGATTCGCGACCGCGAGCGGGATCCCGATGATCGTGATCGCCATGGCGATTGCCGTCACGACGTGCCCGATCGCGAGCCACAGACCAGCGATGACGAACCAGATGACGTTACCGATCAGCGAGGCCACACCGGCCGTCGGCTTGTCGACCACGGTCTTCCCGAACGGCCACAGTGCGTAGACGCCGACTCGGAACGACGCGATGCCGAACGGGATCGTGATGATCAGGATGCAGCAGAGGATTCCCGCGACGAAATACCCCAGCGCCAGCCACAGACCGCCGAAGATCAGCCAGATGATGTTGAGCAGAATTCTCATGATCGTCCCATCGGTCGGTGGTCGGGTGTGTCAGCGCGAGCGTCTGCCCTGCCTCAGTGCCGCGACGATTCCGAGGAGGAATCCGATCGGGCACGCGAGGGCGACGAGATAGAGAACGAGGCCCGGTTCGGAATCGGAGAGCACCGGGGTCAGGAAGATCGCCACGATCGCGACGAAGCCGATCGCGAAGAAGGCGAGCGCGACGCGCAGTAGTCCGTCGCCCCTCCGGGGCGTGTGAGGAGTGCTCGAAGGAGTCGATTCGTGGGCCACACCAGCAACGATAGTGCCTGGAAACCCGAATGCCGGAGGGGGTGTCTGCAAGGTAGACTGTGGGCACTGCGCGTCCCGCACCAGAGGTGGGGCGCGCTGTTTTGCATACCAAGTGCAACCAACTGCACTCCAAGTGATGAGCGGGTGAACGCGGTGCCGACCGGCAAGGTGAAGTGGTACGACGTCGAAAAGGGCTTCGGCTTTCTGTCGCAGGAGGAGGGGGAGGACGTCTATGTGCGTTCGTCCGCTCTTCCCGAGGGCGTCGAGGGCCTCAAGGCCGGCCAGCGTGTCGAGTTCGGCATGGCCGCCGGTCGACGCGGACCCCAGGCGCTGAGCCTGAAGGTGCTCGACCCGGCGCCGTCGCTGCGTCAGAACGCCGCGCGTAAGGAACCGTCCGCCAAGAAGCACACGCCGGACGAACTCCACGGCATGGTCGAGGACATGATCACGCTGCTCGAGGCGAAGGTCCAACCCGACCTGCGCAAGGGCAAGTACCCGGACCGCAAGACCGCCCAGCGCATCTCCGAGGTGGTCCGCGCCGTCGCGCGCGAGCTCGACAGCTGATTCGACCGACGAACAAAGGCCCCGCGCTTCGGCGCGGGGCCTTTATTCGTGAGGGGTCGTTCTAGGCGGTCTTGATCGACCAGGCGGCCCGCGCCTGCGTGAGCCCCTGCTCGTCGATGACGGCGGACGGCAGCTGGATCTCGACGCCCGCCAGCTGCAGGTCCTCCGAGGACGGCACGGTCACGGCGCGGGTCTCACCGGCGCGGTGAGCCTGTTCCTGGACGATGACCTGTCCCGACGCGTCCAGGTAGACGACGAGCATGCGCCACGGCGCCTCGACGATCTCCTGCGGCAACGACAGCTGCAGCGCGGATCCGGGCGGCACGTCGAGTTCGGCGAGGTCTCCGGTTGTGCAGTCCTCGAGATACAGGTTGCAATACGCCAGCGGGGGGACCTGCTCGGCCCGGTTGTGCGCGAAGGCCGTGATCTCGGGCAGGCGGGGCGAGGAGTTGCGGACGAGTGCGTACAGGACTCCGACGAAGGCCACCAGGACCACCATCAGCCCCACTGCAATCAGTGCCAGGATCTTCTTGGTTCGCGCCTGCATTCTCACTTACTTCACATTTCCTGTCGATCGGTCGGCCCGGTGGGTCGAGTGGGGCTCGGTCACTTCTTGTTCGGCCAGGTCGGGACGTTTTCCGCCGAGCCCGGGCAAGAGGGTGCTCCCGCGGTAGGTGAGGACGGTCTGGACGAGCCCGATGGTCATGACGGCAGAGACCACGGAGAATCCGATCCAGTATTCGGTGGGCAGGAGGACGCCCAGCGCGCCGCCCACCACCCAGCTCAGCTGTAGGACCGTCTCCGATCTGCCGAATCCGGACGCGATCGATTCCTCGGGCAGGTCGTGCTGCAGCGACGCGTCGAGCGACACCTTGGCCAGGGCGCTGGCTGCCGACGCGACGAGGGTTGCCAGGGCGGCGGTCAGCAGGTTGTCGGTGATCGCGGCGAGGACGGCGATGATCCACACGGCACCCGTACAGCGCAGCACGATGAGGGCGGGGCGGCCGAGCTTGATCCGGGCGCCTGCGGCGTTGCCGGCGAAGTTGCCGATGCCTGCGGCGGCGCCGACCAGGCCGAGCATGGCGGCCTGCACGAGCGGCTCGTGGTCGGTTCTCGACTTCGCGACGAACGCGATGTACAGCGTGAGGAACCCGGTGAGCACGCGGATGGTGCTGTTTCCCCACAACCCGGTGATGACCGCGCGGCCGAGCGGTTGCCTGCGTTTACCGGATTTCGCGGTGGCAGGCGCCTCGGGCTGCAGCACCCGGGTGCGTCCCAAGACCTCGGTCGGGTGTTCGTCGCCGTGGTACGTGAGGGTGGCGGGGACCTCACCCTCGGTGACCTCGACCCACGACGGGATCCGCATGCTGAGGTATGCGCCGAGTGCAGTGATGACGGCCGCCAGCCACAACGCGCCGACGGACCCGGTGGCCATGGCGAGACCACCAGCGAGGGCGCCGGCGCCGATGGTTCCGCCGAGAAGTCCGAACACGGTGAGCCGGGAGTTGACCCGCACCAGATCGATCTCCGGTGGCAGCACACGTGGTGTGACCGCACTCTTGAGCACCGAGAAGGACTTGCTGAGCACCATCATTCCGAGGGCGGCCGGATACAGCACCCAGCTGTCGAAGTTGAAGACGAGAACGATCGCCAGGATCGTCCGGAGGCCGAACGACGTGGCCAGTGCGACGCGTCGGCCGTGCTGGAGCCGGTCGAGCATCGGACCGATCAGCGGAGCGATGACGGCGAACGGGGCGATGGTGATCAGAAGGTACAGCGCGACCTTCGTCTTGTCCTCGCCCGTCGCGGCCGAGAAGAAGAGGGTGTTCGCCAGGGCGACGGCGATGGCCGCGTCGGTGGCGTTGTTGGCCATCACCGCATAGGTGAGCGCGGTCAGACCCGACTTGTCCGCACCGTCCGCCTTGGCCGCGCGATGGAACGTCGCGATGCCCTTGTTGGTCAGTTCCCGGCTGCGCATCGCCGCGACCCGGGTGACGGTGAGTTTGCGCGGCATCGGCGGCGCCTTGGGGGCGTCGGCCCGCTCCTCGTCGGAACGGGGACGCTGCCCGCCGCCGACCGGATGGAGGGGTGGGAGCGGTGTGCGTCGACCTCCCGAGCGTGCGGCCGGCGGGTATTTGTCGTAGCCGGGATGAACGGGGGGCCCGGAATTCTCGTCAGGAGCCCGACCGCCGTCAGGCTCGTAGGGTTCGCGCGGTCCGGTCACTCCCTAATTCTGTCCTAGTCGGGAGACATGCGACCACAGCAACCCCGGCCAATGCTGGTCAGATCGGCCTGTCAGGGAACGAACCGCACCTCGAACATGCGCGGCCAGTACTTTCCGGTGACGAGGAAGCGGTCCGTTCCCGGGATCTGCGCGATGCCGTTGAGGACGTCGACGTCCCGCGGGCCCGGCGGAAGCGCGTCGCGGAGGGCCGAGGCGTCGACCTCCGCGGTGACCCGCCCGTCCGAGGGATCGATGCGGACGAAGGTGTCGGTGGTCCAGACGTTCGCATAGATCGCGCCGTCGTCCGCGCATTCGAGTTCGTTGAGGCGGGACAGGGGGCTTCCGTCGTGCACTGCCTGCACGGTGCGCCGGGGTTCGAACGTGACCGGGTCGCGGAACGTGAGGGTGGGTGAGCCGTCACTGGTGACGAGGGCGTCGGGCAACGCGCAGATGCCCCACCCTTCGCCGTCGAACGGGACCCGCCGCTGTTCGGCGAGTGTCGCGCGATCCCGGGCGACGGCCACCCCGTCGCGCCACGTCAGCTGCCAGACCGTGTCGCCGTTCACCGTGATGCCCTCGCCGAACAGGGGCGACGGCAGGTCCGCGCGCGCCCGGACGGTGCCGCTGTCGAGGTCGGTGGCCTGCACCCAGGACTCACCGGGGCGACCGGTGCCCTCGAACAATTCGGTGCCGTCGATCTCGAGTCCCTGGGTGAACGCATTCGGGGCGTGGTCGAGGGTGCGGAGGATCTCCACGCGAAGGTCCGCGCCGGACGCGCCCGCCGCCACGGGACTCTGCGGGGAGCACGCGGTGACCATCCACGCCACCGCGAGCAGGGCTGGGACGAGGTGCCTCCGGCCGGTCATCGGACCAGCATGACAGCCCAGGTGGGCACGCACTTGCGGTGGTGCGGCAAACTGGTGGTGTGAGTGTTGCTTCTTCCGACGAGCGCGCAGTGGCGCGTCCCGTACTGACCGACGCCGTCGAGCTCGCCCGAACCGCCTTGGTCCAACTGCAGGAAGGGGGAGTCGGCGACTACCTGGGCGTCACGTCCGAGGACGCGTGCGCCGCGACTCACCGTTTCGTTGCGGACCTTCCGGGCTACCGGGGCTGGCAGTGGGCGGTGGTGGTGGCTGCCGATCCCGAAGCGGACCACGCCACCGTCAGCGAGCTCGCCCTCCTCCCCGGACCCGATGCGCTGGTCGCACCCGAGTGGATTCCGTGGGATCAGCGCATTCGCCCCGGCGACCTGTCCGCGGGCGACCTGCTGGCACCGCCGGCCGGGGACCCCCGCCTCGTCCCCGGCTATGTGGCGACGGGTGACCCCGAGATCGACGAGGCCGCCCTCGAACTCGGCCTGGGTCGCAAGCAGGTGATGAGCCTCGAGGGTCGCGTCGACGCTGCCGAGCGCTGGCACGACGGCGACTACGGCCCCGATTCCGAGATGGCCAAGGCCGCGCCGTCGACGTGTGGGCTGTGCGGCTTCTACCTCCCGCTCGCCGGTTCGCTGCACGCGTCGTTCGGGGTGTGCGGCAACGAGATGGCCGCCGACGGGCACGTGGTCGACGCCACCTACGGTTGCGGCGCCCACTCCGACACCCTGCTGCCCTCGGGTGCCGGTTCGCCGCAATTCGCCGCCTACGACGACGGGGCCGTCGAGATGATCGAGCGGGCCGTCGCCGAGACGGAGAACGAGCCCGAAGCCGCTGCCGAGGTCACCGAGGCCGAGGAATCCGCATCGACCAGCTAGCCGATCCTTTCGGCACCGCCGCCCTGAGGGATTCGACGCTTCTGGCGTGGCGAACGTCCCCGACCCGTCTGCGGGAGGATGCGGCGGCCGAATCCGATCTGGCGCGCGCCGGCTACCGTGACCGGCTCCTCACCGAGCTGGCTCAGAATGCGGCCGACGCCGCCGCCCGCGCCGAAGTGCCCGGCGAGCTGTCCGTGCAACTCGACGGACGTGTCCTGAGCGTGTCCAACACGGGCACCCCGCTGGACGAGCCGGGAGTCCAGGCGCTGGTCGCGTTGCGGGCGTCGAACAAGTCCGGGACGACCGTCGGCCGGTACGGCGTCGGTTTCACGGCGGTGCTGTCGGTGAGCGACGAGGTCGAACTGCGGTCGACGTCCGGTTCGGTGCTGTTCTCCGGGGAACGGACGAGGTCGGAACTCCGGGAACTCGACGGTGCGGACCCGGGAGCGGACGTGCCCGCCCTGCGGCTGGCGTGGCCGACGGAGAACCGCCCGGCCGCAGGCGCGGCGTCGGAAGTCGTGTTGACGCTGCGCGAGGACGTGGACGGTGAGTCGATGCTCGCCTACATGGCCCGCGAGGCGCCCGACCTTCTGCTCGAACTGCCGGCACTCGTCTCGATCACCGTGGGCGACAAGCAGTTCCGTCGCCGCGAACGACCACTCGATTCCGGGTTGACCGAGGTCGCGATCGGCGACGACCGCTGGTGGCAGTACGAGTCCGGGCGCGCACGGTGGCTCGTCCCGGTCCGTGACGGCGTCGTCTCACCCGTGACGGAGGACGTCCTGCGCGCGCCCACCCGGTCGGACGAGGAACTGTCGATACCCGCGATCCTCGTCGCGGACATCGCCATGCAACCCGACCGCAGGCGCATCCTGCCCGGCGCCGCGATCGCCGAGTTGGCGTCCGGATACGCCGAGTTCGTGGCCGCCGTGCCGCCCGAGCAGCGACTGTCGCTGGTTCCCGTTCCCGCATTCGCACGCAGCGAGGTGGACTCGGCGTTGCGCGACCACCTCGTCACCGAACTCCGCGAGCAGCCCTGGCTGCCGACCGTCGGCGGCACGAACAAGGCCCCGACTCGGGCGTCGGTGGTCCCCGGGCTCACCGAGGAACTCGCCGAACTCCTCGCCGAGATCGTCGACGGCCTGGTCGTCCCGGATCTGTCCGGGCCGCGCTGGGCACCCGCGCTGGCCGCCGTCGACGCCCACCGCCTCGGCCTGGCCCGCCTCACCGAACTTCTCAGCGGCATCGAACGGGCACCGTCCTGGTGGCAGCGCCTGTATGCGGCGCTCGAACCGCTGGCTGTCGACGCCCTCGCGGCGGAGGAGCTGGCGTCGATCCCGGTTCCGCTGTCCGACGGACGCACGGTGACCGGTCCGCGAACGGTGTTGCTGGGGCACGACATCGACGGTGTCCTGGGGGTCGACTGGACGCGGCTCGTCCACCCGGATGCCGCGCACCCGCTGCTGTCGAGGCTCGGCGCGAAGACCGCCACGGCCGTCGACCTGCTCTCGGATCCGGCGTTGCGGGCCGAGATCGAGGACCTCGACCCCGACGACGCGGCGGCGGCCGAAGAACTGTCGACCGCGGTGCTGGCACTCGCCGGGCGCGTCGACCCCGGCACACTGCCGTCGTGGCTCGGACAGCTGCCCCTCCCGGATGTCGACGGGGAGTTGCGGGGCGCGGACGAATTGCTTTTGCCCGGAGCGCCTCTCGCCGAGGTCCTGGTCGACGACTCACCGTTCACGGGCGTGGACGCCGCGTTCGCCGAGCGGGTGGGGGAGGACGCCCTCCGCGCGGTGGGCGTCGGCTGGGGCTTCACCGTGCTGCGCGCCGAACTCCCCACCGGCCCCGACCACGACCTCGACGACGAGGACCGCTGGTGGGACACGCTCGACGACGACCCCGACGAGATCGGGGCCGTGCGCGACCTGGATCTGGTGGACGAGGACCGCTGGCCCCAGGCACTCACGATGCTGGCCCGGGACCCGTCGACGCGTCCGCTGCTCGCCGACCGCGCCGGGTACACGGCCTGGTGGCTCCGTCACAACGCGGAGGTGGACGGTCAGGTGCTCGGTCTGCTCCGCGATCCCGCCGACGAGACGTTCGCCGGACTGCTCGACCCCGTCGAGCACCCGGAGTCCGCCGTGTTCGCGGCGGCCCTGGCGCCGTCGACGGTCGACTCTCCCGAACTGGCACAGCTACTCCTGGATCGACTGGCCGATCCGGATCGCGAACCGAGCCCGGCGGTGATCGCCCGGGCGCACAGCCTGCTCGCCGCGGCCGCGGCCGCGCATTTTCTCGACCTCGAGGAAATTCACCTGCCCGAACACGTGCGCGGCCTGACGGGCGCACTCGTCGACCCCGGCGACGCCCTGGTGCTGGACGCACCGTGGCTGGCCGCCGCGGTGCCGCGCGAGCGCCTGGTGGTCGGGAGCCTGGGCACCGCCGAGGCTCTCGCCGATCTGCTCGACCTCCCCCTCGCGTCCGCGGCGATCCGTGGCACCGTCACCGGCTCCGGCCGTGCATCGTCGTGGGATCGCGAACCCGCCGCGGTGCTCGCCTTCGCCGCACTGGGCCGCGACCTGCCGCACGGTCCCGTCGTCGTCCATCCCCGGCTCACGGTGAAGCTCACGGGCGCGGTCGACACCGAGATCGCGGTCCCGTGGTGGGTGGACGAGCAGGGGACCACCCATTGCTCCGAGTCGTGGGCCGAAGGCACGTGGGGCGCCGCCGGTGTCGTTTGACCAGAGCGTTCTCGACAGTGCCGTCGGGGACCGCACACCGTGGTTGATCGACGTCGTCACCGTCGTCACGCACAGCGGCGGAACGGTCGCGGCCTGGATCGTGTCCACCGTCCTGACGATCGCCCTCCTGCTCCAGGACCGTCGGCGCGAAGCCGTCCTCGTGGCCGGCGCGATGCTGTCGGGTCTGGCCGTGATGACCACGCTCAAGAATCTGTTCGAGCGGCAGCGCCCGCCACTGCCGGATCGGCTGGTGGAGATCTCGTCGTTCTCGTTCCCGTCCGGTCACGCGATGATGACCGCGATCCTCGCGAGCGTTCTCGTCGCCGTGACCCTCCGGGTCGTGCTGGTGGGGCACGTCCGGATCGCGCTGGTCTTCCTGCTGGTGCTGTACACGCTGGCAGTGGGGCTGTCGCGCGTCTACCTCGCCGCGCACTGGATGACCGACGTCCTCGCCGGGTGGGCGTTCGGTGTGCTGTGGGCGGCGTTCTGGATCCTGCTGACCCGCACCCGGCCCCGCCGCGCCCTGACCTCCAGCGAGATCTAGAGTAGTCCCTGCTGTGCCCCGCGGCTGCCGCGCCGGGCCGCCCGCCGCTGCAACGCGAACAGTCCGTAGCCGAGGAATCCGACGACGACCCCCGCTATACACGTCGGAAGCGCATCCGACCACCGGTCGCCCGTGACGATCACCACGACGATCGCGACCGCCCACGCCAGCGTTCCCAGTATCAGCGCAGGTCGCGGGTCGGCGAGGCGCTGAGTGAGGGGTGGGCGATCTGCGGATTCGTTCACCGAATGAACGCTACCCTCGCCGTGGTGCCCTAATCTCCAAGGGCGACGCGCGACTTCTGGCGATGGGGACTGAACAATGGGTGCTGCTCCGAAACTGCTCGACAACTACTTCAAGATCACCGAGCGTGGTTCGACGGTAGGCGCGGAGGTCCGCGGCGGAGTGGTGACGTTCGTCGCGATGGCATACATCGTGGTGCTGAACCCGCTCATCCTCGGCAGCTTCTCCGCCGACGACGCCGTCGCGAAGACCGACGTCCTCGGCAACATCCTCCCGGTCAACCAGGTGGCCGCGGTCACAGCCCTGGTGGCGGGACTGATGAGCATCGTGTTCGGGGTCGTCGCGAACTATCCGTTCGCGATCGCGGCGGGCCTGGGCATCAACAGTCTTCTCGCAGTCACCATCGCACCGCAGGTCACCTGGCCCGAGGCGATGGGCCTCGTGGTGATCGACGGTGTCATCATCGTCGTGTTGGCGCTCACCGGATTCCGGACGGCCGTCTTCAATGCCATTCCGGCGGAGCTCAAATCCGCCATCGCCGCCGGTATCGGCATGTTCATCGCGTTCATCGGTCTCGTCGACGCCGGGTTCGTGCGGCGCATCCCGGACGCCGCGGGCACCACCGTCCCCGTCGGCCTGGGCATCAACGGATCGATCTCCTCCTGGCCGACCGTGACGTTCGTGTTCGGTGTGCTGCTGATGGGTGTTCTGGTGGTGCGCAAGGTGCGCGGCGGTCTGCTGATCGGCATCGTCGTCACCACCGTGCTGGCCGCGATCATCGAGGCCGTCGCCGGCGTCGGACCGTCGCTGGGCGTGAACCCCCAGGGCTGGAACCTCAGCGTCCCGGCCGCTCCCGATGTGCTGGCGGAACTTCCGGATCTCAGCCTCGTCGGCGACGTCAGCATCTTCGGCGCGTTCACCCGCATCGGTGTACTCGCCGCCAGCCTGCTGGTGTTCACGCTCGTGCTCGCCAACTTCTTCGACGCCATGGGCACGATGACCGGGCTCGGCAAGGAGGCCGGTCTCACCGACGAGGACGGCAACCTGCCCAACATCGGACGGGCCCTGGTCGTCGAGGGCACCGGCGCCATCGTCGGTGGCGGCGCATCGGCGTCGTCCAACACCGTGTTCGTGGAATCCGCCTCGGGTATCGCCGAGGGCGCCCGCACCGGACTCGCGAATGTGGTGACGGGACTGCTGTTCCTGGCCGCGATGTTCCTGACCCCGCTGTACTCGGTGGTGCCGATCGAGGCCGCCGCGCCGGCGCTGGTCGTGGTGGGCGCAATGATGATCGGTCAGGTCCGCGACATCGATTTCACCCAGTTCTCGATCGCGCTGCCCGCGTTCCTCACCATCGCCGTCATGCCGTTCACGTACTCGATCGCCAACGGCATCGGCGTCGGATTCGTGTCGTGGGTCGTCCTCAATGCTGCGAGCGGTGGTATCAAGAAGATTCACCCGTTGATGTGGGTGGTGGCGCTTCTCTTCGTGGCCTACTTCGCGGTCGGTCCGATCACCGACGCAGTAACGTAAACGGCGGCCGATCGGTCCCGTATTGTCATTCCCGTGACCACGGATACGCGAGCACTCGCCAGCGACCTTTCCCTGGCTGTCGTGCGCCTCACGCGTCACCTGCGTGGGCGCCGCGTCGACGCCCAGGTATCGCTGACCCAGCTGTCGGCTCTGGCCACCCTTGCCCGCGACGGCGCCATGACGCCGGGCAATCTCGCGGCGCGTGAGAAGGTGCAGCCGCCGTCGATGACCCGGGTCATCGCTTCGCTGGTCGAACTGGGGCTGGTCGAGCGGGCACCGCATCCCACCGACGGACGGCAGATCATCGTCACGCTGTCGGACGCCGGTCATGCGCTGATCGCCGACGAGACCCACGCCCGTGAGGCGTGGATGAACGAGCGGCTGTCCGGGCTCGACGAGGCTCAGCTGAAGACCCTCCGCGACGCGGTCGGCATCATCACCTCCATCGTCGCCGACTCGGAGTAGCCCGACGCCGCTGCGCGGAAACCCCTTGCCGGAGAACGTAGCCGGCATGCGAGGTGGTCCGGCCACCGATGTCCACCCCGGGCCGGTCGATGGTGCGCCGGGTCCGGGAGCAAGATGGATGTGTGCCGCCCGAATCCGAGACCACCGACTCAGCCCAGCCGAAGACCGGCATGTTCGCCGCTCTCCGCACTCGGAACTACCGGTTGTGGGCGTCGGGGCAGATCGTCTCCCTCGTCGGAACGTGGATGCAGCGGGTGGCGCAGGACTGGCTCGTCCTGACGTTGTCGAACGGCAATGCGCTCGCGGTCGGCATCGTGATGGCGCTGCAGTTCGGCCCGACCCTGTTCCTGTCCGTGTGGGGCGGCGTCCTCGCCGACCGGTACGACAAGCGTCGCATCCTGATCGCGACGCAGGTGTCGATGGCGTTGTGCGCGCTGGTGCTCGGGCTGCTGGACGTCGGCGGGCTGGTGGCCCTGTGGCACGTCTACCTCATCGCGTTCCTGCTCGGCTGCGCGTCGGCGATCGACGCGCCGACGCGGCAGTCGTTCACCATCGAGATGGTCGGCAAGGAGTCCTTGCCCAATGCGATCGCCCTGAACTCCATGACGTTCAACACGGCTCGCATCATCGGCCCGGCGATCTCCGGTGTGCTGATCACCCTCATCGGCACGGGGTGGGTGTTCCTGCTCAACGTGGGCACATTCACCGCGGTACTGATCGCCCTGCTGATGATGAATACCCGCGAATTGTTCACGGCGCCCCAGGCGGAACGCGGGAAAGGACAGGTCCGCGAGGGGTTCCGGTACGTGTGGGGCCGCACCGACCTGCGGGTGCTGATGGTGGCGGTGTTCATGGTGTCGACGTTCGGGCTGAACTTCCCGATCAGTCTCGCCGTTCTCGCCCGCAACACGTTCGATCGCGGCGCGGACGCGTACGGACTGCTGTCCACGACCCTCGCCGTGGGCACGCTGGCCGGCGCCACGATCGCCGCGAAACGCAAGACCCCGCCGCGGCTGCGCACATTCCTCGGGGCTGCGGCCGCATTCGGGGCCTTCGAGATCCTGGTGGGACTCATGCCCACCTACGTGCTGGTCGCGATCATGCTCGTCCCGACCGGCGCGCTCACTCTGACGTTCACGACGGCGGCGATGAACATCCTGCAGATGTCCGTGCCGTCCGAGATGCGCGGCCGGGTGATGGGCATCTACATGCTCTGTTTCCTCGGCGGCACCCCGCTGGGCAGCCCCGTTCTCGGATGGCTGGCGGACGTCCTCGACCCTCGCGCCCCGCTCGTGATCGGCGGCGCGATCTCCCTGGTGAGCGGGATCGGCGCGGCCCTGTACCTGATGCGGCACCAGCGGGTGCGGGTGACGGTGCGCAGGCCGGACGCCGGCAGCTATCTCCCGGTGATCGAATTGCACAACGTTCTCGAACCGCACCCCGTGGTGGTCTGCGACGCCACCGAGCAGGCCGTGGAAGCGAGCCGCGACCCGCGGTCCTGACGGCTGCCGGAACCCTTCAGACGCCGACCGCCGTCGCCACGGCCCGCCGAGTCAGCACTCTCGCGAGGTGGCTGCGGTACTCGGCGTCGGCGTTGCCGTCGGTGACCGGGTCGGTACCCTCGGCGGCGTGCTCGGCCGCCGCCCGGATCAGCTCCGGGTCCGCGGCATTGCCGACGAGCGCGTCCTCGACGCCGCGAGCCCGCACCGGCACGGACCCCATGTTGGTCAGTGCCACCCGGGCCTGCCGGATCGTGCCGCCGTCGACCTGGATCGTCGCGGCCACCGCCACGATCGACCACGCCTCCGCGACCGTGTTGAACTTCTCGTACCGCGCCTCCCAGCCGGTGTGCTTGGGAACCCGCACGTCCACGAGGATCTCGTCCGGTCGCAGCGTCGTGGTGTAGTAGCCCTCGAAGAAGTCGGCGACCGGGATGCTCCGCCTGCCCGCGGTACCCACGGCGGTCAGGGTGGCGTCGAGTGCCAGTGCGGGGGCGCAGAGGTCGCCCGCCGGATCGGCATGCGCCAGAGCGCCACCCAGCGTGCCACGGTGCCGGATCTGCGGATCGGCGACGGTGCGGGTGGCCTCGACGAGCAGCAGTGCGTGCTCGTGGACGAGCGGGTCGCGGATCAGGTCGTAGTACGTGGTCATCGCGCCGATCACGAGGCTGTCCCCGTCGTCGCGGACACCGCGCAACTCACCGATCCGGCCCAGGTCGACGAGCGTGCTCGGCGAGGACAACCGCAGCCGCAGCACCGGCAGCAGGCTCTGGCCGCCCGCGAGTATCTTGGCGTCCTCCCCGGCCTCGGCGAGCGCGGCCACGGCCTGTTCGACGGTGGTCGGGGCCACGTAGTCGAAGGTCGACGGAATCATCGGGCACCTCCCTGAGCGGACTGGATGGCGTTCCAGACCCGCATCGGTGTACACGGCATCTCGACGTCACGCACCCCGAACTGGCGGACGGCGTCGAGGACGGCATTGACGACGGCCGGCGTGGACGCGATCGTCCCCGCTTCACCGACTCCCTTGACGCCGAGCGGATTACCGGTGGCGGGTGTCTCGGTGCGGCCCGTGGTGAACGTCGGCAGATCCGCCGCCGACGGCACGTGATATTCGGCGAAGGAACCCGACAGCAGGGTGCCGGACTCGTCGTACACCGCCTCCTCGTACAGGGCCTGCGCGATGCCCTGGGCGAGTCCGCCGTGCACCTGCCCCTCCACGATCAGCGGGTTGACCACGTGCCCGATGTCGTCGACGCACACGTAGGAGCGGATGCCGACCTTCCCGGTCTCGGTGTCCACCTCCACCGCGCACAGGTGCGTGCCGTGCGGGAACGAGAAGTTCTCCGGGTCGTACGCGGCCTCGGAATCCAGATTCGGTTCCACACCCTCGGGCAGGTCGTGCGCGGCGAACACGGCGAGCGCGACATCGGCGATGCCGACCGCCTTCTCGGTGCCCTTCACCCGGAACCGGCCCTCGGTGAACTCGAGATCGTCCTCGGCGCACTCCATCAGGTGCGCCGCGATGGGCCGGGCCTTCGCGATCACCTTCTCGGCAGCCTTCACGACGGCGATCGCGCCGACCGCCAGCGACCGGGAACCGTACGTGTCCATGCCACGCGGCGACGTCTGGGTGTCGCCGTGCAACACCTCGACGTCCTCGAACGGAACCCCGAGCTGATCCGCGACCACCTGGCTCCACGCGGTCTCGTGTCCCTGGCCGTGCGCCGAGGAACCGGTGACCACCTCGACCTTGCCGGTGGGCAGCATCCGGATCGCCGCGTGTTCCCAGCCGCCGGCCCCGTAGGCCAGGGCGCCGAGGGTGCGCGACGGCGCCAGACCACACATCTCGGTGAACGTGGACACCCCGATGCCGAGTTGCACCGGGTCCTTCCGCTCGCGGCGCTCCGCCTGCTCGCGCCGGAGCCCGTCGTAGTCGAACAGCTCCCGCGCATGCGCGGTGGCCGCCTCGTAGTTGCCGGAGTCGTACGTCAGGCCCGCGACGGTGTCGAACGGGAACTCCTCGTGGGTGATCCAGTTCTTCGCCCGCAATTCCAGCGGATCCAGCGACAGCTCGGTCGCGAGTTCGTCCATCATCCGCTCGATCGCGAACGTCGCCTCCGGGCGCCCCGCCCCGCGGTACGCGTCGGTGGGCACCTTGTCGGTGAACACGTTGGTGCACGTGAAGTGATACGCCGGGAACTTGTAGATGCCGTTGAACATGAACGCGCCCAGGATCGGCACCCCCGACGTGACCAACCGCAGGTACGCGCCCATGTCGGCGAGCAGTTCCACCTTCATCCCGGTGACGGTGCCGTCGCGGCGGGCGGCCAGGGTCAGTTTCTGGATCTGGTCGCGCCCGTGATGGGCCGCGACCATCGATTCGCTGCGGGACTCGGTGTACTTGACCGGTTTGCCGAGTCGCCGTGCGACGAGCAGTGCGATCACTTCCTCCGGCGTCACCTGGAGCTTGCCGCCGAAACCGCCCCCGACGTCCGGGGCGACGACACGCAGCTTGTGCTCCGGGATGTCGAGCGTCATCGCCAGCATGAGCCGCAGGATGTGGGGGATCTGGGTGGCCGACCACATGGTGATCTGGGCGCCGGTCGGGTCGACCACCACCGAGCGGGGTTCCATGAACGCCGGGATCAGCCGCTGCTGCCGGAACGTCCGCTCGACGAGTACCTCGGCGTCGCGGATGGCCTCCTCGACGTCGCCGCCCGTGCCGGCCTCGGCGGAATCGAAGGTCCAGGTGGCGCTGACGTTCGTCCCGAGATCCGGGTGCACGAGGTCGGCGCCGTCGGCGGCCGCGGCCGCGAGATCGAGCACGACCGGCAGTTCGTCGTACTCGACGTCGATCGCCTCGAGTGCGTCGTGCGCCTCGTAGGCGCTGCGCGCCACCACGACCGCGACGGCCTCGCCGGCGAAGTTCACACGGTCGACCGCGAGCGACGGGGCGGGCGGCGACTTCATGTCCGGGGTGATCGGCCAGGCGCACGGCAGGCTGCCCTGCTCGCCGGCGAGATCGGCGCCGGTGAGGACCGCGACGACACCGGGCATCTCGCGGGCGGCGGAGGCGTCGACACCGGTGATGCGGGCGTGCGCGAACGGGCTGCGCAGGATCGCCAGATGCTGCATGCCCGGCAGCACCAGGTTGTCGGTCCAGCGGGTGCGGCCCGTGACCAGATGCTCGTCTTCCTTGCGTGTGCGGGCCTTCCCGATTTCCGGTTCGGCGGTGGCGGTCATCGCACACCTCCCTGCGCGGTGTCGGGCTTCGGTGCATCCGCCGTCGGTGTTTCCGCGGTGCCGCCGCCGCGCAACCGCTGCGCCGCGTCCTGGACCGCGCTGACGATGTTCTGGTACCCGGTGCAGCGGCACAGGTTGCCTTCCAACCCCAGCCGGACCGCCCGTTCGTCCGGGTCGGGTTCCTCGGCGAGCAGGTCGAGAGTCTGCATGATCATGCCGGGGGTGCAGTAGCCGCACTGCAGGGCGTGGTTGTCGCGGAACGCCTGCTGCACGGGGTGCAACGTCCCGTTCCGGGACAGGCCTTCGACGGTGAGGACGTCGCCGCCGTCGGCCTGCACGGCGAGCACCGAGCAGGACTTGACGCTGTGACCGTTCAGGTGAACGGTGCACGCCCCGCAGTTTCCGGTGTCGCAGCCGATGACGGTGCCGACCTTGCCGAGCCGGTCCCGCAGATAATGGACGAGGAGCAGTCGCGGCTCCACCTCGTCCGTGTATGCCGTTCCGTCGACGGTGACAGTGATGCGCATCGCGCCTCCAAAGCCGGGAGCCTCAGGTGATACGTCCTACTCTGCGCCGACGGAGCGCGAACAACACCCGAAATCGTGGAACCGGTTCCGGATCGGTCACGTTCGGCGCGCGACCTCGAGCAGTTCCTGCAGTGTCGCGAGACTGTGGCCGGCGAGGAGACGATCGACGTACGGCAGCGCGGCCGCGATCCCGGACTGCACCGGCTCGTAACCGTCCGCGCCGGCGTGCGGATTCACCCACAGCACGGTGCGGGCGAGCCTGCGCAGCTGAGCCATCTGTTCGGCGAGCAGGGCCGGGTCACCGCGCTCCCAGCCGTCGGAGAAGATCACCACGACGGCCCCGCGCGCCACACCGCGCCTGCCCCAGCGGTCCAGGAACGCGCGCAGCGTCTCCCCGAGACGGGTGCCGCCCGCCCAGTCGGGCACGGCCCGGCCCGCGGCGGCGAGCGCCACTTCCGGGTCGCGGACCCGCAGCGCCCGCGAGAGCCGCGTCAGCCGAGTACCCAGGGAGAACACCTCGGTGCCTGCGGGGTTGCCGCGGGCGACGACGTGCGCGAAGCGCAGCAGCGCATCGGCGTACGGGCTCATCGATCCGGAGACGTCGATCAGCAGCACCATCCGTCGTGGCCGGGTGGCCTTGCGGTGGTGGCTCGGCCGCACCGGTTCGCCGCCCGCCGCGAGCATGCCCCGCACCGTGCGCCGCGGGTCCACGGTGCCCCGTCGGGCCGGACGCATCCGGATCGCCGGGCGGGTCGGGGGCCGCGGGCGCAGGGAGGCGATCAGCTCGGCGAGGTGCGCGCGCTCGGCCGCGGTGAGGCCGGCGATGTCCCGGTGGCGCAACACCTCGGTGTCGTCCGCGGCGACCCGCAGGTGCGGCGCGTCGCCACCGGTCTCGCCGCCGTCCGTCGTGGTCAGAGCCGCGGTCCTGGCGCGGCGAGGCTGTTCCCCCGACCGCGGCGTGCGCGCCGGGACGGTACCGCCGAACCAGCCCGCGAACGCCGAGTCGTACCGCGGGATGTCGTCGGGACCGCGGCACAGCGTCGCGCGACCCGCCCAGTACACCTGACCCGGATCGCCCACATCCACCTGGCGCAGGGCCCGCGTGAACGCGGCGACGGCGTCCGACGCGACCGACAGCCCCGCCGCCGCGAGGACATGCGCGAACCCGGCGATGCCCACGAGCGGGTCGCCGATGCCCGGGGTCGTGGACATGGTTCTCACCCCGCCAGGAGCCGGTCCAGTCCGGCACGGGCCACCCGTTCGAGGTCCTCGCGGTACTTGAGGACCGCGCCGAGCGTTGCGGCGGCGGTCTCCGCGTCCAGTACGTCCCGATCGAGTTCCCGCAGTGCGCGGGCCCAGTCCAGCGACTCCGCCACCCCCGGCGGCTTGAGCAGTTCCATCTCGCGCAGGGAGCGGACGGCCCGGGCGACCTGGTCGGCGAGTTCGGCCCCGATTCCGGGAATGCGACGGCGCAGGATCGCGACCTCCCGCGCCAGATCGGGGTGTTCGAGCCAGTGGTAGAGACAGCGGCGTTTGAGGGCGTCGTGCACCTCGCGGGTGCGGTTGGAGGTGAGCACCACCAGCGGCGGTGTCGCCGCCCGCACCTCGCCGAGTTCGGGGATGGTGACGGCATTCTCGTCGAGCACCTGCAGCAGGAACGCCTCGAACTCGTCGTCGGCGCGGTCGATCTCGTCGACGAGCAGCACACACGGGGCTTCGGTGAGGGCCCGCAGCAAGGGGCGCGCCAGCAGGAACCGCTCGGTGTACAGCGAGCGTTCGACCGTGTCGGCCTCGAGCAGTCCGTCGCTCGCCGCCTCCAGCGTCCGCAGGTGCAGCAACTGCCGCGGGAAGTCCCAGTCGTAGAGCGCCTGCGCGGCGTCGATGCCCTCATGGCATTGCAGGCGGATCAGCGGCAGACCGAACGCCTCCGACAACGCGGCCGCGAGCGACGTCTTGCCGGTGCCGGGTTCGCCCTCGCAGAACAGCGGACGTCCCATACGTATGGCGAGAAACGCGGCCATCGCGACGCCGTCGTCGGCGAGGTAGCCGGTGGCGTCGAGCGCCCGCGCCAGCTCCGCAGGCGAACCGACCGTCGGCGTGGAATCACTCACGCCCGCGAGCCTAGGTGAGTGCCCGCGCCCGGGTACGCGACTCGGGTCAACCGCCCGGCTCCACCCTGCCGCGGTCCTCGCTCAACCGCCGGAACATCGCGGTGGCGCCGAACCTCGCGGCCGCCCGTTCGACGAGTCCCGGCGCGATCTGCGCCAGCGCGAGCAGCGGGCGGATCGGCGCTCCACTCTCCACGATTTCGGGCCGGTCACGCCGGATCGCCCGGATCACGGCGGCCGCGACCTTGTCGGTGCTGGTCTCGCCCGTGATCCGGCCGGCCCTGATTCCGCGTTCCGTCATCCGCTGGTACATGCCGTCGCCCGCGATGAACCCGGGGCACACGACGGAGAAACCGACCGGCGAGCCCGCGTACTCCGCGCGCAGCGACTGGGTGAGACCGATCAGCCCCGCCTTCGTCGCGGCGTACGGCGCGCAGTACGCCGGACCGATCTTCGCCGCCAGCGACGAGATGAACACCACGTGACCGCGGCCGCGGCCCAGCATCCCGGGCACCACCCGGCGCGTGAGAAGCAGTGGCGCGGTGAGATTCACGTCGACCATGGCGGTGAGCTCGGCGGGGTCGAGTCGGGTGAAGGCCGAGACGTTCTCCACGCCGGCGTTGTTCACCAGCAGGTCGAGGGGACCGACCGCCGCCTCGGCGCGTTCGATCAGCGAATCGAGTTGATCGAGGCGGTTCAGGTCCGCGGGCACGGCCTCGGCGCGCACACCGAGCGCACGCAGTTCACCGACGAGTTCCGCGAGTCGGTCCTCACGCCGGCCGGACACCGCGACGGCGACGCCCTCCCGCGCGAGGGCCCGGGCGACGACGCGGCCGAGACCGCCGGAGGCACCGGTCACCAGAGCCGTGCGTCCGTGCAGTTGCTTCATTCCTTCGAGCTTTCGCGCTCGGCGGAGGGGAGTCAACGCCGTGACGCCGCGCATACGGCACGATGGACCAGTGGTTCACGTCATCGACATAACAGATCCGGCCGACACCAGGCTGGACGACTTCCGCGATCTCAATTCCTCGGACCGCCGTCCCGACCTCCCCGAGGGCAAGGGCCTGGTGATCGCGGAGGGAGTGCTGGTGGCGCAGCGCCTGCTCACGTCCCGGTTCGACCCGATCGCGCTGCTCGGCGTCGACCGGCGGCTGGAGGAACTCACGGACGACCTCGCGGGCGTGGACGTGCCGTTCTACCGGACGACGGCGGACGTCATGGCCGAGGTCGTCGGGTTCCACCTCAACCGGGGTGTGCTCGCGGCGGCGCGCCGTCCCGCGCCCCTCGAACTGTCGGACGTGCTCGAGCACGCCCGGACGGTCGCGGTGCTCGAGGGCGTCAACGATCACGAGAACCTGGGCTCGATGTTCCGCAACGCGGCGGGCCTCGGCGTCGACGCCGTGGTGTTCGGCAAGGGCTGCGCCGACCCGCTGTACCGCCGGGCGGTCCGGGTGTCGATGGGGCACGTTCTCCGCGTTCCGTTCGCGCACGTGACGAAATGGCCACACGATCTGGACGCGTTGCGGGAGCGCGGTTTCCAGCTGATCTCGCTGACCCCGAACCCCGAGGCGGTGACGCTGGCCGAGGCGATGACGGGGGAGAAGGTGGCGTTGCTGCTGGGCGCGGAAGGTCCCGGCCTCACCGAACACGCCATGCGGGCCACGGACATTCGCGCCCGCATCCCGATGGCACCGGGAACGGACTCGCTCAATGTCGCGACGGCGGCGGCGATGGCGTTCTACGAGCGCGTCCGCACGGGCCGGTGAGAATGCTGCATCCTCATTCCCCGTATCCGCCGCCGACGGGAACACCATGGTTCACCGGACTTCTCGTGGCGGGGTTCGCCGCGGCGGTGGTGGCGGTCGCGATCATCGCGTTCGGCTCGCAGCTCGCCCGGATCAACCCCGCCCTGGCGGTGTTCCTCGAACTCGTCGTGGTGGCCGGGGTCGCGCCGTCGGTGTGGCGACTACGCCGGACGCCGGTCTGGCGGTGGCTGGTGTACGGGGCCGCGGCGGGAGTTGTCGCCGGCTGGACTGCGCTGCTCGTCGGCGCCGCCTGATTCAGGCCGGAGTCGTCAGAAGCCGAAGTAGCGGCGGAGGAGTCCGCCTTTGCGAGCGGGCGGCGGCGGAGCGGGCGCGGGCACCGGGCCGGGGGCAGAGGCAGGGGCGGGCTGTTCCGCCTCGACGGGAGGCTCGGCCGCCGGACCCTCGCCGGGTGGGTGAACGGTGAAACCGTGCACCGTGAGTGTCTTCGGGTCGATCTCGGTGCCCTCGGGGGCGCCCGTGTACCGGAAGCCGAGCCATTCCCGGTTGGCGCCCTCGGCGAACTGCTGCGGGTGGAACGGCAGCGACTGCGGGTCGGGCAGGACACCCGCCGGATGTTTCAGCGGAAAGTCGCCCGCCCAGAACGGCCTCTCCCACACCAGCGGGATGCCGAGGTCCTCGTGGATGTGGACCGGCGTCGCGCTGAACGACCGCGTCAGGTGCCCGTCCTCCCACATCGCGAACGAGCCCCACGCGATGTCGGGCTTGGACGCCACGTAGTACGTCTTCGCGAATTCGGTGGGCCGGACGCGTGTTTCGGGCAGGCCGGACGGTCGGGGAACGGCCAGGTCGGGCCCGCACACGACGGTGACGCCGGGGTAGGAACCGATGTGCACGGTCCCGGCGGCATCGAGGTGCGCGGCCTCGGCCAGCGGAACGGGGCCGGTGGGGGTGGCCGTCAGATCGGGATAGAGCCGGGAGGCGAGCTGCTGCGCCGCGTCGAGGTCAGGTTCCGGGTGGCCGCGCAGGACAGCGGCAGGGTCGGGGACGTCGACGTACCAGATCGTTGATACCTTGGCCCCCACGGTCATCCCTCTCTTCCGGTGTCTTCCTGAAAGAGTACGACCCCGACCGTGTTCCCGGCCTGCTCATCGTGCAGACGGTCAGCGTCCGCTGCTGCGGACACCGAGCAGGACGTCGTCCCAGGACGGGAGGGCGGGTTTGCCGCGCTTGTCCTTGTTGTTCGTCTGGTGCGGGGCGATCTTGGGCGCCGCGGGTTCTTCGGACGGGGCGGGCTCGTCCTCGGGCTCCTCGGTGACGTCGGCCTCGATGATCTCCTCGGGCTCGATCGTCGGCACCTCCACCTCGGTGGGGAACTCGGCGAGTTCGAGTTGCTCCGGCTCGTCGGACGCCACCGGCGCCAATCCGCGGAGCGGACGGCCGAAGTCGGGATCGATCAGGTCGAACGCGGTGTCGTCGAGCGCGACGATGGTGCCACCGTGCGCGTCCGGCTGGTACCGCCAGTGCGCCGCGTTGGTGGTCCGCCCGGCCTGCCACTGCAGTTGGGCGACCCAGTGGTTGTCCTCGTCGCGCCACGCGTCCCACGTGGCGTCGTCGATGTTGTGCCCGCGGGCGCGGAACGCCTGCGTGACGATCTCGGCGAGCGTGGGAACGGCGGGGCCGTTGTCGCGGACCGGGTGTCCGCCCTGCGCCATCTCGGCCGCACGGGAACGCTCGAGCAGAACCGGATAGGCGAAACGCTCTACCTTCGCCAGGGGGATACCGGCCTCGTCGGCGACCTGTTCGACGGAGGCGCCGGCGCGGATGCGGGCCTGGATTTCGCGGGGCCTGAGCTGACTGTCCATTTCGATCTCAATCTGGCCGAGTCGAGCGATGTCCCCGCGGGATGCGGCGCGGAGTTTGTCATCGGCGGGAAGCCGGAATTTTTCGCCGGTACTGGCATCTGCGCACACGACGTGCGATCCATCGGGCTCGAGACCGATCACTCGAAGCTCTCGCACGTTGACCTCCTTATCGCGCCGGCTCGCGACTTTGCACCTGGGCAACTGTAATTCATTCGTGACAGCCCGCGCGGCAGGACACGCGCGGGTAAATCCCGTCCCGGCGTCGCGGCCGCGCTACGCTTCCTCGTTTCGTGATCGGTCCTTCGTGCGGGGTGTGCGCTGCCGCGTGCGGGTGGCCTCGACCGGGTCGATCGCGGGTGCAGACCAGTGTTCGGCCAGCTCGAGACTGGGTTCTCGGCCCGAGGCGACGTGCCGGAACGCGATCTCTGCGGCGCGGTCCGCGTCGCCGGCCGCGATGGCGTCGTACAACTCGGCGTGCTCGTCGCATTGCTGTCCGGGATCGCGTTCCTTGGTGAGGTGGAACAACCACTGCACGCGCGTCGCGAGGGGTTGCAGCATCGACTGCAGCAGGGGACTGCCGGACATCTCCACGATGACGGCGTGGAATGCGGCGTTCGCGGCGGCGATGGCGGGCTTGTCGTCGCGGGCGGTGGCCGTACGTGCCGCGGCGAGTTCGTCGCGCAGTGCCGTCAGGTGGGAGTCGTCCGCTCGCTGCGCGGCGAGCCGGGCCGCGAGCACCTCGAGGCTTTCGCGGACGTCGAAGAGGTCGCGGACCTCGTCGACGCCGAACGGGGCAACGATCGCTCCGCGGCGCGGGACGATCACGACGAGTCCGTCGGTCTGGAGCTGCTGCAGGGCCTCACGCAGCGGGATGCGGGACACCTGCAGCTCCGCGGCGAGGTCGCGCTCGATCAGGCGCTGGCCCGGCGCGAGCTGCAGGTTCACGATGCGGCGGCGCAGCTCTTCGTACGCGGTCTCGCGCAGCGACTTCGGCGCCGACGCGTCGGCTGCACCGTTCACCCGGTCTCCTGTCGTCGTGGCCACGTCAGCCACCGTAGAGCGCACCCAAGCGCCGCCCTCGAGTGGATGCGGGTCCTTACGTCTGTGTAACACGGCGGAAATGACGCGCCTCCAAGATTCAAATAACGGTATACCGCTAACTGTGGCGGTTCCTGAGTCAAGGAGTCCAGCGCGTGAACACCACCCTCTCCGCCCGAGCCCGAACCCTCGTCCCCGCGCTGTGCGCGGCCGCGACTCTCGCGGCGACCCTGACGGCGTGTTCGTCGTCGGACGCAGGCACCGCCTCCGGCGACACCCTCCGCGTCGGAGTGTTCTTCCCCGGATCCGTCTCCGACACGGGCTTCATGGAATCGGGGTACCTCGGCTACCAGCGACTCGAGGAAACCCTCGGCGACCGGGTGGAACTGAGCTACGTCGAGCAGGTCGCCGCCGCCGACTACCAGCAGGCCCTGGTGCGGTTCGCGACCGCGAACGACCTCGTCGTCTCGCTCGGCGGTCAGACGGACGCCGACGTCCGCAAGGTGGCACCCCAGTTCCCCGACGTGAAGTTCGTCGAGATCGGCGGACCCGCCGACGCGTCCCCGCTGCCGAACCTCGCCTACTACGACCCGCAGCAGGCGGAGGCCGAGTTCCTCAGCGGAGCGGTCGCGGCGACGGCGTCGAAGACCCCGTCCGTGTCGTTCGTCGGCGGTGTCGAACTGCCCGCCATCGTGAACGCCGCGAAGGCCTTCGGCAACGGCGCCGAGTTCGCGCGGCCCGGCACCCAGGTGCTCACCCCGCAGTACGTGGGCGACTTCAACGACCCGGCCAAGGCGAAGCAGGCCGCGCTCGCCAACTACGGCGCAGGCGCGGGCGCCGTGGGGCAGATCGTGAACCTCGGCAAGTCCGGGCTGGAACAGGCCGCCGCGCAGTCGGGCGCGCTGATGGTGGGCGGCCCGATCCCCGGCGACTGCTCGAACCCCGCCTACGTCGGCTATGTGCACACCGACATCGGCAAGGAAGTGGAGTACGCCGTCCAGTCCACCCTGGACGGAACGTGGAAGGCCGAGAACGTGGCGTTCGGCCTCACCTCCCCGAACGACGGCACCGACTTCCGGCTCTGCAGCGCCGACCCCGCCGTCGCGGACGCACTCGCCAAGGCGAAGACCGCCCTGGCCACCGGTGCCGTCGAGCCCTACCGAGCGGGCTGATATGAGCACACCAGCACTGCACCTCACGGGAATCGGGAAGAGCTTCGGCGACGTCCGGGCCCTCCACGGTGTCGACCTGTCGGTGCTACCCGGAACGGTGCACTGCATTCTCGGGGAGAACGGGGCCGGGAAGTCGACGCTCTGCAACGTGGTCTACGGCGGTCTGCGACCGGACACCGGAACGATGACCCTCTCCGGTCGCCGATACGCGCCCGGTTCGCCCGCCGCCGCGATGGCGGACGGCGTGGCGATGGTGCACCAGCACTTCAGCCTCATCGGCACGATGACCGTCGCCGAGAACCTGCTGCTCACCGGGCGGGGGCTGCGATTGCGCCGCGCGGAACTGCGGACCCGCCTGGATCGGCTCGCCGACGACTATCACCTGCGGATCGATCCGGACGCGCTGGTCTCGGCCATGCCGATCGGTGCGCGGCAGAAGGTCGAGATCGTGAAGGCCCTGCTCACCGACCCCTCGCTGATCCTGCTGGACGAGCCGACCGGGGTACTCGACCCCGACGAGATCGACGCCCTGATCGAGACGTGCCAGGCCGTCGCGGCGGCGGGCAAGGCAGTCGTCCTCGTCACACACAAACTCGGGGAGGTGGCCCGCGTCGCGGACGCCGCCACCGTGCTGCGGGGAGGTGAAGTGGCAGGTGGGGGCCGCATGTCGGAGCTGACGATCCCCCAGCTGACGACGGCCATGGTCGGCAGGCCGGTGTCCGAACTGAGCCCGGTGCTCGCCGCGGGCGTCGGCACGGAGAGCGACGGCGGCGCAATGCCCGACCGGCGGGCTACCGGCCGGGTCGTTCTCGGGCTCCGCGATGTGCGAGCCACTCGGGCGGACGGCAGCGTCGCCCTGTCCGGCGTGGGATTCGAGGTGCGGGCCGGTGAGATCGTCGGGATCGCAGGCGTCGAGGGGAACGGGCAGAGCGAACTGGTCGCCGTTCTGTCCGGGGCCACCACACCCGAGTCCGGCACGGTCACGCTCGGCGACGCCGACATCACGTCGGCGTCCCCGGCCGAACGCACCCGCCTCGGTCTCGGGGTGGTGCCGGAGGACCGGCACCGGGAGGCGATGGTGGCAGAACTGTCCCTGTCGGAGAACCTCTTCCTCGGCCGCCTGCACCACTTCCGCAGGATGGGCCTGCTCGATCGCCGCCGGATGGACGCCGCGGCCCGGGACCTGATCGAGCAGTTCTCGGTGCGGACACCCGGACCGGGAACATCCATGGGTTCGCTGTCGGGCGGCAATCAGCAGAAAGTCGTCTTGGCCCGCGAACTGTCGACGGAGAATCTGCAGTGTCTGGTCGCGGCGCAGCCCACCCGCGGACTCGACATCGGGGCGGTCGAGTTCGTCCTGAACCAACTCCGCAGCTGCGCGTCCTCGGGGAACGCAGTCCTGGTCGTGTCCAGCGAGATCCCCGAACTGCTCGCGCTCTGCGACCGCATCTTCGTCAGCTACCGCGGCGCCCTGCTCGGGCCCGTCGACGCGTCGGCGGGCACTGCGCGGCAGCACCTCGGTGAACTGATGACGGGAACGGCGGCATGACTCGACTTCGAACCTGGGCACATCACCCACTTCCGGTGGCGATCGCCGCGATCGCGGTCGCGGGACTCGCCGGAGTGCTCCTCGCCGCGGCCGCGGGCGCCACCGTGACCGAGACTGCCGAGGCGCTATCCGAAGGGATGTTCGGCAGCAGCTACGCGATCGGAGTCTCGCTCAACACTGCTGCGGTGCTGGCTCTCGTCGCGGCCGGATTCACCGTCGCACACCGGGCCGGACTGGTGAACGTCGGTGGCGAGGGCCAGCTGTGCGTCGGGGGCATCGCCGCGACCGCGGTCGGCACCACTCTGGGGGAGGGCACCCCCGCCCCGATTGCCGTCACCGCGGTTCTCCTCGCCGCGGCCGGTGCCGGGTGGGCGTGGGCCGCGATCGCCGCGTACCTGCGGGTCCGCCGGGGCACGAGCGAGATCATCACGACGCTGCTGCTGAACTTCGTCGGCCTCGCGCTGGTGCTGCTGATGGTGCACGAGCCCAGCCTCCTTCGCCAGCCCGTCACGTCCTCGGAGACACTGCCGCAGTCGGCGCCGCTGATCGAGTCCGCGCATCTGCCGCTGCTGGGGATCGAGCGCTCGCCGGGGACGATCGCGCTGTGGATCGCGCTGGTCGCGGTGCTGATCGTCGGGGTTCTTCTGCGCCGGACGGCGATCGGTGTGCGACTGCGCTCCGTCGGGCTGAACCCGGACGCGTCGGCGCGACTGGGACTGCCGGTCGGACGGCTGCGGTTTCTCAGCCTGTCCTGTGCCGGCGCGATCTCCGGGCTCGCCGGTGGGATCCTCGTCGCGACGGCGCCGTTCGTGCTCGTCGAAGGATTCTCCTCCGGCTACGGGTTCTCCGGGCTGGTCGTCGGGCTTCTGGCGCGCGGTTCCATGCTCGCCGTCGGCGCCGTGTCACTGCTGCTCGGATTCCTCGTGTCCGGCGGAATCAATCTCCAACTCGCAGCCGGTGTTCCGGCATCGACCGTCTCGATCGTGGAATCGCTCATGATCATCCTGATCGCGGGAGCGGTGCTGTGGACCGCGGCCGGCCGGAGATCGAGATCCGCGGCCGCGACGACCGCGAAGACCCACGACGTCCCCGACCTGGCTGGAGCGAAGCAATGATCGATACGGTCTCGGACATCGCCGTCAGCGGCGTCGGATTCGCACTCCCGATCCTGGTAGCCGCGAGCGGGGAACTGGTGAGCGAGCGGGCAGGCGTACTGAACCTCAGCCTCGAGGGGATGATGCTGACCGGCGCGTTCGCCAGCGTGCTCGGCGCCGTCACCACCGGATCCGCGGTGGGCGGTCTCGCGGCCGGACTGGCGGCCGGGTTGCTGTTCGGACTGCTGCAGGCACTGCTGAGCGTCACGCTGCGCGCCGACCAGATCGTGGTGGGCATCGCGAGCAACGCCCTCGCCCTCGGGGCCACCACCTACGGCGCGCGACTGCTGCTCGCGGACGGCAAGGGGCAGAACGCCCCGGGGTTCGCCGCCCTCGAGATCCCGCTGCTGCACCGGATCCCGATCCTCGGACCGGCGCTCTTCTCTCAGACGGCACTCGGCTACTTCTGCTACGCGGTGGTCGGGCTGCTGGCCGTCACCCTGTCGCGCCGGACCCGCGCCGGTCTCGTCGTCGACGCGGTCGGGGAGGACGCGAAGTCGGCCGACTGGAGTGGACTGCCGGTGCGGAAGGTCCGCTACCTGTGCGTGCTCGTCGCGGGACTGACGGCGGGCTTGGCCGGGGCGCAGCTGGCGCTGTCCGAGGTGCGGTCGTTCAGCGACAACATGACCGCCGGAATCGGGTACCTGGCCGTCGTGGCCGTGATCGCGGGCAGGTGGCGCGCGCTCGGCGTGATCTGGGCGTCCGTGTTCTTCGGGATCGCGCAGGCGCTCCAGTTCGCGCTGCCCGCGCTCGGTGTCAGCGTCCCCTTCGCCCTGCTCGTCATGCTGCCCTACGTGATCGCAATCGTCGCGGTCAGTGGATTCATCCGCAACAGCCGCTCACCCGCAAACCTGACCGTCGCGTTCGCGCGCACGTCCTGATCGATCTCTCAGCGAGGAAACTCTTGTGACACTGATTCTTTCCCACTCCGACGTGGCCGGCCTCATCGACCGCGCCGAGGTGTTCGCCGCGGTGGAACGGGCGCACGCCGCCCTGACCGCCGGGACGGCGTCCGCACCCGCCCCACCCGCAATGACCCTGCAGTCCGCGGCGTTCATCCCGATGGTCGCGGCGGCGCAGTCCGCCGGCGCGGCCGCGGTGAAGATGCTCGTCGATCTACCCGGCAACGCCGCCCGCGGTCTGCCCGTGCAACGTTCGGCCGTGCTCGTGACGTCCGCGGACACCGGCGAGTGCGAGGCCCTGCTCGACGGCCGGCTGATCACCGCCGTGCGCACCGCCGCCGCCAGCGCCGTGGCCACGAAGCATCTCGCCCGCCGAGGCAGCCGGGTGCTGGGATTGGTGGGCGCCGGGACCCTCGCCGTCGAACACGCCCGGGCGATCACCCGGGTGTCGGATGTCGACACGGTGCTGGTGTGGTCGCGCTCGGATGCCACGATCGAGGAATTCCGCAGCCGGACAGAGGATCTCGGAATCTCGGTCAAGCCGATGGACTCGCCGGAGGCAGTCACCCGGTCTTCCGACGTCCTCTGCACACTCACGCCGTCGAGGAACCCGATCGTGCGGGGCGCCTGGTTCGGCGAAGGCTTGCACGTCAACGCCGTGGGCGCGCCCCCGCGCGCGGACCACCGGGAGATCGACGGCGACGGAATGCGACGCGCCCGCGTGGTCGTCGATTCGGTGGCCACCACGATGACCAAATCGGGGGAGACGCTGCTGGCGCTCGCCGAGGGCGCGATCACCCACGACGACGTCGCCGTGGAGTTGGGCGACGTGATCGCGGGCCGCACCGTCGCCCGCACATCCGATCGGGACATCACGCTGTACAACTCCGTCGGGATCGGCCTCCAGGACCTCGCCGCGGCGCGCATACTGATCGACAGAGCCCGGGAACGGGGCGTCGGAACAGAAGTGGATCTGAGTCGATGAGCCAGAGCGATGTCGGCGACGTGGACCTTGCGCACCTGCGGCGAGCCATCGAACTCGCCGACGAGACGGGCGACGCGGGCAACAGACCGTTCGGTGCGGTGGCGGTCGGGGCCGACGGTCACGTGATCAGCGAGGGCGCCAACTCCGTCGCGACGTCCGCCGACGTCACCGAGCACGCGGAACTCGACGCGATCACCACCGCCTGCGGTGAGGGACGAACCGGCGACCTCGTCGGCGCCACCATGTACGCCAGTGGTGAGCCGTGCCCGATGTGCAGTGCGGCGATGGTGTGGGCCGGCATCACGCGGGTGGTCTACGCGGCGTCGTCCGCGGACTTCTCCCGGATTCTCCCGGACGGTCCACGGTTCACTCTGGGCTGCTCCGACGTGCTCGAGTCCGCGAGCGTCGAGATCGAGGTCAGCGGACCGCATCTCGGCGACGAGGCGCTCGCGCCGTTCCACCGTTTCCTCGACACGGACTGACCCTCGAAACGCCGTCAGCCCCCGGCACCGAGGTGCCGGGGGCTGACGGACGTGTGCGCCGGGACTCAGCCGAGCTGCGAGACGACCCAGTCGATGCTCTTCGTGAGCTGCGAGACGTCCTCGGGATCGATCGCCGGGAACATGCCGACACGCAGCTGGTTGCGGCCCAGCTTGCGGTACGGCTCCGTGTCGACGACGCCGTTGGCGCGCAGGATCTTCGCCACCTGGGCGGCGTCGATCTTGTCGTCGAAGTCGATGGTGCCGACCACCTGCGAGCGGTGAGCGGGATCGGTGACGAACGGGGTGGCGTATTCGCTGGCCTCGGCCCACTGGTACAGCCGCGAGGACGAATCGGCGGTACGCGAGGTGGCCCAGTCGAGGCCACCCTTGCCGTTCAGCCAGTCGATCTGGTTGGCGAGCAGCAGCAGGGTGGCCAGCGCCGGGGTGTTGTACGTCTGGTCCTTGGAGCTGTTGTCGACTGCGATGGGCAGCGACAGGAAGTCGGGGGTCCAGCGACCCGAATCCTTGATCTCCGCGACGCGCTCGAGCGCCTTCGGGCTCATCAGCGCGATCCACAGTCCACCGTCGGCGGCGAAGCACTTCTGCGGGGCGAAGTAGTACACGTCGGCGTCGGCGACGTTCACCGGCAGACCGCCGGCGCCGGACGTGGCGTCGATGGCGATGAGCGCATTCTCCGAGCCCGCGGGACGCGAGACGGGGATCGCGACACCGGTGGACGTCTCGTTGTGCGCCCAGCCGATGAGGTCGACCGAGGGATCCGAGACCGGCTCGGGCGCACTGCCCGGGTCGGCGGAGACGACGATCGGGTCGCCGATGAACGGGTTGTTCTTGGCGACCGACGCGAACTTGGAGCTGAACTCACCGTTCGTGAGGTGCAGCGACTTCTCCCGGATCAGGCCGAACGCGGCCGCGTCCCAGAACGCGGTGGTGCCACCGTTGCCGAGCACCACCTCGTAGCCCTCGGGCAGGGAGAACAGATCGGCGAGGCCGGACCGCACGCTGGCGACAACGTCCTTGACAGGCTTCTGGCGGTGGCTGGTGCCGAACACCGAGGAGCCCACCTCGACCAGCGACTGCAGCTGTTCGGGCCGAACCTTGGAGGGTCCGCAGCCGAAACGACCGTCGGCGGGCAGGAGGTCTGCGGGGATGATCGGTGTGGAGGTCATCGCTACTTTCTGTTCCTTACTGGTTCTGGCGGGGGAGACGGTCAGCTGGTGTGGGCGATCTGGTCCCAGCCCTCGACGGACTCGGGGGTGCGGGGTGCGGGTCCGGTGTAGATGGCGGCGGGGCGGACGAGTTTGCCGAGGCGTTTCTGTTCGAGGATGTGGGCGCACCAGCCGGCGGTGCGGCCGCAGGTGAACATCGCGGGCATCATGTGTGCGGGTACCTCGGCGAAGTCGAGGATGACCGCGGCCCAGAATTCGACGTTGGTTTCGATGGCCCGGTCGGGGCGGCGTTCGCGCAGTTCGGCGAGGGCGGCCTGTTCGAGGGCGGCGGCCGCCTCGTAGCGGGGGGCGTTCAGGCGTTGGGCGGTGGCGCGCAGCACCCGGGCGCGGGGGTCTTCGGCGCGGTAGACGCGGTGCCCGAAGCCCATCAGCTTTTCCTTGCGGTCGAGGATGCCCTTGACCAGGGTGCGGGCGTCGCCGGACTTTTCGGTGTCCTCGATCATCGGCAGGACGCGGGCGGGGGCGCCGCCGTGCAGCGGGCCGGACATGGCGCCGATGGCCCCGGAGAGGGAGGCGGCGACGTCGGCGCCGGTGGAGGCGATGACGCGGGCGGTGAAGGTGGAGGCGTTCATGCCGTGCTCGGCGGCGGAGACCCAGTAGGCGTCGATGGCGGCGACGTGGGCGGGGTCGGGGTCGCCCTTCCAGCGGACCATGAACCGTTCGGTGACGGTTTTCGCTTCGTCGATCCGTCTCTGCGGGACGGCGGGCTGGTAGATGCCGCGGGCGGATTGGGCGACGTAGGACAGGGCCATGACGGAGGCGCGGGCGAGTTGTTCGCGGGCGGTGTCGTCGTCGATGTCGAGGAGGGGCTGGTATCCCCAGATGGGGGCGAGCATGGCCAGGCCGGCCTGGACGTCGACGCGGACGTCGCCGGTGTGCACGGGCAGGGGGAACGGTTCGGCCGGGGGCAGTCCGGGGCCGAAGCGGCCGTCGACGAGCAGGGCCCACACGTTGCCGAACGTGACGTGCTTGGAGACGAGTTCTTCGATGTCGACGCCGCGGTAGCGCAGGGCGCCGCCGTCCTTGTCGGGTTCGGCGATGTCGCTGGTGAACGCGACCACACCTTCCAGTCCGCTGACGAAATCGTCCGGTATTGCCGCGCTAGCTGACATAGCTCGTGGACTCTCCTCGTTCGAGTGCCCCCGGTCAGAGCGGCACTGTCTCGGCGTTCGACAATTGCGCTCGGCGTGCATGCGGGATGGGCAGGCACCTTCGTCCGCGCAATCGACTTCCCTTCCCCGGGCATCGCACGATCGCGGCTGCAATCCGAGGGGACGGGTTCGGTCCCCAAAACTTTAGCCGGTGTCACCGGAGAGTTGATCAGTGCATACCCGGGAGTAGCGTTCTCGGCTGTGTCTCCAGATGCAGAACAGCCGAAACCGGTGAACAAGGACCTCGCGGCGATGCGCGTCGGTTACGCACACCAGGGCGCTGACGGACGGTACGTCGACTCCGATCTGGACGCCGACCAGCTGAGCGACGGCTGGCTTCCCCTGATGCGGCTGTGGCTCGAGGACGCCGTGGAGGCCGGGGTTCCCGAACCCAACGCGATGACCCTCGGAACCGTCGACGAGCACGGACATCCGTGCACCCGCACCGTCCTCTGCAAGGGACTGAGTGCCGACGGTGTGCTGTTCTTCACCAACTACGACTCGGACAAGGGCCGCCAGCTGGAGGCGGTGCCCTACGCGTCGGTCACGTTCACCTGGGTGCCCGTCGCCCGGCAGATCACCGTCCGCGGTCCCGTCGAGCGCGTGAGCGCCGAGGTCACGGACGAGTACTGGCACAGCAGGCCCCGCGGATCCCGGCTGGGGGCGTGGGCGTCCGAACAGTCGAAGCCGATCGGTTCGCGAGCCGAGCTGGACGCCGCGCTGCTGCACGCGGCGGAGCGCTTCCCCGTCGACGTCGACATCCCGGTCCGGCCGGACTGGGGCGGAATCCTGATCCGCCCCGCGGTCGTGGAGTTCTGGCAGGGCCGCGCCAACCGGATGCACAACCGCATCCGGACGTCGCTGGTCGACGGCTCGTGGACGGTGGAGCGACTGCAGCCGTGACAGCCGGGGAATAGTGAGCACGGGAAACGAGCTAAGGGAAGAATGACCGAGACCGTCACCGAGAAGAAGACGCGACGGCTACTCGCCGACACGGCGCCGCTGCAGAACCGGGACTACCGCCGCCTGTGGGCGGCCGGGATCGTGACGGTGATCGGCGGGCAGCTCAGTGTCGTCGCCGTGCCGCAGCAGGTCTACGAGATCACCCGCAGCTCGGCGTACGTGGGTCTGACCGGCGTGTTCGCGCTGGTACCGCTGATCGTGTTCGGGTTGTGGGGCGGCGCGCTGGCCGACGTCATGGACCGGCGGAAACTGCTGACGATCACCACCGTCGGACTCGGTGCCACGTCCGTGCTGTTCTGGGTGCAGGCAGCGCTGGGCCTGGACAACGTGTGGCTGGTACTCGGACTGCTGGGGTTGCAACAGGCGTTCTTCGCGGTCAACCAGCCCACCCGCAGCGCGATCATCCCGCGGCTCATCCCGGCGGAACAGCTGGCCGCCGCCAACTCGCTCAACATGACGGTCATGCAGTTCGGCGCCATCGCCGGACCGCTGCTCGCCGGTGTGATGATTCCGACGGTCGGGCTGTCGACGCTGTATCTCGTCGATTCGATCGCACTGCTGGCCACGCTGTGGGCAGTGCTCCGGCTGCCTGCCATCCCGCCGACCGGGGAGTCGCGCCGGGCGGGGCTGCGCGAGGTGTTCGACGGATTCGCCTACCTCGCGACCCAGAAGGTGCTGCTCGCGTCGTTCGTCGTCGACATCATCGCCATGGTGTTCGGCATGCCGCGGGCGTTGTTCCCGCAGATCGCGCACGACACGTTCGGCGACCCGGCATCGGGCGGTGTGGCGCTCGGCCTGCTGTTCGCGGCGATGTCCTTCGGCGCGGTGGCAGGCGGGGTGTTCTCCGGTTGGCTGCCGCGGGTCCGGCGGCAGGGCCTCGCCGTGATCGTGTGCATCGTGCTGTGGGGTCTCGCGATGGTGGGCTTCGGCGTGGTGGTGGGGGTCGCGTCGCCCGGCGGCAGCCCGGTCCTGTTGTGGATCGCTCTCGCGTTCCTCGCATTCGGTGGCGCCGTCGACATGGTCTCCGCCGCGTTCCGCAGCACCATGCTCCAGCAGGTCGCCACGGACGAGATGCGCGGACGACTTCAGGGTGTCTTCATCGTCGTCGTGGCCGGGGGTCCGCGGATCGGTGACGTCGTGCACGGCGCGGCCGCGGCGGCGGTCGGGACGAGCGTGGCTGCCGCGGGCGGCGGCATCCTCGTCGTCGTCGGTGTGGTGATCGCCGCGCTCGCCTTCCCGGCACTGGTGCGGTACAAGGTCACCCGCTAGGTTCCTGTGCGCCATCACATATTTCGTGCCCATCTCGGGCACACTGAAGTGCATGGGTGAACCGCAGTCTTCGAAAACGGACAGGCCTGCCACGGCCGGATTCGAGATCCGGGGAGGCGGCTACCGGGCCGGTATCGCGGCCACCGGCGCCGGTCTCCGGCTACTCGAATGGGATGGTCCGGAGGGGCCGATGGCGCTCACCGAGACGTGGGACCTCGGAACCCGGCCACCGTTGTCGGCCGGGTTGATCCTCGCTCCGTGGCCCAACCGGATCCGCGACGGCCAGTTCGTCTTCGACGGCATCGACCATCAGCTCGAGATCACGGAACCCACGTTCGGCAATGCCAGTCACGGATTCGTCCGCCGCCGGGACTGGCGTGTCGCGAATCACACCGACGACCGCATCGAGTTGTCGATCGACGTCGGCCTCCACAAGGGGTGGCCGTACCCGCTGCGGCTCACCGTCGCCTACGTCCTCGACGACGACGGCCTGACCGTGACGCACACGGCCACCAACACGGGAGCCATCCCGGCACCGTTCGGGATGGGCTTCCACTCGTACGTTCGCGCCGGCGACGTCCCGCTCGACGAGTGCACGCTGCACCTGTCCGCGGGCACCCGGCTGCCCCTCGACGAGCGCATGCTGCCGAGTGGGGGTTCGCAGCCCGTTGCCGGCACCGAATACGACTTCACCAGCCCCCGCACGTTGGCAGGCGTCGCTCTCGACACCCCGTTCAGTGCACTGGACGTCGACGCGGACGGCAGGTCGCGACACGAATTGCGCGCGCCGGACGGCACCGGAACCGTCCTGTGGGCGGCCCGTGAGTTCGGCTGGCTGCAGGCGTTCGTCGCGGATCCCGACGCCGGCAAGTCGTATCCGGGCCGCGGGCGGGCGCTGGCGCTCGAACCGATGACGTGCCCGCCGGATGCGTTCAACTCCGGGATCGATCAGTTGGTGCTCACTCCGGGGCAGCAGTGGACCGGTGTGTGGGGCATGTCCGCGCTGGGGTCGTAGCGGTTCAACTTTCGAGCATCGGGTGCCCACTTGGTGAGACGGTGTAACACCGGTCGCGGTCGGGCCGATACGTCGGGCGGGGGTTCTTCTGTCGCGGCTGCGGCGCTCTGTATCACCCTCTGTTCTTCCCTCACCGCGTCGGGCGTCACGGCGTGCGTTCTCCGCCGTGCTCGGCATCTGTGCAGGTAACACGGCCAGTCCAGTCTCGGGTCGCTGGCCCTCACCGATTCCGCTTCCGCGCCGTGCGGGCAAATCGGACACTCGCGGATCCCGTTCGGCGACCCTTCTCCGTGGTCGCCGCGCGTCCCGCGGCGGACCCGGATCACGGGCTCTGAGCGGACCCGCCTTCGGCACGCAGGCCAGAGTGGGGCTAGTTTCTACCTGAATGAAGTTGTTACTCATTGGTTTGAGCTTGAGAGGGATGCTTCGTGCCTGACAATGACACAAAGCCCACGCTTACCTACCCTGGTGGTGAGCACACGATGTCCATTGCCAGGGCAACCGAGGGCAATGACGGTATCGAACTGGGCAAGCTGCTCGCCAGCACCGGGTACACCACCCTGGACCCGGGTTTCGTCAATACCGCCTCCACCAGCTCCGCGATCACCTACATCGACGGTGAGCACGGGATTCTCCGCTACCGCGGGTACCCGATCGAGCAGCTGGCCGGGAAGTCGACCTTCATCGAGGTCAGCTATCTGCTGATCTACGGTGAGCTGCCCACCACGGCGCAGCTCGAGTCGTTCACCGACCGGATCCGGCGCCACACGCTGCTGCACGAGGACCTCAAGAGGTTCTTCGACGGATTCCCGCGGAACGCACACCCGATGCCGGTCCTGTCCAGCGCCGTCAACGCGCTGTCCGCGTACTACCAGGACTCCCTGGACCCGGCCGACCCGGAACAGGTCGAGTTGTCGACCATCCGCCTTCTCGCGAAGCTGCCGACCATCGCGGCCTACGCGTACAAGAAGTCCGTCGGGCAGCCGTTCCTGTACCCGGACAACTCCCTGAACCTGGTCGAGAACTTCCTCCGGATGACGTTCGGCTTCCCCGCGGAGCCCTACGAGATCGATCCCGAGATCGCCAAGGCTCTCGACATGCTGCTGATCCTGCACGCCGACCACGAGCAGAACTGCTCGACGTCGACGGTGCGGCTCGTCGGTTCGTCCGACGCCAACCTCTTCACCTCCATCTCCGGTGGCATCAACGCACTCTGGGGCCCGCTGCACGGCGGCGCCAACCAGGCGGTGCTGGAGATGCTCGACGAGATCAAGGCCAGCGGTAGTAATGCGGACGAGTTCGTCCGCAAGGTCAAGAACAAGGAAGACGGCGTGAAGCTCATGGGCTTCGGGCACCGCGTCTACCGCAACTACGACCCGCGCGCGGCGATCGTCAAGCAGACCGCGCACACCATCCTCGAGAAGCTCGGCGGCGACGACGAACTGCTCGACATCGCTATGGCCCTCGAAGAGGCGGCGCTGACCGACGACTACTTCGTCGAGCGCAAGCTGTACCCGAACGTCGACTTCTACACGGGTCTGATCTACCGCGCGATGGGCTTCCCCACGCGCATGTTCACCGTTCTGTTCGCCATGGGCCGCTTGCCCGGGTGGATTGCACACTGGCGCGAGATGCACGAAGATCCCGCTACGAAGATCGGCCGTCCGCGCCAGATCTACACCGGTTACACCGAGCGTGACTACAAGGACGTCACAGGTCGCTGATCGCGGATACCTGTGCCGAACGATAGAGCCCTCACCGAGGAGGACATATGACCAAGCCCGAGATCGAGTTCCAAGACGGACCCGCCCCGACCGACCTGGTCATCAAGGACGTGGTGGTCGGAGACGGCGCAGAGGCCGTCCCCGGGGGCACCGTCGAGGTGCACTACGTCGGCGTCGAATTCGAGTCCGGCGAGGAGTTCGACTCCTCCTGGAGCCGCGGCGAGTCCATCCAGTTCCCGCTGCGCGGCCTCATCAAGGGCTGGCAGGACGGCATCCCCGGCATGAAGGTGGGCGGACGTCGTCAGCTCACGATCCCGCCGGAGCTCGCCTACGGTCCCGCCGGCGCCGGACATCAGCTGTCCGGCAAGACGCTGGTCTTCATGATCGACCTGCTCGACGTGAAGGAATAGTCTCCGCAGTACCCAGAGCCCCGCATCACCTCAGGGTGACGCGGGGCTTTCTGCTGTCCGTGGTTCCGCTCTCGGTGGCTGGTGTGTGGTGTCGGTGTGGAGTTCGACGACGAGGCGTGCGCCACCGAGCGGGCTGACCTCGAAACGTGCGCTGCCGTTGTGCAGTGCCGCCTGCTGCGCGACGAGCGCGAGGCCGAGGCCCGACCCGCTCTTCGTCGCGTTGGAACCGCGGTGGAACCGTTCGAACACCGCGGCCCGTTCGGCCTCGGGCACCCCCGAGCCGTTGTCGTCGACGACGACGGTGGTGATGCCGTCGGCCGCTCTCAGCGTGATCGTCACCGCGGTGGCACCGCCGTGGCGGACCGCGTTCTTGATGGCGTTGTCCAAGGTGAGACGCAGCCCACCGGGCATGCCCCGGACCGTCACCGGGGTCGCGTCGACGGTCACCTGCAGGCCCGGATTGTGACGCATCGCCTCCTCGGCGGCGAGGTCGCTGATGTCGACGAGGTCGCAGTCCACGAAGTCCTTGTCGGTCGACAGCTCGCCGCGGGCGAGGCGCTCGAGGTCGGACAGCGTCGATTCCACCCGGCCCTGTGAGCGGGCGAGGTCGCGGAGGATCTCGTGCTGCTGGTCCGGCGTCAGGTCGAGAGTGGTGAGGACCTCGAGGTCGGTGCGCATCGCGGTGAGCGGGGTCCGGAGTTCGTGTGCCGAGACGGCGGCGAAGTCGCGTGCGGTGGCGAGCGCGGCGGTGGTCGCGTCCTGCGCCTCCGCGACGTCGCGCAACATCGACTCCGCGGCGGAGGCCAGTTCGTCCGCCTCCCGGACACCGGAGGTCGTGGGCGTCAGCTTCGGTTCGCGGCGCACGATGCGGCCGGTCAAGTCGACCAGCGGGCGCACGGCACGACCGCCGAACAACCAGCCGAGACCGCTGGCCGCGGCGATGGCGAGCACTCCGACGAGCGCCACCTGCCGTTGCTGCTCCGACGTCACGTCCTGGGCTTCGGCGTACGGCACGGCGAGGGAGATCCGGGTGCCGAGGAGCGGCACGGTCGCGGTGTACGCCCGGTACTTCGTGTCACCCACCTCGACGGTCTGCTGGCCCGGGTCGAGTTCGGGCAGTTGGGTGGGGGTGCTGACCAGCACGGTGTTGCCGTCGGCCGAACGGATGGTGATGGCGAACGCACCCTTGTCGCCCAGTGCCCCCAGGAACAGTCCCGCGGTGGCAGCGTTGGGAACCAAGACATCCGACGCCGTCTCCAGCCGCCGGTCGAGTTGCGACAGGTTGTTCCGGTTGATCGCCAGCGACACCAGGATGCCGAGCGCCACGACGATGATCGTCGCCCCCAGTGCGGTCGCGGCGGCCACGCGGGTCCGGAGGGAGAACGACCGTTTCACGACGGTTCCCGGAGCACGAACCCGACTCCGCGGACCGTGTGCAGGATGCGCGGCTGACCACCGACTTCGAACTTGCGACGCAGGTAGCCGACGAAGACGTCCACCACGTTGGTGTCGGCGACGAAGTCGTACCCCCACACCAGTTCGAGGAGCCGCTCACGGCTCAGCACGATGCCGACGTTGCGGGCGAGAACCTCGAGGAGTTCGAATTCCCGTTTGGTCAGCGTGATCTCCTCGCCCGCCATGAACACCCTGCGCGCGGACGTCCGGATCTCCAGGGCGCCGACGCGGATCGGTGGGGTCGCGGGCGAGCCGGCAGGCGCGGCGGCCGTCGTTCCGTGCCTCCTCAGCATCGCCCGGATCCGAGCGATCAGTTCGGCGAGGACGAACGGCTTGACCAGGTAGTCGTCGGCGCCCGACTCCAGTCCGGAGATGCGGTCGTCGACGGTGTCGCGGGCGCTGAGCACGCAGATCGGGATGTCGTTGTTCATCGCGCGGAGCGCGGTGACGACACCGGTGCCGTCGATGACCGGCATGTTCATGTCGAGCACCATCGCGTCCGGGCGTTGTTCGCTGACCACCCGGAGCGCGTCGGCGCCGTCGACGGCGGTGAGGACGGTGAATCCGGACAGCCGCAGGCCGCGTTCGAGGGAAGTCCGCACGTCCTCGTCGTCGTCGACCACGAGGACACTGGCTGAGTCGGTGACGGTCACTCCTGCATTGTGCCGTGGGCGCGACCCGCGAGCGTGCGGATGGCAGTTGTGGGAGCGTGTCTCGTCCGTACACTCGTTGGAGATGTTTTCTTCGCTGCAGGCATTCGAACTGACCGAAACCAACCGTGACTGGCTGATTCACCGGCCGGCCGAGATCGCGACCTACGTCGTCCTGGCGCTCGTGCTGCGTTTCGCGTTGCACCGGATGATCGACCGGATGACGCGGCCCCGGGAGCCTTCGGACAAACCGGCCATGCTCCGTCCCCTGCGGGAACGGGCCCCGCGCGGCGTCAAGGAGGCGATGGTCAACGAGCGCCGCGCGCAACGCGCCCGGACGATCGGGTCGGTGCTCAAATCGACCGTGTCGATCGTGGTGCTCATCTGGGTGGTGCTCCAGGTCCTCGCCGTCCTCGGCGTCAACGTCGCGCCGTTCATCGCGTCCGCCGGTGTGATCGGTGTCGCACTCGGTTTCGGTGCGCAGAACCTCGTCCGGGACTTCCTGTCGGGCATCTTCATGCTGCTCGAGGACCAGTACGGTGTCGGGGACGTCGTGGACCTCGGCGAGGCCGTGGGAACTGTCGAGACGGTGGGTCTGCGGGTCACCACGATCCGCGACGTCAACGGCACTCTCTGGTACTGCCGCAACGGTGAGATCGTGCGCGTCGGCAACATGAGCCAGGGTTACGCGGTCGCGGTGGTCGATCTGCCGATCGCGCACGCCGCCAACGTGCAGCGGGCGTGCGAGGTGGCGCTGGAGGCCGTCACCGAGGCGGCCAAGGGCGACACGATCGCGGCCGACGTACTCGAACCCCCGGAACTGCTGGGCGTCAACTCGGTGACCGCGGAATCGGTCACACTGCGGATCACCGCGCGGACCAAGCCCGGCAGGCAGTGGGCGGTGCAGCGGACGTTCGCCCGCGCTGCGCTGTCGGCGTTCGAGCACTACGACATCGACGCGCCGTACCTGTCGGTGCTGTCGTCTGCTCGCTCCACCAACTGATCGTCCCGCGCTTCGCTACCGTGACAGGTATGGACACCGCACTCGTCTGGTTCCGGCGCGACCTTCGGCTCGGTGATCTGCCGACGCTTCACACGGTGGCCGAGTCGGGGGCGCGTGCGCTCGGGCTGTTCGTCCTCGACGATCGGCTGCTGACAGCATCGGGCGGTGCTCGCCGGGACTTCCTGTTCCGCAGTCTCGCCGCACTGGACGACCAACTCGACGGCCGGTTGCTGGTGGTGAAGGGCGATCCCGTCGACGTGGTTCCGAGGGTCGCGGAGAAGGTGTCGGCCGAAGAAGTGCACGTGAGTGCGGACTACGGGCCCTACGGTCGCGAGCGTGATGCCGCCGTCGCCGAGCACGTCGATCTGGTGGCCACCGGTTCGCCGTACGCCGTGGCGCCCGGCCGGGTGACCAAGGCGGACGGGGAGCCGTACCGCGTGTTCACCCCGTATTTCCGGCAGTGGCTCGAACACGGGTGGCGCGCGCCGATCGACACCGGGCCCGCGACGGTGGAGTGGATGGACCCGGGTGACGTGAAGACGCGGCGGGTGACGATCCCCGAACCCGAATCCGACGGGTGCCCCGCGGGCGAGGCGGCGGCGCTGCAGCGGTGGGCGGAGTTCTGCGAGGACGACCTCGCCGGCTACGAGGATGCGCGGGATCGTCCCGGTCTCGACGCGACCAGCCGGATGTCGGTGTACCTGAAATACGGCAACATTCATCCGCGGACGATGCTCCGCGACCTCGCGCGCCGCCGCAGCAAGAGCGCCGAACAGTACCGGCGGCAGCTCGCGTGGCGGGACTTCTACGCCGACATCCTCTTCCAGCGTCCGGACAGTGCCCGCGAGAACTACGACCGCCGCTTCGACCACATCCGCTACGACAGCGGGCCCGACGCAGAGGAGGCGTACACGGCGTGGTGCGAGGGCCGGACGGGGTTCCCGATCGTCGACGCCGGGATGCGCCAGCTGAAAGCCGAAGCGTGGATGCACAATCGGGTGCGGATGATCGTCGCGTCGTTCTTCGTCAAGGATCTGCACCTGCCGTGGTGGCGGGGTGCCCGCTACTTCATGAACCAGCTCGTCGACGGGGATCTGGCGAACAACCAGCACGGCTGGCAGTGGACCGCGGGATCGGGGACGGACGCGTCGCCGTACTTCCGGGTGTTCAACCCGACGACGCAGGGCGAGAAGTTCGACCCCGACGGCGAGTACGTGCGCCGGTGGGTGCCCGAACTGCGCGGCATCTTCGGGAAGGCCGTTCACGCTCTGAAAGACGGCCGCCCCGATGACTATCCGCCGCCGATCGTCGACCACGCCCACGAACGGCAGGAGGCCCTCGCCCGCTACGGTGAGATCAAGGCCCTGTGAGTACTTGTTAACCGCGGGCGGTTAATAAGTACTCACAGGCGCTTTGCGCACGAGAAGCCCGAGGAAGGCTGCCGCGGCGAGGACGATGACGAGTCCGCCGTAGATGCGGGTGGTGTCGACGAGCCCGACCTTCCCGACGAGGTATCCGGCGATCAGTGCCGGAACGCTGTTGGCGAGGTAGGCGATCACGTAGATGCTCGAGAGCAGTCCCGCGCGCTCATGCGGTTCGGCGAGCGGCATGACGGTGCGGATGGTGCCCTGGAAGCCGGCGCCGAACCCGATGCCCGCGACCGCGGTTCCCGCGAGAATCCACAGCGCGGAGGATGTTTCGGCGCCGATCAGGGTGATGGCGACCCCGGCGACGAGGGCGGAGGCTCCGACGTACAGGATGCGCCGTGCCGCCACGTTCCGCAGCAGGAACACCGCGAGTGCGCCGGTCCCGGTGAGCGTCGCGACCATGATCGCGCCGACCAGCGACGTGTGGACGTCGAGCGCGTTGCGGGCGAGCGAAGGTCCGAGTGACAGGTAGAAGCCGCCCAGCGCCCACACGGCCACCAGGCAGGGACCCGTGAGGACGAGCATGCCAAGGGCGGTGGACGGGACCGCGAGCGCCGGCCGCATCGATGCCAGAGCCCCCTTCTGCCGGACCGCCGTTTCGGGTGCGGCCCAGATGCCGAGGATCTCGACGAGGAACAGTGCGCAGAACACCAGGAACACGGTGCTGGTGGGCCGGGGAAGGTGCTCGCTGATCAGGCTCGATCCGATGGCGCCCAGCGCGAGGCCGACAGTGGGCGCGATGCTGTTGACGGTGGCGCCGCGTCCGGGCGTGCGTTCGAGGTCGAGGAGGGTGGAACCGAGCGCGCTGATCGCGGCGCCGGTCGCGAAACCCTGCACCACCCGGGCGAACAGCAGGAGGCCGATGCCTTCGGCCGTCGCGAACATGATCATCGAGGCCGCTTCGACCACGAGTGCCGTGATCAGCACGGGTCGGCGGCCGACGTAGTCCGAGAGCGACCCGACGGTGAGCAGCGCCAGCAGCAGGCTCACGGCGTAGATGCCGAAGACCAGCGTCGACTGCAGCGACGAGAAGCCCCAGTTCGCCTGGTACACCTCGTACAGCGGTGTCGGTGCGGCGGACGCGCCGAGCAGGGTGGCGATCACGACCGCGACGAGCGTGAAGGCGGCTCCGCGGCGCAGTGCGGGTCGAGACGTCGGTGGTGCTTCGGGCGCGTCAAGCGTCGTCATGGCGTACTCCCGGAGAACGTTAATGCAAAAGTTTTGCGTTAACGGACGCTACGCCGTCACCGTTCTTAATGCAACGTCTTTGCGTTAGCATGGGGGTATGAGTCCGGCTCCAGGTCCACGCCCCGGCGGTCGCAGCGCCCGCATCCAGCAGGCGGTGCACGCGTCCACGCGCAAACTTCTCGACGAGCGCGACCGAGCGGACATCACCGTCCCGATGATCGCCGCCGACGCCGGTGTCACCCCGTCGACCATCTACCGGCGCTGGGGTGACATCACCGAAGTGTTCGCGGACGTCGCGCTCGAGCGACTGCGTCCCGACGCGACCCCGCGTGAAACCGGCAGTGTACGGGGCGACCTCGTCGCCTGGGCGCAGGACTACCTCGAGGAGATGTCCTCGCCGGTGGGGCGGGCGTCGTTGCGCGACGTCGTGATGAGCGGCGACACCGTCAGGTCCGAGGACGGCACCAATCAGTTCAAGTGCGCGACGTTCTGCCGCACTCAGATCGAGGCGATCCTCGGGCGCGGCGAACCGGTCGGCTCGCCGGTGCAGGGCGTGGTCGAGCACGTGATCGACCATGTCGTGGCGCCGATCATCTACCGCATCCTGTTCGACCTCGACCCACTCGCAGCGGACCGCGTCGAGGTGCTGGTGGATCAGGCACTCGACGCGGCCGTCCGGGTGTGAGAGGTCAGCCGCCCAACTGCTTCTTCAGCGCGTCGAGGACGGCGATGTCCTCGATGGTGGAGGGCACCGTGTACTCCTCGTGGTCGGCGATCTGCCGCATCGTCTTGCGCAGGATCTTGCCCGAGCGGGTCTTGGGCAGCGCCTGCACGACCGTCACGTCGCGGAACGTGGCGACGGCGCCGATCTGCTCGCGCACCATCGCGACCAGTTCGTTGCGGAGTGTGTCCGGGTCGATCTCGACCCCGGCCTTGAGCACGACGTAGCCGCTGGGCCGCTGGCCCTTGAGTTCGTCGCGGATGCCGACCACCGCGCACTCGGCCACCGCGGGGTGTCCCGCGACCACCGCCTCCATGCTGCCCGTCGAAAGCCGATGTCCGGCAACGTTGATGACGTCGTCACTGCGGCCGAGGACGTACACGTACCCGTCCTCGTCGATGTAACCGGAGTCGCCGGTCAGGTAGTAGCCGTCGAATGTGGCGAGGTACGACCGCACGTACCGCTCCGGGTCGCGCCACAACCCGGCGAGGGTGCCCGGAGGCAGCGGCAGCCCGATCACGATGTTGCCCTCGGCCCCCGCCGGAACCGCGTTCCCCTCAGCGTCGACCACCTCGACCCGGTATCCGGGCACCGGGACGGTGGGTGAGCCCGCCTTCAGCGGCATGGGTTCGAGCCCGCGCAGGTTGGCGCAGATCGCCCAGCCGGTCTCGGTCTGCCACCAGTGGTCGACGACGGGACGGTCCAGGACGCGGGTGGCCCACGCGTACGTGTCGGGGTCGAGGCGCTCGCCCGCTGCGAACAGCGTCTTCAGGGAGGAGATGTCGTACTTCTCGATCTCCTTCGCGTCCGGATCGGCCTTGCGCACGGCGCGGATCGCGGTCGGTGCGGTGAACAGTGCCGACACACCGTGATCGGAGATCACCCGCCAGAACGCGCCCGCATCCGGCGTCCCGACCGGCTTGCCCTCGTAGAGCACGGACGTGGCACCGGCCAGCAGCGGCCCGTAGACGATGTACGAGTGCCCGACCACCCAGCCCACGTCGGACGCGGTCCACCACACGTCGCCCGGGCCGATGTCGTAGATGTTGCGCATCGACCACGTGAGCGCGACGGCGTGCCCACCGTTGTCGCGGATCACGCCCTTCGGCTTCCCGGTGGTGCCGGACGTGTAGAGGATGTACAGCGGGTCCGTCGCGGCCACCGGAACCGGCTCCGCGGGTGACGCATCCGCCATCAGGGTGTCCCAGTCGAACCACGCCGCCCCGCCGCCCTGGTAGTCGGCGGCCGAACCCGGGATCTGCGCCCGGTCCTTGACGATCACCGTGTGCGGAGGGGTGCCGGACAGCTCGAGCGCCTTCGCCACCATCGGCAGGTAGTCGACGGTGCGCCCCGGCTCGAGGCCACCCGATGCCGTCACCAGGACCACCGGTCCGGCGTCGTCGATGCGGGTCGCGAGTTCCTTCGCGGCGAAGCCGCCGAACACCACCGAGTGCACGGCACCGATGCGGGCGCAGGCCAGCATCGCGATCGCCGCTTCGGGGATCATCGGCATGTAGACGATCACCCGGTCACCGGCCACCACACCCTGGTCCTTCAGGACGCCGGCGAACCGGGACACCTCGTCGAGAAGTTCTGCGTAGATGTAGGTGCGGGACGCATCGGGGGCCATCGCCGAGTCGTAGATCAACGCCGCCCGATCCCCGTTGCCGTCCCGCACGTGCCGGTCGAGAGCGTTGAAGCAGGTGTTCAGCGAGGCATCCGGAAACCACCGGTACATCGGGGCGGCGGAATCGTCGAGCGCCCGCGCCGGCGGCGTCTCCCATTCCACGGCCTCGGCGGCGGCGAGCCAGAAGTCCTCGGGACTGTCGGTGCTCCGGCGGTACACCTCGGCGTAGCTCTGACCATGGTTGTCGCTCGAAGGCGGAGTCCCCGGGGAGCTCATCGATGCACGTCCTCTCGTCGTCGTGTGACCCGAAACACCCTATTCGACGTCGGGTGTTCGGGACACCGTCCGGACGGCCGGGGCGGACGCCTGCGCCGGGCGGTGGTTTTTCGTCGCCCAGCGGAGTCGCGCCGTGAATCGGTCAGAGGCCGAGGGAACCGGCGATCATCGGCCAGGAGTTGTGCAGGTCGTCCTGCCAGTAGCCCCACGAGTGGGTGCCGGTGGGCCGGAAGTCGAACGTGGCCGGGATTCCCAGGGAGTTCAGCCGGTCGGCCAGCCGATGGGTGCACTCGTTGGTTCCGGCTTCGATGATGCCGCCGATGATCACCTGGTTGGCCAGCACGCCCACATCGCCGTTGATGTCCGGGCCGTTGAGGTTCTCGTGGACGCCGGGCAGGCCGGTGGCATTGCTGATGTACAAGTCGATGCCGCGCAGCTTCTCGGCGTTGACGACGGGGTCGTTGGCCACCCAATCGGGGTCGTCGGGCGGTCCCCACATGTTCTCGACGTCTCCGCCTCGGAAGCTGACGACGAAGGTGACGTAGTCCCGGCCTGGTTTGGTGCTCGTCTCGGCGCACCCGCTGAACGCGCCGACCGCGCGATACAGAGAGGGTGCGGCCTCCGCCAGGCTCAGGACGGACGTACCCGACATCGACAGGCCCGCGATGGCATTTTCACCGTTCGTTCCGAGTGTGGCGTCGACGATCGGGGGAAGTTCCTCGGTGAGGAACGTGGTCCATTTGTTCACGCCGAGGACGGGATCGGGCTTCTGCCAGTCGGTGTAGTAGCTGTACGCGCCGCCGACAGGAGTGACGACGTTGACGTTCTTGTCGGCGAAGAAGTCGACCACGTCGGTCCTCGCCTGCCAGGTTGCCGAATCCTCGCCACCACCGGCGCCGTTGAGCAGGTACAGGGTCGGCCGGGGCACGCTCGTGTCGGCGGGGCGAATCACCTCGAGGAGAATCGCTTTGTCCATCGCCGCCGAGTAGACGTACATGTTCAGCTGACGGTCGTCGATCTCCTCGATGTGGTCGAGGACGGATCCGTCTGCCGACGCCGGCTTGTCGGCGGGAAGGGCTCGCCACTCGTCCGCCGACGCCGCTGCCACCTGACCGAACATGGCCGACGACGCAACGACGGCGACCGCCAGGAGTGCCCGACAGTGTCCGATCGCGCTCATAGCCGCTCCTCGTGCTTGACTGCGGTGCCCGACAACCGTCCGGTGGTGCTCAGAACATTTCCCCTTCACGGTAACCGGCAAACATTCCCCGGGGCGGCCGAACGGGACACCCCACTTCGCCGCGACGCCCGCCCTATCGTGGAAGCATGACGCTGCTCGCCGAGGACCTGCTGTTACTGCTGCTGGACGACGCTTCGGGGAAGCCCGTCGTCGACGGGACCCGGATGCCGCGCGTCCTGGCAGGCGCCGTTCTTCTGGAGCTGGCGCTGGGTGACGTCGTCACCCCGGCCGAGCCCGGCGAGGACGTGAAGAAGGGGCGTCTCGTCGTCCGGGACGGAGCACGTCCGCAGGATCCGCTGCTCGTGCGGGCCATCGATCGCATCGGTGCGTCCAAGCCGATGAAACCGGAAGCAGCCATCGAGAAGCTCGCCAAGAACCTCCGTGACGAACTCGCGAAACGAATAGTGGCCGCGGGATGGGTTCGGGAGGAGAAGGGCAAGGTGCTGGGCATCTTCCCGACCACGCGGTGGCCGGAGGTCGACGGCAGCCACGAACGCGCGCTGCGGTCGGAACTGGGCGCCGCAGTCCTCGACGGGGTCACCCCCACGCCGCGCACCGCCGCGCTCGTCTCGCTCCTGTCCGCGGTCGACGCGGCCCCGAATCTGTTCCCGGACGCCGATCGTCGCGCCGTGAAGAAACGGGCGAAGGAGATCGCCGAAGGGGACTGGGCAGGAAAGGCCGTGCGCAAATCGGTCGAGGCGGTCAACGCCGCAATCATCGTCGCCGCCACCGTGCCCGCCATCGTCGCGGGGAGTGGGTAGGCCGAAGCGTCATCCAGACTGCTTCGCGTCCGTCGGCCACAGCGAATTAGTCTGTAGCGGAACATATTTCACTCGGAGTGCGAGTGATCCGTGAACCACCCCACGGATGTCGAAGGCGCTACCAGTGCGATCTCGCGATATTGACGCCTGCTCGGTGCGGTGCCGTCGAATTCAGAGTCGGCCACGACGAAATAGCATCGTGGAACGCAAAGCTATTCAGGATGTCAAGACTGGCCATGGCGCTGCCTTGGACTTGGCCGGCGGTGTGAGGTCGTGTCGTTCGAACTAGGCGGTCGTTTGCCAAGTTCGGTGCCAACGCCGTCCCTCCGTCATGCCAGTGCGTTTGGGGTGCGTGGGAGTTGCGTCCCGGCTGAAGCTGCCGGGATGAGGTCGATATCTGAGTCTTGTGCGGTTCGGCACGTTTCGATAGACTAGAACACATGTTCGATACGGGGGTATTCGATCGGGGAGTTCGGGAGACGGTCTGCTGTCTCGCCGACGGGGAATCCGATGTGGGTCTGGTCGAGTTGATGACCGACCTGCATCGCAGCGAAGCGGTGGTGGCCGAACGGAAGCTGGCGGTGATCGCCGAGCTCTTCGTGCGCCGCACTACCGAGGTCGAGTCCGACGGGGCGTGGACGTCGACCGCGCACGAAGTGGTCGAGGCCGAGATCGGTGCCGCGCTCACCATGGGCCGAGCGGCGGCGGGTCGGCTGATCGGCCTGGGCATGTCGCTACGTACCCGGTTGCACGCCACACGCGAGGCGATGTCGCGCGGTGATCTCGACCTGTACCGGGTGCGCCTGATCGAGGACGCGACGGCAAACGTCAGCGATGACCGGATCGGCGAGGTCGAACATCAACTCCTCGAACAGGTTCTGGCCCCACCGCGCTCCGGTGGAACCGGGTTGACCGGTCGCAGGCTGACGAATGCCGCCAACCGCATCATCGCAAGGCTCGACCCGGCAGGGGTGCGGGCCAAGCGGGAGAAGGCGCAGGCAGACCGGTTCGTCGGAGTCGGCGCGGCAGAGGACGGCATGTGCCGAATCCTGGGCTCCATCCCTGTGGTGCAGGGTCGCGCATTCGACGCGCGATTGCGTGAACTGGCAAACACCGTGTGCCCGAGAGACCTTCGAACGTACGAACAGAGACGAGCCGACGGATTGTCCGCGCTCATCGACGGGGCCGGGTTCGTGCACTGCGAATGTGGGCGGGTCGACTGCGGCCAGGATTCCCGCCTAGCGACGACGGCGCGCAAACCTCTCGTGCACCTGATCATGCTCGACGCCACACTCGCGGGCGGCGACGAACCGGCCTACCTCGACGGCTACGGAATCGTCGACGCAGCGCACGCACGCGAGATCGCAGCCGACGCGGAAGTCGAACCGGTGCGGGCACCGAGCTCTGTCGTCCCGACCACGTACCGCCCAGGCGCCGTGCTCGACACCTGGATGCGGGTGCTGGCCGGCGGGTGTGAATGGTTGCACTGCGATGTGGCGGCCTGGAACACGGACCTCGATCATCATCGGCCGTTCGACCACTCCGATCCCGCGACCGGAGGTCCGACGGTGGCCGGGAACATGACCGCCTACTGTCGAAATCATCACCGGCTCAAACATTCCGGACATTGGGCCGTGACCGCCGATGGTGGAATCGAGTTGGTGGCGCCCACCGGTCACCGGTACCGACCGCGGTCGTCGGGGCTTGTGGGCGTCGGAAGTGACCATGCTGCCGGAAGTGACCAGGCTGCCGGAAGTGACCATGCCGCCGGAAGTGACCACGCTGCCGGAAGTGACCATGCGGCCGTCGCGGCCCGCCGCCGCACCCGTGCGCAGAACAGGGCTGCCCGGATCCGGGCGGAGCGCCGCCGACGGCAGGCGCACCTGGATGCGGTACGGCACAGGCGTGCGACGCCCAACCGGTCGTCCGGCACCGGCGCACCCGACGAACCCGCGCCGTTCTGACGGGCGGTGTTTCCGGGCCCACCGCCTGCGCGCCGAAAAGGGTTACCGTGGAATATAGGTGGTTAGCAAGAGTAAAGAACTGTCCATGTGATTGCTACGGTTCGGACTCGGTTCGCCGCCTCGCAACTGACCATGCGCTGAAGGAAGAGCGCCAGCGACAGCCGGAGGAACACATGTGCGGAATCGCCGGATGGATCTCGTTCGAACGCGATCTACGCGTCGAGCAGTCCACCGTGGATGCCATGGCCGAGACGATGAACTGCCGGGGGCCGGACGATCGCGGTACGTGGGTCGTCGAACACGCCGCGCTCGGGCATCGAAGGCTCGCGATCATCGATCTGCCGGGTGGGCATCAGCCGATGAGCGTGGACACTCCCGGCGGGACCGTTGCGATGGTCTACTCCGGTGAGGTGTACAACTTCGGTGAACTGCGCGAAGAGCTGTATGGGCGCGGTCACCGGTTCGCCACGGACTCCGGCACCGAGGTGGTGCTCCACGGATACCTGGAATGGGGAGAGGCCGTCGCGGAGCGGCTCAACGGCATGTACGCGTTCGCCATCTGGGATTCGCGGACCGACGCACTCGTGATGATCCGCGACCGGATGGGTATCAAGCCGTTCTACTGCTACGAGACCCGAGACGGCGTCCTGTTCGGTTCGGAACCGAAAGCGATCCTTGCCAATCCGATCGCCGAGTCGACCGTCACGATGGACGGGATCCGGGAGTTGTTCGCGTTCGTGAAGACACCGGGCCATGCGGTGTGGGAGGGCATGCGTGAGGTGGAACCGGGCACGGTGGTCACCGTTTCCCGCACCGGACTGCGGACGCACCGGTATTGGACCCTGCAGACCCGCCCGCACACGGACGACCGGGACACCTCCGTCGCGCACGTCCGCGAACTCCTCGACGACATCGTGCGCAGGCAACTGGTCGCCGACGTGCCGCGCTGCACCCTGCTGTCCGGTGGACTCGACTCGTCCGCGATGACCGGCATCGCCGCCGAGCAGCTTGCCGAGGTGGGCGAGACGGTTCGCACGTTCGCCGTCGACTTCGTCGGTCAGACCGAACATTTCGTCGCGGACGAACTGCGGGGCACCCCGGACACTCCGTACGTGCACGACGTGGCCCGGCGATCCGGGACCGCGCACCAGGACATCGTCCTCGACTCCGACGCACTGGCCGACCCCGCCGTGCGCGCGAAGGTCATCCGGGCACGAGACATTCCCATGGGCCTCGGCGACATGGACGCGTCGCTGTATCTGCTGTTCAAGGCGATCCGGCAGCACTCCACGGTGGCGCTGTCCGGTGAGTCGGCCGACGAGGTGTTCGGCGGGTACAAGCAGTTCTTCGACCCGAAGGCGCAGCAGGCGAACACCTTCCCGTGGCTCGTGCAGTTCGCCGAGCACTTCGGCGACGAGAGCAACATCTTCACCCCGGAGGTGACGGCGGGGCTGAACATGGACGACTACGTGCAGGACTCGTACGACGCAGCCGTGGCCGGGATCGATCGGCTGGACGGCGAATCCGACTTCGAATGGCGGATGCGCAAGATCTGCTACCTGCATCTGACGCGTTTCGTCCGGGTCCTGCTCGACCGCAAGGACCGCGCGAGCATGGCCGTCGGACTGGAGGTCCGGGTGCCGTTCTGTGATCACCGGCTGGTCGAGTACGTCTACAACACGCCGTGGTCGCTGAAGACGTTCGACGGCAAGGAGAAATCGTTGCTGCGGGCGGCGACCAGGGATGTGCTGCCGCAGTCGGTGATCGACCGGGTCAAGTCGCCGTACCCGTCCACCCAGGACCCGAAGTACGCGGTGGCGTTGCAGCAGCACGGTAAGGACCTGCTCAGCGACCCCTCGCACCCGGTGTTCGGCCTGGTCAGTGCGGACTGGTTGTCCCGGGCGGTGTCCGTCGACACCCCGCAGATCAGTCAGGTGTCGCGTCGCGGACTCGAGCGCACGCTCGACCTCGCGCTGTGGATGGACATGTACAACCCGACGATCAAACTGTCATAGGGTATGTCTCCCAATCCCCATTCGGCGCTCCCGGCGCCCAATCGCCGCCCTGCTTCGTTGTCGTCGGCGCCGATACAACAGCGGTATCGGCTTCTCCTCCGCCTTGCCGGACGACGATTGCTTCGCCAGGCGCATCCGAGAGAGACTGGGAGACACACCCTAATCCAGGCCGAGGTTCCGGTAGCGGGCGAGCCGGGCGGCGAAGCGTTCGCCCTCGGGAACCCCGGTCAGGGCACGGAGTTCCCGGGAGATGGCCTCGCCGACCCGCTTGGAGAAATCGACGGCTTCGTCGGCGGCGTCCGGATGCTCGGGGATGATGGCGTCGATGACGCCGTCGCGCAGCAGGTCGAGCGAACGGATGCCCTGCGCGGCCGCCATCTCGGGGGCGTGCGAGGTGTCGCGGTGGACGATCGCGCTGGCGCCTTCGGGGGGGAGCGGGGCCAGCCACCCGTTCTGCGCGGCGAGCACGCGGTCGGCGGGGAGGAAGGCCAGCGCCCCGCCGCCCGTGCCCTGACCGAGCAGAACGGACACGGTCGGCGTCTTCAACGTCACGAGGTCGGAGATGCATCGGGCGATCTCGGGGGCCAGTCCGCGTTCCTCCGCCTCCTGCGACAGCGCGGCACCGAGGGTGTCGATCACCAGGACCAGGGGGATCTGCAACTCCTCGGCCAACCGCATGCCGCGGCGCGCCTCGCGGAGGGCGGCAGGCCCCATTGTGTTCAGAGCCGACTGTCCGGCGCGGTCCTGGCCCAGCAGCACGCACGGCGCGCCGCGGAAACGGGCCAGCGACAGCAGCACCGTCCCCTCGGTTTCACCCTGGCCGGTGCCGCTGAGGGGCACCTGCTCGGTGGCCGCGTGCCGCAGCAGGTGCCGGATCCCGGGCCGGTCGGCGCGCCGCGACAGCATCACCGACTGCCACGCGGGCACGTCGGGGATGTCGACGGCCGGCGGCGCCGGTTCGGTGACGGCGGTCGACGTCGGCGGATCGATCAGCACCCGCAACGCCCGATGGACGAGCCGGCGCAGGCGCGTGGCGGGGACGACGCCGTCGATGACGCCGTTGCGGTACAGGTTTTCGGACGTCTGCACGCCCTCGGGGAACTTCTCGCCGTACAGCGCCTCGTAGACGCGGGGTCCGAGGAACCCCACGAGTGCGCCGGGCTCGGCCACGGTGATGTGCCCGAGGGAACCCCAGGACGCGAAGACACCGCCGGTGGTCGGGTTCCGCAGATACACGAGATAGGGGAGATGGGCGGCCTTGTGGGTGGCGACGGCCGCCGCGATCTTCACCATCTGCACGAACGCGACGGTGCCCTCCTGCATGCGCGTGCCCCCCGAGGTGGGCGAGGCGAGCAGGGGGAGACCCTCACGGGTGGCGCGTTCGATGGCGGAGACGATCCGCTCGGCGGCGGCCACGCCGATCGAACCGGCCAGGAACGCGAACTCGCACGCGATCACCGCGACCGGGCGCCCGCGGACGGTGCCGACGCCCGTGATCACCGATTCGTCGACACCCGACTTCTCGGCGGCCTTCTGCAGGTCGGCGCGGTACTTCTCATTCGGCCGCGCATCGACGGGCGTGGTGTCCCAGGAGACGAAGCTGCCTGCGTCCAGTACCAGCTCGAGCACGTCGTGGGCGGAGATCTTGGCGGCCATGGCCCTGAGAGTAGCGGTCGGGCCGGGGCAGCAGATGTCTGCTACGGCGGGTGACGGTCGCCCACACGGTCGCCTGCACGGCCGGAACACGGCGAACAGCGACCGGGTGGAACCCGGCAATCGACACCGAGACCGCCGTCGCGGTGTCTAAAGTCAGATGGGTTGACGCAGGCCGGGTACGAGAACGACGACACATTTCCCGAGTGGAGCAGTCATATGGACCTCAACACCATCACCGATGTCGTTCGGCGCCCACCCGACCGGCCGGGTGCGCAGTGGCGGGAAGGTGACGCCTGGCTGGCAGGCGGAACGTGGCTGTTCTCCGATCAGCAGCCCGACCTGCGCCGTCTCGTCGATCTCACGGCGCTCGGCTGGGACACCCTGGTGCCGAGCGATGCCGGCCTCGAGATCGGAGCGACGTGCACCGTCCGTGAGTTGTATGCGCTTGCGCCACCGGACGACTGGAGCGCCGCCTCGTTGTTCGCAACGAGTTGCGAGGCGTTCCTGGCATCGTTCAAGGTCTGGAATTCGGCGACGGTGGGCGGCAACATCTGCATGTCGTTGCCCGCAGGCCCGATGATCACGATGACCGTCGCGCTGGAGGCGACGTACACGCTGTGGGCGGCCGACGGGTCCGAGCGCATCGTCGACGCCGCCGACTTCGTGACGGGCGACCACGAGAACGTGCTCACGCCGGGTGAGATCCTGCGGCGCATCGACATCCCCGTCCGCGCCCTGCGCAAGCGTCACGCGCACCGCCGCTTCACGCTGACGCACCTGGGCCGGTCCACCCTGTTCATGATCGGCACCCGGTCGCCCGACGGCGACGACCTGCTGCTCACGATCACGGCGGGCACGACGCGTCCGATCCGTTTCGCGTTCGACGCCGTACCCGCCGCCGAGGCGCTGCAGCAGCGCATCGACGCGCTGCCCGAGGACGTGTGGTTCGACGACCCCAACGGCAGCCCCGACCACCGTCGCCACCTGGCGAAGCATTTCGCCGAGGAGATCCGGACCGAGCTCGTGGCAGGAGACCGGCGATGACGTACACCGTGAACGGCAGGGCGTTCGACGCGGAGCCGAATCCCGGCCAGTGCCTGCGCACGTTCGTGCGCTCGCTCGGTCATCACGGCGTCAAGAAGGGTTGCGACGCAGGTGATTGCGGGGCCTGCACGGTGTGGCTCGACGGCGATCCCGTGCACAGTTGCATCACGCCCGCATTCCGCGCCGAGGGGCGGGAGGTGACGACGATCGAGGGCCTCGGTTCGCCGGACGACCTGCATCCGCTGCAGCGGCAGTTCCGGGACGCCCCCGGGTTCCAGTGCGGCTTCTGCACCGCGGGCATGATCATGACCTCGGCGACGTTCACGGACGCGCAGAAAGAGGACCTGCCGCGCGCGCTGAAAGGCAATCTCTGCCGCTGCACCGGCTATCGGGCCATCGAGGATGCCGTGAACGGTGTCGCCGCGGTGGAGGTCGCCGAACCGGGTCGCGCGGTCGGCACCAGCGTCGGGGCGCCCGCGGCCACCGATGTGGTCACCGGCCGCGCCCAGTTCACGATGGACACCGAGATCGAGGGCATGCTGCACCTCAAGGTGCTGCATTCCCCGCACGCCCACGCCCGCATCGTCTCGATCGACAAGACGGCGGCGCTCGCCGTCCCCGGCGTGCACCGCGTGTACACGTGGGAGGACGTGCCCCGGAAGCGGTTCACGACCGCGATTCACACCGATCACCTCGTCGACCCGGATGACACGTACATCCTCGACGACAGGGTCCGCTTCGCCGGCCAGCGGGTGGTCGCGGTGCTGGCGGACACGGTCGGCGCCGCGGAGGAGGGCTGTCGCGCGGTGGTCGTCGAATACGACGTGTTGCCTGCGGTGTTCGACCCTGAGGAGGCGATGGCCGACGGCGCACCACAGCTGCACGGTTCGGACGACCCGTTCGTCCGCGATCCCGTGCACAACATCCTGCTCGAACTCCACGGGGAGGTCGGCGACGTCGAGGCGGGGTTCGCCGAGGCCGACGTGATCCACGAGGGCACCTACTTCACCCCGCGCGTGCAGCACGCGCATCTCGAGACGCACGGGTCGATCGCCTGGATGGAGGATGGCCGGCTGCACGTGCGCACGAGTTCGCAGTCGCCGTCGATCGCCAAGGTCAAGCTGGCCCACCTGTTCGACCTGCGTCCCGACCAGCTGCGCGTGTTCTGCATGCGCGTCGGCGGAGGTTTCGGCGGCAAGCAGGAGGTGATCTCGGAGGATCTGGTCGCGCTCGCCACCCTCGACACGGGCCGGCCCGTCTGCTTCGAGTTCACCCGGGAAGAGGAATTCACGACGGCGTCGCCGCGTCACCCGATGAAGCTGACCATCACGCTCGGCGCCCGGGCCGACGGCACACTCACGGCGTTCCAGGTGCGCAACGTGTCGAACACGGGCGCGTACGGCAACCACGGGGGCGAAACATTGTTCGCCGCCGGAGCCGCCATCTCGGCCTACCGGTGTCTGAACAAGAAGTTCGATGCGTACTCCGTCTACACGAACAGCGTGCCCAGCGGAGCGCTGCGCGGGTACGGCATGACCCAGCCCGCCTTCGCGGTCGAATCCGCCATGCACGAGCTGGCGGTCGCACTCGACATCGACCCGCTCGAGTTGCGGCGCCGCAATATCGTCCGCCCCGGGGACTCACTCGTGGCAATCGAGGACGGTCCCGACGACGTCGTGTTCGAGGAGGACGGGCTCGGGCAGTGCATCGATCTCGTCGACGCCGCACTGAGACGGACCGGGAACGGGCAGGTGCTGGGCGACGACTGGCTCGTCGGCGTGGGCACCGCGAGTTCGCTCCACGAGACGGCGCCCCCGACCGAACACATCTCGGAGGCGTGGGCGACGCTCGGCGACGACGGCGTGTACGAACTCGCCGTCGGTACCGTCGAATTCGGTGAGGGGACGTCGACCGCGCACGTGCAGATCGCGGCCACCCATCTCGGTACCACGCCGTCGCGGGTGCGTCTCGTGCAGTCCGACACCGACCGGACGGGTTTCGACACGGGGGCGTTCGCGAGCGCGGGCCTCTTCGTCGCAGGCAACGCCGTGTCGCGGGCGTCGGAGGCCCTGCGCGACCGCATCCTGGCGTTCGCCGCGGCGCACACCGGGGTCGACGTGGCGTCCTGCGCGATGGACGACGACGGGGTGCTCTGCGACGGCACGCATGTGCCGCTGACCGAACTCCTCGACGCCGCCCGCCGCCGCGGCATCCGGTTCACCGAGGCGCGCAAGGCGTACGGGTCGCCGCGCAGCGTCGTCTCCAACACCCACGGTTTCCGCATCGCCGTCCACCGGGTGACGGGCGAGATCCGCATCCTCTACAGCGTCCATGCCACGGACGCCGGGGTCATCATCAACCCGGTGCAGGTCCGCGGCCAGATCGAGGGCGGCGTCGCCCAGGGCATCGGATTCGCGTTGACCGAGAACTTCCGCGTCGACGACAACGGCGTGATGATCAACCCCAACCTGCGCAACTACCGCATCCCCACCTACGCCGACATTCCCCGCACCGAAGTGCTGCTGGTCGATTCGGCGGACTCCGTCGGACCGATGCGTGCGAAGGGAATGGCGGAGTGCTGCATCAACCCGGTGGCACCTGCCCTGGCCAACGCGCTGGAAGACGCGACCGGTGTGCGTTTCCGCGCGTTGCCGCTCACCCCCGAGCGGATCTACCACCGAATCGGCGAGAACCGATCGGTTCCGACGACCTGAGCCGTGAGGAGAGGGCGATGGACACCGAAAAGCCCACTGAGAAATCCACCGGCAACGCCGCGACGGTCATCATCGGCCAGAAGGTGCGCGCCGGATCCGAGGAGGCCTTCGAGGCCTGGCAGCAGGACATGAACACCGCCGCGTCCCACTACCCGGGTTTCCTGGGCGCCGAGATCTCGGCGCCCACCGCCGTGCAACCCGACTGGGTCGTGGTGTACCGCTTCGATTCCGTCGCCCACGTGCAGGCCTGGATCAACAGCGCCACCCGGCAGGGCCGCCTGGACCAGGGGCAGCAGTACTTCGACGGTCCTGCCACCCAGCAGGTCATCAGCGGGGGGACGCGTGAGTCGGATCCGCTGGTGACGGTCGTCGTGACGCACCGTGTCGGTCCGGAGCACGTCGACGACTTCCTTGCGTGGCAGGATCGACTGCGAGTGGAAGAGAGCAAGTTCGACGGCTTCCGCGGGAGCGAACTCTTCCGCCCCATCGAGGGCGTCCAGGACGAATGGACCGCGCTGTACCGCTACGACAACGCGGCCGACCTCGACAGGTGGCTCACGTCGACGAAGCGTCAGGAACTCCTCGCCGAGGGGGAGAAGTTCCACGACTTCGAACTGCGCACCATCGACAACTCCTTCGGGAGTTGGTTCGCGTTCGACGAGAACGGCAACGAGGCGCCGCCGCCGTCCGAAACCAAGACGTCGATCGCGGTGTGGGTCGGTCTCTATCCCACCGTCGTGATTCTCACCCTCGCGCTGTCGCCGCTGAAGATGCCACTGTGGCTCGGTCTGCTCGTCGGAAACCTGCTGTCCAGCTTCATCATGAGCTTCGTGACGATGCCGTACTACGTCAACCGTGTGCTGGGGCGTTGGCTGCGACCGCCCCTGGACGTTCCGGTAGCGAGAACGAACCGTCGAGGGATCGCGATCGTCGCCGGGGTTATGGTGTTCTGGGTCATCGTCTTCTACCTGGTGACCCGCCAGTTCTGGACCCTGCCCTGAGAAGAAAGAAATGGGTGCCTCATGTCAGCTTCGGAGATCCGCGTGAGCCGAACGATCGATGCGCCCGTCGGCGCGGTCTGGGCGGTCATCACCGATCTGGACAATGCGGAATCGGTTCTGAGCGGTGTGGAGAAGCTCGAGAGGCTGGATTCGACGAAGTACGAGGTCGGTACGCGGTGGCGTGAGACCCGGGTGCTGTTCGGCAAGTCGTCGACCGAGGAAATGTGGGTAACGGAGATCGACCCGGAGAAGCGCACCGTGGTGAAGGCGTCGTCCCACGGCGCGGACTACACGACGGTGTTCACCCTGGAGCCTGCTGGTGACGGCACCACCCTGACCTTTCACTTCTCAGCGGAAGCAACTGGGCTCGGTGCATTTTCGAAGTTCATGATGAAAGTGTTCGGCTCCTTCGCGTTGAAGGCGACCACCAAGGCGATCCGGCGCGATCTCGACGACATCGCCGACGCCGCCGAGAAGCGGGTCGGCTGACCCACTGCATCTGCCGGCCGACTATCGGCCACCGAGTGGCACGGACCCTTGCGCTGCGGGGAGCGCGGGGAGGGCGCCCGACGGCAGCGGCACCAGCGTGGTGGATTGGGGTTCGGCGCGGCCCAGTCCGAACTTGCGCACCTCGGTGCCGCCGGGCCCGGAGCCGCTGACGAGCAGGTCGGCGCCGCTGGTGGTGCTGGTGGTGGCCACCTGGACGCCCGTCCCCGGAGTGCCGCCGGCGAACGGTGCGAACGACGCGATCTCAGTGAAGACGACGTCGCCGGAGTGGTGATTCGGACTCTCGAGATACATGCCCGGTTCACCGTCGAGGCGTGAACCACTCGACCACACGCGAACAGTGCCGTCGCCGCCCAGCATGCCGGTGACGATGCTCTTCGCTCCGCCTTCGGCGCCGGCCACCCACCCCGTCGAGAGTGAGACACCGTCAACGTAGCTCTCGTCGAACGCCAGGAACTCCGACGTCATCCGCGGTCCGCCGGTGTGGCCGGCGTGCTCGTCCGCGGTGCCGTCGGCTTCGGCGGCGGCGGTCGGCTCGAACAGGTCGTAGCGGAACGTCTTCACGCGAGGCGCTTCTCCTGGGCCGGGGGCGGTGACGATACTTGCCCGGCCCGAGCCGGCGTCGACCAAGCCGGTGGCGACGGTGACCCCGGACTGCGATCCGGGGTAGGGGGTGAAGCTCGAAAAGACCTCGGGTGCCACGCCCTTCTCGGTGGGCAGGGTGGACGAGAACACCTTCACCTGCGATTCGGTGCCGGGGCCCGTGCCGGCGATGATGTTGTCGGCCAGCGCGTTTCCGTCGATGTCCACACCCGCGACGTTGACGCCTCCGCGGAAGCCGTCGTCGAACGGGGCGAACCGGGTCAGCTCTGCGGTGAACGGGCCGGAGCCCACATCGTTGCCGTCGTAGGCGACGACCTCCGGCGCCACGCCCGCACCGGTCCCGGCGACGAGGTCGAGGATCATGTCGCCGTTGACGTCGGCCATCGCCACCGTCGGGGTGCCCTCGAAGGCCGGGAACGGTGTGACCGCGGCGATCACCTTGTCGCCGTTGCCGTCGTGGACCTGCACGGTCGCGGGAGTGCCCGCCGAACCTGGCACCGCCACCGCGTACGTCGACACCTCGGGAATGACGTTGACGGTGGCCATCAGACCGTTGTCCTCGTGGTTGAGGCGATGGCAGTGGATCACGAAAGTGCCTGTGTACTCCGTGAATTTCGTGCGCAGCGTCACCGATGCGGGCACGAGCGGGTTCTCGTTCGCGTCGGTGACGGGCGCCGGCACGTTGACGTTGTCCTCGCCCCACGGCTGCACCCCGGTCCGGGTACCGGCGATCGGGTCGACGATCTCCATCACCTGGAAGTCGTTGACGTGGATGTGCATCGGATGCTCGTCGTTGTTGAGGTTTGTGATCAACCATTCCTCGACCGAGTTGAGGCGCGGCTGGATCAGCGGGATGTTCGGGAACGTGTTGTCGTCGAACTCGTACGTGAAGGCCTTGGGGTCGCTGTTGCTGGCCTTCTCGTTGCCGAACCCGCCCGAGACCGTGAGGGTGCGCTTCACGTCCGGTGTCATCACCGACGTGTCCACGAAAGACGTGTACGCGTCGAGGTTCTGGCCGGGCTCGAACGGCGTGGTCTGCCCTTCCCCGCTGTCGGGTGTGACGTGCAGGAGGGTCTGGGTGGGGAAGGTGAAGAAGCCGTCGGCGTAGCTGATGACCGACGGGTCGACCGTCACCGTGCCCAGTTCGGCCGGCGGGTTGTCGGTGCCGTTGCCGGTGTAGAGAACGCCGGGGTTGGTGACGGGTTTCGCCCCGTCCAGTGGAGGCATGTCGAGCACCAGATCGCCGGTGTCCGGCATCGTCACGGCGATCGCGTACCGCGACCCCGGCGGGATGACGAGCCGGGTGCCGTCACCACCGACGGGCAGCTGCACCTGGGTGAAGGGATTGCCGTCCTGGCCGACGACGGAGAACTTCGGGTGGTTGCCCGTCGCGGTCTCGGTGAGTCTGAGCGGCATGTAGGCGAAGTCGCTGATGTTCGCCAGCGACCAGATCTCCGTCTGGCCCGGCTTCAGTTTCAGCTCCGGCTGAAACTGCCCGTTGACCGTGTACTGCACGTCGCGTTCGTTGTCCGGCAGCGACGGGTCGGCGGGGACATTCGTCGAATCACTGCTGAAACTCTGGAGATTGCCCGGCACGAACTGGTTCTGCCCGCGATGATTCGCCGGCGACAGCGGCCCGGAATACCAGTTGGTGACGTACTGGGCGCCCTCCGTGGTCTCCGAGAAATTCACGGGTGCGAGACTCGGCTCGTACGTTCCGTCGGCGAGCTCGGTCCCCTCCGGCGGCTTCAGTGTGCTCACGAACTGTGGCCAGTTGGGGTCGTTCAGCTGGTGGCCGTTGCCTTTACGGTCGAAGACGAAGTTGTACTGCAGCGCCATGTCGCGGATGGGAACGTCGTTCTGCGTCACCAGAGGAAGGTTGCCGTCGGGCCTGCCGATCTCGAGCAGTCCCGCGAGCCCCGCGTACGTCTGCTGCGCGGTCATCGTGTGACGGTGGCTGTGGTACCAGTACAGGCCGTTCGGCATGTCCTTCGGCACCGCGTAGTCGTAGACGTTGCCCATTCCGGCGGGGATGTCGAGCAGCACGTTGTCGGCGTTGCCGTCCGGGCTCACGTGCAGACCATGGGTGTGCAGGTTCAGCGGCGCCGATTCGAGTGCCGGGGGATAGATGGGGACCTCCCCGCCCGCCGGCGTGAACGCGGGGTCGTAGAAGTCCTCGATCGTCAGATTCCGGAGATCGTTGTCGTAGTGGATGATCAGGCGCTCACCCGGATCGACGCGCAACGTCGGTGCCGGGTAGAGGTCGTCGCCCGTGGTCGAGCCGTTCGAACTCGTGCCCTGCAGAACCTCGTATCCGAAGACCAGGAAGTTGGACACCGGTTCCGAGACGGTGTCGAGGTCGACCGTGCCCTGATGGGCCGACAGCCGAACCTCGAGCACCCCGTTCTCGCTCGACAGCCTCACCGGTTCCTTGAAGGCGACCGGGGTGCCGTCGGGGCCGGCGTTGCCACCGCCCGCAGTGGTCGGCTCGTCGGACGTGCACGCCGTCAGCATCAACGCCATGGACGCGACCACGGCGACGGCGAGGGCGACGATCGGCTTCCCGCGACGGACGACCATGGGTGTTCCCCGTTCCACGACGGCAGCTGAGCAGCATCGATCGACGATTCGAACACTACACAGAGAACTTGGCCGTGCGCTGGGAATTCACTACCTCCCGAGTGCTTCCCTCCACGACACGACCTTGCCGATCCGCAGGATCGAGCGCTGGTAGATCTTCGCGGCCAGCACGCTGAGCGCGGCAGTCACCGCGAGCATCAGAGCGACGGTGACGACCACCTGGACCGGGGACGCCACGCCGGCGGCGATGCGCAGCGGCATCAGGATCGCCGAGAACGGCGGAATCCAGCTGAGGACGTTGCTGAGGGTGCCGTCCGGGTTGCTCACCGAGGAGAAGGCGCTGAAGAACATGATGACGATCAGCACCATCAGCGGTGATGCGGTCGCGTTGACGTCCTCCTGCCGCGACACCATCGACCCGGCCGCGGCGTAGAGGACGGCGAAGAACGCGAATCCGAGCACGAACCAGCCGAGCGTTCCGGCCAGCACCCCGATCGCCGTCCCCGTCACGGTGAGCACGCCCGTTGCGAGTCCGGCCGCGACACCGACCACACCGTAGGCGGTCAACTGGACGAGACCGACCGCGCCGATGCCGATGACCTTGCCCCAGAGCAGTTGCAGCGGACGGAGGGTCGACAGGAGCAGTTCCACGACACGGCTCGACTTCTCCTCGACGACACCCATCGCCACGTACATGCCGAACATCATGATCTGCATGTACAGCAGAACGACCACGGCGATGGAGAGGGCCACGCGCTGGCCCTTCTCCGGGTCGGGCGGATCGAGTGCGTCGACGGTGACCACCGCCCGGCCGGTCGCTTCGGCGAGTTGCGCGGGATCCACGCCCTGTGCCACGAGCGCGCCGGCCTGAGCCTGCTGCACCACGGCCGCGTCGATCACGGTGCGAAGCCCGGAGCCGATCTCGGATTCGGTGACGGCCGTGACGGATCCGTCGGTGCCGGGAATCAGGGCGACGTCGAGGTCACCGATCCCCACCTCGTCCCGCGCGGCCTGCTCGTCCGCGGCCGGGACGACGTCGACCGGTGTCCCGACCGCGTCACCGGTGGCGACGAGAGCCGGCGCGAGCGACTGGTCGCCGACGAGTCCGACGGTGGCGCGTTCGTCGTCGCCGCCCGAGAACAGCGAGTACGCGACGATGCCGCCCACAATGGCCAGCAGGATGATCACGTTGCTGATGACGAAGCTCTTCTTCGCCACCTGGGTCAGGAATTCGCGGCGGGCCACGAGGCCGATCGCGCGGGCGGGGCTCAGTGGGGCACTCATGCCGTGACCACCTCTCGGAACAGATCGGTCAGGGTGGGCCGGTGCAGCGAGAATTCGTGCACCGGTCCGGTCTTCAGGGCGGTGTGCAGGATCAGCTGGTCGTCCACGTGGGCGTCGAGCGACAGCAGGGTTCGGCCGTCGAGATGACTGATAGTCGTGACGCCCTCGAGATGGTGCGCCCAGCCGACCGGCGCCTCCGGTGCGTGGACTTCGAGTTGGGCGTTGCCGCCGCCGCGCAGTTCGTCCACGGTGCCGACGGCACGCATCCGGCCGTGGCTGATGATGCCGACGCGGTGGCAGAGGCGCTGGACGAGTTCGAGCTGATGGCTCGAGAAGATCACCGGCACTCCGGTGTTCGCCTTCTCCACCAGCACGTCGCTCATGACGTCCACCGCGACGGGGTCGAGCCCCGAGAAGGGTTCGTCGAGAACCAGCACCGCCGGATCGTGGACGAGCGCAGCCGCCAGCTGGACGCGTTGCTGATTGCCGAGCGAGAGTGCGTCGACGGTGTCGCCGACACGGTCCGCGATGCCGAGGCGTTCGGTCCAGCGGGCGACCGCCTCCCGCGCCGCCGAGCGGGAAATGCCGTGCAGCTCGGCGAGGTATTCGAGTTGCTTGCCCACCTTCATCTTCGGGTACAGCCCGCGTTCCTCCGGCATGTATCCGATGGTGCGCCGCACGTCCAGGTCCACCGGCTTGCCGCCGAGCCGGACCTCGCCGGAATCGGCCGACAGGACACCCAGCGCGATGCGCATGGTGGTGGTCTTGCCGGCACCATTGCTGCCGACGAAACCGAAGATCTCGCCGGGGCGGACCTCGAAGGACAGGTCGTCGAGTGCGACGACCTCGCCGTACCGTTTGGAGATGCCGTCGATCGTGAGGGTGTGAGACATGGGTCCTTCCCGTTCTGGAGTGCGGGTGTTCCTAGGAAGCGAGGTCGTCGGGGTCGGGATCGGGTTGCGTCCAGCCGAGGATCATGGCGGGCGTGCAACCCCCGACCATCAGCGCAGTGACGACGAGCAGTCCGGCGGCGTACGGCACGTTGCCGTGATCGCCGTCCAGCGCGCCGACGAAGATCAGGTACAACGCGGGGACGAGCGTCAGCAGCTGGGTGACCGTGAGTCCGATCGACCGGGCACTGTTGCGCTGCTGGATCTCCCACTCGTCGAGAGCGTCGCGCGGAGCGTCCCCCTGCCGCCCGGACACGATCTGGAGCATCGTCCACAGGGGAAAGAACAACAGGCACGCGGGCAGCCACAGCAGCGGCCCGACGACCATGTCGAAATGGCACACGATGCCGACGGCGGTCATGAACACGAACGTGACCGCGAGGGCGACCACCAGGATTCGTCTGCGGCTGCGGGTCCGCCACCTCGGTAGCCACGTCCGGTAACGGCGTTCGTTCTGGAGGAACCTGCGCGTCCGGAACCCCTGGTACCGCTCGATCAGATTGGTCTCAGGCATGGGAACTCTCCCCGCTTCCTGTGGTGGACGGCGGTCGGTCGGTGCGGTACAGCTCGGTGGACAGGGGGCCGAACTCGGTGCGGGAGAAGATGGCCTCCACCGGCAGTTCGAACACCCACGAGATACGGAACGCCAGGTCGAGGCTGGGGTAGTGGTCGCCCCGTTCGAGCGCGCCGACGGTCTGGGGATTGACGTCGATGAGTCCCGCCAGCTGAGCCCGGCTCATCCCGCGCTCGGCGCGAAGGACGCCGATGCGGTTGTAGATGGGGAGGGCGTCCCCACGCCGTACTGGGCTCATGCAACAAAGTGTTGTGAAAACCCAACAGTTTGTCAACGGTGTACAACGGCGCCGGGCGCCGAAATGACAGGTTGACCCTGGGAAATTGCGTGGCAGAGTGGAGGCGATTCGCGCAGGACGGCAGGAAAGGACAGGATTACAGACGTGACCTACACCATCGCTGAACCCTGTGTCGACGTTCTGGACAAGGCATGCATCGAAGAATGTCCTGTCGACTGCATCTACGAGGGCGGTCGGATGCTCTACATCCACCCCGACGAATGCGTCGACTGCGGCGCGTGTGAGCCGGTGTGCCCCGTCGAGGCGATCTTCTACGAGGACGACGTCCCGGACCAGTGGGTGGAGTACACCAAAGCGAACGCCGACTTCTTCGACGACCTCGGTTCCCCCGGCGGCGCGGCGAAGCTGGGCAAGGTCGACTACGACCCGCCGTTCGTCAAGGCGTTGCCACCCATGGCCGAAGGCGACTGACTACTCCTCGGACAGCCGGCCGCCGTCCATCCGCCACCGGCGGGTGCTGCGTGTCGAATCCAGCATCCGCCGGTCGTGGGTGACGAGCAGCAGCGTGCCGTCGAAGTTCTCCATGGCCTGCTCCAGCTGTTCGATCGCGGGGAGGTCCAGGTGGTTGGTGGGCTCGTCGAGCACCAGCAGGTTGACGCCCCGCGCCTGCAGCAGCGCCAGGGCGGCGCGGGTGCGTTCACCGGGTGACAGCGACGCCGCCGGCCGCAGCACGTGGTGTCCCTTGAGCCCGAACTTCGCGAGCAGCGTCCGCACGTCGGCGTCCGGCCAGTCCGGGACCTGCGCCGCGAACGCGTCCGCCACCTTCTCGCCGCCCTCGAACAGGCCGCGGGCCTGATCGATCTCGCCGATCGCCACACCCGAGCCGAGTGAGGCGGTGCCCGCGTCCAGGGCGATCTTGCCGAGCAGCACCTTCAGCAGGGTCGTCTTACCGGAACCGTTGGCGCCGGTGATGAGGATCCGGTCACCCCAGTCCACCTGAGTGGTGACCGGGCCGAACGTGAACTCGCGGTCCCCGCCCCACGCGACGGTGGCGCCGTTCGCCGTCGCCACGACCGATCCGCTGCGCGGGGCGGCGGCGATCTCCATCCGCAGTTCCCATTCCTTCCGCGGCTCCTCGACCACCTCGAGCCGCTCGATCCGGCGCTGCGTCTGCCGGGCCTTCGCCGCCTGCTTCTCGGTGGACTCGGTGCGCAGACCCTTGCCGATCTTGTCGTTGTCCTTCGCCTTGCGACGCGCGTTCCGGACGCCGTGCTCCATCCAGTTCCGCTGCATCTGCGCGCGGTCCTCGAGGTCCGAACGGGTCCCGGCGTACTCCTCGTACGCCTCCCGGGCATGCCTGCGCGCGATCTCCCGTTCGGCGAGATACGAGTCGTAGCTGCCGTCGTAGACCGCGATCTGCTGCTGTACGAGGTCGAGCTCCACGATGCCGGTCACGGTGCGCGCCAGGAATTCCCGATCGTGACTCACCACCACCATGGCCGCCCGGCTCTCGGCGACGAAACGCTCGAGCTGCTCGAGCCCCACGAGGTCGAGGTCGTTGGTCGGCTCGTCCAGCAGCAGCACGTCGTACCGGGACAGCAGCAGCGACGCCAATCCTGCGCGCGCGGCCTGCCCACCGGACAGCGACGTCATGTGCGTGTCGAGCGGCACCCCCAGCCCGAGTTCGCTCACGACCTTCTCCGCGCGCTCGGCGAGGTCGGCGCCGCCCAGCGCGAGCCAGCGTTCGAGGGCGGGGGAGTAGAGATCCTCGTCCGACTCGCCGAGCGTTTCGGCGGCCGAGTTCATGGTGTGCTCCGCCTCGGTGACGCCGGTCCTGCGACCGAGGAAGTCGAGCACCGTCTCGCCGGCGATCCGGTCGGGTTCCTGGGCGAGGTAGCCGACGGCCGCATCGGGCGGGCTCAGCACGATGGTGCCCTCGACGTCCGCCGAGCCGACCCCCGCGAGGGCGGTCAGCAGCGTCGACTTGCCGGCACCGTTGGCCCCCACGAGTCCGGTCACGTCGCCCGGGGCGACGGTGAGGTCGAGGCCGGCGAAGAGGGTGCGCTCACCGCGCGAAGCCGACAGTTCGCTGATGCGCAGTGTTGCAGTCACCAGGCGATTATCCACTCAACGCTTGACGAGGCGGAACCAGCGGGGGTCGGCCTTCTTGAGCGGTCCCGGCATACCGGTCGTGTCGGCGTCGACGTCCGAGACGAGTTTCCACTTCTCGAACGTCCGCTCCACGTCGGAGCGGGAGACCCCTCGCGGCAGCGGGCCGCGATGCCCCGGCCCGAACGCGAACATCAGCAGGGTGGCGTGCGGTTCGCTCACGGTCGTGACGTTCTCGGCGTACGACACCCGGTCGTGGTCGCTGAGACCGTGGTAGCACCCCACATCCAGGATCAGGTGGTACCCGCGGCCGACGGCGTGCTCGAGGTCGGTGGCGTCCGCGTGCATGAAACGCACGTCGACGCCCGCCTTCCGGGCCTTGGACCGCGCCTTGTCGAGGGCCAGCTGGACGGTGTCGATCCCCGTCACCTGCCACCCCCGCCGGGCCATCTCGATGGCATGGTCACCGGTGCCGCATCCGATGTCGAGGACCTCACCCGGTGGTGCGTCGAAGGGATCGAGCAACGTCTCGATCTGGCTTCCGAAGACGCGGCCCGCTTTCACCCAGGGCGTGATCTTGAACCGATAGGCCAATGTGTATCCGAGGCCCATGTCCGCCCCTTCCACCGGGCGCGTCACCACCTGAACGCCGATGCCGTCGGATTACCCGGTCGTACCGAAACAACACGCGAAAGTCCACATTCTGAGACGGTCGGGAACATCTGGTCCGGGTGCCCGGTTGCACAGTCTCATGGGTTTCAACAATGCACAGAGTCCTGTACCTACGGTCACGCTCAACGACGGGAACAGCATTCCTGCCCTCGGCTTCGGCGTGTGGCAGGTGCCGGACGACGAGAGCCACGCGGCGGTCACCGAGGCGCTGAAGGCCGGGTACCGCAGCATCGACACCGCCAAGATCTACGAGAACGAGACCGGAGTGGGCCGCGCGCTCGCGGACTCCGGCATCGCCCGTGACGAGTTGTTCGTCACCACCAAGCTGTGGAACGACGACCAGGGCTACGACTCCACGCTCCGCGCGTTCGACGACAGCCTGAACCGCCTCGGGCTCGACTACGTCGACCTCTACCTCATCCACTGGCCGGTGCCGTCCGCGGACCGCTACGTGGACACGTTCAAGGCGTTCCAGAAGATCAAGGCCGATGGGCGTGCGCGGTCGATCGGCGTCTCCAACTTCACCCCGGAGACCCTCGACCGTCTGATCGCCGAGACGGGCGAGGTGCCCGCGGTCAACCAGGTGGAGCTGCACCCGCGGTTCAACCAGGCCGACCTGCGCGCCTTCCACACCGGCAAGGGCATCGCGACCGAGGCATGGAGCCCGCTGGGGCAGGGCACCGTCCTCGAGGACGAGTCCATCGCGAAGATCGCTGCGGCGCACGGCAAGACGACCGCACAGGTGATCATCCGCTGGCACCTGCAGATCGGCAACGTGGTCATTCCCAAGTCGGTGACGCCGGAGCGCATCGCCGCCAACTTCGACGTCTTCGACTTCGAGCTGACCCCCGACGAGATCAACACCGTCGGGTCGCTGACCCGGGCCGACGGGCGCATCGGCCCCGACCCGGACACGCTGGGCGCGTAGGCGGAGGGCCTAGAGCCGGAAGTCCGCGAAGTCGAAGCCCGGGGTGACGACGCAACTGACGAGAGTCGGTTCGTCGCCCTCGGGCTTCGCTCGCTGCCAGTGCCGCGGCGGGACCAGCAGCTGTGGTTGCTGGCCCGCCGCGACGTCTGCGCCGAGGATCTGTGCGTGTGGGGACGCGGGTTCGCTTCCGTCCCCACCGAGTTCGAGCCGCAGGGGGCTGCCCCGGTGATACAGCCAGATCTCGGCGCTGCGCACGCTGTGCCATTCCGACTGCTGCCCGGGCATCAGGAGAAACAGGATCGCGGTACCGGCCGATCTCGGTCCGGGGTAGTCGGCGGGCAGGCTCCCCTCCGGAATCGTGACGTCGCTGCGCCACGTCTCGCGGTACCAGCCGCCTTCGGGGTGCGGGGCGAGGTCGAGGGTTCGGGCCCACTCCGGTAATTCCGTCATGGTCGCCATTCTGCCGCCCGGCGTGCCGACCGGGGGTGCGGTTGCACCACCCCTGGGGTGTCTTATCTCCGAGGGCCGGAGCCGCCAGAGTCGTAGGTGTTCAGAAAGCGGGGGCACGAAATCCCGCACACCAGCGACGAACAGGAGACAACATGCTCGGAATCATGCTCGGACTCGGCGGAGCCGCAATCGGACTCGGAATCGGCGTCATGGCCCTCGGGGTCGGACTCCTTCTCAGCGACGCGACGATCAAGCACGATGTCGGCGAACTCCCCGACTGACTCCATGTGGGTCGACACCCGTCGGGGGCGGGTGCGGGCGCGAACAGCGGCCCGTACCCGCCACCCGCTGGCGTGGTTTCACTCCGTCCTGACCCGCAAGCGCGGTGTTGCCGTCCAGACACCGCCTGCCAGTGCCGGCGAGGTGCTCGAACGCCTCGCCGAGATGCCGCTCAGCGTCTGGACCTACGGTTTCGATCACGAGTCGGTGCGGCACCTGGGCCCGATGGCACAGGATTTCGCGACCGCATTCGGTCTCGGTTCCCACGACCGCCGCATCGCGATGGTCGATGCGAACGGGGTGTGCATGGCGAGCATCCAGGCCCTGTACCGGCGGGTCATCGCGCTCGAAGCGGAAGTGGAACGCCTGCGGAGGTAGCGTCCCCGTCCGGTGCCGCATCCCGGCGTCCGCCGGGCCGCCACCAATTGGCGTTGCCCAGCAGATACATCGTCGCGGGCACCAGCACCATCCGCACGATCGTCGCGTCGATGAGGACCGCGGTCGCGAGGCCGACGCCCATCATCTTCACGGTCACGTCCCCGTCGAGCGCGAACCCGGCGAACACCGCCACCATGATCGCCGCCGCGCTCGTGATCACCCGGCCCGTGGATGCCAGTCCCTCGACGACGCTCCGGTGCGAGTCGCCCGTGTCGAGCCAGCGCTCACGTATCCGGGAGAGCAGGAACACCTCGTAGTCCATCGACAGTCCGAACAGGATGGTGAACATCAGGATCGGCACCCAACTCGACACGGGAAGCGCATGCGGAAGGCCGAGTAGCTGGGCGCCCCAACCCCATTGGAACACCATCACCATCACGCCGTAGGCGGCGGCCACCGACAGCAGGTTCATCACGGCCGCCTTCACCGCGACCACCGGTGCGCGGAACACGAACGTGAGCAGCACGACCGACAGCGCGACGACGAACGCGATCACGAGCCACAGCCGTTCGGCGAGGCGGGCGGAGATGTCGGCGAACGTCGCGGTGAGTCCGGTGACGTGGACGCCGTCGGCGGCGTCGGATCGGATCCGCTCCAGCAGTTCGGTGCTGCGGGGATCGCTGGGACCGGTGGTCGGCTGCACCGAGATCAGCGCGGCCGTCGAATCGGCGTTTGTCAGGACGGGCGTCACCGACGCCACCCCGGGCTCGGCTGCGAGATCACGCGCGAGAGCCGGAAGTTCGGATGCCGGAACCTTGTTCAGGTCGACCGCCACCATCAGGGGTCCGTTGGCGCCGGGCCCGAACTCGGAGTCGATCAGGTCGTACGCCTGACGGATCGTGTTGGCGGCCGGCGCGCTGCCCGCGTCCTGCGGCCACGTCCGCATGCCCAGAACCGGAGCGGCCAGGAGCAGCAGCACCCCGAGCGCCGTCAGGGCCCACAGCCACGGGCGGCGGCTCACCCGGATCGCCCACCGTTCCGTCAGCGGCGACGTCGTGCGACGTTCGGCCCGGGCACGGGACCGTTTGCCGAGCACCCGCGTGCCCGCCAGCCCGCACAGCGCGGGCACCAGCGTGACCGAGGTGAGCATCACGATCCCGACCATCGCGAACGTGGCGTAGCCGAACGACGCGTACATCGGCAGCCCGGACAGTCGCAGCCCGAACAGGGAGACGAGGACGGTGGTGCCGGCGAAGATCACCGACGTCCCGGCCGTGGAGTTGGCGGCGGCGACGGCGTCCCGCACCGACATCCCGGACCGCAGTCCCTCGGTGTACCGGGTGACGAGCAGCAGCGCGTAGTCGATTCCGACACCGATGCCGACCATCGTGGCGATGGTCGGGGCGATGGTGCTGATGCTGGTGAACCCGGCCATGATCGTGATGAGTCCCGACCCGATGCCGACGCCGACGAGCGCGACGGCCAGGGGCAGTCCGGCGGCCACCACGGAACCGAACGCGAACACCAGGATGATCAGCGCCAGGACCATGCCGACCGCCTCCGCGGTGCCCGACGGCTTGGAGATGTTCTCCGGGACCTGCCCGCCCAGTTCCACCTGCAGCCCCTGCGCCTGAGTGTCGGCGACCGCGGCGTCGAGGGCGTCGACGCCTTCGCTGCCGCGGAAGTCGGTGACCGGGATGCGGTAGTTGAGGCTGATCACGGCCGTGTCGGAATCCTGGGACAGGCGGGGCGGCGACACGGCACTCACACCGTTCACCTCCGCCAGCCTGCTGCCGAGGTCGGTGAGGACCGCGGGGGAAAGCGGGCCCGTGTCCGAGTGCACGACCACCCGGGCGTCCGCCCCCGACATCTCCGGGAATCGTTCGCTGAGCAGAGTCGTCCCCTGCTGCGACGGCAGACCGGGCACGTTGTAGTCGTCGTGGTTGGTGCCACCGAACGCGGACGCGGCGGCGAACACCAGGACGAGCAGCGTCAGCCACGTGGCGATCACCCGCCAGGGATGCGCGGCGGCGGCCGAGCCGAGGCGCGCGAGCAGGGAACTCATGGGGAAGCCTCCAGGAAAGCCGGATGGTTCTGTCGCCTCCGACTGTGCGCCCGACCGCTAGTGGCCCACTTGGAACTCGCTTGGGTGGGTGGTCACCCGGGTGCGCGCCGCCTCCACCCAGGGCGGGCAGCCGCAGCGTTCGGCCAGTTCGAGCGCCGCAACGTAATGCGTTCTCGCGTCCTCGGGCCGGTCGAGGAGCATCTCGAGGTCGCCGAGGATCGTGTCGACGGGCCCCACCGCGAACGCCGCCGTGTCGCCGCCCCCGATCTGACCGCTGTACGGGCTCAGCTCCGCGTGCACCGCGGCCGCCTCGTCCCGTTCACCCAGCCTCGCGACGACGATGCCCCGCAGCGACATCATCAGGGAGTGGAAGAAGTCGCGGCGGACCGGGCGGAGGTGACGCCGGACCTCGCGCGCCCGGTCCGGTTTGCCGTTGCCGAGAAGCGCGAGGGCATGCAGATCGGCGATCATGTCCATCGCGGCGCTGTCGACGGTCTCGATCACCGCCTCGAGTTCTCCGGCGCGTCCCTCGGTGAGCCGGAGCGTGAACTGCGCGAGAGCGAAGACACTGTCGGCGTCGAGCCCCGCCCGGGTCATCAACTCGTGGCCGCGCACGTAATGTCGTTCCGCCTCGGCCAGATCGCCGGTGAGGTGTGCGACCATGGCGCGGCTCATCTCCCGGGTCGCCTGCGCCTGCTGGAACTGATACCGGTCCGCCAGTTCCGACTGGATGCCCATGTGATGCTCGATCGCCGGGATGTCACCGTTGCCGGACGCGATCTCGGCCAGCAGGTGGTGGCCCAGCATGGTGAACACGGGGAGCTGCGTCCGGTCACCGATCCGGAGCAGCTCGTCACCGATGACGTGGCCGCCGAGCGTGCTGGTCGGCGAGCCGGTGCCGGCGTGGACGGCGCAGAGCACCAGCCCGAGCAGCACCGGATCGTCCAGATCCCGGGCCAGAGCTTCGGCCTCCCGGACCGCGGAACCGGTGCGCTCGTGGTCCTCCGCCCCGATCTCGTGGACGAGCGTGACCAGCAGCCGGCACCGCACCGCCGGCTCCAGCTCCTCGTCCCGCAGCAGCGCCTCGATCTGCAGGGCGACGGCCGTGTCCACTTCGCCGTACCGCCGGTTGATCCACGGCGTCGGGGTGTCGACGAACGCGAGCACCCGGATCGCCAGGTCGGTGCGGCCCGCGTCCTCGGCGAGTTCCAGAGCCCGCTTCCGGGAACGGGCCCCGTCCAGTCCGATGCCCGCGGCGAGTTGCGTGCGACTCAGCTCGGTGAGGAGTTCGACGCGCTCGTCCACGGACGCCGCTGCGTCCGGCGGCAACCGGTCGGCCGCGCGAAGGGCGTTGTCGAGAAAGCTGATCTCCGCGTCGTGGGCGTAGCGGTCGGCGGCCTGCGCCGCGGCCGCCACGTTGTGGTCGAGTGCCTGCCGTGCGGTGGCGGCCGACAGCGCCTCGGTGAAGTGGTGGGCGAGAGCCGCGACATCGTGTGGACGCAACTCCTCGAGTGCCGTCCCGACCCGGGCGTGCCAGCGGCTCCGGCGCAGCCGGGTGAGGTCGGAGTAGAGCGTGTCGCGGACGAGGGCGTGCGTGAATCGGACGGTCCCGGCGCGCGGCTCGCCGAGAAGTCCGGCGATCACGCCCGATTCGAGTGCGTCGAACACGACGTCCTCGTCGACTTCGGCGGCACGGGTGAGGACGTCGATGTCGGATTCGCGGCCCACGACCGCGGCCAGTCGCAGGACGGACACGGTGAGCTCGGGGAGACGGGCGATCCGCCGGCGCAGGACGTCCCGGACCCCCTCGGGCACCTCCGACGTGGCTACCAGTTCGCCCTCGCTGGCCAGGAGCCGGGCGCTCTCCTGCAGGTAGAACGGGTTTCCGCCGGTCCGGTCGGCGAGCGCGCGGAGAGTGTCGGGATCGGGGTCGCGTCCCGCCACGTGCCGGATCAGCTCCGCCGAATCCTCGGGTCCGAGTCCGTCCAGGCGGATGCGTGTCGGCTGCAGCGACGCGAGATCGGCGAAGCAGCTCTCCAGGTTCGGGTCCACCTCGTCCGGGCGAAACGCGAGGAGCAGCAGGATCGGCGACCGCTGCTGCGCGAGCCGCACGAGGATCGACAGGGTGTCCTCGTCGGCGCGGTGGACGTCGTCGAGAACGACGGCCAGAGGACCGTGATCGCGGACGGTCCCGATGTAGTCGGCGACGGCACGGTGCAGCAGGAACCGTCCGCTCGGATCGTCCGGCCGCGTCGCGTGCGAACGGTCGTCGGCGAGCAGGGGTGCGAGCGCGTCCGTCGCGGCACCGGGGTCGACCGTCTCGCGCAGTGCGCGCAGGATCTCCACCCACGCCCAGGCGGGCGGGGCGCCGTCCACTTCGGGGCAGCGACCCACCGCCACCTGCCATCCCGCGGCGTGCAGTGTTCGACGGAACCGGCGCAGCAGGGACGACTTCCCGGATCCGGCGTCGCCCCCGAGGAGGACCACGGGGGCGCCGGGGTCGGTCATGAGGTCGGTCAGGGTAGCCAACTCCTCGCTGCGGCCGAGGAACCAGGCGTCCGGCGTGGTGTCGACGGGCCCGGTGGCGGGGGCGGGGTGAGACGGGACGGTGCCGGTGAGGATCTGGCGTTCGAGTTCCGTCAGGGCGGGACCGGGGTCGAGGCCGAGTTCGTTCGCCAGCCGGTCGCGGGCCTCGCGCAACGCGGCCAGGGCGTCGGCCTGTCTCCCGCTGCGGTGCATGGCCAGCGCGAGCAACCGCCATCCCTCTTCCCGGAGCGGGTGGTCCCGGGTGAGGGCCTGCGCGTCGAGCACGGCGCCGGCCGCGTCGCCGATCGCGACGGCGGCCGCGACCAGACGTTCGCGCGCCACCGCCCGCAGTTCCTCGAGCCGGGCGATCTCGGCGAGGGCCCAGTGCTCGCCGGCCACCTCGGCGAATGCCGGCCCCCGCCACAGGCTCAGCGCGTGCTCGAGATCGGCTCGCCCGGTGTCGGAGGCCGACCGGATCAGGTTCTCGAACTCCCACGCGTCGACACCGGACGGGGGCAGGGTGAGCGCGTAACCGGGGGCCCGGCTCACCAGGACGGTGGAGTCCGCCCGCGGCGCGCGGTGCGGCTCCAGTGCCCGGCGCAGATTCGAAATGTATGCCTGAAGTGCACCGACCGCCCGCGGCGGGGGAGCGCCGTGCCAGAGATCGTCGATGAGCCGATCCACCGGGACCACCTCGCCGCGCGCGACGAGCAGCAGCGCGAGCACGGCGCGCTGGCGGGGGCCGCCGAGGTCCACCGTCCCCGATTCGTCCTCCGCCTCGAGCGTCCCGAGTACTCGAATACGCAGCATCGTGCCAAGGGTAAGCACTAGTGGCCTCCAAGTGCTCTCCAAGACGCCGAACCGACCCTGAGTGCATGACTACGTCAACTGCTCACACAGTCCGGCCCGACACCCGCGAGATGGTGGTGGTCCACAACTGCTTCCGTCGCCAGTTCGCCGCGCTGCCCGCACTCGTCCGGGGTGTTCCCGCCGGCGACACCGCCCGCGCCGCGGAGGTGGTGACGTTCTTCGAGGAACTCGCCACGGCGCTGCACCACCATCACACGAGTGAGGACGACCTGCTGTGGCCGAAGCTCCTCGACCGCGCGCCCACCGACGCGGCGCTGGTGTTGCGGATGGAGGAACAGCACGCACGTCTGTCGGAACTGCTGTCGCGGGCGCAGTCGCAGGGCGCGGCGTTCACGGCGGATGCGGTGGACGGCGAACCGCTGGCGAGGACGCTGACCGCCCTGTCTGCCGCGCTCGACGAGCACCTCGGCGAGGAGGAGCAGCGCATCCTCCCGATGGCGGAGCAGTTCCTGACGCTCGCCGAGTGGCAGGAGATGGGCGATCGCGGCCGCGCGTCGATCCCCAAGGACCGGTTGCTGGTGTTCCTCGGCTTCATCCTCCAGGGTGCGACCCCCGGCGAGCGTCGAATGTTCCTGTCGGAGATGCCCTTCGCGGCCAGGATGGCATGGTCGATCCTGGGGCGGCGGGCCTTCCGCAAGGACTACAGACGGATCTACGGCACCGAACCGGCAGCCTTCTGACGCCGGATCACCTTGCGCCGCAGCCGGCCCCGGCTGGTGCGCTCCCACAAGCTCGGCGGGGTGCGTTCGGGATCCATCAGTTCGTTCTCGGCGAGCGGACTGTCCTCGTCCTCGACCGTCTCCGGCTCGAACTTCTCGAGGGTGCGGCCGCCTCCGCGTAGTGCCTCCACGGTGCCCACGAACGACGACGTCCTTGCCAGGGTGTCCTCGAACAGCCCGGCCGGGACACCGAGGTGTTCGCAGACGAGCTGACGGCGAATGCCGAGAATGGTCTGCCGCAGCTCGTCACCGTTCGCCGTGTCGGCGGTGACCTCGACCGCCAGATCACACTCGGTGTCGAACCCCATCGACCGGTTGTTGAGGTTCGACGAACCCACGCGCAGGAGACGGTCGTCCATCACCAGCACCTTGGCGTGGACGTAGATCGGCTCACCACCCGCCGTGACGGGGTAGTAGACGCCCAGCCGGTTCCCGGTATCGGCGTGCCAGAGCAGGTGCAGCAACCGGCGGCGGGCGCCGTCCATGGCCTTCTGCTCGAGCCAGCCGTCGGCGTTGCGCGGCAGCACCAGCACGACCTCCGGTCCGTCCGGTTCGCGTAGTCGCGCGGCAATCGCCTCGGCGAGGGTGCGGGAGGCCAGGTACTGACTCTCGATGTACAGCGACCGCTCGGCGCCGGCGATCGCGGCCAGATACAGGGCCTCGATCTCGCGGACCTCATCCCGATCGGACAGTTCCGGTAGCGTGCGCGCGATACCCACGTCGACCGAGCGCATCGCCGGCTTCAGCCCCTCCGGCCACGGCGTGCTGCCCGCGACCTCGTCGACCGGCGCCAGATCCTGCCCGGTCGCCGCCTTCCACCGGGTACGGGCGAGCTCGCCGATGGCCTTCGCCGCGTCCCCGTCGACGGCGGTCGTCGCGTCGTGCCACGGCCCGTATCGCTTGCCGTTCGGCTGCGTCCGGTAATGGTTGCGATCCCGATGTTCCGGGGTGTCCCACCGGTCCACGGTCATGTCGATCCCGCCGCAGAATGCGAGCGCGTCGTCGATGACGACGATCTTCTGGTGGTGGGCCGAGCCGATCGGGTGGGCGGCGTCGAGTTCGAAGTGCAGGCGGTGGTCGGTCACCCAGTTGACCACGAAGATCGGTGTCATGCCGCGCCCGATCGCGGTGAACGCCCCGATGTTCCATTTGAGCAGGTAGATGTCGAGATCCGGGCGTTCCCGGGTCAGCCAGGCCAGGAACCGGCCGAGCTGGTTGGGGCCGTCGAGCGTCTTCTCGTCCGGCTCGAACTTGATCCTCGTGTCGAAGTCCCAGCCGATGAGGATGATGCGCCTGCGAGCCTGCAGCATCGCGGACTTGGCATGGCGGAAGTAGTCCGCCGCATCGACGATGCACGCGAGACGATCGGCGTGGGCAACCTGCCAGCACGTGTCGCCGGGAGTGAGGATCGTGCCGTCGTCGCTCATGTGTTTTATGTTCTCCCGGTCTCGTTCGTCCCGCCCTCCCCTGCGGGAGGACGATTCACAGTACTGCGCCACCCCCACCCAGCTACCGTTGAGAGGTGCGGAGGTGGTGGCGCATCGTGGCGTTACTCGCACTGGTCAGCGTGCTGTGGGCACCAACTGTCGGTGCGGATCCGCTGCGGGCCGGATCGAGCCCCGGCACCGTCGTCGCCTCGTCGGAGTTGCCGGCGGAGCTCTGGCTCCGCGGAACCGGCAGTGCCTACCGGATGACATATCTGACCACCGACCGGCACGGCATCACCCCGTGCACCGGGATGCTCTTCGTGCCGCCTGGTGCACCGCCCGCCGGGGGCTGGCCCGTCATCGCCTGGGCGCACGGAACGGTCGGGGACTCCGACGCCGATGCGCCCTCCGTGACGGGGGTCGACAAGGAATCCGCGGACTACGTGAGCAGCTGGCTGCAACTCGGCTACGCCGTGGCCGCCACCGACTACGTGGGCCTGGGCACCCCCGGGGTGCCGCCCTACCTCGACGGGAAGGTCGCCGGACGCAGCGTCGTCGACTCCGTGCGCGCCGCCCGGGAGATCGATGCCGACCTCTCCGCCACGTGGATGGCGGTCGGACTGTCCCAGGGCGGGCAGGCCGCGGTGTTCGCCGCACACACCGCCACGACGTACGCGCCGGAACTCGACTACCGCGGTGCCGTCGCGAACGGGGTGCCGTCGAACATCGAGATGGTGGCGAACTGGAGTGGCCCATTGTTTCCGCCGCAGGGCCTCGCCGGTCTCACCGTGTACATCTCGTACCTGATCGCCGGGGTCCGTGACGCGTACCCGCAACTGGACATCGACAGCTATCTGACCCCGGTCGGGAAGCAGTTCGTCGACGCCGCTCCCGAAGTGCCGTTCCGGCAGTTCGCGGCCATGACCCGGAACGTGTCGGTGGCGCAGATGCTGGCGCGGGCACTCGACGTCCCGGCGCTGCAGGACGCGTTGCGCGAATACCTCGAGGTCCCGGTCGCGGGTTACGACCGTCCGCTGCTGCTCGTGCAGGGGATCACCGACGCGTCGGTGCCGATCCCGCTGACGGAGAAGCTCGTCTCCGAGATGCAGAGTGCAGGAACGGATCTCGACTATCGGGTGTATTCGGGTGGTCACTTCGGCAGCATGTACCAGGCCGGTCCCGACCAGGCCGCGTTCATCGCCTCGCTGATCAGGTAGGGCGCGCTGATCCGGCGGGCAAGCCGAGGTGCCGGGTGAGCTCGCGCGCCGCGGCCTGTCCGGCCCGGTTCGCGCCGATCGTCGACGACGAGGGGCCGTAGCCCACGAGATGAATCCGCGGATCCGACGCCACCTGGGTGGCCAGGCGTCCCGTCATCGTGATCCCGCCGCCCGGCCCGCGGAGCCGCAGTGGCGCGAGGTGATCGAGTGAACTGCGAAAACCCGTGCACCACAAAATCACATCGACCTTCAGTTCGCGGCCGTCGTCCCAGCGGACGCCGTCCGCGGTGATCTCGCTGAACATCGGTTGCCGCGCCAGCGCCCCGCGTTCGCGGGCGGCGCGGATCGCCGGCGTCACGGGCAGGCCCGTCACCGACACCACCGAGCCCGGCGGCAGCCCGCGACGGACCCGGTCCTCGACGAGAGCGACGGCGGCGCGGCCGATCTCGGGCGTGAACGGCTCGTCCCGGAACTCCGGTGGGCGACGCGTCACCCACGTGGTGGTTGTGACGCGGGAGATCTCGTCCAGTAACTGCACCGCCGAGATGCCGCCGCCCACGACGAGGACGTGCCGTCCCGCGAAGTCCTGCGCCGAGGTGTAGTCCTTGGTGTGCACCTGGCGGCCGGTGAACGACTCGGCGCCGGGGTACCGGGGAATGAAGGGGCGTTCCCACGTTCCGGTCGCGTTGATCAGACCGCGGGCCGATACGACGCCGCCGTCGGTCTCGATCCGCAGACGCTCGCCGCGGGCACACACCACCCGCGTGTGCACGGGACGGTGCACCGGCAGTTCGAACTGTTTCTCGTACGTCGCGAAGTACTGGGGAACCGCGCTCGCCGCATGCACCAGCGCGGCCTCCGGATCGTCCGGGTCCACGCCGATCGTGTCGGCGAAGCCGAGCCCGGGCAGGTCGTGGACACCGTTGACGGTGCTCAGTGTCAATGACGGCCACCGGAACTGCCACGCGCCGCCGGGACCCGGGGCGTGATCGAGCACCACGAAACCGGACTCCGGTTCCACCCCGAACCTGCGCAGATAGTAGGCGGCGGACAGCCCCGCCTGCCCCGCGCCGATCACGGCCACGTCCACATCGCTGTTCATGTCGGTCCTCACCTCCCCCCTCACAACTACCGAAGAGCCTCGTGTGTTCCGGTCGATTCAGCTGTGGTTGGCTGACAGACGTCCAGTCGGGTGGACAGGGGAGAATTCGTCAGTGGACTGCAATCACGAAGAAAGCGAGTGGACATGATCGGGACGAGTCGTGACGGCGACGTCTTCACCCTCGAACTGCAACGCCCCGACCGTCGCAATGCGTTGAACACCGAGATCTGCGAACTCCTGCGGGAGGAAACCGAGAAGTCGGTCACCGACGGCGCGCGGGTGATCGTCCTCACAGGGCAGGGCAGCGCGTTCTGCGCCGGCGCCGACCTGTCGGGCGACGTGTACGCCGACGGATTCACGGACACCCTGCTCGAGATGCTGCACACCATCGACTCGGTGCCCGTCCCCGTCATCGCCGCGATCAACGGCCCCGCGATCGGCGCGGGCAGCCAGCTCGCGCTCGCCGCGGACCTGCGCGTGGTCGCTCCCGAGGCGCGCTTCGCCATCCCCGCGGCCAAGCTCGGGATCTCCGTGGACAGGTGGACGGTGCACCGTCTGGCCGCCCTGATCGGCGGCGGACCGGCACGAACGATCCTGCTCGGCGCGGAAGAGGTCGGCGCCGACGAGGCGCTCGCGCACGGCCTCGCCAACAAGCGCGGCGACCTCGCCGTCGCGCAGCAGTGGGCACACTCGATCGCGCGCCTGGCGCCGCTGTCGCTGCAACATCTCAAGATGGTGCTCAACGACGACGGCACCCAGAGCCCGCCGCCGCCCGAGCAGCTTGCGGCGCTGCATGCGGCGTGGAAGAGCTACGACGCGCAGGAAGCGCGCACGGCGCGCGCCGAGAAGCGTCCGCCGGTGTTCCGGGGCCAGTAGCCGCTCGCCGCACCTTTCCCGCACGCGTGGTTACAGTTGTCGGGGTGAAAGCGAAGAGCGCTGTGACGACTGTTCTGGCCACCGCCGCCCTCGGGTGGCTGACGCGGGCTGCGTGGGGGCTTCCGTCTCAGATCGGCGCGTCGCGTGCCAAGGTGCGCCCGTACGCCGCGACGTCGCCGCGGTACCGCGACCGCCAGTTCCACAACACCGATCCGAGCAGCATGATGCTGCCCGGATCGGAGACCGGGATCGTCAAGGCACTGATCACGCGGGGCAGCGCGGGACGCCCGCGCAGGCCGATCCCGCTCGCCACACCCCTCGCGCCTGTCGAGGCCGCCGATGCAGCCGTCACCTGGTACGGCCATTCGAGCGTGCTCGTCGAGGTCGACGGGTACCGGGTGCTGGCCGACCCGGTGTGGAGTCACCGGGTGTCGCCGTCCGCGATTCTCGGTCCGTCCCGCATGCACCCGACCCCGGTCCCGCTGGCCGACCTGCCCGTTCTGGACGCGATCGTCATTTCGCACGACCACTACGACCACCTCGACATGGCCACCGTGCAGCAACTCGCCGCCACCCAGAAGGCGCCGTTCGTCGTTCCGGTCGGGCTCGGTGCGCACCTGCGGCAGTGGCGGGTGCCGGAGGAGCGGATCGTGGAACTCGACTGGGACGAGTCGACCACGCTCGGCGCACTCACGCTCACGTGCACCGAGGCCCGGCACTTCTCGGGCCGCGGGCTGGTACGCAACACCACCCAGTGGGCGTCGTGGGTGCTCGCCGGACCGAACCGGAAGGTGTTCTTCGGCGGCGACAGCGGGTACACCCCGCGGTTCGCCGACCTGGGCCGCCGGTACGGTCCGTTCGATCTCACGCTGCTGCCCGTCGGCGCCTACGACACGCGGTGGGCCGACATCCACATGAACCCGGAGGAGGCGGTGCAGACCCACGCCGACCTCAACGGCGGCGACGCCGGCCGCGGACTGCTGGTGCCGGTGCACTGGGCCACGTTCAACCTCGCGTTCCATTCGTGGTCCGAGCCGATCGTCCGGTTGCTCGCCGCCGCGCAGGAGAAGGGCACCCCGGTGGCCGTGCCGATGCCCGGACAGCGGATCGACGCGTTGAAGCCGACGGCCCAGACACCGTGGTGGTCCGCGCTCGGCTGAGTCCGGCGCGCATCCCCTCGGAGCCGAGCCTCGTTGCGTAGCCTTTGACCATGGCATACGACGAAACGGGCACCGACAGCGTTGCAGTCGTCGCAGTGGAGGGGTTGACAGCCGCCCAGGTGGCGGAGCGGGTGGCGGCAGGCAAGACCAACGACGTTCCCGATCGAGCCAGCCGATCCGTGCGCGACATCGTGCGCGCCAACGTGTTCACCCGGATCAACGCGATCCTCGGTGTCCTCCTGATCATCGTGCTGGCCTCCGGTTCGATCATCGACGGGATGTTCGGCCTCCTGATCATCGCCAACAGCGGGATCGGCATCATCCAGGAAGTCCGTGCCAAGCGGACCCTCGACAAGCTCGCGATCGTCAGCCAGACCAAACCGGTGGTGCGCCGTGACGGTGCCGCGGTCGCGATGGCACCCCGGGAGGTCGTGCTCGACGACATCATCGAGCTCGGCGCCGGCGACCAGATCGTCGTCGACGGTGTCGTGGTGGAGGCGATGTCGCTCGACGTCGACGAGTCCCTCCTCACCGGTGAGGCCGACCCCGTGCACAAGGACGCCGGCCAGCAGGTGCTGTCGGGAAGCTTCGTTGCCTCCGGCAGCGGCTGCTACCGTGCCACGAAGGTCGGAAGCGACGCGTACGCCGCGAAACTCGCGGACGAGGCCAGCAAGTTCACGCTCGTGCACTCGGAGTTGCGCAGCGGCATCGACAAGATCCTGAAATTCATCACATACCTGATGATTCCGGCGGGTCTGCTGATCATCTACAACCAGTTGTTCTCCAGCGGCGAGTCGATCCGGCCGGCGCTGAGCGGGATGGTGGCGGCGCTGGTCCCGATGGTGCCCGAGGGTCTGGTGCTGATGACGTCGATCGCGTTCGCGGTCGGGGTGGTCCGGCTCGGTCAGCGGCAGTGCCTCGTGCAGGAGCTGCCCGCCATCGAAGGTCTCGCGCGGGTCGACGTGGTGTGCGCCGACAAGACCGGAACGCTCACCGAGAACGGCATGCGGCTGTCCGAACTGCGCTGCGCCGACACCGCCGACACCGAACCGTCCCGTGCGGCACTCGCCGCGATGGCGGCGTCCGACCCTCGGCCGAACGCCAGCGTCCTCGCGATCAAGGAGGCGTTTCCCGACGACCCCGGGTGGGGTGACGTCACCGCGGAGGCGCCGTTCTCCTCGGCCAAGAAGTGGAGCGGACAGTCGTACGGCGCCCACGGCAACTGGGTCCTCGGTGCGCCGGACGTGCTGCTCGACCCCGGCAGCGACATGGCCCGGCAGGCCGAGGACGTGGGATCCTCGGGACTGCGGGTGCTCCTGCTCGGCAGTTGCGACGTCCCGGTCGACCACCCCGCGGCGCCGGGTGCGATCACGCCGCGGGCACTGGTGATCCTGGAGCAGCGGGTGCGTCCCGACGCCCGCGGCACCCTCGAGTACTTCGCGAGTCAGAACGTCACGGTGAAGGTCATCTCGGGGGACAACGCCGTGTCGGTCGGTGCGGTGGCCGGATCGCTCGGACTGCCCGGCGGCGACCGTCCCGTCGACGCCCGCGAACTGCCCGACGACCGCGACGCCCTCGCCGAGACCCTGGAAACGTCCACCACATTCGGCCGCGTGCGCCCCGATCAGAAGCGGGAGATGGTGGGGGCCCTGCAGTCTCGCGGGCACACTGTCGCGATGACGGGCGACGGTGTCAACGACGTCCTGGCCCTCAAGGACGCCGACATCGGGGTGTCGATGGGCTCGGGCAGCCCCGCAACCCGCGCGGTGGCGCAGATCGTGTTGCTGGACAACAAGTTCGCCACTTTGCCCTACGTGGTGGGTGAGGGCCGCCGGGTGATCGGCAACATCGAACGCGTCTCGAACCTGTTCCTCACCAAGACCGTGTACTCGGTGCTGCTGGCGTTCCTGATCGGTCTGTCCGGTGTGCTGTCGCAGATCTTCCACTTCGAGCCCATCCCGTACCCGTTCCTGCCCCGGCACGTGACGATCGCCGCCTGGTTCACCATCGGCATACCCGCGTTCATCCTGTCGCTGGCCCCCAACAACGAGCGGGCGCGCTCCGGTTTCGTGCCGCGCGTGATGCGTCTCGCCGTGCCGTCGGGTGTGATCATCGGTGTCACGACGTTCATTTCGTATCTTCTCGTCTACTCCGGCCCGGATCAGACGGAGACGCAGAAAATCCAGGCGGGCACGTCGGCACTGATCACGCTCATCATGATCGCGCTGTGGGTGCTGGCCGTGGTCGCGCGGCCGTACGTGTGGTGGAAGCTGGTGCTGATCTTCGGATCCGTAGCGGGATATCTCATCCTGTTCGCGTTGCCGTTCACGCGGGAGTTCTTCAAACTCGATCCGACCAACGTCGGTGCCACCACCTCCGCTCTCGTGTGCGGCCTGGTCGGAGTGGTTCTCGTCGAGATCGGATGGTGGGTGACGGGCCGCCTGCACGGTGAGCATCGCCGCCTCTTCGCGGTGCCGGAAGACCTGCCGGGCGTGCACTGACGCGATTACCGCTCGCGACGATTCGAACGGTTGGCGTCGCCGAGTCAATGCTGTGAGACTGGGTGCACGGCGAGTGATCGAACTCGGTCGGAATGCGTGCGCATGCACCGGAGGAGGAAGAACGATGAGTTTCGTCGACACACTGAAGGGCCTGCTGGGCAAGGGGAGGGAAGCCGCTTCGCAGAACGCGGACAAGGTTCACGGCGCCATCGACAAGGCCGCCGACGTCGCGGACAGCAAGACCGGCGGCAAGTACAGCGACAAGATCGACAAGGCCGCCGACGCGGCGAAGAAGGCTGTTCCTCCGAAGGAGTGAACACCTCGCACACAGACGCGCGTGGGCCCCGGTTCTCGGACCGGGGCCCACACGCGTCTTCGGAGATGACCCGCGCACGGCGGGCGGGCGCGGCAGAATCGGTGTCGTGAACGGCGTCCTCGTGCTCCTCGTCATCATCGCGGCCATCGCCGTGACGAGTTTCGCGAAGCGCCGGGACCTCCAGGCGCCGCTGGTGCTCGTCACCATCGGGTCGGTGGCGTCGTTCATCCCCGGGATGCCGCGCCTCGAACTCGACCCGGAGGCCATCCTCGGTGTGGTGCTGCCGCCGTTGCTGTACTCCGCGGCGCTCAAGTTCTCGGTGGCCACGTTCCGGCGCCACCTCGCACCGATTCTCCGGCTGGGGATCTTCACCGTCCTGGCGACCGCGGTGGGGGTGGCCTTCTTCGCCAACTGGCTGGTCCCCGAATTCACGCTCGGCGCCGCGCTGGTCCTCGGCGCCGTGGTCGCGCCGACGGACGCGGTCAGTGCCGTCGCGGTCGGCCGCAGGCTCGGCCTGCCGAACCGGGTGATCGCGATCCTCACCGGTGAGGGACTCGTCAACGACGCCACCGCGCTGACCCTGTTCACCGTCGCCGTCTCCGCCGTCGTCGGGGCGAAGATCCCGGTCCATCCCGTGGTGTTCTTCGGCTACGAGGTGGTCGGCGGGGTCCTGATCGGACTGGTCCTCGCGAAGATCGTCGAGTGGGTGCGCCACCGCATGTACGACTCCCCGCTGGAAACGGTGCTGGGGCTGATGCTCCCGTTCGCCGCGTATCTCGCCGCCGAGGAGGTGCACGCGTCCGGTGTGCTGTCGGTGGTGGCCGCGGGGTTCCTGATGGGGCACAAGGCCACCGACGCCTCCGTGGCCACCCGCATCCAGGAGCGGTCGCTGTGGGAGAGCGTCGACCTCCTGCTCGAGATGTTCGTGTTCGCCTACATGGGACTGCAACTGAAGTTCGTCATCGACGACGTCCGCGACCAGGGTCTGCCGGTGCACCACGTCTTCTTCTACGGCTTCGCGGTCCTCGCCGTGGTCATGGCGATACGGCCGGCGTGGATCCTGCTGCACTGGCTCCGCCGCCGGTTCGGGCTGGCGATCGAGGCGCCGGGCGGCTCGGTGGAACTCGGGTGGCGGGAGAGCCTCGTCGTGTCCTGGGCGGGCATGCGCGGGGTCGTCACGCTCGCCGCCGCGTCCGGCGTGCCCGTGGTGATCGCGAGCGGGCAGCCGTTTCCGGGGCGCGAGGTGATCCAGGCGATCGCGTTCGTCGTGGCCGTCGGCACGCTGCTGATCCAGGGTGCCACCATGCCGCTGCTGATCCGGAAACTCGATCTGGCGGATCCCGGCGAACGTGAACGCGAGGAGGACCAGGTGAACCTGGCCCGCGCGATCTCCCGCGAATCCGGCGAACGGGCCCTCGTCGAATTCGCCGAACACCCGCCGGAGGGAATCAACCGAGCCGACCTGATCGACATCCTCGACCGGGTGCGGCGGTCGATGCGGGCCAGGCTCCAGGCCGAGGAGGCGGAGGACGCCGCGGAGAAGCAGCGGGCCGGCGCACTGTTCGACCACTACCGGCGCGCCGCCCTGCGCGCGCAGCGCGAGGCGATCATCGCCGCCCGTGACGCGGGAACGCTCGACGACGAGGTGATGCGTAGCGTGTTGGAAGGCCTCGATGTGGAGGAGGCAGCAGCCGAGGAGCGGGTGCGGAGACGTCGCGAATGAGGTGCGAGGTGGGTGTGCGTCCGGTGCGAACCGCCGTGGTCGCCCTTGCCGGTGTCGTGGCGCTGACCGCCTGCACGACGCAGGAGGCGTCCCCGAGCCCGTCTCCCACCACCTCGGTGGCCGCACCCTCCGCCCCTACCGTTCCGTCGGCGCCGACCGGCGATCAGCGTGGCGCGCTGACCAGCCGGGAGCCGGTGCCCGACATCGATCCGGCGATCACCGCCCTCGGCGCGACGGCCACCCGGGTCGTCTACCGGTCGACGTCCGGTGTCGACGGCGGCGGCTCGGAGGTCGTGGGCACGGTCTTCACTCCCGCCGGCCCCGCACCGGACGGGGGCAGGCCCGTCGTCACGGTCGGGCACGGCACCACGGGCGTCACCGACGAATGCGCCCCCTCGTCGTCACCGACCCTGCTGGGCACGACGAACCTCGTCCGCCCGCTGCTGCAGCGCGGGTACGTCGTGACCGTCACCGACTACCAAGGGCTCGGCACGGACGGCCCGCATCCCTACCTCGAACCCGACACCGCCGCCTACGACCTGATCGACGCGGTCCGGGCGGCGCGCAACGTGGTGCCGGACGCGTCGACGCGTTGGGCGGCGATCGGGGTCTCACAGGGCGGTCAGGCGTCGTGGTCCGCGGCCGAGCATGCGGACGACTACGGCGACGGGCTCGAGTTCGTCGGTTCGGCGAATCTGTCACCCGCTGCCGATCTGTCGGGGATCGTCGCCGACGGGACCGTCGACCCACTGTCGTTGCCGCAGAAGATGTTCCTTCCCTATCTCCTCGAGGGACTGAAGGTGATGCACCCCGAACTGAATCCGGACGACTACATGCGCGGCGCGCTCGCCGCCACGCCCGACGTCACGCTGTCGTGCGTCGTCGCGAAACTCCCCGAGAAGTGGACGGTGGCAACCCAACTCACCCCGGCCGACACGGGTCCGCGGACGGAGGCCGATGCCGAGCGCATGCGCGGGTGGCTCGAGGACATCGCCCTGCCCCGGAACGGCGCGGGCGGGCCGATGCTCGTCGTGGTCGGGGACCGGGACAACCTCATTCTGCCGCAATGGACTTCGCGGGCCGTCGATCACGCGTGCGCACTCGGGGACGTCGTCGAGTTCGACTCCCGGCCCGGGGAAGGGCACGCGGACGGGCGCTCCGTTCCCGGGGCGGTGCAGTGGATCGCCGACCGCTTCGCCGGTGTGCCCGCACCCGACACGTGTCCCGAGGGAGGAACACCGTGAAGAAGGCCGATCTCGCACGGCTGCGTGCGCTGTGCCTCGCCCTGCCCGAAGCGACGGAACGGGTCAGTCACGGCGAACCGGCGTGGTTCGTTCGCAAGGCGCCACAGTTCGCGACGCTCGCCGACCGCCACCACGACGACCGGGTGTCGTTCTGGGCGGCGGCTCCGCCGGGGGCGCAGCAGGATTGGGTGCAGCGTGACCCCGGCAGGTTCTTCGTCCCGCCGTACGTCGGGGGACGCGGGTGGATCGGCGTCTATCTCGACGTCCCGCAGGACTGGAACGACGTCGCCGACATCGTCGAGGACGCCTACCGCGCCGTCGCCCCGAAGACCCTGATCGCCCGACTGGACGACGGCGAATGACGGGAACCGTCGTCGCCGTCGTCGCGTTGCTCGTCCTCATTCCCGTCGTCGCGTTCACCGCCGTGTGGCTGCGCGCCCGGCGAGAGCTGACGACACCCACCGAACGGGCCGTTCACACCACCCTGCACACGGCGTCGCTGGCGGCGCGCCCGTTGCGGCGGGGGCTCGACGAGACGTCGGCGGAGGAGGCCGCACCGCACCTGCGCCAGCTGACCGGCGCGCAGGCGCTGGGCGTGTTCGACGCCGCCGGTGACCTCCTCGCATGGAGCGGACCGCACGAGGCCATGACCGAACAACTGCACGACGCGGCCGCCCGCGCCGTCGACGGGGAACGCCGGGTGCTCGTCGCCTACGGCGGCCTCGTCCGGGGCGCGGGCGACAACGCGGTGCGGGCACTGATCGCCCAGCCCCTGCTCATCGAGGCCACCGGCGTGGTCGGGGTGCTCGGCATCGTCACCACGGAAGACCCCGGCCCGGGCATGCTCGGCGCCGTCACGGAGGTTGCCCGGTACGCGTGCAGCCAGATCGAACTCGCCGACCTCGACGCGTCCCGCGCCCGACTCGACCGCGCCGAGGTCCGGGCGCTGCGCGCACAGATCAGCCCGCATTTCATCTACAACGCGCTGAACACGGTGGCGTCGTTCGTCCGCACCGACCCGGATCGCGCCCGGGAACTGATCCTCGAGTTCGCCGACTTCACGCGGTACTCGTTCCGTACGGCAGGGGAGTTCACCCTGCTCGCCGACGAACTGCGCAACATCGACCGGTACCTCACCCTCGAACGCGCCCGGTTCGGCGACGCCCTCGCGGTGAAATTGCAGGTGGCGCCGGAGGTGCTGAACGTGGTGCTGCCGTTCCTCGCGCTGCAACCGCTGGTCGAGAACGCGGTGCGGCACGGAATCGCCGCCAAACCTGACGGTGGCACCGTCAGCATCGTCGCCGCCGACGAGGGCACCGACTGCGTGATCAGCGTCGAGGACGACGGGGTCGGCATGGATCCCGAACTGCTGCGGTCGGGGTCACTGGACTCGGTGGCCGAGACGTCGGGGGTGAAGGAGGCGGCGCACGTCGGGCTCGCCAACGTCGACGACCGCCTGCGCGCCGCGTTCGGCAACGACTACGGACTCGTGGTGGAGACCGCGCCCGGTGCGGGCACCAAGGTGAGCATGCGCGTCCCGAAGTTCCGGCGGGGGATCTCGACATGAACGGGGAGGGTCCGTGCGACGATTGCTGTCGTTGTGAACCACACTGACGACAAGTCTCCGGACGCACCCCTCACCGTGCTGGCCGTCGACGACGAGAAACCCGCCCTCGACGAGCTGGCGTTCCTGCTGCGCGCCCAGGACGCGGTCGGGGACATCCGGACCGCGGGCGATGCCACCACGGCGCTGCGCATCCTCCGGGACGGGGAGATCGACGCCGTCTTCCTCGACATCAACATGCCCGGACTCGACGGTCTCGAGCTGGCCGGGATCCTCGCGAACTTCGCATCCCCGCCGCAGGTGGTGTTCGTGACCGCCCACGACGACCGGGCCGTCGCCGCATTCGACCTCGGCGCCGTCGACTATCTCCTCAAACCCCTGCGCGAGGAACGGCTGGCGGAATCCGTGCGCCGCATCGTCGAAGGGCGCCGCAGGCGGGTCGACGCGGGACCGGCCGCCCCCACCGACGAGGTGATCCCGGTCGAACTCGGCGGCATCACCACGCTCGTGCACCGGTCCTCCGTCGAGTGGGTCGAAGCGGACGGCGACTACGCCCGCCTGCACACCGCGGACGCCTCCCACCTCGTCCGCATCCCCATCTCGGCACTGGAGACGCGCTGGGCGGACGCCGGGTTCCTGCGGGTCCACCGCTCGTACCTCGTCGCGTTGCCGCGGGTCACCGGAATCCGGACCGTCGGCAACGGTCTCGTCGTGTGCCTCCGCGCGCACGGCGACCACCCGCCCGTCGAACTGCCGGTCAGCCGCAGGCACACCCGGATGCTCAAGGACCGGCTGGTCCGGGCGCCGAAACAAACGTGGACCGCGCGATGAGCTCGCCGGAGCGGGTGCGGGTCGTCCTCGCCCAGCGCCGCGGTGCGCGGATCGTCCGCACCCGTGTCGAGGTGCAGGAACAGACCGCGGTCGGGGACGCGATGATCCGGGGGCTCGTGCGCACCCAGCTCGTGCTGGCCATCCGGCTCGCGCTCCTCGCGGCGTGCCTGCTGTGCGCGGTGCCGCTCGTGATGTTCCTGTTCCCGGCGTTGTCGGACGTGGCGGTGCTGGGGATCCGGCTGCCCTGGGTGGTGCTCGGGGCGCTCGTGTACCCGGTGCTCCTGACCACCGGCTGGATCTATGTGCGGCAGGCCGAGCGCAACGAACAGGAATTCGCCGACCTGGTGGACGACTGAGCATCCCGTGACCCCCGATCAACCCATTCCCTGGCTGACCCTGGCCGGTCTCGCCGCGGCCGCCATCGCGACGGTGGCCATCGGCATCTACGGAGTGCGATTGGCGCGCACCACGTCTGACTTCCTCGTCGCCTCCCGCAGCGTCGGACCGCGGTGGAACGCCGCCGCCATCTCGGGCGAGTACCTCTCGGCCGCATCCTTTCTCGGCGTCGCCGGCCTGATCGCGAAATACGGCGCGGACGCCCTCTGGTACCCGATCGGCTTCACGGCCGGCTACCTCGGGCTGCTGCTGTTCGTCGCCGCACCGCTGCGACGCTCCGGCGCGTACACGGTCCCGGACTTCGCCGAGTTCCGGCTCGGCTCCCGTCGCCTCCGCACCCTGGCGATGCTCGTCGTCGCCGCCGTCTGCGCGCTGTACCTCGTGCCGCAACTCCAGGGCGCGGGGCTGACCCTGAACATCCTGCTCGGGGTGCCGACCTGGGTCGGGGCCGTCGTCGTCGGGCTCATCGTCATCGCCAACGTGGTGGGCGGCGGCATGCGGTCCATCACATTCGTCCAGGCCTTCCAGTACTGGCTCAAACTCACCGCGGTCGCGATCCCGGCGCTGGTGCTGTCGGTGTACTTCTTCGGCGACCACCACGAACTGGGCGCCGCCGCACCACCCACGGTGAGCGAGCAGACCACCGTCGACATCACCACCGACGTCGTCGTGCAGGTGTCCGAACCGGTGACCGTCGGCGGGTCGGGGACGATCGACGGGGTAGAGGCGACCGGCGACGTTCGCCTCGAGCCGGGGGAGCACCACCTCGGCGAGGGCACGTCGATGACCCTCGAGGCGGGCGCACCGGTGCCCGTGGTGGCGGGCGCGCCCGCCGACAACTCCGACTGGATCGCCCCCGGCTGGGGATTCGGCGGCGACCACCCGATGTACCAGGTGTACTCGCTGATCCTCGCCACGTTCCTCGGCACGCTCGGGCTGCCACACGTGCTCGTCCGGTTCTACACGAACCCCGACGGGCGGGCCGCGCGGCTGACGTCGCTGGCCGTGGTCGGGCTGCTCGGAGTGTTCTACCTGTTCCCGACACTGCTCGGGGTGTTCGCGCGGCTGTACGTCCCGCAGCTGCTCATCACCGGCACGTCCGACGCCGCGGTCCTGCTGCTGCCTGGTTCCGTGATCTCCGGGTGGGCCGGGCAACTGCTCGCCGCGCTGGTGGCGTCCGGGGCCATCGCGGCGTTCCTGTCCACGTCGTCCGGCCTGCTCGTCAGCATCGCCGGAGTGCTCAGCACCGACGTCCTGCGCGGGCGGATCCGGGACTTCCGGCTCGCCGCCGTGCTGGCCGGAGCGGTGCCGCTGGTGCTGTCACTGGCGGTGACGTCGCTGGACCTGTCGCGCACGGTGGGGCTGGTGTTCGCGGTCGCGGCGTCGACCCTCTGCCCGCTGCTCGTGCTCGGCATCTGGTGGCGTGGTCTGACCGCCGCCGGGGCGGGTGCCGGGATGGTCGCAGGCGGACTCGTCGCCGGCTGTGCGGCCGGGGTGTCGGTGCTCGGCGGCTTCACCGCCGACGCCTGGAACGGGTGGCCCGCGGCGATGGTCGCGTACCCGGCCGCCGTCAGCGTTCCGCTGGCCTTCGTCACGATGGTGCTGGTCAGCAAGGTGACGAAGCGCCAGATTCCCGCCGACCTCAGCAGGATCTTCACCCGCATGCACGCCCCCGAACGCCTCGATGTGGGCTCCGACCGCGAGAGGGAGCTCCGCTCCCCGTGAGTGCTTGACGAGTCTCTGCACTCCTGGGGCACGCACGGGCGGCGGAGCCGCTCGTCGCGGTCGGGGGACCGTTCGACGCACAGTCCGGCAGCTCGCCGTGTGACAGGCACCACAACCTATTTCTGTGACTCAACTCTCACTAACGTCGGTAACCAGTTCACTTCACACGACCAAGGAGTCTGCAGTGACCACAGCCGATCTCAGTGAGGGCGCACCGCAGAAGCGGCGTGCCCCTGATGCGCAAGCCTTCGTAGACATGCAGGCGAGCCCGGAGTTCCAGGAGTTGCGACACCGCCTGCGGAGTTTCGTCTTCCCGATGACGGCGTTCTTCCTCGCCTGGTACGCGGCGTACGTCCTGCTGGCCACGTACGCGCCCGAGTTCATGGCCACCAAGGTGATCGGCAACATCAACCTCGGCATCATCCTCGGTCTCGGCCAGTTCGTGACCACGTTCGTGATCACCGCGCTGTACGTCAAGTTCGCCAACCGGGAACTCGACCCGCGCTCCGCCGCGATCCGCGACGAGCTGGAAGGACCCCTCAAGTGATCACCACGCTCGCAGTCGGCACCGACGTCGGGAACCCGCTCCTCAACATCGCCATCTTCGTGGCGTTCGTCGTGATCACGATGACCATCGTGATCCGGGCGAGCCGCACCACCAAGAAGGCCTCGGACTTCTACACCGGCGGCGGTCAGTTCTCCGGACCGCAGAACGGTTTCGCCATCGCCGGCGACTACCTGTCGGCGGCGTCGTTCCTCGGCATCGCCGGCGCCATCGCGGTGTACGGCTACGACGGCTTCCTGTACTCGGTCGGCTTCCTCGTCGCCTGGCTGGTGGCCCTGCTGCTGGTCGCGGAACTGCTGCGCAACACCGGCCGGTTCACGATGGCGGACGTGCTGAGCTTCCGGCTCAAGCAGCGTCCCGTGCGGATGGCCGCGGCGCTGTCCACGCTGGTGGTCTCGCTGTTCTACCTGCTCGCGCAGATGGCGGGCGCCGGCGGACTCGTCGCTCTGCTGCTGAACATCGACGGCAAGGTCGGTCAGGGCGTCGTCGTCGCGGTCGTCGGCGTGCTGATGATCGTGTACGTGCTGGTCGGCGGTATGAAGGGCACCACCTACGTCCAGATGGTCAAGGCGGTGCTGCTGGTCGCCGGTGCAGGCATCATGTTCTTCCTCGTGCTGTTCGCGGTGCGCGGCAACTTCTCCCAGCTGCTCGCCGACGCCCAGGCGACGGTCGCCGGCTCGACGAACGAGGCGATCGCGGGCCGCGACATCCTCGCTCCCGGCGCCAAGTACGGCATCAGCTCGATGAGCAAGCTCGACTTCATCTCGCTCGGTATCGCCCTGGTCCTGGGCACCGCGGGTCTGCCGCACGTGCTGATGCGGTTCTACACCGTCCCCACCGCCAAGGAAGCCCGCCGCTCGGTCACCTGGGCGATCGGACTGATCGGCGCGTTCTACCTGTTCACGCTCGTCCTCGGCTACGGTGCCGCCAAGATGGTCGGCCCCGACGTCATCCTCGCAGCGCCCGGCAAGGAGAACGCGGCGGCGCCGCTGCTCGCGTTCGAACTGGGCGGCACCATCTTCCTGGCCATCATCTCCGCGGTCGCGTTCGCAACGATCCTCGCGGTGGTGGCGGGGCTGGCGATCACGGCGTCCGCGTCGTTCGCTCACGACATCTACGCCAGCGTCATCAAGCGCGGACACGCGTCGGAGGAGTCCCAGGTGCGGGTTTCCCGGATCACGGTCGTCGTGATCGGTCTCGTGTCGATCGTCCTGGGAATCATGGCCATGGGCCAGAACATCGCGTTCCTGGTGGCGCTCGCCTTCGCGGTGGCCGCCTCGGCCAACCTGCCGACGCTGCTCTACTCGCTGTTCTGGAAGAAGTTCAACACCACCGGCGCCCTGTTCAGCATCTACGGTGGCCTCGTCAGCTGCCTGCTGCTGATCGCGTTCTCGCCGGCGGTGTCCGGCAAGCCGTCGTCGATGTTCCCCGACGCCGACTTCGACTACTTCCCGCTCGCCAACCCGGGCATCGTCTCCATCCCGCTGGCGTTCGTGCTCGGTGTCGTCGGCACCTACGTCGGCCGCGGCAAGGCGGAAGATCCCGCCAAGCAGGCCGAGATGGAGGTCCGCTCGCTCACCGGTGTCGGTGTCGAGAAGGCCGTCTCCCACTGATGCCTTCGGCCTGTGAGTACTTATTAACCGCCCGCGGTTAATAAGTACTCACAGGCCGTTAGGCTGCACCAATGGCGAAACTCACGGTCAAGACCGATGTTCCCCTCAGCCCCCAGGACACCTGGGACAAGGCCTCGAATCTGCAGGACTTCGACAAGTGGTTCGTCGTCCACGACGGCTGGCGCGGCGAACTTCCCGAGACGCTTACGGCCGGAACCGAGATCAGTTCCGTCGTCACGGTCAAGGGACTCCGCAACCGCGTGAAGTGGACGATCAAGGAATACGACGCCCCGAACCGCATCGTTCTCAAGGGCGACGGCAAGGGTGGCGTGAAGCTCGGAATGGTGCTCGACGTCAAGGCGAAGGGCGACGCGTCGGAGGTGGCGTTCACCATCGAACTCGGTGGCGCGCCGCTGTTCGGACCCATCGGCTCGGGTGTCGCGAAGGCGCTGAAGGGCGACATCGAGAAGTCCCTGAAGACGTTCGTCGAGCTGTACGCCTGATTCAATCGAGGACGTGCGCGCCGCCGGTGTCGGTGATCCACTCGGCGGCAAGGGCGTCCAGCGTCCCGTCGGCGTAGAGCGAATCGACGGCCGCCGAGACGCACGCGGTGAGCGGGCTGTTCTTCTCCAGCACGAGGCCGAAGAATTCGGTGACGGCGTTCGGGCGCGGGAACTGCCCTACGAGAACACTGTCCTTCACCTCGTTGGCGGTGATCTGAAACCCGGTCGGGATGTCCACCACCAATGCGTCGATGTCGCCCGCGGCCAGGGCGGCCTTGGCGTCGTCGGTGGTGGTGAAACTGACCGGTGCCTGGCGGGGCTGCACGGTCTGGGTGATGGCGTCGAAACTCGTGGACCCCACCTGTGCCCCGAGGCGGAACGGCGCGAGGTCGGCGAGGGATTTGGCTCTCGCAGCGGGAGAGTTCTTCAGCGCCAGCACCGACTGCGTGACGGCGTAATAGGGCGAACTGAAATCGACCGTCTCGCGCCGCGTGTCGACGATCGTGAACTGGTCGATGGCGAAATCGAAGTTCTTCTCGCCGGCCGCCAGCGCGTCGTTGAATGCGACGGTCTCGAATTGCACCTGGTCCGGACCGTATCCCAGCTTCTCGACCACTTCCCGGGCGACGGCGCCCTCGTAGCCCTTGCCGTTGGACGGGTCACCGTCGACGAACCACGGCTGGTACGACGGACTGTCGGTGGCGATGGTGAGCACGCCGTCCCGCGAGGTGACGCCGCTGCCGGGGGCACAGTCGCCGACCGCGCGGGTGGACGGAAGTTTGGTGAACGCTTCGGGAATCGTCGAGGCTTCGGCCCGGGCGTCGACCTCCGACGCGGTGTCGGTGGAGCAGGATCCGGCGAGCAATGTCAGTGCAGCGGATATGGCGGCGACGGCTGTCTTGGGTCCTCGGTGCACCCCGCCATCTTGCCTGGCGGGTAGCGATCCGGCCAGCGCAGCGGCCGCGCGGCGCACAATATGTATGTATTGGCGTAGGGAGGTGCGCGTGGCCACGGCGGGAACCCGGCAACTGACGGTCGACGGACATCGCCTGTCCCTGACCAATCTCGGCAAGGTCCTCTACCCGGAGTCGGACACGACGAAGGGTGAGGTCATCGACTACTACACGCGGATCGCGCCCGCCATGCTCCCGCACGTCGTCGACCGTCCCGCCACCCGTAAACGCTGGCCCAACGGGGTGGACAGCGAGCCGTTCTTCGAGAAGAACCTCGCGGCCTCCGCGCCGGCGTGGTTGGAGCGCCGCGCGATCGAGCACTCGGATCGGTCCGTGCACTATCCGCTCCTGAACTCGGTCGCGGCGCTGGCGTGGGCGGGGCAGCAGGCCGCACTCGAACTGCACGTGCCGCAGTGGCGGTTCGACGGCCCTCATCGGGGTCCCGCCACTCGGATCGTCTTCGACCTCGACCCCGGTCCCGGTGTGGGCCTGGCCGAATGCGCGGAGGTGGCACGGGCCGTGCGCGACCTGGTCGCGAACCTCGGCTGGACCGCGTACCCGGTCACCAGCGGCAGCAAGGGTATTCACCTCTACGTGCCGCTCGACCGGAAGCTGGACGGTTCGGGCGCGTCGACCGTCGCGAAACAGGTGGCGACGGGACTGGAGAAGCTGCGGCCCGAACTCGTCACCGCCACCATGGCCAAGGCGGTGCGCGCGGGAAAGGTCTTCGTCGACTGGAGCCAGAACAATCCGTCCAAGACCACCATCGCGCCGTATTCGCTGCGGGGACGCTCCCAGCCGTATGTCGCGGCGCCGCGGAGCTGGGACGAACTCGACGACCCCGAACTGCGACAGTTGCGGTTCGAGGAAGTGCTCGCACGGTGGGAGTCGGACGGCGACCTGCTCGCCGGACTCGATCCGCCGATCGAGGACGACGCCGCCCTCGCCGAGTACCGCCGCAAGCGCGATCCGGGACGGACTCCCGAGCCGATGCCGGACGCGGTGCGGCCGGGGGAGGGCAACAGCTTCGTCATCCAGGAACATCACGCCCGGCGTCTGCATTACGACCTGCGGCTCGAACGAGACGGGGTGCTCGTGTCGTGGGCGGTGCCGAAGAACGTGCCGACGACGACGGGGGAGAACCGGCTCGCCGTGCACACCGAGGATCACCCGCTCGAATACCTCACGTTCTCCGGGACCATCCCGAAGGGCGAGTACGGCGGCGGCGAGATGACCATCTGGGACACGGGAACATACGACACCGAGAAGTGGCGCGACGACGAGGTGATCGTCCAGTTGCACGGCGAGCAGGTGGAGGGCCGGTTCGCGCTGATCCGCACGAAGGGCGACCAGTGGCTGATGCATCTGATGAAGGATCAGACACCGGGCGGCTCGCACACGTCCGAATTGCCGCGCGGACTGTCGCCGATGCTCGCGAGCCCCGGCACCCTCGACGGGCTGGACGCCGACGAGTGGGCCTTCGAAGGGAAGTGGGACGGGATCAGGGTGATCGCCGAGATCAGTGGCGGTGAGCTGAAGCTGACGAGCCGGGCGGGCAACGACAAGACCCGCGACTATGCGCGATTGGGGTGGCTGGCAGACGCTCTCGGCGACCACGAGGTGGTCCTCGACGGTGAAGTCGTCGCGTTCGACGAGCGGGGTGTCGCGAACTTCGGCCTGCTGCAGCAGGGCAACGAGCCGCACTTCCTCGCGTTCGACGTGCTGTACCTCGACGGGGTGTCGTTGCTGCGCAAGAAGTACACCGACCGGCGCCGCGTCCTCGAAGCCCTGGCGGCCAAGGTGGACGACCTCGTCGTTCCGCCGCAACTGCACGGGTCCGCGCAGGACGCTCTGGACGAGAGCCGCGGCAAGGGGTGGGAGGGTGTCGTGGCGAAACGCCGCGAATCCGTGTATCTGCCGGGCAAGCGGGGGTCGAGCTGGATCAAGGTGAAGAACTGGCGCACACAGGAAGCCGTGATCGGCGGGTGGCGCCGCGGTCAGGGTGGGCGGTCCACGGGAATCGGGTCGATACTGCTCGGCGTCCCCGAGGACGACGGTCTGCGCTACATCGGGCGCGTCGGAACCGGCTTCACCGAACGGGATCTGCAGGAACTCGCGTCCACCCTGGGTCCGCTCGAAACCGATACCAGCCCGTTCGTCGAAGACCTGCCGACCGCCGACCGCAAGGGGGCCGTGTGGGTGACGCCCACGCTGGTCGCGGAGGTGCGCTTCATGGATTGGACCGGCTCGAAGAGGTTGCGGCACCCCAGTTGGCGTGGGCTCAGGGACGACAAGGCACCCGAGGACGTCGAAGTGGAGGTCTCGTGATGGCCGGTATCCGATTCCAATCGACCCCGGAGAACGAGATCCCCGTCTCCGTGCCGGTCGACACGGTGCTGGCCCGCACCGAGTCGCTCGTGCTGTGGCTGACCGACGTTCACGTGTACAGCTGTGGTGTCGAATTCACGATCCAGGCACGCAGATCCGAGTCCACGGTGCTGCTCGACATGTTCGGCTTCGGCAAACCCGCGTCGCCGAAGAGCAGCGGGCCGTTTCTGTTCGGGGTCGAGTACGCGGACGGCAGTGTGTTCACGAACCTTCCCGGCGCCCGCATGGTTGACGGCCTGCACGGCGGGGCAGGCCGCGGTGGACCGCTCACCGCGGACAAGACGTACTTCCTCCAACCTCTCCCGCCGCCGAAACGCTGGTCGATGATCACGGCGTGGCCGTATTTCGGTGTCCCGGAGTCTCGGACCGACCTCGATTCCGCCGTGTTCGCCGACGCCGCGGAGCGGGTGGAGACACTGTGGCCGGAACCGGTCCACGCGCTCGTCGAGGCGCCGGACGGCCGACAGCAGCAGCCGGCGCTCGAGTTACCGCCAGGGGGCTGGTTCGAATGGGCCCACCGACTCGGTGTCGAATGATCCGGGCGGTTCCTGCGTCGGGGTGTGCAGCGCCGGGGGCGTGAAGACCGGCAGGGGTGCGGACGTACTCGTGTTCTCCTCGTGATGTTGCTCGGAGACACTCACGTCGGCGATCGGTGACGCCGTGCCGCTCGCGACGGCGATCCCGGCGGCGCCGACGACCGAGAGGACGAAGGCCGCGCCGGACCCGATCGCGATGCGGGACTTGGTGTGGGACATGGTGTGAATTTCCTCCGGTGATCAGGGGCCGACGACGGTTCCGCCGTCGACGGGGCCGGCTCCGCCGGGCGACTGCGGGGCTGCGGGCGGGGCAGGCTTCGGGCCTCCGCCGACGGGGAAGGGATTGGTTTCGGGTTCGAGAACGCCCGGCTCGACCTGGCCCGGTCCTTCGAACGGACCCTTCGGCGGGTGAACGGGGTCGACGACGACGGGCGGATCGACGACGACAGGCGGGTCCATTACGACGGGCGGCTGAGCGATCGGCGGCTGAGCGATGGGCGGTTGGGCAACCGGCGGCTGGGCGATCGGTGCTCGGACGATGGGCGGTGCCGCCACGATGGGCGGAACGACACCCGGTCCCGGTGCCACCGTTTCGGTGTCGGCCGAATAGCCGGGCGCCGAGTACCCGGGATTCACCGAGTAGCCGGGGTCTGCGACGACCCGGCCCGGGGTCGGCGCGATCGCCGGAGCCGGCTGCTGCTGCGAGATGGCCCCCTCCGAGCTCGGGGTCGGAGCCCCGTCGGTATGTCCACCGGCAAGAACGATCACTGCGGCTCCTGCGAGGGAGAACGTGAGGGCGGCGGTTGCGCCGATCGCGATGCGGGTTGCGGTGTGGACGATGGGGTGCCTCCAGTGGATTGGGGTGTCTAGCTGGGCTGATAGACCAAGCTTGCGCCGGACGCGAGCCTTTCGACAGGCACCCCAGGGTGCGCATCTCCCACCCCGCGGCGGAACCGCGGGCAAACCTGCACAGAATCTTCACAAGCTCTGACGGGGATCCGCACGTCCGCCCAATACAGTCGGGGAGCCAGCGAAGAGTGCTCGTCGTCGACGACGAGGCGACGATCTGCGACGCGGTCGCGGCGCGGTTGCGTGCGGAGGGCTTCGACGTCGTGACGGCGCCGGACGGCCCCTCCGCCGTCGCGGAGTGCGAGGCCTCGTCACCCGACGTGCTGGTACCGGACGTGATCGCGCGAAGGAGTTGCTGGCCGCGCATCCCGTCGGCTCGTGTGAGCGGGTGAGGTCGTAGCGCCTCCCGCGCAGTTGCCGACGGATTTGCCGGAATCGCAGGCAATTGCGTGGGAATCCGGCCAATGTCTTTGCAACTGTGGCGTAGGCCGGCTACCCACTCACGACAGGTCGCGGAAGGTCATGACGAAGCCGGTCATGGACGCGAGCACGGCCAGGACGTAGACCGGTACCTGCACCCAGACGGGTGCGGTGCGGTTCGCGGTCATCGCCGCCGCCAGTGCGACGACGATGAGCACCACACCGTAGAACGGGGTGCGCTGAGGGTGGTCGCCTCGTGCCATGCCCACCAGTGTGCACCGCGTCGGCGGCTATCCGACCACCTCGGGCACCCGCGTCTGCGCGACCCACCGACCGCGTTGCCGGGTGATCTCGATCGGGTGGTCGAAGCATTCGCTGATGGTGCCGGTGGTGAGGACGTCCGCGACGGGGCCCTGTGCGATCACCCGGCCGTCGCGGATGAGGACGGCGTGGGTGGTGGTGGTCGGGATTTCCTCGAGGTGGTGGGTGACGAGGATGCTGGCGAGGCTCGGGTACGTGACGCGCAGTTCGTCGAGTGCGGTGAGGAGTTGTTCTCGCGCAGCCAGATCCAGGCCGGTGGCGGGCTCGTCGAGCAGGAGGAGTTGCGGCTCGGATATGAGCGCCCGCGCGATCAGGGCCCGTCCGCGTTCGCCCTGGGACAGGTTGGGCCACAAGGCATCCGCGTGCTTCTGCATGCCGAGGGATGCGATCAGTTCGTCGGCTCGGGCGACCTGGCCGGCGGTCGGTGACCACCTCGGCACGAATTCGGGTGTGTTGGTGAGACCGGTCAGCACGACGTCGCGCACCGTCAGTGGCGCGTCGATCCGGTGTCGCGGGTTCACGTGCCCGATGTGGGCGCGCAACTCACGCATGTCGACCCGGCCCAGCTGATGGCCGAGGACGTGGACGGTGCCGTGGGTCGGGTGCGCGAAAGCGCCGAGCATGCTCAGCAGGGTGCTCTTGCCCGCACCGTTCGCACCGAGCAGCACCCAGTGCTGTCCGCGTTCGATGTGGAGGGTGATGTCGCTGAGCAGATACCGTCCGCTCCGCACGAGGTCGACGTGCTCGGTGCTGACGACCGAGTTCGGGGTGGTCACTGATGTTCGCCTTTCCGCAGTATCGACATGGTCGGATCGAGGTTGGCGGCGGTGGCGGCGACAGCCGCCTCGGCATCGCCCGCTTCCAGCGCGCGCACCAGGTCGTCGTGTGCGCAGCTGGTGTCGGGTCTGCCCGGTTCGTGGTCGACGAGTTCGGCCAGCGCTTCGACGAGCAGCGGCCGGATCGAATCGAACAGGGCGGACAGGATCGAGTTGCCTGCGATCTCCAGGATCGAGGCGTGGAAGTCGAGGTCGGCCGCGACGAAGACGGCGGTCGACTCGGTGGTGCTGTCGTGTCGGGCCGACAGCTGCTCTCGTAGTCGCCGAAGATCCTCGGGGCGTGCGCGTTCCGCGGCGAGCTGGGCGGCCTCGATCTCGAGGGCGCGCCGTACCTCGTATACCTCGAGCAGGCGGGCGCGGCGCAGCAGCTTCTCGAGTCCCGCACCGCCCGTGGGTGGCTCAGCGACGAACGTGCCGACGCCGTGCCGCACGTCGAGCAGGCCGTCGCGGGCGAGCAGCCGGACGGCCTCGCGGACGGAGGAGCGGCCGACGCCGAATTCGGTGGCCAGTTCGGCCTCGCTGGGGATGCGGCTGCCGAGGGCCCACTTGCCTTCGCGGATCCGGGCGGTGAGGAGTTCCTCGAGCTGGGGAACCAGCGGTCCGCTGCGGAGGGTGTGACGTCCGGCCATTCGGCGACGGTAGCACAGTCCTCAGACGTCTGAGGACTGTGGCGGAGCTTATGGTGAACCGGAGAGAACCAACGCAGCAGAGGAGAGGTGCACCATGGCCATCGCCACCGCCGACCGTGTCACGCGAGAAGAGTTGCTCGACTTCGTCCGTCCGCGCCATCGCAGCGTGCTGATCACCCGGAAGCGCTCCGGCGGCCTGCAGATCTCCCCGGTCACGTCGGGACTCGACTCGGAAGGGCGGATCGTCGTCGCCACCTACCCGCAGCGCGCCAAGGCGGCGAACGTGCGACACGACCCCGCCGTGAGCGTGTGCGTGCTCTCCGACGAGTTCAACGGCGCCTACGTGCAGATCGACGGCACGGCCGAGGTGCTGGACATGCCCGACGCGCTCGAGCCGCTGGTGGAGTACTTCCGCGGCATCTCCGGCGAGCATCCCGACTGGGACGAGTACCGGGACGCCATGCGGAAGCAGAACAAGAGCCTGATCCGGATCGCCATCGACGAGTGGGGACCCATCGCGACCGGTGGCTTCCCGCCGGACGCCGAGCGCGGATAGGTCCCCGTCACCTACTCGACGGCACCCGCCGAGCGCAGGTGCTCGATCCCCGACGGGTCGTACCCGGCCTGCGCGAGGATCGCATCGGTGTCCTGCCCGGGCCGCGGGGCCGGGCGGGGAACGGGCGCCGGGGTGCGGCTGAAGCGCGGTGCCGGTGCGGGCTGGCGGATGCCCCCCACCTCGACGAACGTCTCCCGTTCCTTGTCGTGGGGGTGCTCGTGCGCTTCCCACGGCGAGAGGACGGGCGACACGCACGCGTTGGAATCGGCGAAGACGGCCGCCCAGTCGTCCCGCGGCCGGGTCGCGAACACGTCGGCGAGGCGCTTCTTCAGTTCCGGCGCCGCATCGAGGTCGTACTGCGACGGCAGATCCTCGCCGCTCAACCCCAGCACGTCGAGGAGTTCACCGTAGAAGTGCGGTTCGACGCACCCGACCGCCACGTGCAGACCGTCGGCGCACGCGTAGGTGTCGTAGAACGCGGCGGCCCCGTCGAGGACGTTCTGCCCGCGACCTTCCTGCCACAGCCCGGCGGCGTTCATGCCGTGGACGAACGCCGTCAGCAGTGCCGCACCGTCGACCATCGACGCGTCCACCACCTGCCCACGGCCCGAACGGGAACGCTCGTGCAGCGCGGCCAGGATCCCCATCGCCAGCATCAGGCCGCCACCGCCGAAGTCGCCCAACAGGTTCAGCGGCGGCACCGGCCGCTCGCCGGCGCGCCCGATGGGTTCGAGCGCGCCGGCGAGCGCGATGTAGTTGATGTCGTGCCCGGCCCGCGGCGCGAGGGGTCCGTGCTGGCCCCAGCCGGTCATCCGCCCGTAGATCAGGCCGGGGTTGCGGGACAGGCAGTCGTCGGGGCCGATGCCCAGGCGTTCCGCGACGCCGGGACGGAAACCCTCGACGAGGATGTCGGCGCCCTCGACGAGTCTCAGAACGGCCCCCAGCCCCTCCGGGGTCCGCAGGTTCACCGCGATCGACCGCCGTCCGCGGTCGAGCACCCCCGACGGCGCCATCAGCCCGCTGCCGCCGTCGCCGGCCCGTTCGACGCGGATCACGTCCGCGCCGAGATCGGCGAGGATCATGCACCCGAACGGGGCGGGCGCGAGGCTCGCGATCTCGACGACGGTCAGCCCGCTCAGCGGCCCGCCGGTCACGACACCCCCTGCGCGTCGCGGGGCAGTCCGAGCATGCGTTCCCCGATCACGTTGAGCTGCACCTCGGTGGTGCCGCCGTAGATGGTGGTGGCGCGGCCGGCGATCAGCTGCTCCATCGCCTTGTCGCTCGGCTCCCCGGGAATGCTCACGGCGCCCGCCGCCCCCAGTTCGGCGACGACGAATTCGGCGATCGACTGCCCGAGCCCCATGCCCAGCAGTTTCCCGACGCTCGACGTGGTGCTCACGTCGGCCCCCGACAGTTGCTTCAGCACGATCCGTGAACCGATCAGATCGATGGCCTGGCTCTCGGCCACCAGTTCGCCGACACGGAAGCGTGAAAGCGGGCCGAGGTCACGGCCGCGGGCGAACTGCAGCAGATCCTTGTCGGTGGCGTAGGCCTCCATCTTCTGACTCAGGGCAACCCGCTCGCCCGCGAGGGTCGTGCGGGCCACGTTCCACCCGTCGTTCACGGTTCCGACCACGTTCTCGTCCGGGATGAACACGTGGTCGAGGAAGACCTCGTTGAACAGGGCCGACCCGGTCATCTCGCGCAGCGGCCGGACGGTCACCCCCGGCGTCGACATGTCCAGCACGAAGTACGTGATGCCCTCGTGTTTCGGTCTGGACGGGTCGGTGCGGGCGATCAGCATCGCCCAGTCGGAGAACTGCGCCACCGTGGTCCAGATCTTCTGGCCGGTCACCGTCCAGCCGCCGTCGACCTTCTCCGCCTTGGTGGTCAGCGACGCCAGGTCGGAACCGGCCCCCGGTTCGCTGAACAGCTGGCACCACACGAGATCTCCGCGCAGCGTGGGGACGGCGAGATCCCGTTTCTGCGCGTCCGTGCCGTGGGCGACGACGGCCTGCACCGCCCAGCCGCCCATCAGCAGCTGCGGCATCGGAATTCCCGCCGCCTTGATCTCCTGGGCGATGACGATCTGCTCGAGCGGGGACGCGCTGCGCCCGTACGGCTTCGGCAGGTGCGGCTGCACCCAGCCGCCGTCGCCGAGGGCGATCAACTGGTCGTCCTCGTCGAGGCCCACCAGCGGGGCGAGTTCCGCCCGCACCAGGGTGCGGATCGCCTCGGCGTCGTCCGGCAGTTCCAATTCGGAGGTGCGGGCGGTGCCTGCGAGGGACTGGTCGGCCACCCGAGTGGCCCGCTCCTCGCGGGTGCCGAGCAGCCCCCGGATGGCCAGCGCCCGGCGGTAGTACAGGTGTGCGTCGTGCTCCCAGGTGAATCCGATGCCGCCGTGGACCTGGATGCAGTCCTGTGCGCACTGCACTGCGGCATCGGGGACGACGACGGCGGCGATGTCCGCGGCGAAATCGGCGGTGTCGTCGCCGTTGTCGAGGGCGGACGCGGCGTCCCACAGCACCGCGCGCGCCTTCTCCAGTGCGATGCCCATGTGGGCGCACTTGTGCTTGACGCCCTGGAACTGGCCGATCGGGCGCCCGAACTGCACCCGTGTCTTCGCGTATTCGGATGCGGTGGACACGCACCACGACATCACGCCGATCGCCTCGGCACCGAGGACGACGGTGGCGACGGACCGGACACGCTGCTCGCCGAGCCCGTCGAGGATCCGGTCGGCGCCCACCTGAACGGCGTCGGCGGTGATCCGTGCCGAACCGCGGAGCACGTCGATGCTGTCCTGCACCGTGACGGTGACATCCGCGGAATCGACGACGGCCCAGCGGACGTCGTCGCCGACGGTGATCGGGAGTAGCAGGAGGTCGGCGTGTTCGCCGCCGAGGACGGCGTCGGCGACCCCGGTGACACGGTATCCGCCCTCGTGCGCAAAGGCATCGAGTGGACGGCCCAACGCGACTGCGGCGGTGTGTGATCCGTCGAGGAGCCCCGGCATCAGCTCGATGCCGACCTTGGAATCCGCGGCCGCCACGAGCGCGGCGGACAGCGCTGTCGGGACGAACGGGCCCGGAGCGGCCGTCCGCCCCAGGGCTTCGAGAGCCACCGCCAACGTGAGGAGCCCGGCGCCGTGACCGCCCTTGTCCTCGGGGATGTGCAGTCCCAGCAGGTCCTGACCGACGAGTGCATCCCAGAACGGCGGGAACTTGTCCTCGCTCGGGGACTCGACCGCGGACCGGACGCGATCCGCGGTGATGGTGCGTTCGGCGAATGCGCGGATCGAGTCGGCGAGGGCCCGGTGTTCCTCGGTGAGCCCGAGCCCGAGCTCGTACGTGTTCTTGGCCATGTCGGGGCCCTTCAGCCGAGCCGGTCGGCGAGGTCGGCGACGGTCCACGGGCCGTCGCTCTCGATGGTCGTGACGTCGTGCCAGCCGGCGAGCTCGGAGATGGCCCCGCCCTGCACGGCGAACACCTTGCCGGTGATCTTGCAGTTCGCGTCGGCGAGACGCGCGACGAGCGGAGAGATGTTGGCGGGGCTGAACGCGTCGAACTCGCCCTCCGGCACCTCCTCGGCGAACAGCGCGCCCATGCCCGGGGTGGCCAGCGTGAGCCGGGTGCGGGCGATCGGGGCGATCGCGTTGACCCGGACGCCGTAGCGTTCGAGTTCGTCCGCGGCGACCAGGGTGAGTGCGGCGATGCCCGCCTTCGCGGCGCCGTAGTTGCCCTGGCCCGCGTTGGGCATGAACGTGCCCGACGCGGACGCGGTGTTGATCACGGACGCGTTCACGGTCGCGCCCGCCTTGGTCTGCGCCTTCCAGTACGCCGCCGCGTGGTGCAGGGTGGCGGCGTGTCCCTTGAGATGTACGGCGATGACGGCGTCCCACTGGCTTTCGGTCATGCCCGCGATGAAGGCGTCCCGCAGGATGCCCGCGTTGTTGACGAGGACGTCGAGTCGGCCGAACTCGCGCACCGCTTGGTCGACGAGTCCTTCGGCGCCGTCCCAGGATGCGACGTTGTCGGTGTTCGCGACTGCCCTGCCGCCCGCGGCGACGATCTCGTCGACGACCTGCTGCGCTGGGCCCGCGTCCTCGCCGGTGCCGTCGTTCGCGCCGCCGAGGTCGTTGACAACCACGGCAGCGCCCTCGCGGGCGAAGAGCAGTGCGTGCTCCCGGCCGATTCCGCGTCCGGCGCCGGTGACGATGGCCACCCGTCCGTCGAGTGTTCCCATGTGCGTGCTCCTAGGTTTCGGTGTCCGCGATGACGGCGAGGCCGTCCTTGATGACGAGTGCGTCGCCGACGGTGGTCTCGTAGGCGTACGACGTTGCCGCGCCCGTGGGCTCGGCGACCTGCCGGAACTGCGTGCCGATGTCCTGGCCGGGCAGGACGGGTTTCGCGAACCGCACGGCGAGCCGGCGGAGCCGTTCGACCCTGCCGTCGGCGAGTTCGGTGAGCGCCGCCCACGAGGTGAACGCCATGGTGCACAGGCCGTGGTTGATGATTCCGGGAAGTCCGGACATCCGGGCGATCTCGTCGTCCAGGTGGATCGGCATCGGATCACCGGAGGCGGGGGAGTAGCGGAACGTCTGGTCCTCGTCGATGTGCTGGGTGATCGTCGCGACCGGGGCCTGTCCCCGTAGGGACTCGTCGAACCGGTGCGCGGGTGCCTGCTCGCCGAGTCCGGCTCCCGCGTCGACCTTCCGGAAGAACGCGGTCATCCACTGCTCGTTGACCAGTTCACCGGCTTCCGTGGTGGTTTCGACGTAGACGACGACGGTGGAGCCGTTCTCCCGGCCCTCGAATCCGATCGGCTTCGCGCGGACCACGAGGGTGTCGCCGGGGCGGATCGGACGGTGGAAGTGGAAATCCTGCTCCCCGTGCACGAGCTTCATGAGCAGTTCGACCGGGGCGACGGACAGTGCCGCCGGTGCCATCGACGTGAACGCGGGGACCACGGCGAACACCGGGGGCGCGACCTCGCCGGCGAGATGGCGTTCGATGGGATCGTTGGTGGCCGCGGCGTAGTCGGCGATCCGCTCGGCGGTGACCTCGAACCGCTGCGGATCCGTCCACTGGCCGACGCCGCTCGTATCGAATTCGACTGTGGGGGTGGTCATGCGGATCAGCCCACCATGTCGGCGAACCCGGCCAGGGAGGCCTCCAGATCCGCCTTGGCGTTCTTGGCGACGGCCTTGCCGATGGGGCCGACGATCATCGTGCCGGTGAAACTCGCGTCGATGATCGCCGTGGATCCGGCGCCGTCCGGCTCGACTTTCAGCGTGAATTCGACGGTGACCCCGGCCATGCCGGTGCCGGAGATCTTCACCATCTCGGGGACCTGCACCTCGGTGACGGTCCACTCGATCTTGTTGGCCATACCCATCACGGAGACGACCTCGGTGAACTTCGATCCGAGTGCCACCTGGGTGGGGATCTCGCTCTTCCAGGACTGGTGGATGGTGAGCCACTCCTCCCAGCGGGACAGGTCGGAGAGCGCGTCCCACGCCTTGTCGGGGGAGGCGGGCAGGGACGCTGCGACGGAAACGGAAGCCATGGTGTACTCCTGGTGTTTCGAGGTGAAAAGAATGGTGAGAGAGAAGGATCAGAGCGCGCGGTAGGCGGTGACGACGACGGCGCCACCGAGGCCGATGTTGTGCTGGAGGGCGACCGCGGCGCCGTCGACCTGCCGCTTGTCGGCCGTGCCGCGGAGTTGCCAGGTGAGTTCGCTGCACTGGGCGAGTCCGGTGGCGCCGAGCGGGTGGCCCTTGGAGATGAGACCACCGGACGGGTTGACCACCCAGCGGCCGCCGTACGTGGTGTCGTCGTTGTCGACGAGTTTGCCGCCCTCGCCCTCGCCGCACAGCCCGAGCGCCTCGTAGGTCAGCAGTTCGTTGGTGGAGAAGCAGTCGTGGAGCTCGATGACGTCGATGTCGTCCGGTCCGATGCCCGCCTGTTCGTACACGCGGGCCGCGGCCGTGCGGGTCATGTCCGCGCCGACCAGGCTGATCGCGCTCCGGTCCTCGAACGTGCTCGGGAGGTCGGTGACCATGGACTGGCCGACGATCTCCACGGCCTGCCCGGCGAGGTCGTGCTTGTCGACGAACTCCTCGCTCACGACGACGACGGCACCGGAGCCGTCCGAGGTGGGGGAGCACTGCAGTTTGGTGAGGGGCCCGTAGATCGGCTTCGAGCCGAGGATCTCGTCGAGCGTGTACTCGTCCTGGAACTGGGCGTACGGGTTGTTCTGTGAGTGGCGGTGGTTCTTCACGCCGATCTTGGCGAACTGTTCCGCCGTGGTCCCGAAGCGTTCCATGTGTTCCTTGCCTGCGGCGCCGAACATGTAGGGGGCAGGCGGCATCGCGAACTCCTGGAGTTCGGCGAGCGCGAGGAGATGGCGCATCATCGGTTGTTCCCGGTCGTCGTACGTGGACCCGAGCGAACCGGCCTGCATCTTCTCGAAGCCCAGCGCGAGTGCGCAGTCCACCTGACCGCTCCGGACCGCCTGCGTGGCGAGGAAGAGCGCGGTCGACCCCGTCGAACAGTTGTTGTTGACGTTCACGATGGGAATGCCGGTGAGGCCGAGTTCGTACACCGCCCGCTGTCCCGACGTGGACTCGCCGTACACGTATCCGACGTACGCCTGCTCCACGAGCGCGTACTCGATCCCGGCGTCCTCGAGTGCCCCGCCGCCTGCCTCGCGCGCCATGTCGGGGTAGTCCCACTCGCGTGCACCCGGCTTCTCGAACTTCGTCATCCCGACGCCGACGACGAACACCCTGTTACCCATTGCGGCTCCCTGAGTCCGGAGAAATATGTGTGTGACACCCTGTCTCACCAAAGTATGTGAGACAGGCTGTCCAGTCAACAGTCGGATGGGTAACGTGTGCGTGATGCCGGACAAAGTGGAAACCGCCGCGTCGCCCCAGGGCGACGGCCGCGCCACGCGCTGGGAGGACCACAAGGCGGAACGCCGAAGCCGGATTCTCGAAGCCGCGATGGACGCCATCAACGAGGACGGTCCCGACGTGGGCGTCCAGCAGATCGCGAACCGCGCCGACGTGCCGCGGTCGGTGGTCTACCGGATCTTCGCCGATCGCGGCGACCTCGACGAGCAGTTGCGCGGCCGCATCATCGAACGGCTGATGGCGGACCTCGCCCCCACGTTGACACCGGAGGGGACCGTGGGCGAGGCGATCGCGCGCGCGGTCGAGACATACCTGAGGTGGATCGTGGAATATCCACGGCTCCACCAATTCCTCGGCACCGGATCGCCGAGCCGGCGCACCACCGGCTCGCGTGTGGTGACGGGAACGAAGACCGCGATCGCACTCCAGCTGTCGGGGTTGATCGCGACGGTCCTCGACACGGTGGCCGGCAATTCGGATCTGGCCGAGTCGCTGGCCTTCGGTTTGGTGGGGCTCGTGGATGCCAGCGTCAACCGGTGGCTGAGCAACCCGCAGCCGGCGCTCGGCAGCGACGAGCTGGCCGAGTTCCTCGAGGTGTCGATCTGGCAAGTGCTGCACGGCAATCTGGCGCGGATCGGCGTCACCATCGACCCGTCGACCCCGGTGTCGGAACTGCAGTAGTCCGCCGGGCGTGGCCAGCTACCATGGCTTTCATGCCCTCCCGGCGAGGTTCACCGGCCGCTTCCGAGCAGGCCTGGGTGTCGGACACGGCGGTCGGCGACGCCGTCGCGCGCTTCGCCAGTGCCTGGGAGTCCTCGTCGTCCGCGCCCGATCTGGTCGCGTATCTGCCCACCTCACCCGCGCTCCGCCGCGTCACGCTCGTCGAACTGGTCAAGGTCGACCTGGAGAACCGCTGGCTGCGCGGCGACCACCCGAAGCGGCTCGCCCAATACTGTGAGGAGCTGCCCGAACTGCGGCGGTGGCCGTTGCCGCCGGACCTGCTGTACGAGGAATTCCACATCCGGCGGCGCAGCGGGGAATCGGTCGAGGCGAGCGAATACACCCAGAACTTTCCGGGCCAGGCCGGTCAGCTCGACGAACTACTCGGCACCGGCGAGTACCAGAGCACCTCGCTCCACCACGGCGAGAAGACCCCGACGGTGTATGCGGGGAGCGTAGCCACCCTCGACGATCTCGAGGTGGGCCAGCGGATCGACGACTTCGACCTCATGACCGGTCTCGGCCGGGGCGCGTTCGCGCGGGTGTTCCTCGCCCGGCAGCGGTCGCTGCAGAGACTGGTCGCGGTGAAGATCTCACAGGACCGCGGCACCGAGCCGCAGACCCTGGCCCAGTTCGACCACGACTACATCGTCCGGGTCTTCGATCAACGACTCCTCGCGGGCCGCGACCTGCGACTGCTGTACATGCAGTACGTGCCGGGGGAACCCTGCTCGACGTGGTCGGCCGGGTACGTGAGACGCCGCCGGACTCGCGCAGCGGCGCCGTGCTGCTGGATGCGATCGACCGGGCCCTGGTGGGCAGGGGCGAGATCCGGCCCAGCGAATCCGCCGTTCGTCAGGAGATCGCGACGCTGACCTGGCCCGAGACGGTGGCCTGGCTCGGCCGCCGGCTGGCGCAGGCGCTCGATTACGCCGGGAGGCACGGCGTGCTCCACCGCGACGTCAAACCGGCGAACGTGCTGCTGACGGCCGAGGGCGTCCCGAAGCTCGCCGACTTCAACATCAGTTTCAGCGGGAACATCGCGGGTGCCAGCCCGGTGGCGTACTTCGGCGGCTCGCTGGCCTACATGTCGCCGGAACAGCTCGAGGCGATCCACCCGGACCGGCCGGGCGCACCCGGCGATCTCGACACCCGCAGCGACCTGTATTCGCTCGCCGTCGTCCTGTGGGAGTTGCTGACCGGCAGAAGACCTTTCTACGACAGCGACGCCGAACTGCACTCCCACCCGCCCGGCGACCGCACCACACTCGACGCGATGCTCGCGCGGCGGCGCGGACCGGACGAACCGGCCGAAGGCGAACTGCCCGCCGACTGCCCGAACGCGCTGCGGCGAGTGCTGCTCACATCGCTGGCGCCGGCACCGAAGGATCGGTTCTCCTCCGGGGCCGAACTCGCCCAGCAGCTCGACGTCTGCCTCGACGCGCACGCCCGCGATCTGGTCGATCCACCGCCGGGAAGCTGGCGGCTGCGGATGCGGCGGTGGACGCACCCGATCATGTTCCTGGCCATCGCAGTTCCCAATCTGCTGGCGATCCTCTACAGCTACCAGCACAACAGCACCCTGATCATCAGCAAGCTGCCGCCCGCCGCGCAGGAGAACTTCGAGCGGATCACCCGGATCGACTACACGGTCGCGTTCCTCATCGGAGCCGTGGGCACGCTGTCGATGGTGCTCTACCTGACGATGGTGGCCGGCGGGCTGCGCCGGGGGCGGGTCTACACCGGCGCCCAGCTCGCCCGGGCGCGCCGGGACACCCTGCTGCTCGGCCAGCGGTGTGCACTGCTCTGCCTCGGTCTCTGGGTGGTCAGCGGCCTCGTCGTGCCGATCACGCTGGAGGTGAGCGGCAGTGAGGTTCCGTGGAACACGGTCGTCCACTTCACTGCATCACAGCTCGTATGCGGAGCGATCGCGGTGGTCTACCCGTTCTTCTTCGTGAACTTCTACGCCGTCCGCTGCCTCTACCCGGTGTTTCTGCGGCACGGCGAGATCAGTGCCTCGGACGCCCGGATGCTGCGACGGCTCGGGCGACGCAGCACGCTCTTCCTCGCCGCGGCGGCCGCCGTGCCACTGCTCGGGATCGCGGGGGCCACGTTCATTCCCCCGGAAGACCTGCCCCGGGTGATCGTCGCGCTCCGCGTCCTGTGCGTCGGCAGCGTCGTCGCGTTCGTCGGGGCCTACTGGATGTTCCGGATGCTGTCCGAGGACCTGCAGGCGCTGCACCGCGTCGTGTCCGGTGCGCCGCGGCACGAGTGATCAGGCCGAACCCGTGAACGTCAGCCACAGCAGCGACACGTTGAGCACGACGATCAGCGACGCCGCCACCCAGGCGGCGACTGTGGTGGCCGTCGCGTTGCGGTGGACGCCCATCAGGTCGCGACTCGACGTCATCCGCACGAGTGGGATCACCGCGAACGGGATGCACAGGCTCAGCACCACCTGACTGAGGACGAGCGCGAACGTGGGATCCACCCCGACCGCCAGCACGACCAGCGCCGGGATCAGGGTGACCACCCGGCGCAGCAGCAGCGGGATGCGCATCGACAGCAGGCCGTACATGATCTCGGAGCCGGCGGCGCAGCCGATCGACGTGGACGCCAGGCCGGAAGCCAGCAGTCCGACGGCGAAGATGACGGCGACGGTGGGGCCGAGCGAACTCTGGATGGCGGCGTGCGCGCCGTCGATCGAATCGGTGCCGGGGATGCCGCGCAGGGCCGAGGCGGCGAGCAGCAGCATGCCGATGTTCACCGCGCCCGCCACGATCAGCGCACCTACCACGTCCCACTTCGTCACCCGTAGCAGTCGCGCGAGGCGCGGTCCTTCCAGGTCGTTCCCGTGCCGGTCGCGGGCGAGGGCGGAGTGCAGGTAGATCGCGTGCGGCATCACGGTGGCGCCGAGCATGCTCGCGGCGAGCAGCACCGTCTCGGTGCCCTCGAAACGCGGCACGAGTCCGGCGAGCGCGTCCGTGCCCGACACGTCGGTGAACGCGAGTCCGGTGAGGAACCCGACGGTGATGATCGTCAGGAGTCCCATCACGACGAACTCGAACGTCCGCTGACCGCGGCGGCTCTGGATCGACAGGATGCCCATCGACACGACGCCCGTGATCAGGCCTCCGACGAAGAGTGGAACGCCGAACAGGAGATTGAGTGCGATCGCGCCGCCGATCACCTCGGCGAGGTCGGTGGCGATCGCCATCGCCTCCGCCTGCAGCCAGAACGCGCGGCGGTTCCCGGTCCGCAGGCGGGTCCCCAGCATCTCGGGCAGTGATTTGCCGGTGACCAGCCCGAGTTTCGCGGACAGGTACTGCACCAGCACGGCCATGGCATTGGCGAGCACAAGGACCCAGACGAGCAGGTACCCGTACTTCGCGCCCGCGGTGAGGTTGGCGGCCACGTTTCCGGGGTCGACGTACGCGATGGCCGCCACGAAAGCGGGCCCGAGGAGCGCGACCGTTCGAAGGCTGCCCTTGCGGGGTGTGCGGCGCGGGAGGAGAGGGCGGGGTGCCTCGATGCTCACGGAGCTCCTGGTCGTGGTCTGTCGATCTACCTGCTGATTCGTATCTCCGCACTATAGATTTAGGTATGGCGAACTTTCAAGCGTGAGGTGCGGATCGGCTCGGAATTGCCACCTCGGCGCTATATTGACTAGAACGTGTTCTACTCGCGGAGGAAGGGAGTCCCGATGGGTCAGGTTCTCGACAGAATCGAAGGCGTCGCCGAGGAGATTCGCGGGCAGGCCGTCCGGTCGGAGGCGGACTGCCGACTCACCGACACCGCCGCCGGCCTCCTGCGCGACTCCGGGGCGATCCGGTTGCTGCAGCCCAAGCTCTACGGCGGCTACGAGGTCCACCCCCGCGAGTTCGCCGAGACCGTCATGGGAGTCGCCGCACTCGACGGTGCGAGCGGATGGGTCACCGGGATCGTCGGCGTGCACCCGTGGGAACTGGCGTTCGCCGACCCACAGGTGCAGGAGGAGATCTGGGGCGAGGACAACGACACGTGGATGGCGTCCCCGTATGCGCCCATGGGTGTCGCGACCCCGGTCGACGGTGGGTACGTCCTGAAGGGGCGGTGGTCTTTCTCGTCCGGAACCGACCACTGTCAGTGGGCCTTCCTCGGGGCGATGGTCGGTGACGGCGAGGGTGGCATCGCGATGCCACCCTCGTCTCTGCACGTGATTCTGCCGCGCACCGACTATGAGATCGTCGAGGACACGTGGGACGTCATCGGACTACGCGGAACCGGAAGCAAGGACCTGATCGTCGACGGTGCGTTCGTCCCGGGCTACCGGACGTTGAACGCGGCGAAGGTGATGGACGGACGTGCGCAGAAGGAGGCGGGCAGGCCGGAGCCGCTGTTCAACATGCCGTATTCGTGCATGTTCCCGCTCGGCATCACCGCCGCCGTCATCGGCATCACCGAGGGCGCGCTGGCCTGTCACATCGCGGTGCAGAAGGACCGCGTCGCCATCACGGGGAAGAAGATCAAGGAGGATCCCTACGTGCTCAGCGCGATCGGGGAGTCCGCCGCCGAGATCAATGCGTCGCGGGTCTCCCTCATCGAGACCGCAGACCGGTTCTACGACAAGGTCGACGCGGGCAAGGAGATCACGTTCGAGGAGCGTGCGATCGGACGCCGCACCCAGATCGCCGCGGCCTGGCGCGCGGTGCGTGCCGTGGACGAGATCTTCGCGCGCGCCGGCGGCGGCGCGTTGCACTACAAGACTCCGATGCAGCGCTTCTGGCGGGACGCGCACGCCGGTCTGGCCCACGCGGTCCACGTGCCCGGACCGACCAATCATGCGAGCGCGCTCACCCAACTCGGCGGTGAACCGCAGGGGATGATGCGCGCCATGATCTGAAAGCGCCGGGAGGCCGAGGCGCGCGCCCCGGCCTCCCGGCATCGGATCAGAGTGCGGCTGCGGCGAATCCGGTCTCGAGGTCGGCGAGGATGTCGTCGATACCCTCGATGCCGACGGCGAGCCGGACCAGTCCGGGAGTCACACCGGCGGCGAGCTGCTCCTCCGGGGTGAGCTGCGAGTGCGTCGTCGACGCCGGGTGGATCACCAGCGAGCGCACGTCGCCGATGTTCGCGACGTGGCTGTGCAGGGTGAGCGCGTTGACGAACCTCTTGCCGGCATCGACACCGCCGGCCAGTTCGAACGTCACGATCGCACCCGGACCCTTCGGGGTGAGCTGCTGTGCGCGCTCGTGCCACTGCGAGGACGGCAGACCCGCGTACGCCACGGACGTCACCTCCGGGCGCGCCTCGAGGAACTCGGCCACCTTCTGGGCGTTGGCGACGTGCCGCTCCACGCGCAGGCTGAGGGTCTCGATGCCCTGCGCGATGAGGAACGCGTTGAAGGGGGCGACCGCGGAACCGAGGTCGCGCAGCAACTGCACGCGCGCCTTCAGCGCGTAGGCCGGAGCGCCGAGGTCCGCGAAGACGACACCGTGGTAGCTCGGGTCCGGGGTGGTGAAATTGCTGTGGCGCCCCTGGGTCCAGTCGAACGTGCCGCCGTCGACGATGACCCCGGCGATTGCCGTGCCGTGACCGCCGAGGTACTTGGTGGCCGAGTGCACCACGATGTCCGCGCCGTGCTTCAACGGTTGCAGCAGGTACGGTGTGGCCACCGTATTGTCGACGATCAGCGGGATCCCGTTGTCGTGGCCGACCTTCGAGATTCCGGGGATGTCCAGGATGTGATTCTTCGGGTTGGCGATCGTCTCACCGTAGAACGCCTTCGTGTTCGGGCGGACGGCGCTGCGCCACTGCTCGAGGTCGTCGGGGTCCTCGACGAACGAGACCTCGATGCCGAGCTTGGGCAGCGTGTAGTGGAAAAGGTTGTAGGTGCCGCCGTACAGGTACGGGCTGGAGACGATGTGGTCGCCCGCCTCCGCGAGGTTCAGCACCGCAAAGGTTTCCGCCGCCTGCCCGGACGACAGCAACAGCGCGGCGACGCCGCCTTCGAGGGCGGCAATGCGCTGCTCGACCGCGTCCTGCGTGGGGTTCATGATGCGGGTGTAGATGTTGCCCGGCTCGGCCAGACCGAACAGCGCGGCAGCGTGATCGGTGCTGTCGAACGTGTACGAGGTGGTCTGGTAGATCGGCAGCGCCCGCGCCTTGGTGGTTGCGTCGGACGTCTGCCCGGCGTGGATCTGCTTGGTCTCGAACGACCAGTGGACGGTGGGATCGATGTTCTCGGTCACGAGTGGTGTGCTCCAGATTCGGTGAGGTGGATGTGGTGAATCAGTTGTCGCCGGTGCGTGTTTCGACCACGGTGTGGACCGGGGTCTGATTGCGGGTCAGGTCGAGGACGGGGCAGTGCGCATCCACTGCTTCCTGCAGTTCGAGGTAGCGCTCCCGCGGTTCCGGGCCGGTCAGCGTCACGACGACGCGCACTTCACCGAACCCGGCACGGACGGCGTCGTCGAAGCCGAAGAACCCGCGCACGTCGAGGTCGCCCTCGGCGCTCGCCGAGATGTCGTCGACACGGACACCGAGCTTCTCGGCCCAGAAGCGGTACGTGACCACCTGGCAGGAGAGCAGTGAGGCGAGGTAGTACTCCACGGGATTGGCGGCCGAGTTGTCGCCGCCGAGCGCCGGCGGCTCGTCCACCTCGACGCTGTACTTGCCGAGCGTGACGGTGCTCGCGACGGCGTCGTGCGCCTGCGCGGAGGCACGGAAGACGACGTGAGCGTTCGCGGAATCCTGGGAAACGGCGTCGCGGGTGGCGCCGATGACGGACGTGAGGTGCGACACGGATGCAGTGGTCATGACAGTGCGAATCCTTCGAAAACGAGGGTGTGCGGGAAGAACCCGGCGTGGAGAACGTCACGCCGGGACGGGTCCGATCAGGAGATCGGACACCTCGAGGTACACACCAGTGCGAAATCGACATGGCGACGCCGCGTCAGCAGCTCACCTGAGTCGATCACGCCGGATTCGGTCACGGATCAGACTGTAACCGCACGACACGCATTCCGACCAGTCCCATAGGAAATTCCGCTCACGGAGTGGGCAGCGCTCGGCACAGGGCGTCGAGCGTGGCCGGGAAACGCGCGGACGACGGTGTGCTGTAGCCGACGACGAGTCCGTCGGGCCGGTCGGCGGGAGCGCCCGGATGACGGAACGTGCGCAGACCCGCCACTGCGAGACCGAGTGCCGCGGCACGGTCGACGGTGGCCGCCTCGGTCCCGTCGGGAAGTTCGAGCACGGCGTGCAAACCGGCCGCGATGCCGGTGACGTGCACGTGTGGTGCGCGGGCGGCGAGGGTGTCGACGAGGGTGTCGCGGCGGCGGCGGTAGAGGGTGCGCATCCTGCGGACGTGCCGGTCGAATGAGCCCCGCTCGATGAAGTCTGCCACTGTGAGCTGGTCCGTCGCGCTGACCCATCTCTCGTATCCGCCCTTGACTGCCAGGACACCATCGATCAGGCGTTCCGGCAGCACCATCCATCCCACGCGGATCGCGGGGGAGAGGGTCTTGCTCACCGTGCCCAGATACGCCACCTCGTCCGGGGCCAGACCCTGCAGGGCGCCGACGGGTTGGCGATCGTACCGGAACTCCCCGTCGTAATCGTCCTCGATCACGGTTGCCCCCGTCGCGCGTGCCCATTCCACGAAAGCCGTTCTCCTGCTGGGATGGAGCGGCCCGCCGGTGGGGAATTGATGAGCCGGGGTCAATAGCGCCGCCGACAGCGGCCTGACTGTCGTATCCGGGGGCTGCGCTCCGCGGGCGTCGAGCTGCAGGGGGATGGTGGAGATCCCGGCGTCGCCGAGAAGTTCGCGATGCAGATGCAGCCCGTAGCCCTCGACGGCGATCGGCCCCTTCCCGGCGCGGGCGAGCAACCACAGTCCGTGCCCCGAGCTCGCACTCACCACGATGTGGTCGGGATCGGTGCGCACTCCACGTGCGCGAGAAAGGTATTCGGCGAGGGCGTGTCGGAGTTCGGGACGTCCCCGCGGATCACCCGGTCCGAAGGCGTCGTTGGGTGCCGCGGTGAGCGCCCGGCGGGCCGACGCCATCCAGGCGGCACGCGGAAATTCCCCGACATCGGGCGAACCGGGCATCAGGCTCAACGGCGGTCGGGGTGCGGCCGCGGAGCGGGTGCGCGGACGCCGGGCGGGCTCGCCTGCCCGCTCGGCGACCCGGGTCCCCGATCCCTGCCGGGCGGTGAGCCAGCCCTCGGCCACCAGTTCGGAGTACGCCTCGGCGACGGTGTTGCGGGCGATACCGAGGTCGAGGGCCAGCGTGCGGGACGGCGGGAGGGTGGTGCCTGCGACGAGCCGGCCCGATCGAATCGACTCGCGCAGCGCGGAAACCAGGTTCGCGCGCACCCTCGGTGCCCGCTCGCCGCCGGACGCGGTCAGGTCGAGGTGGAGGTCACGGCCCAGACCTGAATTGGCCCACGTTTCCATGTATGAATTGAACCATGCAGATGGGCTACTTCGCGCCTACGGTTCTCGTATGACCACAACAGAGCGCAAGACCCGAGTCGATCTCGCACGCAAGGCCCCCGCCGTCTACAAGGCGATGATCGCCCTCGACGCCGCGGCACGGCAGGGCCTCGACCCGGAGCTGGTCGAACTCGTGCTCACCCGTTGCTCCCAGATCAACCACTGTGCCTGGTGCATCGACATGCACACCGCCGATGCCCGCACGATCGGCATCAGCGAACAGAAGCTGTACCTGCTGGGCGCGTGGGAGGAGGCGCACGGGCTGTACACCGACAAGGAGCGTGCGGCGTTCGCGCTCGCCGAAGCGATCACCGTGCTGACCGACGGCTTCGTCCCCGACTCGGTGTACGAGGAGGCGGAGGAGCACTTCGAGGAGACGGAACTGGCGCAGCTCATCTCGCTGGTGCTCACGATCAACGCGTGGAATCGCATCGCCGTGAGCACGCGGAAGACCCCGCGGGTGCGCTGATCCCGGGTACCGACCTGCCACATCGCGCCCGCTGCACTGCCGCCCGCTCAGAAGTTTCCGCGGGCGGCCTGTTCGCGTTCGATGGCTTCGAAGAGGGCTTTGAAGTTGCCGATGCCGAAGCCGAGGGAGCCGTGGCGTTCGATGAGTTCGAAGAACACGGTGGGGCGGTCGACGAGGGGTTTGGTGAAGATCTGCAGCAGGTAGCCGTCCTCGTCGCGGTCGACGAGGATGCCGCGTTTCTGCAGTTCGGCGATCGGGGCGCGGACGTTGCCGATCCGGGCCCGCAGTTCGGGGTCCTCGTAGTAGGAGTCGGGGGTGGCCAGGAATTCGACGCCCTCGGCGGTGAGCTGGTCGACGGCGGTGAGGATGTCGTTGGTGGCCAGGGCCAGGTGCTGGGCGCCGGGGCCCTGGTAGAAGTCGAGGTATTCGTCGATCTGCGACCGCTTCTTGGCGAGGGCGGGTTCGTTGAGGGGGAACTTGACCCGGTGGTTGCCGTTGGAGACGACCTTGCTCATCAGCGCGGAGTAGTCGGTGGCGATGTCCTCGCCGACGAACTCGGCCATGTTCGTAAAGCCCATGACCCGGTTGTAGAAGTCGACCCAGTGGTCCATCTTGCCGAGTTCGACGTTGCCGACGACGTGGTCGAGGGCCTGGAACAGGCGCTTGGGGGCCCCGTCGCGTTTGGTGTGGCCGGAGGTGCGGGCGGTGTAGCCGGGCAGGTAGGGGCCGGTGTAGTTGCTGCGGTCGACGAGGGTGTGGCGGGTGTCGCCGTAGGTGGCGATCGCGGCGAGGCGGACGGTGCCGTGCTCGTCGGTCACCTCGTGCGGTTCGTCGAGGACGGTGGCACCCTGGGCGCGGGCGTGGGCGATGCACTTGTCGACGTCGGGGACGGCGAGGGCGATGTCGACGACGCCGTCGCCGTGGGTGCGGTGGTGCTCGATCAGCGGGCTGGCCGGGTTCACGGCGCCTTTGATGACGAAGCGGACGGCCCCGGATTCGAGGACGAAACTGTGGTGGTCGCGGTTGCCGGTGGTGGGTCCGGAGTAGGCGACGAGGGTCATCCCGAACGCGGACTGGAAGTAGTGGGCGGTCTGGGTGGCGTTGCCGACCACCCAGACGACGGCGTCCCAGCCGCTGACCGGGAACGGGTCGCGGGTGCCGTCGTATTCGACCAGCCCGACCAGCTGCTCGAGCTGGCCGAGGTCGAGACCTGCCAGGCGTTCCTTGTCGGTGAGAGTCTGCTCGATCGTCATGATGGTGCCTTTCCTTGCAACGGTTTTCGGATACCGGGAATGGGGGTGCGACTGTGCACCGGGGGAGTGGCGAATGCCTGACACAGAGGTAACCGGGCCCCGATCCGGTCGTCAACCGACACCCGGACAACTAGCCGCATCGACGGATGCGGGCGGTCGCGCACCGGCTTTCCTATACAATCTGAATACTTCAATGGGGCAATAGAAATGGACTGCGATGGTTGCGCGGAGTGAGATCGGCGTCGGAGTGCTCGCCCGCGCGGTGGCGATCCTCGATGTCGTCGAGTCGAGCCCGATGGGCGCGAGCGACCTCGCCCGTGAACTCGACCTGTCCCTCTCGACCACGTACCGGCTGGCAACCGACATGGTCAAGCACGGCCTCCTGCGCAAGGATCAGGAAGGCCGCTTCTATCTGGGTCAGCGATTCGTCACCACGGCGTTGAGCGACCTCGCGATTCCAGCGCTACGCGAATTGAGTGAAAAGACAGGGGAATCCGCGCAGTTGTGGGTTCGCCGAGGCGAGTCCCGTCTCTGCGCCGCGAGCGTCGATTCCCAGCACGAACTGCGGGTGGCACTGCCCGTCGGAACGTTGGTCCCGCTACCGCAGGGGTCGAGCGGCCACGTGTTGTCCGGAGACTGGGAGGCCGACCCCGAAGCCGTGAAATCAGGTTGGTGGGTGTCGGTTTCGGAACGGACACCGGGGTCCGCGTCCATCAGTGCGCCGGTCCGCCGGCACGGCGAGATCGTGGCCGCCGTGTGCGTGTCGGGTCCCGAAGGGCGGATGGGGAAGAACCTGGGTGCGTCGATGGGCCGCGCAGTCGTCGCTGCCGCGCGGCAGATCGAGAAATCCGTTCCGGGCGACTGAGTCGCTCAGGCGATGTCGAACGTGGTGACGTCCGCCGACCGATGTTGCTGCGCCAGTTGACGGTAGACCGCGGCGTTGGCGGCGTTGTGGGCCACCTCGTCGTCGGTCAGTTCGCGACGCACCTTCGCGGGCACGCCTGCGACGAGTGAGCGCGGCGGAATTCGCGTGCCCTCGAGGACCAGCGCGCCTGCCGCGACCAGCGACTGCTCGCCGATCACCGCACCGTTGAGGACGGTGGCCCCCATGCCCACGAGGGCGCCGTCGCCCACGGTGCAGCCGTGCAGGACGGCGTTGTGCCCCACACTGACGTCCCTGCCCACGACGACGGGGAATCCCGGGTCGACGTGAACGGCCACCCCGTCCTGGATGTTGCTGCCCTCGCCGAGGGTGATGGAATCGCAATCGGCACGCAGCACCGCGCCGTACCAGACGCTGGTTTCCGCGCCGAGAGTCGCGGCGCCGATCACCGCGGCCGTCGGCGCGACCCAGGTGCTCTTCTCCGCGCGCGGCGACCGTCCATCGATCGCAACGACGTGTGGTTCTCTCACCGTGTTCTCCTCCTGTCGAGCAGTGAATTCCTGCTGCATTGCGCAGCGTCCCGTCGTCCATTGTCGTGTGGCGCGGACTCCGGGCATTGCCAATTGTGACTGCTGCCACTACCGTCATTCTTATCAGACGGGAATCTAACTGCCAAATAATGAGAATTTGCAGGTTAGGAGCCCAGTCGTCATCCGGTTCAGATCGACGAGGGAGAACTCTCACATGCAGGTCCCAGAGAACGGCCCACTGCACGGCATCCGTGTGCTGGAACTCGGCAACTTCATCGCAGCCCCCATGGCGAGCCGCATCTTCGCCGACTTCGGCGCCGAGGTGGTCAAGATCGAGCGACCGGGCGTCGGCGACGAACTGCGGGGCTGGCGTCGCCGCCGTGGCGCGACATCGATGATGTTCCGCACCATCGCGCGCAACAAGCGGTCCGTCACCCTCGACCTCCGGACCGACGAGGGCCGCGCGATCATTCTCGACCTCGCCGCGAAGTCGGATGTCGTCATCGAGAACTTCCGTCCCGGAACGCTCGAGCGGTGGGGAATCGGGCCCGACCAGCTGACGGCCGCCAACCCCGACATCGTGCTGGTCCGGATCTCCGGCTACGGGCAGACGGGCCCGTACCGGGAGCGCACCGGATTCGGCGGCGTCGCCGAGGCCTTCGGCGGACTGCGGCACGTCACCGGCTATCCGGACCGTCAATCGGTCCGGGCGGCCGCCCCCATCGCCGACACGCTCGCCGGACTGCACGGCGCGATCGGCGCCCTGATGATGTTGCTGGCCAAGGCAAGGCAGGGTGATCACTCGACCCCGCGCGTCGCGGACGTGGCCCTGTACGAATCGGTGTTCATGGCGATGGAATCCCTCGTCCCCGACTACGACGCGTACGGCATGGTCCGCGAACGGACCGCGGGCAACCTGCCCGGCGTGGTACCCAGCGGCGTCTATCCGTGCGACGGCGGATCCGTCATGATCGCCGGCAACTCGAGTGGCGTGTTCGGCCGGTTGATGCAGGCCGTGGGGCGTGGCGATCTGGCCGACGATCCCGAACTCGCCGACGGGGATCAGCGATTCCGGCGGGAAGCCGAACTCGACGAGGCCATCTCGTCGTGGACGTCGGTGCGTCGCCCCCGCGACGTCGTCGCCGAACTCGGCGCCGCCGGTGTGCCCGTGGGCGAGGTGTACGACGCGGTGCAGATCGCCGCCGACGAGCACTACAACGCCCGCGGCATGCTGCAGAGCCTGAAGGTGTCCGTCGACGGGGAGCCCGAAGAGGTGCGCTTCCCCGGAGTGGTCCCGCAGCTCGACGGCGAACCCACGCAGATCCGCTGGGCCGGCCCCGAGCTGGGTGAGCACACCGACGAGATCCTCGGCGGATTGCTGAATCTGTCGGGTGATCAGCTCGACGACTACCGCGCCCGCAACGTCATCTGAATCGGAGGAAAGTGAAATGTCAGTCACCATAACGGATGTCGTGCTGCGAGACGGACTGCAGGACGAGGATGTGGTCGTCTCGACCGACCACAAGATCGCCGTCGCGGACGCACTCGTCGCCGCCGGTATGAAGCACATCGAAGCGGCATCGTTCGTCTCGCCCACGCGTGTGCCGCAGATGGCGGACGCCGACGACGTCATCGCCCGGCTGCCCCGCACCGACCCGTCGGTCACGTACAGCGCTCTGGCACTCAACCCGCGTGGAGTGCACCGTGCGATCGCGACCGGTATCGACGAGATCCAGGTCGTGACGTCGGCCAGTGCCGGGCACAGCACGGCCAACACGGGCCGGAACCCGGACGAGGCGCTGCACGGACTTGCCGAGGCATTGCAGAAATACCCCGGCCGGAGTTTCCTCGGAGGTGTGTCGACCGCGTTCGTCTGTCCGTTCGAGGGCATCATCGCCCCCGCCGCGCTGGTGAGGGTGGCGAGCGCGATGGCCGCGATGGGTGTGCGCCGGCTCGGGCTGGCCGACACGCTCGGGACGGCCACCACCGAGCAGGTGCTCGCTTCGGCCGGGGCGGTACGCGACGCCCTGCCCGACATCGAATTGAGCCTGCACCTCCACAATGCGCACGGTCAGGCCCTCGGCACCGTGATCGCCGCGCACCGGCAACTCGGGATCACACACTTCGACAGCGCCATCGGCGGGTACGGTGGCTGCCCGTTCGCGCCGGGCGCCCACGGCAACCTCGCCACCGAGGAACTGGTCGCGCACCTGCACGCGCACGACATCGACACGGGTATCGATCAGCAGGCCCTCGGCCTCGCCGTCGACACCGTGAAACACGCTCTGGCCCAAGCTCGGCCCCTCACCGCAGTGTGATCTGCGAACTCACCCCGAAAGGCCGACCATGGTCTACGCAATCTCCATCGTCGCTCTGATCGCGATCTTCACAGTGGCGACCCTCACCCCGATCAACATGGGCATCCTCGCGTTCGCCGGAGCGTTCGTCATCGGCGGCTGGGTGTCCGGGATCCCGGTCGAGGACATCATCGACGCCTTCCCCGGCAGCACGTTCATCATCGTCGGCGGCATCACGCTGCTGTTCGCCATAGCCAAGGCGAACGGGACCATCGACCTCGTCATCGAGGCCTCCCTCCGACTCGTGCGCGGCAGGCGGTGGGCGATCCTGTGGATGATGTTCCTGCTGTCCGGACTGCTGATGGCCCTCGGGTCCGTCCTCGCGGTCGGGATGCTCGCCCCCATCGCGATGCCTCTCGCGGCCAAGAACAAGATCAACCCGTTCCTGATGGGCATGGTCATCAGTCACGGCGCCCTGGCCTGCGCGTTCTCACCCATCAATCTGTACGGCGCATTCATCAACGGACTGATGGACTCGACCGGCGTCGGAGCGAATCCCCTGGTCCTGTTCGCTCTGCCGTTCGTCCTCAACCTGGCCATCGCGATCGTGCTGTTCCTGATCTACGGCCTCGACCTGATCGGTCGCCGCACTCCGCGTCCCGTCGCGGAGACATCCGACGGCGGAGGATTCGGCGGCTCCTCATCCTCACGTGGGCCGTCCGGTGGCGTGACTGCGGGCAACGGCCCGGGCGGGAACACCGCGACCCTCACCGATCGCGAGGTCATCGAGGAGGCGCTGATCCACGAAGGCGTGAAGCCGGTGAAGATGAACCGGTACCGGTTCGCGACGCTCGCCGGCATCGGCTTCCTCGTCGTCGGGTCGGTCGCGTTCGGAATCGACGTCGGCGTCAGCTCGATCTGCATCAGTGCGGTGCTGCTCCTGATGGCGCCCAAGTCGCACCCCAAGGTCATCGACAACGTGGCATGGCCTGCCGTGGTGCTCGTGTGCGGGATGCTCACCTACATGGCGGTCATGACACAGAACGGCACGCTCGACTTCCTCGGCGATGCGGCGTCGGCTCTCGGATCGCCGTTGCTGACCGCGTTGATCCTCTGCTACGCGGTCGCGATCATCTCCGCGTTCGGATCGTCGATCGGTACCCTCGGCATCGCGTTGCCCCTCGCCGCGCCGATGCTCGCGATGGGAGAGGTGGGCGCCGTGGGATTCGTCGCGGCCCTGGCATTCTCCGCGACGGTGGTCGACGTCAGCCCGTTCTCGACGAACGGTGTGATGGTGCTCGCCAACGCACAGGTCGAGGACAAGGGCCGCTTCCAGCGCAAGATGCTCGCCTACTGCGGTCTGATCGTGCTGTCGGCCCCGATGTTCGTCTGGGCGCTGGTCGTCGTGCCCACGTCCGTGTAGGCCGGCCCGGTCGTGCCGGTCACCGTTTCCCGCGGTGACCGGCACGTCTCACGGTGCAAGGGTGGGCACGGTGAACTTTGTGTACTTTAAGCTTCATGTAATGGACTGTTGTCCAATAGTTTTCGATTCAACTGTGCGAAAAGCAGTGCCACAGTGACACATGCCACAAGATCCCGTCCGTTTCGGGCGTTTCGTCGTTCTCCGCCCGTAAGGTGTCGACATGTCGATCCTCGAGAACGAGAAAGCACCCCCATCCGGTGCACCCGCCCCCGGACCGACCCTCGGCGAAAGGTTGCGAGATAACGCGCGATACGACCTACCCGCGTCGCTCGTCGTCTTCCTCGTCGCACTACCACTGTCGCTCGGTATCGCGATCGCGTCCGACGCCCCGATCATGGCGGGGCTCATCGCGGCGATCGTCGGCGGTGTGGTGGCGGGTTCCATCGGAGGTTCACCGCTCCAGGTCAGTGGTCCTGCCGCCGGATTGACCGTGGTGGTAGCAGAATTGGTCGCCACGTTCGGCTGGAAGGCCACGTGCGCGATCACCGTCGCGGCCGGATTCCTTCAAATCATCTTCGGGCTCAGTAGAATTGCCCGTGCGGCCCTGGCCATCGCGCCGGTCGTGGTCCACGCCATGCTGGCGGGTATCGGAATCACGATCGCCCTCCAGCAGATTCACGTCCTACTCGGTGGTAGCTCGCATAGCTCGACCGTCGAGAACATCACCCAGCTCCCCGGACAGCTGACGTCCGCCCGGTACAGCGACGTCCTCGTGGGATCGGTGGTCATCGCCGTCCTGCTGTTCTGGAAGAAGATTCCCGGCAAGCTGCAGGTGCTCCCCGGCCCGCTGGTCGCCGTCGTCGCCGCCACCGTTCTCTCCCTTGTCTTCCCGCTCGACATCGATCGAATCGCGTTGGATGGCTCCCTGTTCGACGCCGTGGCACTGCCTTCGATGCCGGAGGGCCCGTGGCTCGCAGTGGCCACCGGTGTACTCACGGTCGCGCTGATCGCGAGCGTCGAGAGCCTGCTGTCCGCGGTCGCCGTCGACAAGATGCACGGCGGCACGCGTTCGGAGTTCAACCGTGAACTCGTCGGTCAGGGCTCGGCCAACATGATCTCGGGTCTCATCGGCGGCCTGCCGGTCACCGGTGTGATCGTGCGCAGTTCCACCAACGTGGCCGCCGGGGCGCGCACCCGGGCATCCGCGGTGCTGCACGGCGTGTGGATCCTCGTCTTCGCCGCGCTGCTCACCGGACTCGTCGAGCAGATCCCGATGGCCGCGCTGGCCGGCCTCCTCATCGTGATCGGCATCCAGCTCGTCAAGATGGCTCATCTGCGGACGGCCCGGCGCACCGGCGACCTGTGGGTGTACGGCGTGACCGTGGCCGGCGTGGTCTTCCTGAACCTGCTCGAGGGCGTGATCATCGGTCTCGCACTCGCGGTGGTCCTGCTGCTGTGGCGGGTCATCCACCCCAAGATGCGGGCCGAACCTGTCGGCTCCGAGGGTTCCGGGCGGTGGCGCGTGACCGTCGAGGGGTCGTGCAGCTTCCTGTCCATGCCGGCATTGACCGGGCTCCTCGCGAAGGTGCCCGAGGGCGCGCACGTCACCGTGGAACTGGCGGTCGACTTCCTCGACCACGCCATGTTCGAGGCGATCGACGACTGGAAGCGTCACCACGAGCGGAACGGCGGAACGGTCGTGATCGATGCGCTCGGTCCCGTCGACATGGACGCCGTCGGCGCATCGCCGCCCAGGCGTGGCATCGGAGTGGTGAGCCCTCGCGGGTTCGCCCCGTGGAAGAGCTGGCAGCCGCGACACACCGACACCGAGGAGTCCACCAGCACACCGGCGGCGCTCCGACCGGTCCTCGCGGGAGTGTCGGAGTACCACCGGCGGAACGCGGCTCAACTGCAGCCGCACCTCGACGACCTCCGGGACGGGCAGCGCCCCGACTCGTTGTTCCTCACCTGCTCCGATTCACGCATCGTGCCGAACGTGATCACCAGCAGTGGGCCGGGCGACCTGTTCACGGTGCGCAACGTGGGCAACCTCGTCCCGACCGGGAAGCAGGACGTGTCCGTCGAGGCGGGACTTGCCTTCGCCCTCGACGAACTCGAGGTCAGCTCGGTGATCGTGTGCGGCCACTCCGGCTGTGGCGCGATGAAGGCCGTGCTCGCAAGTGCGCCGCCCGAGAACGACGGGTCCGATCGCGACGCCGTCGAGCAGTGGCTGACGTTCGCGCAGCCGAGCCGGAACGCGTTCCTCAGCGGTCATCCGGTGGCGCGAGCAGCGGCCGAGCTCGGATTCGACGAGGTCGACCAGCTGGGCATGGTGAACGTGGCGGTCCAGGTACAAACCCTCGGGCGCCATCCCCTCGTCGGCGCAGCGGCGGCCGAGGGCCGAGTACGCGTCGCGGGAATGTTCTTCGACATTCCGTCCGCGCGAGTACTCGAGATCACCTCGACCGGTGTGTCCTACCTGGACCACGTCCCCACATGATTCAGAGGAGATGGACCCTCTTGTAGAGGCGCTTGGACGGGCCGCCGACGAGGCCGACGCCATCGAGGAACTGCATCAACTTGGAACCGGACGTACGGACGGTGTCCTTGTAGTGCTGGTTGTTCTTGGCCTCGGCGGCGGCCCGCTCCGGGTCGAGTCCGGCATTCGCATACACGTCCTTGCGGATCATGCTCTTCATCACGAAATACACGACCACCGCGGTGTTGAGGCGCTCGAACTGCAGTCGTGCCCAGCTGGCGCCCTCGATGCGGCGTCCGACCTCTTCGCGAGCGAAGCGGATGTGGCGGGCCTCCTCGAGGACGTGGATCTTGCTCACCGTTCGGGTGACGGGCTGCACGCGCTCGTCCTTCATGAAGTCGCGCTGCATCATGTCGAGGATCTCCTCGGCGGCCATCACGCTGGCGTACGCGTTGGCGCCGCGGAAGAAGCCGCCCCAGATGCGTCCGAGCTTGTGGATCGCGGGGTGCGGGCCGTAGCTCGGCATGTTCAGGCGTTCACCGGCGCGGGCGAACATCACCGAGTGGCGGCATTCGTCGGCCACCTCGGTGAGCGCGAACTGGACGTGGCGCGAGTGCTTGTCGCGGCCGTACACGTCGCGCAGCAGCATCTGCATGAGCAGGATCTCGAACCACAGTCCGACGCTGGAGACGCTGGCGGCCTCGTGCTTGGTGAGTTCGATCTTCTGCTCTTCGGTCATCTCGTCCCACAGGGCGGTGCCGTAGAGCGTGCTCCACTCGGGGGTCAGACCGAACTTGTCGTCGGGGATCGGTGCTTCCCAGTCGACCTCGACCATCGGGTCGTAGGACTTGCGTGCCGACGACGCCAGCAAGCGCTGGGCGGTCTCTTCGCGGTCGGAGACGACGATCGATGCGGTCATCACTACCCCTTGATCTGTGACTAGGCGGTCAACTAACTGTGACATTCAGTAACTGATACTGAACGATACAATGACGGCGGTCACAAGGGCAATGTTCGCTCAGTCGACGTCGGCCAGTTCTTTCTGAGATTCGGTCGTCGGCGCGGAGCCCTTCCGTCCGGGAGCCCACACCGCGAGCAGCAGCGACGCGGCGAACAACACGCAGGCCAGCACGATGGATGCCTCGTCGAAACCCTTCAGGAACGAGTCCCGCGCGAACGTCGCCAGCTGCTCGCCCTGGGGGCCGGCAACTTCGGCGACCTGCAGTGCCGCCGCCAGGGAACTGGACACCGGCTCCTTCGCGGCCTCCGGAACGGCGTCGACCGCCGGCTGCACGTGGGTGCCGTACCCCGCGGCCAGGACGCTGCCCGCCAAGGCGACCCCGATGGCCGAACCGATCTCGCGCGCCGTGTCGTTGACGGCCGACGCGACACCCTGCTTCGCGTCCGGGGTGTTCTGCACGATGGCCGCCGTCGCGGGTGCCGTGCACAGTCCGATACCGAAGGCGGCCACGATGAGCGGGCCGCACACTTCCGCGTAGCTCGAATGCGCATCGAGCCGCACCAGCAGGAGGATGCCGAGGCCGAGCAGTGCGGAACCGGACGCGAGTAGCGGCCGGAGCCCGACGTGCGGGATGAGCATCGGCATGACCGCGGACATCGCCACGACCGGCACGGCGATGGGGGCGAGCGCGAGCGCAGACTGCAGAGGGGAGTAGTTCAGCACCAGCTGCAGGTACTGGACGACGAGGAAGAAGAGGCCGAGAGACGCCAGGAACTGCAGTAGGAGCGACATCGACCCGGAGCCGAAGGCGCGGTTGGCGAACAGCCGGACGTCGAGCAGTGGGCGTTTTCTGCGCAGTTCCACGAGGGCGAACGCGGCCGCGGCGGCGAGGCCACCGACGAGCAGTCCGAGCACGACGGGATCCAGCCAGCCGCGCTGCGGCGCCTCGATGGTTCCCAGGACGAACAAGCCGACCGCGGCGGCGATCAGCGCGGTGCCGGGCAGGTCCAGTGGTGGGCGTTCGGTCTCCCGGGAGGAGGAGATGGTGAAGCCCGTGACGAAGATCAGGGCGGACACCACGGCGAGGCTGATGAAGATGGCGTGCCACGACCACTTCTCGAGCAGGAGTCCGGACACGAGCAGGCCGGCGATTGCGCCGGACCCCGCGACGCCCGACCAGATGCCCACGGCCCGGCCTCGGTGTGCGGGCGGAAAACCGGCCGTGAGCAGTGACAATGTTGCGGGCATCACGAGGGCGGCGCCGACGCCCGCTATCGCCCGGGAACCGATGATCCACTCGGGGCTGTCGTTCAGGATCGGAATGGCGGAGCCCAGGCCGAAGATCAACAGCCCGACCATGAGCAGCCCTCGCCGGCCGTACCGGTCGCCGAGCGCGCCCGCCGGGAGCAGCAGGGCAGCCAGGGTGAGGGTGTAGCCGTCGACGATCCACGTGAGCTGGCTCTGGGTCGCGCCCGTGTCGCGCGCGAGGTCGGGGAGCGCGGTGTTCAGTGCCGCCATCGCCGCGACGACGAGTGCGACCGCGCAGCACGCGACCGTCAGCATCCAGATCTGCCGAAGGGTCCAGCCGGTGGTGTTGCTCTGTTCGGTGTCCTGCGGTGGTGCGGAGTCCCGAGAGCGCACGATGAAGTCCCTCCGTGGAAGTAACGAGACTGTCAGTATCGTTGGTAGACTGGCGGTTCACAAGAGGTCGGGCAGGAACGGGCGGTGCAGATGACCGAGCAGGATCCCCGCAGGCAGCGCTCCCGCGCGAGACTTCTCGACGCCGCGACAACTCTTCTCGCGAAGGGCGGCACTGACGCCGTCACGATCGACGCTGTCACCAAGCTGGCGAACGTGGCTCGGGCCACGCTCTACCGGCACTTCGACAACGGCACCGAACTGGTCGCCGCGGCCTTCGGGCGGCTGATCCCACCCGCGCCGACAGTGCCCGCCGACGGCGACCTCCGCGACCGGCTGGTCGAGTTGATGGTCAGTCAGGCGAAGCTCATCGAGAGTGCACCCATGCACGTGACGGCCATGTGCTGGCTGGGCATGGGCCCTGCGTTGGACGACTACTCGAGCGCGGCCGCCGTCGAATCGGACAAACCGGAACTGCGGACGCTGAGGCAGACCATCGTCGAGCAGTACCGGGCGGCGTTCGACCAGGTCTTCGGAACACCCGAGGCAGCCGAACGACTCGGCGAATTCGACTACGACCTCGCCCTTGCGCAACTGATCGGACCACTCGTCTTCACCCGGCTCGCGACCCTGACCCCGCTGGGACGGGTCGCGTGTGAGCAGATCGTCGACGACTTCCTCGCCGCACGCGCCGCCCAGGTCGCCGCCGGTCCCGCCGAGCCGGCACTCCTCGAGATACCGCCTGCTCAGGCATTGTGACGTCGACAGCTCCGCACGTCGTCATTACCGTGGCACGTGCGCGCGGCACCGGATGCCGCGCGTATCGAATGAATGGTGTGGGAAGGTTTCTCGATGATCACTGATGCACTCAACTGGCTCCTCGGTGCTTGGGGCGGCGTCGCCGCCGGCAGCAGCGGATACTCCATCCCGCCCGGAACCCTTCCCTTCGGAAGCTGACGGTCGCTAGGCGTCCCGGTCTCGGCGCAACACGAACTGTTCGAGTCTTCGTATCCCTCGAACGCGTCGTGGACGTAGCTGCTTGAGGTAGTAACCGGGAGCGTCGGCGAGTTCGTGGGCGAGCGCCTCGTCGATCAGCACCGTGCCGGGACGCGCCGAACCGGTGAGTCGCGCCGCGGTGTTGACGACGGAGCCGTAGAGGTCGCCGAACCGGACGAGCACCGGACCCATCGCGAGACCTACCCGCAGTTCGGGGTCCGTCTCGTCCGGCAGAACCTGCTCCCGCAGCTGCAGGGCGATCTCCGCCGCATCGGCCGGCGACTCGACGGCGAACATGACCTCGTCGCCGACCGTCTTCACCACCCATCCCTGATGCCGGCCGATGACCGACGTCGACGCCGACTCGAATCGTTCCAGAAGGTCGCTCAGTTCCCGGGCGCCGAGCTGACGGGTCAGCGACGTGTACCCGACGATGTCCGCGAAGCCGACGACCAGTTTCCGGCTCGCAACCTCCTCTCCGGGGTTCCCCACGTTGCGACCGGTGGTCGAGGCGATGTGCCTGCGCCACACGTACGCCTGCAGAGACTCGACCGCCGGAAGGATCTCGGCGGTGAGTTCGCGCACCTGCTCCCGGATGGCCTGCTCGTCGCTGCCCGCGGACCCCGCGAGCTGATCGACGATGTGGGTGCTGATCAATGAAACCTGCCATTCGGCGAGCCGCGACATCGACTGGCCGAGAGCACGAGCCGCCGCCACTTCGCGTTCCGGTGAGATGATCCCCTGGTCGACGAGCGACGCGATGGTGCGCAACGCGGCGGCGTCCCCCTCGGTGAACATGACACCGTCCGGATCGGTGTCGACCGCGAAACCCATCGACACCCACAGGCGGTCCGCCCGTTCGAGGGACACCCCCGCGAAGTCGGCGATCTCGGCCCGCGTGTAGCGGCGGGGCCCGCCCAGAAGCGACTCCTCGAGATCGGCCTGGACGTCGCGGAGCAGGCTCGGTGAGATCTCCGTCGTCGTTGCGGTCTCGTCGCCGTTCTCCGGTGCTTCCGACGTCACGTCGTTCCTCTCGATACGTTCGATCCGCACGCATGGTCGCGGTGCGTCCAGTCCCTCAATCTGCCACTGTCCGAGCCCGTCCGATGCGGAACCGTCGGTGGGGTGTGCGAGAGTTGCGGTGCTCACGAGCGTAACCAGGAGACAGACCAGAAAGGACAGCGCATGCCGCCCCGTAGACGTTCCGGTGCTGCCGCACCGGATCACCTGACCGCGGAGCATCTCGAGACCCTCGCTGCCGCGATCGCGGAAGGCAAGCGGGCCACCGTGTATCTGCGCGAGGCGATGCCCAGCCTCGGGCTCGAGGCCGGAGCCTCGGCGAAAGTTATCTCCGTGCAAGGCAATACGGTCTTGATCCGCCCCAAAGGTGTCGACGACGAGCTCCCCTTCGAAGCAGAGGAGCTTCTGATGAGACGAACTCCCGCCCCCAAGCCCGCGCCCGCCGCCCCCGCGGCGCCGGCCGTGCACCAGGAAATCGAACCCGGTCCGCCCCCCGCCCCCAAGACTGCAGCCCCCAAGACACCCGCCGCCAAGACCGTCGCGACGCCTCAGCCCGCCGCCGCGGTCCCGAAACCGGCCGCGGCACCGGCCAAACGCACCAGCAAGAAGGTGCCCGCGGGAGTCAGCGTCACCATCCACGCCGGCGCCGACAACGACTGGAGCGTCACCGTCGCGCACGGAGCCAAGCGCCCCGGCAAGGCCGTCCCCGTCTCGCCGGACGCCGTCGAGCGCGCCGTCCGGGAACTCGGGGAGGAGACGGCGATCGAGGCCGTCGAGTCGATCATCGTGGCGGCACGCAACCTCGCGGCGGCCCGGGTGGACGAGCTGAGCCGGCAACTCGAGGACGCCCGCAAAGCACTGGAGGCGCTCGGCGCCGTCGAGTAGTACCCGGGCGGGTCACGGTCGCGGTCTCTACATCGGCATTCCCCCACGCAGGTCCTGCGCGGGTGGGATTCTTATGGGGAGACACGCGGCCGTCGGGGCTCATCCGGGAAGGTTCGAAAAATGTTGAAACGATTCGCGGCGGTTGTTGCGGCGACAGCGGGAATTCTGGGATTCGTTGCGGCGGGGTCCGCGACAGCAGCTCCGGCCGCCGTCTTGGGGGGCGGTTCGGGGATCGTGGTGAACGACGAACTCGTCTGCTCACTCACCACCATCGGACACGACAACGCGGGCCGGCTCGTCGGCCTGACGGCGGGCCACTGCGGTGAAGCGGGCTCCTACGTGGTGCCCGAGGCCAGTCAGGACAGCGGCATCGTCGGCGAGTTCGTCATCTCCAATCCCTCGCTCGACTACGCGGTGATCCAGTTCGATCCGGCGAAGGTCGTCCCGGTCAACAGGGTCGGCGGCGTCACCATCACCCACATCGGCGCACCGGCAGCCTTCCCGCAGGTGGCGTGCAAGGAAGGCCGTACCACGGGAAACACCTGCGGCATCGTCTACGGCGACCTCATGCAGACGGGGGAGACGTGGACCCAGACCTGCGTGATCGAGGGTGACTCGGGCGCACCGTTGGTCGTCGGCACCACCCTGGTAGCCATGGTCAACGCCTACCTCGCGGCACCGTGCATCGGCCCGGAGATCGGCACCAACCTCAACTCGATCATCGCCGACATGAACGCGAGCGGCGGTCCCGGCGCCGGGTTCCGGCCCATCTAGGCCCTCCGGGCCCGTGCGTGGTTAACGAGTCTCTGGACTCGTCGACCACGCACGGGCGCGAAGCGCCTACCCGCAGACGGCGCCGCCCGAGGCGGAACCGACGAGCTTCGTGTACTTGGCCAGGACCCCGCGGGTGTAGCGAGGGGGCAGAGGCTCCCACCCGTTCTTGCGGCCGGCGAGTTCCTCTTCGTCGACGAGCAGTTCCAGCGTGCCCGTGCCGACGTCCAAGCGGATCTGGTCGCCGTCGCGGACGAACGCGATGGGTCCGCCGTCGACGGCCTCCGGCGCCACATGGCCGACGCACAGGCCGGTGGTGCCGCCGGAGAATCGGCCATCGGTGAGCAGGAGTACGTCCTTGCCCAGCCCGGCGCCCTTGATCGCGCCGGTGATCGCGAGCATCTCGCGCATGCCGGGACCGCCCTTGGGGCCCTCGTAGCGGATGACGACAACGTCACCATTGGTGATCGTGCCGTCCTCGAGGGCATCCATCGCGGCGCGTTCCCGTTCGAAGACGCGGGCGGTGCCGGTGAAGACGTCGGAATCGAACCCCGCCGACTTGACCACCGCGCCGCCCGGGGCGAGGGAACCCTTGAGGATCGTGATTCCGCCGGTCGGGTGGATGGGCGAGCTCATCGCGCGGAGCACCTTGCCGTCCGGGTCGGGAGGGGCGATGGCCGACAAGTTCTCGGCCATGGTCTTCCCGGTGACGGTGAGGCAGTCGCCGTGCAGCATCCCGGCGTCGAGGAGGGCCTTCATGATGACGGGTACGCCGCCGATGTGGTCGACGTCCTTCATCACGTGCTTGCCGAACGGTTTGACGTCCGCGAGGTGCGGGACGCGGGCGCCGACGCGGGAGAAGTCGTCGAGGGTCAGTTCCACATCGGCTTCGCTCGCGATGGCCAGCAGATGCAGGACGGCGTTGGTGGAACCACCGAACGCCATGACCACGGCGATGGCGTTCTCGAACGCCTCCTTGGTGAGGATGTCCCTGGCGGTGATGCCGCGGCGGAGCAGTTCGACGACGGCTTCACCGCTGCGCCTCGCGAATCCGTCGCGTCGACGGTCGGTGGCGGGCGGGGACGCGCTGCCGGGCAGCGACATGCCGAGCGCCTCGGCGGCGCTGGCCATCGTGTTCGCGGTGTACATTCCGCCGCACGCGCCCTCGCCGGGACAGATGGCTCGCTCGATGGCGTCGACGTCCTCACGGCTCATCAGTCCGCGCGAACAGGCGCCGACCGCCTCGAACGCGTCGATGATGGTGACGTCGCGTTCGGTGCCGTCCGACATTTTTGCGACACCCGGCAGGATCGAACCGGCGTAGAGGAACACGCTCGCGAGGTCGAGGCGGGCCGCGGCCATCAGCATGCCGGGCAGCGACTTGTCGCAACCGGCGAGCAGCACCGACCCGTCGAGGCGTTCGGCCTGCATCACCGTTTCCACACTGTCGGCGATCACCTCACGGGAGACGAGGGAGAAGTGCATGCCCTCGTGTCCCATCGAGATGCCGTCGGATACGGAGATGGTGCCGAACTCGAGGGGATATCCGCCGGCGGCGTGCACGCCGTCCTTGACGGCCTTCGCGAGCCGGTCGAGCGACAGGTTGCAGGGGGTGATCTCGTTCCACGACGACGCCACGCCGATCTGGGATTTCCCCCAGTCGTCGTCGCCCATGCCCACCGCACGGAGCATTCCGCGTGCTGCGGTCTTCTCCAGTCCGTCGGTGACGTCGCGGCTGCGGGGTTTGGGATCCGGGGTACTCATGTATGCCAGCGTAGGCGGGACCCTCGGCGGCGGTTGGTTAAATGCGTTGCCGGGGATCGCGACCGGTCAGGGCGATCAGGCGATCCTGCAGCGGCGCGTCGTCGGGAACGTCGACGGGGTCGGCGAACAGCCCGCTCTCGGAGAGCATCTCGCGTTGGCCGTCGAGATCCGACCAGACGCCGGCGACGAGCTGGGGGTCGAGTGTGTCGTCGGATCCGGTGGCCTTGGCGAGGTCCCATGCGTGGATGGTGACGTCGGCGATCTGCTGCCGCAGGTACGGCTCGAGCGGCACCGTGCCGTAGGACAGGTGCACCTGCGTGTGCGGGTCGGTCGACGACCACGCGTGGATGGCCGCGTCCGAATACCGCTCCCATTCCGACCGCATGTCGCCGTGCAGGGGCTCGATGTCCGGGGTCGCTTCGCCGACCGTCTTCCCGGCGAGCAGTGGGGGAACCCACTGCTGTTCCTCGATGACGTGCCGCACCAGCTGGGTGACGTCCCATTCGTGGTCCGGGGTCGGCGCGGACCAGTCGGTGATCGCGGCGACCCGTGCACCGAACTCGCGGTGGGCGATGCGGGCGAGTTCGAACCAGTCGAATGCCATGTCTTCAGGGTAGAGGCAGCCGGGTCACGATCAGCGCGATTCCAAACGATGCACCTGTCGGGGTGCTCGGGAAGGATGGGGCGCATGACCAACATCCCCACCGTGCAGTTGTCCGAAGGCCTCACCGTCAGCGCGCAGGGCTACGGCGCCATGTCCGTCGCCCCCGTGTACGGCCCCGTCGATGCCGCGGAGGCGCTCGCGACCCTCCACCACGCCATCGACATCGGAGTGACGTTCATCGACACGGCCAACGTGTACGGCGACGGCGCGAGTGAGGTCGCAGTGGGCACGGTGCTGAAGGAACGCCGCGACGAGGTGCAGCTGGCCACCAAGTTCGGTCTCGTCGGCAACATCGCGAACGGCAGGCGCAGCATCAACGGCAAGCCCGAGTACGTGGCGCAGGCCCTCGACGAATCGCTGACCCGGCTCGGTGTCGACGCCGTCGATCTGTACTACCTGCACCGCGTCGACCCCGAGGTGCCCATCGAGGACACCGTCGGCGCGATCGCGGAACAGGTGAAGGCCGGAAAGGTCCGCAACATCGGACTGTCGGAGGCGACCGGCGACGAGTTGCGTCGCGCATCGCGCGTGCACCCCATCGCCGCGATCCAGAGCGAGTGGAGCATCTGGAGTCGCGACGTCGAGAAGCACGTGGTTCCCGCGGCAGCGGAGCTGGGCATCGGCTTCGTGCCGTACTCCCCGGTGGGCCGGGGCTTCCTCACCGGAACGTACGACCCGGCCACGCTGGGCGATAAGGATCTGCGCCGCCGGTTCCCGCGTTTCGGGGACGAAGCGCTGCCCGCGAACCTGAAGGTGCTCGACGTCGTCCGCGAGGTCGCCGCCGAACTCGACGCGACGCCCGCCCAGGTGTCGCTGGCGTGGCTGGACGCGAAGGGCCGCGAGTTCGGATTGCCGTCCGTGTCGATTCCCGGCACCCGGTTCGCGGCGCGCGTCACGGAGAACGCCGGCGCGCTCGCACTCACGCTGACCGAGGGGCAGATCGCGCGTCTGGACCTGCTCGCGGATCTCACCGTCGGTGAGCGCACGGCCGATCCGACCTGGGTGTCGCTGGGCCGCGAGTGACTTCACCCGGCGGGTAATACCTGCTGGGGGGTAGTTTGATCTGCGATGAGCAGAGTGTGGTTGGTGTGGGGCGTCGGGGTTGTCGCTTATATCGTCGCCGTCCTGCATCGAACCTCGTTCGGTGTGTCGGGCCTCGCGGCGACGGAACGATTTTCGATCAGTCCGAGTGTGTTGTCGGGTTTCGTCGTACTCCAGATCGTGGTGTACGCGGGGATGCAGATCCCTGCCGGTGTGCTCCTCGACCGGTACGGGTCGCGGATCATGATTTCCGCGGGCGCCCTCATCATGGCGTCGGCGCAGATGCTCCTCGCGCTCACCGAATCGCTGCCGCTGGCGGTCGCCGCGCGCGTTCTCGTCGGCGTCGGCGACGCGATGACCTTCATCTCCGTGCTGCGCCTGGTACCGCAGTGGTTCGCGCCGCGGCGGGTCCCGCTCGTGTCGCAGTTGACCGGCATCTTCGGTCAGATCGGTCAGATCCTGTCGGCGTTGCCGTTGATGCTGTTGCTGAACGGGCCGGGCTGGAGTTTCGCGTACGGCAGCGCGGCGTCGCTCGGGTTGCTGTCCTTCGTGCTGGCCGTCTCCGTCATCCGCAATGCCCCTCCCGGTCTGGAGGTGGTGGCCGCGCCCGCCGGACTGCGGGAGGTGGGCAAGCAGATCCGCGCCGTGTGGGGTCGTCCCGGCACCCGGCTCGGGTTCTTCACCCACATGGGCACGCAGTTCTCGATGACCACATTCGCCCTGCTGTGGGGTGTGCCGTACCTGAGGTCGGCGCAGGGGTTGTCGCCGGCGGAGGCTGGTTCGCTGCTGACCCTGTCGGTGATCTCGGCGATCGTGGCCGGGCCGATCATCGGCATCCTCAGCGGCCGCTTCCCGATGCGCCGCTCCTATCTGGTGCTGGCGATCATGATCAGCAACGCGGCGATCTGGACCGTCGTCCTGTCGCTGCCCGGTCCGGCGCCGATCTGGTTGCTGATCGTGCTCGTGATGGTGATCTCGGTGGGCGGCCCCGGTTCGATGATCGGCTTCGACTACGCCCGCATGTTCAACCCCAGCACCAGCATGGGAACGGCGCAGGGGATGGTCAACATCGGCGGCTTCCTGGCGTCGTTGCTGGTCATCCAGGCGATGGGTCTGATCCTCGACGCGATGGGCGGGTATTCGTTCGACGCGTTCCGGGTGGCCTGGCTCGTGCAGTACCCGGTCTGGATCGTGGCGATCACGGGTGTTCTGGTGACGCGTGGGAAGACGCGGAGGCAGATGGGGTTGGTGCTGCGGCCCATCCGTCAGGTGTGGCGGGAGCGGGGCGGTCGCTGAAAGGGCTAGTTACACTCTTACATGATGTGTAACACTATAACGCATGAGCAATGAGCGATCGGCAGATCACGCCGTCCTGACGGCACCCCCGATGCAGTGGGACGCCTGGGGCGCGCCGGAAAAGCACAAGGTCCTCTCGGACGGCATCAAGGGACTGCTGCAGCAGGCCCTCGGCGTCACGATCAGGGAGCCGTCCGACCGGGCGGCCGACGACGTCGTCCTGGCTCCGAGCGCACTGTCCGACCAGCAGGTCGCCGCGCTCGCGGGCATCGTCGGAGAGCAGTTCTGCAGCACCGCGCACTCCGACCGGCTGTTGCGTTCCGGCGGCAAGAGCACGCTCGACCTGCTGCGTCGCCGCAGCACCGAGCCGCAGAACGCGCCCGACGCCGTGATCACTCCCGGTACGGACGACGAGGTCGCCGACGTGCTCCGGTACTGCGCCGGCAACGGCATCGCCGTGGTGCCGTTCGGCGGCGGAACGAGCGTGGTCGGCGGACTCGACCCCGTGCGCGACCGATTCGACGCCGTCGTCTCGCTGGACCTGCGCCGGTTCGACGCGCTGATCGACCTCGACACCGACTCCGGCATCGCGACGCTCGGGGCGGGCGTGACGGGTCCGCGCGCCGAGGAACTGCTCGGCGCGCACGGCTTCTCGCTCGGGCACTTCCCGCAGAGTTTCATGTTCGCGACCATCGGCGGCTTCGCGGCCACCCGGTCGTCGGGGCAGGCGTCCGCGGGGTACGGGCGGTTCGAGGACATGGTGCAGGGACTGCGGGTGGTGACCCCCGCCGGGACTCTCGACACGGGGCGCGCCCCGGCCTCCGCGGCGGGTCCGGACCTCGGCGAACTGTTCGTCGGGTCGGAGGGAACGCTCGGCGTCATCACCCGGGTGCGGGTGCGGGTGCACGCGGTCCCCGGCACCACCGTCCGGGAAGGGTGGAGTTTCCCCGACTTCGAGACCGGCGCGGCAGCTCTGCGTGCGCTGCGGCAGGAAGGTGCGGTCCCGACCGTGCTGCGACTGTCCGACGAGGCGGAGACTGCGGTGAACCTCGCGACCACCGACAAGATCGGGGAGGAGACCGTCACCGGCGGCTGCCTGGCGATCACGACGTTCGAGGGCACCGCCGAGCACACCGCGGAGCGGACGGCGGAGGCTCGCGCCGTGCTGGTGGCACACGGCGGCACGTCCCTGGGGGAGGGGCCCGGAAACGGTTGGGAGCACGGCCGTTTCGACGCACCGTACCTGCGCGACTCGCTGCTCGACGCGGGAGCGCTGTGCGAGACACTGGAAACCGCGACCACCTGGGGCAACCTCGCTGCGCTCCGCACGGCCGTGACCGCCGCACTGACGGAATCGCTGTCCGGGCAGGGCACCCCGCCGCTCGTCCTCTGCCATATCTCACACACGTACCCGACCGGCGCCTCGCTGTACTTCACCGTCGTGTCCGCGCAAGCGGAAGACCCGATCGAACAGTGGCAGAAGGCCAAGACCGCCGCCGGTGATGCGATCGTCGCCGCCGGCGGAACCATCACGCACCACCATGCGGTCGGAGTCGACCACCGGCCGTGGATGCGGGACGAGATCGGCGACCTGGGCGTCGCGATTCTGCGGGCGGTCAAGGATACGGTCGATCCGGCGGGAATCCTCAACCCCGGCAAGCTGATTCCGTGAGCACGCGGCAGGTGATCGAGAAGGTCACCGTCCTCGTCAACCCGCTCGCCGGGCACGGGCACGCACCCGTCGCGGGACGGAAGGGGGTGGCGCGTCTGCGGGAGCGCGGGGTCGCCGTCACCGAGATCATCGGGACGGACGCCGATCACGCGCGCATGCTGGCCCGCCGGGCGATCGACGACGGCACCGACGCGCTCGTCGTCGTCGGCGGGGACGGCGCCATCAGCATCGGGTTGCAGGCGGCCGCGCAGTCCGGGACCCCGGTCGGGCTGATCCCGGCCGGCACCGGCAACGACCATGCGCGCGAATTCGGTATCCCCGTCGGCGATCCCGTCGCCGCGGCCGACGTCATCGCCGACGGGGAGGTACAGGAGTCCGACCTCGCCAGGATCACGCTCACGGACGGCGCGGTGGTGTGGGCGGGCACGATCGTCGCGAGCGGATTCGACTCGCTCGTCACGGACCGCGCCAACCGGATGTCCTGGCCGAAAGGCCCGATGCGGTACAACCTCGCGATGCTCGCGGAACTGACGCAGCTCCGCCCGCTGCACTACACCATCGAACTGGACGAGGAGTCGTTCCAGGTGGACGCCACACTCGTGGCGGTGGGCAACGGACGCTCCTACGGCGGCGGCATGCAGATCTGCCCGGGCGCCGACAAGACCGACAGCCTGCTCGACGTCACGGTCGTCGACTACGGGCGCCGGTCCAGGCTGGTCCGGCTGTTCCCCCGGGTCTACAAGGGCACTCACGTGGATCTCCCCGACGTGCAGACCTACCGCTCGCGGAGGGTGCGGTTGCAGTGCGACGGCATCACGGCCTACGCGGACGGCGACCGGGTCGGTCCGCTGCCGGTCACCATCGAGGCGGTGCCGGCCGCCCTGCGCATCCTCAGCCACACCCCGGCCTGAGCGGTCAGAGCCCCCGCAACCGGTCGATCTCGCGGCGTTCGCGTTTCGTGGGCCTGCCCGCGCCGCGATCGCGCTGCGGTATCGACGCGAGGACTTCGCGCGGTGGGGGCGGTGGAGTGTTGTCGGCATAGCACTCGACCGCCACCACCGCGCCTACCCGTTTGGTGATGGGCCGGACGACCTCGACGATGCGTTCGACACCCGCCGCGCGGATCCGGACCTCGTCACCGGCCTTGACCGGCTGCGCGGGTTTGGCGGTGGTGCCGTTGACCCGCACGTGCCCCGACCTGCAGGCGGCCGCCGCCGCGGAGCGCGTCTTGAACAGCCGGGTCGCCCAGGTCCAGCTGTCGACCCGGACGCTCGCGGGGTCGGTACCGGAAATCGCCACCCGACCAGGATACGAAAGCGCGCGCCGAGGTGGCCTGCGGGCGCGTCACTCGTGCGGCGGAGCGGGACTCGACCGGGCGAGGGTCGGTTGCACGGCCGGACCGGTGACGTCGCAATGTGGTTTGCAGGCAACCGAATCCGGGACGGGACCGAGCGGGGTGGGAGCGGGCGGGGCGGGCGCCCGGATCAGGGCTGCGGCGATGGTCGCCCCGACCAGGAGCAGTGCGATGCAGATGTACATCGCGATGCGGAAGCCGTGCGAGAAGCTGTCGGGGTCGATCATGCTTTCGGCGTCGATGCCGGCGATCCCGGGGAGTGCGGCCACCGCCAGCAGCTGGCTGGTGCGCGCGACGGCGTTGTTCACTCCGGAGGCGATGCCGGACTGCTCCACCGGGACCGACCCGAGCACGGCGGCGGTCAGCGGCGCGACCATGGCGGACAGTCCCAGGCCGAAGACGACGACGCCGGGCAGTACGACCGTCCAATAGTTCGCACCCGGCCCGATCCGTGTCATCAACAGCAGGCCGACCGCGGCCAGTGCGGGCCCGACGGTCATCGGCAGTCGGGGGCCGTGGGTCTGGGCGTAGCCGCCGGCGCGGGAGGAGAAGGCGAGCATCGCCAGCGTGATCGGGATGGTGGCGACCCCGGCTTCGATCGGCGAGTATCCGGCCACCAACTGCAACTGCAGGACCAGCAGGAAGAAGACGCCGCCGAGTGCGGCGTACACGGCGAGCGTCACCAGGTTCGCCGCCACGAACATGCGCGACGCGAACAGGCTCGGCGGCACCAGCGCGTTCGGTGAGCGCCGTTCCACCACGATGAACGCGATCAGCGCGACGGCTCCGACCACCCCGGCGATCAGGTTCATCTCGATCAGACCGTAGGTGAGCGCGCCGAGACCGATCACTGCGCACACCGAACCGAGCACGTCGAGGTGATCGGACGGATGCGGGTCCCGGCTCTCGGGGACGTGCCGCATCGACGCCCACACGACGACGACGGCGAGCGGAAGATTGATCAGGAACACCGACCGCCAGCCGGCCACTTCCACCAGCCAGCCGCCCAGTAGCGGTCCGATCGCCCCGGCCACCCCGCCGAGTCCCGACCACAGTCCGATCGCGGCACCCCGGTCGTCCTCGTGGATGGACGCCGAGATCAGTGCGAGGCTGCCGGGGGTCAGCATCGCGGCGCCGACACCCTGCAGGATCCGCGCGATCACGAGCATCGTGATGTCGGGTGCGATGCCACACAGGAGTGACGCCACCGCGAACCAGACCGTCCCCCAGACGAAGACGCGGCGTCTGCCCCAACGGTCCCCGAGTGCCCCGCCCAGCAGAATCAGCGACGCCAGGGCGAGGGTGTAGCCGCTCAGTACCCACTGCATTCCCGCGACATCCGACCCGAGGTCCTCGCCGATGTGCGGCAGGGCGATGTTCACCACCGTGCCGTCCAGTAGCGCGAGGCTCGAGCCGAGAACGGTGGCGGTGACCACCCACCGCCCCTGGCGGGTGCTCAGGCGTAGAACTGTCTCGGTCATCTCCCCATGGTGCGCCGCGGTCCGGGCCGGTGCGGTGCTCGTTGCGATTTCTCGCGCCGGCTTCGGCATACTCGAGCACGTGTACATCGAAGTCGACGACCTGTCCCGCGCGGCCGTGCACGGACTGCTGGCCGAGCACCTGGCGGACATGCGTGCGACGTCGCCGCCCGAAAGCGTGCACGCCCTCGACCTGCCCGGTTTGCGGGACCCGTCGGTCACTGTGTGGACGCTGTGGGACGAGGAGGCCGTGCTGGGCACCGTGGCTCTGCGTGAGCTCTCGCCGGCCGAAGGCGAGATCAAGTCGATGCGGACGGCCACCGAGGCGCGCGGGCGGGGAGTAGCCACCCGGCTCCTCGCGCACCTGGTCGACGAGGCGCGGGCACGCGGGTACGTCCGGCTCAACCTCGAGACCGGCACCGAGGACTTCTTCGCCCCGGCCAGGCGTCTGTACTCCGAGTACGGCTTCACCGAATGCCCCCCGTTCGGGGACTACGGCAACGATCCGAACAGCATCTTCTTCACACTCGCCCTGTGACGGCCCTGTCCGTGCGACACTTTCCGCCACGCACCTCGATATACGGAGAACTCATGGACATCATGCGCAAGGTCGCGGTCGGGGCCGTCGCGGTGGCCGGCCTGTCTTTCTTCGCCGCGGGGACGGCCGCAGCAGACCCGGTGCCGGCACCCATGCCGCCGCCGCTACCCGCGCCGATGCCGGTCCCGTTGCCTGCCGGGACATACCTCGGCACCACCAATGTTCTCGGTGGCGACCTGATCTGGAAGGGCAAGACGTTCGGACCCGGGTGGGTCATGGACAACTTCGGGGTGTTCTTCCCGTACATCTTCGGCATGACCACTCCGGAAGCGAGCGGTTCCCTCGTCACCGACTACAGCCCCTCCGGGTTGCCTTTCCTGACCGACCGGATCACCCCGAGGCCCGACGGGACCTACGAGGGCACCGTCTACATCAACGGCAACCCCGTGGCGGGGTACGCCCTCCACAAGTAGGCAACCGGCAACGGTCTACACCTTCGACGGGGCGAGCGGTTCGGGGGTGATCGAATTCGGCGCCGCGGGGGTGGCGCGGTGGGTGGGGATGGCCAGCGTGATGGCCGCGGCGGCGAGTGCGACACCGCAACCGATCAACAGGCCTGTTCGGAAGCCGCCCTCGGTGGGCAGGGTGTGGCCGGCGACCTGGACGCTCATCTGGGCCAGGACCACTCCGACGACGGCCGCGGACACTGCGGTACCGACCGAGCGCATCAGGGAATTGACGCTGTTGGCGGACGCGGTGGCGGATTGCGGCACGGCGCTCATCACCAGGGCGGGCATCGCGCCGTAGGCCAGTCCGACTCCCGAGCCGCAGATGCAGGTCACCACGACCAGGCCCCACGTCGACCCCATCAGGAACATCGACGACCCGTAGCCGAGCGCGATGACGAGGCTTCCGACGAGCAGGGTGACCTTCGGTCCGCGGGTGGACGACAAGCGGGCCCCGAAGGGGGACACTGCCATCATCATCAGGCCCGAGGGGGCCATCCACAGGCCCATGGCCAGCATCGACTGTCCCAGGCCGTATCCCGTCGACGTCGGCAACTGCAGGAGCTGCGGAACGATCAAGGACTGGGCGTACATGGCGAAGCCGACCACGACGGACGCGGCGTTGGTCAGCAGCACCTGACGGCCGGCGATCACCCGCAGGTCGACCAGTGGTTCGGGAGTGCGGAGTTCCCACCAGCCCCAGGCCGTCAACGCGATGACCGTGGTCGCGAACAGGCCGAGGGTGGTACTGCTCGTCCAGCCCCAGTCGGCGCCCTTGGATACGGCCAGCAGGAGGGACACCAGTCCGACTCCCAGTCCGACTGCCCCGATGGGATCGAAGCGGGCCGCGGGTCCGTGGACGGGCGTGGCAGGCACGAAGAACCAGAGCAGCACGGCGATCAGCGCGCTGAGCCCGGCGGCGCCCCAGAACAGCGCGCGCCAGCTCGAGTTCTCGGCGACCGTTGCGGCGAGCGGCAGACCGAGGGCACCGCCGATGCCCATCGACGAGCTCATCAAGGCGATGGAGGAGTGCAGGCGCTCGGGTGGCAGCAGGTCCCGCAGTGCGCTGATTCCCAGCGGAATCATGCCCACTCCGATGCCCTGCAGCCCTCGGCCGATCACCATCGGGGCCAGGGACGTCGCGAGTGCACAGACCACCGAGCCGAGGACGAGCGGCACGGTGCAGATCAACATCATTCGCCGCTTGCCGTACAGGTCGCCGAGACGTCCGGTGACCGGTGTCGCCACGGCGCCGGCGAGCAGCGTCGCGGTGATCACCCAGGACGCGTTGGAGGCGGTCGTGTCGAGCAGTCGGGGGAGGTCGCCGATCAGCGGCACCACGAGGGTCTGCATGAGTGCGGCGACGATGCCGGTGAATGCCAGCACGGCGACGAGGCCGCCCGGGCGGACGGCGGGCGTCGGACTGTCCACACGAATCTCCTCAACTCTGCGAAACACAATTTGTGCACCATACACAGCGTATGCATGGTGCACAACATGTGTATCGTGCAATGAGCTCAGGAGGGACGTTGTCCGAGGTAGGCGGCGGCGCCACCGCACGCGACCACGGCAGCCACGGACAATCCGGTCGATGTCCACGCCCACGAGTCCGGCCCCAGCGTGCTCTCGGATCCGGCGAGCGGCGCGTACGCCGTCCACCCGTAGTCGGCGATCAGCGGGACCGCCAGCGCGGCCGGGGCCGCCAGCGACGTCGCGGAGACCGGTTCGCTCGACGGCAGACTCGACGCGACCGCGTACGAGGCCGCGAGCGGCAGGAGGAGCCACGTCGCACCGAAATGCACGGTGTCCCACGGTGGGTTCTCGAACAACGCCGACGCGGCCACGACTGCGAGCGCCGCGATGCCGGACACCGGCTGAGGGAAGCGCCTGCCGAGCACGGCACCCGTCAGCACGAGCGCCGCGGCCACCAGCAGCCACGGCCAGGAGTCCGGGAACGCCGCCACGCCTATGTCCCCCGCGGCGACGAACGCCATCGCGGCGAGCAACACGATCCCGGTGCGGCCCTCCAACCACAGCGAGGCGGCGATCACCACCACGACGAGGACGAGTCCGAACATCCACCGAACCTGCATCGCACCGTCGGAGCCCACGTTCCAGACACGACGGACGAACCACCAGTACAGCACCAGCCCGACCAGCGGCAGAACGATCCCGACGACGAGGGCGCGCCCGCTCACTGCGACCTCCGTCCGCTCACCGAGGTCGCCTGACGCGAGCGTGACGGCCAGAACCACGGCCGTGAGCACGAGGAGGGTCAGTGTCACCGGCTCGAACAGGGGTTCCGGAAGGTAGTCCGCGTAACGCCGGGGAGCCGACGTCCAGAAGTGGTCGATCGGGCCGGCGAGGAGGAATCCGGTGAGAACCCCCGCCGCGAGTGCGGTCTGCAACCACGCCCGGTCGGCGGTGGCGCACAGTCCGACGAGTCCGCCGAGCAGAAGGCCCGCACCGACTCCGCCGAGATACACCTCGAAATCCCACGGCCCCGTCGCCGGAGCGACACCCAGCAGCGCGAGACCGGCGAACGACAGCGTCGACAGGATCCGGCGGGCACGCACCAGCGCTGCCACCAGGACGCCGACGATCGCGGCGAGGGAGGCGCCTGCGGCCGGACCGGCATACAACGCGTCCAGGCGGTCGCCGCCGACCACGAACGCGAAATCACTGGACGTGGTGGACGTCAACGCAATTCCCGCGACGAACCCGCCCAGCAGCAGGAAGACGTGCGAGATCCTGAATGTCATCTCCTGAGCATCGCGTACGGGCACCGGCCTTGAAGTGACCGACGCGCAGGAGAAGGCTGGAGGTCGTCGCTGTGCTCTCGGCAGAGAAGGGGTGGTCCGCTTGGTCATCGACAACGACGTCTACAACCGCGTGGGGGAGTCGTGGTGGGAGGAAGAGAACCCACTCAACCTGCTGCACGGAAGCCTGACGCCGGGACGATTCGCCTACTTCCGCAAGGTGCTCGGCGAGACGGTCGGTCATGATCATCGCGGACTCCGCGCCCTCGACGTCGGGTCGGGCGGCGGGTTTCTCGCGGAGGAGTTCACCCGCATCGGGTTCCGGGTGACGGGCATCGATCCGTCCCCGGTGTCGGTCGACACCGCGCGGCGTCACGCAGCCGGCTCGGCACTCGACATCGAGTACCGCATCGGGTCGGGCGAGCAACTGCCGGTGCCGGATGCCGCGTTCGACGTCGTCTACTGCTGCGACGTCCTCGAGCACGTGTCGGATCTCGACGGTGTGATCGCCGAGACGTCCCGCGCGCTGAAACCCGGTGGCCTCTACCTGTTCGACACCATCAACCGCACGTTCGCCAGCAAGCTCGTCGCGATCAAGATCATGCAGGAGTGGCGGATGACCCGGATGTTCGACACTCCCATCCACGACTGGTCGATGTGTATCCGTCCCGCGGAACTGGCTCCGATCATGGAGCGGCACGGGCTGCGGCTCGGCGAGTTCGTCGGGCTCGGCCCGCGGTCGAAGAATCCTCTCCGGCTCCTCGACCTCGCGCGGGCCGGCGGAACACGGCTCAGTTACGGGGAGTTGAGCCGCCGACTCGACTTCGGGCAGATCAGGAGCACGGCCATCTCCTACATGGGATTTGCGGTCAAGAATGGCGAAAGCCCGCCGCGACAGCGCGACGGGCTTCCGGAGGGGCGTGATCAGCTGTAGTCGTAGAAGCCCTTGCCGCTCTTCTTGCCGAGGTGTCCGGCGTCCACCTTGCGCTTGAGCAGCGTCGGGGGAGCGTAGTGCGGCTCCGCGAACTCCGCGTACAGCGACTCCGCCGCGGCGAGGGTGATGTCGAGGCCGACGGTGTCGATCAGCGTCAGCGGGCCCATCGGGTAGCCGCAGCCGCCCTTCATGGCCTCGTCGATGTCCTCGGCGGTGGCGTAACCCGACTCCAGCATCCGGACCGCCGACGTGAGGTACGGGATGAGCAGCGCGTTCACGATGAAACCCGCACGGTCACCGGCCCGCACCGTCTTCTTGCGCAGCGTGTTCTTCGCGTAGTCGGTGACCGCGAGGACGGTCTCCTCCGACGTGACCAGGCTGACCACGATCTCCACCAGCGGCATCACCGGCACCGGGTTGAAGAAGTGGACACCGACGACCTGCCCGGGACGCTGCGTGGCGTTGGCCATCTTGATCAGCGGGATGGACGACGTGTTGGACGCCAGGATGCCCGACGGCTTCACGATCTTGTCGAGCTTCTGGAAGATGTCGACCTTGAGGGACTCGATCTCCGGTGCCGCCTCGATCACGAGGTCGCGGTCCGCGAAGTCCTCGATGTCGAGGGTGACCCGCACGCGGGCGAGCGCGGCGTCCGCGGCGTCCTGGTCGAGTTTGCCCGCCTTGACCCCGCGGGCCAGGGACTTCTCGATCCGGGCCTGCGCGGCCTCGGCGAATTCCGGCTTGGTCTCGAGGATGAGAACCGAGCTGCCGGCCTTGATGCATACCTCGGCGATGCCGGCACCCATGGTGCCGCCGCCGATCACGCCTACTAGTTCCACAAATTCTCCTCACGTAGCCGTGCGTGGTTAGCGAGTCCAGAGACTCGCTAACCACGCACGGGCGGCGTAGCCGCCTACTTCAACAGTGCACGCGACATCACGACGCGCTGGATCTGGTTGGTGCCTTCGTAGATCTGTGTGATCTTCGCATCACGCATCATCCGCTCGACAGGGAAGTCGGTGGTGTAGCCGGCGCCGCCGAACAGCTGGACGGCGTCGGTGGTGACCTCCATGGCGACGTCGGAGGCGAAGCACTTGGCGGCCGCGGAGATGAAACCGAGGTTCTTCTCGCCGCGCTCGGCGCGAGCCGCGGACGTGTAGACCATGAGGCGCGCGGCCTCGACCTTCATCGCCATGTCGGCGAGCATGAACTGCACGGCCTGGAAGTCGCTGATCGACTTGCCGAACTGCTTGCGATCCTTGGTGTAGGCGAGAGCGGCGTCGAGGGCACCCTGCGCGAGGCCGACTGCCTGCGCGCCGATGGTGGGACGGGTGTGGTCGAGGGTCTGCAGCGCCGTCTTGAAACCGGTGCCGGGCTCGCCGATGATGCGGTCGCCGGGGACCTTGCAGTTCTCGAAGTAGAGCTCCGCGGTGGGCGAACCCTTGATGCCGAGCTTCTTCTCCTTCGGTCCGACGACGAAGCCCTCGTCGTCCTCGTGGACCATGAACGCGGAGATGCCGTTGGCGCCCTTGTCGGCGTCGGTGACGGCCATGACGGTGTACCAGCTGGACTTGCCACCGTTGGTGATCCAGCACTTGGAGCCGTTGAGGATCCAGTCGTCGCCGTCGGCCTTGGCGCGGGTGCGCATGCTGGCGGCGTCCGAACCGGCTTCACGCTCGGACAGTGCGTAGGACGCCATGGCCTCGCCGGACGCGAGCTGCGGCAGGACCTGCTGCTTGAGCTCCTCGGACCCGTTGAGGATGAGGCCCATGGTGCCGAGCTTGTTGACGGCGGGGATCAGGGACGAGGAGCCGCAGACGCGGGCGACCTCTTCGATGACGATGCAGGTGGCGACGGAGTCGGCGCCCTGGCCGTCGTATTCCTCGGGGACGTGGATGGCGTTGAACCCGGAGTTCACGAGGGCGACGCGGGCCTCTTCGGGGAAGCGTGCGTCCTCGTCGACCTCCTTCGCGTAGGGTGCGATCTCCTTCTCGGAGAGCGCGCGGATCGCGGACCGCAGTTCGTCGTGCTCTTCACCGAGCTTGAACAGATCGAAGTCCGGATTTCCGGCCATGGGGCGCTCCTTGCTGAGTCTCGACGGCACCGAGTCTGAATAGGCACTCCGTGCCAAGGTCATTGTCGTTCAGGTGGGCCGCAACGTTCGTGGTCGGCAAACTACTGCCACTACAGTGCAGTCAACCACGGCACTGAGTGCCAGTCAAGGGTGGTTGTCGTCACCCGGCCACTCAGCCCCGGCGCCGGGACAGCTGGGCCTGGATACGCCCGGTGATCTCCTCAACCGGCGTTCCCGGCGGGTACGACACCACCAGCACAGCGTCCTGTTCCTGCGTCGATGCCCCCGGAGCGACGCCGAACGTCCGGCGCACGTCGAGGAGGGCCCGCTCCAGTTCGTCGGCGGTCGCGTCGGGGTCACCCTTGATCATGTTCCGGAGCAGGAAGTTGTGGCACGCGGTGACGGCGGCCGCGAATCCGATGACCTTCAGGACCGGTTCGGTGGGTACGACGCCGCGCAGGTAGTCGACGAACAACCGCTCGTAGCGGAACCCGGTGACGATCTCCCGGTCGCGCAGGGCGGGAACCCGCTGGACCACCTGGTACCGGCGGGCCGACAGCTCCCGATTCTCGCGAAACCGGTCGAAGACCAGGCCCGCCGTCCTGCAGACCGCCGCCCACGGGTCGTCGGAATCCGTGGACAGATAGTCGCCTGCCTGCTGCAGAAGCGATTCGTGATCGGCGAAGATCACGTCCTCCTTGGAGCGGAACTGCCGGAAGAACGTCCGCCGGGACACGCCCGCGGCCGACGCGATCTGCTCGACGGTCGTCGCCTCGTACCCGTTCTCGGAGAACAGCCGGATGGCCTGCGCCACGACGTGGACGCGGAAATCCGCGGGATCGATGCCGGGTGTGTCGACGCGCTCGGTCATGGGGCCCAGTATCCATTGGCGGCTTTGACCCCGCAGTGCCCTGGACCCGGCGCGCCCTGCGGGCGGATACTCGAAACAGTGCGTCCGTCCTGGTAGGGCGGGGCGAGGTCGAGTTCGAGTGTGCCCTGGACAAAGTGAAGGACCCGTTCCGGGGGCGGGGGAAACGCGCCGCCCCGCGGACCTCCGTGTCCCGGGGGAGGGACTGACCGATTCCGCTCCGGGCGACGGCGAACCGTTTCCGCTCTCGGCGGCGCAGCGGGCAACGTGGTTCGCGCAGCAACTCGAACCGCAGGTCCCGATCTTCATCGCCCAGTACGTCGAGTTCCACGGTGCGCTGGACATCGACCTGCTGCGGCAGGAGACGGTGGAAGCGGCCCGCGAATTCGAATCGCCCTTCCTCAAGGTGTACGACGTCGACGGCAGGCCGCTGCAGTACGTGGACCATCGGACGGACACGTCGATCGCGTACGTCGACTTCCGTGCCGAAGAAAATCCGGTGGTGGCGGCGCACGAATGGATGGAACGTGATTACGTCACGCCGCTCGATCTGAGCGCCGACCGGCTGGTGGAGACGTCGATCCTGCAGATCGGTGACGCGCACTTCCTGTGGTACAGCAGGATTCACCACGTCGCTCTCGACGGCTACGGCGCCATGACGATGCTGCGCCGGATCGCACACCGGTACTCCGCGAAAATCGCGGGCCGCGAACCGGATCCGAACCGTGCGGTGAGTCTGCGGCAGCTGTACGACATCGACAGCCGGTACCGCGAATCCGAGCGTTTCGTGACCGATCGGGAGTACTGGGCGGGGCGGGTGGCCGGGCTCGAGGGCACCACGCTGGCGCTTACGGCGGGGCACGTGTCGGCCACCAGTACGGTGGAGAGCGCGGTCCTCTCGGACGACGTCGTGGCCGTTCTCGATTCCCGCGACAGCCTGTCGGCGGCGACCATCATCGCGGCCGCGGCGTGCTACCTGTCGCGACGCACCGGCAGAACCGATGTGCTGGTGACCATTCCGGTGTCGGCGCGCACCACGGCGGTGCTGCGCAATTCCGGGGGCATGCTCGTCAACGTGGCCCCGATGCCCGTCAGCGTCCGGGCCGACGACACCGTCGCGGAACTGATCGAGAAGGTCCAGCGTGAGCTGGTCGCCGCACTGCGGCACCAGCGGTGCAGCCTCGACGACATCCGCCGCGACGCCGGCGACACCGCGACGACGGCACTGTACGGGCCGATGGTGAACGTCATGTTGTTCCGCCAGGAGGTCGCGCTGGGTCCGCTCCTCGGCGATTTCCACATCGTCACGTCGGGTCCGGTCGAGGACCTGCTGATCAACGTGTACCAGAGCGGCACCCCCACCAGGATCTTCGTGGACTTCCGCGCGAACCCCAGCCGCTACGAGGACGACGAACTGCGGGAGCACCACCGGCAGTTCGTCGAGTTGCTGGAAGAACTCGCCACCGCAGACCCGGCGTCCCGGGTGGGCAGCATCCACGAGATCAGTTCCCGCACCGGTGAACGACTTCTGCGCGAGGCGGCGGAAATCGAGTACTGGCGCCGGCAGCTGGACGGATTGCCCGACCTCCTGCCGCTGCCCACCGACCGTCGGCGGCCCGCGAGGTTGTCGCAGGCGAGCGACCGGGTCACCGTGGTGGTGCCGGGGGAATTGCACCGGCGTGTGGCCGCACTGGCCGATGCCGCCGGGACCAGCGGCCGGATGGTGTTCCTGACGGCCCTGTCGATCCTGCTGGGCAGGGTCACCGGAAGCAGCGACATCGCCGTCGGAACGGCGGTGGACGTGGGCGATCACACCGACACCGTGGTGGTGCGGTCGCGGTACGCGAGCGAGATGTCGTGCCGCGACTACCTGGCGCACGTCCGGGACGTCGCCACCGAGGCGGTGGCGCACACCGGCGTTCCGTTCGACCGCCTGGTGCGGGAACTCGGAGGGTCGGCGTCGGACGCGTACGCACCGATCGTCCAGGTGCTGCTCGACACCCGCGCGCCCGGCTCGGCCGATTCCACCGTGTCCGGTCTCGACCTGCGCGTCTCCGTCACCGAGGCGGCCGACGAGTCGGGCGGACCGGCGGGCGTCACCATCGAGTTCTGTTTCGCCGCCGACCTGTTCGATGCCCTCACGATCCGGGTGGCCGCCGAACGGTACCTCCGAATTCTCGGCGCGATGGCGGCCGATCCGGATGTCCCGGTCGGTGACATCGAGATCCTCTCCGAAGACCAATATTCCGCGCTGACACCGGTACGAGGACGGCCGGGCCGGTCCGAGCGCACCCTGTCCGACGTGTTCGCGGACGCCGCGGCACTGGATCCGGCGGCGACGGCCCTGTCCCGGCAGGGCGAGGAGTTGTCGTATCGCGAACTGGACCGGTGGTCCACGCAGGTCGCGCGGATGCTGATCGACCGCGGGGTGGGACCGGAATCGTTCGTCGCATTGGCGCTGCCGCGTTCGTTCCGGTCGGTGGCGTCCGTGTGGGCCGTCGCGAAGACCGGGGCGGCATTCGTTCCGGTGGACCCGAACTACCCGGCCGATCGGATCGACTACATGCTCGCCGATTCGGGTGTGGTGCTGGGTCTGACGGAGAAGTCGGTGCGCGGCCGCCTGCACGACTCGATTCCGTGGTGCGTGCTGGACGATTCGGACTTCCAGGCCGACTCCGCCGCCCGCTCCGATCGTCCGCTGACCGACTCCGACCGCATTCGGCCCCTGCACCTCGACAATGCTGCGTACCTGATCTACACGTCCGGCTCGACGGGGCAACCGAAGGGCGTCGCCGTCACACACCGCGGGCTGGACAACTTCGCTGCAGACCAGCAGGAGCGGTTCGGTGCCACGAGATCGTCTCGGACGCTGCATTTTTCGACCCCGAGTTTCGACGCGTCCGTCTTCGAGTACCTGCAGGCTTTCGGGGTGGGCGCGACAATGGTGGTGGTGCCGCCGTCCGCGTACGGCGGCGCGGAACTGGCCGACCTGCTGAAGTCGGAACGTGTCACGCACGGCTTCGTCACCACCGCCGCGCTCGGCACGATCCCGCCCGATGCACTGGTCGACTTCCTCGACGTGGTCGTGGGCGGTGAGGCCTGCCCGCCGGAGCTGGTGGCACGGTGGGCGCCGGGTCGCAGGCTGTACAACGCGTACGGTCCCACCGAGACCACCATCATGGCGAACATCAGCGCGCCGATGACCCCTGGCGACCCGATCACGCTGGGCGGGCCGATCCGGGGCGCCGAGGAAGTGGTGCTCGACGCCCGGCTCCGTCCGGTGCCCGTGGGGGTACCGGGTGAGCTGTACATCGCCGGGTGCGGCGTGGCCCGGGGGTATCACCGGCGGCCGGGCCTCACGGCGGCGCGGTTCGTCGCCGACCCGTACGGCCGGGGCCGCATGTACCGCACCGGTGACGTGGTGCGGTGGCGGCCCGACCACACGCTCGAGTACCTGCGGCGCAGCGATTTCCAGGTGAAGGTGCGCGGTTTCCGCATCGAGCTCGGCGAGATCGACGCGATGCTGCAGACACATCCGGACGTGCGACTGGCCGTCACCATCGGCAGGCCGGGACCGTCCGGGGACACAGTCCTGGTCTCGTACGTCGTCCCGGCTGCGGGCAGGCCGATCGAGACGACGGAACTGCTGCGGCAGGTGCGGAACCGGTTGCCGGCGTACATGGTTCCGTCGGTCATCGTGGTGCTGGACGAGATCCCGTTGAACCCGGTCGGGAAGCTGGACAGGGCGGCGCTGCCGGAACCGCGGTTCCTGTCCGCCGCCGCCGAGTTCAAGGCGCCGACCGACCCGGTCGAGGAGTCGATCGCCGAGGTCTTCACGGAGGTCCTCGGCGTCGACCGGATCAGTGTCGACGACAGCTTCTTCGACCTCGGCGGCAATTCTCTCGTGGCGACGCGGGTGATCGCGCGCGTCAACGCGGCACTCGGATCGGACGTGGGTGTGCGGGCGTTGTTCGAGGCGCCCACCGTCGAACTACTGGCGGCCTACGTTCGCCGTGCCGGTACGGAGCTCGTGGACCGGCCACCCCTGATCGTCGGGGATCGGCCCGAGCGGATTCCGTTGTCGCTGGCGCAGCAACGGATGTGGTTCATCAACCAGTTCGACCCGGCGTCGGTGGCGTACAACATCCCGATGGCCGTGCGCCTCACCGGTCCTCTGGACGCGGACACGCTGCGGGCCGCGGTGGGGGATGTGATCGAGCGGCACGAGTCGTTGCGCACCGTGTATCCGGCGTCGCCGGACGGGCCCTACCAGGTGGTCGTCGACACCGCGGACGTCCTCCCCGACCTCACCCCGCACGTCGACGGCGACGAGTCGCTGCACGAGAGGATCGCGACCCTCCTCGCCGGCGGGTTCGACGTGAGCGCGAAGGTCCCGCTGCGCGCGGCGCTGTTGTGGACCGGCCCCGACGAACACGTGCTGGTGATCGTGGTGCATCACATCGCCGCCGACGGGGCGTCGCTCGCGCCGCTGGCCCGCGACCTGATGGTCGCTTACTCGGCGCGCCGGTCCGGGACCGTGCCGAGCTGGGAGCCGCTGCCCGTGCAGTACGCCGACTTCAGCGTGTGGCAGCGTCGCCTTCTCGGCAGTGCCGACGACGCGGACAGCCTGATGTCCCGGCAGCTGCGGTACTGGCGCGATGTGCTGGCCGGACTACCGGAGGTCAGCGCGCTGCCGCTCGACCGGAACCGGCCGGTCACCCGCTCACTCGAGGGCGCGACGGCGGCGTTCTCGATCGACGCGGGCCTGCACCGGCAACTGCTGCTCCTCGCGCGCGAGCACAACGCGACGCTGTTCATGGTGATGCATGCGGCGCTCGCCGTGCTGCTGTCGAGGATGTCCGGATCGGGTGATGTCGCCATCGGTACCCCGATCGCGGGCCGCGGCGAGGCGGCGCTGGACGACCTCGTGGGGATGTTCGTCAACACGCTGGTGCTACGAACCCCGGTGGAGTCGGACGAGGTGTTCGTCGACGTGCTGGCCCGGGCCCGGGACACCGATCTCGGCGCGTTCGGGCACACGGACGTTCCCTTCGAAAGCGTCGTCGACGAGCTCGCTCCCGGCCGGTCCACATCCCACTCGCCGTTGTTCCAGGTGCTGCTCGAATTCCAGAACACCGTGCGCGCCCACCTCGAACTGCCGGGCCTGACCGTCGAAGCGGTGGACGTCGACCCGGGTGTCGCCAAATTCGATCTGCAACTGTCGCTCGCCGAACACCACGACGAAAAGGGCACCGCGGCAGGGATGTCCGCTGCCTTCCTGTTTGCGACGGACGTGTTCGACCGGACGTCGGTGGACGGGTTCGGGGAGCGTTTCGTCCGGGTGTTGCGGGCGGTGGTGGACGACCCGGCGGCGGTGGTGGGCGACATTCCGGTTCTCGGTGCGGCCGAGCGCGATCTGGTGCTGGACCGGTGGAACCGCGAGGGTGCCACTGTCGACGCGCAGACCGTGGTCGAGCTGTTCGCGCGGGTGGCCGCGGTAACCCCGGACGCCACCGCGGTGGTGAGCGGCGACGAGACGATGACCTACGGTGAACTGGACGAGCAGGCGAACCGGTTGGCACGGTTGCTGATCGCCGAGGGTGTGGGAACCGAGTCGCTGGTCGCGGTGATGGTGGATCGCACGCCTGCCCTCGTGGTGACGTTGCTGGCCGTGCTCGCGGCCGGTGGCGGGTACGTGCCCGTCGACACCAGCTATCCCGCCGAGCGGGTGGCGGCGATGTTCGACGACGCGCAGCCCGTCTGCGCCGTGGTCAGCGCCGAATTCTCCGCGCTGGCACCGGCTGGGATTCCGGTGGTGGTGATCGACACTCCGGCGACGGCCGGTGCGGTGGCGGAATTGTCCGGGCTGCCGGTCACCGATTCGGACCGGTTGCGGCCGCTGCGGGCCGACGCCATTGCATACGTCATCTTCACATCGGGATCGACCGGGCGGCCGAAGGGCGTGCAGGTGTCGCATCGGTGCGTCGTCACGCTGCTGGCCAACACCCGGGAACTGTTCGGGTTCGACGCATCCGACGTGTGGACGCTGTTCCACTCGTACGCTTTCGACTTCTCCGTCTGGGAACTGTGGGGTGCACTCGTCCACGGTGGCAGGCTGGTGCTGGTCGACTACTTCACCGCACGGTCGCCGGACACGTTCCTCGAACTGCTGCGCCGGGAACAGGTGACGGTGCTGAACCAGACCCCGACGGCGTTCTACCAGCTGACGGAGGCCGACCGTGCGGCGAGCGCCGTCGAGGACACTGACCAGACACCACTGTCGTTGCGGCACGTGATCTTCGGTGGCGAGGCCCTCGACGTCGGGCAGCTGGAGCGGTGGTACACCCGGCACGACGACCGGGCCCCCGTGCTGGTGAACATGTACGGCATCACCGAGACCACGGTGCACGTCAGCTTCCTCGCCCTCGACCGCGCGCTGGCGGCGTCCGTGCCGGGCTCGGTGATCGGCGGCGGACTCCCCGGTCTGCGCGTCTACGTCCTGGACGGCCGGCTGCATCCGGTGCCGCCCGGGGTGGTGGGCGAGCTGTACGTGTCCGGCGACCAGGTGACCCGCGGCTACATCGGCCGGCAGGGTTTGACCGCGACGCGTTTCGTCGCCGACCCGTTCGACCACCACCGGGCGGGGGCACGCATGTACCGGTCGGGCGACGTCGTGAAGTGGGGTGCGGGCGGACGGCTCGAGTATGTCGGGCGCAGCGACTTCCAGGTGCAGCTGCGCGGTTTCCGGGTGGAACTCGGCGAAGTGGAGGCCGCCCTGGCCGCGTGCGCCGGGGTCGCGCAGTCGGTGGTCGTGGTGCGCGGCGACGACCGGGACGGCGACCGGCTGGTGGGTTACGTGGTCCCGGAGGCGGGTGCGGATGTCGACGCGGCGGCGGTTCTGGGCGCGGTCGGGGAGACCGTACCGTCGTACATGGTGCCGGCCGCGGTGGTGGTGATCGACGCCCTGCCCCTGACGGTAAACGGCAAACTCGACCGGAAAGCGCTGCCGGAAGCAGATTTCGGAACGTCGACAGTGGGATTCGCCGCCCCGCGCAATCCGGTGGAGGAGATCGTCGCCGCCGTGTTCGCCGACCTGCTCGGCGTCGTCCGGGTCGGGGCGAACGACAGCTTCTTCGCGCTCGGCGGGAACTCGCTTTCCGCGACCCGGCTCGTCGCCCGCATCAACGCTGCGGTCGGCAACCGACTGGGCGTGCGTGACGTGTTCGACGCCCCGACCGTCGCCGGGTTGGCCGCCCGCGCCGAGGCCGGGGGCTCCGGCCCGGAATCGCGGCCGGCGCCGACCCCGCGGGATCCGTCGCGGGAGATCCCCGTCTCGCTCGCACAACAGCGGATGTGGTTCATCAACCAGTTCGACACGGCCAGCGCGGCGTACAACGTGGCGATCGCGCTCCGCCTCGACGGCACTCTCGACGCGCAGGCGCTGCAGGCGGCCGTGACCGACGTCGTCGAGCGCCACGAGTCCCTGCGCACCCTGTTCCCCCTCACCGACAGCGGTCCGCGGCAGGTGATCCTCGCGGCGGAGAACGTGGCGCCCGCTCTCACCCCGCACGCCGTCGGGTCGGCGGACCTCGACGCCGAACTTCACCGGCTGCTCTCCGCCGGGTTCGACGTGACGACGGAGGCGCCGGTGCGGGCCCGGCTGTTCGGGGTGACCGAGCGCGAGCACGTGCTCGCCGTGGTCGTGCACCACATCGCGGCGGACGGCTTCTCGATGGTTCCGCTCGCCCGCGACGTCCTGTCGGCGTACACCGCCCGGTGCCGCGGCGCCGCGCCCGACTGGACCCCGCTTCCCGTGCAGTACGCCGACTACACACTGTGGCAACGAGACTGGCTCGGGGGCGAAGACGACGACGGGTCGCCGCTCGCCCGCCAACTCGCCTACTGGACCGCCACGCTGGACGGCCTCCCCGACGTAGTGGAACTGCCGACGGACCGGCCCCGCCCGGCCGCGCGCACCCTGGGTGCAGGCCGGGTCGAGTTCGAACTCGCCCCCGATCTCCACCGGAGCGTCGTGCAGCTCGCCCGCAGGCACGGATCGACCGTGTTCATGGCCCTGCACGCCGCGCTGGCGATCCTGCTGTCGCGGCTGAGCGCGTCGGACGACATCGCCGTGGGCACACCCATCGCCGGCCGCGGCGAGGCCGAGCTCGACGACCTGGTCGGGATGTTCGTGAACACCCTCGTGCTCCGCACCCCCGTCGACGGTTCCCGTACGTTCGCCGAGCTGCTCGCGCAGGTCCGCGAGGCCGATCTCGGGGCGTTCACGCACGCGGACGTCCCGTTCGAACGCGTCGTGGAGCGCCTGCGTCCCTCCCGGTCGACGGCGTACTCGCCGCTGTTCCAGGTGATGCTCGAATTCCAGAACACCGAGCGCCCCGAGCTCGAGCTGCCCGGCCTGCACGTCGAACCCCTCGACCTCGCGTTCGACACGATCAATTTCGACCTCCAGTTGACCCTGCGGGAGAACGTCGACGCCGACGGACATCCCGCGGGCATCAGTGCGGCACTCGGGTACGCCACCGACATCTTCGACGCCGACACGGTGGCTGCGTTCGCCGAGCGCCTGGTCCGGATCCTGAGCGCTGTCACCGAGTCGCCGGACGCCCCGGTCGGCGACGTCGACGTCCTCGGCGCCGGCGAGCGGGCCGCACTGACGTCCGCGAGCGGGGGCCCCGGCGTGGCGGCACGGACGCTGCCGCAGTTGCTGAGGGCCGCCACGGCCGCGGACCCGGATGCTGCGGCGTTGTCCTTCGACGGGCGTCCGGTGTCCTACCGGGACCTCGACGAGTGGTCGAACAGGCTCGCCCGCCTCCTGATCGAGCGCGGCGTCGGCCCGGAACAGGTGGTGGCGCTGGCATTGCCGCGGTCGATCGAATCCGTGCTGGCCGTCTGGTCGGTGGCCAAGACCGGGGCCGCGTTCCTGCCCGTCGACCCGAACCATCCGGCCGAGCGCATCGAGTACATGCTCGGCGACTCCGGCGCCGTCGCCGGTCTCACCACGGCCGCGCTGCGGTCGGCCCTCCCCGCGTCGATCCCGTGGCTGGTGCCGGGCGAGCCCGGGACCGAGGCCGAGCTGGCGCTGCTCCCGGCGGCGGCGGTGACCGACACCGACCGCACGTCGGCGTTACACGTGGACCACCCCGCGTACGTCATCTACACGTCGGGATCGACGGGCCGACCGAAGGGCGTCGTGACCACACACCGCGGTCTGGCGAATCTCGCTGCGACGGAGCAGAACACGTTCGGCACGACCGGGGCGTCCCGGACCCTGCACTTCGCGTCGCCGAGCTTCGACGCCTCGGTGCTCGAGCTGATGCTGGCGGTCGGGCCGGCCGCGACGATGGTGATCGCGTCCCCGTCCGTCTACGGCGGCGACGAGCTGGCGGAACTGCTGCTGCGCGAGCGGGTCACACACTGCTTCGTCACCCCGGCGGCGCTCGCCTCGGTCGATCCCGCCGGCCTCGAGAGCGTGCGGTGCGTGGTGACCGGCGGTGAGGCCTGCCCGCCGGAACTGGTGGCCCGCTGGGCGCCGGGCCGGGCCATGTTCGACGCGTACGGTCCGACCGAGTCGACCGTCGTGTCGAGCATCAGCACCCCACTGGCGCCGGGCCGACCGGTCACGATCGGCGCGCCGACGCTCGGGTTCACCGAGGCGGTTCTCGATCAGCGGCTGCATCCCGTGCCGGCGGGGGTCGCGGGGGAGCTGTACCTCGCCGGCCCCGCGCTCGCGCGCGGCTATCACGGTCGGTATCCGCTCACCGCGGAACGCTTCGTGGCCAACCCCTTCGGGCCTGCGGGTGGCCGGATGTACCGGACCGGCGACCTCGTGCGCTGGACGGCGGACGGACAACTCGACTACCTCGGGCGCACCGACTTCCAGGTGAAGATCCGCGGATTCCGGATCGAGCTGGGCGAGGTCGAGTCGGCGCTCCTCGCACACGGTGACGTGGCGGCGGCGGTCGCCGACGTGCGCCGGGACGGCCACTCCGGCGACCGGCTGATCGGGTACGTGGTCCCCGAACCCGGCGCGGACGTCGATCCGGGTGAGGTGGTGCAGTTCGCAGGCACGCGGCTCGCGTCGTACATGGTGCCCGCGGCCGTCGTGGTGATCGCGGCACTCCCGGTGACGGTCCACGGCAAGCTCGACCGGAAGGCGCTGCCGGAACCGGACTTCGGGGTCGCCGTCACCGACAGTCGTCCGCCACGCACCGAGACGGAGGCGCTGCTCGCCGGCCTGTTACAGGATGTGCTGGGACTCGAGTCGGTGGGTGTGGACGATTCGTTCTTCGCGCTGGGCGGCGACAGCATCATGTCGATCCAGTTGGTGGCCCGCGCGAAGGCTGCGGGTCTGATCCTCTCCCCGCGGGACGTGTTCGAGCGCAGGACCGTCGCCGGTCTCGCCGAGGTGGCCCACTACGAGCGCGCGGATGCCGTGGTGCTGGAGGAACTGCCCGGCGGTGGCGTCGGCCCGGTTCCGCTGACACCCGTCGTCGCGTGGATGCTGGGGCGCAGCGGCGGCCGGCTGAACCGGTTCTCGCAGGCGGTGCTGGTCACCGCGCCGCCCCGGCTCACCCGTGACGATCTCGCCGCCGCCGTCGACGCCGTGCTGGACCGCCACGACATGCTCCGCGCGCGGCTTGCCGTCGACGAGTCGGGGCAGTGGGCCATGACGGTGCTGCCGACCGGATCGGTGCCTGCCGACGCGCTGATCCATCGCGTGCCCGTCACGTCGTTCGACGCCGGCGACTTCGATGCGGTGGCGAGAGCGGAACTGAATGCGGCGGCGGACCGCCTGGACCCGGCCTCGGCCAGCATGGTGCAGGTGCTCTGGTTCGACGGTCCCGGCGGGCAGGGGCGGCTGCTGCTGGTCGCGCATCATCTCGTGGTCGACGGCGTGTCGTGGCGGATCCTGATCTCGGATCTGGCGGCGGCCCACACTCGCGTCGCCGAGGGCCTTCCCGCCGCGCTGCCTGCCATCGGGACGTCGATGCGGCGGTGGGCGCACGGACTCACCGATGCCGTCGCGGCCCGGCGCACGGAAGCGGGGCGGTGGCAGTCGATCCTCGACGGCCCCGATCCGCTTCTCGGCTTCCGGGCGCTGGATCCGGCCGTCGACGTCGATGCCACGACGGGCCGCGTCACCGTGGACGTACCCGCACACGTCACCGAGGCACTCCTCACCACATTGCCCGCGGCCTTCCACGGCACCGTCGGCGACGGCCTGCTCACGGCGCTCACACTGGCGACGATTCGGTGGCGGCGCCGTCGTGGGGTCGAGACGGCCGACGTGCTGGTCAACCTCGAGGGTCACGGCCGCGAAGACCACGTCGTCCCCGGCGCCGACCTGTCCCGCACCGTCGGATGGTTCACCACACTGTTCCCGGCGCGACTCGACCTCGCGGGCGTCGACGTCGATGCCGCCCTCGCCGGCGACGACGCGGCCGGGGCCGCGATCAAAGCGGTCAAGGAACAGCTGCTCGCGATCCCCGATCACGGCATCGGTTACGGGATGCTGCGGTACCTCGATGCGGTCGGCTCCGCGGCGCTGAGCCGATTCCGGCCACCGCAGGTGAGTTTCAACTACCTCGGCCGGGTGGCGACGAGCGCGGGCGAGGTGCCCTGGCTGCCCGTCGCGGGCAGTGGGGACCTCGGCGGAACCCAGAACTACGACATGCCCGCCGCCTGGGTGGTGGACGTCAACGCCGCCACCACCGTCCGGGACGGCGCACCGGTGCTCACGGCGACGTGGTCGTACCCCGCCGGTGTGCTGGCCGCCGAGGACGTCGAAGAGCTGTCCGCACTGTGGGTTCGAGGACTCACCGCCCTGGCCGAGCACGCGAGCCGTCCGGGCGCGGGCGGGCTGACACCGTCCGATCTCGATCTGGTACCCGTCGTGCAGGCAGACATCGACCGGCTCGAGGGCACCTACCCGGACCTCGCCGACATCTGGCCGCTGTCACCGCTGCAGGCGGGTCTGCTGTTCCACGCGCAGCTGTCCGAGCATCGCCTCGACGCCTATCAGGTGCAGCTGGTCCTCGACCTGCGCGGCACCGTCGACTCCGCGAGGCTCCGCCGCGCCGCACAGGGCCTGCTCGACCGGCACACGAACCTCCGGGTGGCGTTCGCGGACACCGGCGGCGGACCGGTCCAGGTGGTACTCGATTCGGTGACCGCGCCGTGGACCGAGGTCGACCTGACACATCTCGACGACACCCGGCTCGCCGCGGAGGCGTCGGCACTCGTGGCGGCCGACCGCGCCGTCCCGTTCGAGATGTCCGAGGCGCCGCTGCTCCGATTCACGGTGCTGCGCACCGCACCCGACCGGTGCCGGCTGGTCGTCACGCATCACCACATCCTCCTCGACGGATGGTCCACGCCACTGGTGATCAAGGACCTGCTCGTCCTCTACGCCACGGACGGCGACACGACGGCCCTTCCCCGCGTCACGTCGTACCGCGACTACCTGCAGTGGATCGGCAGGCAGGACCACGAACGCTCCACGGCCGCCTGGGTATCCGCCCTCGCCGGCTCGGACGAGCCGACATTCGTGGCACCGGCGGCGCGCGGCGAGCAGAGCTTCGCCGAACCCGAGGACGTGCGCCTCGACGTGGGCGAGGAGAAGACCCGGGCGCTCGAGGCGCTCGCGCGCGAGCACGGGCTGACGATGAACACCCTCGTCCAGGTGGCGTGGGGGCTGGTGCTGACCACGCTCGGCACGCGCGAGGACGTGGTTTTCGGAGCCACGGTGTCCGGCCGCCCACCGGGAGTCGCCGGCATCGAGTCGATGGTGGGGCTGTTCATCAACACGGTGCCCGTCCGGCTGCGCCTGCGCCGCGAGGAGACGCTCGCGGAACTGCTGCAGCGTTTTCAGCGTGAACAGTCCGCCCTCCTCGATCACCACTACGTGGGACTCACGGAGATCCAGCGCGCCGTGGGCGCGGGCGCCGCGTTCGACACGCTGACCGTGTTCGAGTCGTATCCGGTGGACCGCATGGGATTGTCGGAAGACACCGACATCGACGGCATGCACGTCGCGGGGATCGAGGGGATCGACTCCACCCACTATCCGTTCACCCTGATGGCGCACGCCGACACTGGACTGCACCTGCGACTGCGCTACCAGCCGAACGTCTTCCAGGGCGAGTTCGCGGAGTCGGTGGCGGCCCGCGTCGCGCGCGTCGTGCAGATCCTGCTGTCGGACATCGACACGCCGATCGCCCACGTCACGCTGCTGTCGGAGGCCGAACTCCAGGAGTACACCGCGGTGTCCGGCGCCCCGGCCGGGCCGCCGAAGACCCTGCCGGAGATCCTCACGGCCTCGGCCTGGAACCGGCCGGAGGCGCCCGCGCTCGTCTTCGACGGACGCGAGACGAGTTACCGCGAACTCGACGAGCGGTCGAGCGCGCTGGCCCGCGTGCTCATCGATCGTGGTGCCGGACCGGAGACGTTCGTGGCGCTCGGGTTGCCCCGGTCACGGGAATCGGTGCTCGCGGTGTGGGCGGTCGCGAAAGCGGGCGCGGCGTTCGTGCCCGTCGACCCGAACTATCCCGCCGACCGCATCGAGCACATGCTGGCCGATTCCGGTGCGGCACTGGGTGTGACGACGTCGGCTCACCGGCATCGATTGCCCGGTTCCGTGCCGTGGCTGGTGCTGGACGATCCGGTCTTCGACCGCACGTGGTCCGCCGCACCCTCCGCCCGCGTGACCGACCTGGACCGCCGGTCGGTGCTCGACGTCGACCACGCCGCGTATGCGATCTACACGTCCGGATCCACCGGCAGGCCGAAGGGTGTCGTCGTCACCCACCGCGGTCTGGCGAACCTGCTCACCGAGCAGACCGAGCACTACACCGTGTCGCCCGACGCCCGGTGCCTGCACATCTGTTCACCCAGCTTCGACGTGGCGATACTCGAACTCGTCCAGTCGTGTGCCGCGGGGGCGAAGCTCGTGATCGCTCCCCCCGACGTCTACGGCGGGGCGGAACTGGCGGCGCTGCTGCGTCGCGAACGCGTCACCCACGCCTGCATCACCCCGGCCGTCCTGGCCACCGTGGAGCGCGACGGTATCGAGCACCTCGAGGCGCTCGTCGTGGCCGGCGACGCCGTCGGCGACGAACTGGTCGCCGCGTGGGGTGCGGATCGGGCGATGTTCAACGGCTACGGCCCCACCGAGGCCACCATCCTCACCACCTTCAGCCGGCCGATGAGACCGGGAGAACCGGTCACCATCGGGGGCCCCGTCCGCGGCATCGCGCTGTCGGTCCTCGACGCGCGGCTGCAGCCCGTTCCGGCCGGGGTGCCGGGTGAGCTGTACATCGCGGGAACGGCTCTGGCCCGCGGATATCACCGGCGGCCCGCTCTCACCGCGGAGCGGTTCGTCGCCGACCCCTACGGCGGCGGCCGGATGTACCGCACGGGCGACGTCGTGCGGTGGCGTCGCGACCACACCCTCGAATACCTCGGGCGCAGCGACTTCCAGGTGAAGATCCGCGGTCAGCGCGTCGAACTGGGGGAGATCGATTCCGTTCTCACCACCCACCCCCACCTCGACTTCGCCGCGACCCTCGGCAGGCCGGGCCCACTGGGGGACACGGCGCTGGTGTCGTACGTGCTGCCGCACGACGGCGAGGAGGTCGCGGCACCGGACGTGCTCGCGTTCGCGGGCCGGATCCTGCCCAAGTACATGGTGCCCGCCGCAGTGGTGGTCCTCGACGAGATTCCGCTGACCCCCGTCGGCAAACTCGACCGGAAAGCGCTGCCCGCACCGGAATTCACGTGGGCGACCCTCGGGTACCGGGCGCCCACCACTCCGATCGAGGAGGCCGTCGCGCAGGTGTTCGCCGACGTGCTCGGTGCCCCGCGCGTCGGCGCCGACGACAGCTTCTTCGAACTCGGCGGCGACTCGCTCAGCGCCACCCGGGCGGTCGCGCGCATCAACTCCGCCCTCGACGCCGGGATCGGTGTGGCCGCACTGTTCGACGCGCCTGTCGTCTCCGATCTGGCCGTCCGGATCGACTCGGCCGCGACGGCGACCACCCCGTCGGTGGCGCTCACCGCACGACCGCGCCCCGACCGGATCCCGTTGTCGCTGGCGCAGCAAAGGATGTGGTTCGTCAACCAGTTCGACACGTCCTCGCCCGCCTACAACATCCCGATCGCCCTGCGACTGACCGGCACCCTCGATCACGCCGCCCTGCTCGCAGCGGTCGGCGACGTGGTCGAACGCCAGAAATCGCTGCGCACCGTGTTTCCCGGGTCGGTCGACGGACCGCACCAGGTGATCGTCGATCCGGGGCGGGCCACGCCCGGCCTCGATCCGGTGGCCGTCTCCGATGATCGTGCTCTGCGGGACGCCCTCGCGGCCCTGGCCGGCACCGGTTTCGACGTGAGCGACGAGATCCCGTTCCGTGCCCGGCTGTTCGAGCGGGGGCCGGAGAAACACGTCCTGGCGATCGTCGTGCACCACATCGCCGCCGACGGGTTCTCGATGATGCCGCTGGCCCGCGACGTCATGCTCGCGTACACCGCCCGGACCGTGGGGGAGACACCCGGCTGGACCCCGCTGCCGGTGCAGTACGCCGACTACAGCGTGTGGCAGCGGGACTTCCTCGGTGCGGTGGACGAACCGGACTCGGTGCTGTCGAGGCAACTGGGCTACTGGACGGACACCCTGTCCGGTGCGCCCGAGGTGCTGCAGATCCCCGTCGACCGGCCGCGCCCCGTCCAGCGGTCGTACCGCGGGGGCGTCGTGGAGTTCGACGTGCCTGCCCGGCTGCACCGGGCGTTGAACACGATCGCGACCCAACATAATTCGACACTGTTCATGGCGGTCCACGCGGCGTTCGCCGTCCTGCTGTCCCGGTTGTCGGGCACGGACGACGTCACGATGGGCACGCCCGTCGCCGGTCGCGGGCAGGCGGTGCTCGACGACGTGGTGGGCATGTTCGTCAACACGCTCGTCCTGCGGACCGTGGTGGATCCGCGGGCGTCGTTCGGTGAGGTACTGACGGCGGTCCGGGCCGCCGACCTCGGTGCGTTCGAGCACGCGGACATCCCGTTCGAGCGGCTGGTCGATCATCTCGCCCCCGAACGATCCACGTCGCACACCCCGCTGTTCCAGGTGCTCATCGAGTTCCGGAACGCGGAGGGCACCCACCTCGAACTGCCCGGTCTCACCGTCGACTCGCTCGACGTGGACCTCGGCGTCGCGAAGTTCGACCTGGAACTGAGCCTCGCCGAACAGATCGACGCGGACGGCGCGCCTGCCGGACTCGCTGCCGGACTGCGGTTCGCGACGGATGTGCTCGATCGCGACACCGTCGCCCGGTTCGGGGAACGGTTCCTCCGGGTGCTCGAGTCGGTCGCCGGTGCCACGGAGCTCCCGGTGGGCGACATCGAGATCCTGGACACCGTGGAGCGCGACCTGCTGCTGCCGGCGCTCGCCGAGCCCGCACCGCAGGACGCGACCCTGACGGAACTCTTCGAGCGGGCGGCGCAGCGATCCCGCCACGCGACGGCCGTCCTGTGCGAAGGCGTGTCGCTCACCTACGACGAGCTGGATACCCGGGCGAATCGTCTGGCGCGGTTGCTGATCGCGCGGGGCGCCGGCCCCGAGACCCTGGTGGCCGTCGCCGCGGCGCGGTCGGTGGATCTGGTGGTGGCGCTGCTCGCGGTGGTGAAGTCGGGCGCCGGGTATGTGCCCGTGGACGTCACGTATCCGGCGGAGCGGCTCGCGTTCGTGTTCGCCGACGCCCGCCCGGTGTGTGTGCTGACCACCGAGGCCGAATCCGACGCGGTCCGGGCGAGCGGGGTCCCGCTCCTCCTGGTGGACAGCCCGGACGTGGCGGCCGAACTCGACCGTACGTCGCCGCTGCGGGTGACCGACGGCGACCGGACCGGGCCGCTGCGCCCGGACTCGGTGGCGTACGTCATCTACACCTCCGGATCCACGGGGCAGCCGAAAGGCGTTCAGGTGGCGCACCGCAACGTCGTCACCCTGTTCGCGGACACGCAGCCGCTGTTCCGGTTCGACGCGTCCGACGTGTGGACCATGTTCCACTCGGCGGCGTTCGACTTCTCCGTGTGGGAGCTGTGGGGTGCGCTCCTCCACGGTGGCCGGCTGGTGGTGGTCGACTACTTCACGACCCGCTCACCCGACATGTTCCTGCGCCTGCTGCGGGACGAGAGCGTCACCGTCCTGAATCAGACTCCCACCGCCTTCTACCAACTCGCCGAGGCGGACCGGGTCGCCGGCACCACCGCACTCGCCCTCCGCGTCGTGGTGTTCGGCGGCGAAGCCCTCGACCTGGGACAGCTCACCCGCTGGTACGCGCGACACGTCGACACCGCCCCGGTGCTGGTGAACATGTACGGCATCACGGAAACCACCGTGCACGTCAGCCACCTGCCGCTGGACGAGGAACTCGCCGCGTCGGCGTCGGCCTCCGTGATCGGCCGGGCACTGCCCGGACTGCGCGTGTACGTGCTCGACTCCCGCCTGCACCCGGTACCGCCGGGAGTGGTCGGGGAACTCTACGTGTCGGGCGCGCAGGTATCCCGTGGGTATCTGGGCCGGTTCGCGCTCACGTCGACCCGGTTCGTGGCCGACCCGCACACACCCGGTTCGCGGATGTACCGATCCGGCGACCTCGGCCGGTGGAACGCGGACGGGCAGCTGGAATATTTGGGCCGCAACGACTTCCAGGTTCAGGTCAAGGGGTTCCGCATCGAGCTCGGTGAGGTGGAGTCGGCGCTCCTCGCCTGCGACGGCGTGGCGCAGTCGGTGGTGCTGGCGCGGCGCGAGCGACTGGTGGGCTACGTGGTGCCCGAGGCGGGCCGGGTGCTGGACCCGGCCGGAATCGTCGACACGGTCGCCGGCCGCCTGGCGGCGCACATGGTGCCCGCGGCCGTGGTGGTACTCGACGCCCTGCCCCTCACCGTGAACGGCAAACTCGACCGCCGAGCGCTGCCCGAACCGGACTTCGGACGGCAGGTGTCGCTCGGCCGCGCACCGGCGACGGAGACGGAGCGGATCCTCGCCGGCCTGTTCGCCGAGGTGCTCGGCCTCGACTCGGTGGGAGTCGACGACTCGTTCTTCGCGGTGGGCGGCGACTCCATCATGTCGATTCAGCTCGTCACGCGGGCGAAGGCGTCCGGGGTGGTGATCACCCCGCGGGACGTGTTCGAACGCAAAACGGTTACCGCACTCGCGGAGGTCGCGACCGCGGGCGAGCAGACGGTCACGTTGGAGGAACTGCCCGGCGGCGGCGTCGGCGAATTCCCCCTGACCCCGATCCTGCACTGGATGCTGGGCAGGGACGGCGATTTCCGGCGGTATTCCCAGGCCGCGCTGTTCACCACTCCCGCCGCACTGGACGAAGACACGCTGACGGCGGCGATGCAGGCCGTCCTGGACCGGCACGACATGCTGCGCGCCCGGCTGTACCGCAGCGACCGGGCCGAGCGCGGCGCGGCGATGGCGGTCGCGCCGCCCGGCTGGGTGCGGGCGACCGCGGTGCTGCGCACGGTGCCGCTCGACGACGCCGTGGACTCGTTCACCGAGGCCGCGTCCCGCGAACTGGACGCCGCCGCGGGCCGGCTCGACCCGGAGTCGGGTGTGATGGTGCAGGCGGTGTGGTTCGCGAGCAACGCGACACCGGCCGCCGCGGGACGGCTGCTGATCGTCGCCCATCACGTGGTGGTCGACGGGGTGTCGTGGCGGATCCTCGTCCCCGACCTCGCCCTCGCCTGCGCCCAGGTGCTGTCGGGTGAGTCGCCCACCCTACCCGGCACCGGCACGTCGATGCGCCGGTGGGCGCACGCCCTCGCGGACGTGGCGCAGGAACCCTCTCGCACAGCCGAACTCGACCTGTGGCGGCGGATGCTCGACACCCCGGACCCGCCGCTCGGGTCGCGGCCCCTCACCGCCACCGACATCCAGACCGCCGACGTCGAGGTCCGGATCCCCATCGAGGTGACCGAGGCGCTGCTGACGACGCTGCCACAGGCCTTCCACGGGAGTGTCGGCGACGGACTGCTGACCGCGCTGGCGTTGGCGCTGGTGCGCTGGCGCCGGGCGCGGGGGATCGAGTCGTCCGGCGCGCTGGTGAATCTCGAGGGGCACGGTCGTGAGGAGCAGGTGGTTCCGGGCGCCGATCTCGCCCGCACCGTCGGCTGGTTCACCACGATCTTCCCGGTGGGCCTCGACCTGAGCGGCGTGGACGTCGACGACGCGTTCGCGGCCGGCCCCGCCGCCGGTGCCGCGGTCAAGGCGGTGAAGGAGCGGTTGCAGTCGATCCCCGACCACGGCATCGGGTTCGGGCTGCTCCGGTACCTCGCCCCCGAGACGGCTCCCGTGCTCGCGGCCCTGCCGGGCGCGCAGGTGAGCTTCAACTACCTCGGCAGGCTCGGTTCGGGTTCCGCGCCGGACGGCGACTGGACGCCGGTCGCCGACGCGGGCCTCGCCGCCGCCGCGCACTCCGGGCTGCCCGCAGCGGCCGTCGTCGACGTGAACGCCAGGACCACCGACACCGCCGCAGGTCCCGCCCTCACCGCCACGTGGTCGTTCCCCGTCGGGGTGATCGCGGCCGACGACGTCGGCGAACTCGCGAGCCTGTGGGTCGGCGCGCTCGAGGCCCTCACCGCGCACGCCCGGTCCGGTGGCGGCGGATTCACCCCGTCCGACCTGAACCTCGTCCGGCTCGGCCAGAGCGCGATCGACGACCTCGAGCGCCGCTATCCGGCGATGACCGACGTCTGGCCGCTGTCACCGCTGCAGGCAGGCATGCTGTTCCACGCCGAACTGGCCGACGAATCGGTGGACGCCTACCTCGTCCAGCTGATCCTCGACCTCGGCGGCGACGTCGATGCGGCTCGACTGCGCCGGGCCGCAGCCGCCCTCCTCGACCGTCACCCGAACCTTCGCAGCGCGTTCTGTCACGACTCCGAGGGCGGGGCCGTGCAGGTCGTCTCGAGCCGGGTTGCCGTGCCCTGGAGGGAAATCGACCTGAGCGGACTGGGCCAGGACGCGGCGGCCGCCGAGATCGAGCGACTACTGGCCGCCGACCGGACCACCCCCTTCGACATGGCCACCGCACCACTGATCCGGTTCCTGCTGGTGCGGACGCCCGGCGGACGCCGGCGACTGGTGTCGACGAACCACCACATCCTGCTCGACGGCTGGTCGATGCCGCTGATGATCCGGGAACTGCTCACGCTGTACGCCACGAATGCCGACCCCGCGCCGCTGCCCCGGGTACGGGACTACCGCGACTACCTGGCGTGGATGAAGGGGCGCGACACCGACCTGGCCGCGCGGGCCTGGGCGGACGCCCTCGCGGGGGTCGAGGAACCGACGCTGCTGGTGCCCGCCGACCGGGCTCGGCAGCTGTCGACCGTGTCGCGGGAGTGGGTGTTCGACCTCGACGAGGACCGGACCGACCGGCTGCGCGAATCCGCGCGCGCTCGCGGGCTCACCCTCAACAGCATTCTGCAGACGGCATGGGGCATCGTGCTGGGGATGCTCACCGGACGCGACGACGTCGTGTTCGGCGCCACCGTTTCCGGCCGGCCGCCGGAACTCTCCGGCATCGAGACGATGGTCGGGCTGTTCATCAACACCGTGCCGGTGCGCGTCACACTGCGCCCGGAGGAGACGCTCGGCGCGTTGCTGGAGCGGGTGCAGGCCGAGCAGGCGGCGATGCTCGATCACCACTACACGGGTCTCGCCGAGATCCAGGACGCCGCGGGTCCCGGCGTCGGGTTCGACACCCTCACCGTGTTCGAGTCGTACCCGGTGGACCGGGCGGGGCTGTCGGAGGACACCGACATCGCCGGGCTCCGCGTGACCGGCGTGGATGCCCGCGACGCCGCGCACTACCCGCTGAGCCTCGTCGCGTCGGCGGCGGCGAGCCTGCACCTGAAGTTCGAGTACGTGCCCGACCTGTTCGCCCCCGGCGCGATCGAGGACATCGCCGAGCGGGTGGTGCGGGTGCTCGACGCCTGCGCCGGACCCGACGTTCCGCTCGCCCGGCTGTCGCTGCTCACCGAGCGCGAACGCGCGGAACTGGTACCGGTCCGCGGTGGTCCCGCCGGCTCCGTCCGCACGCTCCCGCAGATCTTCACGGACGCCGCCGCGGTCGACCCCGATGCGGTCGCCCTGTCGTCCGGCGACGTCGAGGTGTCGTACCGGGAGCTGGACGAGCGGTCCAACCGGCTCGCCCGTGCTCTGATCTCCCGCGGACTCGGCCCGGAAACGTCGGTGGCCGTGGGTATCCCACGCTCGATCGAGTCGGTGCTGTGCGTCTGGGCGGTGGCCAGGACCGGGGCCGTGTTCGTGCCCGTCGACCCGAACTATCCGGGCGAGCGCATCACGCACATGCTCACCGATTCGGAGTGCGCACTCGGGCTGACGACGTCCGAGCATCGCGCCCGCCTGCCCGAGAACATCGGCTGGCTGGTCCTCGACGACCCCGCGTTCGCCGCCGAGTGCGCGGCCGCATCCGCGGCACCGGTCGGCGACGGCGACCGCACGGCACCGGTCACCCTCGACACGGCCGCCTACCTCGTCTACACGTCCGGGTCCACCGGCAGGCCGAAGGGCGTGACCGTGACGCACCGCGGTCTCGACAATTTCGCCCGCGATCAACTCGCCCGCTTCGGAGCGGATCCCGGATCCCGGACACTGCACTTCTCGACACCGAGCTTCGACGGATCCGTATTCGAATACCTGCAGGCGTTCGGCGCGGCGGCGACGATGGTGATCGCGCCGACCACCGTCTTCGGCGGCGACGAACTCGCCCAGCTGATCCGCGATCGGCACGTCACGCACGCGTTCGTCACCACGGCGGCGCTCGCGTCCCTCGACCCGGCGGGCCTGGATCAGTTCACCGACGTCGCGGTCGGCGGCGAGGCCTGCCCACCCGAACTCGTGTCCCGGTGGGCGCCGGGGCGGCGGTTGTACAACGCGTACGGGCCGACCGAGACCACAGTCATGTCCAACATCAGCGATCCCCTGACCCCGGGGGAGCGCATCACCATCGGCGGACCGATCCGCGGTGTCACGGAGTTGGTGCTGGATTCCCGGCTGCAGCCCGTTCCGGCGGGGGTTCCGGGGGAGTTGTACCTCGCCGGTGCGGGACTGGCGCGCGGCTACCACCGGCGCCCCGGGCTGACGGCGGAACGGTTCGTCGCCGACCCCGCCGAGCCCGGGCAACGGATGTACCGCACCGGCGACATCGTGCGCTGGACCCCCGAGCGCACCATCGAGTACCTCGGCCGCAGCGACTTCCAGGTGAAGGTGCGCGGGTTCCGCATCGAACTCGGCGAGATCGACACCACCCTCGCGGCGGACCCCGACGTCCGGTTCGCGGTCACGGTCGCCTACCGCGGCCCGGCCGGGGACACACTCCTCGCGTCCTATGTCGTGCCCGCACCCGAGCGAGCCCTCGACACCGAGACGATCACCCGCCGCCTCGCGGGCAGACTGCCCGCCCACATGGTTCCGTCGTCGATCACGGTGCTGGACGAGATCCCGCTGAACGCCGTCGGCAAGTTCGACCGCAAAGCCCTGCCCGCACCCGAATTCGACGTCGGCGCGCGCGAATACCGGGCACCCGCCGATCCGGTCGAGGCGACGGTGGCCGAAGTCTTCGCGGAGGTCCTCGGCCTCGACCGGGTGAGTGCGGATGCGGGGTTCTTCGACCTCGGCGGCAACTCACTGAGCGCGACCCGCGCGGTGGCCCGCCTGCGTGCCGCACTCGACACCGACGTCGGCGTGCGGGCGCTGTTCGAGGCGCCCACGGCCCAGGCGTTGGCCGCGCGCATCGAGCACGCGGGGGCGGGTCCGTCCGGCCGTCCAGCCCTCACCGCCGGGGACCGCCCGGACCGCATCCCGCTGTCGTACGCCCAGCAACGCATGTGGTTCATCAACCAGTTCGACACGAGTTCGCCCGCCTACAACATCCCGATGGTGGTGCGGCTCACCGGCGACCTCGACGTGGATGCGCTGACCGCCGCGGTCACGGACGTCGTGACCCGGCACGAGTCGTTGCGCACCCGCTTCCCGCTCCGCGACGGCGAACCTGTCCAGGAGATCCTCGCGCCCACCGGCCACCAGGGCTGTGGCCGATCGGAACAAGCGCCGATGCTCGGGCCGATCGCGGTCGCAGACGAAAGCCGCCTCCGGGAGGAGCTCACCCGGCTGGTGTCGGCCGGCTTCGACGTCGCCGCCGCCGTACCGCTGCGCGTCGCCCTGTTCTCCCTGGACCCGACGGACCACGTGCTCGCCGTCGTGGTTCACCACATCTCGGCCGACGGTTTCTCGATGGCACCGCTGGTGCGGGACGTGATGATCGCGTACGAGTCCCGCGTCCACGGTCGCGCTCCCGCATGGACGCCGCTGCCGGTCCAGTACGCCGACTACACACTGTGGCAACGCGGGCTGCTGGGTTCGGAGGACGATCCCGGGTCGCTGCTCTCGCGGCAACTGGCCTACTGGGAGTCGGCGCTGGCCGGGCTGCCCGAACTCCTCGAACTGCCTGCCGACCGTCGGCGTCCCGCACAACAGTCGTTCCACGGCGACCGGGTGCGCTTCGCGATCGCCCCCGGCCTCCACGAGCGAATCCGGACGGCGGCGCGAGAGCACCGGTCCACCGAGTTCATGATCGTGCACGCCGCACTCGCGGTCCTGCTCGGGCGGCTCGGCGGCACGGGGGACGTGGCGATCGGCACCCCGATCGCGGGCCGCGGTGAGGCGGCGCTCGACGACCTCGTCGGAATGTTCGTCGGCACGCTGGCCCTGCGCACCCCCGTCGAGGCGGGACAGCCGTTCCGTGACCTGCTCACGCGGGTCCGCGATGCCGATCTCGGCGCCTTCGCGCACGCCGACGTGCCCTTCGAACGGGTGGTGGACGCCGTCGGACCGGTGCGGTCGACCGCCCATTCGCCGCTCTTCCAGGTGTCCCTCGAATTCCAGAACACCGAGACTCCCACGCTGCGGTTGCCGGGGCTGAGCGTCGAGGGGCTCGATCCCGACCTCGACGTCGTGAAGGTGGACCTCGAGGTGATCCTCGACGAGCGGTTCGCCGCGGACGGCGCGCCCGCGGGCATGGTGGGTGCGATCGACTACGCGACCGACCTGTTCGACGCCGACACGGTGCGGGGTTTCGCGGAACGGTTCGTGCGCATCCTCGACACGGTCACCGCGGAACCCGTCATTCCGGTCGGCGACATCGAGATCCTCGGCAGCGACGAAGTCGCGGCGCTCACCCCGGCGCACGGAGCACCCGACGCCCCGAATGTCCTTCTGCCGGAACTGCTGTCGGCCGCGGTCGATCGAGACCGGGGCGCCGACGCGGTGTCCTACCGGGGCAGGACGATCAGCTACCGCGAACTCGACGAGGCATCGAACCGGCTGGCGCGCCGGCTGATCGAGCACGGTGCGGGTCCGGGAACCACCGTCGCTCTGAGCCTGCCGCGCTCGATCGAATCGGTGCTGTCGGTGTGGGCCGTCGCTCGAACGGGCGCCGCGTTCCTGCCGGTCGACCCCGGGTATCCACTCGACCGCATCGAGCACATGCTCACCGACTCCGGTGCCGTGTCCGGGGTGACCCTCCGGGCACCCCGAGATCGGCTGCCCGACACAGTGAACTGGATCGTGCTCGACGACGCCGAAGACGAGGAGCGGATCCGGGTGCAGTCGCCCGCCCCCGTCACCGACGGGGACCGGACGGCACCGCTGCACGAATCACATCCCGCGTACCTCATCTACACGTCCGGATCCACGGGTATCCCCAAGGGAGTGGCCGTCACGCACCGTGGCCTGGCGAACCTCGCCGCGGAGGAGCGCGACCGTCTCGCCGTTACCCCCGGCTCCCGGGTGCTGCACTTCGCGTCGCCGAGTTTCGACGCGTCCGTGTTCGAACTCGTGATGGCATTCTGTGCGGGTGCGACGCTGGTGATCGCTCCGCCGACGATCTACGGCGGCACCGAACTGGCCGGACTGCTGAGCGACGAGCGCGTGTCCCACGGATTCGTCACCCCGACCGCGCTGGCGTCGATGGACCCCCTCGGCTTCGAGTCGCTGCGGACGCTGGTCGTGGCCGGTGAGGCCTGTCCACCCGAACTCGTCGCCCGGTGGGCGCCCGGCCGCCGGATGTTCAACGCGTACGGGCCGACCGAGACCACGATCATGTCGAACATCAGCGACGTGCTGGTGCCGGGCGACCCGATCACGCTCGGCGCACCCACCCGCGGCGTCTCGGAGGTCGTGCTGGATCCGCGGCTCCGCCCGGTGCCGGTCGGTGTGGTCGGTGAGCTGTACGTGTCGGGACGCGCCCTGGCGGCCGGGTATCACCGTCGGCCCGGTCTGACGGCCTCCCGCTTCGTGGCCGCTCCCTGGGGTGTCCCGGGCGAGCGGATGTACCGCACAGGAGACGTGGTGCGGTGGCGCCGGGACGGCACCCTCCAGTACGTCGGGCGCACCGACTTCCAGGTGAAGATCCGCGGGTTCCGCATCGAACCCGGCGAGATCGACGCCGCACTCACCACCCATCCCGACGTCGGGTTCGCCGTCACGGTCGGCCGTGCCGGGCCTGCGGGGGAACCGCTGCTCGTCTCGTATGTCCGTCCGATCGGCGGCGCGGACGTCGACACCGCGGAACTCACCCGTCTCGTCGGGCAGCGGTTGCCCGCCCACATGGTGCCCGCCGCGATCGTCGTGCTCGAACAGATTCCGCTGACGCCGGTGGGCAAGCTGGATCGCGCCGCACTGCCCGCACCCGAGTTCCTGTCGGGCGCCCGCTTCCGGTTGCCCGCGAACGACCTGGAGGCGGCGGTCGTGGACGTCTTCGCCGACGTCCTCGGGCTCGACCGGGTGGGGGCGGACGACAACTTCTTCGAGCGGAGCGGCAACTCCCTGCTCGCCACGAAGGTGATCGCCGCCCTGCAGGAGAGACTCGACCGGAAGATCCCGCTGCAATGGATGTTCCTCGATCCCACCCCGTCCGGCCTCGCCGGCAGGATCGCACTGCCGTCGGCGGAGGGCGGTGTCATGGAGGCACTCGGGGTGGTGATTCCGCTGCGCACCGAGGGCACCGGACGGCCGCTGTTCTGTGTCCACCCGGGAATTGGGCTCTCCTGGGGGTACGCGGGCCTCATCCGGTATCTGCCCGCCGACCGCCGGGTGTACGGACTCCAATTGCCCACGATCAGCGGGGACGGCGACTACCAGTCGATCGAACAACTTGCGCACCGGTACGTCGAGGAGATGAAGGCCATCCAGCCGGAGGGGCCGTACGACCTCCTCGGCTGGTCGCTGGGCGGGGTCATCGCCCACGCGATGGCCGTCGAACTCCAGAATGCCGGTGAGGAGGTCGCCACCCTCGCGGTCATGGACAGCTATCCCGACAACGGAGAGGATCCGCTGTTCGGGAAGCTCGACATGCGGGATCTGCTCCGCGGACTGGGGCTCGTCGTCGCCACCGACGGCGACCTCACGTACGAACGCGCGGCGGAACTCCTCAACGAATCGTGGGGCAGTGACTCCGGACTGCGCGGAGAACACCTCGAGCGAATCAACGCCGGATACGAGAATTCACGAAAACTGGTCCACCGGTTCGAGCCGCAGGTTTACGATGGCGCGCTGCTGATCTTCCCCGCGACCGGCGACGACGACGGCACCACGCGCGCCCGGTCGGCGGACGAGTGGAGACCGCTGGTGACCGGTCGAATCGTGGAGCACCGGGTGGACTGCGGACACAACGACATGATCGAGCCGCAGTCCCTCGCCGTCATCGGGCCGGTGCTGTCGAGGTATCTCGAAGCCGGTCGAACCCCGCGCCGCGACGACCGAATCCGCTGAACAGAGCCGCGCCGCTGTGCAACGATGGGGTCTGTGCGCCCTGTGGACGGCGAACGAGTTTTCTGGGGGGCGGGGAAAAGCTACCGCCTCCCGCATTCGCGAGCCAGGATTCGGACGCGGACACGCTGTGAGCGGTCGGGGATACCTTATGGGGAGGAACCGCCGTGAAGCCCGTCGACACGCGGAAGCCGGCCACACACGATTCCGAAGAGGAGCCGTTCCCGCTGTCCGCGGCACAGCGTGCCACCTGGTTCGCCCAGCAACTCGATCCCGCGGTGCCGATCTCGGTAGCGCACTACGTGGAACTGCGCGGCGACCTCGACATCGACCTGCTGCGACGGGAAACCATCGCGGTCGCCCGCGAGTTCCAGTCGCCGTTCCTCAAGGTCGTGGAGGTCGACGGCCGACCGATGCAGTACGTCGACCACGCCACCGATACGTCCATCGCCTTCATCGACTTTCGCGGTGAGGACGATCCGGTCGCTGCAGCCCACGCGTGGATGGACCGGGACTACCAGGCCCCACTAGATCTCGACACGGATCGACTGTTCGAGACCTCGATCCTGTGCGTGGGAGAGTCGCACTACCTGTGGTACAGCCGCATTCACCACGTCGCGCTCGACGGATACGGCGCCATGACGCTGATCAATCGCATTGCGCACCGGTACTCGGCCGCGGTGGCCGGTCGCGAACCGGATCCGAATCGCGCCGCGACCCTGCGTGAGCTGTACGACGTCGACGCCCGCTACCGGTCGTCCGACCGCTTCGTGGCGGATCGGGAGTACTGGGCGAAACGAGTCGAGGCAGTCGACGGATCGACCCTGGCCGACGCGCCCGCGCCCGCGCTCGCCAGGAGCAAGGTCGAGAGTGCCCTGCTGTCCGAGGCGGCCGTGTCCGGTATCAACAGCGCCGACAGTCAGGCAAATGCCACCGCGGCAGTCACGATCATCGCCGCCTTCGCCTGCTACCTGTCGCGGATCACGGCGAAAACCGAAGTCCTCGTCAATGTTCCGATGTCCGGCCGGACCACGTCGGTGCTACGTAACTCCGGCGGCATGATGGTCAGTGTCGCACCGTTGCCGATCACGGTCGACGAGGACGAGACGGTCGCGGACCTCGTGTCGCGGGTCAGGCGAGAGCTGATGGGCGCGTTGCGGCATCAGCGGTGCAGTATCGAGGACATCCGCCGCGACGTGGGCACGGGCGGCGGCGCCGAACTCCACGGACCCATGGTCAACGTCATGCTGTTCCACCAGAACGTGCAGCTGGGCCCACTGGTCGGCGAATACCACATCGTCACGTCGGGTCCGGTGGAAGACCTCCTGGTCAACGTGTACCCGAGCGGGACGCCGGCCGACATCTTCGTCGATTTCCGGGCCAACCCGAACCGATACGAGGATCCTGCACTGCGCCTGCATCACCGGCACTTCGTCGCACTGCTGGAAGAGTTCATCTCGGCCGACCCGCAGGCCCGGGTCGCGACGATCCACGAGGCCACGGCCCGCGACGGTGAGCGACGGCGCCTCGAGGCGCATCAACTCGCGTACTGGACGGATCGCCTGTCGGGGATGCCCGAAGTGCTGAACCTGCCGTCCGATCGGCCCCGGCCCGTCGCACAATCCGGGCGGGAAGATCGCGTCGACGTTCCGATCGGCGCAGAGACACATGCCGCAGTGGCGGCACTCGCGCGGGAACACGACACCACCACGTTCGCGGTTCTGCACGCAGCCTTCACCGTTCTGCTGAGTCGGCTGTCGGGCGCCTCGGATGTGGCGATCGGAACCACGACCACGGTGGACCACGGCCGGGACCTCGTGGTTCTCCGTACCCGCGTCGAACCGGGCACGTCCTTCGCGCATCTCCTCGGCCACGTCCGCGACGTCGACCGGGAGGCGTTCGAGCACGGCGACGTTCCTTTCGAACAGGTGGCCCGGACGCTCGCCATAGGTGATTCGCCTGCGTACTCGCCGATCGTCCAGGTCCTGCTCGAGTGCCGGGATGCGGCGGAGACGCCCGGGATCGGCCGACTCGACCTACGGGTGACCGCGGCCGAGACCTTCGACGCCGACGGCAACCAGTCCGGCGTCACCACGACTCTCGGGTTCGCGACCGACCTGTTCGACCCCGACACCGTACGTCGCCTCGGCGAACGGCTCCGCCGAATCCTGGAGTCGGTCACCGGCGACCCCGGGCTCGCCGTCGGCGACATCGACATCCTGTCCGATACCGAACGGGCCACACTCGTTCCGGTCTCCGGCGTGCCGGGGCGACCGGGTCGCACACTGCCCGAACTGTTCTCAGCGGCGGCACGAGCCAATCCCACCGGTGTGGCGCTCTCGTATCGCGGTGTCGAGGTGACGTACCGCGAAGTGGACGAGCGCTCGAACCAGCTGGCACACGTCCTCGCCGAACGGGGCATCGGGCCGGAGAACCTCGTGGCACTGGGCATGACTCGCTCGATCGAGTCGGTGGTGTCGATGCTGGCGGTGGCCAAGTCGGGTGCGGCCTACGTGCCGGTGGACCCGAACTACCCGGCCGAACGGATCGAGCACATGCTCGACGATTCGGGCGCCGCCCTGGGCGTGACAGTGTCCGCCGTCCGTTCCCGGCTACCGGACGCGGTTCCGTGGCTGGTGCTCGACGACGAAGAATTCCGGACCCTCTGCGCGAGGCAGCCCGTGTCCGTCGTGACCGATGCCGAGCGGGCGCGGCCGCTCCGCGTGGAGAACCCGTCCTACGTGATCTACACGTCCGGTTCCACGGGCCGGCCCAAAGGCGTCGTGGTCACGCACGGTGGCCTGGACAACTTCGCGGCCGAGCAGCGCTCACGATTCGGAGCGACGCAGGAATCACGAATTCTGCACTTCTCCACACCGAGTTTCGACGCGTCCGTCTCCGAGTACCTGCACGTGTTCGCCGCGGCGGCCACCATGGTGATCGTGCCGCCCACGATCTACGGCGGAACCGAGTTGTCCCAGCTCCTGAAGTCGGAGCGGGTCACTCACGGATTCGTCACCACTGCCGCGCTCGGAACGGTCGAACCGGACGGACTCTCCGACTTTCGGGACGTGGTGTTCGGCGGCGAGGCGTGCCCGCCGGAACTGGTGAAGCGGTGGGCGCCCGATCGCAGATTGTTCAACGCGTACGGGCCCAGCGAGGCCACCGTCATGTCCAACATCAGTGCACCGATGTCACCGGCCGGGGCCATCACGGTGGGCGGCCCGCTCCGCGGATTCCACGAGGTCGTCCTCGATGCGCGGTTGATGCCGGTGCCGGCCGGTGTGGCCGGGGAGCTGTACGTCGCGGGCGACGCCCTCGCTCGCGGGTATCACGGAAAATCAGCGCTGACGGCGGAACGGTTCGTGGCAAACCCCTTCGGCGGCCCCGGTGAGCGGATGTATCGAACCGGGGACGTGGTGCGGTGGCGAACCGACCGCACACTGGAGTACCTGGGCCGCAGCGATTTCCAGGTGAAGATACGCGGCTTCCGTATCGAGCTCGGCGAGATCGACACCGTCCTCCACGCCCATCCGCGCGTGCGGACCGCGGTGACGATGCCGCGAACGGCACCGTCCGGCGACACGGTGCTCGTGTCGTACGTGCTGCCGGCAGCCGGGCACCAGCTCGCGAATGACGAGTTGATCGACTATGCCGCAGAGCAATTGCCGACGTACATGGTGCCTGCGGCGATCGTGGCAATGGACGAGATCCCGATGACACCGGTGGGGAAGCTCGATCGTGCGGCATTGCCGGCGCCGGAATTCCTCTCCACGTCCACCGAGTTCCGTGCTCCCGCCACTCCGGTGGAGTGGGCCGTGGCGCGAGTGTTCGCCGACGTGCTGGGCGTGGAGCGCATCGGGCTCGACGACAGCTTCTTCGACCTCGGCGGAAACTCACTGGTCGCGACGAAAGTGGTCGCGCGGGTCAACGCCGCACTCGGCGTCGACCTCGTGGTGCGGACCTTGTTCGAGGCACCGACGGTGGAGGCATTGGCGGACCGCATCGAGGGTACTCACGCGAGGCGCCCCGACCGCCCGGACCTGGTGGCGCAGACACGTCCCGACCGGATCCCGCTTTCGCTTGCCCAGCAACGTATGTGGTTCGTCAATCAGTACGACACCTCGTCGCCGGCCTACAACATTCCGATGGCGCTGCGCCTGTCCGGAACTCTCGACGTGGAGGCGCTCCGGGCGACGGTGGCGGACGTCCTCGAACGACACGAATCGCTGCGCACGGTGTATCCGGCGTCGGTGGACGGACCGCATCAAGTGATCCTGCCGCCGGGGGAGGTGCTTCCGGATCTGGTGCCGACGGTCTGCGACGACGAGGACGCGGCGCGCGCGCGAATCGCCGAGTCGACTGCTCGCGGTTTCGACGTGAGCACCGAGGTGCCCGTGCGTGGTGCCCTGTTCCGGACCGGCCACGACGAGCACGTCCTGATGCTGGTGGTGCACCACATTGCGGCGGACGGAGCGTCGCTGGCCCCGCTCGCCCATGACCTGATGGTGGCGTACTCGGCGCGGGTACAGCAGCAGGCACCGGCCTGGCAGCCACTCCCGGTGCAGTACGCCGACTACAGCCTGTGGCAGCGGGCGGCCCTCGGCAGTGACGACGATCCCGACAGCGTGATGTCGGCGCAGTTGAAATATTGGAAGCAGACGCTGTCCGGGCTCCCCGACGCCACGGATCTTCCATTGGACCGGCCGAGGCCCGCGGACAGAGGACTCCAGGGTGGGATCGTCCGGTTCTCGGTGTCGGCGGAACGGCATCGGGAGCTTATCCTCCTCGCGCGGCAACACAATTCCACGATGTTCATGGTGATGCACGCGGTGCTGGCCGTGCTGGCGGCGCGGCTGAGTGGGTCCGGAGACATCGCGATCGGAACGCCGATCGCCGGGCGCGGCGAGGAAGCCCTCGACGACGTGGTGGGGATGCTCGTCAACACCCTGGTCTTGCGGACGACCGTCGACCCCGCCGCACCGTTCGCCGAGGTGCTGTCGCGGGCGCGGGAGGCGGATCTGGCGGCGTTCGGCCATGCCGAGGTGCCGTTCGAGAGCGTGGTGGACGCGGTCGCGCCGACCCGCTCGACCGCGTATTCACCGCTGTTCCAGGTTCTGCTGGAGTTCCAGAACACCGCCCCGGCGCACCCCGACCTGCCGGGACTGTCGGTGGAGATCCTCGACGTCGAACCCGGTGTGTCCAAGTTCGATCTGCAGTTGACGCTCGCGGAGCGCTACGACGCGTCCGGGACGGCAGCAGGCATCGACGCGTCGTTCACGTTCGCGTCGGACGTGTTCGATCCGGAGACGGTCACGGGATTCGGGGAACGGTTCCTCCGGATTCTGGCGGGTGTGGTTGCGGATCCGGATGCGCCGGTCGGCGATGTGGAGGTTCTGGGGCCGGGTGAGCGGGTGTTGGTGGTGGGTTCGTGGAATGCGACGGGTCACCCGGTGCCGTGCACCACCCTCGTGGACCTGCTCGGCGCGCAGGTGGGGCGGACTCCGGACGCGGTCGGGGTGGTGTGTGGTGATGTGGTGTTGTCGTATGGGGAGTTCGATGCGCGGGTGAATCGGTTGGCGCGGTTCCTGATCGCGGCCGGGGTGGGTCCGGAGTCGTCGGTGGGTGTGGCGGTGCGTCGTTCGGTGGAGATGTTGGTGGGGTTGTATGCGGTGGTGAGGGCGGGTGGGGCGTATGTGCCGATAGATCCGGATCTGCCTGTCGAGCGGGTGGGGTATGTGGTGGGGATTGCGGATCCGGTGCTGGTGTTGACGATGTCGTCGGATCGGGTGGTGGTGCCTGCGGGTGTGCGGGTGGTGGAGTTGGACACCCTTGATGTGTCGGGGTGGTCGGCGGATCCGGTGCGGGATGGGGAGCGGCGTGCGCCGTTGCGTCCTGCTCATCCGGCGTATGTGATGTTCACGTCGGGGTCGACGGGTCGGCCGAAGGGGGTGGCGGTGCCGCACGAGGGCATCGTGAATCGGTTGGTGTGGATGCAGGATCGGTATGGGTTGTCGTCGGATGATGTGGTGTTGCAGAAGACGCCGGTGACGTTCGATGTGTCGGTGTGGGAGTTGTTCTGGCCGTTGATTGTCGGGGCGCGGTTGGTGATCGCGGAGCCGGATGGTCACCGTGATCCGGTGTACCTGGTGAACGCGATCGCCGAGAATGCCGTAACGACTGTGCATTTCGTGCCGTCAATGTTGGCCGTGTTCACCGCGGAACCGGCAGTGTCGCGATGCACGAGCCTGCGGCGGGTGTTCGTCTCGGGTGAGGCGTTGCCCCCGCAGACGGCGTCGAGGATGCGGGCGCTGGTGCCCGGCGCTCGGGTCCACAATCTGTACGGTCCGACGGAGGCGTCGGTGGATGTGACGTTCCACGAGGTCACCGAGGCGGATCGGACGGTGGTGCCGATCGGGGCGCCGGTGTGGAACACGCAGACGTTGGTGCTCGATTCCCGTCTGCGGCCGGTGCCGGTGGGGGTGGCGGGGGAGTTGTATCTCGGTGGGGTGCAGTTGGCGCGGGGGTATCAGGGTCGTGCTGATTTGACGGCGGATCGGTTCGTGGCGAATCCGTTCGGTGTGGGTTCGCGGTTGTATCGGTCGGGGGACCGGGTTCGGTGGTTGCCGGGTGGGGAGTTGGAGTATCTGGGGCGTACGGATTTTCAGGTGAAGGTGCGGGGTCAGCGGGTCGAGTTGGGGGAGATCGAGGCGGTGTTGTTGCGCCGGGAGGAGGTGGCGCAGGCGGTGGTGGTGCTGCGCGGGGACGGGTCGTCGGGTGATTATCTGGCGGGGTATGTGGTGCCGGTGGCGGGTGCGGTGGTGGACGAGCGGGCGGTGCGGGAGTCGGTTGCGGGGGTGTTGCCGGGGTTCATGGTGCCGTCGGTGGTGGTGGTGCTGGCGGAGTTGCCGGTGACGGTGAACGGCAAACTCGACCGCAAGGCCCTGCCCGAACCGGATTTCGGCAGCGCAACTGTGGGTTTCGTCGCACCCCGGACCCCGATCGAGGAGATAGTGGCCGCCGTGTGCGCAGACCTGCTCGGTCTCCCGAGGGCGGGCGTGAACGACAACTTCTTCGCGCTCGGCGGAAACTCCCTGATCGCCACCATGCTGGTCGCGCGGATCAATGCGGCCGTCGGAGACAGGATCGGCATTCGCGACGTGTTCGACGCCCCCACCGTGGCCGGTCTGGCGGCGCTGGCGGCGTCGCAGGAAGGGCTGGAGGCCCGGCCACCGCTGAAGCCGAGGGAAGGTACCGCGGAAGTCCCCGTGTCGCCGGCCCAGCAGCGGATGTGGTTCATCAACCAGTTCGACACCTCCTCGTCCGCATACAACGTCGCGTTCGCGCTCCGGCTCGAGGGCCGGCTCGACCTGCATGCGCTCCAGGCGGCGGTTGCCGACGTCATCGAACGGCACGAGGCTGTACGCACCCTCTTCCCACTCACCGAGAACGGGCCGCGCCAGGTGATCCTGCCCGCTGCGAGCGCGGTGCCCGACCTCGTACCGGTCGCCCTGTCGGGGGAAGCCGAGTTCCGTGAACAGTCGCGGAAAGTGCTGTCCGCAGGATTCGACGTGACGACGCAGGTGCCGTTGCGTTCGCGATTGTTCAGCCTCGCCGAGGACGTGCACGTGCTCGCGGTGGTGGTGCATCACATCGCGGCCGACGGTTTCTCGATGGCACCGTTGGCCCGCGACGTCATGGACGCATACGGGGCCCGGGTGAACGGGTCGGCCCCGGACTGGGCCCCGCTCGAGGTGCAGTACGCCGACTACGCGTTGTGGCAGCGCGACTGGCTGGGATCGGAATCCGATGAGAATTCGCCTATTTCGCGACAGCTGGCCTACTGGACCACCACGCTGTCGGACCTGCCCGAAGTGCTGGAGTTGCCCACCGATCGCCCTCGCCCCACCGTGCGGTCACTTCGCTGCGGCCACGTCGAGTTCGTGATCGGGCCGGAGGTTCATGCCGGTGTGGTCAGGCTGGCGCGGCAACACACCACGACGGTGTTCATGACGTTGCATGCCGCGTTGGCGATCATGCTGGCACGCGTGAGCGGTGCGGACGACATCGCCGTCGGAACGCCGATCGCCGGTCGCGGCGAGCGCGAACTCGACAACGTGGTGGGCATGTTCGTCAACACCCTCGTCCTGCGCACCCACGTCGACGGAGGCGCCACCTTCTCCGAGTTCCTGGACAGTGTTCGGGAAACCGATCTCGGCGCCTTCACCCACGCGGAGGTCCCGTTCGAACGGGTGGTGGAAGTGCTGAGTCCGTCCCGGGTGACGGCCTACGCGCCGCTCTTCCAAGTGATGCTGGAGTTCCAGGACATCGAGCGCCCGACACTGGAATTGCCGGATCTGCAGGTCCGGAACATCGACCTCGAGATCGACACCACCAACTTCGATCTGCAGTTGACCCTGGCCGAGACCGTCGACGTCGACGGCAACCCGACCGGCATTGCCGCCGGGCTGGGCTATGCGACCGATCTCTTCGACGAGGATACGGTGCTCGGCTTCGCGGAACGGCTCCTGCACATCCTCGAGGCGGTCACGGTCGACCCCGGCGCCCGGGTCGGAGACATCGACATTCTCGGACCGCTGGAACGTGCCGTACTGTCCCCGGTGACGGGCGGCGCGGCGGTAGAAGCACGGACACTGCCGGACCTGATGGCCGAGGCGGCCGCGAACGATCCGGACGCCCCGGCGTTGGTCCTCGACGGGCGTGTCGTGCGCTACGGGGAGCTGGACAGGCGGTCGAACCAGTTGGCCCGCATGTTGATCGAGCACGGTGTCGGCCCGGAATCCGTCGTCGCACTGTGTGTGCCGCGGTCGGTCGAATCCGTCCTGGCCGTCTGGGCGGTGGCAAAGTCGGGGGCCGCGTTCCTTCCGGTGGATCCGGACCATCCGGCCGCACGGATCGAATTCATGCTCACCGACTCCGGTGCCGTGTGGGGTGTGACGGGCTCGGCGCAGCGCAGCGCGCTTCCGGAAGCGGTGCCGTGGCTGGTGCTGGACGACCCGGCCTTCGAGGACCGGCTGTCGCACTACCTGTCGTCGCCGGTCACCGACGTCGAGCGGACAGCGACGATCCGGATCGACAATCCCGCCTACCTCATCTACACCTCGGGGTCGACCGGCAGGCCCAAGGGTGTGGTCACCACCCACCGCGGCCTCGCCTCCTTCGCCACCCAGGAGCGGGAGACGTTCGGCACGACGCCCGAATCCAGAACGCTGCACTTCGCATCGCCGAGCTTCGATGCGTCCGTTCTCGAACTGCTGCTGGCGATCGGCGCGGCAGCCACGATGGTGATCGCACCGCCGTCCGTCTACGGCGGTGCCGAATTGGCGCAGTTGCTGGAATCCGAGCGGGTCACGCACTGCTTCGTCACCCCGGCAGCACTCGCGTCGGTCGATCCCGACGGTCTCACCGCCCTCGAGTGCGTGGTGACGGGCGGCGAGGCGTGTCCGCCCGACCTGGTCGCACGATGGGCGCCGGGCCGTCGCATGTTCGACGCCTACGGGCCGACCGAGTCGACGGTCGTGTCGAGTATCAGCGACGAACTGGTACCGGGGGTTCCGGTCACCATCGGCACACCCACGCTCGGTTTCGCCGAGGTCGTGCTCGACTCGCGACTGCACCCGGTGCCCGCCGGTGTCGTCGGGGAGTTGTATCTCGCAGGCCCGGCCCTCGCACGCGGGTACCGCCTGCGGTTCCCGCTGACCGCCGAACGATTCGTCGCCGATCCCTTCGGCCCGCCGGGAAGCCGTATGTATCGCACCGGCGACCGGGCGCGCTGGCTTCCCGACGGTCAGTTGGAGTACCTCGGGCGCACCGATTCCCAGGTGAAGATCCGGGGCTTCCGGATCGAACTCGGTGAGGTCGAGTCGGCGTTGCTCGCCCACGGCTCCGTGGCCCACGCAGTCGCGAGCGTGTGGAACGGGGACGGCGGCGGCGATCGGTTGATCGGTTACCTGGTGCCCGAACCGGGTGCGACGCTCGATTCGAGGGCAGTCCTCGACTTCGTCGGCGGCCGGCTGGCGTCGTACATGGTGCCGTCGGCGCTCGTGATGCTCGAATCGCTTCCCCTCACGGTGCACGGAAAGCTGGACCGCGCAGCGCTTCCGGCCCCCGACTTTGCGGGTTACGGGAGTCGGCCGCCGCGAACCGAGACCGAGGAGCTTCTCGCCGGACTGTTCGAGGAGGTGCTCGGACTGGACTCGGTGGGTGTGGACGACTCGTTCTTCGCGCTCGGCGGCGACAGCATCATGTCGATACAGTTGGTGGCCCGCGCACGGGCCGCCGGTGTGATCCTCTCTCCCCGAGACGTCTTCGATCACCGGACCGTCGCCGGCCTCGCCGGGTCGGCGCGATTCGACAGCGAGGGCGCAGTCGCTCTCGACGAGCTGCCGGGCGGTGGCGTCGGCCCCCTGCCGCTGACACCCGTCGCGCGCTGGATGGTCGAGCGTAGCGGGGGACGGCTCGACCGGTTCTCTCAGGCGCTGTTGCTGGCGGCGCCCGCCGATCTGACCCGCGCGGTGCTCGTTCGCGCCGTCGAGGCGGTACTGGACCGGCACGACATGCTCCGCGCGCGTGTGTCCGTGGAAGGCATGGACGTGCTGCCTGCGGGCGCGGTGCCGGCGGAAGAACTGGTCCGTCGGGTGCCGGTCGACACGGTGGCGCGAGACAGCTTCACCGCTCTTGCGACCACGGAACTCGATGCTGCGGCCGACCACTTGGACCCCGCCGCGGCCCGCATGGTGCGGGTGGTCTGGTTCGACGTCCCGGGCGACGCCGGGCGACTGCTCGTGGTGGTACACCACCTCGTGGTCGACGGTGTCTCGTGGCGCATCCTCGTCGCGGATCTCGCGTCGGCGTGCAGCCAACTCCGGGCCGGTCTCACACCCGCGCTGCCGGCGGTCGGAACGTCGATGCGGCGGTGGTCGCACGGCCTGTCCGGCGCGGTGCGGCACCGGACCGGCGAACTGGCCTCGTGGGAGAAGATCCTCGACGGACCGGACCCGCTGATCGGTACGCGCCCACTGGATCCCGCGATCGACGTCGACGCGACCGTCGGCACCGTCAGGGTCGACGTATCGTCGGCGACGAGCGGTGCCCTGCTCACCACGCTTCCGGACGCGTTCCACGGGAGTGTGGGCGACGGGTTGCTCGCCGCGCTCGCATTGGCACTGATCAGCTGGCGACGGGAACGGGACGCCCCCGTGTCGGACGCGCTGATCACCCTCGAAGGCCACGGCCGCGAGGAGCAGGTCGTCGCCGGCGCGGACCTGTCCCGCACCGTCGGCTGGTTCACCACCGTGTATCCGGCACGGTTGGATCTCACCGGAATCGATGTCGACGACGCCATGGCAGGTGGTGTCGCGGCAGGGCAGGCGGTCAAGGCCGTCAAGGAGCAGTTGCTCGCGATCCCGGATCACGGGATCGGCTACGGACTGTTGCGCTACCGGGGCGACGAGACGTCGGAGTCCCTCAGCCGATTCCCGGCTCCGCAAGTGAGTTTCAACTACCTCGGTCGAGTGACCACCACGGACGGAGCCGAGGACTGGCTGCCGGTGGAGAGCACGCTCGGCGGCACTCGGAATTCCGACATGCCCGTCGCATCCGTGATCGACGTCAACGCCGTCGTCTCCGACAGTCCCGAGGGACCCCGTCTGATGGCGTCGTTCGTCTTTCCGACCGGGGTCCTGCGCGAGGTCGAGGTCGCGGCGTTTGCGGATCTGTGGCGCCGCGCCCTCGACGGACTTGCCGCGCACGCATCACGACCGGATGCGGGCGGGCTGACGCCGTCCGACGTTCCGCTGATGTCGGCGAACCAGCAGCAGATCGAGCGCTGGGAGGAGCGTTTCCCGTCACTGCGGGACGTGTGGTCGCTGTCTCCACTGCAGTCCGGATTGCTGTTCCATGCTTCCCTGGCCGCGGAGTCGATGGACGTCTACACCGCGCAACTGCGCATCGACCTCGAGGGTGCGGTCGACGCCGAACGTCTGCGCGCCGCCGCGGCGGGGCTGCTCGCGCGTCACCCCAGCCTGCGGACCGCGTTCGTCTACGACGACGGGGTGCCCGCCCAACTGGTGGTCGACACGGTGGACGTGCCGTGGCGGGAGGTAGATCTCGACGGGCCGGCCCCCGACACGGAACTCGCGCGCCTCCTCGACGAGGACCGCAGCGCCCGATTCGACCTCACCCGGCCGCCGCTGCTCCGGCTGACCCTGTTCCACACCGCACCGGATCGCTTCGTGCTGGCGGTCACGAATCATCACATCATCCTCGACGGCTGGTCGATACCGCTGCTGGTGCGGGAACTGCTGACTCGCTATGCCGCCGACGGCGACCCCGCCGGAGTGCCGGAGCCGCCCTCGTACCGCACGTATCTGGAATGGGTAGCGACCCGGGACGCGGAGGCGTCGGCGCGGGCCTGGGAACGAGCGCTCGAGGGTGTCGAGGAGCCGACGCTGGTGGCGCCCCACGCCTCCTCGGCGCTCTACGGTGTGCCCCACGAACTCGACGTCGAACTGCCCGCCCCCCTGCTCGATGGACTCGCGGCGGCGGCGGAGCGCGCCGGCGTCACCATGAACACGGTGATCCAGGCGGCGTGGGGGATGCTGCTGTCCCGGTTGCTTTCTCGCGACGACGTGGTCTTCGGTGCCACCGTGTCCGGACGCCCGCCGCAGCTGTCCGGTGTCGAGAACATGCTGGGACTGTTCATCAACACGGTGCCCGTGCGAGTGCGGGTGGACCCGGCCGAGAGCGTCGCGCGGCTGCTCGCCCGCCTGCAGGACGAGCAGACGTCCCTGCTCGACCACCATCATCTCGGCCTCGGCGAGATTCAGTCGCGGGTGGGTCGGGGCAATCTGTTCGACACGCTGTCGGTGTTCGAGTCGTTCCCGATCGACACGTCCGGACTGGACGAGAACACCGACATCGGGGGCATGCGGGTGACCGGTCTCGATGCCCGCGACGCCACGCACTATCCGCTCACTCTGCTGTCGATCCTCGAACCACGGCTGCGATTGAGTCTGCGCTACCAACCGGGAGCCGTCGACCGCGGCAGTGCCGGAGCGCTCGCCGACCGCCTCGTCCGGATTCTGGTGACGATCGCCGGTGACGTCGACACCGCGGTCGGTGATGTGGAGGTTCTGGGGCCGGGTGAGCGCGCGTTGGTGGTGGGTTCATGGAATGCGACGGGTCACCCGGTGCCGTACACCACCCTCGTGGACCTGCTCGATGCGCAGGTGGGGCGGACTCCGGACGCGGTCGCGGTGGTGTGCGGGGATGTGGTGTTGTCGTACGCGGAGTTCGATGCGCGGGTGAATCGGTTGGCGCGGTTCCTGATCGCGGCCGGGGTGGGTCCGGAGTCGTCGGTGGGTGTGGCGGTGCGTCGTTCGGTGGAGATGTTGGTGGGGTTGTATGCGGTGGTGAGGGCGGGTGGGGCGTATGTGCCGATAGATCCGGATCTGCCTGTCGAGCGGGTGGGGTATGTGGTGGGGATTGCGGATCCGGTGCTGGTGTTGACGATGTCCTCGGGTCGGGTGGTGGTGCCTGCGGAGGTCCCGATCGTGGAACTCGACACTGTCGATGTGTTGGCCTTCTCGGCGGATCCGGTGCGGGATGGGGAGCGGCGTGCGCCGTTGCGTCCTGCTCATCCGGCGTATGTGATCTTCACGTCGGGGTCGACGGGTCGGCCGAAGGGGGTGGCGGTGCCGCACGAGGGCATCGTGAATCGGTTGGTGTGGATGCAGGATCGGTATGGGTTGTCGTCGGATGATGTGGTGTTGCAGAAGACGCCGGTGACGTTCGATGTGTCGGTGTGGGAGTTGTTCTGGCCGTTGATTGTCGGTGCGCGGTTGGTGATCGCGGAGCCGGACGGGCACCGCGATCCGGCGTATCTCGAGCGGGTGATCCGCGAGGAGTCGGTCACCACTGTGCATTTCGTGCCGTCGATGCTCGAGGTGTTTCTGGCGGGGGCGAATGTGGAGGGGTGCGGTGCGCTGCGCCGGGTGTTCGCCTCGGGTGAGGCGTTGCCGTCGGCAACGGCGGGACGTCTGCGCGGGGTGAGCGAGGCGGAGCTGCACAACTTGTACGGTCCGACGGAGGCTGCGGTGGATGTGACGTTCCACGAGGTCACCGAGGCGGATCGGGCGGTGGTGCCGATCGGGGCGCCGGTGTGGAATACGCAGACGTTGGTGCTCGATTCCCGTCTGCGGCCGGTGCCGGTGGGGGTGGCGGGGGAGTTGTATCTCGGTGGGGTGCAGTTGGCGCGGGGGTATCAGGGTCGGCCGGATTTGACGGCGGATCGGTTCGTGGCGAATCCGTTCGGTGTGGGTTCGCGGTTGTATCGGTCGGGGGACCGGGTTCGGTGGTTGCCGGGTGGGGAGTTGGAGTATCTGGGGCGTACGGATTTTCAGGTGAAGTTGCGGGGTCAGCGGGTCGAGTTGGGGGAGATCGAGGCGGTGTTGTTGCGCCGGGAGGAGGTGGCGCAGGCGGTGGTGGTGCTGCGCGGGGACGGGTCGTCGGGTGATTATCTGGCGGGGTATGTGGTGCCGGTGGCGGGTGCGGTGGTGGACGAGCGGGCGGTGCGGGAGTCGGCCGCGGGGGTGTTGCCGGGGTTCATGGTGCCGTCGGTGGTGGTGGTGCTGGCGGAGTTGCCGGTGACGGTGAACGGCAAACTCGACCGCAAGGCCCTGCCGAAGCCCGAATTCGGCACGACCACGGTCGGGTATCGCGTACCCGTCACCCCCGCGGAGGAAGCGATCGCCACGGCCTTCGCCGCCGTCCTCGGTGTCGATCGCGTCGGGGCCGACGACAGCTTCTTCGACCTCGGCGGAGACTCGCTCAGTGCCACCCGAGCGGTCGGACGCATCAACAGCGCGCTCGACACGACTCTGGGCGTCGCGGCGTTGTTCGACGCACCCGTGGTGTCCGATCTGGCCGTCCGGATCGACTCGGACGTGATGACGAGTTCCGCCCCCGCGCTCACCGCGACGGCGCGGCCCGAGCGGATTCCCCTTTCCCTCGCGCAGCAGCGGATGTGGTTCGTCAACCAGTTCGACACCTCCTCGCCGGCCTACAACATCCCGGTCGCCCTGCACCTGGACGGAGTGGTGGACCTGGCTGCACTGCGCGCGGCACTCGGCGACGTCATGGAACGGCACGAGTCGCTGCGGACCGTGTTCCCCGGCTCCGCCGACGGACCCCGGCAGGTGATCGTCGATTCCGCGCCCGCCACCCCTGATCTCGATCCGGTCCCGGTTGCCGAAGGAGACCTGCGCGTCTCGCTCGCCGCATTCTTCGGCGTGGGATTCGATGTCACCGAGGACCTTCCGATCCGGGTGCGGCTGTGGGAACTCGCTCCCGAACGGCACGTCCTCGCCCTCGTCGCGCACCACATCGCGGCCGACGGCTTCTCCATGGCACCCCTGGCGCGGGACGTGATGCTCGCCTACACCGCCCGCGTGCAGCAGCAGGCACCCGGCTGGGCGCCGCTGCCCGTGCAGTACGCCGACTACAGCCTGTGGCAGCGGGAGGTCCTGGGCACCGAAGACCAGCCCGATTCGATGATGTCCGGTCAGCTCGGCTACTGGGCGCGGACGTTGTCCGGCATCCCGGACGTGTTGCCACTGCCTCTGGATCGGCCACGACCCCTCCAGCGGTCGTTCCTCGGGGACGTCGTCCCGCTCGACATCCCACCCTCCGTCCACAAAGCTTTGACCGAGCTTGCACGCCAGCATAATTCGACGCTGTTCATGGTGGTGCACGCCGCGCTGGCCGTGCTGCTCGAGAGAGTGTCGGGATCGGACGACGTGGTGGTGGGAACCCCGATCGCGGGCCGGGGCCACGCGGCACTCGACGACGTCGTGGGAATGTTCGTCAACACATTGGTGCTCCGCACAGCGGTGGCACCAGGATCGTCGTTCGCCCACGTGCTCACCGACGTGCGGTCGGCGGACCTCGGCGCGTTCGAGCACGCAGACCTCCCCTTCGAGCGGCTGGTGGACGAACTCGCACCCGAGCGGTCCACCGCGCACCCACCCCTGTTCCAGGTGTTGCTCGAATTCCAGAACGCCACCCGCACCCATCTGGAACTGCCCGGGTTGACCGCCCGGTCTCTCGACGTCGATCTGGACGTCGCGAAGTTCGATCTGCAGCTGAGCCTGGTGGAGCGAGTCGACGAGCAGGGGGTTCCGGCCGGGATCGGTGCCGGCCTCCGCTACGCGACCGACGTGTTCGATCGTGCGTCGGTGCAGAGTTTCGCGGAGCGCTTCGTGCGCGTGATCGAGGCCGTGACCACCGACCCGGCCACACCCGTCGGGGACATCGACATCCTGCACGCGCGCGAACGCGAACTCCTGCTCACCGCCGCGCATCGGCCGGGGACCGACGTCCCACCGCTGTCGCTGGTGGACGCGTTCGATCGCATGGTGGCATCCGCGGGCGACGCCGTCGCGGTGCGCTGCGACGGCGCGTCGACGACATACCGCGAACTCGACGACCGGGCCAACCGACTTGCGAGGCTGCTCGTGGCCCAGGAAGTAGGTGCGGAAACGCTGGTGGCGGTGGGAATGACGCGGTCGATCGACCTCGTCGTGGCACTGCTGGCGGTGGTGAAGTCGGGCGCCGGTTACCTTCCCGTGGACGTGGCCTCTCCCGCCGAGCGGTTGGCCTTCCTGCTCGGCGACGCCCAGCCGAAGTGTGTGCTCACCACGACCGCGGACGCCGAGACCTTCCGCGGCGCCGGGATTCCGGTGGTTGTCGTGGACGACCCCGAGATCGTGACTGCGCTGCAGCGGTTCTCGTCGCTGCCGGTGACCGACGACGACCGCCGTGCTCCACTGCACCTGGACTCGGTGGCGTACGTGATCTACACGTCGGGCTCCACCGGCCGGCCGAAGGGCGTGCAGGTCTCGCACCGCAACGTGATCACGTTGCTGGCGAACACCCAGACGCTGTTCGGATTCGGACCGGGCGACGTGTGGACCATGTTCCATTCCGCCGCGTTCGACTTCTCGGTGTGGGAAATGTGGGGAGCGCTCGCACACGGCGGCCGACTGGTGCTGGTGGACTACTTCACGGCGCGCTCACCCGAGAAGTTCCTCGAACTCCTCCGCGACGAAACAGTGACGGTCCTGAATCAAACCCCCACCGCCTTCTACCAATTGGCGGAGGCCGATCGCCTCGCCGGTGGTCCCGGACTGTCGCTGCGGTACGTCATCTTCGGCGGGGAGGCCCTCGAATTCGGACAGTTGCGGCGCTGGTACGCCCGCCGGGGCGACACCGCGCCGGTCCTGGTCAACATGTACGGCATCACGGAAACGACCGTGCACGTCAGCCACCTGCCGATCGACCGGGACCTCGTCGAGGAGGAGTCCGCATCGGTGATCGGCCGGGGACTGCCCGGACTGCGCGTGTACGTGCTCGACGGACGACTCCATCCGGTGCCGCCGGGGGTGCTCGGGGAGATGTACGTCTCCGGGCCGCAGGTCTCGCGCGGGTACCTCGGCCGGTCCGCCCTCACATCCGGTCGATTCGTCGCCGACCCCTTCACTCCCGGGGCCCGGATGTACCGGTCGGGCGACCTGGGCAGGTGGAACGGGAACGGCCAGTTGGAGTATCTCGGCCGCAACGACCTCCAGGTACAGGTGAAGGGCTACCGGATCGAACTCGGTGAGGTGGAAGCGGCGCTGCTCGCGTGCGAGGGGGTGGCGCAGTCGGCCGTGACGGCCCGCGGGGACCGGTTGGTGGGGTACGTGGTGCCGGAGACCGGCGCCGCGATCGACCCGGCGGCGATCATCGATGTGGCCGCGGAGCGATTGGCATCGCACATGGTCCCGGTCGCCGTGGTGGTTCTCGACGAGTTGCCGCGGACGGTGAACGGCAAACTCGATCGGAAAGCGCTGCCCGAGCCGGACTTCGGACAGCGAGTGACCGCGGGCCGCGGCCCGGTCACCGAGACCGAACGGATCCTCGCCGACCTGTTCGCGGAGGTTCTCGGCCTCGACTCGGTGGGGGTCGACGACTCGTTCTTCACACTCGGCGGGGATTCGATCATGTCCATCCAACTGGTCACCCGCGCCAAGGGCGCCGGGATCCTGATCTCACCGCGCGAGGTGTTCGAGCGCAAAACCGTTGCCGGGCTGGCCGCGGCGGCCGGGACGGAAGACGAGACCGCTGTTCTCGACGAACTGCCGGGAGGCGGGATCGGCGAGATTCCGCTGACTCCGATCGTGCGGTGGATGCTCGCCCGGGGAGGGGATTTCCGTCGCTACTCGCAGTCCGCACTGTTCACGCTGCCCGCCACGGTGGACGAACGCACCCTGACGGAAGCTCTGCAGGCCGTGCTGGATCGGCACGACCTGTTGCGGGCGCGGTTGTACCGCACGTCCCGCACCGAAGAGGGCTGGTCGATGGAGGTGCAGGCGGAAGGGTCGGTGCGGTCGGCGACCCTTCTCCGCCGGGGACTGATGGACGATGTCGGCGCCGAACTGGACAGTGCCCTCGACCGGCTGGACCCGGAGTCGGGCGTGATGATGCAGGCGGTCTGGCTGGACGGGGCCGACCATCCGGGGCGCGTGCTGATCGTCGTCCATCATCTGGCGATGGACGGTGTGTCCTGGCGGATCCTGATCCCCGACCTCGCGGCGGCGTGCGCGCACCTGCAGTCCGGCGCGGCACCGGCGCTGGAGCCATCGGGGACGTCGATGCGCCGGTGGGCGCACGCACTCGCCGACGCCGCGCGTGAACCCCGGCGCACCGCCGAGGTCGAACTGTGGCAGGGAATGCTGAACGCACCCGACCCGCTGCTGGGGTCGCGCCCGGTGACCGACTCGGACACCGCTGCCACCGTCGCGGATGTCGAGGTTCACGTGCCCGCCGGGTTGACCGAAACGCTCCTGACGACCGTGCCGCGGGCCTTCCACGGCGGCGTGGGCGACGCGCTGCTGACGGCACTGGCCATGGCGCTGACGAGCTGGCGGCGGCGCCGCGGGATCGAACTCTCCGGCGCGCTGGTGGGTCTCGAGGGACACGGTCGTGAGGAGCAGGTGGTGCCCGGCGCCGATCTCGCGCGCACCATCGGCTGGTTCACGACCCTCTTCCCGGTGCGACTCGATCTGAGCGGGGTCGACCTCGACGACGCGTTCGCCGCGGGCCCGTCCGCGGGGGCCGCGATGAAGACCGTGAAGGAGCAACTCCTCGCCGTTCCCGACCACGGCATCGGTTTCGGACTTCTCCGGTACCTGAACAACGAGACGGCGCAGGTTCTTTCGCCGCTGCCGATGCCTCAGGTCAGTTTCAACTATCTCGGGAGAATGGGCCGGACCGCCACGAAGACCGACCAGGGGTGGGTGCCGGTCGACGAACCCGGACTGCGCGAGAAGTCGGCGGTGCCCGTCGCGGCCGTCGTCGACGTCAACGCGATGACCGTCGACTCGGGCGACGGCCCCCAGCTGAACTCCACGTGGACCTACCCTCCGGGCGTCCTCACCCGCGAAGAGGTCGAGGAACTCGCACAGCTGTGGATGCAGGCACTCGCCGCTCTCGGCGCTTACGCGGAGTCGGGTGGCACCGGGTTCACGCCGTCGGATTTCGATCTCGTCGAACTCCGGCAGGAAGCCATCGAGGACCTCGAACACGCCTGCCCGGACCTGACGGACGTATGGCCGCTGTCGCCCCTGCAGTCCGGCATGCTCTTCCACTCCGAACTCGCCGACGACTCCCTCGACGCCTACCTGGTGCAGGTGAGCATCGAACTCGACGGCGCCGTGGATCCGCGTCGACTGCGCCGCGCGGCCGATGCCCTGCTGGACCGCCACGCCAATCTGCGCGCCGGCTTCGTGCACGACGCCGAGGGCAACGCCGTCCACGTGATCCGGCGACGGGTGGCCGCGCCCTGGCGCGAGATCGACCTTCTGGACGACGACGCCGCGGCGTCCGAGGTCGCGCGACTGCTGGCCGAGGACCGGGTCCGCCCGTTCGACATGACACGTGCCCCGCTGATCCGGTTCATGCTGATCGCGACCGCGCCGAACCGCTACCGGCTGGTGTCGACCAACCACCACATCCTCCTCGACGGCTGGTCGATGCCGTTGCTGGTCCGGGAGTTGCTGACGCTCTACGCCACCGACGGGGACCCGTCGCCGCTGCCCCGCGTACGCGGATACCGCGACTACCTGGCGTGGATGGGCCGCCGGGATCAGGGCGCCTCCCGCGAGGTGTGGGCGCGGGCCCTCGCCGGGATGGACGGACCGACGTTGCTGGCTCGCTCGGACGTGGGACGGCGACTGTCCACGATGTCCGACGAGTTCGTCTTCGACCTGGACGAGGACCACACCACCCGCCTGCGCGACGTCGCGCGTTCTCGTGGACTGACCGTCAACACGCTCGTTCAGGCCTCGTGGGGAATTGTGCTGGGTACGTTGACCGCCCGGGACGACGTGCTGTTCGGCGCCACCGTCTCGGGGCGGCCGCCCGAACTGGCCGGCATCGAGACGATGGTCGGACTGTTCATCAACACCCTGCCCGTCCGGGTGAGGCTGCGCCCCGACGACACGGTGGGTGCTCTGCTGGAACGGGTGCAGGCCGAGCAGGCGGCGTTGCTGGATCACCACTACCTCGGGCTGGCCGAGATTCAGAGTGCCGCCGGCCCGGAGGTCGGATTCGACACGCTGACAGTGTTCGAGTCGTATCCCGTCGACCGCGCCGGGCTCTCCACCGAGACCGACATCGCCGGAATGCGCGTCACCGGAGTGGATGCGCGCGATGCGGCCCATTATCCGCTGAGTCTCGTGGCATCCGTCGACTCCCGTCTGCGCCTGAAATTCGAGTACCTGCCGGACGTCTTCGACGCGGACACCATCGACGACATCGCCGGGCGCGTGCTGCGGGTGCTCGACGCCTGCACTCGTCCGGACCAGCCGCTGGCCGCGTTGTCGCTGTTGACCGACCGGGAGCGCGCCGATCTGGTGCCGGTCCGCGGCCGCCCGGGCGGATCGACCCGCACCCTGCCGCAGATCCTCGAAGAGGGGGCCGCGCTGGATCCGGGCGCAATCGCACTCTCCCATGGGGACGACGACGTGCGCTACGGCGATCTGGACGAGCGGTCGAATCGCCTGGCGCGCGCACTCATCGCCCGTGGGGCGGGCCCGGAGACGTTCGTGGCCATCGGCATACCGCGGTCCCTCGACTCGATACTGTCGGTGTGGGCGGTGGCGAAGACCGGTGCGGCGTTCGTGCCGATCGACCCGAACTACCCCGATGAGCGCATCACCCACATGCTCGCCGATTCCGGAGTCACCCTCGGCGTGACCACATCCGCACACCGAGACCGGCTCCCGGGCACCGCACACTGGCTGGCCCTCGACGAACCCGGCTTCGCGACCGAGTGCGCCGAGAGCCCGGGGGCACCCGTGACCGACGCCGACCGGAGCGGTCCGGTCACGCTGGACACCGCCGCGTACGCCGTCTACACGTCCGGGTCCACGGGTGTGCCCAAGGGCGTGGTGGTCACCCATCGCGGACTCGACAACTTCGCACTCGACCAGCTCGAACGATTCGGGGCGACACCGCAGTCCCGGACTCTGCACTTCTCCACACCGAGTTTCGACGGGTCGGTGTTCGAGTACCTGCAGGCCTTCGGTGCCGGCGCGACGATGGTGATCGCGGCGCCCACCGTCTTCGGCGGCGAGGAACTCGCGAGGCTGCTGGCCGACCGGAGCGTCACCCACGCGTTCATCACGACCGCCGCGCTGGCGTCACTCGATCCGGCCGGGCTGGTGCATCTCACGGACCTGGTGTTCGGCGGCGAGGCATGCCCACCCGAACTCGTCGCCCGCTGGGCACCGGGCCGTCGGCTGTACAACGCGTACGGACCGACCGAGACGACGATCATGTCGAACATCAGCGACCCGATGGTTCCCGGGGACCCGATCACCATCGGCGGCCCGATCCGCGGGGTGACGGAACTGGTGCTCGACTCCCGGCTGCAGCCGGTCCCCGTGGGAGTTCCCGGTGAGTTGTATCTCGCCGGCGCCGGCCTGGCCCGCGGCTACCACCGCCGACCGGCACTGACCGCCGAACGGTTCGTCGCCCACCCCGTCCGCCCCGGCGAGAGGATGTACCGCACCGGCGACATCGTGCGGTGGACGGCAGACCACAGCATCGAGTACGTGGGCCGCAGCGACTTCCAGGTGAAGGTGCGCGGCTTCCGCATCGAACTCGGCGAGATCGACTCTGCCCTCATGTCGGAGCCGGACGTCGGATTCGCCGCCACGCTCGCGCACCGCGGTCCCGCGGGGGACACCCTGCTGGTGTCGTACGTCGTTCCGGCGTCGGGGCGCTCCCTCGACCCGGTCGTACTCACCCGGCATCTGGCGGACCGCCTGCCGTCCCACATGGTGCCCACCTCGATCACGGTGCTGGAGAGCATTCCGCTGACGGCGGTCGGCAAGCTGGACCGCACGGCACTGCCCGAGCCCGACCTGCTGTCCGGGCCTGGGCACGACCGGGTGCCGGTCGGTCCGATCGAGGATGCGGTGGCCGTCGTCTTCGCGGAGGTGCTCGGACTGGCGCGCGTCGGCGCCGACGCCGGTTTCTTCGACATCGGTGGCAACTCCCTGAGCGCCACCCGGGTGATGGCACGGCTGCGCGCGCTGCTCGGCACCGAGTGTGGGGTGCGGGATCTGTTCGAGGCGCCGACGGTCGCCGCGCTCGCGGCGCGGATCGAGCACGCCGGTGCCGGGCCGTCCGGACGTCCGGTGCTCGCGGCCCGCACCCGGCCCGAGGACATCCCGCTGTCGTACGCGCAGCAGCGGATGTGGTTCGTCAACCAGCTCGACACCACCTCGGCTGCCTACAACATCCCGGTCGTGGTGACACTCGGCGGCGACCTCGATGTGGGCGCGCTGAACTCGGCGCTCACCGATGTCGTCGCCCGGCACGAGTCGCTGCGCACGATGTTCCCGGTCCGCGGGGACTGGCCGGTTCAGCAGATCCTGCCCGCCGAGGGCGCGGTGCCCACTCTGACCCCGGTCCCTGTCGCGGACGAGCACAGCCTGCGGGAGGAGCTGACCCGGCTGGTCTCGGCGGGTTTCGATGTCACCGAGCGGATCCCGCTGCGGGCCGGGCTGTATTCGCTGAGCGCCACCGAGCACGTATTCGCCGTGGTGGTGCATCACATCTCGGCGGACGGGTTCTCGATGGTCCCGCTGGTGCGCGACGTGATGACGGCGTACGGCGCCCGCATCGGCGGCGGCGCGCCCGACTGGGCGCCCCTGCCGGTGCAGTACGCCGATTACGCCCTGTGGCAACGGGAGTCGCTGGGTTCGGACGACGATCCCCGTTCGTTGCTCTCACGGCAACTCGACTACTGGACGACCGCGCTCGCGGGCGCCCCCGATCTCCTGGAACTCCCCACGGATCGGGATCGGCCGTCCCAGCAGTCCTTCCGCGGCGCGCGCGTCCACTTCTCCGTCGGCAGCGACCTGCACCGTCGCATCGGCGAGCTGTCGCGACGTCTCGGCTGCACCGAATTCATGACCGTGCACGCCGCACTGGCGGTGTTGCTCAGCCGTCTCGGTGGAACCCCGGACGTCGCCGTCGGCACCCCGATCGCCGGGCGGGGAGAGCTCGCACTCGACGATCTGGTGGGCATGTTCGTGGGCACGCTCGCCCTGCGCACGCAGGTGGATGCGGCCGAGTCGTTCACCGCCCTGGCCGCGCACTGTCGCGATGTCGACCTCGGAGCCTTCGCCCATGCCGACGTTCCGTTCGAGCGGGTGGTGGAGGCGGTCGGCCCGACCCGATCCACGGCGTATGCGCCGCTCGTCCAGGTCTCACTGGAGTTCCAGAACAACGAGCGACCGGTCCTGACACTGCCGGGACTGGAAGTCCGTGGAATCGATCCCGGGCTCGCCGTGGTCAAGGTGGATCTCGAATTCCTCCTGGCGGAGGAGTTCGACGCGAACGGTGCTCCGGCCGGGATGAACGGCGCCGTCGACTTCGCCACCGATCTCTTCGACCCCGACACGGTCCGCGGCTTCGCCGACCGCTTCGTGCGTATCCTCGACGCCGTCACCGAGAATCCGGACCGGCCGATCGGCGACCTGCTCCTCCTCGACGAGGAGGAGTTGCGGGCGATGGTGCCTGCCCGCGGCGAGCCGGAGGTGCGCCCCGAGTTGTGGCCCGATCTGCTGACGGCGGCCGCCGCACTCGACCCGGACTCGGTGGCCCTGTCGTTCGAGGACCGGCGAGTCAGCTACCGCGAACTCGACGAGTGGTCGAACCGGGTGGCCCGGGTCCTGCGCCGCCGCGGGGTGGGACCGGAGACGTTCGTGGCAGTCGGAATGCCCCGGTCGATCGAGTCGGTGGTCTCGATCTGGTCGATCACCAAGGCCGGCGCGGCGTTCGTGCCCGTCGACCCCACGTACCCGCGCGATCGTCTCGACTACATGCTCACCGATTGCCGGGCCGCGCTCGGCCTCACGGTGCGAAGTCGCCGGAGCACCCTGCCCGACACCGTTCCTTGGCTGATGCTCGACGACGAGGACTTCGCCGCCCAGGCGGCGGACGTGTCGTCCGCACCGATCACCGACGGGGATCGGACGAGTCCGTTGCACCTCGCCCACCCGGCCTATCTCATCTACACGTCGGGGTCGACGGGAAGGCCGAAGGGCGTGACCGTCACACACCGGGGCATGGCCGATTTCACCGCGGAGACGCACGAACGGTTCCAGGTCACGCACGAGTCCCGGGTCTCGCAACTGGCGTCCCCGAGTTTCGACGCGTCGGTGTTCGAGCTGATGATGGCGTTCAGCGCGTCGGCGCGGGTGGTGATCGTGCCGCCTGCCGTCGTCGGGGGCAGCGAACTGGCGGATCTGTTCCGTCGCGAGCAGGTGACCCATGCGACCATCACGCCGACCGCGCTTTCCGCCCTCGACAACGACGGACTCGATTCGCTCCGGGTCCTGGACCTGGTGGGCGAGGCGTGCCCGCCGGAGGTGGTGGCGCGGTGGGCGCCGGGGCGGAGCCTGCACAGCGGGTACGGGCCCACCGAGACCACGATCCAGGCGAGCGTCAGTGCCGCGATGCGTCCCGGCGAGGGTGTAAACATCGGGTCACCCGCACGGGGATTCGCGTTCCTGGTCCTCGATGAGCGGCTGCAGCCGGTCCCGGTCGGTGTGCCCGGCGAGTTGTACATCGCCGGACCGGGTACGGCACGGGGGTACCACAACCGGTCGGCGCTCACCTCGGAACGATTCGTGGCCTGTAACTTCGGGGAACCGGGCACCCGGATGTACCGGACCGGTGACGTGGTGCGCTGGCAGAAGTCGGCGAGCGCGGCGACGGGGAATGTCGCACGCGACGGCACGCTCGAGTACGTCGGGCGCAGTGACTTCCAGGTGAAGGTCCGTGGTTTCCGCATCGAACTCGGGGAGATCGACGCCGTGCTCGCCGGTCACCCGGCGGTTGCCTTCGCCGCCACCATCGGTCACACCGGCCCGTCCGGCGACACCGTGCTCGCCTCGTATGTGCGGGCTCAGGACGGGCAGGAGGTGGAGCCGGCGGGGCTGCGCACCTACGCGTCCGAGCGCCTGCCCGCCCACATGGTGCCGTCCGCGGTGGTCGTACTCGATCGGATTCCGATGACGCCGGTGGGCAAACTCGACCGGAAGGCGTTGCCCACCCCGGAGTTCGGGTCGACCGCTGCGGCGTTCCGGGCACCGGCCACGGAAAACGAGCGCATCGTCGTGGACGCCTTCGCGGAGGTTCTCGGGGTGGACCGGGTGGGCACCGCGGACAGCTTCTTCGATCTCGGCGGAAATTCCCTCCTCGCCACCAGGATCGTCAGCGCCCTGCAGGCAGAACTGGACCGGAGGGTTCCGCTGCAATGGATGTTCCTCGACCCGACACCGGCGGGGATCGCCCGTCGCCTCGACCTGCCACACCGGAGCGCCGGAATGGAAGAGGCATTCGCCGTGGTGATTCCGCTGCGCGCGCAGGGAGGCGGGCGACCCTTGTTCTGCGTGCATCCGGGGATCGGCCTGTCCTGGGGGTACGCCGGTCTGGTGCAGTATCTCCCTCCCGACCGACCGGCCTACGGACTGCAGCTGCCCACGATCAGCGGTGACGGCGATTACCGGACGATCGAGCAGCTGGCCCACCGCTACATCGAGGAAATGCAGGCCATCCAGCCCACCGGCCCGTACGACCTGCTCGGCTGGTCGCTCGGCGGAGTCATCGCGCACGCCATGGCCGTCGAACTGCAGAGAGCCGGCGAAGAGGTCGCCACCCTCGCCGTCATGGACAGCTACCCCGTCGGCGGCGAGGACCCGCTGGCGGGCAGGCTGGAGATCCGGGACCTCCTGCGCGGGCTGGGACTCCAGACCGAGGGCGACGGCGAGATGACCTACGAACATGCCGCGCGGTTGATCGACGAATCGTTCGGGACCGAGACCGGAGTGCGAGGGCACGACCTCGAACGGATCGCCGCGGGATACGAGAATTCGAGGTGGCTCGCCCACCACTTCGTGCCCCGGGTATACGACGGTGACCTGCTCATCTTCCCCGCCACACGCGACGGGGACGGGGCGACGCGTGCCCGGTCGACGGACGAGTGGCGGCCGCTCGTGACCGGCCGGATCGACGCGCGGCCCGTGGACTGCGGGCACAACGAGATGATCGAGCCGCAGTCCCTCGCCGTCATCGGGCCGCTGCTGTCGCGCGTGCTCTCCGAACGGCCGTGAATCGGATCAGGCGATGCGGAACTGCGCGAGACCGCGAATCGGCCACTCGCCGTTGACGTCCGATGCGTCGCGACCCTGCCGGACGAGGTAGTCGGCGAAGTCGCGTTGCCGTTCGGCGTGCCAGCCGGCCTGATGCGTCATGATGTCGAGGGCCCGCAGATTCGGGTACTCCTGCGCGAGGGTCCGGGCGAGGTGTGCGGCGGCGATCGCGTCGGCCTCGGCCTCGTGGGCGTCCTCCAGCGCGATGCCGTAGTGCTCGCACACCGCGCCGAGTGTGCGCCTGCCCTTCCGGTACCGGTCCATCTCGCGATCGATGACGTAGGGGTCGACCACGATGCCGGTGACGAGTTCGGTCAGCCCGAGGCGCAGTCCCTCGGTGTGCATGACGGTCAGGTCGTAGGAGGCGTTGAACGCGACGACGGCATGGTCGCGGGTCCATGCATCGTGCAATGCCTCACGGATCTCGCCGTATCCGGTGGCGTAGTCCTGTCCGTGGGCCCGGGCGTACTCCGTGGAGATTCCGTGCACGTCCGAGGCCTCCTGCGGGATGGGGACCTCCGGGTCGAGCAGCCAGGTTCGCGACTCGAAGTGGTGAGCGTCGACGACGGCGATACACGCGGAGACGATGCGGGCATCGGTGGGGTCGGGTCCCGTCGTCTCCAGGTCGAACGCGCAGATCGGTCTGTCCGACCAGCTGGTCATGGGGCCCTCTCGGTGGTGATTCGGTGCCCGCCCAGTATCTGCCGCGGGACCCGCCGGATCCGGGACCGACACGGCGGGGATGCCAGGTTGTCGTGGCCGGTCGCCGGGGGTATCGTGTCCTCCGGTCTGCAGTTCGCCGAGGTCGTGAACTGCCCTTTCGAGAGAGCAAGGAGGTGTGGCATCCGAATGAGAAGCCAACCTCCGAGTACCAACTGAAACCGTTCCACCGGTAGGTGCGCGGTTTCACGGTCCGTGTTCCTCAGCGCCGTTCCGCGCTGCCCACTTTCCCTCGAAAGCCCCGTGTCATGCCTCAGCTGCGTCCGATCCGTTCCCTCCTCCCCAGCCGTTCCGCCGGTCTGTCCGACGCCGACGCCGGTCACGCGGTGACCCGCCGGCCCGTCGAACCGACGCCTGCAGAGGAAACGGTGGTCAACAGCGCCGTCTACCGCGACGGCCGGAAGACGGCCACCCCGGCCACCCTGTCGGAGGCCCTCGCGAGCCTGCCGGACGCGTCGTCGATGGCGTGGATCGGGATGTACCGGCCGAACGACACCCAGTTGTATGCGGCAGCAAAGCAATTCGACCTCCACGAGCTGGCCGTCGAGGACGCGATCGTCGCCCACCAGCGGCCCAAGCTGGAGCGCTACGGCAAGACGCTGTTCGTGGTCCTGCGCGCCGCGCGGTACTGCGACGAGACCGAGCGCGTCGAATTCGGTGAGCTGCACGTCTTCTGCGGTCCGACGTTCGTGCTCACGGTCCGGCACAGCGAATCCCCCGACCTGTCGGCGGTCCGCCGCCGGATGGAGAGCAACCCGGACCTGCTCCGGCTCGGACCCGAGGCCGTCCTCTACGCCATCCTCGACGCGGTGGTCGACGGGTACGCACCGGTGGTGGCCGGACTGCAGAACGACATCGACGAGATCGAGACCGAGGTGTTCAGCGGAGCACCGGGCGTGTCACGGCGCATCTACGAACTCACCCGCGAGGTCATCGAATTCCAGAGGGCCACAAGGCCGCTGCTCGGGATGCTGCGCGGGTTGTCGGCGGGATTCGAGAAGTACAACACTGACGAGGAACTGCAGCGTTATCTGCGTGACGTCACCGACCATGCGACGGTCGTCGTGGAGCGGGCCGACAACTTTCGTCAGCTGCTCGGGAACATCCTCACCGTCAACGCCACCCTGGTGTCGCAGGAACAGAACGAGGAGATGCGCAACCTGACCCAGGCCAGCTATGCGCAGAACGAGGAGATCAAGAAGGTGTCGGCGTGGGCGGCGATCCTCTTCGCGCCCACCCTGATCGGGACCGTGTACGGCATGAACTTCGACCACATGCCCGAACTGCACTGGGTCGGTGGGTATCCGTTCGCCCTGTCGCTGATGATGCTCACCTGTGCCGGCCTGTACACGATCTTCAAACGCCGCGGCTGGTTGTGAGCGAGGCCGGCTGCGGGCAGTGCCCGCAGCCGGCCGGCGCCTGCCGTCAGAGTTCGTCGACGCAGACGACGAACTTGCGCTCGGAGTATTCGTAGCCGTTGGACGACGTGCTGCACGAGTCCACGGACGTGGCGCCCTGCACGATCTCCGTCACCTTCACACCGTCGACGGCCGTGGTGTCGCCGCAGTCGATGCGCGCGGGATCCTCGCCACCGACGTCCATGCACCCGCCGACGACCCAGTCCACGTCGAGGCAGATCGCGCCCTGCTCGACGCCGCCGAGGGTTTCGTAGTAGTACGAGTCGGCGTCGCTGATGCACTGGCTGTTCTTCGCGGCCTTGGCGATCACCTTGTAGTTCGAATCGGCGCTGCCGCACACCGCCTTGTCGATCTCGGCGTCCGTGACGGTGCCGCCGAGCTTCACGCACTCACCGATCGCGACCTCGAAGTCGACGTCGCCGCCGGCGTCCTCGCCTTCCTGCCCATCGATCACGGTGGTCGATTCGCTGGACGTGGTGGCCGCGGAGGCACCCGACTCCGGCACCGCGGTGGGCGTCGTGTCCGAACCGCACCCGGCCACCAGAACTGCCGTCGCCGACAACGCGACGACTGCGGTACACACCCGCCGAACTAACCCTGTCATGTCTGACCCCTCCGTCAGGTGACCGTCCGCCACCCGTTCCTCCGAGATGACCGCTGCCACCTCGATCGTGTCCACCGCGATTGCCGTGTCGCGCATTATTTGATTACATCGCTGTCCGATTTGCCAATCGTGGTGACAGTATGGACGGGTGGATCTCCCCGTGATGCCTCCGTTACAGCCGATGCTCGCGAAGGCTGCGTCGTCCGTTCCGGCGCAACCGGAGTCCGGGCTCGCCTGGTCCTACGAACCGAAATGGGACGGTTTCCGCACCCTCGTCTTCCGCGACGGCGACGAGGTGGTGCTCGGGTCCCGCGGCGGAAAGGATCTGGCCAGGTACTTTCCCGAACTCGTCCGGGCGGTGAAGGACGAACTGCCGGAGCGGTGCGTGGTGGACGGCGAACTCGTCGTCCCACGCAGCATCGACGGCCGCACCCGGCTCGACTGGGAGTCGTTGTCCGAGCGCATTCATCCGGCCGAGAGCCGGGTGACGATGTTGTCGGAGAAGACCCCGGCCCAGTTCGTCGCGTTCGATCTGCTCGCCCTGGGCGACCGCGACCTCAGCCGGGAGGACTTCTCCGTGCGCCGTGCGCAGCTCGTCGACACCATCGGCGGCGGACCCAGCTGCCACGTCACCGCGGCCACCGAATCCAGTGCGACGGCCACCGAGTGGTTCGAGGCGTTCGAGGGGGCCGGCCTCGACGGGGTGGTGGCGAAGAAGCTGGTCGGCCCGTACCTGCCGAACAAGCGGGAAATGGTGAAGGTGAAGCACGCCCGCACCGCCGACTGCGTCGTCATCGGATACCGGCCGCACAAGAGTCAGCCGGGGATCGGGTCGATGCTGCTCGGACTGTACGACGGCGACCAGATGGCGATGGTCGGCGGTGCATCGGCGTTCACGGCGGCGCGACGGATCGAACTGCTCGCCGAACTCGACGAGCTGCGCGTCGGCGACGACGTCGTCGCGGACGGGGCGCCGACGCGGTGGCAGTCGGGCAACGACCGAACCTGGGTGCCGCTGCGCCCCGAACGCGTCGTCGAGGTGGCGTACGACCAGATGGAGGGTGCCCGGTTCCGGCACGCCGCGCGGTTCCTGCGCTGGCGCCCGGACCGGATGCCCGACGAGTGCACGTTCCAACAATTGGAGGTCCCGGTGCGATACGACCTTGCCGACGTCCTGGCCGGAGGTTCCTAGATGGCGAGTCCTGCCGAAGAACTCGACGTCGACGGCGTCGCCGTGCGGCTGTCGAATCCCGACAAGATCTACTACCCGAAACTCGGCGCCGAGGGTGGCACGAAACGGCACCTGGTGGAGTACTACCGGACCGTGGCTCTCAACGGTGCGCTGCTGACCGCCCTGTTCGATCGGCCGACGCATCTGCAACGGTTCCCGGACGGGATCGAAGGCGAGGAGATCTACCAGAAGCGGGTTCCCGCGAAGCGCCCCGACCACGTCGACTCGTGCGAGGTCACGTTCCCGTCCGGCCGCAAGGCCGACGTGCTCCGCGTGCGTAGCGCCGCGAACATCGTGTGGGCGGCGAACCTCGGCAACATCACGTTCCATCCGTGGGCGGTCCGGTGCCCCGACGTCGATCACCCCGACGAACTGCGCATCGACCTGGACCCGCAGCCGGGGACCGGATTCGACGACGCCCGGGCGGTCGCGCTGGACGTGCTCCGGCCGCTGCTGGACGAACTCGGCCTCGTCGGCTACCCCAAGACCTCGGGCGGCCGCGGGCTGCACGTGTATCTCCGCATCGAACCGCGCTGGGACTTCATCGAAGTGCGGCGCGCCGGCATCGCCCTCGCGCGGGAGATCGAGCGGCGCAGCGGCGACCGGGCCACCACGTCCTGGTGGAAGGAGGAACGCGGCGAACGCATCTTCCTCGACTTCAACCAGAACGCCAGGGACAAGACGATCGCGTCCGCCTACTCGGCCCGCAAGACGCCGATCGCGACCGTGTCGACACCGGTCACCTGGGAGGAACTCGTCGACGTCGACCCCGACGACTTCACCATCGCGACCGTGCCCGCGTTGCTCGAGAAGCGGGGCGATCCCATGGCGACCATGGGTGACGTGGCGCAATCGCTGGACGTGCTGCTGGAGATGGCGGAGCGGGACGCCGCGAACGGTCTCGGCGATCTCCCGTACCCACCCAATTACCCGAAAATGCCGGGGGAACCCAAGCGGGTACAACCGAGTCGGGACCGAGACCGCAAATAGCCGGCGCTCACGTAGGCTCGGGACGGTCGGGTCGGGAACAATGTGAGGTCGCCATGGAACGTACGACAGTCGGTACTGCCGGACTGGTCCTCGGTGTCGTCGCGACGGCACTCGGGATTCTGATGATCGCGCCGGCCACCGCGTCGGCCGTCTCCCTGTCCTGTGTGTCACCACCGGGCCGGGGTGACACCACGGTCGTCGACCGCACCGCGTGCGGGGCCAACGCCGACACGAGCAGTAATTCGGCGGCGTTCGGCACGGACGGTGTCGGTTTCGCCGATGCAGCGCACGCGGGCGCGGCGCTCGGCGCCGGACTGGGCGGCGGTGTCGGTGCGGCCGAGGCGCGTCGTGGCGCCGTCGCCGCGGTGGCGGTCGGGCCAAAGAGCGTCGCGATCGGAACGGTCGACACCGCCGGTCCCGCGCTGGTGCTGAGCGGTCCGGGAGGGCAGGCGCTCGTCGCGGATCCGGCGAAGGGCGTGGTGTGCGCCGGTGGACCGTCGCTCGCGATCAATTTCCTTGCAGGTCAAGCGTGTCTGAGCGACGGCATAACAGTGTGGCGGCTTCCCTGAACGACACCCCGGTCCGCGTCGTATGGTGACGGTAGTCACAATGGGCTGACGCAACTGCCGTAGGACATACGGCAGCGAGATCGGAGGTGGTCGATGACGACCAGCGTTCGAGTTCCCCGGCCCGCGTCCGCACCACGGACGGAGCTGCACGTCGACCCGCGGTTCCTGCCGCTCGCCGACCGGTTCTTCGCGATGTACCGGCAACCTCAGCACGGCGGCGGGGCGCTCACCGCGTACTTCCGGGGTGAGAAAGTCCTCGACATCTGGGCGGGCTGGGCAGACCGCGACCGCCGGTGGGACCGCGACACCGTCGCCCTGTCGTTCTCGACGGGAAAGGGCGTGGCCAGCACGGTCGTCCACCGGCTCGCCGAGCGTCGGCTGATCGACTACGACGCGCCCGTCGCGCGCTACTGGCCCGAGTTCGGCGCCGCAGGCAAGGACGGCATCACCGTCCGCGAACTGCTCACCCACCGGGCCGGGCTGCACAAGGTCCGGGGTCTGATGCGGAGCCCGCTCGATCTCCTCGACTACGACGCCGTCGTCCGGGCCCTGGCTGCCACCCCGGCGGATCCGCGCAGGCTGCGCGGTCCCGGGTATCACGCCGTCACCTACGGGTGGCTGGTGGCCGAACTGATCGCACGCGTCACCGGAAAGCCGTTCGTCCAGGTCGTGCAGGACGAAATCGCAGGCCCGCTCGGCGTCGACGACTTCTGGTATCAGGTTCCCGGACAGCACCGTCCGCGGATCGCGAAGCTGTTTCCGCACATCAACCCGGCCGGACTCAACTGGGAGCTCACGTCGAACGTGCTCTCGCTCGTCGGTCCCACCCGCGGCCTCGCCGAGGCGGCGATGCCCCAGGGGTTCGACGTGCTGGTCCGGAATCCCGCGGTGCACGACGCGGTGATGCCCGGCTGGAACGGCGTGTTCAGCGCGCGGGCGCTCGCGCGCATGTACGGCGCCATCGCCAACGGGGGCAGGCTGGACGGGCACCGGTTCCTGCGCAAGTCCACCATCGCGCAGATGTCGCAGGTGCAGACACACGACCGCGACTACGTCCTCGGTATCCGGCCGCAGTGGTCCCTCGGCTACCACCGGCCGATCCTCGCGTCCCGGGAACAGCCACGGAACGCGATCGGGCACTACGGCGTCGGCGGGTCCGGTGCCTACGCGGACCTCGACAGCGGACTGTCCCTGGGCTTCGTCACCAACCGCCTCGGCAGTTCCCTCACGGCTCTCGGTGATCTTCGTCTGGCCCGGCTCGGTGTCGAGGCGCAGGCGATCGTCCGGAACGGCAAGTAACCACGAAAGGAATCCTGATGAGTGATCACGTGTACCGAGTTGTCGAGGTCGTCGGTTCGTCGAGCGACAGCACCGACGCGGCCATCAAGAACGCCATCGCGCGGACCAACGAGACCGTGCGCAACGTCGAGTGGTTCGAGGTCGTCGAGACCCGGGGTCACGTCGAGAACGGCGCCGTCGCACACTACCAGGTCACAGTGAAGGTCGGATTCCGTGTGGAGCCGGGCGACGCGGTCTGACATCGCGCACGGTTCTCGCGCAAAATTGGAACACGTTATAGTCTGGTGTCACATCTCGACGTCGGACTGCGCGTACTCAGGTAGGGGAGAACCGTGGCTTATGTGATCACGCAGCCGTGCTGCAACGACGCATCGTGCGTCGATGTCTGTCCGGTCAATTGCATCCATCCCACACCGGACGAGAAGCCGTTCGCCACCACGGAAATGCTGTACATCGACCCGGACACCTGCATCGACTGCGGGGCCTGCGTCGAGGAGTGCCCGGTGGAGGCCATCTACGCGGAGAACGACCTCGACGAGGTCGACGAGCCGTACCTCGACATCAACGCGCAGTACTACACCAAACACCCCATCGGCCCCGACTGGCCCGAGCCGCTGAAGCTGCCTCAGATCGACGCAGCCCTCGGCACGCTCCATGTCGCGGTCGTGGGGTCGGGTCCGGCCGCCTGCTACGCCGCGATGGAACTGACCGCGAAGCCGCGCATCGAGGTCGACATCTTCGACCGCCTGCCCACCCCGTACGGGCTGGTGCGCGCCGGTGTCGCGCCGGACCATCCGGGCACCAAGGGCGTCACGGACCAGTTCCGCTCCGTCGTCGGCAAGCGCACGGTGCACTGTCACTTCAACGTCGAAGTGGGCCGGGACGTGAGCCACGAGGAACTGCTCGCACACCATCACGCCGTCATCTACGCGGTCGGCGCGGCAGGCGACCGCGCGCTGGGCATTCCCGGCGAGGATCTGGTCGGCAGCCACGCCGCCACCGAGTTCGTGGCCTGGTACAACGGTCACCCCGATTACGCCGACCGCACGTTCGACCTGTCGGGGGAGCGGGCCGTCATCGTCGGCAACGGCAACGTGGCACTCGACGTGGCCCGCATCCTCGTCACCGATCCGGAGATCCTGGCCAAGACGGACCTCGCGGACCACGCCCTCGAGGCCCTGCGGGCGAGCAACATCCGTGAGGTCGTCATTCTCGGGCGACGGGGCCCCGCCCAGGCCGCCTACACCAATCCCGAACTCCTGCCGCTCGGGCGCATGCCGAACGTGGACATCGTCGTCGACCCGGAGGAAGCGGTGCTCGACCCGGCGAGCCGCGCGTTCGTCGACGGTGACGAGGCCGAGCCGTCGCACCGCCACAAGGTGCGGCAGGTCGAGGAGTTCGCCCGGCGCACCGCCGATCCGGCGAAGAAGCGGATCGTGCTGCGTTTCCTGACATCACCCGTCGAGATTCTCGGCACCGACGCCGTCGAATCGGTGCGCGTCGCGAAGAACGAGTTGGTCGCGGACGCGTCCGGCAGGCTCAGCGCCAAACCGTCCGACGTCACCTCGACCCTGGACACCGGCCTGGTGCTGCGCTCGATCGGCTACCGCGGTCAGCCCGTGGCCGGTATCCCCTTCGACGACCGTCGCGGCGTCATCCCCAACGAGAACGGCCGGGTGATCGATCCGGAGACCGGCGCGCCGGTGCCCGGCGTGTACGTGGCGGGCTGGATCAAGCGCGGACCGACGGGCGTGATCGGCACCAACAAGTACTGCTCCGCGGAGACGGTCACGATGCTGATCGACGACTTCTCCGCCGGGCGGCTCGACGCGCCCGCCGAACGTGAGGCCCTCGACCGGCTGATCGCCGAGCGTGCGCCCGACGCCGTCGACTACCAGGGCTGGCAGCGGATCGACAAGACCGAGCGTGCCGGGGGCAGGGCGGCCGGTCGGACGCGCACCAAGTTGATCACCATCGAGAGCATGCTCGCCGCCGCTCGTGCCGAGACCTGATCGTGAGCGCTTCTTGACCACTCGGTGACACCACCACCCCGCAGGCCGCGGAGCGGCAACGATTGCGGGCAAATTGCTCGCGGCCGGATGATGTGTGTTAATGGCAGTGCGCGATTGGTAGGTCCGTCGGGGACGCGCGTTGCACACGTCGTCGAACGAGAGTGGTCATATGGGCAAGTCAGGAATCGGTTTTTCCAGGAACAAGCACTGGTCTTCGCGCGTTGCTGTCGCACTGACCGGGGCCGTCGTCTCCGGAACTGCGCTGGTCGGGGCCGCACAGGCCGCACCGCTCTTTCCCGGTGGACCGGAGATTCCGAGTCTTCCCACCCTGCCCGGACTGCCCGGCGCGCCGCAGCTGCCGCTTCCCGAACCGGCACCCGCGCCCGCGAACTTCTCGGCTCCGTCCCTCAACCCGGGTGCGGGCGAGGTCGTCGGTGTCGCGCAACCGGTGATCATCCGCTTCAACGAGGCGATCGGCGACCGCGCCGCCGCCGAGCGTGCCATCAAGGTCACCACCAGCCAGCCCGTCGAGGGTGGTTTCTACTGGATCAACGACAGTCAGGTCCGCTGGAAGCCCACCGAGTTCTGGCCCGCGAACACCGAGGTGACCGTGGACGCCGGCGACTCGCACTCCACGTTCACCATCGGCGACGCACTGGTGGCGACCGCGGACGACAACACCAAGCAGATCACCGTCACCCGGAACGGCGAAGTGGTCAAGACCATGCCGACGTCGATGGGTAAGACCGATCACGAGACGCCGAACGGCACGTACATCATCGGCGACAAGTTCCGTGACATGTACATGGATTCGTCCACGTACGGGGTCCCGGTCGACTCGGCCGAGGGGTACCGCACGTACGTCGAGTACGCCACCCGCATGTCGTACAGCGGCATCTTCGTCCACGCCGCACCGTGGTCAGTGGACGCCCAGGGCAACACCAACGTCAGCCACGGCTGCCTCAACGTGAGCACCGAAGACGCCAAGTGGTTCTACGAGAACTCGAAGAAGGGCGACGCCGTGGTCGTGCAGAACACCGCGGGCGGCGTGCTGAGCGGCTCCGACGGTCTCGGCGACTGGAACCGCTGACCCCATCCGACCACGTTCTTCCCGTAGCCCGCACAGTTCAATGTGCGGGCTACGGCAATTTACCGGCTATTCGTAAACGGTCGTCAGACTGCCGCAGTGAGATCGAGTCCGGAACGAACCCTGCCGTCGCCGGGAAAGCAGGGATTGCTCGGGCGTCCGTGGCGGGACCACGCGCTGTTCGCAGCGCTGGTGGGTCCCAATCTGGTTCTGCTCGTTCTGTTCACCTACCGGCCCCTGGTCGACAACATCCGGCTGTCGTTCTTCGACTGGAACATCGCCGACCCTGTCGCCACATTCGTCGGCTGGGGCAACTACCGCGAGTGGTGGAGTCGTCCCGACACCTGGCAGATCGTCGGGAACACCGTGGTGTTCACCGTCGCGACCGTGGTGGGATCGATGGTCGCCGGTCTCGCGCTCGCCATGCTGCTGGACCGTAACCTGCACGGCCGCAACCTCGTCCGCTCGGCTATCTTCGCGCCGTTCGTCATCTCCGGCGCCGCGATCGGCGTGGCGTTCCAGTTCGTGTTCGATCCCCGGTTCGGGTTGATCCAGGATCTGCTGCACCGTGCCGGGGTCGGCTCCGTCCCCGACTTCTATCAGGATCCGCACTGGGCGCTGTTCATGGTGACGGTCACCTACATGTGGAAGAACCTCGGCTACACGTTCGTGATCTACCTTGCGGCACTGCAGGGTACGCGACGTGAGCTGACGGAGGCCGCGGAGATCGACGGGGCGGGCCGGTGGACGACGTTCCGCCGGGTCATCCTCCCGCAGCTGCGTCCGACCACCTACTTCCTCTCGATCACGGTGATGCTGGGCTCCCTTCAGGTGTTCGACATCATCAACGTGATGACCCGGGGCGGTCCACTCGGTACCGGAACCACCACCATGGTGTACCAGGTCTACAACGAGTCGTTCCGCAACTTCCGGGCCGGCTACGGCGCCACCGTGGCCACGATCATGTTCCTGGTCCTGCTCGGGATCACCGTCTACCAGGTGCGGATCATGGATCGCGGTGACGGCCGGTGACCGCGGACACCGTGCGCGATCAGCGCACCGCGGATGTGCCGGTGACGGAAGACCCGGCCCGTGACCATCGCCGGCGGGAAGCGCTCGCGACGGCGCTGGGATACGCCGCGATGGTGGCGGTGCTGGTCATGGTGGCCCTGCCGCTGTACTGGATCGTGATGACGTCCTTCAAGGATCGCCCGGACGTCTACACCATGCCGGTCACCTGGTGGCCCGGAACGTTCCATCCCGAGAACTACTCGGAGGCCACCACGTCGGTGCCGTTCTGGACGTTCCTGCGCAACTCGGTGATCATCACCGGGGTGCTGGCGGTCGTGAAGTTCGGGCTCGGCGTGTTCAGCGCCTACGGGCTGGTGTTCCTGAGGTTCCCGGGCAAGAACCTCGTCTTCCTCGGCATCATCGCCGCATTGATGGTGCCCAACCAGATCACGGTCATCTCCAACTACGCACTCGTCGCCGAATGGGGCTGGCGGAACAGCTTTCACGGCATCATCGTGCCGCTGGCCGGGGTCGCGTTCGGAACGTTCCTGATGCGCAACCACTTCCTGTCGATACCCACCGAGATCATCGAGGCCGCACGGATGGACGGCGCAGGCCACTTCCGGCTGCTGTGGCAGGTGGTCCTGCCGGTGTCGGGCCCCACCATGGTGGCGTTCGCGATCATCACCGTCGTCACCGAATGGAACGAATACCTGTGGCCGTTCCTGATGGCCGACGACGCCTCCGTCGCGCCGCTGCCGATCGGGCTGACCCAACTCCAGAACAACGACGGGCTCACCAACTGGGGTCCGGTCATGGCGGGAACGGTACTCACGATGCTGCCGATTCTCGTGGTTTTCCTTGTGCTGCAACGGCACATGATCAAGGGCCTCACATCGGGTGCGGTCAAGGGATAGCGGAGAACGAGGAGAGACATGAATCGGATGAACCGTCGGGGATTCCTCGGGCTGGCGGGTGCGGTGGCCGCCGGTGCCGCGCTGACGGCGTGCGCCGGGTCGGGGTCGGGCACGTCGGCGCCGTCCGGTGCGGCGGGCGACGCGAACACCATCACGTTCTGGTCCAACCACCCCGGCAAGTCGCAGGACGTCGAACGTGAACTGATCAACCGGTTCCAGGCGAAATACCCCGACCTCACCGTGAACCTCGTCGACGGCGGAAAGAACTACGAGGAGGTGTCGCAGAAGTTCAACGCGGCCCTGTCGGGTGGCGAACTGCCCGACGTCGTGGTCCTGTCGGACGTCTGGTGGTTCAACTACGCCCTGACCGGCGCCATCGAACCGCTCGACGGACTGTTCGGGGAGGTCGGTGTCGACTCCGCCGACTACGTCGACTCGCTGCTCGCCGACTACCTGTTCGAGGGCAAGCACTTTGCCCTCCCGTACGCACGGTCGACGCCGCTGTTCTACTACAACAAGCAGGTGTGGGCGCAGGCCGGTCTGCCCGATCGCGGGCCCGCCACCTGGCAGGAGTTCGACGAGTGGGGTCCCGAACTGCAGCGGGTGATGGGCGGCGGCAAGCTGGCCCACGGCTGGGGTGACGCCAAGAACTACCTCGGCTGGACGTTCGAGGGACCGGTCTGGACGTTCGGCGGGGCGTACTCGGACCAGTGGGACCTGAAGTTCGGCGACGAGAAGACGCTCGCCGCGGGGACGTTCCTGAAGGACATGATCCACACGAAGAAGTACGCGGCCGTGTCGAGCGACATCGCCAACGAGTTCGGCGCCGGCATCCTCGCCTCGACCATCGCGTCGACCGGTGACCTGTCGGGGATCACCGAGTCGGCCGCGTTCGACTTCGGCACCGCGTTCCTCCCCGCGTCGGGCGCGCCCGGCTGCCCGACCGGCGGCGCGGGCCTCGCGATTCCGGCGCGGATCTCCGACGAGCGCAAGAAGAACGCGCTGACGTTCATCGACTTCGTGACCAACGGCGCGAACACCGCGTACTTCTCCCAGAACGTCGGGTACATGCCCGTCCGCAAATCCGCTGTCGAGGACCCGGGCATGAAGGCGTACCTCGACGCGAACCCCAACGCGCGCACCGCCGTCGACCAACTCGCGAAGACCCGGTCGCAGGACTACGCCCGTGTGTTCGTCCCCGGCGGCGACCAGATCATCGGTACCGGACTCGAACAGATCGCGCTGCAGAACGCGGACGTGGCGACGACGTTCGCGGGCGTCGGGACGCAACTCCAGCAGATCATCGACCGCCAGATCACACCCAAGTTGCCTCAGTAGGAGGAGAAGGAACATTCATGGCCCACGTGCAGTTCGCAGGTGTCACCCACCGCTATTCCGGAGCGGATCGACCCGCCGTCGATCGACTGGACCTCGACATCGCGGACGGCGAGTTCCTCGTCCTCGTGGGTCCGTCCGGGTGCGGTAAGTCGACCAGCCTGCGGATGCTGGCCGGCCTCGAGGCCGTCGAGGCGGGCCGCATCGAGATCGGCGGCACCGACGTCACCGCGCTGCCGCCCCGGGCGCGGGACGTGGCCATGGTGTTCCAGAGTTACGCGCTCTACCCGAACATGACCGTCGCCGACAACATGGGTTTCGCGCTCCGCAACGCCGGCGTCGGGAAGGTGGACCGCACCGCGCGGGTGCTGGAAGCGGCGCGGATGCTCGAACTGGAACCGCTGCTGGATCGCAAACCGGCGAAACTGTCCGGCGGGCAACGTCAACGGGTCGCGATGGGCCGGGCCATCGTGCGGCACCCCAAGGTGTTCTGCATGGACGAACCGCTGAGCAACCTCGACGCGAAGCTGCGGGTGAGCACCCGCTCGCAGATCGCGGGCCTGCAGCGCCGGCTCGGCACGACCACCGTGTACGTCACCCACGACCAGGTGGAGGCCATGACGATGGGCGACCGGGTGGCGGTCATGCAGGGCGGCCGCCTCCAGCAGGTCGCCCGGCCCCGCGATCTGTACGACAACCCGGTCAACACGTTCGTCGCCGGGTTCATAGGTTCGCCCGGAATGAACCTCATGGACACCCCGATCCGCGACGGCGTCGCCGAACTGGGCGACTTGCGTATTCCCGTGCCGCGCTCGGCGATCGGAGACGGTTCCGTGATCGTCGGAGTGCGCCCGGAGTCGTGGACGCTGGTGGGGTCGTGGCGCAAGGACTCGTACACGGTCGATGCCGACCTGCTCGAGGAACTCGGGGCGGAGTCCTTCGTGTACGCCTCCGGGACATCCGGGAAGGTGGTGGTGCGGGTGGACCGCACCCGCACCGTCGCCGCGGGGGAGAGGGTGCACCTGCAGCCGAAGCCCGGCGAGGTGTACTTCTTCTCCGCGGCGACGGGGAACCGTCTGCGGTAGTCGCTACCAGATCTTGACGCGCTCCTCCGGATCGAGGTACAGCGCGTCACCGGGCTGGACGTCGAACGCGTCGTGGAACGTGTCGAGGTTGCGGACCACACCGTTGCAGCGGAACTCCGGCGGCGAATGCGGATCGACGGCGAGCCGGCGGAGCGCCTCGGCGTCCCGGGCCTTGGTGCGCCACACCTGCGCCCAGCCGAAGAACACCCGCTGGAGACCGGTGAGACCGTCGAGAACCTCGGGGTCGGACCCTTCCGTCGCGATCCGGTACGCCGCGATGGCGATGGACAGGCCACCGAGGTCGCCGATGTTCTCACCGATGGTGAACTCACCGTTCACTGCGTGGCCGGGCAGCGCCTTCGGCTCGAACTCGTTGTACTGCTCGATCAGCGCCTTCGTGCGCTTGCCGAACTCGGTCCGGTCGTCGTCGGTCCACCAGTCGACCATGTTGCCGTCGCCGTCGTACTTGGCGCCCTGATCGTCGAAGCCGTGGCCGATCTCGTGACCGATGACGGCACCGATTCCGCCGTAGTTGGCGGCGTCGTCGGCTGCGGCGTCGAAGAACGGCGGCTGCAGAATGGCTGCGGGAAAGACGATTTCGTTCATTCCCGGGTTGTAGTAGGCGTTGACCGTCTGGGGTGTCATGAACCACTCGTCGCGGTCGACGGGGCCACCGAGCTTCGCGAGGTCGCGGTCGTACTCCGCGGCGTAGCCGCTGCGGTAGTTGCCGACCAGGTCGTCGCGGGAGATGGTGACGGCCGAGTAGTCGCGCCACTTGTCGGGGTAGCCGATCTTGGGCGTGAACTTCTCCAGCTTGCGCAACGCGGCCTGCCGCGTCTCCGGGCTCATCCAGTCCAGGTCGGAGATGTTGCGCCGGTACGCCTCCTGCAGGTTGGCGACGAGTTCCTGCATGCGGGCCTTCGCGTCCGCCGGGAAGTGGCGTTCGACGTAGAGCTTGCCGACCGCTTCGCCCAGCAGATCCTGAACCAGGGACACGCCGCGCTTCCAGCGCTCACGGATCTCCTCGGCGCCGGTCAGCGTCTTCCCGTAGAACGCGAAATTCTCGTCGACCAGGGCCTGCGTGAGGTACGGGGCGCGGGAGCGGATGACGTTCCACGTCGCCCACGCCTTCCAGTCGTCGAGGTCCTCGGACGTCCACAGCTCGGTCAGGGTAGTGAGGAAGTCGGGCTGGCGGACCACGATCTCGGCGAACTGCTCGGACGTGCCGCCGAGTGCGCCGATCCACGACGACCAGTCCAACCCGGCCGGGAGCTGGTCGAGGGTGAGCAGGTTGTAGCTCAGCTCGGCGTCGCGACGCTTCACGACGTCCCAATGACCTGCCGCGATCTTGGTTTCCAGGTCGAACACGCGCTGCGCGTCGTAATCGACGCCGGCGAGGGCGAACATCTTCGCGATGTGCTTCACGTACGCGGTGCGGATCTCCGCGTAGTCGTCCTGACGGTAGTACGACTCGTCGGGCAGGCCGATGCCCGACTGACTGAAGTGGACGAGGTAACGCTCGGAGTTCTTGGCGTCCGTGTCGACGTAGTGACCGACCGCGCCGCCGACCCCCGTGCGCTGCTGGCGGCCGATGACGGCGGCGAGCGCGGAGAGGTCGTCGGCCGAGGCCACGTCGGCGAGCTCACCGGCGATCGGTGCGAGCCCCGCGGCCTCGACCACGTCCGCGTCCATGAAGCTGCCGTACAGGTCGCCGATGCGCTGGGCGTCGGTCCCCGGCGCCGCGCCGGAGTCCGCCGCCTCCTCGATGATGGTCTGGACGTCGACCTCGGCCTTGTCGTACAGCGTTCGGAACGCGCCGTCGATCGCCCGATCCGCGGGAATCTCGTAGTCGTCGATCCACTTGCCGTTCACGTGGACGAAGAGGTCGTCCTGGGCGCGGGTGTCGTTGTCGAGGTGAGTGAGGTCGATGCCGGAGCGCTGAGCCGTGGTCATGCGTTCCATCCTTACACCGTTCCGCGCCGGGAGGTCCACCACTGCGCTCAGGGCGAAACCAAGGGCCGGGGATCGATCAGACGTCGATGCCGAGGTTGATCGCCGCGAGGTAGCCGTCCGACTGCTTGGCGACGGTCAGCAGGCCGGCGTCGTCGTAGATGCTGTCGGTGGAGTTGTTCACGTTGTTCTCCCGTCCGGTGTGGTCGGAGTACGGCGCGGTCGCGTACACCTCGTCGAGCAGGGCCTCGTCGAAGAACAGCTGGGTGGTGAGCACCGTCTTCTTGTCGATGTGCACCTTGAGGTGGATGTGGGTGGTCCGGCTGATGTACCAGCCGGGGAAGACGGTGGTGAACTGGGCGATGCCGTTCGCGTCCGTGGTCTGGGCGCCGCGCAGGTAGGTGCCGTCGTCCGTGGTGGTGGCCTCGCTGTCGCCGACGCTGTAGGACCCGTCGGACGTCTCACCGGAACCGCCGGACATGTCGCCGCCGGGGCCACCCGCACCGGGGCCACCCGCACCGGGACCACCGGGACCACCGGCCGGGGGCTGGCCGCCACCGGGTCCGCCTGCCGGCGGCGCGCCTGCGGGGGCGCCGTTGCCGCTGAGGTCCGCGGCCTTGGAACCCGACTCGAAGCCGGAGTACACGCCGCCCGCGTCGCAGTGCCAGATCTCCACGACGGCATTGCTCACCACCGCGGCGGAGCCGTCCGCGGAACAGTTCGTCAGGTCCTGCACCCGCAGTGCAAGCTGCAGGTCCGTGCCCGGCCGGTCTTCGCGGATGTCGCTGCGGATGGAGTCGACGTCGAACCAGTACGGTCCCTGCGTCTCCTCGACGGCCAGGACGCACTGCGGTGCCTGGTCGAGCAGGGCGGTCACCGTGTCGGCGCTCGTCGTCGTGGCACTGGATGCGGTTGCGGTCGACGTGGCCGATGCCGACGTGCTGCTGCTCCCGTTTCCGGTGCAGGCGGCGATGAGCCCACCCAGACTCACCGTTCCACCGACCGCCAGCGCGCGGCGGCGGCTGATGCGCAGACGGCTCTTCTCGACGTCCTTGTTCACTATGCGTACCTCTCCATGATCGGGCTGTGACCCGATCGTGGCGCACGAACCTGCGCGCAGCGTGCCGTCCGGCTGTGAACTTGCTGGGAACTCACCCGCCGAGGCGGGCGTGCATCTCCCAGACGAGGACCTCGGCGCCGGAGTGCGAGGTGACCTGCTGGCCACCGGAGGCGCTCAAACGGACGGCGTCCCCCTCGTACAGGGTGCCGACACCCTCCATCTCGGCGGTGCCCCGGGCCACGAAGACATGGAGGAACGGCGCTTCGGGAAGCGTCACCGATGCGCCGGGGAAAAGTCGCGCGACATGCAGAGCCGCGTGCTTGTTGCTGATCCGGATCGCCGAATTATCCTTGTATTCCGGCATTCCGGACGCAACGGGCACGAGCCCGCCCTTGAGGATCTCGTCCTCGATCTCGAGTTGTTCGTAACCCGGAGTGAGGCCGGCTTCGTCGGGTACCACCCACATCTGGACGAAATGCACCGGCTCGTGGTGCTGCTCACCGTCGAGGCGCCAGCTGTCGTTCTTCTCGGAATGCATGATGCCCTTGCCTGCGCTCATGCGTTGCGCAAGGCCGGGATAGATGATGCCGGAGTGGCCGATCGAGTCCTGGTGCACGAGCGAGCCGCGCAGCACCCACGTGACGATCTCCATGTCCTTGTGCGGATGCGTGTCGAATCCCTGACCGGGGAGCACGGTGTCGTCGTTGTTCACGAGAAGCAGACCGTGGTGTGTGTTGTCGGGGTCGTAGTGCTGGCCGAAGGAGAACGAATGCTTCGAATCCAACCAGGAAATCTTGGTTTTCAGCCGATCGCCGGCGCGATGAACATAGACGTGAGGGGTGGTGACTGCTGGCATATCGGTCCTCCTTCGGGTGGTACCCGGTCCAGAGTACGAGGTGCCGGCTGCGGGTACTCGCAAGACGGTGTCGATTGTGCATCGAATTCATCGCCTACCGGCAGCGGTGGAGGACCCGCGTCGAAGGCGAAATGAGGTTGCGCAGTGCGACATTGGAGTACCGAGCGCTCGTAAGGCGATGTTCGGCAACAGCTTTCGCCGACGGTGGGAAAAGCGTGAAAGACGGGCGTCCAGTTCGTGCCGCCGCGAATGCCCGCTTCGGCCGGGCCCGCGGCGTACAGTTCGAATTGTGCGTCCGGAAGTCGCAGGATTTCCGGTTCGTCGCAGACAGCGGAAGGAGCGTGATGAAGGCGAATTCGGATCGACACGATCAGCACCTCCCCGAGCACCAGCGGATCGCAGACCTCGTCGACGACATGGAAGACCGGCTGGTGGCCGAGCGTGAGGCGAAGGGAATCGCGGGCAACGCGTCCGAGCGGAAGCAGGCGGAACAGGTCGAGCCCGACGACCAGGCTCCCGAATAACACCCGTGAGTACTTGTTAACCGCGGGCGGTTGACAAGTACTCACAGGGGGTTACTCGAAGAAGCGGTACACGGCCTCGACGACTACCGCGGGACGTTCGCTGCCCTCGAGTTCGATCTGTCCGGCGACGGTCACCTGGACGCCGCCCTTGGGCAGCTCCTCGACGGACTGCAGCGTGGCGTTCAGCCGGACGCGTCCCTCGGCGGGCACGGGGTTGGTGAATCGGACCTTGTTGAGACCGTAGTTGACGGCCATGGTCACGCTGTCGACGGTCAGGACCTCGTCCCACATGGGGATGATCAGCGACAACGTGAGGTAGCCGTGCGCGATGGGCCCGCCGAACGGGCTCTCCGCGTTGGCACGCTCGGGGTCGACGTGGATCCACTGGTGATCGTCGGTGGCGTCGGCGAACGTGTTGATCCGCTGCTGGGGGATGTCGATCCACGAGCTGGTGCCCAGCGGCCGGCCCTCGAGTGCGGCCAGGTCGGCGAGGGTGGCGACGCGGGTGGTGGTTGCGGTGGTCACGATAAGTCTCCTGGTGGTTCGGTGGGGCCGGGGGTCAGTGCTTGATGCCGAGGACGCACAGCGCGTTCTGCTTGAAGATCAGCGGCGCGACCTCGGGTTTGATGTCGAGGTTCTCGAAGTCCTTCATCCAGCGGTCGACCTGGATGACGGGGAAGTCGGAGCCGAAGAGCACCTTGCCGCGGAGCATGCTGTTCGCGGCCTTGACCAGCTGCGGCGGGAAGTACTTCGGCGACCACCCGGACAGGTCGATGAAGACGTTGGCCTTGTGGGTGGCGATGGAGATCTGCGAGTCGACCCACGGCACCGATGGGTGGGCCATGATCACGGTGAGGTCCGGGAAGTCGGCGGCGACGTCGTCGAGCAGCATCGGGTCGGAGTAGCGCAGTTTGATGCCGTGGCCGCCGGGCAGCCCGGCGCCGATCCCGGTCTGACCGGTGTGGAACAGGGCGGGGACCCCGGCCTCGGTGATGGCCTCGTAGAGCGGGTAGAACTGCCGGTCGTTCGGTTCGAATCCCTGCATGCTGGGGTGGAACTTGAACCCCTTCACGCCGTAGTCGTCGACGAGCCGGTGGACGCGCCGCACAGCGGCCTTGCCCTGCCAGGGGTCGACGGACCCGAACGGGATCAGGACGTCGTTGTGGCGGGCCGCGCCCTCGGCGATCTCCTCGACGGAGTTGGTTGGGTGTCCGCTGGCCGAGGCCGCGTCGACGGTGAACACGACGGCGGCCATGTTGCGCGAGCGGTAGTGGTCGGCGATCGCGTCGATGGACGGGGTGCGTTCCTCCCCGGACTTGAAGTACTTCTCCGAGGCGGCCATGAGTTCGTCGTCGAGGGACCGGTGGCCGCAGCCGTCGATCTCGACGTGGGTGTGGATGTCGATGGCATCGATCGTGTCGAAGTCGATGCCGTACTCGTAGCGGCTCACTTCGCCATCAGCTCCTCGGGGAATTCCTCGCCGACGGACTGGACGGCGTCGCCGAACGTGCCAGTCCACTGAGCCGCGATGTCGTCGGCCGACCAGCCACCGTCGTGGTACTCGACCGCGGTCAGGTCGGGGTGCGACCACAACGCGAGGCGGTCGCCACCGACGGCGAAGGCCTGGCCGGTGATCTCGGCTGCCGCGTCGGACGCGAGGAACGAGATGATGCCAGCGGCGTCCTCGGGGGTGCCCAGGCCCACCTCGCGGCGGATGATGTCGGGCAGCGGCTCGCCGTTCTTCATGCCCTCGATGTAGGGGGCGAGGAAGGGGACGGTCTCGGTCATCGCGGTCGCGGCGACGGGGCAGACGGCGTTCGCGGTGATGCCCGCACGCTGCAGTTCCATCGCCCAGGTGCGGACCATGCCGACGATGCCGGACTTGGCGCCCGAGTAGTTGGTCTGCCCGAAGTTGCCGCGCTGGCCGGCGGGGGAGCCGATGCAGATGATGCGACCACCGTCGCCCTGCTCGCGGAACTTCAGGACCGCTTCTCGGACGCAGGTGAACGTGCCGCGCAGGTGCACGTTGATGACGGCGTCGAAGTCGTCGTCGGTCATCTTCCACAGCACTTTGTCGCGGAGGATGCCGGCGTTGGTGACCATGACGTCGAGGCGTCCGAACGCGTCGATCGCGCCGGCGACCAGCTTCTGGGCGGTTTCGGTGCTGCCGACCGGGGCGACGACGGCGACGGCCCGCCCGCCCGCGGCGGTGATCTCGGCGACGGCGGCGTCGGCGGTGGCCTGGTTGACGTCGTTGATCACGACCGCGGCGCCGTGGCGCACGAGGTCCTTGGCGTATGCCAGTCCGAGGCCCTGTCCGCTGCCGGTGACTACGGCGACTTTGTTGCTGAGGTCCATGTCGGGATTCTCCTAAGGTCGTGTTCGCTGAATCACACGTAATCATTGATGATTGAGAATGTCAATGATTAAGATCTGCTACTCTACCGACAATCATCAGAAGGGGGTCGTCGCATGGCAGAGTCGCAGGCGTTATCGGACGACATCGGGTTCCTGCTCTCGCGCGTCGGCGGAATGGTGCTGGGCGCAGTGAACAAAGCCCTCGTACCCACGGGCCTGCGGGTGCGCTCCTACTCGGTCCTGGTCCTCGCCTGCGAACAGGCCGAGGGCGTCAACCAGCGCGGGGTCGCCGCCACCATGGGTCTCGACCCCAGTCAGATCGTGGGGCTGGTCGACGAGCTCGAAGAACGCGGACTCGTCGTGCGCACCCTCGACCCCTCGGATCGCCGCAACAAACTGATCGCTGCCACCGACGAGGGACGCCGGCTCCGCGACGACGCCAAGGCGCGGGTCGACGCCGCGCACGGACGCTACTTCGTGGGCATCCCCGACACGGTCGTGAATCAGATGCGGGACACGTTGCAGAGCATCGCCTTTCCCACCATCGTCGAGTAGGGCGCAATGACCGAGCTCCTCGCCCCGGCCCCGCCCGGCATGTCGTTCCTCGCCACGTTCGTCGTGGAGGTGGCCGAGCCGGTGGAGATCGGTTCCACGCCCGAAGGCACACGGCGCATCATTCCCATCGTCGGTGGTCGAGTGGAGGGCCCCGAGCTGCGGGGCACCGTGTTGCCGGTCGGGGCGGACTTCCAGTTGCTCAGCTCGTCCACGCTCACCGAACTCGAGGCCAAGTACGCCATCGAGACCGACGAGGGCGACCGCATCTACGTCACCAACTTCGGGCTCCGATCGGGTACCGCCGAAGACATCGCCCGGTTGGTCGACGGCGAGCCCGTCCCACCCGAGCGCATCTACTTCCGCTGCACACCACGGCTCACCGCCCCCGAGGGCCGATGGTCGTGGCTGCGCTCGCGGATCCTCGTCGGCACCGGGGAACGCCTTCCCGGCGAGGTGCGTCTCGCGGTGTTCGTGGTGGACTGACCGGCCGTGGAAATTCGCTGGATGAAGTCGTTCGTCGCCGTCGCCGAGGAACTCAACTACGGCCGGGCCGCCGAGGTGCTGCACATCGCGCAACCAGCGGTGAGCCAGCAGGTCCAGCAGCTCGAGAAACGCCTCGGCGTGAAACTGTTCGACCGCACCACGCGGTCGGTCCGGCTCACCGCGGCGGGGGAGCGCTTCCTGCAGCCGTGCAAGGACGCGCTCGCCGGGATCGATCGGGCCGTCGATGCCGCGGTGATCGCGGATCCGGCGGTCGAGGGTCGCGTCCGGGTCGGTTTCAGTGGCGCCTACGGGCAGACCGAATTGTCCTCTCTGGCACGGTCGGTGCGCCGTCGGTACCCCCTGATCGATCTCGTCCTCGAGGGAGCGACGGTCAGCGGGCAGATCCTCGACGAAATCTGGGAGGGACAACTCGACCTCGGCATCGTCTCGGACGCGGTGTCCCACCCCCACGTGCTCACGCGGCAGATCTCGGTGGAGTACCTCAGTGCACTGCTCCCGAGCGATCACCCACTCGCCGACCGGAAGTCGATCGACCTCGCGGAACTGCGCGACGAAACGTTCGTCGCGAATCCCGCCGCCACCGGATCCACGCTCCGCCGCGATCTGCTCGCCGCGTGCCGGGATGCCGGGTACACGCCGAACATCGTGCAGGAGACCACCGACGGCATCGTGCTGACCGCGCTCGTCGCGGCGGGGGTCGGTGTGGCGCTCGTTCCGGGTGACGTGCAGACGTATCCCAATCGGGTGGTGCTCGTTCCCCTCGATACCGGACGATACGAAGTCCGGGCCGCGCTGGCCTGGTCGGACCGTCCCGTGTCGCCCGTCGTGCAGACGGTTCTCGACCTCGCCGCCGAGGTGCTGCCGTCGCCGGATGCCGTCCGCGACGAGCAATAACGATCGCTTATCAATCGGTGCCGATACTGCTCTTGGACGGTGATCGGTTTCTTTGGCAGAGTCTCCCTCGGCGGCAGCGGATGTGACCTGGACAACTCCGATCCCCGGTGCCGCACCCGCCTCGAGGCCTCTCCGAACTCCCGGATGCCCTTCACATTCAGGTAGGAACCACATGACTTCCACATTCGACGGCCGCGCCGTACGCGCCGACACGAGCGTCCGGTCGCCCCACGCGCGCCGGGCAGCCCTGGCCTCCTTCGTGGGCAGCACACTCGAGTACTACGACTTCTTCATCTACGCCTCCTTCTCCGCGCTCGCGTTCAACACCCTGTTCTTCCCGGACCTCGGTTCGTTCTGGGGGACCATCGTGTCGATGGCCACCATCGGGATCGGTTACGTCGTCCGGCCTCTCGCGGCCCTCGTCTTCGGGCACTTCGGGGACACGCTCGGCCGTAAGCGGATGCTGGTGGTGACACTCGTGATGATGGGCGTGGCCACGTCGCTCATCGGCTGCCTGCCGACGTACGGGGCGATCGGCGTCGCGGCGCCGATCCTGCTCGTGCTGCTCCGGGCCGTCCAGGGTGCGTCGGCGGCGGGCGAGTCGGCGGGCGCTGCGTCCCTGGCGCTCGAACACGCACCCGCCCACCGCCGGGCGCTCGCGGCCAGCTGGGTGAACACCGGCGCCGCCGCGGGAATGCTGCTGGCATCGCTGGTCGTTCTCGTGTTCTCCGGACTGCCCGAAGACGCCTTCCTCAGCTGGGGATGGCGTATCCCGTTCCTGCTCAGCATCTTCGTCGCACTCGCCGGGCTCGTGATCCGCCGGATGCTGCCCGAGAGTGAGGTGTTCGAGGACGCCGTGTCGAGCGACGAACCGAAGGAGATGCCGGCGAAGGTGATCTTCCGCGACCACTGGCCGAGCGTGCTGCGGGTCGTGGGTTGCGGACTGTTCGCCGTGGTGTCCACCATCTTCAGTGCCTTCGCCCTGTCGTGGGGCACCCACGAGGCCGGTGTGTCCCGGACCGTCATGGTCGGCGCGACCGTGCTCACCGCCGCCCTCGCGCTCGTGGCCCAGCCCGCCGCGGGGATCCTCGCCGACCGGATCGGGCGCAAACCGATCTTCATCACCGGCAATCTTGTCTGCGCCGTCGCCATCTCCGGATTCTTCTGGGCGGTCAGCCAGCGTTCGACGGCTCTGATCCTGGTCACGGCGTGCATTGTGATGGTGGCCGGCTACTCGCTCGTCAACGCCGTCGGTCCCGCGCTGTACGCCGAGATGTTCGAGACGCGCATCCGGTATTCGGGCATGGCGATCTCCGGGCAGTTGGCGCTGGTGGCCACCGGATTCGCCCCCACCATCGCCGCGGCCCTCGTCCGGCCCGGACCGAACGGCTGGATCCCGGTGGCCGTGTTCACCGCGTGCTGCTGCCTGGTCAGCGCGCTCACCACGCTCACGGTCCGCGAAACCTACCGGACCAGCACCACCGACCTCGGCAAATGACCGATCTCCCGTCGAAAGTGACCGTAACTGTGAAACACGATGTACTGATCGAGAACGACGTCGAGGCGACGATGCGGGACGGGGCGGTCCTGCGCTCGACCGTGTACCGCCCGAACGGATCCGGACGCTTCCCGGTACTGCTCACCCGCACCCCGTACGGCCGCGACCTGTCCGTGAACTCGGGCTACCTCAACCCCACCACCGTCGCGGCCGCCGGATTCGTCGTGATCATGCAGGACGTCCGTGGCAGATTCGGTTCGGACGGCGAGTTCGTGCCGTCCGAGAACGAAGGTCCGGACGGCTACGACACGGTGCAGTGGGCCGCCGAACTGCCGTACTCGACCGGCGCCGTGGGCATGTGGGGACGGTCGTACTTCGCCGAAACCCAGTGGCGTGCAGCCCAGGAGAAGCCGCCCGCCCTGCGCGGCATCGCCCCCGGCATCTCCGCAGGCGGCAATGCGCGGTCCGGTGGGCTCGTGCGCGGCGGCGCCGTGGAGTTCGGTGCCCGGCTCGGGTGGGGGCACCACTCGGCCGGACCGCCCGAGATCGCGAAACTGTCCCGCACCGACCCGGTCCGCGCGGAACGCGAATGGGCGTCATGGGCGCGGATCGATCGGGCGATGTCCGAGGACACGTTCTTCGACGTCCTGCCCGTCCGCGACATGGCCGTGGACGCCCCGGCGTTCTTCGCGTCGCCGATCGTCGAATCGCTCGGATTCCCGATCGATCACCCCACCCGCGACCTGTGGGACAGCGCGAGCGACCGGGCCGTCGACCTCCCCTCGCTGCACATCGGCGGGTGGTACGACATCTTCGTGAACAGCACCCTCGACCAGTACTTCGGCCAACTGGCGCACAGCGATTCCGGGGCGGCCCCCGCTCCGTACCTGATCGTGGGCCCGTGGAGTCACACCAACTTCTCCGGGCTCGGTGGGTCGGTCGTATTCGGCAGTCCCGCCAACCAGGCGGTGCTCGACTCGGGCCAGGACCTGTCGTCGGTCCACGCGCAGTGGTACACGTCGGTGCTCGGCGACGAGGAACCCGACATGCCCCGGGTCCGGATCTTCGTGATGGGGGAGAACCGGTGGCGGACGTACGACCGTTTCCCGGAGCCCGCGCGGACGGCCGAACTCTTCCTCGCACCCGGCGGAACCCTCGTCGCGGAAGCCGAGGAGACCGACGGGTGCGTCGATTACGACTACGACCCGGCGGATCCGGTGCCGACGGTCGGTGGGGCGACGATGATGCCGGGAACGTTCGCGCCCGGCGCACTGGAACAGAGCCGCGTCGAATCCCGCGACGACGTCCTCGTGTTCACCGGTGAGGCACTCACCGAGCCGTTGACGGTGATCGGCCGGGTGTCCGCGACGCTGTTCGCGTCGTCGAGTGCGGTCGACACCGATTTCGTCGTGCGACTGTGCCGGGTGACCGCGGACGGTACGTCGATCACGCTCACCGACGGCATGGTCCGGGCCCGCTACCGCGACGCCTACCGGACCCCCGGGACGTATACGTCCGCCGAACCGAGCCTGCTCGTGCCCGGGGAGGTGTACGAGTACGCGATCGACCTGTGGTCCACGGCCGTCACCTTCCAGCCGGGTGAGCGGATCCGGATCCACGTGACGTCCAGCAGCCATCCCCGCTGGGACCGCAACCTCAACACCGGCGAATCCGCCTACGAATCATCGGAATTCGTGGTCGCCCACCAGACCGTGCACACAGGTCTGCGTCACCCCAGCCGCGTGTCGCTGTCCGTCGTGCGCTGACGCGCCCGTGAGTACTTGTTAACCGCCGGAGGTTAATAAGTACTCACGGGTCGCGAAGCGGCAAGGACGCCCAATGCGTTGTAGCCGGCCTGCCTTTCAGCAGGCCGGCTTTCGCGTAGACCAGGGAGCCCGTGCACACGCTGGTCATCAACGGAACGTCGATGCGCTGACGCGCCCGTGAGTACTTGTTAACCGCCCGCGGTTAACAAGTACTCACGGGCGGAGGTTCGCAGGTCGGGTTTGCGGATCTTGCCGGTGGCGGTGCGGGGGAGTGCCTCCGCGATCTGGATGAACGTGGGAATCTTGAATCCCGCGAGCTTTTCTCGCAGCCGGGCACGTACCGTCTCCGCGTCGAGTGTCGTGCCGTCGGCGGCGACGACGAAGGCCATGCCGGTCTCACCCCACTTCTCGTGGGGGACGCCGATCACCGCCGCCTCCCGGATGCCGTCCAGTCTCAGCAGGGCCGCCTCGACCTCGGCGGGATAGACGTTCTCGCCGCCGGAGATGTACATGTCCTTGTAGCGGTCGCAGATGAAGAGGAAGCCTTCGTCGTCGAAGTAGCCGGCGTCGCCGGTGTGCAGCCAGCCGTCGACGACGGTGCGGGCGGTCGCCTCGGGCTGATTCAGGTAGCCGAGCATCACGTTCGGGCCCTTGGCGACGATCTCGCCGATCTCGTTCGGTTCGGCGCTCGACCCGTCCGGGCGTACGACGTCGACGTCGGTGAAGAACGTCCGCTTTCCGGCGGAACCGATCTTGGTGCGCACGTCGGCACTCGACAGCATCGTCACCGAGGGCGCGGTTTCCGTCAGCCCGTATGCCTGCGTGATCGCGACGTCACGGTCCTGCCACGGGGAGATCAACGCTTCGGGCAGCGGAGCCCCGGCGACGCAGATGGCCCGCAGGCTGGACAGGTCGGCGTCCGCGAACCGGGGGTGGTGCCAGAGTTCCTGGATCATCGTGGGGACCGCGAAGAACGTGGTGATGCGTTCCTTCTCGATCGTGTCGAGGACGACGCCGGCATCGAACTTGCGTAGCAGCACCACGGTGCCGCCGTTGAGCAGTGTCGGTGTGACGGCGCCGCCGATGCCGCCGATGTGGAACAGCGGCGCCACCGACAGCGTGCGTTCCTTCGACGTCATGTCCTGGGCGAGAAGCTGGTTCAGCGCGTTCCACAGCATGTTGCCGTGGCTGAGCATGACGCCCTTCGGTGCGCCGGTGGTGCCCGACGAGTACATCAGCACGGACAGGTCGTCGAGGCCGACCCGCTCGTCGATGCGGGTGTCCGGCTGCCCGGCGCGCACGCCCTCGTACGTGTGGCTGGACCACGAGTCGCCCAGGCCGATCCAGGTGGTGACCGGGGTGTCCGACTGCGCCAGCTCCTGCGCGACGTCGGCCTGCTGATCACCGAAGATCACTGTGGTGCACCGTGAATCGCCCAGCACGTAGCGCGCTTCCTCGGCGGTGAGGCGTGCGTTGAGCGGGAGATATGTGGCGCCGAGCAGCCCGGCCGCGAACATCACCTCGAGCGCCGCCGGGTCGTTGAACCCGAAGAAGCCGACGCAGTCACCCTTCTCGACGCCGAGGGCGCGCAGGCCGTGGGCGAGTCGGCGGGTCCGCAGGGCCATCTCCTCGTAAGTGACGGCTCGTCCGTCGAAGACGAGCGCCTCGTTCTTCGGCGTCATGGCGATGCGGCGCTCGAGCCACGAGCCGATGCCTTCGTTGTCCATGGTGACTCCTCGTTCTCTTTCGAAACTACTCTCGAGCTTGTGGCGGGATGGGTGTGTGTCAGGCAGACGGGGTCTCGGCGCTCAGGTCGTTGTCCTTGCTCTCCTTCGTCGCGACGAGGAAGACGGCGCTGACCACGCACAGTGCGATGATGAACAACCCGACCGGGATGATCGATTTGCCGGACGACGCGAACAGCGACGCCAGGATGACGGGGGTGAATCCCGCGCCGATGAGGGTGGCGAGCTGGTATCCGAGCGACGCCCCGGTGTAGCGCGCCCGGGTGCCGAATTGTTCGGAGATGAACGCCGCCATCGGACCGTAGGTCGCCGAGTGGCAGATGGTGTATCCGACGAAGGCGAGCGCGATGAACAGGAACTGTCCCGTGCTCAGCAGTAGGAACAGTGGGTAGACGCTGAGGATCATCGCGCCGAGACCCGCGAGCATGACCGGCCGGCGGCCGATCCGGTCGGACAGTCGCGCAGATCCGAGAACCAGGAAGATCGCGCAGAACTGGCAGAAGGAGAACGCCAGCAGCGCGTCGGACCGCTGGGCGCCGCTCGCCACGGCGTAGGTGATGGCGAACGTGGTGAACGCGGTCTGCATTCCGAAGCTCGCGATGCAGCTCATGGACGCCACGACGACCGCGCGGGGCCGCTTCAGGATGGTGACGATCGGCGGGGCGGTCTCCTTCTTCGCCGATTCCTTCAGCGCCGCCGTGAACAGCGGGCTCTCCGACACCTTGGACCGGATGAACAGGCCGAGGGCCAGCATGAACGCGGAGATCAGGAACGGGATGCGCCACCCCCACGTCAGGAACTGCTCGTCGGGGAGGAGCGATACGGCCGCCAGTGCGAGGGTGCCGAGCAGTGCGCCGGTCGGGGCGCCCGCGTTGGTGAACGCTGCGGCGAAACCGCGCTTGCCGGATTCCGCGTGTTCCAGCGACATCAGCGCTGCGCCACCCCATTCGCCGCCGACGGCGAGTCCCTGGCAGACGCGGAGGAGGACGAGGATCACCGCGGCCCAGGACCCGATCATCTCCGGCGGCGGAATGAGCCCGATCGCGAACGACGCGATGCCCATGACGGTCATCGAGATCAGCAGCATGGCCTTGCGGCCGACGGTGTCCCCGAAGTGACCGAAGACGATTCCGCCCAGTGGGCGCGCGACATAGCCGGCGGCGAACGTTCCCATCGACGCGATGCTCGCGGCCAGGGGGTCCAGATCGGCGAAGAACACCGGACCGAAGACGAGGGACGCTGCGGTGGCGTAGAGCAGGAAGTCGTAGAACTCGATGGTGCTGCCCAGGTAGCTCGACAGGATCACCCTGCGAACTTCCGTCTTGCGTTGGGTGGCCGACATGGTGCCGGCGGTGGCGGTGACCGTCATCGATACTCCTTGGCCGAGCGTGGGACAACAGAGCGGTTCGCGTGTGTAGCGCGGATCACAATTAAACATTAATCATTGAACTTGTCAATGGAAGAGATCGCCAACGCTTCTGCGGTTATCGCGCCCGTCACGCACGTGTGAGCTTGCGCCCGATGATTTCCTTCATGATCTCGGTGGTGCCGGCGTAGATCGGCCCGCCGCGGCAGTCGAGATAGTCCTGGGCGACGTCGTACTCGCGCATGTATCCGTAGCCGCCGTGCAATTGGACCGCGCGCTGCACGACCCGTTGCTGCAGCTCGGTGATCCACCATTTGGCCATCGCCGCGGTCACCTCGTCGAGCGTGCCGTGTGCGGCGTCGAGGATGCAGCGGTCGGTGAAGCACTGCGCGATCTCGATCTCGGTGGCGAGTTCCGCGAGGTAGAACCGGTTGGCCTGGAAGTCGGCCACCCTCTGGCCGAATGCCGTGCGGTCGCAGCTGTACGTCAGGGCCTGGTCGAACGTGCGTCGCATCGACGCCATGGACGTGACGGCGACGCTGAGGCGTTCCTGGGGCAGATTGTGGCGCAGGTAGCCGAAGCCGTCGTTCAGCTCGCCCAGGACGTTCTCGCGGGGGACGCGGACGTCGTCGAACACGAGCTCGGCGGTGTCCTGGGCGGTCAGGCCGACCTTGTGCAGCGGTCCGTTGCGGGTGAATCCGGCCGTCCCGTCTTCGACCACCAGCAGGCTGACGCCCTGCTTGCCCGCTGCCGGATCCGTCTTGGCCACGACGATCACGAAGTCGGCGAGCATTCCGTTGCTGATGAAGATCTTGGTGCCGTTGAGGAGCAGATCGTCTCCGTCCGGGAGGGCGGTCGTGGAGATCGCGGCCAGGTCGCTACCCGCGCCCGGCTCGGTCATGGCGATGGCGCCGATCTTCTCGCCGGTGCACAAGGGTGTCAGGAACCGATGCTTCTGCTCCTCGTTCGCCAGCGAGACGAGGTAGGGCGTGACGAGGTCGTTGATGCCCGCCAGGCCCATCACGACGGCGGGGGCGCCGACGCGGCAGAGCTCTTCGATGACGATGGCGTTGAAACGGAAGTCGTCGATTCCGCCGCCGGCGAATCGTTCGTCGACGTTGATCCCGAGGAGCCCGAGCTTGCCGGCCTGACGGTAGACGTCCCGGTCGACCTGTCCCGCATCGGCCCAGTCGCGAAGATGCGGGGCCACGTCCCGTTCGGCGAACCGGCGCACCGTTTCCCGGAACGCATCGTGATCGGCGTCGAAGATGGTCCGTTCCAGTGCAACCGAAGACATGCAAGGTTCCTTTCGTCGGCACACGTGCGACGCACGCGTGCATACCCGAAAGGAACTTATCTATCAATCATTGATAATGTCAATGGTTGAGGATGTCCGACAACTGGGAGCCGGTGTCAAAGGCCGGGGTCAATACCAGTACTTCCGCCCGCCGACCGCGCGACCCGTCGTGCCCAGCAGCAGTAGCACGAGGCCGATGACGAGAAGGATGATTCCGATCGTCGTGAGGATCGAGATCCCCGCGACGAGGCCGATGACGAGCAGGATGATTCCGAGAACGATCACGGTCTTCCCTCTTTCGGTTGACGGTCTGGAACTACTGACTCGGTTGCGGCACTTCACAATCGATCTTCGGGTTCACGCCCGCGTAATTGAGTGGGCCGGCGATCACGGTGACCGCGATCGTCCCGGCGCTGGCGCAATCAGCCGTCGCGTCCTTGAAGTACCCGCGCTGCCATACGGCAATGGCGCCGATGATCAGCCAGATGATCACGATGAGCGTCACGAGTCGTCCGATACGCATTTCCGACCTCCCGTGTGGGCACCGGCGTCGAGCCGGTGCGCGTGACGTACTCTCGAACGCTATGTCGACGACGTGTCGGTCGGCTTCGCGTGCGCTCCATGGGTATTGGTGGAGTCCGTGCCGTTGGGGCGAGCGTTGGCGGGCCCCGTTCCGGTGGTTCGAGCGTCGGTGACGCGAGCGTTCGTGGGTCCCGCTCCCGTGGTTCGAGCGTCGGTGGCCCTGGCGTCGTTCGTCGGAGTGTCCGTCGTCTTGACGTCGGGATCGAGCTCGTCGGCCCGCTGCCACTCGTGCTTCAGGTCGTCACGAGACGTGGTCGCCGTGTTCTGGTGCGTCTGCGCATCGACCTGCAGCCTCTTGGCCTCTGCCGCCTTGGCCTCGGCTTCTGCTTGAGCCCTTCTGGCGTTGGCCGCAGTTTCCTCCGCGATCGCCTCGCGCTTCTCGACGACGGACGTCTGCTCCTGCGCCTTCGCGCGGATGCTGTCGGCCTGCTGACGGTTGCGCTCGTTGCGCTTGCGTGATGCCGCAACGGCCAGCGCGATCAGGGCGAGAACGACGACGATCGCGACGATGATCCAGATGACAGTCATGGTGTCCATTGGTTACTCCCAGCGGTTGTGTTGTTAAAGTACCCCGCGTCGAAACCCGGCAAACAGACCGAGAGCCAATCGCAATCAACCGTCGAATTTCGGCACGACATAGGGTGCGGGCATGGAGATCCGCTGGATGCGCGCGTTCCTCGCCGTGGCCGAGGTGTCGAACTACGGCCGGGCCGCCGAGTCGTTGCGCATAGCCCAGCCCGCGGTCAGCCAGCAGATCCAGCAGCTCGAGAGGCATCTCGGAGTGAGGCTGTTCGACCGGGGTACGAGACCCATTCGGCTGACTTCCGCGGGCGAGCAATTTCTCGAGCCGTGCCGGGCCGCGCTGAAAGCCGTTGCCTGGGCCGAGCAGTCGGCGTCCGCGGGCAATCCCGCGGAGGAGGGTCGCGTGCGTGTCGGATTCAGCGGCGCCTACGGACAGTCGAGGCTGCCTCTGTTCGCCCGCACCGTGCGCAAGAGATATCCGAAACTCGAGTTGGTTCTCGACGGGGCGAGACCGAGCGGGCTGATCCTCGACGACATCTATTCCGGCAAGCTCGATCTCGGTTTCGTCTCGGCGGAGTTGTCGCATCCCGAAGTTTCGACGAGGCTGATCTCGGTCGAGCCTCTGGGTGCGCTGCTCTACGCCGACCACCCACTGGCGACACGCTCGGAGATCTCGCTGTCCGAACTGCGCGACGATCCGTTCGTCACCAACCCGGCGGCGTCGGGATCGACTCTGCGTCTGGACGTGCTGGCTGCATGCCACGACGCGGGGTTCACGCCGGAGATCGCGCAGGAGACGTCCGATGGAACGACGCTGACCGCGCTCGTGGCGGCGGGTGTAGGCGTCTCGCTCATTCCTGTCAGTTCCCATCGCACCGGAGCCGTCGACGCCGTCGTCGTGCCCACGGACGGCGGACGCCACCGAATCCGCGGTGCGCTGGCGTGGGCCGACAGGCCCCGGACACCGTTGCTCGAGACCGTCCTCGCAGTCGCGGAGGAGCTCATGCCGACGATCGACGAGTTCGATAAGTAATTCTTATCGAAAGTATGCCAAGTTGATCTTGGACTGTGATGAAGGCGTTTGGCAGAGTCGTCGGCGCAGCGGTGGTGTGATCCGCGGCACCTCATCACCTTCACTCCGGTCCGAAAGGTCCTCCCATGAGCGTACGAGCTGGTTCGGCTGCGCCCCCGAACTCGCAGCAGCCTGTCGGCACCCCGGCGAGCGTGCCCGCGCGTCAGCCCCGCAAGGCGGCGTTCGCAAGTTTCCTCGGCAGCCTCGTCGAGTACTACGACTTCTTCATCTACGGGTCGGCGGCCGCCCTGATCTTCCCGACGGTCTTCTTCCCGTCGGAGAGTCCGGCGACCGGCACGTTGGCGGCACTGGCGACCTTCGGCGTCGGATATATCGCCCGCCCGATCGGGGCCGTCGCGCTCGGACACTACGGCGACCGCATCGGACGCAAACGTGTGCTCGTCTTCACGCTGGTCCTGATGGGAGTCTCGACGTTCCTCATCGGATGCCTGCCGGGCTTCGGGAGCATCGGGATCGCGGCGCCGATCCTGCTGGTGGTCCTGCGGCTCATGCAGGGTGCTTCGGCGGCGGGCGAGCAGAGTGGCGCGAACTCGCTGACCCTCGAGCATTCGCCGGAGGGTTCCAGGGCGTTCTACACCAGCTTCACGATGAGCGGCACCCAGGCGGGGCAGCTCGTCGCGACCCTGGTGTTCATTCCCGTCGCCGCGCTGCCCGAGGACATGCTGATCACCTGGGGTTGGCGAATCCCGTTCCTCGTCAGCGGAATCCTGACGATCGTCGCGCTGTTCGTCCGCCGGACGATGGAGGAGACACCGGTGTTCCGGGAGGCGGAACGCGACAACGATCTGGTGGAGATACCCGTCGTCGAACTGTTCAAGAACTATCGGCTGCAGATGCTCCGGGTGATCGCGTGCTCGCTCTTCGCCGTGTCGGGCACGATCATGACGGTCTTCGCGCTCGCCTACGGAACCGGTGAGGCCGGTCTCGAACGCCAGATCCTGCTGTGGGCGGGCGTCATCGCAAACATCATGCAGCTGTTCGCCATTCCGCTCTGGGCGATGCTGGGCGACAAGATCGGCCGCCGCCCCGTGTATCTCGCCGGAATCGTCGGCGCCATCGCCGCGTTCTTCTTCTACTTCGAGGCGATGAGCACAGGTTCCGTTCCCCTGATCTTCGCGGTGTCGGCCTTCTTCGGTGCCGCCGCATCCGGTGTCAGCGGGGTCGGTCCGACGTTCTTCGCGGAAATGTTCGACACCCGAGTGCGGTTCTCCGGCATCGCCATCTCGACACAGATCGGGTTCGCCTTCGCGGGCTTCGCCCCGAGCATCGGCTACGCGCTGCTCGGAACCGGCACGCACGGGTGGATACCGGTGGCGGCTTTCGGCTCCGTCTGCCTGCTGGTGGCCGGTCTCTCGGCGGTGACCGCTCCGGAGACGCGCAGCGTCGCGATCACCGATCTGGGCAAGAAGTAAATCGACCCCCGAACCGCCTCGGTGCGGTACCCCATCACGAGGAGAATCATGAAGCTCGACCCCGACATGTCCGTCCTGCTGGACAAGCTGAACGACTGGGACGCCGCCGCAGGTCCCCAGACGACGATCGAAGGCGCCCGCAAGCGCATCGAGGAGATGCGTGCCCTCTACTTCGAGCCCGAACTGCTCGAGGTACGAGAAGTCGAGAACGTCACCATCCCGGGCCCGGCCGGTGACATCCCCGCCCGGATCTACCGGCCCGACACGGAGGAGCGGACTCTCTCGACCGTCCTGTACCTGCACGGTGGCGGCTGGGTGATGGGCGGCCTCGACTCGCACGAGTCGCACGCTCGACGCGTCTGCGCGCGCACCGGCTCCGTCGTCGTCGCCGTCGACTACCGGCTCGCGCCGGAACACCCGTTCCCCGCCGGCTACGACGACTGCCTCGCATCACTCCACTGGATCCACGACACCATCGATCAGCTGGGCGGCGACGCGTCCCGAGTCGCCGTCGCCGGAGACAGCGCGGGCGCCAATCTCGCGGCGTCGGTGGCCTTGGCGGCCCGCGACGCGGAACTTCCTGTGCGGGCACAGCTGCTGCTGTACGTGCCGGTGCATCTCGCGAAGCGTTACCCGTCGATGGACGAACTCGCCGAAGGGTATTTCCTCAGGGTGCCGGCGGATGAGGACATGGGTGCCGGCTACCTCGAAGATCGCAGCCTGGCCCTCGACCCCCGTGTCTCGCCGATCGAGGGTGACCTGAAGGGGGTGGCACCCGCCATCGTGTGCGGGGCCGAATGTGATCCGCTCCGCGATCACGCCCCCGCGTACGCCGCTGCGCTGGAGGCCGCCGGCGTGCCGGTTCGACTCCGGATCTCCCCGGGCATGCTGCACGGGTACTGGAGCATGGGCGTCGTGCCTCGTGCCAACGAACTCGCGAACCAGCTGTGCGAAGAACTGGCGGAACTGCTCGCGCCGGAGTAGCTCGACATTCCACTACCGTGAACCGCATGAGCGAGTTGCTGGAACGTGACGGTGTGCGCGGACATCTCCACCGCCCTGCGGGTGACGGGGTGGCGGGGCTGGTCCTGACTCATGGAGCGGGAAGTGACTGCGACACAAAGCTGTTGCGCGCCGTGACCGACGGGTTCGTGGAACGCGGCATCGTCGTCCTGCGGTTCGATCTCCCGTTCCGTCAGCGCCGCGCGTCGGGCCCGCCGCACCCGTCGAAGGCGGCGGAGGATCGGGACGGTGTCGCGGCCGCGGTGGCAGTGATGCGGGAGTTGGTGTCGGTGCCGGTGTGGGCCGGCGGGCACTCGTACGGCGGGCGGCAGGCGTCCATGCTCGCTTCGGAGCGTCCGGGTCTCGTCGACGCCCTCTTGTTGCTGTCGTACCCGCTGCATCCGCCGGCCAAGCCGGAGAAGCTCCGCACCGAGCATCTGCCTGGTCTCCGCACCCCCTCCGTGGTGGTGCACGGTTCGAAGGACCCGTTCGCGACCACCGACGAGATGCGGTCGGCACTCGAACTGATCCCCGCGCCGACCACGCTCGTCGAACTCGAGGGCGCCCGCCACGATCTGGCCCCGGACAAGTTACCGGTGGTCGAACGGGCGGTCACCGCCATGCTCGACCTTCTGTAGGGCGAGCGGGGACGGCCACACGTGGTCGGTATGTTCGGTGAATGAGCAACGTGCAGATGGACGCGCCCCACTGGTTCACCACGGCGTTGGCGTCCCCCGTGGACACCGGCCGGGTCGACGTCGCCGGTGCGCAGGTCCACTACCGTGCATGGGGGCCGTCGGGCTCACCCGGCATCGTGCTCGTTCACGGCGGCGCGGCCCACAGCCGGTGGTGGGACCATGTGGCACCCATGCTGGCCACGGGCCGTCGCGTCGTCGCACTCGACCTGACCGGGCACGGCGACAGCGACCGGCGCGCGGAGTACGGCCTGGAGCAGTGGGCGGAGGAAGCCCTGGCCGTGGCGAAGCCCGCAGGGATTTCGGGGCCGCCGCTGTTCGTCGGGCACAGCATGGGCGGCATGGTGTCCTACGTGGGCGCGCAGCTGTTCGGCGAGGATCTGGCCGGCGTCCAGCTGATCGATTCGCCCGTCCTCGCCCGCACACCGGAAGAGGAGGAGGCACGCAAGCAGCGGGCTTTCGGTCCGAAGAAGGTCTACCCGTCCAGGGCCGAGGCCCTCGAGCGGTTCCGGTTCGTCCCGCCGCAGGACACCGCGGTGCCCGCGGTCCTGCGTCACGTGGCCGAGAATTCGATGGCGGAGGTGGACGGCGGCTGGTCGTGGAAGTTCGATTCCACGTTCTTCGCGCGCCACGGCAGCGATCACCTGGGCGGATCCGACCCACGCTGCCGCATCGCCTACTTCCGCGCCGAGAACGGCATCGTCACCGACGACATGATGGACAGCATGCGCCGCCGATTCGGGCCCACCGCTGTGGTCGTCGAGATCCCCGACGCCGGACACCATGTGATGATCGACCAGCCGCTCGCACTGGTCGTGGGCATCCGGACGGTGCTCGCGTCGTGGGACGTGGAAGATTCCGTGGCCGGGATGCCGGGCTGAGTCAGTCGCCGGATCGGACGGCGGCGACGAACTGTTCGATCAGCGCCGCATCCTTCACACCCCGTGAGGATTCGACGCCGCTCGACACGTCGACACCCCACGCGCCGGTCGCGTCGACGGCGGCCCGGACATTGTCCGGGTGAAGTCCGCCGGCGAGGATCCATTCGCCGTCGGGTCGGCTCTGGTTCGCCCAGTCCCAGGGCACGCCTGCCCCGGCGGTCGCCCCGTCGACGAGGATGCGGTCGGCGCCGAAATCGCCCGACGTGTCCCCGGCGACCACGGCACGGATCACGCCGAGGCCCGCCTCCCGCAACCGCGCCACGTCGTCGGCGGACTTCAGGTCGTGCACCTGGACCGTTCCGAGACATGCCGCGGCGGCGACCTCGATCACCTCCGGCACGGGGCTCCCCTTGAAGACGCCCACCGCGACGGTGCGACCGGTGACCCGGCGGACCAGCGGCGCGGCATCCTCGGGGGAGATCCGGCGGACGCTGTCGGCGAACACGAAACCCACGGCGTCGACGCCGAGGCGCACGGCCAGATCGACGGAGGCCTCGTCTCGCAGACCGCACACCTTGATGAATGTCACCCCCGCAATTTTACCGGTCGCTCCGAGTCGCCGACGCAGCGCGGGTTCGCGCTCTAGGCTTCGTGACGTGGAATGGCTCAGCGACCTCAGCGTGATCTCAGGGCCTCTGCCCTGGATCCTCACGGTGATCGGCGCGCTCGGCGGCGTGTGGCTGCTCGCCGCCCGCGCCCCCTGGTACCGCAGGAAGGCGATTCCGATCTGCCTGGCCGTGTCGGTGGTCGTCACCGTCGCCCTCTACGTGATGGTCGAGAAGGTTCTCCGGCCGTTCCCCGACCCCATCGAGATTTCCATCTACGTGTGGATCGGTCTGGGGCTCTTCGCGATCGTCCTGCTCGTGCCGAGGATCCGCGCGGGCCGGACGGTGAAAGCCGCCGTCGTGTCGGTTCTCGCGGCACTCGCCGTGATACTCGCGTCGGCGACGCAGATCAACCTGGTGTTCGACGCCTATCCCACGGTGGGCACGGCATTCGGGGCGGAGCCGTTCGACCGGGTTCAGATGAACGACGTCGGCAGCGCCACCGGGAACGTGGTGACGGGAACGCCTCTCGACGCGTCGTGGACCGCCCCGCCCGGAATGCCGAGCGAGGGGCGGGTCCTGACGGCAGCCGTCCCCGGAACGGCGTCGGGGTTCGCCGCCCGCGACGCCGAGATCTACCTCCCGCCCGCCTACTTCGCCAACCCGCGCCCACTGCTGCCGGTGCTCGTGATGCTGGCCGGTCAGCCCGGTTCGCCGGAGGACTGGTTCGCCGGAGGCAAGCTCGCCACCACGATGAACGAGTTCGCCGCGAAACATGGGGGACTGGCCCCGATCGTGGTGGTGGCGGACGGCACCGGCTCGCAGATCGCGAACCCCCTGTGTGTCGATTCGAAGCTGGGCAACGTGGCCACGTATCTGGCGAAGGACGTTCCGTCCTGGGTGAAGTCGAACCTGCAGGTGAACCCGGATCCCCAGGCGTGGGCCATCGGCGGCCTCTCCTACGGCGGCACCTGTTCACTGCAGATGGCCACCAACTATCCCGACGTGTACCCGACGTTCCTCGACATCTCGGGTCAGGAGGAACCCACGCTCGGCGACCACCAGCGCACCCTCGACGAAGGATTCGGCGGTGACGAGGCGGCGTTCAAACGGGTCAACCCGCTCGATCTGATGGCGTCGAAGAAGTACCCGGACTCGGCCGGGGTCTTCGTGATCGGCAGCGACGACGACGCCTACAAGCCGGGGGCGCAGAAGGTCTATCAGGCCGCGAAGGACGCGGGCATGGACGTCCAGTACGTGGAAGTGCCGGGCGGGCACAGCTTCGCCGTGTGGTCTGCCGGACTGGAGAAGGAATTGCCCTGGCTGGCACAGCGGTTGGGGCTGATCGGCTCGTAGGCACTCGTCACGGCGGAGAGGAACGACATGACGACGGCAGCGCGGTCACTGCGGGTGGGTTCGGCCTTGCCCGACCCGCCGTTCGAGTTCCGGGACGGTGAGACACCGGAGGGTTTCGATGTCGAGTTCACCCGGGCCGTCGCGCAGGTCCTCGGCCTCGAGTGGTCGCTGGTTCCGTACCGGGGCACCGACTTCAACGGCATCTTCGATGCGCTGGCCGGCGATGAATTCGACTGCATCGCTTCGGGAACCACCGTGACGCCGGAGCGGAGGACGCGCGCGGATTTCTGCGCTCCGTACCTGGTGTCGGGTCAGTCCCTCGCCGTCGACACGTCGCGGCATCCGGGAGTGCGCGGGGTGGACGACCTGGGCGGCCTGACCGTCGGTGTCCAGCACGGCAACACCAGTCAGCCGATCGTGGAGAGGCTGGTCGCGGAGGGCCGAGCGGGCGCGATCCGGGTGTATGCGTACGACCGGATCGGGCAGGCCCTCGACGACCTGTCCTCGGGCGGGTGCGACGCCGTCATGAAACTCGCTCCTGTCCTCACCTGGCTCGTCCGGGACCGCCCGCACGTGGAGGTGGTCGACCGGGGAATCTCCCGCGAGGAGATCGCCGTCGCGGTCCGCACGGGGGATCACGCGCTGCGCGAACGCATCGAGTCGGCGCAGCGCACCCTGGCCGCGGACGGCACCCTCGACCGGCTGAGGTCGAAGTGGCTCGGGATCGGCGAACCGGAAGGCGGCTCGTACTGACCGGCACACCTGTCCAAGAATAGGAACGTGTTCTATATTTGCGGCAACCCTTTCTCTCAGTGACTGGAGTGCCCGGCATGTATGAGTGGTCAGATACCGACCTGATGTTCCGCGACGCGATCCGCGGGTTCATCGACAAGGAGATTCGACCGCACGTCGACAAGTTGGAGACCGGCGAGCTGCCGCCGTTCGACATCATCCGCAAACTCTTCGCGACGTTCGGCCTGGACGAGATGGCTCGTGACGCGCTGACGAAGTCCCTGGACCGCGAGCGCAGTGGGGATGCCGCGTCCGGCGCGAAGGAGGAGAAGTCCGGCGGCCTCGGCGGTGCGGGCAGCATGGGTGTCATCATGAACGCCGAACTGGCCGGCGTCAGCCTCGGCCTCGTCGCCTCGCTCGGGGTGAGCCTCGGGCTGGCGGCGGGCACCATCCGCAGCCGCGGGACGCTGGCGCAGAAGGAGCGTTGGCTGCCCGGCCTGGTCACGTTCGAGAAGGTCGGAGCGTGGGCCATCACCGAGCCCGACTCCGGCTCGGATGCGTTCGGCGGCATGAAGTCGTACGTGCGCCGCGACGGCGACGACTACATCCTGAACGGGCAGAAGACGTTCATCACCAACGGTCCCTACGCCGACGTCATCATCGTCTACGCGAAGCTCGACGAGGGGGACTCGTCCGTCGACCGCCGCGACCGGAAGGTTCTCGCCTTCGTCCTCGACGCGGGCATGGAGGGGCTCACCCAGGGTGCGCCGTTCAAGAAGATGGGCATGAACTCCTCGCCGACGGGAGAACTGTTCTTCGACAACGTGCGCGTCACCCGCGACCGTCTGCTCGGCGAGACGGAGGACGGCGGCAAGTCCGACGGCAAGACCAGCGCGAAGGAGAGCTTCGCGGCCGAACGGATCGGCATCGCGTCGCTGTCGCTGGGCATCATCAACGAGTGTCACAGGCTGTGCATCGACTACGCCAAGTCCCGCAGGCTGTGGGGCAAGGAGATCGCCCAGTTCCAGCTCATCCAGCTCAAGCTCGCGGAGATGGAGATCGCCCGCATCAACGTGCAGAACATGGTCTTCAACGCCATCGAGCGCACCGCGGCGGGCGATCAGGTGAGCCTCGCGGAGGCGTCGGCGATGAAGCTCTACTCCTCACGGGCGGCCACGGAGGTGGCGATGGAGGCGGTGCAGTTGTTCGGCGGCAACGGGTACATGGCCGAGTACCGGGTCGAGCAACTGGCGCGCGACGCGAAGTCGCTGATGATCTACGCAGGCAGCAACGAGATCCAGGTGACGCACATCGCGAAGGGTCTGCTGGCGATGTGAGGTGTGGCCCCCCGGGAACAAATGTCGTACGGCGTACGTTAGTGGGGTGTCGTCAACGAAAGGACACCACCGTGAAGGTCACCGCGAGCGCACTGTCGCTCAACGTCGCGGACCCCAGTGCGTCGGCCGAGTTCGCCAAGTCCCACCTGGGCTTCGTCGAGGAGATGGCCGCCGAGGGCTTCGTGTCACTGAAGCGCGCGGACGTCGGCTTCAATCTGGTCTTCCTGAAGACCGGACTGGAGACCTTCAAGCCCGCGCGGATCGCCGGTGACGCCGGCCAGGGGTTGCTGATCGCGCTCGTCGTCGACGGCATCGACGGCGAATACGAGCGACTGCGGGCGGAGGGCGTCCCGATCGTGACGCCCATCGAAACCGAGCCCTGGGGCGAACGCTACTTCCAGATGAGCGACCCCAACGGGGTGATCATCCAGCTTGTCGAATGGATGTAGCGGTCACACCGAAGCGAGGAACGGCTCGACGGCCGCGAGCACTTCGGTGCTCGCGGCCACGGCCGTCGAGTGGTCGAAACCGGGCAGGATCGTCAGCGACGCACCGGGAATCAGTGCTGCCACCCGCTGGGTGTCGCCGATCCGCTCGGCGTCGTCCGAGCCGACGAACAGCAGGGTGGGGACGGCGATCCCGCGCAGGACGTCGTCGTCCACTCCCAGCTCCACACCGGAACGCCGCATGTACGCGGCGAGCGCCTTTGCGTCGTTCGCCATGAACGCCGCCCGGGTGCCGGCGTCGATCGGCCACGCGCGCCGGGCATTCCACTGACCCAGGAACGCATCCATGCCGTCCCGTTCGAGGACGTCGATGCAGCCCGGGAAGAACAGGCGGTCGAACGCGCCGGCCTGCGGTCGGCTGCTGCCGCCGCCGACGATCAGGCTCTCCAGCCGTTCTGGCGCCCCGACCGCCAAGGCCAGCGCGACCCGGCCGCCGAGCGAATACCCCAAGACGTGCGCGCTGGGAAGATCCAGGTGGTCGAGGACTGCCAGGACGTCGCCGCTGACCAGATCCATCGCGTACGCGCTCTCGTCGTGCGGCTTGTCGCTGCGCCCGTGGCCCCGCAGATCGACCAGGATCAGCCGGTATCGGTCACGCAACGCGGCGACGTAACCGAAACCGCGCCAGATCGCGTGGGAGAGCGCCGTGCCGTGGATGAGAACGAGGGGCTCGCCGTCGCCGACCGTCTTGTACGCGATCCGGACACCGTCGACGGGGTTGGTAGCGTGCTGCACCCGCCCAGTCTGCATCACTCAGAAGTCGCGGCCCTCCGACACCCACTGCAGATCCTCCGAACGCGCACCCTCCACGTGCTCCCCGGCCGAGTTCAGCACCGCCAGCTGCGCCGCATCGAGTTCGATACCGAGAGCACCGGCGTTCTCCGTCACCCGTTCCGCACTGCGGGTTCCGGGGATGGGTACGACCGGAAGTCCGAACTCGCGGCCTTGCGCGTAGAGCCACGCCAGCGCAACCTGTGCGGGTGTGGCACCCAGCACGTGTGCGACCGAATTCACCGCGTCCACCACGCCGAGGTTCCGCCGCAGCGTGCCCGCCGCGAACCGGGGGAGAGTCCGCCGGAAGTCGTTGGGCGCCAGGGTGCCGACGTCGGTGACGGTCCCGGTGAGGAACCCCCGGCCGAGCGGCGAGTAGGGGACGAACCCGACACCCAGTGCGGCCGCCGCCGGCACGGTTCGCGCCTCGACGTCGCGGCTCCAGATGCTCCATTCCGACTGGATCGCCGTGATGGGATGCACCGCGTGCGCGGACGCCAGCTCTCCGGCCGTCACCTCCGACAGTCCGAGGTGCCGCACCTTGCCCGCCGCCACCAGTTCGGCCATCGCACCGACGGTGTCCTCGACCGGAACCGACGGGTCGGGGCGGTGCAGGTAGTAGAGGTCGATCGTGTCGATACCGAGCCGGCGCAAGCTGGCGTCCACCGCCTCGTGGACGTAGGCGCGGTCGCCGCGGATCGAGGCGCCACCCTCGCTCCGTTTCCTCGGATCCCCCAGAATTCCGAACTTGGTTGCCAGCGTGACTTCCTCGCGCCGACCCTTCAGCAACTGCGCGATCAACCGTTCGTTGTCGCCGGCGCCGTACACGTCGGCGGTGTCGAGGAAACTCACTCCGAGATCCACCGCGTGATGCAGTGTGGCGAGCGCCTTCCCCGGTTCGACCCCGCCGTAGACGGGTGTGAGAGCCATTCCTCCGAAACCCATGTCGGAGACGGTGAGCGAGTCACCCAGGGTTGTCGTACCTATACCGGTCATGCTTCTCCTCGTCGTTGTCAGGTGCGGTTGTCGTCGGTCCCTGCGATGAGGGCCCGGTAGTGATCGACCTTCGTGTCGAGGGCCGCCAGGGCGTCGTCGAGCCTCGCCTGCTGAGCGCGGATGCGTTCGCGGTGCTCGAGGAGCAACGACAACCGCCGCCCGTGCGTCTCGGCGCCGCCGGCCAGCAGCACCGCGAATCGCTGCATGTCACTGGTCGGCATGCCCGTGGTCCGCAGCTTCACCAGCAGTTCGATCAGCCGCACGTCCCGCTCGCTGTAACGGCGGCGACGGTCCGAACCCCGCGCGATTGTGGGAATCATGCCCTCGCGCTCGTACCAGCGCAGGGTGTCCTGTGTGAGGCCCGTGATCGCCGCGACCTCCGAGATGCTCGCGAACGCTCCGGTCGACTGCTCCAACTGGGTGGCCATGACTGAACCGTACGACCTGGAGTGCACTCCAACGCAAGACCCGGGGGCGCCCCCGTCTCGTCGATCTGTCCGCACCGGGAGCCCGTTTGCCGGACACATTGTCGGTTGTCGCTGCCGGCCTGGGCGAACACAGTGCTTCTATGGCAATCACCGAGGGCACCACGAGCGACGCGACCGCTGCCGAACTCGAGTACGGCGACCGTGTCCTGGCCGTCGAACCGGGCGGAAACGAATTCATCCCGCACGAGGTCCGGCACGGGACTCCACGTCAGCTGTTCTGGACGTGGATGTCGCCGAACCTGGAGTTCGCCACGATCTTCATCGGGGTCCTGTCCGTGTCGGTGTTCGGGATGACGTTCTGGCAGGCGACGCTCGGGCTCGTCCTCGGCACGGGCCTCGGGGCTGCCGCGCACTACGTTCTGTCCGCGCGAGGTCCCCTGCACGGCGTTCCGCAGATGGTGCTCGGACGCCTCGGCTTCGGCTACTGGGGCAACGCCCTTCCGTCGGCGTTCATGTCGATCATGTGCGGCGTCGGCTGGTTCGCCACCAACAGCGTCAGTGGAGCGTTCGCACTCAACACACTGACCGGTCTGGCGCCCCTGCCCTCGCTGCTCGTGATCGTCGTCATCCAGACCGTGTTCGCGTTCTTCGGGCACAACCTGGTCCAGGCGTTCGAGCGTTATGCGTTCCCCGTGCTGGCCGTGATCTTTGCGATCACCGCAGTGGTCGTGCTCGCGAAGTCGAACCCGGGGGCACCCGCGGTCGAGGGCGGTGTCGGCGGAATGGGCGGGTTCCTCCTCACCGTCGGAACGGCGTTCGGCTACGCCGCCGGGTGGACGCCCTACGCCGCCGACTACACGCGCTATCTGCCCGCTACCGTCTCGACGGTCCGCACCGGGCTGTTCGCCTCGGCCGGACTGTTCGTCTCCTGCGTCGCACTGTCGGTCGTCGGCGCCGCCTCCGTGACGATCGGCGCACCGGCATCCGACAACCCGACCGACGCCTTCACTGCGAATCTTCCCTCGGCACTGGCGAACCTGACGCTGCTCGCCATCGCACTCGGGGCGGTCGCGGCCAACGCCCTCAACGTGTATTCCGGGTCGATGGCCTTCGTGACCATCGGGCTGAAGTTGCCGCTGAAGACGCAGCGGGCAGTGGTCACCATGATGTTCGGAGTCGTCGGATTCCTCGTGGCGTGGTGGGCGCTCGCCGACGCCGCCGCGAGTTACGAGGCCTTCCTGCTCATCGTCGCCTACTGGATCGGACCGTGGCTGGGCATCATGTTCGCCGACCAGTACCTGCGCCGCGGACAGCGGATCGACAACCTCCTGTACAACCGCGAGTACCGCAACCGGGGTGGTCTGACCGCGTTCGTGATCGCCCTCGTCGGATCCGTCCTGTTGTTCTCCAATCAGGAGAAGTTCGTCGGCTACGTCGTGCGCGCGGTACCCGAACTCGGCGACATCACGTTCTTCGTCGGCTTCGTGCTTGCCGGAGCGCTCTACTTCGCGATCAACGGTGCCAGGATCTCAGGTGGCCAACCTGTTGGCGCACAGGGCAAGTAGCAGCGAACCGTACATCGACGGCGAACCCGGGTCGTATCCGAGCAACGCCCGGATACGCTCGAGACGCTGATACAGCGATTGCCGGCCGAGATGCAGCGCCGACGCCGAACTGGTGGCGCTGCACCCGTGCCGAAGATGCACCTCCAGCGTACGGACCAGGTCGCTCGAATGGGTGCGATCCCACTCCACCAGCGGCGCAATGGTTGTCGCGACCATCCGCTCCCTGACGTCGGGAGGTAGCCGGTCGAGCGTGAGTTCCGGGGCGAGTTCGCGCGTCGTCGTCACCACCCGTCCCGCCAGCCACGACCGCCGGGCGGCCATGGCGAGGCGCAGTCCCGAGCGGGCGGTGTGCAGCGCGGCACCGACGTCTCCGGGAGCGAAGTCGCACGGATCGCCGACCACCACCGTCACCCCGTCGGTGATGTTGGACGCCAACGATTCCTGAAAACAACCGGTGACCGTACCCACCGCGTCGACCGCAGATGCGGGTAACGCGATCAGACCGAACGTGCTCGCGTGGACCTCCGAACGCAGGCACGGCTGTCCGAGCAGTTTCGCGGCCGAATCCAGCAACCGGGTGGCGATGCGCGAACCCGGCGAATCGATGGCGATCGCGACCACCCGGTTGCCCGGCGCGGGATGGAACCCGGCAGCGGCGGACCGCACCGTGAGGTCGATCTGCCGGACGTCGCTGCGATCCAGCAGATCCGACACCAGCGCGGCCGCGGCACGCTGGGGACGTCCGGCGAGGCTGCCCGAGTAGGTGAGTGCCAACCCCAGCGACGCCGTGGATCGTTCGAGCAGCGCACGCAACACGGACGAGTCCATGGTGGAACCCGGCCCGGCCGTCAACATCCCCCACGCGCCATCGCGGGAATGGATGGTGGCCGTGACGGTTCCGGCGTCGGCTGCCGCCCAGGCCGCGCGGTCGTCGTCGACGCCGTGCGCCGCGACCAGCGCCCCGCTGCCGCTGGTGACGATCAGCGGGCAACCGCTCGCCTCGCTGATGCGCTCGAGCAACCGGGCCACCCCGTTGCCTGCCATCAGTTCGGCGTCCAGGACGCGGGACAGTTCGTTCTGGGTCCGGAGGGCCGACACCTCCCGGGAGATGATCTCGGTGTTGGCGTTCTGGCAGAGTTCGATGAACGGGACCACCGTCCGGAGCGCGATCAGCGGCAGGTCCAGGGCGGCCGCCTCCTCGATCATGTCGCCCGGAACGGCATCGAACGTCCGGCCCAATTCGATCGCCACGCCCGCGACGTTGCGTTCCCCGACCTCGCGGAGATAGTGCCTGCGCGTGCCGGGATCCACACCGGACAGACCCAGCCCGGTGGTCAGCAGCAACTCGTCCCCGGACAGCAGCGGGCTGATCTCGTAGATCTCACTGGAGTGCACCCAGCGCACCGTGCGGCCGAGCTGCGACTTCCCGGCCAGGACCTGCGGGTTCGCACCGAGGAACTGGTTACGGAGCAACTCGCGCACGGTCAACGACATCGTCGAACCCTCCTCCGGAGGCGGACAGTCTGTACAGGTTAAGTCCCGTTCGTTACCACAGTGTGTCCGTTGTGGTCGCAGCGTCCGAGACGGAAGGTAGAGGTATGTCGATCTCTGTGAACTCTGCGCGGATGGCCCTCGACCCCGAGGAACTGCTGACCGTCGCGATCGCCGAAGCCGAACTCGGCAAACGCGAGGGCGGGATACCGATCGGGGCTGCACTCTTCGCCGGTGACGGAACCCTGCTGGGCAGCGGCCGCAACCGACGGGTCCAGCACGCCGATCCGTCCGTCCACGGTGAGACGGACGCGTTCCGGGCCGCCGGGCGCCAGCGCGACTACCGCTCGACGATCATGGTGACGACCCTGTCCCCGTGCTGGTACTGCAGTGGTCTGGTCCGGCAGTTCAACATCGGCGCGATCGTCGTGGGGGAGAGCGTCACGTTCACCGGCGGCCACGAATGGCTCCGCGAGAACGGCGTGGACGTGACCGTGCTGCGCGATCAACGCTGCATCGACCTCATGACCGAATTCGTCGAGAACCAGCCCGAACTCTGGAACGAAGACATTGGAGTAGCCGAATGACCCCGATCGCCACCGTCGACATCGCACTCTGGCGGGCGGGCGGACCCTCCGCCGCGGCCGTCGCCCGGGACGTCGACGAGGGACTGCAGCGCGCCGGTTTCCTCCTCGTCCGGGGCCACGGGGTGACGCGCGACCTGGCCGCGGACGTACGGGCCGCCGCGCGCCGGTTCTTCGCACTCCCCGAAGAGGTGAAGGCGCGGTACTCGGCGATCGTGGGCGAACGCGGCTGGATCGGGCCCGGGATGGAGGCCAACGGCTATGCCGAGGGCACCGAGACGCCCCCGGACCTCAAGGAGACGTTCGCCATCGGGGCCGAGACGTGCACCGGGGATCCCGTCGTCGACGACGTGTGTTCAAGCCCAACGTGTGGCCCACCGAAGTGGTGGAACTGCGCGACCTACTCACCACCTACATCGAGGCGATGCGCCGGCTCTCCGACGACCTCCTCGCCCTGTTCTCGGCGGCACTCACACTGCCCGCCAACCCCTTCGACGGACTCGCGGACCGCCCGACGTGGACATGCAACATCAACCACTACCCGCCGATGTCGTCGGTGGGGGAGCCCGAGCCGGGCCAGTTCCGGATCGGGCCGCACACCGACTTCGGCACCGTCACCGTCCTCGACCGGGAACCCGGCGCGGGCGGACTCCAGGTGTACACCGACGAAGGCGGCTGGGAGGACGCGCCGTACGACCCCGACGCTCTCACCGTCAACATCGGTGACCTCCTCGAGTACTGGAGCGGCAAGCGCTGGCCGTCGGGCCGGCACCGTGTGCTGCCGCCGCAGGCCGATGCCCCCGAAGAAGACCTGGTGTCGCTCATCTACTTCTACGAACTCAACCACGACGCGCAGGTGACACCGCTCGAGCCGCCGATCGGAACCGTCGCCGGGCTCGGGCCCGTCACGTCGGCGGACTTCATCAAGACCCGTCTCGACGCGATCACGCTATAGGCCCCGCCCGTGCGCCTTTTTGGTAGCCGGGGCTACCCGAAAGGCGCACGGGTCCGAAGCGCCTCGTCGGTCAGCTCCAGCCACCGGGTGACACCGATGTCGGAGAGGAACTGCCGGTCGTGGCTGACCACGATCAACGCGCCGCGGTAGCTGCGGAGCGCCTGCGTGAGGTGCGCGAGGCTCGGCAGGTCGAGGTTGTTGGTCGGCTCGTCCAGCAACAACAGCCGCGGGGCGGGTTCGGCCAGCAGGATGGTCGCGAGCGCCGCCCGCAACCGTTCCCCACCCGACAATGCGGATGCGAGCACGTCGGAATCGTTGCCGCGGAACAGGAACCGGGCCAGCTGGGCGCGGATCTGTTCCTGCGACGCGTGGGGCGCCGCCACGGCCACGTTCTCCGCCACCGTGAGCGATTCGTCGAACACGTCGAGGCGCTGCGGCAGGGCCTTGAACGGAACCCGCGGTCCCGCGGCCACGACGGCGTCGAGCAGGGTCGTCTTCCCGACGCCGTTGCGTCCGACGAGGGCGATCCGCTCGGGACCGACGACGTCCAGCGACACCTGCTGTCCGCCGAGCAGGCTCACGTCCCGGACGGAGACCACCTCCTGACCCGAGTGCACCTCGGTGGCCGGGAGATCGATCCGCACCTCGCGGTCGTCCCGCAGTGCACTCTCCGCCTCCGTCAACGACACCCGCGCTTCGTCGACCTTCGCGATGTGGTTGTTCCGCAGCTTCCCCGCGGATTCCTGCGCCTGACGCTTCCGCAGCCCCATCACGATCTTCGGCTCGCGCTTGTTCTCGAACATCTTCTGCCCGTACCGCTTACGACGGTCGATCTTGATGCGGGCCTCGACGAGTTCCCGCTTCTGCTTCTGCACATCGCTGCGGGCATCACGCACCGCCGCCCGCGCGGCCTCCTGCTCCGCCTCGACGATCTCCTGGTAGGCACTGAAGTTGCCGCCGAACATGTGGACCTCGCCACCACGCAACTCCGCGACGGAATTCATGAGATCGAGCAGGTCGCGGTCGTGGCTGACCACCAGCAGGGTGCCCGGAAACTGCTGCACCACCTCGTAGAGCTTGCTGCGGGACGCGCTGTCGAGGTTGTTGGTGGGCTCGTCGAGGAGCAGCACCTCCGGTTCCTTCAACAGTTGCGCGGTGAGGCCGAGCAGCACCGTCTCGCCGCCGGACAGGGTGCCGACGGTGCGATCGAGGTCGGACGTGCTGCCGAGCACGCGTTCGAGACCGAGCCGGTGCAGGGTCGAGACGGCTCGTTCCTCGATGTCCCAGCGGCCGGTCGCCGCATCGAAATCCTCGGGTGTGCCGTCGCCGGACTCGATGCGGTGCAACGCCGCCCGGAGGTCGGCGATGCCGAGGATCCGGTCGACCGTCAGCGTGGGATCGAGTGTGATGTCCTGCGGCAGATACGCCACCTCACCCTGAGCCGTCACCGATCCGCGGTCGGGGTGCAGGCGCCCGGCGATCAGCCGGAGCAGCGTGGATTTACCGGAACCGTTGAGACCGACCACGCCGGTGCGTCCGGGTCCGAAGACGGCGTCGAGGCCGTCGAAGACCGGCTCGCCGTCGGGCCAGGTGAACGTGAGGTCGGACAGGGACAGATATGACTGGGCCATGGGGTACTCCCGAGGTGTGTGCGGATGAAGACTCGCGTGACTACCTCGTCAGGAGCAATGGACCGTTCCCCTCTGTCTGACGCGCCCGGTGCGCATCGGTGACGTTCACGATAGGACGCCGCCGATGCCCGCGCAATCGATTTAAATCTGGGGGCCGTCGGCCCGGAGTTCGTCCACCTTCGCCATGGCTTCGCGGAGTTCGGCGAGCCACTGTTCGCTGTGCTGGCCGGCCAGGCGCACCGTCCACATCAGGGCGTCCGACCGCGACCGTGCCACACCGGCGTCGACGAGCGTGTCGAGAACCTTGCGTTCCGGTTGGCGGAGCCGGGTCATCACCGGAACGGCGAGGTGAGTGAACAGCGTCTTGTGGCCGTCGAGGCTCACGCCCCACGCGACCTTGCGCCCGTATCGCCTCTCGGCCTCGTCGGCGATGCGCATCCGATCGCCCCGGGTGGTTTCGCGGAACCGGGAGATGCGTCCGTCGATGGCGGCCTCGGAACCGGAGTCGGCGGATTCGACGGGCGGCAGTTCGCCGACCACCACGATCTCCTCGCGGTCGACCTCGACGGTCGCGGGGCCGGTGAACCAGTCGTCGGGAAGACGGCCGGCGAACCATTCGGCCGCATCGGTCGCATCGGGGACATCCGCCTGCTGCCATCCACCGGGCCGGCCGAAGCGGCGGGGGCCCGGACCTTGTGTGTTCCTCATGGCGTCCTCCTGGGGACCCTGGTGCCGCGATCACTGTGATGCAGCACTGATTACATGATTACACCAATTATTCGAAGCGCGCCACCACGTCAGGCATGATCGAGTCCGTGCGCACCTCAACCGTTCGTCACAGCCCCATCCGTCCCACCCCCACCCGGAAGGCAGCGGCCGGAATCGCCGTCCTCGCGTCCGTGCTCTCCGCCTGCGGACTCTTCGGGCCGGACCAGCCCGACACCGTCTCGCAGCAGTTCGCCGACGCCCTGAACAGTGACGACGTGCAGGCCGCTGCCGAACTCACCACCGATCCGGCCGCGGCCACCGCCGCGATCACGGCGATGTACGACGGGCTCGGAAACAAGGACGGAACGTTCACCCGCACCGACGTGCATGAGTCGGGCGACGACGGCGGAACGTTCACGATGGACGTGTCGTGGCCGTTCGCCCCGGGGCAGGAGTGGAAGTACAGCACCACCGGCAGCGCCACCAAGGATGGCGACGACTGGAAGATCGTCTGGGACCCGGCCGTGCTCGCACCCGGTCTCACCGACGACACCACCGTCCGGTACACCACCACGACCGGGGCGCCGCCGAAAGTCCTCGCCGCGGGTGGGGCGCCGATCCTCGATCAACAGGTCGTGACGCTCGTCAACCTCGAACCAGGTGCGGACACCGCGGCGGTGGCCGCGTTGCTCTCGCCCATCGCCCCGACGATCACCGCAGCCTCGCTCCAGCAGGATCTGGCCGGCGCCCAGGGCAAGCCGGTCACGGCCATCTCGCTGCGCGCCGAGGACCTGGCGCCGATCGAACCGCAGTTGCGGCAACTCGCCGGAGTGACACTGGCCCCGCAGACCAGGCTGCTCAGCACCGACAAGGCGCTGGCCTCACCCACCCTGGCGGGCCTCGGCGACCTGTGGCAGGAGGGGCAGGACGCCTCCGCCGGCTGGGCGGTGCAGCTGGTCGGCCAGGACGGCGCGGCGAAGAGCATCGCCGGTGAGCAGGGACCCGACGCCCCCGACATCGCGACGACCCTCGACCTCCCGATGCAGATGGCTGCCGAGCGGGCGCTCGCCGACGTGCCGCAGCAGGCCGCGATCGTCGCCCTGCGACCCTCCACCGGGGAGGTGCTGGCGGTCGCGCAGAACGCGCCGGCCGACGCACTCGGGCCGATCGCGCTGACCGGCCTCTACCCGCCGGGATCCACGTTCAAGACCGTGACGACGTCCGCGGCCCTGCAGGCCGGTGCCGCCACACCCGACACTGTTCTGCCCTGCCCCGGCACCGAGAACATCGAGGGCAGGCAGATCCCCAACGACGACGAGTTCGACCTGGGCGCGGTCCCGCTGCACACCGCCTTCGCGCGGTCGTGCAACACCACCATGGGACGGTTGGCGGTCGGCTTGCCGCCCGACGCCCTGCAGCAGGCCGCGCTGCAGTTCGGGCTCGGCGTCGACTACGTGACGCCCGGGCTCACGACCGTGACCGGCAACGTGCCCGTCGCCGACAGTCCGGCGGCCCGTGTCGAGTCCGGGATCGGGCAGGGGCAGGTGACCGCGACGCCGTTCGGGATGGCCATGGTGGCCGCCTCCATCGCGAACGGTTCGACGCCGTCGCCTATGATCGTGCAAGGCCAACCGGGAACAGCCGACAAGACGGCACCCACCGTGCCTGCGAACGTCACCTCCGACCTCCGGACGATGATGCGTGAAACTGTGACGGGCGGTACCGCTACTGCGCTGCAGGACATTCCGGGACTGCTCGGCAAAACGGGCACGGCCGAGTCGGGAAATGGCCCCGCGCACGGCTGGTTCGTCGGAATCAAGGACGACCTAGCATTTGCCGTATTTATAGCAACAGGTGACAGTTCGGCCCCTGCTGTGCAGGCTGCGGGGCGTTTTCTTCGATAAACCCGTTCGCGCGTTGCTGTTCGGGGATAAGTTGTGGCTCAACCGTAACTCCTTCGTAGGCAAATGGTGCTTGTTACGCATGTGACTGAAAGCAAGATGGTGGACATGGGGAATGGACGATCGCTTGGCCGCCGCAACAGATATGTGATCGCCCTGACGTCGGCTGTCGTTCTGGCGGTGATTCTGGCGTCGTGTGTGCTGTCGAAAGAGGAGGCGACCGCTCAGTCGGTCGTCGACGACTTCGTCAACGCACTGAACGAGGGCGACGCCGCTGCCGCGGCAGCGCAGACCTCTTATCCCAACGCCGCGGAGACGGCGATTCAGCAGATGTTCGACGGACTCAAACCCGAGGACGCCAAGTTCGACCTGACCCAGTTCATGGATCTCGGCTCGGATTCCGGCTTCTTCACCGTCGGTGCCGCTTGGCATTTCGGTGAGGGCAAGGATTGGACCTACCAGGTTCAGGGTGGTGTGCGGAACCTGTCCGTCGGCTGGCGCATCTCCTGGGATCCGTCGATCCTCGCGCCCGACCTGGGCAACGGGCGTATCGTCCGCTACGACCGGACGGACGCCGCTCCGCCGCGGGTCTTCGACGCGTTCGGTGCGTTGCTCATGAACGAGCAGACCATCAACTCGGTCACCCTCGATCCCGCCACGATGCCCGATCCTGTCGCGACCACCCGGCGTCTCGCGGAGGTCCTCGAGCCGGTGGCGCCCCTCGTGACGTCCGACACGATGATGGCGGAGATGGCCGAGAAGCCCGGCCAGCAGGTCACCGCCGTGCTGCTGCGCGACCAGGACTGGGAGTTCCTCGAGGAGGATCTCGCGATCCCCGGCGTCGTCACCATCAAGACGCCGAAGCTCATCACAGCGGATCGACGCATCACGACACCGCTGCTGGATCCGCTGCGCAAGGTGTGGCAGGCGAACCGGGACGCCACGGCCGGCTGGGCCGTCCACCTCGTGGACCCCGACGGCACGCTCATTCCGCAGGCAGGTTTCCAGGGCCCGCCCGGACCGGACATCGTCGCGACCATGGACTCCCGCCTGCAGCTGGCAGCAGAGGAAGCCGTGGTCAGCGTCGGCACCCCCGCGACGATCGTCGCGATCCAGCCGTCGTCCGGCGCCGTGCTGGCCGCCGCGCAGAACAATCAGGCGATGGAGCAGGGGCCGATCGCGTTCCAGGGGCTCTACCCCGCCGGATCGAACCTCGACCTGGTGAAGAAGGCCGCCGGACTGCAGAAGGGCGTCGACCCGTCCTCGCTGTCGATCGAGGACATCGAGAAGGCGGGCAATCAGCTCGGGCTCGGCATGAACTACAAGATCCCGGGCCTCGACCATCAGACCGCCGTCTTCACCGCCGACCAGTCGGGCATGAACCAGGTGATGAACCGTAAGGACAGCGACCTGCCCGCCGTGACACCGTTCGGGATGGCCATGCTGGCCGCGTCGATCGCGCGGGGCAGCGCGCCCGCGCCGATGATCGTCCAGGGACAGCCGGGCACCACGGACGTGGCCGCTCAGCCGCTTCCGGCGAACGTCAACGACCAGCTCCGTGGCATGATGCGCGACAACGTGGTGCGGGGCGGGGCGTCGTTCCTCAACGGCTACCCGGACCTCATGGGCATGAACGGTGCGAGCGGCGACGACCGCTGGTTCTACGGCTCACGCGGCGACCTGGCCTTCGCGGTCTTCGTCGCCGACGCCGACGGTGGCGACCGCGCGGTGAAGATGACCGACATGCTCTTCCGTGAGATGGCGAAGCCGGCGAACTGAGGGCGGGCCGTCCGCGCTGAGGGAGTAAGTGAGCAAGGGTAAGTTTCTACCTTGTGTCGCTGCTTGATATCGGTCTTCTCGTCGTAGCGGGGTTCTTCGCGGGACTGGTCGGCTTCGTCACCGGCCTGGCGTCCATCGTGTCGTATCCCGCACTCCTCGCGGTCGGTCTGCCGCCGGTCACCGCGAACGTCACCAACACGGTCGCGATGGTGGCGGTCGGCGTCGGCGCCCTGTCCAACTCGACGCGGGAGGTCGCCGACACCGGTCCCAAGCTGTGGCGCTGGGCGCTGTACTCGGCTGCGGGCGGCCTGGTGGGCGCGGGAATCCTGTTGGTGGCTCCGGCGGGATCGTTCGAGGCGATCGTTCCGTTCATGGTGGCGTTCGCGGCCCTGGCATTGCTGCTGCAACCCCGACTCCGCGCGCTGGCGGGCGGGCGGGACATGCCACGGGCGTACTCGGTGTCGTTGTTCGTCGTCGCCATCTACGGCGGTTACTTCGGCGCGGGTGCCGGCGTGATCTTCCTGGCGATCGCTTTGATCCTCACCTCGGAGAAGATCTGGCGCGCGACCATCCTGAAGAGCTTTCTCCTGGGCGTCGCGAACCTGGTGGCGGCGATCGGGTTCGCGGTCTTCGGTCCCGTCCACTGGGGCGCCGCCGCCGCGATGGCGATCGGCGCCCTGGCCGGTGGGTGGTGCGGCCCGCCCGTCGTCAGGCGGATACCACCGTCCGTCCTCCGCGTCGTCATCGCGATCGCGGGATTCGGGTTGGCCGTGTGGTTGTGGGTGCGCTGACGCTCAGTGCACGCCCTTCATCAGACGCCGGATCCACGGTGAGCCGACGGCGAGGAGCACACCGACGGCGATCGAACCCAGCCCGACCGCGGTGAAGTACGGGACTTCGTTGTTCTCGTCGTAGTAGCCGGCCAGCGTGCCCGCCATGGCGGTGCCCAGGGCGACGGACAGGAAGAACAACGCCACCATCTGGGTGTGGAAGGCCTCGGGCGCCAGCTTGGTCGACAGCGACAGTCCGACCGGGGACAGCAGCAGTTCGGCGAACGTGAACAGCAGCAGGATGCCGGCCAGACCCAGCAGCGGTGCGCTGTTCGCACCGCCACCCGACATCGGGATGAACGCCAGGAACGCGATACCCATGATGACGGTGCCCGCCGCGAACTTGATCGGCGAGGACGGCTGACGAGGTCCGAGCTTCGTCCAGGCGGCCGCGAAGACGCCCGCGAAGATGATGATGAAGACCGGGTTGATGGACTGCACCCACGACGGCGGGAAGTCCCAGCCGAACAGGTTGCGGTCGAGTCGTTTGTCGGAGTACACCGCGACGGTGGTGAACTGCTGCTGGAACAACGACCAGAACACCGCGCTGGCGATGAACATCGGGATGAACGCGTAGACGCGGCTGCGCTCGACGGCCGTGATGCGGCGGCTCGACAACATGACCGCGAAGTAGCCGATCGCCGCGACGATGGTGAGGCCGACCACGATGTCCGACATGTTGGCTGCGGTGATCACCCCGGTCAGGGACAGGGCCGCAATCACCACGACCGCGGCGGCGCCGATCGCGATCCACTTGGGTCGCTGCGCGCGGGGGAGGGGATTGGGCGGTTCCGCCCCGATGCCCCGGAGGCGCTTGCGGCCGAGCGTGTACTGGATCAGTCCGAGCGCCATGCCGATTGCGGCGAGCGCGAAGCCGGCGTGGAAGCCGATGGAGTCTTGCGCCCAGCCCGTCAGGAGCGGGCCGACGAGGGCACCGAGGTTGATACCCATGTAGAAGATGGAGAATCCGGCGTCGCGGCGCTCGTCGTCGGCGTCGTAGAGATCGCCGACGAGCGAGGTGGCATTGGCCTTGAGCCCACCGCTACCGAACGCGACGCAGACCAGGCCGATGCCCACACCCCACAGGCCCGGGAACACGGCCAGGGCGATGTGGCCGAGCATGACGAGGATGGCGCTGTAGAACAGGGTTCGTTCGGAGCCGAGGAGCCGGTCGGCGATCCAGGCGCCGAGGATGGTGGACAGGTACACCGTGCCGCCGTAGGCGCCGACGATGCTGGTCGCGGACGATTCTGCGATTCCGAGTCCGCCGTCGGCGGCCGAATAGTAGAGGTAGTAGATCAGGATGCCCTGCATCCCGTAGAAGGAGAATCGCTCCCACATCTCGACGCCGAACAGGTTCGCGAGGGCGAACGGCTGGCCGAAGAAGCCGCGATCGGACCGCTTCTCGTCCCGGGCCGGATCGATGGTGTCACTCATGGGAAAACTGTCTCACCTCGAGCGGAAGTTCGTGTGCCGTCGGGGCGGATTCGCCGCTATCGGGTGGCGGCGCGCGACTTGGTCACGATCTTGGCGACGGCACGCCAACCGAGGAGGAATACGGCGAGCACGGTGCCGGCCACGATGACGAAACTGAACGCCGTTCCCTGGCCGCTGACCACGCGCAACAGCATGCCCACCACGAGCGTCGACAGCCACACCACGATGCCCGTCGGGACGAGGAGGAATCCGTCGAACTTGTCGCGGTAGAGCGCGACGGTGGCGAGCCAGCCGACCGCGAGGCCGGTCAGGAACGGCCACGCCGTGGTGGCCAGACCCGTCAGGGCGTTGGCTTCGTCGTGGCTGCGGCGGCCGATCGCGCAGAACACGATCACGAGAACGACGTCCAGGGCGAGCGCGGGGAAGTACTTCTTCACATGGTCAGCCTAGAGGGGCCGCCTTCGCGACAGTATGTGGACTCGCGCCAACAGTGGACCGGGAAGAAAATTGTACTCGGTCCAAGTTGGGGTTAAGGTTCGATTCATGGCGACGGACAGCGGATCAGGTCTTCGCGTCTCGAAGAAGCACGAGACCTGGCGGACGCTGCATGCGTGCGCCCTCGACCTGGTGGACACGCGCGGATACGACGACGTCAGCGTCGAAGAGATCGCGGCAGCGGCACGCGTGTCCAAGAGCACGCTGTTCAACTATTTCGACTCTAAGGAAGCGCTGCTCTTCGACCCCGGACCTGGTGACCGTGAGCGGTGGCAGAAGCTGGCGGACGAGCGTCCCGACGGCGAACCGATGTGGGCGTCGGTCCGCGAGATCATCCGCGCGAACATCGCCCACAACGCCGCCACCCTCACGGTGCAACGCCGGATTCTGGACGCCGCCCCCCACCTCGCGCAGTCGACGAAGGCCGCCGGAGAGCGATTTCAGCAGTTCGTCCAGGAGTGGGTCGACGCCCGGGTCCGACCAGATCGGGTCGACCCGCTCTGCAGTGCGCTGCTCGTCAACACGGCGTTCGCCGTACTGCGCACCGCGTATCTGCAGTGGCGGCCCGGCGACGACGCGCAGCGGTTCCTGGGGTTGCTGGATTCGGCTTTCGCGGAGATCGAGGCCGGGGTCCTCGACCTTCCCCGGTCGCGGACCGGCGTCGCGTCCGACGAACGTCACTGACGTGTGGCGTGGGCGGACGGTACCCAGGACGGCATTGGCGATCGCCGCGGCCGGAGCGCTGGTCGTCGAGGCTCTGGTGTTGGGTCCGTACATCGCGCGAGCGTCGGGCACGTTGCTGCACCCGCGGTGGCGGTGGCTCGTGCTGGCGGTGATCGCCGAGATCGCGTCGATGACGACGTTCGCGCGACTGCAGCGGCAATTGCTCGCGGCAGGCGGTCTGCGGGTGGCACTCCATCGTTCGATCGCACTGACTTTCGCGTCCAACGCGCTGTCCGTCACGCTCCCCGCCGGCCATCTGGTGTCCGCCGGATTCACGTTTCGGAGGTTGCGCACGTGGGGTGCGAGCACCCCGCTGGTCGCCTGGACGATGCTCGCGTCGGGGATCATCAGCTCCCTCGCGCTCGGGGCCCTCGGAATTCTCGGCGCAACCGTCGGCGTCCGGGCGCATGCCGATCCCATCACCGTCGGCGGCGAGATCGTGGGAGTCCTCGGACTCGCCTTCGCGATCCGGGAGCTGGTGCGCCGTCCGGAACTGCTCGTGTCTGCGGGGGAGCGGGTGCTCGGCTGGGCCAACGCGTTTCTCCGGAGACCCGCGGCGTCGGGCGTCGAACGCGTCCGTGCGCTCGTCGAGCAACTGGCCCTCGTCCGGCCCCGCCCGCGTGACTGGGTGCTCGGCGGCGTGTTCGCGGGGTTGAACTGGATCGGCGACCTGCTGTGTCTGGTCGCCGCGTGCCGCGCGGTGGGCGTCACCGACGTCGGGATCGGCCTCGCGATGACGGCCTACGTCGCGGGCATGGCCGCGTCGAGCATCCCTTTGATTCCCGGCGGGATCGGCGTCGTCGACGGCGCCCTGATCGTGGCGTTCGTCGCCGGCGGGCTGGGCACGGACGAGGCGACTGCCGCCGTGATGCTGTACCGGCTGATCAGTTTCGCGCTGATCGGCGCGATCGGGTGGGCAGTGCTGTTCGCCGCCCGGTATGCCCGCGGCACGACCGCGCCCCGTCGTCCGGGTGGATGACGGGGCGCGGGGTGCGGGTGGGGTCAGGCCTGGAGGCCGGCCTCGATCTCGAGGGTGATGGTGATCTTGTCGCCGACGACGGCTCCGCCGCCTTCGAGGGGCATGTCGATGGTGATGCCGAAGTCCTTGCGGTTGAGGACGGTGGTGGCTTCGAAGCCGGCGACCGGGCCGTTGCCCATGCCGGGGTTGACGCCGTTGAACTCGAGGGCGAGCTCGACGGGGCGGGTGACGCCGTGGAGGGTGAATTCGCCCTCGACCACGTAGTCGTCGCCCTTGGCGCGGACGGCGGTGGAGGTGAAGGTGGCGGTCGGGTACTGCTCGGCGTCGAAGAAGTCGGCGGACTTGATGTGGGCGTCGCGGTCGGTGTTCTTGGTGTCGATGGACGCGACCTGGATTTCGGCGGTGACGGCGGCGGTGCCGTCCTCGGCGACGGTGATCGCGCCGGTGAAGTCGTTGAACGTGCCGCGGACCTTGCTGACCATGAGGTGGCGGACGGAGAAGCCCACGGTGGAGTGGACGGTGTCGATGGCCCAGGTTCCGGCGGTGAGGTTGGGCAGGGTGGCGGTGGCGGTGGTCATGAAAACTCCTCGGATCGTCGACGCAATAGTTGAATGTTCAAGTTCTTGTAGCTTCAACTATGGGCTGGGTGAATTTCTTCCACAACACGAATGTGATGCCCGTCACATACCGCACGTGAGTGGCGAAGTGTGCCCGGGGGCGCTTTCTCCCTCACGTGGGGGGAGGCAGGCTCGCGCCGCGGCGAGGACCGTGGCGCCGGCCGCGTCGAGCGGTTCGGTACTGCGCAGCGCGCGGGCGAGGACGAACGCGCCCTCCAGGCTGGTGACGAAGCCCAGGATCAGGCGCCTCGCATCGGCCTCGTCGAATCCGCGCTGGCGCAGGAGGGCGCTCCCCGAGTCGATCCAGCTCGTGAACACGTCCGCCGTGGCAATGCGGAGCACCTCGTTGGTGCTCGCGACCTCGAGTGCGACCGTGGCGATGGGGCAGGCGTCCGCGTAATCGGTGGCCACCAGCGTCTCGCCGGCCAGCCGGAACCCCACCTCGATCCCCTCGAGGATGTCGGGATGCGCGTCGAGAATGGAAAAGACCAGCCGGGCGTACTCCTCGCCCGACGATCGGATGACCTCCTCGCCGAGCTGCTGCTTGCCGCCGGGGAAGAAGTGGTAGATCGACCCGAACGGGGCGCGCGCCTCCGTGGCGACCTGCTTGAGTCCGGTCCCGGTGTAGCCGTTGCGGCGGAAGAGGTCGCTGCTGGTGCCGAGAATGCGGGCCTTCGTGTCGTTCACTTTGCTGCCCTCCGACCGTTGCGCTCGGTGCGTACCTCATCGTAACGTGATTCTCAGTAGAACGATCTATCAAATGGAGTGAGTGCCATGAAGCAGATCGAGCTCTCCGCAGGCACCGTCGAGTACCGGGACACCGGGGGTGACGGCCCCGCTCTCGTGTTCATCTCCGGGCTGACGATCGGTGGCACCGTATGGCGACACGTGGTGGAGCAACTCGCCCCGGACTTCCGCTGCATCGTCCCGAACCTCCCGCTCGGCGCGCACCGCATTCCGATGCGTGAGGACGCCGACCTCTCGCTACGCGGTCTCGGCCTGCTCATCGGCGAGTTCCTCGAACGACTCGATCTCGCGGACGTCACCCTCGTGCAGAACGATTGGGGCGGCGCGCAGGTGCTGATCGCGCTCGGTGACACCAGCCGCGTCGGGGCTCTCGTCCTCACCCCGTGTGAGGCGTTCGACAACTATCCGCCCGGAATTCCCGGTCGCGCAATAGGTCTCGCGGTGGCGATCCCCGGCGGTCTCGCGTTGACCATGCAGGCGCTGCGATTCCGGGCCATGCGCCGGGCACCCGCGGGGTGGGGCTGGATGAGCAAGCGGCCCGTACCGAAGTCGGTGATGGACGGATGGTTCCGGCCCGCGACCACCGACCGCCGGGTGCGACGAGACCTGCGCAAGTACACGACGTCGCTGCCGCCGAAGTCGACGCTGTGGGAGTGGGCGGAAGCGAACCGGAGTTTCGACCGGCCGGTCCTCGTGCTGTGGGCCGTCGAGGACAAGGTGATGCCCCGCGACCACGGCCGGCGCCTGGCCGAGCTGTACCCGCACGCCGAACTGCAGGAGGTCGAGGACAGTTACACGTTGATGCCCGAGGACCGTCCGGACGTGGTCGCGGAGGCTTTGCGGCTTCGCCGCCCGTGAGTACTTGTTAACGTCCCGCGGTTAACAAGTACTCACGGCTCGGTACACCGCCCGGATCGCGGAGGCCGTCACCGACTGATGCGAGCCCATGCCCCACACCGTCCGATCGCCGACGCGGCACTCGGCCAACGTGATCGCCGCGCTGTCGCTACCCGACCGCTGCGAGTGCTGCGTCAGGGAGAGGACGTCCACGTCCACGCCCTTCGACATGAGGACGCGGGTCATCGCCTCGACGGGGCCGGTGGCCACCGCCTCGCCCGACACTTCCACTCCGTCGACGTCGAACACGACGAACAGCCGGTCGCCGTCCGTGCCGTGCTCGACGGACCATCGGCCGAGCCCGCCCCGGTAGCCGTACTCGGCGCAGAACAGCGTCCACAATTCCTCGGCGGTGATCTCGAGCCCCGACGAGTCCGCCGCCTCCTGCACCTTCGCGGCGAAGTCGATCTGGAGCCGCCGCGGCAGCGTGATGCCGTATTCGCTCTGCAGGAGATGCGCGATGCCGCCCTTGCCGGATTGGCTGTTGATGCGGATGACGGCCTGGTAGTCGCGTCCCACGTCCGCCGGGTCGATCGGCAGGTACGGCACCGCCCACGGCGCGCTCGCCGCATCCAGCCCGGCTGCCGCCGCGGACGCCCGATGCTCCGCGAATCCCTTCTTGATCGCATCCTGGTGGGTGCCGGAGAACGCCGTGTACACGAGGTCGCCGCCGTAGGGGTGCCGCTCGTGGACGGGAATCCTGTTGCAGTACTCGACGGTTCGTCGCACCGCGTCGATGTCGGAGAGGTCGATCATCGGGTCGACGCCCTGCGCGTGCAGATTCAGGGCCAGCGTCACCAGATCGACGTTGCCGGTCCGCTCACCGTTGCCGAAGAGGCAGCCCTCGACCCGCTGCGCACCCGCCAGCACCGCCAGTTCGGCGCAGGCGACCCCGGTGCCGCGGTCGTTGTGCGGATGCACCGACAGGATGACCGACTCCCTCCGCTCCAGATGCCGGTGCATGTGCTCGATCTGGTCGGCATACACGTTGGGTGTCGAAACCTCCACCGTGGCAGGCAGATTGTGGATCACCGGACGGTCGGGGCTCGCGTCCCACAACCGGGTGAGGCTGTTGCACACGTCCGAGCACGAAGTCCGGCTCGGTCAGGTTGAACACCTCGGGCGAGAACTCGAAACGCCGTCCCGGATGGTCACCGGCGCCGCGTGCCACCTCCTGCGCGGCATCGAAGATCAACCGGTGCAGCTCTTTCCGATCCTTGCCGAGAACGACGGAGCGCCACGTCGGCGCCGTCGCGGTGTACATGTGCACCACGACGTTCGGCAGTCCCTCGACCGACTCGTACGTCCGGGCGATCAGATCGTCGCGGGCAGCGGTGAAGACGACGATCGTCACGTCCTCGGGCACCAGGTCCAGACGCACGAGGTCGCGGACGAAGTCGAAATCGGTCTGGCTCGCGGACGGGTATCCGACCTCGATCTCCTTGTAGCCGATCGAGATCAGCAGTTCGAAGAACCTGCGTTTGCGCTCCGGATCCATCGGCTCGGCGAGGGCCTGGTTGCCGTCGCGCAGATCGACGGGCACCCACAGCGGGGCGGTGGTGGTGCGTCGCGCCGGCCAGGTGCGGTCGAGGTCGGGGACGGGAACGCGGTCCCAGATCGCGCGGTAGCGATCGGAGGGCATCGGCGACGGTTGCTGGTTGTTCCACGTGGGGACGGTGCTGGTCATGACGGTCTTCTCCTCGGAAGGGGGTACACGAGTCGACCGACGCGGCGAAACCCCGCGGCAGGGTGCCGGCCTTCAGGCCCCGCCGCGGCAGTGGAGGAGAAGTCCACGGAACGCCACGGCGCTAGACTAGGAGAAAATCACTCATCAGACAACCTGAGGAGCTGTGCGTGACCTCGTCGATACGACGCCACCTGCTGACGGACCAGGCGGCGGACCTGCTGCGCTCACGGATCGCGAGCGGTGAGTGGGAGGTCGGCGCCAAGCTGCCCGGCGAGACGAAACTGGCGGCCGAACTGGGCGTCGGACGGTCGACCGTCCGCGAGGCCGTCCGGATGCTCGCGGGTCTCGGCATGGTCGAGTCACGGCAGGGGGCCGGCGTGTTCCTCCGCAGGTCGACGCCGCGGCAGGACTGGGACCGGGTGCTCCGGACCGAGGAGATCCGGCACGTCGTCGAGGTGCGCCACACCGTCGAGATCGAGGCGGCCCGGCTGGCGGCGGCCCGGCGCGACGAGGCAGATGTCGCGGCGCTGCGCCAGGCGCTGCACGCGCGGTCCGCGGCGTCCGGGACCGGTGCCGCCGCATTCGTCGACGCAGACATCGCGCTGCATCGCGCAGTGGTGGTCGCGGCGCACAACCCGGTGCTGACCGAATTGTTCGAGACGTTCGTCCCGCGGCTGCGCGAAGCGATGCTCGACCTGACGGCGACGCTGGACCTGAGCGTGGGCAGCGAGCCCGAGGCCGACGCCCACCGACTTCTGGTGGAGGCGATCGCCGACGGGGACGCCGGGGAGGCCGTCAGGGTCAGTACCGAGCACCTCATGCGGCTTCGCCGCCCGTGAGTACTTGTTAACGTCCGGCGGTTTGTGCTGTCTACGTAGATGTGAGACACGGGTGTCTACGTAGATGTGAGACAGATTTTAGGCGGGGCGGAGTTTGCCTTGGTAGCGCTTGGTGTGGTCGAGGTGTAGGTGGCCGATCACGTCGCCGTCGGTGGTGTAGGCGGTGACGTGGTCGTCGTCGCGCAGCAGGGTGACGGTCTGTCCGGCCATCTTTCGGCCGACGCTCAGGCGGGCGCGGGAGTCGACGCACACGGTGCCGGTGGAGGAGACGACCAGGGCGTGCACGGTGGCGTCGTGTTGGATCGGAAGGTGCTGTGGCCCACCGTGGATCGCCGCATTCCGCCAGGCCTGCAGCGGTGGCATCTTGACGGCGCTGTGCGGGCGTTCGGTGTTGTAGAACCGCTGGTAGGTCTCGCACAGTTGCTGCAGTTCGGCGGTGGTGGCCGCGGTGGTGGGCCGTGCGGCCAACCATTGCTTGAAGGTGCGGTGGTGGCGTTCGACCTTCCCGCAGGTCTGCGGGTGATACGGGGTGGAGTGGATCAGCCGGGCCCCGGCCTGCTCCACGACCCGGGTGAAGCCGGAGATGCCGCCCTTGGTGCGGCGGGAGGTGAACGCGCTGCCGTTGTCGGCGAGCACCAACGCCGGGATCCCGAAGCCGGTGAACGCGGCGGTGATCGCCGCGATCGCCCCGGCGGCGGTCTCGGCGTCCGCGACCCGGGTGGCGACCAGGGTGCGGGTGCAGTCGTCGAGGACCTCGAAGACGACGACCTTCTCGCCGGTGGCCAACCGACCTGGGTGGCGTCGATCTGGTAGCAGTCGCGGGGGTTGCGGTAGCAGAACCGGCGGTACGACGATTTCGGGCGTTTCTTCGGTTCCGGGATCACCAGGTCGTAGCGGGAGAGGATCGTGTTGATCGTGGCCCGGGACGGGATGGTCCAGCCCTCGGCGGCCCAGTGGTGTTTGTCGGCGACGGCCTGCAGGTGGTAGGCGATGGTGTCGGCGCCGCGCTCGTGGTGGGGCAGGTTCAGGCGGAGCCGGACGATTTCGATCTCGACCGGTAGTGGGGTGGCGTGTGGGCAGGAGGTGGGCCGGCGGGACCGGGTGGTCCACCGGCCCTCCTCCTCGATCCGTTTCTTGTGTCGGTAGGCGGTGGCGCGGGAGATCCCGTGGTCGGCGCACCAGCGGGCGAAGTTCCCGTCGAACATGTCGGCGCCGGTGGCGTGGGCGAGCACCAGCAGGGCGTGTAGCAGGTCCATGACGGCATCCGTTCCGGTCATGAACCAAGTTCACGACCAGTCAGGTGCCTCACACCTCGTCGACGGCAGCGTGTCTCACATCTGGGTAGACATCATCTGTCTCACATGTCCCCAGACTCAACAAACGTCCGGCGGTTAAGAAGTACTCACGGCTGGGAGTCGGGCTCGGGGTCCCCGGTGTGTGGCGTGCGCTTGGTGGTCGGTGAGGACTGCTCCCGGCGCTCGAACTCGAGGTCCATCTCCAGGTCTTCGTGCTGGTTGTGCCGGAACAGGATGAGGAAGACCACCCAGCCGACGAGCGCGACGAGGATGTAGCTCACCATGCGGTAGACGAACACGGCCGCGAGGGCCTGCGACGCGGTGGCCCCCGCCGCCGTCAGCGTGGCGATCAGGGTGCCGTCGACGAACCCCAGCCCGCCCGGGGCCAGCGGAATGCTGCCCACCGCCTTGGCTGCGGCGAACGCGATCAGCAGACCGGCGAACGACGGTTCCGCGCCCACCGCCCAGCACGCGAAACCGAGGCACGCGACGTCGGCGAGCCGGTGCACCGCCGACCACCCGAACGTGATGACGGAATCCTTGCGGCTCAGCTCGACCGAATCGAGCTGGCTCAGGATTTCCTTCCACCGCTCGACGCCGGTCTCGGGGGGATTCTTGCGGAACTTGTTGTATCGGGTGAGTACCCAATGCCCGATCGACTCGATCGAGTCGGGGTTACGTGAGATGTATCGCAGCCCGTAGAACAGGCCGAACGCGGCCACCAGCGACAGTGCCAGCGTGACCGGACTCACCTTGGTGCCCACGGCGAACGCGCCCGCGGCGCCGAGCAGTGCGAGGCTGCCCGCGGCGATCACTCCGGAGATCGCCAGCTGCCAGGACGCGACGATGGGGGTGGCACCCCACTTGCGGGTCTGCTTGTAAGTGAAGGCGGTGGAGAACACCTGACCGGCAGGCAGGCTCACGGCCATCGCGGTGCTCGCGTAGATCACCGACACCGACTTCAGCTGGCTGACGACGACACCACCCGCCTGCAGCAGTCGCTGCTGGACCGCGCCGTACCCGCTCAGGGAGACGGCCTGGGCTGCGATACATGCCGCGACCCACCCCCAGTGGATCTCGGTGAGTGCTTTCCACGAGTCGCTGAGCGTGGGCCACAGGTAGATGCCCTCGACGGTCAGCAGGGCAAGGAGGCCGGCGCCGAGTAGCCATTTGATCCACCAGTATCGGCTTCGCTGCCGAGGAGGCTCGGCAGTGGGCGGGTCGGATCGAGGCTGGGCCACCTGGCCAGCGTAACCAACGGGTAGCGGATTACTCCGGATAGTCCTCCGGCCAAGCCAGATGGGTGTTGCGGCGACGCCCCCGCAACTGGACCTGTTCGCCGAGTTCCCAGTGCGCCTGTTCGTCGTCGTCCGCGAAATACAGGGCACTCGTCGATGCCAGCACGCGGCTGGGGTGGAGCTTGGCGAGTTCGGTGAGCCGCGACGCCTCGTTGACGGGGTCGCCGATCACCGTGTATTCGAAGCGTTCGGCGGCGCCGATGTTGCCGGCGACGGCGAGGCCTGCGGAGACGCCGATGCCGACGTCGAGGCCGGTGATCTCGTTCAACGCGAACCGCAGCTCCCGGGCCGCCGCCAGCGCCGCCGTCGGCGCGTCGGGGCGGTCGAGGGGGGCACCGAAGATCGCGAGAGCCGCGTCACCCATGAACTTGTTGACGAACCCGTGGTGCCGGTCGATCACGTCGACGACGACGCGGAAGAACTCGTTGAGCAGGTTCACGACCTCGCCCGGGGGACGCTCCGCGGCGGCGCCGGTGGAGCCGACCATGTCGACGAACAGCACCGCGACGAACCTCGTCTCCCCGCCGAGTTCGGTACCGAACTGCAGTGCCCGCCGCGCGACGTCCTCGCCGACGTGCTGGCCGAACAGTTCGCGCAGCAGCCGCCGTTCGTCCGATTCGCGCATCATGCGGTTGAACCCGACCTGCAGTCGCCCGATCTCGCTGCCGTCGAACACTTCGACGCGGACGTCGGTGGCACCGCGCTGGACGCGTTCGATGGCCCGCCGCAGCTGTTTGATCGGGTCGGAGATCTGGCTGGCCGTCAGCATCGACAGCGCGAACGCCTGCGCGATCGCGATGATCGACAGCAACATGATCGCCCACGCGAGCGCGTTCGGGGAGAACACCAGGTCGGTGGTTATCTGCGTCACGCACAGCAGGATGATGCCGATGACGGGCATCAGTGTTCCGAGCCCCCACGTCATGGCCATCCGGGTGCCGACGCCGGGTGCCATGGTCCGGTCGAACTCGCCCTCGCTGAGCGCGCGGGCGGCCACCGGTCGCAGGATGCGCTCGCCGAGCATGTACGTGAAACCGAACGTCGTGGTCGCGGCCATGCAGACGGTGACGATCACCGCGACCGCGAGTTCCGGCATCTCGGTGATGGTGAGCAGCACGAAGATGATGCCGCCGAGGATCCACAGCACCAGGTGCACGATCGCCTGTCGCAGCGGTGCGTGCAGCGCCGACATCTGTTCGCTGCGCGTCGGCGGACCCCCACGCAACTGCCAGCGCACGACCGACCGCAGCATCATCGCCGCGGCCGTGAGACTCACCACGGCGGCGAACGCGAGATAGCCGCCGAAGATCGCGACGTTGCGGACCCGGTCGGCGATGATTTCCTGCGATTCGGGGATCGGCACGCCGTACCGCACGAACGCGAAAACGAGGATGGCGCCGATGAAATTGGCGAGGAGCATCGACACCATATAGAGCGGCCATCTGCTGCGGACCGTCGCCGCGATCGCTCTATAGGATTTCCGCACGCCGTTCAATTTAGCGGGGGGTGTATCGGGTGGCGTAGGACACGTCCCCCTAACGGCTCATATGCGTGCCCTGCGCGCGTGTTTCCCGCGCGGATCGCCCGGCACTGTCCGAACCTCGATACGCTCCGCAGGTGAACGCGAACGAGCAACGCTCGGACACTGCCGCGGTAACACAGGGCGGAAGTCACCCCTCGGCGTCTGTGCATCCGGTGGTGCGGGTTGCGGCCGAGTGGACGTGGCGGCTCCTCGTCATCTTCGCGGGCCTGCTGACCCTCGGATACATCGTGACCAGGCTCGACACCGTCCTCATCCCGGTGGGTCTGGCGCTGCTGTCGTCGGCGCTGCTGGTGCCGCTCGTCGACTGGCTTCAGGGCAAGGGCGTGCCGCGGTCGGCTGCCGTCCTGGTCGTCCTCATCGGTTCGATCGGCATCGTCGCCGGGATCATGACGTTCGTCGTCGAGCAGTTCATCGAGGGTCTTCCCGGCCTCACCGAACAGTTCGAGGCGAGCGTCACACAGATCCAGGGGTGGCTCACCGACGGCCCGTTGCACTTCAGCGAGGATCAGATCCGGCAGGCCGGCGACTCGGTGGTGAAGTCCATCCAGGACAACCGCCAGCAGCTGACGAGTGGGGCACTGACCACCGCCACGGTCGTCGGCGAGATCTTCACCGGTGCCCTGCTGACACTGTTCACCCTCATCTTCTTCCTCTACGGCGGAACTCAGATCTGGGAGTTCGTCACCCGCCTCGTCCCCACCGCGTCACGGCGGCGGGTCCGGCTGGCGGGGAGCCAGGGGTTCGGCTCGCTGATCGGATACGTCCGGGCCACGGTGGCGGTGGCCGCCGCGGACGCCGTCGGTATCGGCGCGGGACTCGCGATCCTGGGGGTTCCGCTCGCCCTGCCCCTGGCGTCGCTCGTGTTCATCGGTGCGTTCATCCCGATCGTCGGTGCGTTCCTCACCGGGTTCCTCGCGGTGCTCGTTGCCCTCGTCACCAAGGGATTCCTCACCGCGCTGATCGTGCTCGGCATCATCATCGGGGTGATGCAACTCGAGGCCCATGTGCTGCAACCCCTGCTGCTCGGGCGTGCGGTCCGGTTGCACCCGCTCGCAGTGGTGCTGGCCATCACCACCGGCATCGTGCTCGCCGGGATCGTCGGCGGCCTCCTGGCGGTGCCGATCGTCGCGCTGCTCAACACGGCGGTGCGCTCGCTGCTGTCCACGGATCCCGAAGCCACCTACGACGCACTCGAGGTCGACGATCCGGCGGTCCCGCTCTATCCGGCCGAGGCCGACGGCCCGCACCCCGGCGGCCCGCACCTCGACGACACTGCGCAGACCCATGACCGACCGGAATGAGCACCGCACCCGACTGCACTACCGCCCGCGAGCGACGACCGAGCTCGACACCCAGCCGGACGCACCGCTGTGGCGGGCGGCGCAGGCATTCCGCCTCGTCACACTGGTGTACGCGATCAGCTATCAGTTCGTGTCGGTGCAGTACTACACCCATCAGCGGCTGAGCTGGTTCCTCGTCGCCCTGATGGCGGTGTGGTCGGGACTCTCGGCGGTCCTGTTGTCCCACGGGAAGGTCCCGCGCTACCAGGTGGTGATCGCCGACCAGCTGATCGTCATCGCGCTGATGGCGTCGACTCGTGTTGTCTCCGATCATGATTGGTACAACAATCATCAGACTCTGCCGACGACGCTGTGGGTCACCAACGCGGTGATCTCCGCCGCCGTCTTCGGTGGACCCTGGCTCGGGATGGCGTCCGGTGTGCTGATGGCGACGGTGAGCGCGGTGGTGCGCGACCAGGTCAACCTCGACCTGTGGCGGGACGCGACGGCGCCGGTCCTGGTGTCGGTGGGTCTGGCGCTCGGGCTCGCCACCACCACCGCGCGGCGCGCACAGGCCCAGCTGGAGCAGGCGGTGCGGTTGGCCGCCGCCACCGAGGAACGGGAACGACTGGCCCGAGAGGTACACGACGGAGTCCTGCAGGTGCTCGCGCTCGTCCGCCGCCGCGGCAACGAGATCGGGGGACCCGCAGCCGAACTCGCGGATCTCGCCGGCGAGCAGGAGGTGGCCCTGCGCATGCTCATCTCCGAGCAGGGTGCGGGCGTGGCGTCGGATCTGGGTGGGAGCGCGATCGACCTGCGACTGCTGCTGGGCACGCGGGCGAGCACCACCGTGTCCGTGTCGACCCCGGCGGATCCGGTGACGATCGAACGCGGCCGGGCGACGGAACTCGTCGCGATCGTCGACACGGCACTGTCCAACGTCGCACTGCACGCGGGGACCGGCGCCAGAGCCTACGTGCTGCTGGAGGATCTGGGCGACGAGGTGATCGTCAGTGTCCGCGACGACGGCAGCGGAATCGCTCCGGGACGGTTGGCCGAAGCGGAGGCGGAGGGTCGCATGGGAGTATCGAAATCCATTCTGGGCCGCGTCGGTGCGCTCGGCGGCACCGCCGAACTCGACACCGAACCCGGGCAGGGCACGGAGTGGGAGATCCGCGTGCCGAAGGGAGACGAAACGCATGGGTGACACGGAGACCGACGAGCAGATCACCGTGATGGTCGTCGACGACCACCCGATGTGGCGGGACGCCGTGGCCCGCGACCTCGAAGGCGCCGGGTTCACCGTGGTCGCCACGGCAGACGGCGTCGCCACCGCGGGACGCCGGGCGGCCGCGACCCGTCCCGGAGTGGTGCTCATGGACATGCAACTGCCCGATGGAAACGGCGCCGCGGCCACCGCCGCCGTCCTCGAGGTGTCGCCGGACAGCCGGGTGCTGGTGCTGTCGGCGTCGTCCGAACGGGACGACGTCCTCGACGCGGTCAAGGCCGGTGCGTCCGGGTACCTCGTGAAGAGCGCGTCCGTGGAGGAACTGCTGGACGCGGTGCGGGCCACCGCGGCGGGGCAGGCGGTGTTCACACCGGGTCTCGCCGGACTCGTGCTGGGGGAGTACCGCCGGATGTCGAGTGCGCCCGCCGACGAGCAGGGCCCCGCCGTTCCCCAACTCACGGAACGGGAAACCGAGGTCCTGCGGTTCGTCGCGAAGGGGCTCAGCGCCAAGCAGATCGCGACCAAACTGTCGCTGAGTCACCGCACCGTCGAAAACCACGTCCAGGCGACCCTCCGCAAGCTGCAGCTGGCCAACCGCGTCGAGCTCACCAGGTACGCCATCGAGCAGGGTCTCGAGTAGCCGTGAGTACTTGTTAACCACGGGCGGTTAATAAGTACTCACGGGCGCTAACCTGGTCGGTATGGAGGCACGGGACCTACGCGTATCGGATGCGGAGCGCGAACACGTCGGCGAATTGTTGCAGCGGGCGGTCGGCCAGGGGATGCTCTCGCTCGGTGAGTTCACCGAACGGATGGACACGGCACTCGCCGCGAAGACGCGGGCGGAGCTGAACGTCGTCCTGGTGGATCTGCCGGGAATCCAGCTGATCTCCGAGTTCACGCCGCCGCCGTACCCCGACCAGCCGTACGTGTCTCGTCCGGCGCCCCCGGTTCCGCCGGTCGCGCACCGGTCGCCCGCGCCGCCGCCGGGCGACGTCATCCGGGGCCGGATGTCGTCGGTCAGCCGCACCGGCTCGTGGAACGTTCCCCCCGCACTCGAGGTGAACACCCGGCTGTCGACGGTGACGCTCGACTTCACGCGGGCCGTCATGACCACGCAGGTGGTGCACGTGACGATCGACGACTACGCGAGCACGATCTCGCTGGTCGTGCCGGAAGAGGCGACGGTCGACCTCAACGGCGTCGAAACGGTCGGCGGTTCCGCGACCAACAAGGTGCGGACCGGCCCTCCCATCGGCCCGCTGCACGTCGTCGTCCGGGGCAAGGTCAGGTTCGGGAACGTGACCGCCAAACACCCTTTCGGCACCTCGATTCGGCGAATGTTCGGGTAGCACGACCCAGGCCTCTCGAGTAGGCCTACTCATGTGTGGGGGCCGTTGCCGCAGGACGATTGATCCATGTCCACACCTGGTACTCCTTCGATCGACCCGCGGCTGGTCGCGCAGCTTTCCGGCGACTTCTCGGCGCTCGGGCAGCAGATGCGCCACGTGGGTGAGAACCTCGCGGTCCTGCAGGCGCAGCTCGCGAGCATCCCGCAGCCCCAGCCCCAACCGCAACCGCAGCCGGTGCCGCAGCCGATGTACCGACCGCCGGTGCCGCAGGCACCCCCGCCGCCCGCACCGGCCGTCCCGTACCGCCCCGTTCCGACGCCCCCTCCCCGGGTAGTTCGCGAACCCTGGTGGCAACGCGACGGGGTGATCAGCCGCGTGCTGGCCGTCGCGGGTGTCGCCGTCACCCTGATCGGTGTCGTGATGCTGCTGGTGCTGGCGGCGCAGGCCGGATTCTTCGGTCCGGAACTGCGCGTCGTGGCGGGCGGGTTGTTCTCGGCCGGTCTCGTCTACACCGGTGCCCGTGTCTTCGGGCGGCCCGGCGGCCGGGTCGGCGGGATCGCGCTCGCGGCAACGGGTATCGCCGGCGCTTACCTCGACGTCGTGGCCGTTGCGGTCGTCTATCACTGGTTGCTGCCGGTGCTCGCGATGGTCGTGGCACTCGGGATCGCGGGAGCCGGTGTCGCACTCGCGGTGAGGTGGGGTTCGCAGCCCCTCTCGCTGCTCGTGGTGACCGGCGCCGCCGTGCTCGCACCCGTCCTCACCGAGGGCATCACGCTGACCCTCATCGGGTTCCTGTTCGTCATCCAGGTCGCCAGCTTCCCCGCGCAACTCGGTCGCGACTGGCTGTACCTGGGGATCGCGCGGACGTGCCCGGTGGTGATCGCGTTGCTGATCGCGATCGCGAGTTCCGGACTGTCCGACCGGCCGGAGCGGTTCTGGCTGCTCGCGTCCGCCGCACTGGTCGCGCCGTTCGGACTCGTCTCGTCGATCATCCTGTTGCGCAGCAATTCTCGTGACGTCACCGCGACCGCGATGATCGTCACCACGGCCGTCCCGACGCTGGTGATCGGCCACCTCTTCGACCGACTCGGGTCCACGCTCATCGCGCTGGCACTGGCGGCCGCGATGTTCGCCGCGTTCGCGGCGGCGCGGACGTTGCCGCGACACGCACGGTTCGCACTCGCGGGCATGGGTACCCTCGCCCTCCTCGAGGCCTGCCTCATCGGATCGAGCGAAGACCTCGCGCCGCTCGTCCTGCTCGGGGTGGCGGCACTGTTCCTCACCATCGGCGGGCAGGCGGACTCGCGGATCGCGTATGCCGTCGGCGCGGTCTTCACCGTCGTCGGCGGGTTCGCCTTCGTGATCACGGCGCCGCCGTTCGTCCTCGTCGACGAGTACAGCGCGCTCGACTCACTCAGGGTGACCACGGTGCTGTCCTCGATGGTGCTGGCGGGAACCGTGTTCCTGTTCGTCTGGTACGCGCACACGCTGAAACTGTTGAGCGACACCACCGCCCAGCCGTGGTGGGTGCTTGCCGGGCTGGTGATCCTGTACGCCGTCACCACGGCGACGGTGTCCGCGGGCACGGCGCTCACCGGGACGTCGGCAGGATTCATCGCCGGGCACTGCGCCGCGACCATCGCGTGGATGGCGGCGGCGACGGCGGCACTGGTGTTCGGACTGGCCCGCCGCGACTACGCGCACACGGCACTCGGGGTCGGACTGGGATTGACCGCCGCGGCGCTGGCGAAACTGTTCCTGTTCGACCTGGCCACCCTCGACGGCCTGTTCCGCGTCCTCGCGTTCCTCGTGGTCGGGCTGCTGTTGCTCCTCGCCGGCACCCGCTACGCGCGTGAATTCGCGGAGCGGGAGGCCGGACGGGGAATGCCGAACGGCTCCGTCAGCGCCGGTTCTGCCGAGCGATGAGTTCGCTGACGCTGACGGCGTTGCCGTCGTCCGCGCGGTGCCTGCCGCTCGAGGCGTCGTCCGGATCGACGGGCGGCTCCTCGACGCTGCGGCGACGCGAGCCGTTGGCCGGCGTTCCGTTGGGAGGTGCGCCGTTGGCCGGAGCTCCGTTGGCAGGTGTGCCGTTGGTGCGCCTGCCGCCGTTCACGGGTTCCGAAGGCTCGGCGGCGCGACGCCTCGTCGGGATCGGCGGCACCGGGCGGGCAGGGGACGACTGGGGGGTCTCCTGCTCGTACGGTGCGGGCACCGAACGCGGTGAGCGGGTCGGCAGTGACGGCGCCGACGCACTGGGTCGCGGCTCGGCGGGCGAGGAGATCGGTCGCGGTTCGGCGGCCGATGTGGACCGCAGGTCCGCGAGCCAACTCTCGATGGGACGCGACTCGGTTGCCGGCCCCGGGGCGGGGGCCGCCGGACGGGGCTGCGGTGCGGGGGCCGCCGGACGGGGCCGCGGCGCGGGGCGGGGCGGCGGTGCGGGGCGCGACTGCGTCGGCGCCGGACGCGGCGGAGCAGGCTGCGGTAGCACGGTGGTCTGCGGTTCCGCGGGCGGAGTGTCCTCGATCTCCTCCGGTGCCCGGGCGGGACGGCCGGTCGCCGACCGGCGGGCCTCGTTCTGCGCCCGGCGCGCCTTCGCGTCGTCCTCGGACATCTTCGCGGCCAGCGCCCGCGCGGTGACCAACGGGATCGGTTCGGTGAGCGGTTCCGGTTTGCGGGGTGCGGGCGGCGCCGCGAGCTTGCGCTGCGGCGGGACGGCACCGATCGGGGTGAGCTCCGGGACGTCGGTAGGCATCAACTCGTTGTCGAGGATGGGCTCACCGAGACCCGTCTTCTCCTGGATTCGCTTCATCCACGCAGGCGCCCACCAGCAGTCGTCGCCGAGGAGTTTCATCGTGGCGGGCACGAGGAACATACGGATGAGGGTCGCGTCGATGACGAGCGCGGCGATCATGCCGTAGGAGATGTACTTCATCATCACGAGTTCCGAGAATCCGAACGCACCCGTGACGACGATGAGGATGAGCGCGGCCGCGGTGATGATGCGGCCCGTGTGCGCCGTGCCGATGCGGATCGACTCCGTCGTACTCGCCCCCTGCGCCCGTGCCTCGACCATGCGCGAGAGCAGGAACACCTCGTAGTCGGTGGACAGGCCGTAGACGATCGCGATGATCAGCACCAGCACCGGCGACATGATCGGGCCGGGGGTGAAGTTCAACCACTCCGAACCGTGACCGTCGATGAAGATCCACGTCAGGATGCCGAGCGTGGACCCGAGGCCGAGCGCGCTCATCAACGCCGCCTTGATCGGCAGCACCAGCGAGCCGAACGTCAGGAACATCAGCAGCGTCGTCAGGACGAGGACGGAGATCACCATCGTGGGCAGGTGGTCGAGCAGCGCGGCGATACTGTCCTGCTCGATCGCGGGGGTGCCGCCCACCAGCACCTGCACGCCGTCCGGGCTGTCCATGGCGCGCAGATAGTCGATGGTCGGCTTCGACTCGTTGCGGTCGACGAGGCCGGCCTTGAGGACGACCACACCGTCCTTGGCCGCGCCCTCCGGGGTGAAGCGCTCGATCAGCCCCGGCGCGCCGCTGGCTTCCTTGATGATCTGGCCGAGCGCCTTGTTGTCGGCGTCGGACACGACGAGCTTGACCGGTTCGGTGCGCAGGTTCGGGAAGATCTCGTCGAACTGTTCCTGCGCGGCTCGGGTCGAGCTGTCCGGGGGGAGGTAGGTCTCGTTGATGCCACCGAACTTGATGCCCGTCAGCGGCACGATGAGGAGGAGCAGACCCACGACGATCGGGATGGTGACCTTGAGCGGGTTACGCATCACCCAGCGGGTGAGCCGGCCCCAGATGCTCGCCTCGATCTCCTCGGTGTTCTTGGTCTGACGGAAACGGTCGAGGCTGAGGGCGTCGACGCGCTTGCCGAGGATGCCGAGGATCGCGGGCAGGATCGTGACCGACGTCAGCGCCGCCAGGCCGACCGTGGCGATGGCGCCGTAGGCGACGGACTTCAGGAAGCCCTGCGGGAACAGCAGCAGACCGCCGAGGCTGGCGACGATCATCGTCGCCGAGAAGACCACGGTGCGGCCCGAGGTCATCACCGTTCGGCGGACGGCGGAGCGGGTGTCGTACCCCTCCGCCATCTCTTCTCGGAATCGGCTGACGATGAACAACCCGTAGTCGATGGCCAGACCCAGCCCCACGAGGGAGACGACGGGCGCGACGAACGAGTTGACCTCGGTGAAGTTGGTGATCAACCGGACGACCCCGTTGGCCCCGACCACGGTCAGGCCGCCGATGATCAGCGGCAGCGCCGCCGCGACGACACCACCGAACACGAAGAACAGCAGGATACCGACGGCCGGGATCGCAAGGAGCTCCATTCGCCTGATGTCCGTGGCCATCGTGTCGTTGAGCGCACCCGACACGGGCTGGAGGCCGGCGAGTTGCACGTCGACGCCGTCGATGTAGAACTCGTCCTTGACGTCGCGGAAATTCGCGGTGACCTCGGTGTCGTTGTCGCCGACGATCGCGATGCTCTCGATCGCGTGCTGCTTGTCGGCGTCCGCGGCGGACGCCAGCTGCGGTGCGGTGCCGACCTTGAAGTAACCGCCGTTGATCTTGAGGATCTTGTCCGGGTGTTCCGCGGCCAGCCGCTCGAGGTTCTCGACGACCTTCGCCTGGAACTCGGGGTCCTCGATCGTCTTGCCCTCGGGCGCCGTGTAGAGCGCCACGACGTCGCTGTTGGTGTCGCGACCGAAGGTGCCGTCAGCCAGCTTGGCCGCGGCGACCGACTCCGAGCCCGGATCGTCCCAGCCGCTCTGGCTGAGATGCTTCTCGAGGCCCAGGCCGTACGCGGCCGAACCGAGCAACAAGGCAACCATGATGCCGATGACGGTGAATCGGGCCCGGTAGACGACGCTTCCCCAGCTCGCGAACACTGATCAACTCCTACTCGGCAGCACTCTTCCGCCCGACGAGCAGGGCGGAAAGCGGTCGGAACGGCTGCAACCAGGCACCCTCGTCGGGCAGTGTGTCGAGGCTGACCCGAGGGAGTGGCTCCCGGAACACGCCGGGGATGTCCTCGAGATCGACGAAGTCCAGAAGGTCGGACGCGACCGCCCAGCTGGCGTGCTCGCGGAACCCGAGTATCTGGACCGGAATGCCGGTCGCGGCGATGTCCTCCAACGGTTCGCGAAACGCTTGACCGTCGGCGGAGGCGACCATGACACCGGCCAGCCCCTCGCCGTGACGAAGCGCGATGTGGTCCAGCATGTCGGAATCGACGTCGCTGTCCTCATCGATCTTCGGCTTGGCGAACACCGCGAAGCCCACATTACGCAAGGCTTCGACCCACGGTCTCACGACATCGGCGCTGCCAGCCGCGATGTTGGTGAAGACCGTCGCCTCGGGTTCGAGTGTGTCGGTGCCTGACGCGGACAGTTCCGCGGTCCGGGAGAGCAGCCAGCGGCCGAGCGCGTCGAATCGTGGCCGGTAGGCAGCCGTGGGCCGGCCACCGAGGATGGCGCCGAGACCCATGTCGAGGTTGGGTGCGTCCCAGACGAGAAGGACCCGCTTCTGGTGGCGTCCGTCACGTGCACCCGCCGCGGGAGATCCTGACGACACCGCGGTGCCTGCCGGGACCGCGCCGGCTATGTCGGAGTACTGCTCGCTGACGCTCATGACCTGATCTTCCCCCAAATCAACTCGGTGATCGCACTGCCGACCTGGTGGGCCTTGTCTTCGAACTTCGTCACCGGACGCTCGTGCGTCATCGGCGATTCCCAGTCGAGGGAGGTCAGGAGGGGTTCCGCGTTGCCTGCTTCGGCGATGGCCTCGGCGTACTCGGCATGGTCTGTTGCGACATGCAACACACCGCCGGCCTGCAGGCGGCTCGCGATCAGGGCGAAAGTGGGGGACTGCAACAGGCGCCGCTTGTGATGACGGGCCTTCGGCCACGGGTCCGGGAAGAAGACACGGACTCCGGTGAGCGATTCCGGTTCGATCATGTTCTCCAGGACATCCATCGCGTCGCCGCGCAGGACCCGGATGTTCGGGATCTCGTCCCGTTCGATCTGTTGAAGCAACTGTGCGAGCCCGGGCCGGTAGACCTCGACGGCCATGAGGTTCACGTGGGGTTCGGCCTTCGCCATCGCCGCGGTGGCGGTGCCCGTGCCCGAGCCGATCTCGAGGATCAGAGGGGCGTCGCGGCCGAACCACGACGGCGCATCCAGGCGATTGTCCGAGACGTCCGCGCCGATCCGGGGCCATTGCCGGTCCCACGACTCCTGCTGCGCCGCGGTCAGGGCGCCCCTGCGCGAGCGGAAACTTGTCACCCTCGGGTGGAGACGGGACCCCTTCGAGTCCTTCGTCTGCCCCTCCTCGGGGACGGCGGGTGCATCCTGATCAGCGTGGTTCACCGGACCATTGTCACGCATGAGGGGCATTTCTGGCATACGGGTCTGAAGTTCACCTTGAGACTTTTTCGGTAATCCGGTGCCCAGCCTGCACGGTTGCGCACGCCGATTCGGGGTGAGTCTGACAGAATCGGCGCGGGACGAAGGGGGTGACTGCGTCATGGGCACTGCAGACGCCGGGGGCGGGGAATTGGCGGATCTCGCCGAACGCGTGACGGCACTGGACGGGTTTGCCGGCGACCGTGTGCGCGGTGCCGTGGCCGCGTTCCGGGCGCCGATCAGGGTTCAGACCGCCGGTCGAGCGGGTGTGGGCAGGTCGACCGTGGCCGCGGCGCTGACCGCGAACGGGATCGCCGACGCCGTCGTGGAGGAGTCGGACGCCGTCGACGTGCCCGGCGCACCCGACCCCACACTGGACGGCGACGTCGTGGTCTACGTCCTCGTCGAGTCGGTGCGCGACGCCGACCGGGACGCCGTGCGGACGCTGGATCCGGCGCAGGCTCTATTCGTTCTCAACAAGTCGGACACGTTGGGCGCGTCGCGCGCGGCAGCCGACGCCTGGGCGACGGCGACCGCGCGTGCCGCCGAGTGCTCGGACGAAGGTGGCCTCCCGGCTCTGCCCCTCATCGGAACACTCGCGATCGCAGGAAGGTCTCCGGAGTCCGGAATCGACGCGGTGTCGGCCGCAGTCTCCGGCCGGATCGCACGAACCCGGGCGCGCCGAGCCGAGACCCTACTGAACACACTGCGGTCGCAGGCGGCGCGGAGCCCGGCGTCCCGCGACGTGCTGGAGCGGTATCTCGCCGGCGACCACGCCGTCGCGCTCGCCGCCTCCGCGGCCCGGCTGCATCTCGCAGACTGCATCGCGGAGGCGCCGGAGCCACCGCGCAGCGCCGCGGACGCCGCCCGGTGCGCCGACTGGTGGCGGGCGCAACTCGCCCGGCAACCGACGGCCCGCCGGCGCCGCGCGGTCGTCGACGTCCGGCGCCATTACGTTCGCGTCTGGCAGCAGCTGAGCGGCAGCCCCGGAACGTGACGACGCAACAGCTGTCCGATCTCCCTGCGGAGACCGTCGACGTAGTGACGCGATGGAACCCCGACGGCGTCGCCCGGCTGAAGTCCGGCGAAGCCCCGCAGCGAGGTGTGTTCGTGGCGGGGCCGCGGCGCGCCGGGAAGACCACCCTCGCCGGCGGGCTCCGCGCGCTCGACGCGTCCGCGCTCACATTCGTGGAGGACCCGATCGACGCCCGGGTGGTCCTGATGGTGCTCGACGCCGCGGCACCACTCGGACGGGAGGAGCTGTCCGTCCTCGACGTCGTCGCGCGACCGGCCGTTCCCGTGGTCTTCGCGCTCTCCAAGACCGATGTCCACCGCAACTGGGCAGGAGTGAGCGAACGCAACCGGGCCCTCCTCGCCCGGCATGCGGCACGATTCGCCGACGCGGAGATCCACCCGGTGGCGGCGGGTGGCTCCGGGGTCGAGGCGCTGCTTTCGGCACTCCTGCGTGCCGCCCGAGCCCAGGCCCCCGACCCGCGCTCCGCCACCCTGACCGTGCTCGAGCAGACCCGGCGCATGATCGTGGCCACCGCCCGGTCCGTGCGGGAGACCGAGCCCGGCGCGGAACTGCGCGCCGAGCGGGTTCGCGCGCTGACGCTGCGGGACGGCCGGCGCACCGAACGGGTCGCGCAGCTCCGCGGTCAGGTCCAGCTCGCGAAGGTCGAGTTGATGCACGAGGTGGCCGCCCAGTGTCGCGCGGCCGGAACCACTGCACGCGCCGAGATCGACCGCGCCGGCCGCGGGACTCTTGCGGGCTACCCCGACCGGCTGGCCGAGATGGTGCGCGAGATAAGCGGTGCGGTCGATGCCGCGGTGACCGCGCGCCTCGACGACCTGCGGTCGCGGGTCGGCGTCACCGTGTCCGCGCCCGAGACCGCCGTTCCGTTGCCGGAGCCGGTTGTGCCGGACGGACCCGAACCGCGACACCGCGGACTCGAAGACCGGATGACGATCCTGATCGGTGCGTCCGCCGGGCTCGGTCTGGGCAGACTGGTGGTCTCGCCGTTGTCGATGGTGCCCGCGCTCGACATCGCGACCATCCCGCTGACCCTCGCGCTGGGAGCCGTCGCGGCGTGGTGGCTGACGCGGGCGCGCGGGCACGTCGCCGAGCGTGCCCACGTGCGGCAGTGGGCCACCGAGGCGTTGGTGCACGTGCGGTCCCGGTGGGAGCAGTTCGTCCTCGGCCGGTTGCTGGCAGCCGAAGCTCAGGTGAGCGAGGCGATCATCGCCGAGAGCCGGGTCTGCGCCCGGGACGTGGACGAGCGGGTCGCGCAGATCGACGTCGAACTCCGGCGCCTGGTCGCGAGGCGCAACGGTCAGCTGTCGTCCTGCGAACGCGACCTCGGGGCCGTCGATCGTGGGCTGCAGGAGGTCCGCCTGCAGTTGGGGGAACCGAATCGCCGCGTCGAACGTCTGAATACATAGGTGTCTGACCGATGTTCGCCCGCTTTCGTGTGGGATCGTGTTGAATCATCTTGATATGTCTTGATTCGTGCGGGAAACTGGTCCGAAATGCGAAGGGAGACCGCGGTGGCGACGACTGACAGTTTTCTGGTCCCGGACGTGCCGGACCTCGATCCGAACACTTTCGGTCCCGATTCCGGCGCGGTCGCGCTCACCGATCCGACCCACGACATCGACGGAGACGGCGTCCTGGACACGCAGACCTTCGACGCAGGCGACGCCGTCGTCATCGCCTCCGACCTCGACTCGGACGGCGACGCAGACCATCTGACGATGATCCACGAGGACGGCGCGTACGCGTCCTGGGAGTTTCGCCGCGACGGCGACGGCGTCGTGCACTGGCAGCAGACCGATGGTGGGACTCTCGGTAACGGCTGAACACCTCCGAAATCCGCACTCCAGACCCGGGAAAGGCCCCTGGCAGCGCTACTGAATCGTTTCTGTGACCATTCCAACCGCACCCGATTCCCCGAGATGGGACTCGCGGCGTTAACCTCTAGGGATAGGACACCCGGCGCCCGCGTCTTCCATGTGGCATGGACGGCCTGGCTGGACCCCGCCGAGAGGGGAAATCGGACCGTCTGGCACTCGCTGCGAGGTTCTCTCAGCGGACGGCAGATGGTCCGGTTCCGGCTCACCCCAGGAGAGTTTGATGACCTCAGCGACCATTCCCGGTCTGAACGGAACTGACGGCACGCCCCCCACGGAGCACAGTGAGCTGCTCGCCTGGGTTCGAGAGGTTGCCGAACTCACTCAGCCCGACCGCGTCGTCTTCGCCGACGGCTCGGACGCAGAATGGGATCGACTGACCGAGCAGCTCGTCGAGGCCGGTACGTTCACGCGACTCAACGACGAGAAGAAGCCGAATTCGTTCGTCGGCAACTCGGACCCGTCGGACGTCGCACGCGTCGAGTCCCGCACCTACATCTGCTCGCGTGAAGAGATCGACGCCGGGCCCACCAACAACTGGATGGACCCGACCGAGATGCGGTCGCTCATGACCGACCTCTACCGCGGCAGCATGCGCGGACGCACCATGTACGTGGTGCCGTTCTGCATGGGCCCCCTCGGTGCCGACGACCCGAAGCTGGGTGTCGAGATCACCGACTCCGAGTACGTCGTCGTGTCCATGCGCATCATGACGCGCATGGGTACCGCCGCGATGGAGAAGCTCGGCACCGACAAGCCGTTCGTGAAGGCGCTGCACTCGGTCGGCGCACCTCTCGAAGAGGGCCAGGCGGACGTCCCGTGGCCGTGCAACGACACCAAGTACATCACCCACTTCCCCGAGGATCGCGAGATCTGGAGCTACGGTTCCGGCTACGGCGGAAACGCCCTCCTCGGTAAGAAGTGCTACTCGCTGCGCATCGCGTCGGCGATGGCCCACGACGAGGGCTGGCTGGCCGAGCACATGCTGATCCTCAAGCTGATCTCCCCGGAGGACAAGCCGTACTACATCGCGGCCGCGTTCCCGAGCGCCTGCGGCAAGACCAACCTCGCGATGATCCAGCCGACCATCCCCGGATGGCGCGCCGAGACCCTCGGCGACGACATCGCGTGGATGCGCTTCGGTGAGGACGGCCGCCTGTACGCCGTCAACCCGGAGTACGGCTTCTTCGGTGTCGCGCCGGGCACGAACTACGGGTCGAACCCGAACGCGATGAAGACGCTCGAGGCCGGCAACTCGCTGTACACGAACGTCGCGCAGACCGACGACGGCGACGTCTGGTGGGAGGGACTCGAGGGCGACCCGCAGCACCTCACCGACTGGAAGGGCAACGAGTGGACGCCCGAGTCGGGCGAGAAGGCCGCGCACCCCAACTCGCGCTACTGCACCCCGATGTCGCAGTGCCCGATCCTCGCTCCCGAGTGGGACGACCCGCAGGGTGTTCCGATCTCCGCGATTCTGTTCGGTGGACGCCGTAAGACCACGGTTCCGCTGGTCAGCGAGTCCTTCGACTGGCAGCACGGCACGTTCCTCGGTGCGACGCTGTCGTCCGAGCAGACCGCGGCCGCCGAGGGTGCCGTCGGCACCGTCCGCCGCGACCCGATGGCCATGATCCCGTTCATCGGCTACAACGCCGGCGACTACCTGAACCACTGGATCAACCTCGGCAAGCACGCGGATTCCGAGAAGCTGCCGAAGATCTTCTACGTCAACTGGTTCCGTCGCGGCGACGACGGCCGCTTCCTGTGGCCCGGTTTCGGCGAGAACTCCCGCGTGCTGAAGTGGATCGTCGACCGCATCGAGCACAAGGCCGGCGCCGAGTCCACCCCGATCGGATTCGTTCCGACCGCAGCCGATCTGGAGCTGGGCGGCCTGGACGTCAACGCCGACGATGTCGACGAGGCCCTGAAGGTCGACGTCGACGAGTGGAAGCAGGAGCTGCCGCTCATCGAGGAATGGTTCGAGTTCCTCGGCGAGAAGGTCCCCTCCGGCATCCGTGACGAGTTCGAGGCACTGAAGCAGCGCCTGAGCTAGCCCCTCCCCGGTGACCGAATGTCACAGTGGTTCAGTTCGACTGAACCACTGTGACATTCGTCGTTTCAGGGGAGATGTCTGCAGTAAACGCATACCATTCGGTTTGTAAAGCCTCGATTCTCGAAGCTCGCACCCGACGAAAGGATTGCAGATGCAGACAGGGACCACCAGGGGCATGAAACGACTCGCCGGAGGTGCCGCACTCGCTGCCGCAGCCGCCGCCACCGTAGCCATGACCATGCCGGCGACCGCTTCCGCAGCACCGGAAGTCCAGCCTCCCACCGTGGTGACCGCGGTCGACGGAAACACCCTCGGCATCACCGTCACCAACCCCAACGTCCTGAATCTGCTGGACGCCCAGTCCTGCGGTGCGGTGGCATTCGACGCCACCAAGCTGCCCGCCGTGCTCGCCGATCCCACCGTCGTTCTCGAACCGGGATTCGTCGCGTGGGCCACCAACCCGATCGAGCGCGTCGTCGCGAACGCGGCAGGCAACGCGGTCAAGACGTTCACCACACCGGAACTTCCGGACGGCGCGTACGCGGTCCTCGGCGAATGCCTGTCGCTGACCACCGTCGCCAACCCTCAGACCACGCTGCCGCAGATCGTCCTGGTCGGCGGCCCGCTGGGTGGGGTCCAGTTCGGCAGCTAGCTAGACCCGCAGAACCGGCGGCGAGCCGGCGATCTCACACCGTGATCGTCGGCTCGTCCTCTGTCGACAGGGTGAGTATCGCGCGGACCACGTGGGAGTTCCGTTCCAGCCGGGCCTCGAGGTCGCGGAGGGTGTGGGCGACACGAGACTCCGCGTAGTCGCCGACGAGGTCGACACTCGCCACCAGGTACGCCTGCCGCGGTCCCAGGTACTCCATGCGGAGAAACGTCACCCGGTCGACCTCGGGCAGCGCCTCGGGGGCCTCGATGCCGGCCTGGCGCAGGGCAGGAGACGCCTCCTCGCCGATCAGGAATCGGCGATTGCGGTCGATCAGGATCAGCGCGATGACCCCGAGCAGGATCCCGACCAGGATGGAGCCTATTGCGTCGGGGATCGCCGATCCCGTGATCTGGTGCAGCAGAACGCCCAGGAACGCGATGACCAAACCGATGAGCGCCGCGGCGTCCTCCGCGAACACGGCGCGCGTGGTGGGGTCCGACGTGCGCAGCGCGTGGGCCAGGACGTCGCGGTCGATGGCGACGGCCTCGGCGCGCAACTGCCGGTACGCCTGTTGGAACGAGATGGACTCGAGCACGAACGAGACACCGAGCACGACATATGCGACGGCGAAGTTCGTGGCAGGCTCGGCGTGCACGAGTTCCTGGATGCCGTGCGTGACGGACACCCCCGCACCCAGGGCGAACAGCCCGAGCGCCGCGAACATCGACCACACGTAGGCTTCCCGCCCGTACCCGAGCGGATGGATGCGGTCCGGTGAGCGCTTGGCCCGGGAATTGGCGATCAGGAGCAGGATCTCGTTGCCCGAGTCGGCCCACGAGTGCGCGGCCTCCGCCACCATCGACGCCGAGCCGGTGACCACGGCGGCGACGGTCTTGGCCAGTGCGATCAGTATGTTCGCGCCGAACGCGAGAACGACGGTGAGTGCAAGCCTGTGCGTGGTTGAGGAGTCCAGAGACTCGCCAACCACGCACGGGCGGCGAAGCCGCCTATCCGCTGTAGCCGGGCGGCATGAGGACGGACTTGGTCTCGCAGAACGCCTCGAGCCCCTCCGGTCCGTTCTCGCGACCGATCCCGGAGGCCTTGTAGCCGCCGAACGGTGAGCCGGGGTCGAACGCGTACCAGTTGATGGCGTACGTGCCGGTGCGGATCTGCTTCGCGACGGCGAGACCGTGGTCGATGTCGGTGGTGTACACCGAGCCGGCGAGTCCGTAGTCGGAGTCGTTGGCGATCTTGATCGCCTCGTCCTCGGAGTCGTAGGGAATCACGGACAGGACGGGTCCGAAGATCTCCTCGCGGGCGATCGTCATCGAGTTGTCGACGTCCGCGAAGATCGTCGGCTCCACGTACCAGCCCTTGTCGAGGCCTTCCGGACGGCCACCACCGAGCACCACGCGGGCACCCTGTTCCTTGCCCTTGGCGATGTAGCCCTCGACGCGGTCGCGCTGCTTCTCGGAGATCAGGGGCCCGAGTTGCGCGGCGGGGTCGGACGGATCACCGACGGTCATGAATCCGGCACCCGCCACGAGGGCGTCCAGGACCTCGTCGTAGCGGGACCGCGGGGCGAGGATCCGGGTCTGCGCGACGCACGCCTGACCGGTGTTCATGAGCCCGGACATCACCAGCATCGGCATGGTGGACGCGAGGTCGGCGTCCTCGAGGATGATGGCCGCCGACTTGCCGCCCAATTCGAGGGAGCAGCGCTTGAGGTTCTGCGCGGCGATGGCCCCGATCTTGCGGCCGACGGGACTGCTGCCGGTGAACGTGATCTTGTCGATCCCGGGATGCGACACCAGGTATTCACCGGTTTCGGCGCCGCCGGGCAGAACGGAGATGACGCCCTCGGGAACCCCCGCCTCGGCGAAGATCTCGGCGAGAAGGTGTGTGGAGAGCGGAGATTCGGGTGCCGGTTTCAGCAGGACTGTGCAGCCCGCGAGCAGCGCCGGGGACAGCTTGTTGACCGCCAGGAACAGTGGCACGTTCCACGCGAGGACCGCGGCCACCACACCGACGGGCTCCCGCAGCACTTTCGTCTGCCCGAACGCGCCGGTGCGGGTCTGCTCCCACTCGAACTCGTTCGCGAGTCCGGCGTAGAAGTTGAGGGTCGCGAGCGACGGCGTCTGCTGCATCATCCCGACCATCGCGGGCGGCTGACCCATCTCGGACGAGATCAGCGCGTTGAGGGCGTCGCCGCGCTCCTCGATGAGTTTCGCCGCCTTCGCGAGGATCTCCCCGCGCTCGGCGGGAGTCGTCTGCGGCCACGGACCTTCGTCGAAGGCCCGCCGGGCCACGGCGACGGCGTCGTCGATGTCGGCCGGCGACGCGACGGGACAGCTGCCGACGCGTTCCTCGGTTGCCGGAGAGAACACTTCGAGCACCTGATCGGTGGCCGGGGCCACCCACTTGCCGCCGATGTAGAGCTTGTCGTAGTCGGTCATGAGTCCATTCCTCGTGTCGTTCCCCCGGTCAGGAGGCGGTGTCGGTGAAACTGTCGAATCCGTACCGTGCGTGTGGGCCGATCGCCGCGACCTCGAACAGCCCGGTCCCGACGACCGTCTCGCCGTCGTCCTCGAGCCGGAAGCGGGTGAGATTGTCGACGGGGCAGAACATCCGGAGTCCCGGTTCGATCTCGGACGCTCGTTTGCGCAGTCCCTGCACCACGAGTTCGCCCTGCCACATGCCGTGACGCCAATCGGCTTCGAGGCCGTACCCCGTGCCGATACCGATGTAGTTGGGAACCAGCAGGTCGCAGGTGACGGTGACGACCTCGCCGGTCGGGCGGTGGAAACTCAGCGACGCCGACGTGACGTCCCGCGTCCCCGGTTCGAACTTCAGCTCGTGTTCGGGTCGGCCCAGCCATTCGGGTTCGCGGTCGGCGTCCGGCCAGATGCGGACGGCTTCCTCGACGATGCGCCTGCCGAGTTCGTCCTCCTGCAGGACGACGGAGACGGAGTAGTCCTCGAACTGCATCACCGAGTAGATCCAGAAGAAGTTCTGGATCCCGTCGACCGCCCGCCGTCCGGGGGGCTCGGACTCGCCGACCGGGCGCACTCCCCACGACCGGTCACGGTTGCCGCGCCAGGTGTCGGGGGTGACGGGGCGGCTCTGCCCGTCGATCGTGAGTTCGCCTGCCCAGGTGCCGGTCTGGACGAAGCGGCTCGTGTCGAACGTGACGCGCTCGAGTTGCCTGCGGAAGTGGCGGGGCTCCAGCGTCGCGGGGATCGCGCCGTCGAAGGTGAGGTCGAAGGAGAGGTCGTAGTCGCCGGGCTCGAGCACGACGCGCAGGCGTTGCAGACCCTCGAGGACCTCGACGCGGAACGGCCCGACGGTGCTGTCGGAGCGGTCGTGACCCAGGGCCGCCGACCCGCGGACGACGATGTGGTCGTCGCCCCGGCGGAGCACCGCGAACGCGTCCGTCACGCCGAGGTTGGGGTACTGCCCGAGACCGATGATGAGGAAGAGGTCGGACTCGGCCGACGGATAGCAGTTGAAGTAGTAGCGGTCGTAGAAGTTGCGGTCGGACGTGGCGACGCGCCGAATCGGTTCGGCCACCTGATGAATGGGGTAGTCGTCCATCGGGGAGAGCGGGTTTCCGGCGTAGTCGGCGGTCATCGGATCTTCTCCCAGTACGTGCCGTCGAGCATCGCCTCGAGCGACGCGCGGTGCATGATCATGTCGTCCGGATCCTCCGGAGCGACGGCCTGCCCGAAGTGGATGGCGCGCTCCTGGATCCGCAGCATGATGGTGGCCTGCCGCAGCGCCGCGTAGGCGGTGTAGTACTCGAGATCGCGGGGCGTGTGGCCCGTCAGTTCCTCGTAGAGGGCAGCGAGGTCGTCCAGTCGCAGGAAGTCGGGCATCCCGTCGAGTCCGGCTGACGCGGCGATGTCCTCGAAGAACCGGTGCAGGTACGTCATCCAGCCCAGGTCGAGTTCGCGGGGCCCGAGTGCGGCCATCTCCCAGTCGAGTACGGCCACGGGCCGGAAGTCCTCGAACATCATGTTGCCGATCCGGGCGTCGCCCCAGCAGAAGACGGCGGGGGAGGGGTCGTCCGGGAGATTGTCTTCCATCCATGCGAAACCGCGTTCGATCAACGGGGACCGGGGACCGGACTGCGTCGTCCACTCGTAGTACCCGCGTTGCTGCCGGATGTGCGCGGCGAGCGCCTCGGTGACGGTGGGACCCGAGCCGGGCAGTCGCAGGAACGCGAACCGCTCCCACGGCCGGTCGATGTCGTGCAGTTGCGCAAGCACATTCACCGCACTGTGCTGCAGCAGCGCGCGCTGCTCCTCGGTCGCCTCCGTCACCCACGACCCGAAGTTGTAGGGCATCACGTCCGGCGGGACCTGCCCGGAGACGCGGGCCATGACGAAGAACGGGGCGCCCAGCGGACCGGGATCGGATTCGGACCAGTAGACGACCGGGACCGGGACGGCGGAGTGCTCCCGGACCTGCGCCATCACCTGGAACTGTCCGTCGAGGTCGTACTCCGGGAAGACGGGCATCGTCGTGTCGGCAGGCGCGACCCGCGCGACCAGCGGGTGAACCTCGCCGGACCAGGCGGCGTCGAAGAGGATCGTCTCGCTCGACATGCCGTTCGCGTCGGGGAGATGGACGTGCGTGACCTCGGGTGCGGCGTCGGCGGGCAACTGGGCGGCGAGCCAGCGGTGCAGCGCGTCTCGCAGCACCTCCGGATCGCGGCGGGAATCAGTGGGCCGGGCGACTTCGGACGAGTGATCGGAGTCGTCGGCGGATCGGGCAGTGCTCGTGCTCACGGTCACCTCCTCTCCTGAACGTGGTGTGACCCTGAACACTAGAACACGTTACAGAATTTCGGAACAGGTGAGGAGATCCCGCTGTGTCAGCCCTCGCCGACGGCCAGGACTCCCGCCCCGACGAGCGTTCCGGAGGCGCCGAGTTCCGCCGGGACCACCCGCAGATCCGCGACGAACGACAACCGGGCGTGCCGGGCGGCGGCCGTGCGCATCGGCTCCCACAACGCGGGCCCGGCCTGCGCGAATCCACCACCGATCACCGCGAGGTCGACGTCGAAGAGGGCTGCGGCGGACGCGATTGCCTGCCCCAGTGCGGTCCCTGCGCGGTCGAGGGCGGCCACGGCGACGTCGTCACCGTCCGCGGCGGCCCTCGCCAGCGCGACGCCCGTCGTCCCGCGCCATCCCTGGGACCGGGCCCACCGCACGGACGACGGTCCGCTCGCCACCGTCTCCAGGCACCCCACCCCGCCGCACGTGCACGGCTCGGTTCCGCCAGGGACCACCAGGTGACCGATGTGTCCCGCGTTGCCGGTCCGGCCGGTGGCGATGCGGCCGCCGAGGACAACTCCGCCGCCGATGCCGGTGGACACGACGAGGCTCAGCAGGTCGGGGACACCGCGCCCGGCACCGTGGTGGTGCTCGCCGAGAGCGGCGGCGGCGCCGTCCATCGCCAGCCTCGCAGGGACGCCGGGAAAAAGTTCGTGCACGAGGCCGACCAGGCCGAACCCGCCCGCCCACTCGTCGATGTTGATGGGTGACGCGGTGCCGGCGACCGTGTCGACCGGTCCCGCGCAGGCGATGCCGACCGACGTGATTTTCGCCGTTCCCGCGACCTCCCGCAGCAGGGCGGCGCACGCGTCCCCGACTCCGGTCGCCGGCGTCGGGGTCGTCGCCGGGTGGGGCATCGTGCCGTCCGCGTCGACGATCCCGGCAGCCATCTTGGTGCCGCCGATGTCCAGAGCCAGCGCGACCACGGTCAGTGCTTCCGCATCACGAGAACGAGGTTGCTCACCAGGAACTCCCGCAGTCCGGGGACCCGCACCATCCACCACGCCCAGCGCGGGTGGTAGCGGGGGAAGGCCGCCAGGAAGTCCGCGTCCGGGGCGCGCCGGGCCCACCGAAGCCCGTCGGCCGCACCCACTTTGAACAGGGAGACGCCGTACCGGTTCTTGGGTTCGCGGCCGTTCTTGCGCAGGTAGCGGCGGGCGGCGTACTCACCGCCCAGCGCGTGCCACGGCCCGGTCTCGTGGCCGCCGAACGGGCCCCACCACAACGTGTAGGACAGCACGATCAGGCCGCCGGGTTTCGTCACCCGGACCATCTCGTCCGCCATTGCCCATGGTTCGCTGACGTGCTCGGCGACGTTGGAGGAGAAGCAGATGTCCACCGAGGACGTCCGGAACGGCAGCGCCAACCCCGACCCGCGCACCGCGCCGCCCACGGCGAGGCCCGCGGCATGCATCTCCGACGGATCCGGCTCCACCGGGACGTACCGGGCGCCGGCCTGCTGGAACACGTCCGCGAAGTAACCGGGTCCGCCGCCGACGTCCAGGACCGTCGTCCCCGTGAGATCCGATTCGGTCAGACCGCCGTACAGGTCGCCGATCAGCTCGACGGAGTCGCGGGCGAGGGCGCCGTAGAACAGGTCGGGTGCGGTCTGTTCGTGCCGGAAGTCGCTGAGCAGGCCGAACGACCGCTTCAGGGTTGCCCGTCGACCGAATCGCCGGGTCACGGGAGGCGTCGTCACGAGACTGAACCTTAGCGAGTGCAGCCGCCGGGCCCCCAATCCGTTCGCGGTGGCTGCAACATCCCGTGGAATGCGACCGATAGGGTGTTCGGGGACTACCGCGCGGAACGTCCCGCCCCGAGACCACATGTACCGCACCGACCACAGGAGTATATGAACGTGCGAGAGGTTCTGCTGCTCTGCTGGCGCGACACCGGTCACCCGCAGGGTGGCGGCAGTGAGCGGTACCTCGAGGAGGTCGGCGCCCAGCTCGCGGCGCGGGGAATCAAGGTCACCCTCCGCACCGCCGGTTACCGCGGCGCGGCCAAGAAGGAAACCGTCGACGGCATCGAGATCAGCCGGGCGGGCGGACGGTACAGCGTCTACCCCCGCGCCCTCGCCGCGATCGCCGCGGGCAGGCTCGGGTTCGGACCGCTGCGAGGGATCCGCCCCGACGCCGTCATCGACACCCAGAACGGCATCCCGTTCTTCTCCCGCGTCGTCGCCGGCGCACCCGTGACGCTGCTCGTGCACCACTGCCACCGCGAGCAGTGGCCCGTGGCAGGCCGGTTGATGGGCAAGATCGGCTGGTGGGTGGAATCCCGGTTGTCGCCGCGCACCCACCGGGACGACCAGTACCTCACCGTGTCGCTGCCGTCCGCCGACGAACTCGTCGAACTCGGCGTCGAGCGCGAACGGATCGCGGTGGTACGCAACGGCGCCGACGACATCCCGGTCGGCGTGGACATCGGCGGCGCCGACACCCGGACCGTGCACCCCAGCGTGTGCGTCCTGTCCCGGCTGGTGCCGCACAAGCAGATCGAGGACGCCCTCGAGGCCGTCGCGGCGCTGCGTCCCACGATCGCCGACGTGCACCTCGACGTCATCGGTGGCGGCTGGTGGGAGCAGAATCTCCGCGACCGCGCGCACGAACTGGGCATCGGCGACGCCGTCACGTTCCACGGGCACGTCGACGAAACCCGTAAGCACCAGTTGCTGTCGCAGTCCTGGGTGCACGTGATGCCGTCCCGCAAGGAGGGGTGGGGTCTGGCCGTCATCGAGGCCGCCCAGCACGGGGTCCCGACCGTCGGTTACCGCAGCTCCAAGGGGCTGACGGATTCGATCGTCGACGGCGTGACCGGTGTTCTGGTCGGCAGCGCGGAAGCGGCGACGGCCGACGTCGGCGAACTGACCGCGGCCGTCAACACCCTCCTGCTCGACCCCGAGACGCGCATGGTCCTCGGTGAGAAGGCGCGGGTCCGCGCGGGTGAGTTCTCCTGGAAGCACACCGGGAACGGCGTCCACGAGGTGCTGGCGGGCACGGCCGCGGGCCTGCGGACGTCAGGGCTGGTGTCGCCGGCGCTGGCGCGTCCGGGCCTCGAGCACGCCCGCGCCGAGTAGACCACCGGTCAGCAGCAGCGCCCACAGCACGTGGGCCGCGATCACCGTCGCGCGCGCCCAGTCGGACGCCTCGTGCCGTGCGACGTCGCCGTCGACGCGGTACAGCTCCAGATGCTCGTCCGAGAACTGTCGCACCAGACCGGCCAGGGTGGTCGCGGATTCGCCGCGCGGTCCGGGCGTGTCGCGCTCGACCAGGACCCACCGGACACCCAGCGACGCGAGATCGGCGGCGGAACCGCCGGTGAGCAGCACCCGTTCCACCTGCTGCGCCCGGGACCCCTCACCCTTCACCGTGCCACCGGCCACCACCAGCTCGCCCGTCTGCAGGACGTCCGCGGGCAGCATCCTCGGGGCGGGGTCGAGGACGGGCGCGGAACCGCTGTAGGAGAACTTGCGGAACATCCCGGTGGGCAGCACGGCGACGTCCCCGCTGTGCGCGTCGCGCTCCACCTCGGCGGCCACCTGCTGCCACGACGGCGGATAGTGAACCGGGCGCAGCGCGCCACCGACTCCCCACGCGAGGTCGGGGAGGGCGAGCAGCACGACCAGGACGGCCGAGACGGACCACGTGCCGGGGCGTCGCAGCACCGCGGCCGCGGCGGCGAGCGCATACAACGGCGCCGCGAGCGCCACCCACTTCTGCGCGTCCCGCAGCAACCCCGCGCCGGGGACGTTCTGCACCAGCCAGCGGCCGATGTCGAGACCCCACGCGGTCGCGCCGAGTGCGGGCAGCAGCACCGCCACCAGCGCGATCGCCGTCAGTGCGGCGACCACGGGATGCCGTCGCCGCCGCCACAGCGCCGGCAGTCCGCACAGGACGACCGCGAGCAGCAGGACCGTTCCGACGAGTGCGAACAGCGTGGTCCGGGTCTCGGGGACGGCGGTCTCGTTCCACACGCCGCCGAGTCCGGCGAGACTGCCGAGAGTCGCCAGCCCCGGCTCGGCGCGCGCCGCGAACGCCGCGACCCCGGCGGGATCGGAGCCGTCCGCGCCGCCGCCGGCCAGGGCCGTGGCGACCAGCCACGGCGCGCTCGCGACGACGAACAGGCCCAGCGCGCCCGTCACCCGGAGCCACGCGGCGGATCGTCCGCCGGGGAGCGCGAGGACGGCCACCGCGGTCACCGCGGCGAGCAACACCCCGGTGGGCGTCAGACCGGCCGCGGCGAGGCAGGCCGCGAGGGCGAACCATCCCCGGCGGTGACCCCGTCGAATCGCGACCGCCGCGCACACCGTCCACGGCAACGCCGCGTATCCGGTCAGCAGGCTCCAGTGACCCTGCAGCAGTCGCTCGGCGACGTACGGGTTCCACACCGTCACCGTCACGGCCACGAGCTGAGGTCCGAGCCCCGCCGTCGGCAGGACGGTGCGGACCATCCGGGCCGCGCCCCAGCCGGCCGCCCACAGCGCGAGCAAAAGGATCGCCTTCACCACCAGGCCGCCGTCGACGACGGCGCTCAGCGTCGCGAGGAGAGCGTCCTGCGGCACGGCCCGTGCGGCGGCGTCCGTGAGACCGAGCGCCGAGTCCGTCGGATACGAGCGGGGGGTGCTGACCGCGTCCCGCAACAGCAGGTAGCCCGGACCGAGCAGCGGCCCGAGGATCAGCAACGCCAGAAGGAGGCTGTAGACCGCCGCGACGAACGATGCTCGGCGCCGGGCGGTCATGGGCCGTCACGATACGTGGTGCATCGACCCGGCTCGCATGGCACGTAGTGCATCATGGGGCGCATGCCACGCCCGACCCTCACCAGCTCGGCGGTCGCCGGGGTGACGATGGTGACGGCGGGCTCGATGATCGCGAACATCGCGTCCTACCTGCTGCATCTGCCGGCGAGCCGCTGGCTCGGTCCGGCGGGCTACGGGGAGTTCGCGAGTCTCCTGGCGGCCCAACTCGTCCTCGCCGTCCCCGCTCTCGCACTGCAGACCGTCGTCGCCCGCGAGGTGGTCCGGGGCAAGGGCGCCCACGCGGTCCGGGTGCTGGGGTACCGCTGCGCGGTGATCGTCGCGGTCGCGGCGATGCTGCTCGCACCCCTCGTGTCCTGGGCCCTCGACACCGGCGTGCTCGCCACGTTCTCGGCGCTGATCACGGCGCCCGTCCTGGTCCTGCTCGCCACCGAACAGGGACTGCTGCAGGGCGCGGCACGGTTCGGCCCGCTCAGCGTCGTCCTCGCGGCAGCCGGTGTCGCGAAGGTCGTTCCCGCGGTCGTGGTGCTGGCCGTCGGCGCCGGGCCGGGGCTCGCCCTCGCCGCCAGCGCGGTCGGCACCGGGCTGGTGGCCCTGTGTGCGCGCCTGTTCGCCGATTCCGGGATCACCGGGGAGTCGAGCACCCGGATCGGCGTCGCGGCTGTGCTGAAGGCGTCTCAGGTGCAGTTGGCGCTGATCGCGTTGTCGTCGATGGACCTGGTGATCGCCCGGATCGTGCTCAGCAACGACGACGCCGGCCTGTACGCGCTGGGCGCTGTCGCCACCAAGGCCGCGTTCTGGCTACCGCAGGCCGTCGGGGTGGTGCTCTATCCGCGGATGGCGAATCCCGCGCACTCCGCGCAGGCGATCCGGTCGGCGCTCGCCGTCCTCGTCGGACTCGGGGCGGCCCTCGTGGCAGGCGTCGCGGCGGCCGCCCCTCTCGTCCCGCTCCTCGTCGGCGACGCGTATCAGCCCGTCCAGTCGCTGCTGTGGCTGTTCGCGCTCCACGGTGCCTGCCTGGCCGTCCTGCAGGGCGCCCTGCTGTCCGCCATCGCGGGGGAGCGGACGCACCTCGCTGTGATCGCCTGGATCGGCTTCGCCGTCGAGATGACCGCGATGCTGACCCTCGCCTCCACGATCGGGCAGTTCATCGCCGTCGCCGTGACGGTCGCGTCGAGCACCGCGCTGGTCGTCAGCATCCTCGCCGTGCGCAGCGCGCGGCGTGATGCCCCGCGCCCGATGTGACATCCGTTCGGTCCGACGAGCCGCCTGTGGCATCGGGTGACACCGCACAGTCCGCACCGGAACGACGAAGGGGACCTCGGTGAAGTACCGAGGTCCCCTTCGCACCGGACTACGTGGCGTCCGGCTGTACCGCTCTATCGCTCGTCGTACCGGCGCGGATCTTGCACGGGAATCTCTTCCGTCTTGTCCGTGGTCCAGTCGTGCTGCTCGGTGGGAGCCTCCGACTTGTCCAGGTCGACGTGACGGCCACCGTCGCTCGGCGGGTAGTCGTCGCCGGCGGTGTGCGCGGGCTGCCTGCCCTTGCCTCCGCGCAGACCCAGGACGAGACCTGCGATCAGCGCGATGACACCGAGGATGCCGGCGATGATCGGCACGGTGCGACCGAACGTGCTGATCTTGTCCATGCCGTCCTTGGCCTGCTGGACCTGGTATTCGATGGTCTGCTCGTTGAAGGGCAGTTCCACCTTCAGGACGTCGATCTCCGGCTTGTCCTTGTTGCGGGCGTAGTACTGGTGCAGCTGCTCCTGGCCCTTGACGACGACACCGGTCTCGGGCTCGACCCACAGGTCGCGCACGTTGGTGTACCAGCGGGTCATCGTGACGGGGAGGGTGCCGCCGGGGACGCCCCACGCCTCGGCGGGCAGCGTCAGCTTGTTGGTGGGCGAGCTGACCACCTTCGACAGGTCGACCGGGTCGATCGTCTGGTTGTAGTGGTACACCTTCAGGCCGTTGATCTCCGTCTCCTCGACGAAGTTGATGTCCTGGGTGGCGCGCGCGTTCAGGTCGAAGTAGGGGTAGCTCTGCTTCTCCGAGTTGAACGGGAACTTGTACTGCAGTCCGTCGCGCGAAACTTCCTCGGCAGGCTGGTTGGGCTGCGTCTGGATGGTGCCCACCGGGTCGTTGGTCGGCATCGACGTCTTGCGGTCGACGGTGTTGCGGTCGACGATCGCGGACAGCAGTCCGGTGTCGCCCTGCTTGTCGGTGCGCCGCAGCGTCTGCCCCGCCTGGAGAGTGACGACGTCCGCGTCCGCGGGGTCTTCGGTGGTGACGTAGCGCTGTGACACCAGTGGAACGTTCGTGTTGACTTCGGCCTTGCCTGCGAGAAGAGCCTGCGAGTTGAGCACGCTGCCGGAACCTTCGGCGATCGTGGTCACTTCGAGGTCCAAGGGCGTCTTCTCCAATTTGCCCACCGTGTAGGTGGGAATGAGAATAGCGACGGCCAAGAGGAAGGCACCGAGGCCCACCAGAATGCAAGCAAGTATCCGGCTCGGCCCTGAGCGCTCCGCCATGCTTTCTCTCCTAACCCAATTCTGTCGATTGAGATTCCCCCACCGGCAGCACGGCTGCACGGATCGCATGGAGCCCACATCGACACCACGTGAGGCAAAACACTAACAGTCTCGAATGCGCATTTGCCCCATCGGATAGTAAACGCATCGGCCGTTCGCCAGCGAAGTGACTCGAACGGAGTTTTCCGTCACAGCCCCCGGACCAGGCACACTGTTGGTGATGAGCACCTCGGCCACCACCACGAGCACGACCGCACCGCCGCGCAGTTTCATTCCCGCACTCGAGGGAATGCGCGGTCTCGCGGCGCTGGGGGTGCTCGTGACGCACGTCGCGTTCCAGACCGGTTCGACGCACGTGCCCGTTCTCGGGCGCATCTGGGGACGATTCGATCTGGCGGTGGCGGTCTTCTTCGCGCTGTCCGGATTCCTGTTGTGGCGCAGCCATGCCGGGGCGGCGCGGGGGATGGGCTCCGCCCAGGGAATCGTCCGGTACTGGATCTCGCGGGCGACGCGCATCCTGCCCGCGTACTGGGTCGCCGTGGCGGTGGTGTTGACGTTCCTGCCCACCGCGAACGCGAGTTACCGCACGTGGTGGGCGAATCTCGGTCTCGTGCAGGTGTTCGTGCCCCTTACGCTCACCGACGGTCTGACCCAGATGTGGAGCCTGTCGGTGGAGGTGGCCTTCTACCTGGTGCTTCCGTTGCTGGCGTTCGCGCTGGTCCGGTTGCGGGGTCCGGCTGCGCGGCTGCGGGTTCCGGCGATTCTCGCGTTGATCGCGGTGAGTCTGACGTGGGCATTCGTCCCGGTGTCGACGCCGGGTGGCATTCATCACGACAACTGGCTGCCCGGGTACCTGCCCTGGTTCGGAGCCGGGATGTTGCTCGCCGAACTGGCGGTGAGTCCGCCCGGCCGGATGCACCGCTGGGCGCATCATCGCGTCCGGATGTTTCTCGTCGCCGCAGTGGCATTCGCGCTCACCGCGACCGACCTCGCCGGCCCGGAGGGGCTGGTGCGTCCCGAACCGTGGCAGTACGCCGTCAAGATGGCGCTCGGCGCCGTCATCAGCTTCGCGCTGATGGCCCCGCTGGTGCTGTCCGACACGTCCACCCACCGCTACCTCGCGAGTCCGCTCGCTCTCGCCGTGGGCCGCTGGTCGTACGGCATCTTCATCTGGCACCTCGCGGTGCTGTCGATCGTCTTTCCGGTGTTCGGGCTCGTTCCGTTCACCGGCCACTTCGTCTACATCCTCTTCCTGACGACGGTGATGAGCGTCGCGGTCGCGTCGGCCAGCTACGCGTTGGTGGAGGAACCCGCTCGTCGCGCCGTCAAGCGCTGGGAGGCGCGCGCCAGGAGCGCCGACCGTCCGAGTGGCAGCACGGCCAGCCCGGTGGCGACGAGCGCCAGCAGCAGCGGGAACTGAACGAGGAACGAGTGCCCCACGTACCCGCCGGGCGCGCGCCACGGGCCGGTGGAGAGCATCGCCATGCCGAGCATCGTCGACGCTCCGGCGACACCCACCAGCACGCGCGCGGCGGTGGCGGTTCCGCGTAGCCGGACGAGGGTCACGGCCAGCAGCGTCACCACGACCGTCGTCGCCGCGCCGACGGGACCACCGATCACGGTGGCGGCAGCGAGGATTCCCAGCCACCCGACCGTCGCGCTGCCCCAGGTCCGGGGTGCCGGGCCGGGATCGCGATCGCGTCCGCGGCGCGGCCACAATGCGGCGGCGATCAGCGGAATCAGCAGCAGCAGACCGCCGAAGATCCCCAGGCGGTACCAGTGGTCGGTGGGGAAGTCGAGGGTCACCGTCCCCTCGGTTCCCGCGGGCAGGATCCACCCCTGCTGCCAGCCGTCCACGACGATCGGAGTCAGCTCGCTGCCGTCCGGTGCGGTGGCCACCCAGCCGACGTTGGTGCTCTCGGGGACGACGACGACCCGCTCCGTGTCCGAGCGCGGCACCGTGAGTTCCCGATGGTTCTCCGTCCACGCGGTGGTCGACACCTGCTCCGTCGGAACGGCCTGGGCCTGCGGTCCGGCGTCGAGGCGGAGACTGTCGACGAAGAACGCCGACCCCGGGTCGACGGTCACGTCCTGGGATCCGGCTCCAAGCGGAACGGGGCCGGCCGTGTCGCAGAGGGTCGCGGGAACCGGGCCACCGGAGAGTACTTGCCCGACGGTTGCCGTGACGCTCGTGCGCACCGGCTGCCCGCCGATCGACACGACCGGTCCCTCCTCGCAGGGCACCGTCACCTCGCGGGCGCCGGCGTCTTCGGCCGGACCCGACCCGGGCAGCAGGACACCGTCCTCGCCCAGCACCCCGACCTCGGCGAGGCCCGCGGGCTGCAGTTGCGCGAATCCCAGCGCGTTCTGATCGAGGGTGCTCTTCCAGGACACGAGGCTGAGTACGATCCGGTCGGTCACCCGGGGTTCGACCGTGACGGTCCCGTCGTCCTCGTCGACGTCGCGCACCTGCGGTCCGTTCCCGAGGTCGACGGCGACCCGGTCGGGGGCGGCGGGCACGGCACCCAGGCTGGGTGTCAGTTGCAGGCCGGTGACCAGCGTGGGTTCGGGAAGGTCGATCGTGAGGGTCGGTTTCGCGCCCTTGCCGCCGGTGGTGTCCTGCTTCGCCGACCAACTGGTGCGCGGATCGTTGTCGGTGGCGGCGAACGCCGACCCGCGAAGGTCGGTGATGTTGCTGGTCCCGTGGGCGAACGGCCGATCCCTTTGCGTGAGAAGCTCTTCCAGCGGTGCGCCGTGCCGTGCCCGCAGCACGAGTTGCGGCGTGACCGCGGTGGGTTCGGGCACCGACAACGTTCGCTCGAACGTGCCGACCTCCTCGGGCGGCAGGATGAAGGCGTTGCTGCACCGCACCCGGTCCGGGGACTCGGCGCACGAGTTGCGGCCGGGGAGTTCCTGGCTGAGATCCCAGCCCGAGACGGATGCGCCCTCGGGGGTGGGAGGCAACACCGTGCGGTACCGGATCGGCACGGTGACCGGGGCGTCACGCTGGGAGAAGTCCTCGACCGACACCTCGCTGATGCCGAACTGTGTTCCCGCGGAACCGTTCTCGGTTCGAGTAGCGGTGATCCGCACCCACGGGGTGACGCCGCCGGGTACGGACACGGCGATCGGTTTGCCCGGGGCGTCCACCTTCACGGCGGTGCTGCCGTTGGGCGTCGACACCTCCATCCAGCGGACGGGGGCGCCGATCGCGGCCGGGCTCGTCGTGATGTGCAGCAGTGAGCTGGTGAGCGGGGTGTCGAAGTCGATCTGGAGCCACTGGCCCAGCGCCCGCTCGATGCCGTTGCTGAACCAGCCCGTCGCCGGGTCGCCGTCGACGGTCGCGGCGGCGCTGCTGGCGGGGGAGGTGCCGCCGAGTTGCGTGGCGTCGGACGCCGCACTCGACACGCTCAGCGTCGCGCCCTCCCACTGCCCCTCCACGAGCGGGGTGTCCGCCACCGGATAGTCGGGGACGAGATTGAACGTGCGGCGCGCGTCGTCCGGGGTGCGCAGCGCCGAACTGTGATTGTCGACCTGGCCGTAGTCGGTTTCCCGGTTCCGGGGCGTGTCCGTGACGGTGACGTCGTCGACCGGCAGTCCGGCGCGCTTCGCGTCCGCGGCCAGCAACACCGGTCCGGCTCCGGGCAGGGCGCCGTTCTCCCGCAGGCGTTGCAGCGATTCCGGCCCGCCCTGCACACGGGGGATGCCGTCGAGGGTCGCGGTGTACGGCCCGCTCGTCGTCGGCGAACCGTCCGGCATCGACACCTCGAAGATCTCGATCGCCGGGTACCGGGGCCGCAGGTCGCTGTCGATCACCAGGCCGTCGACGTCACCGGGACCGATGTCCTCGCCGAACTCCGCGACCTGCGTGAATCCGGGCGAGCCGGTGACCGCCTGGTGCGCGAGCAGCGGGCGCGTCGACCGCGACGTCTCGGGGTCGAGGTCGTTGCGGAGCACGAGATAGTGGATGCCCTGCCCGAGCAGGGTCTGCGCCATGCCGTCCGAGGGGCGGCCGTCCGTGATCAGCCGCTGGATCGAGTCCATGGCCCGGATCGTGCCGGGCGGTGTCAGCGGGACGGCGTCGCGGGACGCCCACGGCGTGGACGCCAGCGCCTGCATCGGCTCGTCGCGGGTCAGACCCCAGAGCTGGCTGCCGAACGGTGCGCCGGGCACCACGAGCGCCCGCTCCGCGTCGGAACCGTCGGGGCTGGCGCCCCCGGCGTTGTCCTGCAGCCACGAGGCGGCCTGCTGCCAGTAGTCGGGGACCTCGGAGTACGTGCCCCGCGGTGCCAGCTTGCCCGTCCACGCCAGCGACGTCGCCAGGGTGAGGGCGACCAGCACCAGGCTGGTCACCGCGACCATCGGTTCACGCTCGGGGTGCGCGAACGCGCTGCGCCACCGGGCGACCGGCACGGAACCGGGCAGCGGCACCTTCGCCAGCAGGTGCGCCAGCCCGAGCACGAGGGGCAGTCGAACGAGCGGCTCGAGTTTGTGCACGTTCCGGAGGGGTGCCCCGGCGGAGTCGAGGAACAGTCGCACCTGCTCGGCGAACGGGGAGCCCAATTCGCCGATGTACCCGGCCGCGAGTCCGGCGACGCCGACGAACAGGATCAGAGTGAGGCGCCCGCGGGCCGGCATCGACCGCATGCACAGTCCGGCGAGACCGGCGGCGGCGATCAGGCCGGTCGCCGCGACCGCGGCGGGCTGGGTGACGAGGACCGCGCCTGCGATGCGCTCGGGGGAGACGAACGGCGTCCAGCTGTCGGTGCCGCGGAGGATCTCGGCGAGGGACGTCCATTGCGTGGTCACCCCGGACGATTCGATGTAGTCGAGGAACGGCGGGCTCACCTTGCCGAGCAGCAGCAACGGCACGATCCACCACAACGTGGCCAGCGTCAGGAACGGGAACCACCACGCGGTGAACACCCACCACCGACGGTTCGGCCGGTGCGCGATCCACCACAGACCCGCGACGAGGCACGCGGCTACGGTCGCGACGGCGTTGACCGCACCCATCAACGCGACGGCCAGCGCCGACTGGGCCGCCAACCGTGCAGGTGAGTGCCACCGTGTGTCCCGGGACGCCTTGCCACTCACGTGGGAGAGGGCGACGACCACGGGCAGAAGGACCCACGGCGCCAGCATCATCGGGAGGGTTTCCGACGAGATCGAACCCAGGGTGGTGAGGACACGGGGGGAGAACGCGAACGCGACACCGGCGATGATCCGGGACGAGCGGCTGCCGACGCCGAGTGCTTCGGCGAGACGGACGATGCCCCAGAAACCGGCGACGAGGAGCAGGGCCCACCAGACCCTTTGGGTGATCCATGGCGGGACGCTCAGGACGTCACCGAGCGCGAAGAACGCGCCGTGCGGGAAGAAGTAACCGTAGGCCTGGTTCTGCACCTGGCCCATGGGGGCCTGGCTGCTCCACTGATGCGCGGCCCGTTCCAGGAATCCGATCGGATTCTGGGACAGGTCGTACTTGGTGTCAGCGGCGAGCCGGCCGGGGGTTTGGAGGAATTCGAGAAGAAACGCTACGACAGAGGCGCCGAACAGCCACCGCCGTGACAGAGGCTCCGCCGAGGGCGCCATGGACGACATGGCCGCCGACTCGGGGGAAGTGCGGAAACTTGTTGAGCCGGCGCTCTCAGCGGCTGCCGTACTCAACCTGGTTCAGGAGCGAGGAATCCGCGTTGCCGCTGCGGTCGATCTCGGGACGCGTGTTGTCCTGTGCGGCTGCGGTGATGCCGAGCGTCGCCACGGTGCCGAGAGCGACACCGACCACGGCGCTGACCACACCGGGCACAAGGAACTTCCCCATCAGACATCTCCCACCGTCGTGCCATCGACGCACACGGCTACTCCCGCGTACGAATTGCTCGGGTCAAGGTATCACCCGCGGGCCGCCGAACTGCTGATTGGTGCTCGTGGGCCACTGTTTCTGCAGTTCACGGGCTTTGCTGCACCCCGAGCGCCCGGAGTAGCGTGCGCAGTTTGGTGGTCGTCTCGTCGAGTTCGGACTCCGGGTCGGACTCGGCGACGATGCCCCCGCCCGCCGTCGCCAGTGCCTCGAGTCCGTCCGCGGCGATCTCGGCGCAGCGGATGGCCACCACCCAGTCGCCGTCGCCGTCGCCGTCGCACCATCCGACGGCGCCGCCGTAGAACCGCCGATCCTCCTCGACGTCCCGGATGGTCGCGAGGGCGAGGTCGGTGGGGGTGCCGCACACGGCGGGGGTCGGGTGCAACAGGGCGGCCAGGCTCAAAGCACTGGTCGACGGGTCGCGCAGCACTCCTTCGATGGGGGTCGCGAGATGCCACACCTCGTGCGTGCTGGTCAGGACCGGGGAATCCGGGACGGTCAGCTCGGTGCAGAGCGGCGCCAGGACCTCCCTGATCCAGGCCGTGACGAACGCGTGCTCGGCCAGGTTCTTCGTCGACTCCAGGAGGCCGCGACCTTCCTTCTCGTCGGCCTCCGGATCGGCGCGACGCGGGGCTGTTCCGGCGAGGGGACGGCAGGTGACGCGTCGCCCGCGTCGGCTGAGCAGCACTTCGGGGCTGGCGCCGACGAGGCTGCGTCCGCGGAAGCTCTCGCCGGCCGCGGAGAGGTCGACGGCGAACCCGTTGGCGGTGGGATTCTGGTGAATCATTCTCGCGGCCAATGCTTCTGCCGAGATGGGATTGTCCGCGCGGAGGGTGACGCTGCGGGCGGCCACCACCTTGCCGAGCGTTCCCTCGCGCAGCCGGTCGACGAGGGACCGCACCCGGGCCACGTGCTCGGCGGGGTCGGGGATTTCCCGCGTGAGGTGTACGGACGGGAGGTCGGGAACGCTGCCGGGCCGCCACGGGCCGTCCGTGAACTCCCACGACTCCGGGGCGGTCAGCGCGGCGGGACGTTCGGGATCGAACGGCAGCGCTCCGACGATCAGTTCGGTGCCACCGTTCGCGAGGGCCGTGACAGCGGCTGACGCGGTGTCGTACCCGTGCCGCACACCGGACGTACGCAGCGTCCGGTCGGCGCGGGAGAGAAGGAAGCCGTCCATGGTCACCCGACAGTAGTCGGGCGTCCGGACTACTTCCCGGGAGGCACGATCAGCACCGGGCGGTGGCTGTGGCGCAACACGTGGTCGGCGACGCTGCTCTGCAGCAACGACCGCAGACCGGTGGTGCCGCGGGTTCCGGTGACGATGATGTCGACCGCGAGTTCGTCGGACGTCTCCACGATGGCCGTCCAGATCGTGCTGGTGCACTCGATGCAGCGACCCTCGGTGGCGAGCCCAGCGGCCTCGGCGAGTTGGACGCCCTCTTCGTTGGTGACCTTGGCGTCGGAGAATGCGACGTCCTCGGTCTCCTCGTCGGGCACCCACTCGGGTTGCATCACACCGGACAGGCCCGACATCCGCGCGGCCTGACGGACCATCGGCTCCCACACCGTCACCAGCACAGCGCGATTGGAGGCGAGGAAACGACCTGCGCACTCCACCGCACGCTTGGCGTTGTCGGATCCGTCGTAGGCGATCAACATCAAACCACCGGGCACTACGACCTCCTGAGTACGGGTTTCCTCTGTGTCCAGATTACCAAGACGGGCGGCAGCGGTCGCCGATTCGGGGCCTGCCACGGGGGCGCCGGTGGCGAACTGGGCTACCGTCGAACCCATGCGGATCAAGTATGCACTCGCGCTCGCTGCCTGTACCGGCCTCGTCGCCGGGTGTTCGTCGGGTGGTGGCGAGACGGTCGCGGAATCGTCGTCGGCGACAGCGACGCCGTCGCCGTCCTCGGTCGAGCCGGCGTCGCACACCGGCACCGCAGCGCCCGCGGCCGCACCGGCGTCGTGCGAGACGGAGTTCCTGCAGTCGTTGCCGTTGCGGCGCAAGCTCGCTCAGCTGCTGAACGTGGGAGTGACCGGCACCGCGGATGCGGCTCAGGTGGTCCGCGACGAGCAGATCGGCGGCATCTTCGTCGGGAGCTGGACCGACGAGGCCATGCTCGCGAACCGTGAGATTCCCCAGGTGGCGTCGGCGTCGTCGCTGCCCCTGATGGTGACGATCGACGAGGAGGGTGGGCGCGTGTCGCGTGTCGAGAACCTGCTCGGAGCCGATCCGTCCGCCCGGCAGACCGCGGCCACGATGACGGAGGAGCAGACGTATCAGATGGCGCTCGAGCGCGGTCGCGGACTGAAGGACCTCGGTGTCACCGTGAACTTCGCCCCCGACGTGGACGTGAGCAGCCAGCCCGACGACAGCGTCATCGGCGACCGCTCCTACTCCGACGATCCCGCCGTCGTCACCCGCTACGCCGACGCCTACGCGCGCGGGATGCGGGACGCGGGAATCCTGCCCGTCATCAAGCACTTCCCCGGCCACGGATCGGCGTCCGGCGACTCGCACACCGGGGCCGTCACCACCCCGCCGCTCGAGCAGTTGCAGACGAAGGACCTCGTCCCGTTCCGGAACCTGGTGTCCACCGGTGTCGGCGTCATGCTCGGCCACCTCGAGGTGCCGGGTCTGACCGCACCCGGGATCCCCGCCAGCATCAGCCCCGACGCCGTGGCGCTGCTGCGCGGCGGCACCGGATACGGCGCTCCGCCGTTCACCGGCCCGATCTTCACCGACGACCTCAGCGGCATGCAGGCGATCACCGACCGCTACGACATCACGGTCGCCGTCGAGACCGCGCTGGAATCCGGTGTCGACGTCGCCCTGTGGCTCACCACCGACGACGTCCCGCGGGTCCTCGATCACCTCGAAAGCGTTGTGGCCTCGGGCAAGCTGCCGCAGCAGCGTGTCGACGAGGCGGTGCTGACCGTCGCACGAGCCAAGGGCGTGCTGGCCTGCTAGTGCGCGGTCCGCGACAGGGTGCTGGTATTCTTCTCGTCCGCCGGTCGGGCCCGCTTTATTACCGTAGAGTAAGATAGCGGGTTCGACGATGATGGAGGACGAATGGCCGGCGGCACCAAGCGACTGCCGCGCGCAGTGCGCGAGCAGCAGATGCTCGACGCTGCTGTCGACGTCTTCTCCGACAGAGGTTTTCACGAGACGTCCATGGACGCGATCGCGGCCAAGGCGGAAATCTCCAAGCCGATGCTGTACCTGTACTACGGCTCCAAGGACGAACTGTTCGCGGCATGCATCCAGCGGGAAGGTCTGCGCTTCGTCGAGGCGCTCGCTCCGGCGGGCGATCCGGGGCTGAGCCCGCGCGAACAGCTGCGCCGGGCCCTCGAGGGGTTTCTCGGGTTCGTGGGCAAGCACCGCAAGTCGTGGATGGTGCTGTATCGCCAGGCGATGGGGCAGCAGGCGTTCGTGGGGTCGGTGCAATCGAGCCGCGACCGGCTGATCGAGCTGACCGCGCACCTGCTCGAGTCCAGCACCAAGGATCCCGAGCCGGGGCAGGATTTCGAACTGATCGCCATCGCCCTGGTCGGTGCGGGTGAGGCTGTGGCCGACCGCGTCGCCGGCGGCGAGATCGAGGTCGACGCCGCCGCCGATCTGCTGGAATCCCTGGCGTGGCGCGGTCTCGCGGGTAAGAAGAAGCCGGAGTGAACGGGACGTTCGTTCGATCAGATCGAACGAACGTCCCGTTCGTCCCCGTCAGCGCAGCGTCGCGGTGAGGTGCGGGTACCCCTTCTTCGGGTGCTTGATCGACAGATCCCAGCCGTCGCCGGTCTGATCGGCGTACACGTTCAGCGTGGACGGCAGCAGGATCGGCTTGCCGAAGCGCACGCTGTACGTGACGGCGTCCGGGATCCGGCCCTCGACCGTCCCGAGGACGGCGGCCGCACTCCACATGCCGTGCGCAATGGTCCTGGGGAATCCGAAAGCCTTGGCGCCCAACGTCGACACGTGAATCGGGTTCCGGTCACCGGAGACCGCGGCGTACTTGCCGATCGTCTTCTGATCGACCCGCAGTGTCCGCAGCGGACGCGGCGGCTCCTCCTCGGCCTTGGGCTCGGGGCCCGGCTGACCGGACAGCGACGTCTTCTGCTGACGCAGGAATGTCGACGTCTGCTTCCACACCAATTCGCGTCCGACCCTGATCTCGCTGATCACGTCGATCAGGAGTCCCTTGCGGTGCTCGCGCAGATTCTCCGCGTGCACCGACACGTCCAGGGGCTCGATCACCGAGATGGGACGGAACTGCTCGATGACGTTCTCCGCGTGCACGGAACCGATGGCGGGGAAGGGGAAACCGTCGGACACCATCAGCTTCATCACGACCGGGAACACCAGCGTGAACGGGTACGTGAGCGGCAGGTGGTCGCCGAACCGCAGCCCGGTCACCCGGTCGTACGCCGCCAGGTTGTCGGGGTCCACCCGCACCCCGTTCAGGACCAGCGTCGTGTCCGGGGCGCTGTGCCCGCTCGCGCCGATGACCGGCAGCGCGCTGCGCACGGCACGGGTGTAGATGTCGAGCGTGCCCGGCTTCTCCGTGAGTTGCACGACCTTCCCGGACATCAGGCGCCCAGCAGGCTCTGGCCGCAGACACGGACGATCTGCCCGGTGACGGCGTTGGACGCGGGGCTCGCGAAGTAGGCGACGGTCTCGGCGACGTCGACGGTCTCGCCGCCCTGCAGCAGGGAGCTCATGCGACGTCCGGCCTCGCGGGTGGCGAAGGGGATCGCCGCGGTCATCGCCGTCTCGATGAAGCCCGGTGCGACGGCGTTGATCGTGATCTTCTTCGTCGCGAGCACCGGTGCGGAGGCCTGCACGAGCCCGATGACACCGGCCTTGGAGGTGCCGTAGTTGGTCTGGCCCCGGTTGCCCGCGATGCCGGCGATGGAGGAGACGTCGATGACGCGGCCGCCTTCCTTCAGGGCGCCCTTCGCGACGAGGACATCGGTGATGCGCTGCGGCGCAAGAAGGTTGACGCCGATCACCATGTTCCAGCGGCCCTCGTCCATGTTGGCGAGGGTCTTGTCGCGGGTGATGCCTGCGTTGTGGACGATGATGTCCGCGCCGCCGTGCCGTTCGAGGACGAACTCGGCGAGCTTGTCGGCCGCGTCGTCCGCGGTCACGTCCAGGGCGAGGGACGTGCCACCGACCTTGTTGGCCGTCTCCGACAGCGCCTCACCGGCGGCCGGAATGTCGGCGCAGATGACGTGCGCGCCGTCGCGGGAGAGGACCTCGGCGATGGTCGCGCCGATGCCGCGGGCCGCACCGGTGACGATGGCGACCTTCCCGTCGAGCGGCTTGTCCCAGTCGGCGGGTGCGACGGAATCCTCGGCGCCGACACGGATGACCTGGCCGCTGACGAACGCGGACTTGGCCGACAGCAGGAAGCGCAGCGTGGATTCGAGACCCGACAGGCCGGCGGACGCCTTCGGCGAGACGTAGACGAGCTGAGCCGTGGCGCCGCGCTTGACCTCCTTGCCGACGCTGCGGGTGAAGCCCTCGAGCGCGCGCTGGGCGATGTGCTCGTCGACGCCGGACGTCTCTTCGGGGGTGGTGCCGATGACGACGACCCGCGCGGACGGCGCGAGGTTGCGGACGACCGGCTGGAAGAACTCGAACAGCTGCTCGAGCTCGGTGACCGAACCGATGCCTGTGGCGTCGAACACCAATGCGCCGTAGCTGTCGTCACCCGCTCCCGCAGCGGGGTAGTCGGACAGCAGTTCGCGCAACGGCTCGACGAGACGGCCCTTGCCGCCGATCAGGACCGGACCGGCGAGCGGCGGTTCGCCGTGCTTGTATCGCCGCAGGTTCTCGGGTCGCGGCAGTCCTGCTTTCGCGGCGATGAACGCGCCGGGTGCGGATGAGAGGAACTGGGAATAGAGGTCGGGAGCTCCCTTGCTGGCTGCCACGGTCCTACCTTCTGTCGTCGTTTGGCGGTCAGTCACCGAGCACCGGGTGAAGTGCGGTGTCGACAAGTAACTTACTCCTGAGTAAGAATAGTAGCCAACAGGTAATCGCACCAGATCCTTGGAGACGTCAGTGACCAGCAAAGCTCGCACCAATTCGAACTCCGCAGCGGCGCCGAAGCCACGCGGAAAGCAGCAGCGTCCCGTCGCGATCGTCGGCGGAAACCGCATTCCGTTCGCCCGCTCCGACCGGAAGTACGCGCAGGCGTCCAACCAGGACATGTTCACCGCCACCCTCGACGGACTGGTGAGCCGCTTCAACCTCCAGGGCGAGAAGCTGGGCCTCGTCGCAGGCGGCGCCGTGCTCAAGCACAGCCGCGACTTCAACCTGATGCGCGAATGCGTCCTCGGCAGCGCCCTGAGCCCGTACACCCCGGCGTTCGACCTGCAGCAGGCGTGCGGCACCGGACTGCAGTCGATCGTCGCCGTCGGTGACGCGATCGCGGCCGGCCGCATCGACGCGGGCGTCGGCGGCGGCGTCGACACCACGTCGGACGCGCCGATCGGCGTCAACGACGAACTCCGCGAGTTCCTGCTGTCGCTGAACCGCGCGAAGAGCACCGGCGACCGCATCAAGCTCCTCGGCAACGTCCGCCCGTCCATGCTCGGCATCGAGATCCCCCGCAACGGCGAGCCCCGCACCGGGCTGTCCATGGGCGAGCACGCCGCCATCACGGCAAAGGAATTCGGCGTCCGCCGCGAGGACCAGGACGAACTGGCCGCTGCCAGCCACCAGAACATGGCCGCCGCCTACGACCGCGGATTCTTCGACGACCTGGTGACGCCGTTCCTCGGGCTCACCCGCGACGACAACCTGCGGCCCGACTCCAGCGCCGAGAAGCTGGCCAAGCTCAGGCCGGTCTTCGGGGTGAAGGCGGGCGACGCCACGATGACGGCGGGTAACTCCACCCCGCTCACCGACGGCGCGTCCGCGGTCCTGCTGTCCACCGACGAATGGGCCGCCGAGCGCAAGCTTCCGGTGCTCGCGCATCTCGTCGACTCCGAGACCGCGGCCGTCGACTACATCCACGGCACGGACGGGCTCCTGATGGCTCCGACGTACGCCATCCCGCGCCTGCTGGCCCGCAATGGCCTCACCCTGCAGGATTTCGACTACTACGAGATCCACGAGGCGTTCGCGTCCGTCGTGCTGGCGACGCTGCAGGCGTTCGAATCGGACGAGTACTGCAAGGAACGCCTGGGTCTCGACGGTGCTCTGGGGTCCATCGACCGCAGCAAGCTGAACGTCAACGGGTCCTCGCTGGCGGCGGGCCACCCGTTCGCCGCGACCGGCGGCCGCATCGTCGCCTCGCTCGCCAAGATGCTGGCGGAGAAGGGCTCGGGCCGCGGCCTGATCTCGATTTGCGCCGCCGGCGGCCAGGGTGTGACGGCAATCATAGAGGCGTGATCCGACTGGCCTTTCCGGTAGCTGGGAGACCGGAAAGGCCAGCGTGCGCGCAGTGCGAGCGGGGATCCGGCAACGAGGGGTGGCCGGATCCCCGAAATCTTTTCCGACAGGTGTAACGCTGGAGATTAGCTGGCGATATCCCTGTCAGCCCCGTGTTGCTGCCTGACCCCCGACCTGGCAGCAGCGCGGGGCTCTTGCATTTCCGGCGGCCGGTACGCTGACGTGGGGGTCTCGACCGGGCCTCGCTCGGATCGGATCGCGCTTGAAATGCAACGAGCACCGACGGCAAGCTGAGGCCCGCACGAAGGACAACTCGGTGAGAGGGCCACGGTGAACGACGAAGACGGCGACAAGGGGAGCAAGGCACCCGAACGGTCGACGCCGGACCCTTCCGCGACGCCCGAGAGTGTCGAACCCGAGACCGTGGCCGATCCGCCCGCTCCGGAACCGGACGAGGTCCCGGCTCCCGACGAGGCTCCGGCTCCCGACGCTTCCGTTCCCGAGGCTCCGGCGCAACAGCCGAGTGCCGACGATGCCCCGACAACGCAGCTGAACCTCGGTGACCTGGGGGAACGCTCCGAGGAGCAGGCTCCCGGCGCGCCGTTGTGGGTGGAGCCGCCGGCGAACGAGGACGTCACTCAGGTGATCCCCGCGATTCCGCCGGGTCCCGTTCCCGGGCCGACGCAGGCGTACACCCCACCGGCCGACGACCCGACCGTGGTGGCTCCGGCCGCCGCGGCGCAGGTCCCGCCGCAGCCGGCACCGGAACCTTCCCCGCCCGCCGAGCCGTCCGCAGAACAGACCGCTCCGTCGCGTGCTCCCTGGGTGAAGATCGCAGCAGTCACCGGCGGTGTGATCGCCCTGATCGGCATCGCCTACGCCGCGGACCTCGCGGTGTCTTCCGGGAAGGTCCCGCGCGGGGTGACCGTGGCCGGCGTCGACGTGGGCGGTTCGTCCCGCGAGGAGGCGGAGGCCACGTTGCAGGCGCAGGTCGGCCCACGCGTCGATCAGCCGCTGACGGTGAGGGCCGGCGACGTGTCGACGCAACTCGTTCCGTCGGCCGCCGGGCTCGGTGTCGACTGGGAGGCCACGCTCGACCGGGCCCATTCGCAGCCGCTCAACCCGTTCACGAGGCTCACCTCGTTCTTCACGACCGACGAGATCGGTGTGGTGTCGACCCGCGACGAGGCCGCGCTGGCCTCCGCCGTCGACGGTCTTCGCGGTGAGACCGATCGTGCGTCCCGCGAGGGGACCGTCGTGTTCGAGGGCCCGACCCCGGTGCCGGTGGACCCGTCGACCGGGCAGAACCTGAACGGTGAGGGCGCCGAGGCGGCGTTGACCGAGGAATGGGCGTTCGGCCGGCCGGTGGAACTGCCCGTCGACGTCGTGCCCGTGACGGTGACGAAGGAAGGCGTCCAGAGGGCGCTCGACGAGGTGGCGACGCCCGCTGCCTCCGCCGATCTGGTGGTCACCGGTCGCGACGGCAAGGTCGCGACCGCGGCGCGGCAGCAGATCGGTGCGATCGTCGGCTTCGAACCGGACGGCAACGGCGGGTTGAAGCCCACCTACAACATCGAGGCTGCGACCGGCATCCTGGCGCCGCAACTCGTCTCGACGGAGATCGTGCCCAAGGACGCGACGATCACGCTCGACGGGGGATCGCCCACGGTCGTCCCCGCGGTCGTCGGCGATCTGGTGCAGTGGCCCAAGACGTTGGAGACGCTGCCCGAGTTGTTGCGCGGCAACGGTTCTCACACCACCGCCGCGGTGTACGGGCCCGTCCCGCCCGCCCTCACCACGGAGGCAGCGCAGGCGCTCGGTGTGAAGGAAGTGATCGGCGAGTTCACGACCGGCGGTTTCTCGGCGGCGTCGGGTACCAACATCCGGCTCGCCGCCAGTGAGATCAACGGGGCGCTGATCAAGCCGGGCGACACGTTCTCCCTCAACGGGTACACCGGCCCGCGGGGCACGGCTCAGGGATATGTGGAGTCGGGCATCATCAACAACGGCCGCCCGGACACCGCCGTCGGCGGCGGTGTGAGCCAGGTGGCGACGACGCTGTACAACGCCGCATATTTCGCCGGCATGGAGGACGTCGCGCACACCGAGCACTCGTACTACATCTCGCGTTACCCCGAGGCGCGCGAGGCCACCGTCTTCGAAGGTGCCATCGACCTGCAGTTCCGCAACACCGCCAAGACGGGTGTGATGATCCAGGCCATCGGCGGCGCCTCGGACCTGACCATCCGGTTCTGGGGAACCAAGTCGGTCGACGTCGAGTCGATCACCGGCAACCGGACCAAGCCGACGGAGCCCGACACGGTCACCCTGCCCGCCGGCGATCACTGCATCGCCTCCAGCGGCGCACCGGGATTCACCGCCAGCGACACCCGGGTGATCTCCGACCACGCCACCGGCCAAGAAATCTCCCGGGACACCAGAACCGTCCGGTACGACCCCGTCCCGGTCGTCAAGTGTGAGGCACCCGCGGCCCCACCCAAACCCGACGAGCGCACGCCCTCCGCCTCACCGGCCCCGCCCGCCCCGGCGGAAAGCCCGAAACCCACGACCCCGAAGCCGAATCCGGACGACGGAGAGTAGCCGCACTCGTTCTCGGTTCGCGCACCGCTTTTCGAGCCCGAAAAGATGAGCGCGAACCGAGAAAGGGTGCGACTACAGCGCCCGCACGGTAAGTCGCTGGGCGGAGGGGAGCGGCGCCTGCGTCACCCAGCCTCGTGGCGACGCGGCACGCGCGATCGCGCGACGGACACGCTCCGCCACCAGCTCCGGCGACTCGAGGTCGCCCCAGGTCCACCGCACCACCTCGAAACCGAGGTCGCGCAGCGCATCCTCGCGTTGCTTCTCGGCGAAGACCGCGTCGCCGGGGGATTGCCCGGGTTTCAGCAGCCGTCCGTACTTGACGCGTCCGTCGAACTCCCCGAGCACGATGCCGTCGAAGTGGAAATCGACGCGTCCGATTCGGCGCCCGCCGGGTTCGAACACCTCGCCTTGCTGGAGCGGGACGGGGAGCCCGGCACTCGCCAACTTCACCCGGCTTCGCGATTCACCGACACTTTCGCTGTGCCCGCTCACGAAACGGACGACCCTCCGCGCCGCATCGACGCCGTGACGACGCGCAGCGCGGGCGAGTTCGGCGTCCAGGTCCTCTCGGCTGATGCCGAACCTCCGGACGGCCGCGTCACCCACCACGACGGCCTGCTCGAACGGCAGTGTTCTCGCGAGGTCGATCACGGTCCGCGCCGGGAGGGTCAGCGATGCCCGTCCACCACTGCCACGTGCTCTCCGATGGGCGCGCAGTGAACCGTGACCCGCCGCTTGATCCGGCCACCCCCGCGTCGGTTTCTGGTGACGTGCACGCGGTCGAGGGGCGTCTTCCACAGTGGCAGCCCGTAGATGACCGCTGCGGATTGGTGACTCAGCACCGCGTCGTCCGACGCGGCGTGAACTGTCGAGTCGATCAGGAAGCGATGACGTTCCTCCTCGTCCAGCGCGGTGTACGTCGACGCGGAGAGGTACGCGCCGCGGCTGATGCGGTGCCAGTCGCCGCGCGTGTACATACGCCGGATCTCGTCGTCGCTGTAGCCGCGGTCCAACGCCTCCTGACGCCGCAGCATCGCCCCCGGGTCATATTCCATGGGAACGATTCTCGCCGGGATGGCGTCGAGAAAAGGGTCCGAGCGACCCGGCTGTGGATGGACCGGGGCTTGTGGACAACTCCCGCACTCTTTCTCGGCTCGCGCACTACCTGTGGGGGCCGAAAAGGGGTGCGTCGACTGAGAAGGAGTGCCAGAGGTCAGAGGGCCGGGACACGAACAAGCCCGGCGGCCGGGAAGAATCCCAGCCGCCGGGCCGTGTGAAACCGATCAGAACGCTGCTTCGTCGAGCTCCATGATGTCGTTGTCGATGTTGGCGACGATGCTGCGGGTGGCGGTCAGCTCCGGCAGCACGTTCTTCGCGAAGAAGGACGCGATGGCGACCTTGCCCTCGTAGAACGCCTTGTCCTTGTCGGAGGCACCCTCGTCGAGGGCCTTGATCGCGATCTCGGACTGGCGGAGGAGCTGCCAGCCGATGAGCAGGTCGCCGACGGACATCAGGAAGCGGACGGAACCGAGGCCGACCTTGTACAGCTCGGACGGCTGCTCCTGCGCACCCATGAGGTACCCGGTGAGGGTGGCGGCCATGGTCTGGACGTCCTCGAGTGCGGTGGCGAGCAGGGCGCGCTCGGCCTTGAGGCGACCGTTGCCTGCCTCGCTGTCGATGAACTTCTTGACCTCGCCTGCGACGTGGGCGAGTGCCACACCGCGGTCGCGGGCGATCTTGCGGAAGAAGAAGTCCTGCGCCTGGATGGCGGTGGTGCCCTCGTACAGCGAGTCGATCTTGGCGTCGCGGATGTACTGCTCGATCGGGTAGTCCTGCAGGAAGCCGGAGCCACCGAAGGTCTGCAGGCTGTCCGTCAGGTACTGGTACGCCCGCTCGGAGCCGACACCCTTGACGATGGGGAGCAGCAGGTCGTTGACGCGGAACGCGAGGTCCTTGTCGGCGCCGGACACCAGCTTGGCGGTCGCCTCGTCCTGGTGCGCCGCGGTGTACAGGTACACGGCGCGCAGGCCCTCCGCGTACGCCTTCTGCATGGCGAGGGCGCGACGGACGTCGGGGTGGTGGGTGATGGTGACGCGCGGGGCGGCCTTGTCCGTCATCTGCGTGAGGTCTGCGCCCTGGACGCGTTCCTTCGCGTAGTCGAGGGCGTTGAGGTAGCCGGTGGACAGGGTGGCGATGGCCTTGGTGCCGACCATCATCCGGGCGTGTTCGATGACGTCGAACATCTGCGCGATGCCGTTGTGGACCTCGCCGACGAGCCAGCCCTGGGCGGGAATGCCGTGGCCGCCGAAGGTGACCTCACACGTGGCGGAGACCTTCAGGCCCATCTTGTGCTCGACGTTGGTGACGAAGACGCCGTTGCGCTCGCCCAGTTCGTTGGTCTCGAAGTTGAAGTGCGTCTTCGGGACGAAGAACAGCGACAGTCCCTTGGTGCCGGGGCCTGCGCCCTCGGGGCGGGCCAGGACCAGGTGGAAGATGTTCTCGAACAGGTCGTCGGAGTCGGCTGACGTGATGAACCGCTTGACGCCCTCGATGTGCCAGGAGCCGTCGTCCTGCTTGATGGCCTTGGTGCGGCCTGCGCCGACGTCGGAGCCGGCGTCGGGTTCGGTGAGGACCATGGTGGCACCCCAACCGCGCTCGACGCAGGTGGCGGCCCACTTCTTCTGCTCTTCGGTGCCGTTGTGGAACAGCACGTCCGCGAACGCGGGTCCGGCCTGGTACATGTGCGCGGCCGGCTGGGCGCCGAGGATCAGCTCACCGATGGCCCACACGACGGATCGGGGGACGGGAACGCCGCCGATCTCCTCGGAGAGTCCCATGCGGTACCACTCGGCGTCCCACAGCGCGCGGAACGACTTCTTGAAGGATTCCGGCAGGGTGACGGTGTGGTTCTCGGGGTCGAAGACCGGAGGGTTGCGGTCGGCGTCGGCGAAGGACTCGCCCAGCGGTCCCTCGGCGAGGCGGGCAACTTCGCTGAGCATGTTGCGGACGGTGTCGGCGTCGAGATCGCCCCACACGCCTTCACTCAGCGGCTGCTCGAGACCGAGTACCTCGAAGAGGTTGAACTCCAGGTCGCGGACGTTGCTCTTGTAATGGCCCATGTCTTCTGTCTCTCCCAGTGAGATGGTGCGGTCTATCCGTTAGTACCGCCCAAGTTATTACTCGTCGGTAACATCAGCGATATTACGCCCCATTTACCTGACTGCCAAGACTCGAGCGGTGCGCGACGACGAGCGCGTCGATCGCCGTTCCGGCGTCCGTCTCGCGGAAGCGCCGTTCGGCGACGTCGACGGCAAGCCGCCCGTCGAACGAATTCACCAAATCGTCTGGTGTGTACAGGATTTCAGGGTCCTGAGGACCCCCGACTCCCTGCGACAAGTTAACGGCGTCATGCCCCAAAATCATGAGGATTCCGTCAGGTTTCAGCGCAGATATGGCGCGGTTCACAACCTGCAGACGCTCCTCGGGGGCGAGATGGAGGTAGATCATGAGTACGAGGTCGTACTCGCCGCCGAGGTCCGAATCGGTGACGTCGGCGACGCGGTAGTCGAGCCGTTCCCGGACCGAGCGGGGTGCTTCGGCGGCCACCCGGCGGGCCTTGTCGAGGGCCACGGCCGAGTAGTCGAGCCCCGTCACCTCCCAGCCGCGGGTGGCGAGCCAGTGCGCGTTGCGGCCCTCCCCGCACGCGAGATCGAGTGCGCGACCGCGGGGGAGCGAGGTGACCCGCTCGACCACGACGGCGTTAGGTGGCGCGCCCCACACCAGTTCGCTCTGTGAATACCGTTCGTCCCAGGCAGCTGCATCCATGCCCCGACGCTAGTACGCGGGCTACGGAGTGAGCGTGGTCCGCATGAGGAGCACGTTGTAGTTGTTGTGCACCGTCGTGAGGAAGTAGAGATCGCGCCCGGACGACCACGGGTGGATGTAGGCGCCGTACGCGGTCGGCAGCTCCCGGGTGTCGACGAGCACCTCCGGTGGGCCCCACGGTCCGGTGACCGACGGTGAGCGTCGCATGACCACGGAGTTGTACTGGTCGGTGGTCAGCATGAGGTATTGGCCGAGGTACTCGTTGTACGCGACGGACAATTCGCCGACCCCGCCCGGCATGATCGGCTTGGCGACGTCGGGATTGCCCTTGATCCACTTGGCGCCGTCGAAGTACTCGTACGCGCCGAGATCCATGATCTGGGGTTCCGGGACCCGCGCGATGTGGACGAGTCCACCGCGGCCGGCGGGCGTGCCGTATTGGTAGACGAAGCCGTCGGCCTTCACGAACGCACTCATCTGGAAGTTGGCGTTGCCGCCGACGTTCGGGCGCTGCGTCTCGGGCGCGACGGTCCAGTTCTCGCCGTTGTCCTGGGAGTAGACGAGACCGGAGTAGTTGGTGTCCCACGTTCCTGCCGGTCCCCAGTTCTTCACCGACATCATGCTGAGGACCTGGGTGTTGCCGACGGCGACGCCGGCGGTGGGGATGCGGCTGATCTCGACGAACGGGATCTTCGGGCTCGGGACGAGCTCCTTGGACTGGCCGAAGATGTCGCGGGGTGAGCTGTCGAAGTTCATCCCGTCCGCGAGGATGCCGTCCGAGCTGCGGAACAGTGTGCTGCTGCGCCAGGCCCACAGGCTGCCCGACAGCAGGTTGGGCAGCCCGAGCCCGGCGGAGTCGCCGAACGCCGTGAGGACCTGGCCCTGGCCGTTGTCCCACATGATCCCGAGGTCGGTGCCGAGGACGTTGGCGTCCTGGGTGCGGTTCGGGCTGAGCATGCCGGTCTGCTGTGCGACCGCCTGGGTGCGTCCGGTGAGGTGTGGAATCCCGTTGGTGCCGTTGAGTCCGGGGATCGGATTGATGGCGTTGGGATTCGCGGCGGCCGGGCCGGCGAATGCGATCAACGTCACGGCCGCGCCGACGAGCGACGCTGCTGCAAGAGCTCTGGTTCGCTTCACGAAGGACACTCCATCTCTAGCAGCAGGCGGCACTGCGTGGCCCGAAGAGACCACTCCCCCTACCGGTGATCAACTGCTGGAAATCGCCAGAAGTCTAACAAGTCTGTTCTTACGAAAGTGTCGGTTTGACCGCCGTGTTCGTTTCATCGGCGACCCTGCCGAACCGATATTACCGACGAGTAACAGGAACCGGTGCTACCCGCTGGGCGGTCGCCGACGTAACGTGTGCTGGCGACAAGTCCACACTGCGCGTAACCACGCGGGACCTGATGAGGAGATCGATCGATGGGAAAGCAGATTGCCACCGTGGCTGGAGGTCGGCAGTCCGCCCTTCTCGGGCTCGGCGTGTACCGGCCCGAACGGGTCGTCACCAACGACGAGATCTGTGAACTGATCGACTCGAACGACGAGTGGATCCAGTCGCGCTCGGGAATCCGCAACCGGCGGTTCGCGGCGGAGGACGAGAACGTCGTCACGATGTCCATCGCCGCCGGGCGCAAGGCGATCGAAGCGAGCGGGATCGATCCCGAGCAGATCGGCTGCGTCATCGTCGCCACGTCGACGTACCTCCTGCTGACGCCGCCCGCCGCGGCGGTGGTGGCCGACGCCCTGGGCACCAACGGGCCCGGAGCCTTCGATCTCGGCGGTGGATGCGCGGGCTTCTGCACCGCGCTGACGGTGGCGTCGGATCTGGTTCGCGGAGGATCCGTCGACTACGCCCTCGTCGTGGGTGTCGAGAAGATGAGCATCACCACCGACCCGACCGACCGGTCGACGCGGTTCATCTTCGGCGACGGCGCCGGCGCCGTGGTCGTGGGCAAGAGCGACGTCGCGGGCATCGGGCCGGTGGAGTGGGGTTCGGACGGCTCCCAGGCCGACGCCATCGTGCAGGATCTGGATTGGTACGAATACATCACGACGCCGGGTGCCACGCGCCCGTACATCAAGATGGCCGGTACCTCGGTGTTCCGCTGGGCCGCCTTCGAGATGGGCAAGGTGGCACTGCGGGCGATCGAGAAGGCCGGCATGTCGGTCGACGATCTCGACGCGTTCGTCCCGCACCAGGCCAACTCGCGGATCACCGAGGTGATCGCCCGCAGCATGAAACTCCCCGAGAACGTGCCCGTGTCCGACGACATCGCCGAGAGCGGCAACACGTCGGCGGCGTCCGTGCCGCTCGCCATGGAGGAGATGCTGCAGTCCGGCGCCACCAAGCCCGGCGACACCGCCCTGCTGCTCGCCTTCGGCGCCGGGCTGTCCTACGCGGCCCAGGTCGTGACGATGCCGGTACTCGCGAAGGACTGACCCGGCCCCGTCGGGGACAGGAAAGCAGGGGTCGATGAGCGTCACCCGGCAGTCGGTCGCCGTCGCCGTGCTGATGTCCTGCGCCGTCGCCCTCGCTGGCTGCGGCGGCGGGAGCACCGGCGGCGGAAGCACCTCGACGGTGTCCGGCTCTGCGGTGGAACTGAACTCGGGCGGTGACTGCGCGGGCCGCGACGTCATCGTCAACAGGGACGGTGCCGGGGTGGTCCTCGACGGCGAGTGCGGCACCGTCACCATCGAGGCCAACGGTGTCTCGGCGACCATCGCCACGTCGAACGCGGTCATCGTGCGCGGTCAGGACACCAACGTCGTCGGCGGGCAGACCGGAACGCTCACCCTCTCGGGTCGCAGCAACAGTTCCACCATCGACGTCGTCGAGTCGATCGACGTGCAGGGCAACGCCGTCACCGTGCTCGGAAAGCAGGCGGAGCGGATCTCGATCAGCGGAAGCGGGAATTCCGTGAACGTGGACGACTCCGGCGCGATGACGGTGAGTGGCAACGACAACGTCGTGCGCGCCGTGTCCCTCGACTCCCTCGAACTCACCGGGTCCAACAACTCCGTCGACTGGGATTCCGGTGCGACGGCCCCGGCCGTCGACACGGGCTCCGAGAACCGGCTCACCCCTCCGGGCGCGTGATCACCGGGCTCCGCAGCCGGTGAGCACCGCGGCCATCGCATCGCGCTCGGGCGGGGTCACCCAGAGGCGGTACGCCACTTTCACTTCCACCTGACGCGCCACGTAGGTGCAGCGGTACGCCGCCAGCGGGGGCAGCCACGTCGACGCGTCGGCATCGCTCTTGCGCTGATTGGTGGGTCCGTCCACGGCCTGAAGGTTGCGGGGATCGTTCGCGAGGTCCGCCCGCGTCTGCGCGTCGAGGAGCTGAGCACCCTTCTGCCACGCGTCCGACAGCGCCACCACGTGATCGATCTGCACGGCGTCCGACGTCTTCGTGCCCCGGGTGAACGCAATGATGGTGCCCGTGTAGAGATCCCGCAACGTGCCCGACTGCACCACGCAGTTGCGGGTACGGTCGCGTGAGGTGATGTCGACGAGGTCGCGTCGCAGGATGTCGTTGCGGGTGTCGCAGCCGTTGCGTCCGAGTTCGACCGACACGTTGTCGGTCCAGCTGGCGCCGAACAGTTCCCGGTCGTACCCCGTCTTGGGTGCCCGGCCCTTCACCTCGAGGGTGGACAGTTGGGTGAACGCCGTCTGTATCTGTTGTGCGTCAGTGACTTCCGAGGGCGCGGCCGGTCCGGTTCCGGCGGCGAGGGTGTCGTCGGGGTCCGGGGAGAGCATCGTGACGAGCACGACGACGAGCAGCCCGGCGAGGATCCAGGGCCACTTGGTGCGGATTGTCGTGATGATGGACCCGGTGTTCGGTACCGCAGAGCGGGGCATGAATCTCTCCTGAAATCAACGCTGTTCGTCATTTCTATCAGGAGTGGCCCCGCGGGCCGGGATCGGTCCGGGTTTACGTGATGGTGCCCTGCAGTAGGGGAATCAGCAACTCGTCGTCGGTGAGTGCGCCGTGCTGCCCGGGGAGCGCGGACAACCTCGACTCCGCCTTGCGCCGGACCACCGCGACGCCGCCCTGTGCGATGGCGACGACGTCTCCGATGCGGCCCTGCACCTCGGATCGCACGGCAGGCCCGAACAGTCCTGCGGTGACGGCCTCGTCTCTCGTGCCGATCCACATGCGGTGTCCCAGTTCGTTCCTCCACCGGGCGGCGACGTCGTGCCCGGCTCCGGCTCGGGTGTGGACGTGCCTGCACCGGGGTTCGCCGGCGAGCGCCACCACGTCGTCCGACAGGGCGGGAGTGGCGTCGAAGTCGATCTTGTCGGCATCGTCCACGGTGACCATGCCGTGGTCGGCGGTGACGTACAGCGTGGTGTCGGGTTGTGCCGCCGCGAGTCCCGCGGCGAGCCTCTCGACGAGCCGGTCGACGAGGGCGACCTGATGCAGCCAGGATTCGGATCCCGGTCCGTAAACGTGCCCGAGCGTGTCGATTTCGCTGAGGTAGCAGTAGGTGAGGGTCCGTTCGCCTGAACGGGCCGCGGTGACGACGTGCGCGATCAGATCACCGTACGCGTGTATTCCTGCGAACGTGCCGCCGCGGAGGACGGCGCGGGTGAGCCCGGACCCGTCGAACTTCGCGGGCACCACGGTCGTGCACGTGATACCTGCTGCCGCGGCGCGTTCGAACACGGTCGGTGCGGGCTGGACGGCCTCGGGCACCAGCCGGGTGAGTTCGTCGCCCTTGTGGCCCGCGCGCCACGACAACCAGTTGAGCGTGCCGCGAACCTCACGAACGTATGACTGGTAGCCGGTGATTCCGTGACCGCCGGACGGCAACCCCGTGCCGAACGACGCGATGCTGGTGGCGGTCGTGGTCGGGAAGCCCGCCCGGATCGGCCGTCCGGTCAGGCTGTCGAGAAACGGGGCGTGTTCGCGGTGGCGCCGCAGCAGCGTCCAGCCGAGTCCGTCGATCAAGAACACCACGGTGTGCCTGCTGTCCGGCAGGTGCAGCCGGTTGGGTTCGCCGGCAACACCCAGTGAGGCGAGGACTGACGGCATGAGGGTGGACAGCGTGGGCTGCGAATACACGTCGAGCGGGGGTGCCGAAACGGTCATGACTCCCACTATGGTGGATCGGCTCGGCCTGCACTACGCGGAATCGGCTGAGGCTGCGCTCTGGGTACCGGCTCAGCCGATTCGGTGGTGCAGGTCCACGGGCTGGCCGTCGGAGGGGAACGGCAGCGAGGTGTAGTTGAGCGGGGCGACGTAGCCGGGGCTCACCTGCCAGTCGAATCGTTGCAGCAGGTGGTGCATGACCGCCTTGATCTCGGCGCCCGCGAAGTGCATTCCCAGGCATTTGTGCACGCCGCCGCCGAACGGCTCCCACGCGAACCGGTGGACCTTGTCCTCACGGCGTTCGGGTGCGAACCGCTCGGGGTCGAACCGCTCCGGATCGGGCCAGTACTCGGGCATGTGATGGGTGAAGTGCACGACCACCGACATGTACGTGCCGCGGGGGATGTAGTGGCCGAGCACCTCGGTGTCCTCGACCGCGCGGCGAGCGACCACCGGGACCGGCGGAACGAGACGCAGGCATTCCTTCATGACGAGGTCGAGGTCGGTCAGTTCGTCGAGTTGACCGTACGTCGGGGTGGACGTGCCCAGCGCCGCCGACTGCCCCCTGCAGCGCTCCCGCCAGTCGGGGTGCTGACCGAGATACTGCATCATCGTCGACAGCGTGATGGTGGACGTGTCGTGGGCGGCCATCAGCAGGAAGATCATGTGATTGACGATGTCGTCGTCGCTGAAGCGTTGCCCCTCTTCGGATTCGATGTGGCACAGTGCGGAGAACAGGTCGTCGCCGGCGCCCGCTCGTCGCGTGGGCAGGTAGCGGCGGAAGAACTCCTCGAGTCGTGTGCGCCCGTCGATGCCGCGCTTCCATCGCGTTCCGGGCAGGGGGTACCGCACCACCGACGTGGCGGCCTGCACGCAGTCGATGAAGGCCTTGTTGATCTCTGCCATCTCCTGGGGCGTCGACCCCTCGGCGCCGCCCATGAAGATGCTCGTGGCGAGATCGAGTGTCAGCTCCTTCAGCGCGGGGTACGCGGCGAAGCCCGGGGTGGGCTGCCAGGCGTCGAGCCCCTTGTCGATCGCGGGATGGAGTGCCTCGGTATAGCGCGACAGCCGGTCCCGGGTGAAGGCCTGCTGCATGATTCGCCGGTGGGCGAGGTGTTCGTCGCCGTCGAGGAGCATCAGCCCACGGTGGAAGAACGGCCCGATCAGCACGCTCCATCCGTCGCTGTTGACGAAGGCTCGGTCCTTGTTTTGCAGCACAGTCTGGCAGCCGTCCGGTCCGAGTACGGTGACCCACCGCTTGCCTGCCATGCTCAGCCACGACACGGGGCCGTAGCGCTCCCAGCGGCTCTGCAGCAGTCCCATCGGGTCGCGGAAGTATTCCAGCGAGTGTCCGATGACGGGGAATCCGGCATTGCCCGAGATGGGGTGCAGTGCGCTTTCGGGTGGGGGAGCAGCGAGAACTTTGGGCATCGGCCCTCCTCGTCGGCATATGTGACAGGACCCTCTGTCAGATGTGTGTAGTGTGCGTCACGCCTGCGGGTCTGTCAACATCGAGTCATGAGTCAACCGGCGCGCCAGTACCGCGGTCGAAGTTCCGAGGAACGCGCCGCGGACCGTCGCGCGCGACTGCTCGAGGCGGGACTGCAGGTGTTCGGCACCGTCGGCGGCGAGAAAGCGACGATGACCGCGATCTGCGCCGAGGCGAAACTCACGGAACGCTATTTCTACGAGAGCTTCAGCAGCCGGGACGACCTGCTGGTTCAGGTGATCGAGGGCATCGCCGCGGAGATCGGGGAGGCCGCGCGGGTCACTCTCCAGACGGTGACCGGTGACCCCGAAGTGCGGGCGCGGGCGGCGATCGCAACCTTCGTCGACATCCTGACGGCGGACCCGAGGAAGGGTCGGGTGTCGATCATCGAATCGGCGGGCGCCGAACCGCTGCGGACGCGACGACGTGAGTTGTTGCGGGCGTTCGCCCTGCTGGTCGCGGAGGAATCGAAGGAACTCTACGGCGACCGGGCGTGGTCGTCGCCGCAGGACGAGATCACCGCGCTGCTGTTCGTGGGTGGGCTCGCGGAACTCATGACGGCGTGGCTGAACGGCGAGATCGAGGTGTCTCCCGAGCAGATCGTCGACGCCGCGACCTACCAGTTCACGTCCACCGCGCACCGCTGAGCGGGTCCCGGGCGGAAACGTGACGGGTGTCACGTGCGAAGCTGTGGGCATGGTGGATATCGCACGCCCGCAGTTGGAGGGCACGGTCGCGGTAGGCGAGGGGCGTCGGCTCGGCTTCGCGGAGTTCGGTTCGGCACAGGGCAGGGCGGTGTTCTGGCTGCACGGCACGCCCGGTGCGCGGCGTCAGGTGCCGATGGAGGCGCGCGCGTTCGCCGAACGCGAGCACGTCCGGCTGATCGGGATCGACCGGCCGGGAGTCGGCTCGTCGACGCCGCACCGCTACGGCGCCGTGATCGACTTCGCCGAAGATCTGCGCACCGTCGCCGACACGCTGGGCGTCGATCAGATGGCCGTGGTCGGCCTGTCCGGCGGCGGCCCCTACACGCTGGCCGCGGCGTACGCGATGCCCGACCGCGTGGTCGCGACCGGCATCCTCGGGGGTGTCGCACCGACGAAGGGTCCCGACGCGATCCGCAGCGGGCTGATGGATCTCGCCGTCCTGGCGGCTCCGGTGCTGTCGGCGGGCGGTGTCCCCGTCGGGTTGGCGGCGAGTTCCGTGATCAGGCTGGCGAGGCCGTTCGCGTCGCCGATCATCGACCTGTACGGGCGGCTGTCTCCGGAGGGCGACCGCCGTCTGCTCGCGCGCCCGGAGTTCAAGGCGATGTTCCTCGACGATCTGCTCAACGGCGGTCGCAAGCAGCTCAGTGCACCGTTCGCCGATCTCGTCCTGTTCGCGCGGGACTGGGGATTCCGGGTGAACGCGGTGAAGACCCCGGTGCGCTGGTGGCACGGCGACTGCGACCACATCATTCCGCTCCGGCACGGGCAGCACATGGTGTCGCTTCTTCCCGACGCCGAGTTCCACACGATGCACGGGGAAAGCCATCTCGGGGGACTGGGCATGTCGGAGGAGATTCTCCGTTCACTCCTCGACATCTGGGACGCCAAGGAGGCGCAGGCACCGTTCGGTCCGGTGTGACGGTGGCGTGATCTGCGCGCCACCGTCGCCGGGTCAGGACTGCAGGGTCGTGATCTGGAACGTGGCGCCCAGGGGATCGGCAACGGACGCGAGCCGCCCGAACGGTGTGTCCTCCGGTTCGCGCCGGACGCTGCCGCCCAGGTCGGTCACCTTCGCGACCGCCGCATCCGTGTCCTCGACACCGATGTAGAACTGCCAGAACGAGGGGACGCCTTCCGGCAGGAACGAGTCGGCGTCCATGACTCCGGCGACGGTGCGGTCGCCGAGGTTCGCCTGCGAGTACCGGAATTCGTCTGTGTCGCCGAGGGCCTGATAGGTCCAGCCGAAGACGTCCGCGTAGAAGGGGAGCGCCGCCGCATAGTTCCGCGACAGCGTTTCGTGCCAGACGGGCGCGCCGGGCTCGTCCACGAGACCGAAGCCGTCGTGCCGATCGGCCTGCCACACGCCGATGACGGCGCCGGCGGGATCGCCGAGGATGGCCATCGTGCCCTGGTCGCCCACGACCATTGCGGGCATCATCACCTGGCCGCCCGCCTCGGCGGCCTTCGCGGCGGTGGCCTCCGCGTCCTCGGACGCGATGTACGTGGTCCACACGTTGCCGTACGGGTTGCCCTGCTGCTGGGGGCCAAGGCCCGCAATGGGTTTACCGCTCTTGCTGAAGACGGAGTAGCCGCCGTACTGCGGATCCTCGTTGGTGTCGGACCTCCACCCGAACAGCCCGGTGTAGAACGGGATGACCTGTCGTGGGTCGGAACTGGTGAGATCGATCCAGCAGGGAGCGCCGGTGAGGGACGGACGGTCGGGCATCGCGGTCTCCTAGGACGTTGGTGGTCGGGGTAGCGCGCGGTGTGGTGCCGGTCACAAACCTACGCGTCCCGGCGACCTGCCGTCGGTTCGTGATGCGCTGTGGAAGACTCGGCGCATGTCTGCGAGCGAGAATCAGGACAGCCCGGGCCGGGCCCGCCAGAATGTGATCTATCGCGACGGCGTCCTCGGCCGCACACCCTCCGTTCCCACCGACTTCGACACGCTGGAGCGACGCGCGCGGCGGAAGATGAGCGCGAAGGGGTGGGCGTACGTCCACGGCGGCGCAGGCCTGGGTCGCACGATGCAGGCCAACCGCGATGCGTTCGACAAGTGGCAGATCGTTCCCCGGGTGCTGCGCGACGTCTCCAAGCGCGACATCGGGGTCGAGTTGTTCGGGCGCAGGATTCCGGCCCCGGTGCTGCTCGCCCCGGTGGGCGCGGCCGAACTGGCCAGGCCCGAGGCGGATGTGGCGATCGCCGCCGCGGCCGCCGAACTGGGTGTGCCGTACATCTTCTCCAACCAGGGCTGCGCACCGATGGAGGAGAGTGCGGCGGCGATGGGCGACGCTCCCCGGTGGTTCCAGCTGTACTGGAGCACCGACGACGATCTCGTCGACAGCTTGCTCCAGCGCGCCGAGAACATTCGCGCGGACGCCGTCGTCGTCACCCTCGACACGACCATGCTCGGCTGGCGCCCGGAAGATCTCAACCTCGGCTCGCTGCCCTTCGCGCAGGGGCAGGGAATCGCGCAGTACACGTCCGATCCGGTGTTCCGCCGCATCGTGCACGAGCGGATCAAGACCGCCGCGAGCAAGGCGGACGTCGAGGTGACACTCGGCGCGATCCGGTCACTGGTGTCGATGACCCGGCGCTTCCCGGGCCGCTTCCTCGACAACCTGCGGTCGCCGGAACCGCGGGCCGCCGTGGAGACGTTCCTCGACATCTACTCCCGTCCCTCGCTGAGCTGGTCCGACATCGAGACCCTCCGCAGCAGGACGTCCCTGCCGATCCTCCTCAAGGGCGTGCTCCATCCGGACGACGCCAGGCGGGCGCTCGACGCCGGCGTGGACGGCATCGTCGTCTCGAATCACGGTGGGCGCCAGGTGGACGGCAGCGTGTCGTCGCTGGACGCCCTCGTGGACATCGCGCCCGTCGTCGACGGCAGGCTGACGCTGCTCCTCGACAGCGGAATCCGCACGGGAGCAGACGTCTTCAAGGCCCTCGCCTTGGGTGCGGACGCCGTGACGCTCGGCCGGCCGCACCTGTACGGACTGGCCCTCGCCGGTCAGGCCGGTGCGCGGGACGCCACGGCCAACGTGATCGCCGAGTTCGATCTCACGATGGGTCTCAGCGGCCTGACATCGGTGGCCGAGATCGACCGGGACGCCCTGCGCAGGGCGTAGGCCGTCAGAGTTCCGCGATCGTGATGATCCCGTCCTGAAGGGCCCGGACCAGCAGCGTCGTCTTGGTGGACGCGTCACGTCCGACCAGCGCGTACTTCTCGCGGATACGGGTCAGATGGGTGTTGACCGTTCCGAGAGCGATGTGGAGGTCGGCGGCGACGGCGAGCTTGGAGTCGCCCCGCAACCAGTGGCGGAGAACCTCGATTTCGCGCGCCGACAACGCCGGCTTCTGATAAGTGCGGGCGACTGGCGGTTCGTCCGTATGTGGGGGGTGCCCGAGTGCGTCGGGTGCAGTGGTCATGCCGATCTCATCTTTCTGACATGTACAGAGAGCTACAGGTACCCGACGTCCCTGCAGGCAGTTCAGATTAACTGGTGGTGGCGGCGCGTGTCGCGCCAGGCCCGGATCAGCTCTCACAGCCGACGCCGTCGCCGTCGCGATCGAGATGGGTGCCGTAGCCCGGCTCGCCGATGTGAACCGGCGCGGCACCGGCCGCCTTGGCCGCCGAACAGTTCTTGTAGTAGACGTCGCTCGGCGGTGCCGTGTCGACGAACGGGACGGGCGCGGGTGCCGGAGCGGGAACGGGAGTGGGCGCAGGTGCCGCTTCCGGCACCGTGGCGGTACTCGGAGCGGGCGCGACGGCAGGCGTCGCCGCCCCGCAGTCCTGCAGAACCCGGGCGATCGCATCGTGTTCGGCCTGGGTCACCCACAGTCCGTACGCGGCCTTCACCTCCACCTGATCGGTCACGTAGGTGCACCGGTAGCTCTTGTTCGGGGGCAGCCAGGTTGCGGCGTCTCCGTCCGATTTCTGCTGGTTGGTGGGGCCGTCGACGGCTTTCAGGTTCCGCGGATCGTTGGCGAAGTTCACCCGGGTCGCGGTGTCGAGCTGCTGGGCTCCCTTCTGCCAGGCGTCGGACAGCGCGACGACGTGATCGATCTGCACGGCGTTCGACGTGCCCTCACCGCGGACGAAGGAGATGGTGTTGCCCGTGTACGGGTCGAGGAGCGTTCCGGTCTGTACCGCGCAGTCGCGCGTGCCCGGCTTGAACACGATCTGTTCGAGGTCGCGCCCGAGAATGTCGTTCCGCGTGTCGCATCCGTTGTGGCCGCCCTCGACCATGACGTCGTCGGTCCACGCCTGACCGAAGAGATCCCGGTCGTAGCCGGTTTTCGGTGCGCGTCCCTTGATCTCGAGGCCGGCGAGTTGCTGCAGCGCGGCGGTCGCGTCGGCGGCGCCGACCGCGGCGGGTTCGGCCGGCGAAAGGGCGAGGGCAGACGAAACCGGCACCGTTGTCGACGAATTCGACGCGGCATGCACGGTCGTCGAATCGGCGAGCGTCGGCGTCACAGACGCGGATACCGCTGTGGCCTGGGCCGATTGGTCGTCCCGTCCGGGGCTGAGGAACGAGACCGCGGCCACGGCTACGACGATCCCGCCGGTGATCCAGGGCCACTTCTTGCGTACGGCAGATGGTGAGGGCGGGGGAAACGTCATGCCGGTCCTTCAATGAACGTGGGGGGTCGGATGTTCATCGCGCGGAAGGTCGCTTCCGTTACTCGGCATCGGGAACTGTTAGCATGCCCGGGACCGGAATTCGTGCGGGTAGAGGGTTGCGTACGGTTTGCGTGATCGAACTGTGTGATGTTGTTTTAGTGTGGTTTAGCGCCGTGATGTTGAAGGGTTGGGCGGCGAACACGTGAAGTATCGGATCGCGTTGGCGTGGTTCCACGCGGGGCGCTGCCGATCCAGGCTCGGCGGTTGCCGTCGGGCACGATTCCGGTAGGGGATCCGAACGGGCGGCATCTCATTCGGCGGGTTCTGTGGGCGCGGTGGTGGCGTAGCGCTCGGTGTCGCCCTCTGATCAGAGCCGATGTGGGACGCCAGACCGGGTGGGGCGTGTGGTAACCGAAATGCGGAAAGCATGGCCTGAGTGTGCCGGAGGCGGTCACCGAGATCGGTTCCGGCCGAGGCGGGAAACGCACCGCACTTCACAGGCTACTGGCTGATTGGAGTGTGTCGACGATCGCGTCGAGCATCGGAACCGCCTCGCCGGGTTCGAGTTCGGGTTCGGGTTCGAGTGCATCGGCCCAGTGTTGTCGGTGCCCTGTCGTACGCTGCTCGTGTTGACCGACGACGGGGTGGTTGGTGGTGGGGGTGCGATATGACCGAGGTGATAACCGCGTTGTGCGCTCGCTGGTGCGGGAAGTGTGGTGCACGCCGCAATGCCGCGGCTGATGTGACCGCTGCGGCGGACCTGGCGTGACGTCCACCGCTGGGCTGATCGATCCCGGTGCCCAGGTCACCGCACCGACTCCCGGCCGGACTCTGGACGCGACTGTCGAACAGGGCGTGGACTCATCTCGGGTGGTGATCCGTGCTTTCGTGTACGTCCTCGATCCGACCCCCGAGCAGGCGTCGGCGTTGCGGTCGCACTGTGGGGCGCAGCGTTTCGCCTACAACTGGGCACTGTCGGAGATCAAGGCGAACCTCGACCAACGCGCTGCGGAACGATCCTACGAGATCCCTGACGCGGAGTTGACGCCGCCGGTGTCGTGGTCTGCGTACAGTCTGCGCAAACACTGGAATATCGTCAAGAACGACGTCGCCGTCAACGCCGCCACTGGGCAGGTGTGGTGGCCGGAGAATTCGAAAGAGGCCTACAGTTCCGGACTCGCGAACTGCGCGGCCGCCCTGTCGAACTGGTCCGACGCCCGATCCGGAAAACGCAAAGGTCTGATGGGATTTCCCCGTTTCAAGAGCAAACGGGCGGTGCTGTCGTGCCGGTTCACCACCGGCAGTTTCGGGTTGGTCACCGACAGCGGGGATCGACGCCACATCCAACTACCACGGATCGGCGTGGTCCGGTCTGCCGAATCGACCCGCAAATTGGCACGAAAGACGATCGCCGGGACGGCGCGGATTCGGTCGGCGACCCTCTCGTTTCGTCGGGGCCGGTGGCAGGTGTCGTTCTCGGTCGAAATCGCTCTCCCCGCGCGGGCACTGCCACCCGCCACCACCGGTACCTCCGCCGCGGTCGGCGATTGCGGTGTGGTGGTCGGAGTCGATGTGGGGGTCAAACACCTCGCAGTCCTCTCGAACGGGGAGATGATTGAGAATCCGACGCACGCACGCAAGCATGCGAAACAACTTCGTAGCCTCGGGCGCCGTGCGTCCCGCCGTGTCGGCCCGGATCGTCGCACCGGTCAACAACCCTCCCGGCGCTGGCTGCGCACCCAGGAACAGATCCGGGCGGTGCACACCCGCATCGCGAACAGTCGCCGCGATCACCTGCACAAACTCACCACCCGACTGGTGCGGGACTTCGATACCGTCGTCGTCGAAGACCTCAACGTCGCGGGAATGACCCGCTCCGGTGGCGCCTACAAGCGGGGGTTGAACCGGGCTCTGCAGGATGCGGCGTTCGCCGAGATCCGGCGACAACTGACCTATAAGTGCGAATGGGCTGGCACCGGTCTGCAGGTGGCAGACCGGTGGTATCCGTCGAGTAAGACCTGCTCGAACTGTCAGGTAGTGAAAGCCAAACTACCGTTGAATGTTCGGGTGTTCAGCTGCGATGCGTGCGGATTTCGCGCTGATCGTGATCACAATGCTGCTCTCAACCTCGCTGCACTCGCAGCGGTTGTTGACGGTGGTGCGTCTTCGGCGAGTTGCGGACGAGACGTAAAAGACGCCCGACAGAAACCAACCATAAGACCCGCCACTCGGTGGGCTGACGGTATCGCTGCGGGAACACCACCTGGTGGTGAACGTGCCCGGGGTAACCCGGATACTCATGCAGACGGCACTAAACGACACTCAGCATGAACGGCGGTAGACGGTCGTGACACGACACATTTTTCGGGGGAAATTGCGAACAGCGGCCGTGACGGCCGTGACCGTGGTCTCTCTCTGCCTCGGCGGCACCGTCGCGGCCGCCGATCCGATCGTCGACACCGGTCGGGCGCTCGGTTCCGCGGTGGCGCCGAACGGGTCGAAGCTCGATCACGTCACCGTGATCGATCCGAGACACCTGACGTTGCACGTCTTCTCGGCGTCGATGCAGAAGGTGGTGCCCGTATACGTGCAGCGGCCCGCCGACACGAGCGTGCCGAGGCCCACGCTGTACTTCCTCGACGGTCAGGTTCGTCGGGAGAAGACCGACGTCGAAGAGTTCCTGGCCGACCAGAACGTGAACATCGTCAGCCCTTCCGGCGGCGAGAACGCGTATTGGACCGACTGGAAGAGCCCCGACCCGGCGATGGGGGTGAACAAGTGGAAGACCTTTATGACTCAGGAGCTTCCGCCGGTCGTCGACGCGGCCCTCGGCACCAACGGAGTCAACGCGCTCGCTGGCATGTCACGGGTCGGCACCGCGGCGCTGCAGTTGGCGATCGCCGCTCCCGGACTGTTCCGTGGTGTGGCCGCGTACAGCGGTTGCGCCCTGACCAGTGATCCGCTCGGGCAGCTCCTCATCAAGATCACCATGGACAACTACGGTTACGGCAATCCGGTCAACATGTACGGCAAGGCGGACGATCCGGCGTGGGCGGCGAACGATCCCTACGTGCACGCGGCCGAACTGCGCGGAACGGAACTGTTCCTCTCCAACGGCAACGGTCTGCCGGGCCGCCACGAGACTCTGGACGGCCCCGGGATCGACGGGAACGTCGCTACACTCGCGCGGCAGATCTACGCGGGTGGCCCCATCGAAGCGGTGACCAACTACTGCACCCATCGATTCACGGATCGCCTGGGCGAGCTGGGAATACCTGCAACCGCGAGTTTCCGTAACTCGGGCACACACTCATGGGGGTACTGGCAGGACGACCTGCACGATTCCTGGCCGGTGCTGGCCCGGGCGCTGGGAGTGTGAGCGAAGTTCCTCCGGTGTTTCCCGGCGGCGAGGTCACCGACGACCTCGAGATCACGCGGTCGCTCGTCGTTCCGGCCGCCGAGTTGCAGTGGCGGTTCTCTCGCGCCGGCGGTCCCGGGGGTCAGGGAGTCAACACCACGGACTCGCGGGTGGAGTTGCGGGTGAACCTGTGGACGTTGTCGACGCTGTCGCCTGCACAGCTCGAGCGCATGCAGGTTCAGCTGGGGCACAGGCTCGTTGACGGGGTGGTCGCTGTGACGGCGTCCGAAACCCGTTCACAGCTGCGTAATCGGCGCGCGGCGCGGGCCCGGATGGCGGCACTGTTGCGCGCGGCTGTTCTGGCCGAACCCCGCACCAGGCGTCCGACCAAGGCGACCAAGGGTTCGCACCGACGAAGACTCGACGCCAAGAAGCAACGCGGCCAGACCAAGAACCTGCGGAGGAAGCCGGACATGTAGGTGGTTTCACGCACCGGGAAATGGGGAATCTCCCGGATGTGTCGACCCCTCGTGTGCCGGAAGATGAGTACGGAAGCGCCGTGACGGATGACCGGAGGCGGCGAGGTCGGGGGATCGAGGTCACATGAGTGTGCTTGACGAGGAATTACATTCGGCAGCGTCGGCTGCCGCGGCGGGGGATCGCAGGGCCGTCGAGCGGGTGATGACGACGCTGTGGCCGCAGGTGGTGCGCTATTGCCGCACCCGCGTGGGGAATTCCACGCAGGTCACGCGGCCGGCGGACGAGGTGGCTCAGGAAGCGCTGCTCGCGGTGGCGCGGGACCTTCCGGCTCTCGCTCGCAGTGACCATCCCGTCCGCGAGGTGTATCGCATCGTGAGCCGGACCGTTGCGGACGTGCACGGCGACGCGGCCGGAAGCCCCGACATTCCGGCGGAAGTCGCCGGGTTGCTGCACCATCTCGACGCCACCGCCCGGGAGATCGTGCTGCTGCGGGTCATCGACGGGCTGTCCGTGCACGACACCGCGGGCGTCCTCGGGCTCCCGGTGGGCCGGGTCCTCGTCGTGCAGCACGAGGCGCTGAAGACACTGCGGACGAAGGTGGCCTGAGCGGTGTCAGCGCCGGTCGGACAGGACGCAGAACTCGTTGCCCTCCGGATCGGCGAGCACCACCCAACTCTGCTCGCCCTGACCGACATCCGCGTGCCGGGCGCCGAGCCCGAGTAGTCGTGCGACCTCGGCCTGCTGATCGTCGGGCCGGAAGTCGAGATGCAGCCGGTTCGGTAGCTGCTTCCGGTCCGGAACGGCCACGAACAGGATTTCGGGGTGACTGTCGGCCCGGGGCCGGATGTGGACGTCGCCGTCGGAATCGGTCACGGCGCCCCAACCCAGAGCCTCGGCCCACCAGCGTCCCAGGGCCGCCGGATCGACGGCGTTGACCACCACGGCTTCCCATTGCAGTCCCATGCGTCAACGGTACGGGGAGCGGCGGACGCCCGTCACCGATTCACTGCAGCGTCGGATCGATCGGTTCGACGCCGAGGCGTTCGGAGTATTGCTCGTTGAGTTCGCGCCAGCCGTAGTCCATCGCTTCGGCGCCGACGATCGGTCCGATCGGATTGCCGTCGAGCAGGGCCTCGGCGACGTCCAGGCACATGTGCCACCCGGCGGCCGTCATCGCCGCGGTTCGCTGGTCGTCGAGCGTGTGGCGCAAGGTCAGTCGCGTGCCCGCGTCGGTTTCCTCGATCGTCCAGAGCAGGAGGTCGTCGCCCCAGGTGTGTTCGAGGACGTGAGGTGCTTCGGCCCGGGTCACGGTGCCGTCGAGTTCGGTGCGGTCCTGCCCGTCGACCATGATCAGGGTGGCGGGACCGACTGTTCCGAGGTTCCGGTCCGCGGTGTACGGCGCCCACTGCGGAAGTTCGCCGGGGTCGGTGAGCGCGGTCCACAGCGCCGACGGCGAGTGGGTGAAGTCGCGGACGAAGGTCAGGGTCCAGCGGGTGCCGTCGGGTCGTGCTTCGACGTGCCGCAGTGGGCCGGGGCGGAAGTCGCGCCGTGCGTCTGGCTCGGTCATGAGGGGGTCTCCTTCGAATCGAGGTGCCGCTCGAGGGCGTCGAAGTGATGCGTCCACAGCAGGCGGTAGGGCTGCAGCCACGCGTCGAACTCGTCGAAGGGTTCGCGGTGCAGGCTGTAGATGCGCTGCTGGGCGGCGGTGCGGCAGGTGACGAATCCGGCCTGGCGCAGCACCCGCAGGTGCTTGGACACGGTCGGCTGCGGCAGTGCGAGCTGGTCGACGAGTTCGCCGACGCTGGCGTGGCCGGACCGCAGCCGTTCGAGGATCCTGCGCCTCTGCGGTTCGGCGACCACGGTGAACACGTCCGGTGCCATGCTCCCGAGTATGCGCGTACGCGTATATACGCGTCAAGGAATATGAATGTCCGGTTGCGGCATGAACGCGATCGACAGCAGGGACCGGACGAACTCGCGCAGAGCCCGCTCGTCGGACGTGTCCACGATCCCCTCCGTGGTGATGAGCGAGCCGATGATGCGGAACGCCCACTCGGAGATGGCGGTGGAGCTCACGCCCGACAGCTGCTCGCGGGAGAACAGGCGCTCGAAGTGGGGGGTCAGCAGTTGCGCCCCGAGTTCGATCATCGGCTTCGCCTTGACCGTGAACCAGGGAAGCACCACCTCGGGGTCGTCGCGCAAACCCTTCTGCAGCAACCGGTGTCCGCGTGCGTACTGGACGGCGAACACGACGGCGTCGACGAATCGCACCTGGAGTTGGCTCTGCCGTCCCCGCAACACCGGGTCCAGCACGACGAAGAACCGGGAGATCTCCCGCTGGAAGAGGGCCTCGAGGATGGCGGACTGGTCGCCGACGTGTTTGTAGAGCGTGGGCCGGGACAGTCCCGCCCGCTCGGCGATGACCGCGTGGAGCCGGGTGCTGTACCCGAGTTCGATCAGGCACTCTTCGGCCGCATCGAGGATCCGTTCCCGGAGTTCGCCGGGGGTCGGTGTCGTCGGCCGCGTCCTCACGGCCCTGATTGTGCTGGTCGGGTGGGGTGGGCGCAAACAGAAGCCGCAAATGTGAATTCGAGTCACAGATAACCATTGACCTACGTCACACCCGGGTTTACGTTTTACCTATAAACGGCAACGAGATGGAATCGCGCTCGACGAAGGGAACAGCGATGTCTCAGCGTTCACACACGATCGACCGGGAGGAAGTCGCCGGCAGGCTCCTCGCAGGCTCCGTCAAGCGCTCGTACGCTCCCGTCGTCGACATCGACTGGGACGCGCCCCTCGACGACGGCAAGTACTTCCTGCCGCCGCAGGTCCTGTCCCTGTGGGGAACCGAGATGTGGGACCGGATGAGCGAGGCGCAGCGTATCGAGCTGTCCCGGCAAGAGTCGGCCAACATCCTCAGCGTCGGAATCTGGTTCGAGAACATCCTCAACCAGGCGCTCCTACGCGCGCTGCTGCACAACGATCCGAGCTCGCTGCACACCCGGTACATGCTCACCGAGATGGGTGACGAGTGCAGGCACATGACGATGTTCGGACGTGCCATCGAGCAGATGGGCGCCAAGCCGTTCCAGCTCCGGTGGTATCAGGCTGTCGTGGTCAACGTGCTGCCCAAGACATTTCGCGGAACCATGCTGTGGGTGGCCGCGCTCATCGGCGAGGAGATCTTCGACGCCACGCAGCGGCGCGTCCTCGAGGACCCGCAGTTGCAGCCGATGATTTCCCGGCTGATGCGGATCCACGTCACCGAGGAATCCCGGCACATCCGATTCGCGCGCGAGGGGGTGCGTCGCCGTGTCGCGGAAGGCCACCGGATCGACAGGCTGTGGGTCGGAACGCTGCAGGGGGTCGGCGGCCCGCTGTTCCAGCGGCTGTTCACCAACCCGGCCATGTACGAGCGGGCCGGACTGGATGCGAAGGAGGCGCGTCGACAGGCACTGGCAAACCCGAATTTTCGCGAAAATCAACGCCGCGGGTTCGAGTCGCTGGCCGCGTTCCTCGAGGAGAACGGCCTGATGCGAGCGACCTCCCGCGCGCTGTGGCGGCGCGGGGGATTCCTGTGACACCGGGGACCTCCGAGCCGGACGTCCTCGTCGTCGGCACCGGATTCGCCGGATTGTGTATGGCGATCAAGCTGAAGGAGGCGGGGGAGAACTTCGTCGTTCTCGAGAAGGCCGATCGGGTGGGCGGAACGTGGCGGGAGAACACGTATCCGGGATGTGGCTGCGACGTGATGTCGCTGATGTATTCGTTCTCCTTCGCGCCCAACCGTAAATGGACCCGGATGTACGCGCGGCAGCCCGAGATTCTCGACTACATCGAGAGGGTGGTCCGCGACTACGATCTGGCATCACACATCCGGTTCGGCTCCGAGGTGATCTCCTACGACTTCGACGAGGGAACGGACCGGTGGCGGGTGGAGACTCGGTCGGGTTCCGTCTATCACCCGCGAATCGTCGTCGCGGGTCCGGGACCGCTGCACAAACCCAGCATTCCCGACTTCCCCGGCCGGGAGTCGTTTTCCGGACCGGCATTCCATTCCGCCGAGTGGGATCACGCGGTCGACCTGACCGGCAAGCGGGTGGCGGTCGTCGGCACCGGGGCGAGCGCCGTGCAGTTCGTTCCCGAGGTGGCGAAGGAGGCGGCGCACGTCGACGTCTTCCAGCGGACACCCCACTGGATCCTGCCGAAGCTGGACCGCCCGATCACCGCCGGTGAGAAGGCGGTGTTCCACGCAGTGCCCGGTGCCCAGAAGGCCTACCGCGGCGCGATCTACTGGAGCCACGAATCGTTGATCGCCGGTTTCCTGCACCCACGACTGATGACGGTGCTGGAGTCGGCTGCCCGGGGGCTGCTGCGCAGACAGGTGCGCGACCCCGCACTGCGTGCCACCCTGACTCCCGACTACACCATCGGGTGCAAGCGAATTCTGGTGTCCAGCAATTTCTACCCCGCCCTGCAGCGTGAAGACGTCGATCTGGTCACCTCGGGTATCTCGGAGATCACCGAGTGCGGGATCCGCACCGAGGACGGAACGGTGCACGAGGCGGACGTCATCGTCTACGGCACGGGGTTCGCGGTCGGCGACCGGTTCGAGAACGAGCACATCGTCGGCCGGCGCGGGCTGACGATCCAGCGGGCCTGGCGCGACGGCATGGAGGCGTACCTGGGTGTCGCGGTCGCGGGGTTTCCGAACTTCTTCCTCATGATGGGGCCGAATTCCGGTGGCGGCAATCAGTCGATCGTCTTCGTCATCGAGGCCCAGGCGCATTACATCACCCGATGCCTGGCGCTGATGAAGAAGCGCGACGCGACGCGGATCGAGGTGCGTGCGGGCGCGCAGCGCGAATTCAACCGGGTGGTCCACCGCAAACTCGCGGGCTCGGTGTGGAATTCGGGTGGGTGCGACAGCTGGTACCTCGATTCCACCGGCCACAATCGGGCTGCGTGGCCGGGGTCGAGCGTGTCCTACTGGCGGCGGATGCGCACCCCCGACGACCGGCACTTCGAGCTGAGTTCGTTCGCGGAGCGCGAGGACGACACCGAGTACAGCGGGCCCGGCGTGCTCACGTCCGGCGACCTGACCGTGCCCGTCGAGGTCTTCCTGAACGGTCACATCGAACCGCTGGACGGTCTCTACCACTGGTACGGCCGCGTCGTCGGCGACGGCGTCGACGCGGCGAAGCAGCGCAACCGCACCCCGCTGTTCCTCACGATCGGGGACGGTCCCGAAGTGCCCGCCGCCCTCGCCGAGCGCGACCCGTGGGGCCACTACCGGATAGCCGGGGTGGGCACGCCCCCGTTCCCGCTGGCGCCGGTCGAGGTCGAGGTTCCCGTCTCCCGGGCCAAACTCGCCTCGGCGGAATAAGCTTGTAGCTGAGCGTGTATCACACGTCGGACTCGAGCGGGAAGGGTGCTGATGCGCGACGTGCTGGCGGACCTGGTGGCGGTGTGGACCGCGGGTGGGACGGCGGGTGTCGGAACCGTGGTCCGCACGTTCCGTTCCGCGCCGCGACCGCCGGGGGCGTCGATGGTCGTGGCGCCCGACGGCAGCGCGTCCGGTTCGGTGTCCGGCGGGTGCGTCGAGGGAGCGGTCTACGAACTCGCATCGGAGGTCACGGCGTCCGGCACGCCGGTGCTGCAGCGGTACGGGATCAGCGACGAGAACGCGTTCGAGGTGGGTCTCACCTGCGGTGGAATCATCGACATCTTCGTCGAGCCCGTCTCGCGGGACAATTTTCCGGAACTCGGTGAGATCGCCGGGGACATCGAGAACCACCGGCCGGTCGCGGTGGCCACCGTCGTGGCGCATCCCGATGCGGCTCGGGTGGGGCGGCGGCTGGTCGTCCGGCCCGAGCACGTGAGCGGTTCGCTCGGCTCGGACCGTGCTGATTCCGCGGTCACCGACGACGCGCGGGGCCTCCTCGCGGCGGGCGGCAGCACGGTGCTGACGTACGGCACCGACGGTCAGCGTCGCGGCGAGGGCATGGAGGTGTTCGTCGCCAGTTACGCGCCGAGACCGCGCATGCTCGTGTTCGGGGCCATCGACTTCGCCGCCGCGGTGGCCCGGCAGGGCGCCTTCATGGGATACCGGGTGACGGTCTGCGACGCCCGTCCGGTGTTCGCGACGCACGCCCGATTCCCGACGGCCGACGAGGTGGTGGTCGACTGGCCGCACCGGTATCTCGCCGCCCAGGCCGAGGCCCGGGCCATCGACGGCCGGACCGTGATCTGCGTGCTCACCCACGACCCCAAGTTCGACGTCCCTCTCCTCGAGACGGCGCTGCGCCTCCCGGACGTCGCGTACATCGGCGCCATGGGATCACGCAGAACGGACCTGGATCGGCGCGAACGCCTGCGCGAGGTCGGCCTGACCGACACCGAGCTCGACCGGTTGTCGAGTCCCATCGGCCTGGACATCGGCGCCCGGACACCCGAAGAGACGGCGGTGTCCATCGCCGCCGAGATCATCGCCCGCCGGTGGGGTGGCACGGGGCGCCCGCTCGCGGAGTCGAGCGGCCGGATCCACCACGAGGAACCCGTCGATTCCTGCGTCGACTAGGGCGGTTCACCCGGGGTTGACGGACCACCGGTTCTTGCGGAGGCTGAGAGCATCCACATTTGTGAGGTAGGTCACAATGCAAGTACCAGGATCCTTCGAATACGAGAGGGCCACGGGCGTCGAGGACGCCATCGCCCTGCTCGACCGGCTGGGCGACGAAGCCCGACTCGTCGCAGGCGGCCACAGCCTGCTCCCCATGATGAAACTTCGCCTCGCCAACCCCGAGTACCTCATCGACATCAATGACCTCGAGGGCGAACTCGGCTACATCACGACCGAGCGGTCGAGGCTGCGGATCGGTGCGATGACACGGCACCGCCGGCTTCTCGAATCGGATGAACTCGCGGCGGCGTTCCCCCTCTTCCGCGACGCGGAGAAGGTGATCGCCGACCCGGTGGTCCGCAACCGCGGAACCATCGGCGGATCGCTGTGCCAGGCGGATCCGGCCGAGGACCTCACCACTGTCTGCGCTGTTCTCGACGCCACCTGCGTGGTGCGCGGGCCGGGCGGACGCCGCGAGATCCCCATGTCCGAGTTCCTCGTCGGACCGTACGAGACGGCGCTCGCACACAACGAGATGCTCATCGAGATCGTGATACCGGTCCACGGCCACAGCTCCAGCGCGTACGCCAAGGTCGAACGGCGGACCGGAGATTGGGCGGTCACCGCGGCCGGAGCGGCCGTCACGGTGGAGGGCGGCGAGATCGCCCGGGCAGCGGTCGGACTGACCGCCGTCAACCCGGATCCGTCCGGACTCTCGGATGTCGCCGACTACCTGACCGGACGGCCTCCATCGGAGGAGGCGTTCGCCCAGGCCGGGCGGATGGCCGCGCAGGCCTGCGAGCCCGTCGCCGACGCACGCGGCACCGTCGACTACAAACGCCATCTCGCATCCGAACTCACGATCCGCACACTCCGTACAGCGGTCGACCGGGTGCTCCGCAGCGACGTGGAGCACGAGCCGACCGGAGAAGAGGCATAGCCATGCAGGTGAACATGACCGTCAACGGTGAGGCAGTGAGCGCCGAGGTGGAACCGCGCGTGCTGCTGGTCCATTTCCTCCGCGACCAGCTGGGCCTGACCGGGACCCATTGGGGCTGCGACACCAGCAACTGCGGTACCTGCGTCGTCACCGTGGACGGCGATCCGGTGAAGTCGTGCACGATGCTCGCCGCGATGGCGGGCGGGCACGACGTCCGCACGGTCGAGGGCCTCGAACACGACGGCGAACTCGATCCCGTCCAGCAGGGCTTCATGCAGTGCCACGGACTGCAGTGCGGGTTCTGCACCCCCGGCATGATGATGACGGCGCGAGCACTGCTCGACCGGGAGGCGAGCCCGGACGAGGCCACCATCCGGGAAGCGATCTCCGGGCAGATCTGCCGCTGCACCGGATACACCACGATCGTGCGCTCGATCCAGTGGGCGGCGGATCATCGGGCGGGCGAGGCCGCCGAGCCGGAACCGGCCGGCGACTTCGACGCGGAGGTCCAGGAGGACAAGACACGGGGCGCCGAGGGCGCACCGATGACAGTCGAGGAACACGCGACCACCGGAAGTGCATCATGACCACCGTCGAATCCCGTCCGCCGTCGGGCGACGCCGACGTCGTCGACAACGACAAGAAACCCTGCGGCCACGGCCGCATGCTGCGCAAGGAGGATCCCCGCTTCATCCGGGGGCTCGGAAATTACGTCGACGACATCACGCTCCCCGGCATGCTGCACCTGGCGATCCTGCGGTCGCCGGTCGCGCACGCGCGGATCGTGAGCATCGATACCACTGCGGCACAGGAACACCCGAAGGTGACGGCAGTGGTGACGGGGGCCGACCTCGCCGCGAAGAACCTCGCATGGATGCCGACGCTGTCCAACGACGTGCAGGCCGTGCTGGCCACCGACAAGGTGCGGTTCCAGGGCCAGGAGGTCGCGTTCGTCATCGCCGAGGACCGCTATTCGGCCCGCGACGCGCTGGAACTGATCGACGTCGAGTACGACATGCTCGATCCCGTCGTCGACGCGCGCGCCGCGCTCTCGCCCGATGCGCCGGTGATCCGCGACGACCTCGAAGGCAAGACGGACAATCACTGCTTCGACTGGGAGACAGGCGATGCCGCCGCGACCGATGCCGTGTTCGCGAGGGCGGACGTGGTGGCGAAGCAGGAGATCGTCTACCCCCGGGTGCATCCCGCGCCGATGGAGACGTGCGGTGCGATCGCGGACGTCGACCGGGTGTCCGGCAAGCTGACGCTGTACTCCACCTCGCAGGCCCCGCACGCACACCGGACGGTCTACGCCCTGGTCTCGGGGATCCCGGAGCACAAGATCCGGGTGGTGTCCCCGGACATCGGCGGGGGCTTCGGCAACAAGGTCCCGATCTACCCGGGATACGTGTGCGCCATCGTCGCGTCACTGGTGACCGGCAAACCGGTGAAGTGGATGGAGGACCGCAGCGAGAACCTGATGAGCACCGGGTTCGCCCGCGACTACATCATGGTCGGTGAGATCGCCGCGACCAAAGAGGGCAAGATGCTCGCGATCCGCACGAAGGTGCTGGCCGATCACGGAGCCTTCAACGGCACGGCAGCCCCGGTGAAGTATCCGGCCGGTTTCTTCGGCGTCTTCACCGGCAGCTACGACATCGAGGCCGCGCACTGCGCGATGACAGCCGTCTACACCAACAAGGCGCCCGGCGGGGTGGCGTACGCCTGCTCGTTCCGCATCACCGAGGCGGTGTATCTGGTCGAGCGGCTCGTCGACTGCCTGGCGTTCGATCTGAAGATGGATCCGGCGGAGCTTCGGCTGAAGAATCTGCTGAGGCCGGAACAGTTCCCGTACACCAGCAAGACGGGGTGGGTGTACGACTCGGGTGACTACGAGACCACCATGCGCAAGGCCATGGACATGATCGGCTACCAGCAGTTGCGGGAGGAGCAGCGGGAACGCCGCGAGCGCGGGGAGCTGATGGGGATCGGTATGTCGTTCTTCACCGAGGCCGTCGGCGCGGGCCCCCGGAAGGACATGGACATCCTCGGCCTGGGCATGGCCGACGGGTGCGAACTGCGCGTGCATCCCACCGGGAAAGCTGTCCTCCGGTTGTCGGTGCAGACCCAGGGGCAGGGTCACGAGACGACGTTCGCGCAGATCGTGGCGGAGGAACTCGGGATACCGCCGGACGACATCGACGTCGTGCACGGCGACACCGACAACACGCCGTTCGGGCTCGGCACGTACGGCAGCCGGTCGACGCCGGTGTCGGGGGCGGCCGCGGCGCTGGTGGCCCGCAAGGTGCGGGACAAGGCGAAGATCATCGCGTCCGGGATGCTCGAGGCCTCGGTCGCGGATCTGGAATGGGAGAAGGGCGAATTCCATGTGAAGGGTGACCCCACGGCGAAGGTGACCATCCAGGACATCGCGATGCGGGCTCACGGCGCCGGCGACCTGCCGGAGGGCATCGAGGGTGGACTCGACGCGCAGATCTGCTACAACCCCGAGAATCTGACGTACCCCTACGGCGCGTACTTCTGCGTCGTCGACGTCGACCCCGGGACCGCCGTGGTGAAGGTGCGGCGGTTCCTCGCCGTCGACGACTGCGGCACGCGCATCAACCCGATGATCATCGAGGGGCAGGTCCACGGTGGCATCGTCGACGGCATCGGTATGGCGCTCATGGAGATCATCGAGTTCGACGAGGACGGCAACTGCCTCGGCGGGTCACTGATGGACTACCTGATCCCCACCGCGCTCGAGGTCCCGAAGCTCGAGACCGGCTTCACCGTGACCCCGTCGCCGCATCACCCCATCGGCGCGAAGGGCATCGGGGAGTCCGCGACGGTCGGATCGCCCGCGGCCGTGGTGAACGCGGTCGTGGATGCGCTCGCCCCGTTCGGGGTCCGGCACGCTGACATGCCGCTCACCCCGTCCCGGGTGTGGGAGGCCATGCAGGGCCGCGCGACACCCCCGATCTGAATGTCGCCCGTCGGCTGCGAGGAGGCTTGATGGATCTGAAAGAGCGTGCGGCGCAACTGACACGCGACCGCAGGCCGTTCGTCCATGCGACCGTCGTGCGGGCGCAGCCGCCCACGTCCAGTCATACCGGTGACGAGGCGATCCTCCTGCAGGACGGGACGATCGAGGGGTTCGTCGGCGGTCAGTGCGCGCAGAATTCGGTGCGCACGGCCGCCCTGGGCGCGCTGGCGACCAACGAGAGCGTGCTGTTGCGGGTCCTTCCCGACGGGGCCGTGCAGTTCCCCGAGACTCCGGGCGCGTCGGTCGTGGTGAATCCGTGTCTGTCCGGCGGCGCCATGGAGATTTTCCTGGAACCGCAACTGCCACCGCCGTTGGTGCGGATCTTCGGCACCACTCCGATCGCGCAGGCGTTGGCGGGCATAGCGGGACTGCTGGGCTTCACCGTCGAGCACGACGACGCCGGGATCGAACAGTTCTCCGGCACGACGGCGGTGGTGCTCGCCGGGCACGGCGGGCCCGAAGCCGAGGTCATCCGTGCGGCGCTCGACGCGGGGGTCGGGTACGTCGGGCTCGTCGCCAGCCGTACACGTGGCGGGGCCATCCTCGACACCCTGGGTCTGACCGAGTCCGAACGGGCACGGGTGCACACCCCCGTCGGCCTGAACATCGGGGCGCGGACGTCGGCGGAGATCGCGGTGTCGATCGCGGCCGAATTGGTGCAGGAATTGCGGACCGCGGGACTTCGCGCGCCCGAGGACGATTCGTCGCCGCGGGCGGCGGTGGCGGAGGTGATCGATCCCGTGTGCGGGATGCGCGTCGTGGTGGGGCCGGATACCGCCCACCTACGGCGGGACGGCGACGACTTCTGGTTCTGCGGGCCGGGTTGCCGGGCATCGTTCGCGCAGGAGACGGCGGTATGACGGCGGCGTTCGAGGATGTGGCGGACGTGGTCCGGCGCTTCGATGCGGAGGACTACCTTCTGGACTTCGGAACCGCGTCGGCCCTGTATCTCGCGGCGGCCCTGCGTCGCCCGCTCCTGCTCGAAGGCGAACCCGGGGTCGGCAAGACCACCGCGGCGAAGGCTCTCGCGACCGTCCTCGGCGCCCCGCTGATCCGGTTGCAGTGCTACGAGGGCCTCACCGCGAACGAGGCCCTCTACGACTGGAACTATCAGCGTCAGTTGCTCACCATCCGGCTGGCCGAATCGCGGGGCGACGGCCTGACCGAGGACGACCTGTTCACCGAGGAATTCCTGCTGGAACGCCCCATCCTTCACTGCGTGCGATATCGGGGACCGACCCCGCCCGTCCTGCTGATCGACGAAATAGACCGAGCCGACGACGAGTTCGAGGCACTCCTCCTCGAATTCCTGGGGGAGGCGTCGGTCACCGTTCCCGAACTGGGAACGTTCACGGCCGAACATCACCCCGTCGTGGTGCTGACGTCCAACCGGAGTCGCGATCTCCACGACGCGCTGCGCAGGCGGTGCCTCTACCACTGGATCGATTATCCGGAGCCGGCGCGGGCGGCCGCTATCGTGCGCCGCACGGTGCCCGCGGCGGCGGCGCCCCTCATCGAGCACGCCACCCGCTTCGTCGGCCGGGCCCGCGAACTCGACCTCGACAAGCCGCCCGGAATCGCCGAGACGATCGACTGGGTGTCCGCCCTCGCGGCGCTGGGGGTGGCCGATCTGGTTCGCGACGACGCGATCCAGAGCCTGAGTGCCCTCGCGAAGACCCCCGACGACCGCACAATAGTTCAGGACGCATTCGCCGACTACGCGCACGGCCTGGCCACCGGATGAGAGGTTACTGCCATGAAGATCGCCAACGAGTTCACCGTCAGCGCCCCGATCGAGCAGGCGTGGGAGGTGCTCAGCGACCTCGAAGAGGTGGCCCCCCTGTTACCCGGAGCGCAGATGACCGGGCGGGAGGGTGACGACTACCTGGGGAAGGTGAAGGTCAAGGTGGGCCCGGTGACGAGTGAGTTCAAAGGCAAGGCCGCCTTCGTCGTGCGTGACGCGAAGGAGCATCGGGCCGTGATCGATGCCCGCGGGAGGGACTCGCGCGGTTCCGGCAACGCGTCCGCGACGATCACCGCCCAGTTGCACGAGGTGGGCGACCGCACCCGCGTCACCGTGGACACCGACATGAAGATCGTCGGCAAACTCGCGCAGTTCGGCAGTGGGATGATCGAGCAGGTGTCGGAGAAACTCATGGGGCAGTTCGCGGAGTCACTGGAAGCGAAGCTCGCCGGGGGGCCCGCCGACCAGGCCGCGGCCGAGCCCGAGGCGGCCGACTCCACCGGCACCACGACGCTGTCCGTGGCCCGGCCTACCGCCGAACCGGCGCCGCTGGACCTGCTGGCGCTGTCCGGTGCGGGTGCATGGAAACGGTACGCCCCGATCCTCGCTGCCATCCTCGCCGGAATCGTGGTCGTGCTCGTGGTGGGCCGCCGCAGGCGATGAGCACGTCGGGCGTCCTGCGGGGTGTCGATCTCGCGGCGTTCGCGGTGGCACTGGTCGCCCGGTTGCGTTCCCGTGGTGTCGTCGTATCGGCGAGTGGCCCCGCGGTGTTCGTGCAGGCGCTTCATCTGTCGCCGCCGAGCTCGCGGTCGCGGTTGTACTGGTCGGCGCGTCTGACGCTGGTCAACCGCGTCGACGACCTCGCGCCGTTCGACGCGGTGTTCTCGGCGGTCTTCGACGACGCCGTGCTGTCCGTGGACCCGCACGCACGGCGCGCCGCGGCGGGACGGGAGGCGGCCCTCGCCGGTGTCCGCGACGGTCGCGACCGGCCCGGTGACGCGCAGGACGTCGACGGCGTGCCGTGGGTGACACGACCGATGATGACCGGCGGCGACGACAGCGGCGAGGACGACATCCACGACACGCTCACCGCCGTGCCGGACACCCTGCCGAGCAGGCTCGTGGCTCGCGCCGACGAACCCTTCGCCCGATTCGACGCCGGCGACCTCCGGCTCCTCGGATCCTGGCTGGAGAAGGCCACCGCCGCGTGGCCGTCCCGCCGCACCCGGCGACGCGAAGTGCATCGCCGCGGCCGGCGTATCGACCTGCGGGCCACCATGAACCGGTCGAGGGCCACGGGCTGGGAGCCGGTGGTCCTCGCGAAAAGCCGCCCGCGGCACCGTCCGCGACGCATCGTGATGCTGTGCGACGTGAGCCGGTCGATGCAGCCGTACGCCGCGATCTATCTCCATCTGATGCGGGCGGCGGTGCAACGACAGACCGCGGGCAGGCCGGAGGTGTTCGCGTTCTCCACGTCGCTGACGAGACTCACGCCGGTGCTCGCCCACCGCAGCGCCGAGACCGCGGTCCGCAAGGCGAACGACAAGGTCGTCGACAGATTCGGCGGCACCCACATCGCCGGCAGCGTGAGCGAACTGCTCGCGTCCCCGCACGGCAACGCGCTGCGCGGCGCAGTCGTGGTCATCGCGTCCGACGGCTGGGACAGCGACGACCCGAAGAGCTTGGCGCATGCCCTCACCCGGGTTCGTCGCCGGGCTCACCGACTGGTGTGGCTCAACCCCCGGGCCGGTGACCCCGACTTCCGGCCGCTGGCCGGATCGATGGCAGCTGCGCTGCCGTTCTGCGATGCCTTCCTCCCCGCGCACTCCGTGTCCGCGCTCCGCGACGTGCTGGACACGATCAGCCGGATGCGGTAGCGGGTGGCGCGATTTCACCCCCAGGGTGCCTGGCCGTCGTCACGTCCTTCCCCGAAGCTCTTGGGACGGTGCACACCGCTCGTCAGCTCACAGGAGGAACCCACATGTCGACTACCAGAACTCCCGCCAAAATCGTGGCGGCCATCGGGGCGATCCTCGCAGCCCTCTCGATTTCCCTGGTAGGAACGGCCGAATTCGCCGGCGCCAGACCATGTCAGAACGATTGTCACGCACCGGTTCCCAAACCACCGGTCGACGGCTGTCAACTCTGCAACCCCAACCCCCCACCGCCTCCGCCGCCACCGCCCCCGCCGCCACGGTAGGGAAGAGTCCGGCATGCCAGACACGCGCCTCGGCCGCACGGTCGGGGCGAGTGTCGCGTCACGGGGACGCCTCGACTAGTCTTCCGCGCCACCGGGATCCGACTCGCCTTCGGCCTCGTCGCGGTCGGCCCACTCGAGCAGCGGTTCGAGCGAGAACACGGCGTCGTCGATTCCGGCATGCAGGTCACCGAGTTTCGCGAAGCGGTCGGGGACGGTGGCGATGGTGAACTCGTGCGGGTCCACGTCGTCGATCTCGTCCCACGTCACCGGTGTCGACACCGTCGCGTCGGGCACACCCCGCACCGAGTACGCGCTGGCGATGGTGTGATCGCGGGCGTTCTGGTTGTAGTCGACGAACAGCTTGCGAGGATCCCGGTCCTTCCGCCACCAGGTGGTGGTGACGTCCTGCGGTGCCCGGCGCTCCACTTCTCGGGCGAAGGCCAGCGCGGCCCGCCGGACGTCGCCGAATCCCCAGTCGGGCCGGATCCGGACGTAGACGTGCATGCCGCTACCGCCGGACGTCTTCGGCCAGCCCGTCGCACCCAATTCGTCGAGCACCTCGTGCACCACACCGGCCACGCGCCGCACCGTGTCGAATCCGCATTCGGGCATCGGGTCGAGATCGATCCGCCACTCGTCGGGACGTTCGACGTCTGCGCGGCGCGAGTTCCACGGATGGAACTCGACCGTGGACATCTGCACCGCCCAGATCACGTCCGCCGGGTGCGTCACGCACAGTTCGTCGGCGTGACGGTTGTACCGCGGAAACGTCACCCGCACCGTCTGGACCCAGTCCGGCGCACCGTGCGGCAACCGCTTCTGGTGCACCTTCTCGCCGCTCAGGCCGTCCGGAAAGCGGTGCATCATGCAGGGGCGTTCGCGCAGTGCGCGAACGATCCCGTCGCCGACGCTCAGGTAGTAGTTCGCGAGGTCGAGTTTCGTGGCACCGGTGGCGGGGAAGTAGACGCGTTCCGGGTGCGAGATCCGCACGGTCCGGTCGCCGACCTCCAGTTCGACAGCGGGAGCCTTGCTCTTGCCGGTCGCCATGCAGTCAACCTAACCCGCGTTCGATCCCTCCCGCGCTGTTTGCCGACGGTTTCGCTGGAATCCCCGGCAATTGCGTGAGAATCCGGCCAATGTCCGTGCGTCTGTGGGGCGGGGTCAGAAGCCCGGCGCCCGGCCGCCGTTCCAGAGTTGTTCGGTGACGTCGTGGAAGCAGACGAGGGTCACCGGATCGTCCTGCCGACGCAGGATGGGCCGGCTGACGAGTGCGCGCACTCGGGATCCGTCCTGATGTGCGAGGTCGATGGGTGTGGTGGCGGACTCGCGGAGGTGCTCGACCGCGTCGGCACCCGTCGGCGCGTCGTCCAGGTCGAGGAGTTCGGACACCGGGCGTCCGCGCAGTGACGCGACGGGATGACCCAGCATCTCCTCGAAAGCACTGTTCGCGTGGACGACGGTGCCGTCGTTCTCGACCGCCAGGACGGGAACCGGAAGGCGTTCGAGCAGGACGAGGGCGGGTAGCTGCTCGAGGTAGCCCAAGGGAGTTTCCGGGGTCGGGCGACGTCTCTCCTCATACTCTGCCTGTGCGCTCACAGCCCTAATACTCTCACCGATTCCGACCGCCCGTCCCGTTGTCGACGTAGACGGCGGTTCAGCGGTGTGCCGACTCGACCGTCGGTTCGGTCGCGAGGATCCGTCCGTCGCCGCTGACGATGGTCAGGGCGGACGGGGTGAGCCGGTACTCGGTGCCACCGTCGCCGGTGGCGACGAAGCCGGAACCGCTCGACATCGGGTCGTCGACGGAGATGGCGGCGCCGTCGCTGATGCGCACCCCCTGGTAGTAGTAGCGCCCCACTCCCGTCTCGCAGACCACGACCAGGGACTTCGTGGTGCGGCCGATGAACACGGCCGGGTTGGTGTAGTTGCACCGTGCATCGGACGGGGCCAGGAAGCCCTGCCCGTCGGCGCCCGACACCTCGCCGACGATCGGCGGCGCGGGAGCGGTGGTCGTTCTGGGTGTCGTCACCGCAGGCGGGATCGTCGCCGGGGCCGCGGACGCGACGGGTACGTCCTCCGTGGCCGGGATGCGCACCTGACTGCTCGTGGCCGCGGCGACAGTGGGCGCGTCCGGGTTGTTCCGATCCAGCACGAGCCATCCGACCACACCGCCGAGTGTCAGCAGCGCGATCATCAGCAGGGTGACCGCCACGGGCACGACCACCGATCGTCGTGCCGGCGGCGGGGCCACGTAGGGGGTCGCGGGGTAGTGCAGAGCCGCCGGGGGCTGCGCGGGCGGCCCGCTGTAGAACGCGGTCGGCGGGTAGACGGGGGGACGGCCGCGGTCGTCGACGCGCGTCGGTTCGGATCGCATGCCCGGCGAAGGTTCCGGGCGGGTCGCGAGGTCGGTTTCGGTCTTCCGCTCACGGGCGGTCAACGCGGACCGGGCAGCGGCCGCGAAGTCGCCGGCCGTCGAGTACCGGTCACGGGGGTCCTTGGCCAGGCCTCGGGCGATCACCTCGTCGAACGTGGGGGGCACGTCGGGTCGAATCGAGCTGGGGCGGGGTACCGGCGTCGTGAGGTGGGCGCGGATCGCGCTGCTGATGCTGGTGGACGGGAACGGGATGGACCCGGTGAGGCACTCGTAGAGGACGCACGCCAGCGAGTAGACGTCCGCGCGCGCATCGACCGGAGCATTGTCGAACCGCTCGGGCGCCATGTACGCGTACGAACCGACGGCGCTGCCGAGGGTGGTGAGGCGGAGGTCGGAGCTCGAGTGCGCGATACCGAAGTCGACGAGGTACGCGAATTCACCGGCCGTGACGAGGATGTTCTCCGGCTTCACGTCGCGGTGGATGAGCCCGTCGGTGTGCGCGGCGTCGAGCGCCGCCGCGATCTGGTCGACGATCGCGACTGCGTGTGCGGGGCCCATCGGGCCGCGTGCCCGGAGCAGCGAACGGAGATCCTGACCCACGACCAGGCGCATGTCGATGTAGAGCACACCGTCGATCTCGCCCCAGTCGTGAATCGGAATGACGTGCGGCTCCTGCAACCGGGCCGCGGCGTGCGATTCACGACGGAACCGCTGCTGGTAGGTGGGGTCTTTCGCGAGGTCGACGTCGAGGATCTTGAGTGCGACGGTGCGATCCTTGGTGGTGTCGTACGCCTCGTACACCTCACCCATTCCACCTCGGCCGAGCAGAGCCCGGAGATGGTAGTGCCCGAACTGCGAGCCGACCCGTGCACCTGCCGCCATTCCATTCCCCTCGAAGCCGGAATCAGCACGATACACGCGGTTGGCGCGCTGTCCGGTCCGGGGTGACGAATTCGTTTCCTGCAGTGGGGGATCTGGGCTCAGTCGAGTACGGCCAGTTCGGGGACGGGGACGACGAATCTGCCACCCCAGTCGCGGATGTACGACATCTCCCGAATCACCTCGTCCCGCAGGTTCCACGGGAGGATCAGAAGGTAGTCGGGGCGGGTGTCGCGGATGTGGTCGGGCGCGTGGATGGGAAGGTGGGTTCCCGGCAGGAATCTGCCCTGCTTGTGGGGGCTCCGGTCGACGGTGTAGTCGAGTAGGTCGTCTCGGATCCCGCAGTAGTTGAGCAGGGTGTTGCCCTTGGCCGGCGCGCCGTAGGCGGCCGTCGACAGCCCGCGGTTGCGTGCACCGATGAGGAATTCGAGCAACGCGCGTTTGGTGCGCTTCACCCGCTCCGGGAAGGCGGTGTAACCCTCCGGAAGGTGGAGACCCGCGGCTTGTTCGAGCTCGCCCAGCTCCCGCAGTCGCCGGGACGTGATGTGACGGGGATACTCGGCGTGACAGGCGTAGATCCGCAGGGACCCACCGTGGGTGGGGAGTTGTTCGACGTCGAACAGCCGCAGGCCGTGGGCCGCGAACACGCGCGTGACGGTCAGCAGCGAGAAGTAGGAGAAGTGCTCGTGGTAGATCGTGTCGAACTGGTTGTGCTCGATCAGCTGGAGCAGGTGAGGGAACTCCATGGTGATCACGCCGTCCGCCGCGAGCACGGTTGCCATTCCGGCGACGAAGTCGTTCAGGTCGGGAACGTGCGCCAGGACGTTGTTGCCGATCAGGAGGTCTGCGCGGATGTCCTCCCCGACGAGTTTGCTCGCCATCGATGTTCCGAAAAATCCTACCCGGGTGTCGATCCCGCGCCGTATGGCCACCTCCGCCACGTTCTCGGCCGGCTCGATGCCGAGCGACGGGATGCCGGACTCCACGAAGTACTGGAGCAGATACCCGTCGTTGCTGGCGATCTCGACTACCTGCTTCGAACTGTCGAGGTGGAACCGCGCCGTCGTGTCCCGGACATACGCATGGGCATGATCGAGCCAGCTCTGCGAATACGACGAGAAGTAGAGGTAGTCGGTGAAGATGAACTCCGCCGATTCGAACTCGGCGAGCTGGACGAGAAGGCACTTCGAGCACACGTACGCATGCAACGGGTAGAACACTTCTCGTCGATCCAGTTGATCGGCAGCGAGATACGAGTTGGCGAGTGGCGACATCCCGAGATCGCAGAACGACTGCTCCAGAGGGGTACCGCAGTGCCTACAGGGAGTACTCATGATCGTCCCCCTCGGAGCCCAGTCCGTCGTTCCAGATCTTCCACGGGGCCTTGTCGTTGTCCCAGAGTTCGTTGAGGTAGATCTTGTCCCACAACGTGTCCATCCCGCGCCAGAAACCGGGGTGCTGATACGCGGAGAGTTCGCCGTCGGACGAAAGCCGCTCCAGCGGGGCCCCTTCGAAGACGGTGTCGTCGCCGTCGATGTAATCGAGGACGGACGGTTGGGCCACGAAGAATCCGCCGTTGACCCAGCCGCTGCTGCCACGCGGCTTCTCCTCGAACTGCACCCGGTCTTCCTCCATCCGCAGTGCGCCGTAGCGGCCGGGCGGTTGCACGGCGGTGACCGTCGCGATCGAACCGGACTGCCGATGGAACTCGGCGACCCGGCGAATGTCCACGTCGGTGACGCCGTCGCCGTACGTGAACGAGAAGACGTCGTCGCCGATGTGCTCCTTGGCCCGCAGCAGGCGCCCACCGGTCATGGTCGAGGCGCCCGTGTCGAGCAGTGTGACGGTCCACGGTTCGGTCTTGGACGAGAGCGTCTTGGTCGTGTCGGTGGCCAGGTCGATCGTCACGTCGGACATGTGCAGGAAGTAGTTGGCGAAGTACTCCTTGATCATGTAGCCCTTGTAGCCGAGCAGGATGATGAATTCGGTGACGCCTGCTTCGCCGTAGATCTTCATGATGTGCCAGAGGATCGGTCGCCCACCGATCTCGACCATGGGCTTGGGCCGGCTCTGCGACTCCTCGCTGATTCGAGTGCCGCGTCCACCGGCGAGAATGACGGCCTTCATGAGAGTTCCTTACCTGGTCGAAGAATGGTGTGTAGTACGTCGCACACCCGGTCGACCTGCGCTTCGGTCAGCATGAGTGCCGACGGCAGATTGATCGAGCGCAAGGCGATGTCGTAGGCGGTCTTGTTTCGACGCGCCGCTGTCGCCGCCGTGTGATATCCCGCGAACGCGGGCAGTGAACTCAGGGGAGGCAGGAAGGGGCGGGTGTCCACCGAGTGCAGATCGAACAGCTCCATCATCCGGCGGGCACGCAGACGGTAGTCGGGGTGGAGAACGGCGGTGACCATCCAGAACGTGTTCGTGAGGCCGTTCCGCCGGTGGTTCAGCTCCAGTCCGGGAACGTCCGCGAGACGCTCTTCGTACCATTCGAAGATCTGCCGCTTCTTGTCCAGGAGTTCGTCGATGCGGGCCAGCTGGGCCCGTCCGAAGGCGGCCTGCAGACTGCTCATCTTGTATTTGAAACCCAGCTCCTCGGTGGTGAAGAACCGGTGGTCCGCCGGAGTGCGACCGTGATCGCGTAACCGTTGGATCCGTTCCGCGAGGTCGCTCCGATCCGTCACGACCATTCCGCCCTCACCGGTCGTCAACGTCTTCGTGCCGTGGAAGCTGAAGGTTCCGATGTCGCCCAGCGCGCCGGCGAAGCGACCGTTCAGCTTTCCGCCGATGGCCTGGGCGGCATCCTCGATGATGGGAATGCCGGCCGCGACGGACCGGACGGCCGCCATGTCCGGTATTCCGCCGTACAGGTCGACAGTGACGATGGCCGCGGTCCGGGAGGTGATACACCGCGCGAGCGAATCGGGTGACAGGCACCAGGTCTCGGCGTCGATGTCGGCGAAGACGGGGGTCGCGCCGACGTAGGTGACGGGGGCGGCCGTCGCCACCCACGTCGATTCCGGCACGATCACCTCGTCGCCGGGGCCCAGGCCGAGAGCGAGCATCGCGAGATGCAGCGCGGAGGTGCAGTGCGGCACGGCCGCGGCGAACTCGGTTCCGAGGTAGTCGGCGAACTCGCGCTCGAAGAGGCCGACCGATTCGCCGGCGTGGGTGTACCAGTCGTTCGCCGCGGCCTCGGCGACGTACCGGACCTCGAGGTCCGTCACCCACGGCCCGGCAACGGGGATTCGGTCCCGCTCGTGCAGTGCCGCTCGCTCTTCGACGTCCGGGACCGTCCTCGGCCCGATCATGTTGCTGACCAGCGCAGGTCGCTGTCGAGCCGGCCCCGGTCGAGGTGCTGCTGGATGGTCCTCAGCCGGAAGAAACGCGGTCCCTCGAAATGCTCCGCGGTCATGCCGCCATCGGAGTACGCCACCCACAACTCCTCGATTCCCTGGCGCAGGGTCCACTGGGGGCGGTAACCCGGCAGCTCTCTCTCGATCTTGGAGAAGTCGACGCGGTAGTCACGGATGTCGGACGTGGCACCTTCGGAATGTCCGACAACGCAATCGGGCACGACGTCGGCGACGAGTCGCGCGATGTCGAGCACCTGATAGTTCTCGCCGACCCGCCCGACGTTGAAAGCCTGATCGTGGACGACCTGTCTCGGCGCTGCAAGTACCTGAGCGAATGCGTGTGCGATGTCGAGGACGTGGACGAGGGGCCGCCACGGGGTGCCGTCGCTCTGCAGCAGCACCTTGCCTGTGGTCACCGCGTGCCCGAGCAGGTTGTTGACGACGACGTCCGCACGCAGGCGGCGTGAGAAGCCGTACGCCGTGGCGTTCCGCAGATACACGGGTGAGAAGTCGTCGTCCGCGAGCCGGGACAATTCCTGCTCGACTCGCACCTTCGATTCCCCGTACGGCGTCACGGGGTTGAAGGCTGCCCCTTCGTCCAGCTCGAGATCGCTGCCCGCGCCGTACAGGCTGCACGAGGACGAGAACACGAACCGGCCGACGCCGGCCGCCTTTGCCGCCTTCGCGAGCCGGACGGATGCGGCGAGGTTGATGTCGTACGTCAGGCTCGGATCGATGTCGGACAGTGGATCGTTCGACAGTGCGGCGAGGTGGACGACGGCGTCGAAGCCTTCGAGGTCCGTCGGGGTGACGTCCCGGACGTCGATATCCAGCATCGGTAGCGGATCGGGAGGCGCGAGGAAGTCGCAACCGTCGAAGTAGCCGGTGTCGAGGCCGACGACCTCGTGTCCGAGGCGGACGAGCAGCGGAGTCATCTCGACGCCCAGGTAGCCCAGGTGTCCGGTGACCAGAATTCTCATGGGTGATGATGTGCTGTCGGTCATTCCACCGGCTCCTCGGTGATCGTTCTACGTGACTTCGAGTACGGACGGGTCGAACACGAGGACGCCGTCGGTGCTGCCGCCCTGGTCGTATTGCGCAACGATCTCCTCGGGCACCCGGTCGTAGGTGTCGGCGCGCAAGTAGTCGCGGACGGAGGTGCCGGTCGAATGGGAATCGACGTTCGGGGGGCCCGCTTTCGCGATCAGATCGTCGAGGCTGATCGTGCGGAAATCGAAACTGAATCGGGCCTGACCGGTCGTGTTCGGCACCGTTGCGTGTAGTTGGGCGCCGGAGAACGACAGGATCGATCCGACCTCGCCGACGATCCGGACCTCGCTGCCGGGATCCTGTCCGCTGAGCCGCGGGTGCGGTCGGGGGTCCTCCTTGATGTAGAGCGCGGCGTCGCGGCGGGAGGATCGATTCCATTCGTAGGCGTCGAACTCGGCGCTCGAATTGTCGGTCGGCCGCTGCCAGTATTCGGGATGGAACGCCATGCAGCTCTTGTCGGTCACCCCGAGAATCGGTGCCCACCAGTTGTTCTGACACTGCGGTGAGGAGTACCAGGTGTCGCGGTGCGGCGTGTAGTTGTATCCCAGACCCGCGGTGAGATAGGAGGCCGGGGGCACGGCGCGCAGTTTGGGCACGTCGAAGTACGTCCGGGTGATGTCGGCCCCGAGGTCCACGAGGACATTGCGCAGGAGTTCCTTGGAATGGGGATGGTGGGTGAAGCCGGTCTTCAGTGGCCCGAGGATGCGCACGTATTCCTCGACCGGAAGGTCGTCGTGCGCGGTCAGCGGATTGTGCGCACCGAAGGCGGCTTCGATCAACTCCCAGGCGAATTCACTGAAAGCGCGGATCGAGTCGCGAGGCGGGAAGCAGAACACCTCGCCCGAGAAGATTCGCTCGCGTCGGGCCTCGTCCGTGACATCGGACTCGGTGGAAATAACGAATGCCATGGGTCTGTCCTCACATCTTGTCGATACTCGGTAACTGTCGGAGGCCGCGTCGAATGTCGCTCGACGGCATCGCCGTCCGCCGCCTGGTGTGCTGTGGCGCGGACTGGCCCGCAATCATCAGGGTCTCGCGCTTCGCTGTGAGCGCGGCATCCGAATTCGCCATCGTGTTGATCTCCCGCCCCGGCCCCCACCGGCCGACTCGCCTCGAAGGCGACGGTGCCGGCTCAGGTTCCGATCAGACCAGTCTTCCACATTTGGGGATTAAAACAAACCTCTTCCCCGTTATAAACGAACTATTTGTTCTCGAAACTCGTTTCTGGTTTGTCAGCCGCCGGTACTGACGGCACCCGAACCGGTGCGGTCGAATTGATAGACGATCGTGTGGTCGTCCTGCAGCCGGATCGACCACTGCGGGCTGTGCCGGAACTGACTCTCGAATCTCGCTACCGCCTCCGGAGTGAAGTACCGGTAGTAGTCGATGGCGTCTAGTGCCTGCGTCGTGAACACGAAAAAGGTTTCTGCACTGCTCGATTCCGCAACCAGTGTGATGTCCTCGAACTGGCGGGCATCGGGAAAATCCTTCGGGAACTCCGGCCAGCGGTCGACGATCGGCGTGTCGAAGTCCTGATCGTGCTTGGCCAGATCGGCGTAGTCGGCGGTGGCGCGGCTGGGGAATCCCGCCGAATCCAGGCTGGTGATCATGGCGGGGCCGTGGATGTCTGCGGTCAAGTCGTCGAAAAGGGTGACCTGGGACCGATACTCCACGACGAGCGACCACAGACCGTAATAGCCTTGCAGCCCGGCGACGGCCGCGCCGCTGAGGGCGACCGCAGCAACCAACGCGGTCGCCCGTCGGAGCGCGACATGACGACCGGTGCGGGTGATCGCAGCGACGAACAGGGGAGCGATCAGGATCGCGCACCCGGGTAGTGCATACAGGTACACCCGGAAGATGGCCTCGCCGCCGTAGTTCTGCAGAAAGAGCAGGGAGAACGAGCTGAAGGCGATGATCACCGGTGCGAGGAACGGCCGGCCCTGACGCCACCACACGATGATCCCGACGACGGCGAGCACGATCACCGCGGCGGACAGTCCCCGGCACACCGTGGACGTGAAGAGCTTGCCGAGGGAACCCGCGTACTCGACGTTGCTGGATCCGTTGGCCACGGGGTTGGCGCCCGAGAACAATCCGTGCGGGAGCACGACGTACATGCGCGGCACGAGATAGCCGACGAGCATCGCGAGATACGGGATGGGGAGCCACCACGGCCGGATCTGCCGAGTCACGACCAGCGCCATGATGACCCCGAGCAGCCAGTACGGCGTGAGCTGATGCGTCGGGATGAGGGCGGCGAACGCAAGGAGAGCGATGTAGCCCGCATGGTGGGAGGTCCGGGAGGCGATGAGCAGCGCCAGGATCCCGACCGCCATGAGCAGTGCGAACGCCTGGGGGGCGAAGTAGTCCTGCCCGACCCAGTTCACCAGTTCGACGATCATCGCCGCGGCGAGCGCATGCCGGATTCCCAGCCCCAGCAACATCGCCAGGGCGCCGACGAGTAACGCCAGCAGGGCATGGATCACCGGGGCGAACCATTGTGCGACCAGCAGTGAATCGACGGACGTGATCTCGCCGAACCACGCGAATGCCGTGAAGAAGGCAGGCCATTCGCCGTACACGTCGATACCGCGTGGCGGAAGCGTCTGATGCTGCTGGAGATAGTCGACGACGCCGATGTGCTTGTACGTCCAGGTGTAGATCGGTGCTTCGGTGATCAGGCTGACGGTCGCACGCTGGACGACGATCACGGCGCCGATGATCGACGCGGCGGTGACGAGGTGGTTCCTCCGCAGCGCCCAGACGAACGCCCCGACCAGCGATGCGACGACGAGGACGAGTCCCGGCCCGGTGCCGACGGCCAGCAGGCCGAACTCGGAGTAGGGCACGTCGATCAACCCCGGCAGGACGGCCAGCCAGGCTCCCAGCATCGCCAGCGTCCAGAGCAGGGGTGCGTTGCCGCGCACTGCAGTTGACCGGGGAATGGCCGGGACGAGAGTGGCGAGTCGTCCCGAGTGCCGCGCGTGGAGAACGGCCGAGAGGGCGACGCCGGCGACGAGGGTCAGCAGGAACGGAACGGGAACCCAGCGATTCGCCCAGCCGAGGACCGCGGTGAAACCCGTCATCATCGACAGACCGGTCACGGGTATCGCGGCGGCGACGGCGGGCGCCTGGAGCCGCATCCACGTCACCACGGCCAGTCCCGGCCCCGTGAGGACGAACGTCGCGAGCAGGATCGCGCGCAATTCCGGTGACAGCGGAGCCAGTGCGAGCGCACCGACCGCCGCCGACATCAGGGCGAGGCTGTCGTACCGACCGGACTCCACTGCGTCGGTCGTGGTCGCGACTGCCGCGGGCTGGGGTGCGTCGAGCTGAGGCGCGGACCTAGTCACCGGTAACACGTACCCAGTCGACGACCATCGCGGCCGGGAACGGCGTGCTGCTGTCGGGAGGGCCGGGCCATTCTCCGCCGACGGCCACGTTGAGCAGGAGGAAGAAGGGCTTGTCGAACACCCACCGTTCGTCCGGCGGGAGGCCGGCCGCGGTGACGGCGCCGGTGATCTGGCCGTCCACCCCGAACGTCACCCTGCCGGGGGCCTTCTCCACCCAGTACGTGTGGAAATCGTCCACGAAGGTGTTCGCCACGTCGGTGGTCGGGCCGGCCTGCCAGTCGCCGCCGGTCGTCCTCGGCCCGATCACGCTGCTGTACAGCTGGCCGGCACCGCTGATCGTCTCGACCACGTCGATCTCGCCGCTGTCCGGCCAGCCGACGACGCCGAGGTCCGTGCCGAGAAGCCAGAAGGCCGGGTGCATTCCTGCTCCGCGGGGGAGCTTGGCACGAGCCTCGGCGCGACCGTAGAGGAGGGACGTGCGTCCCTGCGTCGTCACGCGGGCGGACGTGTATTCACCGCCGTCGTTACGGGCCTCGATCACCAGGTGCCCGGCACCGTCCAGTCGGACGTTAGAGGTTGCGGACGTGTAGGTCTGGGACTCGCCGTTGCCCCAGCCGCCGCCGCCCGTGTCGTACGACCACCACTGAGGGTTCGGTGGCGTCCAGGCGGGGCCGTTGAAGTCGTCGAACATGAGAGCCTGCTGCTTCTGGTACGACGAGACCGACTGCACTGCAAGGTCGGTGGGTGGAGCCGCCGCCTGCGCGATCAGCACGGCGCTCACGCCGATCAGCGACGCACGGGCCGCTCGAACCCACGATCGTCTACTCAACTCGCTCACCTCCCGGATCGTCTGCGGGAACCTCGTCGTACCCGCCTTCGTGTGGGGCCCGCCGAAGCCAGAGGATCACCGGGCCGATCAGAACCAGCGCCGACACCGCCTCGGCGGCAAGGTAAGCCCAGCCGACGCCGCCGACACCGATCGCCCGGGTGCCGATCAGGGAGCCGGCGACGATGATCAACGTGGAGAGGCCGCGGACGACCAGTGCCAACGTCAGCCTGCGGTGCACCCGCGCCAGTCCCTCGTAGACGGCGCCCACCACGGACAGGGGAATGAACACGCCGGCGAGGTAGAGCAGACCGGTGCTGTGTGTCCGGTACTCGGCGCCGACGACCCCGAGGAGGAGGGGGCCGACGACCACCAGTCCCACCCCGCCGGCACACGCCACCACGGCGAGGGTGCGCACCAGTCGGCGGGACAGCGACGCGACCCTGCCCGGGTGGGCGGCGACTTCCGCGACGTACGGGCTGACCACCAGGTGCACCATCAGATACAACGCGCTGATCATCGCCCACGCGATCGCGAAGTACGCATTCGCCTCGGCGCCGACCTGCGTGACCACGATCAGCGGCACCACGAGAGGCCCGATCGCCCACAGCGCCGTGATGCCGAAGGACGACCCGAAGTACGACCACAGTTCACGGCGCGGCGGCAGGTTCGGTGCCGCGAGGAACCGGGGGTGGGAGCGGGATCGTCGGTGCAGCGCAACCAGAATGCACGCTGCCGCCGCCGCCGCGGTCGCACCCCACGCGGAGACGATGGACACGGCCACGTCGGTGCCGGCCAATGCGAGCAGCACGATGAGTTTTGCCGCCGCATGGAACGAGTTCTTCGCGGCCGACCACCGCGCCACCCCGAGTCCGGCGGTGGCCTTGTCCTGCAGCGTGAACACTCCGAGAACCATCACGAAGACGGGGAAACAGACCATCGCC
>NZ_UAUI01000002.1 GCF_900455735.1 Rhodococcus wratislaviensis | reverse complement strand
AGTCGAAGACGCGGGCATCGGTGGAGTCCGACCAGCCGACCCGCCGATCGAAGTAGGCCTGCGCCGGTGTCCGGATCTCACCGGCAGGCACCATCCCGGATACGCACGACACCGACGGGCCCCGGCCGAAACCGTCGACCAGCGCCGAGAGCCAGTGCCGATCGACGACCACGTCGTCGTCGGTGTACGCGACGATGTCGCCGGTGGCCGCCGACAGTCCGGTGTTGCGTGCCCGGGACAGCCCCGGGAGAGGCTCACGGATCAGGCGCACCCTCGGATCCGCGAGACCGAGGACGTACTGCCGGGTGGCGTCGGTTCTGGGGGCGTTGTCGACGACGAGTACGTCGAACGACGGATAGTCCACCGCGAGGACGGATCGGAGGGCCGCTCGCAGCATCGACACCCGGTCGCGGGTGCATACGACGACCGTCACCGGCACGGCATTGCCCTCGGCCACGCGAGCCGGACCGGCCCGCACAGGGCGGTCCGGCTCGGTGACCCGCAGTCCCGCGACTCGGCGCCTGAGCTCGCCGAAATTCACGGAACTCTCCGACACCTCGATCTCGACGAACCCGAGCGGGCGTCCGTCGGCGCGGACGAGCAGTCGCGCCCGGCCGTAGCCCTCCGCGCCCGCCAACCGGCAGCGGACCGGAATTCCCGCCGCACGCCCGGCCCGGTCGGCGTCCTCGATCGCGCCGACCCACACTTCGCCTATCCAAACCGCACCGTCCCAGTCCGGCCGCTCGGGACTGTCCAGGGCGGGGCGGAGAGTGAGAGCGGGTGCGGCGGGATCCATCAGGACCTCCCGGTGTGCAGCCGGATGGCGGCCCTGCCCTGAAGGTATCCGGCGGTCGTGACCGCCAGGCCCAACAGCACGACCGCTGCCCGCGCGAGTCCGTCTCGCCGCATCGAGAGGCCTTCACGCAGCACCGCTCGCGGTAGGACATGCAGGGTGTAGGTGCGTTCGCTGCTCAGCGCATCAGATGCGGTGGTCAGTTCCGCGACGACAGCCTTCGACAGTCCTTCGTGATGGCATCTCCGCACGAAATACCGCAGGGTGGCCCGGTCCGCCGACACATGGTGCTGTACCCGCATGTCCGGATCGAACAGGATCTGGTTGGAAGTCCGGTTCGCCCGGATGCGGATACAGAGTTCGGTCTCCTCACCGCCGACGGGAACGGAGCCGACGCGGCCCACTTCGGATCTGAATCCGCCGACGGCGTACAGAACCGAGCGGCGCATCGACATGTTGCAGCCGATGGGGTTGCGGACGGGCGCGACCCGCGTCGGCTGGCCGACGTAGCTGCAGCCGACCACCCAGTCGAACTCCTCCGGCAGCCACGGGGGACGAACCCCGGACCAGCTCGGGACCGCATACCCGCCCACGCCGGCAATTCCGCGATTCCGGTAATGATGCATGAGGGCCTGCGTCCACCCCGGCTCGGCGCGGGCATCGTCGTCGACGAACGCGACCACGTCGCCGTGGGCGGCTCGGACACCGGTGTTGCGTGCCCCGGACAGTCCCCGGGTATCCGCGTTCGCCAGGACCGTCACCCGCTCGTCCTCACGGAATCGGTTGCACGCACGCACATACAGCTCGTCGCAATGATCGATCACCAGGATGAGTTCGGGATCGGGCCCGTCCTGCGACAGCACCGACTCCACCGACCGGCACAGGTCGAACCAACGCCGAGTGGTGTAGGCGCAGATGACGACCGAGAGGGATTCGGCTGGGCCCGTATCGAATTCGTCGGTCGCGTCCAAGACTGAATGCCCGGTGGCCGGGACCTCATCGGGCAACGTAATCACCGCGATCGCGGGACCGCCACGAGTAGACGGATCGGCGGGTGAGCGAAGTGGGCCGCTCGACCGACTTCGCAGTCATCTTCGTGCCGTTGCGGTGTTCCATCCGGACGGTCCGCAGCACCCGGAAACCGTCGCGCACCACGTTGAGATTGCTCTTGCCACTGATCCGCCGCCGCTCGAAGCTCGGTATCTCGACGATGCCGAGGCCGGATGTCGCCATCCGGACGTTGATCAGCGTCTCGATCTCGAAGCCGTCACCCCAGTGGGCGTCGGGGCGGTCCGTCGCGGGCAGTGACATCACACTGACGTGCCGCCGCCAGAACGCGTTGTAGCCGTAGCAGAGGTCGGTGAACGCGACAGCGAATTCCATGTTGACGAAGGAATTCAGCATCCGATTGCCCAGACGGCGGGTGAACGTGATGTCGGCGCTTCCACCGCCGGCGATGAACCGGCTTCCCTTCGCGAAGTCTGCGCCGCGGACCAGCGCGTCGACGAACGCCGGGATCTCGGCGGGGTCGGTGGATCCGTCGGCGTCGATCATCACCACGATGTCGGACGTGGCGTGTAGGAAACCGCAGGCCAGCGCATTGCCCTTACCCTTACGGGTCTGCGTCAGGATCTTCGCGCCGGGCCACAACCGTCGCGCGACGGCGACGGTGTCGTCGACGGAATTGCCGTCGACGAACACGAGCTCGTCGATGCCGGTCGGCATCCGGGCCGCGACGAACGGTAGATTTTTCGCTTCGTTCAGTGCCGGCATCACCACCGACACGGTCGGTCTCGGCGTGGTTTTCCTCGGATTGTCGTTGGGGTGTATCTCGGTCACGTGTGCATCCATCGCCTTCACGTCCGTTGCGTCATAGGGGCTGTCGAGTGCCCGCGTCCTGCTGATGTCTGGGTTCACTCCGGACGAGTGCGGGGGTCCGGAGGCTGTTCGTTGCGGTGATCTGTTCGTTGCGGCGATCTGTTCGTGTCCAGACGGATTCACCCCGGCCGTTCCCGGCCCTTCTCCGATCCGAGTGCACGCCGGCGTCTCGATGCACGGAGCGCGCTGAGTGCGAACAGCAGACTTCGCCGCATCTGCATGTCGTACGAATTGATCCGGCCGAGTACTCGGTCGGACAGGGGGATCTGCCATTCGGGATCGTGGATCAATCGACTCGTGAACTCGAGCTGCTGGGCGAGTTGCGAACGTGCCGAGGTCAATGCGGTATTCGAATCGCTGCCGATCCGGAACGATGCCAGCGTGCGCGGCACACCGACGAAGTCGCCTTTTCGAACGAGTCGCGACCACAGGTCGAGCTCCATCGGAAAGAGAAGCTCGCCCCGGAACCCGCCGCACCGATCGAAATCGACCCGGCGGAACATCCCGGCCACCGGGGGCCCGATGGGGTTGCTTCCACTCCGGACGATTCGCCGGACCACAGTTTGTCCCGAATTGCGCCCGACGATTCCCCCGAGCCCCCGTGCCGGCCGGAGCAGCGTGCCCTCGTCGTCGATGAAATCGGTCCGCACGGATACGAGCGCCACGCCGTCGTCCGCCGCGAGCACAGCGGCTTGTGTTGCGACGCAATCGGGCTCGATGGTGTCGTCGGCGCAGATCAGTTTGACGAATCGTCCTCGGCTCTCGCGTATCGCGAGATTGAAATTGTCCACCATCGGCACCGTCGCCTCGTTCCGGATGATCCGGACACGGTCGTCGTGGAGGTTCTCCAGGATGTCGGGGGTGCCGTCCGAACTGTGGTTGTCGACGATCACGATTTCCAGGTCGGTGAAGGTCTGCGCCAGAACGCTGTCGAGCGTTGTCTGCAGATGACGCTCCGCCTGATAGGCAGGAATGCACAGAGAGACGGTCGGTGGTCGCTCCCGGTCCCGGCCCGGTACAGACCCTGTTTCGGCCTCGCGCCTCGACGTGTGCGCGGCGTCCGAATTCGTCACCATGCTGTTCTCCCACCCCGGCCCCGCACCCGCCGATTCGCACGGACCACGGCGTCACTCAGGTTGCGCTCTCGTCCCGGCCGCACGTCCATGCGCTGCCGTGAAGAGTGCCGTGGTTACAGCGTTCTCGGCTTGGGTTCCGATCAGACCAGTGTTCCACATTCAATGTCAGAAACATACCTTTCCCCCGTTATTGGAAGAATTACTCGACTATGTGTGGGTTTTTCTGAATATGGTTCTCGTTGCCTGCGCGGGCGGGCCAGTCCTTCGAAACGTGGACCGTCGAAAATCCGTTGCTCGACCTCGCTGCTGTCCGTATTGTCACGTGGCTTTGTCAACCCGTCGACAGAAGGAGTTCATCTCGTCATGGAACCCGTCACCGAACGTGACATCAGGTCGTCGTTCATCAACTGCTCCAAAGGCGACGCCAAGCGCCTACCCGTCCCTCGTGACCTGGACGATCGGCCCTGGGACGACCTCGACTTCCTCGGCTGGAGCGACCCGTCGTTTCCCGGCCGCTGTTATGTCGTCGTACCGCGGGACGGCGGTCTCGTCGGCGTCGCGTTGCGCTACGAAACGGGCGGTTACCGCCGGGCGCAAATGTGCACGGTCTGCATGACGACGCACGCCAATGGCGGCGTCTCGCTGATGACCGCGCGCAAATCGGGTGAATCCGGACGCCGGGGCAACTCGATCGGCACGTACATGTGCGCCGATCTCGCCTGCTCGCTCTACGCGCGCCGGAAGAAATCGCCCGCACTCGGCAGGCAGTACCGCGAGGATCTCGAGCCCGAGGAGAGAATCGAGCGGGTCCGCGACAATCTCAACGCCTTTGTCGCGAGAGTCTACGGCTGACCCACCCCACACAGACCCACCCTGCAGCCCGGTAGCTGCTCACAAGAATCGGAGGTAGATGCCATGCGCCGACATTCGAGGACCCCAATTCCCGACGCACCCCGAGTTCGGAAACACTGCAACGAAACTCGGGGTGGACGGGACTCCTCTCCGGTCGAGACGGCCCGGACGCGACCGGACCGTGCCGTCCGGAGAGGATTTCGGCTACGCTCGGCGGCGCCGAGAACTGAAGTGGGCAAACGCCTTCGCCATGAGCGGGGTGGTGACGAGCATGATGACCAGGCGCAGTACCTGAGCGGCCGCGACGAACGTGACGTTCGAGGCGGTGGATGCCGATACGGCCAGCACCGCAGCCAGACCCCCGGGCGTGGTGGCGAGATAGGCCTCGAGCAGGCTTGCACCGGTGAGGTGGGAGAGTAGGACGCCCAGGCCGGCGCAGGCCGCCCCGACCAGCAGGGTGAGCAGCGCGGCGTACGGCAGGATTCGTCCGATCGCCCGCAGGCTCGCCCGATCGAACGCAAGCCCGGCCTGCCAGCCGATGAGGATCAACGCGGCGGTCATCAGCATCGGCGGGACCGTGACCGCGTCGCTCCAGCCCCCGAGTTCGAACCCGGCACTCACGGCCAGCGGACCCAGCGTCGCGGGTGCGGGCAGTCGAACGAGTGACGCGACGGCGGTTCCGCCCACGATGAACAGTGCCAGGACCGGCAGGCTTACATACCATTCGGACCCGCCGCCATCGGTGGTCGTCACGGTCTCCGCACCGGTATCGGCGCGGAAGCCGAACGTGACGATCATCGGCATCGACACGACGACGAGCGCCACCCTCAGGTACTGCACCACGGCGACGACGCGGTCGTCGCCGCCGAGTTCGCGGGCCATCGCGACGAGTCCGGTGGCGCCGCCCGCGGTCATGGCGAGGGATCCCGTCACCGCGTCCACGTCACGATGCAGCGCGAGGAGTGCTCCGGCCGCCACGCTGAGCATTAGGGCCGCGGCCGCGATCGAGACCACCGGCACCCACATCGAGCCCAGGGCGGCGATCGTGTCCCGGTGCACCATCAGTCCGACTGCGCTCGCCAGCACACCCTGCGCAAGCTTTCCCAGCGGCCGGGGCACTCGGGACGGGCCTCGTCCGGTGACGGCCAGGGTCGCCGCGACGATCAGGGCCGAGAAGAGACCCGCCGCCGTCAGTCCGACGCTCTCACCGAGGGCCCAGCCGCCGACCGAAAGTGCGATCAGTGCAGCCCAACGGAGTCCGCGACTGCGCAGGTCGGACGCGCGCGTCGGCACGGATCGTTCGGTGGTGTGCACGTCGTTCACGTGTTGACGCCTACTCCGGGATGCTGTCCCTGTTCTATGGTGCGCATTAGTGTATACCGTAGCTCATACCACTGTGAACGTTAGGATGTATGCATGGCGGGCGAGAGCAAGAGCGAACAGGTATATGAGCAGCTCAAGCAGGACATTTTGACCGGGACCCTGTCCCCGGGTCAGTCGCTGAGCGCCATCGACGTGGGCACGCGGTTCTCGGCGTCGCGCACCCCGGTTCGCCAGGCCTTCCTTCGCCTCGAGGGGGAGGGGCTGGTCTCCCTCATCGACCGGCAGGGCGCGCGGGTCGCTCCCATCTCGATCAAGAGCGTTCGGGACCTGTTCGAGCTACGCATCCTGCTCGAGGCGGCCGCGGCGCGGATGGTCGCCGAGGCCGTCACCCGGGACACCGCGGCCCGGCAGCAATTCGACGAGGTAGCGGCGGCACTCGAGGCGATCTCCGAGGAGACCCCGTCCGAATCCCGGCGGGATCGCTTCTACGCACTCACGGAGACCTTCGACCAGGCCGTGATCGCGCACACCCGGAATTCGCAACTCGCCCGATCGATCGCCGAACTCCGGCCGCACACCGAGAGGCTCCGCAACATAGCCCACTCCCACCCGGACCGCCTGGACGTGTCGCTGGCGGAGCACCTGTCGATGTGCCGTGCGATCCTCGCCGGCGACGGACCGGCGGCTGCCGCGGCCTGTACCGAGCATCTGAACCAGACGCAGAAGACCATCCTCGACGCGGTCGTCAATCCGCAGGGATCGGCCGTCGCCATCGACCTGGTCACCGCGTAGTCGGCGCGGTCAGAGTGCGAGGATGGCGGGGACGCTGAGGACTGCCACGTAATACCCCATGAACAGGACGCCGGCGTGGATCTTGAACGCCCGCGACAGCAGACCGCCGACGAGTCCGACGGTGAGGGTGACGGCGAGGCCGAGGATGCCGCCCTCCCAGACGCTGATGACGACGACCAGGCCGGTGAACGTGGCGATGATCGCCTCGTGGCTGACGTACCGGACGACGAGCGTGGCCGCGCGGTGGGCGAAGTTCATCGCGAACGGGTACGCGATGATCGCGGCGATCACCACTGCGCCGAGACCGTAGAGCAGGAACTCCCAGTTCGTCAGTGCCGTGGACAGGTTGCGGATCTGCCCGGTGCCGTCGTCGGTGGTGAAGACCGGTGGCGCGTTGAACAGGGGTGCGGCCGGGCCTGCGGCGACCGGGCTCAGCGGCAGACCGAACGCGATGAGTGGAATGAGCGCCTCGGCGATGTAGGTGGATTCGGTGGTTCCGTTGCGGGCGGCGATCACCGACGTCAGCCGGTGGTAGCCCTGCTTGACCCGTGAGCCGACGACCTCACCCATGAGCACGGTCATCGCGACCGGGCTGAAGACGAACGTGGCGCTCGAGACGGTCGCGGTCGCCGCGACCTGTGCGGTCTGTTTGCTGTCGAGCATCCGGAACGGGTTCGGGAAGTACCCCTTCCACCCCTTGATCTCCGGGGCGAGCCACACCGTCGCCGGTTCGGTGCGGGCCATGTCCTTGCGTCCCGACGCACCCAGCACGAGGAACAGGTCCGCGATGAGGGGGCCGACCGCGATGCCGAGGAAGTAGCTGATGTTCAGGGAGATGTCGTAGCTCTGCGTCAGTGACTTGAGGGCGAGGATGAGCACGACGAACGGCACGAGCGCGGCCACGCCGGACCACTTGCCCGGCGACGTGTAGGCGATCGCGACGGCGGCGACGAGGAACAACCACGGTGCCACCGACTGGACCGTGTCCGCGACCGGTGCGAGCAGGGTGGCGAACAGCACCGCCACCGGGACGGCGATGAACGCGGAGATGATCGCACCCGAGATCGCCTTGCGCAGGGCGATGTGCGGCACACCGAGGCTGCGCAGCAACCGCGCCTCACGCATCAGCGGAACGGCCATCGTGTCGCCGGGGATGCCGAGCAACGTGGTGGGCACCGCGTGGGTCATGTGCTTGGCGACGGCGCCGGCGAGGAAGAAGGTGAACACCGCCGCGGGCGGGGCGCCGAGCAGGATGACCAGCAGGGTCAGCGGGGCGATGGTGGCCGTCTCGTCGGTCCCGGACACCAGCCCGATCAGGGAGAATACGACGGCGCCGATGACGCCGAGCGCGATCGCGATCAGGACGTCGTTGGTGAACAGCACGCTCATGATCGTCCGCCCGTCTCGGGCGTCTGCGTCTCCGCCTCGACGAACCGGTCGTAGAGGTCGAGTTCCTTCAACTCCCGGACCGTCTGTGCGGGCAGGTCGCTGACCGACCCCAGCCCCTGGCGCTCTTCCTGCAGAACCCGGATGACGTCGCCGACCGTGTCGCCCTCGGACGAGTCGACGGCGATGTTCCGCTTGGGGCGGAACAACTTCCCGCTGACGACGCCCGCGACGAGGCAGGCGGCGATCCCGACCAGAAGTGCATATGCCTCTGCCAGAGACGAATCCGTGACGAAGGAGTTGAAGAGTGCGGTCGCGCCGAGGAGCGCGCAGACGCTCACGACGATACCGATGACGACGGAGGCGGCGAGATCTCGCCCGGCCACCGTGTCGCCCCACACCTCGAGATAACGAGGCCGAGTCTGATCGTCGGTGGGCGGGGGAGCCTGCGGTGCGGGCTGGCTTTCGATGGACATCGTCTGTACTTCCGTGTGAGGGGTGTCGTGCGCTAGGAGCGGGCGGCGGTCAGTGCGGTCGCCACCCGCGACGGGCTGGGATGGCCGATGTGCCCGGCCATCCAGCGGGAGGTGTCGGTCAGTGCGTCGAGATCGATGCCCGTGTGGATGCCGAGGCCGTGCAACATCCACACCAGGTCCTCGGTGGCGAGGTTCCCGGTGGCACCCTTCGCGTAGGGGCATCTGCCGAGGCCTCCTGCCGCGGTGTCGAATTCGGTGACTCCGTCGATCAGTGCGGCGTGCACGTTGGACAGCGCCTGGCCGTACGTGTCGTGGAAGTGTCCTGCGATGGAGTCGATCGGAACACCGGCGGCCTGCACGGCGTCGAGCACGGCGCGGACGTGTCCGGGGGTGGCGACGCCGATGGTGTCACCGAGCGAGATCGACGAGCATCCCATGCCCGTCAGTTCCGCGGCGATGTCGGCGACACGACCGGGGTCGACCCGCCCCTCCCACGGATCACCGAAGCACATCGAGATGTAGCCACGCGTGCCGATGCCTTCGGCCCGCGCACCCTCGACCACCTGCCGGGCGTTGTCGAGCGCCCCGGCGACGGTGGTGTTCAGGTTCTTCCGGGCGAACGCCTCGGTGGCGCTGACGAAGACGGCGATCTCCCGGGCACCCGCGGTGAGCGCCCGCTCCAGTCCCCGCTCGTTGGGGGCCAGCACGACCTGGCGGACGGTGTCGGGGAGGTCGAGTTCGGCCACGAGCGCTGCGGCGTCGGCGAGCTGCGGAATCCATTTCGGGGAAACGAAACTCGTCACCTCGAGTGCTCGGACCCCGGCGGACACGAGCCGACGGCAGAACTCCGCCTTGACCGCGGTGGGAACCAGGGTCGACTCGGCCTGGAGCCCGTCGCGCGGTCCCACCTCGTAGACGCGAACCGTCGGGGGTAGGGAGGGATCGGCGAATTCGTGGGGCGCCGGACGCCACACCGGTGCGAGATCCGAGGGGGTGGTCATGTCAGTGTCCGGAACGAAGGTCGGCGAGCACCTTTTCCGCGTGCTCGACCCGGATGCGCTGGTCGTCGATGAGCCGCTTGACCACGACGTCGAGTTCGTCGCTGGTGGCGCCGGCCGAGGCGGCGATGGTGCGGGCGTGCAGACTCATGTGGCCGCGCTGGATGCCCTCCGCTGCCAGGGCGCGGCAGGCGCCCAGGTTCTGCGCGAGTCCCACCGCGACGATCACGTCCGCCAGTTCCGAGGCGGTGGACACGCCGAGCATCTTCACCGCGGCCTGCGCGACGGGGTGGACCTTGGTGGCGCCGCCGACCAGTCCGACGGCCATCGGCACCTCGAGGGTGCCGGAAAGGTGACCGTCCGCGGTCTTCTCGAAGTGCGAGAGCGCCGTGTACCGGCCGTCCGCGGCGATCGCGTGCGAGTGGCAGCCCGCCTCGACGGCGCGGGTGTCGTTGCCGGTGGCCAGGACGGCGGCGGTGATGCCGTTCATGATGCCCTTGTTGTGGGTGGCGGCGCGGTAGGGGTCGGATTCGGCGAGCGCGGAGGCATGCACGATGTTGTCGACCACCTCGTCGCCGCCGAGCAGGTCCTTGTCGAACACGGCCCGGGCCCGGGTGATGCGCAGGTCCGCCTTGTTCGTGAGGATCCGCAGCAGGGTGCGCCCGCCGGAGATCTCGGCGAGTCGCGGTGCGATGGCCTCGGCCATGGTGTTGACGGCATTGGCGCCCATGGCATCTCGCACGTCGACGTGAATGTGCACCACGACGTGCACGCCGGTGCGCGTCGGGACGAGTCGGACGGTGAGGTCGCGGGCGCCGCCGCCGAATCGCACGAGCATCGGATCCTGGGCGTTGGCCAGTTCGAGGATCTCCGTGCGCGCCTCGAGCACCCGCAGCCGGGACGCCTCGGGGTCGGGGCAGTCGAGGATCTGGATCTGGGCCTGCATCACCGGGTCGGTGCTCGAGGTGTGGAAGCCCCCGTGCACCCGGGCCATCCGGGCGGCGTTGCTGGCCGCGGCCACCACGGACGGCTCCTCGGTGGCCATCGGAACGAGGTAGTCACGCCCGTTGACAGTGAAGTTGGTCGCGATACCCACCGGGATCCCCATCACCCCGACGACGTTCTCGATCATGTGATCGGCCTGCTCGACGCCGAGACCCCGCTCGGGATCGAACACGGCGACGTCGAGGTCGGACAGGCCGGTCCTCTCGGCGACCACTGTGCGGCGCTGCTGCGCGCTGGAATCCTTCAGACCGGGGATGCGGCTGTTGACGGGCACTGTGTTCCTCCACGTACTCACGGGCGGCCGGACGTGTGGTGCGCCCCGACGACAACCCTGTCATGTGCTTCGGTTCACACGGTATGGGCACTCCGCCGACTTCGACATGTATCAATCGCACATGTATTTGATTCAGGAATGTGTGACTGTCACTGATCGCGTAGTTCGTCGAGTCGGACCGCAGCCGAGATTCGGAACAGGTGTTCGTCGCTCCGCCACTCGGGCCCCAGCAGCATCTCCAGTCGGTGGAGGCGCTGCAAAATCGTGTTGGTGTGGTAGTTGAGAGCCCGCGCCGTCTTCGTCGGGCTGCCCTCGTTGCGGACGAATGCGCGCAAGGTGGCGAGCAGGTCTGTGCCCTTACTGTCGTCGTACGCGCGCACCGGACCGATGGTCTCGTCGATGAACGCGTTCAGCGTCCGCGCGTCGGTGTCGAACAGCAGCGCATACGGCAGATACGCATCGGTGCTGACCGCCGCGTCGGTGGTGTCGAGCGCCGCCAGCAGGCGAGCGGTGCGGAGCCCGGACTCGAATCGGGCGGGGAGCGTGTCCGGAGACTCCGCCCGCGGCGTCGTGATCGCGAGGACCGGGCCGTGCAACGTTTCGCGCAGGTAGTTGCGCAGTTCCGCGACGAGTTCGGGTGGGGCGGTAGTGGTGAGAACGGCCACGACGACGCCCGCGTGTTCCCCGACCAGGCCGTGGCCGCCGACGAAGGCGCTGGCCGCGCGGGCGGCGGTGGCACGGTTCTCAGCCGGGACCGAGATCAGCACGACAGTGTCGAGGGCGGCGAGGGTGACTCGCTGGGCGCGTACCCGTCGTTCCAGATCGCGGCGCCGTTCGGGTGCCGGGTCGAGCAGGTCCGCGACCAACTCGACGCGGGCCCGCAGGTCTGCGTCGGCCACCGCGTTCTGCTGCAGTACCAGCAGTGCGCCGACCTGCGCGGCACGTTCGATGGTGCGCTCGTCGACCGGTCCGAGTTCGATGTCCCCGGACCCGACCAGCACTGCGCCGAAATACAGTTCGCCCGCGATGACAGCGGCCACGATTGGCGTCACGGGGTCGTCGACGCGAACGCAACGGCCGGTGGTCCGGCCCGTCGTGATGGCATCGAACACCACCGGCGGCAACTGGACCGATACCTGCCCGGCAGGCGTGGGGTGGGAGGCGACGGGGTGCAGATCCCGGTCGACGATCGTGACCGTCCGCCCGAGTACCGTCGAGAGAGTGCCTGCCACCTGCTCGAATCCGCCCCCGACCAGGACGGCCTCGATGAGTTCCTGGTGCACCACAGTGGACCGGTCGCGGACCTGCAGGTAGTCGGTAAGCCGGTCGAGTGCCGTGCGTGCCTCGTCCTCGGACCTGCGAACCTGCTCGAGGGTGCTGGCGGTCTGCAGCACCACCGACGCGTGATCGGCGAGCGCGGACAGCACGGCGATCTCGTCCGGCGTGAAGGCGTACTCCTGCCGGGTGGCGGCGAACAGCACACCGAGCACGTGACCGTCCGACAGCATCGGTACCCCGAGAATCGACACGATCCCCTCCGCCGCAACCGCATCGTCGATGAGCTCCTCGTGCGGTCCTTCCACGTAGTCCTGATAGCGCAGAACCCATTGCGCGGCACGAGAATCGGCGATCTGACTCGCCAGCCCCATTCCCGGGGGAACGCGGAGGTGCTGGAACTGCGGTGTCACCGATCCGGCGGTCTTGCGGACGTTCAGTTCCCGCGTCGACGGATCGAACTCGGACAGGTACGTGACGTCGGTGCCCATCATCTCGTGGGCGCGGCTCACCAACCGTCCGAGGAGGGCGTCGATGTCACGGAGTTCGGCGAGTTCGCGGGCACTCGAGAACAACACCCCGAGTTCGCGCTCCCGTCGCCGCAAACGGCTCAGCTCGACCTGGTGCCGGCGCACCTTCTCCGCGAACGCCGCCCGGTCGGCCGGACCGGCAGCGACACGGTCGAGCGCATCGCGCACTGCGGCCGAGTCGACCGTCAGTTCGCCGACCATCGCGTCGGCGAGTATCCCCAGCGCGTCTCCGCTCTCGAGTGAATCCATGCGTACAGCCTGCCCTGACCACCGGAGAAGTCCCTACTGATCGAGATCAGCGCCCCGCACGAATCCCCGGCAAACGGGCAGATGCCGCCGTCGGAGCGGCGGCATCTGCCCGTGCGGGATCATCCCTTCTTGAGGATCACGGTCTTCGTCTCGGTGTATGCGTCGAGGACCGCCGCACCGTGCTCACGTCCCCAACCGGACTGCTTGTAACCGCCGAACGGCAGGGCGGGGTCGAGCACGTGGTAGCTGTTGATCCACACCGTCCCGGCTTTGATACCCGCCGCGACGTTGTGGGCCTTCGACACATCCGACGTCCAAATGCCCGCGGCGAGACCGTACTCGGTGTCGTTGGCGGTCCGGACGATGTCGTCGATGTCGTCGAACGGTATCGCGGTGACGACGGGTCCGAAGATCTCTTCCTTCACCACCCGCATGTTCGGTGTGGTGTCGACGAGGACCGTCGGCTCGACGAAGTAGCCGACGTCGCCCTTCCGGCCCCCACCGGTCACGGCGGTGGCACCTTCGGCCCTGCCGCTGTCCAGGTATCCGAGAACGGTGTCGAGTTGTTTCTCGGACACGACGGGACCCATCTGCGTGTCCGGGTCGAGGCTGTCGCCGACCTTCAACGTGGACGCGATCTCGGCGACCCCTTCGACGACCCGGTCGTACACCGTGGACTGCACGAACAGCCGTGACCCGGCCTCGCAGGCCTCACCCTGATTGAAGAAGATGGCCATTGCCGCACCCTCGATGGCGGCGTCGATGTCGGCGTCGCCGAAGACGATGTTGGGGGATTTGCCGCCGAGTTCGAGGGTCACCTTCTTCAGATTGCCGCGCGCGGCACCGACGATGTGCCGTCCCACCTCGGTCGACCCCGTGAACGAGACCTTGTCGACGCCGGGATGAGCGCTGAGTGCGGCGCCGACGTTCTCGCCGTCGCCTTGCACGATGTTCACCACGCCGTCGGGGATACCGGCCTCGCGGAGCACCTCGCCGAGCAGCGCTGCGCTGAGCGGGGTCTGCTCCGCCGGCTTGAGGATGACGGTGTTGCCCGCGGCGAGTGCGGGGCTCAGCTTCCAGGCTGCCAGGAGCAGCGGGAAGTTCCAGGCGACGATCGCGGCGACGACGCCCACCGGCTCGCGCACGGTGTACGCGAGGTAGTCGCCCGGCGCTGCGGTGGAGGTGACCGGAATTGTGCTGCCCTCCAGTTTCGTGGGCCACCCCGCCATGTAGCGGAACCAGTCGGCGGACAGGGGGACATCGACGAGACGTGCGTAGGTCAGTGGCTTTCCGTTGTCGAGCGCTTCGACGAGCGCGAATTCCTCGACCCGTTCCTCCAGCAGATCGCCGACCCGCCAGAGAATCTTGCTTCGCTGTGCCGGAGTCATGCGTCCCCACGGTCCGTCGAGTGCTCGGCGAGCAGCCGACACCGCCCGGTTGACGTCCTCGTCGCCGCCGAACGCGACTTGCGCCAGAGTTTCACCATTGCACGGATTGACAGTGGGGAAGACTTCGCCGGATGCGGAGGGAACATTCCGGCCGTCGATCAGGTGGAGAACGGGGCTCGCCAGGAAGTCGGAGACCTCGGGTGACGGGGCGGGTGCTGTCGTTGTCATGGTGTGCTCCTCGATGGTGTATTCGGCCTGTCGGCCGAGGGTGGGCAGAGATGTGGACGGTGGTCCGCGCAACGGGGCGCGGCTCTCGCTCTGCGCGGAAGATCGTCAATTGCCCGGAACCGCAGTGCAGTTCGTCATCCGACGGCTCGTGGACGACGCTAGCCTCCCGCGCCGAACGTCATCTGTGTGGAAACCGGACAGTTTCTTGACAACCCCGTCGGAATGCGCAGAATTTGGAGTGCGACAGGCACCGGTTCCGAGTACCCGGCACCGGTGACCCTGCCCAGAAACCGGGAGGTGTCATGCCCTATTGGTCCACCTCGGGTCTGAGCACTCGCGATCAGGCGAGTTACTGGGGTGACGTCGTGTGTGAGGCCTTCACTCCACTGGCGCCGCAGCGTGGGCGTGCCCAGACTGCCCGTAGCGCGACCCCGGACGGGATTCCCGGATGGGTGCGCTCGGAGGTGCTGGTCGAGACGAACTGCGCCGAGATCTCCTCGTGCACACAGCTACTGACTCACGGACCCAGGGAAGTTCGCCGTGCGCCCCTGGATGCTGTGTTCGTGAATCTGCAGTTGGAGGGAACGTGTTACGGAGAGCAGGATGGACGTCGCTGCATCGTCCGTCCGGGCAGCTATGCCGTGTTCGATACGACGCGCCCGTACTCCCTCGAGTTCCGGGAGCCGGACGACGCGGCCAGTTGGAGGGTGCTGTCATTTCGCATTCCTCGGGATCGGTGGAGCGCGAACGTGCGGGGCGACGGGGCGACGGCGCGCGCCATCGACACCACGAGCGGACCGGGAAACGTCGTCGGGGCAATGATGTCTTCCCTCTGGCGGGAGCGCCCCGCCTTCGATCAGACCACTGTGAGAGCCCTCGAGCGTTCCTTCACGGATGTTCTCGCCGCGGTGACCGAGCCCCCGGCCGGAGGAACCCGCACCGAAGATCGTGATGCGGCGCTCCGCCAGGTCGTCCGCCACTACATTCGCGCAGCAGTCCCTCTCGGTCGGGTGACCGCGGAGGCTGCCGCGCGCGAAGCCGCCGTCTCGGTGCGAACGCTGCACCGCCTGTTCCAGGCGGTCGGCGCCACGTTCGCGGAGTGCGTTCGCGACGAGCGCCTACAGGGGGCGATGCAGGACCTGGCGGTGGCGCCCGACTTGGTGACCGTCAGTGAGATTGCTGGGCGGTGGGGCTTCTACGACAGCTCGCATCTCACCCGCACGTTTCAGAGTTGTCTCGGTTGCACGCCCACGGAGTTCCGCGTCACGAGCAGAGCGTCGGGTGGCCGACCGGTCGTACGGGGTCACCCTCCCACGATTCCCGCGGCGGACAGCATCGGATCGTAGTCCGGCCGCTTCATCAGGGCGTGGAGCTGCCGGCGCCGAACGCCCATGTTGCCCCCGTCGTAGAGCGGGAAGCACAGGACGTCTTCCATGATTCCGGCGATCGGAGTCTGGTCTCCGTAGGAGTTCACTCCCACCACACGCATCGTGTCGTACACCACCTGAACCGCAAGTTCGGACGCGTAGATCTTGACCATGTGGCCGAGCTCTTCGTCGGCGCCGCCCGTCTTGTCGTAGAGATCGCACGCTTTCCAGGTGAAGTATCGAGCGGCTTCGATCCGGGTCTTGATGTCGACCAGCATGTACCCGACGTTCTGGTAGTCGATGATCGGGACCGGACCCGAACGCCTGTCGCTCTTCGCGAACGCGAACGCGTAGTCGAACGCCGCCCGCATCCGGCCGACACATGCGGCCCCGATGATCGACGAGGTCCAGTTGAACGTCTTCCGGACGATCTCGATGCCGTCACCGGGCTTTCCGATGATGTTTGCGGCAGGCACGCGCACGTCGGTGAAGGTGATGCGAGGTGATGCCGTGGCACGGTGCCCCATGGTGTCGATATAGGACTCGACAGCGACGCCGGGCGTGTCCCCGGGCACGACGATCACGGCCATCGACTCGTTCAGGGGAAGTGTCGGATCCGTACGGCAGAGAACGCTGATCAGTGCGGCACCGTTGCCGTCCCAGCCCGAACCGTTGGTGGTGAAGTGTTTGTCCCCGTTGATCACCCATTCGTCGCCGTCCAGGCGCGCGAATGTTTGCACACCTGCCGAGGCATCCGCATTGTCGAAGTTCGCGCCGCCTGCGGTCTCGGTGAACGCCCACGCCGCGAGCAGCGGATCACTGCCGGCGAAGGGCGGCAGGAATCGGGCCTTCTGATCCGCGGTTCCGAAGTGGATGATGGGCTGCAGCCCCAATCCGGTGCCGAGCAGCGCACTCGGGACGTTGATGTCGGCACGGGTGAGTTCTTCTGCTGCCAAGGCGAAATCGAGCGAAGGCATAGCCGTTCCGCCGTACTCGACCGGCAGCAGTGCTTTGAGGAATCCGGCATGCACCATGTCCTGATAGAACGGTTCGATCGCCGCGAAGCGTGCCTCGGGCGTCGGAAGCGGGGCGATGACGCCTTCGACGAGACTGAGCCGCTCGTCGGCGAATGCTCGCGCCGCCTTCTGCAGGGCTGCCTGGTCTGGGCTCAGGTCGAAGTCGATTGTCATTGGGATCAGATCCTCCGTCGATTGTGTGACCCCGGACACGTCCGGGTGTGACACATCAATGGTGGTCCCGCGACGGCCCTCGGAATTGGACGGTTGCGACAGGACTCTGGGACGGTTGTGCCAGGACCTGATCGCTTGCGGCTGTCAGATCAGTCGGCAGCGCCGGCGATCCGCTGCGCCGCCTCGTGCAGCGCTCGGGAGATCGCGTACATGCTGGGCGTGTACTCCCGGCGCGCCAGCGACGCGATGTAGATCGACCGGGTGGGAACTCGGTCCTCGGCCCGGAACCGGACTGCTCGGACGTCGGGCCTATGATGCGCGACCGCGAGACGCGGGACCATCGCGATGCCCATGCCCGCGGCGACCATCGCTTCGATCTCCTGATAGTCATGGGCCTCATAGACGACGTCCGGGGTGAAGCCCGCGCCTTCGCAACTGCGGTAGAGCACCTCGGCCGCCGGGTGGTCGGCGTTGCGGATGATCCACCGAGCACCGCGCAGCGAGGCGACGGCGACGTCGTCCTGGGCGAGTTCGCCGTCCGCCGGCACGAGGAGCTGTGTCTGGTCCTCCATCAACGGGACCAGCGACAGCGACTTCTCGGTTTCCTCGGTCCATGCGTAGCTCCACAGCAGCGCGAGTTCCACCTCGCTCGAGCGCAGCATGTCCAGCAGGCGGGGGCGAACGGCGGAGTGGACACGGACGTCGATGCCTGGCCATCGGGCGTGGCAGTCCTTGAGGGCATCCGACAGCAGTGACGCGCTGACGGTGGGGAAGGACCCGAGCCGGACCGTGCCGCTCTCGAGTCCCCGGAGGGCTTCGAGATCTCCACGCGCGGCCCGCATCTCGCGACGGAACAGGCGTGCCCGGGCGGCGAGGATTTCGCCCGCTTCGGTCAGCCGGACGCCTCGGGGCAGGCGGGTGAGCACCGGCTGCCGGATGTTCTGTTCGAGCTTCGCGATGCGCTGGGACGCGGCCGACGGCGTCATGTTCGCCTGCTCGGCGCCGCCGGTGAGTGAACCCGCGTCGGCGATGTCGAGCAGCAGGAAGAGCGTGACGACGTCGAACGTGTTCTGCATGCCATCTCCCAGCGTTCAGTTGCGCTAAACGAGATGGTAGCAAAACGACATTGTTCTGAACGCAGGTCGTCCATAACGTGATGTGGGCCACGACCAACAGAAGGATGTACCGTGCAAACACCAGCAACTCTCATGCGAGGCGGAACCAGCAAGTGTTGGTTGTTCGATCACCGAGACGTTCCCGATGACCGGGTTCGTCTCGAGGACCTGCTCATCGAACTGTTCGGCGCCGAAGATCCTCGCCAGCTCGACGGGGTGGGCGGCGGCACCTCCGTCACGTCCAAGGCTGCCGTCGTGATGCCGAGCGCGGACCCCGACGTCGACGTCGATTTCCTGTTCGCGCAGGTGGCGATCGGCGCCCACCGGGTGGAATGGGGCAGCAACTGCGGGAACTGCGCCACCGCGGTCGCGCTCTGGGCCGTCGACAAGCTCGGACTCTCCCGTGGGGAGTCGCACACCGAGGTGCGGATGCGCAATCTCAACACGAACGCCGTCATCCACGCGCGGGTTGCCACACCGTCGGCGTCGTCCCCGGCCCGCTTCGACAGCGTCAGCGTTCCGGGAGTCCGGGGGACCGGGACGGCCGTCGATCTGGCCTTCGTCGACCCTGCGGGCAGCACCACGGGCAGCCTGTGGCCGACGGGGAAGCGCCGGGACAGCATCGTGGTGGACGGTATCCGTGTCGACATCTCGATGGCCGACGCCGGCGCCCCCGTCGCCCTGGTACGCGCCGATTCGCTGGGAGTCTCCGCCGCGGCGACGGAAGAACAACTGCAGCAGTACGTTCCGATGCTGCGCCACATCAGGGCGCGCGCCGCCGTCGCGATGGGTTTGGCAACGTCGATCGAGACCGCACCGGACGCCATCCCGAAGGTGGGTCTCGTCGGACCGGCCGTGCCCTATCGCACGACACTCGGCGAAGACGTCGACGCTGCCGACTACGACATCTCCGTCCGCATGTTGTCGATGAACGCCCCGCATCCCACGATCGGTCTCACCAGCGCGGTGGCCGTCGCCCTCGCGGCGCGTTCGGGTGACTCGACCGTCGGCTTCGCAGGCGCAGCGGCCCCGGCGAACTTCGCCGTCACGATCGGCACCCTCGGTGGGCGAGTGCGATGCACCGTCGAGAGGGACGGCGGGCACGAACGGGTGCTCCTGCAGCGAGCCGCACGACGCATCGCCGAATCCACTCTGTACTCCCGCGACCGGCTTTCCGCCTGACTTCGACCAGCACGCACACAGCGAACCGAAAGAACGACTATGACGTCCATCGAGATTCTGCCACTCATCGCGCTGGTCGCGATGTTCGTGACAGCAACCATCTTTCCGATCAACATCGGCATTCTGGGCTTCATCGGGGCCTTCGTCGTGGGGGCGTTCGCGCTCGGTTACGACGACAAGGAGATTCTGGCCGAGTTCCCCAGCTCGATCGTCCTCACCATCATCGGTGTCACGTACTTCTTCGGAATGGCGAAGCGGAACGGAACCATCGATCTTCTGGTCAACGCCTGTATCCGGGCCGTCCGCGGCCGTGTGACCGTCGTTCCGTGGGTCTTCTTCTTCTCGGCGTCGGTGCTGACCGCACTCGGCACGTTCAGTCCGGCCGCCGTCGCCCTGATCGCGCCGGCCGCGATGGCCTTCGCTGCCCGCACGCGAATGAGTCCCCTCGTGATGGGCATCATGACCATCAACGGGGCGCACGCCGGTGCGTTCTCGCCGATCTCGGTTTCCGGTGTCCTCGTCCGTGACATCGTCGAATCCAACGGCCTCACGATCGCGCCCTGGACGTTGTTCTTCGCCAGCTACGGGATCAACACGCTGCTCTCCGTGTTCACCATCGCCGGTTATGCGGTCCTCGCCCGGGTACGCGACCTCGACTACTCGGCCATGGGCGCGACGACCGGCGACGGAGGCGATGGCGGCGCGAGCGGTACGCGCGGCGACGGGCCGTGGACGCCGTCCACGGGCGGTTCCGCGGCGGGCACCCAGGTACTGACCCGCGTGCACCGCCCGTCGACGGACATCGCGCCCGCGATCGAACCCGTCACCAGGGTGCAGAAGCTGACACTCGTCCTCATCGCCGCGGTACTCGTGCTGGTGCTCGTGCTGCACCTGCCCATCAGCTTCGTCGCCATCGCCGCCGGTGCGATCCTGGCGTTCACCGACCTCTCGAAGCAGAACGAGGCGATCGCGGGCATCAGCTGGTCGACGGTGCTTCTCGTCGCGGGCATGGTCACCTACATCTCCCTCCTGCAGGAGCTGGGCACGATCGACCACCTCGCGCAGATGGCGATCAAGGTCGGTGCACCGCTGCTGGTGGCGCTCGTGCTCTGCTACATCATCGGCGTGACGTCGGCCTTCGCCTCGTCGACGGCGTTGCTGACGGCGGTCATTCCGCTCGCACTTCCCCTCCTGGAAACCGGTGCACTCCCGGTCGTCGGGGTCGTGGCTGCACTGGCCATCTCCGCCACCGTCGTCGACGTGTCACCGTTCTCGACGAACGGAGCGCTCGTGCTGGCCAGTGCCCAGAACATCGAACGACGGGCGTTCTACCGCCAGCTCCTCCTCAACGCCGCCGTGGTCGTCGCGGTTGCGCCCGCGCTCTGCTGGCTGATTCTCGTCGTGGCGCCCGGACTGTTCGGGTAGGTAGCCCGGTCTAGTACTTCGGTCTATGTCGGATACTCTGAGTGTGCCTCGGCTCGGCGAGCGAAAGGGTCTGCACATGCGAAGCGACGACGACGCCCGGAGCGGCGGCTCCGTTCCGATGCCCCGGCAGGCCGTCACCATGCAGGACATCGCCGACCGCGTGGGCGTGTCGAAGGCATTGGTCTCCATGGTGTTTCGGCGCGTTCCCGGACCGAGTGCCGAGACGCGGAAACGGGTTCTCGACGTCGCGGACGAGCTCGGGTACCGACCGAACCGTACGGCCGCACTGATGTCGCTCCGGCGGACCCACCTCGTGGGTGTGATGGCGGATATCCGCAACAGCTTCCACGCCGAGATGGTCGAGTACATCGTGGCCGCGGCCGACGATCACGGGTACGAGGTGGTGCTCGGTGCGCTGACTCCCACGCACGCCGAACCGAAAGTCGTCGAAACACTGCTCGATTTCCGCTGCGAGGCCCTGATCCTGCTCGGCACCGAACTGAGCACCGACGTTCTCGACACGCTCGGGGAGCGGGTACCGGTCGTCGTGGTCGGTCGGCGCGTCGGAGACGGTGCGGTCGACGTCGTGCGGACCGCGGACGGCAAGGGTATCGGCACCGTCGTCGACCATCTCGTGGACCTGGGGCATCGCCGGATCACGCACCTCAGCGGTGGTCCGGGCACGATTGCGGCCGACCGGAGGTCGGGATACACCCGGGCAATGCGTCGTCACGGACTCGAGATCGACGTCGTCGAGGGCGACTTCACCGACAGCGCCGGAACCGTGGCCGCGGAGACTCTGCTCGGGCGGTCGCAGCTTCCCACCGCGGTGATCGCGGCCAACGACCGGAGTGCCATCGGGCTGATCGGCGAACTGCGGAGCCGGGGTGTGCGGATTCCCGAAGACGTCTCGGTCTCCGGATACGACGACAGCGTGCTCGCCCAGCTCGCGCACATCGATCTGACATCGGTCAATCAGCAACCGCGGGAGCAGGCCGCCACCGCGGTCGACGCGGTCATCCAACGGCTGGACCGGGGGAGGACCGAATCGGTGGCGACCGTCCTCCGGCCGCGGCTCGTCGCGCGTCGTACCACCGGACCCGCGCCGGCACCGGTGGAAGGATCCCAGTCGGGCGTGTCCTGACCTGCGGCGGCCGTCAGCGTTCGGCGGGCCGGGGTTGCTCGGCCGGCGCGGGCAGCGTGCCCAGATCGTGGGTGTAGAGCCAGGTGGTGGCCTTTTCGTAGAAGTGCCCGAAGGCGATCGGCATGACGAGGTCGCGGAGCCGGCGAGCGAGCGGGCCGCGGGTCTTGGCGTCGCGGTTGATGCGGGCCGCCTCGGCCATCTTCCCGATCCGGGCGCGGCGGAGCCGGTCGTACTCGGCGAGACCTTCTCCGGTCGAGTCGGCCTTTGCGAGTGCCCGAGCCAGGACCACGGCATCTTCGATGGCCATGGAGGCGCCTTGCCCCGCGCCGACCGGGTGGGCGGCGTCGCCGACGAGGACGATGCGTTCGTCATGCCGGACCGGGACTTCGGCCAGTGTGTGCATGAGCGTCGGACGGTGCAATTGCGTGGTCGCCCTGATGATCTCGAGCGGCCGCGGCTCGAACCGGTACAGCTCGGCGAGTCGATCGAGCCACCGGTCCTCGCCGACATCTGTCAGTTTCGGAGGCCGGGGATCGGCAACCTGCGCGGACCACCACACGGTTCCGTCCGGCGCCGGGATGTGGAGAAAGGCGCCGCTGCGCGCGAAGACCATGTTGAACGTGCCGGTCTCGGCCGGGACGCCGGCGGCGATGCCCGAGACGCTGTAGAGCCCGCCGTATGCGGGTCGGGGCGCGCCGGGATCGAGGACCGAGCGGGTAGCTGACCAGAGACCGTCGGCGCCGATCAACAGATCGGCGCGTGCGCTGGAACCGTCGGCGAACTGCGCGCGGATACCGTCGCCCGCGGGCTCGGCGCCTGCCAGCCGGCGGCCGGTGACGATCCGTACACCGGCCTGCTCGGCGCATTCACGCAGCACCTCGACCAGGGAACCGCGCATCAGGGTCGTACTGTGCAGCGGATCCCCCGACAGCCGTCCACGCGGAACTTCTGCCAGCAGCCTGCCCGTACCGGACCACATCCGCTGAGTGGGCACCGCGAAACCGGCCTCCTGGACTTGGTCCAGGCAGCCGAGGGTCTTCAGCCCCCGCAGACCGTTGGATGCCAGACTCAGAAATGAGCCCACCTGTCCTGCCGGGTCGGGGTGTGTTTCGTAGACGGCGACGTCGGAACCGATGCGGCGCAATGCGATTGCAGTCGCGGCCCCGGACACACCTCTTCCTGCAACGATGACCTCCATGCGTCCTCCTGAACTGTCATTCACTGAATCCATCCTCAGTGAAAGTGTATTCAGTGTGCGCAGGGAGAGGGCGTTCGTCAAGGGGTGCGGCCCGTTTGCAGGCCCGCCGGGCCGGGGCTTGACAGGGCGTCGTGACTCAGCTCATAGTAGTCGTACTAGACCGGTTAAATAGACCGAACTAGCCGGAGGGCGTCTTCACTCTCGTGCGGGTGTCTGCGGGTAGCCGACGTGCACTCCCGCCGGGTCAACATCACACCGAAAGGCTTCCACTCATGACTTCCAACTCGATCGGTGTCGCCGTCATCGGCGGCGGCATGGCCGGACGAGCACACGCCGCCGGATATCGCATGGCGTCGACGCTGTTCGGAACCGACCGCCCCGACGTGCGTCTGGTCGCGATCGCCGACACCAACCAGGCCGTCGCCGACGACACCGCGAAGCGGTACGGGTACGAGCGGGCCGAGTACAGCTGGCAGGCCATTGCCGAATCGCCGGACATCGACGCCGTGAGCGTCGTCGTCGCCAACCAGTTGCACCGGGAGATCGTCGAAGGCCTCCTCGCTGCCGGGAAGCACGTGCTGTGCGAGAAGCCCCTGGCCGGGTCCATCGCGGACGCCGAGGCCATGGTCGCCGCCGCCGCGGACGCCGACACGATCGCGACTGTCGGGTACACCTACCGCCGGTCGCCGGCCATCCAGGCGATCCGGGACGAACTCGCGACGGGCCGTCTCGGCGACATCATTCACTTCAACGGGCACTACTGGTGCGACTACGGCCTGGACCCGGCCTCGCCGATCACCTGGCGGTACCGCGGGGGTCCCGGAACCGGTGCGCTGGCGGACGTCGGCAGTCACCTGCTCGACATGGCCGAATTCGTGTGCGGTCCGATCGTCGAGATCAGCGGCGCGACCTTCGCCACGGTGATCACGGAGCGTCCGGTGCCCGCCGGGGTCACCTACGGCCATACCAAGGCCGAGACCACCGGTGAGATGGCACCCGTCGAGAACGAGGACCTCGCGACGTTCACGGCGCGCTTCGAGAACGGCGCGGTCGGCACGTTCTCCGCTTCCCGTGTCGCGCACCAGCTTCCGGACGGGCTCGGTTTCGAGCTGTTCGGGACGTCCGGCTCCGCGGCGTTCGACCTGGCTCGCGCCGCCGAATTCTCGGTGTCCAGCGAGGGCCTCGACCGCACCGTGAACGGTCAGCGTCGGGTGATCATCGGACCGCAGCACCCGTACATCCAGGGTGGCCTGCCGATGGATGCCGGCGGTGTCGGCCACGGCAAGGCGGAGTTCTTCGCGTACCAGGCCCGTGCCTTCCTCGACCAGATCGCCGGCATCGACGTCCTCGGCCCGTTGCCGTCCTTCGCCCACGCGCTGCGCGGCATGCAGATCGTCACCGCCGTCGCGGAGTCCGCCCGCGCCGACGGAGCGGCCGTCAAGATCGGCTGAACCGCACCACCCCGAACCGCAAAAACTCTGAACCGCAACTTCTTCCCACGACGCAAGGATCCCTCATGAAACTCGGTGTGTACACCGCCGTCCTGCACGACCGCAGCCTGCGCGAGGCGCTGGAGACCATCGCGTCCCTCGGACTCGAGGGTGCGGAGATCAACGCGGGCGGATTCCTGCCCACCCCGCACCTGCCCGTCAAGGAACTCCTCTCGGGTGAGGTGTCACCGCAGGAGTACCTGAAGGTCTTCGACGAGACCGGTGTCTCCATCGCCGGCCTGAACTGCAACGGCAACCCGCTGCACGCGGATCCCGAGGTGGGCCCCGAGGACGCCGAGGACCTGCGCAACGCGATCAAGGTGGCCGGCCTGCTCGGTGTGGACCGGGTGGTCACGATGTCCGGGCTGCCCGCCGCGCACGCCGGCGGCCAGTGGCCGGCATGGCACGTGAACACCTGGGACAGTGGCTATCTCGACTCCCTCGACTACCAGTGGGATCAGGTCGCGGTGCCGTTCTGGAAGGAGATCGACGCGCTCGCCCGGGAGAACGGCGTCAAGGTCGCGATCGAGATGCACCCGCAGAACCTGGTGTTCAACCCGCCGACCCTCGCGCGTCTGGTCGAGAAGACCGGTGCGACGAACGTGGGCGCCGAGATGGACCCGTCGCACCTGTTCTGGCAGGGCATCGACCCGGTCGCCGCGGTCGACTGGCTCGGCGACCTCGTGTTCCACGCCGCGGCGAAGGACACCCGGATCAACGAGAACTGCAAGATCTACGGTGTTCTCGACGACCGGTTCACCCGCATCCCGGCCGACCAGAACCCCACCGGACTCGGTGGCAAGCATGTGGTCAACAAGTGGCCCGAGGACTCGGCGTGGGACTTCGTCGCCGTCGGCCGCGGACACGACGTCGATTTCTGGTCCCGTTTCCTCGCTGCGCTGCAGCGGGTCGACCCCGACATGGCGGTCAACATCGAACACGAGGACGTCGAACTGGGACAGCTCGAGGGACTGCAGGTCGCGGCCCGCACCCTGAAGGACGCGGCTTCCGCCGTAGCCTCGCGCTAGAAGCCGGTGACGGCGGCCAGCCGGTCGAGGACCAGGCGCAGCGGCGGCCACGTCGACCTCCCGCGGCGGGTCACCGCGTATGCCGTCAGCACGACCTTCGGGTCGGCGAGCGGGAGGACGGTGACTTCGGTGCGGGTGGGACGGTCGGCGGGCAGCAGGCCGACGCCGTAGCCGGCGGCGATGAGGTCCTCGACGAGGTCGAGGCTGTCGATCTGGTGGGCGATGTGTGGTGTGAAACCCGCGAGCGAGGCGAGCGTGCGGACGGCGTCCTCGTCGGCGGTGTTGCGGGAGTTCACGATCCAGGGCGAATCGGCGTAGGCGGCGACGTCGGCGGGCTTGTCGTCGGCGGGCGCGGGCACGCCGAGTCCCCAGGGGGTCGACCACAACGGGACGGCCTCGAGCGCGGCGCCGGGGGACGCCGGTGCCAGGTTGTAGTCGTAGGTCAGGGCGAGATCGAGTTCGTCGTCGGCGAGCAGCGCGAACGCCTCGACCGGTTCGTATTCGCTGATCACCACGTCCACCTGCGAGTGGGTGCGTGCCAGTTCGGCGACGACCGGGAGCAGCGACACCCGGATGCCCGTCGCGAAACCCCCGACGCGCAGGGTGCCGACCGGCTCGGCGTGGGGGTCGAGGTCGAGCCGGGCGGCGTCGACGGCCGCCAGGATCGTGACGGCGTGGTCGGCCAGCCGGCGACCGGCCGGAGTGAGCCGCACCCGGCGGCCGGTCGGTTCGACGAGTTGCGCACCCGTCTCCTTCGCGAGTGCGGCGATCTGCTGGGAGACGGTCGAGGTGGTCAGCCGGTGTGTCTCGGCGACCTCACGCATGGAGCCGAGACGGGAGAGCTCGAGCAGAAGATGCAGGCGTCGGGTATCCACGCACACATTGTTCGCGATATCCGAACGGTTTGTCCATGAAAGTCACGTGGACGTGAACGGTCCACGTGTCATTCAATGCAGACATGACCAGGAACTCGACCCACGTCGGCGCGACGATGGCGCTGACCTCGATGCTGTGCGTGCAGAGCGGACTCGCGATCTCCGTCGGCGTGTCCGAGCGCGTCGGCGCCGAGGGCGCCGCCTGGTTGCGCCTGGCCTGGGCAGGGGTGTTGCTGGCCGTGATCGTGCGGCCTCGTCCGAAGGCGTTCACCCGTTCGTCCCTCGGTGCGTGTGTTCTGCTCGGGGTGGTCACGGCGGCGGTCACCCTGCTGTTCATGGCCGCGGTGGACCGGATCCCGCTGGGAACCGCCAGTGCACTGGAGTTCCTCGGACCCCTCGGCGTCGCCGTCCTGCACGGACGAGGTCGCCTGAAGTGGCCGGCGCTGGCGGCCGTGGGGGTGCTGCTGCTGACGCAGCCCTGGGCCGGCGGCGTCGACCCGGTCGGAATCCTGTTCGCGCTGGGCGCGGCCGCATGCTGGGCGCTCTACATCGTGCTCACCCAGCGCGTGGGCGACGAGGTGGCCGGTCTCAACGGGCTCGCGGTCTCCATGCCGGTCGCCGGGTTGGTCGCGACCGCCGTGGGCGGGCCCTCGATGCTCGGAAAGATGACGCCGGACCTGTTGATCATCGGGCTGGGTTTGGCGATACTTCTGCCGGTCGTGCCGTTCACACTGGAGATGCTCGCCCTGCGGCGGCTGAACACCGCGGCGTTCGGGACCCTGATGAGTCTGGAACCGGCGTTCGCGTTGATCATCGGGCTCGTGGTGTTGCATCAGGTTCCGGACCGCGCGGCCGTTGCCGGGATCTGTTTCGTGGTCGCGGCCGGGATCGGAGCAGCGCGGGCCGGGGCGCGGGCGGTCCCCGACGAGGGTGAGGTCGTGGAGTCTGCCACACCGTTGTCCGCGTCGACCTGCTACCTTGAACGTCGTTCAAGTTTGCAGCAAGAGGAGTCGTCATGACAGAGGTCGGGAGTGCTCGGGTGTCGAGGCTCGGTATTTCAGCGCGGGACATGGCGCAGATCGCGGTATTCGCCGCGCTGATCGCGGCGCTGGGACTGCCCGGCGCCATCACGGTCGGCTTCAGCGGAGTGCCGATCACGTTGCAGACGCTCGGCGTCATCCTCGCCGGCGCGGTGCTCGGGGCTCGCAAGGGCACAGCCGCCGTCGCGGTGTTCATCGCCCTGACCCTGATCGGCCTGCCCCTGCTGTCCGGTGGTCGCACCGGACTGACCGCGCTCGCAGGCCCCAGCGCCGGATACCTCATCGGCTGGATTCCCGCGACGCTGATCATCGGCCTCCTCACCGCCCGGATCCTGCCGAAGTACCCGGTCGTGCTCGGCCTGCTGATCAACGCGCTCGGCGGGATCGTCGTCATCTACATCTTCGGCACCGTCGGACTCCTGCTCCGCACCGACCTGGGCGTCGGCGCCGCCATCACCACCAACTTCGCCTTCATCCCCGGCGACCTGCTCAAGGTCGTCGTCGCGACCGTGGTCGCCAAGAGCGTGCATCGCGCGTACCCCGGCCTGATCCGTACGTGAATTCCGAACTCGGCGGCTCCGGCGATCAGCCTGCCCTCGACTTCGACGGCCGCACCTACACGTACGCCGAACTCGACCGCGCCATCGACCGATGGATCCTCGAGCACGGCTCGGGTGCCCCTGCCTACGACGCGTCGACGCTGCCGGTCCCGGACGCCCTGATCTGCGTCTGCGCCGCGGCGCGGCAGGGGACGGCGGTGATCGTCGAGAACCCCGAGGCGCGTCCGGACCGCGCGGTGGTCCCGCCGTCCGCGTTTCTGCTGGTGGCGACGTCCGGCTCCACCGGAAGGCCCCGTCCGCTCGCGCGCACAGCGGCCTCCTGGTTCGACAGCTTTCCCGCGTTCACCGCGATCACCGGCATCGACGCCACGGACCACGTGCTGATCACCGGCCCGTTGCACGCGACGATGCACCTGTTCGGCGCAGTGCACGCACTGTGGCGAGGCGCGTGCGTCACCGACGACCCGTCCCGGGCGACAGTCGTGCACGCCGTCCCCGCCGTTCTCCGTGAGGTGGTGGGGAAGGCCCCGAAGCTGCGCACGGCGGTCGTCGCGGGCACCGCCCTGGACGACGGCGCCCGCGCGGTGGCCGACGGCATCGAGATCGTCGAGTACTACGGCGCCGCGGAACTCTCCCTCGTCGCGGCGCGCCGGGTGCCCGAGCCGCTCCGGCTGCTGGACGGTGTCGACGCGGACATCCGCGACGGCCTGCTGTACGTCCGGTCGCCGTACAGCGTCATCGGAGTCCCGGAGTGGTTCGGCGTCGGTGACCTTGCGGAACTCGGTGACGACGGCGAGCTGACGGTGCGCGGCCGGGGCGACTCCGCGATCAACGTCGGCGGCACCACGGTGATCGCCGAGGACGTCGAGCGCATCCTCGAGACGCTCGACGGTGTCGCCGCGGCCGCCGTCGTCGGATCGCCGCATTCGGTGCTCGGCGAGACCGTCACCGCCGTGGTGGAGCTCGACGGCACCGCGGAGATCGCTGAGGTCCGTTCGCACGCGCGCCGGACGCTGACGAAGGAAGCGCTGCCCCGCCGCTGGGTGCCGATCGAGTCGATGCCGCGGACCGCCAGTGGCAAGGTCGCCCGAGGCCGAGTGAGAGACTGGCTGGCATGAGCTCTGTCCCTGTTCTGGTGGCGCCGCGTCGGACGCCGATCGGCAATGCCGGGCACGGGTTCGCCGATCTGACCACCACCGATCTGGCCGCCCCGGTGCTACGCGAGGTCCTGACGTCGCTGCGGGGCTCGGGCCTCGACGCCGAGGTCGACGACGTCGTCCTCGGCAACTGCCTCGGACCGGGCGGCGATCCGGCACGGGTCGCTGCCCTGCAGGCGGGGATGGGTGTGGAGGTTCCCGGTGTCACCGTCGACCGGCAGTGCGGTTCCGGCCTCGACGCAGTGATGCAAGCCGCGCTCCGTGTACGCAGCGGCGCCGACGAGCTGATCCTGGCGGGTGGTGTCGAATCGGCGAGCACCGCGCCGTGGCGGTTCTGGCCGCCGGTGCCGGGCGCCGATCCGGTGCGCTACACCCGCGCTCCCTTTGCGCCGCAAGGCTTCCCCGACCCCGACATGGGGGCGGCCGCGGACGATCTCGCGCGGGCTCGCGGCATCAGCCGAGAGCGGCAGGACGCGTACGCGGCGCGGTCGCACACGCTCGCGGCCGCCGCCGACTTCTCGTCGGAGATCGTGCCGATCGGTGCGATCGAGCGGGACCAGCGCATTCGCACAGGCATGACCGAGGCCAGGCTGGCGCGGTTACGCCCCAGTTTCGGTGCCGGCGGGACGGCCACGGCGGGGAACTCCTGCGGCATCTCGGACGGCGCCGCGGTGCTGGCGGTGACGACCGAGTCGCTTGCCGCCGGACTGCCCGCGTTGCGGGTCCTCGGCTCCGCCGTCGCGGGATCGGACCCGGCGCTGCCCGGACTCGGACCGGTTCCCGCGATCCGCAAAGTCCTGAAGCGAACCGGACACGACGTCGCGGATCTGGGCGTCGTCGAGATCACCGAGGCCTTCGCGTCGGTGGTGCTGGCGGTGTCGGACGAACTCGGCCTGGACGAATCCGTGATCTGCCCACAGGGCGGCGCCATCGCCATGGGACATCCGTGGGGGGCATCGGGGGCGATCCTGCTGGTGCGCTTGGCAAGTCAGATGCTGCGCGAGGACGGACCCGCGCTCGGGCTCGCGGCCTGCGCCATCGGCGGCGGGCAGGGCATCGCGATGCTCGTGGAGCGTGTGTCGTGAGTGAGATCGTCTTCGATTCGGTGACGCATGCCTTCGGGGACCGCCCGGTCCTGCGCGGCGTCGACCTGCGTTTCTCCGAGCGACGTGTCGGCATCATCGGTTCCAACGGTTCCGGAAAGTCGACTCTGGCGCGCATGATCAACGGCTTGCTGAAGCCGACCTCCGGCACCGTCACGGTCGACGGTGTCGACGCCGCGAGGAAGGGCGCGCAGGTGCGCCGCAAGGTCGGGTTCGTGTTCACCGACCCCGACACCCAGATCGTCATGCCCACGGTGTCCGAGGACCTGGCGTTCTCGCTGCGCCGGTCCGGTCTGAGCAAGCAGGAGATCGCCGCCCGCGTCGAGGAGATCCTGGTGCGGTTCCGGCTCGACCAGCACGCCGATCACCCCGCGCACCTGCTGTCCGGGGGCCAGAAGCAGTTGCTCGCCATCGGCGCCGTCCTCATCCGCAGGCCCGAGGTGGTCATCGCCGACGAGCCGACCACGCTGCTGGATCTGCGGAACGCCCGCGTCGTCTCCGAAGCACTCGATTCGATGGACCAGCAGGTGATCGTCGTGACCCACCAACTGGCACTGCTTGAGAGTTTCGAGCGGGTCATCGTCATCGACGACGGTCTCGTCGCGTTCGACGGCAGCCCGGACGATGCCGTCCCCGCGTACCGGCAGTTGGTCGAATGATCGGCCTGTACCGTCCGGGTGACTCCCTCCTGCACAGGATGCCCGCCGGGCTGAAACTGCTGCTGTTGATCGCGTCGATCGTCACGGCCACCGTGTTCGTGCGCACGCCGCTCGAGGTCGGTGTCGTCGTCGTCGTGGTGGGGCTGCTGTTCGCGGTGGCCTCCATTCCGTGGCGGGTCGCCGTGGCGCAGTTGCGTCCGGTGGTGTGGATGTTGTTGATCATCGCCGTGTTCCAGGTGCTGATCACGTCGCCAGCGCGGGCGGTCGTCGTGTGCGGGGTGCTGCTGATCTCGGTGGCGCTCGCCGCGTTGGTCACGCTGACCACCCGGGTCACCGACATGCTCGACACGGTGTCGCGCGCACTCGGGCCGTTGCGGAGGTTCGGGGTCGACCCGGATCGGATCGGACTCCTGCTCGCGTTGGCGATCCGGTGTATCCCGCTGCTGACCGGGATCGTGCAGGAGGTGGCGCAGGCGCGGAAGGCGCGCGGGTTGCAATGGTCGATGACCGCGCTGGCCACCCCCGTGCTGGTCCGCGCCCTCCGGACTGCGGATGCGATGGGCGACGCCCTCGTCGCACGGGGAGTGGACGATGACTGAGCTGCTCGCCGAGCGTGTCGCCAGACGGGCCGCCGAGAACCCGGAGACGACCGCGGTCGTCTCCGCACGCGAGACCGTCGACTACGGCCGGTTCTGGTCGCGGGTCGCTCGCACCGCAGCCGGGCTCGACGGCATGAACCGGGTCGCAGTGCTGCCGACGTCGGATGTCGGGTCGCTGGTCGTCGTGACGGCGGCGATGCACGCGGGAGTCAGTGTCGTGCTGCTGCACCGGCACCTCCTGCCGGCGCAGTTGACGCGGGTGCTCGAGCTCGCGAAACCCGGCGCCGTGGTGGCCGCGTCGCACCAGCACACCAGGCTACGGAGACTGGGGTTCGACGGGACCGTCGAGACGGCGGACAGTCTCGAATCCGACGGCGCCGCGGACCGGGCGCGTCCCGACACCGAACTGCTGGTCGGCATCACGTCCGGCACGACCGGTGAGCCGAAGCTGTTCGTGCGCAACCAGCGATCGTGGGCGACGACCCTCGACCGCTCGGACGCGACGTTCGACATCGGTAGCGGGGACCGCGTGGCGGTGCCCGGAGTTCTCGACCACACGCATTTCCTGTACGGCGCGCTGCACGGGCTCACTCGCGGTGCGACGGTGGATCTGCGACCGGTCACGCACTCGCTGCGCGACGCGGCCACACATCTGTATTCGGTCCCCACCATCGCCTGGGACGTGGTGCGGTCGGGGATCGGGCCGGCCGGCAGCGTCCGCGAGGTGCTGTCCTCGGCGGCCCGGTGGCCGCGGACGGGGCGTGAGGCGTTACGGGAGGTGTTACCGAATGCGTCGCTGGTGCACTTCTACGGCGCCTCCGAACTGAGCTTCGTGTCCTTCGACCGGGGTCTCGGCACCGTCGACGAGCATGCGGCGGGCGAACTGTTCGACGGCGTCGACGCGGAGATTCGCGAGGGCCTCGTTCACGTGCGCAGCGACATGCTGTTCGACGGCTACCTCACCGAGGACGGCGTGGTGAACGGCCCCGCCGACGGGTGGATGACGGTGGGCGACCGGGGCCGCGTGGTCGGCAACAGCCTGCAGTTGTTCGGCCGCGACAGCGACACGGTGATCCGGGCGGGACTCAATGTGGAACCGGCCGCCATCGAGGCGGCGTTGACCGCACTGTCGGGGATCTCGGAGGCGGCGTGCATCGGCGTGCCGGACAGCCGGATGGGCGAGGCACCGGCCGCCGCGATCGTGGTGGACGGCGACGGGCCGAGTTCCAGCGAGATCTGGCGGCATCTGCGCGCCACGTTACCCAGCCCGAGCATGCCGGTTCAGGTACTCGCGGTCGACAGTTTGCCGCGCACACCGCGCGGCAAACTCGACCGTCAGGCGCTCGCCGTCACCCTGGCAGCGTCTCGGAACCGGAATCCCGCGTAGCGCGTCAGATTTCGAGGCTCAGCAGGTGATAGCTCAGCGTCTTTCCGTGTCCGTCGAGTGCGGGTGATCCCGTGACGCCGCCGCCGAGGACGCCGGGCAACTCGAACACCATCGCCATCAGGTTCGGCTGGCACGTGCGCCGGGCCGGGCCGGTGATCAGTGCACCGTAATGGGCGGCGACGACGTCCTCGGTCAGTCTCAGCGCGAGATGGCGGTAGGCGGCGTCGTCGCGGGCCAGCACGGCGACGATGAGGGTGTCTCCCTTGTCGCCGGCGCGAACGTCGGCGAGTGCGTCGATCTTCTGAGCAGTTGTGGGCGTGGTCATTTCGTCACCTCCGTGAGATGCACCCGGGTGGACACGAGGTCGCGGGGGAGGGTGCACGAGCGGATCGCAAGTACCTCGGTCGCCGAGCGCCGGGCGCCGCCGCCGCCGGCCGGTCCGTTGGTGTACAGGCTTTCCACTTCCCAGCCGACGAGGTCGGCCTCCTCGCGGGTGCGTGCGCGGGCAGTGACCCGCAGTCGCACCTCGTGCGCATCGGTGTCCGTGTCGAGGCCGCGGAAAGCCGCACCGGCGCCGATGTATTCGACGGAGACGGCGTCCTCGGTGAAACCGTGCACGTCGACGAGTCGTTCGGTGACGATGTCCGCGGCGAGCCGGGCGCGGGGGTAGGCGCGTGGGCCCGCGTAGCTGATCTGCCCCTCACCGAGCCAGCCGCCGCGGAAGCCGAGGGTGACCTTCAGCTGCTGCGGGCGGGGGCGCCCCGTCGCGCCGGTGATGGCGACCCGGTCGGGTCCGACGCTGGTGAACGACACGTTGCCGAAGTCCGCGGTGACGTCCGGGGTCAGATACGAGGTGGGATCTCCCACCTCGTACAGCAGTTGCTCGGCGCAGGTTCGTTCGGTGAGAATGCCGCCGGATCCGTCGAGCTTGCCGAATGTCGCCGATCCGTCGGCGAGGACGTCGGCGAACGGGAAGCCGAGATCGGCCATGCCCTTCACCGGTTTGATGACGGGATCCGCGTAGTACCCACCCGTGAGTTGTCCGGCGCATTCGAGCAGGTGCCCGATCGCGGTTGCGGCGCCGATGGTGTCGTGATCGGCCAGGTCCCACCCGAAATGGTGGGCTAGCGGGGCGACGTAGAGGGAGGGGTCGGCCAGACGTCCGGTGACGACGACGTCGGCGTCCAGTTCGAGCGCGGGGGTCACGGCCTCCGCCCCGATGTACGCGTTCGCGGAGACGAGTTCCTCGTCGTGCTCCGCCAGGCGTTTTCCGGTCTCCCACACGACGGGGTCGTGGCGTAGCACCTGCTCGAGCACCGCGTCGCCCGTGATGGCGGCGACGCGCACCTGCCGGTCGGCGGACCGGGACGCGATGCCGGCGACCAGGTCGGCAGCGGCGAGAGGGTTCGCCGCACCGGCATTGGTGATCACCGTGGTCCCGGACGCGAGCGTGTGCGGGAGAACTGCGCGCATGCGTGCGGCGAGGAGCGGATCGTAGCCTTGGTCCGGGTTCTCGAGACGGCGCGCGTTGCCGGCGGCGACGGTGCGTTCACCGAGGCATTCGAAGATCAGGTAGTCGAGGTCGGCATGCCGGGCGAGTTTCTCGGCGGGGTCGATGCGATCCCCGGAGAACCCGGATCCGGCGCCGAGTCGCATGCTCCGCGAGGCTGTGTCTCGGGTGCTCGATGGTGTCACGGGCTCGAAGTCCTTTGCTTGTTCGACGTGTGGTGGGTGGGCCGGCCTGCGGTGGTCGCGGCCGATCACAGTGAGATGGCTCCGGTGAGCAGCGCCACGACGGTCATCACGATCGTGGTCCCGAAGGCCCAGCCGAAGATGAACCGCTGGTGCTTGCCGAGGTCCACCTTGCTCAGCCCGATCAGGATGAACGTCGCCGCGGTCAGCGGGCTGAGCGGGAATCCGGTGGTCATCTGGCCGAGGATGGCGGCGCGGCCGATCTCCGCGGGGTCGCCTCCGAACGATGCCGTGGTTTCCGCGAGCACCGGGACGACGCCGAAGTAGTAGGCGTCCGGGGTGAAGACCAGACTGAGCGGCATCGACGTGACGGCGGTGATGACGGGGATCAGGGAGCCGGCGGACTGCGGAATCCAGGAGACGAAGGTCTGCGCCATCGCGGTGATCATTCCGGTGCCGTTGAGGATTCCGGTGAGCACGCCTGCCGCGAGGATCATCGCCACCACCATGGTGACGTTGCCGCCGTGCTTCGCGAACAGGGCCTGCTGGTCGTCCCACTTCGGGCGGTTGACGGCGAGCGCGAGTGCGAATGCGATGGCGAAGGCCACCTCCAGCGGCACGAGCTGGAACAGCAGGATCACGATCAGAACGAGGGTGAGCACGGTATTGAACGCCATCACCGCCCGTTGGCGTCCGGTGCGCACCGGCGCGTCGGAGACGTGCGGCGTGCCGGGACCACCGCCGCCGGGAGATGCCAGTTCGGTGACGCCGAGCCGTTTACGTTCCGTGCGGCCGATCATGTAGGCGGCGAACAGGACCCACAGGATTCCGGCGCCCATCGCGGGCAGGACCGGCGTGAAGATGTCGGCGCTGGTCAGGTCGAGCGCGGCCATGGCGCGGACGGTCGGTCCGCCCCACGGAATCATGTTCATCAGTCCCGCAGCCAGGCACACGATGCCGGTCAGCACGACCGGGCGCATCCCGAGTTTCTGGTAGATGGGCAGCAACGCCGAAATGGTGATCAGGAAGGTCGAGGTTCCGTCGCCGTCGAGCGCGACGAGCAGGGTCAGCACCGCGGTTCCGACGGCGATCTTGGTGGGATTGCCACCTGCCCACCGGACGATCCGGCGGATCGCCGGGTCGAACAGTCCCACGTCGACCATCAGGCTGAAATACAGGACGGCGAAGGCGATCATGATGGCGACGGGCGCGACCTTCAGCAGGCCGTCGCCGACCATCTCCCCGAGGTCGGGTGCCCATCCGCCCACGATTGCGAACGCGACGGGAACGAGGATCAGTGCGACGAGCACCGAGACCCGTCGGCTGAACGCGAGCGCCAGGAAACAAGCGATGGTGGCGAACCCGAGCGCGGCAACCATGTGACCTCCTTCGAAATGGAGTCTCAGTGTCGCGCGCCTCACAAATGTGCGTCAAATATCAATGAACGATTGATTCATGAGTTCAAGTCATGAATCGATCGCGCATGGATACCGGCCATACTGATGCGCATGAGCATCAATCTCGGGATTTCACACCTGAGGAGCATCGTCGCCATCGCCGACTACGCGAGCTTCACCGCGGCGGCGCACGCACTCGACGTGTCTCAGTCCTCGCTGAGCCGCTCGGTCGCCGAGGCCGAGCGCAGACTCGACGTCACGCTGTTCGAACGCACCACTCGCCGCGTCGAGCTGACCACGCACGGGCACGAGATCATCGAGCACGCCCGGCGGATGCTCCACGACTTCGACGACGGGCTCACGCAGATCGAACGATTCGTCACCGGTGACCGCGGAATCGTGACGGTGGCCTGCCTGCCCTCGCTCGCGGCCACGTTCCTTCCTCCCTACGTGGTGAGCTTCCGTGAGCAGCACCCCGACGTGCGGCTCCAGATACGGGACGGACTGCGGCAGGAGGTTCTCGACGCCGTGTACTCGGGCACGGTCGACCTCGCCCTGGTCACCACCTCGGGGCTTCTGCCCGGCCTGCAACAGGACGTCCTGACGAGCGACTCCTTCTATTGCGCCGTCGCGCCGACGCATCCGTTCGCCGATCGGCCGGTACTGCGGTGGTCGGATCTCGCCGGACAGCCGTTCATCGCGTTCGGACCCGAGAGCAGTATCGCGGCGCCCGTCCGACGCGCCGTCGAGGATGCACGCATCGAACTCGGGCCCGTCATGCAGGCGCAGAACATCGGCGCGGTAGCGGGATTGGCGGCGGCCGGGCTCGGTGTCACCGCGGTTCCCGAACTCGTGCTTCCCATGATCTCGTTCGCCGGTCTCGTCCACATACCGCTGCAGCCGACGGTCGAACGCACCATTTCACTCGTCCAGGTCGCCGGCCGACCCCAGACGGCGAGCACCCGCGGTTTCGTGAACATGCTTCTCGCCGACCGAACTCCTGATCGAGGAGCCGATTCCGGCTAGAGTTCCGGCATGTCACCTTCTGCCCCAGATCATCATCGACTGAACTACGTGGAGTTGTCGGTCACGGACCTCGCGGACGCGGAAGCGTTCTACCGCTCGGCATTCGGCTGGGAGTTCAACTCCTACGGCCCGCAGTACGCGGGCATCGTCGGTGCGGACGGTGAGGAGGTCGGCGGCCTGCTGCAGGTGCCGGAACGGAAACCGGCAGGCGGACCGCTGGTGTTGCTGTACTCGGTGGATCTCGACGCTTCGGTGGATGCGGTGCGGGCGGCGGGCGGCACCGTCGTCAACGGCCCGTACGACTTTCCCGGCGGGCGCCGCTTCCACTTCACCGATCCGAGTGGCAACGAACTCGGTGTCTGGTCGTCGGCCTAGTATCCGGCAGATCTATGTCGTGTCTCGAAAACGGTTTCCCTACTGCATGGCCAAGGGCCGTGCTGAGAGCAGGTGTCGCTCATGGCATGTCGTATCAGTGAGCTCGTGCTCGGCTGCCGCGACCCTGAGGTGCTGGCGCGGTTCTGGTGCGAGGTCCTCGACTTCGTCGTGCTCGATCGCGAGGACGACGGATCGCTGGAGATCGGACCGCGTGAAGGGTTCGGCGGTCCGCAGCCGACGATCATCCTCAGTCGCAGGGATGACCCGGAGAAGGGGAAATCCCGGCTGCACATCGACGTCAACGCGACCGACCGCGATCAGGACGCCGAGCTCGACCGCCTTCTGAAGCTCGGTGCGCGCCCGGCCGACATCGGCCAGACGGGGCAGGAGCAGTGGCATGTCCTGGCCGACCCCGAAGGCAATGAGTTCTGCCTGCTCAGGGCCCGCTTGGGCCCACTCTGATGCTCATCGGTCGCATCTCGACACCAGTTACGCAGGCTCCTGACCTCAGTCGTGGTGTGCGACAGGGCCGGTGGTCGCGCGGCGGACGAGGTGCGGCGCGAGCACGAGGTCGATCGCCTTGTCGCCGGCGATCTGAGCCAGCGCTCCGTCGACGGCGGCCTCGGCCATGTGCGTGGCGTCCTGCGAGATCGTCGTCATCTGCACGTGCGGAATCCTCGCCAGGCGGGAGTCGTCGTAGCCCACGACGGAGATGTCCGCGGGCACGTCCCGGCCACGGCGGACCAGTAGGTCGAGTACGCCGGTGGCGCACCGGTCGTTGAAGGCGACGACGGCGGTCGGGGGAGTGGTCATCTCCAGAAGCGTGTGCATGCCTTCTGCGCCTTCGGTTTCCGTCGTACCGCCCGCCACAACCGTAGCCGAAGCCGACAGTCCGTGCCGGTCCATCGCGGCCAGGAAGCCGGCCCGCCGGTCGGCGCCGCCGGGAGCGTCGGCGCCGTCGATGTGGGCGATGTTCCGGTGCCCGAGTTCGGTGAGATGGTCGACGGCCAGGGTGATGCCTGCGACGTCGTCGCCCCGTACGGCACCGACTCCGGGCAGGCCGCTTGCGCGCGCCACGACGAGGGCGGGCACGCGGTCGGCCAGCGCGCCGAGTTCATCGGTGTCGAACCGGGTGCCGAGGAGGATCGCGGCCTCGCAGCGCTCGCGCATGAGCGCCTGGACGGCGACCTTCTCGGCGCGACTCGGGGCAACCGCGCTGAGCATCACGTCGTAACCCCGGCGGGTGGCCGCGGCGTAGATCTGTTCGACGAGATCGCCGTGGAACGGCTGCTGCAGTTCGAATACGACTCCGAGCAATCGGGAACTGGCCTGGCGCAGTTTCTGTGCGCGACGATCGGGGACGTAGCCCATCTCGTCGGCGATGTCGAGCACCCGCCTGCGAGTGGCCTCGCTGGCGCCGGGGACGCCGCGCATCACGATCGAGACGAGCGCTGTGGAGACTCCTGCCGCGCGCGCGACGTCGCCCATCGTCGGGCGGGCGCCACCGGTCGATCCCGCCACCGGTTCGACCACGTGCACGGCTCCTGTCTTCCCGGGCCCCGCGCTGTTCCGCTCGAAGCTGCTCTTGACCAATGATCGCACGAGATCTAAGGTCTGAAACTAGAACGTACTAGTTCGCCTAGACCTCCACCCTTCCTCTGCACTGGAGCGCACCCATGTCACTCACCGAAGCCGCAACCGTCCACCCGACGGCGCCTGCTTCCCACCCGGTCCGCATCGCGACGATCGGTGCCGGACGCATCGGCTCGAATCACGCGGAGATCGTGGCCCGCCTGGTCCCGGGGGCGTCGCTCGTCGCGGTCAGCGACCCGGTCGGTGAGTCCGCGCAGCGCCTCGCCACCACGTTGGGGGCGCCGCTCGCCACCACGATCGTCGACGACGTCCTCACCAGCGACGAGGTCGATGCGGTGCTGATCACCGCCCCCGCGCGGAGTCATACGGACCTGGTCGTCGCGGCCGCGGCCGCCGGCAAGCACGTGTTTGTCGAGAAGCCGATGGCAGTCACTCTCGACGACGCCGACCGCGCCATCGCGGCGGCCGCCGACGCAGGCACAGTCCTGCAGGTCGGCTTCAATCGCCGATTCGCCCCCGGGTTCGCCGCCGCCCGCGCCGCGATCGACGCGCAGAAGGTCGGGACCCCGCACCTGCTGCGTTCCCTGACCCGCGATCCCGGACCGTATACCGCCGACCCGGCACGGGTTCCGCAGTGGACGATCTTCCTGGAAACGCTCATTCACGACTTCGACACTCTCTGCTTCCTCAACCCCGGCGCACGCCCGGTGCGGGTGCAGGCGGTCGCCGACGCCCTGGTGCGACCGGACGCCAAGAGCGCGGGTCACCTCGACACCGCGGTGGTGACCGTCCAATTCGACAACGGTGCCATCGCCACCGCGGAGGCAAGCTTCAGCGCGCTGTACGGATACGACGTGCGCGCCGAGGTATTCGGCTCCGGCGGCATGGTCACCGCAGGCAGCGGGCTCAGCACCGACATGACCTATTACGGACCCGACGGGCTGCACGCCGACACCGCGCGCCGCGACACCGACCTCCTGCATTCCGCGTACGTGGGGGAACTGACCGCTTTCGTCGACGCGATCCGCACTCACACACCGGCCGTCGTCACAGGTCAGGACGCCCGCACCGCGCTGTCGATCGCACTCGCCGCCATCCGCAGCGTAGAGACCGGCTCCGCCGTAGACCTGGACCGGTGACGCCGATGGCCACGTATGCGCTCGCTGCCAGCGCCGAGATGCTCTACCTCGACCTGCCGTTCCTGGACCGCGTGCACCGCATCGCCGAACGCGGACTGCAGGTCGAGATCTGGGACTGGTCCACCAAGGACATCGACGCGCTCGCCGCCAGCGGTGCCGAATTCTCCTCGATGACCGGCTATCTGGAGGGCGACCTCACCGAACCCGACGGCATCGAGGCGCTGCTCACCACGGCGCAGCAGTCCCTCGACGTCGCGAAACGGCTCGACTGCCCGCGGTTGAACCTGCACGGAACCGGACTCGACAACCGGGGACTGCCGGTCCGGCCGGTCGAAACGGTCACGCCCGCAATGTGGCTCACCGCCGCCGGCACCCTGAGGAAGATCGCCGAACTCGGCGAACAGGCGGGGCGGGTGTTCACGCTCGAGAACCTCAACCTCGCCGTCGATCATCCCGGCACCCCGTTCGCGACCGCGGCCGACACTCTCGCTCTCGTCCAGGCGGTCGACAGCCCCCACCTGCGCATGAATCTCGACCTCTATCACGCCCAGATCGGCGAGGGAAACCTCATCGAACTCGTCCGAAAGGCGCTGCCCTACATCGGGGAGATCCAGGTCGCCGACGTCCCGGGACGCTGCGAACCCGGAACCGGCGAAATCCACTACCCGGCTGTCGCCGCCGCCCTCCGCGACATCGGCTATACCGGCGTCGTCGGACTCGAAGGGTGGGCGAAGAACGATTCGGACGACGCGCTCGACGCGTTCGAGGCGGCATTCGGTCGGCCGTAGCAGTCCGCCAGTCACACGTGGGTCATCGTCGGCGTTCGCGCGCCGATCGGCCGCTGCTCGATCGCGTGGCCGGACAGACGTCCGGTGTGGTGGGCCTCGATCATCCGCTGCTCCGCGCGCTGGGACCCGCGCAACAGCAGGGAGGAGGCGGCCGCGGTGTCGAGGAGCGCGCGCAACGCCGGTTGCTCGGCGGCCAACGCCCGCCACGCCGCATTCAAGGGGGTGCCATCCTCGACCGCCTGGTCGAGGCGGGCCGCGAGGTGGTTGCTCCAGCGGTGCTGAAGTGCGAGCAGGATGTTGTCCGCCGAGCCGAAAAGCTCGATCGCGCCGGGTACTTCGCCGAACCGCAACGCCGGCACGGGGTCGACGTGCGCCCGCGCCAGGATCTCTTCCAGTACCGCCCGGCGTGCACGGAAATCGTTCCACGACATCTCGGCCACCTCCGTAGTTCCGTTGATGACGGCAACGCTACGGATCCGCGGCAGCGGTTTCGCCGTGCCACGGTCGCGTTCTCGTCTCCTACCGTGGGCGGAGGGGGTCTCCGCTCCGGAGACGACGCGGTGCGGGTGGGTCTTCGCCTACGCTGGTCGTGTGCAGGTGACGACATTTTTTCGTCGACGCGTGGCGGAGAGTGAGTACGACTATCCGCTCGCTGTGCCGGTGTTCGCGCACATCGCCGTCGTCGTCATCGCCGGTGCCGCTGTCGCGCAACGCGACGGCTTCGTTCCGCCGGGGTGGGTCCTGCTGTGTGGCCTGGTCGCCGCGGTGACCCCCGTTGCGGGTGACATGATCAGACCGGGGGTGGTGCTTCCGCGTCCGTTCCTGGCCGTCGTCGTCATCGCGGCGGCCGCACTGTTGCTCCTGCAGCAGCCTGACACCGCGTTCGACTTCGCTCCGCTCATCCTGGTGATTCTGACCGCCGAGGTCGCGGCAACGGCGTCACTGGCCGTCAGCCTCGCCACCTTGGCCGCCGCGATGGCAGTCCTGTCTGCGTTCGCACTGACGGGCCGACTCGACGGTGCGCCGTACGCTCTCGCCGGCGTCGTGCTGGGCTGGGCCTTCGGTTACCTGATGCTCACGCAGTTGCGCCTCCTTCACCAGGAGCGGGCCTCGAAGGCGATCCAATCCGAGCAGGCCGCCACACGTGAGCGCCAGCGCATCGCTCGCGAGGTTCACGACGTCATCGCCCACTCGCTGAGCATCACGCTGCTGCATCTGACCGCGGCCCGTCGCGCGCTCGAGCAGGACCGCGACGTCGACGACGCGGTGGATGCGCTCTCCGACGCCGAGCGACTCGGGCGGCAGGCGATGGCCGACATCCGTCGTACCGTCGGGTTGCTCGACGCAGGCCCGGCCGGCACCCGTCCAGAGCCGAGTGCCGCCGATCTTCCCGATCTGATCGACGACTTCCGCCGTGCTGGTTTGCCGGTGGCCTTCGACATGCGCGGAGACCTCTCCGCGGTGACCGGCACGGTCGGACTCGGCATTTACCGCATCACGCAGGAGTCGCTGGCGAACGTCGCCAAACATGCACCCGGTGCGAGCGCCGACGTCCGGGTCACGATCGAGCCGGAACGTGTGATCCTGGAGATCCGCAACCCGACCCGAGGTCGGGTAGCCCCACCGAACGGCTCACCCGGTTCCGGTCTGCGGGGCATGCGCGAGCGCGCCGCGCTGCTCGGCGGCAAGCTCCGCGCCGGTCCGGACGGCAGGGGATGGTCGGTGCACGCCGCGGTTCCGTTGCCCCGGGACTCCTGCCGGCCGGCGATCCTCCGTCACATCCCGGGGCTGTCGTGACGGGCCCGGAGATCAGGGTGCTGCTGGTCGACGACCAGGAACTGGTGCGGTCGGGGCTGCGCCGGATCCTGCGGCGAAAGGACGGTTTCGTGATCGTCGGTGAATGCGCCGACGGCTCGGAGGTGCCGGGCGCGGTGGCGGAGCACACCCCGGACGTCGTGCTCATGGACCTCCGGATGAAGAAAGTCGACGGCATTCGCGCGACCCGCGATCTCCGGTCGGGCGCTGCGCCGCCGCCGGTGCTGGTGCTCACCACGTTCGACGACGACGAACTGCTGTCCGGATCGCTCCGCGCAGGTGCGGCGGGGTTCATCCTCAAGGATTCGCCGGCCGAGGACCTGATTCGTGCCGTACGTACCGTCGCCGAGGGCGGCGCCTGCCTCGACCCCGCAGTGACGGGACGCGTTCTCGCCACGTACCGCACCGTCGCCCCGTCGTCCGACGGGGGCCGGAGCCGCCTCTCCGAGCTGACAGCGCGGGAACTCGATGTGTTCGCGCTCATCGGGCGTGGGCACAGCAACAGTGAGATCGGTCGGGAGCTGGGGATCTCGGGAGTGACGGTGAAGAGCCACGTCGGGCACATCTTCCTCAAACTCGATCTCCGCGACCGCGCGGCCGCCATCGTGTACGCCTTCGATCACGGCATCGTTTCCCCGGGCGACACCGGCCCGGATCGAGTTTCCTGACGCCGGGCCGCATTCTGCGTTTACTATTCGTCCACCCCCCCACGAAGGAATCGATCATGATCGCAATCGGTGTGGTTCTCATCGTCATCGGCTTGGTCGTCAAGATCTCGTCACTGTGGATCGCGGGCCTCGTCGTCGGCGTCGTCGGTCTCGTTCTCTTGCTCGTCGGATTGCGGGGCCGCAAGGTGGGCGGACGACAGTACTGGTACTGACGGCCCGCACGAGGCCGCACATCCGGCCAACGAATCGAGTCTCCCGGCCGACGGCCCAGTCACGTTGCGGCCGTGTCGTATCGAAGGATCGTGCGTGAGATTCCGTGCGCGGTTGGAGTCGAAGCGCGGTATCCGCGGTGTGCCGTTGACGATTCCCGACGGCGTCTGGACGGTGCACATCGAGGCGGTCGGCGGTCGCGGCGGTGACAGCTGTTGCGGCACGGTCGCTCCCGGTGGCAGGGGAGCGGTCGCCGGTGGTGACGCGTGGCTCGTTCCGGGATCGACGGTGTACGTCCGGGTCGGCGAGAACGGTCACGGCGGCGGGTCGGACGCTCTGACGCAGGTCGAGGGCGGCGGGGGCAGCGGCGGCACCACCGACTGGCGCCGCCACACCACTCCGCCGAACGTCAACAGCGGTGACGGGGGCGGTCTTTCGTCCGTCGTCCTCGATACCGGAAGGTCGAGCGTGCTGGTTCCGCATCGTATCGACCTGCCGCTGGTCATCGCGGCCGGGGGAGGCGGCGGAGCCGGCTGGTACGGCGGTGGTGGAGGTGCCGCCGGGGGACGGATCGGCGGCACCGGCGAGGCGGACGAGCCGCCGGGAGGCGGAGGCGGCGGGCTTTCCCTCGTGCCGTCGGGCGGCACCATCGGACTGTCTGCGCCGGATTCGGTGCCCTCGGTCGTCGTCACCTTCGAGCTTCCCTGAAGGGTTTGCCGGAGCCGCGGGCAGCCGACCCGAGGTTATGCGTGAGTCGGAGTCACGGCAAATTGTTTTCCGCAAAGTCTTGGCTGAGTCCAGAAAAGTAAGTCATAGTGGGTGGGTGCCGTCGATGCCGGATTACGCAGCGCTGCTGCGCGGGGCTGAGCTTCGCGTGACCCGCCCGCGGGTCGCGGTGTTGGAGGCCGTGCACGCGCGTCCACACGCTGACACGGAGACGATTTTCGGAGCGGTGCGCACCGTTCTGGAAGGGGTGTCCCGGCAGGCCGTGTACGACGTGCTGCACGCAGTGACCGCTGTGGGACTGGTGCGGCGGATTCAGCCGCCCGGCTCCGTTGCTCGTTACGAGTCGCGGGTCGGAGACAATCACCACCACGTCATCTGCCGGTCGTGTGGGGTCATTGCGGACGTCGACTGTGCCGTCGGCGAGGCACCCTGTCTGACCGCGTCCGACGACAACGGTTTCCTCGTCGAGGAGGCCGAGGTCATCTACTGGGGTCTGTGCCCCGACTGCTCGACATCACAGACTTCTCGATCGAACCCATGACCACAGCCCAATTTGGTCTCTCCCGGAAGGAATGTTGTGTCCGATAGCTGCCCGGTCGCTCATGAGGGAAACACTCAGAGCACCAGTGAAAGTGAAAACCCCGTAATCCCGTCTCCCACTCCGGCGGCGAACCGCCCGAGATCGAACCGCGACTGGTGGCCGAACCAGCCGGAGCTGTCGGTGTTGCACGCCCATACGTCCAAGTCGAACCCGATGGGCGAGGACTTCGTCTACGCCGAGGAGTTCGCCAAGCTCGACGTCGAGGCACTCAAGCGCGACGTCATCGATCTGATGACGACCTCGCAGGACTGGTGGCCCGCCGACTACGGCCACTACGGCGGCCTCTTCATCCGGCTGAGCTGGCACGCCGCCGGCACCTACCGCATCGCGGACGGTCGCGGCGGTGGCGGTCAGGGCGCCCAGCGTTTCGCCCCCCTCAACAGCTGGCCCGACAACGCGAGCCTCGACAAGGCCCGCCGGCTGCTCTGGCCGGTGAAGCAGAAGTACGGCAAGCAGATTTCCTGGGCGGACCTCCTCGTCTTCGTCGGCAACTGTGCCCTGGAGTCGATGGGATTCAAGACCTTCGGGTTCGGATTCGGCCGCGAGGACATCTGGGAGCCCGAGGAGATGTACTGGGGTCCCGAGGACACCTGGCTGGGCGACGAGCGCTACAGCGGCGATCGCGAACTCTCGGGTCCGCTCGGGGCGGTGCAGATGGGTCTCATCTACGTGAACCCGGAGGGGCCCAATGGCCAGCCGGATCCGCTGGCAGCCGCCCGCGACATCCGGGAGACGTTCGGCCGCATGGCGATGAACGACGTGGAAACCGCCGCGCTGATCGCAGGCGGCCACACCTTCGGCAAGACTCACGGCGCAGGCGACGCCGACCTGGTCGGTCCGGAACCGGAAGGCGCCCCGATCGAGCAGCAGGGCCTGGGCTGGAAGAGTGCCTACGGTACCGGCGTGGGCAAGGACGCGATCACCAGTGGTCTCGAGGTCGTGTGGACCCCCACGCCGACGAAGTGGGACAACAGCTTCCTCGAAGTCCTGTACGGCTACGAGTGGGAGCTGACCAAGAGTCCCGCGGGTGCCTGGCAGTGGACCGCGAAGGACGGCGCAGGCGCGGGCACGATCCCCGACCCGTTCGATTCGTCGGCGGGGCGTGCTCCCACGATGCTGACCACGGACCTCTCCCTGCGCATCGACCCGGCCTACGAGAAGATCACCCGGCGTTGGCTCGATCACCCGGAGGAGTTCGCCGAGGAGTTCGCCAAGGCGTGGTACAAGCTCCTGCATCGCGACATGGGGCCCGTCACGCGCTACCTCGGCCCGTGGGTTCCGGAGGCGCAGCTGTGGCAGGACCCGGTCCCCGCAGTCGATCACCAGCTGATCGGTGACAGCGAGATCGCCGCGCTCAAGGGCAAGATCCTCGACTCGGGCCTGTCCATCTCCCAGCTGGTGTCGACCGCCTGGGCGTCGGCAGCGACCCACCGCAGCACCGACATGCGTGGCGGCGCCAACGGGGCGCGAATCCGGCTTGCGCCGCAGAAGGATTGGGAGATCAACAACCCCACTGAGCTGGCGACGGTCCTGCAGACCCTCGAACAGATCCAGCAGGACTTCAACTCGTCGCAGTCCGGCGGGGTAAAGGTCTCGCTCGCGGACCTGATCGTGCTCGCCGGCGCCGCGGCGGTCGAGAAGGCGGCGAAGAACGCCGGCCAAGACGTCACGGTCCCGTTCACGCCGGGTCGTACCGACGCCACACAGGAGCAGACCGATGTGGAGTCGTTCGCCGTACTCGAGCCGAGGGCCGACGGGTTCCGCAACTACCTCCGAGAGGGAGAGAAGTTGCCTGCCGAGGCACTTCTGGTCGACCGGGCCTACATGTTGAACCTGACCGCTCCGGAAATGACCGTTCTCGTCGGTGGCCTGCGTGCACTGAACGCCAACTTCGGCCAGACGAAGCACGGCGTCTTCACCGACCGGCCGGAGGCGTTGACCAACGACTTCTTCGTCAACCTCCTCGACATGGGTACGCAGTGGAAGGGAGCGGCCTCGGCCGAGAACGTCTACGAAGGCACCGACCGTGTGACGGGTGACGCCAAGTGGACCGCCACCGCCGTCGATCTCGTGTTCGGTTCGAACTCGCAGCTGCGCGCTCTCGCCGAGGTGTATGCCACCGACGATGCGCAGCAGAAGTTCGTGCAGGACTTCGTTTCTGCCTGGAATAAGGTGATGAACCTCGACCGGTTCGACCTCGACTGATGACGGTTGATCGGTCCAGGGCCGATCAATCCTGAACTGGCCCGGCACCCGCGAGTTGATACTCGCCGGGTGCCGGGTTCAGTTGGTCGACAGTTTCTCGGCGTTACGGACCGCGGTCTCGAGGTGCCTGTCCGCGGTGCTCAGGTCGAGTCGGGCGTCGCTGAGGCTGTCGATCACCTGTTCCCGCGAAGCGCCGGCGGTTGTGCTGTCGAGTAGGTCGAACGCGTCGGTCAACTCCTTGATCCGGTCTTCGAGCGCTTGCAGATCGGTACGCAACCGCGCGGTGCGTTTGACGAGGTCCTCGACGTTCATGGCTGCCCTATTCATCCCCGGACGCGCTGTCGCATCACCACTACGTCTGTCTACCCGCGGATCCGCGTATGAAACCCGGGGGTCGAGCGGCGACCTATCGGTACACCAGGCCGCCGTCGATCAGTCCCGCCTGCCCGGTCATGTAGTCGGAATCGGGTCCGGCCAGATACGACACGTACGCCGCGACGTCCTCGGGCGTCTGCGCGCGGCCGAGGGCGATGCCGCCGACGAACTTGTCGAACGTGGCACCCTTCGGCGCGCCGGTGAGGGCCGCGAAACGCTCGTCGATGGTGACCCACATGTCGGTGCCGACGACGCCGGGGCAGTAGGCGTTGACGGTGATGCCGTCGGATGCGTACTCCTTGGCCGCGGCCTGGGTGAGTCCGCGGACCGCGAACTTGGTCGCCGAGTACACGCCGAGCATCGGGAAACCCTCGTGGCCGGCGATCGACGACGCGTTGATGATCTTTCCACCATGTCCGAGTTCCCGGAACTTGGCTGCCCCGACCTGGATTCCCCACAGCACGCCTTCGACGTTCACGGCGAGGATCCGTGAGACCTCCTCGGGTGTCACGTCGGCGATCGGGTTGACCTGGGCGATTCCCGCGTTGTTGACGATGATGTCGAAGCCGCCCAGCTCGCGCTCGGTCCGGTCGACAGCGGTCTGCACCTGATCGCGGTCCGTCACGTCGGCGACCAGTGAGATCGCCTTCGCGCCCACGGCCCGGACCTCGTCGGCCACCGCATCGACCCGGTCGCCGTTGACGTCGACGAGCGAGATGTCGGCGCCGTCCGACGCCAGTCGCAACGCGATCGCGCGTCCGATGCCTTGGCCCGCGCCGGTGATCAACGCGACTTTGCCCTTGATGCTCATCCGTGACTCCTGTCCATTGTGACCGTCCTCACAGAAGAGCCAAGCATCATCGACGGCGGGTCTGCAAGGGTTGCACTCGGTTGCAATGCGAATTCGCGCGTTGCCGATTGCGTTTGCTCCCAATGGAAATGACCGGAATCCGGACCTTGGTTCGGTGCCCGTATCAGCGGTAGGCTCGGCCGGGTGAGTACCACCGGTTCGGTTCGACACCGCCTTCCCGCTGTCGGCTCCGGCGTCGATCTGCCCCGGCACGCGAGGTTGTTGAGTCAAGTGCACGAGGCCGTGCTGTCGGGTCGGCAACCGCCCGCGCAACCGCGCGACGTCGTCGGCCGGTCGTGGTCGCGGCTGCAGGCGGACGGGATCAGCCCCGACCGCTGCGAGGACGTGGTGCTCGCCGACTACGCCGAGGTCGAGGCCCGGCGCACGCGTACTGCCCTGCGATCGGTCCTCCCGGAGCTTCGCAACACGTTGACCCTGGTGGCGGAAGACGCGAACTTCATCGTGGTGATCGCAGACGCCGACGGGGTGGTGCTGTGGCGGGAGGGGGCACGCGGCGTGCGGAAGGCCGCGGACGCGCTGGGGTTCATGGAGGGCGCCCGGTGGTCCGAGGGGGCGGTGGGCACGAACTCCATCGGAACAGCGTTGGTGGAAAATGCTCCCGTGCAGCTGTTCTCGGCAGAACACTACGCACGGTCGCACTGCGGGTGGTCGTGCACGGGGTCTCCGGTGCACGATCCACGGAGCGGCGAGGTGCTCGGCGTGGTCGACATCAGTGGCTCGGCGATGTCGGTTCATCCGACGACGGTGGCACTGGTGCAGACGGCGGTCCGGTTGGCCGAAGCCACGCTGTGGCAGGAACACATGATCACTCTGGAGAAGCTGCGAGGTCATGCCGCACCGGTGCTCGGGGCGACCGCCGGTCCGGCCCTCGTGGTCGACCGGCACGGTTGGGTCGCCGACGCCCGCGGCCTCGCCGTCCCCGAGCGGGTGGCACCCCCGTGCCCCGGCACGCCGCTGCTCGTGCCCGGGTTGGGGTTGTGCATGCCGGAACCGCTCGGTGACGGCTGGCTGATGCGACGCGGGGGCAGGCGGACGGCCATCGCAGTGGAACTCGATCTCGGTGACACCCCGCGCGCAACGGTGCGAGGCGACACGAGCTGGACCCGAGCGCTCTCGCCCCGCCACGCGCAGATCCTGCGACTGCTGACCGAAACCGGTTCCGCTGGAATCGATGCCGCGTCACTGAGTGTGGCGATGTTCGGTGACCGCGACCACGTGGTGGCCGTCCGTGCCGAGATCTCCCGGCTCCGGAAGAGTCTCGGCCCCGTTCTGTCCACCCATCCGTATCGGTTCGCGGACGGCGTCGACGTGCATGTCATCGATGGAGCGGAAGCTCCGGATCGAGGTGGCTGACGCAGCGCCGATGACCCGAATCGTTGATCACGGGCCGACGCTCCTGTCGGGTCCGACGGCTGAGAGGTGAGTGAGCGGGTCCGCGAGTTCGCGGCCGTGGTGGGCCACTGCCTGCGCGTAGAGGCGGCCGGCGCGGTAGGAGGAGCGGACGAGGGGTCCGGCCATGACGCCGGCGAACCCGATCTCCTCGGCCGTCTTGGAGTGTGCGACGAACTCCTCGGGCTTGACCCACCGTTCGACGGGGTGGTGGCGGGGGGAGGGGCGCAGGTACTGGGTGATGGTGATGATGTCGCAGCCGGCGTCGTGCAGGTCGTGCAACGCCTGGGTGACCTCGTCGGGGGTTTCGCCCATGCCGAGGATGAGGTTGGACTTGGTGACGAGGTTGTCCTCGCGGGCGGCGGTGATCACGTCGAGGCTGCGCTGGTAGCGGAACGCGGGCCGGATCCGCTTGAAGATGCGGGGGACGGTTTCGACGTTATGGGCGAGCACCTCGGGACGGGTGGAGAACACCTCGGCGAGCTGGTCGGGTTTGGCGCCAAAGTCGGGGATGAGCAGTTCAACGCCGGTGCCGGGGTTGAGCTGGTGGATCAGCCGGACGGTTTCGGCGTAGAGCCAGGCGCCGCCGTCGGGGAGGTCGTCGCGGGCGACGCCGGTGATGGTGGAGTAGCGCAGTCCCATCGCCTGGACGGATTCGGCGACGCGGCGGGGTTCGTCGCGGTCGAGGTCGTCGGGTTTGCCGGTGTCGATCTGGCAGAAGTCGCAGCGGCGGGTGCATTGCTGCCCGCCGATGAGGAAGGTTGCCTCGCGGTCTTCCCAGCATTCGTAGATGTTGGGGCAGCCGGCTTCTTCGCAGACGGTGTGCAAACCCTCGCGTTTGACGAGGCTTTTGAGCTCGGAGTATGCCGGGCCCATCTTCGCTCTCGTCTTGATCCAGTTCGGTTTGCGTTCGATCGGAGTCTCCGCATTCCGGATCTCCAGTCGAAGCAGCTTGCGGCCGGGCGGGGCCTGCGCGGCGTCGGACGATGTTCCTGGTGTGGCAGTCACGTGTCGATTCCTGGGTGGTGGTCCGCCGAACCGTGGTGCCGGAGGGCGACCACGGCTCGGCGGGATTGCTACATGTTGATCGGGCGACCCAGCGCGGCCAGGACCGATTCGTGCATGGCCTCGGACAGCGTCGGGTGCGCGAAGATCACTTCCGCGAGATCGTCACCGGTGGCCTCCAGGGATCGGGCGATGCCGAAGCCCTGGATCTGCTCGGTGACATCGGGACCGACCATGTGGGCGCCGAGTAGCTCCCCGCTGTCGGCGTCGAAGATGGTCTTGACGAACCCGTCCGCTTCACCGATGGCGAGCGCCTTGCCGGAGGCCTGCAGATCGAACTGCCCGATCTGCAGGGAACGACCGGTCGCCCGCGCCTGGTCCTCGGTGAGACCGAGGCTGGCGACCTGGGGTCTCGAGTACGTGCACCCGGGGACATAATCCTTGTCCAGCGGTCTCACGTGCGGGGTGCCCGCCAGCTTGTCGACACACAGCACACCTTCGTGGCCGGCCTTGTGAGCGAGGCACGGGCCTCCTGCGACGTCGCCGATGGCGTAGACCCCGAATGCGGTGGTGCGGCACCACTGGTCGGTGGTGACGAAACCGCGGTCGACCTCGACGCCGAGGTCCTCGAGCCCCAAATCCTCGACGTTGCCCTGGATGCCGGCTGCGACGAGAACCCGCTCCACGACACGCTGTTCGAGGGTTCCGTCCGCCGATCTCACCGTCACGGATACGGAGTCCGCGCCGACGGTGAGTTCGGACACCGAGGCGCCGGTGTGGATCTCGATGCCGCGCTTCTCGAACTGCCGTCGCACGTGGCCGGCCACCGCGGCATCCTCGACGGGCATGATCTGCGGTGCCAGCTCGACGAGCGTGACCTCACTGCCCAGATCGTGGTAGAGGCTGGCGAACTCGACACCGATCGCGCCGGAACCGATGACCAGCAACGACTTCGGAAGGTCCTGAGGAACCAGTGCGTCGAAGTAGGTCCAGACCCGATCGCCGTCCGGTGTCACCCCGGGCACCGACCGCGGGCGCGCACCCGTGGCCAGGATGATGTGGTCGGCCCGGTACTCGGTGAGAGGCGATGCCGAGTCGGAGCTGTCCCGAACCCCCACCACACCCTTTCCGGTCAGGCGTGCGGTGCCGGTGATCACGTCGATACCGTTCTTCTTCATCAGATATCCGATGCCGTCGGACAACCGGCCCGACACCCCACGGCTGAACTCGACCAGTTGTGCCATGTCGAATTCCACACCGCTGGTGGAGAATCCGAGGGGACGCAGATTTGCCAGCGTGTGGGCAACGTCGGCGCCGTGCAGCAGCGCCTTGGTGGGAATGCAACCCCAGTTGAGGCAGATTCCGCCGAGCCGGTCCCGTTCGATCACCGCGGTGCGGAGTCCGTGCTGAGCGGCGCGGATGGCGGCGACGTAGCCGCCGGGGCCGCTTCCGATCACCAGGACATCATATTTGTCAGTCATCTATACCCCTAGACCAGCATCAACGCGGGTGACTCGACGAAGCGCCGCAGTTCCTGCAGGAACGTCGCGCCGAGGGCGCCGTCGATCACCCGGTGGTCGCAGGAGAGCGTCACGGTCAGCACCGTGCGGGCCTCCACCCGGCCATCGACGACGACCGGCCGTTGCTGCCCCGCACCGACGGCGAGGATTGCGCCTTGCGGTGGGTTGATGATCGCGTCGAATTCACGCACGCCGAACATGCCGAGGTTCGAGATGGTGAACGTGCCGCCCTGGAACTCCTCGGGGGTCAGCTTGCCGGTCTTGGCCTTCGTCACCAATGCGTGGACCTCACCGGAGATCTCGGCGAGGCTCTTACTCTCCGCCCCGCGAACGATGGGCGTGATCAGACCCGACGGCAAGGCGACGGCCACCGAGATGTCGGCGGCGGAGAATCTCAGCACCGACTGGGCCGCTTCGTCGAACTGGACGTTCACGTCGGGGACCCTGCGCAGCGCCGCCGCGCAGGCCTTGACGACGAAGTCGTTGACCGACAGCTTGACCGAGGGCACGGTCGCGTTGATCTCCTCGCGGAGCGCGAGGAGATTGTCGATCTCGAGGTCCACGGTGAGCCGGAAGTGCGGGGCGTTGCGTTTCGATTCCTGCAGTCGCTGACCGATCGCCTTCCGCATCGAGTTGAACGGGATCGTCTCGAACTCGGGCGACGTGTGCTGTGGGGTGTCCGCTCCGCCCGTCGACGCCGCCACCGGATCGGGAAGCAGCCGAAACGTCCGTTCGGCTTCCCGGACGTCCGCCTCGCAGACGCGTCCCCGCGAACCGGTGGCCCGGCAATCGTGCAGATTGATGCCGAGGGATTTCGCCAGTCGACGCGCCACCGGCGTCGCATCGACTCCGCTGTCGTCGTCGGACGAGCGTCCTGGCACACCCGATCGGGTCGGAGACGGTGCTTCCGCGACGGTTCCACCTGCCGAGCGAATCGCGTCGTGGACATCCGCGACGGAGATCCGGCCGTCGCGACCGGTCCCGGTCACCCGGCCCAGGTCGATCGACAATTCGTCTGCCAATCGGCGGGAGTGCGGTGTCGCGAACACGTCACCCTTCGTCTGTCCCCGTAGCGAATCCGGGACAGTCGTCGCGCCGGGCGTCCTCGCCGGCTCCTGTGCCGCCGGCGCCGGCGGGGTGGGTGTCACCCGCGGTTCCGCGGGGGTGGGTTGTCCACCCGGCGACCGCTCGGGCTCGGATGCGGGGACGGAATCCGCTCCGATGCCGGTCAGGAATTCCTCGATCTCGGCGTCGGAAACGGCCGCGTCGGCCGATACGGCCAGGACCGCACCCACCGGCAACGTGGCACCCGGCTCGGCGACGATGCGACGAAGCGCTCCGTCGAACGGCGCCTCCAACTCGTTGGTGATCTTGCTGGTCTCGATCTCGCAGATCAGATCGCCCTTCGAAAAAGGGGTTCCTTCGTCGATCAACCACTCGGTGACGGTGCCCTCGTCCATGGACAGGCCCCATTTGGGAACTTCGATCAATTTGATGTCACTCATGATCAGGCGGTCACCACCTTGCGTACCGCGGCCTCGATGCGCGCCGCGTTGGGAAGCCATGCCTGTTCGAGCACGGGGGAGAACGGCACCGGGGTGTGCGGTGGGGTGACCAACTCGATCGGTGCCTTCAGCGAACCGAACGCCTTGGTGGCGATCAGCGCGGCGACATCGTGACCGAATCCGCATCGGGCCGCGGACTCGTCGACGATCACCACCCGCCCGGTGGACGCGACGGATTCGAGGATGCCCTCCTCGTCGAGGGGTGAGACGGTCCGCGGGTCGACCACTTCGACGGAGATGCCCTCGGTGGCAAGTTTGTCGGCGGCCGTATTGGCGGCATTCACCATCGCCGACAGCGCGATGATCGTGACGTCCGTGCCCTCCCTGGTGTAGTTGGCGACACCGAACGGGATGGTGTACGGCTCGTCGGGCACCTCGCCCTTGAGGTCGTACAGAGTCTTGTGCTCGCAGAACACCACGGGGTCGTCGTCACGAATGGCTTGGATGAGAAGACCTTTGGCGTCGTACGCGTTGGACGGGGCCACCACCTTGAGACCGGGAACCGCGGCGAACACGTTGTACGGGGACTGCGAATGCTGCGCCGCCGCCGAGAATCCGGCACCGATCATGCCGCGCACGACGAGTGGGGTGCGGGCCTTCCCGCCGAACATGTAGCGGAACTTCGCGGCCTGGTTGTACAGCGCGTCGTAGCAGACTCCGAAGAAGTCCATGAACATCAGTTCGGCGACCGGGCGCAGTCCGGTCAATGCGGCGCCGGCCGCCATACCGATGATCGCGGACTCGGTGATCGGGGTGTCTATGACCCGGTCGGAACCGAATTCTGTCCACAAGCCCTTGGTCACACCCAGCACACCACCGAACGCCTCGAGTTTTCCGGACTCGAGTTCCGGATTGGTCCCCGCCTGACCACCACGCAGATCTTCACCGATCTGCACTACCGTCGCGTCGCGTTCCATCTCCTGGGCGAGCGCGGCCTTGATTGCTTCGCGGTACGTCGTCTTCGACGTTGTCATTTCTGTTCTCACTCTCAGTACGACACGTAGACGTCGGTCAGAAGGTTTGCAAGCGGCGGGTATTCGGCCTTCCTGGCCTTCGCGACGGCATCGTCCACGCGGGCTCGTGCGTCGGAATCGATCGCGTCGAGTTCCTTCGCGGACACCTTCTTGCTGTCCGGGTGGTTGCGGAAGTTCAGCAGCGGGTCCTTCGTCTTGCGCAGTTCCGCGACCTGATCCGCGGTGCGGTACAGCTGCGCGTCACCCTCGAAGTGTCCGTGCCAGCGGTACGCGATCGCCTCGATCGAGGTGGGGCCGCCTCCCATCCGGGCACGCTCGACGGCCTCACGGGTTGCCTCGTACACGGCGAAGAAGTCGGTGCCGTCGACGGTGACGGCAGGCATGCCGAAGGACGCCGCGCGAGAGGCGATGCTGGGTGCACCGACGGCGTAGTCCCGTCCGGTGGCCTCGCCGAATCCGTTGTTCTCGGTGACGAAGACGATGGGAAGGTCGAGCACGACAGCCATGTTCATGGCTTCGAAGACCGTCCCCTGGTTGGAACCGCCGTCGCCGGTGAACGAGGCCGCGACGCCGCCGTTTCGTAGTGTCTTCGCGCTGAGCGCCGCACCGATGGCCAGGGAGGGTGCCCCGCCGACGATGGCGTTCGCTCCCAGCATGCCGACCGACAGGTCGGCGATGTGCATCGAGCCGCCCTTGCCGTGGCAGAGGCCGTCGTCCTTGCCGAAGATCTCCGCCATCATCCCGTGCAGGTCGCAACCCTTGGCGATGCAATGCCCGTGGCCGCGGTGGGTGGACCCGATGTAATCGGTATCCTGCAGGTTCTCGCACACGCCGACGGCAATGGCTTCCTGACCGGAGTACAGGTGGATGAATCCGGGGATGTCGCCGGTGGCGTTCTCCTCGTGGAGGCGGTCTTCGAACGCTCGGATCTCGGACATCTTCCGATACGCGCTCAGTAACGAGTTCTTGTTCAGCGCCATTGCACTCCCTTGGTTGCTACGTTTTCGCCGGCTACGTCGGGGCCCGCGTCGGAACGGTTCGTGCCTCGTGTAACCCGGGTCATGAATGTAGGGAGATATGACGTGCGCAATAAACGTTGCAGCCGATTGCAATGTGTCAATCGGTGGATGCGAAACAGGAGCGGATCTGGCTCGAACACGTCGAACTCGGCGAGGCGGCCGACTCGTAGTCGGGAGGAGGGTGACGTAGAGGCAGTCGAGCAGCGAGGGACACCAGGCTCATCGGCGGCCGGGATTGCCTTGGTCACCTCACGACGTGCGATCACCGACCCCGGACTGGACGACCTCACGAAGCACGTTCTTCCGGACCTTGCCGGACACGTTGCGAGGTAGGGAATCGAGATTGATCGTCTCGGACGGCTTCTTGAATGAAGCCAGGCGTGCGGTGATCCAGGCGACCACCTCGTGGTGTGTCACGGGTTCGTCGTCTGTCGGCACGATGCACGCGATCGGAGTTTCTCCCCACTTCGGATGCGGTTTGCCAACAACGGCTACTTCACGAATCCGGGGGTGCTCGGCGAGGACCGATTCGAGTTCGGCGGGATAGATATTCTCTCCACCGGAGATGATCATGTCCTTGAGACGATCCACGACGTAGAAATAGCCGTCCTCGTCCCTGTGGACGACGTCGCCAGAGTGGAACCACCCACCGTGGAACGCGGCTTCGGTCTCCGCCGGACGATTCCAGTAGCCCTGCATCACCCCGGCACCGCGGTAGACGATCTCCCCTGGTGCACCGACCGGGACGTCGTTCATGTCGGCGTCGACGACTCGGGCTGCCACCGTCGGGACCGGTCGGCCCACCGACCCGGGTCGTTTCAACCACTCGTCACCGGAAATCCAGGTGGTCACTGCCGACGTCTCGGTTTGGCCGAGGGTCGATACGATCCGGACACCGGGAAGAACTTCCGCCATTTTGCGCAAGAGTTGCTGCGAGGCAGGGGCGGCCCCCCAGGACACGGTACGGAGGCTGAGATTCCTCGAGGGCAGGCTCTCGGCGGCGCACACCATCTCCCATTGAGTGGGCACGAGGAACACATTGTTCACCATTTCGGTCTCGATCAGATCGAGGAACGTCTCCGCGTCGAAGTTGCCGCTGGGGTTGATCACACACGTCTGCCCCATCGTGAGACTGCTGAGCAGCGTGGTCATGGCTGCTATGTGAAAGAAGGGGGTGGTGACAAGACGAACCGCGTTCTCGGAGAACAGCTGGTTCATATGAATGGACGTGACGGCGCCCGCAAGCAGGTTCTCGAAGCTGAGCATTGCCCCCTTCGGAAGACCTGTGGTTCCCGAGGTGTACATGATGACCGCGACGTCGCCCGTCGAGGCCGGCCCAGGCAGTGGTGAAGGGGGTCTGTCGCCGGGTGTGAGGTCGGCCAGCCGTGTCGATCGGTCATCGGATCTGCTCCGGCCACCGTTCACGACGTAGGGGAGATCGGGATGGCGCCGCAGCGTGGGTTCTACCAGGGCAAGCAGATCGTCATCGACGATGACGGCCGACACGGCCGCATCGGACGCAAGGAACTCCACCTCCGGTGGGGCGAGACGGAAGTTCACCGGAACGGCGATGGCCCCCAGGTGGTGGACCGACAGCAGAGCAATCGGAAACTCGGGTCCGTTCGACATCGCGAACAGCACGCGGTCACCGCGGCCGATTCCTCGGTGTTTCAACCACTGTGCCAACTGTCGTGACCGGCCGTCCAACTGGGACCACGTCAGGGATCGACCTGAATACCGCATGGCAGCACTGCCTGGCTTCACCGCAGCGTGTCGAGCGACTTGATCAGTCCATGTGAGGTGCCGGCTGGGGCTGGTCACTTCCGGATCATACAGTGCACTGTCGCGGGAAGTTGCTCGGTTCGCTGATGTATTCATATGTCTCACTGTGTCCTTGGCGCTTGCTGGTTGATCGGGTGTGGTCCCGCGACTGTGCATGAGGGGTGATCGACGGCAGGAGAGCCTGTTTCAACTCGTGTGTGACTGCGCGGTGCAGGAAGAGTCGCGATCCGTCGCATTCCTGGTCGGTGAGACGAACCCGTATGCGGACAGCGCTCGACTGCAAGCGATTCCGAACCTATCGGCACTAGCGACGAGAGGTTCGAACGATTGTAAGCTAACCCGCAGCGTGACTTCCGTCAACTGTCTGACACATCCCAGGAGTACTCCATGGCTGAATCGCCATTGCACACCGCCGAGTCATCGTGGTCCGAATCCATTGTTCAAACTGTCGACGCACCTGCGCATCTCCGCCGATTGGCCGACGCCACCCGGGCATTCATGGAGGCGCAGATGCGAGCAGACGTCGACGTGGCAATCGCCGATGACGTCGCTTCTCGGCTCGAACACCTCACCCGGCGTCTCCGCTCGTCGGTGCCCGATCGGACTCCGGGTGACCTGTTCGATATTGGAGGGCCGCTGCGGAATGACTTCGGTAACGCCGTGGTCGGCCGTCGGAACCCGGTGGCGCCACCGATGACCGTTCACCGACTGCCGGACGGTCGTGCACGCGCGGAACTCGACCTGGGATGCCTTTACGAGGGCGCTCCGGGACAGGTCCACGGAGGGGTTTGTGCGATGCTCCTCGACCAATTGCTCGGTGAGGCCGCAGGTGCCGGCGGAAATGCCGGTATGACCGTGTATCTCACGACGACCTTCAAGCGGATCACCAAGCTCGGGCATGTCAGGTTGGAAGCGTGGACCGCTTCGGTCGACGGCAGAAAGGCGATTGTGCGCGGCCATCTCGCTGATGGCTCCGGAGCGACCTGCATCGAAGCCGAAGCCCTGTTCATCATGCCGCGATCGCACGTGGGCACAGTGAACGAGAGCTCGCGGGGTGAAATCAGCTGAGTCGGGGGCCACGTGAACGGACGGCGCCAATCACGCCGCGGCTGTGGCACGGGAACGGAGATACCCGGGGACGTGCCACACGCTGCGGAAAGCCCGCCCCGGCGTGAGTTTCCATAGGAAGGGTCTATCGGGGCGATAAGCAATCGCAGTTTGCTTGTGTGTCATGGGTCACCTTCAATGGGTCTACTGCATCTTCGTACTGCACAGATGGCGACCGTGCGATCCCATAACAAAGGACTCCCGTGACCACAGGTGAAGTCGCTCGAGACAAACAGACCCCCCATTCCTCCTCTGGCGCAGGAATTCTGAAAAGCAGTGGCCGCGCGTGGGGGATGACCGGACTTGTCGTCTTCCTCTATATCGTCAACTGGGGTGACAAGGTCGTCTTGGGTGTCATTGCCCAGCCGCTCGCCAGGGAACTCGGCTTGACCGCCTCTCAAATCGGTTTGGCCGGTTCTCTGTTCTTCCTCGCCTTCACTATTGGGGGCTTCTTCGCAGGCCCAATCAACAAGTATGTGACACTGCGGTGGTCACTGTTGGCGCTCGCCGTTGCATGGTCCGTGGTGATGCTCCCGCTGGTTGTCGCCGCGAGTGTGACGATGCTCATCGTCAGTCGCATGCTCCTCGGGCTCGCCGAGGGGCCGAGCGCTGGGCTCATGCATACCGCTACGTACTCGTGGCATCCTCCTGCCAAGCGTGGCCTTCCGAGTGCGTTGTTGACTGGTGCCTCGTCGATGGCCAAGATCGCCCTGGCGCCGATACTGACGTTCGTAACCATTGAATATGGATGGCGTACAGCAGTTCTCGGGCTCTGCGGACTCGGCGCAGTCTGGGCGGTGTGCTGGCTGGCAAGTTGGTCCGAAGGCCCCTACGCGGGCAAGGCCTCCGCCGAGTTGGATTCGGACATTGGAGGAACCGAACCCAGCGCCCCGTGGCGCACGATATTCCTCTCACGCACGTTCGTCAGTTGCGCCGTCCTCGTCATAGTCGTGTACGCACTGGTAACCATGGTGTTGACGTGGCTGCCGTCGTACTTCGAAGTCGGACTGGGATTCAGCGCCATGCAGGCCGGATCGTTGTTCGCGTTGCCATCCATCGTCAGCCTCGTTCTGATGATCATGTCGGGCGCGATCACAGACCGCCTGCGGCAACGCGGCGCCTCGGCTCGTCTGGTCCGGATCATCGTGCCCTGCATCGGTGTCATCGTGTGCGGAAGCGTTCTGATGGCAATGCCTGTGTTCGACACCCCGATCGTGGCCGTCGTGGCTATCTCGATCGGCTACGGATTCTCGGCAATGGTTTTCCCTCTGGTGAATTCGGCCATCTCGGAACTGTGTCCGCCGCAGCAGACCGCAGGAACGATGGGTACCTTCATTGCGCTGATGGCTGTCGGTGGCCTGATCGCACCGTATGCCACCGGTTTGATCGTCGACAACGCAGCGACTCCGGCCGCGGGTTATCTCTTGGCATTCCAATTGCTCGGAGGGCTCGGACTCGTCGCGGCAGTCCTGGCATTGGTCTTCGCGCACCCCGACCGTGATCGGAAGCTCATCCGTGAACGGTTGTAGCAACCCGTACCCGAATCATCGTCCGTCGAGGTTGGGGATCGGAGAGAGCAGCGTCGTCACCGGGGTCGCCCGTCCGCTGGTCCGGAGACTTCAGGTTGGATGGATGGATAACAGTTGGCGAACGTGGTGGTGATCGCAGCAGATCGTTCTGGTGGGCGCAGGACGTCGCGAGTCGTCTCTTGCGGGTTCTCAGTCCGGACTGGCGTCAATCCGGCTGTGCTGGAGGGGGAGTCGGACTGCCTCACCGTGGCCGTCTCCACTGGAGGATCTGCACACCTCCGGCGTGATGGTCTGGCATTCGGCGAGTTTGCTGTCGACGTCGTCGGGGATGTCATTTCCGTCCCCGCCGGGGTGCGGGTTCGCGTTCGCTGCCGGATCCACTGAGCAGTTCACTGAGCGTTTCGCCGACGCCCTCGAGGACGCCCTTGGTCTTGGATTTCGTGCTGCCGCTGCCCTTGACGTCGGAGACGAGATCGGTCAGGCCCTTGGGTTCGTTGCCGATCTCGAGTCGGTTCACCGCCTCGGCGAAGCGGAGGTAGGTGTCGACACTGGCGACGACGATGCGGGCGTCGATAGTGAGCAGTTCGATGCCGACCAGCGAGACCCGCACGTAGGCGTCGATGACCAGGCCCTTGTCCAAGATGGTGTCGATGACGTCGGCCAGGCTGCTCGAGCTCGGACCACCCGTTGTGGTCATCGCTGCACTCCCCGCTTCCGGGTGCCGGAGGTTTTCGCCGGGGCGCTTCGCTTGCGGGGCGGCTCGTCACTACGCCTGCGGGTCGGTTGCCGCGCCGGTCGTTCCTCGGCCTTCTCTGCCATCCCCTCCTCGTCCTCGTCCTCGTCATCGTCCTCCTCCGGTGGCGGTGCTTTCTTCGGCCGCTTCTTGCGCCCCACCAGGCCCACGGCGTCGTGGGTGAGCTTCCGCACCCTGCCCGTGGTGTCCTCGTCGGCTTCGTCGGTCTCGTCGGTCTCGTCCGGTGGCGGTGCTTTCTTCGGCCGCTTCCTGCGCCCCAACGCACCCACTGCGCCGAGTGTGCCCCCGGCGAGTTTCGCGACCGTGCCCGCGGTGTCGTCGGTGACGTCCCCGACCGTCTCCGCGGTGTCGTCGGTGACGTCTGCGGCCATGTCCGCGGTGTTCTCGACCAGGTCTTCGGCGGTCTCGAGAATTTCGTCGGAGCCGGAGAGCAATCGGTTGTTGAGGGCGTCGATCCGGGCGGTCGCGGCGGTCATGGCTGCCACTTTCACGGCGTCGAGGAGTTGACCCCGTACCGATTCGCTGAGTTCGGCGAATTGGGGTGAGGATTGGAGGAGTTTGGTCGCCCGGTCCACCATCTCCTGAGGTCCCCCGGCGAGGCGGCCGGCGCTCGCCGCGGCGAGCAGCAGTCCCAGTTTCGTCCGGTGTGCTCGCCCCATCCAGTAGCCCACGACCACCGCTGCCGCGATCTGCAATCGGGTCATCATTGTCGACTCCCTTCACCCGGATCGGCGATCGTTGGACGACCCCGGTCGGGCTGGAGCAGCCGCCGGCACCCGAGATCAGCGAGTGCCGTGCGGACCACTCCGAATCGGCTACCCCCAACGACTCATTTTCAATCGGTCAGGAGTCGGAATTGATCGGTGCATGTGACGTGTGACGACACCGGCCGGCCGGTCGGCTCCTCGAACGCCGTCCACCCTGGTACAGGCCGGTTCGCGGACGGACTCGGCGCAGCCGTCCGTGCCGCGCGGTGACCCGCGCGACTTCGCGAAGCGGTCGAAGCGACCGTCTTCTGCTTCGGGCGCACGGCGCCGTTCTTCCTCACCGGCAGCGAGAAGGTGGTGTGACCCCGCCTGTGCCTGGCCGTTGGACCGGTCGGGGGCCTGCCGGCCTTACTTGCCCATTTCCGTCGTGCCGGGGTCGGCTGTCAGGTCGTCGGTGTCTGCGAACACCAGTCGCCCGTCATCGAGGGCGACCGCCCACCGGTGCACCGGCGCCCAGGCGTGCCCGCGCTCCTCGGTGTCGGTCAGCTCGGCGTAGTCCTCGATGATCCGACCCGTCTGCGCCGCTTCGGACGGTCGGCGCACCAGCACACGTGCGCCCGCGCCGAGCGGACCAGGTTCGGGTTTCGGTGTGTTCTTGTTCTCGGGCATCGATCTACACCTTCCGGTCGGCCATGCTCGGCCACGCGCCCGGATCATAGGCACAATGGCGTCGCGCCCGCTGCGCGATCGGCCATCCTCATGGCCTCCGGGTTGTCACGCCGCGGACCGGCGCCGCGCTGCACCCCCGGGGGGTGTGCGACCTTCAGGGCGATCCGCGTATCGCACTCGCTTGCGGGTACCTGCTGAGGACGGTGCGCGCCGCGATGGCAGACCGGGCAGCCTCGTGGGTCACGCGAATGCACACGAGAAACAAATGTCCCGATAATTCACTGTCACCCATTCTCTATTTGATTTGCCGGAACAATATGGGCGGTTTGTTGATTTCATTATGTGAGAAAGTTTCTTGTTCGCGAAACACTCATCGACCCCGATTGCGATAGGCAGAGTAAGCGGGGCTTGATGATCCCGTGGATTCATCACCGGGAAAGGAGTGAATTCTGATGGGTTCTGCAGGAATCGACTTCAATGTCGCGTTCGAGGCGTTCCTGAAGTGGCTGAGCGTCACCTTCGGCGGCGGCATCGGATTGGGATGACCGACGGAGCAATCCGGGACAGCGGTGCCCCGGCTCGCCTGGGGGCGGCCGGGCCACCGCCCTGATCAGCGCGATCACTCGCGAGGCCACCGCCTGCGCCTACCGCCGTCCTCGGCCGGGAAGTGCACTCGGTGTACGAGGGGGCCGGTCGGCAGGAGCGTCGATATCGACACCCCGAAATCGGGCCGGCGCGACCCGGAATGACCTTGTGCGAACCGCGGCTCGAGAATCTGGGCCGCTCGAATTGGGCGTCGATCGTAAATGTGGGGCGCCTCCGAATATGTACACGTGATTTTTGCCGATACTGGATGCCCGATAGTCCCGCATTATTGTCTCCCGTTGCACGAGAGTGGCGGATGCCGGAACTTCCCGGCGCGAGCATACAAAGGGCGCCCGCCGTCACCGTCACTTCTTCGGCCCGCATTCGGCGGCGCGCGGGGACCGCGGCGTTGGAATGCACGCCGACCCCGCTGGGGCTGTGGGAGTTGGGTTCGGGCCGCATCCGGTATCTCAACCCCGCCACCGCCAACCTGGAGGGGTTCCTGGACGGCGCCGAGGCGTCCGCGCGCACGGCCGCCGAGTTCTTCACCGGCAGCGCGGTGAACAGGCCGGGCCCTCGTCTGGGCCTAAGCCTCGGCGGAGATCACAGCAGATCGTGGACCTGCTCGAGCGCGTTGGCGACCCTTGAACGTGCGGCCTCGGCGAGCCCCCGTACCGGCAGCGGGAGATTGGGCGATTCGACGAGGCCGAGGTGTTCGGCGATGGCGGATACGACGCGCAGGCTCCCATGGGTCCGGAACAATTCCCAGATGGGTTCGAGTCGATTCGACAGCGCGGTGGCGGTGTTCTGGTCGTCGTTCCGGGATGCGCGGGTAAGGGCCAGGCATGGCTTGGGAAGCACGCCGGCAAGCACGCTGTACCAAACGTCGCAGCCGGCGTCGAGGCCTGCCGCGGCGAAGGGGTCGCCGCTGGCCCCGATCGTGACCGTCGACGGGATGTGAGATCGGAGGGACTTCAGTCGACCGGCTGCCTCGGCTGGGTCGACAGGGACACCGGGAATCTTGATCGATCCGATCTTCGGAAGTTCGGCGATGCGGCCGTGCAGTTCATCGGTGAAGGTGAAGTGGGTGGTACCGGGATTGTCGTAGACGCACAGCGGCACGGACAGTTCACGTGTCACCGCTTCGTACAGGCCGAACACTTCCTCTGCGGTCAGTTGTTGATAGGACATCGGTGCCAGCAGCACCGCGGCGGCGCCCGCATCTTGTGCATCCTCGGCGAGGGAGCGGACGTGCGCCGTGCGCAGCGACCCGATACCGATCATGACCGGTGTGGTGCCCGCTGCGGCCACAGCGAGCTGTGCGACCCGCTTGCGCTCTTCTCTGGTCAGGTAGGCGTAGCTACCGGTGGACCCGAGGGCGCCGATGGATTCGACACCCGCGTCAGCCAGTCGCGAGACAATTCCGGAGAACGCGGACTCGTCGATTTCTGTCTCGTTCATCGGCGTAAGGGGGAAGGCGGACAGTCCGGTGAACATCGGTCGAACCTCAATTCGCTCGGGTGTAGGACAAAATTCGTCGAGGCGAGTGGGACGGAAGGCGCACAGCAACTACGTCGGTCGAGGGGTCATTCGACCGATGACGACGGTGCGCCCATCGAGTCGTCGAGCACGGGTCGGCTCCATGTCTGTTGCGGACCTTTGCCTTTCGCGACGAGGCCCAGCTCGCGCAGTTTGGCGATCGTCATCATGGTGTTGAACATGGGGTTTGGGTTCGCGCCCGATACGCCAAGCGCCTGGGACCGCGCAACGAAGGCGTCGACGAACGCCGGAAGGTCGTCGATGCCACCGCTGAGCAGTGCCTGTGCGGCGCCGTCCAGCGCCGCAGCCTGATCGAGCAGCGTCGACAGACGCTCGGCTGCGGTCGGGCGATCGAACACCTCGAACGCATGGCCTTCGGTGACGATGTCGACAGCATCGGTCTCGACCAGCGTCAGCGCCTGGGCGAGCGCGGCGAAGATATTCATCTGGTTGGCATCGTGCATCGCGCCGCACGGGCCGTTCGGTTCGTCGGACAGGTGCAGCAACCGCGCCTCGGGAAGGTGGACGACGACCTGGCCGGCGCAGTGGCCGTGGGTGCGGATGACCTGAACGGCACCGTCTCCGAACGACCAACCCGACATGTGTTGAGAGCCGATGGCGAGGTGCTCGAGCGGGAGTTCCTCGTAGGTCCGGGTGATGTCGGTGATGGGAACGTAGGGCTGGTACATGGCGAGGAGCTGTCGAGTTGCCGCAGACGGATCCTCGAAGCCCGGTACCAAGCCGGTCACGCGCTCAAGGCTCGTGGTCCAGTAGGGGAGCCCGTGATCGTGGTACTGGCTCGCGTCGTGTGCGCTGACGAAATGGTGCACGTTCGATTTGTCGAGTCCCTTGCCGAGGTCTGTGATGATGTCGTTGTTCCCGACATGGTCGGGGTGACCGTGGGTGGTGAGCAGCAGGATCTTCGACCACGGAGCGAGGTCGTCGGCAGCGGACCGGATCGCGTCGCGGATAACGGATGTGACCCCGCTGTCGACGAGCACCAGGAGATCTCCGGCTCGGTGAACGATCACGTTGCCCACGTCTGGTTGGCGTGCGGCCATATCGAGCTCTTGACCCGCAATCATGCGTGTCCGAACGTCGATCTCGATCCTTTCGCCGAGTGCCACCCGTTCGTTCTAACACGTCACTCGACTTGGGCGCGGCGGTTCACGACATCTCCGCCTGACTGGTGCAGGTCGGGGTTGGGTTTACGGGACCGGCACTCGACTGCTGACTCCTGCCTGCAGAACAGCTTTGAACCGTGACGTGGGCCGATGCGGTTGAGGTCAGGTACGAGCGCGAAAACGGAGGTGCTGTTGCGACGACGGTCGCTGCTGTTGACCCGAAGGCTTGTTCGTCGGGTCGAAGTCCTACCACCGGCGGCACCATGCGGGCTTGGTCTGGTCGGCCACGAACTGCGGCCATGTCCTTATGAGAGTCGACTGGATTGGGCCGTCGGTGGTGGGCGTACTTGCTCGGGGAGTGTGGCGGATCGCCGCGCAACCGTCGTGGCTGAGCGGACCTGATGGAGCGACTGCGTCGACATCGAACCGGTGGAGCTCGCGAATATGCCAGCCCTCTAACCCTTCTCGGAGCCTGTCGCGGAGCCGAGAAGGACATCGACGAGCTGGGTCGCCAGTTTTTCGGAGGACTGCGGGTTCTGCCCGGTGTAGAGGTTGCGGTCTACGACCACGTGTGGGCGCAGTGGGATCAGTCCTTTGGAGTACTCGATGCCGGCTTCCTTCAGCCTGTCCTCCAACAGCCACGGCGCCTTCTTGGCGAATCGGTTCAACAGTTCTTCGCGGTTGGACAGCCCGGTCATCCGGTAACCGGCGAAGGCCGAGGTGCCGTCAGGGTTGGTTGCAGCCAAGACCGCAGCTGGCGCGTGGCACAGCAGGGCCAGCGGTTTGCCTGATGCCAGACGGTGGGTCAGCAGTTCGCCTGAGGTCTTGTCGTAGGCGAGATCTTCCATCGGGCCGTGACCGCCCGGGTAGAACACCAGGTCGAATTCGTCCGGGTCCACCGAATCCAGAGAAGCCGGGTGGGCGAGTACGTCGGCGATGTTGTCGAGGAAGTTCTTCACGTCGCGGCGCTTCCACGGCATCCCTCCGGAGATACCGAGGCTGAGCTGATCGAGCGTCGGCGCTTTGCCGCCGGGGGTGGCCACGGTGATGTTCCATCCCGCTTCGCTGAAGATGCGGTACGGCACCGCGAGTTCCTCAGCCCAGTACCCCGAGGGATGCACGGTGCCGTCGTTGAGTGTCCAACGGTCGGCTGCGGTTACTACGAACAGGGCCTTCGTCATGATGTGTTCCTCCGGAAAGGGGACGCCTGTGGGCCACCTGTGATGGGTTCTCGGCACACCGCCGGATGTGCACACCGCTTACATTATGTGGATGCTGCGCACGCGTCAACCGCGATGCTCCAGGTGACGACGGGGCGTTGCGTCGAGGGTCCGATCGGCTCGCAGGGAACAGGTGCCTGTCGCATTCGACCGTATCGAGGCCGATCGCCCACGGGAATCCAAGAAGTGTTGACAATGCTTACATAGCCGGTCTAGCCTCATGTAAGCAGTGCACACATACCGATGGCGAAGGACCGACACATGACTTCAACCGAGCAGAACACCATCGAGGTCGACCTGGGTGGACATTCCGTCACAGTCCCGGCCGGCGGTTTGTTCGAGCGCTTCCGGATGGACACCGACCTGGACGAGGTGGCGCGCGACCCGCGGGTCAATGGAGTGGACTTCTTCCGGACCCTTCCCAAGACCCGGGTCGAGTCTCGCATCGGGCCCACCTTGACTCCGAACTTCTACTACGCGATGTCGTCGGCACGTCTGACGATGATCGCGCCCAGCAAGGCGATCCGGAACCGGATCCCGCGCGAGCTCACCCCACTGGAGATCACCCCTGGTCTCGGCCTGGTGTCGGTGATGTTCTTCCGCTACGACGTCTGCGACATCGACTTCTATACCGAGGCTGCGGTGGGGGTTGCGGTGCGCCCCGCCCGGCACGGCAAACTCCCCGTTGCAGACGTCGCGGCCGCGCTGGCGAACGACCACATCCACTCGTACGTGCTCTCCCTGCCGGTGAACACCGATATCGCCCAGGTGCGCGGCCACCACGGCTACGGCTTCCCGAAATGGGTCACCGCACTCGACGTGAACATCGACGAGCGCCGGACCACCGCCCGCATCGCCAACACCGATGGCGGCGTCGACATCGCCTTCTCCGCCCCGACACCGGCCCAGAAGCGCACCCGGAGCGGCGAAAAGGTATCCACCCTGACCTCGTACACGAAGGTCGACGGCGCCTGGCACTCCACCCTGAATCAGACCCACGTGCTGGCCGGCGGAACCTCGATGTTCCCGCGCGGTGTCGACCTGACCCTCGGCGCGGGACGCATGGCCGACGACCTGCGCGCACTGAAGCCGATCCGCACCATCGCGTTCGACGTCAGCACCGAGGCGCAGGCTGCGCTGCACATGCCGGTTCCGTTCTCGGTCCGCAGCCGGTAATCGGCCATCGCATCCGCTCCGACATTCGACACCCTCAACGGAGTCCCACCATGTCCACCAAATACGCCACCCCCGAAAGAGTTACGACGACCGCCGGCCTCCCGTCCTCGCTGACTGCCCAGCTGCGGGATCGTCTGACCCGTCAGGTCGCCGCGGGTGCTGACGCCACCCGCGTCGCCACCACCGCCCCCTACACCGGCGGGCCACTCGCCGACTTCCCGGTCTCCACGCCGGGCGACGTCGAAATAGCCTTCGTCCGGGCTCGTCGCGCCCAGGCCATATGGGCAGCCACCCCGATCGGTGAGCGCCGCAAGGTGCTGCTGCGGTTCCACGACCTGGTCCTCGGACGCCAGAACGAAGGCCTGGACCTGATGCAGGCGGAGAACGGAAAGACCCGTCGCGACGCGTTCCTGGAGATCACCGACACCGCCATCACCTCCCGGTACTACGCGCGCAGCGCCGAAAAGCTGCTGGCCGCCCAGCGCCGGCGCGGAGCGATCCCGATCTTGACCCATACCACCGAGCTGCACCATCCCAAGGGCGTGGTCGCGATCATCTCACCGTGGAACTACCCCCTGTCGATGGCCGCCGGTGATGCGATTCCTGCCCTGATGGCCGGTAACGCGGTGGTACAGAAGCCCGACACCCAGACCGCGCTCACCGCGCTGTGGGCCATGGATCTGATGTACGAGGCGGGGCTGCCCGCCGACGTGTGGCAGATGGTGGTCGGCCGCGGCAGCTCGATAGGGGAGCCGCTGATGGATAACGCCGACTACGTGATGTTCACCGGGTCCACCGCCACCGGCCGCCAGATCGCCCGCGACGCCGGCGAGCGTTTGATCGGAGCCTCGTTGGAGCTGGGCGGCAAGAACGCGATGCTGGTGCTCGACGACGCCGATCTCGATCGTGCCGCCGACGGTGCCGTCGCCGCCGCGTTCCCGTCGGCCGGGCAACTGTGCGTGTCGATCGAGCGGATCTACGTCGCCGAATCGGTGCGGCAAGAGTTCGTGGCAAAGTTCGTGGAGCGGACCAAGCAACTGAAGCTCGGCGCGGCCTACGACTACAGCACCGACGTCGGTAGCCTCACCAGTCAGTCCCAGCTGGACACCGTCACCACGCACGTTGCCGACGCCGTCGGCAAGGGCGCCACCGTGCTGGCAGGCGGTACCGCCCGCCCCGATCTCGGTCCGCTGTTCTACGAGCCGACCATCCTCACCGACGTCACCCCGGAGATGACCCTCCACGGGCACGAAACTTTCGGTCCGGTGGTCTCGATCTACGGCTTCGACGATGTCGAGGAGGGCATCGCGCAGGCGAACGCCACCTCGTACGGGCTGAACGCCAGCGTGTGGAGCCGCAACGGCGCTCACGGACGTGCGGTGGCCGCCCGGGTGCACGCCGGCACCGTCAACGTCAACGAGGCGTTCGCGGCGGCGTGGGGCAGCATCGACTCTCCGATGGGCGGAATGGGTGACTCGGGCGTGGGACGCCGGCACGGCAAGGACGGCATACTCAAGTACACCGAACCGCAGACCGTCGCCCATCAGCGCGCCCTCGGCTTCACCCCGCCCGCGCGCATCCCGTGGACCACGTGGGCGCCGGCGCTGAGCGCGGTACTGCGCGTCTGGAAGCTGATCGGCGCCCGCTGACGCATATCCCGTTGCCGCACACCGAGATCCACCGGTCACCGAACGACCCAACGATACATCGCAGTCGCAACGCCCGGTTCCCAGGCTTTGCCGCCGCGATTGCACGAAAGGCACTGAAATGACCACCCCCGAGACAGTTCCCGCCACCATGCGGGCCATCGTCGTCGACGATGACAAGACCATGAACATCGCGCAGGTCTCCACGCCCACCCCCGCCGCCGGCGAGGTCCTGCTCCGGGTCGCCGCGGCCGGCATCAACCGCGCCGACCTGATGCAGCGTCAGGGCCTCTACCCGCCACCGCCCGGAATCACCGACATCATGGGCATGGAGGCCTCCGGCACCGTCGTCGCGGTCGGCGCGGGAGTCGACGGCTTCCGCCCGGGCGATGAGGTCTGCGCTCTCATCGCGGGCGGAGCATACGCCGAGTACGTCGTCGTCCCGGCGGCCCAGCTGTTGCCGATCCCGGACGGGCTCTCGCTCGTCGACGCGGCCGCGCTGCCCGAGGTGGCGAGCACCGTGTGGTCGACCATCGTCATGGACGCCGGCCTGAAGGCCGGGGAAACATTGCTGGTGCACGGCGGCGGCAGCGGCATCGGCACCCATGCCATCCAAGTCGGCAAGGCACTCGGCGCCACGGTGGCGGTGACCGTCGGTTCGGAGGCCAAAGCGCAGCGCTGCCGCGAGCTCGGAGCCGATATCGTGATCAACTACCGCGAGCAGAACTTCGCCACCGAGCTCGCCGGACAGGTCGACGTCATCCTCGACATCATGGGCGGCGAGTACGTGCCCGGCAACGTCGACGCGCTCGCGATCGGCGGACGGCTGGTGATCATCGGAATGCAGGGCGGCTTCACCGGAGAACTGAACGTCGGAGCACTCATCGGCAAGCGCGCCCGGGTGATCGGCCTCAACGTCCGGAACCGGCCCCTGACCGGTCCCGGGTCCAAGGCCGAGATCGTCGCGGCGGTGGCCGAGAATGAGTGGCCACTGGTCACACAGGGGGTCGTGCGGCCGGTCATCTCGGCCAAGCTGCCACTGGCCGACGCCGAACGAGGACAAGCGATGCTGGATTCGAAGGACTCGGTCGGCAAGGTGCTACTGCTTCCCACCGAATCCTGATTCCCGACGAACCGGTGCCGCCCACGGCAGATTCACCGGCCACCGACGACACCGTGATTCGCTCGACGAAAGGAGCAGGAACCATCCCGGCTTGCCCAGAATTCTGGTCGACGCCGAAAACAGGTAACACCGACGATGGGGCCGTACCCCACGGTGATTCGCATACCGGCATGCCGCACCGCAGGGCCGGAACCCGCGACAGGAGAGTGACATGACCGACATCAAGCCCGTCCTCGAGCCCGAGGCCGCCGAATTCGCGAAGGCGACCGATGCGCCCCCGTTCCTGTTCCAGCTTCCACCGGACGAGGGGCGCACAACGGTCGACGAGGTCCAGTCCGGGGAGATCGACAAACCGGCGATCGACGAAGAGTGGATCACCGTCGAGGGCGGTCCGACCGGATCGGTGAAGGTGCGCATCGTGAAACCGGCAGGTGCCACCGGCACCCTTCCGGTCCTGTTCTTCATCCACGGGGCCGGTTGGGTGTTCGGCAACGCGCACACCCACGACCGACTGGTCCGCGAGCTCGCCGTCGGCGCCGACGCCGCGGTGGTCTTCCCCGACTACGACCTGTCCCCGGAAGCGAAGTACCCGACGGCGATCGAGCAGAACTACGCCGCCGCCCAGTGGGTATTCGCACACGGCGCCGAGAAGGGACTCGATGCCACCCGGTTCGCGGTCGCCGGCGACTCGGTCGGCGGCAATATGAGCGCCGTCCTGACTCTGATGGCCAAGGAACGCGGCGACGTGCACATCACGCAGCAGGTGCTGCTGTACCCGGTGACCAACGGTGCATTCGACACCCCCTCGTACCACCAGTTCGCCGAGCACTACTTCCTCGCTCGCGAAGGCATGCAGTGGTTCTGGGACCAGTACACCAGCAACGAGTCCCAGCGTGCCGAAATCTACGCCTCTCCGCTGCGCGCGACCGTCGACCAACTGCGCGGACTGCCCCCAGCCCTGGTGATCACCGCCGAGGCCGACGTGCTTCGCGACGAAGGCGAGGCCTACGCCGCCAAGCTCCGCGAGGCCGAGGTCCCCGTCACCCACGTTCGTGTCGGTGGCGTCATCCACGACTTCATGATGCTCAACGCGCTTCGCTCGACCCAGGGTGCGTCCGTCGCCATCAAGCTGGCGCAGGACACCCTCCGAACCGCCCTGCACTGACGGGTTACCGGTGGTCGGCGTCACGGTGCGGAGCACGTGCCCGGACGCGTGCTCGCCGGCCATCGGACCGCGGCTCGGCTTGTTTGCGTTCGGCGCCGGCCTGCCGCATCTGACGGAGGCGCGCCATCTGCCCCAGCCCGGAGTTCAGGGTCCCGCCCGAGATCACCGCGTTACTGCGCACGACACCGCGGATAGTCAGCGGAACCCCGTGGGGCAGTTGCTTGACGGTGAAGAAGGCGCCGAGGTCGTGCGGGTGAAGTCGAACCCGCATGCGTGGACCAGGCGGGCGCCGGACTCGACCGCGGTGGCGTGGTGGGCCAGGTACATTCGATCGATGAATTCCGGCTCCCCGGTGAAGTCGACGTAGTCGGTGCCCGCGGCAGCGAACGCCGCGACCAGCGGCTCGTCGTGCTCCAGGTGCGGGCCGACCGTCGTGGCCACGACCTGCGCGGACCCGGCCACGGCGCGAAGCGAGTCCGGCTCGGAGGTGTCGGCAACGAGGAGCTCCGGGCTGATGGCTGCAGGATTGAGATGGGCGAGTCGCTCATTCACCGCTTCGAGCTTGGCGAGGCTCCGGCCGGCGAGGGCCTAACGGGCGTCGGCTGGGCGGTGGGATGTTCGGTCAGAGGTCCTCATGGTCCATTCCATTTGTGGTCGGGTACGGGCGGGTCAGGGGCTGCGGGCCTGGCAGCCGGGTGTTGTCGCGACCGAAGGACGCGGCGTTGCAAGAGGAGGTGGCACTGGTGGTGGATCGCAGGGTTCGGCCGATCGCTTCCGCGACCATGTCCGGGGCTTCCCACGGCGGGGTGTGCCCCACCCGGGGGAGCACCCGCACGGTGGCATGACGCACTGAGGCGAATTCCCTTGCGGGCGAGGCCACCCGCGCATCGAGTCCGCCGACGACAAGCTCGGTGGGGACCGGCAGGCTGGTCAACCGGTCGGCGAGGGTGCGGGCACCGAGGTAGGTGTCGATGGCCTGCGTACTGCGGACGAAGTTGCGCCGACCTCGGGCCCGTAGATCGTCGACGAATTGATCGGGCACGCTGACACTTGGGCCGAACGCGCTCTGCTGAGCGGCACGTTGCCGCTCCGGGGAGGCCATTGCCCAGATCAGCTCACCCACGCCGGGCAGTGCGAGGACCCGTTCGATGGGTGTGCGCGCGCTCAGCCTGCTGGCCAGCGACCAGGGCGGACACAACAGCAGCAGCGCCGAGACGAGTTCGGGGTGGCGTTCGGCGAGCGCGGTGGCGACCAATCCGCCGCGGGAGTGCCCGACGATCACCGCTGGGGATCGGAGCAGCGCCGCCGCGTCGTCGGCGTCACGTTCGATCGAGTGCTCCGATTCCAGCTGCGCTGCAACGATGTCGGCTCCCTGCTCGATCTTCGGCACGACCCGGTCCCAGACCCGGTAGGAGCTTGCCAGACCGTGGATCAGCATGACAGTCGGGGCGCCGGCGGTTCCGGCGATCAGTGCGCCGGCGTTCATGAGGCGGCTGCCTCGCGGGCAGGGGTCCGACGGTGCAGCAGGTGCTGGGTCGGGTCGAACTTCTGGGTGCGGCGGCGGAAGTCGAGGGTCGACCCGGGCCAGATGTTGGTGTTACGGCCATCTGCGTTCAGATACCAGCTGGTGCACCCGCCGGTAGTCCATACGGTGCCCTCGCCGAGGCGCTCGACGTCATCGGTGAAGGCCTGCTGCGCCACCGGGGTCGGTTCGACGGCGGCCAGGTCGTGGTCGCGGGCGTAGCCGAGGGCACCTGCGATGTAGTTGGCCTGGGATTCGAACATATGGATCACCGAGGTGTGCCCCAGGCCGATGTTCGGCCCGTGCATGAGGTAGAGGTTGGGGAATCCTGTGACGGAGGTCCCCAGGTACGCGGTCGGGCTGGTGCCCCACACCTCGGCCAGGCTGCGTCCGTCGCGCCCGTAGGTGCGGTCGGTCAGCGGTAGCCGTGAGGTCCGGAACCCGGTGCCGAAGATGATGGCATCGGCCCGGTGGTGGGTACCGGTGTTGTCGATCAGGCCGGTGGCCGTGATCTCCCGGATTCCGTCGGTGGTCAGGGTGACGTTGTGCTGGTCCAGCGACCGCAGATACTCATCGGAGATCAGGACTCGCTTGCAGCCGAAGCGGAAATCGGGCACCAGCTTCGCCCGCAACCGCGGATCGCCGACCTGCGCCTCGAGGTGTCGGCGGGCACCGCGCTGAGGCAGCGTCATCAGTGCCGGATTGCGGAAGGCGACCACCTGCCACTCCCGCCGCAGATACAAACTCAGCCGCTCGAGCCGCTGAAACATCGGGAACCTGCGATACAGGGCCCGGCTCACGGAGTCGACCGGCCGGTCGTGGCGGGGCACCACCCACGCCGGGGTGCGCTGGAAGACGGTCAGGTGCGCCACATCGGGCTGGATGGCCGGGACGAACTGGACCGCCGAGGGGCCGGTGCCGATCACCGCGACCCGCTTTCCGGCGAGATCGTAATGGTGGTGCCAGCGTGCCGAGTGGAAGCTGACCCCGTCGAACTGATCGAGTCCTGGGATCGCCGGGATCAGCGGATCGGCGAGAGCGCCGGTCGCCAGCACGACGTGGGTGGCGGTGCGCGGTCCGCGTACGGTTTCGAGCCGCCACAGTTGCGCGGCCGGGTCCCATTCCAATCGCTCGACCGCGCAGTCGAGTACCAGTCGTGTGCGTAGATCCTGGGTGTCGGCGACGTCTTTGAGGTAGGCGAACAGCTCTGGCTGTTTGGCGTAGGTGTTGTGCCAGTGTGGGTTCGGGGCGAAGGAGAACGAATAGAGGTTGCTCTGGACGTCGACTGCGGCGCCGGGATAGTCGTTGTCGCGCCAGACGCCCCCGACCTCGCCGGCGCGTTCGAGCATCACGAAGTCGGAAAACCCCGCCTGGCGCAACCGCACCGCGGTCGCGATGCCACCGAAGCCGGTGCCGATGATCGCGACATGGTTGTGGACGGTGGTGGCGCTGCCCGGTTCCGTGAGTTCGTGGGGCTGCGTGGTGGTCGTGGACATCAATTCTCCGAGGTGTTGTCGGCGAGGCACCCTCGTCCGAGATCGACAGGGTCGGTGGGGAATGCGATGGGATGGTGGCGAGGCGTCGTGTCGAGATCGACGTGGTGGGCGTGGCCACCGATCGGGGAGGTTGAGTTGAACCCGATCACGGGTTCAGCGCGCTGCCGCGCTCGGAACCGGCGTCGCGGTCCGTTCACGCATTGTGGAGGTGAGCCATCGTGAGTAACGACGCAGTGCCCGCCGCTGTACGCGCTGGTCGGCGACCATTGCCAGGGCCGGGTGCACACCGAGTGCCGGGTTCTTACCGGCCGACATCCGGCGCATCTGGTAGCGCACCATGGCCATTTCGATGGCAGAGGCGAGCGCCTTGTCCGACCAGGTCACCGGTTTCATCCCCTTGTCCGCCTCCAGTCCCTCGCGCCAACGGTCGGGGAGATCCGGAGTGACCGCCAACGCGGTTGCCATGCCGATCAGCTCGACGTTGTTGGCCAACACGCGTTCGGCGGTCTCCCGGCGCGAGATCCCGCCGGTGAGCATCAGCGGCAGTGTGCTGGTCTCGGCCAGCTGCGCGGCCAGATCGAGGAAGTACGCCTCGCGGGCCGCGGTGCGGCCATCGGCCGGGCGCCCGGACATGGCTGGGCTTTCGTAACTGCCTCCGGATACCTCGACCAGGTCGACACCCGCCGACGCGAGCATGCCGATCACCGCATGCGCGTCGTCGGCGTCGAAGCCACCCCGCTGGAAATCCGCCGAGTTCAGTTTCACCGAGACGGCGAACTTCGGCGCCACCACCGCACGGATTCCCCGCACGACCTCGAGCAGTAGCCGGGCACGGTTCTCGAGTGAACCGCCCCACTCGTCGGTGCGGTTGTTGACCAGCGGGGAAAGGAATTGGGAGAGCAGGTAGCCGTGCGCGGCGTGGACCTCGACCCCGTCGAATCCGGCCGACTCGGCGCGTCGGGCGGTGGTGACGAACCGGGCGATGGTCGCCTCGATCTGGTTGGAGGTCATCGCGACCGGCCGACCGAACCGCTTGGAGTGACGGCCGAGCTCGACCGCGATATCCGAGGGCCCCCACACCACGCCGGGCATGTTCGACTGAATCTGTCGACCGGGGTGGCTGATCTGCATCCACATCGCCGCGCCGGCGGCTTTACCGGCCTGCGCCCACGCCGCGAACGGTGCCAGCGGTGCGGCAGCATCGAGGACGATGCCCCCGGGACCGGTCAGCGCTTCGGCGTGCACCATCACGTTTCCCGTGATCAGCAGGCCGGCACCGCCGGCGCCCCACCGTCGGTACAGCTCGATCAGCTTTTTGTCGGGCAGCTGCGCCTTGCCGGCCATGCCCTCTTCCATGGCCGCTTTCGCAATCCTGTTGCGCAATGTCTGACCGGATCGTAGTTGAAGCGGTGAGAACAACCCGTCCGAGACCGAACCACTCGACATCTACAGACCTTCTTTCGAGAGCAATGTTTACGATGATCACATCATGTGTGCGGCGCTAACATTAAGAGGATATGTAAGCATTGTCAACACTTGCTAGATTAGGACCATGGCAACGACGACCCAGCCGTATCACCACGGCGATCTGCACAACGCGCTGGTGCGCGCGGCCGTGGAACTCCTCGAAGAAGACGGAGCCGCCGAGCTTTCGCTCCGTGCCGCCGCTCGACGCGCCGGTGTGTCCACTGCCGCGCCGTACCGGCATTTCTCCGACCGCGATGCGCTGCTGTCCGCTGTCGCCGCGGTGGGCTACCAAGACCTGGCCGGCCGACTGGCCGCAGCCCATCCGGCTCCGACCACCGCCGACGATCTCGCCGCGATCGCCATCGCCTACGTCCAGTTCGCACTCGCCCGCCCCGGACTGTTCCGTGTCATGTTTGCCGAACCGTGCGACCCGACCAACCCCGAACGGGTAGCTGCGACAACGGCGATTCACGAGTACGTCAAATCTATTGTGCAGCAAACATTTCCTACTGCCGACCCGGACGCGATGGCAGATGCGGTGTGGGCGCTGGTGCATGGCCTGGCGTTCTTGCACCTCGACGGCAAGTTCGATGCCATCTCCACCGGGGCTGTCGCCGATCGTGTCCGCGCCGCGGTCTACGCCATCCTCGGGGCATCGGGCTCGTTCGCGGCCCCGCCCGACATACAGCCCTGAGTATTAACACGAAGTTGCCGGCGGCCCCCGTCCCGGCAGAGAGCTACCCTGCCCGGCAACGGAGTCCGCGGATCCCTGCGGCGGACCTCGACCGTCCGCACAAGGACCAACCAGCGCGCACCGGCTCACCAGATACACCGCTCTCACAACGCCGAACGTGTCGCACGCTGACCGGAGAATGCGCGCGAAGCAGCGCCCAAGGCGGATCGCGGGCCCAATAGGTGACCACAGCAGGCCCAAAAAGGTGACCACCCCATGGATAGTGGTGGAAGGGATTCACGTATGGCGAGCAATGATGCGGGCCTTGGTAGCTCCACGAACTGACGAACCGGAAATCACGCGTAAGCGGGGCCTCTAAGCACACCTGATTCCGCCTGCTGCGGGCCCGTTCGCGCACAACTGGCGGAACGGGTCATCGCTGCAGATCGTGCCCTCGGCCGCAGTGCCTGCGGGGGAGTGGAGTGAGTGCCTCACCGGTCAATGTCCGCACCGGGATTGCTGCCCACCGTCCGCGGCGGCGTCCATTCAAGGCGGGAGGCGTCTACAGAAGTCGCTTGAACGGATTTCGTTGTGGTACTACGTCGATGCGTCGCCGAGAGGCGGCACGCCTGCCGTGAGGCGACGCGCCGTCTCAACTCTCGGCGAGGCATTCCCGCTGGCTTCAGACTCCGCGACCGAGGTCGGCCTTGGCGCGCAGTCGCTCGACCTCCGCGCGGGAGTGCCGCACCGCCTCGGAGTCGGATCCCTTGTCGTGGGCGACATCGTGTGCGAGGTCGAGGATCGCGCGGCGTAGGTGCTTGCGTGCCCGGCGGGACCGCCTGTCAGGGGCCGATTTCAGGAAAGCCTTACGCGCTTTCTTGCCCAGAACGCCGTCGACCTCGGCTGCAGTGAGGGCCCCTGCCTCGACCTCGGGGGCGAGGATGTCGCGGACGAATTGATGCTCCCGTGGCGCGGCCCGCCGGAAGGCGATCGTCAGCATCGTGAATCCGATGACGATCGAACCGAACATGACGCCGATGAGGACGAGCGGGTTTCCACCTCCGAGTCCAGCTGCATCGTCCCACGTGAAGTGCAGGAACATCCCAGCCGCCACGAAAGCCGACCCGAGCCCGATTCTCCGGGGCTGCGCCTTGGTCCCGATGAGGTAGAGGGCGCCGGCGCAGACCAACGCGCTGAAGAGCGGGTGAGAGATGAAGCTGACGCCGATCCGGGTCACGGACATCTGCACGGCGTTACCGACCGGGTCTGTTCCGAACGTCCGGGCAGTGGAGTTGGCGGCGTAGAGGAAGTCCTCGAAGATCGCGAATCCGAGTCCGATGAATGCGCCGACGATGAGGCCGTCGTTGGCGGTGCGGATCAGTCGCGGGGCGAGGCCCATCAGCAGGATGAAGCCGCACAGCTTTGCGGCCTCCTCGGTGATCGGTGCCGTAGCGCCAGCGGCCCAGTTCGCGCTCCACTCCTGGCCGAAGAGCTTCGGGTAGATGCTGAGCATCGCTGAGTTGACGGTCATGGCGAAGGCGAACGTTGCGGGGATGGCACCCCACAGAAGTGCGGCCGCGACGAGTCGGCCGGGTTGGCGCTCCCACCGGTCGATGTGACGGAACCAGGCGAACCAGGCGAGTCCGCACAATCCGCAGAGCACGGCCGATATCGCGAATCCGTCGGCGTAGAACCCGGCCTCTGGTGCGAAGTACGCCCAGGCCTGGAACAACCCAACCGCAGTGAGCGCCAGGTAGACCCAGAAGGAGAGGTTGTGGGGTTGGACGAACTCGAAGCGCTCGCCCCACCCGGAGACCTCCAACGCCTCGCGTTGGCGTCGTTGGGCCGCGGTGCTCGACGAGTCGGTCGCCGTGTCGGTGTCGCTCATGCGTTGTTCCCGTCGACGGTGTGGATGCTGGCGATCATGGCCCGGATGTTCTCGGCGGCCGCGGTCATCTGGGTGGGCGGACCGTATGCCGTGATCTTCAGGCCGGTGCCGTCGAAGACGAAGGCTGCGACCAGACCGTCGACGTCGAGGCTGCTGTAGGGCTGGACGACGCCGGTCTGTCCGGTCGTCGTGGTGAGGGTGCTCCGGTTGCCCTCGACGCGGAACGTCGGGTCGGTGGTGCGGGAGGTGACTTTCTCGACCTGGTCCAGCAGTTGGTCCGGGGTGCCGTCGAAGGAGTCGGGCGAGACCTGGAAGGTGATCCCGTCTCCCGCGATGGTTGCATCGCCGGCCTTTCGGCCCGATTCCCCTTGACCGACGCGGAAACCGGTCTCGATGTCCCATCCTGTGGCCGGGGTGAAGGCGATGGTGTCTGTAAGCGCGAGCTGTTCGCCGGCGCGTATCGGGTCGTCCCAGTCGATGGACGCGTCGATCCGCGGCACGACGACGGTCAAGAGTAAGAAGACCGCGATGACGAAGAGTGCGGGCGGCAGTGTTCGTCGATCGATACCGAGCACCCGGTGCTCGGCCGGTACCCGCTTCCGGCGGGCTCCGGCATGGGTTTGTGTCACGGGCTCCCCTGGGTGGTCGGATGTCTCTAGGCGTTCAGGACATTCGGATGGTACCGCTCGGTCCATGGCTCGGCAGGTCACCCTGCTTTTACCAGGTGTCGTATAGGCAGTTTCATCGAGCGCTGTGCAGTGGGACCGTGCAGGCCGACTCGGCGAACGACAACTTCCAACCTGTTGTCTGCACGATCTCTGCCGGCTAACCGTCTGAGGTCTTGGAACGATGGGCGGAGCGCATGCTCAACGGAATTTCACAGGGTGAATCTCTCTGCGAACGAGCACCTTTGAGATACCAGTAACGCAGTCACCGGCTGGCGGGGTAGCGACTCCAGGGTGTGGCTGCGAGTTCGGCGTGCCGGTGGAGGCGCGATCTGCACGACTGATCGGGCCACCGCTCGCCATGAACCTCGTCCGCTTGGGGTGCTCTCGAAGGAACACGCCACGTCCAACCACGTTGCAGTGCAATTGTGTTGGCACGGTGTCGGCGGAAATCGCGGCTGTCTCTCGTCGGGTTGCGCCGTATCGATCGGCGATCGACCGTCACGGCGCGATGACAGGGTTACGGCCCCGACGTGTGGGCGGCCCCCGTGGTCGAGGGCCGCCCCAGGGGATGGGTCAGAGCCATCCGGGTAGCACGAAGATTCCCCAGGCCACGAGCGGTCCGACGAGTGTGACGAGTGCGCTGTATTTGAGGATCTGTTTGTAGAAGCGGTCGCGGTCGACGTCTTGTGCGTTGGCGAGTACAAGGGCGCCATTGGTCGAGAAGGGGCTGACGTCGACGATGGTCGAGGAGACGCTCAGTGCGACGATCACCCCGACGGCGCCGATGTTGCCGGACAGCAGGAACGGGACGGCGAGGGGGATGGTGGCACCGAGGATCGCTGTGGACGAGGCGAACGCCGAGACGATGGCGCCGATGTAGCAGAGCAGTAGTGCGACGAGCAGCGGCAGTCCGAGGCTCGCGACTGCGTCGCCGACGTATTCGACGGTTCCGGCCTCCTGCAGCACGCCGACGAACGTGAGCACACCGCCGATCAGCAGTACCGTCGACCAGCTGATTTGCGCGATCGCACCCTTCTGGGCCTTCGGGGAGGCGAGGGCGAGCACGACTGCGACGGTCATCGAGATGAATCCGACGTCGAGGTCGAGGACGAGCGCGAAGAGCGCGAGGGCGCCGAGGCCGATGAGTGTGAGGATCTGATCGAAGGTGATGGCGCGGACGGCGGTGGCCAATGGGGGGCTGTTCTCCGCGGTGACGGTCTGGGTCGGTGCGGTGGTTGTGGTTGCCCCGTGCCCTCGCAGGCGTGTGGGTGCGGCGCTCGCTCCGCCGACGGTGCCGTCGTCGTGGTGGTGTTCGTCGTGCACGCTTCGTCCGAGGAGGTCACGGCCGCCGAGGAAGACGAACAGCAATACTCCGATCGCCGCATTGAAGAACAGGCTGCCGAGGAACAGGGCCAGGGGGCTGCTGACGAGGCCGGCCTTCGACGCGATGTTGTTGACGGTGACGCCGTAGATGCTGATCGGCGAGAAGCCGCCGGCCTGCGCCCCGTGAATGACCATCATGCCCATCAGGAGTGCGTTGATCTTGTACCGGGCGGCGAAGCCCAGCGCGATCGGCGCAATGATCGCGACGGCGGCGGGCCCGAGGGCCCCGATCGCGGTGAGGACCCCGGTGATCCCGAACATCACCCACGGAATCAGGGCGACGCGCCCACCGACCAACCGGACGGCACCACGTACCAGTAGATCTACCGTGCCGTTGTTCTGGGCGATCGCGAACAGGTACGTGATGCCGACGAGCGTCAGGAACAACTCGGCGGGAAATCCCCCGATGATGTCGTCACTGCTCATGCCGACGGCGAGCGTTCCGACGAAAAATGCTGCCACGAAGCCCAGCGCGCCCATGTTCACCGGCAGCAATGTTGCTGCCACGAACATGACGGCGAGCGCCAGGATCGGGATTAGTTCGGTCGACATCGGGATCTCCGGTTTCTGATGTGGTCGGACAGCGTCGCCGTGTGGGCCGCTTCCCAGTGACTCGGTGGCGTAGTGGCCTAGCCAGTAAGTGAATCCAAGCAGTGAGTGGCATCACTGTCAAGGGTTGCTGTGTGTGAGGGCACACCGTAGTTCTGCGGGTCGGACTGATCGCGAAACCCGAGGGTGTGACTGGTGTGGCGCAATGATGGCCGTGTGGTGGCGGGTGTTGGTCAGCGGCTGTACCTGGACGCCGTACATCGCCCTGCCGCGCGTGGGCTCAACGTAGGCGCTCCACGCTGCGCTCGGTGTGGTCGTGTTTCAGCTGACGTCAGGGTGCGTGCGTGCCACCGAGATTTCCCACAACTGGTGGAACCACAGCGACACGCCATCGGTGCCGCGGTGCGGGCGCATCCCGGTTTCCGCGCCGCCGCCAAGCTCTGCCTCGAAGGCCTCGTGAACCTGCGCCGCGGCCGATTCCTCCGTCATTGCCTGCTCGAGCCACTGCCGTACCGGGCGGTCGACCTCCCTGTCGGCGACACGGTCGACGACGAGGCCGCACTCCTGCAACCACTGTGGAATCATCCCCCGCGGCGGCATGCGCACGTGCGAGGGATCGCGCAGTCTCTCCATCCGGTCCTGCCGTTCGGCGATCTCAGGGTCGGCCGACGCCACCAGGTCCATCACCACGACCCGCCCGCCCGGGCGGCACACACGTGCCATCTCGACCACCGCCCGCCGCGGATCGGTCAAATGGTGCAGCGCGAACCGGGTGAAAACCAGAGTGAAGGCGGCCGACGCGAGCGGCAGGGCCTCCGCCGTCCCGCGCACGAAGTCGACGTTCGCCAGCTCCTCGACGTCCGCGCGACGGCGGCCTTCGGCGATCATCGCCGGCGTGCTGTCTACCGCGATCACCCGAGCGACCCCCGGCGCCAGGGCCCGGCTGACGATGCCGGTCCCACCGGCCACGTCCAGACCGACATCGGCTGCTTCGGGTGTCACGTGGTCCAGTAGCCAGGGCACGCTCGATGTGAAGGCAATGTTGAGCCGCGCATCTTCGAACGTCGGCGCCTGCCGCGTGAAGGCGGCGCGGATCCGTTCCTCGTGCGGGTTCGGCATGGCACCATCCTCTCGGTGTATCCGCTCCCGGTCACGCCGGGCATCGATCATCCGGGCGTGGCGAACGAGTGCCGAACCGGCTCAGCTGATCTCACGCAGCAGTGCGACGTCGGAAACCATCCGGATGTGCGCGGCCATGGCTCGCGCGGCGGCGACGGAATCCTGCCGGCGGACCGCGTCGGCGATCTTCTTGTGGCCCTCGAGTGACGCCCGCGGCCGCTCGGTCTGCGACAGCGACTCGATCCGGGTCTCGCGGACGAGCTCGGAGATCTCGTGCATGAGTTTCGCGAGCAGAGACGAGTGCGCCGCGGTCGTGATGGCCTCGTGGAACATCTCGTCCCCGACCACCCCTCGGTCGCCTGCGCTGATCTCCGACTCCATCATTGAGATCGCGGAATCGATCGCCGCCATCTCCGCGTCGGTTCGACGCTCGGCGGCCAGGCCGGCAAGTTTCACCTCGAGCGCCTCGCGGGCCTCGATGATGTCGGGGAGGCGGTCCGCGTGTTCCCGCAGGGCCTTGATGACGCGTTCCTCGGCCGGTCTACGGACGAGCACGGCCCCGTCGCCGTGCCGGACCGACAGCACGCCCTGGACTTCCAGTGCGACGAGGGCCTGACTCAGCGATGCCCGGCTGACGCCGAGTTTCGCGGCCAGCTCGCGCTCGGCGGGGAGGCGATCGCCGGGCACCATCTCATTGTCGGCGATGTGCGAGCAAAGCTGTTCGACGATGACCTCGTACAGACGGGGCCGCGTCACGGGACGCAATTGCTCGGCCACTGGGCCACCCACTCTCTATTCCAGTGATGTGCTTCGTTCAGGGTATCTCGCCTCGCTCGGTTATCGACGTCGGTCGGTAACGGCCACCACAGCTCCCCTTGACAGTGATCGCAGCCACTGCTGTACTAGTGGCCAGTCCACTCAGCCACTGGTCCAGAATGGGACGGCGGCACACCGGCAGGAAGCCAGGGATCCCCATGTTTTCCACTGCACAGCCCACGACCGCCCAGGCCGGGCCCCTCGACGGGATCGTGGTCGTCGATCTGACCCGCGCACTCGCGGGTCCGCACGCGGCGATGATGCTCGGCGACCTCGGCGCGGACGTCATCAAGATCGAAACCCCGCACGGCGGCGACGACACCCGCGGGTGGGGGCCGCCCTTCGTGAACCCGGCTGACGCGGAGCGGGAATCGACGTACTTCCTGTCCGCCAATCGGAACAAGAAGTCGATCACCCTCGACCTCAAGGCCGACGACGGACGGGCCACCCTCGAAGCCCTGGTCCGGCGCGCCGACGTCCTCATGGAGAACTTCCGCACCGGCGTCCTCGACCGCCTGGGATTCACCACCGAACGTCTCGCGGAGCTGAACCCGCGCCTGGTGGTCCTGTCCATCAGCGGTTTCGGTCACGACGGACCCGAGGGCGGACGCGCGGGGTACGACCAGATCGCGCAGGGCGAGGCCGGACTGATGTCGCTGACCGGCCCCAGTCCCGACGACGTGCAGCGCGTCGGCGTGCCCATCGCGGATCTGCTCGCCGGCATGTACGGGGCGTTCGGCGTCGTCGCCGCCCTGCAGGAACGGGAGCGCACCGGTCGGGGTCGCGTCGTGCGCACGTCGTTGCTGGCCGGCGTCGTCGGGGTGCACGCCTTCCAAGGGACGAAGTGGACCGTCGCCGGCGAGGTCGGGGAGGCGCAGGGCAACCACCATCCGTCGATCTCGCCGTACGGGCTGTTTCGCACCGCCGACGGCGCCGTCCAGATCTCGGTCGGCAGTGAAGGACTGTGGAAGAGGTTCTGCGCGGGCTTCCACCTCGATCCGAACACCCCCGGAATGGCCACGAATCCCGAGCGCGTCGAGAACCACAAGCAGGTCCTGGAACTGGTGGAGGACGCGTTCGGTGCGTACACCAGCGACGAACTTCTCGTCGAACTCGACCGCATCGGGGTGCCCGCGGGACGCGTCCGGACGATCTCCGAAGTCTACGAATGGGAGCAGACCAAGTCCCAGGGGCTGCTGATCGACGTCGACCACCGCACCCTCGGCAACATCACGCTGCCCGGCCCGCCGCTGCGGTTCTTCGAACCGGACGGCACCGAGGTCACCCGCACCCAGCACACCGCGCCGCCGGTGCTCGGCGCGGACAACGACACCGTGTCCGAATGGCTGCTGCGGGAGTCGGTCCGATGACCCGCCTGACCGCACACGAACTGATCGACCTGGTTTTCGATCGTGACTCCTGGAAATCGTGGGACACCACCATCACCGAGCCTGCCAGGAACGGAACGTACGCCGACGAACTCGCGGCGGCCCGCGAGAAGACCGGACTGGACGAGTCCGTCGTGACCGGAGCGGCACTGCTGCGCGGTCGTCGCGTCGCGGTCCTGGTCTGCGATTTCGGGTTCCTCGCGGGATCGATCGGCGTGGCGGCCGGCCAACGGCTCGTGACCGCGATCGAGTGGGCCACCGCAGCAAAGCTTCCACTGATCGCCTTACCGGTCTCGGGCGGAACGCGCATGCAGGAAGGAACCACCGCATTCCTGCAGATGGTCAAGATCACCGCCGCCGTGACCGCCCACAAAGCGGCCCATCTCCCATATCTCGTGTACCTCCGAAACCCCACCACGGGAGGGGTCTTCGCCTCCTGGGGGTCCCTCGGGCACGTCACGGTCGCCGAGCCGGGTGCGCTCGTAGGGTTCCTCGGGCCCCGGGTATACGAGGCGTTGTACGGTGCCCCGTTTCCCCCCGGCGTGCAGACGGCGGAAAACCTTCAAGCACACGGACTGGTCGATGCGGTGCGCCCGCCGGAACAACTCGCCGAGATCCTCGACCGGGCCCTGCGCATCATGACCTCCCGCCCGGCCGACGACGAGCGCACCTCCGTCGCCGTCCCACCCACCCTTCCCGAGACTCCCGCATGGGAATCGGTGCTCGCCTCCCGCCGCACCGGCCGCCCCGGGGTCCGCGAACTACTGTTCATCGCCGCCGCTGACGTGCTGCCCCTCAACGGCACCGGACAGGGCGAGAAGGATCCCGGACTGACCCTCGCACTGGTCCGCTTCGGCGATGTCCCCTGCGTTCTGCTCGGCCAGGACCGACACGGCCAGACCGTACAACGTCCCCTCGGTCCGGCGGCACTGCGGGAGGCCCGCCGCGGTATCCGTCTGGCGCAGGAACTCGACCTCCCCCTGGTCACGGTCATCGACACCGCAGGTGCCGCCCTGTCGAAGGAGGCGGACGAAGGCGGCCTCGCCGGCGAGATCGCCCGCTGCCTGGCCGAACTCGTGGCGTTGCGAACACCCACGGTGTCGTTGCTTCTCGGCCAGGGCACCGGGGGAGGGGCGCTGGCTCTGCTCCCGGCGGACCGCGTTCTCGCCGCCCAGCACGGCTGGCTCTCACCGCTGCCGCCGGAAGGAGCGAGCGCGATCATCCACCGCGATGTCACCCACGCCCCCGAAATGGCTGCGGCGCAAAATATCCGGTCGGTCGATCTCCTCGCCGGTGGTGTCGTGCACACGGTGATACCGGAATTCCCCGATGCCACGGACGAGCCGGTGCAATTCTGCGAACGCGTCGGTACGGCCCTCCACACCGCCCTGCTCGCTCTCGTGCGGCAGGACCCCCAGCAGCGTCTGGCCGACCGATTCGAGCACTTCAGCCGCATCGGCGAACCCCTGACGGTGGCGGTGTAGACACCGGCACACGGATGTCTCGCCGCGCCGCGTTCCACCGGGCCCGGCGCTGTGAGATCGGCGCGTGACGGGGAGCGCCCTTCCCGCCCCTCGAATCTGGCCCTTCCTGTCTCGGGCTTGCTGCATCCAGTGCCGCAGCCACCCAGCCCCCCAGTTTCCAGATGTGCGGACGAACCCGCGCAGTTCTGCGAATGCGTCGGCACCACGCTCGCACGGCGCCGCTCCCTACGAAGGAGACCGCCGGCGAGCGTGGACCGACCGGTTCGAGTGCTACACCCATCGGTAACCCGACGCCGAACGGTGAATCGCACGAACCAGGCCTCGAAGCGCCGCGACCCACCGGCCGCAGCGCTTCGAGGCCCCTCACAGGACAGACACAGACCGCGCCCGGCCAGCCACCACCACTGACCGTGCGGCCGGCCGCCGCACCGAAACGCAAGGAGAACCATGCCCGTTCAGACAGCTGCAGCCGACCTTGTCCACGCTCCACGTCACGAAGTACCGGCTGATTTCGTCAGCGGACTGGAAGGTGTGGTCGCGTTCACCAGCGACATCGCCGAACCCGACAAGGACGGCGGCGCCCTGCGCTACCGCGGCGTCGACATCGAAGAACTCGTCTCCAAGCACGTCACGTTCGGCAACGTGTGGGCCCTGCTCGTCGACGGCCGCTTCGGCCCCGGACTTCCCCCGGCCGAACCGTTCCCCCTGCCCGTACACACCGGCGACGTCCGCGTCGACGTCCAGGCCGGCCTGGCCATGCTCGCCCCCATCTGGGGATACCAACCCCTCCTCGACATCGACGACGACACAGCCCGCGAACAACTCGCCCGCGCCTCCGTCATGGCCCTGTCCTACGTCGCCCAGTCCGCCCGCGGCATCTACCAGCCCGCCGTCCCCCAGAGACGAATCGACGAAGCGAAAACCGTCACCGAACGGTTCATGGTCCGCTGGAAGGGCGACCCCGACCCCCGCCCACGTCGCCGCCATCGACGCCTACTGGGTCTCCGCCGCCGAACACGGCATGAACGCCTCCACCTTCACCGCCCGCGTCATCGCCTCCACCGGCGCCGACGTCGCCGCGTCCCTGTCCGGGGCCATCGGTGCCATGTCCGGCCCGCTGCACGGCGGCGCCCCCGCCCGCGTCCTGCCGATGATCGAGGACACCGAAAAGTCCGGCGACGCCCGCACCCTGGTCAAGGGCATCCTCGACCGCAAGGAAAAGCTGATGGGCTTCGGGCACCGCGTCTACCGCGCCGAAGACCCCCGCGCCCGGGTGCTGCGCGCCACCGCCCAACGCCTGAACGCCCCCCGCTACGAGGCGGCCGCCGCCCTCGAACAGGCCGCCCTCGCCGAACTGCGCGAACGCCGCCCGGACCGGGCCATCGAAACCAACGTCGAATTCTGGGCCGCGGTCATCCTCGACTTCGCCGAGGTCCCCGCACACATGATGCCCGCGATGTTCACCTGCGGCCGCACCGCCGGCTGGTGCGCCCACATCCTCGAACAGAAACGCCTCGGCAAACTCGTCCGCCCCGCCGCCATCTACACCGGACCCGCACCCCGCACCCCCGAGTCCGTCGAGGGCTGGGACCAGATCCCCAGTGCGTAGATCCCGCCCTGCCACGAGAAGGGGAGTTGAGTTGTGTCGCAGCATGATGCCGAGACATTTCCGCCTCGCGACAGTGGAGGCACGCCCTTGGCGGCCAGTTCGGGACGCAGAAGGTCCTCACCGACCTCGGCCGCGAGATCGGTGGTAGCGCCACCAAACTATCCGGAGAAAACGTGGTGATCACATGTACGAACAACCAGAAGGGGAACAATCCCGGGAGGAACCGGACGCTTCGCGACATTCCGGCACACCCATCGCGAGACACCGATTGCGCGATCGGCCACGAGAGGTCGAGCGTCCGCGATCCAGCCCGCCAGTGCCGAGCAAGGAAGCGGAACGCATCCTCCAATTCGCGCGTGTCTGGGCACCATTCGGCGGCGCACCGGACGAGGAAGTATTCGTCAGATTCGGGATATCGCGGACTCTGTTCCCGGAACGGCTCTGGCAAGTCATCGTCGAGTCCGGCTGCGATGCAGTTGCCGCTGATCAGTTCAGGAAGGCTTACCCTTGTCGGCAATCACCGTGGATGATCACGGACCCCAGGGTTCAGCGGCACCACCGAATCAGGCCACACGATAGTGACTGACATTGGCAGGATCCGTTCGTCGCCCCACGAGATCGTGCGGGCACGTTGGGTCCGCGCCAGTGCGTCGACCGTGAACAAGATCGTCCTTGTCCTACGGCGACTCTGCACAATCGGCGCACCGCCAACGTCGAGATTGGATCCGCTTACGGGATAGAGCCGGAGCGACGCGGCTTTCGGTGAAACTTACCCGCTCAGCTGGGGCGGGCAGGATCTCGCTGCTCGCCCGGCCCGCGCGTGAGGTCGTAGAACGCGAGGGCACCGCCCCGCTGTCCCCGGTTGGCCGCGGCGGATGCGGCCAGCCAGGTCCTGCTGGCAGCCGCCGCGACGGTTCGGTCAGGATGCCGGGCATCCTCAACCCGTTGTCGGCCGACCGGCGCGACGGCGTTGGTGTAGATGCCGGCGTGTGCGGCGCGCATCACCTTCTTGTCCAGTTTGCCGACGCTGGTGCGGGGTAGGGCATCGAGGTGGAGGACGGTGTCGGGTAGTTGCCACTTGGCGAACGAGCCCGCTAGCAGGGTGTGGATTTCTTCGATCGTCAGCTGTTCGCCGTCGGTGGTGACGATGAGCGCGACCGGACGCTCCTGCCATTTGGGGTGTTCGACACCGATCACGGCCACCTCGGCGACTCTCGGGTGCGCGAGAAGGGCGTTCTCCATGTCGATCGAGGAGATCCATTCCCCGCCGCTCTTGATCACGTCCTTCAGTCGGTCCGTGAGCTTGAGGTATCCGTTGGGTGCGATGGTGCCGACGTCGCCGCTGCGCCAGTATCCGTCGACGAAGTGGTCGGCGTCGTCAAAGTTGTGATAGCGCGCGGTGATCCACGGCCCGCGCAGCAGCACCTCACCCTGACTCTTGCCGTCGTGTGGAAGGTCGTTGCCGTCGGCGTCGACGATGCGGATGTCCACCCCGTTGACCGGTAGACCTTGGCAGCGTTTGAGGTCCCACTTCTGCTCATCGGAGATATGTCCTCGCAGCGACGGCTTGATACCGGCGTTGACAGCGACTGTCGGGGTGGTTTCGGTTGCGCCGTATGCATGGATGATGTCCGCGCTCGTCAGCTCGTAGAATCCGCGCATCAACGACAGTGCGGGCTCGGTGGCACCCGACAGCAGCCGCACCCGCCGGAAGTCTGGTTTCACTGCGAGCGTCTCGATGTAGTCGAGCATCGGCTGGAAGATGGCCGGGGCGCCGTTGGCGACGGTGACGTCTTCGGCGATCATGGCGTCGACCAGTACCGGGGTGTCCTCGGCCTGATAGCGGCCGGGCAAGACGATTCTTGCGGCGCTGTAGACCGCGGACTGGGGTAGTCCCCAGCATTGGCCGTGGAACATCGGGGTGATCAACATGACGGTGTCGTCGCTGCGGATACCGAGGTTCGCGGCCTGGGCCATCGTGTGCAGGTAGATGCCGCGATGGGAGTAGTAGACGCCCTTGGGGGTGCCGGTCGTGCCGGTGGTGTAGCAGGCACTGTAGGCGGAGGTCTCGGCAATGACGGGCCAGTCGAAGTGGTCGGGGGCCGCGGCTACCAGGTCCTCGAAGTGGTGGACGGCGACGAGAGTGGTGGCGATCTGCGACATCGGCTTGTCCGACATCACCACCCACGCACGAACATTCGGCGTGAACGGGGCCAGCGCCTCCGCGATCGGTAGAAGACTCTCGTCGACCAGGACGATACTGGCCTCGCTGTGCGAGGTGACGTAGCCGAGGTCCTCCGAGGCCAGCCGCAGGTTCATTTGCAGCATCACCGCACCGGTGCCGGGGATGGCCCAGTAAAGTTCGAAGTGCCGTTTGCTGTTCCAGTCGAGGATGCCCACCACGTCGCCCGCGCCGACGCCGAGCCCGGTCAGCACATTCGCGGCACGCTGCATACGGGCGTAGGCCTCGCCGTAGGTGTAGCAGTCCCAGCCGCCGTCCGGGGCACGGTAGACGATCTGCTGTTCCGGGTAGGTCCGGGCGGAGTGCCGGATCAGGGTGGTCGTGTTGAGTTGGTAGTCGTCGCCGTGGGTCGACGGCCGCCCCCGGACTACGTCGTGCATCATGCCGTGCTCCTACAGGTTGATGTGAGGTCGGGTCGTGAAGGTTGCGGTGGCCGCACGCGGATCACCCGCGGTGCCGGTCCGGCTGTCGGTCGGGTCATCGGCCCCAGAGCATCATCATGAGGCGGTCGAACCGTCGTGATCGACGCGCGTTGTTGGGGAACATGGTCGGTTCGCGGGTGAGCGCGAACCGAGTGGTCAGGATCGTCTGGGTGTCACAGTATTTACGGATTCCGTCTTTCCCGTGTCGTCCGCTGCCGAACCCGGACTGACCGGCGCCTGCGAAGGGTGCCTCTTGGGCCAGAAAGCTCATGATTGCATCGTTGATCCAGGTGTTACCCGCGACCATCCGTCGTGCGAGGCGGTGTGCCTGTGCGATATTGCGACTGAAGATGGTCGACCCCAGCCCATAGGGCGTGTCATTGGCGAGGCGAACGGCCTCTTCGTCGTCGCGCACCTTCATGATCGGCAGGATCGGGCCGAACGTTTCTTCTTGCATGACCTTCATCGTGTGGTTGACGTCGACGAGCACGGTCGGCTGGAAGAAGCGCCCGGCGCCCGGCTCCCGCTTGCCGCCGACGAGAACGCGCGCGCCCTTGGCAGTTGCGTCGCCGATGTGACTCTCGATGATGTCGAGTTGCGGCGCGAAGGTGATCGCCCCGACGTCCGTCGAGCCGTAATCCCCGGGTGCGCCGATCCGCAGTCGCGAGACCTTCTCGGTTATCTTGGACACGAACTCGTCGTAGACCGGCGCCTCGACGTAGACGCGTTCGATGCCCATGCAGATCTGGCCGGCGTTGCGGATCGACCACTCCACGGCCACGTTCGCGGCACGCTCGACGTTCGCATCGGCGAGGACGATCATCGGGTCCTTGCCGCCGAGTTCCAGGGACGACGGAATGAGCCGCTCGCCGCAGCGGGCCGCGATCCGGCGGCCGGTGCGGGTAGAACCGGTGAACTGGATCATGTCGGCGCAGTCGACGAGCGCGGCGCCCGTGTCGCCGGCACCCGTGGCGACCTGGAGGACACCTATCGGGAACCCGACCTCGATCGCGCCGCGAACCACTTGCTCGACGGCGAGCGGCGCAACTTCACTCGGCTTGAGCACCACCGTGTTTCCGGCCATCAGGGCGGGGAGTGCGTCACCGACCGACGCGGTGAGCGGATAGTTCCACGGCGCGATGACACCGACCACCCCGTGCGGGCGGTACCGGACGACAACCTTCTTTCCGAGCACGAACGGAGAGTGGGTGCGGATCTTGTCCTCCGCGAGGTATTTTCCTGCGTTCTTGGCCCAGAAGCCCATCGAGTCGGCGAGGTAGAACAGTTCGGCCAGCAGCGCATCCTCACGGGTCTTGCCGTTCTCGGCGACGATCGTGTCGATGAGCGAGGCGCGGTTGGCGACGAACCAGGATCGCAGCTTGCGCACCAACTCGGCGCGACGATCGAAGCCGATTTCCGCCCAGGCGGGCTGGGCGGCACGCGCACGGACCACCAGTTCGGCGACGTGGTCGGCGGTCATGTCCTCGATGTGGGCGATCACCCGACCGGTGGCCGGGTTCTCGATCGCAATGGTCGCGGTCGTGCCGTGGCTCTGCAGCGGTGTCGTCATCGCGCGGCTCCGGACCTGGTGACAGCGGACTTGGATACAGATGTCGCGACGGTCCTGCCGAGGAAATCCGCGCACCGCTCGCCGATCATGATTGCCGGTGCGTTGGTGTTGCCGCGGATGATGGTGGGCATGACCGACGTATCGGCCACCCGCAGGCCGTCGACGCCGTGGACACGCAGGTGCGGGTCGACGACGCCGTCGTCGGGGGTACCGATACGCGCGGTGCAGGCGGGGTGGTAGGTGTGCTGAACCGAGGTACGGATCCAGGCCTCGACCTCGTCGCGCGTCTGCACATCACGACCCGGGGTGATTTCGGTGCCCAGGACGGCGCGCGCGGGCCCGGTCGCGGCGATGTCACGGGCGAGGTCGACGGCGTCGATCATCTCGTCCATCTCCGCGCGGGTCGAGAGCATGTTGTACGCGACCCGGGGTTTGCGTGTCGGGTCGTTCGAGCGGATCCGCACCGTGCCCCGGCTGCGAGGCGCGATATAGGACATCGCGATCGTCGCCGCGGGCACGTCCCACGCCATCTGGCCGTGATCGTAGAAGTATCCGGGGGCGAAGAGGCACTGGAAGTTGGGTGCCGGCATGGAGGTATCGGTGCGAATGTGCGCGGCGGCTTCGGCGACGTTGCTCGTTAGCTTGCCGCGCCGGCGTATCAGCCACTCCAACAGGTACTTCGGCTTCGCCGCGTCTGCGATGCCGATGTGGCCCTCGGTCAGTTCGTAGGTGGTGTAGACGAGCGGGTGCTCCATCAGGTTCTCGCCCACGGCCGGCAAGTCGACGATCGGCTTCACCCCCAGCGAGCGGAGGAAATCAGCCGGACCGATACCCGAATGCTGGAGCAGTGCAGGAGTGTTGAAGGCGCCACCGGACACGATGATCTCGGCGCGGGCGTTGATTCGCTCCGTATTGCCGTTCTCGTCGGAGGTCTCGACGCCGACCGCTCGGCCCCGCTCGATGATGATCCGGGTGACGAGCGTATCGGTGCGAACTTTCAGATTGCGCCGCCGCGCGATCGGTGCGAGGTATGCCTCGGCGCTACCGAAGCGCATGCCCCGATGTTGGGTGACCTGCACCCGTCCCGTCCCGTCCTGTGTTTCACCGTTGAAGTCGTTGTTGCGCTCGATCCCCAGGGCGGCCGCGGCCTCGACGAGTGCCAGACTGACCGGGTCCGGGTCGGGAATGCGGGTGACCTTCAGTGCGCCCGCGGTTCCGTGATAGGTGCCACCGAATTCGTCGTTCGATTCGAAGCGCTTGAAGATCGGGAGCACGTCCGCGTACGACCATCCGGTGGCGCCGTTCTCGGCCCAGGAGTCGTAGTCGAGCCTATTGCCGCGGAGGTAGATCATCGCGTTCATCTCGCTCGATCCGCCGATCATCTTCCCGCGAGGAGAGAACAGACGGCGCCCGTTGAGGTGCGGTTCGGGCTCGGTCCAGTAGTCCCAGTCGAGCTTTCCGTGAAACTGCTGGGAGAATGCGGCGGGCGCCTTCACCTCGAGCCGGCGATTGCCCCCGCCGGCTTCGATGAGCAGTACCTGCGCGGTTTTCCTCTCACTCAGCCGAGCGGCTACCGCGCACCCCGCCGAACCAGCGCCGATTACGATGTAGTCCGTCTCATGTGACATGAATCTCTCCTTCGTCGGTGAAATCGAAGGTACTGACGCCGCATCCGGCGACCAATGGTCCGCACGCCAACAGATCCCGACCGCGTTGTACTCCAGCACAAAGAAGGACGGGCTAGACTCGGCGGCATGGTCGGCGCGGCACAATCCGGGTCCCGGGATCGGTACGGCGAGCTCTCCGCAGAGGGTCGCCGTCTGGTCGCCGAGGTCGCCGCCGAGCTCGGTGACCACTTGGAATCGGCGCGAGCGGCGGTCAATGCGCGCGTCCTGGTCGAATTGCCTGAGCTGGATCAGGCACCGCTGGAGCTGCACGACGGTTTCGATCGCTCGACCAGGGCGCACATGGCCTTGCTTCGGGGGATGCTCGGCGCGTGGACCGATCCGAGCGCGGCGCCCGCGCCGAAGGAGGCCGTCGACTGGGGTGTGGATCTCGCCCGTCACGGGATACCGATCGAAACGCTGTTGCGCGCCTATCGGATCGGGCACGGCGAATTCTGGCAGTTCTGGCTGAAATTGCTGTCGGCCCGGGTCGACGACCCCAATCTGCTGGCCGAGACGTCCGCCGCGACTTCGGACTACACGTTCAGATACGTGGATGCAGCCCTGGTACCGATCATCGATGAATACCTCCGGGAGCGAGAGCGTTTGGCTCGGCGAGCGCAGAGCCTGGGCGAAGCCGAACTACGGCGCGTGCTCCGCGGAGACGCCGTCGACATCGGATTGGCGAGCGAGCGGATGCGGTATCGCCTCGACGGCTGGCATATCGGGTTCATTGTGTGGTCCGACGCGGAGGACGAGGTCGACGTCACGCCGCAACTGGACCGAGCCGGGGCCCGAGTCGCCGAAGTATTGCGAGGTACCGAATCACTGGTGGTGCCTGCGGGCCGCTCGGTGCTCTACGGGTGGGTCGGGTCGTCGCGACGCCGCGGCGGAACCACGGCGCATTCGGAGATCGACGGCATGCACGTCTGCGTAGGCTCACCGGGAAAGGGCGTCGCCGGCTTCCGGCGCACCCACGATCAGGCCGGGCTGGCGCGGCGGGTGGCCCGACTGTCGACACCGGTTCCCGCGTACCTCGACTACCGCGACTGTGCGGTCGCGGCACTGCTGTGCGCCGACGTCGACCGCGCCCGCGAGTTCGTCGCCGAGGTCCTCGGCGAGACCCTTGAACGCGACGACGCGGATCGGCTACTCGAAACCGTGTCGGTCTACCAACACGAGGGATTGAGCCTCAGCCGGGCAGCCGAGCGGCTGCACGTGCACCGCAACACCGTTGCCTATCGGGTGCGCCGCGTGGTCGAGGCGAGTACCGAGAACGACGGAGGCTCACTGCATCTCCGGGCCGCTGTCGAACTGGCTCGACTCGTCGGGCCCGTCGCCGACGGGGGACACCGACGGAACCCATGATGACGACGTTGTTGATGGAGACAAAGGCGTCCTCCGGTCCGGTCCAAGCGCCGTAGCGCCGCAACGGGACCAGGTTGGGCATGAGCAAGAGCCGCAAACCTACGCTCTGTCCAGTCCGATCTCACATCATGCTCCCTTCGCGGCGGAACCTGGGTCAGCTGCGGCTCCCGGGGCGAACAACGATTAATCAACCCCGTAGGAGAGTCGCGGTCAGCGACGGCTCACACGGTCAAAGTCCCGCCGAGTGCTGTCCGAGCACGCCGGGGACCAACCGGCCGCCCGTGTTGACGGCGCCGACAGGGAGATCTGACCTGGCGAACTTGTACCCTCGCCTCGGGAGTATCGGTCGCGCCTATCGCTTGTATCGGTTCGCACGTGTTGTTCCTCCGCCGGGCCGAGATCAGTATTGCCCTCGTGATACTGATCACTCGTAGGCCCAAGGAGTCGCTTTGAAAACGGATACCGAAGACCCCGCAGCTGGTTCTACCGGGATGGTGCAGCCAGCTCGAGTGAAGTTGCGATCCGTATGGACCGTCGTGATCTTGTGCATGCTCTTCATGGTCATCAATTTCGCCGACAAATCGGTAATGGGATTCGCCGGTGCGGCGATCCGACAGGATCTGGGTATTTCGGCGGAGCAGTTCGGATTGCTTCAGAGTGCGTTCTTCTGGCTGTTCGCTGCAGGTGCGATTTCGATCAGTGCGCTCACGCACAAGTTCTCGCCCGTCAATATCATCATGGTTCTGGTCGTGGTGTGGACCGCTACCCTGATTCCGCTGACGCTGACCGGCAGCTTCGCCGTTGTACTGTTATGCCGCATCATCCTCGGGTTCGCGGAGGGGCCGTCGATCGGACTGGCGATGGCTGTTGCCCACTCATGGGTGCCTGCCCGCAAGCGCGCCCTGGTCTCCGGCGTCGTCAACGCCGGTTCCTCCCTCGGACCCCTGATCGCCGCACCCATCCTGACGTGGGTGATTGCCGCGCACTCCTGGCATGCTGGCTTCTTCGCCCTCATCCCCGTTGCTCTCGCCTGGTTGGTGGCATGGTTCTTTCTGGGTCGTATGGGTCCCGAGACGGTCACGAAGGCGAACTCGGCCGTCGACCGCGATCTGCCTGAGCGGGTGCCGTATCGGACACTACTGATTCAGCCCACCGTGATCGGGATCGCTCTCCTGACGCTTCTGGGCTATTGCTGTGTCGCGTTGAAGATCTCCTGGTTGCCGCTCTTCCTCACCGAAGGATTGGGATACTCCACGACACAGTCGGGTCTACTCGTGACACTTCCCTACATCGTGTCGATCGGAGCGAACATCCTGTTCGGATGGATGTCGTCACGATTGTCCGTCCGGGGCATCCGCGGCAGATACGCTCGCGGATTCTTCGCGGTGGGACTGATGTTCGCTAATGGCATCTCGATGATCCTGTTCACCGTTCTCGGCGCCGGAGTGATGCAGATGGCATTCGTGGCACTGGCCTTCGCCCTGTACTCCGGTGCGATGAGCCTCTCATTCGCGGTGCTGGCTGATGTCGTTCCCCCCGCTCAGCGCAGCACCGTCTACGGATGTGTGATCGCGTTTTACAGCCTGGGTGGTGTCTTCGCTCCACTGCTCATGGGCTGGGTGGTCGGTGCGGCCTCGACTGCCGCGGACGGATACTCTTCCGGATTTATGTGGACGGGCACGGTCATGGCGATCGGTTGCCTTGTCTCTCTCGTACTGATCCGACCCGAAGCAGATGTCCGGCGACTCGTGCGGGTAGCTGCGACCACGGGAGCGCCCGGACCCGGCGCGAACCGGCCCCGGTAAGGCTGACTCCGACCCTTCGCCCCACTGCCAATCGATCTCGATCGGGCGGTCCTGCAGCTTACCGTGGGTGATGCCGGTGACGGCATCACCCACGTCACGTTGTGGCTCGTCGCTGCATCGAGTGACTAAGGTGCCAGGTCGTTGTCTCGCCACTGCGCCGCCGCCTTGCGTGTCAGGCCGATGACGGCGGTCGCGGAACTGGACGGACGCACCGCGTTGCGATAGATGAGACTGATCTCGAGTGTCGAGGGGGGCCCGGCAAACGGAACGCCCACAAGGTCGATGCGTGGCGCAGGGATCCGGCTGCCGAGCTCGGCTTCCAAGGCCACTCCCAGACCCGCTGCCACCATGGCGTGCAGCGTCTCCAGTGTTCCCGCTTGCACGATCATCGGTGTCCGGCTTCCGAAGTGCTCGTCCACCACCCGACGCAGGACAAAGTTCTCGGGAAACAGAACCAGAGGATAGGCCGCTAGCTGGTCCATGGTCACCTCGTCCACAGTCGAGAGGGGATGCCCCTTTGGTGCGCACACAAGTACCCGGGTTGTGAGAAGAGGCACCACGTGTAAGCCGGACACGGTGTCCGCCGGCTCATCCGGGCGGCGGGCGATCAGCCCGAGATCAAGATCTCCGGATAGCACGTCGCGACGAATATCGACCGAGCCTGCCTCGAGGACCTGAAACTCCAAGCCCGGGTGCGCCGCGACGAGCCGTGACATGACACCCGGCAGGAACGTGCGTGCCACAATGCCGATGGAGCCGATTCTGGTCAGCCCCTGACTCAGCCCAGTGATAGCACTTGCCTGTTGACGGATCGCGGTCTCGGCGGCAAGGGCGCTGTGCACGTTATCGAGGATCGCCTCACCGGCGGTCGTGACCGTCACACCCCGTCGCCCGCGCACGAGTAGGACGACGCCGAGTTCTTCCTCGAGCGCTCGAAGCTGCTCGCTCAGCGTCGGCTGGCTGACTCCAAGATGATCCGCCGCCGCGCGCAACGACCCGAGCCTCACCGCGCTGTCGAAATAGTGGAGCTGGGTCAATCGCACAGCGGTTCCTTCCGTGCGTAAGAGCGATAGTCCAGAACTATCACTAGCTTCGTGGTTGACCCGTTGTACCACGACGAGGCGCCGACCACGATGGATTCATCGGACAATGAGAGGACTGCAGTCGTGACGGAGAACCACCACGAAACCCCTTCGGTACTTCCGCTCGAAGGTATTCGCGTTCTGGACATCGCCACCGTGCTGGCGGCGCCGTTCGCCGCAACCCTTCTCGCGGAGTTCGGTGCCGAGGTGATCAAGGTCGAGCAGCCCGAAGTAGGGGATCCGGTGCGACACTTCGCCCCGTACCGGGATTCTCAGTCACTGCATTGGCGGGTCACCAACCGCAACAAGAAGTCGATCACTCTCGACTTTCACACTGAGGTGGGGCGTTCGTTGTTTCACCGACTCGTGCAGGAAGCCGACGTCGTCGTCACGAACTTCCGGCCAGCCAAACTGCGCGAGTGGAACATCGACTTCGACGACCTCGTCAAGGTCAATCCGTCCCTGGTGTACTTCCATCTCACTGCGTTCGGCCGGACCGGGCCCTATAGTGATCGGCCGGGATTCGCACGCGTGGCTGAGGCGATGTCGGGACTGACTTACACCACCGGCTATGCCGATCGAGCACCGGTCTTCGCGGGATATCCCATCGCCGACGGAATCAGCGGAATATATGGTGCCTTCTCGCTCATGATCGCATTGCGTCATCGCGACCTCACTGGCGAACCGCAGTTGGTCGACCTCGCACTGTACGAACCGCTGCTTCGGCTTATGGAAGATCTTGTTGTCGGGTACTCCGGAACCGGCACAGTCAAGGAGCGTGTCGGCAATGCGCAGCCGAACATCTGCCCGAACAACGTCTATCCGACTTCGGATGGCAAGTACGTAATCTTGCCTGCATCGACCGACAAGATGTGGAACCGGGTCGTCAACCTGCTCGATGACGATGAGCTCCGCCGATTCGCCACGAACGAGATACGTATGCGAAACCGGACACTGATCGATGAGCGGATCGCGAAGTTCACCGAGCAGTTCACGCTCGAGGAGGTCATGACGATCTTCCAAGAGAATGACATCGCTTGCGGGAAGGTGTATTCGGTCGCCGATATCGTCTCCGACCCGCAAGTCCTCCATCGAGGCAACCTCACGATCATTCACGACGACGACCTCGACGTGGACCTGATGGTGCAATCTCCGGTACCGCATTTCTCGGCGTTCTCTCCCACTGTAGAGTCCGCGCCGCGCCTGGGCGAGCACAACGAGCTGATCTACCGCGAGTTGCTGGGGATCGACTCCGACGCCGTGAAGCACTACCACGACGCCGGCGTCATCTGAACCGGTTCGACCACTTTCGTCTGTCCGGACGCTTCATCACTCACTCACCGAGAGGTACGTCGATGCATGACAAAATTCGTGAACTAGATTTCGACACTTACCTGTCCACGATCCGCAATTTCACGCGGACCCAGTTGGTCCCGATCGAATGTGAAGTCGACGATTCCGGCATCATCCCGGTCGAGATCGTCGGCGAGATGCGGGCGCTCGGACTGTTCGGTATCACACTGCCCCGCAAGTACGGCGGCCTCGAGTGGACAATGGCAGAGCAGGTTCGGCTGACCTTCGAGTTCACCCAGACCCTCGGCGTCTTCCGATCCCGGTTCTCCACAACCATCGGCCTGGCATCGCAGATGCTCCTCGACCACGGCACCGAGGAGCAGAAGGACGCGTACCTCCCCGCGATGGCAAATGGCGAGTGCATCGGATGCGCGGCAGTCACCGAGCCGGGAGCAGGCTCGGACGCCGGTGCCGTCGAAACCACTGCGGAGCGACGCGGTGGAGGGTACGTGATCAACGGTCGCAAGCGGTTCATCACCAATGCCTCGATCGCCGATGTCATGCTGGTCCTTGCTCGAACGGATTCGGCCATCCCCGGAGCGAAGGGCACATCGATGTTCGTCGTGCCGGCGGACACCCCGGGTATCGAGGTCGTCGCCGCACCGCTCGACCAGATGTTGTCCTGGCGGGGGTCTCCGACATGCGAGATCACCTTCACCGACGTCCGGGTTCCCGCGAGCGCTCTACTCGGTGGCGCCGAAGGTGAGGGCCTCGAGGCGGCGCTCCGCGGCTTCAACCACGCGCGAACTCACATCGCTGCGACCGCAGTCGGGCAGTCGATTCGCCTCCTCGACGAATCGCTTCTGCATGCCACCACCCGTCGCCAGTTCGGTCGGCCGCTTGCGAACTTCCAGCTCATCGCCGGCATGCTCGCCGACATCCAGACCGACGTGTGGGCGGGTCGGGCGATGATTCTCGATGCCGCCGGCCAGTTTGACGCCGGCCCGATTCCACTGACGGAGATCGCGGCCGCAAAGTACTTCTGCAGCGAAATGTCGGGGCGGGTTGCCGATCGGGCAGTCCAGATCCTAGGCGGCACCGGCATCGTCGGGAACGGCATCGTCACCCGGCTCTTCCGTGACGTCCGTGTCCTGCGGGTCGGCGAGGGCGCAAGCCAGGTACTGCAACAGCAGATTGCCCGCCGGATTGGGCAGACGTCGGCGCAAGGGGTGGCGTCGTGAACACAACCGTGACGACGATGTTCGGCTGCACATACCCCATTTTCGGGCTGAGCCACGATCCGGGGGTGGTCGCGGCGATTTCCGAGGCCGGTGGCGTCGGGATCTGGGCCGCGGCGCGGCTCCTACCCGAGGAAATCACCGATCGGGGCCGAGAACTGCGCGAGCGACTGGGGCAACGACCGTTCGGAATCAATGTGATGCTGCCACGTGGGGTACCCGAGAGTTCGGACCGCGCCGCGGTCGAGGCGCAGCTACCCGCCGAGCATCGCGCGTTCGTCGACTCGCTGTATGACAAGTACCAAGTTCCCCGGGATCGGGAGCGCGGCGAGCGGGATCGCATCGTCCGATCGGAGGAACTGTTCTCGGCACAGGTCGACGCTGCGCTCGGTACGGGTGCGCGGCTGTTCGCGATGGCAGTGGGAACCCGTGACGGCATCGCCGAGCGCGCGCGGGCGCAGGGCATGTCGATTGTCGCGCTGGTCGGCGCACCGCGGCACGTGCACCATGCTCGTGAGATCGGGGCGGACGTGATCGTCGCCCAAGGTTACGACGCCGGCGGCCACACCGGGTCCATCGGTACCTTCTCCCTCGTGCCGAGGATCGTCGAACTCGCCGGAGAAACACCAGTTCTCGCCGCTGGCGGTGTCGGTACGGGTGCTCATGTCACCTCTGCCCTCGCGTTGGGCGCAGCGGGGGTCTGGACGGGGACACTGTGGCTCGGGACCGACGAGCACGGGATGCCGGAGGTTCTGTTGCGTAAAGTCATCGAATCCGGCTGCGAGGACACCGTCGTCACCCGCGGCTCGAGCGGCAAGCCGATGCGGCAGATCCGCACTGCATGGAGCGACGAGTGGGCCGCTCCGGCGGCACCGGCCGCGCTTCCGATGCCCTGGCAGGATCTCCTGGTGGGCTCGCTGGAGGGGTCGGTTACCCGGCACGAGATCGCGCCGTTGATGTACACCCCCGCCGGGCAGAGCGTGGAGTGGATCCGGGGGCGCACAACGGTGGCCGACACCATGAACCGGCTCGTAATGGAAATGGAGACGGCTCGAGCGAATCTCGCGTCTTCGCGTACTGGGGGCGGGAACCCGGTGACCGGTGCGTGACAAGTTCACACGAGGGGTGAATAGCTCGACTTTCGCAGTTTCGGGGGATTCGGTGACTGTAGCGGTCCGTTCGCGATGGTCGACCTGCTGTGCGACCCATACCTCTCGCCGACGTCCGCGGGCCAGCCGGACGCGTCTGCGCGATCGCCGCCACCGCCCCTGACTCTCGACGCTCCGGAGGCGGCGCGAACCGAATATATCTGCGGAATTGCAGGCGTTGCGGGGTACGTGCGCGCCGAGACTCGGCGACTTGCTCATCGGTGTAACCGAGTTCGCGCAGGACGACTCCGGTGTGCTGTCCCACGGCAGGCGCCGCGACCGAAATGGTGCGGCGACTGCCGTCGAGGGTCTTCGGCTCAATCGTAGTGTGGTGCACCATGCGCTACACGACGCCGCTTAGCTCCAATTCGGTGGTTCCACAGCGTACCGACCGGTCACAGGTCCAGAGTTCGATCCGACTCCTGCCCTGCGACTTCCAGACTCGTCGAATTCGCCTTCCCCACTGGATGAACCGACTCGATCTCGGACGAGTTGACGGGGTCGTTGGGTCGGCACAACCGATGAGGCTGAACTCAGAGGATTGTGATCGTCGCAGCCACTGCCAAAGAGGTCACCGTGATCACCAATCCGACCGCCCGTCGAATCGTTGGGCGAGCTCGGCCGGCGGTGAAGTCGGCGCAAAGCGCCCGCCGATGCTGGGGCGACGAGACGAGCAGCACCGCGGCGAGCATCAGGGTGGCTAACGGTACGCCGGTCGACCACGTCCGATTGTCGTGGTCGACCGTGGGAAGGCAGCGGCTGCACAGTAGGGCGACCGCGCCGAGGGCCAGTGATGTTCGCACCCACGCCAGTGAGGTTCGTTCTGGCTGCAGTCCTGCGTCACCATGCGTTGTCGTCATCGGATCGCGAATACGAGAGCAAGCGTGGTGCCGGCGCCTGCCAAGACACCGACCAGCATCGGTGCCAGCGCCGGCGCAGGCAGGCTGTGACCGCGGCGCATCGCCGATTCCACACCCATCCATCGGAGGAAGCAGCCAATGGTGATCACTACTGCGGCTACCAGCAATCCGGTCACGAGGAGGCGATGGATCATTGGAGGCAATTCGGGGCCGAATGTTTCGAAACCGACTGCGCCTGCGATCATGCCGAGGGCTGTACGTATCCAGGCCAGGAATGTCCTCTCGTTGGCCAGGGTGAAGCGGGGGTCGGGATCTTCTCCGACACGGAAGGGTCCAGGCCGTCGGCGCCCCTTGGTCATGGCAGCGGAGCGGCGGAATAGATGTCGCGGTACTCGGCGCGGAGGGACTTCTTGTCCAGTTTGCCGACGCTGGTGCGCGGAAGTTCGGACCGCACGACGACAGTGTCGGGTAGTTGCCACTTCGCGAATCGCGTGCTGAGCAGCTCCTGGACCTCGCTCAGTGGCAAGTCCTCTCCGTCAACTGTGGCGACCAGTACCAGCGGTCGCTCCTGCCACTTCGGGTGCGGAACCGCTACCACTGCGGCCTCCGCGACCCGCGGGTGCACCGTGATCAGGTTCTCCATGTCGATGGAGGAGATCCACTCGCCTCCGCTCTTCACCACGTCCTTGAGCCGGTCGGTGAGTTTGAGGTGACCGGTCGGTGCGACGGTACCGAGATCACCGCTGCGCCAGTAGCCGTCCACGAATTGATCATGGCCGGGCTCGCGTCCGAAGTAGCTCGTGGTGATCCACGGTCCGCGCAGCCACACCTCGCCGACGCTGACGCCGTCGTGTGGAAGTTCCCGTCCCTGATCGTCGACGATCCGCACGTCGACCCCGTTCACCGGCAGTCCCTGGCAGCGCTTGAGATCCCACTTCTGATCATCGGAGTACTCACCGAGGGAAAACTTCACGCCGCGGTTGACGAAGGTTGTGGGTGTGGTCTCGGTGGCACCGTATGCGTGGATCACGTCCGCGCCCACCTCGTCGTGGAAGCCACGCATGAGCGCGAGCGGCGGCTCGGTGGATCCGGACAGCAGCCGGGCTCGGCTCAGGTCTGGCTTGGTGTCCAGGGTGCGGATGTACTCCAGCATGGGCCCGAATATCGCCGGGGCACCGTTCGCCACCGTCACCGTCTCGGCGATCATCGCGTCCACCAGCACTCCGATGTCCGCGGCGGTGTACGCCCCGGGCAGGACGATCCGGGCCGCGGTGTACACGGCCGACTGCGGTAGGCCCCAGCTCTGCGCGTGGAACATCGGGGTGATCATCATGACGGTGTCCTCGGCGGACATCAGCAAGTTCACCGCCTGCGCCATGGTGTGTAGGCAGATGCCGCGGTGCGAATAGTAGACGCCCTTCGGCCGCCCGGTGGTGCCGGTTGTGTAGCAGGCGCTGTACGCGGACCGTTCGTCGATCACGGGCCAGTGGTATTCCGACGGTGCCCGCGTCACCAGCTCCTCGTAATCGACCGCGTCCGGCAGGGTGGTCTCGAGCTCGATTACCGGGCGATCCGCCATGACCACCCACCGGCGGACACCGGGGGCGTGCGGTGCGATGGCCTCCGCCACACCGATCAACGATTCGTCGACCAGAATCACCGAAGCGCCGCTGTGCGCGGCGACGTACCCCAGGTCCTCGGGCGAGAGCCGTAGGTTCATCTGCAGCATCACCGCGCCGATGCCGGGGATCGCCCAGTACAGCTCGAAGTGCCTGCGGGTGTTCCAGTCCAGGATCCCCACCACGTCGCCCGGCTGCACGCCCAGCGCGTCCAGTACGTGCGCGGCGCGTTGTACCCCGATGAAGGCGTCGGCGTAGGTGTACCTGTCCCAACCTCCATCGGGTGTCCGGTACACGATCTCCTGTTCCGGATATGTGCGCGCCGAATGCCGTAGCAGCGTGCTGGTGTTGAGCTGGTAGTCGTCGCCGTGGGTCGATTGGTGTCCGGTGATCATGGTCATGGTGGTGCTCCTGCGTGGTGGTCGCCCGGCGCGGTGAGCGCCGGGCGATGAGATGAAGTGGGCGGATCCGAATCGCCAGGGTCAGTGGGCCTTTCGCTCCGCGAGGTGGACGGCGTCCCGGTCCGGGTTCGCCAGCAGCGCCACGGCCAGTCCGGACACGATTAACAGGGCCGCTCCGATCAGGAAGGCGGTGTGATAGCCCGACGCCGCCTGATGTGCGGCCTGGATCAGGCGGCCGGTGAGAAACGGTGCGATGACCCCGGCGGCGCCGAGAAAGGCGAACAGCACACCCAGCACCGCGCCGCGTTGCGCCACCGGGGTGATCTGCGCGACTGCGGCGCTGGATGCGGGGAACGTGGCGGTGAACAGGTTGAACGCGGGCAGCATCAGGATCAGCTGCAGTGTCCCGTCGGTGAATACGAAGCCCACCATGCTGAGCCCGGCGATCACCACCGCGATCCCGGCCACACCGGCCCGCGCCCACCGGGACGGTATGCCGCGGGCGATCAGCATCCGAGACACCACGCCCTGGCCGAACATCGCGATCGCGCCCATCGCGGCGGTCGCCGCGATCCAGTTGCCCGTCGAGATGGTGCTGATCTCGCGCACCGACTCCAGATACGTCGGCAGCCAGCTGGTGAGCAACGCGGTCACGAAGTAGCAGCCGAATCCGGCCAGCGCAAAGCACACCCAGGTGCGAGTGGAGAACAGTCGCCAGTACGACACCCGCCCCGCGGCCACGGAGGCGGATCCGGCACCGGTCGGTTCGGACGCGGCAGCGACACCGTCGGCGGGTTTGTCGTACGGTCCCTCTCGCCCGAGCAGCAACCACACCGCGGCCCACACCAGGCCCGCGATACCGAGCACGCCGAAACACCAACGCCAGCCCCAGTGCACCTGAACGATCGCCATCACCGGCGCGGCGACCAGCAGTCCCAGGCCCGACGCGGCCAGGACGATGGAGTTCGGCAGGTCGCGTCGCTCGTCCGGGAACCACTTCATCACCGCATGCAATGCGACCGGGGTAGCCGGCCCTTCCGCCAGTCCGAGCACGATCCGGGACACCAGCAGCACCGCGAACGAGGCGCCGCCGAGCACCGGAAACTGTACAAGCGCCCAAACCACCGCCATGAGGAGCAACATCGGCTTGGTTTTGATCCGATCAACGAGGAAACCGCCCAGCACGGTGCCGATCCCGAACAGGAAGAAGAACGAACTGGCGATCAGTCCGTACTGGGACGGGGTCAACCCCAGATCCTTCATCAGGGCGCGGGCAGTGAGTCCGAGCACGGACTTGTCACCCCAGTTGATCAGCATGAACAACGCCAGCATGGCGGTGATCAGCCACGCCCTCCGAGTGGAATGGGCCCGGCCGGGCGGGGCCGCCAGCGGGTTGAGGGTGAGGGACACGACGATGCTCCTTCGTACAGAGTGCGGGAAGGGTGTGGGTTGGAATCGGAACTACGGGAGCGGCGTGTCAGACGAGCGAATGGGTGGTCTTCGACTTCAAGCAGGCCGCGAGGCCCTCGGGGCCCAGCTCACGGCCGAGGCCACTGGCTTTCGTGCCGCCGAACGGCGCGACCGGGTCGAGCATGAAGTAGTTGATGCCGAAGGTGCCGGAGTCGATGGCATCGGCGACCGGACGGGCCGAGTCGGGATCAGCGGTCCACACCGTGCCGGCGAGACCGTAGTCGCTGGCATTGGCCAACGCGATCGCCTCGTCCACCGAGTCGTACGGCAGCACGCTGAGGACCGGTCCGAAGATCTCCTCCCGGGCGATGACACTTCCCGGGTCGACGTCGGCGAAGACGGTCGGCTGCACGAACCAGCCACGATCGAGGCGCTGCGGGCGACCGCCGCCGGACACCAGCCGGGCACCGTCGGCCACGCCGCGCGCGATATATCGCTCGACGCGGGCACGGTGCGCCTCGGTCACCATGGGTCCGACGAGGGTGCCGGGATCCAACGGGTCCCCGACCGCCGCGCTGCGGCAGAGCTCGGCGAAAAAGTCGACCGCCTCGGCGTAGCGACCGCGCGGAGCCAGGATGCGGGTGTTGGCGACGCAGGTCTGGCCGTTGTTGAGCAGCGTCGCCTGGAACAGGCCGTCGGCGTTGACGGCGAGGTCGACGTCGTCGAGCAGGATCGCGGCAGACTTGCCACCGAGCTCGAGGGTGACCGGCCGCAGCAGTTGCCCGCAGCTGGCACCGATCTGTCGGCCCACCTCGGTGGATCCGGTGAATGTCACCTTGTCGACGCCGGGGTGCCCGACCAGGTAGCGGCCGATGTCGGCGGCGCCGGGCACGATGGAGATCACCCCCGGAGGCACGCTCGCGGCGCTCACGGCGTCGGCGAACAGGTAGGTGTCCAACACCGTCTCCGGACCGGGTTTGATCACCACGGCGCACCCGGCGGCGAGCGCCGGCGCGACCTTGAAGGCGGTCAGCAGGTTCGGGTAGTTCCACGGGACGATCGCCCCGATCACGCCCACCGGGAGCCGGTCGACGCGGGCGCTGCCGCCGAGCAGCCCGGGCCGGACCTCGGAGAACTCGGTGTTCCGGGCCAGGTCGGCGTAGTAGCGGTAGACCGCGACCGGGATGGCCGCCTCCACCGCCAGCGCGGTGGTGATCGGCATCCCGTTCTGCTGGGCGACCAACGCGGCGGCCTCGGATCCGCGCGCCTCCACCTCGTCGGCGAGGCGGTCCAGCAGGTCGGCGCGGCGGCCGGGATCCCAGCCCGCCCAGCCTGCTTTATCGGTGAGGGCCCGGCGGGCCGCCGCCACGGCAGCGTCCACGTCGGCCTCGCCGGCCGCGGGTGTCCGGCCAATGACCTCACCGGTGGCGGCGCCGATCACCGTGATGGTGTCGGCGCCGGCCGGGGACCGCTGCGCGCCGTCCACGAAGAGTGTGTCGTGCTCGATCATGTTCACTCTCTCCTGTGTCAGTGTGTGATCAGAACGGCTGGTCGCCGACCACGGTGACCCGCTCCATCACCCGGCGCTGCGGGAAGTAGTCGCTGATGGCGTAGTGCTGGGTGATGCGGTTGTCCCACATCGCGACAGAGCCGGGTTCCCAGCGGAATCGCACCTGGTACTCCGGCACCCGAGCCTGGAACAGCAGGTAGTCGAGCAGGTCATTCGCCTCCTCACCGGGCAGGCCGTTGATGGCTTCGGTGAAGGGCTCGTTGACGTACAGGAACTTGCGGCCGGTCTCCGGGTGGGTGCGGACCACCGGGTGGGAGGTGCGCGGATGGATGCTCTCCATCTCGGCGATCGCCTCGTCGGTCATCGTCAGGCCCCACGACTTGACGAAGGTGTGCGTCGCGGTGAGGTCGTCGATGCGCTCGCGCACTCCGTCAGGAATGTTGTCGTACGCGGCAGCCATATCCGCCCACATCGTCTCGCCGCCGATCTCGGGTACCGAGATGGCACGAAGAATGGACAGCATGGACGGATCGCGCCGGAACGAGGTGTCGCTGTGCCAGACGTTCTCCATCCCCACAGCGGTGTCATCCTTGGCCAGCCGGGAGATCGCCTGCACTTCCCCGTTGGGGAAGAAGTCATTCGCTTCGATACCACCCCAACGCTTCGCCAGAGCGATGTGCTCAGCCCCAGTCAAATGCTGTTCGCGGAAGAACAGCACCTTCCATTCCAGCAGCGCCCGGTGCAACTCGGCATGCGTCTCGTCGTCGATCGCGCCCAGGTCTACACCCTCGACCACGGCGCCGATCGTGACCCCGACGGGACGAAGGATCAGGCGCTCGTAGGGCTGATGAAATAGCTGCTCACCGGCAGTGCGGCGCAGTTCACGGGTGCCGAAGTGCAGGCGCGGATAACCGCGGTCACCAACCATGGGGACGCGGGCGAACATGCTCTCTTGCGTGATCGTCGTCATGGTTAAAGTGTGTCGCCAATCACCATCGACGCCACTGTGTCTTCTCGCAACCCTGACCCGGCATGCATGTGCAGTAGCACAATCATAGGATGAAGCATTACCAGCACAACATCGCCGGCCCCGGCCCGCGCCCCGACGGTGTCGACCGGATCCTCAGCGAGTTGGGCGGCCGGATCGCCGATGTCTCGCTACGCACCACCCGGACCGCGGTGACCACCATGCTGTTCCCGCCCGAGATCGTCGACGCCGAGATGCCGGCGATCGCGCGCCGCTCCTTCCCACTAGTGCTGGCTAGCCTGCGGACCGGCAGTACCCCCGGCGAGAACGAGCTCGCCATGCTCCGCGACCGCGCTGCCCAACGGGCCCGCGAAGGTGTACCGCTGACACTGCTGCTCCATATCTGGCAGCACGGCTTCCAGGAATTCTTCGAGGAGTCCGGGTGTATCGCGAACACAGACGAGACGAAAGCGTTGACCTGGATCGGGCGCGCGATAATGCGCCTGCAAGAGATATTCCTCGCTGAGATGGTCACCGCGTATCAGGGGGAACAGGAAACCCTCACCGAGGAACGGTCCGGAGCCGTACCCCTGATCGCGCGCCTACTGCTGCTCGGCCAGGATCCGCGGGCGGACGCGGAGCGGCTGAACATCGCCCTCGCAGAGTGCTACGACGTCCTCGCGGTGCGCCTCGGATCCGTCGCCCACGACGGCCGCGATGCGGAGGCGCGGGAGGTGGCAGAGCGGCGTCGCCTGCACCGCATGCTGGCCCTGTTGCGCACCGGTGGAGGTCCCGCGACGCTGTCAATGCTCGACCGGATCGGAGGCTACGTGCTCGTGCCGCGGTCCCTCGATGCCGCGCGGAGCGCCGAACGACTGGACCGGTTTGTCGCCGCCTTGGAATCCGCTGCCGGCTCCGCGATCACCGCTGCGGTGGTGGAGGACATCCCGATCGGCGGGGTGACCGCCGCCGCCCGACAGGCCGACGAGGTTCTCGATCTGGTGCGCGCCCTGGACCGGAGTCCCCGCCTGTATCGACTCTCCGACGTGTTCATGGCCCACCAATTGAGCCGGCCCGGCCCCGGCGTCGACCACCTGGTGGCCGGTGTGGAACCGGTGCTGAGCCACGACGAACTGCGCACCACCCTGCAGACCTACTTCGACTGCGACCTCGACCGGCAACGCACCGCGCGCCGCCTGGGCGTGCACCCGAACACGGTGAACAACCGGCTGAACCGAATCGCCGAGATCTCACCGCACAGCCCGTTCACCCTCGCCGGCATCACCGCGCTGTCCGCGGCACTGACCGTCGAACGGCTGCGGTCCACCGGTCCACCGGACCAGTCGTAGCACGCCTAGGGATACCCAGCAGGTGGCGACCACCGAGGTCAGCGCCCGCTCGGCACGCTTGCGGCGCTGCAGCAACCAGATGCTCCTATGTTCGTCAAGTGGTGTGCGCGGCCTCGAAATCCGCGCGGATGGCGTGGTAGATCTCGCGGACGACGAACCGCTTCAAGGTAGACACGTTGAGCCGTCCGTGCACGGCCCGAACTGCGAGGTACGCGGTCGCCTGCGCGATGGTGCGGGCCAATCTGCCCTGACGGTCGCCGCTGACTACGCCCTCCGCCGAAATCATTCGAATCAATAACACCGACCACGGCGTCGCAGCGACATGTTCGACAAGGAAGCGCGGGCGCGAGGGTGTGGGGTCAAAATCACGGAAAGGCCGATCGCGATCCTGATAGGTGAACACCCCACGGATGGATGGTGGAGTGGTGGTGGGTGGAGGGGTGTTCACCTATGGCGAGCAACAGTGCGGGCCTTGGTAGGTAGACGAACTGACGGTTCGGTAATCACACGTAAGAGGGGCCTCCAATCACACCTGATTCAACCTGCTGCAGGCACGGTCGCGCACTCCAGGCGAACGGATGGTTGCTGCAGATCGTTCTGGTGGGCGCAGTGCCGGCGGGGGAGTGGAGTGAGTGCTTCACCGTCAGTCCCACTGGCGGACCTGAAGACCTCCGCTGGCGAAGAGTCCATAGGTCGCTGCCGGTCTGTGGGTGACTGCTGTAAAAAACATTTACGCAGCGCCTTCATAAACCAGCAGGCTGGCACACTGTTGTGCTCTGCAGAGTGCGGTCAGAGTGCCTCGGCCTACGGATTTCGTGCACTGAGGGTCGGAAAAAGCGTGACGATCGCGAAGTTGGCCGGACAAGCACCGGTACACAAGCGGCCTCCGGTCAGGCCGTCCGCGACGCCCTCACACGAGAACGCGCCGGTGCCGGTCGTGGTCGATGTCGAACTCGACCAGGGCTACTACGACCGCGGCATCGCCGCCCGCCGCAACGCCCACGTCCACCTCGAGGACATCCTCGACGGCATCGAAGACGAAGCCGACAGAATTCTCGCCGACCTGCTCGCTATCCTCGACTGCACCGAAATCGACTGACGGAGTAGTGATCCCGACACAGGGGATCGTCAACTACGGTGCGATAACTGAAAATATCGCCGCCGAGTGCGCACAAAACCATGAGTGACATGGGGTAGGGCGACAGTGGGGCCGATGTGGTGGCAGGTGGTCCTCCTCCGTCGGATCCAGTTATCCGACAAAGAAGCCCCCGCCAGCGAAACTGGTGTGCGACGGACACGGGTGTGCAGTCGTTATTGATGACGGGTCACTACCTGACCTGGCACTGCCAGATTTCATCTCACAAGGTGGGTGTGTCTGGGGCGAGTGCGTTGCTGTTGTGTCCTGCCATTTCGTCTGGAACGAGGCCTGGGCGAGTTCAGGGTGGGGTGAGACCCTGCGCGTCTGGGTCCGACGGCGTCGATGGCGCTGTCGGTGCCGGTGGTGTTTCGGTCTCGTCGGGCAGGGTGGTGGGCGGTGGTTCGGTGGCGGGCAGGGTGACCGACCATCGTTGCGCCGGAACCCGCCACAAGCGGGCCACACCGAAGAACACGGTCGCCGCCAGCACCCCGAGAGCCAGAGCAATCAGTGGAGCCCGCCGCCCCGCAGCCGGGTACGCCGCCGCACCGAGCATCAGGCCGGCACCCACCGCGTTCAGGGCCAGGGCCGGTTCGGTCGTCACCGCCACAACAGCAGGCAGGCCGATCGCTGCGGCGCCCACGAGCGCGGTGGCGGCTGCGCCGATCCCGGAACGCAACCGCAGCAGCACCGTCAGCACGGCGACGGCAACGACTGCTGCGATAGTTCCGGCCCACTGCGGACTGACCAGCACCCCGCTCAGGCCGTCCTTCGCAGCGATGGTGTGGTCGAGTACCTCCGATTCGCGGAGAGCGAGGCCAGCGAGCACACCGCCGATCAGGGCGGCGACGATCGGGCCACACCGATCAACGAGATCGAGATTCACCGGCAGACCGTAACCCGCAGCATCGGCAGAGCCCGGCATTCCGGGTGAGCCTTAGCTGTGGCTGCGTTGGTGTTCACTGGGGATGTCGGGACCTCGGCGTCAATGGCTGAGGTGTCGTTGGAGTGCCGGAAGATCGGCGAAGCCGATCCTTTTTGCGGTGTGATGACCGTATCGTCCATGTCCTGGGGGTATGGCCGCTGTTCGGTCTGCGACTGTTACTCGCGGCACCGCCTGTGGTGGCGGCATTAGCAATGCGAAAAGTGGGTTTCCTGGTTTGCCGTCGCGGCACTCGTCGGTTTGGCGATCGCCGGGTTGGTGAATTGGGCGTATACCTCTTACTGGGGATTGCTTCTCTTCGCTGTTCCCTTGGCGGTCCTTGGATCAATCGTCGCGACGTTCCAGCGAGCTATCCCGCGTCCGGGGACGTCAGGACGTGGTCCTGCCGCAGCGGGATAAGGGCAGTGCTGAAGACGCCTTGGGGCGACACATTTTCCGACACGCTCTAGACGCGATGAACTGAACGACATCGGTGCTAACGCCGCGACTCGACGTCGCCTCGATGCCCCGCAAGCGGATCCGTGAACGGGCCAGCTGTTCGGTCATCAATCCGCGGTGCGGTGGAACAAATGGCCGAAGTCTGGTGCGAGCCGATCGAGAGTAGTTGAGAAGTTGCGACCTGTACCGCTTTCTCAGTGTGGTGAACCGACTGGGGTTCGGTGTGTTCCGGATGAACGTCGGGGGATCAGGGTCGGGAGGGCACGCCTGATCGGGTTGTCGACGAGGGCGGGTTCGAGCATGAGATCGAGGGCGGTGGCGGCGATCTGGTCGAACGGGGTGCGCACCGAGGTCAGCGGGACGGGAAGTAGATGTGCGAGGGGGATGTCGTTGTACCCGACCAGTGCGATGTCGCCGCCGACGGATAGGGACCGTTGATGGGCGGCCGCGATGACGCCGAGCGCGAGGTTGTCGTTGGCCGCGAAGACCGCGGTGGGCGGGGTGGAGGAGTTGAAGAGTCGGCGTCCGGCTTCTTCGCCGCTTTCGATGCCGAAGGTGGTTTCGATGAGCCGGTCCGGGTTGACCGCGATTCCTGCCTCCTGCAGAGCCCGCCGCGCTCCGGCGAGGCGTCCGGTGGCGGTGGAGGTGAAGAGCGGACCGGACAGCACGGCGATGTCGGTGTGCCCGAGGTCGATCAGGTGCCGGGTAGCGAGGTAGCCGCCGGCTTCGTCGTCGCCGATCGAGGACGGGCTGATGCCGTCGGTGCGCAGGACGAGTGCGTGTGGCACCCCCTGCTCGCGAAGCTCGCGCGGTAGCGGATCCTCGCGGAGGCTGGAGGCGATAATCAGGCCGTCGACGTTGCGGGCGAGGAGAGTGCGTGCCGCCTCGCCTTCGTCGGTGGGGTCGTCACCGGTCGTCGCGACGACGGTGAAGTAACCGAGCCGGGTCGCGGCACGGCTGATGGCCTCGAACATCAACGCCATAACGGTGTCGCTCAACCGCGGGACGAGCACTCCGATGGTCGCAGTCTGGCCGCGCCGCAGGCTGGAGGCGAAGGTGTTGCGCCGGTAGCCGAGTTGATCGGCGACCGCGCGCACCCGTTCGGCGGTGGCCGACCGCGAGGGCGGTACCCGATCGTCGAGCACCCGGCTCACGGTCGAGGTGCTCACGCCGGCTGCCTCCGCGACTTCCCGCAGCGTGACCACCCTGCTCTTTTCCCGCATCCGCTGCGCGCTCCCGTTCGCTTCCATGGCCTTCCTCTCTACCGCCTTCGGTGGTCTGTCGACCCACTGAGAAGGCCTGATCACCGCGTCCTCCGTGGTGACCCTTGACACAGTTACCGATCGTAGCGCACGATGAAATCGTTCACGGGAACGTTCCCGGGAACGTTTGCACAGATTCTTCGAGGGAAAGAGCACCCCATGAGCACACTCGACCTCCGCGGCCTCACCCCGGCACCGGTGACCCCGTTCACCCGGGACGGCGCCGTCGACTACGACGCCATCCAGCGCCTCGGCTCGTGGCTCGGCAGTGTCGACGGCGTCAAGGGCCTGGTCGTCCTCGGCCACGCCGGTGAGGGCACCTTCCTCACCCAGGACGAACAGGTCCGCGTCATCGCCGCGTTCAAGGACTCCGTCGACGGCCGGCTGCCGATCATCGCCGGCATCACCGGCGAGGGCACCGCCGTCTCGGTGGAAGAAGCCCAGCGCGCCGTGGACGCCGGCGCCTCCGCCGGTCTGGTGTACCCGTCGCACGGGTGGCTGCGGTTCGGCTACCAGGACGGCGCACCGCAGGATCGGTACAAGGCCATCTACGAAGGCTCCGGTCTGCCGCTGATCCTGTTCCAGTACCCGGACGTCACCAAGGCCACCTACAACCTGGACACCCAGCTCGAGATCGCCGCCCAGCCCGGCGTGTTCGCCACCAAGAACGGGGTGCGGAACATGCGCCGCTGGGACCGGGAGATCCCGGTCCTGCGTCGCGAGAACCCCGACCTGCAGATCCTGAGCTGCCACGACGAGTACCTGCTGCACACGGTGTTCGACGTCGACGGCCTGCTCGTCGGCTACGGCGGACTCGCTCCCGAGCCGCTGGTCGAGCTCATCGCCGCCGGCAAGGCCAAGGACTACTCCGCCGCCCGCGCGATCCACGACCGTCTGCTGCCGGTGACGGCCAACGTCTACCACCGCGGCTCGCACATGGAAGGCACCGTCGCCCTCAAGGAAGGCCTGGTCGCCCGCGGCATCCTCGAGCATGCCACCGTGCGTCCGCCGTTGCTGCCGCTGGCAGAGGGCGCGGGTGCCGAGATCGCCGCCGCTCTGCAGTCGGCCGGGCTGTCCTCGGTCACCGTTCCCGCTTGACCCGGCCCACCCCTCGCCGGTTCAGGATCCGGATTCTGTAAGAGAGTCCGTTGCGTGCGGTATCTGAGCACCGCGCGCTGGTCCCGCCGCCCGGCCCGCACACCCCCCGGGCCGGGCGGCGGCACCACCCCCGAGTAGTCCCGGGCCACTTCCGGCCCGCCGCGGCCGTGGTCGCCGTACTTCCCCCTTCGAGCCGGCGGCGCCGTCTATCCTCGGCGCCTCACTCCGCATCGGCGGCTCGAACACCAGAAAGTAGGCTCATCGATGAGCACATCAGCCGATTCCGCCGGAGGCACATCAGTGGTCGCAGGCGCACCCCGACCACCGGCCGGCTCTCGCTGGTCGCAACGCACCTTCGTCCGGACCCTGGCGATGGCGGGGCCGGCGTTCATCGCCGGGGCATGGCAGTTCGGGCCCGGAAATCTCGCCAGCGCCGTCCAAGCCGGCAGCGAATACAGCTACTCGCTGATCTGGGTCATCGCCCTGTCGACGATCTTCATGCTCGTCTACGCCGACATGAGTGTTCGCCTCGGCATCCGCACACCCGTGTCGATGATCAGCTCCGTCAAGGACATCCTCGGTCGCCGCGTCGGAACCGCCGCCGGGATCGGCGTCTTCATCATCACCCTGTGTTTCTCCGTCGGCAACGCCGTCGGCTCCGGGCTCGGCCTGTCCATGGTGTTCGGCGGCTCCCCGCTCATCTGGTCCGCGGTCTGCACCGTCTTCGTCGGCCTGATCCTACTGTTCCGCAACGTCTACCGCACCGTCGAACGCGTCCTGCTGGTCATCGTCGCACTCCTGGCCGCCACCTTCATCTTCAGTGCCGTCATCGCCCAACCCGACTGGTTCCAGGCCGTGAACGGACTCGTCCCCTCCATCCCACCCGGCGGGCAACTGCTCGTCGTCGCCCTGGTCGGCACCAACTTCTCCCTCAACGCCGCGTTCTTCACTTCCTACGGAACACACGAACGCAACCGCACCGCAGCCGAATACCGCCAAACGACTGTCGCCGACACCATCCCCGGGATCGTGGCCCCGGGCATCATGACTTCCCTCGTCATCATCGTCGCCGCCGCCGTCCTCGGCCGGCAGAACGCCGAAGCCACCACCCTCGCCGGGCTGGCCAGGATCTTCGAACCCATCGCCGGACCGGTCGGATCGACGATCTTCGCACTCGGCCTCTCGGGTGCCGCATTCTCTGCCATGGTCGCCAACGCCACCGCCGGCGGCACCATGCTCTCCGACGGACTCGGCAAAGGCCCGTCGCCCAGCACCCCGACCGCCAAACGCACCAGCGCCGCGATCCTCGCCTTCGGCCTCGTGATCACGATCCTGTTCACCAAGTCACCGGTGCAACTGATTATCTTCGCCCAAGCCCTCACCGTGCTCATCGCACCCTTCCTCGGGTTCCTGCTGTTCGTGATGAGCAACAACACCCAGCTGATGGGCAACCTCCGGAACACCTGGTGGAAGAACGTCATCGGCGCCCTCGGCTTCGTATCCATCCTGTCGCTCTCCGGCCTGCTGATCTACGAACTGCTCGGCTGACAACGACGCAGCCACCCACCGAGCCCGGCCCTGGTCGACACACTGCGAATGCGGTGTGTCGACCACCGCTCTCGCCGGCCGCGCGGTTCCACACCGCAGCTCCGATTCATCGACCGGCCGCACCTCCGACCGGTTGGGTAGTAGTCCATGCTGAACACGACCCTGTCCACCCACCTGTATGCACCGCTGGCCGACCTCTGGGACTGGCAACTGCACGCTGCCTGCCGCAACCACGCCCAGATCGTCGGCGAGCCGTTCGGAATCTGGTGCGGCACCACCGAATCCGATCGCCGATCCCATGTCCTTGTGCGCACCGCATCACTACCACGTCAGCGGAACCCGTTCGGCCAAAGACCTGGCCTACGGCGGCTGACCCTTCTCCCGGTCACACCCGCGTCCGGGTGGAACGAACCACCTCGCCTGAAACCGAATCGCGACCCGGGCCCATCCGAATTCATTGGTCGGGTCTTGCGGAAACCGTCACATCCATTCCAGGAAGCGAGCATATGCCGGTCTTCGTCATCGAATACACCTACTCTGCCGAGACCGCCGAGGGGCGCGGCCAACACCGAACCGCTCACCGCGCCTGGCTCGCAGACCTCGTCGACCAGCGGACCGTGATCACCTGCGGCCCCTTCGCCGACGACTCAGGGGCGTTCATCATCGTCGATGCCGACAATGCAGAGGTCGTCGAGCATCTCTTCGCGAACGACCCCTTCGCGATCCATGGACTCGTACCGCAGCACCGAATCATCGAATGGACCCCGGTCTTGGGTCGGGTCACCCGCTGAGCCAGAGGGACATCCATGCCCACTCAGCGAATTGCACAATTCGCCTCGCCGGGCTATCGGCGTTCCGGCAAGCAAACCTGCACCGGAACGAAGTGGCGCCCCGCGCATGCCGGCGGAAGTCGGCCCTCGTTCCGTAAGCGGATCCTCGATCGGGACGAGCACAGACCCTTCCGGGTGCGCGCTGGGCGCGGCGACGTTCGCGTCCCGGTGATGGTTCGGCTTGCGGAAAGGCTGCATTTGCCGCCGGCCTGCGTAGATCTGTCGTTGTGGATCGATAACCTCCGCCGCGAAGCGATCACTCGATCGATTGGCAGGCCGGTGGATCGAGGACGATTTCGGCGTCGGCTGGCGCAAAGCGGGCATTGATCGTTACGCGGTCGATCGAATGCTGCTCCCCGAACAAGGAATAGGGGTCATCGGGCCCGAACTCGAACTCCAGCGAGCGTAACGAACCCCCGTCGGCGAGCTCGACTGCAATCGGGCCATCTAGCCGGCCAAGGATCCAGCGATCCCCCCAAACCCGGTCTGGTGTGCCCGCGAACTCATCCTCAGGCAGTGCTGCCGAGTCTTTGAGTTCAACCTCGAAGGTGTCGGTCGACCGGACCTGGACCTGCTTGATCTCGTCGCGCAGACTCTCGACGACTGCGCCGGTGACCCGCAATGTTTCTTCGACGCTAATGGTGCCGGTGAAGTAGCCAACCGGCGCATGGGGGTTCATCCAACACCGCTGTCCGGCGCTACCGGTGGATCCACCGCCAGTCTCGCTTACCGCGCTTTCTGTACCTTCTCCTCCAAGGCCGACCACGGTCCCGATCTCAAACTTGGCTTGCGGTTGCGCTTCACCGACCTCGAACCGAAATCGACCGTCCGGTAGGGATACGAGTCCATCGCCGGACCAACGCGTATCCGCACTCTTGGCCTCTACCGAGAGCGTGAGCACCTCCGCGCCGAATGCCTCATTCGCCGCTCCCTCCTACGCGCGACTCGGGCGTGACAACTCCACCGGACGGCGTCCGCGCCTCGTCGGCTGAGCAGCCGACTGTCGTTGATGCAGAGAGCACACACAGGACGCTCGCTGCGAGGGTTCTCATGCCGCTTCGTCTCGGTCGGCTCAACATGCACGACATCCCTTCGCTCAACTGACGCTAGAGGTTGTCTGCCCATCCTCCGACATCATTAGTACAGGTCACACCTGTCCGCGCGTGGACAAAGACGTCGCCGCGCCCAACACCCCCGAATGGCGTCGACCGGTCAGCGATCGCTGACCGGCGCAACCTCCTGCATCATCGGGAGATGACTTCACGGGGCGTTGTCCGGTTCTGGAAGTGAGAAGACGGGAGGGGCACCATCGACTGTGTTCAGACGCCGGGTGGCTGCTGGGCAGTAGCCGGACACCGGTCTCTCCGGCAACGGCGGCGGATGCACTCGCTACCTTGGATACCGATCGACCGATGATTCTCGCGCTCGCGCGCAGTCTCCATTGATGTCAGCCGTTCAACCTGGAGGTCGCCGTGCGCAATTCCCTCACTCGCGCCACCCTATGGTCTGCGGCCGCAACCGAACGCGCCGCTCTTGCCGATGACCTCGCTGGTCTTCACGAGGCGCAGTGGGCACAGCAGTCGCTGTGCGGACGGTGGGTGGTAGAGGAGGTCGTTGCTCACCTCACGGCGGCGGCGAGTATCGGTGCGCTTCGTTGGTTTGGCAGTGTCCTGGGGGCACGGTTCGACTTTGACCTGCACAACGACCGACGTCTGGCCGAGTACCGAGGCGCGACCCCCGCCGAGACTCTCGAGTGGTTCCAGCGGGTCGTCACCAGCACGACGTCGGCGCCGGGTCCCACCGCGGCGTGGCTTGGTGAGGTGGTGGTGCATGCCCAGGACATCCGGCGGCCGCTCGGGTTCGCGCGCACGCCCGCCGTCGAGACGGTCACCGAGGTTGCCCGCTTCTACGCCCGGCGGGACTTCACCGTGGCCGGCCGCAGCACCATCGCAGGTCTTCGTCTCGAAGCGACCGACGGGCCCTTCACGACGGGAGCCGGCCCGATGGTCAGCGGCACGACCCTGGCGCTCACGATGGCCATGGCCGGTCGCGGTGCCTACTGTGATGACCTCACCGGGCCGGGCGTGCCGACACTGCGGGACCGCTGCACAACCTGACTGCGCTTGAGATCGTCCGCTGACGGAACCTGCACCGGGACGAAGTGGCGTCGCACCGCATGCCGGCCAGTCGGCCCCTCGTTCCGTAAGCGGATCGTGCAGCGGGCATGTACTCGTGGATGATCTGCCCATGCCCACATCCTCGGCCCACGCGGCATGCAGGACTGTCTTCGGCTCACCGACTGCCCGGGCTGAGCAGCCTCGACCAGTGAACCGGGCACATAGCGTCGACGATTAAGCGGGTGTCACGGCGGTGTGAGGTTGTATCGGGCGATCACGTCGGGCAACCAGTCGGGTTCGCCGAATTGCAGACCGTAGCGCTCGGCAATTGCGGCGATCTCGGCGATATCCCGCTCGCCGGCGGCGATCAGTTCGGACACTTCCAGGAAGCAATGTTCGAAGCCGGCCGGACTGATGATCTCGATCATGCGCGCCGGGACGGTGCCGGCGTTCCACATGGTGTGCATCTCACCCCGGGGTTTTGTGATGTATCCGCCGGATTCGAGAACGGCTTCCCGGTCGCCGGAGCGGAATCCGATCGCACCCTGGGTAACTATCGAGAATTCGTCCTCCCGCGTATGTAGATGTGGCGGGACCAGCGCACCGACCGGGAACGGGTGCTCGACGACCGACAACACCCCACCGGTGTCACGGCCCCATAGCTTGAATTCGACCCCGATCGGGCCCAGGTCACCGGTCTGCCCGGTCCCCGGCGGTACGACGACCAGCGGTGGGGGATCGATCTCGCTCACGCTTCTCACCTACTCACCGACGTTGACAGATCGGGTCACAAGGTCTCTGCTCAACTTTTCGCCGACGGTGCCGGCATTGTCAACGTTCCGGCGCATAGCCGATCGATAATCCTGGCTCCGTGATCGGTGCGCAGGCGATGCAAGAATTCGAGGATGGTCGTGGCGGCCATTACCGGCACTGATCGCAAGGTCCGGCAGTGATGCCGAGGAGCACGTGACGCTGACTCGTACCCATGATGCCGATTGAGGAATCCGGTGCTCCGGTAGGCGCTAGGACCCTTCGATGGTCCACGTGGCGATTCGCGGGAAGGCAGCTTCGAGTTCGCTGACCAGATCCTTCCACAGTGGCCCGTACACAAGCAGCGTGCCGTGGAGGGCGAGGAACGCGGCGACTGCGGGGTCGGGGTCAAAGCCATAGATGAGCGCGTTCAGTGCGCCAAATACGGGGTCGACAGGCTGTCCAACGTTCATGTCCCAGTTCGCATCACGGCCTCGGGCGTGCACCCGTACCCGGTACCGACCCGGCTCGACGACTGTCAGATCGGTGAGTCCTCCACTGGGTCGCCCTGCAGGGTCATCACACAATGTGGAGGCGTTGATGGTGCACTCGGCAACGTTCTCCCACTCCTCAACAACGTGCTGTCAGGTTGGTCGCGAAGTATTTCCACGCCGATCGAGAACGGGTCGTACGCGACACCGGTACGGACCGTCAGGAAGCCGCTTCCTGCGTCGAAGAGACTGCTCTCGACAGCGACCGCCAGGGTGTCTGCCATCTCGGACGGTGGGTGGTGGGTGGAGCCGATGACGGGAATCGAACCCGCGTATTCAGCTTGGGAAGCTGATGTTCTGCCATTGAACTACATCGGCGCGCACGATATTGGGCGCCCTTAGGCAGGCCCAACACCCTGCGGCGGAAACATTATCAGATGGTGATCCGGACTACCCGGGCACACTCGCGGTGTGTCATACGAGCGGTTTGCCGGCCTTCATTCGGCGTCGCAGATCGAACATGAGCAGGTTGTAGGGGAACTCCCGGATGCGGACGGGGATGCGCCTGCTGACGGCACCGATGGTGCGCAGGGTCCGGTCGAAGCGCTTCTGGTCTTTGTCGGTCCACGTGAGGTGCATTTCGTCGCGGAACTGCTGGGGGAGGAAGCCGTTGGTGAAGAACATGTTGAGCCGGCCGAACAGGCGGGAGACGATGGCGGGCAGGAATTCGAGGCGCGCGATGGAGAGGACGTGTTCGCGGATGGTGTCGTCGATGGACACCTTGTCGAGGGCCTTGTTCCAGTACTCGTCGAACGCGACGCGGTCTTCGGGCCACATCTCCGGGGGTACCTGGAGGGTGGTGCCGAACGTGGCGCCTTCCTTGTAGAAGAACTCGGCGGCTGTGGGGGAGAGGTCGCCGTGCAGGGCGCGGTTGACGTCTTCGAACCCGCGGTAGATGCAGGCGGCTACCCACAGCTGCAGTTCGGGGTCGAACGCGTTGTACTGGACGGGGCTGTCGGGGGTGGAGCGCACCTTGGCGTGGGCACGGTTGACGCCCTTGCGGAACGCCGCCTTCTCTTCGTCGCTGCCGCGGGCCGCGACCACGAGGTAGGTCAGCGTGGTACGGGTCCGCTTGATCGGGTGCCTGAACAGCTGGCCGCTCTCGACCTTGCTCTCGTACACGCCGTACCCGACCCCGGGATGGGCGAGCTGCATGATGATGTTCGCGGCGCCTGCCAGTAGTCCGGCGCCGTCCATGACCTGATCGAGACGGTCCGGTACTTCGAGTGACGTCGACATTTTGTTCCCTCTCCCCACCACGGATTCGCTATCTGAACACGACCGTACTCACATATATGTTCGCCGTCCAGAGTCCGGTGGAAAGATGGTGCGCATGGCTACCGCACCGGTGAACGCGAACGTCGGAAACTCGACGAGCGACGGTGGGCGCGTCTATGGCGGCCAGGAGCGTGACCAGCGCAAATCAGAACGACGCGGCCAGCTCATCGAGGCCGGACTCGACCTGTTGGGCAGCGCGGACGGCGACCACGCCTTGACCGTGCGCGGAGTCTGCAAGCAGGCCGGACTCGCCACCCGCTACTTCTACGAGAGCTTCACCGACCGCGACGCGCTCACCGTCGCCGTCTACGACCACGTCGTGGACCGGATCGCCACCAGCACCCTCGACGCCGTGTCGAACGCCGGGCCGGGTGAACGCGACATCGTGCGCGCCGGAGTCCGCAACATCGTGCGCGAGGTCGCCGAGGATCCACGCCAGGGTCGTCTCATGTTCTCGGTGGCGCAGTCGAGCGCGGTGCTGGCGCAGCGCCGCCTCGACAGTTCGCGGCTGTTCGCGGGCCTCGTCACGAAGCAGACGGTCGGGTACTACGAGGTGGCCGAGAGCCCGCGCCTCGACCTGGCCGCGCACTTCATGGTCGGGGGCCTGGCGCAGACCCTGACGGCGTGGTTGAACGGCACCGTGACCCTCCCCGAGGAGGAGCTGGTGGACACCTGCACCGAACTGCTGCTCTCGATGGCCATCCACACCCGTTAACCTCTACGTGTGCTCCTCTCCGATCGCGATCTCCGTGCCGAAATTTCCGCTGGACGTCTGGGCATCGACCCGTTCGACGATTCGATGGTCCAGCCCTCGAGCGTGGATGTGCGCCTCGACAGCCTGTTCCGGGTGTTCAACAACACCCGCTACACGCACATCGACCCAGCTCAGCGGCAGGACGAGCTGACGACGCTGGTCGAGCCGGCCGAGGGGGAGCCGTTCGTCCTGCACCCGGGTGAGTTCGTCCTCGGCTCCACGCTGGAGGTGTGTTCGCTGCCCGACGACCTGGCGGGACGCCTCGAGGGCAAGTCCTCGCTCGGCCGCCTCGGACTGCTGACGCACTCCACGGCCGGGTTCATCGACCCCGGCTTCAACGGGCACATCACCCTGGAACTCTCCAACGTCGCGAACCTGCCCATCACCCTGTGGCCGGGCATGAAGATCGGCCAGCTGTGCCTGCTGCGGCTGTCGAGCGCGGCGGAGCACCCGTACGGCAGCTCCGCCGTCGGCTCCAAGTACCAGGGCCAGCGCGGCCCGACGCCGTCGAAGGCCTACCTCAACTTCGCGCAGAGCTGAGCCCCGCGGCCCGACGAAAAAGTTGCAAACCGAGTGGTCCGCTACTCGTGTGTATTGCGGCGGGTGAGAGAAGACTGGGATTCGAAGCCGCCCTCTCCTGGGCGTTCGATCCCGGAGGCCGCCATGAAAGACGTAGTCGTGTTGTTGCCCGGCATCGGCGGGTCGGTCCTCGCTCGTGACGGCAAGGACGTATGGGCACCGACTCCGGGCGTCGCGCTGGCGGGCGTGCTGTCGCTGGGCGGGAACATCAAACGCCTGAAGCTCGACGGCGACGATCCGGACGTCGACGACCTGGGCGACGGCGTCGTGGCCACCCGCCTGGTCCCGGACTTCCACTTCGTTCCCGGGCTGGACTGGAAGATCGACGGGTACACGAAATTCCGTGACGACGTCGTCCGCCGATTCGGGGTGATTCCCGGCGACAACTATTTCGAGTTCCCCTACGACTGGCGGCGCGACAACCGGGTGGCGGCCCGCGCCCTGGCCCGCCGGACCCACGAGTGGCTGACGCGGTGGCGCGAGAAGTCGGGGAACGCGGACGCGAAGCTCGTGCTGGTGTGCCACTCCATGGGCGGAATCGTCGCTCGACTGTTCCTCGAATTCCTGGACGGGTGGCGTGACACCCGCACCCTCGTCACGTTCGGCACCCCGTACTCGGGCTCGGTCAACGCGCTCGACTTCCTCGTCAACGGGTTCCGCAAGGGCTGGGGTCCGTTCACCGTCGACCTCAGTGCGCTGATCCGGTCGTTCACGTCCGCCTACCAGTTGCTGCCCTCGTATCGGTGCATGGCGGGCGACGACGGGTCGTGGCTCGCGCTCGACGACGAGACGCTCGACTGGTCGGGGACGGGTCTGGACGCCGGCCGGATGAGTGCGGCGGTGCGCCTGCACCGGAACCTGCGCGACGCCGTCACCGCACGGCTGGATTCGGGACACGAGGGCTACGACATCCGGCCGGTGATCGGCGACTTCCAGCCCACCAAGTGGGCCGCCCGGCTCGCCGGGACGAAGGTCGAGACGATGACCGTCCGCGGACCCGGCGAGAGCGGCGGCGACGGCACCGTGCCGAAATTGTCGTCCACCCCGCACGAACTCATGACGGGATGGAAGAACGCGGCCTTCTTCAGCCAGCGGCACGGCTCCCTCCAGAACGACGACCCGGTACTCGACCATGTCGGCGGAATCCTGAACACCGCAATCCTCGCGCCCCCGAACGTGTTTCCGGCGGTGAACGAATCGGTCGCGCTGGAAGTCGACGACGTCACGACCGCCGAGCCGCTGGTGATCCGTGCGCGCACCGGTGCCGGGGGCGCCCGGCTTCTCGCGACGGTCGAGCCGATGGCCGGCGGTCCGAGCCGGGAACACCCGCTGGCGTCGACCGCCGACGGCTGGCAGCAGACCAGCCTCGACGGGCTGACCGCCCAGGACTACCGGATCACCGTCCGCGCACCCGGGGTGCACCCGGTCACCGACGTCGCGAGTGTGGTCGACCTCGACGAGATCGCCCGGTCCGTGGACGTCTAGGAGCGCGGACGCATGGGACCGACACCCGGTTTCGAGGCACTGGAGATCAGCGTTCTCCGGGCCGGCGACCACGTCTGGCTCTCGGCGCAGTCGCGGATGGGCTCGGTCTTCGCGGTGCGGCGGCCGATCCCGGAATGGAAACTGCCGAACGACGTCACCGGGAAGACGATCGACACACCGTCCGACTGGTTGACCGACACCGTCCGGCACGCGCGCACCGACGCCGCAACCCATGCGCTCGACGTCGGGCAGGTGCTGACGGATCTGGTGTTCGGGGTCCCGGACATCGTCACTCTGCTGCAGCAGAGCCGGGGGTTGGCCCGGACCACGGGAACCCAGCTCCTCGTGCGCGTCCTCGCCGCGCCGCAGGAAGTGTGCGCCTGGCCGTGGGAGTTGCTGCTGGATCCGCAACGACCCGACCAGTTCCTCGCCATGGCGCGCGACGTCCACGTGGTGCGGTCGGGACGGTCGCGCACCTACCCGCTGCGGCAGACGCCGATCGAGCCGCCGCTCAACCTCCTGCTGGTGATGTCGAGCCCCCTGCGGGAGGGCCCCGAGGATTCCGAGGCCCCGTTCGACCTGTATGCCGAGAAACGTAGCCTCTTGTCGGAATTGCGGCCCCTGGTGGACCGGGGTCTGCTCCGCGTCGTGGTCGAAGACCGCCCATCAGTCGAACGGCTCCGCAGTCGAATGGGCATGCAGAGACGCGGTTTTCACCTCTTCCACTATCTGGGCCACGCCAATCCGGACGGGCTCAAGCTGGAGCGGCGCAACGGTCGCGGGATGCTGCTGCCCAGCCAGGAATTCGCGTTGCTCTTGCAGCAACTCCCGGACCTCCGGCTGGCGGTGTTCGCGGGGTGTGAGACGGCACGCGCGCCGGACGGTGCCGCCGACGACGATCCCTGGCCCGGGCCGCTGTCGTCCGCCGACATCTGCGTGCGTGATGCGTGCCCGATGGTGATCGGGATGCAGGCAGTGCTGCCGTTCAGGACGGAGCGACTGCTGACGCGCTTCTTCTACCAGGCACTGACCGCAGGCCAGCCGGTGGCCGAGGCGTTGCGGCTGGCGCGGCTCGCGATCAACGGCGACGAGAACAGCGGTGACCCGCTGCTCGACTGGGCGGTTCCGTGCCTGTTCGTCGGGGGTAGCGAGCCCGGCGCGATCATCGATCCGGAGGCGCGGGCGCGGCCGGAGCCGCCGACCCGGCGGGTCGGGTTGCGGCTCGGTATCCGCCAGGGCGAACTTCGTTTCATCTCCCGCCTCGCGGAGCTGCGCGAGGGGGTGGACGTATTGTCCGGGCAGACGCCGGCGCGGTTGCTGCACGTCGTCGGAATGCCGTCGACGGGAAAGACCTCGCTTCTCGACCGGGTGCTCGACGAGCTCGACCCGCAGATCGCCCATCTGTACATCAGCGCGAAACGGCTGCTCGCGGAACCCGAACCGGTCCGCGAACTGGCTCGCCTCGTCGACGAGCTGATGCGCGAGGTCGGGGTGCGCACCGTCCGGCCGGGCAGATTCAGCGCAGGCGACTGGTGGGAGCGACTTCTCGGCGACCTCACCGAAGTCCCGGTTGCGATCGTCATCGACGACGGTGACCTGCTGCTCGGCGACGCGCCCGGCGCCCCGGGCCTCCTCGACGCGCTGGTCCTGCTGACGCAGCGGCGCAGCAAGGCACGGCTCGCGGTGGCGGCCACCGTGGACCTCGTCGAACTGACGCGACCGCTTCGCCCCTCGGAGGTGCGCACGATCCGCCTCGACGCCCTGTCGTGGCCTGAAGTGTGGCAATGGATCCGGCGCAATCTGCCGACCCTGACCCGCTATCCGGAGAAGGATCTGTCTCGGCTCTACGCGGACGTGCGGCACCTGGAACTGTGGGAGCAGTTGGCGGATCTCGCCGCCCGGAACGGCACGTTCGACCCGCGGGACCTGCCGATCCTCGTCGGGCAGCTCGGCGTCGGCGCCGCGAAAGCGGCGCCCCAGGTATCGAACGGGTCCGACTTCTTCGGCGCCGAAACCGCTGTGCCCGAAGCGGAGGCGGCGGCAGCGTCGCCGGTGCGGCGCGCGTTGCGGTTGGCGGTCGCGGGTCCGTTCACGGTGGGCCGACGCGAGGAGATCGCCGTCTCTGTCACGCAGTGCGCCATCAAGCACGGGGTTCCTGGGCGGGTAGTAGCCGGAGAGACGGGGGAGGGCGAATCGGCACTGGCCGAACTCCTTCCCGGGGAGCTGGCCTTCGGCGACGGTATCCCGTCCGAGCGCGACGTCTGCCGGTGGATGGAGGAGGGTGCCCTGGCCGACGCGGACATCCTGGTGTTGGACTACGGCAACGCGGTGCCCTCGGATGCGCAGAATGCGGTGATTGCGCGCCTGGTGAGCGACGGCAGGCTGGTGATCGCCTCGGGCGACCACTCGGACGAACCGGCATATCCGGCGTGGAGTGCGGATGCATTCGCCGTCGGAGCCGTCGAGGACGACGGCACGCTCACCCACGAAACCCCGTACTTCCCCGACGCGGGAAAACCCGACATCTACGCGCCGCGGACGATCACCGGGACAGCGTGCGAGCAGCTCGTCGACCGACCGGAGATGGACGGCACGACGTTCGCCGCGCTGTACGTGGCTGTCGCGGCGATGCTGGTGTGGGCGACCGACCGCGACCTGACGGCGCAGGACGTCCGGGCGCTGCTGGTCGAGACGGCGACACCGATCTCGGCCCCGCGGGGCGACACCGCGAAGCAACTCGACGTCGAGGCGGCGCTGGATTCCGCGCGGCGGAAGGTTATCGTCGGCGCGCTCGGATCGGACGCACTCGAACTCGGGCAGCTCCTCGCGGAAACCCCCATCCGGCCGGAACTGGCGGTACCGCTCCTCGACGACCTCGTGGCCGACGGCGACCGCATCCGACGGGTCGTCCGAAACGGCGTCGAACAGTACGAACGCGCCGACACCGTGGTCGGACCGAGAAACGAGTAGCCCACTACGCATGACCGACGTGCCCGCGACGAGCAGGCTCGCAATCACAGGACGAGCCGCCCGACCTACGTGAGGACCGAGTCATGACCATCGTCGACAACATCGGAGACGGACAGTCGCAGCGCGCGATGCCCGGGGGGACGTTCGAGGCGGAACGACAGCGACAACGCGATGCGGCGGAACGGCGTGCCCGCGAACGGGCACCGCAGCGGGGCGAGCACGTGGACGCGCTCAACGGCCCCGGAGGTGTCGCCGCCGCGGATACTCCCGAACGGATCGCGAAGCGGGTGGACCGGCTCGGCCGCTACTACGGCAATGGGGGCTGGGAGTCCGACGCCCTCCCGGAACAGGTTCTCGAGAAGATAATCAACACAGCCGATTTCGTCGGCGTCCGATACCTCGATGCCGGTGCAGCCGCCGCCCGGTCGATCGGACGCGTCAACATCCGCGACGCGCGGGGAACCCTGCAGGGCTACGGCACGGGCTTCCTCGTCTCACCCACGCTGCTGCTGACCAACCATCACGTGCTGCCGAACGCGGACACGGCACGAAGCAGCGTGATCGAGTTCGACTACCAGGACGGTATCGACGGAAAACCCCGCCCGGTGCAGATGTTCCCGCTGGACCCCGGTCGGTTCTATCTCGCCGACCGGGAACGTGACTTCGCGCTGGTCGCGGTCGGAGCCGAACCCGGGACGCTCGCCCAGTTCGGTTTCAACCCGCTGATCCAAGCGGAGGGCAAGGCCGTCATCGGCGAGTTCGTGACCATCGTGCAGCACCCCCGCGGCGAGAAGAAGCAGATCGCCCTGCGGGAGAACCGTATCGTCGACATACCCGAGCGGTTTCTGCACTACTCGGCCGACACGGAACCCGGATCCTCGGGTTCACCGGTGTTCAACGACCAGTGGGAGGTGGTCGCGTTGCATCACGCGAGCGTGCGGGCGCCGCAACACACCGAGTTCGGTGGTGTCCTCAACGAAGGGGTGCGCATCAGCCGCATCCTCGAGTACGTGCGGGCGCAGAACCTGACCCCGCAGTCGCGTGACCTCGTCGACGACATCGTCCACGCGGAGCGGACGGCACCGACGGTATCCCCGGCCGTCGAACGCGAACGGGAAGTGACCGTCCGGGTTCCCCTCGAGATCACGGTACGTCTCGGCTCCGTCGACTCACCGGCCGCCACCCGGCGACCCGCTGAGCCCGAGGCGATCTCGATCGACCCGGACTACAGTACCCGCGGCGGGTACGACGCGAACTTCCTGCGCACGCCGCTACCCCTTCCGCGGCCCGCGACGCCGTCGGTCGCGTCACCGGAGTTGAAGTACCACCACTTCAGTGTCGTGATGCACCGCGAGCGGGCACTCGCGCTGTTCACCGCCGTGAACATCGACGGAACGCAGTCGCAGAGCCCGCGGCGCGACAGCGACAGATGGATTCTCGACCCGCGACTTCCGGCCGATCAGCAGACGGGGGAGGACGTGTACCGCGACAATCCGCTCGACCGCGGGCACCTCGTGCGCCGACTCGACCCGGCGTGGGGACCTCGCGCCAAGGCGGCGAACGACGACACGTTCCACTTCACGAATTGCACTCCGCAACATCACAGTTTCAACGCGGGGCAGACGCTGTGGCTCGGCCTCGAGGATTACGTTCTGAAGAACGCGGACAACGCCGATCTCGCCGTCAGTGTCGTCACCGGACCCGTTCTCGCGCCCGACGACCCCGAATACCGCGGGGTGGCGTTGCCGCGTCAGTTCTGGAAGACGGTGGCCATGGTCAAGCAGGACGGCGGTCTCTCGGTCACCGGATACCTGCTCAGCCAGGCCGCCCTGCTCGACGAATTCGCCGAGGGGGAGGAGGCGTTCTCCTACGGTGCGTACCGAACGTTCCAGGTGCCCGTCCGGCGGATCGCCCAGTTGACCGGTCTGGTCCTCGATCCCCACATCGCGGCCGATCCGCTCGAGCGGATCGAGGCGAGCGCCCTGCCTCGCGAACTGATCCGTCCCCAGGACCTGATTCTCTGAAACCGAAAGGGAGCCCGACGCCATGAGCACCAACGAATCAGAGGTCGATCTGCCCACGCGCCGCACGTGCGGGGCGATGGACGTGCACCGCCGGTTGTTGACCGAGTCGGAGTCGTATCGCATCGCCCGATCGGAGATCGAGAACCAGACCATCGACCTGGAATCGCTGCAGTCGATCGCCGCCCGCGGCGTCGCACGAATTCCGGTCGTCGTCCACGTCGTGTGGAAGACTGCGGCGCAGAACATTTCCGACGCCCAGATCGCGAGCCAGATCGTGGTGCTCAACAAGGATTTCCGGGCCACCAACGACGACGTGGACACCGTTCCGTCCGTGTTCGAGCATCTGGTCGGCGACGCGGGAATCGAATTCCACCTCGCCGACACGGACCCGGACGGACGGGCGACGAACGGAATCACCCGAACCGCAACCGAAGTCGACACCTTCGACCAGAACGACGGCGTCAAGTCCGCGGAGACCGGCGGCGCCGATCCGTGGCCGACGCAGAGATACCTGAACATCTGGGTCTGCGCGCTCGGCGGTGGTCTGCTCGGCTATGCACAGTTCCCCGGCGGTCCGGTTGCCACCGACGGCGTCGTGATCACCTACACCGCGTTCGGGACGACGGGCACTGCGCGGGCCCCGTTCAACCTCGGGCGCACCGCGACCCACGAGATCGGGCACTACTTCAATCTGTTCCACATCTGGGGCGACGACGGCACCGGGTGCCGGGGCTCCGACGAGGTCGGCGACACACCCAATCAGGGCGGGCAGAACGTCGGGATGCCGCGATTCCCGCACATCAGTTGCGGCAACGGCCCCCACGGCGACCTGTTCATGGATTACATGGACTACACGGACGACGCCGGGATGGTCATGTTCACCAAGGGGCAGGGCGCGCGGATGGGAGCGTGCCTCGACGGCGTCCGCAAGCAGTTGTGGACGGGGCGCCCTGGGGGAACGGAGTCCGCCGCGTCCGCGCTGGTTGCCCGAAGTGCTTCGGGACGCTGGCGGCATTCCTTCGAGGAGGACCACGACAGCGTCCGCGTGTACCGGCCCGCTGGATTCGACTTCCCGCGCGCGAGGGGGCGTGGCGGAATCGAATTCCGGCCGGACGGCTCGTTCGTCGACTGGGCGATCGGCCGGGGAGATGCCGACGAACCACGCGAAGGCACGTGGGTGCCCGCCGGCGACGACGGGCGACTCGAGGTGACTACGGCGGCGGGCGATTCGCGCACCGTCCGGGTGGTCCGGATCGAAGAGGACCGCCTCGAATTGGATGTGGGCGACGCCTTCTGACCCTGGCGGTGGGAGGTACCTGCGGGGATATAATTCTCTGACCTGGTATTCACACTCAGTGACGCGGTTCCGCCGTACTCGGGGAGACGGATTGGCGCGCCCCGAAAGGAATTCCGATGTCTACTCGACAAGTGGTGGGCCGGCTGGGCGCAGTGATCGCCGCCGCCGGCGCACTGTCGTTCGCAGTGCCCTCGGCCGTCTCCGCGGCGCCCTTCATCCCCGGCTCGATGTCGATGTGTGCCCCCGGCGCCTGGCTGACGTTCAACGCGGAGCGGGTCGCGCCCGACCGGATCCGGTACACCACCGCCGCGCCGCTCGCGCAGTGGAACGGCGCCGTCGTGCAGTTCACGAACCTCACCACCGGGTTCCGGGGTGTCGCGTTCGTCAACGACCCGGTTCCCGCCGCCGTCGGATTCGGCCCCGTGCTGAGCGAGGTCGCCGGATTGCTGCCGTGCTTCGTCAGCGCGGGCGTCACCATGTCGTAACGCCTCAGCTGGGGTCGGAGCCTCGGATGGCCGCCAACCACATCGCGACGGACGCCGCCACACACGTCGCGCCTGCGAACGCCGGAACCCCGCCGCCCGCGACGTACACCCACAGTGCCCCGGCGAACGGCGCCGCCACCGCGAATTGGGCGTCGAGGAGGAGTCGGCGGCCCGGCCGTGCGGCCATGTGGGCGCGCACCGGACCGTCCGGATCCGGGCGCGACGGGTTGTCGATCAACCGCCCGGCCGGCTCCGACCGACGGGCTCGCCCGGAGGGGAGCAGTCGACGGCCTTCCCAGACGACGACACTGCGCCGCCCCGCTTCGTGCACCGTCGCCGCGGTCGGGGTCGGCAGGGTGATCAGGGCGGGATCGAAGAACACGGGAATCCACACCGAACCCGATTCCTCACGAACCTCGATCCAGGACCTGCTGGTCAGCCGATACTGCTGGCGGACCCGGTGCACCGTGGCAGGGCGACCCGGCTCCGACCCCGAACGGGTGGCGGCGAACCACGTGTAGCCGGTGACACCGAACACCGTCGCCGCGACCACGACCAGTGCACTGAGCTGATCGGCGTCGGCGACCACGGCGAACGCGCCGCACACCGCCAGCGCGCACACGCCGACGGCCACGGGGTAGCGCACGGCTAGTTCAGGAACCCGATCGTGGTGTAGTCGTAGGACGCGAGACCCGCGGCGCCGAAGTTCGCCAGGTTGTCGCGCACCGCGACATTGCCCGGCGCCTGCACCAGCGGCAGCGAGAAACCCTCCTCGAACACCGCGGTGTCCACCTCGTTGGCCAGTTCGATCGCCTTCTGCGGGTCGAGTTCCGAGATCGTCCGCTCGATCAGCGCGTTCAGTTCGGGCGAACCGATCCGGCCGTAATTGCCCTGCAGGTCGTCGGGGTTGTACGCGTAGATCTGCGGTAGGCCGCTGAGCGGGAACGGATCACCCACCCAGGAGAATTGGGCGATGTCGAAGTCGCCGGGCTGAATCACATCGGTGAAGAACCCGGTGCCGCCGCGGGTATCGATGTTCAGCTTGGCGCCGATCTGCGCGAGGTTCTGCTGAAGGATCTGCGCGATCTGAACCCAGGTGGTCGACTGGTACATCACGTCGCGGATCTCGAGCCTGCGGCCATCCTTCTCCCGGAACTCGCCGTTGAGTTTCCAGCCGAGTTCGTCGAGCCGCCTCGCGGCCTCCTCGGGGTCGTAGGAGACGGCTGCGCCGTTGTCCTGGTAGCCCTCCTGACCGTTGAGGTAGACGTGGTTGTTCAGCGGCTGGGGATCGTCGACCAGACCGTTCTGGATCGCGGTCGCGATCCCCTGCCGGTCGATGCCCTTGGACAGCGCCACCCGCAACTCAGGGTCGGCGAGAATCGACCCCTCCGCGCCGTTGAACGTGATGTGCGAGAACTGGTTTCCCGGAGCCCGGCGGATCGCGATTCCTGCCGATCCCTGTGCGGTCTTCACCTCGTCGATGGTGCCCAGTCCGGACGCGTCGATCTCGTTGTTCTGCAGCGCGGGAATGCGCGCCGAGTCGTCGAGCACGCTGTAGGTGATGGTGTCGAGTTTCGGCGTGTTACCCCACCACGCGGGGTTGCGGCCCAGTGTGATTCGGTTCTGCGCCCGGTCGATCGACGCGATCCGGAACGGTCCCGACGTCAGCGTGACCCCGTCGCGCAGACTCTCGTTGAACGCCTCGGGGGTCGCGGTCACCGACTTCGGGTAGAGCATCGAATTGCCCGCGAACTGGCCCTTCCATTCGGCGTACGGCTCGGCGAACGTGATCACCGCCTGACGGTCGTCGACGCCGCGCTCGACCCTGTCGACCCGCTCGAACCCGGACGTGTTCGCGATCAGGAAGTCCTTGCTCTTCCCGCTGAGCGCCGCAGCCTGGGACTGGATGTCCGCCCACGTGATCGGGGTGCCGTCGGACCACACCGCCTTCGGGTCGATCGTGTACGTGACCTGTTGGGGATCGGTGCCGGTGAGCGCGACGTCGGTGAAGTAGTCGTGGTTCACCGACAGCGCGCCCGAGGCGTCGGTGCTGAACGCGCGGGGCATCATCGGCTTCAGCATGCCGGCGATCTCGGTGTCGTTGCCGTCGTTGGACAGCGTGTTGAAGTTCGGGGGGAAACCCGACAACGCCAACCGCAGATTTCCGCCGTCGCGCAACTCGCTGGGGTCGTGCGGATTGATGTCGTTGGTGGTGCCGATCGACCCGGACCCGGCCTCGACATCGCCGGTGTCCGAACCCCCGCAGCCACCGAGAACAAGTCCGAGGGCTAGGACCGATACCGCGAGGCGGGTGCGTGCCGAACGAATCCTCATGGGGTGCCCTTCCTCGAAGTTCGTAGACGTCAGTGTGCCAAATACGTCGGATCCGGAACGGGAATTGCCTCGAGGAGCGCCCGGGTGTACTCGTGCTGCGGATCCTCGAAAATCGTCTGCGCGGCCCCCGACTCGACGATCCTGCCCCGGTACATCACCGCGACGTCGTGCGCGATGTTGCGGACCACCGACAGGTCGTGGGAGACGAACAGGTACGACATGCCCCGCTGCTCCTGAAGATCGCGCAGGAGGTTGAGCACCCCGGCCTGGATCGAGACGTCGAGCGACGAGACCGGCTCGTCCAGGATCAGCAGTTCCGGGTCGAGGGCGAGCGCCCGGGCAATGCTGATCCGCTGCTTCTGGCCGCCCGAGAAATCGGCCGGATAGCGATCGGCGTGCTCGCGGCGCAACCCGACGAGGTCGAGCAACTCCGGTACCCGGCGGCCGACCTCCTCACGCCTGCGACCGTCCAGCCGGAGTGGCTCGGCGAGAACGTCGAACACCGGCAGCCGGGGATCCAGCGACGCCGTCGGATCCTGGAAGACGACCGCCATCTTGCGCCGGATCGCGCGCTTCTCGGGTGGGCTCAGCGCTGCGACGTCGGCGCCCAGCACCGCGATCGAACCGGATTCCGGCGCGGCCAGGTCGAGGATCTGCGTCAACGTGGTCGATTTGCCCGAACCGGATTCACCCACCAGCGCCAGCGTGCGGCCGGCTCGGATGTCGAAGCTGATGCCGTCGACCGCCCGGATCTCGCCCCGCTTGCGGCGGAAGACCAGACCGCTGGTGATCGGATACGTCTTCACCAGATCGGTCACCTGCAGCACCACCCGCTGTTCGGGTGCCATCTTCGCGGTGGGGGCGGATGCCGGCTGGTCCCGCCGATACGCCGTGAACAGGTCCCGGGTGTCCGTCTCGTCGACGCGGATGCACGCAGCCTGGTGACCGGGTCCGGTCGAGACGAGTTCCGGCTCGGCGAGCAGGCAGGCGTCCACCGCGAGCGGACAGCGCGGCGCGAACGTGCAGCCGGGTGGCAGCGAATGCAGCGCGGGCGGGGCACCGGCGATCGAGACCAGGCGGCTCCGGATCGGCGCATCCATCCGCGGCACGGACACGAGTAGCCCTGTGGTGTAGGGCATTCGGGGTTCGGCGAACAGTTCGCGCACCGGCGCCGACTCCACCACGCGGCCCGCGTACATCACCACCACGCGGTCGGCCAGCGTCGCGGCGATGCCCATGTCGTGGGTGATCATCACGACGCCGGCGCCGGTGAGGTCGCGGGCCTTGCGCAGCAGGTTCAGGATCTGCGCCTGCACGGTCACGTCGAGGGCAGTGGTCGGTTCGTCGCAGATGATCAGCGCGGGGTCGTTGGCGATGGCGATGGCGATCACGACGCGCTGGCGCATGCCACCGGAGAACTCGTGGGGAAACGCTTTGGCGCGCACCGCCGGATCGGGTATCCCGACCAGGTCGAGGAGCTCGACGGCGCGCTGCGCGGCGTCCTTCTTGCCGCTCGCCCTACCGTGGGCGAGCAGCGCCTCGGCGATCTGGTCACCGACCCGGTACACGGGCGTCAACGCGGACAGCGGGTCCTGGAACACCATGCTGACCGTCTTCCCGCGCAGCGACGACAGTTCCCGGTCTCCCATGCCCAGCAACTCGCGGCCCTGCAACCGGATGGAGCCAGTGACGCGCGCATGCTCGGGCAGCAGGCCCATCACGGCGAGTGACGCCACCGACTTACCCGAGCCCGACTCACCCACGATGGCGAGCACTTCGCCGTCGGAGACGCCGTAGCTGACACCCCGGACCGCCTCGATGCGGCCTTCCTCGCTGGGAAAGCTGACCCGCAGGTCCGCGATGTCGAGCAACGGTTGCCCGGTCACCGCTTCGCCTTCTTCTTCCTCTTGCCGGACCGGGCGCGCGTCGAGCTGGGGTCCACCGCGTCGCGCAGACCGTCGCCCACCAGGTTCGCCGACAACACGGTGATCACCAGCAGACCGCCGGCGAACAGGAACAGCCACGGGTAGGTGAGGGCGGATTCGGTGCCGTCGGCAATCAGCGACCCGAGGGAGATGTCCGGCTTCTGGACGCCGAACCCGAGGAAGCTGAGCCCGGTCTCGGCAAGGATCGCGGCACCGACGTTCAGGGTCGCGTCGATGATCAGAATCGACGCGATGTTCGGGACGATGTGGCTGGTGATGATCTTGTGCGTGGGGGCGCCCATGTACCGGGCCGCCTGAACGAATTCCCGCTCGCGCAGGCTCAGCGTCATTCCCCGAACCATCCGGGCGGTGATCATCCAGCCGAACACCGCCAGCAGCAGGATTAGCAGGGCGATCGAACTCGAGGACTTCAGCCGCGGGGTGAACACGGCGATGATGATGAAGCTGGGAACGACGAGCAGCAGATCGACCAGCCACATGATCACCCGATCCGGCCAGCCGCCGACATACCCCGCCAGCGCACCGACGAGCGCCGCGATCGCGGTGGAGAAGAGCGCGACGCAGATCCCGATGATCAGCGACTTCTGCAGCCCGCGCAGCGTCTGCGCGAGAACGTCTTGGCCGATCTGGTTGGTGCCGAACGGATGTTCGGGGCTGGGCGGCTGCAGCAGCGCGGTGTAGTCGAGTTGCTGATAGTCGTAGGGGAGCAGGTACGGTCCGACGAAGCTGCCCACGAACAGCAGCACCAGGACGCACACCCCGGCGATGGCGGGCTTGTTCCGGAGAAAGCGCCGCCACAGCAGGGTCCGGCGACCGACGGCCGACACCGCCGCATCGGTGGACGCGATCTGGATCTCAGTCACCCGACACGCACCCTCGGGTCGAGCGCCGCGTACACCACGTCCGAGAGCAGCCCCGACAACAGCACGATCAGCCCGGTGAACGACGTGATCGCCACGACGATGTTGGTGTCCTGATTGTCGATGCCGATGACGATCCACTCGCCGATGCCGTGCCAGCCGAAGATCGTCTCGGTGAACGTGGCGCCGACGACCAGCGCCCCGAATCCGTAGGCGAACAGTGTCGCCATCGGGATCAGCGCTGTCCGGAGCCCGTGCTTGAGCAGTGCCGCCCGCCGGGTCAGCCCCTTCGCCCGCGCGGTCCGAATGAAGTCGCTGCCCAGAACGTCGAGCATCGCGTTGCGTTGATACCGGCTGTAGCCGGCGATGCTGCCCAGCGCCAGCGCGATGGTCGGCAGCACGAGATGCTGCACGCGGTCGACGAACTGCGGCCAGAACCCGGTGATCGTGCTGGCCGAGGATTCGCCGGTGTACAGGAAGATCTGGCTGCCGGTGGCCGAGTTGATTTGGAGAGCACCGTATTTCAGCAGGGTCGCGACGAGGAACACCGGCGCACTGAGAATCAGCAGCGACACGACGGTGCTGAAATAGTCACTGAACTTGTACTGCCGGATCGCACCGGCGGCGCCGATCAGCACACCCAGCACCGCTCCGATCACGGAACCGAGGATCAGCAACCGCATGCTCACCAGGATCCGGCGGCCCAGCTCGTCCGACACCGGCTGACCCGTGATGGTGGTGCCGAAGTCGCCGTGGACCACGCCGCCCAGCCAGTTCGCGTACCGCACCGGGATCGGATCGTCCAGATGCAGTTCGGCGGCCTTCGCGTCGATCACCGATTGCGGTGGCCGCGGATTGCGCTGCTCAAGGCTGTCGAGCGGACGGAACGTGAGCGAGGCGAGACTGAACGTCAGGAACGACGCCAGCAGCAACAGCACCACGTAGTTGAGCGCTCGTCGTAGCAGGAAGCCGGCCATCCGTCCCCCTCGCAACTAGGGCTCAGGGTACGAATTATAGGAGCGTGCCGCCGGGCGTCAGCTCGACTCGGCGAAACCGGTGCCGCGTACGAATTTCCCGCCACGCACGTCGCGTCGTCGCTTGTTAGCGTGGCGGTGTGACAATTCGTGCCGGGTCCGTCGAACCGCTGACGCGGTGCACGGCTCACCTCACGACGTACGACGAGCACGCGGTGACCGTCCCGCGTTCCGGCGATCGTGCGCTGGTCGCGGTGCCGCGCGGGGTGACGCCGTCGGCGTTCGCGTGCTACCTGCACGGGCGGACGGGGGACGAGAGGTCGATCGACGACCGCGCCGGTCTGCGGGACGGCCTGCTGGACGCCGGATACCTGGTCGCCAGCCCATACCTGCACGGCGACCAGTGGGGAAACCGGCTGGCGCAGGACGCCGTGGTCGCACTGGACGAGTGGGTGTCGCACCGGTGGCCGGTGACACGTCGGTTCCTGATCGGCGAATCGATGGGCGGTAACGCCGCCGCCAACGCCGTGCGCCTACACGAGGTCGCGTGGGACGGCGCGGTGTTCATCGCGCCGTCGTTGTCGCTGCGCGCCGTGTGGGAGCGGGGCGAACACGGACGCGACACCGTGCGGGACGCCTTCCGCTTGTCCGCGGACGGGCACGACCTCGAACCGAAGACCGAGCGCTGGGACGCCGTCCGGCACGAGCCGGGAGACTATGTCGGAGTGCCGATTCGGGTGTACGCGTCGCGGGAGGACGAGGTGGCGAACATTGCCGGCGTCACGGGACCGTGGGTCGAGATGCTCCGCCGCGGCTCGGACGCCGTCGAATTCGTCGAGGTGAGCGGCCCGCACGTCTCGGAAGACCACTTCCGCACCGCGGAGGTCGTGCAGTTCTTCGAGACGATCCGGTGAAGACAGGGAGGCCTTCTCGGCGAAGGCCTCCCCGCGAGTTCAGGCCTCGGTGCGGTGCGTGGTGTCCAGGCGGAAGATGTTGGTGAAGAAGTCCTTGACGGCCTGGATCTTCTCGTTGGTCAGCTCGATGGCGTGGCGACGCGATTCTTCGAGCGCGGTGGACATGGCGGCTTCCTTTCGTCGAGGGGGCACAGCATGGCGATCGACAGTCTGCCTCACGATGCTGACGTCCGCATGACGAACAGGTGTCCTCCGTGCAACTCGAACAGCAAGCGGGGGAGCACGTTCGGCTAACCTTGCACGATGACGACGAGCAGCACAGACGGCCGGGTCGCGATCACCTACTGCACCCAGTGCCAGTGGCTGTTGCGCGCAGCGTGGATGGCGCAGGAATTGCTCGGCACGTTCGGGCAGGACCTCGGCGAGGTCGCGCTCGTCCCCGGCACCGGCGGGATCTTCCGCATCACCGTCGACGACGAACTGATCTGGGACCGCAAGGAGCAGGGCGGCTTCCCCGACATCACCGTGCTCAAGCAACTGGTCCGGGACCGGGTGGCGCCCGACCGCCACCTCGGGCACAGCGACCGTAAGAGTCCCTAGGATCAGATTCCGACCGCGCGCTCGAGGGCGCGCAGTTCGTGTCCCAGCCGGGCGGGGATCGACTTCAGGTCGGGCACCGCGCTGCGGCAGCCGGTGACCCCGAACGAGATGATGTCGTCGTTGCTGGTGCAGGTGATGTTCAGGCCCTGGCCGTCGACGGGCACCGACAGCGGGTAGATGGCGTCGAGCCGCGCCCCGTTCCAGTACAGCGGTGAGCTGGGGCCCGGGACGTTGGAGATGATGAGGTTGAACGGCGGGCGCACCCGCGAGTTGTGCCCGAACAGCATGCTCGCGCCGATCGGCGCCGCACCGAGAGCGCTCATGGCGAGGATCTGCGTGGCGCTCATCGTCTCGTACGCCTCCTTGCCCTCGCGCATGGACGTCCGGATGGTGTCGAGGCGATCCGCCGGTTCGGGGAGGTGGGTGCCGAGGTTGCACATGAGCACCCCGATGTTGTTGCCGTTCGACGCCTCGCGCTGACTCTTCAGCGACACCGGCACCATCGCGATCAGCGGCTCGGCGGGCAGCTCATTCTGATCCTCGAGGTAACTGCGGAGTGCCCCGGAGGACATCGCGAGCACGACGTCGTTGATGGTGCTGTCGGACAGCTTGGCGACGAGCCGGAGACGTTCGAGCGGCCACGACTGCGCCGCGAACTGGCGGGCACCGGTGATCGGCACGTTGAACGGGGTCTTCGGTGCGGACAGGGCGAGCGGGCCGCCCTGGTCGCGGAAGGCGCGGGACACGGTGCCTGCGAGCGCGGGCACGAGCCCGGCGACCTCACCGACGGTGTCGCGGGCGGTGCGGAACGTGGAACCGGCCAGACCCGACAGGCTGAACCCCTTCGACGGCGTCCGCTGCGGTCGCGGGCCGCGCGGCTGCCACGGAGCCGGCACGTCCCGATCCTCCGAGTTCTCGCTGAGCGCGTTGCGCAGCATCTTCATCGCGGTGACGCCGTCGGCGACCGCGTGGTGGATCTTGGTGTAGACGGCGAACCGTCCGTCGCTCAGTCCCTCGATCAGATGCATCTCCCACAGCGGGCGGCTGCGGTCGAGCAGCGATCCGTGCAGCCGCGAGCACAGTGCCATCAGCTCGGCCTCGCCTCCGGGGGCGGGCAGCGCGTCGTGCCGGATGTGGTGGCCGAGGTCGATGTCGTCGACCGTCTCCCAGCTCCACTGACCGAGCGTCGAGAAGGACCGGTGGGCTCGCTTGGCGAGCCGGGGCGTGACGATCCCGTCGCCGTCGGCGAGCGCGCGGTCGAGCATCGCGCGCATGTCATACGTGTCGGCGCCTTCCGGGAGCTGGAAGATCTCCACGCCGCCGACATGCATCGGGTGCTCACGGGACTCACCGAGAAGGAACATCGAGTCGAGAGGGGACATGGGGAGCGGCATCTGAGGCCCTTTCCATCCCGAAGACGACTTCCCGGATCGCGGGAGGGCTCGTCTGTGGTCTGAGGTAACGGGAGATGGTGACGTTCCTTTTGTCAGGGACCACCACCGGATAACTAATTGATATGGGACGGGTCACGAAAGAGTGACGCTCGTATTTCTACAGGTTTCGCGTGAGCCATGCCACTAGACAAGCGTCCAGTTTGGAGGGTGTCATTCGGGCGGTGTACACCGAACGTGAACTCCGTGTGAACATCCGAATTTTGTGCACTCAGTGCGGAATTCACGAATCCAGGCCTGCATAGGGCCGAAAGTCCCTACTCGGTAAGAATTGTGGCATGAACAAGCCATGGGCGGTTGTCAAGCACGTGTCGTTCGAAGGACCGGCGCTCGTCGGTACTTTGCTGGCGGAGCGGGGAATTCGCTACACCGAGTACCCGATGTACCGAGCGTCGGAACTCCCGGCCGTTCACGACATCGGCGGCCTCGTGGTGATGGGCGGTCCGATGGGCGCCCAAGATGACGTTACCCACCCGCAACTTCCGCGAGAGCGAAACTTCATCAAAGAAATTGTGGGCGCCGGACTCCCGATGCTGGGAATCTGCCTCGGCGCTCAGCTTCTCGCCGCCTCGTTCGGCAGCGCGATCCGCCGGGGGCCGACCCCGGAGAACGGTGCCGGGACGGTCACGGTGTCAGAGGACGGGACGCGCGATCCCGTGTTCGGTTCGGTCGGTGCCGAGGTGCCCGTCGTCCACTGGCACGGCGACACGTTCGACCTCCCCGGCGGCGCGGTCCGGCTGGCGAGCAGTCACCTCTACGAGAATCAGGCTTTCGCGATCGGCCGCCGCGCGTACGGGTTGCAGTTCCACGTCGAACTGACCCGCGCGCAGCTGCCGGTGATGCACGCCCACATGCCGCCGGGCACCGCCCCGTCGGGCGAGCACCTGGACGACGTGGAGGCGGCCGGACGGATCATGATCGGCTCGTTCCTCGACCTCGCCGAGAGCTGAGAGGATCGGGCGGGCGGTGACCGATGAGTTTTGCGCACCGCTGTGGTCTGTACCGATGACCTTCCGCACTGGGCGGAACCCGAGAAGGAGAATCACATGTCCCGGATGCTCTTCGTGAACCTGCCGATCAAGAACCTCGACGCGACCAAGACGTTCTTCGGCGGACTCGGCTTCGAGTTCAACTCCACGTTCAGCGACGACTCCTGCACCGCCATGGTCATCAACGAGCACACGTCCGTGATGCTCCTCGTCGAGTCCCGGTTCAAGGACTTCATCGAGGGCGGCATCTGTGACACGTCGAAGTCCGTCGAGGCCCTGATGTGTATCTCGGCCGACAGCCGCGAAGAGGTCGACAGCCTCGTCGACAAGGCCATCGCCTCCGGCGGGACGTCGTGGGGCAAGCTCCAGGACGAAGGCTTCATGTACGGACGCGCGTTCCGCGACCTGGACGGTCACGTCTGGGAGGTCATGTGGATGGATCCGGCCGCCGTGCCGGCGTAGGGGTCAGGCGGGCGGGGTCTCCGATAGTCCGAACTTCTCGAACAGATCGACGTCGAAGAAGCAGACGACGTGGGAGACCCCGTCAGCCGTGACATCCAGGACGTGGAGCTGGAACGGACGGTGGACGCCGTCCACCCCGCGCATGTACAGGCCGAGGGCCGGCTGTCCATTGGCCGCGGTGGGCACCAGGCGCATGTCGCCCGGCCCCTTGGCCGGACAGTTTCCGCTGATCAGGGTGCCGATCGACGCGCCCCCGCGATACCAGCCGTCGAACGGGGGCATTTCCCAGACCGCGTCCTTGGTGAACAGTTCGACGATCGCGTCGATGTCGTAGTCCTCGAACGCGGCGACGTAGCGGTCGAGGAGCTCGCGTTCCTCGGGGGATTCCGGTTCGACGAGAGAGTCGGCCGTCGGTGTGGCCAGTTCGAGTTGCGCGCGTGCGCGCTGCAGCAGGCTGTTGACCGCCGTCGTGGTGGTGCCGAGAGCCGCCGCGACCTCCGACGCCTTCCACTGCAACACGTCGCGGAGGACGAGAACGGCGCGCTGACGTGCAGGAAGATGCTGAAGGGCGGCGATGAACGCCAGCCGCACCGACTCGCGCGACGTGACGACCGTGGCGGGATCGTTCGCGTCGTCGTCGATGAGACGGTTGGGGAGCGGTCCGAGCCACGGCACCTCGTGTCGCTCGACGAGGTCGGCCGTCGGGTCGGAGTCGGGAGCGCCCAGCCCGCTCGGCAGCGGACGCTTCGATTTGCTCTGCAGGGCCGTCAGGCACGTATTGGTGGCGATCTTGTACAGCCACGTCCGCAGCGACGCCTGCTGCTGGTAGCCGTCGTACCCCCGCCAGGCCCGGATGAACGTCTCCTGCATCTGGTCTTCGGCGTCGTGAAGTGAGCCCATCATGCGATAACAATGGGCGAGCAACTCGCGCCGGTAAGGGTCGGCGAGTGCGAGGAAATCCCCGTCGAGCGACTGCGCAGCCGTCATGGTTGGAGCTTACTGCGGCCGTCCGACAGATGTCGGGCCCTCGCGCCCACCGACCCCCGCGCTCAGCCCCAGTTCACCATCGGCTGCCCCGTCTCGAGCAGGGTCTTCATTCCGCTGAGCACCTCGTTCCAGCCGCCGCCCGCGCCCTCGGACTCGCGCCTGCCCGCGACGATCTCGGCCAGGCCCGGTGCGTTGGTGAGGTCGTGTGTGACAGTCAGTTTCGCGACTCCGGGCCGGCTCGACTGCACGATCTCGTAGGTGAGAGTGGTGAAACCCTCCACGTTGTCGGCGTCCATCAGCATGCGCCACGTCTGGACCAGCTTCTTCGGCGGATCGGATTCGATCACCTCGCCGTCGACGATCACGTCGGGCACGCCCGGGTATTCCTTCATCGCGTCGTCCGCGCGTGAGCGGAAGGCGCCGCCCGCGCGGAGGTCGTAGTCGACGAGGCCGCCGTAACCGTACTGCTGCGACCACTCGGGTTTGGTGATGGCGTCCCAGATGGCCTCCGGTGTCGCCTTGATGTAGACGGCGTAGATCTGGAATGCGTCGGCGGTAGTCATTTCTCTTCCTCCAGTTCGGCTTTCAGCTGAGCGAGCGCACTCGTGTGACGCTCGGTGTACTTGTCGATCCACCGGTTGTGGATCAGCTGTATCGGCACAGGATTGAGGTAGTGAAGTTTTTCCCGGCCGGAGCGGCGCGTGACGACGAGTCCCGCGTCTTCGAGCACACGCAGATGCTTCATGACCCCGAATCGCGTCATCTCGACCTGCGACTCGAGTTCGGTGAGCGTCTGACCGTCCTGGGCGAACAATCGGTCGAGTATCAGGCGCCGGGTGGAATCGGCCAGCGCCTTGAAGACGTGATCGTCGTCCATGAATCGACAATAGGTGACCATTTAGTCACATGTCAACGCCTGTGAGTACTTGTTAACCGCCGGCGGTTAATAAGTACTCACAGGGGGAAGTTCTCGTCCGGTTCATGCGCCCGCCACGGTGCGTCCACGAAGCAGGGCAACGCGGTACCTACCGTCCGGAGGTCCCGGTTCGTCACCATGGAGGTTTCAGACAGTGTCCACTGCACCACTCAACCGCCGCGGATTCCTCGGTCGCACCGCGCTCACCGGCCTCGGTGTGGCACTCGCCGGAAGCGTCGAAGCCCTCGTCCGGCCGGCGTTCGCGTCCGCAGCACCGGGACAGGCGATCGGCTACGGACCGCTCGTGCCGGACCCGAACCGCATTCTCTCGCTCCCCGTAGGTTTTTCGTACACCGTCGTCGCCCGGTCGGGTGAGACGCAGTTGGACGGTGGCGTACCGGTGCCGAGCGATCCCGACGCCATCGGGGTGTTCGCGCGACCCGGCGGTTCCACACTCGTCACCAATCACGAGATCGGCAGCGACGAACCGTTCGGCGTGCCCGCTCTCGACGGATTGACGTACGACACGGGCGCGCGCGGCGGCACGACCACGACCGCGGTCGGCGCCGACGGGGCACGGCAGGGCCAATACGTCAGCGTCGCGGGCACCGTGAACAACTGCGCGGGCGGCATCACCCCGTGGGGAACGTGGTTGACGTGCGAGGAGACGGAGGCTCGCGCGGGGGAGGACGGGTTCCTGCTCGACCACGGTTACGTTTTCGAGGTGGACCCGGCGAGTCAGGACGCGAACAGGGGCAAAAGTCCTGTGCCGCTGAAGTTCCTCGGCCGGTACGCGCACGAGGCCGTGGCGGTGGATCCGGCGTCGAGCACCATCTATCTCACGGAGGACGCGTCCGGGCCGAACGGCCTGTACTACCGGTGGACGCCGCCGCAGGGTTTCCGGGGCGGGCCGAACGCGCTGCGTGAACTCGCGCAGTCCCCGGGCGGCGACACCGCGGGTGCCCTCCAGGCGATGGCGTGCTTCCAGGGCGGAGCGCACGTCCCCGACCTGTCGCAGGCGACCGAGCCCGGCACCGTGTACACCGTGCAGTGGGTAGGAGTGCCGGATCGTGACGCGACGAGCACGTCGGTGCGCGAGCAGTTCGGGAACGACGTCGTCACCCGCAGCCGCAAGCTGGAGGGACAGTGGTGGGGCGACGGCGGCGCCTACTTCGTCGCGAGTTACGCACGGACCAGCGACGGCAGCGTCGCCGAGCACGACGGCCAGGTGTGGTTCTACGACCCGGTGAAGCAGACGGTCACGCTGAAGATCCTGTTCGGTGTCAATCCCGATCCCGCAGTCGACACCGGAAACTACGACGGCCCCGACAACATCACCGTGTCGCCGTACGGCGGCGTGATCCTCGCCGAGGACGGCGAAGGAATCAGCCACCTCGTGGGCGTCACGGCGGAGGGTGTGCCGTTCGCGATGGCTCGGAACGAGTTGAACGACAGCGAATTCTGCGGTCCGGCATTCAGCGCGGACGGGAGGATCCTGTTCGCGAACATCCAGTCGCCGGGGCTGACGCTGGCGATCAGGGGTCCGTGGCACCGTCCCCTGTGAGTACTTGTTAACCGCGGGCGGTTAACAAGTACTCACGGGGCGAAGACCCACCCGCGGAGCGCGAGGAACCGCAGCCCGCCGACGACGGCGCTGACGGCGATGACGAGCGCGACCTGCGCCGGGCCGTCGGCGCCGGGGAAGAGCATGTGCAGGAGGGCGAGCGCGAGCGAGCTGACGGCCAGGCCGAGCAGCGCGAGGGTTCCGCCCTCCCACTGCGCGACGAACCAGCGGACGCGGTCGACGGCGCGGAAGGTGAGCCGCCGGTGAAGTTCGTTGGCCAACATCGAACTGGTCACCACGCCGACCAGGTTGGCAACGAACGACCCGTACATGTCGAGGGTGAAGAACGCGAGGGCGTAGAGCACATTGCTCGACGTACCCACCAGCGTGAACCGGGTCAATTGAGCGATCACGCCGCCGGCCCGCCCACGTAGAGGGGGATACGTGGGCGGGCCGACGGCGTCGTGGAACTGAACGATCATCTCATTCAGCGGATGAGGGCACCGTTGCCGGTGTCCGCCACGTGGCCGCCGCCGAGGACGCCGGCCACCTGCTCTTCGCTCAGTCCCAGCTCGCGCAGGCGATCCCAGACCGCGTCGAATTCGACGAGCTTGGCGTTGAGGTCGTTACGCAGGCGGTTGACCTCGTCGCGGATCTTCTCCGCTTCGTCGATCGCTTCCAGCGTCCGCTCCGGCTGCGGCAGCAGCATGGACAGGAGACGGTCCCGGGCGTCGGCGCTCAACCCTGCGAAGGGCTGCCGCTGATCGGCGGGGGCCTCGTGCCTGCCGCCGCGGACCTCGGACGACTGGATCGGCGCCGTGTCGGGCTCGAGTGCGTACTCCGGGACGGGGGCGTACTCGGGTTCCTGGACGGGCTCCTGCTCGCTCGACAGGTCGATGGTGCGACGCAGCGGGCGGTTGGGCAGCAGTATGACGGCGATCAGGGTGATGACGGCGACGACGGCGGCGATCAGGAAGATCCGGCCGGTCGCGTCTCCGTATGCGGCACGGATGACACCCTGCACGGGAGCGGGCATGGACGTCAGGTCCAGGCTTCCGCCACCGCTGCTCGACCCGGCGGGGATGCCGAGCTTCGCGAAACCGTCGGCCGACAGGTCGGCGACGCGGGTGGCCAGCACCGAACCGAGAACCGAGACGCCGATCGCGCCACCGAAGGTCCGGAAGAAGGCAACCGAGCTGGATGCCGCACCGATGTTCTGGACGCTGACGGTGTTCTGAACCGCGAGGACCAGGTTCTGCATCAGCATGCCCATGCCGAGACCGATGATCGCGATGTACGCGCCGACCAGGGTCAGGCTGGTCTCGTGATCGATGGTGCCGAGCAATCCGAAGCCGACGATCATCAAGACGGCGCCGCCGACGACGAACGGCTTCCACTTGCCGAAGCGGGTGATGAGCTGTCCGGATCCGACCGTGCCGAGGAGCATGCCTGCGACCATCGGGATGGTGAGCACTCCGGCCATGGTGGGGGTGTAGCCACGCGAGGTCTGGAAGTACTGGCCGAGGAACGTGGTGGAGCCGAACATTCCGACACCGACGGCGACGGACGCGATGATGGCGAGTCCGGTGGTCTTCTCCGTGACGATCTTGAGCGGGATGATCGGCGACTTGGCCTTGGCCTCGACGAGGATCGTCGCGGCCAGCAGCAGCACACCCGATCCGACGTACATGACCGTCTCGCGGGAGAACCACTCGTAGTAGCCCGCCTTACCGGCGAACGAGACCCAGATCAGCAGGATGGACACACCGGCGGTCAGCAGCAGGGCGCCGAGCCAGTCGATGGAGACGTCATCCTTCTTTTCGGTCGCGAGGTGCAGCGTGCGCTGCAGCAGGAACAGTGCGATGACGGCGAGCGGCACGCACACGAAGAAGCACCAGCGCCAGCCGAGGGGGCTGTCGACGATGACGCCGCCGAGGATCGGGCCACCCGACATCGACACGGCCATGACGGCACCCATGTAACCGGAGTAGCGGCCGCGCTCACGGGGAGCGACGATGGTGCCGATGATGGCGACGACGAGCGCCGTCAGGCCACCCATGCCGATGCCCTGGATGACACGCGCGGTCAGCAGGATCGGCACGTTGTGCGCGAAGCCGGCGATCACCGAACCGATGACGAAGATGACGATCGCGCTCTGGACGAGGACCTTCTTGTTGAACAGGTCGGCGAGCTTGCCCCAGATGGGTGTCGAGGCGGCGTTGGCGAGCAGTGCGCTGGTGATGACCCAGGCGTACGCGGTCTGCGTGCCCTTCAGGTCGCCGATGATCGTGGGGAGGGCGGTGGCGACGATCGTGCTGCTCAGCAGTGCGGTGAACAGCGCCGCGAGCAGGCCCGTGAGGGCTTCGAGGATTTGGCGGTGCGTCATGGCCGTCGTTTCTTCAACCGGCGGCCGAGTCTGTGTTTCGGTCATACGCTTTGTGTTCCAATCGGGTTCGAGCTCGTGACGATCCGGTGTTCTGGATCGAAGAGTGTTTCCTTCAGGTGCCGGATGGACTCGAGGGCAATCGCTGCCTCGGTCTCGTTCCATCCGGTCATCAACTTCTGCATTCGTGCCGCTCGCTGTGTTCTCACGTGCTTGACGTACGCCATTCCCTCCGGCGACACGCGTATTCGGAATGCGCGTCCGTCGGCGGGATCCGAGTGGCGGGTGACGTAGCCGACGTCCACCAGATCGGTGATCTGGCGACTGAGTGAGGACTGGCTGACACACAGCTCGGAGGCGAGTTCGTTCTGCCGGCATTCCCCCCGGGCGGCGAGAACGAGGAGGACCCCCGTCAACGCGCGCGGGATGTGACCGTCACCTTCCGACACCAGGGCGTCGCGAAGCACGCGGCCGAAGAGGAAGACCTCGTCGATGAGCGCTTCGGTGGTGCCGAGAGATACGGACGACACGGAAGGCACTGACGAGACGGACATGGCAACCCCTGAAGGACGACTTACTTGATGCAAGCAACTATATACATCGTTAGTGCAAGCAAGTAAGTCATTTCGGTGTCTGGTGCATCACAAAACGAAGTGACCTATTATCTGCGTATGAATGCAGATATGCGCGCTTGCCGGCGCCGGCTCGACGAAGACCAGGTCGGGCTGGTAGTCGAGGTCTTCCGCATGCTCGCCGACGCCACCCGGGTCCAGCTGCTCTGGCAACTGGTGGGAGGCGAGCTGTCGGTGAACGAGTTGGCCGAACGGGTGGGAAAGCCGGCGCCATCCGTCTCGCAGCACCTCGCGAAGCTCCGGATGGCGCGGCTGGTGCGCACGCGGAGGGAGGGGACGTCCATCTACTACAGCGTCGCCAACGAGCACGTGCAGCAGCTGGTCACCGACGCCGTGTTCAACGCTGAACACGCGGGCCCCGGCATCCCGGGACACCACCGCGCCGCCGGCGACCTGCAGGTCATCCACGAGGACCCGGACCTCGCCGCGGAGGGAGGCGGCTCGTGACCGGCCACGGACATTCCCACGGGCACGGGCACGGCCACCGGCATTCGGGCGGTGTCCGCGGGGCGATCCGCCAGATCTTCGCCCCGCACAGCCACGACTCCGCGGACAGCGTCGACGACGCACTCGAGGCGAGCGAGATCGGGATCCGGGCGGTGAAGATCAGCCTGGTGGTGCTGGGCGTCACCGCCCTGGCCCAGGTGATCGTGGTGGGGCTGTCCGGTTCCGTCGCTCTCGCCGCCGACACCGTGCACAACTTCTCCGACGCGCTGACGGCGGTGCCGCTGTGGATCGCGTTCGCCCTCGGACGGCGGGCGGCCACCCGCCGATTCACGTACGGCTACGGCCGGGCCGAAGACCTCGCCGGGTTGTTCGTCGTGGTGATGATCGCGTTGTCCGCGGTCGTCGCGGGTGTGGAGGCGACCCGCCGCCTCCTCGATCCCGTGCCCATCGACCACCTCGGGTGGGTGGCCCTCGCCGGTGTCATCGGTTTCGCCGGCAACGAATGGGTGGCGCTGTATCGCATCCGCGTCGGCAGGCGGATCGGCTCTGCCGCGCTCGTCGCCGACGGCCTGCACGCACGGACCGACGGATTCACCTCCCTCGCCGTGGTGCTGGGCGCAGGCGGTGTCGCGGTCGGGCTTCCGCTCGCCGACCCGGTGGTGGGCCTGGTCATCACGGCCGCGATCCTGCTCGTGCTGCGGACCGCCGCCCGCGACGTGTTCCGGCGGCTCATGGACGGCGTCGACCCGGAACTGGTCGATGCCGCCGAACGGGCCCTCGCCGCCGAACCGGGGGTGGTCGGGGTGCGGAGCGTGAAGATGCGGTGGATCGGGCACCACCTGCATGCCGACGCCGAACTCGACGTCGATCCGTCGACCAGCCTGCGCGACGCACACCGTGTGGCGCACACCGCCGAACACGCACTCACCCATGCGGTCCCGAAGTTGAACACCGCCCTGATCCACGCCTATCCGGCCCACGACGCGGAGCAGGTCGGTCAGACGGCGTGACTCGCGGTCAGAACGGCTCGGGCCCGGTGGCGACCGGACGCCCGGGATCGGACGACCACTGCGACCAGGACCCCGGATACAGGGCGGCGTCGACGCCGGCGAGCGCGAGTGCTGCGACCTGGTGGGCCGCTGTCACACCCGATCCGCAATAGACGCCGACGGGACGTCCGGGTTCCGCGCCGACCGCGGCGAACCGTTCGCGCAGTGCCTGGACAGGCGCGAACCGTCCGTCGGGCCCGAGATTCTCGGACGTCGGGGCGCTGTGAGCGCCGGGAATGTGCCCTGCGCGGGGATCGATGGGTTCGGTCTCGCCCGAATAGCGCTCGGCGGCACGGGCATCGAGAAGGCAGCCGTCGGCGGCGAAGTCGGCGGCCTCGTCCGCGGTCAGCGTCGGCAGGTGGCCGCCAGTCAGCACGACGTCACCCGGGAATCGTGGGTGCTCGTCACCGGATCGGACGGGGTGGCCCGCCGACGTCCACGCGCCGAGGCCACCGTCGAGCATCGTCACGTCGGCAACTCCGGCCCAGCGCAGCAGCCACCACGCCCGCGCGGCGGCAAGGTTCCCGGTGGCGTCGTAGACGACGACAGGGCTGCCCTCCCGGACACCCCACCGGCGCGCGGCGTCCTGGAGGTCCGGCAGGGTCGGCAGCGGATGCCGGCCCAGTTCCGGAGATCCCGGCGCGGCCAGTTCGGTGTCCAGGTCGACGAACACGGCACCGGGAATGTGCGCGTCGAGATAGTGCTGCCTGCCTTCGGTGTCGCCGAGCGCCCACCGCACGTCGAGAAGGACCGGCGGGGCGTCGCTGCTCAACGATTCCGCCAACTCGTCGATCGTCACCACAGGGCTCATCGGACCACTGTCGCACAACGAAGGTTCGGTGTGCCCGGGAGGCGAGAACCTGGCACTCTGACACTGATGACGGGACGTCGCACGACGGCGCTGCTGCTTGCGGCCGCGGTGTTCGGGTTGGCAGGGTGCGGGGCGGCCGAGTCGGCGAAGACGCTGCCCCCGGTACCCCGGGTGCAGGCCACCGCGTCCGGGCTGACCCTCGACGGCCGCCCGTGGTGGCCCGCCGGACTGAACGCCTACCAGCTGGCCACCGACTGGTCCGTCAACCGCGGGTGCGGTGCAGAGGTGGACCTGGACAGCTTCTTCGGCAGTCTGCCGGTCGGGTCGCTCACCCGGTTCAACGCGTTCCAGTGGCTGGCGATCGACAAGACGACCGGCGCTCTGGACTTCACCGGGATCGACAACGTCTTCCGGGCTGCCGAGGCGCACCGCCAGCTGGTGATCCCGGTCCTCGCCGCGCAGGACGGATCGTGCGGCGACGAGATCTTCAAGTCGAGCGAGTGGTACGACGGCGGTTGGCGCACCGTCGGCCCCGGTTCGGTGCTGAGTTACGAGGACTGGGTCGCGACGGCGGTACCGCGGTGGCAGGACTCCCCGTCGCTCGCGATGTGGGAGTTGATGGGGGAGCCCGAACCGCTGACCCCGTTCCGCAGCTGCGCGGACACTGCGGGCGAGACGCTGCGGACGTTCGTCGACGACGCTGGTGGTCTCGTCCGGAGCCTCGACGACCGACACCCGATCACTCTCGGGATGATCGGCGGTGGCCAGTGTGGAACGGCGGGCCCGGATTACGAGTTCGTGGGTGCGTCGCCGGCTCTCGACGTGTTGCAGTACCACGATTACGGCGCCGACGGTGTTCCGCTGCCCGGCGACCGGTACAACGGCCTCGCCCTGCACATCGAACAGGCCGAACGCCTCCGCAAGCCGATCCTCGTTGCGGAGATCGGACAGTATTCGGGGGCGGGATGCGTCCCCGTCGAGGAGCGGGCGCGGGAAGTGGCCGTGAAGATCGACGGGCAGCGTGCGGCCGGCACCGCGGGTGCCCTGCTGTGGGCGTTCGTGCCCGACCCTCGTCCCGGCGAGTGCACGTACGACATCGGTCCCGCCGACCCGGTGCGGGGGGTGCTGCGGGAACGCAACGGCACGCGCTGACGGTCACAGGATCCGGTACAGCCGCCAGGTGGGTTGGTCCTGGCCGTCGTTCGGGATCTCGAGCTCCAGCGTGGCGATGTTGGCGCCCGTCTCGTACAGCGTCGGATACCGCCGGTTGACGGCATCGGATTCGCCACGACCGCTGTCGGGGACGGCCAGGACGTACTGGACGCCGTGGTCGGCGGGCCGGTTGACGATCGACGTGAAGTCCTGGTCGGAGGGAATGACGAACGTGCGCGGGTTGTCGGTCGCGGTGTAGACGGCGAACCCGTAGACGGTGTCCATGAGCACCGATCCCTCGGGCAGATTCATCGCGTCGATGTGTTGGGCCAGTGCGCGTTCGGTGCTGAACGAGGCGATGATCCGCCGCTCGGTGCGCCGCTTGTCGGAGGTGTCGTCGGGGGCGGGGAACACCACCGATTCCAGTGCGTACTGCTGATCCGACAGGGTGGGGGACACCATCAGCGCGCCGGTGGCGACGGGAGTGAAGACGACGAGGGCCACGGCCAGCGCCGCCGGAACGGATCGTGAGCCGACGACGACGCGTCGCGCGAACCCGTGCGGGCCGTGCCGCCGCTCGACCAGGGGACCGCCCGGCGGGACGAGTTGGAATGCGAGCACCGCCATCAGCGGTAACGCGCAGATGTAGAACCGCAGGAACGGGAACGTCAGCCCGCGCATGTAGCTGAGCGTGGCGAAGGCGATCACCGACGCCAGGACCACCACGGCCGCGATCACCTCGAGGTCGCGGCGGCGCCAGGCGAGTACCGCGACGATCGGGATCAGCAGGGGGAGGACGGGACCGAGCACAACGGTCTCCGCGATCGAGAAGATCAGGGCGTAGCCGGGGTCGGTGGATCCGCCGCCGCTCTGCGCGAGGATGCTGGAGTTGCCGTACGTGGACGAGAACTGCTGCAGGGCTTCACCCGTGATGAGCCAGCTGGTGGCCGCCCACGCCAGGAACGCCACACCGGTGGGCAGTGCCACCAGCACGGCGTCGAGGGCCGCGGGAAACAGCAGTTCCCGCTTGTTCTTCCACCCGTTCCGGAGCAGGGTCGTCGCGAACACGAAGACGGTCACGGCGAGCCCGGCGGCGAGCGCGTCGTACCGGGTCAGGTAGGCGAGTCCGAGTGCGACCGCGACGGCGACGAGATCGTGGATGTCGTCGGTGGTGCACCAGCGGATCAGGCGGCGGGTGGCCCAGCACATCAGCAGCAGGAACGGTGCCTCGCTCATGCCGTTGCCGCCGTAGAACACGATCATCGGGTTGAGCGCGAACAGTGCGGTGACCGTCCAGACCAGCCACATCGGGCAGCCGCGATCGGTGCCGATCTTGAAGATCTGCACCACCGCGCCTGCCATGAACGGTGCGGACATCACCACCCCCGTCACGCCCCAGGACGTGAGTCCGGGCCACCACTGGCTGAGCAGCACCGTCGGCAGCTGCACCACGGCCGTCAGGGGGGTGAAGACGAATCCGATGGCAGCGAGGTGAGGGTCGCGGCTGAACAGGACGCTCCGCGCGGCGGATACCCGGCTCAGTGCGTCGCCCATCAGAAAGCCGTGCCCGACAGTCAGATACAGGCCGACCGCCAGGTAGAGGGCGGTGCAGCCCCAGAACAGCCAGCGGGCCGGCCTCACGGCACCGACTCCGACTTCGGCTCAGCCGAACTCGAGGTCGTGGCCGGCCCGGTCAGTCCGTGGAACGTCTTCTCCCAGTACGAGGGATTGCGGATCAACTGGTACGTGCCCTTGATCGCGGCGATGCTCATCATCACCCAGTACAGCGGTGTGGTCAGTCCCGCGATCAGCAGCGCCGAGTTCCGGGTCTCTCGGCACGCGATCAGATTCATGTAGAGCACCGCGACGTTGCCGAACAGCAGCGAGAAGAGCGCCGGGAAGTACACGTACGCGGGAAACTCTTCCCGGATCACGTGCGGCTGACCCAGAATCCAGGCCAGGCTGATCAGCCAGAACACCATGTTGAGGCACGCGATCAGTGGCGTCCCCGCCATCAGGGCGGTGAACCGGAAGAACCCGACGGCGCCGAGCCCCCGCCACAGCCCCACGGGCCTGCGCATGTGCACCAGCCATGTCTGCAGGTAGCCCTTGTACCAGCGGGACCGCTGCCGGATCCAGTTGATCGGGTCGCTGTTCGCTTCCTCCAGCGTCGTGGAGTCGAGGACCGCGGTGCGGTACCCCGATTCGGCGATGCGCACACCCAGGTCGGCGTCCTCGGTCACGTTGAACGGATCCCAGGATCCGATCTCGTCGAGGACGCTGCGCCGCAGATGATTCGACGTGCCGCCGAGCGGGATGGGCGAATCGCTCCGCATCAGTCCGGGCAGGATGAACCCGAACCACAACGCATAGTCGGCGGTGAACCATGCGGTGAGAAGGTTCTGGTTTCCGTTGTGGAACGCCAACTTGGCCTGCACGCACGCGGTGTTGTGCGGGAGCCGGTCGAACGCCGCGACGACCCGCCGCAGCTGCAGCGGGTCCGGGTGGTCCTCGGCGTCGTAGATGGTGACGATCTCGCCGGTGGAGAAGTGCAGTCCGTAGTTGCAGGCCTTCGGCTTGGTCCGCGGGTCTGCCGGCGGGACGAGGAGAATGGTGACCACGTCGCCGACTCCGGCGGCGTTCGCCGCATCGATGGTGACGGCGTCGTCCTCCTCGAGGAGCAGCAGCACCTGCAGCTTCTCCTCCGGGTACTTCAGTGCCCGCATGGCCGCGATCAGATCGGCCACCACCTCCGGCTCGTTGTAGGCGGGAACCAGAATCGTGTACGGCGGCAACCGATCGTCGGGTAACCCGAGTGCCTCCTCGTCCGAGATGCGGACGATGGTGCTGCCGTCGAGTCCGCGGAAGAACAGGATCAGCCGGTCGGCCAGCGTCCAGACGTACGCGATCGTGCAGAAGAGGGTGACCATCACCAGCGTGGGGATCGGAAAGGAGTACCCGCACAGGATGACCACGGCCAGCAGGCCGAGCAGCAGGTTGCGCTGCCACGGGTAGAACGCGACCGAGGCGGACGACATCGGGTGCTTCTCGCGAAGACCGTTGACGGCGTCGTGGAGTGCGGCCGCCTCGAACTCGGTGTCGTAGGTGTCGTCTTCGCGGGTCACCACTGCTGCGCCTCCACGATCTCGCGTGCCAGAGTTTCGAGCATCTCCCGGTCCTTGTACTCCGGTTCCGTGTCGGAGACCGCGGTCTTGCCGCGCAGCAGGACGGCCAGTGAGTTGGCGCCGTTCGACGCCATCGACGGCGCCGGTTCGGGGAAGTAGGCGTCGGGTTCGTGATTGTCGACGGTGATGAGGCTGACCCGTTGCGTGAGTCCAGGTCCCCGGACCCACACGAAATTGAGATTGCTCCACGTGAGGAGGAGGTCGTCGTCCACCACGGTGTACATCTCCGCGGTGACTCCGCGACCGATGTCGATGAAGACCTTCGAGCTGACGCGGGCGTTCTGCAGTTGGTACTGGGTGTGGCTGGGGTAGACCTCGAGCGTCGAGGGCCGGCGAACCGACAACGTGTCCACCTGCACGGTGCGGGGGCGGTTCTGCACGTCCCACGAAGGGTTGGGTTCGGTGGTGCGGATGGTCTGCCGGGTGAGGCGCGAGGTGGAACCGTAGTACTTGCGCGGCCAGCCGTACTCGGTGAAGTCGAGTTCCTGCCAGCCGCCCGGAACGACGATTCCCGCGTGAGCGGTCGGGGCGGGACCGGGGGAGACCGGGGTCAGGTTCTCGTCGGGCAGCGGCGTCGCGAACAGCACCGCGGCGGCAGCGAACACCGCGACGAATGTGAAGCCGCTGTTGATCGTGGTGGGACGGCGGACCGGACGATCGAAGGGTGCCATGCTGCCGCCGCGACGCTTGTACACGTAGAAGCAGGCCCCCACGACGATCGAGGTGGCGAGCGCCGGACCCAGTTGGGTAGCGAAAGACGGCGCCGTCGGAAACAACGTGATGGTTGCCCACAGTGCGACGCTGCCGAGTGCCACCGAGCAGACGAAACCGACGGTGGCGCGGCGATTGCTGCGGCTCACCGCGATCGCTGTGGCGCCCGACGCCAGGACCACCATGATCAGGCCGTAGTGGAAACGCTGGCCGCCGAGCAGGATGGCCAGCGAACGGTACGTCAGGGGACCGAGTCCGAGGGCGAGCACCCACACCGGCCAGAACCGCGACACGGGGCGAAGGCCGAAGACGAGGACGGCGGAACTGATGACGAAGAACCACGCCGCGACCACGTCGATGTGCATCAACTGGTAGTCCTCGGCGAACCGGGGGAGGAGCAGCACCTGGATCGCCAGGGTGACGAGCAGCCCGATGCCTCCCACGATCTTGTCGGTCTGGCGGTCGTGGATGGGAAGCTCGCCGTCGCGCCGCAACGAGATGCCGATTGCAGCACAGATGCACAGCGCCGGGACGACGAAGACGTAGCCGATGGCGGTGCCCTCGGTGGTGCTCCGCCACACGTCCTGCCACGTCTTCCAGAACGCGAACACCGTGGCCCCCAGGATGAGGACCCACCGGGCCGTGAGCCGAACCGCCGCGTCGACCGCGGTGTTGCCGATGATCATGCGCGTCGCTCAGCGCGGCAGCGGACGGGACCGGCGATGACGGACGACGACCGCGGCCGCGATCACGACGCCCACCAGCAGGAGGATGCCGGCCACACCGAGCACCCACCCGACCGTCCGGGAAACCCCGGACGGGCTCGTGCTTCCCGCGGTATGCGGTATCGACAGCTCGACGGGATCGCGATTCGCGGCGGTGAAGAGGACATCACCGTTCAGGCTCGCCCACCGATCCGGTGTGGCGCGCAGCCAGTCGAGCGTGCGGTCGAGTTCGCCGGGCACACCCGTGGATCCGGCGACCACCACCTGCCGCGTGCCGTCGAACACGGTCTGCAGCGACGCGAAGTCGATCGGTGCGCCGAACGTGACGGTGGTGGAGCCGTCGGTCGCCGGATCGGTCAGTTCGAACGTGGCGTCCTCGGTGCTCTCCAGGGGCAGGGGCACGCCGTCCGGCAGATTCCCGTCGGCCGCGATGAGGATGGCCGGTGCCGCCGAACCCACGGCCTCGTCGATCGACACCCAGTGCGGGTCGAGTTCGACGGTGGTCAGCGACTGCAGTCCCGTCACCACGGCCACGGCTCGCGCGGTGTCGTCGAATCCGCCGACGGTGCCCGCGACATCGACGCTCGGCAGCAACGACTGCGGCAACGACTCGAACCCGCCCGGATGCGGCGTGCCCGACGGTTCACTGGTCACCTCGCTGTCCGGGTCGATCGACAGGGTGACCGGCTGTTCGAGCCCGCACTGGTTGGTGGCGCCCGTGGTCTGGAGTGCGACGGTGAGCGTGGTGACGCGGCGCAGCGCGTCGTTCGGGACGTCGATCCAACGGTCGATCACACCGCTGGGCTCCGCGGCCCAGCCGGCCACCGGTCGGTCGCCCGCGGAGACGGAGAGCAGACCGCTCTGATTACTCGGCAACGGCGTGTACGTGCCCTGCAGGTTGACGCGCACGGTGTCCGAGGCCCGGCCGAGGCGGGTCTGGTCCAGTCCGACGGCGACTTCGACTCGGCCGTGCGAGGTGGAGGTGAGAGTGCTCTGGCCGAGGCCGCGCAGCGTGGTGGACGTGGGCGCGAGGACGGGCGGGTGATCCATCGAGCCGGCCGTCGCGCGGGCCTCCACCGCGATACCGGCCACCTGGCTGGTGATCAGCCGGCTCTGGTCCAGCAGCGTACGGTCGTCACCCGTCAGGCGCAGGGCCGGAGGACCACTGGCGGCCGGGATCAATTCGGTCGCGGCGGTGCCGCTCTCGCGGATCACGACGGAACGCTCGAACGGTCCGTCGGCGGACGTCGGCTCCAACTGCCCGTCGGGAAGGCGCCGCACGTCGACCCGCACCGGTTGCGCACCGTAATAGGCGACGACGGCCGCGCCGAGGTCGACCGCCGCCGCGCTCTCCGCCGAACTCGGATCGCCGGGGAGGTAGAGGTGCAACTGCTGCAGAACCGGTGGGAGGAAGTCCGCGACGACCGTCGGATTCGCGGGCGTCCCGCTGTACACGGCGCGGACGTCGCGGAAGTTCAGACTGCGTCCCGTCCAGTCCTGCGGGCAGATTGCGTCCAGCGGAACCAGCGTCGTCCGCAGCGTCACCGCGACTGCCTGATCGGTGAGTTCGGCGCCCGCGAGCGGAATGGACACCGGCGCATTCTGTGCCGGGGCACCGGGCAGGTCCACCCGGCCGAGCGAACGACCAGCCGATTCCACATCGATCCACGCGCGCCCGACGTTGCCGGGGAGATCGACGACCCCGTCGAGCGACGTGGGCGTGAGCCCCTGCGGGACCGGCACGGTGACGGTGACCTCGTCGTGGTTGCCGCGGAACGGTACCGCCTCGCCGAACCCGAGGGCCCGGGAGTCCAGGGAAACAGTGCCGCTCGGCTGCGGCTCGATCTCCGCGGACACCGGATCCTGCGCATGCGCCACCGAGAGCGACACCAGTGCGAGCCCACACGCGGCGAGGACGGCGAGAAGGCGGGGAGTGTGTGAGCGGAACGGTGCGGCAACGGGCATCGGCGAATCTTTCGGTGCGGCGTGTCGGTCGACTTCTCGAATAGGCACAAATGGGACGGTCGTGCCTGACGCTACAGCGAACCGGTCGGTTTCGTCCGTTGAACCCACCATTCGACGTTCGGGTGCAATTGTGTTGTCGGCCTTGGAACCGAGTTGGTGCCCGGCTCAGCCGCCCCGACGCGCGGGTGCCCGGCCGTACGGTTGCCGCACGGGCGCGGTAACCGGCAGTTCGGGGATCGGCCGCGTCACCGGGAACGAGTCGAGAGTGAACGGGTTGCCGTGATGGGCGAGCTGAACCGGTTCGCCGGACAGCAGACGGTAGGTTGCGGTCATGGCGCGGATGTCCACGTGGATCTGGCTGCCCCGCACCGTCATCCGGAACGACAGATTGACCAGCTGTGGTGGTATCCGCGGCGCGAACGAGATGTCGCCGTCGTGGTCGCGCATCCCACCGAATCCCGCGACACACGCCATCCACGTCCCGGCGAGCGAGGCGATGTGCAATCCGTTCTCCACGTTGGCGTGGAGGTCGTGAAGATCGGTCAGAGCGGCTTCGGCGAGGTAGTCGTAGGCGAGTTGAAGTTGCCCGACCTCGGCGGCCATCACGGACTGCACGCACGCTGACAGGGACGAGTCCCGAACCGTCAGGGCTTCGTAATAGGCGAAATTGGCGATCTTCTGTTCGTGGGTGAAGGCGTCGCCCCGCAGATACATCGCCAGCACGAGGTCGGCCTGCTTCACCACCTGCTTGCGGTAGAGGTCGAAGTACGGGTAGTGGAGCAGCAGCGGATAGTGTTCGGGGGGTGTGCCTTCGAAGTCCCACTCGGCGTGGTGCGTGAAGGCGTCGGACTGCTGGTGCACGCCGAGAGCGTCGTCGAACGGAATACGCATGTGCTCGGCGGCATCTCGCCAGAGTGCCGCTTCCTCGTCGTCCACACCGAGCTCACGCGCCAGCCCCGGGCGCCTCTCGCAGGCGATCGCCGCGTCGTGCAGGTTCTTCTGCGCCATCAGATTGGTGAACACGTTGTTGTCGGCGACAGCGGTGTACTCGTCCGGCCCGGTGACACCGTCGATTCGGAACTCGCCCTGCGCGTTGTGGTGGCCGAGCGACGTCCACAGCCGGGCCGTCTCCACGAGCAGTTCGACGCCGCATTCGGCTTCGAACTCTTCGTCCCCGGTCGCGGCCAGGTACCGGGACGTGGCTGCGGCGACGTCGGCACCCACGTGGAAGGCCGCGGTACCCGCGGGCCAATAGCCGGAGCATTCTTCGCCGTTGATCGAGCGCCACGGGAACACGGCGCCTGCCTGCCCCAGCTGTACGGCGCGGTTCTTGGCCTTGTCGAGCGTGGAGTGCCGCCAGCGCAGCGCGTCGCGGGCCGAGTCCGGCACCGTGTAGGTGAGCAGCGGCAGGACGAAGGTCTCGGTATCCCAGAACGCATGCCCGTCGTATCCGGGCCCGGTCAGACCCTTCGCGGGGATCGCGCGTGACTCACCGCGAGCACCCGCCTGCAGCACGTGGAACAGTGCAAACCGCACCGCCTGCTGAAGTTCCGCGTCGCCGTCGATCTCGACGTCCGCCGTCTCCCAGAACGCGTCGAGGTACTCCCGCTGCCTCTTCAGCAGGGTTTCCCAGCCGGTTTCGAGTGCTCCGGCGAGCGCCCCCTCCACCTGGCCGCGCAGGGCCGGAGTCGACCGCCGCGCCGACCACCCGTACGCCAGGTATTTCGTCACCTTCAGGCGTTCACCCTGCGGGATGTCGACTGCCACGGTGAGCCGGGCCAGATCCTCTTCGGTCTCGATGCTGCACCGCCCGTTGGACGGGTACTCGACCTCGTGGTCCATACCCGCGGCCATCCGCAGTCCCGACGCCCTCGTGTGATGGGCGAGCACAGCCTTGAAGTCGTGGGCGGCAGCGAAATCGGAGACCAGTGGACTGTCCAGGGCGGCAGCTACTCTCGGGTCGTCCGTGCGGGCCGGGATGTGTTCGTTGGCGAGCAGATCCGACTGCAGGACGAGTTCGATGTCGCCGTCGAGCGGCTCGACCTCGTAGTGGATGGCGGCGACGGCGCGCGAGGTGAACGACACGAGTCGTTCCGAGTGGATACGCACCCGGCGTCCGGTCGGCGACGTCCACTCGGTGGTGCGGCGCAGGGTACCCGAGCGGAAGTCGAGGACCCGCTCGTGCGCCGGTGCGCTCCCGTACCGCATGTCCATGGGTTCGTCCTCGACGAGCAGGCGGATGATGCTGCCGTCGGTCACGTTCACAACGGTCTGCCCGTCCTCGGGGTAGCCGTAGCCCGCCTCCGCGTACGGCAGGGGACGTTGCTCGTAGAACCCGTTGAGGTAGGTGCCGGGGAGGCCGCGTGGTTCACCCTCCTCGAACGTGCCACGAATCCCGATGTGTCCATTGGACAGTGCGAAGGTGGATTCGGTGGCGTGCAGTGCCTCCAGATCCAGTCCGCGCCAGCGCAGCTGCCACGGCGAGATCTCGTAGCCCTTGTCGTCCATACTCACCTTTCCAGGAGTTCGGCCAGGTCGTTCACCACCACGTCGGCGCCGTGCTCCCGTAACGCCTCGGCCTGATCGTTCCGATTCACCCCGACGACGTAACCGAATTCGCCTGCCCGCCCCGATTCCACTCCGGAGAGGGCGTCCTCGAACACGGCCGCCTGATCGGGATGAACGTTGAGGGCGCGGGCGGCCGCGAGGAACGAATCCGGCGCGGGTTTACCGCGGAGACCCTGCTCGCTGATCACCACCCCGTCGATGCGGACGTGGACGTAGCGGCTGAGGTCGGCCGCGTCGAGGACGGCCTTGCCGTTCGCGGACGACGTGACCACGGCGATCTTCAGGCCGGCGTCGTATGCCGCGCTGATGTAGCGGACCGAACCGGGGTAGGGGCTGACGCCTTCCTCTTCGATGACTTTCAGCAGCAGCCGGTTCTTGCTGTTTCCGACACCGTTCACGGTTTCGGCGCCGGGCGGATCGTCCGGCGACCCCTCCGGCAACGTGATGTTGCGGGACGTGAGAAACGTCCGGACCCCGTCGGCGCGGGGGCGTCCGTCGACGTAGTCGTAATAGTCCTGGTCGGTGAACGGCCGGAAGTTCGCGCCCTCGCGATGCTTCAGGAACTCGTCGAACGTGCGTTTCCACGCCTTCCGGTGCAGCACCGCCGTTGCCGTGAGCACACCGTCGAGATCGAACAAGCAGGCCGAGATCGCATCAGGCAGTCCCATCACCTCCCCGACGGTACCGCCGTCGACGGCGGATTCGCTGAGGCGCGCGCAAATCCTGCACCCGACCGGTATCCGGTCGTTGACTTCCCGTCGACGGCGGCCGAATACTGAGAGTTCCAACCGACTGTTGCGGAGTGCACCGTGAACGTGGAGGAACCGGCCCCGTCGGAGCAAGTGAAATCCCTCGCCGTTCGTGCGATGGAGATCATGTCGAACGGAAGCCGAGCCGATTTCGATTCCGTCGTCCACACGGGCGCAGTCAACCGGGAGAGCATGTCGGAACCCCCGCGGACGCGAGGGCGCGGACCCGACGCGTTCTACGCCTCCGCCGTGTGGCTGCGCGCCGCGTTCACCGAACTGCGGTTCGACGTCGAGCACGTCGTCGTCGAGGGCGACCTCGCCGTCGTCTACACGATCATGAAGGGCAGGCACGTCGGACCCTTCGTCGTCTACGACGAGCAGGGATCGATCGACCAGGTGTTCGCGCCCACGGGGCGATCGTTCGCGGTCAAGCAGTCGCACTGGTTGCGCGTCGAAGACGGCCGTGTCATCGAGCACTGGGCCACCCGGGACGACCTCGGTCAGGCGGTCCAGCTGGGCTGGGTGCCGCCGACGCCGCTGTCCATGGTCCGCAATGCCTGGGCCAAGCGTGCAGCGCGCAGGAATCCGTCGCACTGACACCTGACCATGTCGGAACGGTGACGATTCCTCGCAAGAACGCCAAACCGTACCAAACGGACCGTATGTTTCGTTCGATCGATAGATACTCGAACGAAGGAGATGGTCCTTGAAACGCTCGGTGGTTATCGCGGCAAGTTGTGCACTCCTGACGCTGTCGGCCTGCGGGTCCGACAGTGAACCGACGCCGGCATCCGAAACGTCCAGCTCGACAACAAAGGCGACACCCGCCGCCGCTACGACCACTCCGCCGGCGTCGGAGCTCGCACCGCCGGCTGTCGCACCGGAGTCGAACGGAGGCGGCGGCGGTTCGTCGGGGACCGGGCAGGGAGGTCCCGGCGGGGGTTGGCAGGCTCCGGTCGCCGGTCAGCAACAGGCGCCGGTGGTGCCGCCGCCTGCCGTCGTCGAGAACCCGCCGGCGGCGGTCGAGCAGCCTCCAGTAGGCGAGCCCCCGGCGGGTGAGAATCCGGACGCGGAGAATCCGGACGCGGAGAACCCGGACGGTGAGAACCCGGACGGTGAGAACCCGGACGGTGAGAACCCGGACGCGGAGAACCCGGACGCGGAGAATCCGGCGGGTGAGAACCCGGACGGTGAGAACCCCGACGGCGGCACTCCCTAGTCGAAGAAGCGGCGAGTAGCGGGCGTCTCGAGCATCGGGGCGCCCGCCTCTGGTGCTCGCGTCATGAGGTATGGCTGTGTCCATCGAGATTGCGTGTCGGCCCACTGGGATGCCGGAGCGTGAAGTCGCCGCCCCGAGGGCATGGGCGCCGATCCTGGGCTGCGACTACGCGCATCGGCTGTACCGCGGCTGTTGACGGCCGGTAGTCCGGAGACGATCGTTGTAGACATGAAAGTCGGGCCGCCCGCCCATACCGGATGGTGGCGCGGGCGCAGGTTGCCGCGCAGACCACAGAGCGGATCATTGATGCGACGTCCTGAACCCACTGGCAGCAGGCGATCGTGACCTGTTGTTCTCCCAACGGATTCCGCCGACAGACTTTCTCGTCTGGCTCGATTTCGCAACGATCGGCTCGTCGGCCGAACGCACCGATCAGTCCCAGCTCGGCCGCCTGCGAGTTCAACTGCCGGACCGACTGCCCGAGCAGCTTTTAACGGGCACGACCTCGATCGTCTGGAGGCACCCCATGGCACGCATTCTGTTCGTCACCTGGGATGGCGGCGGCAACGTGCCACCCGCTCTCGGCATCGCGACGGAGGCGCGCAACCGCGGTCACCAGGTCCGATTTCTCGGACACGCCCAGCAACGCCGGCGAATCGAAAGCCACGGTTTCCGGTTCACGCCCTACACCCATGCACGACCCTGGCAGTCGACGACCAGACATCCCGGTATCGCGGGCGTGTACCAATCGCTTGCAGTCTTTACCGACGCCGGGCCCGGAATCGATCTACTCGAGACCGTCGCGCGCGAGCCGGCCGACGTGGTGGTGGTCGATTGCTTTCTGTACGGGGCCCTGCAGGCCGCCGCCGACGCGCACCTGACGCGTGTCACGCTGGTGCACACCTACTACGAGTTCATGTATCGAGGCGTGACACGTGGTACGACGCCCGTGATGGCCCGTCTGAAAGGCCAGCGGCCACTGAGGCTGTGGACATCATCGGACCTTGCGCTGGTGACGACCGAGAAGGACCTCGATCCGGCCTCACGTCGAAGCCTGCCCGCCTCCGTCCACTACACCGGGGTGGTGCGACATCCGATGCCGTCCACGTTGACACCCGTGTCCGAACGCGATCCGCTGATCCTGGTCAGCCTCAGCAGCCTCAACTTCGGCGGACAACAGCGGGCCCTGCAGAATATCCTCGAGGCTGTCGCGGGACTGCCCGCCCACACCGTTGTCACTACCGGACCGTCGGTCGATCCGGCAACCTTTACGGCGGGCCCGAACACCGAAGTGCACGGCTACGTTCCACACGAACAGATCCTGCCGACCGCCACGCTCGTGATCGGGCACGGCGGCCACGACACCACTATGCGCGCCCTTGCACACGACCTGCCCCTGGTCATTCTGCCGATTCACCCGGCGCTCGATCAGAAGATGATCGGCCGCAGCCTGGAGCAGCGCGGCGTCGCCCGGTGCCTCCGCAAGACGGCCGCGCCCGAGCGCATCCGGTCGGCGGTCGGAGAGTTGCTCGTCGCCGGACCGCACAGGGTGACCGCAGCAACTCTGGGAGCGCGGATCCGCGCCCATGACGGTGCCGTTCATGCCGCGGACCTCATCGATCACCTGACGATCCGAGAACGACGGAAGGGAGTGCGATGACGACGCAGTAGCGATCACCTGCGCCAGTGCATCAGTCCGGAAGACTGCCGATTCGATCCGCGAGCAGCGCGCAGTATGTCCGATCGGTGCCAGGGGCGAGCCGCACCCAGTAACTGGTGTGGTCGCCCCGGAACAGGTAACCGTTCACGTCGTCGATGGCCTCGGAGTACTGCTGCCACACCGTCCACGGTCGCCACCAGTTCAGGATCACCGCCTGCCACCTTCGGGTGCGGAGCCGGTCGAGGAGGTCCGCCACCCACGCGGCCGGGTCGGCGAGTGAGAAGGCCGCCGACTGGTCCGCGAACGTCCGCAGCGGTGAGTTGCCCGGGCAGCAGCAGATGACGTCCAACGGGTCGGCGATCTGCCACACGGGCATCCCCGTGATCGCGCGTTGCCCCGCGATGCCCCAGCCTGGCAGATCCGGAGACGCCGGCCGCAGCGGATCGGCGATCAGACCGACCCCACGCACGTCCAGGGCGGGGTGCTGCCCCCGTCCCACTTCGGCCGCCACATTGCCGGCGAGCGCAGCGCCTCCCGAGTAGCCCAGCAGAACAACGGGATTCGGGTCTTCGGAGATCATCCGCAACAGGAGTGTGCGTCCTTCGGACAGCGCCTTGTCGAACGCTGATCCACCCGGATCGGGCACCGGTCCGTAGCTCGCCTCCCACGGGACCTGCTTGACGACGAACCGAGCGGGGTCCAGGAGTTGTGTGGTGTTGGTGAGCATGTTGACGTCGAGATCCTCACCGATGCCGCGACAGCACAGAACGGTGATCATGCAACCTCCCACGTGAGTGCCGATGCGTGCCCGAGCACACTTTCCCACTCACGTGCGGGGGTGTCCCCTGATCGGGGGAGTCGAGATTCATCCGATGCACGGCCTGATCGGCGGACAGACGTGGGCGCCGAGGCAGGAGAGAGTTGTCTCGTACCGGGATCAGCCGTTCACGTGGACAGGAACCTTTGGCATGTCACCCATCTCCAGCATCGAGGTCGCACGAGCCCGTCGGTCTCGCCGCGTGTTGTTCGTCGGCAATCCCACCCGCTACGCCGACGTGTCGCAGTGGGCGATGGTCCGGCAATGGGTGGCGCTCCACGGGCTGGAACCGATCCGCGAACTCGAGGGGGACGTGCTCTGCGTCATCGTCACCGAGGACATCCTGGACGGGCGTTGTTCGCAGAAGGAATCGGCCGCCGTTCAGCACGCCCGTGCGCTCGGCGTGCCGTGCATCAGCGTCCACGACACCACCCTGATCTGGCAGGTCACCGCGCGTGTTCGGGCGCGGATGGGACGGTCTCGGGTCGGTGCGTCGGCCAAGCCCCACCGTGACGGGGCGTGACACGGGGGAGCCTCGATGCCGAACCGTTCGAATTCTCGAGTCGGTCACCGAAGTTCGGTGCTGGCTCGTGAAAATCGTCTTCGATTCGGTGATGGGATCGCATACGTCTCGCAATCGCCAACTTTGGGTATGCAATTCGAGTGTTGGCAGGACTTCGAGTGCGCGCAGACGCCTTGATGCGAACTTGACTGCGTGAAAATCCTTCTGCCCGAACACCTGTGGTCAGTTTGCCGAAAAAGACTGTCCCCGAACCAATTGTAGGAGCGAATAACCGCTGCTCAGTCCGTATTTAGTGCAGACCGCACGGTCTCATGTCGCCGGTGCGGATGAGACAGGACGGAATCGCGCTGATACCGTCCACACTCGTTGTGAATGTTCGATGTCGTCTATCTACATGGCGGTGCTCGGGGCACTTCTGGTTTTGCTCGTTGGTGACGACGGCACGGTCCGCGTCCGGAGATCCGCTGTCGTGAAACGACCGACTCGACCATCACACTCTGCCGACGGTCGGTTCGACAGTGGAGGGGATGCATGGCGACGTTCAACTCGACTGTGGAGAGATCTTCAGCTGTTCGCACCGTTGCGGCGGTTCCAGCGCAACGAGGGGTCGCACGCCGACACTGGCTGGCCGTGTACATCAGGCGAATCCTCCTCACCGACACCCTCGTCGTGGTGGCAGCGGTGGCTCTGGCTCAATGGGTGCGCTTCGGAGGCCCCGGGTCTCTCGTCGACTCGCGCACTCTGAGCAATGTGAGCTACGGTCTGATTTCCGTCGCTCTCGTGGCGTCGTGGCTCGCCATGCTCGCCGTCTTTCATGTGCGATCCCCACGAGTGGTCGGGAGTGGCCCGGAGGAGTATCGGCGCATCGCCACCGCGACGCTACGACTGTTCGGGCTCATCGCGATCGCAGCGCTCCTCCTGCAGCTGGAATTGGCGCGGCTGTACCTGGCGATCGCATTCCCCACAGGTCTACTCGGCCTTCTGCTGACCCGTTGGATGTGGCGCCGCGTCCTCGCCCGCAAGCGTGCACGCGGGCTGTGCCAGACATCCGTGTTGGTCGTCGGCGCCGAACACTCCGTGCGCAACCTCGCCAGCACATTCGACCGTGGAACAGCGGACGGCTACAACGTGGTCGGGGTATGTATCCCAGCCCATTACCGGTCGTCCGACGACACGATCACCGTGGACGGACGACCGATACCGGTCCTCGGCGACGAGCACGATGTCGTCGATGCGATCGAGCGATCCGGGGCCGACACCGTCGCGGTCACGGCGACCGAGCATCTCGGCCATCACGGGCTTCGTGAAATGGTGTGGGACCTCGAGCAGTTGGACGTCGACATGGTGGTCGCCCCGGGAATGATGGACGTCTCCGGGCCGCGCCTCGAGATGCGACCTGTCGCGGGTCTGCCGCTGATTCACGTGGAGAAGCCGCGCTATCACGGCGCCAAGCGATTCGGGAAGACGTCGTTCGACCTGATCTTTGCCACTCTTGCGCTCGTGCTGGCGAGCCCTGTGATGGTGGCTGCAGCGGCGGCGGTCAAGCTGACGAGTCGAGGGCCGGTGTTCTACAAATCGGAACGAATGGGCATGGATGGCAGGCCGTTCCCGATGCTGAAGTTTCGGTCGATGGTGGACGACGCCGACAAACACAGCGCGACCCTGAGCGGGCCCAACGAGGGCGCCGGAGTTCTGTTCAAACTGCGAGAGGATCCGCGTGTCACCCGTGTCGGCCGCGTCATGCGCAAGTTCAGCATCGACGAGTTGCCACAGTTCATCAACGTGCTGCGACGAGAGATGAGTGTGGTGGGGCCGAGACCTCCCCTGCGGGTCGAGGTCGAGTCCTACGAGAGCGAGGTGCATCGCCGGCTCCTGGTGAAGCCCGGTGTCACCGGCCTGTGGCAGGTGAGCGGGCGCTCGGACCTCTCGTGGGAGGACTCGGTGCGCCTCGACCTGTCCTATGTCGAGAACTGGTCGATGGTCGGCGACATGCTGATCATCGCCAAGACCCTGAAGGCTGTGGTGGCGAGTGACGGTGCGTACTGATGGTGCAGGTCCGGTCCGCGCTCGGCAAGGCCGCACCATGAGACGTCCGAAGAAGCTCATCGCTGTGCATCCCTCCGACGAGATGTACGGGGCCGACCGGGTCTTCTTGGAATCTCTGACCGAAGTGCCGAGTGGGTGGGACGTGGAGGTGTGGCTGCCGACCGACGTCGACTATCCCGGGAACGAGCTGTCGACTGCGCTGGCCGAGTTGGGGCATACGGTGCGCAGGATGCCTCTTCCCGTGATCCGGCGTTCGTATCTCCGCCTCGGAGCGCTCCCCGGACTGGTCGGCCGTTTCCTTCGCACAGCGGGCGCGGTAGTGCGTGCGCGGCCGTCGAAGATGTACGTCAACACATCGGCATTGGTTCTGATGCTGCCGTTGGCGCGGCTCATCGGTGCAGCGACGGTGCTGCATCTCCACGAGTTCCTGGATCGCAGGACAGCGCTCTTCGTCACTCCGTTCATGTCGTGTGCGCAGCGGATCGTGTGCGTGAGCAAGGCCGTCCGCCGTCCGCTGCCCGAAAAGCTCGTCCGCCGATCGGTAGTGGTCTACAACGGTTTCGAGCTGCCCGAACCGACACCGCTCGTTGTCGACGAGCGGCTCGTGTGCTTGGTGGCGAGCAGGTGGAACACGTGGAAGGGGCACGATGTTCTCCTCGACGCGTGGGACGGTCTCGATCGGTCGGACATCGAACTGATCGTCTTGGGGGCGCCGCCCCTGAACGGCGCGTCTGTCGACGTAGTTGATCGCGTGGAAAGACTCGAACGCCCCGACAGCGTGTCGATAGTCGGTCAGACCGACAATGTCCGCAAGTACCTCGACGCGGCACATCTGGTGTTGGTGCCGAGCATCAAGCCGGATCCATTGCCGACCATAGCCATCGAGGCAATGGCTGCTGGACGCGCTGTGATGGCCAGCGACAGTGGCGGTCTGCCCGAGATCATCGGTGAGGACGTGGGGCGTCTCGTACCCACGGGTGATGTGGCGGCGTGGCGGCAGGCGCTCGAGGAGTTTTCGATCGAGGACGCAACGGAACGCGCCAACCAGGCGCGGCGGAGGTTCGAGGCACAGTTCGGCGTGCGCCGATTCCGTGACGAGATCGGCAAGGAGATATGGACATGAGCGCACCGGAAGAGGCGCGCAGTGACGGGTGCACGATCTCCGTCGTGGTCGTGACGTACAACAGCGCTGCCGTCATCGAACAGTGCCTGTCTGTGCTGGGATCCGATCCCCGGCTGGACATCATTGTCGTCGACAACAATTCGATCGACGACACGATCGTCAGAGTATCCGGAGTGTGTCCGAGCGCCCGGGTGATCCGAAGCGAAGCGAACCTCGGATTCGCCGGCGGGGTCAACAGAGGAGTGTCGGTGGCGCTGGGCGAACACGTGCTTCTGCTGAATCCCGATGCCGTTGTCGACGCGGAAAGTGTGTTCGCGCTGAGTCGCACCCTCGATGCGGACGCCAGTATCGGCATAGTCGCCCCGCTGCTCGACAAACCGGGGGAACGGCTCGCGATCAGAGAGTGCGGAAGGCAACCGGACCTGTGGCGCGTTCTGTGCCACTATTCCGGCCTTTCACGACTGGCCGGTTACTCGCCACTCGTCGAGGGACTGTATCTCCTCAAACGGCATTCGTCGGTGGAGCCGAGAGACGTCGACTGGGTGTCCGGTGCTTGCATGCTGGTGCGACGTGACACCTGGATGCGATTGGGCGGACTGAGCCGTCGGTGGTTCATGTACGCGGAAGATATCGAGTTCTGTCTGCGGGTCAAGGAATCGGGCGAGCGGGTCGTCACGGTGCCCTCGGTGACGGGAGTTCATCTGATCGGCGAGAGTTCGACGACGCCGACGGTGTCGCGGGTGCCCAACTCGGCCTGGGTAGTCAACATGTACGACCTGTACAAGTGGCGCCTGTCTCGCACACGATTGCAGAACGTCGCCTGGAAGTGGGCAGTCGCGGGCGGTCTGTTCGCGCGTTCCGCCGCTTACAAACTGCGCGCGGGCCCGGAGTCGGGCCAGGAGAACGACTGGGACGCGGAGTCGGTGAAGTTTCGTGTGTTCGCTCAGGACCTTCTGGCGGTCTCGTCCGCTCGGATGACATCCGAGAGCGAGAGCAGGAGCTCCCTGTGACGAGCGGTTCGGATCAGAGGGTGTTGGCGCCGAACCCTTTCAGCGGATCTCGCAGCCGCAACGACGTGGTCACCTTTCTGCTGGTGTGCGCGGTTGTCGCTGCATCGTTTCTCGGTCGCTACTCGTTTGATCTTGCGGGTTTCACCGTGCGGTGGGAGCAAGTGGCGCCCGTGGGGTTCGTGGGCTGGTTGATCGTCAACCCGGGTTCCCGACTCGATTTTCTTCGTACACTGCGGCATCCCGTCGTGTTGACGTTTCTCGCATTCATCGCCTGGAATGCGGCATCGACCGTTCTGTTTTCGCCCAGTCTGGGCAAGAGCGTGGCGATTCTGGGCTGGCTCACCATCGATCTGTTGTTGCTGGCGGGTCTGATGTCGCTCGGCGCCCGCGCGGTGTGGGCCGAGAACATCGGGATCCGATTCGTCGTTCCCTGGGCTTTCGCAGGTTTCGCGATGTATCTCATCGCCAACAGAACCGGGGGTGGCGTGTCTTGGGGAACCAATCTCGATTCACTCTACGACGTCTATGTCACCCGGCTGTCTGCCACGGAAGCGAATATCTACGCTGCGATCCTCGTATTCTGGACCTTGTTGCTGGTTGCCCGGAAGGGGGCCGACCGGCGTTGGATGATCGCGGCGGCGGTGACCGTCCCGCTGGGACTGATCGCATCCCAGACCCGCACGGCGGTGTTCTGCATGGTGATGGGATTGGCCGTCTACGTTGCCTACGAACTTGTTCGGCGCCGTCGGAATCCGACTCCGCTGAAAGCATTCATCTTCGGCCCCGCTGCCGTCGTCGTCGGCGTACTGGTCGCCTATGGGGCCACGACCGCACTTCCGGACATCGGCACGCAGCAGCGACCTCCGTCGAGCCGTCAAGACACCGAGCCCGAAGTGCGGAGCGACACGGCGCGCCCCGCCCAGGACAAGCTGGGGGACATCGACTTCACCGGCGGTACGGTCGGATTCCGTATGGCGGTCGCACGAGAAGCCGCGGAGGACATCCGTGGAGTCCACCTCTGGTTCGGCAACGGCACCAACACCTTCGGCCTTCGCCATGAACAGCCCGGGTCGCCCGGCGTGTCGGGGCACATCATCATGCTTCCGGTCCAGATCTTGTACGACGCGGGAATTGTCGGCTTGGCGATTCTGAGCGCATTCGGGGTGGTCGTGTGGCGTCACGTGCCGTGGCGGCGTCGGCCGATCGCTGCTGCCCTCGCTGCGGCGTTCATCGCGGCAGCGACTCTCACGAGCATGTTCTGGTTCAGCGTCGTGTGGATCATTCTGGCGTCACTGCTTCGTCCATCGTCTCGGGACGAGTGCGAAACAGGCAGGGGAGCAGTCCAGAACGAGGTCGAAGAACACCCGTCCGCACTCGAGACGACAGAAATCGGGGAAAGAATATGAGTAACTCGGTCGCAATCATCGGAACCCGGGGTTATCCCAGCTACTACGGAGGGTTCGAAACCCTGGTGCGGAGGTTGGCGCCGTACTTGGCCGACGAAGGCTGGAACGTCACCGTGTACGGGCGAGCGGGAAGCACGGAGCCGGATGACCCGTTCAGGGACTTCCGCGTCGAGTGCGCGACGACGAGGGGTGTCGAGTCCAAATCGCTGAGCACCCTGTCCTACGGCCTCACGTCGTGCGTCGACGCATCCCGGCGTCGCCCCGACGTCGCGCTGGTGATGAACGTGGCGAACGGGTACTGGCTGCCGCTTCTGAAAGCGCGAGGGATTCCGACGGTGGTGAACGTCGACGGAATCGAGTGGGAGCGGGAGAAGTGGGGGAAAGCAGCGAAAGCCGCCTTCCGGACCGGTGCCCGACTCACCGCCCGATTCGGCGACCAACTCGTGTACGACTCCCACGAGATCGAGAGGCGGTGGCGCGACGGGTTCGGCCGCACCGGGGAATTCATCCCGTACGGCGGCACGTTGCCCGACGACTTGGATCCGATCGAGGGATTCCCGCACCGTTCGTATGCGTTGATGGTGGCACGCTTCGTGCCGGAGAACACGGTGGGGGAATTCTTCGATGCGGCGAGAGAGTTGAGCGAACGTTGGGATGTGGTGATCGTCGGTTCCTCCGGCTACGGCGGCGACTTCGATCTCAGGGCCGAGAGTTTGGCCGCGACCAGCGAACGAATCCACTGGTTGGGTCACGTCAGTGACGACGACAAGCTCTTCGCCCTGTGGCAGCACGCCGGCGCCTACTTTCACGGGCACAGCGTCGGCGGTACCAATCCGGCCTTGGTTCAGGCGATGGCGTGTGGATCACCGATCGTCGCGCGGGACACGGTGTACAACCGTGAAGTACTCCAGGATTCCGCGACCTTCGTCGAGCCGGATTCCCGCGAGATCGCGTACGAGATGGATCGGGTGCTTTCGGATCACGCGTTGATGGATGAACTGAGTGTCGCTGCCGAACGGCGTCAGCGGACCCACTACACGTGGGATCAGGTATGCCAGAGCTATTCCAAGGTGTTGTACGGTGCACTGTGATGCGAATGCCCGCGTGCGCGCGTGACGCCCGAGCAGACCTCGCCACGATTCCATGAAGTTGCGGAGAGAACAGTGACACGACCGAACGTGGTAAGTGTCGGCGCATTCGACCGGTTCAATTACGGTGACCTCCTGTTCCCGCTGGTGCTGGACAGCCGTTGGGCGGCACTGACCGACGGCACGCTGTCGCACTATGCGCTGTGGGGCGCACGGGGGACCGGGTGGGGTACCGCTCGCTCCGGCAGCGCGAGGGATCTGCGCAGACGCTTCACGGAGCAACCCCCGACGGGTTGTGTCGTCGCTGGTGGAGAGGTCCTGAGCGCGACGTGGTACGACCTGACCCGGCACTCGGTCCCCAGCGGATTCGACCTCGCTGTGGCCGCTCTCCATCGGTCCGTTCCGCGTAGGCAACTGTCGAGAATCTGCCGGACCCTCGCGGGCGGAATGTGGGACCTGCCGTTGGTCCCCGACCCAGCGACGAGCCGGCAGATGCCCGTGGTGTACAACGCAGTCGGTGCGACGAGTGTCGATACCCTGTCCGGCGATGATCGGAGCCGAGTTCTCGGTTCACTCCGCGCCAGCAAGTATCTCAGCGTGCGGGACAATTCCAGCGTCGACATCCTGCGCTCTCACGGAATCGACGCGGACTTGTCTCCCGACTCGGCTGCCGTCATCGACAGGCTTTTCCCCGCGACGCCGAAGCGGTCGCGGACGCTGGTCTTCCAGTGCTCGCGACAGTGGCTGCGGGGTCACGAGGACGAGGTCGTCACGCAACTGCGCGCCCTGTCGGAGCGATACGAGATCAGCCTGCTGGCGATCGGTCTCGCAGGGGGTCATTCGGATCTCACCGCTCTGCGGCGCCTGTACCGACAGTTGTCGAGGACGACGAGCCGGGTGCGACTGGTCAAACCGGCGAACGTTCGTGACGTGGCAGCGGAGATCGCGTCGGCGGACTGCTACGTGGGTACGAGCCTGCATGGAAGTATCACAGCGATCGCCTATGGGACGGCCGTGGTCGGTCTGGACCGTATCCCCAAACTGTCTGAATACCTGGCGACGTGGGCTCCCGATTCGACAGTGCGAGACGTTTCCGCATCGGCGATCGTGGAGAGCGTCGATACGACCGAGTTCTTCGACTCTCGCGATCTGGTCGATGTGGGCAGACGTCTCAGTAAAGCCAGCGCGGCGTCGACCGACAGGATGCTCAGCGCGCTGCTCGAGGCCGGTTGAGGTGAAGGCGCTCGCCGATAGACGACTCGCCGTCCTCGTGGCCGGCCAGTACTCGCCACTGCTCGTTCAGTTGGTGACCGGGCCAATTCTGGCGCGTGCTCTCGGGCCCACCGACCGCGGCTACCTCGGTGTCGCCCTGATTCTCGTCGCGGTCATCCCGGTGTTCGCGTCGATCGGAACACCGGCCGCTGCGAGAAGGCTGGTCGCGGAAGGATCTGACGTGGCGACCGCAAGGGTCGCGGCCGCGAGATCCAACCCGGTGGTCTTCGTCGTGACAGTGGTCATGAGTGCTGTGGCCGTCTACATCTGGTTCAGTGGGCTCTCTCCCGTCGAAATAGTTACGATCTTCGTCCTGCTCGCGTTGTCGTATTTCGGCGCAGTGCGAATGACGATCCTTTCCCTGGCTGTGGGCGAGGGCAGTACGAACATCATTGCCAGATATCAGATCGTCGGTGCGTGCCTGTCCGGACTGAGTATCTGCAGCCTGGCAGTTCTCGGCCGGATCGACATCGTCACCGTCTGCATCGTCTACGTCGTGAGTCAGCTCGCGCAGTTCGCGGCCATTTTTCGGTACGGCAGGGGACCTCGTCGCCAGGACCGAAGAATTGATTGGACGTACGCGCTGAAGTCCCTCCCCGGACAGATCTCGGATGTGTTGCTCATCCGAGTGGACCAGCTTCTGTGCTCACTCTTCCTCGGCGGGCATGCCACCGGCGTTTACGTCGTCGCGTTCAGCTATGCGTTCGTAGCCTTTCCCCTGGTTCACTCTGTCGGCTTGCGCATCAGTGGGGGAAAGCGGCGCGACGAACTTTTGACGAACTCTGTTCGGGTTCCCTTGTCGGTCTTGTGCGGGGCACTGTGCTTCGGCGTCGTGTGGAGTGGTGCCGCCGTCTGGGTGGTGCCCCTGCTGTTCGGGGGAGACTATGCCGAATCGGTCCCTCTGGCGGCGATACTCACCTTCGGGGTCGTTCTCTTCTCCTCGGCGACCGTGAATGTTCAGGCGGCCGTGTCACTGGGGCGGGCGCATCTGATCAGCGTGATCGGTCTTGCCGCAGTGTGCCTGGAGATCGTGGCCGTCATCCTTCTCGGGAACGCCAGGACGGTGACGACGATGGCTGTCGTCGCCGTCCTGGCGTCCGGTGTCTACTACACGCTGTCTCTCCTCGTGCGGCAACGGAGTGTCCTCGGTACGCGGAACAGAGCCTCGTCCGAACCGGATGGAGAGGAATCCGCCGTGCCCGCCTCTCAGAATTCCGAACGGGGATGACCCCGTTCACCCCCCACAGTTCGGCACGCTGACGGTCACTTTCGGATCGTCGACGAGAGGCTGGACCGGCACCCGCGCCGCACCCGGTGCCGTCGGCTCGTTCAGTTCGTATCGCAACTCGACGGTCGCGCCCTTCGGGATGGTGACGGGGACCGTGAAGATCGGGTGCCCCAGCTCTTTTCCTTGAATGGCGAACGACTGCTTGCCGTCGATGGTCGCCTTCGTCAGGGTCGCGCCGTTGGTCGACAGCAGCGACACCATCGCGAGGTTGGTGCCGTACGGCAGGGGCTTGTCCTTGAAAGTGCCTGCGACGATGCGCGGAAACTTCGTATCCGGGGTGTTGTTGGTCAGCCGCACGGTGACGGCGGTCGCACGTGTGTCGCCTGTGCAGTCGCCGGCGGTGTAGTCGATCTCGCGGTCGAGGTAGTAGTCGAGCTTGTTGCCGCCGTTGTTGTTGATCACCACGCCGGCGTAGGGGGCGGGATCTTCGGGCACCGTGTATCCGAGCGTGGTGCCGGCGAGAATTTCCTGCTCTTCCGGATGCGCACTCCACACCGCGATGCGTCGCTCCCCGGCGGCCCGCCCGACCGCGTCGAGCAGTCGCTGCGGTGATTCGATCTTGCCGGTCATCTTTTCGACGACCTTCCCGGCGATGGTCTGCAGGTATTCCTTGCGGTCGGCGTTGTCAGCGGTGTAATTGGCCTCGTCGGTGATGAATCGGGTGTAGGCGGTGGATTCGGTCAGTTCCACGACGTTGCCGGCATCGACGACCTCCCCATCGGGCAGGGTGACCGGGCCGACGGCGGCCAGGACGTAGCTCAGTGCCACAGGATCCGTCGCGATCGCTCCGTCCACCCGCTCACCCGACTCCTGCGCCCACATCGACTGCCAGATCCGGCCCGCGTACGGGAAGTGGGAGCTCAGGTTGCTGTTTCGGATGTCGACCGACGGATTGTAGTTGCCGTACATGCTCTTGTAATCGGGGCCGAGATCGAGAGGTCGCTTGTCGTAGGACACTTCGGTGTTCTTGCCGAGCTTCTCGATGCCCAGTTTTCCGTCGCTGGCCCGGATGACGCTGTAACCGCCGACGAGTCCGCCGGTGGCGCGTGCCTCCGCGTTGGTCTGAAACGCGAGAAAATAGCTCCGCGGTCCGTCGAGGCCCAGCATCGCCGGAAGTACTTTGGCGCCGATCGTCGTGTTCTCCAGAAGTTTTGCCACGTCGTCGGTCTGATTCTGTAGCTCGGTCCGCGCATCGTCCACCAGGCCGAGGTATCCCGCGCCTCGAATGCCCTGCGCCTGGGTTGCCAGGTTCCGCGCTGCAGTCGACGTCTCCTGCAGCGCCGGGGCCGCGTCGCGCAGCGGCTGGAGTTGCACGCTACCGCCTTCGCCGATCAGATCCCGGGGTGACAACGCGACACCGACGTCGACTGCGGGTGTGAGAACGTCACGAGTGAGCCCGACCACGACGTCGGACATCTGTTGCGCCGATTCGAACGGGGCTCCCAGCCCGGGAACGGCCGCCAGGGAACTCCAGGGGACCGAGTGCAGGTTGTCCTGTGCGCCTGCGGCCCGTTCCCGGGCTTCGGCCGCCGCTCGCTGGGCTCCTGCCGTGTCGCCGTCGAGCAGTGAGTCCTTGGCGAGCTGCGCGTTGTCCCGAGCGCCGGTGAGGTTGTGCTGGACCTGCCAGGCCGAGAATCCGAACCATGCGACCACGGCGAAGGCGGCAACGCCCACACCGGTGAGTACCCGCCGTCGAACGGTCCATCGGCGCGGTTCCATCGGTGCCTCAGCGGATGTCGAACCGTCGCTGTGGGAGTTGTTGGGCGACTTCGCGTCCATTCAGGTCTGCTCCTAGCTATCGAGGATAAGGTTTCTGGTCGCGTAGCTGAACTGCCGGTCGCGGGAGGAATGCGCAGGACGACTGCTGGTCGTGTCATGACGACGGTTTCCGCTGCCGCATTCCCGTTTCCAGCGCAGTTCGCAGACCTGCGGCACCTGCCGTATCCTCCTCTGTCCGTGTCTGTTTCCGGCTATCAAAGAGTAAGGGTAAGCGCCGTCATGTTCCTGTTCGGTGGTGGCACGGGCACCCGCCCGACGAGCGCTGCGAACGAGCTGGGACTGCGAGTAGGGTCACCGTAACGATTTCCTCTGCAACACCCATACGTATACGGCCCGCATTCGGGCAGTTCGTCAAAGTTGTAGATCGGGGGACAGATAGTGGGCTCGGGGTTCCCGCGCAAGACTGCAGGTGAAGTGGATTCACGTGCGTTCCCGCTCTCGCATGCCCAAAAGGGACTGTGGTTCGCGCAGCAGTTGGAACCGAACGTCCCCATTCTCGTCGCGCAATATGTCGAGCTTCGCGGGCCTGTGGACGTCGGGGCGTTGAAGTGGGCGTCCGAGCAGGGCTCGTTCGACATCGAGTCACCTGGGGTACGGATCGTCGACTACGCGGGTGAGCCGTACCAGTTGGCCGACGAGACGATCGACGACGAACTCGCCTACGTCGATCTGCGGTCCCGTGAAGATCCGGTGGCGGAGGCGCACCGGTGGATGGACGAGCGGCGACGCCGCCCCATGTCGGTGTACCGGGACCGGCTGATTTCCGCGACACTGCTGCACGTCGGCCGTGACCACTACTTTCTCACCACCTTCGCGCACCACCTGATCCTCGACGGCTACGGCGCCATGGTGCTGATGAATCGCGTGGCCGAGCTCTACACGCACGCAGTCGAGCGAACGGAAGCTCCCGCGTCGAAGGCGCTGCCACTACGCGAACTGTACGAGGCAGAGGATGCGTACCCGCGGTCCCGCCGATTCGAGATCGACCGAGAGTACTGGGCCGAACGAACAGCGAACCTGCCCGAGCCCTCACGTCTGACCGACCGGGGGAGCGCCCCGTCGGCTGTGTCGTTGCTCGCCGGCAAGGTGATGGATCCCGGTGTCGTCGACGACCTGGAAGCGCTCGCTCGAGAGTGGAATTCGTTCGAGGTACCGATCGTGGTCGCGGCGTTCGCCGCATTTCTCGCCCGGATGACGGGCAATTCGGATGTCGTGCTGAGTCTCCCGGTGTCTGCTCGCACCACCGCGGGCGCGCGCCGTTCGGGCGGCAGTGTGGCCAATATCGTTCCGCTCCGGATCGCGGTGGATGCGCACGGGACTACCCACGACCTGGTGCGTCGTGTCCAGTTGGAACTCACCGGTGCGCTGCGACATCAACGCTTCCGGTACGAGGACATCCTCCACGACATGCGGTCGACCTCCCGCGTCGGCCGCGGCTTCGGGCCGATGGTCAACATCATGATGTTCCACACCGAAACGTGGTGGGGTGACGTACTCGGTGAACTGAACGTTCTCACCGCCGGCCCGGTCGACGACCTTGCGGTGGCGATCTATCCGGGTGCCGCCGGTCAGAACGTCCGCGTGGACTTCGAGGGCAACCCGGCGGTGTACGAGCGGAACGAACTGGTGGGACACCACGAGAGATTTCTGGAGTATCTGGGCGGCTTCGTCGGTGCGGACGCCGACGCGGCGGTCGGCAGCCTGCCGCTGCTCACCGACGACGAACTCGAGGCGCTGGCCCCTCTCACCGGCCCTCCCTCGGTGTCTCCGCTCACCCTTCCGGACATGTTCGACCAGACAGCGGATTCCGACACGGTTGCGGTCCGCTGCGGCGATGTCGAGATGACATACCGCGCTCTGCACGAGCGATCGAACCGGCTCGCGCGCAGACTGCTCGCACAGGGTGTGGGTGTCGGCAACCGCGTTGCGTTGATGCTGCCCCGCTCGATCGAACAGGTGGTCGCGGTGTGGGCCGTCGCGCGTTGCGGCGCGGCGTTCGTCCCGGTGGATCCGGGCTACCCGGCCGAACGCATCGCGCACATGATCGACGAATCAGGTGTCACCATCGCTGTCGCAACGGAACCGGAGGTGGTGCCTCCTGGTGTCGAGTGGGTGGATGTGGCCGATGCACCGGGGGACGGCACACCGATCGCCGATGCAGAACTGGCACACCCGATCAGGCTGGACAACGCGGCGTATGTCATCTACACGTCCGGCTCGGTGGGGGCGCCACGCGGTATCACCATGCCTCATCGGGGACTCGCGAATCACGCCGCCGCATTGCGTCGTCTCTACTCGGCAGATTCCCGCTCGCGAGTGCTGATGTGCGCGTCGCCCTCCTATGACGCCTCGATTCACGAGTTGCTGGTCGCGGTCACGGCGGGCGCGACGTTGGTGATCGCGCCGCCGGCGGTGCGCGGAGGGAAAGCGCTGGCCGACCTGCTGCGGCGTGAGCGGATCACCCACTGGACCACCACACCGGCCGTCCCGGCGCAGATGGATCCGGCTGGATTGACCGACCTCGAGGTACTCGCCGTCGCGGGGGAGGTCTGCCCGCCGGACCTGGTGGCGCGGTGGGGCGTCGACCGCACCGTGCTGAACCTGTACGGTCCGACGGAGGTGACTGTGTGGGCCACGGCCACCGAAGCACTCGTCCCCGGTTCCCGCACCACGATCGGGCGACCGATCGAGGGTGTGTCCGCAGTGGTGCTGGACCGTTTCCTGCAGCCGGTGCCGGCCGGAGTGGTGGGCGAGTTGTACCTGTCCGGCCCGGGGGTGGGCCGCGGATACCTGGAGCGGCCGGGTGCGAGCGCGACTCGTTTCGTCGCCAATCCGTTCGCGACCGATCTGCGACGCATGTATCGGACGGGCGATCTCGTCCGGTGGTCGAAGGACCACGAGTTGGAATTCGTGGACCGGGCCGACGATCAGGTGAAGATCCGTGGATTCCGGGTCGAACTGGGTGAGATCACCGCGATCCTCGGCCGGCATCCGGGCGTCGACACGGCCATCGCCGTGGCACACGACCGGCACGGCGAGTTGGTGGTCGACGGTTACGTTCACGGCACCGGACTGGATCCCGACGACGTTCTCGCCGGCGTGGCCGAGCGGCTGCCGGCGTACATGGTGCCCTCGACGGTCACAGTTCTCGATGCGGTGCCGCTCACCCCCAGCGGCAAGGTCGATCGATCCGCGTTGCCGATTCCCGCGCCGTACGAACGCGAGTTACGCTATTGGACAAGGCAGCTCAGGGGTCTGCCGCGTTCTCTGCCGTTGCCGGTGGACCACGAAGTCTCGGTGAACTCCGGGGCGCTCACCGGTGCGGTTCCGTTCACCGTGGATCCCGCACTGTGCCGGGATGTGCACCACCTGGCGGCCCGGCACGACGTCTCGCTCTTCACGGTCGTTCACGCGGCCGTGGCGGTGTTGTTGTCAGTCGTGAGCGGTGAGGACGACCTCGCCGTCGGGGCGGCCCTGTCGGACTGCCCCGACGGACGGGACGGTCGCGATTCCGAGCCTCTGGTGCTGCGCAGCAGACTGGATCCACGCCTGACGTTCGAGGAGTTCCTGGTCGAAACTCACCGCGCCGAGCAGGCGGCACGCGCGCACGGTGCGGTCCCGTTCGCGCAGGTGGTCGATGCTGTCGGGCAGGAGCTTTCGCCGGATCGTCACCCGCTCTTCCAGGTGATGCTGTCGGCGGAAGCAGAACCGGAGCGGGAGTTCGACGGCCTGGATCTGGTGGTATCGCTGCGCGGTCGGGTCGACGGACGCAGCGACGGGATCGAGGGGGTAATGCGTTACGCAGCAACTCGTTTCGAACGAAAGACCGTGGAACAATGGACGCGGCGGCTGCACCGACTCTTCGTGGTGGTCGCCGGGAACCCCGGTGTTGCGTTGAGTTCGATCGACCTGCTGACCCCGAACGAGCGAGCCGGAGCCATCGGTGGACCGAGGGATTCAACGCACCAGGACATGTCGTTGCCCGAGTTGTTCCAGCGTCGAGTGGCCGACCGCCCGGACGCCGCGGCCGTCAGCAGCGGTGGGGAGGTGCTCTCCTATGCCGAGGTCGACCGTCGCTCCGACCGTCTCGCGCGAACGCTGACGGCCTCCGGGATCAGAGAATCAAGCATTGTCGCTGTCGGACTGTCGAATCCGGTCGACACGGTCGTTGCGCACATCGCCGTGCTGCGGGCGGGCGCAACCTGCCTGCCGCTGAGTACCGACCACCCCACCGAACGCATCCGGTACATGCTGGCCGACGTGGTGCCGACACTGCTGCTCATCAGTCGTGCGGATGCGCGGGCGATTCCGCACGGCGGGTACCCGACCGTGCTGCTGGACGATGTCGAGCTGAACAACGATGACGACCGCGACGCCACTGCGTCGGAGTCGGAACCGATTCATCCGGACCGCGTTGCCTATGTGCTCTGCCCCGTGGGCTCGGAGCCGGTCGCGGTGACCCACGCGAATGTGCCGGCATGGTCGGGCAACGACTGCGACGCCATGGTGGCGGACATCTGGAATCCCCTCGTCGAGGGTGGGACGGTGGGGCACGATCGACGGGACCGCGAGCCTGCGCAACCGACCGAGCTGAATGCCGGGTCCCGCATCTACGTGCTGGACCGGGCGTTGCGGCCCGTCCCGCCCGGCACGGTCGGGGAACTGTATGTGGGAGGGCAGCAGGTTGCCCGAGGATTCCACCGTCGGCCCGCGGCCACGGCCGAAAGATTCGTGGCAGACCCGTTCGTGCCCGAGGGTACGGAGGGAACCGGGGGAGTACGGATGTACCGAACCGGGGACCGAGCACGGTATCTCGACGGGCGACTGGAGCGGCTACCGGGGACATCCGGAGACAGCAGCCTCGCCCGGTGGCAGCGCGCGTTGCGCGGCGTCGGGTCGTCGTCGCCGGTGCCGACCGACCGGGTAGTCGGGGGCGCTATGTCCCCGTCGGACTGCGTGCACGAGTTCGCGATCGGCTCCGATCGCCACGAGGCGGCCCTGCGGTTGGCGCGCGAGCAGAGCGTGACGCTGTTCACGGTGTTGCGGGCGACTCTCGCAATCCTGCTCGCACGCATCGGTGTTCACCGCGACATCGTCATCGGCGGCAATGCGGGGTTGACGCGAGATCGGGCCCACATGGTGGCGTTGCGGGCCCGCGTCACCCCGGACATGTCGTTGCTCGAGGTCCTCGAGCAGGTCCGCAGCTTCGATGTTGCGGCTTTCCAGGACGCAGACGTGCCGATCGAGGCCCTGGCCGACCTGCTCGGTGGCGAGCGACCGCAGGTGTCGCTCGCGCTCGCGCCGACCTCGGAGCACGGCACCACTCCGACGCCGTTCGATCTTGCGTTCACATACTCGGAGCGCTGGTCGGACCACGATCCCGTGGGAGTGGACGGTGTCGTCACCTACACGCCGTCGCTGTTCGACGCCGCGACGGTGCGATCGCTGGCCGAATTGTTCGTGGATGTGCTGGCCGTCGTCACCGACCGTCCTGAGATCGACGTGGGCAGCATCGGCCTCGCTGCCGGCGCAGTCCTCGACGGCGGTGAGCCTTCCGAACCGAGAACCCTTTCCGAGATTCTGACCGGCACTGCCCGCGCCTTCCCGGATGCGCCGGCGCTCTCGGACGGTGCCGTGACCCTCACCTACCGTGACCTCGACGCGCGTTCCGATGCGTTGGCGCGGGTCCTGATCGACGCAGGCGCGCGGCCGGGTCGCGTGATCGCGCTCGCCCTGCCGCGGTCGGTGGATTTCGTGATCGCGTTGTGGGCCATCACCAAGACCGGTGCGGCCTTCGTCCCGGTGGACCCGACCCATCCGGCGGAGCGTCTGGAGAGGGTGCTGACCGAGGCCGACGTGGGTGTCGGCGTCGGGGAAATGTCGGTGGGCGGTTCCCGGATCGCGTGGCTGCCGGTCACCGCGGGTGAATATCTGAACGATGTCGCTCCGGTCTATGTTCCGGTGCATCCGGACGAGGTGGCGTACGTCATCTACACGTCGGGTTCTACCGGCACGCCCAAGGGGGTGATGGTGCCGCACCGCGGTGTGTCCTCGCTGACCGAGGAAGCGGTGCGTCGGTATCGGGTCACGTCGGACTCACGGGTGCTCCACGCCTACAACCCCACCTTCGACGCCGCGCTCCTCGAAGCTTTGCTCGCGTTCGGTTCGGGTGCCTGCCTGGTGGTCGCCCCCGCCGAGGTGTATGCGGGACCGGATCTGCACCGCGTGCTCGTGGAACACCAGGTGAGCCACTACCTTTCGACGCCGGCAGTGCTGGCATCCCTGAGCACGGACGGGCTCGACCACATCGACGTCGTCGCGGTCGGCGGTGAAGCTCTGCATCCGGATCTTGCCGCCGCATGGAGCGACGGCAGGCGGATGCTCAATGCGTACGGGCCGACGGAGTCGACCGTCGTCGCGACCCTCGCCGCGGTCGACGGCCACGTGACCATCGGTGGACCGATTTCCGGCACCAGCGGTCGGGTGCTCGACGATCGGTTGCGCCCGGTCCCCGTCGGTGCGATCGGCGAGCTGTATCTGTCCGGTTCCGGGCTGGCGCGCGGCTACGTCGGTGATCCTGGGCGGACCGCGGTGCGATTCGTTGCGGGCGCGGGCGGTACTCGCATGTACCGCACCGGCGACCTGGTGCATCGCCGCGCCGACGACAATCTGCAGTTCATCGCGCGTGTGGACCGGCAGGTGAAGATTCGTGGCGTCCGCATCGAACCGGGGGAGGTCGACGCGGTGATCACCCGGGTCGCCGACGTCGACGGTGCGATCACGGTGGCCCGGCCCAACGCGGCCGGTGCCGACGCGTTGGTGTCGTATGTCGTGCCCCGCGGGTCCCTCGACGTCGAGTTGTTGCGCAAGAGGCTCGAAGACGTGTTGCCGTCGTACCTGGTGCCTGCCGCAGTCGTGGTGCTCGACGCATTTCCTCTCAACCCCTCGGGGAAGATCGACGTGAAGGCGTTGCCGGCGCCGGTACTCGAGTCGAGGGTCTTCCGGGCACCCGTGTCGCCGGTGCAGGACGCCGTCGTCGCCGTCTTCGCCGAGGTGCTCGCGGTGGAACAGGTCGGGCTCGACGACGAATTCTTCGCACTGGGCGGCAACTCGCTGATCGCGACGCAGGCGGCCGCCCGATTGGGTGAGGCGCTGAATGCGCACGTGCCGGTTCGGATGCTGTTCGAGGCGTCGACGGTGGAAGCGCTGGCCGAGCAGGTGTCTTCGGTGGTGGGCACGGGTAACCGCCCGGTCCTGTCGAGGCAGCCTCGACCGGACCGTATTCCCCTGTCTCCGGCGCAGCAACGGATGTGGTTCCTGAGCCGCTTCGACCCGGCATCGCCGGCGTACAACATGCCCCTGGCTGTGCGTTTGACCGGAGACCTGAACGTGCCCGCACTGCAGCAGGCGGTGCACGACGTGCTGGAACGGCACGAATCTCTCCGGACGGTGTTCCCGGAACACGACGGCGAGCCGGTGCAGATCGTGGTGCCCGCGGAAGGCGTGGAGTTGGATCTGTCCCCGACGACCGTGACGGTTGACGCCGTGGACGCTCACGTGTTCTCGGTCGTCGCACGAGGATTCGACGTCTCGGCATCGGTCCCGATTCGTGGGCGACTTCTGCGGGTGAGTGACAACGACCTGATCCTGGTCGTGGTGGTCCATCACATCAGCGCGGACGGCTTCTCCATGGCACCGCTGGCGCGGGATGTGGCGACGGCGTACCTGGCGCGGGCGAGGGGCGACCGTCCCGGGTGGACACCGCTCGAGGTTCAGTACGCCGATTTCGCGCTGTGGCAGCGCGAGGTACTGGGCGATGAAGATGACCCCGAGTCCCTGGCGGCGACGCAGTTCGACTACTGGACGCGCAGACTCGCGGGTATTCCCGAGTTCCTCGAGCTACCGACCGATCGCCCTCGACCCGCGACGCGCACCAATTCGGGTGCCGTCGTCCCCGTGACCATCGGTGCCGACACGCATCGGCGTCTCGGTGATATTGCACAACAACATAATACGACCCTGTTCATGGTGATGCACGCCGCTCTGGCGGTGTTGCTGGCGCGCGTGACGGGAACCTCGGACATCGTGATCGGCACTCCGGTCGCGGGCCGAGGTGAACGGGTGCTCGACGACGTGGTCGGGATGTTCGTCAATACGCTCGTGCTGCGCACCGAGGTGGATCCCGGCGCCTCTCTTCTCGACGTTCTGGAAGAGGTGCGGGAGACCGATCTCGGGGCGATGGCTCACGCGGAGGTTCCGTTCGAGCGGCTGGTCGAGATTCTGAATCCAGCACGTTCGCAATCGTATTCGTCGTTGTTCCAGGTCATGCTTGCGTTTCAGAACCAGGCCGCGGCGGCGCTGGAACTGCCGGGACTGACCATTGCGCCGCTCGAGATCGATGCGCAGGTCACCAAATTCGACCTCGACTTCTCCCTCTCGGACAGCTACGACGAGAACGGTGACCCTGCCGGTGTCTCGGGGACTCTCACCTACTCCACCGAGCTGTTCGATTCGGACACGGCGGATCGGTTCGCATGGGGGTTGGTGCGCGTCGTCGAGGCTTTCGCAACGCAACCGGGTCGTCAGGTCTGCGATCTGTCCCTGCTGACGGACGACGAGACCGTCCAGATGCTGGACACGTGGAATTCGACGGACGTGGAGCTGCGCGCAGCGACACTGGTCGATCTTCTCGATGCCCGGGTGGCCCGCGCCTCGGGTGCTGTTGCCGTCGTCTTCGAGGGCGAGTCGTTGACGTACGGCGAACTGGACCTACGTGTCAACCGCCTGGCGAGGCTGCTCGTCGAGCGCGGAGTAGGACCGGATTCCCTTGTCGCGCTTGCGTTCGAGCGTTCGCCGGACATGATCGTCGGAATGTGCGCCGTCCTCCGGGCCGGCGGCGGCTACGTGCCTCTCGACCCCGACCACCCGGCAGAGCGTATCGAGGACGTGCTGAGCTCCGCCGCTGCGGATCTGGTGTTGACCACGTCGTGGACCCGGGCGTCCTTGCCTGCGGGTATCGCACACGTCGACATCGACACCGTCGATCTGTCCGGGTTCGGTTCGCACCCGATCTGCGATGCCGACCGGGTGCGCCCGCTGCGGCCGCAGAACACCGCCTACGTTCTCTTCACGTCGGGATCGACGGGACGCCCCAAGGGCGTGACCGTCAGCCACGCCGCAATCGTGAATCAGCTGCGCTGGCTCGCCGAGGAGTACGAAGTCACCGCCGACGACCGCGGAGTGCTCAAGGCTCCGTACACATTCGATGTCTCGGTGTGGGAGGTCTTCCTGCCCCTGATCGTGGGTGCCCAACTGGTGGTGACGCGGCCCGGCGGGCATCACGACCTCGACTACCTGGCGACCGTCATCCGCGAGCACCGGATCACCATGATGCATTTCGTGCCGTCGGTACTGGCCGCATTCCTCGCGATGGGTGAGGGGGAGGCCCTGTCCTCGCTACGACACCTCTATGTGGGCGGTGAGGAGATGTCGTCCGAGCTCGCGGAGGACGTGATCGCGCTCCGTCCGGGCGCATTCCACAATACGTATGGTCCCACCGAGGCGGCGATCACCACGACAGCCTTCCGGCTGGGCAAATCCGTGGATACGCGCGTGCCGATCGGTGCGCCGGTGTGGAACACCCGGGCCTACGTGCTGGATGCACGGCTGAATCCGGTTCCCGTGGGTGTGGCCGGAGAGCTCTATCTCGGCGGCGACCAACTCGCCCGCGGCTATGTGGGACGCAGCGAGCTCACCGCGGAACGATTCGTGGCCGACCCGTTCGGCCGGCACGGGGAACGCCTGTACCGCACAGGTGATCTCGTCAAGTGGACCCGAACGGGTCAGCTGGTGTATCTGGGCCGAACCGACCTCCAGGTCAAGCTGCGTGGCCTGCGAATCGAACTGCGGGAGATCGAGTCGGTGCTGGAGGCGGCGGCGGGGGTGTCCCAAGCCGCGGTGGCGCTGATCTCGGACGAGCGTGGAGGCGACCGCCTCGTCGGTTACGTCGCGGCCGAGCGCGGCCGGAGTATCGATACTCACGATCTGACGGCGTCTGCTCGAGAACGGCTACCCGCGTACATGGTGCCGTCGCAGATCATGATTCTGGACGAGCTGCCCTTGGCGTCGGCCGGGAAGCTCGATAGGCGTGCGCTTCCGACGCCGCGGTTCGAACCACGGGCGTTCCGCGCCCCGGTGACGGACACCGAGGTTGCGGTGGCCACCGCATTCTCGGAGCTGCTGGGTGTCGAGAGGGTGGGTGCGGACGACAACTTCTTCGAACTGGGTGGCAACTCTCTGATGGCGGTGCGTGTGGTGAGTGCCCTCGAGGCGTCCACGGGTGTGGCGGTTCCGTTGCAGATGGTGATGACGGATCCGACCCCGAGTTCGATCGCGGAACGGCTGAGTTCGGCCGATCGACAACGTGACGGGGCGCTCGACGTGCTCTTCCCCATCAGGACGGCAGGGGAGGGGCGGCCGCTGTTCTGCATCCACCCGATCGTGGGGCTCGCCTGGTGCTACACGGGTCTGACGTCCAGGATCGATCCCGATCGGCCGATCTACGGCCTTCAGTCGCCGTCGGTTACCGGCGACGCCACGCTGCCGGCGTCGATCGACGACCTGGCCGCGCGGTACGTGGAGGAGATCCGCAGGATCCAGACTCGCGGGCCGTACGAACTGCTGGGTTGGTCGCTCGGCGGAGTCCTCGCGCATGCGGTCGCGGTGCAACTCCAGGCAGCGGGTGCAGAGGTCGCGACCCTCGTGATGCTCGACAGCTACGCGCATCAACCGGACCCGAGGGCCACCGAGATGCCGGTGAGCGTGAGCGACCTGCTGGCGGGAATCGGCGTCGAGGGGGACGTGCCGGCGGCCGTCGCAGACATGACACCCGAATCGGCGGTGGACCTACTGGCGGCGACGGGCAACCCCACGGCCGTTCTCAGCCGCGACCAACTCCACAGGCTGATCGAGAGTGCCGCACACAACTGCGCGCTGCTCGATCGCCACACCCCCGGTGTCTTCCGGGGCGACGTCGCGTTCTTCACCGCCGGGCGCGACGATCCCTCGGGTTCGGCGGCGGCAGTGAGTTGGGAGCCCTATGTGGCGGGCGCCGTCCGGAACCGCCTCGTCGACAGTGCGCACTGGCACATGACGTCACCGCGCGTGCTGCGCGTGGTGGGGGCGGCATTGAGAGGCGATTAGCCGATCAGTACCGGACACGGAACAGCGTTCGGCGGCGTCTCCCGGTTCGCCGGGCCCACGGCCGGTCACCGATGGTCGTGAACGTCCAGACCGCGACGGCGACGGCGGCAACGGAGAGCAGATCGGACACCGTGAGGCCGTGCGTGGCGTCGAATTCCCAGAGGACTTGGCCCTCGAGTGGTCCGTTGCCGAACAGCCAGAGCACGGCGGCGCCGACGGTGGCTGCGGCGGACAGGCGGGAGGGTCGTGCAAGGCACAGTGTGGTCGCCGCAAACAACAGGTTCATGAACACGAGTGGATAGAAGGGCAGCGCCATCCCGTCATTCTTCCAAGCTGCACCGGGACCGCACCCGCTGGGGCGCGGTCACGCGACCGTACGGTCGGGCGGATCGTTCTTACTCGTCGCATCCTCTTTGGCGGGCAGTTCGTGCAGGTCTTTCTGCCGAATCGCCTTCCCGATGAGGATCGCGAGCGGCACCGACAGTGCTATCCACGCGAGCACGACCCAGGCAATCCACCACACACATCGAGTATGCCCGTCCCCTGGACGCTTGCCCAAGGGCAGCGGATCGCCTGCGGTCCGTGGGGACTGGTCGGTAGCGGAAATTCGGAAAAATTACCTGGTCATCACTGGTTTGCGGTATGGAGTTCGGGGCACCCCCTTCGGTAGGGATTGGTTCTCTTTTCAAGGAGGTGGGTGATGACGACACCAGGTATGTCGATCGAGAGACACCCTGATATCGCCGAGTTGCGGGCTCGCTACGACCGGGTCTCGGAACAGCCGATGACGCAGGTCACCGAGGGCCTGATGTTCATGGCTGGCCTCTACATGGCGGCGTCGCCGTGGATTATCGGGTTCGCGAGCCAGTCGGGCCTGGCGATGTGCAACCTGCTGTCGGGTGTTGCGGTGGCACTGCTCGCCGTCGGTTTCACGTCGGCCTACTCACGCACGCACGGCATGGCGTTCGTCGCGCCGCTGCTGGGCTTGTGGATGATCGTCAGCCCGTGGCTGGTCGTCGGAGTAACCACCACGGCGGGAATGATCTGGTCGAACGTGGTCTGCGGCATCGTCGTCTGTCTGCTGGGTCTCGGTATCACCGCCATGGGAATGGCGGACGGCGGAATGCGGATGAGGAGGAGGTAGTCGCGGCGCGTGCCTTCATGGGGATGGGGCACGAGTCAGAGAAGCGCCCGCCGATTCGGTGGGCGCTTCGCTGAGTCCACCTAGCTTTGTTTGAGGAACGCGTCGTGCTCCTGGTGTGAGCGTTTGATGAGGTCCATCAGTGCGGTTTCTTCGCGGACCATCTTCTTGAACTTCGGGTCGAGCTTCTTGAGCTGCTCCTCCTCGCCCCGCAGCTTGTCGTACATGCGTTCGCGCTCGGCCAGGTCGGCGGTGTAGTCGAGGTCGAGGTAGTTGATCGCGTGCCGCCGGGCGCCGGCGATCGCGGACTGTGCCCTGCCCTTCTTGCTGGTGAGCGACGCGATCACGGTGATGACGAGGATGCCGATGATGACGCCGAGCGACACGAAGGTGCTGATTTCGATGACGTTCACGGGTTCGCCGTCGTTGACGAACGGCAGGTTGTTCTCGTGCAGCGCATGCAGGATCAGTTTGACGCCGATGAACGCGAGGATCGCGGCCAGTCCGAACGACAGGTAGATGAGGCGGTCGAGGAGCCCGTCGAGCAGGAAGTACAGCTGACGCAGACCCATCAGCGAGAACACGGTGGCGGTGAAGACGACGAAGACGTTCTGGGTGAGGCCGAAGATCGCGGGGATGGAGTCGAGCGCGAACAGGATGTCGGTGCCGCCGATCGCGACCATCACCAGCAGCATCGGCGTCATCGCCCGCTTGCCGTTCTCGACGGTGAAGAGTTTGTCGCCGTCGTAGTGCTCGGTGGTGTGCATGAACTTCTTCGCGATCCGGATGATGAAGTTGTCGGCCGAGTGCGAATCCTCGGTCTCGGGCCGCAGCAGGTTCCCGGCGGTGATCAGCAGGATGAGGCCGAAGAAGTAGAAAATCCAGGCGAACGAGTTGATGAGCGCGGCGCCGAGGAAGATGAACGCGGTGCGGGCGAAGATCGAGAACACGATGCCGAACAGCAGGACCTTCTGCTGGTCTTCGCGCGGCACCCGGAAGCTGGACATGATGATGAGGAACACGAAGAGGTTGTCGACCGACAGCGCCTTCTCCGTGACGTAGCCGGCGAAGTACTCGGTGCCCATGTCGACGCCGCCGAAGATCAGCACGGCGACACCGAAGAGCAGCGCGAGCCCGATGTAGATCGACGACCAGATCGCCGCTTCCTTCAGCGTCGGGATGTGCGCATGGCGTACGTGGAAGAAGTAGTCGAACGCGAGCAGAGCGACGATCACCACGATCGTCACAGTCCAGGCGAACGGAGTCACATGCATCGTCTCTGCCTTTCAGCCGAAGCGAACGCGCCTGTTCGTCAGCGTAGTCGCGCGCGGGGGCGCGACTCGGCAGAACTGCCGCGGTCGCCGGGGCGGAACACCTGTTGCCGCCCCGGCGACCGGACCTATCCTCGGTCGCCGAACACCGTCCGGTGCCAGTCCTTCCTGGCGGTGCCGGTGATGTCGGACATGACGTGCTTGACGTTGGTGTACTCGTCGAGCGAGTACGTCGACATGTCCTTGCCGTAACCGGACGCCTTGTACCCGCCGTGGGGCATTTCGCTGATGATCGGGATGTGGTCGTTGATCCACACGCAGCCCGCGGCGATGTCGCGGGAGGCGGTCTGCGCCCGGTACAGGTCCCGGGTCCACGCGGACGCCGCCAGCCCGAAGTCGGTGTCGTTCGCCAGTGCAATGCCATCTGCATCGTCGTCGAACGGCAGGACGACGAGAACCGGGCCGAAGATCTCCCTCTGCACGATCTCGCTGGACTGGTCGGCGCCCACGACGAGCGTCGGCTCGTAGTAGAAGCCGGACGCGAGGTCGCCGCCGGGAACGGCTCCGCCGCGGACGATCTTCGCCCCGGTGTCGCGGGCGCGGTCGATGAACCCGGCGACGTGCTGTTGCTGTCGCCGCGACACCAGCGGACCCATGTCGGTGCTCGGATCGGACGGGTCGCCGAGTCGGACGGTGTCCATGAGCGATGCCACCCCGGCGACGAAGTCGTCGTACAGCGGGCGCTGCACGTAGGCGCGGGTGGCCGCGGTGCAGTCCTGGCCCGAGTTGATGAGGGCGCCGGCGACGGCTCCGTTGATCGCGGCCTCGAGATCGGCGTCGTCGAACACGACGAACGGGGCCTTCCCACCCAGTTCCAGGTGCAGGCGCTTGCCTGCCGCGGCGGCCGCGATCTGTCGTCCGACGGGAGTCGATCCGGTGAAACTCACCATGCTCACGTCCCGGTGCGACACCAGCGCCGACCCGGTCGTCACGCCGCGGCCGGTGATCACGTTGACGACGCCGTCCGGCATGCCGGCACGGGACGCGGCCTCCGCGAACAGCAGCGACGTCAGGGGAGTGATCTCCGCGGGTTTGAGCACGATGGTGTTGCCTGCGGCGACTGCGGGCAGGACCTTCCACGCGGCCATCTGCAGCGGATAGTTCCACGGCGCGATCGAGCCGATCACCCCGACCGGTTCACGGCGGATGCTGGACGTGTGGTCGGGGGAGTACTCGCCCGACGCCTTTCCCTCCAGATTGCGGGCCGCGCCTGCGAAGAACGACACGTTGTCGATCGACCCGGGAACGTCGAACTCGGTCGACAGCTTGATGGGCTTGCCCGTCTGCCGGGTCTCGGTGCGTGCGATGTCGTCGGACATCTCCGTGAGCTCGGCGGCCCATCGAGTCAGGACGGCGGAACGCTCACCCGGGCTCGTCGTCGACCATTCCGCGTAGGCGGCCTTCGCGGTCGCGACCGCGTCGTCGACGTCCTCCACCGACGCCTCGGTGCGGGAGGAGATCACCTCACCCGTGGCCGGGTCGAGCACCTCGTACACCTCGGCGGCCCGGCCGTCCCGGTAGCGGCCGCCGACGTACAGCCCGGGGAGCTCCTGGTGGTTCACAGCAGGGTCCAGGCTTCGGTGAGGACGCTGCGCAGGATGTTTTCGATCTCGTCGAATTCGGCCTGACCGCAGGTCAGGGGCGGGGCGAGCTGGATGACCGGGTCGCCGCGGTCGTCGGCCCGGCAGTACAGGCCGGCGTCGAACAGCGCGGTGGAGAGGAACCCGTGCAGGATCCGTTCGGCCTCGTCGTCGGTGAACGACTCCTTGGTGGTCTTGTCCTTGACCAGCTCGATGCCGTAGAAGAAGCCCTCCCCGCGCACGTCCCCGACCATCGGCAGATCGGTCAGCTTGTCGAGGGTGGCCCGGAACGCCGGCGCCTGCTCGGCGACGTGGGCGTTGAGGCCCTCGCGTTCGAAGATGTCCAGATTCGCCAACGCCACCGCCGCCGAGACGGGGTGCCCGCCGAAGGTGTAGCCGTGCGCGAACATCGACGCACCGTCCGCGAAGGGTTCGAAGAGCCGGTCCGAGGCGATCATCGCCCCGATCGGCGAATACCCCGACGTCAGGCCCTTGGCGCAGGTGATGATGTCGGGGACGTACCCGAAGTCGTCGCACGCGAACATCGACCCGATCCGCCCGAACGCGCAGATCACCTCGTCCGAGACCAGCAGCACGTCGTACTCGTCGCAGATCTGCCGGACCCGCTCGAAGTAACCGGGCGGGGGTGGGAAGCAGCCGCCGGCGTTCTGCACCGGTTCGAGGAAGACGGCGGCGACGGTGTCCGGTCCCTCGAATTCGATGGCCTCGGCGATCCGGTCGGCGGCCCAGATCCCGAACGCTTTCGGGTCGGAGCCGAGGGGTTCGGGGGCCCGGTAGATGTTGGTGTTGGGGACCCGGAACGCGCCGGGGGTGAGCGGTTCGAACGGGGCCTTCAGGGCGGGGATGCCGGTGATGGCCAGGGCGCCCTGCGGGGTGCCGTGGTAGGCGATGGAGCGGGAGATCACCTTGTGTTTGCCGGGTTTGCCGACCTTCTTGAAGTACTGCTTGGCCAGTTTCCAGGCGCTTTCGACGGCCTCGCCGCCGCCGGTGGTGAAGAAGACCCGGTTCAGATCACCGGGGGCGTACCCGGCGAGGCGTTCGGCGAGTTCGATCGCCGGCGGGGTGGCGTACGACCAGAGCGGGAAGAACGCGAGCTGTTCGGCCTGCTTGGCGGCGGCCTCGGCGAGCTCGGTGCGGCCGTGCCCGGCCTGCACGACGAACAACCCGGACAGTCCGTCGAGGTAGCTCTTGCCGGCCGCGTCCCAGATCCGGGCGCCCTCACCGCGGGTGATGATCGGCGGGGTGATGTTCTGCCCGTGCCGGGAGAAATGACCCCACAGATGGCGGCGGGCGGCCGCCTCGAGTTGCGGCGTGGTAGGCGAAGTGTTGGTAACCGTGGTCATCGGGTTCCCCAATCATATTGCTGTTTGACAAGTTTCAGGTACACCATCGTCTCGGTGCCGAGCACACCGGGAATAGTGCGAATTTCTTTGTTGAGCACGGTCAGGAGGTGGTCGTCGTTCTCGCACACGATCTCGGCGAGAATGTCGTAGGCGCCTGCAGTCAGCACGACGTAGTCGATGGCGTCGACGTCGGCGAGCCGGGCGGCGATCTCGGTGACGTCCCCCGAGCAGCGGATTCCGACCATGGCCTGACGTGAGAATCCCACTTGAACGGGGTCGGTCACCGCGACGATCTGCGTGACGCCGGTGTCGATCAGCTTCTGCACGCGTTGGCGTACAGCCGCTTCCGACAATCCGACGACCTTGCCGATGGCCGAGTACGACCGTCGTCCATCCTCCTGAAGTTGCTCGATGATCTGCTTGGACACGGGATCGAGAGAGGCAGGCTGCTCAGACATGGTCGAATCCTCCCTTGCTCGTCGTGTCGAAGACAATCGGCTCGGACATTTCGGAACTATCGCCTCTTCCTGGTGACGTGGGTACTCACGACTCGGGCACCTTCACTTCCGTGTCGGCGGTGAGGGTGCGTCCGCGGAAGAAGTTCCGGGAGCCGGTCGCGAAACACAGCAGCATCAGGGGGATTCCGACGACCAGCATTCCGACGCCGAGAACGAACACGCCCCCGAACGGGCCGAACGCGGTGAATCCGTAGTCGGGACGCAGCATGTCGACGGCGCTCTGCACGAAGGCCCACGTCATGCAGAGGGCACCGAGCAGCGGAAAGATGCCGCGCATGAACAGGTTACGTGCCGAGTCGAGGAGGGTGCGACGGAAATACCAGACGCACGCGTAGGCGGTGATGCCGTAGTAGAAGGCGACCGCGAGTCCGAGCGACGCCACCGAATCCTGCAGGGCGTTGGCGCTGGCGAACGACAGCACCAGATAGAACAGGAGCGCCGCCGCTCCCATGACCAGGGTTCCGAAGCCGGGGGTCATGTACCGGGGGTGCACCGAGGCGAACCGGCGCGGCAACGCCTCGTAGACCGCCATCGACAGCGTTCCGCGCGCCGTCGGCAGGATGGTGGTCTGGGTCGAGGAGAGCGCGGAGATCGAGACCGTCAGCAGCAGCAACGAGGCAGCCACCGGCCCGGCGACCGGTCCACCCAGGGTGGTCAGCACGTCGTCGACGTTCTCGGGGTTGTTCAGTCCGATCCCGGTGTCCCCGAACCCGGCGAACGACTGGACCGCGTATCCGACCAGGACGTACGTGGCGACGAGAATGACCGTGGTCAAGACCGCGGCACGGCCGGGCGTCCGCTCCGAATCCTTCGTTTCCTCACCGACCGCCAGGCAGGCATCCCACCCCCAGTAGATGAAGATGCACAGGATGATCGCCTGTGCGGCACTGGACATCGAGACGCCGGTCGGAATGATCCAGTCCAGTTGCGGGGTGACCGCCTGCGGGCCGGCGGTGCCGCCGAACACCTTCGACAGTGCGAGGACGCTGACCCCGATCAGGACGGTGAACTGCACCGCGATCAGGACATTCTGCAGTCGTTCGCTGATGAGAATGCCGCGAAAGCTGACGTAGGTCATGGCCGCGATGAAGAAGCAGCCCAGCAGCACCTTCGCGGCGAGCGACTCCGCTGCCGCGTGCAGGCCGAGAACCTCGAACAGGTAGATCGCCGCGATCTCCGCGGTGTTGGCGAGGACGATGATCGCGGAGACGGCGAGTCCCCATCCCGCCATCCAGCCGATCCACGGGCCGAACGCCTTGGTGCCCCAGGTGAACGAGGTGCCGCAGTCCGGGGTGTCCCGATTGAGTTCGCGGTAGGCGAACGCCGTGAGCAACATCGGGATGAACGCGACGAGGAACATCGACGGTGCCTTGTCGCCGACTGCCAGGACGACGTATCCCAGTGTCGCGGCGAGGCTGTAGGCGGGCGCGACCGAGGACAGCCCGATCACCGTGTTGCCGATCAATCCCAGTGCGCCGCTGTTGAGGCCCTTCGCGGTGCCGAGCGGGTTCTGGGTCGTCGAGGGCTGGGTCTTCAAGGGTGGCGGTTCGGCAATGCTCATCAAGTCTCCCTCGAGGTGTGCGGCTGCGGGCAGAGGTGCCCGCGCGTGTGTGATGAAGGGGTGTAGTGGTTTTCGCGGTTACGTGGCCGTCGCGGCGATGAAGATCTTCCGCAGCGTGTCGCGCACGATCCACCGGGTCTTCTGCCCGGACCGCACGTGGACGACACTTCCGGGACCGAGTTCGAGGTCGGGGGTGTCGTCGTCGAACTGCACGGTCGCGTCGCCGCTGAGGACGACGAACACCTCGTCGATCTCGACGTCGGACGAGATGCTGGGCTCGATCTCCCACACGCCGACGGTGACACCGGCGAAGTCGCCGAGCACTCGTTCGCCGACCATCGGTACGCTGTCGCCGATCACCTGCTCGTCCGGGAGACGGTGGTAGTCGAGATCGGCGGTTCGAGCCTCGACGTGCGGTCCGGATTCCCAGGTGACGACCCCGGTCGCGGGGTCGATCACGAGTCGAACCCCAATCCGACCGCGTCGAGGGCCTTGAGGAAGAGGTTCCGTCGACCTTCCGTGTGGTCCGCGCGATCGAGCGACCATCGGGTGGCGTTGATGCCGGCCGCCGCCAACGGTTCGGGCGGGAAGGGGAGGGGCATGGACTTCACCAAGTCCAACTCCGTCAAAGCAGTCGTCTCGCCGGACACCTTGTCGAGCATGACGTTCGCCGCGAAGCGGGAGGCGCCGACTCCGAGGCCGGTGAAGCCGGCCGCGTACGCGATCCGCCCCTTCGCCGCGGAACCGAAGAACGAGCAGAAGCGTGTCGACGTGTCGATGACACCGCCCCACCGGTGGGTGAACTCCAGGCCCTCGAGCTGCGGGAACGTCGTGAAGAAGTGGCTCGCCAGCCGTGCGTGGGACTCGGGACGGTCTTCGAGGTCGTGGTGCATTCCCCGCCCGAAATGGTAGATCGCGTCGTACCCGCCCCAGAGGATTCGGTTGTCGCGGGTGAGCCGGTAGTAGTGGAACTGATTGGACATGTCGGCGACGCCCTGGCGGGCAGACCATCCCACCTCGGCGAGCTGTGCGTCGGACAGCGGTTCGGTCATGAGCACGTAGTCGTACACCGGAACCGTGTGCAGCCGGTACCGCTTCAGCAGGGACGGAAAAGCGTTGGTTGCCAGGATCACTCGGCCGGCCGACAGGGTCGCGGACGCCGTCCGGACGCCGACCCGGGACGACGATCGGGAGCGGACGAGATCGAGGACCTTGGTGTGCTCGAACATCTCGACACCGTGCTCCGCACAGGCCCGGCCGAGTTCGGTGGCGAGCTTGGCCGGATGCACCAGCGCGGTGGACTCCTTGTCCCATACACCGGCCAGGTACGTGGGCGAGTTGACCTGCGCGCGCATCGCGGGTCCGTCCAACACCGTGGTGGTGGCGCTCGGGGGCGTGTCGAATACGTCCTTCGCCTGGTAATCGGCGATCGCGACCGAGATCGCGCCGTTCCGTTCGAAATCGCAGTCCAACCCCAGGGTGTGGACGGTCTTCTCGATGGCGTCGAGGTTCTCGAGCCCGAGCGTCTCCAGGGTGTCGATCTCTCCCGGCCAGCGTCGACGGCCGTTCTCGCTGCCGTGGGTCAGGCTTGCTTCGACGAACCCGCCGTTACGGCCGGATGCCGCCCATCCGATGGTCTCGCCCTCCACGAGGGCGACGGACAGGTCGGGGTGGCGCTGTTTCGCGAGGAGTGCACTCCAGAGTCCGGTGTATCCGCCGCCGACGACCACCAGGTCGTACGCGGCGTCGGCCGAGGCGGACGGGTAGGTGGGGGTGTCGGCGACGTCCTCGATCCAGAACGGTGCCAACCGGGTGCGCCGGAGCGCATGGTCGACGACCTTCGCGTTCGGTTGATTCTTCTCGAACACTGTCTGCAGCATGGAGCACCTTTGTTGGTGGAATGACCGAAAGGTGACGTGTGAGGCGCGTCACCGTGGCACCCATCCTGACCTACGCTCGCCACTATTTCAATAGCAATAGGCGAGAATCATTGCGGAATCAGTTGTCGAAGTAAGAATCGGAAACCGAATCGGTTGCCCATGGCTGGCTGCCTCGTCAGCGCGCGACCGTTCCGAGGTGCAGCGACACCGAGCGGACCGGGCTGATCCTGGCCTCGTCGCCGGACTTGACGGCGTGAACGGTGCCGAACTCGACGGTCTCGTCGGGGTAGGTGCCTGCGAATGCGTAGGCGTAGTAGGTGCCCGCGACTGCATCACCCGGGATCGTGTACGCGATGTTCTCCTGGAGCACCTCGCCGGGTTGCAGGTCGACGTCGATCGGTCCGAAGAAGGGGTCGCTTGTCCGGCCGTCCGGGGAGACCGCGCTGACCCACACCTGCCCTGCATAGGGACGGTCCTCGGGTGCCTCGACGAGCATGGTGGTGTCGACGGTCCCGCCGCCCGCCGGCAGCGTCGTGTCGGAATCGGCGCGCAGCGTGACCCGCACCGGCAGGTCCGTGTCGGGGTTCGCCGGCCCGGTCGACGCGGGCGAACCGTCGCCCACCTCGGGCCAGCCGTTCGCCCACACGATCCGGTCGATCATCCCCTCGCGCCGGCGGGCTCCGCTGGGCAGATCCCGGTTGTCGCGAGGAATGGCGTGGTACACGATCCAATCCGAGCCCGCGTCGTCGGAGACCACCGTGTTGTGGCCCGGCCCGGCCCACGGTTCGCTGCCGGCGAGGATGAGGGCGCCGCCGCCGTCGTTCAGGTCCTGGCCCTTCCGGTCGAGGTATGGCCCCGTCAGCGACTCCGACCGGCCGACGAGGACGCGGTAGGCGGTGTCGGCGCCGTTGCAGCAATTGCCGGCCGAGAGGAACAGGTAGTAGTAGCCGTCGTGGAATTCGACGTACGGGCCTTCGAAGCGCTCGTCCGCGACGCGTACGGGTTCGCCGGCCGCCGCGGTGCCGTCCGGGCTGAGCGGGATGGCGTGGACGCCCTGGAAGTTGCCGACGAACATCGTCTTCGTCGTGCCGTCGTCCCACACGAACGGGTCGATGGTGCCGCCGACGCCGACGTCGTGGGCGCAGAACACGGGGCGGCCGAGGTCGGTCCACGGTCCGGTGGGCCGGTCGGCGGTGGCGAGACCGATGCACGGGTTCGATTCGTCGTAGAGGGAGTAGTACAGGCTGTACTTGCCGTCGGATTCGAGCGCGTTGGGCGCCCACGCGAGCTTGCCGTCCGGATGCCACGCGGGCCGGTCGGGGAAGACGTCGCCGAGGTACATCCAGTCCATGAGATCTGCGGACTTGAAGATCGACATGTTGTGCATGCCCTGGCCGTCGCCCCAGTCGTCGGCGGTCGTGTACATGTAGAACATGCCGTCGGACGCGCGGACGACGCTCGGGTCGGCGGCCACCGGTTGCACGATCGCTTCGGCTGTCGCCGACGGGGCAGGCGCGACCATGAGGACGAGAAGCGTCAGGGTCGCCACGATCCACCCGCGCCGCGGACGGTGTCGGGTGCCGGACTTGCGCAGCGCAGCATCGTCAGTGTCCACGTCACTCCCAACCTCGCCCGCCCGGAAGTCGCAATCTATAAGGGTGAGGTCGAGGTTAAGGGAGGAACCGGCTCACAGCGCCGGACTGCAACCGAACCGTGTTCTGCCGGCGGTGGCCGGCGTCAGGTCGTCGGATCGAGCAGAACCAGAGGGATCTCGCGGTCCGTTTTCTTCTGGTAGCCGGCGTAACCCTTGTAGGCGGCGGTCACCTTCGGCCACAGACGGGCCCGCTCCTCGGGCGTTGCCACGTGGGCGCGCATGGACTGTGCGGGGTTTCCCTGCAGCGACAGTTGGACCACCGGGTTGGCCTGCAGGTTCAGGAACCACGCGGGGTTGCGGTCGTCGCCACCACGTGACGCCACCACGACGAGGGTGTCACCTTCCCGCACCGGCACGGTCAGCATGACGCTGTGCACCTTCCCGGTCTTGCGGCCGACGGTGGTCAACTCCACCGCCGGCATCTTGCCGAAACTCCGCCCGACCCGCCCACCGGTAATGCGCAAGAGCGCGCGGTGGGCGGCGTTCATGAACTTGAGTCCGCGGTCCGAAGGCATGCAATCGAGCCTAACGGTTCGGGTGTCCGCCGGAGGCTGCCTGCGCCGTTTCCGGAAGGTCGTGGACGAGTTCGCTCGGGCCGATTCCGGCTTCGCCGGCGATTCCGGCGAGTTCCGCGCCGACAGACTCGTGCGGCTCGTCCGCCGACGCCGTCTTCTGCGATCCGGTGAGCAGCGAGGCGATTCCGCCGATGACGCACGCGACGATCGCGAAGGCGAACGCCATTGCGAGGCCGTCGGCGAACGGGCCGGAAATCAGCTGGGGAAAGAAGTCCAAGCCGGTCAGGTGCGCCTGCTGCTGCTCGGTGAGTGACGACAGATTCGGCCCGAGCAGTTCCTGAATCGGGTTGACGCCGAGGAACGCCGCGAACAACACGGCGACGGCGGGCAGATTCGCGATCTGAGTGGCCTGCGCCGCGGGCACCCCGTTCGCCATCAGTCCGTCGCTCATCGCGGCCGGAAGGTTGGAACTGAGGCCGGCGATCATCAGACTGAAGAAGAAGCCGATCGACAGCACCATCGCCGCGTTCTGGAAAGTCGTCATCATGCCCGCACCGACGCCGCGCGCGTCGGCGGGAAGGCTGTTCATAACTTCCGCCCGGTTCGGCGCGGAGAACATCCCCATGCCGATGCCGTTGATCAACAGAGTCACCGCGAAGGCCCAGTAGTCGAAGTCGACCGGCAGGGCGATCAGCAGACCGAACGTGCCCGCGGTGATGAACATGCCGGTGCTGGTGAACCACTTGGTGCCGAATCGGTCGGAGATGACCCCGGACACCGGCGCGGACAGCAGGAACCCGATGGTCATCGGCAGCATGTAGATGCCCGCCCACAACGGAGTGCGGCTGTAGTCGTAGCCGTGCTGCGGCAGCCAGATGCCCTGGAGCCAGATGATCAGGATGAACTGCAGCCCGCCGCGGCCGAGCGACGCCACCAGGTTGGCGATGTTGCCCCAGGTGAACGACTTGATCTGGAACAGGTGCAGGTTGAACAGGGGATTCGCGACCCGGGTCTCGATGACGCAGAACGCTGCGAGGACGGCGAGGCCGCCGACGAGGCACCAGAGCACCAGCGGACTGGTCCAGCCCATCGACGAGGAGCCGTACGGCTGGATTCCGTAGGTGATGCCCACCAGGACGGCGATCAATCCGACGGCGAACGTGATGTTTCCCCACCAGTCGATGTCGGCGTGCCGGCGGACCCCGGTGTCGCGGAGTTTCAGGTAGGCCCAGATCGTGCCGACCACACCGAAGGGAACCGAGACGAGGAAGATGAGATTCCAGTGGATCGGCGCGAGGATGCCGCCGATGAGCAGGCCGAGGAACGATCCGGCGATCGCGGCGACACCGTTGATCCCGAGTGCGAGCCCACGCTGATCGGCGGGAAAAGCGTCGGTGAGGATCGCCGACGAGTTCGCCATCAGGAACGCACCGCCGACGCCCTGGACGACGCGCCACCCGATGAGCCACAGCGCCGCCTCGGACCCGTCGAACCATGTCACTGCCAGGAAGATCGAGGCGATCGTGAAGACGGCGAAGCCCATGTTGTACATCCGGGCGCGGCCGAACATGTCGCCGAGCCGGCCGAAACTCACGACCAGGACCGCGGTGACGACGAGGAAGCCCATCATCATCCACAGCAGATAACTCGTGTTGCCGGGTTCGAGTGGGTCGAGGTGGATGCCTTTGAAGATGTCGGGGAGCGCGATCAGCACGATCGACGAGTTGATCGTCGCCACCAGCATGCCGAGCGTGGTGTTCGACAACGCAATCCACTTGTAGTGCGGGCCCAGTTCTTCGAGCGTCGCGGTGGCGTCACCGATCAGGCGGGAAGGTTCCTTCGTGTGGGAGACCACGGGATTTCACCTCTCGAGTTTTCATAGTTTTCAAAAGTAAGTAAATGGAAGGCAAAGTGTTCTGTTGTCGCGTGTTCTGTGTGGTGGGCGATCGGACGACCGCGGCATCCCCTGATGGGAAATGCCCGGTTTGCCCGTTATGTCGCTGTCGCTCAATCGGTTCCGTCGAGACGGTCGATCAGGTTTGTGATGATACGACGTCCCGGTTCACCCCGCACTCCAGGCGCTGTGGCCCGATCGGGGGACCGCCGAATCATCCGATTCAGGGTCCGATCGGGGGACAGTCGCGGTGCCCGATTCGCGACACGATGATTCTCATGCGAGTCGGACGCAGGAACAGGACCTAGAAGATGTCGACGATTGCGAGCACCACCCTGGCGGAGGTGGCGTCCGAGTGGTGCACCGAGGCGGAGATACAGGTGCAGTCGTCGGCCGTCGCCGGCGGACGAAACGCCACGCGGAGCGTGCTGTTCATCGGCAACCCGTCCACCGTCACCGAGGTGACGCACTGGGCTGCCGTGCGGCACTGGACGGTGGAGCAGGGGCTGAAACCGGTCCGCGATCTGCAGGCTGATGTGCTGTGCGCGATCGTCACCGAGGCCGTCGTCGACGGGACCTGCGCGTCGGCGGATGCGGAGGTCGTGCAGCGCGTGCGCGCACGCGGCCTGCACTGCATTCCCGTCTACGACATCGAGCCGTGGGGGACGGCCCGGTTGTCCGGTGCGCTGCCGCCTACGTCGGCTCCGTGAGCGCACGTTGGGCCGCCGGCCAGAACTCGAATCCGGCGGTCATCAGTCCGCCGAGCCCGATGATGATCACCGCGGCGTCGACGCTGGTCCGCCCTTCCTTCGCCCAGTAGACGTCTTCGAGGTCGAGCAGCAACGCCAGTTCGTCGACGATGAGGGCGGTGCCGACGCCGTAGGAGATGGGCACAGTCGGATGTCGGCGTTGCTTCTCGGATCCACGCACCGCCACGGCACCAATCCCTGCCAGCGCTGCGATGCCGAGGTTGTAATGGTGGAAATGCCGGCCGTGAAGACTCAACCCACCGCCGGCCGGGCCGTGCCCGCGCCTGATCCAGTGAGTCAGCGCCCGCACCCCCGCGAACGTCAGCGTGAACGCACCCCACGACACCACCGCCGACTGTTCACTCGGATCGAGCTTCCTCCGCCACGCAGCGCGCAGGCGGCGCCAGCGGCTGCGGTGGGGTGCGTTATCGAGCGGGCGAGTGGTCACGGCGTCAATCGTGCCACTGATGTGCGTGTTCTATCTGGAGTTCGGTCGCTGAATAATGTATCGCTCGAAGGAGAGTAGTCATGGGTGTACCCCAGAATCGGGAACAGCGGGTTCGATAGGCAGTGGTTCGCAAGACTCGGATCGATACCGGTTGAACTGGGCCGGAGGCACTTGCCCATAACCGATTAAATTCATGCAAACGTATCCGTTAAGCGGGTCGAGATGTCCGCCCAATCGGTGTGATCTGCGTCATTGCGTTCGGTTACTCTAAGCCACTTAAACGTTAATCATGATGCGGCAACGCGCAATGCCGGTACCTTCGACGCGCGGATTGCGGCCTTTCTGTGGCGAGGAACTGGTCGGGCTCGAAGGGCGGCATCACGCGTGTCGGGATTGGCGCTGCCGCGGACGAGTTGGTTCGTGACTGGTCGAGCTTTTCGGACCCGCCCTCATGCCGGCAGTGTGGCTACGCCGCTGGGGTGTAGGTCAGAAACATGATGTCAGTATTAATCAACGCAGCGAACGCATTTCGTTGTGTCGCGGGCGAACACGGCCAGTGCGTTCGACTTTCGCACCTGATACTGACCCGCCCGTGTTGCCCTAATCGAGCCGGCGGCTGATGCAGTGGTCACTGTCGAGCTGTCCTTCCGGGTCCGCAGGGGTGCCGAATCCCTCAACTTGCGGGCGGTCGAGACGATCGTCTAGCTCTTCTTGATGGTCACCTGAGGGATCGCCCTATCGATATGGTCGGCGAGTACCTGCTGCCCCGCGTCGGTGGGGTGCACACGATCGTCCTTCTGAATTAGCGTGGGGTCGCCGAGCCAGTTCTCTGCTAGTGCATCGATAAACAAGAGACCTGCGTTCTGAGCTGCCTGTCGAATACTCGCGTTCACGCTCAGCATCGCTGGCGGCGGCTGTTTGTTGTCCCAGATCGGACCGACCACAAATATCGGCACGTTCGGCGCCTTCGCTTTCAGGTCTGCGTATACCCTTGCAGCCGCCGGTCCCACTAGTTCCGGGTTGTAGACGTCGTTTCGGCTCCCGACCACCATGATCACGTCGGGCGTAGTAGCGACAGCGTCGTCGACTTTGAATGGGAAGGCCTTGTTCTCGCCTGCAGAGTACCCGGTGCTACCTTCGGCGATGTTGTTGACGTACCAAGTCCGCTTCGCGGCGAGGAGGTCAGGCCAAACCACATTGTTGTGGCTACCTCCGGTGATGGAATCCCCAAGGACGGTGAGGCGTGGATATGTGTGAGACTCGAATGATCTCGTTGCGGTCCGGCCTTCATCGGGCGGGACAGCGGAAACACGGGATTGCGCCACCCCGTACATGGCGACACCAGTAACGAGCGCGACGGCCATGAACGACCAGAACATGATGGTCTTCGGATCACGCTTCTCCACGGTCCGTGACCGCGACTTCTTCGACATGCGATGCATTCTCCCGCACGGCCAATCCCGCGCAAATCCGGTCTGCGAATGACGCGACTTGGATCGATCAAGGTGGGTCAAAATAGTTCATGCGCGGCAAATGACCGGCGACTGTTGACACCGGGCACACCGCTCGCAGAGAGTCGCTTCCCGCTAGCTGCCCTGTTGCGCGAAACCATCAAGGCGGTCACGAGGCTGGTGGAACCGGTGGCCAGGGAGAGCGTGACACCAAGCGAGAGTGTTTCCTGCTCGTTTCTAAGCGACGAGCCGACTGTGAGCAAGCCACTAGCGCGAGGCCGAACTAGCGGAGGCGGACCGCAAAGATGGGCACCCGCGTTTCAACCCACATTGCCGTCATAGACCAAATAACCGGGCGTATCTGCGGCGTTACGCGCGTCGATCTCCGCAATTGGGCGCTACCGTGATCGGTTCGAGCTCGGCGTTCGCCGCCGAGGGCGGGGTGCCGTGCAATAAGCGACGGCACCCCGCACCGCGTCCACTCGCTCAGATTCCGTCCATTGCTCCGTTCGACGATGTGGGCGCTTGGGTGGGCAACGAGAGACCTGCGAGAAAACGCGTTCGATCTGACTCGAAAGTAGGGTTTGCGCAAAATACCGAATTACTCTTCAATGCGCTAGGACTTTCGGCCCTGTTCTCCGCGTCCGGCGTGGTGTAGGCAGTGTCATTCAATTGATGTATAGCTCGGTGACCTGCGCAGGAACCTGTTCTCGCGGTTCGTGTCTGGCGTTTGTGACTCTCGCCACTCCAGCTGTAACGAAGTTGGTTGAAGGTGCGATCATCATCTCGGCAGCAATACAGGGGGGCGGTCGTCATTCACCGCCAACAGTCGGAAGACAGCAACGCTTGCCGGCTTATTGGTTCTCAGGTGGAAGGCAACGAATGTGACCGCATTCGATGTTCCGCTCGGCCCCGCATCGGGTGTACCGGGCGCGACAACGGTCTCTTCGGAGACAGGACGACTCGGGAGTCGTCGAGAGTGGCAGGCCGTGTACATCCGGCGTTTGTTGATCTCCGACACCCTGGTGGTGATCGCTGCTGTCGCATTGGCCCAGTGGATTCGCTTCGGTGCCGGAGACGCGCTGGCATCGTACGAAGCGATACACAATCTGAGTTACACACTCATCTCGGCAGCGTTGATCGCGATGTGGATTGGAGCGCTAGTCGTTTTTCGCACTCGCTCCGTGCGTGTGATCGGTGCTGGAGCCGAAGAATACCGCCGAATCTTCGTGGCGACCGTCCGCCTGTTCGGACTCATCGCGATCGTCTCCCTTCTCTTCCGGCTGGACCTGGCGCGGCTGTACCTTGCAATAGCGTTTCCAGTCGGCCTTGCTGGGCTTTTGCTCAGTCGCTGGTGCTGGCGTCAAGCGATCGCACGCAAGCGTGCCCGGGGCGAGTTTCAGACATCCGTCCTTGTCGTCGGCGGTGAGCGGGCGGTACGAAACCTCACGGAGTCCTTTGCTCGTGGCACAGCCGAGGGCTATCGCGTGGTCGGAGTGTGTATGCCGGGTCATACCGGTGAGCATGGCGACACGATCACCGTTGGCGGACGGGTTATTCCCGTGCTCGGCAACGAGCGCGACGTTGTGGACTCATTGCAGTTCTGCCACGCCGACACGGTCGCAGTTACCGCGACCGAACACCTCGGTCATGAAGGAATGCGGGACCTAGCGTGGGCGCTCGAGCCGCATGAGGTCGACCTCGTCGTTGCTCCAGGGATGATGGACGTGGCGGGACCGCGTCTGTCGATGAGGCCGGTAGCAGGACTCCCACTCATCCATGTCGAGAAGCCGCAATTCCACGGTTCCAACAAGTTTGCGAAGACCGCATTCGATCTAGTCGCGGCGTTGCTCGTACTGGTGGCGCTAGCTCCGGTGATGCTGATCGTCGCTGCGATCATCAAGATTGGCGATCGCGGCCCAATCTTTTACCGGCAAGAACGAGTTGGACTCAACGGCGAGACATTTCGGATGTGGAAGTTTCGGTCGATGGTGCCGAACGCGGACAAGAAGTTCGCTGCGATACGCGAAGCGCTCGGACAGTCTGAGGGCACCTTCTTCAAGTCAGCGAAAGATCCGCGAATCACACCGATCGGGCGATTTATTCGAAAGACCAGCGTTGACGAGTTGCCTCAACTCTTCAATGTCCTGACACGAGATATGAGCATGGTCGGACCACGTCCACTCATCGAGGGCGAGGGGCTAGGCGTGCCGGGCTTCGTAGAGCGCCGGATGCTTGTTCGGCCGGGGATGACGGGGCTGTGGCAGGTGTCGGGCCGCTCAGCTCTGTCCGAAGAGGATCGGATTCGATTGGATCTCTTCTACGTGGAGAACTGGTCGATGACACAGGACCTTCTGATCATCGGAAAGACGGTGAGGGCCGTGATTGGAAGCGACGGCGCCTATTGAATTCGCTGCACCGCTGAAGATTTGCTAATAGTCCCGTTACGAGAAACGGCCTGACGTGCAGGTCGAGGAGAACAAATGAAGCGCGCTCTAATCACTGGTATTACTGGCCAGGACGGCTCCTATCTCGCCGAGTTACTACTCTCGAAGGGGTACGAGGTTCATGGCCTGATCCGTCGTTCGTCGACCTTCAATACTTCGCGGATCGAACATCTGTACGTGGATCCCCACGACCCCGAAGCGAAGCTCTTTCTTCACTATGGTGATCTCAGTGACGGTGCTCGCCTCGTCACACTGCTTGCGGAGATCCGGCCGGATGAGGTTTACAACCTCGCGGCACAATCGCACGTTCGCGTGAGCTTCGACGAGCCTGAACACACAGGCAACACAACAGGTGTCGGATCTATTCGACTGCTGGAGGCAGTGCGTCTTACCGGTCTGCAGTGCAGGTTCTATCAGGCTTCGAGTTCTGAAATGTTTGGCGCAACCCCGCCCCCGCAGAATGAGGAAACCCCCTTCTACCCGCGGTCACCGTATGGCGCTGCGAAGGTCTATTCCTACTGGGTAACCAAGAACTACCGAGAGGCCTACGGGATCTTTGCGGTCAACGGAATCCTCTTCAACCACGAGTCCCCGCGCCGTGGAGAGACATTTGTAACGCGAAAGATCACTCGCGCAGTTGCGAGAATCAAGGCAGGCCTTGAGGAACACCTCTACATGGGCAATCTCGACGCAGTCCGTGACTGGGGGTACGCCCCAGAGTACGTCGAAGGAATGTGGCGGATGCTTCAGGCGGATGAGCCTGATGACTATGTGCTCGCAACTGGAGGTGCAGCATCCGTCCGAGACTTCCTCACCGAGGCGTTTGAGCATGCTGGCCTCGACTGGGAAAAGCATGTTCGCTTCGACGAGCGGTACTTGCGTCCGACGGAAGTTGACGCCCTTATCGGGGATGCAGGCAAAGCTGAAGAAAAGCTGGGATGGAAGGCATCAGTTCACGCACCAGAACTCGCAAGAATCATGGTCGATGCCGATATTGAGGCTCTCCAACACGAGGGCCGGCCTTGGATCGATAACCCGGCGCTGCCGGACTGGGAGTCGATCCAGTGACTGTCGAATTCGTACCCGCGCCGTTGGATCGCTCCGCACCGTTCTACGTGGCCGGGCACCGAGGTCTGGTTGGTTCCGCTATCTGGCAAACACTGGAGACCTCGGGTTTCGAGAACCTTGTCGGAGCGGGGTCCGATGAACTCGACTTGCGCGATCGCGACGCCGTTCGTTCTTTCTTCAAGGCGAGGAGGCCCTCATACGTCGTTCTCGCCGCCGCCAAGGTCGGTGGCATACTTGCCAACAACACGTACCCTGTGGACTTCCTGTCGGACAACCTGAGAATCCAGGTCAATGTTCTTGATTCAGCGAGGGAATTCGGGGTCGAGCGTCTGCTGTTCCTGGGATCCTCTTGCATCTATCCCAAGCTTGCACCGCAGCCGATCAGGGAGGACTACCTCCTCACCGGCCATCTGGAACCAACCAACGATGCGTACGCGATCGCAAAGATAGCGGGAATCCTTCAGATCCAGGCTGTGCGTAAGCAATATGGGCTGCCCTGGATTTCGGCAATGCCGACCAACCTCTACGGTCCGCGCGACAATTTCTCGGCGCGCGGCTCGCATGTCCTGCCCGCCCTGATTCGTCGGTTCGATGAAGCGCGGCGAGATGGTATTGAGCTTGTGACTAACTGGGGAACTGGAACGCCTAGACGCGAATTTCTCCACGTCGCGGACATGGCGTCCGCCTGCCTGCACCTGCTTGAACACTACGACGGCACCGAACACGTCAACGTGGGCACCGGGGAAGACTCGACCATCAAGTACATTGCCGAAGTTGTTGCCGACGAGATCGGATACTCCGGACGAATCGAATGGGACAGGTCGAAACCCGACGGCACGCCTCGCAAGCTGCTCGACGTCTCAAAGCTGCGCGCGACGGGATGGTCCCCCTCGATCGGACTCCGAGAGGGCATTTCCTCGACTGTCGCGTGGTATCGAGACAACGTGAGCTCCATACGTTCATAGGTCGTTTGCAAGCCTCCGTCATGTACATCCCAAACTCCCTGTTAGGTAGCTGAATTCAGTGACAATGCGAATCGCCGTATTCGGTACCGGATATCTTGGAGCAACGCATGCCGCGTGTATGGCTGAGCTCGGTCACGATGTTCTCGGCGTCGACGTTGATCAGTCCAAACTGGCGAAGCTTCAATCGGGTGAGGTGCCCTTCTTCGAACCGGGGCTCGAAGACGTTCTGAGGCGAAACATTGCCGCAGGCCGTCTTCGGTTTACTGATTCGTACGAGGAGGCGGCCGCCTTTGCAAGTGTTCATTTCATTGGAGTCGGGACTCCGCAGAAGAAGGGTGAATTCGCGGCGGACCTCAAGTACGTCGACGCCGTTGTCGAAACGCTTGCGCCTCTTATCACCCAGGACTCGGTCATCTTTGGCAAATCGACGGTCCCGGTCGGTACAGCGGAGCGATTAGGCGCGCGTGCTAGAGAGCTGGCGAAGGAGGGCGTCGCGGTCGAGCTTGCATGGAACCCCGAGTTTCTTCGTGAAGGCTTCGCTGTTGAAGACACGTTGCATCCCGACCGCCTTGTCCTCGGTATTGACCGCCATGCAAACGGGCGAGCGGAGGATGTAGCGCGCGAAGTGTATGCAGATCTTCTAGACGAGAAGATTCCGTTCCTGGTTACCGACTTGGCTACGGCGGAACTAGTCAAGGCATCTGCGAACGCGTTCCTAGCTACGAAGATCTCGTTCATCAACGCTATCTCGGAGGTATGCGAAGCTGCTGGGGCGGACGTGACTCAGCTCGCAGATGCGATTGGCTACGACGCTCGAATTGGCCGACGTTTCTTGAACGCCGGTATCGGCTTCGGTGGTGGTTGCCTCCCCAAAGACATCAGGGCGTTTATGGCCCGGGCTGGTGAGCTGGGCGCTGATGAGGCACTTGCCTTGCTGCGTGAAGTTGACAGCATCAATATGCGGAGACGGACGAGGATG
>NZ_UAUI01000029.1 GCF_900455735.1 Rhodococcus wratislaviensis | reverse complement strand
TGCACAACGTTCCCCCGAGGATCTCCGGGCGCAGCTGATGAAGCTGGGGTTCGGCCTGTTCCAGCAACTCCCTCATCCGGCTCGCGTCGGTGGTATGGCCCTCCATGACCTGAACGAATGTCGCGTCGTCCGAGCCTCCACCCATCCACTCCATCACGTCCGGGCAGTCCATGAACGACACGGCACCGTCGAAGCACCGCTCGGTCTCCGCCCACCACGCGCCCTGTTCGGGACGCTCACTGTTGCGCCGGGCGGCGTCGGCCGATTCGAAACGCGCGAGCGCGATGAACGTTCCGTCGTCGCACAATCCCTGAGTGCAGCCCAGGAAGCCCGTCGCTCCCGGTCGGACGTCTTCGGTCCAGCGGTCCATGCACCGGCGTAGGCCTGCCTCGTCCGACACCTTTCCCTGAATTACCTGAATGAACATCGATGTCTCCTCCCGCGGGACGTCGCCCCGCAGTGAGAACGATCTCTCGGTGACCGACCCGTCGCGGTCCACCGTCAGCGGGCACCGACGGCCCGCGGCCGCAGCCACTGCACGCTCAATCCTTCGCCGGTTCGCTACACCACGCAATGCAGCCAGGGTCCGCCTGTGCCGCTATTTTCCCTGCCATTGCGGAATGCGCTTGTCGACGAACGCCTGCATGCCCTCCTGGGCGTCGCACGTGACGGCGTTGGTGGCCATCGTCTCCGCCATCGCCGTGTAGGCCTCGCCCTGAGGAAGCTCGATCTGCCGGTAGAACGCCTGCTTGCCGATCTTCACGGTGAGCGGGCTGGCCTTCGTGATCTTCGCGGCGAGAGCCCGGGTCTGCGCATCCAGTTCCTCGGGTGCGACGACCAGGTTCACCAGCCCCCAGTCCGCGGCGGTCTCCGCCCCGATCGTCTCCCCGGTGAGCAGCATCTGCAGGGCGCGCTTACGTCCGATCGCGCGGCTGAGGGCCACCATCGGGGTGGAGCAGAACAGGCCGATCCTCACCCCCGGCGTCCCGAACACGGCGTTCGACGACGCGACGACGAGGTCGCACGACGCCGCGAGCTGACAGCCCGCCGCGACGGCCGCGCCCTGGACGGACGCGATGACCGGTTGGGGAATGTCCTGCACGGTCTGCATCATCTCGACACAGGTGTCGAAGATGGCCTGCTCGTCCTCGAGTGTGCGGCCGATCATCTCCTTCAGGTCGTGGCCCGCGGAGAACACCGGTCCGGCAGCCCTGATGACGACGACGCGGGTGGTGTCGTCGTCGCCCAGCTTCCGCAGGGCCGCGGTGACGTCCCGCATGGCCTCGGACGACAGCGGATTGCGCTGGTCGGGGCGGTTCAGGGTGAGGAACGCGACGCCGGTGTCCGGCTCGGCACTGATCTCGACGAAGTTCTCGGTCATGACTAATGACTACCATCCGTGAGTACTTGTCAACCGCCCGCGGTTAACAAGTACTCACGGGTGGAGCAATGCGGGCCCGCACCTCACCGAAGCCGATGCGGGTGCCGTTCGGGCCGGGTGCGGTGGCCGAGATGGCGATCTCGTCGCCGTCCTCGAGGAACGTGCGCTTCTCGTCCCCGACGACGACAGGTTCCTGACCACCCCAGGTCAGTTCGATGAACGCGCCGCGCTGGTCCTTCTCCGGTCCGGAGATGGTGCCCGACGCGAACAGGTCGCCCGTGCTGGCGGCGGCGCCGTTGACCGTGGTGTGCGCGAGCATCTGCGCCGGCGACCAGTACATCTGCGCATACGGCGGTCGCGACACGACGTGTCCGTTCCATTCGACGGCCAGGTCGATGTCCAGGCCCCACTTCTCCTCGCCGCGCAGGTACGGCAGCGGCTGCGGATCCTGCGTCGGGGTGTCGATGCGGGCCGCCTCGAGCGCGTCGAGGGGAACCACCCAGGGTGAGACGGACGTGGCGAAGCTCTTCCCGAGGAACGGGCCGAGCGGCACGTACTCCCAGGCCTGGATGTCGCGTGCGGACCAGTCGTTCACCACGACCGCACCGAACACATACTCCGCGAACTGATCCGGGGTGATGGTCTCCCCCAGCTTCGTCGGGACGCCGACGACGAAACCCATTTCTGCCTCGATGTCGAGGCGGCGGGACGGCCCGAAGTCGGGGGCGTCCTGATCCGGCGACTTGCGCTGTCCGCACGGCCGGATGACGTCGGTGCCCGACACGATGACGGTGCTCGACCGCCCGTGGTATCCGACCGGCAGGTGCTTCCAGTTGGGCATCAGCGGCTCGGAGTCGGGGCGGAACAGTCGTCCGAGGTTGGTGGCGTGATTCTCGGACGCGTAGAAGTCGACGTAGTCGGCGACGGCCACCGGCAGGTGCATCGTCACCTCGTCGACCGCGAACACCGCGGTGTCGGCGACGTCGCCCTGCACGAGTTCGGTGATCTGCCTGCGGACCTCGGTCCAGCGGGCCCTGCCCTGCGCCATGAAGGCGTTGAGGGTGGGCTGCGCGAAGACGTCGTCACCCAGGGTGGCGGCGAGATCTACGACGGAATCTCCCACCCGCACTCCGACCCGGGGGGCCGAGTCTGCGGTCGAGAACACGCCGTACGGCAGGTTCTCGATCCCGAAGAGGGAATCGGCGGGGATGTCGAGGACGGTCATGCGTGGGCTCCTTGATCTGCGGAGGCGAGGGCGGAAGACGGCACGAGATGCAGTGCGACGAGATCCTCGAGGGGTTCGAGGATGCTGCACGTGCCGAAGGATCGGAAGGCGGTGCGAACGGCGCGGACGACGTCGGCCGGGAGGTCGCGCAGTTCGCGGGCGAGCAGAGCGCCCTCACGTTCGGCGAGGGTGGCGGCCACCTCGTCGACACCGGCGCCGCCGAGTGCGTGCCGGGTGGCGAGCAGCACGTTGAGGAAACCGTGCTGTTCGAATCCCGTGTGCGGATCGGTGTTGCGGACGGCGTGGTGCAGCCCGGCCGTGGCCTTGAACGGAACGCCCGACGCGATGACGGCGGTCAGAGCCGACGCGAGTTCCGCCTCGTCCGGGTAAGCCTCGGCGACAACGCCTCCCGTGCGGAATTTGGCCGCGAACGAGCCACCGACAAGAGCGGCGAGGAAATCGGCCCTGCGCTCGCCGCGCGGCACCTCCACGAACACGTCGAGGCCTGCGGTCTGGGTTTCGACGGCGTCCATCGCGGCGAAGAACTCCGCGGCCGTCTGTTCGGCGGGCGCAGCGATCTCGAGTGCCACCGCGGTGGCACCGCCGATCTGCGCGAGACGGTCGAGTGCGGGTTCGAGCGTGGCCGGACCGCCGGGCAGCGTCAGGCTCAGCTCGAGCGAACCGGGCGTCAGCTCGTCGAGCCTGGCGACCGGAAAGACGAAGGGACCGACCAGATCCGCGTACGGCGCCGACCGGTGCCTGGCATGTGCGGGTAGGGCGTCGGGCAGGGGTACGTTCCCGGGCGGGAAGAGCGCGGCGTCGTCGCAGAGGCCGGCGAAGAGGGCGGAGATCACTTCTTCGGCCCCCGCCCCGCCCACGTCCACGCGTAGCCCGAGTCCTCGCAGGCCAGGGCGCCCTCGCCCAGCTCGAGCGGGCGGAACGTGTCGACCATGACGGCCAGTTCGTCGAAGAACTCGGCGCCGATGCTGCGTTCGTACGCGCCCGGCTGCGGACCGTGCGCATGCCCGCCCGGGTGAATCGAGATCGAACCCTGGCCGATGCCGGAACCCTTGCGCGCCTCGTAGTCCCCGCCGACGTAGAACATGATCTCGTCGGAATCGACGTTCGAGTGGTAGTACGGCACCGGAATCGACAGCGGGTGATAGTCGACCTTGCGGGGCACGAAGTTGCAGATGACGAAGTTGTTGCCCTCGAACGCCTGATGCGCCGGCGGCGGCTGGTGCACGCGCCCGGTGATGGGCTCGTAGTCGGAGATGTTGAACGTGTAGGGGTAGAGGCACCCGTCCCAGCCCACGACGTCGAAGGGGTGCTGCGGGTACACCATTCGCGTGCCGACGATTCCGTGCGATGTGCGGTGCTTGACGAGCACCTCCACGTCGGCGCCCTCGACCTGCAGTGTGCCGGACGGCCCGTGCAGGTCGCGCTCGCAGTAGGGCGCGTTCTCGAGCAGCTGACCGAACCTGGACAGGTAGCGCTTCGGCGGGACGATGTGGCTGTTGGCCTCCATCGCGTAGGCGCGCAACGGTTCCGGACCCTGCGGGATCCAGCGGTGAGTCGTCGACATCGGAATGAGGACGTAGTCGCCCTGCTTCGCCTCGAGCGCGCCGAACACGGTTTCGACAGTGGCGGAACCGGATTCGACGTACACCATCTCGTCGCCGATCGCGTTGCGGTACAGCGGCGACTCCTTTGCGGCGACCACGTAGGAGATGCGGACGTCTGCGTTGCCGAGGATCAACCGGCGCCCGGTGACCACGTCGGTGTCGGCCCAGACCGTGTCCGGGAACAGGTCGTGCAGCTTCAGGTGGCGCGGCTTGAGCGGATGATTGGGGGTCGTGCTCTGGTCGGGCAGCTCCCACACGGTGGCATCGACGATCGCCGACGGGATGTGGCGGTGGTAGAGCAGTGAGGAGTCGGAGGAGAAGCCCTCTTCTCCCATCAATTCCTCGAAGTAGAGCTGACCGTTGTCGTCACGGTGCTGGGTGTGCCGCTTGGGCGGGATGTTGCCCACGTGCCGATAGAACGCCATGACCGGCCTCCCTAGAAGTGCGTGTCCGTAGTAGTAAACACATTAACTAAATTACGGGCGTGATGGCAAGCACAGGTTTTCCGGGAGGCACAGCAGGGTCAGTTACGCCCGCGGACGTCGAACTGGCTGCGATTGGTGATCAGCTTGTCGAGCAGCATGACGAGAATGCGCTGCTCCGGTTCGGTGAGAACGCTTGCCCACGCGTGTTCGCGCTCGTTCTGCTCACGGTAGATCTCACCGATCTCGCTCCGGCCCTTCTCGGTGAGCGACAACTGGACGGACCGGCCGTCCCGCTCGTCCGGGGTCCGCTCCATCAAACCACCGCCGACCAGCGTCTTCGTCAGATTCGAGACGGCCGCCCTGCTCATGCCGGTGAGCTTGGCCGCCGTCTTCGACTCGACGGGACCGGCCAGCCATGTCACGAACATCAACCGGAACGCCGACCACGACAGGCCACGCGGACGGTGGATCGACGACTCCAGGTCGTACGTCACCACGTTCGACGCGCGGTTCAACGTCAGGAGGACCTGGGTGGCGAGTTCGTGCGTCGAGCCGTATTCCGTGCTCAGGCGCCGGTTCGCCAGTTCGATGAACGACCAGAAGTCGAGGCCGTCGGGCACCTCGACGGGCACCGGCGCTGCGTCATCGGTCATGGGGGAACCCTATCGCGAGCGGGTGGCGGGCCCGGTGCCCGCCACCTCCGCTTTTAGTATATCTATGAACTAGTTGATGTTGTTGCCTCTTCCAGTTCGACCGGGGCCTTCTTCGGGATCTTCAGGAACGCGAGCATGACGGCACAGATCAGCAGGCACGCGATCGGGAAGTACAGGCCGATGGTGACGTTGTCGGCGGTGGCGTTCTTTCCGATGACGTAGGGACCGAAGAATCCGCCCATCGCGGCAATGGTGTTGATGGCCGCGAGACCGACGGCTGTCTCGGCGCGGGTGAGCACCTGCGCCGCCATCGCCCAGTACGGCGCCATGTACCCGAGAACACCGACAGCCACCATCGACAGCGACGTCAACGCCAGCACCGGCGAGTGCCGGAAGACAATGGTGCCGAACAACCCGACAGCGGCAAGAACCATCAGCCCGATGACGAAGAGCTTCCGTTCCCCCGTGCGATCCGAGTAACGGCTGATCAGCAGCATTCCGACAGCACCGACCACGAACGGGACCGCGCCGAGGAATCCGATGTTGGTGGCCGAGTAGCTCGGATCCATCTGCTTGACGATCTGGGGAAGGAAGAACGTGAAGCCGTACAGCCCGCAGGCGGCGAACAGGTTCGCGAAGGCGAGGTGCAGGATCTTCCGGTTCTTGATCGCGCCGAGCTGCTCCTTCACACCCGCGTGGGTTTCGGGCTCCTGGTACTCCGCGGTGATCTCGTCCTCGAGCCACTCGGATTCCTGCGTGGTCAGGAACTTCGCCTCACGCGGCCGGTTGGGCAGGTACACGAGGACGATCAGGCCCAGCACGATCGTCGGCGCACCCTGCAGGATGAACACCCAGCGCCAGCCGCTCATGTCGAACCAGGAGATGTGGTCGAGGATCAGACCGCCGGTGAAGGACCCGATGATCATGGCGATCGGCTGCGCCATGGCCATCATTGCGATGGCCCGGGCACGCTCCCCGGAGCGGAACCAGAACGTCAAATACAGCAGCAGACCGGGGAAGAGACCCGCCTCGGCGATGCCGAGGGCAACGCGAGCCACGTAGAGCTGAGTGACACTGTTGACGAATCCCATGATCACGGTGACGATGCCCCACGTGATCGCGATGCGGGCCAGCCAGATGCGCGCGCCGAACTTCTTCAGCGCCATGTTGGAAGGGATCTCGAACACGACGTAGGCCAGGAAGAAGATCGACGCCACCGCGCCGAACGTTCCGACCGTGATGCCGAGTTCGTGCTGCATCCCCAGCTGCGCGTAGCTGATGTTGGTGCGGTCCATGTAGTTGAAGATGTACAGCAACATGACGAACGGAAGGATCCGGTACGACACCTTCTTCAACGTTCTCGCACCGATTTCGCTGTCGGGGACAGCGGAGCGGGAAACTCCCATGACATTCTCCTATGAGGGGTGGGGACCTTGTGCGGCCTTCGCCGCGTTTCGGCCCGCGATGCGGCCCATGGTCAGAGCGTTGGCCACCGCGTTGCCGCCACCGACATACCTGAGTCCCAGGATGCCTGCTCCGGCTTCGCCCGCTGCGTAGAGGCCCGGAATCGGGCATCCTCGCACGTCGACGACGGCGGCGTTTCCGTCGATTTCCAGGCCCGCGTGGGTGCACACGAGTTCGGCGGGAAGGATCTGCGCGGCGTAGAAGGGGGCCTCGCCGATCGGGTCGGGGTTCTCGTCCGAACCCTTGTTCCGGAGCGTCCGATGCCGCAGGAAGTCCGCGTCGACGCCGGCGGGTAGCTGGTCGTTCCACCGGGCGACGGTGGCGTCGAGGGCGTCGGCGGGAACCCCGATCTGCTCCGCGAGGTCCGTCAGGCTGCCGGCGCTGAACGTGCGTCCGGCCGCCACCTCGTCGGCGATCCGTTCGGGTGTCCAGTCGGCGTACCCGGGCGCGAGGTTCACGCGCGCCTTCTCGTCGAAGATCATCCAGGCGTATCCGCCCTGGGCTTCGATGATGCCCGTGGACACCGCGTAGGACGCGTCCTCGTCCATGAACCGCCGGCCGTCCCGGTTGACGTACACCCGTGACTTGGGCGGGAACCCGGACTGCCAGTGATGGAACCGCTGGAAGTAGACGGTCGGGAGCATGAGCCCCCAGCCGTCGCCCGTGACGGCGGCGTCGACGGCCCGCCCGAAACGGAGGTGGTCTCCCCGACTGCCGGGTGCCGCGACCACGAACAGCGAGTCGCCGGCGTTGTTCGCGGCCGGGTAGTGGCGATCGATGAGTTCGGGGTCCTGCGCGAACCCGCCGGACGCGACGACGACGGCGCCTGCCCGGACCTCGATGTCGTCGGCGACGACTCCGACGACTCGGCCGTCCTCCTCGATCAGCTTCTGTACGCGGGTGTTCAGGATCGCCTCGATGCCGTGCTCGCGTCGCGCCCTGTCGAGCACCTGCACGAGACCGTAACCCTGGTCTTTCGGGACGTGGCCCCGCCAGACGTCCTCGACTCCGGCCTGGCACAGGCCGGGCTGGTGAGCGTTGGCGGAGACCACCGCCGGAACCTCGACGCCGAGTTCGATCAGCCATTCGAGGGTGGGGCCGGCGTTCTCGCAGAATGTGCGGATCAATCCGGGTGCCAGCATCCACTGGTTGAGGTCCATGTAGTGCTGGAAGAACTTCTCGGCGGAGTCCTCGACACCCAGACCGCGCTGCACGCTGGTGCCGGCCGCGGTGAACAGTCCCGCCGACAGTTGCGTCGAACCGCCGAGTGCGGTCTCCGACTCGAACAGCAGCACCGTGGCACCCTGTTCGGCGGCGGAGACGGCCGCGGCGAGTCCGGCTCCGCCCCCGCCGACGACGATGACGTCGAAGTCGTCGCTCATGAAAGGTTTGCTCCCGTCTCGGCAATGATGCGGTGGTACAGGCCGTTCGACACGAGGCCGCCGTCGATGGTGACCTCGCTTCCGCTCATGTAGGTGGAGCGGTCGGACAGCAGGAACAGGACGGCGTCCGTGATCTCGTCCGGGGTGCCCATGCGACCGAAGGGAATGCTGTCGACCGCGGCCCGGACGAAGTCGTCCGCGCCACCGAGCAACGCCGTGCTCACGAGACCCGGATGCACGGAGTTGACGCGGATGCCCCACTGGGCAAAATTCCCGGCCGCCGACTTCGACAGCCCGGTCAGTCCCCATTTGCTCGACGAGTACGCGGGCGAGAAGTAGCCGATCTGCCCGGAGATCGACGAGATGTTGACGATGGAGCCGCCGCCGCTGTCGCGCAGGAGCGGGGCGACTGCCTTCATGCCGTAGAAGGGCCCGAAGAGGTTGATCCTCATGGTCAGTTCCCAGACGTCGTCGGGAGTGTCCATGAATTCCAGTCGGCGCGAGATACCGGCGTTGTTGACCAGTCCACCCAATTCGCCTCGGGTGTTGCGGATCTCGTCGACGACCCGGGCCCAGGCGGCGGTGTCGGTGACGTCGAGTTCGTGTGCGGACGCCGATCCCCCTGCCACCGTGATCTCCTCGACGACGGTCGAGCAATCCGCCACGTCGGCAATACATACGTGTGTTCCCCTGGCCGCGAGGGCGCGGGCGTGATTCGCACCCATGCCGCCGGCGGCTCCGGTGATCAGGACGACGCCGGGGTAGTTCACCGACTCAGACATGACGCGAACCGCCGTCGACGGCGATGCTGTGCCCCGTCACGTAACGCGCGCTGTCCGACAACAGGAACAGCAGCGGGCCGAATACCTCTTCCGGCGAGCCGAGACGGTGCAGCGGGACCACATCGAGGGCGTGCTTCAGTGCGGCGGGGTCGTCCTGCACCCACTGTGTCATCGCCGTGTCGATGTATCCCGGTGCGATGGAGTTCACGCGAATACCCTTGTCCCCGAATTCGACCGCGAGCGATTCGGTGAGGTGCGCGACCGCCGCCTTCGACGTGCAGTACGCGCCGCGTCCCTTCCGGACCCGGAGCGCCGACACGGACGACATGTTGACGATCGCACCGCCGTGTTGCATGTGGCGGGCCGCGGCCTGAGCGCCGAAGAGGACACCCTCGACGTTGACGGACAGCGTGGCACCGATCTGTTCCGGGGAGATCTCCTCCGCCAGGGCGAAGGGGAAGATTCCCGCGTTGTTGATCCAGAAGTCGATGCGGCCGAACTCCTTCAGCGCCACCTGCGCGAGAGCCTCGTGCTCCTCCGCTTTGGTGACGTCGATCCGCGCGCCGACGACGGTCCCGGCCTGATCGGCCAGGGACTTCGACGCGAGAGCGGTCGTGATCTCCTCGGCGGTGAGCTTCATCTGGTCTTCGTTGATGTCGGCGCCGACCACGTGGACGCCCTGGGTGGCGAGGCCGGATGCGAACGCCGCACCCATCCCCTGGGCTGCGCCGGTGACCACCGCGACCTTGCCTTCCATCTCCGGGTACCGCGCGGTCATCTGCGCGGTCACGGTCCGGCCGGGGTTGGTCTGGTCTGCACTTGCGGTCATGGTGTTCTCTTTCTCTGTCATCTCGAAAATGTGTTCTCGGCCCAACGGGCACTACGCAGCGTCGTCGCGCCGTATGTCGCGGCGGGCGATCCGCCACCGGTCACCGACCGGCACCACGCGATCGGTGAGGGTGGTCATCCGCACGAGTCGCGAGTCGCCACCGATCGAGGTGGCAACGATCTGCAGGTAGGCCCGCACGGTGGCGGCGCCGTCGCGAACCTCGTCGATCACGACGTTGGTCATCACGTGGCGGTGGACCTCGTTCGCGGCCCGTGCCCGGGTATGGAACCGTTCCGCGAATGCGATCAACGCGTCCGTGCCCGCCACAGGCTCCGGGTAACTGGGGGAATGGAATTCGCCGTCGTCCGTGAACGTCTGCGCCCACCCTGCGGCGTCGCCACCGTCGATGAGGTGACTCTGCCGCCCGTACAGCTGGTGCAGCCGAGCGACGGTCACCGCATCGACGGACCCGGTACTACTGCTCATGGAGTGCTCCCTGGACCTGTTCCGCGTCAGTCGCGGCACTTGCCCTACTCGAAGTGTTTGTGCGATAATCGCACGCACTGTGCGATATGATGAAAGAGTAGGTGTCGCACCTCACAGACGTCAAGGAGGGTGGGCAAGACAGTGAGCACGACCGACGAACGGCCGCCGGAACATTCACGCAAAAGCGCAGTTCAGCTCGATTCGGGAATGTCGAAAACCCTCCACCACGGACTCGAGATTCTCGAGTTGCTGACGGCCCATCCGCACGGACTGTCCGTCACGGAGATAGCCGACGGGATCGACGTCCACCGGACCGTCGCGCATCGGCTGATCCGAACCCTCGAAGCACATCGACTCTGCCGGAAGGACGGATTCAAACGCGTCACGCTCGGTGCGGGACTGGTGACCCTCGCCGAACCCGTCGAGCAGGATCTGCGCACAGTGGCACGACCCGTACTCGAAGAGCTGGCCGACGCAGTCCAGGCCACCGTGCATCTCGTCGTCCGCGAGAACGCGACGGAAGTCCGGGCCCTGATGGTGGTGGAACCGCGCAGCGCGAAGGTTCACGTCGCGTTCCGTCCCGGCCAGGTCGATCCCGTCGACCGCGGTTCGGCGGGACTGGCGATCCTCGCCGCGCTCCCCGCGGTCGAGGGTGAACGCGAAGAGGTGACCGTGGCCCGAGCTAGGGGCTACGCCGTCACCGACGGCGAGGTGATCCCGTCCGTACTCGGTGTCTCCGCGGCCATTTCCGGGCGGCGCGGCGATGCACTCGCGAGCGTGGGCGTGTCGATCTTCGAGATGCCCGACGAGGAGTCGCTGGGTTCAGCGGTCGTGGACGCCGCCCGCACGCTCGGCAACCTGCTGCGCTGACCTGTGAGTACTTGTTAACGCCCGGCGGTTGACAAGTACTCACGGGTGCTCAGCGCTCGTAGCCCTTCCGCATGTCGTCGACGATGCGCGGGCGGTCGAGGGTCGAGGGCTCGAGCTCGCGACGGGGGCGGTCGCGCGGGAAGATCGCGGACGCGGCGAGGGTCGGCTCGTCGAGGAAGCGCAGTTCGGGGGCGTCGTGGGGCAGGCGCAGGGCCGGCGGTTCGGGTCCGCGCCGGGCAAGGACGTAACCCCAGTCCCCGAAGCTCGGCACCAGCACGTGGTACGGCGTGACGGCCAGACCCGCCGACGCGACGGTCGACGTGGTGCGCCAGTACGCGTCCGGCGTCGAATAGGGGCTTCCCGACTGCACCACCATCAGTCCGCCGGGGTTCAGTGCGGCGGCGGCGAGACCGTAGAACTCGGTGGAGTACAGGCGCCCGAGCGCCGGGGTGTCGGGGTCGGGGAGGTCCACGATGACGGCGTCGAATCCCGAGTCCGGTGCGTCGCGCAACCACCGGAACGCATCGTCGAGGACCACGTGCACGCGCGGGTTCTGCAGCGCTCCCTGGTTCAGCCCGGACAGCCGGGTGTTCGCGAGTTCGATGACCGCAGGATCGAGTTCCACCTGCACGATCTCCTCGACCCCGGACAGTCGCAGGACCTCTCGGGCGGCGAGGCCATCGCCCCCGCCGAGGATCAGTACCCGTTTCGGGTCGTCCGCCATCGCGGGGTACACCAGGGATTCGGTGTACCGATGTTCGTCGATGCTGGAGAACTGGAGGTCGCCGTCGAGGAAGAGCCGCACGTCTCCCTCACGCTCGGTGACGACGATCTCCTGGTACTGCGACCTCTCCGCGGCGACGACGGGATCGGTGTAGAGACGTTGCCGCGACGTGGTCTCGATGCCGTCGGCGCGCACCAGCAGTACCGCGATGCACGCGGCGGCGACGAGCAGCGCCACGACCGCGAGCAATCGGGTGCGCAGACTCAACTGCCACCGCAGCAGGATCAGCGCGACCACTGCGGCGGCGACGAGATTGATGATGCCGGTGATCGCGGCGCCGCGGATCATCCCGGCGATCGGCAGCAGGACGAACGGCCAGAGCAGGCCACCGACCAGGGCACCTGCGTAGTCGGCGGCGTTGAGGTTCGCCAGCACCTTTCCGGTGCTCTCGGCGTCGGTGTCGCTGCGGCCCGACTGCAGCAGCGTCATCAGCAACGGCACCTCGGCGCCCACCAGCACACCGATCAGCGCGGTGGCGAGTACCAGAACGATTGCGCTGGAACCGAAGAACGTGAACGTCACGTACAGGGTCACTGCACTGAACCCGCCGACGAGTCCGAGAACGATCTCGACGACCACGAACGACGCGGCCGCGGTGGAGAGGAGCGGCTTGGCGGCGAGGGCACCCACCCCGAGTGCGGCCACGAAACCCGCGACGATCAGCGACGTCTGGGTGATTCCGCCGCCGGTCAGACTGACCGACAGTGTCAGCAGCGCGAGTTCGTAGATCAGCCCGCACGCCGCACACGCGGCCACCGCGGCGAGCAGGAACGCCCTGGCCCGCCCGCCGAGCGCGCGGGTGGTGGAGGAATTCGGCTCTGCCGCTGTGGTGGTCACGAGATCAGGTGAGTGCGGCGGCGTTCACGAGGCCGATGGCGAAGAGGCTCGCACCGACCGCCCACGCGGCACCGCACATCTGCGGGTTCCCCACCAGACCGACGAGTTGCCCCGGCAGCAGCAGATTCATCAGGCGCAGCGCGATGACCTGCAGCAGCACCCCGAAGAGGCCGTAGACCGCGGAATCGGCCAGTCCCTGCGCGAATCCGTCGGAGCTGGTGAGGATCGCCGTGACCACGACGACGGCGAGGGCGAGGTGGTTCGACGCCAGCAGGATTGCCGCGTTGGGGTTCTTGTCGACGTACACCTGGTGCCGGAGATTGCCGGGGGTGGCGAGGTCGAGTACCGCGAAGCCGACTCCGAGGACGGCGATGCCGATGACGAAGTATGCCAGGGTGCCGAGCATGCCGACGGCGAGCAGTCCGACGTCGACCGTGCCGATTTCCGTTGCTGCCGCCGTGTAGGTGGTGTTCACGCGCTTCTCCCGAGTCGAGTGTTCTCTGTCATTTCGCGCTCCCGGATCCGCCGCTGCCGCTGGCGCCGCCCGCAGGCGAACCGGGGTTGAAACCGGGCCCCAGATAGGCGAACCCACCGCTCCGGTAGCGTCCGTCGATGTCTTCGACGCGGACGAGGCTCCCGCCACCCGGTCCGGCGCTGACCGTGACGATGTCGTCGTCGTAGCGCAGGTATTCGCTGCCGCCGTCCGCCTTCCGTGCTGCCGGTTCCTCCTCGGCGACGATGTTCGAGACGGTCGTCCCCACCGGGTCGTTCGACGTGTATGTCTTCGCGTCGCCTGCGGTGTTCTGCAGGGCGTACGCGTCGGCGATGTAGTCGCGGACACCGCCTCCGCACGCGGTCGCGGCAAAAACCAGGAGCAGCATCGGGGCGAGCCGCATGCGCGCACTGAACCGGGTCACGGCTGCCACCTGCTTCGAGTTTTCACGATCACCCCACCCTTGTCTCCTGGGTACAGATGCCAGGTCTGCCAGGCCCATCCGCCGGAATGTTCACGCGTCGCGGTGAGCGCGGTCAGTGCGGTGTGGTCGCCGGGGAACGTCCCGCAGATCCACCCGTCCACCTCGGTGGCCTGGCGCCGCAGCCAGTCGGCGGTCTGCTCGAGGTGGGTGCGGTCGACGGTGTCGGTGGTCGAGTCGAACCGGTATCCGCTCGCGCTGTCGGATACCGGCAGCGGCCTGCCGCCGGCCCGGATCGCATCGCACGACACCTGTTCGGTGATCCGGCTTCCCGCGGCGGACGCCGTCACCGCGTGCGACGCCCCGAGAACTGCGAGCGTCACCCGGTCGTCACCGTGCGTGATGGTGAGTTCGGCCAGCGGAAGCGGTGTTTCGGCGTTCACGACGAGACCGAGCGCCTCGGCCGTCACATCACGCGACTCGATGTCGAGGACGTGCAGCGTCACTGCGGCGGACCGGAATGGATCACGGTGAGTTCACCGCGCGTGACGGCGCGGCCCGTGGAGACCTCCCACGACTGCGTCCGCGCCCAGCGCTCGAAGGACAGCAGGCCGGTCTTGTCGGCCGTCTCGTAGTCGGCATAGTCGACGATGCCCTGGGGCGCCGTCCCGGTGGTGCCTTCCGCGGTGAACGAGGCGGTGCCGCGCTCGATCTGCCGGTGCACCCTGTCGTCGAGGATCACGTCACCGTCCGGTTCGAGCCCCGTGCCCTCGCGGCGCATCCACAGCGTCATGTCGAGGTTGCCCTCGTCGTTCTCGACGGTCAGCCACCGCTGACCGGTCGACCCGTCGAGGAGGTGTTCGTGCCAGATGTATCCCTCTTCGTCGAGGGTGATGGTGCCGCGCACGACGTGATCGATTCCGGCGTACGTGATGATGTCGCCGACTCCGATCTTGTACGGGTCGTAGACCTCCGGGTAGTCGGCAAGCGGATCGACCCGGGCAGCGGGAGTGGCGTTCTTCCCGGCCCGATTCCGCAGGATCAGCACGATGCCCACGATCACGACGACGATCAGCAGCAGTATCAGCAGCGTGGTCAACAGTCTCTCCTGGTCAGCGGCTCCGGCACGGGAGACCGGCGCCCGGCCCCCACCGGTCAGTCACCTTACTGTGCGCCGCGCGCCCACACACCTAGCGATTGCAGAGCCAGGTAGCAAAGGCTAGCCTAACCGAACGCGCGAGCGGTGGGGCGGAGCGCTGTCGTTCACCGAGATTCGCGCGGCATACGCCCAGACGTCGACAAGACCGACAGTGAGGAACCATATGGCTATCCCGCCTATTTCGACCTACACGATCCCGGAGATTCACGAGGTCCCCGAATCGAAGGTGTCCTGGCGCCTCGACCCCCGACGTTCCGCACTGCTGGTCCACGACATGCAGAACTACTTCATCGACGCGTACGACGTGCGGTCGGAGCCGATGTCGACTGCGATGGCGAACATGGTCCGGATCCGCGAACTGTGCTCGGAAGCCGGGATTCCCGTGATCTACACGATGCAGCCGGGCGACCAGCACCCGTCGCGCCGCGGCATCCTCGCCGACTTCTGGGGCCCTGGACTGACGTCGGGTCGCGATACCGAGGTCGTCGAGCCGCTCGTCCCCCGCGAGGGCGACATCCAGGTGACCAAATGGCGGTATTCGGCGTTCCAGCGCACCGACCTCCGGCAGCTGCTCGGCCACCACGGCCGCGACCAGCTGATCGTCACGGGCGTCTACACGCACATGGGCTGCATGCTGAGCGCCGCCGAGGCGTTCATGTCGGACGTGCAGCCGTTCCTGGTCTCCGACGCGACCGCGGATTTCAGCCGTGACGAGCACCTCATGGCCCTCACCTACGCGGCGAAGCGCTGCGGTTCGGTGACCACCACGGATGCGCTGGTCTCCGCGCTTTCGCCGCTCGAAGTCGGCTGAGCCGCCCCGAAGACCCCACTCCGGCGCAGCGCTTCGTTCCGAAGCCTGCGCCGGTGTCGGATCACCACAGCCCATGTGGTTAGGCTAACCTGACACGCTGAGTAGCTGAAAGCCCGAAAGCCCCAAGCCCGAAAGCCGAAAGCATCAGGAGTGCCTGTTAGATGTCCCTTTCGATATCGTCGCCGTCCACCCTGCAGACCGGGGAGGACACGGCCGACGTCTGCTTGACCGCCGCCCAGCGCGAGCTGTGGGCCGGGCACCATCTCGACCCCACCCGGTCGGCCTTCACCACGGCCGAATACGTCGAGGTCGCGGCGCCCGTCGACATCGAAGCTCTCGCCGCGGCGGTACGCACGGTGATCGTGGAGGCCGAGGTGCTCTCGGTCCGCTTCGAGGCCGAACCCGGTGACGATTCGGCCGATGTCGTCCAGGTGCACGATCGTCGCCACGCACCCGAGCTCGAACGTCTCGAACTCGACCGGGCGGCCGCTCTCGAGTGGATGCGCGCGGACGTGCGCCGACCGCTCGATTACGACACGGCTCCCCTGGTGCGCACGGCCCTGATCACGACCGAATCCGGTGCGCTCTGGTACCTCCGCGCCCCGCACGCGCTGCTCGACGCGTACGGGTATTCGCTGCTCACCCGCCGCGTGGCGGCGCTGTACGCGGCCCGGCTCGCGGGCACCGAACCCCGGGCGGCAAAGTTCCCACCATTGCGGGCGCACGTCGGGGCGGCACGGGATTTCGATGCCGCGGCCCCCGACAGCGGCGCCCCGCATGCCGCCGCACGTCCGGTCGGATTCAGTGACACGGTGCGCCGGCCCGTCCCCGACCCGCATCGCTGCACGCTCGCGATCGAGCCCGCGGTGGCGAAGACCCTGCGTGACGCGGCCACCGCGCAGGCAACGACGTGGGCCGAGGCGGTCTATGCGGCCGCGGCCGCCTACCTCGGCGCCCACACGGGAGCGGAAGAAGTCCGGCTCCGCGTGCCGGTTCTGGCCCGGCAGGGTATCGAGCTGACGTCGCCTGTGACGGCCACGAACATTGTGCCGCTCCGCATTCCGCTCGACGCACGACCGACGTTCGCCGACGTGATCGGCCGGGTGGCTGCCGCACTGTCCGAGACGCGACCGTTCCAGCGCGTCCGCGACGCCGGGAGCCGCGCCACCGGCGGGGCGGTGGTGAACGTCAAACCGTTCGCCGCCAGAATCGCTTTCGGTCCCACGTCCGGGGCGGTGCATCAGCTCGCCACCGGTCCGGTGGAGGATGTGGTGATCTCCGTCTCGGGCGCCGGGGACGAGCTCACGCTCGAATGGGCCGGGAATCCCGAGGTCTACACGGACGACGAGATCCGGGACCACGCACACCGATTCGCGCACTACCTCCGAAACATCTCCGTGGCAGCAGAACCCGTCTCCGTGGTGGACGTCTGCGCTCCCGACGAACTGCCCCTGTGGCGGTCCGCCGCCGGCCTCGACCGGGCCACCGGCACGGCAGTTGCGCTTCCGGACAGCATCGTCTCCGCCTTCCTCGCCCAGGCGCGCACCCACCCGGACCGCGTCGCGGTGAACGATCTTTCGTACCGGGAACTCTCGAATCGCAGCGCCGCCCTGGCCCGGCAGCTGAGGTCGGCGGGCGCGGGGCGCGGCACGGTCGTGGCCGTCAGCCTCCCCCGCGGCACCGACCTGATCGTCGCCATCCTCGCGATTCTCCGCAGCGGCGCGACCTACCTGCCGATCGATCCGTCCTCCCCGGCCGAACGCGCGCGGTTCATCGTGCGGGATGCGCAGCCGTCGCTGGGAATCGGATCCGCCGACCTGCTCGGCGACCTACCCCGGATCGAGGCGGACGCGGAACAGTCCGCCGGCGGTGAACTCGGAAACGAAGTGTGCGCGGACGACATCGCGTACATCATCTACACGTCCGGATCCACCGGTGTCCCCAAGGGCGTTCCGATTCCCCACCGTAACGTGATGCGACTGTTCGACGTGTCCCGCGAATGGTTCACGTTCACCGAGGACGACTGCTGGCCCCTGCTGCACTCGTACGCGTTCGACTTCTCCGTCTGGGAGATCTGGGGTGCGCTGCTGCACGGCGGCCGCCTCGTCACGGTCGACGAGGCCTCCCTGACGTCGCCGGCCGACCTCGCCGCACTTCTCGTCGACGAGGGCGTGACGGTGCTGAACCAGACGCCGTCCGCGTTCGGGCATCTCGTCGACGCTCTCGTCCGCGCGGACTCGTTCGACCGGCTACGACTGCGGTACGTCGTGTTCGGCGGTGAGGCTCTCGATCCCGCCGTCCTGCGATCCTGGTTCGCCGCGACCGGTCCGGATGCGGGAACCGAACTGGTCAACATGTACGGAATCACCGAGACCACCGTGCACGTCACCGCCACGCAGGCCACCGCCGCCGACGTCGTCGACATCGGCGTTCCCCTAGGCGACCTCCGCACGTACGTTCTCGGACCGGGGCTGCGCCCGGTGCCGCCGGGCGTGACCGGCGAGATCTACGTGTCCGGCCCCGGACTGTCCCCGGGCTACCTCGGGCGTCCCGGCCTGACGTCGGGACGGTTCGTCGCCGACCCGTTCGCCCCCGGCGGGACGCGCATGTACCGCACCGGCGACCTCGCACGGTACGACGCGACAGGCGCTCTCCACTACCACGGCCGGATCGACGACCAGATCCAATTGCGCGGTTACCGTGTCGAACTCGGCGAAATCAGCGCGGCGATGACTGCGGTGCCCGACGTGCAGGCAGCGGTGGCCACGGTGCACGAGCAGACCGACGGCGACCAGCGGATCGTCGGGTACGTCGTTCCCCGGCCCGGCAGCGAGCACGACGCCGTCGAGGAGGAGGTACGCGCGCACCTGGTCCGCTCCCTGCCCGGGTACATGACTCCGTCCGCACTGGTGGTGCTCGACCGATTGCCGTTGACCCACAACGGCAAGGTCGACAAGGATGCGCTGCCCGCCCCCCGTTGGCTCGGACAGGCCGGCGACACGCCGCGGACCGACACCGAAGCCCGGATCCTGCCGCTGTTCACCTCGGTGCTCGGCGCCGAGCAGGTCGGCGTCCACGACGACTTCTTCGCGCTCGGCGGAAACTCTCTGCTCGCCGCTGCTCTCGTGTCCGCGATCACCGCGGAACTGGGTGTGCCGCTGCGGGTTGCGACGGTCTTCGAGAATCCCACCGTGGCCGCCGTGGCCGCGCAACTGGAGGATGCCGGCGAGCGGGTGTCGGCGAGCAGGCCGTCCCCGCGGGATCTCCCCGAGGGCGCGCCGGTGCCGTTGTCGCCCGCGCAGGAACGCCTGTGGTTCCTCGACAGCGCGGCCGGCGGCGGAACGTACCTGCTGGCGCTGGCCGTCGATTTCGGGGAAGGCCTCGAGCCCGACGCCCTGTCCGCGGCGCTCGCGGACGTCGTGACCCGGCATCAGTCGTTGCGGACGGTGTTTCCCCTCGTCGATGCGGTGCCCCACCAGGTCGTGCGTCCCGCCGGAAACGCGAAGGTCCGGCTCGAACGTGTCGACAACGTCGGCAACATCGAGGGGCACATCGCGGCGATGACGACGGTGGGGCTGGGGCTCACCGACCAGCCGCCGCTGCGCGCGGTGCTGTACGAACCGCAGCACACCCTGGTCCTGTTGATGCACCACATCATCGGCGACGAATGGTCGCAGTCGAAGCTCCTCGACGATCTCGCCTTCGCGTACAACGCCCGCCGCGCCGGACGGGCACCGGAGTTCACGCCGCTGCCATTGCAGTACCCGGACGTCGCGGTGTGGCAACGCGAACGCATCGGCACCGGACCCGACGACGCGACCCCGCTGCTGACAGGCCAGCTCGACTACTGGCGTGAGCAACTCGCCGGTCTGCCGCTCGAGCTGGGCTGGCGCACCGACCGGCCGCGACCGGCCCTGCCCACCAACCGCGGCGCGAGCGTCCACCGCACGCTGTCGCCGTCGCTGCACGCGGCCGTCGAGTCGCTCGCCGCCGAGCGCCGAGCGAGCTTCTTCATGATCGTCCACACCGCGGTGGCCGTGCTGCTCGAAAGGCTCGGCGCCGGTGAGGACATCGCGCTCGGCGTCCCCGTCGCCGGTCGCAGTCACCCCGACCTCGACGCCATGGTGGGCTGCTTCATCAACACGGTGGTCCTGCGGACCGACGTGTCGGGCGACCCGACGTTCGACGAACTGCTGGACCGGGTCAGGGCCGTCGACCTCGACGCCGTCGACCACGCCGACGTGCCGTTCAACCGCATCGTCGAACTCGTCAATCCCCCACGGTCGTCGGCCCGCCACCCCCTGTTCCAGGTGATGCTCTCGCACTGGAAGCAGGACGGCGCCGCGGAGCGATTCGACGGGACGACCGCCTCCGTGCGGATGCTCGACGCGACATCCGCGAAATTCGATCTGGCGCTGCGCTTCCAGGAACGTCCGGACAGCGGCGGGGTCGACGTGACGTTCGAGTACTCCACCGAACTCTTCGATGCCGCGACCGTCGAATCCTTCGCGGACCGCCTCGGCGTGGTGATCGAGCGGCTCGTCGAGAACCACGAGCAGCGGATCGCCCGGCTCGACATCCTGACCCCGCGGGAGCGGGACCGGGTGCTCGGCGAATGGTCCCATGCGGAGCACTCCATCCCGGCGCGCACCTTCGACGAGTACTTCTCGGCGCAGGTGGCGGAGACACCCGGCGCCGAGGCCCTCGCCGTCGGCGCGGGCGTGCGGCCCGCGGTCTCCCTCACGTACCGGCAGCTCGACGAACGGGCGAACCGGATTGCCCACCTGTTGATCTCGCGTGGCGCCGGCCCCGGCGACGTGGTCGCGCTCGCACTCGACCGCTCCGCCGAGCTGATCGTCAGTGTTCTCGCCGTGCTGAAGAGCGGTGCCGCGTACCTGCCCGTCGACCCCACGTACCCGGCCGACCGGATCGCGCACATGCTCGCCGACGGCGCACCGGTCGCGATCCTCACCTCCTCCGTCGGTGTGCCCGACCGCACCCCGCTGGGCACCGCCGTGCCCATACTCGACCTGGACGATCCGGACCTGCAGGCGCTGCTCGCCGACCAACCGGTCACCACGCCCACGGACACCGACCGGAGCAGGCCGCTGCACCTCGACGACGCCGCGTATCTCATCTACACGTCCGGTTCGACGGGGGTGCCCAAGGGCGTCGTCGTCCCCCACCGGGGCATCGCGGATCTGTTGTCGTTGCAGTCCGACGTCATCGGGATGGACGAGAGCACTCGGGCGCTCCACTTCTCGTCCATCAGCTTCGACCTCGCGTTCTGGCAGATCATGTGGGGTGTGCTCTCCGGTGGAACGCTGGTGGTCGCGACGGACGCCGACCGTGTCCCCGGTGAGCCGCTCGCCCGCGTCATCAACGAACACGACGTGAACTTCGTTGGCGTGCCACCATCTTTCGCCGCCGCGTTCCCGCCGGAACATCCCATCCCGGACGGCGTCGACCTCATGCTCGGCGCCGAGAAGCTCACACCACAGCTGATCGAACGGTACGCACCGGGACGCCGGCTGTTCAACGCGTACGGACCCACCGAGTGCACGGTCAACGCCACCCTGGCCCTCGTCGAACCGGGACACGAAGGTCCCGTCCCCATCGGCGTCGTCGATCCGGGCAAGCACGCCTACGTCCTGGACCACGCGCTGCGGCCGGTGCCTCCGGGCGTGTCCGGCGAGCTGTATCTCGCGGGCGACAGCGTCACCCGGGGCTACCGCAACCAGAGCCCCAAGACGGCGGAACGTTTCATCGCCGACCCGTTCGCGGAGCCGGGCAGCCGCATGTACCGGACGTCGGATGTGGTGTGGTGGGGCCGCGACGGCCAGATCTACTTCACCGGCCGCGCCGACTCGCAGGTCAAGGTGCGCGGATTCCGCATCGAACTCAACGAGATCGAGGCCGTGCTGTCCGGTGACCCGGACGTCGAGCACATCGTCGTCGTGGTCCGCGAGGACCGCCCGGGCGATCAGCGGCTGGTCGCGTACGCCACGTCGGTGCCGGGCGGCCGGATCGACCCCGACCAGTTACACCGCCGTGCCGCCAGCAGGCTGCCCGACTACATGATCCCGGCCGCGTTCATCGCCGTCGACGAGTTCCCCACCCTCCCCAACGGGAAGCTCGACCAGTCGTCGCTTCCCGTTCCGCATCTGTCACTGCAGGTGTCCGAGCGGGGGCCGCGCACGGCGCGCGAAGAGGTGCTGTGCCAGTTGTTCGCCGAGGCTCTCGGTATCGAGCGAGTCGGCATCGACGACAGCTTCTTCGACCTCGGCGGCCACTCGCTGATGGCGGCCGGATTGATGAGCGCGATCTCGAAGCGGCTGTCCGTCACCGCGACGGTGGCCTCCCTGTTCGCGGCGCCGACGGTGGCCCAGCTGGCCGGCCGTCTCGACGACGATCACGACGCCGACGCGCTGGCCGTCCTGCTGCCGTTCCGCACCGAGGGGTCCCAGCCGCCGGTGTTCTGCTTCCACCCCGCAGGCGGAATCAGCTGGGGCTACTCGGGCCTGCTGCGGCACATCGACGACGACTACCCGCTGTACGGCGTGCAGGCCTCCAACCTGTCGACGTCCAAGCGGCCGCCGGAAACGCTCCAGGACATGGCCGCCGAATACATCGAGCACATGCGGACCGTGCAGCCGAAGGGCCCCTACCACCTCCTCGGATGGTCGCTGGGCGGTGTCGTCGCGCACGCCATCGCCGGTGCACTGCAGAACCAGGGGGAGGAAATCGGCATGCTCGTCATGCTCGACTCCTTCCCGTCGGACGCGTGGGCCTCGATGCCGACGGAGCAGGACGCGCTCGCCGCGCTGCTCTACATGGTCGGCTACGACCCGGAACCGCTCCTGGCGGATGGACTCGACCGGCAGCAGGTGATCGACATCCTGCGCGGCGAGGGCAGCGCGCTGGCCGGGATCAACGAGCACACACCGGCCGCGATGATCGACAACTTCGCGAACGCCGTGCGCCTCGAATCCGAACCCTCACAGATCGTCGTGGACTCCGACATGCTCTTCTTCACTGCGGCCAGGAATCCTGCGACCGCGGCGACGTACGACTTGTGGCGGCCCTACCTGACCGGCACCATCGTCAACCACGACCTCGACTGCGAGCACAAGGACATGACTCAGCCCCGTTGGATCGGCGAAGTCGGCTCCGTCGTGAACGAGGCTCTCGCCTCGTTCGGCTCGCGCATGAACCCCATCAACAAAGAACAGGGAGATCGATGAAAACGTCCGGAAGATACTGGCGTAGAGCCGGAATCGTGATGATGGCGGCAACCGCGCTGTTCGCGGGTGCCTGCAGCGAGTCGACTTCCGACTCGACCGACGCGGCGGGATCCGCCACCGGACAGGCCGACGCGCCGGCCTTCCCCGTGTCGATTCCGTCGGCGCTCGGCACCGCGGAGATCACGGAGGCCCCGGAACGTGTCGTCACGCTCGGCTGGGGCAGCGAGGACGCGGCACTGTCGCTCGGCGTCGTGCCCGTCGCCGTGCAGAACATGAAGTCGGACACGGGAACCGACGACGGCCTGCTGCCGTGGTCGCGGGCGAAGCTCGAAGAGCTCGATCCGAACGCGGAACCCACGTTGCTGACGGCGTCGAGCAAGGAGATGCCGTACGAGCAGATCGCGGCGCTCAACCCCGACGTGATCCTGGCCGTGCACTCGGGCGTGAACCAGGAGCAGTACGACAAGCTGTCGGCCATCGCCCCCACCGTGGCGTACCCGGAGCGTCGCTGGGCGACCAGCTGGGAAGACCAGATCACCACCGTCGGCAAGGCCCTCGGCCGCTCGGCACAGGCCGAGGCACTGGTGACCCAGACTCAGGACACCCTCGCGCAGGCGAAGTCGCAGCACCCCGAGTTCGCCGGGAAGACGGTGGCATTCGGTAGCGGCACCGAGCCGGGATCGTACAACTTCTACTTCGACACCGATCCTCGCCTGAAGATGCTGGCAAGCCTCGGTTTCACGGTCGACCCGCTTGCTCAGCAGTTGCGCGAGAGCAGTGACCAGACCAAGTTCGCGGCTCCCGTCAGCCTGGAACTGCTGCCGACGTACAACCCGGACGTGCTGCTCGCCTGGTACCTGTCGCCCGAGCTGCAGAACGAGGTTAAGTCGAACCCGCTGTTCGCCGGGATGAAGGCCGTGCGCGACAACGCCTACGTCGGCCTCACCGATCCGCCGCTGGTGTTCGCGTCGAGCTCACCGAACGTGCTCAGCATGCCGTGGCTGATGGACAAGCTGCTTCCGCAGCTGTCGCAGGCTGCGAACAACGCTCAGGCCAGCTAGTTCCCAGCCGACAGCGTCACTGTGCCGCTGCCGAGAGGTCGTCCTCCTCGGCAGCGGCACTGCTGTAGGTGCGCAACCCCTTCAAGGTCAGCGCGAGAACCGCGAGCACCACGATGCCGCCCGCCCCGTAGAGCAGGAACGCCTCACGCGGACCCACCGCGGCTCCGACGGCACCCGCGACGAGCGCTCCGGCAGCCGACCCCGTGGAGATCTGGGCGCCCCACACACCGGCGACGCGTCCGCGGTATTCCTCGGGCGTCTCGGTCTGGATGACCGCGTACCGGAGGATGTCACCGAGAACGCGGCCGAATCCGTGTGCGGCGAGCCCGAGGAACGTGACCGCGATCAGCGGGACGGCGCCGACGCCGATCAGCCCGGCCGACGCGATCATGGCCGCGAGGAACACGATCAGGCCACCGCGACGAGCAGTTCCCGTCCAGCCACTCGTGAGTGATCCGGTGAGGGCTCCGACCGCGGGGGCGCTGTAGAGCAGTCCGGTCGCCGCCGGGCCGGCGTGGAGGACCTGGCTGGCGTAGGCGGGCAGCAGCACGTTCCAGCCGGTCAGCATCATGGCGCAGAACCCGACCAGCAGCGTCCCGCCGACGACGGAGTCCTTGGCGGCGTAGGTGAAGCCGCTGGCGATCGACCGGAGCGGACTCTCGGTGTTCTTGACCGGCGGCGGCAGCGACGGCAGCCTGGCGATGCAGTACGCGGTGATTCCCGAGGACACCGCGGCCAGAACGTAGTTGGTGCCCACGGACGTTGCCGCGATGATCACACCACCGATGGCTGGTGACGCGACCGTGCCGAGGTCGGCCATCACGGTCATCAGGGCACCGGCGGCGGCCATCTTGTCCTTGGGGAGCAGCGACGGGATCACCGCCATCAGCGCGGTCGCGGAGATGCCGCCGGCGAGCCCCTCGATCACGCCGCACAGGTAGATGATCCACAACTGGGGTGTGGGGAGGAACGCGTTGACCGCGAGAATCGCGAAGGCCACACCCGCTGCGGCGCGGGCGAGCGAGATGACCGGCCTGCGGTCGTACCGGTCGGCGATCACGCCGCCGAACAGGGTGCCGATGAACACCGACGAGCCCACGACGATGCTGGCCGCGCCCACTGCCAGTGTGGAATTCGTCATGTCGTACACCTGCAGCGGCACCGCCACCAGCAGCAGACCCAGACCGAAGATGGAGATTGTGCGGGCAATGAAGATATATCGGAACTCGCGACTCGTCCGTAGAGGCGTCAAGTCGATTGCGTATCGCGATAATCCGGCCATTGTCATCCATTCACATTCGGTTGCAACAGCTCTCCGTTTCGCCGTTCGCGCGGAGAGCAACTATGCTTAGGCTTCACTAACCCAGCAACCTACCCCATGTCGTCGAATCGGCTCAACGGGCCGCGGTTCGACGACGCACCGGAGGATGACAGTGAGTTCCGCTCCCAGCACAGTTCCGACCCGCGACCGAATCCGCGCCGACGTAGCCGACGTGCTCGACGTCCCGGTCGCCGAGATCGACGATTCCGCGAACCTTCTCGACGAGGGAATGGACTCCGTGCGCGTGATGGCGCTGGTCGAACGATGGCGAGCGGACGGCGTGCAGGTGGATCTCGTGGACCTCGTCGGCGAGCCGACACTCGACGCCTGGTTCGAGGTCACGGCAGCGCGATGAACGGTTCCACCGCCTACTCTTGATCCGGCTGGTCGATCCCAGGGTCGGCCCGGACACGGGAGGATGCGAGGGGACATGGCTCACGAAACCAGCGGTGCAGGCAGGATGAGCGTGCTCCGGACACCACGGTTCTGGATCGCTCCCCTGCTCCTCGTCTCCGTCGTCATGTCCCTGCTCGCCGCGCTGTACATGGGGGGAATGCTCAATCCCCCCAAGCATCTCAACCACTTCCCCATCGCCCTCGTCAATCAGGACGAGGGCGACACCATGCCCAACTCCGATCCGCCGCAGCAGCAGAATTTCGGCGACCAGATCGCCGCAGGGCTCGTCGAGGGTGTCGATCCGAACAAGGTCGACCTCCGGCAGATCGGGATCGCGCAGGCCCAGTCCGCGCTGGACAACGGGGAAATCTACGGCGCGATCGTCATACCGAGCGACTTCACGAAGCGCACCTTCATCCTTGCCCAGGCGAGCGTGATCCCAGGGGACGTCGAACGTCCGGTGATCACGATCTACACGAACCCCCGCGCGGGCACGATCAGCGCGAACCTCGTCCAGAACATCGGTGAGATGGCATTGGACAAGGCCAATCAGACGATGGGCGAGCAGCTCACCACCCAGGTGACGCAGCAACTCCAGGCGACCGCCCCCGACCTCCAACTGTCGGGGGCCAGCCGGCTCGTACTCGACGACCCCATCGACGTGCGGGTCGTGGCCCACAACCCGCTGCCCGACGGCACCGGTTTCGGCCTGGCGGCGTTCTACTACGCGCTCCTGATCGTCCTGGCCGGTTTCACCGGTGCGACCATCGCGAGCACCCTCATCGACGGCATGCTCGGATTCACTCCGACCGAGGTCGGGCCGCTGTACCTGCACAACGAGGCGGTCCCGATCTCACGTTTCAACACCCTGCTGATCAAGTGGGCGGTGATGGTGCTGCTGGCGATGATCGTGTCGGGTCTGTACCTGTGGATCAGCTCCGCCCTGGGCCTGCCGATCACCGACCCGCTCGCCCTGTGGGAGTACGGCGCCTTCGCGATCGCCGCCGTCGGGATCACGGCGATGTCCGTGATGGCCGCATTCGGCAACCTGGGCCTGCTCATCAACCTGCTGGTGTTCGTCGTCCTGGCGTTGCCATCGTCGGGCGGCACGATCCCGCTCGAGGCGGCGCCGCGGCTGTACACCTGGCTCGGCGAGTTCGAACCGATGCACCAGATCTATATCGGGGTTCGCGCCATCATGTTCTTCGGCGCCGCGGGCGACGCAGGGCTCATCCACGCCGTGTGGATGACCCTCGCCGGCCTCGTCATCGGCCTCGTCTTCGGTGCCGTCATCACCCGGTTCTACGACCGCAAGGGTTTGCATCGCCGCCACAAGGCGCAGACCGAACCCGAACCGGTGGACGCAGCAGGGGCGTGAGTCACGCGGGCGTGGACGACCAGGCCGTGCCGAACTGTTCGTACCAGGGATGCGGGGCGGGCATCGCCGCCAGGATCCGTTCGACGAACCGATCGGGGTCGCCGAGTTCGGCGAGTCCGACTCCGCGGCGCTCGTAGTCGGCGAATTTGTCGTGCAGTCCGGCGATCACCTTGTCGGTCACCTTCTGCTCGAACTCTTCGATGGTTGCCATCGGATGCCCCTCCTTCCGGCGAGAAGCGTCTGCGTTTCAGTGTAGTGCCGACCTGCGGGTTTGCCCTCGTCCGGCGGCGGATTATCGACTGTCGGTGGCGCAGAGCAGACTGGGCCCGTGAGAGTGGTCCTGGTTCCCGACGCCGATGGTGGCGCGACGACCGTTCGCACCGATCCTGCGGGCGTTCCGGTCGAGTCACCCCGTCGCCATTCGGACGTCGTGGCGGCGGTCCGCGACATCGAGGTCACCGAACATCCCCGCTGGGTCTGGACGAGTACCGCGGCCGTCTACCCGGCGCTGATGCGGGCGGGGGTGCGGGTGCGGCGCTGCCAGGACCTCGCGCTCACCCAAGCCATCCTCAGCATGCGCGACGGTGTTCCCGCGCCACCGCCGGACGAACCCGTCGACGAACGCCCCGGCCTGTTCGAAACCACACCCACCACGGATCCGGCGCAGGTGGTGGCGGACTTCGCGGAACAGCGGAAGACGATCGGTGACGATGCACGGCTCGACCTGCTGGTGGCCGCCGAATCCGCGGGAGCGCTGGCCGCCGCAGAGATGAGTTTCGACGGGCTGCCGTTCTCCAGCCGTACCCATCGCACCTTCCTCGAGGCGGCGCTCGGGCCGCGGCCGGCCGGGTACGACCTCCCGCAGCGCATCCAGGACGTGACCGTGGAGATCGGGGCAGCATTCGGCCGTCGCATCAACCCGGCGTCCCACGTCGAGGTCGTCGACGCGTTTCGCCGTGAGGGCATCGAACTCGCGTCGACCCGCAAGCACCTGCTGCGCGAGGTCGATCACCCCGCGGTGCCGCCGCTCCTGCGCCACCGGGATCTGTCGAAGCTGTTCAGCACTAACGGATGGCAGTGGCTGGACAGTTGGGTCCGCGACGACCGTTTCCGGCCCGTGTACGTCCCCGGCGGCGTGGTGTCCGGCCGCTGGGCGAGCCGCGGCGGCGGCGCACTGCAGATTCCGAAACCGCTGCGGTCGAGCGTGATCGCCGACCCCGGTCACACGTTCGTCATCGCCGACGCCGGCCAACTCGAACCCCGCATCCTGGCCGCCATGTCGGGTGACGCCCGCATGGTGGCCGCCGCGGGCGCCGACGACCTGTACGCACCGGTCGCGGCGGAGACGTTCGACGGCGATCGGGGCAAGGCGAAGGTCGCGATCCTCGGTGTCCTGTACGGCGCCACCGCGGGTGAGGCCCGTTCCCTGCTCACCCTGCTGCGCACCCGCTTTCCCGTCGCCGTCGAATATGTGGAAAGGGCGGCCCGCGCCGGTGAACGCGGCGAGGTCGTGCACTCGTGGCTCGGCCGGGCGTGCCCGCCCCCGTCCCCCGATTTCTGGTCGCACGGCGACGCGCGTTCCCGCGGCCGATTCACCCGAAACTTCGTGGTGCAGGCCACGGCATCCGAGTGGGCACTGTGCGTTCTCGCGGACCTGCGGCGCCGGCTGGCCGACGACCCGGACAGCGAACTCGTCTTCTTCCAGCACGACGAGGTGATGGTGCATACCCGGGACCCCGAGTCGGCGACGCGGCACGTGCTGGGCGCGGTCGAGGTAGCCACCCGGTTGCTGTTCGGCGAGACGCGGGTGCGGTTCCCGATGGATGTGGCGGTGCGGGACTGCTACGCCGAAACGTCCGACGAGGCCTGACGCGCGCGGATTTCCGGTGTCGCCGGCGCTCTCGACATGGTGTACTGGGACGCACTGCTGGCGGGGGCGGCGAAGGAGAACCCATGACGAAGCTGGATTCGACGGACTCGAGCACCAGCGGCGAGACGCCGCGCAGATTCCGCTGGCCTGCGTTCACCATCGTGGCCATTGCGATCATCGCTTTCTTCGCGGGCGGATTCGGGGGTTCGTTCCAGGGAAAGCTCACCGAGGTCCAGAAGAACGACAACGCCGCCTACCTGTCGAGTTCCGCGGAATCAACGATCGTCACCAACGAATCGTCCAAGTTCCTCACGGTCGAAACCATCCCCGGTTTCGTGCTGTTCCACAGCGACGCTCCGCTCACCGAGCAGGACAAGGCTGCCGTCGCCCAGGCCCGTGAGGCCATCGCGGCGGTAGACGGCGTCGACGCCGAAGGGATGTCCCAGCCACAGTTCTCCGAGGACGGCACCACGGCGTCGGTCTTCGTTCCCCTCGTCGCAAAGGAGGACGGCACCGCGGTTGCCGGCGACGTGCTCGCCGTCACCGAGGAGAACGTCCTCACCGCAGCGAAGGACGCGGCGGCCGGGCTCGAGGTGCTTCCGGCCGGTCCCGGTGGGCTTCTGGTGGCGTTCATCGACGCGTTCGCCGGGCTCGACGGTGCACTGCTGGGCGCCGCTCTGCTCGTGGTCGTCCTGATCCTGCTGGTGGTGTACCGCTCCCCGGTGCTGTGGTTCTTCCCGCTCTTCTCGGCGCTACTCGCGCTCGGCCTGGCGTCGATGGTCATCTACTTCCTCGCCAAGGCGGAGGTGCTCACGCTCACCGGACAGAGTCAGGGCATCCTGTTCGTCCTCGTGATCGGTGCGGGCACCGACTATGCGCTGCTCCTGATCTCCCGATATCGGGAAGAATTGCACTTCTACCCCAGCCGGTTCGACGCCATGGTCAAGGCGTGGAAGGAATCCGCCCCCGCCATCACCGCGTCGGCGGTCACCGTCATCCTCGGCCTGCTGTGCCTGACGTTCTCCGAACTGAACTCCAACAAGAGCCTCGGGCCGGTCGCCGCGATCGGCATCGCGTGCACGTACCTCGTGATGATGACGTTCCTGCCCGTCGCACTGTCCGCGGCGGGACGGTGGGTGTTCTGGCCGCGGAAACCCAAGGTGGACGAGGCCGCGGACCTCACCACGCACGGTCTGTGGGGCAGGATCGCCGCCCAGGTCGGAAGCAAGGACCGCCCCCTCTGGATCGGTACGACAGTGCTGCTGGCCGTGCTGTTCCTCGTCGGCATCGGCAGTCTGAAGACGGACGGGCTGTCGTCGTCGGAGAACTTCACCAACCGACCCGACGCCGTCGTCGGTCAGGAGTTGTACGACTCCAAATTCGATCCGGGTGCAGGCGCGCCCGCCGTCATCGTTACCAATGCCGATCAGACGGATGCGGTCATCGCGGCGGTGAGCGGTGTGGACGGGGTGTCGACGGACCCCGGCGCCGTGTGCCCGCAGGTCGACGTCGAGAAGCTGTCCGCACTCGTCAAGTCGAACCCGGCCGCGGTGGCGTCGGCGGCCGGGCAGGGGTGTGCACCCGACTTCCTCACGGCCGCACCGATCGACGGGCAGATGGTCGTCAACGTGACACTCGCCGACTCGTACGATTCCCCGGAAGCCCTCGAAACGGTGAAACGCCTGCGCGACGCGGCGCACGCCGTGCCCGGTGCCGACGCGCTCGTCGGTGGCAGCACGGCAACCACTCTCGATGTGCAGACGGCGTCGGTGCACGACCGGAACCTGATCATCCCGATCGTTCTCGTCGTCATCTTCGTCGTGCTGGCCCTCTTGCTCCGCGCACTGCTCACGCCCATCATCCTCATCGCCACCGTGGTCCTGTCGTTCGCGGCGACCCTCGGGGTGTGCGGACTCTTCTTCACCCACGTCTTCCATTTCGCGAACGCAGATCCGGCGTTCCCGCTGTTCGCGTTCGTGTTCCTCGTGGCGCTCGGCATCGACTACAACATCTTCCTGATGACCCGGGTCCGCGAGGAAACCGAGGAACACGGCACAAAATCCGGTGTGCTGCGCGGATTGGCGGTGACCGGCGGTGTCATCACGTCGGCCGGTGTCGTGCTCGCCGCGACGTTCGCGGTGCTGGGCGTGCTTCCCCTGGTGTTCCTCGCCGAGGTCGGTTTCGCGGTCGCGTTCGGTGTGCTGCTCGACACGATCATCGTGCGCAGCATCCTCGTCCCGGCGCTCTCCCACGACATCGGCAAGAAGATCTGGTGGCCGTCGGCGCTGGCGAAGGCCAAGGACTAATACGCTTCGGCCGTCCACAGGTGGAACAGCGCGTAGGCCCGCCACGGTCGCCACGACTCGGCGAGTTCCGCTGCCTGCCTGCCGGTCCTGACCCCCAGCGCGCGTTTGAGGACGAGGTCGTCGGGGGTGAACGCGTCCGGGTCGGCCAGCACCCGCACCGTCAGATAGTCCGCCGTCCACGGACCGATGCCGGGGAGTGCAAGCAGACCGGCCCGGAACTCGGCCGGGTCGGTGTCCGCGCCGAGGCGCAGACCGTCGGACGCGGCCTCGGCCAGCGCGAGCACCGTCTTTGCCCGGGCGCCGGTGAGGCCGAGGGTCGAGCGCAACAGTTCGGGTGAGAGCGCCGCGAGCGTCTCCGGTTCGGGGAACGCGAAGAATCCGTCGTGCACCGGCCTGCCGTACGCGTGCACGAGTCGGCTGCCGAACGTCCGGGCCGCCGCCAGCGAAACCTGTTGTCCGAGAACGGTCAGAACCGCGGTTTCGAACCCGTCTACGCTCCCCAGGCGCCGCAGACCCGGCCGTAGTGCCACCAGCGGTGCCAGTTGAGGGTGACGGCTCAATGCGGCATCGATCGGCAGTGGATCCGCGTCGAGGTCGAGCCAGCGCCGGACCGCGGCGGTCAGCGCCTCGACATCCCCCGGATCCGCCGGTGTCAGGTGCGCCTCGACGTACCCGTCGGCGGGACGCACGACGACGGACACCAGCGCGGGCCCGCGCGGACCGTTCACCACCCGGGTGTGGGTTCCGTCGGGGTCGTGTCGCTCGAGCCCGGACACGGTGTGGGCGCGGAGCGCGCCCCACAACGGCGCATGGGTGAACGGACCCCGGTATGGCAGGTGCACTCTCATGTGTCCTCGAGTCCCGTCACCCGCAGCGTGATGTTCAGCCGGCCGGTCGTCAGTCCGCAGTCCGGATCGCTCGTGCCGGGAAACACTTTCGGCACTCCGTGATACGCGAAGCGCGACTCGCCGCCGAACACGAAGAGGTCGCCCGACAGCAACTCGACGTCGGTGTACGGCTTGGTGCGGGTGGTGGTGTTGCCGAAGCGGAACACACATGTGTCGCCGATGCTCAACGACACGACGGGCGCATCGGACCGCTCCTCCTTGTCCTGGTGCATGCCCATCTTCGCGGTGTCGTCGTAGAAGTTGATCAGCGCGGCATCGGGTGTGTACCCGTCGGCGGGCTGCCCGTAGGCCGCGCTCACCGCCCGCCTGCCGAGTTCGACCAGCCAGTCGGGCACCGGCGCGACACGGCCGCCGCCCGCGTCGTCGGCGGTACGCGAGTAGGCATACGGCTTCCAGTGCCAGCCGAGGCACACCGTCTGCACCGACATGCTGTGACCCGTCGGCAGTCGCGCTGCCCGCATCGGGACCGGTGCGGTGGCCCAGCGCCGGCATTCGACCACCAGGTGGCGTTGCTCGGCCGGCGTGAGCCAGTCGGGGACGTGGACAGCGCCGGGCGCCACCACGGTTCGGGGGCGGGGTATCAGGGCGGACATCACAGTCACTCGGCGTCGTGCAGGACCAGGCCGAGCGTCCGGCGGGTGCCCCGCCGGACGGTGCTGACACCGTGCCGTACCGGTCCCGTCGACCAACCGCGGGTCGAGCGCACGGGCCTGTCCCTTGTGGTGAAGATCAGCGCGTGCCCCTGCTGCAGCGTCGTCACCGTGCCCCGGGACTGGGCGCGGGGCCGCTGCTCGACGAGCATGAACTCGCCGCCCTCGTGGTCCACTCCCGGACGGTCGAGGCCGATCACCACCTGCAACGGGAACACCAGGTCACCGTAGAGGTCGCGGTGCAGGGCGTTCCAGTCGTTCGTGCGGTAGCTGAGCAGGATCGGTGTGGCCCGTTTCTGACCGGCGTCGTGGCACATGTCCAGCCATTCGTCCAATGTGTCCGGCCACGGCGAGGGCTGCCTCAGCTTGGCGGCCCAGTCCCGAGCCACGGGAAGCAGTTTCGGGTAGAAGGCGGCACGCAGTTCGGCCACGACCTCCGGTAGCGGGTAGCCGAAGTACCGGTACTGTCCCGAGCCGAAACGGTGCCGGGCCATGTCGACGGTGGACCGGAAACGCTCGACCTCCTCGTACATGTCCGCGATCCGACCGCACTCCTCGGCGGTCAGGATCTGCTCCGATTGCGCGCATCCCGCGGCATCGGTCTCGGCGTGGAGACCCTGCCAATCCAGGTCGTCCACGCGTTGCGTCACGGTAGTCATGCCGCTGCCTCCAATGTCAGCAGTATCGACTTGGCCTCCGGCCCACCCGCGTACTGGCCCATGCTGCCGTCGCTGCGGACCACCCGGTGGCAGGGAACGACGACCGGGAGCGGGTTGAGGGCGCAGGCCGTTCCGACCGCGCGCACTGCTTTCGGACTGCCCGCGGCCGACGCGACTGCGGCGTAACTCGCGGTGTGCCCGTAGTCGATCTCGGGAAGATGGTGAAGAACCTCGAGCCGAAATCCCTTGGACAGCCTGAAGTCCAGCGGGATGTCGAAGCTCGTGCGCTCGCCGAGGAAGTATTCGTCGATCTCGTGGGCCACCCGGTCGAGCCGGGCCGGTGCACGCAGGATCCGGGGGCTGATCTGCTCGGCGAGGGTCTGCAGTACGGCGTCGTGATCCTGGTTGGGGAAGGCGACCCGCACGAGCCCGCGATCGGTGGCGGCGAGCAGGAGCGAACCGACAGGAGTATCGAGTGTCCGGTACGCGACGTCGAGGAGCCCAGCTTCGGCGGCGAGGGCGGCGAGGCGCTCACGCAGATTCTGCTCGACCGCGGAGTCCGACGTGGACAGGGCGTAGACGATGTCGGGGATGTTCATGTGATGTCTCCACTCACAGAGATCGAGAGGGTCTTGCGTAGCGCCGTAATGCCGTCGGCGGCCGCCCGCCGCGACGCGTCCGGGGAATTGCCGAGGATCACCGCGATCTCGGCGTACGGCAGCCCGGCCAGGTAGTGATACGCCACCGCTGCCCGCTGCTTCATCGGCAGGGCGCCGACCGCGTTCCACAACTCGGGGTCGTGACCGCCGGGAAGTCCGCGGTCGGTGGTCTGCTCGGGAAGCTCGTCGGTGGGGACGGGCCGCCGGTCACGCGCGCGGATGTGGTCGAGCGCTTTCCGGTGCGCGATCGTGACCAGCCATGCCTCGACGTTGCTCCCCGGACGCAGCTCGGGGTACGCCCGCATCGCGGCGATGAACGTCTCCGACCAGGCGTCCTCGGCGTCCACCGGACCGACCACGGCCCGGCAGACTCGCAGCACTGTCGGGCCGTGCTCGGCCACGATGTCTTCGAACGGCTTCAGGGTCATCGGCTCAGCCGGAGTCCTGCCCGTTCCGCTTCGCGTTCGAGCAGGAACCGTTTGCGGTCGAGCCCGCCCGCGTACCCCGTCAGGCTGCCGTTGCTCCCGATGACGCGGTGGCACGGAACGATGATGCTGATCGGATTCCTGCCGTTCGCCGCCGCCACCGCGCGAACCGCGGTCGGGGTGCCGAGGGAGTCGGCCAGCTGACCGTACGTCCACGTCTCGCCGTACGGGATGGTGCGCAGGGCGTCCCACACCCGTTGCTGGAACGGGGTGCCTCGCGCGGCGAGCGGGACACTGAAGTCGGTGCGCCGGCCGTCGAAGTATTCGGTGAGCTGGGTGGTGGCCTCGTCGAATCCTGCGGTGTCACGCTCCCCGAACGTCGCGGGATTGGGCTGATGCCGGTGTTCGACCATGTAGATGCCGCTCAGCACCCCGTCGACGCTCACCAGCGTCAGGGGGCCGATCGGTGAATCGATGACTGTGTGTGCTGCGCGGTCGGCATTCACGGTGCCAATCCTTCCAGGTGTGCGGGTCTCTGAAAGGTAGACGTCTGCCACGACCGAAACGTGAGGTGCGAAATGCATCAGGCAGGATGGGCCGATGGCTCTCGTACAACTCGGCACCCGCGACCTGGTGCATACCCTCACCGGGATCGCCCGGTGGTCGGCGGACACCGCTGAACTCGTCGTCTCCCTTCCCGGCCGGATCGGCGTCCTTCTGGACCAGGTCGAGGTGCTGATTTCCCGCATCGAGGCGATCAGCGACGGCGCCGAGATCGCGGTGGCGAAGGCGAACGCGGTTGCGGAGGCGGCAGCCACCGTGGTCTCCACCGCCGGGCACACGTCCGCGTCGGCGCAGACCCTGATCGGTCTGTACGAGCCGCTGGCGACGAAGGCCGCCCCACTGGCCCAGCGGTTCGTCGACGATCTCACCGAGGAGGAGATTCACGCCGCGATCGGATTGGTGAACCACCTGCCCGAGCTGACCCTGCGCATGGAGGGGCTGATGCCGATCCTGGCGACCCTGGACACAGTGTCGCCGGAGATCCACCAGCTCCTCGAGGAGGTTCAGGGCGTGCGTCAGGCGATCCAGGGCGTGCCCGGTTTCAAGTTCTTCCGCAAGCGGGGCGAGGCGCAGGAGGACGAGGACTAGGCGCGGTAGCCGTCTGTTCCGGCGCGTCCGACGACGATCTTCGGGACCACCGCACGCGACGACAGCCGCAGCAGGGCGTCGACGAGTTCGACGATGTCGTTGACCTCGATCATCGCCTCGGGCGGGATCGTGTCGTGGATCCATGCGGACATGTCGGTGTCGACGTACGCCGGGGCGAGCGCGGTCGCGGAGACGCCGTTGCCCGACTCCTCCACGTTCAACGTCTCGGTCAGGGAGATCAGCGCGGCCTTGGTCGCCCCGTAGACGGCGAGCCCCGCTTCGGCGTACACGCCGGTGATCGACGCCAGGGCCACGACCTTGGACCCCCGTCCCGGGTTCTCCGCCGCACCGGTCCGGAGCAGCGGCAGCGACTGCTGCAGCAGGCTGAACGGCGCCCGCAGGTTGACTTCGAGGCTCTTGTCGAATCGGTGCATGGGAAACTCGCCGATGGCGCCTGCGGTTCCCACCCCGGCATTGAGGACCAGTGCGTTCAGTGAGCCGAAGGCGTCGGCGTGCGCCTCGACGACGCGTCCCGCCGACTCCTCGTCGGCGAGGTCACCTGCGACCACGACGACGTCCTTCGCTCCCGCGGTCCGCAGTTCGGCGGCCACCGACTCGAGCCGCTCGCGATCGCGGGCGGTGATCGTCAGCCCGTACCCCTGCTCGGCGAGGCGGGTGGCAATGCCCAGTCCGATGCCACGCGAGGCGCCGGTGATCAGCGCGGTGCGGCTCATACGGTCTGTCCTTTCAAGGCGCGCAGGCCGGCCGCGATGAATTCGGGCACCGCGTCGCCCGCCTTGTCGAAACCCTCACCGACGGTGGCGCCGACCCGGTAGCGGTGGTTGATGCCCTCGGCGATGACGGCGAGTTTGAAGTTCGCGAGCGCCAGGTAGAAGTTCCAGTGGACCAGTTCGCGCCCCGATGCCACGGTGTAGCGCTGCGCGAGATCGTCGGCAGACGGCAGTCGAGGGCTCGTCCAGGCCGCCGGTTCGCCGAGCACCAGGTCGAGAGCCGGATGCCGGTAGACGCACATCAGGGCGACGTCGGTGAGCGGGTCGCCGAGGGTCGAGAGTTCCCAGTCGACGACCGCCGCAACGGTGCTCACGTCGCCGGCCGCGAGGATGGTGTTGTCGATGCGGTAGTCACCGTGCACGATCGACGACTCCGACTGCTGCGGAATCGATTCGACCAGCGCGGCATGCAGTCGGTCGACGTCCGCGGAGTCCGTCGTCTTCACCCGCCCCCACTGACTCGCCCACAACGTGACCTGCCGGGCCACGTAGCCGTCCGGGCGGCCGAGCGCGCCCAGTCCGACGGCGTCGTAGTCGACGTTGTGCAAAGCGCCGAGCACACGGACCAGTTCGTCGGTGCACGAGTCGATGTCGTCGCCGGACAGCGCCTCGAGATCCGACTTGGTCCGGATCACCTGGCCCGTCACGTGTTCCACCACGGTGAACGGCGCGCCCATCACACTGTCGTCCTCGCACAGCGCGACGGTGGCGGCCACCGGGACGTCGGTGCCCTGCAGCGCCGACGTGATGCGGAACTCGCGGGCCACGTCGTGCGCCGAGGGTGTGAGCCCCGCGGTGGGCGGCCTTCGCAGCACCCACCGCGAGGAGTCGTCGAAGATGGCGTAGGTGAGGTTGGACTTGCCGCCTGAGATCAGGTCGGCCCGCAACTCACCGTCGAGAGGAACGTCCGACTCGGACAGGAACTTCCGCAGCGCAACGAGGTCGAGCCCCCGATGTTCGCTCATGCGCCTGCCTCCCGTGCGGCCTTCTTCGCGGCACCCACGACACGCTTGGCGATGGCCCAGCGGTGCACCTCGGACGGTCCGTCGTAGACGCGGAACGGTCGCACCTCGCGGGACAGCCGGGCGAGGGGCAGGTCGCCGGACACGCCGAGACCGCCGCACATCTGGATGGAGCGGTCGACGATGCGGAAGATGGCCTCGGACGCGTAGGTCTTCGCGATGGACGTGGAGTTGCTCGCGTGGCCGCCCTGATCGAGTTCCCAGCACGCCCGCGTCAACAGTGCCCGGGTTGCCGCGATGTCGATCTCGTTGTCCGCGACCATCTTCTGGACCATGCCGAGATCGCCCAGCTTGCCTCCGAAACCGTCACGTTGCGCGACGTGTGCCACCGCGACGTCGTGGCCGCGGCGCGCCGCGCCGAGCCAGCGCATGACGTGCGTCATCCGCGCGGGCCCGAGCCGGACCTGGGCGTAGGCGAATCCCTGGTCCACCTCGCCGAGAACCCCGCTGTCGGGGACGAACAGATCCTCGAAGAACACCTCGCAGTGCCCACCGATCATTGCCCTGTCGAGGGTGTCGATGTGACGACCCACCGTCAGCCCCTCGGCGTCGGCCGGCGTGAGGAACATCGTGGCGCCGCCGCGGTCGCCGGGCACGCCGGACGTGCGGGCGAAGATGATGAAGAACCCCGCGCCGTCGGCGCCGGTGATGAAGTACTTGTGGCCGTTGATCTTCCACCCGCCCGGCACCTTCTCGGCGCGCGTGGTCAGCGCCGAGGGGTCGGAGCCCGCCCCGGGCGACGGCTCGGTCATGGCGAACGCCGACCGCATGTCGCCATGCGCCAGCGGGGCGAGGAACCGCTCCTTCTGCTCGGGGCTGGCGATGTGCGCGAGCATGTGGACGTTGCCTTCGTCGGGTGCCCCGATGTTCAGGGCCGTCGGACCGAACAGCGAATAGCCCGCAGCCTCGAAGACGGGCGCGCGATCGGTCATGTTCAGACCGTGTCCGCCGTACTCGACGGGTGCGTGGGGGGCGAAGACACCGGCGTCCTTGGCCGCCTTCTGCAGCTCCACGCGCAGGGTGTCGCCACCGGCCGCTGTGATGTCGCCGCCGTGCTCGTCCTCGATGGGCAGCACGACTTCGCGGGTGAACGCCTCGGTCTTCTCGACGAGCGCGGTCACCTCGGGTGCGTAGGACAGATCGATCGCCACAACTTCCTCCAGTCAGTACGGCGACTCCAGTACCGACCGATCACTCGCTCGGTCGAAGTCGTCCCCGACAATTCCACACCTTCGGAAGCCGGTCAAGACTCAGTCGGACGCGCCGACCGTGCTCCTCGCGATCGCCAGGTACCGCTCGACCAGTTCGTCGGGCGACAGCGGACCGTCCTCCCGGTACCAGGTGGACACCGCGACACACATCGTGACGACGGCACGGCTCGCGTCCTCCGGGAACGGCGTACGGAACAGCCCGGCGGCGACTCCCTCACGGACGATGTCGTCCAGCATCTCCTGCTGCTCGTCGCGCAGCGCGATGTACGCCTTCCGGCTCTCCGATTCCATGCTCCGCGTCTCACGGGACGCGACGAAGGCCTGCTCGCGCCGGTACATGTGGAACCGCAGCAGCGACTCGATGACCGCGTCGAATCGCTCCCCCGGTGTCGGGCCCGCCTCGGCCACAGCCGCGTGGCTGCGATCGAGGAGTTCACGCATCACCGCGTTCGTCAGCCCCACCAGCAGCGCCTGCTTGGAGGGGTAATGGTGATAGAGACCGGGGACCGAGAGCCCGGCGCGCGATGCGATCTCACGGATCGACGCGCCGTCGTATCCCTTCTCGACGAACGCCGCCAGCGCCGCGGCCAGAACCTTGGACAACCCCTGGTCGGTGTACTCACGCCAGGAACTGCCACGCTGGGTGCCCTCTACCGTCATGGGTCCTACGGTAGAACAGGTACCCGCCGCTCCCCTGCTGTGGTCGCGGGAGTTGACTAGAGTCGAACGAGGTCGCCCAGATCGACAGCCTTCTCCGACAGAGAGCCAGGGACCACCTGATGATCCACGTCCGTCACTCCGCGATCGCAGCCGTGCCTATCCACGTGGCGTTCGCGTACATCGACGACTACCGGACGGTCCCCGACTGGATGTTCGGAGTCTCGGAGTTCCGTCCGATCGGGGAATTCGACCAGGGGATGGAGTCGACCTTCGACGCCGCGATCCACATCGGCCCCAGCACCCTGCGGTCGCGGCTCGAGGTCACCGAGTGGGAGCAGGACCGGGTCATCACCTTGGCGTCGCTCGACGGCGCCGCCAACTCCTCCACCTGGGAGTTCACCGCTCACGGTGAGGACAAGACCGAGATCAGCGTCGACTTCGCGTACAAACTCCCCGGCGGTCTCGCCGGCAAGGCCCTCGGTCTCATCGTCGAACCGTTCGTCGAAACGGCCGTGAAGAACACCGAGGCGACCTTGCGGCACAACCTCGAGGAGCTGTACGCGAAGCGCAACCGCTAGCGGCCGGGCAGGAAAGCCAGCCGTCCGACCGTCGTTCCCTCGCCGAGTCGCGCAATGCCGTCCGCGACGTCGGTGAGCCCGAGCCGCTCGCTGATCATCGGCTTGATCTCGCCGGCGGCGGCCATCCTCGTCAGCTCGTCGTGGCACTCCCGGATCGCAGCGGGGTTGTAGGCGTTGTACAGCCCCCAGTGCAGCCCGATGATCGAGTAGTTCTTGATCAGCGCATGGTTCAGCCCCGGTGACGGGATGGTGCCACTCGCGAATCCGATCACGATGATGCGACCCTCGAATGCGATGCACTTCGTCGACTTCGTGTAGGAGTCGCCGCCCACCGGATCGAACACGACGTCGGCACCGCGACCGTCCGTGAAGTCCTTCACGGCCTGGACGAAGTCCTCGCTGTGCCGGTCGATCACGAGGTCGGCCCCGAGTTCCCGCGTGTAGGCCGCCTTCTCGGGCCCGCCGACGACGCCGATCACCGTGGCGCCTGCCGCCTTACCCAGCTGCACGGCCGCGCTGCCGACACCGCCTGCCGCAGCATGCACGAGCAGCGTTTCGCCGGGCTGGATCTGCGTTCTGCGGTGCAGCGCAAACCATCCCGTCTGGTACCCGATCGACAGCGCCGACGCCTCGGCGTCGTCGAGCGCCTCCGGGGCGGGAAATGCGGTGGCCGAGGACATGACGGCCAACTCGGCGAACCCGCCGTTCGGCAGGCTCGGCATGCCGATCACCCGGTCGCCGACGGAGAACTCGGTGACACCGTCGCCGAGCCCCACCACCTCGCCGCACAGCTCCACACCGGGAGTGAACGGAAGCGGCGGCTTGATCTGGTACTCACCGCGGCACAACAGCACATCCGGGAAGTTGGCGGCCGCCGAGAGAACCTTGACCAGCAACTCCCCGGGCTTCGGTTCGAGGTCGGGGACGTCCTCGAACGTCAGAACGTCCCTCGGCTGCCCCAATTCGTGTACACGCCACGCCTTCATCGATCAGTCCTTCGGTCCACCGGCGACGTAGACGACCTGACCCGACACGAATCCGGCGCCCTCGCTGACGAAGAACGATGCGGTGTGTGCGATGTCCTCGGGCTGCCCGACGCGGTTCACCGGGATCTGCGACGCCGCCGCCTTCTTGAAGTCCTCGAAGCCGACACCCACCCGCTCGGCGGTGGCGGCGGTCATCTCGGTCTCGATGAAGCCGGGCGCGATCGCGTTCGCCGTGACACCGAACTTGCCGAGCTCGAACGCCAGTGTCTTGGTGAAGCCCTGCATACCGGCCTTGGCGGCCGAGTAGTTGACCTGCCCGCGGTTGCCGAGCGCCGAGGTGCTGGACAGGTTGACGATGCGGCCGAACTTCGCGTCCACCATGTGCTTCTGCACGGCCCGCGACATCAGGAACGCACCGCGCAGGTGCACGTTCATGACCGCGTCCCAGTCGTCGACGGTCATCTTGAACAGCAGGTTGTCGCGGGTGATCCCGGCATTGTTGATCAGAATGGTCGGGGCGCCCAGTTCATTCGCCACCCGCTCGACTGCGGCAGCGACCGACGCCTCGTCGGCGACGTTCGCGCCCACGGCCAGCGCTTCGCCACCGGCGGACTTGATCGCGTCGACGGTCCCGGCACATGCGGCCTCGTCGAGGTCGAGGACGGCGACCGCGTAGCCGTCGTCGGCCAGTCGCTTCGCGACGGCGGCACCGATCCCGCGGGCCGATCCGGTGACGATGGCGGTTCTACGTTCCTGACTCACTTGTTTCCTCCATGCTGGTTGTTCTCGGTCTTCGTACGGTATTTGCGCAGTTCTCTTCTCGCGATGGACATTTTGTGGACCTCGTCCGGTCCGTCCGCGAGACGCAAAGTCCTCAGATGGGCATACATCATGGCGAGGGGGAAGTCGTCGGTGACACCGGCCCCACCGTGCACCTGAATCGCCCGATCCACAATCTTCAACGCAATATTCGGAGCCGCCACCTTGATCGCCGCGATCTCCGTCCGCGCCTCCTTGTTGCCCACCCTATCCATCAGATACGCCGCCTTCAGCGTCAACAACCGGATCATCTCGATCTCGATCCGCGCCTCCGCAATCCAATCCTGAACATTCGCATTCTCACTGACCGGCTTGCCGAACGTCACCCGCGACGACGCCCGACGACACATCAACTCCAACGCCCGCTCCGCCATCCCGATCGCCCGCATGCAATGGTGAATCCGCCCCGGACCCAACCGCGCCTGCGAAATCGCGAAACCCTCCCCCTCACCCTTCAGCACATCCGCCACCGGCACCCGCACATCCGCGAAATCGATCTCCGCATGCCCCTCACGATCCTGATACCCGAACACCGGCAACCCCCGCATCACCGTCACCCCCGGCGCATCGATCGGCACCACCATCATCGACTGCTGCCGATGCGGCGCCGCCGACGGATCCGTCTTCCCCATCACGATCAACACCTTGCAATTACGATGCAACGCATTCGACGCGAACCACTTCCGGCCGTTGAGCACATACTCCTCACCGTCCCGCACCATCGACAACTCCACATTCGTCGCATCCGAACTCGCCACCGCCGGCTCCGTCATCGCGAACGCCGACGCCATCGTCCCCTCCAGCAACGGCCTCAGATACTTCTCCTTGTGCTCGGCCGTACCGAACAACTCGAGCACCTCCATGTTGCCCGTATCCGGCGCATTGCAATTACACGCCTCCGACGCAATATGACTGCGCCCCATGATCTCCGCCAACGGCGCATACTCGAGATTCGTCAACCCCGCACCCGTCCCCGGATGCGGATGGAACAAATTCCACAACCCCCGACGCCGCGCCTCCGCCTTCAACTCCTCCAACACCGGCGGCTGGAAATGCGGATCACCCGACTCCCGCATCTGCTCCTCGTACACCGCCTCCGCCGGATACACATGCGAATCCATGAACTCCAGCAGATCGGATTGGTATTGCCGGGCGCGATCGGATAGGTCGAACAGCGACATTCGGACTCCTCGTGCGGTCGGGTCAGGACGGCTGGGCGAGGAGCGTGGCCTGGTAGCGGCGCATTCCCCGGATCCATCGGTCGTAGTCGGCGCCCTTGTGCCGGTACATCTCCAGCACTTCGGGGTGCGGAAGGATCAGGAACTGTTCGGCTTCCATTGCGGCGAGCACGCATTCGGCCACCTCGGACGGTTCGAGCACCGAACCCGCGGTGGTGACGGCGCGCGCGGCGGTGGCCGACAGGGCCGCGTCGTCGGTGAGCAGCTTGGTGTTGACGCCCATGGGGCACAGGCAGCTGACGCGGACGCCCTTGTCGCCGTACGTGACGGACAGCCATTCGGCGAATCCGACGGCGGCATGCTTGGTCACCGAGTAGGGGGCGGAACCGATCTGAGTGAGCAGCCCGGCGGCCGAGGCCGTGCTGACGAAGTACCCCTCGCCGCGCTCGATCCAGCCGGGGACCAGGCGGCGTGCGGCCCGGATGTGCGCACGGACGTTCACGTCGAGGGCGAGGTCCCACACGGCGTCGTCGGGCTCGAGGTCATCCCCTGCTGCGACGCCCGCATTGGCGAAGTAGAGGTCGACGGGGCCGAAGGCATTCTCCGCGGCGTCGATGACCGAGGCGATCTGTGCATCGTCGGACGCGTCGGCTTGCACCGCAAGCGCAGCGCCGGGGTGCTCTGCGTCGATTCTTCGGACGATCGATTCCAGCGCGGTGCCGTCGAGATCGGTGACGACGACCCTGGCACCCTCTGCGGCGAGCCGCTCCGCGAGTGCACCGCCGATTCCACCACCGCCACCGGTGACGATGGCAACCTTCTGCGCAACCTGCACGAGATTCCTCCCTCGAGGGGACACGGACGTGACCCCAGTCTTCCACAGAAATCACCTGAACCCGGTGTCGGATTCAGTTTCGCCGACCTGGGTGTCCCGCACGCTCACGCCGTCATGTGGCGCTCAGCTCCGCTCGGGGAACCTCAGTCCGTTCGCCCAGATACGTGTCGTGGTGAACACGACGTCGTCGAAGTCGACGGGAGTGCCGTCGGTCCCGTTCACGCTGGCCACGAACACGTTGTACGCCAGCCTGCTGACCATCCCCGACAACGCCCGCGACGCCAGCATCGGGTCGAGTTCCGTGTCGGCGATGCCCCGCGCCTGCAACTCCGCGATGCCCCGCGCGTTGCGCGCGATGAACGCGTCGGCCCGCTGACGCCGTAGGTCCGCGAACGCCGGGTCGATGTGCGCGACCTGCTCGAGCAGCCCCATCAGCTTGGCGTTGCGCCGGTAGGCCTCCAGGTAGGCGCGGTTACTCGCCTCCAGGACGGCGTACGGGTCGTCGGTGTCCTGCACCCGCTTCATGCCCGGGTGCATCATGTCTTCCTGCGCCACCTCGAGCACGGCGGCGAACACCTGCTCCTTGTTGTCGAAGTACGTGTAGAACGACCCCGTCGAGCAGTTGGCTTCCTTCGTGATGTCGGTGAGCCGGGCATCGAGGTACCCGGAGCGCTCGAACACCGTCCGCGCGGCCGCCACCAACGCCGCGCGCGTGCGTGCACCACGCGGGGTCGCCGGAGGCTCCCGCAACAGATCGGTCGCCGCCATCGACGGGGCGGGCTGGTCGTCCCACTCTTCATGGACGGTGCGCGTGGTCATTTCCTACTTATACGCCAGCACGGCAGCCCCGCCCAACCCGACGCTCAGGTGATGGTGATGCCACCGTCCACCGCGATCGTCTGACCGGTGACGTACGCGGCGGCGTCCGAAGCGAGCCAGACGACGGTCGCGGCCAGCTCCTCCGGGTCACCGAGGCGACCGAGAACCAGCCGCGATTTCATCGATTCGAGGTACCCGTCCTGGTACTGGTCCGTCATCTCCGTCTCGAAGAATCCGGGAGCGATCGCATTCACGCGAATGCCCTTGCGGGCACCCCACTGCTGTGCCAGGTCGCGGGTGAGACCGATGACCCCGGCCTTGCTCGCGGCGTACGCGGCCTGCGGAAGTCCCGCGGTGGTGAGGCCGAGCACACTCGCGATGTTCACGATCGCGCTGCCCGGCTTCATGACCTTGCCCGCCGCCTGCGCCGCCCAGTAGGAACCGTTCAGGTTGATGTCGACGACCTGCCGGAACTGCTCCGGCGTCTCCCGCGTCGCGGGGACCGCCGTACCGACGCCTGCGTTGTTGACGAGCACGTCCACGCGACCGAACTTCTCCATGGCCTCGTCGATCATGTTCTGCGCCTGAGCCGGGTCGGCGATGTCCGTCGCGACGCACAGCGCCTGACGTCCCGCGGCCCGCACGAGTTCGGCAGTCTTCTCGAGACGGTCGGTGCGGCGTGCTGCCAGCACCACGTCGGCGCCTGCCTCCGCCGCGGCCTGCGCGAACGCGACCCCGAGGCCCGACGACGCACCGGTCACGACGACCACCCGATCGGTCAAGCTGAACTTGTCGAGAACGGACATACGAAGCGACTCCTTTGTCGTCGGGCTACGGGTACCGGGTTCAGAGGCCGAGGTCGCGGCCGATCAGTTCCTTCATGATCTCGTTGGAACCGGCCCAGATCTTGGTGACACGGGCATCCATCCACGCACGGGCGGCACGATACTCGGTCATGAATCCGTAGCCGCCGTGAAGCTGCACGCAGTGGTCGAGGACCTCGTTCTGCACCTGAGCAGTCCACCACTTGGCCTTGGCGGCGTCCACTGCGGTGAGCTCACCGTCGGCGTGTGCGGCGACGCAGTTGTCGACGTAGGCCTGGGTCACCTCGACGCGGGTGACGAGGTCGGCGAGGAGGAACTTGTTCCACTGCAGCGAGCCGATGGGCTGTCCGAATGCCTTGCGGTCCTTCGCGTACTGGATCGTCTCCTCGAGGATCGGCGCGGCGTGCGCGATGTTCGAGACGGCGGCACCGACACGCTCCTGCGGAAGCATCTCCATCATGTGGATGAATCCGCGGTCGATCTCACCGATGATGTTCGTCGACGGCACACGCACGTTCTCGAAGAACAGCTCGGCGGTGTCGGACTCGTGCTGGCCGACCTTGTCGAGCTTGCGTCCGCGCTCGAAGCCCTCCATGCCGGTCTCGACGGCGAACAGCGTGATGCCCTTGGACTTCTTCTCAGGGCTGGTGCGCGCCGCGACGATCACCAGGTCGGCGTTGTAACCGTTGGTGATGAACGTCTTGGACCCGTTGATGATCCAGTCGTCGCCGTCCTTGACCGCGGTGGTCTTGAGCGAGGCGAGGTCGGAACCGCCGGAGGGCTCGGTCATGCCGATCGCGGTGAGCAGTTCACCGGTGCAGAACTTGGGCAGCCAGCGCTGCTTCTGCTCCTCGGTCGTGAGCTGCACGAGGTACGGCGCGACGACGTCGGCGTGAATGCCGAAGCTCGACGACACGGCGGCGCTCGCCCGCGAAAGCTCCTCGGCGAGCACCGCGTTGAACCGGTAGTCGCCGGCTTCGCTTCCGCCGTATGCCTCGGGGACCTCGAGGCCGAGGAATCCGTTGCGTCCCGCTTCGAGCCAGATCTCGCGGTCGATGAAGCGCTGCTCGATGAGCTTGTCTGCCACCGGCAGGAGGTTGCGGTTCACGAACTCCCGGGCCGATTCGCGGAATGCCTCGTGATCGGGGCCGTACAGGGTGCGTCGCATGACCGCTCCTTTGTCGAAATCCAGCTGTGGTGTGTATCCACGCCCATGTAAGCGTGTGCTTATTTTCTAAGCGCTTGCTTATACTGATCGTGCGGCGCGGTATTGTCAACAGCCGCGCAGCCGAGGATGGAGAAAGACATGAGCGAATCACCGAACCAGGTGATCAGCCCGTCGAAGGCTGCCGCCCGCATCCGAGCCGCAGCCGTCGACGCGTTCGCGACCAGCGGTTACGGGGGCACGACCACCCGCGAGATCGCCGCCCGCCTCGACATGAGCCCCGCCGCGATGTACCCGCACTACCGATCCAAGGAAGAGCTGCTCTTCGCGATCAGTTACGAAGGCCACACCGCCGCACTCGACGTCGTCGTGAGTGCAGACCTCCCCGACGAGGCGCCCTCGACGAGGCTCCAAGCACTGATCGGCGCGTTCGCGAGCTGGCAGGCCACGCACCACGCACAGGCTCGCGTCGTGCAGTACGAACTCAACGCCCTCACGCCCGAGCACTACCGCGACGTGGTCAAACTGCGCCGCGACATCACCCACATCGTCCGCGCCGTCGTCGACGCCGGGGCTGCATCCGGCGAATTCACGGTGCCCGACGGCGAAGGCGTCACCCTCGCCCTCATGTCTTTGTGCGTCGACATCTGCCGCTGGTTCCCGGCAGGCGCCTACACCGAGCCGGAGGCTGTCGCAGACCTCTACGCCGACCTCGCGATGCGCATGGTGGGTGCCGGCTAGGTATTGCCAGCTCCCACAGGGTCGGTTACTGTAGAACATGTGTTCGATTCGGGGGAATCGACGGTAACCGGGGGGTCGGTGTGGATATAGCAGCGGTGACCGAGTTTCTGGCCGAGTTACCGAAACTCGACCGGGCCATCGACGATGCGACGCGCATCGATGTGCTCCGCGCACTCGAAGAGGTGAAAGCCGCCTGCGCGGGTGTCCAAGCCCGGGTGACCGCAGACCTCGACGCCTCCATCCGCACCGAACGAGCAGACCGCGACGTGCCGGTCGCACAGCGCGGGCGAGGTATCGCCAACCAGGTGGCGTTGGCACGACGGGACTCACCCTTTCGAGGTGGCCGTCATCTCGGCATGGCGACCGCTCTGGTCCACGAGATGCCCTGCACCTTGGCGCTGCTCGAACGAGGGGTGCTCAGCGAGTGGCGGGCAACGATTCTCGTCCGCGAAACGGCGTGCCTGACCCGAGAAGACCGCACCGAACTCGATTACGCGCTGTGCGCCGACCCGGCAACTTTGGACGGACTCGGCGACCAGGCCGTCTGCGCGAAAGTGCGCGCGGCCGCTGCAGAAGTCGACGCCGAGGCCGTCGTACGACGGGCCCGCAAAGCGGTATCGGACAGGCGGGTCACGTCCCGTCCCGCACCGGACACGATGGCCTACGTCAGCGCCCTGCTGCCGGTGGCACAGGGGGTCGCGGTGCACGCGACTCTCGCCCGTGACGCCGATTCGATCCTTGCCGCCGGTGACGAGCGCACGCGGTCGCAGATCATGGCCGACCTGCTCGTCTCTCGAGTGACCGGCGCGCCCCACACCGCGACGGCACCTCCGATCACTGTCAACCTCGTGATCTCCGACCGCGCGCTCCTCGACCGGGGGTCCGAACCCGCCTACGCGCAGGGGTACGGGCCCGTCCCCGCGGCACTGGCGGGGCACTGGATAAATGAGGCAGTCCAGGCCACGATAGATCCGGAAACCGGGGACGAGGCACGGGTGACTCTGCGCCGTCTGTACGCGAACCCGCACTCCGGAGCCCTGACGGCGACCGAGTCCCAGGCCCGTTGTTTCCCCGCCGGGTTGGCTAGGCTGATCGATCTGCGCGATCGAACCTGCCGGACACCGTGGTGCGATGCGCCGATCCGGCACCACGACCACATCCAACCCCGCGAACACGACGGCCCGACCACCGCACACAACGGCGCCGGCCTGTGCGCGGCCTGCAACTACGCCAAGCAAGGCGCAGGGCGGAACGCCAAGCCCCACCAGCTGCCCGGCGGACTGCACAAGATCGAGATCCACACCCCCACCGGACACCGGTACCGATCAACCGCACCACCACTACCGAAACCGTTGCCGTTCCGCGAGGTTCAGATCAGCTCACCGGTGGAACGCATCCTCATCGAATACCTCCACGCGGCCTGAACATCGGGTCGCTGCGCACTACACCGAGTGACACACCTGTGCGGTAGCATCTCCGCACGCGGCCGTGGGGGTCCTGTCGAGTAGTGGGGGGGATGGGAATGAGCAAAACACTGCGTCTGGAAGATGACGCAATCCAACGATGCGTCGGCATCTGCAACACGATGATCGATCAGATGGATCAGGCGATTAAGAACGCCGACCAGTTGAAGTACATTTCTGGGTTCGGCGGCTTCGACTCGGCGAAACAACTGCAGACGCGATACAACGACAAGTTCAATGGTGGCGACGGTTCTGGCTCTGTACGCGAGCGCCTGAGGGAATTCCGCGATGTGATCATCACTATGCGTGACACATTTGCCGCGGGAGGCGAGGAATTTTCCGATACCGACAGCGCGATCAGCCTGGCACTCTCTGGTATTCGAACAGGAGTCGATCAATGACGCGCAATGCATTATGCGGAGTCGCCGCGGTTTCCCTCCTGCTCGCAGGATGCAGCACCCATGCAGCAAGCCGAGAAGCCACTCCGACGGAATTGCCCAGTTCGACTGTTCGCGTGCCTCGACATGTCGATCAATCTGACCGACCGCAGGTCACATTCGATCCCTGCCTCGACATCCCTGATTCGACACTGACCGCCGCCGGTTACGACCCGACGAGCGAAAAGAACGCCGACTTCACGGGGGGAAGCTACACCTTCCTAGGGTGCAGCTACGACAGCTTTCACAAGCCGGAGGGCTTCTACTACGGCATGAATGTCCTGTCGGGAAACATCAGCTTCGCCGAAGAACAAGAGAAGAAGAAGGATCACTCCACCCCTATCGAGATCAACGGCCGAAGAGCCCTCCTGATCTTCGACAGCACGGTGAGGGATTACTGCGAACTCAGTGTCGAAACTCCATACGGTGTTCTCGGATTCACGCGAAGCATTTTTGCCGATCACGCTGGCCCCGTATCGGTACCAGAGTGGTGCGGAGGCCTCGAAGACACAGCCCGCACCTACGAGCCGCTCATTCCGAAGGAGGACTGACCGATGGCACCGAAAGACCCGCTCGCTCCCTTCTTCGATGCCGTGCTGCCCAATGGTGCCGGCGATCAGCACCGCACCAAGCTGCAGAGGTCGGCGGAGCAACTCGGGTCAGATGCGATCGACCCGCCCTACATCACCACGATGGAATGTTTCGAGGGCTGGCAGCACTCGGAGATCCACGCGAAGACGCAGGAAATGAACCCTGACGACATCGGCGGACTCGCTCAGGCTTGCCACGCCATCGTCGGCTCACTACCCATCGGCTTCGGGTTCGCCCTTCTCAAGAACACGATTGCCGAAAAATGGGAGGGCGCAGCCGCCGACGCAGCGCTCGCGGCGACAGAAAACCTTGCGGGCGCGAGTGACCAATTGACCTCGGGTGTGCAAGCGATTGGCGTGAAGCTCGACATTCTCAGCAGTGCTGCGCAGGATGTGAAAAACAGCATCCCAGCACCGATGTCGGAGCAACCACTGAGCCTTCTCCCCCTGACACCCACTGCCGCCGAAGCTCGAGAAGCAGCGCGGGATGCGGCAAGGGAAGAGGCCATTCGAAAGCTGCAGAACATCTACGTCCCGAATTACCAGGACGTGGGCACGAATGTGCCCGTCCTCCCGGCACCGCACTCACCCAACGACAGGGCCGATTTCGTCGATCCGAACGCCGCTGCGCCGAACTCGGGCGGTACCGGTTCCTGGGGCACCACCGACAGCAAGACCTCCTCCGCGTCGGGCGAGGGCGGGGGCGATTCGTCCGCGAACGGCGAGAACCCGGCGGACGGGGAGTCCGCAGCGGATGACGCCGCGACTACATCTGCCGCGAATGCCGAAGCCGCTGCCAATCAGGGCGCGGGGGCCGGATCCGGCTCAGCCGCACAGACTGCCGCCGCGAATGCGCAGAACGCAGCCGGTGCCGGTTCGCAGCTGGGCACGGGCACGGGGGCTGGCGCCGGGGGTTACGGCGGAGTAGGCGGAGGGTCCGGTGTCGGCGGATCGGGCATCGGCGGCTCGGCGTCGAGCGCGCGCCGCAAGAACGACAAGCGCGACTCGGAAGCCAACTCGAGCGGTGTGGTTCCGGGTGGCCCGATTCCGTCCGGTGGTGCCGCAGCGGGCGCCGGGGCGGCTGCCGCTGCTGCGGCGGCGACTCCGGTGAAACCGAGCATGAGTCGTCCCGGAATGGGTATGGCACCTGGGATGATGGGTGCGCCCGGCCGAGCAGGCGGCAACGGCGACAGCGACACGGAGCACCAGACGCCGAGCTACCTCGTCACCGTCGACAACGGCAACGAACTGATCGGCACACTCGACCCCGTCGCACCCCCGGTGATCGGCGCATGAACTGGCGGCTGACGTCAGCCCAATTCATGTGTCTCTGGGAGGCAACCGATCTCGACCGGATGCCGTACCCGCTGCAATACCGATCGGCGGCTGCGACGGAAGATCGGTACGCCGTCCAGCAACGCGAGCTGGAGCAGTGGCGGACCGCGCTCGACGAACCGAAACTGGTCGCCGCGATCCAGGCGCTCCGGGATCCGCAACTGTCCGTCACGGTGCTCGCCCCCTCCCCCGAACTCGACTCCGGGCTTCGCCGGAGGGGCAGCATCCGTGGCCGGATCGCGGTCGTCGCCGAACAGCTGCGTGGAGCACCGGGCCGCGGCGACATCCGGATCGCCGCCGGCACCGAGGGCGTCGACTGGCTGACCACCCAACTCCTGAAAGACTTGCCCGACTGTCCGCCCGGACGAACCCCGTCTCTGACCGCGCACCCCGACGACCTCGAGAACCGCAGCAGCGGGAGTTCCGTCCTGCAGAACGCCCGAGCCTCCGACGGCACTCTCCTGCGAAGGATCGTGGGCCGGCCGCGGACCGGAATCGGATACATCTGCATCCGTGGTGCTCGCAGCGGCCTCGACGAGCCCGTTCTGGGTGAACTGACCTGGATCGACGTCGAAGCGGACGGCCGGTATCTCTATCACCAGGACGACCGTGTTCACCTGCGGTCCGCGACAGTCCGGTTGGTTCGCGACGAGCTGTCGAAACGCGTGTCGGCGGCCCTCGCCAACGCTTCGCCGACCCGCGGCTGAGCGTTACCCTTGTCCCATGACCGATCGGGACAGGGACGGGGCGGGGAAACCCCTCAATGCACGCCCCCGCGACGAACTCGGCCGCCCCCTGCCGCACGACGCCGAGGGTGTGCCCCGCATCCCCGATGACCTGCGGTTACCACCCGACGAGGCGATCACCGAGGCTCAGCGGCTGCTCGACCACGGCATGCCGTTCCACGCCCACGAGATCCTCGAGGGTACGTGGAAGATCGCCCCCGAGGACGAGCGGGAACTATGGCAGGGGCTCGCACAGCTCGCGGTGGGTCTCACCCACCTGATGCGGGGCAACAAGACCGGCGCGCGGTCGCTGCTGCGCCAAGGCCACGATCGGATCCGGCATTACGAGGTGGAGGCGCCGCACGGCCTCGACATCGCCGGCCTCCTGACGTGGTCGGAACACCTCACGGACGAGATCGATCGCGTCGACCCGTTGCCGGCGACGCCCGTACCCCGATTGAGAATCCCCTGATGACTCTGCTCCCCATGTTCCCGCTGGGCTCGACGATGCTGCCCGGTCAGCAGCTCCCCCTCCACGTCTTCGAACCCCGCTATCAGGAACTGGTTCGCGACTGCCTGGACGCACCGGACGGTCCCCGTTTCGGGGTCGTTCTCATTGCCCGCGGCAACGAGGTGGGGGGCGGCGACGTCCGCCACGATGTCGGCACCATCGCGCGGATCGAATCCCACGCCTCGATCGGCGACGGGCGGTACGAGCTGTTCTGCCGCACGGAGGAACGGATCAAGGTGTCGAAGTGGTTGCCCGACAACCCATATCCGATCGCCGAGGTGGATGTGTGGCCGGACGAGAACACCGGCACTCAGACAGCGGACTACGAATTCCCGTCCCTCATCGAGAGACTCGAATTCCTGTACGGCCTTCTCCGCCGTCTCGCGACGGAGACCGGCAACGTTCCGCCCGATGTTCCCGTCATCGGCGGTTTCCGCGGGTCGCTCGGCACGAGGCTCTACGAGATCGCCACCTACATTCCGATGGGGGACGCCGACCGCCTGCAGATCCTCGCTGCGGCCGGCGCAGACGAACGCTTGCGCGAGGTCTCCGAGGCGATCGAGAACGCCATCGAAATGGTCCAGTTCCGGCTGATGTGACCTAGCCCTCCCCGGGGTTGGTCAAGAGCACTCCGGGAAGGGTGTAGTGTTGTCAATGCAACGCGGGGTGGAGCAGCTCGGTAGCTCGCTGGGCTCATAACCCAGAGGTCGCAGGTTCAAATCCTGTCCCCGCTACCAAGTGGAAACGGCTCCGGAGATTCATTTCTCCGGAGCCGTTTTTCGTTGTTCCACATCCTCCAGGACTAGAACGTATTCTTGTACGTGAGGCCTCAGGAGGGACCGTGCAGCTCGCCGACGTCGATCTCTACAACCCGGACACCTTCGCGAAGGGCGTGCCCCACGAGATGTTCGCCGTGTTGCGGCGGGAGGCACCGGTCTACCGGCACCTTGACGAGCGCGGCGTCCCGTTCTGGTGTGTCACCCGTCATGCCGACATCGTGACGGTGAACCGGGACGCCGAGACGTACTCGTCGTGGCGGGGCGCCACCTATATCGACGACCTGAGCCCGGATGACCTGGCGGGCCAGCAGTTGATGATGCTGAACATGGACCCGCCCGACCACACGGCGCTGCGGAAGATCGTGAGCAAGGGTTTCACGCCCCGCCGCATCGGCCAGCTGCACGAGATTCTCGCGCGGCGGGCCACGACCATCGTCGACGCGGTGATCGAGCGCGGCGAGTGCGACTTCGTCGTCGACGTCGCATCCGAACTCCCGCTTCAGGCGATCGCCGATTTCCTGGGCGTGCCCCAGGAAGATCGCAAGCTGATCTTCGACCTGACGAATCAGATGATCGGCTCGTCCGATCCGGAATTCCATCTCGAGGAAGGGCAGGAACGGGCGGCGGCGGCCCAGATGTTCGCGTACAGCCTGGAGATGTTCGAGGATCGGAAGAAGCACCCGCGCGACGACATCGCGACAGCTCTCATCCAGGCCGACGTGCACGGCGAGAAGTTGGGCGAACTGGATTTCAACATGTTCTTCATGCTCTTGGCGGTCGCGGGCAACGAGACCACCCGCAACGCCATCTCCCACACCCAGCTGGCGCTGATGGAGCATCCCGAGGAGCGCAGGAAGGTGCTCGAGGATCCGTCCAAACTCGACGCTCTGATCGAGGAGGGGCTGCGCTGGGCCACACCGGTGATGCAGTTCCGGCGGACGGCGACCACGGACACCGTGCTGCACGACGTCGAGATCTCCGAGGGCGACCGCGTGGTCATCTGGCACATGTCGGGAAACCGCGACGAGGCGGTCTTCGACGACCCCTACACGTTCGATATCGACCGGCCCACCGGCCACTACTCCCAGCACATTGCGTTCGGTGGTGGCGGTCACCATTTCTGCCTCGGCGCCAACCTCGCTCGGGCGGAGATGAAGGTGATGCTGGGTGAGATTCTGCGTCGCATGCCGGACATGGAGCAGACCGCGCCGGCCCAGCGCCTGCGCTCCAACTTCATCAACGGGCTGAAGCACATGCCGGTGATGTTCACGCCCTCGCCCATCTGAGCAGAGCGCCGCCTTTTCTGACAGCCTGGTCGGGTGAACAACGTCGACGCAGTGGTCATCGGATCCGGTCCCAACGGACTCGTCGCGGCCGCGACCCTGGCCGACGCGGGCTGGGACGTCGCGGTCGTGGAGGCGCAGCCGACGCCCGGCGGTGCGGTGAGGTCGGCAGAACTCGTCCCCGGCTTCACCTCGGACCTGTTCAGCGCGTTCTATCCCCTGTCCACCGTGTCGCCCGCGCTCCGCGGTCTCGACCTCGAGTCGCACGGCCTGCGGTGGAGTCATGCACCCAGAGCGCTCGGTCACGCCCGCTCGGCTGCCGACGAGGACGCGCCGGTGATTTACCCGAACCCCGCGGACACGGCCGCCGATCTCGAACGCCGTCAACCTGGGGACGGTGCCGCGTGGACGGCGCTCGTCGAGCAGTGGCACGACGTCAAGGAGCCGCTGCTGAGCACCCTGTTCAGCCCGTTCCCGCCCGTGCGGGGTCCGAGCCGACTGCTGCGACAACTGGGCACGGCCGAGTCGCTGCGACTGGCCCGGTTCCTCCTCCTGCCCGCACGGCGGATGGCGCATGAACTGTTCCGCAGCGAGGCGGCTCGACTTCTGTTGCTGGGTAACGCGATGCACGCCGACACCCCGCCGGACGCACCGGGCAGCGGTGTCATGGGTTACATCCTGACGATGCTCGCCCAGGACGGCGGTTACCCCGTTCCGGTGGGCGGGGCGGGCGAGTTGTCGGCCGCGATGGTGCGCCGCGCCGAGCACGCCGGTGCGCACTTCCACTACGGCGACGCCGTGACCGGGATCGACGTCCGGTCGGGTAAAGCTGTGGGTGTTCGGACGGCGTCGGGTGTCCGCTACACGGCTCGTCGGGCGGTGATCGCCGACGTGTCCGCGCCCGCCCTGTACGGGTCGCTGCTTCCGGACCACGCCGTCCCTGCCCGCGTGCGCGCCGACCTCGACCACTTCGAGTGGGACACGCCCGTGCTGAAGGTCAATTACGCCTTGTCGGAGAAGATCCCGTGGCGGTCCCCCAGCCTGAGCGGTGCGGGCACCGTCCACTTGGGCGCCGACGACAACGGGCTCGTCCGCTGGATGGCCGACCTGACCACCGGCACCATTCCGGCCAGCCCGTTCCTGCTGTTCGGGCAGATGACGACCGCGGACCCCAGCAGGTCACCGGAGGGCACCGAAAGCGCCTGGGCGTACACACATCTACCGCGGGACATCACCGACGACGCGTCCGCCGATCTGCTCGCGACGCGCGTCGACGACGTCCTCGAGGCACACGCACCGGGTTTCTCGGAGCGGGTCGTCGGACGCGTCGTACAGCGCCCGTCGGATCTCGAAGCGGCCGACGCGAATCTCGTGGGTGGCGCCGTCAACGGCGGAACGGCGCAACTCCATCAACAACTGGTGTTCCGGCCGGGACCGGGCACGTCCCGTTCGGAGACCCCGGTCCAGGGCCTGTACCTGGGAAGCGCCTCGGCGCACCCGGGTGGGGGCGTACACGGGGTGTCGGGCCTGAACGCCGCCCGCGCCGCGCTGGGCGAGGACGGACCGCGTGGGTGGCTGCGGCGACGCACCTCGCGCGCCGTGATCGACCTGTTGTCGAAGTGACCGATACCCTAATTTGTCCCGTGCCGGGGTACCTCACCGTGCAATGATCTGAGTCGTCGTGTTCGGACCACGAAGGGGCATCATGCAGCATCGAGAATCATCCTTCGCCGGCGTCGGCGGAATTCCCATCGTCTACGACGTCTGGCTCCCCGAGCGGCGCCCGCGCGGCGTGCTGGTTCTGTGCCACGGCTTCGGCGAGCATGCCCGGCGCTACGACCATGTGATCGAGCGGCTCGGGGAACTCGACCTCGCGATCTACGCGCCCGACCACCGCGGGCACGGGCGGTCGGGCGGCAAACGGGTCCATCTGAAGGACTGGACCGAGTTCACCGACGACCTGCACCAGTTGTTCGGCATCGCGTCGACGGACTGGCCCGGCACCGACCGGTTCCTCCTCGGGCACAGCATGGGCGGGTCCATCGCGCTGACCTACGCACTCGACCATCAGCAGGATCTGAAGGCACTCATGCTGTCCGGGCCTGCGGTCGACGTGACGAGCGGCACGCCGCGCATCGTGGTCGAGATCGGCAAGCTGGTGGGGCGCTTCCTCCCCGGGGTGCCCGTCGAGTCGCTCGACGCGAAGCTGGTGTCCCGCGATCCTGCGGTCGTGTCGGCCTATGAGGAGGATCCCCTCGTCCACCATGGCAAGGTCCCGGCCGGGATTGCGCGCGGGATGATCCTCGCCGCCGAACGGTTGCCGGAGCGTCTGCCGTCGTTGACAGTTCCCCTGCTGCTCCAGCACGGCCGGGATGACGGACTCGCGAGTGTGCACGGCACGGAACTCATCGCCGAGTACGTCGGTTCGGAGGATCTCACGGTGGAGATCTACGAAAACCTGTTCCACGAGGTGTTCAACGAACCGGAGAACGAGGAGGTTCTCGACGACCTCGTCGAGTGGTTGCGGCCGCGCGTGCAGGCCTGATTTCGGCGGGGGTGTTCTGCACCCCCGGACGATGGGTGCCAGGATGGGCTGATGAAACGTCACGTCAGCGCCACTCTCGACATCGCGGTCACCGACGCCACCAGTCTCGAATTCAAGATCGCGGTTGCCCGGACGCCCGGTTCGGAGTTGTCGGAATCGTTGACGTTCACCCTCGACGGTAACCGTGTCGAGGCACGGGAGATGGTGGCGGAGCACGGCACTCGCGTCCACCTCCTGGACAGCGAACCCGGATCGCTGCACGTCGAGTACTCGGCTTCGGTTGCGGGTAAAGCTGATTCGCCTCCGGTCACCGACTACGACCTGTCGAAGTATCTGCGCCCGAGCCGATATGCGGAGGCGGACAAGTTCTTCGGCTTCACCGGGGGTGAATTCAATCTGTCCAAGCCGCACCCGGAACTGCTGCAGGACATCACCACGTGGGTGGGGTCGCGGCTGCTGTACCAGGCGGGTTCGAGCAGATCCACCGACAGCGCCGTCGACACGATGCTGTCCGGGGCGGGCGTGTGCCGTGACTTCGCTCACCTCACGGTGGCGCTTCTGCGGGCCGTCACCATTCCGGCGCGGCTGGTGGCCGTGTACGCGCCGGGGTGCGACCCTATGGATTTCCATGCTGTCGTCGAGGCGTTCGTCGATGACGAATGGCGTGTGGTCGACGCGACCCGATTGGCCCCGCGTTCGGCACTGCTGCGGATCGCGACGGGTCGCGACGCCGCGGACACCGCATTCCTGGACAACCATGGAGGGGCGATCACGCTCGAGAACACCGTGGTGACCGCCGTCGTCGACGGCGAGTTCCCGTCCGACGACTACGCGACACCCACCTCGTTGACCTGACGGATCAGGTTGCGTCCGAAAGCCTTTCGGTAAGCACGCCCACCTGAATCTTCTTGGCGTCGGAGTGCACCTCGCGGCCGGCGTCGGTGACGTCGACGAACACGCCTCGCCGGTCCGCCTCACACAGCGCCCGCGCGACCAGGCCCGCCTTCTCCAGCCGGGCCACGCTCCGGGACAGGGCGCTGGGGCTGAGGTACATCTCGGCCGCCAGGTCCTGCATCCGCGGTCGCTCGCAGGTGGCGTCCATCAGTCGGTCGAGCGTCTCGAAATCACTCATGCTCAGGCCGTGAGCGTGTTGCATCTCACGATCCAATTCGCAGGCGATCGAGTTGTATCTGCTCGCGAGCAGCCGCCACGTGCCGCGCAGGTCTGCTTCAGAGCTCATGTCCCGCACCCTAGCGCGCGTACGCAAAAGGTGCAAGCGAATTAAATGCAAACGAAATTAGTGCTTGCGCATTGATTGCACGTGCATCTACATTCTCCCTGTGACTATCAGCGACGCCACCCCGGACCTCGCCCCCTCGTCGGGCGCCACCGCCACCCCGTCGACCGACCAGGCCTGGACACCCCGCCTCTGGGGCGTCCTGGCCGTGCTGTGCCTCGTCATGTTCCTCGACGGTCTCGACGTCTCGATGGTGGGTGTTGCGTTGCCCTCCATCGGAACCGAGTTGGGGCTGTCCACCACCTCGCTCCAATGGATCATCAATGGATACGTACTCGGATTCGGTGGTCTGTTGCTGCTGGGCGGACGCACCGCCGACCTCCTCGGACGCCGCCGCGTCTTCCTGATCGCACTCACCGTGTTCGCGATCGCGTCCCTGGTCGGCGGGCTCGTCGACAACGGCACGCTGCTCATCGCGAGTCGTTTCGTGAAGGGCCTCGCCGCCGCGTTCACCGCGCCGACCGCGATGTCGATCCTCACCACCACGTTCAAGGAAGGGCCCGCCCGTAACCGGGCCCTCTCGATCTTCTCCGTCTTCGGAGCGAGCGGCTACTCGTCCGGCCTGATCCTGGGCGGACTGCTGACCAGCGCCGGGTGGCGCTGGACCTTCCTGATGCCGGTGCCGTTCGCGGTCCTCGCCCTGGTCGCGGGTGCCGTCCTGATCCCCCGCGACCGCGCCGCCGACAACGGCGGACACGACATCGTAGGCGCCGCCACGTTGGTATCGGGAATGCTGCTCGCCGTCTACACCGTCGTGTCGGCACCGGCCCGCGGCTGGGCCGATCCGCTCACGCTGGGCTCGTTCGCACTGGCCGCGGCCCTGTTGGCGTCGTTCTTCGTCGCGGAAAACCGGGTGGCGCACCCGCTGGTGCGTCTGAGCATCCTCCGGGCCGGGTCGATCGTGCGGGCGAACCTCAGCATCGTCGCGCTGTTCGGCTCCTACCTGAGCTTCCAGTTCATGATGACCATCTTCCTGCAGTCGGTGCTCGGATGGTCGCCGCTGGAGATGGCGCTGGGACTCCTGCCCGCCGGCATCATCGTGGCGTTCGGATCGCCGTTCGTCGGACGCCTGATCGACGCGTTCGGCACGGCACGCATGATCATCGCGGCACTGACCTCGTTGAGCCTCGGCTACCTGTGGTTCCTCTTCGCGGGGAGCGACCAGCCCCACTACGCGGTCGCGATCCTGCCGAGCGTGCTGCTGCTGGGCGTCGGTTTCGCACTGGGCTTCACGTCGATCATGGCCCAGGCCACGTCGGGCGTCGACGACTCCGAGCAGGGGTTGGCGTCGGGCCTCGTGCAGACGTCCGCGCAGGTGGGCGCCGCGCTCGTGCTGGCACTCACCACCGCGCTCGTCACCGCCGGCTCGCACACGGCCACCGGTGTCAGCGGCGCCGGATTCCACCAGTTCCACTCCGGCCTCGTGCTCGTCACGGGAGTCGCGCTGCTGGGTCTGCTTATCACGGTGTCACCGCTGCTGCGCAGGGTCCTCAACCCCGCATAGGCCCGGAACGGCAGAACGGGTGGGCACAGGCCCACCCGTTCTGCCGTTCAGTCGTTCAGGCCGAGTGCCGCTTCGATTCCGTGAGCGCGCGCGACGCGAAGTCGACGGTGAGCCCGATGATCGTGCGGCTCTCCCGCAGCACCTTGCCGATCACCGGAAATGCGTGGATCTGCCCACTCCAGATGTGGGTCTCGATCTGCCGTCCCTCGCGATCGAACCTGTCCGTGATGATCTCGACGTCGGGCCGCATGATTTCGTATTCGGCGGCGGTGAGGAAGACGGGCGGGAACAGCGCCGGATCCGCGTTCACCGGCGACTGGGCACCCGGAATCTGATCGGGCCCGGCCAGCCAGCGGTCCTTCAGCTTGGCCACCTGCGACATCGGCAGGTACGCATCACGCTTCATGAAATCGGGGTCGTGATCCTCGAGGTCTAGGTTGAGCAGCGGGGAGTATCCGATGACGGCCGCCGGGCGGGTGATGCCCCGCAACGCGGCAACTTCCGCGACCTTCATCGCCAGGTATCCGCCCGCCGAGTCCCCCGCGACGATCACCCTGGTGGGGTCGTCGCAGACCTTCAGCACCTCGGTGTACGCGGTCATGGCGTCCACCAGCGACGCCCCGATCGCCCCCTTGGGAAGCTGCCGGTACTCGACGGAGACGACGGGCGAACCCGAACGCGCGGCGAGCAACCCGCACAGTGCACGGTGGGTGGCGAGCCCGCAGAACACGAATCCACCGCCGTGAAAGTAAAGGATGGTGGCGCCGTCCATCGACGTGACCGTGGGTCGCGGATGAGTGATCTTCTCGCACGGCACCCCGCCGAGCGAGATCGCCTCGATGTCGAGGCCCTTCGGCTTGGGAAGCCGGTCGATCAGCTCGTCGAGGGTCGCCAGCAGTTCGATGCCGCGGTCCGTCGTCGGCCATATCGTGAACAGCGGTTTGACGAACGCCCTGGCAAACCAGAACGTCATGCGCGCCCGCCGACTGACATCCCAGTGCCACACGATCGATTCACGCGTTCGCATACTGCCCTCCGTTGTATCGGACGCTTGTCCAGCCAACTGGACACCCTAGGGCGATCCGGAGAGAAACGCACCCGAAACCGTCACGTCCGCTCCCCGAGACCTCCCGCCACGGTAGGACGAAGTCGCCCGTTGCCGAGCGACTTCGACGGATTTTCGTCCGATTGCCCGAGGTTCACCGAGCCAGTCGCTCCTCCAGCCGGGCAATGATCTCGGTCGCCACCTGGGTGGGTGATCCGCCCACGTCCACCACGATCGCGTCCTCGTCCGGCTCGATCGGTTCGAGCGTCGAGATCTGTGTGTCCAGCAACGACGGGGGCATGAAGTGGTCGAGCCGGGCCGTCAGCCGTTCCCCGATCTGCGCCCGCGACCCGGCGAGATGCACGAAGACGACGTTGTCGCCCCGCAGCACGTCGCGGTAGCTGCGCTTGAGCGCCGAGCAGGTGATGACCCCGGGCAGACCGTTCTCGGTGTGTTCCCGAATCCACCCCGCGACGACATCGAGCCACGGCCAGCGGTCCTCATCGGTCAACGGCTGCCCCGATGCCATCTTCGCAACATTCGCGGGTGGGTGCAGGGCGTCTCCCTCCTGCAGGTCCCAGCCCATGGCGCCGGCGATGATTCCCGCGACCGTCGACTTCCCCGACCCGGACACCCCCATCAGCACGAGGACCGGATCCGCGGTCTGCGGCGTGCGTCCTGCAGGTTCGCGCGTACTCACGTGCATCTCACCAACCTCACTCGACATTTCTCGGCCCCCTTTAGATGAATACGCTCAGTGCGAGGACACCGGCCAGACCGGTGACGGAGATGATGCATTCCATCACCGTCCACGTCTTCAGGTTCTGTACCACCGTGACGCCGAGGTATTCCTTCACCAGCCAGAAGCCCGCGTCGTTGACGTGCGACAGGAACAGCGAGCCGGACCCGATCGCCAGCACCATCAGCGAGACGTGCGTGGAGGTCAGTTCGGCGGCGACGGGTGCGAGGATTCCGGACGCGGTGACCGTCGCGACGGTGGCCGATCCGGTGGCGACGCGGATGAGTACGGCCACGAGCCAGGCGAGGAACAGCACGGGAAGGGCGCTGTCCTTGATCGCGTCGGCGATCACGTCGGCGATGCCGGTGTCGATCAGGACCTGCTTGAATCCGCCGCCCGCGCCGACGATGAGGAGGATCCCGGCGATCGGGGGCAGCGAACTCTCCAGCGAGACGGCGATGGCCTTGCGGTCCATGCCGCCACCCCGGCCGAGGAGCGCCATCCCGGCGAGCACCGCGAGTCCGAGGGCCACGACCGGTGTTCCGAGGAAGTCGAGCAGCGCCTTCGCGGGCGACTCCGAGTCGGCGGCGACGACGTCGGCGATCGCCTTGCCCAGCATCAGGACGACAGGAAGCAGGATGGCGGACAGGGTGGCCGCGAAGCTGGGCCGGCGACGCTCGGCGGCGGCCTCGGCGCCTTCCCGGTCCTCGACGGTCACGTAGAGCTCGGGAACGGGGACGTCCACCCAGCGTGCCGCCAGCTTGCTGAACAGCGGCCCGGCGATGACGACGGTGGGAATCGCGACGAGGACGCCGAGCGCGAGGGTGAGTCCGAGGTTGGCGTTCAGGGCCGCGACCGCGACCAGTGGCCCGGGGTGCGGCGGAACGAGACCGTGCATGGCCGACAGACCCGCCAGCGTGGGAATCGCGATCCGCATCAGCGACAGTCCCGAACGCCGTGCGACCAGGATGATGACGGGCATCAACAGCACGAGGCCGATCTCGAAGAACATCGGCAGGCCGATCACGGCGCCGACCAGCGCCATCATCCACGGCAGCGACCGCGGGCCCGCTCGTCCGACGAGGGTGTCGACGACGCGGTCGGCGCCACCGGAATCGGCGAGCAACTTGCCGAACATGGCACCGAACCCGATCAGGATTCCGACGCTGCCCATCGTGGCCCCGAAGCCCTCGACGAACGACTTCACCGAGTCTTGCCCACCCAGACCTGCGGCGATGCCGACGCCGACGGCGCCGATCGACAGCGCGAGGAACGGGTGGAGTTTGAGCCAGGTGATCAGCGCGATGATCACGGCGACGCCGACGACGGCGGCCGTGATCAGCCGCGCGTCGTGGCCGGCACTGTCGGCCGCTGCGAGTAGTGACGCGGTACTCATTCTGTTGCTCCAGGGAGATCGGTGATGGAATGACCCTTGTTCGTGACTCAGGTCACTCTGCCTCATAAACCATATGATTTCAAGGCCGAACCCAATTAAGTACTACTTAGAGTCTGAATCGCGCGCCAACGTGTGTTCAATGGGGCTAACCGTGGGAACATCGGCGGATGACCAACGCAGACGGCGGCGAGTACCGGCAATTGCACGAGACGGTGCTCGATCGACTGGGTAGCGACATCGTGGCCGGGGTCGTCGCACCCGGCACCCGGATCTCCGCCGACGACGTGGTCACCCAGTACGCCGTCTCCCGCACCGTCGTCCGCGAGGTGGTCCGCGTCCTGGAATCCCTCGGGCTGCTGGCCGTGCGGCGTCGCGTCGGGATCACCGTGCTGGGTGAGGAGCACTGGAATTCGCTGGATCCGAGCGTGATTCGGTGGAAGCTGGCCGGCCCACAGCGGTTCGAGCAGCTGTCGAGCCTGAGCGAACTACGGTCGGGCATCGAACCTCTCGCCGCGCGTCTCGCAGCGACGCGGGCGACGCCGGAACAGTGCGGGGCGCTGACGGCGGCCGTCATCGGAATGTCGTCGACGTCCCGCGCGGCGGACACGGACGCCTACCTGGCTCACGACTCCGACTTTCACCGCACACTGCTGACCGCGTCGGGGAATCCGCTGTTGCGCGCGATGTCGCAGATCGTCGTGGAGGTGCTCGAGGGCCGCACCCGGCACTCGTTGATGCCGCACGTCGCCGAGACCGAAGCCATCCGCCTGCACGGCGTGGTGGCGTCGTCCATCCAGATGGGCGACGCCGATGCGGCGGAGGCGGCCATGCGCGCGATCGTGAGCGAATCCGCGACGGCAGTCGAGCAGATGAAGGACGAAGAAGACACCCACGAGTGACGTACTCGCGGGTGCCTTCTTCGTGATGCGGTCGGTACTACGCGGCCGAATCCGAATGCATCGCTTCGAGTTCCACGCCCTTCGTCTCCTTGACCCAGCGCAACACGAAGACGAGTGACAGCACGGCGCACACAGCGTAGAAGCCGTACGCGATTCCCAGCGAGAAGTCCTTCATGGACGGGAACGTCACAGTGATCAGCCAGTTCGCCGCCCACTGGGCGCCCGCGGCGAGCGACAGGGCGGCGGCCCGGATGCGGTTGGGGAACGCCTCGCCGAGCAGGACCCACACCACAGGGCCCCAGGACATTCCGAAGGCCACCACGAAGAGGTTGGCGGCGACGAGCGCGATCGGGCCCTGCAGTCCGGTCAGCTGCGGCGTCGCGACACCGTCCACGACGGTGGTGGACGCGGTGCCGAAGATGAACGCCATGGTCGCGAGCGTCACGGCCATGCCGGCGGAGCCGATGATCAGCAGCGGTCGCCGGCCCACCCGGTCGATGTAGGCGATGGCGATGAGGGTGGTGGCGATGTTGACCACCGACGTGATGACCGTGATCTGCAGTGAGCTGCCCTCGTCGAAGCCGACGGCCTGCCACAGGACGCTGGAGTAGTAGAAGATGACGTTGATGCCGACGAACTGCTGAAAGACGGAGAGTCCGATGCCGATCCACACGATCGGCATCAGGCCGAACGCGGAGCCCTTCAGATCACGGATCGACGGTTGCGTCTCACGGGCCAGCGTCGAGCGGATGCTCTCGATCTTGAGGTCCAGACCCTTCTCGCCGAGCAGGACCGCGAGGATGCCGCGAGCCTCACCGAGGCGGCCCTGGGCGATCAGGTAGCGCGGGGATTCGGGAATCGTCAGCGACAGCAGTCCGTAGGCCAATGCGGGCACGCACATCGCGAGGAACATCCAGCGCCAGGCCTCGAGCCCGAACCACAGTTCTTCCTGCGACCCACCGGCGAGGGCGGCGAGGGCGTAGTCGACCAGGAGCGAGACGAAGATGCCCGTGACGATCGCGAGTTGCTGCAGCGACCCGAGACGTCCGCGCACCCGGGCGGGCGAGATCTCGGCGATGTAGGCGGGTGCGATGACCGAGGCCAGCCCCACACCGATGCCGCCGACGATCCGGAACGTCACCAGCATCTCGACGTTGGCCGCGAATCCGGTGCCGATGGCGCTCAGCAGGAACATCACGGCAGCGGCCCGCATGGTGACGAGGCGTCCGTACCGGTCGGCGATCCGCCCGGCCAGCATCGCTCCCGCCGCGGCGCCCAGCAGTGCCGAGGCGATCGCGAATCCGAGGAGAGCGGAATCGACCTGGAACTTGCCTTCGATCGCCGACACCGCACCGTTGATCACCGCGCTGTCGTAGCCGAACAGCAACCCGCCGAGTGCCGCGACGACCGCGATACGGACGGGAACCGAAGTGCCCTCTGCTGTGTCGCCGGGCGATTCCGCACCGGGCAACAGGACGTTTTCAGTCATGGGTCTCCTCGTGAGCAAGGGGGTGACGAGTCTCGGATCGAGCCGAGGCCTGCGCGAGAGCGCATTCGTTGTGGTGTGGAACACAGTAGGCAACGGAATAGGGAACCGTCAAGATGTGAACACAAATAGGCGAACATCACCGCGCAAATGTTCATTAATGAACGAACTGACCGTCACGAGCGCAGCGCTCACCCCACAAACTGATGTGAGAATTCAGCGGCGAACAGTCAGGCCGGAAGCGCGGATCGCAGACCCAGCGCGACGGCACCGAGCACCTGCGCCCGGGGACCGAGTTCGGCGACGCGGATGTCCAGGGAACGGACCGCGCTGGGCACCGCATATCGTCCGACCACCTCACGCATCGGCCCGAGCAGCAGTTCCCCGGCCAGCGCGAGTTCACCGCCGATGACGAGACGTTCGGGATTGACGAGGTTGCACAGGCTCGCTGCGGCGACGCCGACGTGCCGTCCCGTGTCGGCGAGCACCCGGATGCAGGCGGCATCTCCGCCCTCGGCCATCGCGACGATGTCGGCGATGGTGAGGTCGGGGCCGCGGCTCGGTGCGAGCAGGCCGATCACGACGTGCGAGGCGACGAGGGTCTCGAGGCAGCCGCGGTTGCCGCAGCGGCATACCTGACCGAACTCGTCGAGTGTCAGATGGCCGATTTCGCCTGCGGTGCCGCCTCTTCCGCGGTACAGCCGGCCGTCGAGGACGAGTCCGGCACCCACTCCGTCGGACAGTTTGATGTAGGCGAGATCGGTGGTTCCCCGGCCCGCTCCCCACATGTGTTCGGCGAGCACGCCGAGGTTCGCATCGTTGTCGACGTGCACCGCGGTGCCGAGATACTCCGACGCGATGGCTGCCGCGTCGACACCGACCCACCCCGGGAGGATCGACGGGCCGCCGACCTCACCGGTATCGGTCTCGAGCGGCGCCGGCAGACCCATGCCGACCGCGAGAACGGACGTACGGTCGCAGCCGAGGCGATCGAGGGCCGCGTCCAGAAGAGCGCCCGCCTGCACCACGCCGTCCTCGGCGCGGTGCCCCGCGCCGAGTTCGACGCGCTCCTCGGCCAGCACCTGGTGGGCCATGTCGGCGACGGCAACAGTGAGATGGCGGTGCCCGAAGTCGATCCCGACCGCGAGCCCCATCTTGCGGGTCAGCTTCACCGCACGGCCCCGCTGGCCCGGGTGGTCGCCGCCGGGCACGGCGACCATCCCGGCCGCGGTCAATTCCTTGACCATGTTCGAGACGGTGGCGGGGGCCAACCCGGTGCGACGCGCGATCTCCGCCTGGGTGAGCTCACCCGACGTCTGGAGTGCGCGGACCACACGGTGCTGGTTGGCGGACTTCAGCGAGGACTGAGAACCCGGCCGCTGGGAGTCACCGTTGTCACTGTCGCGCACGACATCACCGTACCGCGCCGCCTCCCCCGCTACCGGGCGAGTGCCGCCGCCTCACGCGCGAGTCCGCTGATCCGGTCCCAGTCCTTCAGCTTCACGGCGTCGGCGGGCGTGAGCCAGGATCCGCCGACACAGCCGACGTTGGGCAGCGACAGGTAGTCGCCGACGTTCGACGTCGAGATGCCGCCGGTGGGGCAGAACCGTGCCGCCGGAACGGGTGAGTGGATCGAGCCGAGGAACTTCGCGCCACCCGACGCCTCTGCCGGGAAGAACTTGAGTTCGCGGTAGCCGTGCTCGAGCAGGAAGAGCACCTCGGAGACCGTCGCCGCACCCGGGAGGTGCGGCAGTCCGGTGTCCGTCATGGCCTTCAGCAGAGTTTCGGTGCTCCCCGGCGAGACCAGGAACTGCGCTCCCGCGTCGGCCGCCTGCGCGGCCTGTACCGGTTCCACGATCGTGCCCGCGCCGACGCAGATTTCCGGCACCTCGCTCGCGATCGCCTTGATGGCGTCGAGCGCGCAGGGCGTGCGCAGGGTCAGTTCGATCATCGGGATGCCGCCGGCCACCAGCGCGCGGGCCACCGGCACTGCGTCGCCGAGGTCGTCCACGACGACGACGGGGATGACCGGGACGCGGTCGAGGAGGGAGGGGCTGTTCGTCACTGAATACTCCTTAGACGGGTTGGGGGTGGAAAACGCTGGCGCCCTGGGTCGCCGGTCCGACAGCGGCTCGCAGGCCGGCGAAGAGTTCGCGCCCCGTGCCGACCCATTCGTCGGCACCGAGCGCACGACCGGTCGCCGGGCGGGCGGCCAGTTCCTCGTCGTCGAGGTGCACGTTCACGGATCCGGTCACCGCGTCGACGGTGAGGACGTCGCCGTCACGCACCCGCGCGAGGGGTCCGTCCGCGGCCGCCTCGGGGGTGAGGTGGATGGCCGCGGGAACCTTCCCGGAGGCACCCGACATCCGGCCGTCGGTGACCAGCGCGACCTTCCGGCCCTGATCCTGCAGAACACCGAGTACCGGTGTGAGCTTGTGCAATTCGGGCATGCCGTTGGCGCGCGGGCCCTGGTACCGGAGCACGGCGACGAAATCACCGGTCAACGTGCCCGCCTCGAACGCGGCCAGGAAGTCGAGCTGATCGTCGAAGACCCTGGCCGGAGCGGTCACCACACGGTGGTCCGGGTGGACGGCCGACGTCTTCATCACGCACGAACCCAGGTTTCCGGTCAGCATCTTGAGGCCGCCGTTGACGTCGAACGGATCTTCCGGTCCGCGCAACACGCTGGTGTCGAGGCTGATTCGCGTGCCCGGCTGCCATTCGACGCCCTCGCCGGACAGCTTCGGTTCCTCCGTGTAGCGGCGGAGCCCGGGGCCGACGACGGTCTTCACGTCCTCGTGCAGCAGTCCCGCGTCCAGCATCGACGACACGACGTAGCCGAGGCCGCCGGCCGCGTGGAAGTGGTTCACGTCCGCGGAGCCGTTGGGGTAGATCCGGGCGAGCAGCGGCACCACCGCGGACAGTTCCGACAGGTCGTCCCACGTGAGGGTGATTCCGGCGGCGCGGGCGATGGCCACGAGGTGCATCGTGTGGTTGGTCGAACCGCCGGTGGCGAGCAGCGCCACGCAGCCGTTGACGACGGCCTTCTCGTCCACGACCTCGCCGACCGGCGTGTAGTCGTCGCCGAGCGCGGTGAGACCGGTGACGCGCTTTCCCGCCTCCGACGTGAGAGCCTCGCGCAGCGGGGTCCCCGGGTTCACGAAGCTCGATCCGGGCAGGTGCAGGCCCATGACCTCCATGAGGAGCTGGTTGGAGTTGGCCGTGCCGAAGAACGTGCAGGTGCCTACACCGTGGTAGCTCGCCGCCTCCGCGTCGAGCAGTTCCTCGCGATCGGCCTTACCCTCCGCGTACAACTGCCGCACGCGCGACTTCTCGTTGTTGGGCAGACCGGACGTCATCGGCCCGGCCGGGACGAAGATCGTCGGGAGGTGACCGAAACCCAGGGCGCCGATGAGCATTCCCGGCACGATCTTGTCGCACACACCGAGCATGAGGGCACCGTCGAACATGTCGTGGGACAGTCCGATCGCCGTCGCCATCGCGATGACGTCGCGGCTGAACAGCGACAGCTGCATGCCGTCGCGGCCCTGGGTGATGCCGTCGCACATCGCGGGGACACCACCGGCGAACTGGGCGATGCCGCCGGCTTCCATGACCGCGGCCTTCAGCTGCCGCGGGAAGTGCTCGAACGGCTGGTGCGCCGACAGCATGTCGTTGTACGACGAGACGATCGCGATGTTGGGCTTGACGAAGCTGCGCAGCGCCTTCTTGTCGGCCGGGCCGGACGCGGCGAATCCGTGCGCGAGGTTCGCGCAGGCCAGCTTGCCGCGCGCCGGACCGCGGTCGGCGGCCTGACGGATACGGTCCAGGTAGATCGTGCGCTCGGGCTTGCTGCGCTCGATGATGCGTTCGGTGACGGCGGCGAGGACGGGGTGCACGTCGGCCGTCGGTGTGGGTGCGTCGGTCATGCGGTGACTCCTTCGTGCCAGGCGCGGCCGTCGCGCTCGATCAGGGTGGTTGCGTCGGTGGGTCCGTTGGTGCCCGCCGGGTAGCGGCGCGGGGCGCGCTCGGACTTCTCCCAGCCGACGAGGATCTGCTCGACCCACTCCCAGGCGGCCTCGACCTCGTCGCGGCGCATGAACAGGGTCGGGTTACCCCGGACCACATCCATCAGCAGCCGCTCGTAGGCGTCGGGTGACGGACGCTTGAACGTCTCGATGTAGTTGAGGTCCAACGACACCGGCTTGAGCCGGATACCGCCGGGGCCGGGTTCCTTCGCCGTCATGTGCAGCCGCATGCCCTCGTGGGGCTGCAACTGGATCACCAGGCGGTTGGGTTCGCTGTGGCCCTCGCTGCCGGGGAACATGGGGTGCGGGACGGGCTTGAACTGCACCACGATCTCCGAGCAGCGCCGGTCCATGCGCTTGCCGGTGCGCAGGTAGAACGGCACGCCGGCCCAACGCCAGTTCTGGATCTCGGCCTTGACGGCGATGAACGTCTCGGTGGTGCTCTCCGGGTTCTCGACGTCCTCCTGGTATCCGGGGACGGCGATCCCGTCGGCGAGGCCGGGACCGTACTGGCCTGCGACGGTGCAGCGTTCGACGTCCTGCGGGCTCATCGGCTTGAGGGCCTGGAGGACCTTGAGCTTCTCGTCTCGCACGGTCTCGCGGTCGACGTAGGTGGGCGGTTCCATCGCGACGAGGCAGAGCATCTGCAGGAGGTGGTTCTGCAGCATGTCGCGCAGGGCACCCGCCGACTCGTAGTAGCCGCCGCGACTGCCGACTCCGAGCGACTCGGCGACGTTGATCTGCACGTGGTCGATCGACGAGGAGTTCCACAGCGGTTCGAGGAACGTGTTGGCGAATCGCGTGACCAGGAGGTTCTGGACACTCTCCTTGCCGAGGTAGTGGTCGATGCGGAAGATCTGCGACTCCTCGAACACGGCGCCGACCGCGTCGTTGACGGCGCGGGCCGAGGCGAGGTCGTGTCCGATCGGCTTCTCCAGCACGACGCGGGACTGCGCGTCGGCGAGACCGTTCAGGGCGAGGTTCTCACAGATCGGCCCGAACAGACCGGGAGCGCACGCCAGATAGAAGACCCGGATCGAACCTTCCCGCGCGGCGAGACACTCGCTGAGGCCCGCCCAGTTCGTGGGGTCCGCGGCGTCGACGGAGACGTATTCGAGGCGATTGAGAAATCGCTCACAGGTGTCCGAATCCAGCTGATCGCCGGACACGAACCGCGCGAGTTCGCCTCGCACCTTGTCGCGGTAACCGTCGGTGTCGAGACCGGCTCGCGAGGCACCGATCACGCGGGTTTCGGCGGGCAGCTGGCCGTCCCTGTCGCGCAGGTAGAGCGCGGGAAGCAGCTTACGAACCGCCAGGTCGCCGGTTCCGCCGAACACGACGAAATCGCACGGTTCCACGGTGGTCGCTGGTGACATGTCATCTCCCTCTGAAAGCCGGATGTGTGGGCCGTCACAGACGACAGTAGGCGACCTTTCGCTTTCGATCAATACAGACTTAAGTATTTCGGCGAACAAAGATCCGGGCCTTACGTTGTCAGACGCGTGTCCGGTTGGTTGAATGGCCTGCATGCGGACGCCTCGCTCGACGACCTCCCCGGCGACGGGTGGCGACGTCTTCGCCCTCATTCGTGCAGGGCAAGCAACGACGCGCACCGAGATCGGCACCCTCACCGGCCTCTCCCGCACCGCGGTCGCGGCGCGGGTCTCCTCGCTTCAGGCGTCGGGGCTCGTCGTCGAACGCGAGGAGGGTGTCTCGACCGGGGGTCGACCGCCGGTGAAGCTCTCGTTTCACGTACAGGCCGGTGTCGTGCTGTCGGCGGCCATCGGCCGGAGCCGCACCCAGCTGGCCATCTGCGACCTCGCCGGCGACGTCATCGTCGCCGAGGACGTGGAGCAGGAAATCGGCACCAGCCCGGCCGAGCTGATGCCCGTCATCGCGCAACGCCTCATCGCACTGCGCGAGAGTCTGGGCGAGACCGCGGGCAGGACGGTCGGGATCGGGATCAGCCTCCCCGGAACCGTCGACACCGAACGCGGGTGCAGCCTGAACTCCCCCATGATGTCGGGCTGGGACGGCGTCCCCCTCCAGCCGTTCCTCGCCGACGTCACCGACGCACCCGTCTTCGTCGACAACGATGCCAACGTCATGGTGCTGGCGGAGCGGCGCGGAGAACGCCGCGACTTCGCCGACATGCTGCTCATCAAGGCGTCGACCGGTCTGGGCGCCGGCCTCGTGTCCGGTGGCGTCCTCCAGCGTGGTGCCCTCGGCGCGGCAGGCGAAATCGGGCACACGAAAACCGCAGCGGCACAAGGAGTCGTGTGCCGCTGCGGTGATGTCGGGTGTATCGAGGCCGTCGCCGGCGGGTGGGCGCTGGTCCGCAATCTGCAGGAGCAGGGACGCGAAGTCACCCACATCCGCGACGTGATCACCCTCGCCCTGGCCGGGGACGCCGAGGCCCGGCGGATGATCCGCGAGAGCGGACGGCAGATCGGCGAAGTGTTGTCGGGTGCGATCAACCTCCTCAATCCGGAGGTCGTGATCGTCGGCGGTGACATGGCGCAGGCCTACGACACGTTCGTCGCCGGGCTACGCGAAACCCTGTACGGCAACGCCATCGCCGTTGCCACCCAACAGCTTCAGATCCTCCCCTGGACGCACGGGGAACTGTCGGGAGTCGTCGGCAGCGCCACCATGGCACTCGACCACGTCCTCAGCGTGCGCGCGGTGGACCAGCTGCTGGCGCAGCAGAAATAGGCGGCTCCGCCGCCTGTGCGTGGTTGACGAGTCCAGAGACTCGCTAACCACGCACGGGCCCGGAGGGCCTACTTGACGTCGGAACCGTGCTTGGTGAGCGGCATGATCTCGATGTTCATGTACGGGAACAGTGGAAGGTTCCACAGGATCTCGTGCAGTTCGTCGGCCGACTCGACGTCGAAGATGCTGATGTTGCTGTACTGCCCGACGATCCGCCAGATCTCGGGCCACTTGCCGGAGCGTTGGAGCTCCTGCGAGTACGCCTTCTCCTTGGCGATGGTCTCGTCCCGGACCTGCGGGTCGAGGTCGCGGGGAATGGCGACGTCCATGCGGACGTGAAAGAGTGCCATCGGGTGGTGTGCTCCTTAGTTCCTGGTCCAGGTCTTGACTGCGTCCATGTCGAGCTCGATTCCGAGGCCGGGTCCCTCGGGCAGGAACACCTGACCGTCGGCGTAGCGGATCGGTTCCTGCAGCAACTCCTCGCTGAACAGCAGCGGCCCGAACAGTTCGGTGCCGAAGTCGATGCCGGGCTCCGCGCACGCGAAGTGGATGGACGCCGCGGTGCCGATCGGGCCTTCGATGGACGTGGCTCCGTGGCAGGCGATTCCGGCTGCCTTCGCGATCGCGACCACCTCGCGGCTCTTCTTCAGGCCGCCACATTTGGTGGTCTTGAGGGCGATGACGTCCGCGGCTCCGCGCCGTGCGACCTCGAGGGCGTCGTGCGGAGTCTGCACGCTCTCGTCCGCCATCACCGGGACGGGGACGAGTCGGTTGAGCTCGGCGAGGACCTCGAGCTGCTCACCGGGCGTGGGCTGCTCGATCAGTTCGACGCCGCCTTCGACGAGGCGGGGCACGTACTTCAGCGCAGTGAGCCTGTCCCAGCGGGCGTTGACGTCGATGCGGACGCCGGCCTTGCCCTGCAGAGCCTGCGCGATCTGGACCACCCGGGCAGTGTCGACCTCGGGATCGAGCGCACCCATCTTCAGCTTGAAACTGAAGTGCCGCTTCGACTCGACGAGCCCGAGCGCCTCCTCGATGATCTCCTCGGCGGGTGCGGCGCCGAGGGCCCACGTGACGTCGACACTCTTCCGGAAGGCGCCGCCGAGCAGCGTGTGCACGGGCACACCCAGGCTGCGGGCCCAGGCGTCGTGCAAAGCGACGTCGACGGCGGCCTTCGCGAAACGGGCATTGGCGACGACTCGTTCGATGTCCGACATGATGCCGGTGATCTCGTCGACACCCCGCCCCAGCAGCACCGGGACGATGTACCGCTCGACGATCGCCTGCATCGTCTCCACCGATTCGCCGCCCCACCACGGGCCGCCGGGGACGACGCCCTCGCCGTAGCCGGTCACGCCGCCCGCGGTCGTGACGGCGACGAGCAGCAGTGGCTGCGCCGTCATCGACGTGGTGGCGAACTTGTGGGGACGCACCAGCGGCACATCGAGGATCGTCGTTTCGACGGAAACGATCGACAGGTCGGTCATCGGATCACTTTCTCTACGGGTGGAACGGGTCACGCGGGGTCGAGCACGAAGTTGTAGGTGACGTAGTTCTTGCCGTCGTCACCGGTCTTCGGGTCGAGGATGAGTTCCGGCTTGGTTGCCGACGCGACGTCGCTGTCGATCCACTCGCCGCCCTTGAAGTACAGCTGCGTGGTCACCGATTCCTTACCGGGCGCGGACACGATGAGGTGAAGGTGCGCGGGACGCCACGGGTGACCGTCCTGCGCCTCGATGAACTGACCGGTCGGGCCGTCGGTCGGGATCTGGTAGGGCGCCGGCTGGATCGTGGTGATCTCGTAGCGGCCCTCCTCGTCGGCGATGATGGTGCCGCGCAGGTTCCACTCGGGCAGGTGCGGGGCGAACTGCGAGTAGTAGCCGTCGTTGTCGGCGTGCCACAGTTCCACCTTGGCGCCTGCGAGGCCGTTGCCGTCGAGATCGGTGACCTGGCCCGAGAAGACGAGCGGGGTGATCTTCTCGTCCTCGGGACGCATCGGCAGGGTGCACTTCGACGGCAGCTCGGGGGAGTTCTCGATGTAGTACGGGCCCTCGATGCTGCCCTTGGTGCCCTTGCGGCTGCGGGCGAGAACCTCTTCGACGGAGTGCTCGATGAACACGTCGAGGAACAGCGGCCACTCGCCGCCCTCGCCGACGTCGATGAGCCACTGCTTGAAGACGCGGTACTCGGGGTAGGTGACGCCGTGCTTCAGGATCACGTCGTTGAGTGCGCCGAGCGCATCCTTGGCAATGGCCGCGAGCCGCTCCGGCGAGGTGTCGGCGGTGACGCGCTCGGCTTTGAACTTGTCGGTCGCGGCGGAGCCGGATCCGGCGGCGGTGGGGCTCTCGGTGGTGGTCATCTGTTTCTCCTTGGGCTGGGAGGGGAGCGGATTGGGCTGTATCGAGTTTTGGGCGGCGCGGTGGGTGTTCACGCACCGAGGGTCTTGCCTTTTGTACGCTCTGCGTACTACTATCACGCTGTGCGTACATCACTACTGTGCGCGCAGTCACATTGAAATGTCAACCCCGAGTCCGAATACGCACACGAATCGCTGGTGGAGGCCGCAATGACCGAGAGCGATCGCGATTACATCCAGAGCATCGAGCGCGGTTTCGCCGTGCTGCTGGCGTTCGACGCCCAACGCCCGAACCCCACGCTCGCCGAACTCGCCACGGAAGCGGGACTGTCGCGCCCCGCCGTCCGCCGGATCCTGCTCACCCTGCAGAAGCTGGGGTACGTCGCCGGCGCGGGCGGCCGGTGGTCGCTCACCCCCCGTGTGCTCAGCATCGGACAGCACTACTCGGAGTCGCACGCGCTGATCGAGGCCGCGATGCCCCGACTGCTCGAGGTGGCCGAGAAGACCCAGGAGTCCGCGTCGCTCGGCGTACTCGACGGCGCCGACGTGGTGTACGCGGCTCGAGTCCCCGTCCGGCGGATCATGAGCATCAACGTCTCCGTCGGCACCCGCGTCCCCGCCTACGCCACATCCATGGGCCGCGCGCTCCTCGCCTGGGCTCCCGCCGACGTGGTCGAGCGGGTGGTCGCCGAGTCCACGTTCCAGAAACTCGGGCCCGAAACCATCGGCACGGCAGCCGAACTCGAGCGGGAACTCGCCAAGGTCCGCGAGCAGGGATTCGCCCTGACGTCCGAGGAGCTGGAGAAGGGGCTGATCTCGCTGGCCGCCCCCGTCCGCGACGCAGGCGGCACAGTGGTCGGGGTCGTCGCCTGTTCCACGTCGTCCGCGCGCAACACTCCCGTGCAGTTCCGGGAACAGGCCGTCCCGTGCGTCCTGGCCGCCGCGGCCGCACTGAGCTCGGACATGGGCTACGCCGGCTGACGGCGTCACGTCGGTCAGACCGGGTCGAGCACGAAGTCGCAGGCGACCTCGCCGCCGGCACTGACGCCGACGGGCGACTCCACGGCGGACGCGCCCACTTCCCGCGACGCGCCCGGCGTCGGAACCAGCCGCGTCTCGAGCGGACGGAAGCCCCGCGCATGCACGATCACGTTGACGTGACCCACGTCGGCTTCGCTCCGGGCGCTGGAGAATTCGCACGGTGCGGGCCGCACGGTCGAGATGTCGAAGCGGCCACCGGCGCACGTGACGACGATGCCGCGCAGGTTGTTGCGCAGAATCTCGACGGAGTACCCGGAGTAGCAGCCGTCGGCGTCCGCGTGCCAGATCTCGAGTTCCGCCCCCGACAGTGGATCGCCGTCGCGTGAGCGCACCACCCCCGCGATGCGGAGCGGAGTTCCCGGTTCGCCGGGGAGCGCCGCGAGGTTCGCCTTCCATGGCAGCACTCGCTGCGCGGGGAGGTAGAACTCCCGGTCGACGTGGTCGAGGCCTGCCCGGTCCACGTGAGGTGCGGTCGTCGTCGACGTCGAGGTCATCACCTGATCCGATCACTCGTACGCTATGCGTACATTGAGAACGCTGTGCGGTCGATGTCGAGTGTGCGCGTGGTCACACGCATTCGTCAACCTCCGGTCTGTTCACATCGCGGACGGGTCGGCCGGGTGCATCTGTGGGATAATTTCCCCGCCACCGGCGGACAACGACGTTTCGCCGTCCCCGGTTCGCGCCCTCGTGCCGGCCACGTCGAATTCCCGAGGATCACATCGATGACCACGCCTCCCCGCAGCATCACCCTCCGCTTCCTGGCCGCACCCACCGAGGTCGCGACGCTCGGAGGGGCCGTCCAGGGGGGCCGGATCCTCGAATGGATCGACAAGGCCGCCTACGCCTGCGCGGTCGGCTGGAGCGGGAGCTACTGCGTCACCGCCTACGTGGGAAACATCAAGTTCACCCGGTCCATCGAGTCGGGACACCTCGTCGAGGTCGAAGCGCGGCTCGTCCACACGGGGCGCTCGAGCATGCACATCCAGTGCACCGTGTCGTCGGCCGACCCGCGGACCGGGCAGTTCACCGAGGCCAGCAACTGCCTGATCATCTTCGTGGCCGTCGACGACTCCGGAAAGCCGACGAGTGTGCCGCCGTGGCAGCCCGTCACCGCCACCGACCGAGCGGAGTCCGAAGAAGCGGTCATGCGCATCGGCCTGCGAGCCGACATCGAAGAGGCGATGAGCAAGCAGAATTACACCGACGCGGGCACCGCACCGGAATCACTCACCCGGTTCCTCGCCGCGCCCACCGACGTCAACTGGGGCGGCAAGACCCACGGCGGAACCGTGATGCGCTGGATCGACGAGGCCGCCTACCTGTGCGGCACGTCGTGGAACGGCACACCGTGCGTGTCCGTCTACGCCGGCGGGGTTCGTTTCTACCGCCCGATCCAGATCGGTCACGTCGTCGAGGTCGACGCCCGCCTGCTGCACACCGGCGCGCAGACCATGCACATCTCGGTGCACGTGCGGTCCGGTGACCCGCGCACCCGGGAGATGAACCTGACCACCCACTGCCTCACCGTGGTCGCCGCCGTCGACGAGGACGGCGCCGCGACGGCGGCGCGGCAGTGGGTTCCGCAGTCCGACGAGGATCGCAAACTGGAGGCGCACGCCCGCGAACTCATCGCACTGCGCGACCGGGCGCGAATCGGCGCCCTGGCCTGACCCGCCCGAGTAGCGTCACGGGAAACGGTCACCCGCGGAAGGAGCGGGGATGCCTGGGAACCGTCCACTCGACGTGCAGTTGTCCCGGCGACGCGTGCTGCAGTGGGGAGCGGGAGCCGCACTGCTCGGGCTCACCGGGGCCTGCTCCCGCACCGACGACGCCGAGGCCGCGATCGGGCCCGACTCTCCGGACGTACGCGCGTACGCCGAGGCCGAGGAACGCCGCTTTCCCGGGGGCAGACCGGTCGCCTACGAACTCTCCGCGGCACAATCCGACGTCGACATCGCAGGTACGCGCACCGCTGCGTGGCTGTACAACACGCAACTGCCGGGCCCGATACTCCGGGCGAACGTCGGGGACAGGGTCCAGGTGCGGTTTCGCAACCAGCTCTCGGATTCCACCACGGTGCACTGGCACGGGCTGGCCATCCGCAACGACATGGACGGGGTCCCGGATGTCACACAGGCCCCGATACCGGCGGGCACAGAGTTCGTCTACGACTTCATCCCGCCCGACCCGGGCACCTACTGGTACCACACGCACGGCGATCTCCAGCGCGGCCGAGGGCTGTACGGGGCTCTGATCATCGACGATCCCGGGACACCCGCGAACTACGACACCGAGTTCGTCGTCGTGGTGTCCGACTGGTTGACCGACCGCACGCCGTCGCAAGTCTTCGACGCGCTCCGCGGCGGGCGGATGGCGTCCATGCCCGAGATGACGTCGCCCGTGCTCGGCGGTGACTCCGGCGACGTCCGGTACGCCGTGTACCTGCTGAACGGGAAACCACCCGGCGATCCGACCGTGTTCACAGCGCGGCCGGGCCACCGCGCCCGCATCCGGCTGATCAACGCCGGCGACGACACCGCGTTCCGGGTCGCGCTGGGTGGCCACCGGCTGACCGTCACCGACACGGGCGGCTTCCCCGTCGAACCGGTCGACACCGATTCGGTGCTGATCGGTATGGGCGAGCGGTACGACGCCGTCGTCACCCTGCAGGACGGGGTGTTCCCGCTGGTCGCGGTGGCCGAGGGGAAGGGCGCGCAGGGATTCGCGGTGGTGCGCACCGGCGGCGGCGCCGCCCCCGACCCCACCGTCGCGCCCCGCGAACTGGACCCTCCCCCGCTCACCGTGGCCGACCTGAGGGCCACCGACGCCGTCCGGCTACCCGTCGTCGACCCGGGTGTCACCCTCGAGGCGTCGCTCGGCGGCGACATGAAGCAGTACACGTGGACGGTGAACGGCCAGGCCTATCCCGACCACACGCCGCTGACCGTCCACCGGGACCAGCGGGTACGGCTGGTCTACACGAACCCCACGATGATGTTCCACCCCATGCACCTGCACGGGCACACGTTCGCCGTGGCCCGGCCGGACGGCTCCGGACCGCGGAAGGACACCGTGATCGTGCTCCCCGGACAGACCGTCGCCGCCGACATCGACGCGACCAACCCGGGCCAGTGGATCACGCACTGCCACAACGACTATCACCTTGCCGCCGGAATGGCGACGATCTTCTCCTACGTGAGCTGACGCCGGACCGTCAGCCCCGGAGTGCTTCCGAGGGCGCCACGCCGTACTTCCGCCGGTACGCCGCCGCGAACCGGCCGGTGTGGGTGAAACCCCAGCGCATCGCGACCTCGGCGACCGTCGACGAACCGTCCGCGCGCAGCAGGTCGTCGTGGACGCGTTCGAGCCGGACGTCCAGCAGGTAGTCGCGGGGGCTCACCCCGACGTACTCCTGGAATCCCTCCTGCAGGCGCCGAACCCCGACACCCGCGATCTCGGCCATCTCGGCCGCCGTCCACGCCCGTGCAGGATCGGCGTGGATCTCGTCGATGACGCGCTTGACGATGCGCGGCCGGGTACCGGCACCGGCCGTCTCGTCGTCCGGGATCGCTGCCAGGACCAGCGCCGTGGTGACCGCCCCCGACAGTTGCTCGGCGACGAGGGGGTTGGTGTAGATGCCGTCCGACCGCAGCATCTGGTCGAGCAGCGACCGCACCAGGGCCAGCCAGCTGGCACCGTTCTCGCTGGTCAGATCCAACTGCGGGGGCAGTCGCAGTCCCGGCCGCGCCAGGATCCGCGCCATCTCGCGGTGCAGGTAGTCGCGGTCGACGCGCACGCCGATGATGGAGCAGTCCTTGCTCCAGTCGGTGATGAGCGTCGTCGTGTCGGGCGGGCATATCGTTCCCGCCCCGGGCACGGACGACACCTCGTGCTTGCCGGTCACCGATTCCAGATGCCCCGACAGCGGCACGTTGATCGCATACGCGCCGGGGTGGTCCGACTGGATCGACACGTCCGCGCCCCAGCCGATGTGGGTGATCTTGACCGGCCCGAGTTCCACCGCCTCCGCGACGGTGTTGCCCGCGTTGGACCTGTTCAGCGGGGTCAGCCGGTGTGGGAAGTACACGTCCGACACCACGTGCGACGCTTCGTCCCAATCTTCGGGGCGAATCAGCTTGGACGCGGGCTGCATGGCACCAGTGTGACTACGGACACCTTCGATTGCAATTTTCGGCGTGATCCAAGTCACCGCGCAAAGCGGATCACCTCCGCGCTCAGCGGATCGACGCGCCGTTCCCACGGTCGTACCTTCGTCCGTACCTCATCAGCGCCCCGGACAGGAAGGGAGGCTCCGAGCATGGAGCAACGCGAACTCCGGAACATTTTCGGGCAGTTTGCCAGCGGAGTCACGGTCATCACGTGCGCCAACTCCGAGGGCCTGCCGCACGGAGCGACGGTCACCGCCTTCACCGCCGTCTCGATCGAGCCGAGATTGTGCCAGATCACCCTGACCCGAAAGTCCAAGGCCTGCAACTACTTGAGCAAGGCACCCTTCGCCGTCAACATTCTCGCCGCCGACCAGGTGGACACCGCGATGCATTTCGCCGGCCGACCGCAGAACCCCGAACCCGTGTGGGCCGACGGGCCGACCGCCCCCATCATCTGCGGTGCCGCCGCCACGTTGTCGTGCCGGCCGTGGGCCGAGTACGACGGTGGCGATCACATCATCTTCATCGGTGAGATCGTCGCGGCCGAATCCAGCGGCAAGGACCCGCTGCTGTTCTACCGGAGCACCTTCCACGACCTCGGCTCACCGTCCGCGTCGGCCGCATGGAACGGATCGATGGACGATCCGAACAACGGCTGGTTCGACTCCACCACCTCCTTCACCCCATTCCATCTTCAGCCCGTCAACTGACCGCCCGATCCGAAAGGACATTCCATGACCACCACCGAAAGCGCTCCCGAGACCGCGCTCGACCCGACGAAGGTCAACCCGGCCGCAGACTGCGAAGCCAACCGCACGAAGAACTTCGCGTCGCGGCCCATGACCGGTGACGAGTACATCGAGTCGCTGCGCGACGACCGTGAGATCTGGTTGCACGGCGAGCGCGTCGAGGACGTCACCACCCATCCGGCGTTCCGCAACCCCATCCGGATGACCGCCCGCCTCTACGACTCGATGCACACCGGCGAACACGTCGACAAGGTCACCACCCCCACCGACACCGGCAACGGCGGCGTCACGATGCCGTTCTTCAAGGCACCCACCTCCTCGGACGACCTGCTGAAGGAACGCGACGCCATCGCCACCTGGGCGCGCATGACATACGGCTGGATGGGCCGCTCCCCCGACTACAAGGCCTCCTTCCTCGGCACCCTGCACGCCAACAAGGAGCTGTACTCGCCGTTCCAGGACAACGCCGAACGCTGGTACAAGGAATCGCAGGAAAAGGTCCTCTACTGGAACCACGCCATCATCAACCCGCCCGTCGACCGGCAGCTCCCGCCGGACGAGGTCGGCGACGTGTTCATGAAGGTGGAGAAGGAAACCGACGCCGGCCTCATCGTCTCCGGCGCCAAGGTCGTGGCCACCGGCTCCGCGATCACCAACTACAACTTCATCGCCCACTACGGGTTGCCGATCAAGAAGAAGGAATTCGCCCTCATCTGCACCGTCCCGATGGACGCGCCGGGTGTGAAACTGATCTGCCGGTCCTCGTTCACCCAGAACGCGGCCGTGATGGGCACCCCGTTCGACTACCCCCTGTCGAGCCGCATGGACGAGAACGACACCATCTTCATCTTCGACAAGGTGCTGGTGCCGTGGGAGAACGTCTTCATGTACGGCGACGTGGACAAGATCAACGGCTTCTTCCCGCAGTCCGGATTCCTGCCCCGCTTCACGTTCCAGGGCTGCACGCGCCTGGCCGTGAAACTCGACTTCATCGCCGGCATGCTGATGAAGGCCCTCGACGCCACCGGAGCCGGCGGCTTCCGCGGCGTGCAGACCCGCGTCGGTGAGGTCATCGGCTGGCGAAACCTGTTCTGGTCACTCACCGAATCCATGGCACGCAATCCCGAGCCGTGGATCGGCGACACCGTCATCCCCAAGCTCGAATACGGCCTCACGTACCGCATGTTCATGATCCAGGGCTACCCGCGCATCAAGGAGATCATCGAACAGGACGTCGCGTCCGGCCTGATCTACCTGCCCTCGAGCGCACGCGACTTCAAGAGCCCCGACGTCCGCCCGTACCTGGACAAGTACGTCCGCGGCTCCGACGGCATGACCGCGGTCGAACGCGTCAAGATCATGAAGGCGCTGTGGGATTCGATCGGCAGCGAGTTCGGTGGCCGCCACGAACTGTACGAGCGCAATTACTCCGGCAACCACGAGAACGTGAAGGCCGAACTGCTGTTCGCCGCCGAGAACCGCGGCGACGTCGCCTCCATGAAGGGCTTCGCCGAGCAGTGCCTGTCCGAGTACGACCTCGACGGCTGGACGGTCCCCGACCTCATCGGCAACGACGACGTCTCGTACTTCGGTAACAAGTAACCGAACACCCGCGCAGTCCCCGTCAGAAGCGAATCAGCTCTGACGGGGATTTGCCGTACCGCCGGCGGTACGCGGCGGAGAACCGGCCCGCATGGGTAAACCCCCATCGGGCAGCGACTTCGGAGACCGTGACACCCGGCTCCAGCGCCCTCAGGTCGGCGTCGGCGCGACTCAGGCGGATGTCGAGGAGGCATTCGGACGGGCTTCGTCCGACGTACTCGCGAAACCCTTCCTGCAACCGGCGCACACTGGTGCCGGCGAGTTCGGCCATGTCGGCCGCCGTCCAGGCCCGGGCCGGGTCGTCGTTCAACCCGTCGAGGACCCGCTTGACGATCCGCGGTCGGGGCGCGCCGCCGCGCACCTCCTCGTCGGGTGTGACGGCGAGGACGAAGGCCGACGTGATCGCGCCGGCGAGTTGCGGGCCGACCACCGGATTGGCGAGGAGGTCGGCCGGCTCCCGCAGCTGCGCGGTCAGCGAGCGGACCAGGCGAAACCAGCTGCTCTCCGATGCACCGGTGAGATCGATCTGGGACGGCAGGCGCAGCCCGAGGCGCAAGTCGGCGCCGAGAATCCGGTCGGCCTCCCGCTGGAGGTAGTCGCTGTCGAACTTGACGCCGAGCACCGTGCAATCGCCGCTCCACCGGCTGATCAGAGTCGGCTCGTCGGCCCGGAAGACCGTGGCCTGCCCCGGACGCGACACCACCGTGTCGCCCTGCGAACAGGATTCCAGTGAACCGGACAGCGGGATGTTGACCTCGTACGCACCCGGGTAGTCGCATTCGATCGACACGTCCGCGCCCCAGTCCAGCCTGCCGAGCGTGACGGGACCGAAGTCGACGGTCCGCATCGACAGCGTCATCGCACCGCCCGACGACAGATCGGTCAGGGTGTGCGGAAAATACGCACCGGCCACCGCCCTCGACGCCGCATCCCAGTCCTGGGTCTCGGTGATCGTCGATGCCATCGTCATGCACCTGCCTCGGTAAGAGTCGTTCCGACCTATTGAAGCTGCGCCGGGACGCCGAGTCGAGGATAACTGAGACCCCGATCACAACTGGTCGCGCACATCGTCCAGACCCCGCGCAGAATGGCTAGACGACCCACCGACCTGCGCACTACGTTCTCCTCCACGCCGCCATGGCCGCGAAAGTTGTTTCCGAAGAGGAGAATTGACATGACCGCCACCCTGTCTTGGATCGACGAGATCACTATGACGGAACTCGAGCGCAACCCGTACCCGGTGTACGAACGGCTGCGCGCCGAGGCGCCGCTGGCGTACGTCCCGGTTCTCGGTTCGTTCGTCGCGACCACCGCCGACCTCTGCCGCACCATCGCCAACAGCCCCGACTTCGAGGGGATCATCACCAAGGCCGGCGGCCGCACGTTCGGTCACCCCGCCGTGATCGGGGTCAACGGCGAGATCCACCGCGACCTCCGCTCGATGGTCGACCCCGCACTGCAGCCGTCGGAGGTGGACCGCTGGGTCGACGGACTCGTCCGCCCCATCGCCCGGCGTTACGTGGAGCAGTTCGAGAACGACGGCAAGGCCGACCTGGTCTCTCAGTACTGCGAGCCCGTCAGCGTCCGCGCACTCGGCGACCTGCTCGGCCTGAACGACGTCAGTTCGGACACGCTGCGCGACTGGTTCCACCGGCTGTCGAACTCCTTCACCAACGCCGGGGTGGACGAGAACGGCGAGTTCACCAACCCCGAGGGATTTGTCCAGGGTGACGAGGCGAAAGCCGAGATCCGGGCGATCGTCGATCCGCTGATCGACAACTGGATCGTCAACCCCGACGACAGCGCCATCTCGCACTGGTTGCACGACGGCATGCCCGAGGGCCGGGTTCGCGACCGGGAGTACATCTACCCCACCCTCTTCGTCTATCTTCTGGGCGCGATGCAGGAACCCGGCCACGGCATGGCGTCGACGCTCGTCGGCCTGTTCACCCGGCCCGAGCAATTGGAGGCCGTCGTCGACGAGCCTGCCCTCATTCCGCGGGCCATCTCCGAGGGGATGCGCTGGACGTCCCCGATCTGGTCGGCCACCGCACGCATCAGCACCACGGACGTCACGCTCGGCGACGTGTCCCTCCCCGAGGGGTCCGTCGTCCTGCTGTCGTACGGTTCGGCCAACCACGACGCGGAGGTCTACGACGCCCCCACCCAGTACGACATGACCCGTCCCCCGCTCCCCCACCTCGCATTCGGCTCGGGCAACCACGCGTGCGCGGGAATCTATTTCGCCAACCACGTGTGCCGGATCGGACTGGAGGAACTGTTCGAGGCGATCCCGAACCTCGAGCGCGACACCGCCGCGGACGTCGAGTTCTGGGGCTGGGGCTTCCGCGGCCCCACCGCACTCCAGACCACGTGGGAGGTGTAGCCGTGACCTTCACCGTATCGGTCGCCGCCGACACCGTGGAGTGCGGACCCGACCAATCTTTGCTGGACGCGCTTCTGCGGGGCGGAGTGTGGATGCCGAACTCCTGCAATCAGGGCACGTGCGGAACGTGCAAGCTGCGGGTCGTGTCGGGGTCCGTCGATCACCGTCGGTCGCCCGAGAACACGCTTTCCCAGGCCGAACGCGAGCGGGGGTTTGCTTTGGCCTGCCAGGTGACCCCGTGCAGTGACACGGTGGTGGAACGCCTGGACACGGCGCCGGCGGGCGCCGTCCACGCCCTGCGGGACCTCGTCGGCACCGTGAGCGCGATCGAGGACGTCGCCCGTGACACGCGGCGGGTTCTCGTCACGCTCGACAGCCCGCTCGAATTCTCCGCGGGGCAGTACGTCGAACTGCGGGTACCCGGCACCGGCCAGGGTCGTCAGTACTCCATGGCCAATCCACCCGGTGAATCGAAGGTGCTCGAATTCCACATCCGCCGGCAGCCGGGCGGAGTGGCCACGGACGGATGGGTTTTCGGATCGATGTCCGTCGGCGAGCGCGTCGACCTGCTGGGCCCGCTCGGCGACTTCCGCCTCGATCCGGACGACGAGGGTCCGATGGTTCTGCTCGGCGGCGGGACAGGATTGGCGCCGTTGAAAGCCATGGCCCGCCAGGCACTCACGTCGGCTCCGGACCGCGCGATCCACCTGTATCACGGCGTGCGCGAGGAGTCCGACCTCTACGACGTCGACCTGTTCCGGGAGTGGGAGTGCGCACACCCGGGCTTCCGGTACGTGCCGTGCCTCAGCGACCAGTCGTGGTCCGGGCGGTCCGGCTACGTCACGGACGCGTTCGTGGAGGACTTCGACGCCTGTCGCGGATACTCCGGGTATCTGTGCGGGCCGCCCGCGATGGTCGACGCCGGCGTCAAGGCATTCAAGCGCCGGCGTATGGCTCCACGGCGAATCTTCCGGGAGAAGTTCACGCCTGCCGTCTGATCGCGGCACCGACGCACACCGGGGTTCTCCGAGACCCCGGTGTGCGCATGCCGAACACGTCCTAGTCAGTACTCGGTAAATGCCTAGTGTGATGCAGCGCACAGGCTGCAAGAGTGGAATTCATTGCCGGACCCGGGCGCCCTCGCAGGGCGCAAGCCCCCGGAGATCTTGGAGGATCCCATGACTGAAACCCTGTACACAGCGCCGTCCGAAAACGTGCGGGCCAAGCTGGCCGACGCACTCATCGAGGACGCGGAAACCGGCCGCTACCAGGTGCGACGTAGCGTATTCACGGACGAGGACCTGTTCGAACTCGAGATGAAGCACATCTTCGAGGGCAACTGGATCTACCTGGCCCACGAGAGCCAGATCCCGAACGTCGGCGACTACTTCACCACGTACATGGGCCGCCAGCCGATCGTGATCTCCCGCAACAAGGAGGGCGAGCTCAACGCCCTGGTGAACGCGTGCAGCCACCGCGGCGCCATGCTCTGCAGGCGCAAGACGGACAACCGGACCACGTTCACCTGCCCGTTCCACGGCTGGACGTTCAACAACTCCGGCAAGCTCCTCAAGGTCAAGGACCCGCGTGAGGCCGGGTACCCGGAGCAGTTCAACAAGGACGGCTCCCACGACCTCACCAAAGTCGCGCGGTTCGAGAACTACCGTGGCTTCCTGTTCGGCAGCCTCAACGCCGACGTCCCGCCGCTCGAGGAACACCTCGGTGACACCACGAAGATCATCGACATGATCGTCGACCAGTCGCCCGACGGCCTCGAGGTCCTGCGCGGCGCGTCCACCTACACCTATGACGGCAACTGGAAGCTGCAGACCGAGAACGGCGCCGACGGCTACCACGTGTCCGCCACCCACTGGAACTACGCCGCGACCACGTCGCGCCGGGAGTCGGGCGAGTCCACCAACGCCACGAAGGCGATGGACGCCGGCAAGTGGTCGAAGCAGCAGGGCGGCTACTACTCGTTCGACAACGGCCATCTGCTGCTGTGGACCAAGTGGGCCGACCCCGCCAACCGTCCGCTGAACGAGCGTCGCGACGAACTCGTCGCCGAGTACGGCGAAGACCGCGCCGACTGGATGATCGGCGTGTCCCGCAACCTGTGCCTGTACCCGAACGTGTACCTCATGGACCAGTTCGGTTCGCAGATTCGGCATTTCCGTCCGATCTCCGTCGACAAGACCGAGGTCACCATCTACTGCATCGCCCCCAAGGGTGAGAGCCGCACCGCACGCGCCGCCCGCATCCGCCAGTACGAGGACTTCTTCAACGCCACCGGCATGGCCACCCCGGACGATCTCGAGGAGTTCCGCTCCTGCCAGAAGACGTACCAGGCCGGCGCCGCACCGTTCAACGACCTCAGCCGCGGTGTCACCCACCAACTCCAGGGCCCCGACGAGGACGCGAAGAAGATCGGCATCAACCCCATCTCCAGCGGCGTGAAGACCGAGGACGAGGGCCTGTACCCGATCCAGCACGGCTACTGGGTGCAAGCGCTCACCAAGGCGCTCGACGCCGACGTTGCCGCGAACAACCGCTGAGGGAGACGAGAAACATGACCGCAGTAGCCGAAAGCACTGTCACCCAGCACGACATCGAGCAGTTCCTCTACCGTGAGGCCCGCTACCTCGACGACCGCGAGTTCGAGAAGTGGATCGAGTGCTATCACCCCGACTCCGAGTTCTGGATGCCGGCGTGGGCCGACGACGGTGAACTGACCACCGACCCGATGACCGAGATCTCCCTGATCTACTACGCCAACCGTGGTGGCATCGAGGACCGGGTGTTCCGCATCAAGACCGATCGGTCGAGCGCGACGAGTCTTCCGGAACCCCGCACCGGTCATAACATCTCGAACGTCGAGGTCACCGAGCGTCGCGGCGACGTCGTGGACGTCCGGTTCAACTGGTTCACGCTCTACTTCCGGTACAACACGGTCGACACGTACTTCGGGAATTCGTTCTACACCATCGACTTCTCCGGTGAGCAGCCTCTGATCCGGAAGAAGAAGGTCGTGCTCAAGAACGACTACATCCACCACGTGGTCGACATCTACCACATCTGATTTGTTCCCCATTCTTCGCGAATCGAGCTGTTTTCCATGACTTTCCAAGTTGCACTGAGTTTCGAGGACGGGATCACCCGCTTCATCAAGTGTGACGGCGACGAGACGGTCGCCGACGCGTCCTACCGCGCGCGCATCAACATTCCGCTCGACTGTCGAGACGGGGCGTGCGGCACCTGCAAGTCGCTCTGCGAATCCGGCACGTACGACGGCGGCGACTACATCGAGGAAGCGCTCACCGACGAAGAAGCGGAGCAGGGGTACTGCCTGCCGTGCCAGATGATGCCGGAAAGCGATCTGGTGCTGCAGATCCCGACGACGTCCGACGTCGCCAAGACCGCCGCGGGCACGTTCTCGTCGACGGTCACGGAGATCCGCAAGTTCTCCGACACCACCATCGGGTTCACGATCGAGATCGCGAACCGGGACGACCTCGTCTTCCTCCCCGGCCAGTACGTGAACATCACCGTTCCCGGGACCGAAGCGACGCGCTCGTACTCGTTCAGCACCGGACCGACGTCGAAGGAACTGTCGTTCCTGGTCAAGATCACCGACGGCGGCCTGATGTCGGAGTACCTGCGTAGCCGCGCACAGGTCGGCGACGCGCTCGAGTTCACCGGCCCGATGGGAAGCTTCTTCCTCCGCGAGCAGAAGCGTCGCGCCCTGCTGCTGGCCGGCGGCACCGGGCTGGCCCCGCTGCTGTCGATCCTCGACAAGATGCGCACCGACGCCGCCGACCACCCCGTGCACCTGGTCTACGGCGTCTCGTCCGACGCGGACCTGGTGGAACTGGACAAGCTCGAGGAATACACGAAGTCCCTGCCCCAGTTCACGTTCGACTACTGCGTGTCCGACCCGGCGAGCAGTGCACCGAACAAGGGGTACGTGACCGGGCTGTTCGAGCCCGCCCACCTGAACGACGGCGATGTGGACGTGTACCTGTGCGGTCCGCCTCCCATGGTCGAGGCGGTGCGCGACCACCTGAAGTCGGAGGGTGTCACGCCGGCGAACTTCTACTTCGAGAAGTTCAACAACGCGGCGACGCCGAGTGGGTCGGAGGCCTCCGCACCGCCGGCAGCCGACACGGTCGAGGCGGCCCCCGAGTACGAGATCGGCGAGGAACACCAGCCTCTGTCCGAATCGGACGCACAGTTCGACGCCCGCATGGCGCTCGAACTCGGTGCGATGGAACTGACCATCGGCCGGATGACGAAGGAACAGCTGTCCGAGTACCGGATCCTCGCCGAGACCTCGTGCGAGTCGATCGAGAACGACCACTTCACGGACGCAGGCGCCTTCACCGACACCAACGCCGCATTCCACGAATTCCTGTTCCGGTGCACCGCCAACGACGTGCTCCTCGAGGCGTACAACCGCCTGGAGGTCACGCAGCTCATGACGAAGGTGCTTCGCACCGCGGACTGGGTGGACGAGCACATCCAGCACGACCACCTCGACATCGTCACCGCGTTCGAGAAGGGTGACCGGGCCGCCGCCCACGACCTGATCGTCAGCCACAGCGCGCACGCCAAGGCCACCATATGCCGCGCCATCGAGAGGAGTGCCGTCGCATGAGTGGACTCGTCACTCCGCACCGCTTCGACGGCAAGGTCGTCGCGGTCACCGGCGCAGCGCAGGGCATCGGCCTGACGGTCGCCACCCGGCTCGCGGCCGAGGGTGCGTCGCTGATCCTGATCGACCGCGCCGAACTCGTCCACGACGTCGCGAAGGGTTTGCGCGAGAACGGCACCGACGCGCACAGCATCACCGCCGATCTGGAACAGTTCGGCGACGCAGAGGCGGCGATCGACGAGGCGCGGCAGCAGCACGGCCGGCTCGACGTGCTGATCAACAACGTCGGCGGCACCATCTGGGCCAAGCCGTACGAGCACTACACCGCCGAGCAGATCCAGGCGGAGGTGCAGCGGTCGCTGTTCCCGACCCTGTGGACGTGCCGCGCCGTCCTCCCCCACCTCATCGCGCAGGAGTCGGGCACCATCGTCAACGTGTCCTCGGTGGCCACGCGGGGTGTCAACCGCGTGCCCTACGCGGCGTCGAAGGGCGGGGTCAACGCCCTGACCGCCTCTCTCGCTCTCGAGGCCGCACAGTACGGAATCCGCGTGGTGGCCACCGCTCCCGGCGGCACCGAGGCGCCCGCTCGCCGCGTACCTCGCGGCCCCGGAGCGGAGACCGATCAGGAGAAGGCCTGGTACCAGCAGATCGTCGACCAGACGGTCGACTCGTCCCTGCTGAAGCGGTACGGAACGCTGGACGAGCAGGCCGCGGCCATCGTCTTCCTCGCCTCCGACGAGGCCACCTACATCACCGGGACGGTACTGCCCGTCGCCGGTGGCGACCTCGGCTAGCTGCCCACAGATCTCGACCGCCTCATCGGCGGGGCGCATTGCATCGTCTCGCCGGTGGGGCATTTTTCTACCTGAATTCACTTGTGACACAGCACACTTATGAGCGAGACCCGGTTCCCCGTCACACTCACCGAGCGGAGATCACCATGAACCCATCCACCACCCCCGACACCTGGGCGAGTCCGAGACACCGCAGTGCCGTCACCTGGGTCGTCGCGATCGCCACGATCGCGATCATCTTCGACGGCTACGACCTGGTGGTCTACGGCACCATCCTCCCGACGTTGATGAACGATCCCGGCCAACTCGGCGAGATCTCCGCGCAGCAGGCCGGTGCGCTGGGCTCGTACGCGCTCATCGGTGTCATGGTGGGCGCACTCACCGCCGGCGCCGTGGGCGACTACCTCGGCCGGAGGCGGATGATGCTCGTCAACATCGCCTGGTTCTCCATCGGGATGGGACTCGCCGCATTGGCCACCAACGTCACCATGTTCGGCCTGCTGCGATTCTTCACCGGCATCGGGGTCGGCGGCCTCGTCGCCACGGCCGGGGCAATGGTGGCGGAGTTCGCGCCTCCCGGGAAGCGGAACCTGTACAACGCCATCGTCTACAGCGGCGTCCCCGCCGGTGGGGTGCTCGCGTCCCTCCTCGCCATCGTCCTGCGCGACACGATCGGCTGGCGCGGCCTCTTCTGGATCGGCGCACTGCCCATCGTGATCCTGCTTCCGCTGGCCCTCGTGAAGCTGCCGGAGTCGCCGAAGTGGCTCGTCGCCCGAGGCCACGAGGACAGGGCACGCCGCATCTCCGAACGCACCGGCATCCCGATGCCCGGCGCCGACGAGATCGCCGCGGAACGGGCCTCGGTCGAGAAGGTCGGCTTCGCCGCACTCGCGACGCGCCGTTATGCCTGGGGCACTGCGCTTCTCGGAATGATGAGCTTCTCCGGGCTCCTGCTCACGTACGGACTCAACACGTGGCTTCCGAAGATCATGGAGGACGCCGGTTTCAACGCGAAGGGTTCGCTGTCGTTCCTGCTCGTCCTCAACGGCGGCGCGATCCTCGGCGGCCTGATCGCCTCCAAGGTCGCCGACGGTATCGGACCGCAGCGCGTCGTCGCCACGACGTTCGGTCTCGCCGCACTCGCCCTGATCCTCCTGACGCTCGGCTTCCCGCTGCCGGTGCTCCTCGCGTCCGTCGCCGTCGCCGGAGTCGGCACCATCGGCACCCAGGTCCTGATCTACGGCTTCGTCTCCAACTACTACTCGACGTCCGCGCGCGGCGCCGGGGTGGCCTGGTGCGCCGGATTCGGCCGGCTGGGCGGCATCTTCGGCCCCCTGATCGGCGGAGCACTGATCAGCGCCGGCATCAGCAGCCAGGTGGCGTTCTACGTCTTCGCGGGCATCGCCGTCCTGGGCGGGATCGTGACGTTCTTCGTTCCGCGCGCACGGGTCACCCGCGCTGCGCCTGCGGCCGCCTACTCCACCGTCCAGGTGTCGTGACCGGTCAGCAGGCGCTGCAGCGAGCCGTCGTCGACGGGGTCCTTCTCCCGCGCGATCTCGTTCTGCAGGCGAACCATGTCGTCGTACGTGTCCCGCGTGACGCTGCGGAACACACCGGTCACGGTGTGGGTGAGGTCCTGGTCGGAGAGCCTCGACAGTGCGTACGCGTAGTCGGGGTCGTCGGTGTGGGCGTCGTGCACGACGATGTCGTCCCGGTCGACGTCTGCGGTCGCGACCACCTTCAGGCCGAAACCCGATCGGACGACACAGTATTCGCCTGCTCCGCCGAAGACGATCGGCTCGCCGTGGGTCAGCGGGATGAGGCGCTGCTCGGAACCCTCCTTGCGTAGGACGTCGAAGGAGCCGTCGTTGAAGATCGGGCAGTCCTGGTAGATCTCCACGAACGACGTGCCGCGGTGGGCCGCCGCCTGCCGCAGCACCTCCGTCAGCCCCTTGCGGTCCGAGTCCATGGCTCGGGCCGCGAAGGTCGCCTCGGCTCCCAGCGCGAGGGAGAGCGTGTTGAACGGGTGGTCCACAGAACCCAGCGGCGTCGACTTGGTGACCTTGCCGACCTCCGAGGTCGGCGAGTACTGCCCCTTGGTCAGCCCGTAGATCCTGTTGTTGAACAACAGGATCGTCATGTTGACGTTTCTGCGAAGGGCATGGATGAGATGGTTGCCCCCGATCGACAGTGCGTCGCCGTCGCCGGTCACCACCCATACCGACAGGTCGGGGCGCGTCACCGCGAGACCCGTCGCGATGGCAGGCGCACGACCGTGGATCGAGTGCAGGCCGTACGTATCGAGGTAGTACGGGAACCGGCTCGAGCATCCGATACCGGAGACGAACATCAGGTTCTCGCGTCGGAGTCCCAACTCCGGCAGGAAACTTCGGATCGTGGCGAGGATGACGTAATCGCCGCACCCCGGACACCAACGGACCTCCTGGTCCGACGTGAAGTCCTTGGCCTTCTGCGGTTCGTCGGTCGTGGGCACGTGAGCGGTGGCGCTCAGTCCCAGATCTGCACCGACACGACTGATCATCTGTGTCACACCGATTCCTCCTGCCGGGGTCCGGTCGATCGGTAGGTCGCCGACGCGAGCGCGCCGGTGGTCTTCGCGAGCTCGTGCTCACGCAACGTTCCGGCCAGAGCGGAGTCGATCACGTCGTGCAGTTCGTCGCCGAGGAACGCGAGTCCCCGCACCTTCGTCACCGACTGCACGTCGACGAGGAACCTCGAACGGAGGATCATCGCGAGCTGGCCGAGATTCATCTCCGGTGCGACGACGGTCCCGTAGCTGCGCAGCACCGCACCGAGATTGGCGGGCAGCGGGTTGATGTTGCGCACGTGCACGTGGGCCACCTTCTTGCCCTCGCGGCGGGCCCGCCGGCAGGCCTCACCGATGGGCCCGTACGAGCTGCCCCACCCGACGAGCAGCAGGTCGGCCTCACCCGAGGGGTCGTCGACGACCGCGTCGGGAACGGCGATTCCGTCGATCTTGGCCTGACGCAACCGCACCATGAGGTCGTGGTTGGCGGGATCGTAGGAGATGTCGCCGCTGCCGTCGGCCTTCTCGAGTCCGCCGATGCGGTGTTCGAGCCCGGGCGTTCCCGGTATCGCCATGGCACGGGCGAGCGACTCCCGGTCGCGGGCGTACGGTGCGAATTCGCCGTCCACGGGCGGCGCCGTGTCGCAGCCGGGGTCGATCCGGTCCAGTTCGGACACGTCCGGGATGGCCCACGGTTCGCTGCCGTTCGCGATGGCGCCGTCCGACAGCAACAGCACCGGTGTGCGGTACGTGAACGCGATCCGGGCGGCCTCGACGGCGGCATCGAAACAGTCTGCGGGTGAGCGCGGCGCGATCACGGCGACCGGCGACTCGCCGTTGCGTCCGTACATTGCCTGCAACAGGTCCGACTGCTCGGTCTTCGTCGGGAGCCCGGTGGACGGGCCGCCGCGCTGGACGTCGATGACGAGCAGCGGGACCTCCGTCATCACCGCCAGCCCGATGGCTTCACTCTTCAGCGCCAGTCCGGGTCCGGACGTGCTCGTCACACCGAGCGCACCCCCGATCGACGCGCCCAGCGCCGCGCCGATTCCGGCGATCTCGTCCTCGGCCTGGAACGTGGTGACGCCGAGATTCCGGTGCTTGCTCAGCTCGTGCAGGATGTCCGACGCCGGCGTGATCGGATAGGTGCCGAGGAAGACGTCCCGCGACGCCAGCCGTCCCGCGGTCACCACCCCGTAGGCCAGGGCCGTGTTCCCGGTGACCTGGCGATACGTTGCCGGTGGGAGCGTCGCCGCCGACACCTCGTACGTGGTCGCGAAGCTCTCCGTCGTCTCCCCGTAGTTCCACCCGGCCTTGAACGCGAGCAGGTTGCCCTCCGCGATCTGCGGCTTCGCTGCGAACTTGGTCTGCAGGAACCGCTCGATGCTGTGGGTGGGGCGGTTGTACATCCACGACAGCAGTCCGAGCGCGAACATGTTCTTCGCCCGCTCGCCGTCCTTCCGGCTCAGTCCGGCGGGTTCGACCGCGCCGACCGTCAACGTCGACATCGCCACCGGATGCACCACGTAGTCCTCGAGGGAGTCGTCGTCGAGGGGGCTCGTGGCGTATCCGACCTTCGCGAGATTCCGCTTGGTGAACTCGTCCGTGTTCACGATGATCATGCCGCCGCGCGGCAGATCGCCCAGGTTCGCCTTCAACGCCGCCGGGTTCATGGCGACCAGGACGTCCGGGCGGTCGCCGGCCGTGAGGATGTCGTAGTCCGCGATCTGGATCTGGAACGACGACACACCGGGGAGCGTGCCCTGAGGCGCCCGGATCTCGGCGGGAAAGTTGGGCTGGGTGGCGAGGTCGTTGCCGAACGCCGCCGCCTCCGACGTGAACCGGTCGCCGGTCAACTGCATGCCGTCGCCGGAGTCTCCGGCAAAGCGGATCGCCACTCGCTCCAACTTCGTGGAGTTCGCCTCCGTCGTCATGAATGCACCGAATCCTTCGACTCGTAGTCGTTCTGACCAGCAGCTTCTAACCTCACGGTACAAGCGTTCCCAGTTTTCGCCAGGAACACGCCGAAATCAGGCGTCGCGATACGGTGAGTGGTGTGAGAGACCCAGGGAACATCGAGCTCGTCGGGCGTTCCCGCGAACTCGCCGAATTGGAGGCGATGCTGCGTGAGGCGGGCGAGAACGCGCCCGTCGTCGTGGTCGTCGAAGGCGTGCCGGGCATCGGCAAGACCTCTGTGATGGAACACTTCCTCGCGGTGCATCCCGACCTGCCGGCGTTCTCCGCGGTCTGCGCCCCGTGGGCGTCGGGCCATCCCTTCGGCGTCGCCGAACAGCTGCTCGGTGCCCCCGTGACGTCGAAGGACCCACTGGACGTCGCCCGCGAACTCGTCGCGGCAGTCGATCCGCCTGCCGGTGACGCGCCGTTCGTCTTCGCGCTCGACGATGCGCACTGGGCAGACCTCGCCTCACTGCAGGCGCTGACCTCCGCCGTGCATCTGCTCGACCGACCCGCGATGATCGTCCTCGTCACGAACTCGGAACCTCCCGACGGTATTCCCGCGGACGTCCTCGACCTCCTCGACCGGCATCGCCGGCACCGGATCCACGTCCGTCCGCTCGATGCGTCCGGCACCCGCAGACTTGCGAATACCCTTGCGCATATCGACCTTCCGGCCCCGGTGGCGCACCAGCTCGTTCAGCACGCTGCGGGAAATCCGCGGCACCTCACGCAACTTCTGCAGGAAGTCGATCCCAGCGCCTGGGACCAGTGGCAGCCAGTGCTCCCGGTGCCCCGCATATTCGCGGCGAAAGTGCAGTCACAACTGTCGGCGTGCTCAGCGCCTGCCCGGGCGCTCGTCGAGTCGGCGGCGGTACTCGCCGGGGATCCCCGATTCGCCGACGCCGCCGCACTCGCCGGAATCGAGAACCCGGTGGAAGCGCTCGACGAAATCCATCGTGCCGGCCTTCTCACCGTCGGCGAGCGTCGCGGCGTGACCGTGCTGACCTTCCCGTCACCGCTCACCCGCGCCGCCGTCTACCGCAGCCTCGGGCCGATCCGACTGCGCGACCTGCACGATCATGCCGCACGGATCGTCGAGGACGAGGGCAGGCGACTGGACCATCGCGCCGCAGCGGCACCGTTCGCCGACCCGGCGCTCGCGGACGAACTGGACACCTACTCCGCGCAGAGGGCAACCGTCGGGGCGTGGTCGGCCGTCGCGGACGCATTGATCAAGTCGAGCCGCCTCACCGCGGACCGCGGCGAACGCGAACAACGCCTCATCCGGGCCGTCGACGCTCTCGTCGGTGCCAGTAACCTTCCCCAGGCACTGGCGTTCGCGCCGGAGATCGAGAGCTTCCCCGAGAGTCCGTTACGCGACGCCGTGCTCGGCTATCTCGCCATCCTCAGGGGACGACCCGCGGAGGCCGATCTGCTGCTCACGCAATCGTGGACCGCGTGCGACCCGGATACCGATCCGGGCACGGCCGCGCTGATCTGCCAGCGCCGGGTCCTGGACTCACTCGTCCGCTGGCACGGACCGGACCTCGTCGAATGGGCCAGCCGGGCCGTGGCTCTCGTCGATCCGGGCGATCCGTCGGCCGTCGAATCCGCGGCGATCATGGGACTCGGACTCGCTGCCACGGGTCGGATCGTGGAGGCACGAGCCGCCTACGACACGCTGTCCGCGAAGATCGCGCTCGGTGCCCAGTCCCAGCGCTTCGACATGGCCAGGGGTTGGCTCGATCTGGCGCTGGACGATCCCGAATCGGCGCGTCAGGAACTCGAGAGCGCCGTCCCCACGGCCTTCCGGATGGGCTCGACCCGCATCTCGCTGTGGGCGCAGGCCTGGCTGGCGCGAACGCAATTCGCCCTCGGCGACTGGAGCGGCGCCATCGCCACGGTCGACCGTGCGGGACACCAGCTCGAGGACGCCGCGCTCGACCTCGTCCGGCCCCTCGTGCACTGGACCGGCGCGCAGACGCACGCGCTGCGCGGAAACTGGCCCGCTGCGCACGAGCACCTCCGCCTCGCGGCTGCGAGTTCGCACGACTACCCGATGATGTTCATTCCGTCCTCCCTGGCACGCGCCCAGTGCGCCGAAGTGCAGGCCGACTACGCCACCGTCATCAGGGCGCTGGAGCCACTCACCCGCCTGCAACCGCGGGAGGGCATCGACGAGCCCGGCTTCTGGCAGTGGCCCGACGTCTACGCGAACGCTCTCGTGATGGCCGGTCGCGTCGACGACGCGGACGCCTTCCTCACCCCGCACGAGGAACGCGCCGCGGAGCGCGGGCACCGGTCGGCGATGGCTCGTCTCGGTTACGCCCGCGGTCGCGTCGCCGGGGCGCGCGGCGACATCGACGCCGCCCGGGACGTGTTCGAGACGGCATTGACGCACCTCGACACCCTTCCCCTCCCCTACGATCGCGCCCGGGTGAACTTCGCGTACGGCCAGACCCTGCGCCGGGCAGGCAAGCGACGCGAAGCGGACGCCGTCATGCAGGCCGCCCGGGAGGGGTACTTCGCGCTCGGAGCCACCTCCTACGTGCAGCGGTGCGACCGCGAACTCAAGGCCGGGGGCCTCAACCTCAAACGCAGCCGGTTCACGCTCGAGGAACTGACTCCGCAGGAACGGGCCGTGACCGAACTCGTCGCGGGTGGCGCCAGCAACAAGGAGGCGGCCGGCGAGTTGTTCCTGTCCGTCAAGACCGTGCAGTACCACCTGACCCGGGTCTACGCGAAGCTCGGCATCCGCTCGCGCAGCGAACTCGCGGCGCAGTTCCGCGACCAGGAGTGACGTCCGGGGTGACGGGAACCTACCCCGAGGGTGCCTGTTCGGGGCCTCGTCGTCGGGCCAGGCTGGATCTCGACCGATGCAGCCGACCCACCGGAGTACCGAGATGGATGACACGATCGACGCAGTGCAAGCCGACCGCGACCTGAAGAACAAACACCGCGCCATGTGGGCTCTCGGCGACTACCCCGCCCTCGCCACCGACATCATCGCCGGCCTCGGGCCCGCCCTGGTCCGGGCGAGCCGGATCAGGCCCGGTGACCGTGTTCTCGACGTCGCGGCCGGCTCCGGCAACGCCGCCATCCCTGCGGCGCTGTACGGCGCGAGCGTCGTGGCCGGGGACCTCACCCCCGAACTGTTCGACGCCGGACGCCGCCGGGCCGCCGAACTCGGCGCCGAGGTGGAGTGGCGCGAAGCCGATGCCGAGGCCATGCCGTTCGCCGACAACGAGTTCGACACCGTGATGTCGTGCGTCGGTGTCATGTTCGCCCCGCACCATCAGGCGAGCGCCGACGAACTCGTCCGCGTCTGCCGGCCGGGAGGGACGATCGGCCTGCTCAGCTGGACCCCCGAGGGTTTCATCGGCCAGATGTTCGCAACGATGAAACCGTATGCACCCCCGCCCCCGCCGGGCGCGCAGCCCCCGCCGCTGTGGGGCCGAGAGGAACACGTCCGGGCGTTGTTCGGCCACCGCGTCACCGACATCGTGGCCACCCGGCACACCGTGCGCATCGATCAGTTCCGGTCGCCCGAGGACTTCCGTGACTACTTCAAGACCCGCTACGGTCCGACGATCGCCGTGTACCGGAACATCGCCGACGACCCCGCCCGAGTCGCCGCGCTGGACCACGAACTCGCCGATCTCGCACGTCGTTTCGACCACGGCACCGACGGCACCGTGATGAACTGGGAATACCTCCTCCTCACCGCACGGAAGTGGTAGCGGGGTCGACCACGATCGTGCTCTCGTTGCCCGGGTCGGCAGCGCCTGCCCCCTGCCACCCCGACCATGCACACGTTTCCCAGTCGCGATTCGGGTATTGCCCGGTCCGAACTCGGTTGCTAGAGTCGAACACAGTTGGCTCTTCTGACCCTTTGATGGGTGATCTCCGCGAGCCTGATAGACGCAACGCCCTCCCTCGCATAGGTTTTGGTTTGCGAAGACAAGACCTAAGGGAGAAGGCGTTGCGCGCTGCCAGAATACTGCAGAAACTGCTGGGAATCGACAGGGCCCGGGTAATCGATGTCGCATTCACGGACGACGAACGAGGGCCCGTGATCGTGGTGACCCTCGAGTCGCACGCGTCGGTGCGGTCCCGCTGTCCACATTGTAAACAGCGCTGCCCTAGATACGATCGCCCGAATCGATCTCGACAGTGGCGTCACCTGGATATGGGCGGCACACGGTGCTTCGTACAAGCTTCGGTATCGAGGATTCGATGCCCCGAGCACGGCGTGGTGACCGAGATGGTGCCGTGGGCACGGCCGGCCGCGAACATGACCAGGGCGTTCGACGACAACGTGGCGTGGTTGGCCGCGCACAGTCCAGCTACCTCGGTGTGCGAGTACGCCCGAGTGGCGTGGCGATCTGTGACCAGGATCGTCACCCGCGTCGTCGGCGACGCTGTCGGACGCACTGATCGGCTCCAGGGATTGCGGCGCTTGGGGATCGACGAAATCGCCTACCGGAAAGGTCACCGGTATCTCACCGTGGTGGTCGATCACGACACAGGCCGACTCGTATGGGCAGCCGAAGGGCACAACGAGAGCACCTTGAATCGATTCTTCGACGAGTTGGGTGAAGAACGCACGGCTCGTCTGACGCATATCAGTGCTGATGCTGCGAAGTGGATCGCCTCGACCGTGTGCAGCAGGGCGCCGCAGGTGAAGCGGTGTATGGATCCGTTTCATGTGATTCAGTGGATGACGCGGGCTCTGGACCGACTGCGCTCGCGTGTGTTGTCGCGGCTATGGGGATTCACCGACCGGGATCGACGGCACCTGCGGTGGGCATTGTTGAAGAACGTCGAGAATCTCAACCCCGCGCAGATATCAGTCCGAGCAAAGATCCTCGAGGACAGAAACAGCGAACTGTGTCGAGGCTATGTCATGAAAGAACAACTGCAACATGTCTATTCCGGCTCGAAGAAGAGAGCCTCCGTACGACTGCGAGCATGGATGCAGATGGCCCAGGACAGTCGGATCCCGGAACTTGTAGGCCTGGCTAAGAGCATCGCTCGCTACCGGCGCGAGATCCTCAACGCAATCGAATACGACCTGTCCAATGCTCGCGTCGAGGCTAACAACACCCACCTGCGTTCACTGACGAAGCGATCCTACGGATTTCACAGCCCAGAGGCCTTGATTGCGATGGCGACACTGACACGAGGAGGGGCGTGCCCAGCTCTGCCACAACGTTAATCGCCCACCAAAGGGTCAGGACGGCCACACAGTTTCGAATAACCTTGGGGGAGGTTGGTTGTGGGGGAAGTGGTAGCGCCGGATCTTGCCGAGTTGCGTGCGTTCGCGGCGCGGCTGCGAGTGGTTTCCGCCGACGGGGATGCGGGATTGGGGATCGAGTGGCTCGACGCAATCGAGACGTTGAAGTCCGTCGGGTGTGCGGTGCAGGCGGTGATCACCGACGACGTCGCCACCCGCATCCGCGCGGACCGGAAGGCGGCGGGGTTGCCGCGAGCGGACTGGGACCGCGGCATCGCCTCGCAGATTGCGTTGGCGCGCAGAGAATCCCCGAACCGCGGCGGCCGTCACCTCGGTTTCGCGCAGGCCCTGGTGCACGAGATGCCCCACACCCTGGCCCTGTTGCAGACCGGTCGGCTGAACGAATGGCGTGCCACGTTGCTGGTACGCGAAACGGCATGCCTGTCGGCGCAAGATCGGGGAAACGTGGACCGCCGGTTGTGCTCGGACCCGGCCACTCTCGACGGAGTCGGGGACCGCGGGCTGATCGCGCAGGCGAAAGCGTTGGCGGTCGAACTCGACGCCGCGGCCGTGATGCGCCGGCACCGCAAGGCAGTGTCCGAGCGTCGGGTCACGACCCGTCCGGCGCCGGACTCGATGGCCTACCTGAGCGTGCTGATGCCGGTCGAGCAGGCGGTGTGCCTGCAGGCCACGCTGGGTCGAGATGCGGACAGTCTCATTGCGACCGGGAACAGTGGTGGTCGCACCCGCAATCAGCTGATGGTGGACCTGTTGTTCGACCGCGGCACCGGAGCATCAGTGGCGTCGGGTGTGCCGGTGGCGGTGAACCTCGTGCTCTCGGACGAGACCTTGCTAGCAGGCGGGCACGAGGCCGCGCAGCTGCAGGGGTTCGGGCCGGTGCCGGCAGGGATCGCCCGGCGCCTGGTGGCGGATGCGGTCGGTTCAGACACCGAGACGTCGTTGCGGCGAGTGTATTCGTGCCCGCAGTCGGGAGCGTTGACGGCGATGGAATCGCAGTCGCGCACGTTCCCGAAGAGCCTGCGAAAGCTGATCGACGTCCGCGACCGGACGTGCCGCACGCCGTGGTGTGACGCGCCGATCCGCCATCACGACCACATCCGCTCCCGCCGAAAGCACGGTTCCACAAGCGTGCACAACGGGTCCGGGCTGTGCGAGGCCTGCAACTACGCGAAGGAAGGCGACGGATGGACCGCCCGACCGGTACCCAACCCCGGCGGCACCCACCTCATCGACCTGGGCACCCCGACCGGGCACCACTACCGCTCGGCGGCGCCGCCGCTCCCGGACCCGGCGCATCTGCGCGCGTCATGACAGCGCGATCACGCCTGGACGACGCCGACCACCGGGGCGTAATCACATGGCGGCAACGCCCGGCTGGTGCTGTCGAGGATGCTCCCGAAGACGACGAACACGATTGTGCCCCTGCCTGTCTCGAGGGTGTTGGACAGCGTGACGATGTAATCGGCGGGCCGCTCCTGATACAGCGGCGCTCGCCCCGACTGCATGGTGGTGAGGTTCAGCCAGGCGACCTCGACGAGGTCGGCCTGCAGCGGCGACGACATTGCCGTGTTCATCCCGCTGAAGAAGACATTGACCTTCCCCGGCGGAATGACAGGGACAGGCAGGTTCTCGTCGACGGCGGGGCCGGCTATCGCGCTGGCGATACCGACCGAATCGTTCTGCTCTCCGAAGCCGGCCGGGAGGCAGTCGGCGGCGGTGGTGTCGTACAGGAATGGCTGGGCTGTGCCCTCGACGAGATGAACCGATCGGGGGAAGTAGTTGTAGCGCGGTGTGCCCGCGGCGATGCGCCCGATGGTGGTCGTGATCGACTCCACGGTGCGGGTGCTGATCGGCATGGCGGCCGACTGGAGGGCGGCTCGCACTGCCGCCACGTCGCCGAGCGGCGGGGGTGCAGCGTGCGCCTCACCGGCTGCCGTGGAGACGAGCACACCGACACACGCCGCAAGTCCAGCAATTCGTCCACTCATGAATGGATGCTAGCGGCCACAGGGACTTGCCGAATCAGCTTCGTGAACGTCCGGCAAGTGCCAGGCTTGAGGTCATGGACAGCATCAACTCGATGGGTGATCGGTAATGGCCCGCCCGGTGCGCGTCGTCGTGCTCGGCGCCGGCTCGTGGGGAACGACGGTGGCAGGTCTCGCCGCCCACAACACACCGACCCTGCTGTGGGCGCGGAACTCGGATACTGCCGACGAGATCAACAACGAGCACCGCAACTCCCGCTATCTCGGCGACCGCCCACTCCCCGACTCCATACGCTCCACATCCGACCTGGTGGAAGCGGCCCAGGAAGCCGACGTTCTCGTGGTCGGGGTTCCGTCGCACGCCGTCCGCAGCACCCTCGCTCAGATCGCCAACGAGGTGCGGGCGTGGGTGCCGGTGCTGTCGCTGGCGAAGGGGCTGGAGCCGGGAACGCGACTGCGACCCACCGAGGTGATCGCCGAGTGCCTGCCCGGTCACCCGGTCGGGCTTCTCGCGGGCCCGAATATTGCGCGGGAGATCGTCGACGGACTCGCCGCGGCGTCGGTCGTCGCCACCCAGGATGTTCGGGTGGCCACCGCGTTGCAGCCGTTGTTCGCGTCCGCCGTGTTCCGCGTGTACCGGAACACCGACGTGCTGGGCTGCGAACTCGGCGGTGTGCTGAAGAACATCGTGGCCATCGCCTCGGGGATGGCCGACGGACTGGACGTCGGCGACAACACGCGCGCGATGGTCCTGGCACGAGGGTTGGCCGAGATGACCCGGCTGGGTGAGGCGATGGGCGCGAATCCGCGGACATTCGCGGGACTCACCGGGGTGGGAGACCTGATCGCCACGTGCATGGCCCCGAGCTCGCGCAACCGGCGGGTGGGCGAGTTCATCGCCCGCGGCATGACGGTCGACGAGGCGGTCGCCAAGTTGGGGCAGGTGGCCGAGGGTGTGAAGACCGCCCCCACCGTGATGGAGCTGGCCCGCGACTACAACGTGGACATGCCCATCGCCGCCGAGGTCGAGGCGGTGGTCGCGGGTCGGCAGACGCCGGAGGGCGCCTACCGTGGCCTGCGGAAAGTCGCTGCCGGCGGCGAGCATGAGGTGGCGTGACCGCACAACTGCAACCGGCAGTAGCACTATCTAGACGTTTCTAAGCAATCTCCTAGAAAACTGGGGCAGACTCCTGAATGGAGGCACCCCAGCAAGCAGCGTCGTGCGGGGACGTATGCGTGAGAGAAGTCAGCGATGAGTTCACCGACCTCGGTTGGTCCCGGAGACTCGTCGGCGCGCGCGTTCCCTTTGTCACCCGCGCAAACGGGGATGTGGCTCGCGCAGCACGTCGAGCCCACGGTTCCGGTGTCGGTCGCCCAGTACGTCGACATCCACGGCGATCTCGACCGGGGCGTCCTGACGTCCGCATGTGTCCGGGCGGCCGCCGAGTTCGAGTCGTTCTTCCTGCAGATCTCCGAGGTCGACGGGCAACCGCTGCAATGGGTGGAACCGAGCCTGGACGCTCCCGTCGGCTACCTCGATTTCCGGGATACGCCGGACCCCGAGGGATCGGCGCACACGTGGATGCGCACCGAAACCGCCGATCCGATCGACATCCAACGTGACCGCCTGACCGTCTCGTTCCTTCTCCACGTCGGGCACCACCACTACTTCTGGTATTCGCGCGCCCACCACATCGCGATGGACGGTTTCGGGTCCGTCACGATGCTTTACCGGATCGCCGCGCTGTACACCGCCGCGGTGCACGGACTGCCGCCACCCGCGAGCAGGCCCGTCGGTCTGCGGCGCATCCAGGAACTCGAGACCGACTATCGCACCTCCGCCCGCCGGGAGTCCGACCGGGACTACTGGACCGAGACGATGCGCGGTGTCACGCACGCGAGCACCCTCGCGCGCGGATCCGCCCCGGCGACCGCCGGTTCCCGGGACGTCAGCGGAACGTTGAGCACCGAGGCCGTCGATCAGCTCGAGAAATGCGCGGCAGCGCACGGCGTCAATCCCGCGACGCTCACCGTCTGCGCGGTCGCGAGCTATCTGGCGCGAATGACCGGAGAGGACGACGTCACGCTCAGCCTGCCCGTGTCGGCCCGCACGACGGCGGCGCTGCGCCGGTCCGGCGGCATGGTGTCCAATGTGGTGCCGCTGCGCTTCACGTCCGCGGGGACGGCGACTATCGGCGATCTGGTGTCCCGCACGCGACTCGTGATGTCGGGCGCCCTGCGACATCAGCGGTACCGGCACGAGGACATCCGCGCGGACCTCGGGAACACGGTGTCCGGGCCGCGACTGTTCGGCCCCGCCGTCAACATCATGCTGTTCCCCGCGGAGTTCGAACTCGGTTCGCTGCGGAGCCAATTGCATGTGCTGTCCTCGGGTCCGATCGAAGACCTCCTGGTGAACCTGTATCGGTACGGTCCCCGCGGACGTGTGCACCTCGATTTCAAGGCGAACCCGCGACTGTATTCGCAGGACGAGCTCGCGGGACACCACACGAGATTCCTCCGGTACTTCCGGTACTTTCTCGACGCCGATGCCGCCCACCCGATCGGTCAACTCCCGGTCCTCACCGAGAACGAAACCGCGGCGCTGGTCCCCTTCCCCGGACCTCCCGACAGCGTCCCGGTCACGCTCGCCGACGTGTTCCGCGCCTCCGCCGCACAGCATCCGGACGCGACCGCCGTCGTCAGCGCCGGCCGCACGATCAGCTACCGCGAACTCGACGGCCGATCGGATCGGATCGCTGCGGCGCTGGCGCGGAGTGGCGTCGAGTCCGGCGACATCGTCGCGGTGGCTCTGCCTCGGTCGTCCGACTACGTCTGCGCGGTCTGGGCCGTCGCGAAGACGGGGGCCGCCTTCCTGCCGGTGGATCCGAACTACCCCGTCCCCCGCGTTCAGCACATGCTCGACGACTCCCACGCGGCAGTCGGGTTGACGTCCGCGGAGTACGCAACCACACTGCCGGACAAACCCGAGTGGCTACTGCTCGACGAGACAGTCGGCCCGAGCGTCCACGATTTCCCTACGCCGGCAATACGACTCGACGACGCCGCCTACCTCATCTACACCTCCGGATCGACGGGAGTTCCCAAGGGAGTCGTGGTCACCCACCGCGGAATCGCCAATCTGGTCTCCGCACAGCGAACCCGGCTCGATCTCGACAGCGCGGCGAGGGTTCTGCATGTCGCCTCGCCGAGCTTCGACGCCTCCGTCTTCGAGATGCTGATGGCCTTCGGCTCCGGCGCTGCTCTCGTCATCGCCCCACCCGCAGTGTTCGGCGGTGCCCCTCTGTCGCAGCTGATAGCCACCGAACGTGTCACACACGCGGTGATCACCCCGTCGGTCCTGGCGTCGATGGAACCCGGAGGAGGTCTGCGCACCCTCGTCGTCGCCGGTGAGAAGTGTCCACCGGAACTGTTGTCCCGGTGGGCCTCCCGATGCCGAATGATCGACGCGTACGGTCCGGCGGAGACCACCGTCATGGCGACGGTCAGCGAGCCCCTCACCGAGCTGGGACCCGTCACCGTCGGCCGGCCGATCCACGGAACGAGGGCCGTCGTCCTCGACCACCGGCTCCGTCCGGTCCCCGTCGGAGTGGTCGGCGAGCTGTATGTGGCGGGGACCGCCCTGGCCCGCGGCTATCACCGCAATGCCCGGCAGACGTCGGAACGGTTCGTCGCCGATCCGTACGGGCCGCCGGGCACCCGCATGTACCGCAGCGGCGACACCGTCCGCTGGACCCGCGACCACGAACTCGAGTACCTCGGACGCAGCGACGAACAGGTGAACCTCCGGGGTCTGCGCGTCGAACCCGGCGAGATCGACGCCACACTCCGCCGGCATCCGGCGGTTCGATTCGCCGTCAGCGTGATTCGCGCGCAGTCGGCCGGCGATCAGCTCGTGTCGTATGTGGTGGGCGCCGACACCGTGACCGAGCAGGAGTTGTTGTCGTTCCTCGCCGCCGAACTGCCCCCGCATCTCGTGCCGGCCGCCGTCGTCGTGCTCCCCCACATTCCGTTGACCCCATCGGGCAAGTTCGACCACGCTGCTCTCCCCGAGCACAGCCTCCGGTCACGTTCCCGGACCGCGCCCGACACCGAGCGCGAACGGACGCTCCACGCCCTCTTCGCCGACATCCTCGGGACGTCCGAATTCGGTGTGGACGAGTCGTTCTTCGCGCTCGGCGGCGACAGCATCATGGCGATCCAATTGGCCTCCCGAGCGCGGCGTGCGGGATTCTCGTTCACTCCGCGTGACGTGTTCGAGCAGCGGACGATCTTCCGTCTCGGCCAAGTGGCCGGACACGGCGTCGACAGACCCACCCTCGCGGAACTTCCGGGCGGCGGGATCGGCGACATGCCGCTCACCCCGGCCGCCCGATTCCTCCTCGACCGAGCAGGCGTCATCGACCGATACGCCCAGGCCGTGGTGGTGGAACTGCCACGCGCTATCGATCCCGACACGCTGGACTGTGTGATCGGCGCCGTCGTCGATCGGCACGACGCACTGCGGGCGCGCCTCGTGCGCGGCTCGGACGGGACGGCGTTTCTCACCGTGAGCCCGGCAGGCACACCGCTGCCGGGGGGCACGATCCTACGGGTCCCGCTGTCCGCCCACGCCGACCCGGCGCAGCGGACGCGGGCGGAACACGAGTCCGCGATCCGCCGGTTGAATCCGGTTGCGGGCGTGATGATGCAGTGCGTCTGGCTCGACCCCGGACCGGAAGACACCACCCGCGCCGGGCGGCTCCTCCTCGTCGCCCATCACCTGGTGATCGACGGGGTCTCGTGGCGAATCCTGATCGGTGATCTCGCTGCAGTGTGGGCGCAGGTGGAGGCGGGGGTATCGCCCACTCTCGCACCGGTCGGCACCTCGCTGCGCCGGTGGTCGCACGGCCTGATCGAGGAGGCGCAGCGGCCGGGCCGCAGGTCCGAGCTGGCGTTCTGGCGTGAGATGACCGCGTACGAGGATTCGCCGCTCGGCACCCGCCCCCTCGACGCGCGGCGTGACGTGAATTCCACCGTGGAGCGGATCCACACGGAAGTGTCTGCGACCGTCACGCACTCGTTGCTCACCGGACTCCCCGCCGCCTTCCGCTGTGAGGTCAACGACGCACTGCTCACCGCCCTCACCCTCGCCCTCGCGCAGTGGCAGCGCCGGCGGGGACGACCGGCCACCGCGCCGGTGATCCGGCTCGAGGGCCACGGCCGCGAGGAGGCGGTGCTCCCCGGCGCCGACCTCTCCCGCACCGTCGGGTGGTTCACCAGCATCTATCCGATCCGCCTCGACCTCGGGGACGTCGACCTGGACGAGGCGTTCGCGGGCGGCCGCTCCGCGAGCACCGCGATCAAGTTGGTCAAGGAACAGTTGCGTGCGGTGCCCGACAAGGGCGTCGGCTACGGGCTGTTGCGGTATCCGGGGGGCGGCGTCGGCCAGATCGCCTTCAACTACCTGGGTCGTCTCGATACCGCAGCGACCGAACGTGATTGGCGCCCGGTGCGGGACGGCACGACCATGTTCTCGTCGGCCGAGCCGTCGATGCCGGTCACCGCGCTGATCGACATCACCGCGCTCACCACCCACAGCGTCCTCGACGCCACCTTCGCCTACCCGACGGGTGCGATCGGATCCGAGGACGTGCGGGCGCTGGCCGATCTGTGGGAGCAGGCGCTGACGGCGCTCGCCGCGGTGGCGCGTTCTCCGCACGCCGGTGGGCTCACCCCGTCCGATCTGCCGCTCGTCGCCGTGGACCGGAACGACATCGACGAGTGGGAGCGGGACCGTCCGGGTCTGCTCGACGTGTGGCCGCTGACGCCGTTGCAGTCGGGCCTGCTGTTCCACGCGGCGCTCGCGGGCACGGATGTCGATCCGTATGCGATGCAGGTGATCCTGACCCTGTCCGGGCGCCTCGATCAGGATCGGCTCCGGCGCGCGTGCGTCGCCGTCGTCGCGGGACACGCGAACCTGCGCACCGCGTTCGTGCGCGACAGTCGCGGTGTCCCGGTGCAACTCGTGCTCGACGACGTGCCGCTGCGGTGGCGGCACGTCGACCTCACGGACGATGGTGCCGAGGAGATCCTGCTCGACGACCGCACCACCCGCTTCGACATGTCTGCCCCACCGCTGATTCGGTTCACCCTGCTGATGCGAGTGCCGAACCGCGCCGAACTGGCGATCACCGCCCACCACATCGTGCTGGACGGCTGGTCCATGCCGTTGCTGGTGCGCGAACTCTTCACCGCCTACCAACGCGACGACGTCCGCACCGAGTCGCCGGATTCGAGCCCGTACCGCGACTTCCTGGAATGGCTGGCGGCGAGGGATGCCGCCGCGTCGGCGCGGGCGTGGGTCGCGGCACTCGACGGCATCACCGAGCCTGCCACCCTGGCCGAGCCCACCCCCAGCACATCCGAGGCGGTGCTGGAGCTGAGCGAGGACGACACCCGGAACCTGACCGCGCGAGCAACAGAACTCGGCGTCACAATGAGCACCGTCGTGCAGGCGGCCTGGGGAATTGTTCTCGGGCAGGCGACCGCCGGGGACGACGTCGTGATCGGCGCGACCGTGTCCGGCAGGCCCGCGGACCTCGCCGGTGTGGAGAGTGCGGTGGGGTTGTTCGTCAACACTGTGCCCGTGCGGATTCCGCTGGACCCCGACATCGACACCGCCGCACTGCTCACCCGCCTGCAGGCCGACCACGTCCGTCTCCTCGAACACCAGCACCTGGGTCTGGCGGACATCCAGCAGGCGGTCGGCGTGGCGCCGCTGTTCGACACGCTGGTCGCGTTCGAGTCGTACCCCGTGGACCGCACCGCGCTGCCGGAACCCGTGGACGGACTCTCGCTGGAAGGCATTCGCGCACACGACGCCTCGCACTACGCCGTGACGCTCGCGGTGACGGTGTCCCGGACCCTCCGGCTGACGGCGAAGTGCCGGTCGCGACGGTACGACGAGAAAGCCCTGCTCGCCCGGGCCGGCCGCGTCCTCGAGTGCATCGGCAGGGATCCGCACGTCGTCCTCGGCAGGCTCGACCTCCTCGGCGATCAGGAGTGCGAGCGGGTTCTGCGCACCTGGAACGCGACGGACGCACCGGTGCCCTCGCAGACCCTGGTGGACCTGTTCGACGCGCAGGTCGCGCGTTCCCCGGAAGCCGTTGCGGTGGTCTTCGGCCCGGATCGACTGACGTACGCGGAGTTCGACGCACGGGTGAATCGGCTCGCCCGGTATCTCGTCGCGAAGGGAATCGGACCGGAAACCGTCGTCGGTGTCGCGGCTCCCCGCTCGATTCAGCTTCTCGTCGCGCTGCACGCGGTGTTGAAGGCCGGCGGCGCCTACCTGCCGATGGACCCCGAGCACCCACTCGGGCGAACGGCACTCGTCATCGACTCGGCCGCACCCGCGCTGGTCCTCACGTCCGATTCCCGGAATCGCACGGTCCCGGACGGAGTCGCCGTCGTGGATCTCGATCTGCTCGACCTCACCGGGTACGCCCCCCGATCGATCACGGATTCCGAGCGACGCGCACCGCTGCATCCGGCGAACGCCGCGTACGTCATCTACACGTCCGGTTCCACCGGTCGACCCAAGGGCGTGACGGTGACCCACGAGATGATGGTGAACCAGTTCCGCTGGGCGCAGACGCTGACTCCGCTCGACGGTTCCGATGCAGTACTGCACAAGACCCCGCTCACCTTCGACATTTCCGCGTGGGAACTGCTGTGGCCCTTACACACCGGTGCACGGGTGGTGATCGCCGAACCCGACGGCCACCGCGATCCCCGCTACCTCGCTCGCATCATCGCGCAGGAGTCGATCACGACTCTCCATGTCGTTCCGTCGATGCTCGACGCCTTCCTGGACCAGTGCGGGCCGCGGGCGCTCCCGACGCTGCGCCGCGTGTACTCGGCGGGTGAACCTCTGTCCGCGGCGACGGCATCGCGATTCAGGGAACGCAGTACCGCCAGGCTGTACAACTGGTACGGCCCGTGCGAGGCGGCGGCGGCGACCTCGGAGTTGTTCGACGGCAACGAGTTCGGCACCGCGGTCGCCATCGGCCGTCCCGTTCACAACATACGTACGTATGTACTCGACAGCCGGCTCCGACCGGTGCCGGTCGGGACGAGGGGCGAGTTGTACCTTGCCGGTGCGTATGTGGCGCGCGGATATGCCGGGCGCCCCGATCTGACCGCCGAACGCTTCGTGGCCGACCCCTTCGGCGGAACGGGCGGCCGGATGTACCGCACCGGCGACGTGGTGCGGTGGAACGAGTCGGGCCGGCTCGAGTATTTCGGGCGCAGCGACTTCCAGATCAAACTCCGCGGCCAGCGCATCGAACCCGGCGAGATCGAGTCCGCACTCACGTCCGACCCGGCGGTGACACACGCGGCGGTCACGGTGCACCGCGACCCGGAAACGGGAGACCGGCTGATCGCCTATGTCGTGCCCGCGGACGGTGCGCCGCCGGACGAGCGCCGGATCGCCGACCGTCTCGCCGGTCTGCTCCCGGCCTACATGATTCCCTCCGCCGTCGTCCCGCTCCCGGCGCTGCCGCTGACGACCAGTGGAAAGCTGGATCGCGCCGCCCTACCGGAACCGGCGCCCGCGCAGACTGCATCCGATCCGCCCGCCACCCCCACCGAGGACGTGGTCGCGTTCGTGTTCGCGGAGGTCACCGGCAGTGGCGGGGTAGGAAGAAACGACAACTTCTTTGCGGCGGGCGGAAACTCGCTGACCGCGGCGCAGGCCGTCGCCCGCGTCGGAGCCGCGCTGGGAACATCCGTCGACATCCGTGAACTGTTCGACCACCCGACGGTCGCTGAACTGTCCGAGTATCTCGCGAAACGAACACACGCGATCGAGCGGCCGCCCCTCCTCCCCCACGCCCCGACCGCCCACGTGCCGCTGTCCCTCGCCCAGCAGCGAGTGTGGTTCCTGAACCGTCTCGACGGCCGCTCGGCCACCGACAGCATTCCCGTCGTGCTCCGCCTCACCGGCACGCTCGACGAATCGGCCTTGTGTGCGGCGGTGGGTGACGTGATCGAACGGCACGAACCCCTGCGCACCGTCTACCCCGAGCACGACGGAATCCCCTGCCAGCACGTTCTTCCCGCCTCCGCGGTGCCGCCGTGCACGGTGCGGGAGACGACGGACCCGGTCGGCCGGGTGCGCGACCTGCTGTCGGCGGGATTCGACCTCACTGCCGAACCCCCGGTTCGCACCGAACTTCTCGCGGTCAGCGCGGACGAGTGGGTACTGACCCTCGTCGTCCATCACATCAGTGCCGACGGGTTCTCGCTGGGACCGCTCGCCCGGGACGTGATGACGGCGTATCGCGCTCGGGCGCGGGGCGACCTTCCGGTTTGGACGCCCCTCCCCGTCAAATACGCCGACTACGCCCTCTGGCAGCATGACATGCAGGACGGACAACGGGGCCTCGCGTATTGGACGCAGACCCTGTCCCGGTTGCCCGAACTGCTCCCCCTGCCGTTCGACCGTGTCCGCCCGCCCGTCGCGACGCACCGCGGCGCGAGCGTCGAGTGCACTCTCGACGCCGAGATTCATCGGCGGATTCGTGCTCTCGCGCGCACGAACGACGCCACTCCGTTCATGGTGGTGCACGCGGCGCTGGCCGTCCTCGCGGCCAGGCTCGGCGACACCTCGGACATCGTCGTCGGCACGCCGATCGCGGGACGCGGGCCCCGCGCACTCGACGACCTCGTCGGGATGTTCGTCAACACACTGGTGCTACGGACAGACGTCGCGCTGAACGACACGTTCGCCGACATACTCACCCGCGTGCGCAATGTCGATCTCGCCGCGTACGCCCACGCGGACGTCTCGTTCGAGGAAGTTGTGGAGGCGGTCGCGCCCGCTCGATCCCGTAGTCGCAATCCACTGTTCCAGCTGGCGCTCGCCTATCACAACACGGTGCCGGTCGTGATCGATCTGCCGGAGGTTTCCGCCGAGATCGTCGAGATCGAGACGCACACCGCTAAATTCGACCTGCAGCTGACGGTCACCGAATCGGTCGACGACGCGGGCGACCCGGGACCGTTGTCGTGCGTCTTCACCTACGCCACCGATCTGTTCGACGACGCCACGGTCGCGGGATTCGCGGACCGATTCCAGCGCATTCTGCGGGCCGCGCTGGCCCACCCGGCCGTGGTGATCGGCGACGTCGACGTGCGGGACGTCGCGGAGCAGCAGGCGCGGCACGACGGACCGCCGTCGTTGCCGCAACGCACCCTGCCCGACCTGATGTCCGCCGCCGCCCGGCAGAATCCAGGAGGATCGGCGTTGACCGCGGACGGCCGGTCGATGACGTATCGCGAACTCGACGCCGAGTCGAATCGGCTCGCCCGCGCCCTGCTGCTGCGTGGGGTGGGACCCGGGGCACTCGTGGCGCTCGGGGTGCCGCGGTCCGCCCTGTCCGTCGTCTCCGTGTGGGCGGTCGCGAAGACGGGTGCCGCGTTCGTGCCCGTCGACCCGCACTACCCCGCCGCGCGGGTCCGGTATCTGATGGCCGACTCCGGCGCCGCCCTCGGGCTGACCACCGCCGCGGACCGCGAGGCCCTGCCGGACGATACGGACTGGCTGGTGCTCGACGACCCGGACTTCCGAACCGAATGTCGTGGTTACTCTTCGGCCCCGGTCACCGATGCCGACCGTGCTCGGCCGCTGGATGCGCGCCATCCGGCGTACGTGATCTACACGTCCGGTTCGACGGGAAACCCCAAGGGAGTGGTGGTGACCCACACCGGTCTCGCCGACTTCACTGCGGAACAGCGGGACCGGTATTCGGTGACGGCGTCGTCGCGCACGCTGCACGCTTCGTCTCCCAGCTTCGACGGCGCGGTGCTGGAGATGCTGCTCGCGCTCGGTGCGGGCGCCTGCCTGGTGCTCGCACCGCCGACGGTCCAGGGCGACGATCAACTCACCGACCTGCTGGCCCGCGAGCGGGTCAGCCACGTGTTCACCACGCCTACGGTGCTGGCGACCGTCGACCCGCGCGGCCTGCACGACCTGCGGGTCGTCGTGGTGGGCGGCGAACCCTGCCCGCCGGAACTCGTTGCGGTGTGCGCGGCGCAGCAACAGATCGCCGTGTACAACGGCTACGGTCCGACCGAGACGACGATCATGACGAGTATCAGTGATCCCATGGCGGCCGGCGAGCCGGTCACGATCGGCCGTCCGGTCCGCGGCGCCGCCGTGCTCCTGCTGGATTCGCGTCTGCACCCGGTGCCGACGGGAGTGGCCGGCGAACTCTACATCTGCGGGCCGGGCGTCGCCCGCGGCTACCATAGCAGACCGTCGTTGACCGCCGCACGCTTCGTCGCCTCCCCGTTCGGCACCTCCGGGGAGCGGATGTACCGGACGGGCGATGTGGGCCGGTGGCGTCGCGACGGGTCGATCGAGTATCTGTACCGTAACGACTCGCAGATCGAACTGCGTGGCGTCCGAATCGAACTCGGCGAGGTCGACGCGACCCTCCTCACCCATCCGGCCGTGCGATTCGCGGCGACCGATGTGCGTGAACTGCGGGACGGCGTCGACGCACTCGTGTCGTACGTGCTCCCGGCACGGAACGAGACAGTCGATCCCGATCAGCTGATCCGCTTCGCGGCGACGCGCCTGCCGATGCCGCTGGTGCCCGCGATGGTGGTCGTGGTGGACGCAGTGCCGCTCACCGTGAACGGGAAGCTGGACCGCTCGGCACTACCCGACCCCGTTCCTGCGGCCACCGAGTTCGAGGCGCCGCACACGCCCGCCGAACGGGTGGTGGCGACAGCGTTCGCCGAGGTGCTCGGACTCGACCTCGTGGGGCGCGACGAAAACTTCTTCGCCCTGGGCGGCAGTTCCCTCTCCGCCACGCGTGCCGCGTCCCGGATAGGTGCCGCGCTGGAGACGACGGTGCCGGTGCGCGCGCTGTTCGACACGCCGACCGTTTCCGCGCTCGCGGCGACCGTCGCCGAGCAGACCGACGGCGCGACGCACGTCGCCCTGACCGTGCGTCCGCGCCCCGCCCGCGTGCCGCTGTCGCCTGCGCAGCAACGACTGTGGTTCCTCGCCCGCCTCGCCCCCGGCTCCCCCGAATACACCATCCCGATGGCATTGCGGCTCACCGGGACGCTCGACGTCGATGCCCTCACCGCGGCCGTCGCGGACGTGGTGGGCCGTCACGAGCCGCTGCGCACCCTGTATCCCGACAACGACGGCGTCGCGTACCAGCAGTTGGTCCCGGTGTCGCGGGCCGCTCCCACGCTCCGACCGGTACCCGTGCCCCGCGGTGACGTCGGCGCGCGGGTCGCGACGTTCGCGTCGAAGGGTTTCGCGCTGGGCGCCGAACCGCCGATCCGTGCGCGGCTGTTCGCCCTCGCCCCCGACGAGTGGGTGCTCGCCGTCATGATCCATCACATCAGCGCGGACGGGTTCTCGGTGCCGCTACTCGTCCGCGATCTGATGACCGCCTACCAGGCGCGGGTCTCGGGCGCGGCGCCGCGGTGGGCCGAACTGCCCGTCCAGTACACGGACTACACCCTGTGGCAGCACGAACTGCTGGGCGACCGCGACGATCCACAGTCCGTTGCCGCGCAGCAACTGTCGTACTGGAAGGACACGTTGTCGGGTGCGCCGGAACAGCTGTCCCTCCCTGCCGACCGGCCGCATCCCGCCATCGCGTCGCACCGCGGCGGCACAGTCGAATTCGCGCTCGACGACGCTCTCTACCGTGCGGTCGAGCACACCGCCACGACCCTTGCCGTCACCCCGTTCATGGTCGTGCACGCGGCGTTCGCGGTGCTCCTCGCGAGGCTCAGCGGATCCACCGACATCGTGATCGGCACTCCCGTCGCGGGACGCGGGGATCAGGCCCTCGACGAACTGGTGGGCATGTTCGTCAACAACCTGGTCCTGCGCACCCAGGTGATTCCCGCGGAAAGCTTCGCGGAACTGCTCGGCCGCGTACGAGAAGGCGACCTGGACGCGTTCGCGCACTCCACCGTTCCGTTCGAAACCGTGGTCGAGGTGCTCGATCCCGCCCGGTCACGCGCACGCAATCCGCTGTTCCAGGTGGCCCTCGCGTTCCAGAACCTTGATCACGCCCAGCTCGCCCTGCCCGGACTCCGGGTGTCGGCGATGGCTCCCCCTACCCGGTCGGCCCGATTCGACCTGCAACTCACCGTGACCGCCGATCCGGACCCGTGGACGGAACGTCCCCGGCGCGCAGCCGTATTCACGTACGCCACCGATCTGTTCGACCACCACACCGTCGCGGACATCGGCGAACGCTTCATCCGGACGTTGAGCGAGGCCGTCGCACAACCGGGTACGGCCGTCGGCGACCTCGCCCTCCTCGATCCGGACCCGGACATCCCCACCGCGGCGCCGTCTTCCGGTGAGACACTCGTCGATCTGTTCGAGCGGCAGGTCGCCGCCGCACCCGACGCGATCGCCGTCGTCTCCGGAGACCGAACACTCACCTATCGTGAACTCGACGAACAGGTCAATCGCCTCGCCCGGCACCTGATCGGCGCCGGCGTCGGCCCGGAGGCCATGGTGGGCCTGGCGATTCGCCGCTCCGTCGATCTCCTGGTCGGAATGTATGCCGTCGCGAAGGCGGGGGCGGCGTACGTGCCGATCGACCCCGATCAGCCCGCGCAGCGCAACGCCCAGGTCATCCGGTCGTCGGCCGCACGCGCCGTCCTCACCACCGAGCGCGATCGGTTCGACCTCTCCGACGTCCTGCCCACGGAGACGCTGCTCTCCGTCATCGACCGGGTGGACCTCTCCGGTATCGATCCGTCGCCGTTCTCCGATCTGGACCGGATCGCGCCCCTGCGGGCGCAGAACCCCGCGTACGTGATCCACACGTCGGGGTCGACGGGCACCCCGAAGGGTGTCGTCGTGACCCATGCGGCCGTCGTGAGCTTCCTGAACTGGCGTCAGGACACCGACCCGCTCGGCGCGGACGACACGGTGATGCTCAAGTTGCAGTACACGTTCGACGCCTCGGTCCGCGAATTCTGGTGGCCGCTGATCGCCGGTGCGCGGCTGGTGATCGCTCGTCCGGACGGCCACCGCGACCCGCGGCATCTCGCCGGGCTGATCGGACGGCACCGGGTGACCGCGGGATACTTCCTTCCCTTGATGCTGGCCGAGATCCTGGCGATCCCCGACGCGGACCTCACGTCACTGCGACAGGTGTCCTGCGGCGGGGAGGTCCTGCCGCCCGGCACGGCACACAGTGTCCACGCGCGGTGCCCGGCCGCCGTGCTGTACAACGAGTACGGCCCGACCGAGACGGCGGTCGCCGTGACCCGTACCGTCGTCGAAACCGTGGACGCGACCGTCCCGATCGGCGTGCCGCAGAGGGGCGTCGGCGTGCTCGTGCTGGATTCGCGGCTGCATCCGGTGCCCGTCGGCGTTCCGGGTGAGCTCTACCTGGCGGGTGCCCAGTTGGCGCGCGGCTATCTCGGGCAGCCGGGGGTGACGGCCTCCCGATTCCCGGCGAATCCGTGGGGACCGCCCGGTCACCGGATGTACCGGACCGGCGACGTGGTGAGTCGCCGCAGCGACGGCACGATCGACTACCTCGGCCGGCGCGATCTCCAGGTGAAGATCCGCGGCCAGCGGGTCGAACTGGAGGAGATCGAGACGGCGCTGCGACACAATGCCGCCGTCGCGCAGTCCGCGGTGGCCGTGTACGAATCAGCCGGCACGGGGGCCCGCCTGGTCGGCTACGTGGTGCCGCGTCCGGGCATGGTGGTGGATACCCGTGCCGTGTCGGCGGAACTGGCGCAGCGGCTGCCCCGGTACATGGTGCCCAACCAGATCGTGGTGCTGGCGGCGCTGCCGTCGACACCGCACGGCAAGCTGGATCGGCGGGCGCTTCCGGATCCGGGTGTGCCACGGGCGCAGCGGTTCCGTCCCCCGACGACCCGCACCGAGAAACTGGTCACCGCGGTGTTCGCGGACGTTCTCGGCACAGGCCTGGTGGGCTTGGACGACAATTTCTTCGAACTGGGCGGCAACTCCCTGTCCGCGACCAGGGCGGCGTCACGGCTGCACGCCACGACTCGGGTCGAGGTCCGGCTCGACTGGTTCTTCGCCGACGCGACCGCGGAGAGCATCGCCGCGAGAATCTCGTCGAGTTTCGCCGCGGCCTCCGACACCTCCGCCGGGCTCGGGGTGCTGCTGCCGCTGCATCCGGACGGCAGTCGCGAGCCGCTGTTCTGCGTCCATCCGGCCATCGGGTTGGCCTGGTGCTATGCGGGACTGAGTGCGCATCTCGGCCCCGACCGTCCCGTCTGGGGTGTGCAGTCCCCCGCCGTGACCGTGCCCGTCGAACGGTTTTCGTCTATCGCCCAGCGGGCCCATCGATATGTGGAAGAGATTCGCCGTGTGCAGCCGCGGGGGCCGTACCACCTGCTCGGGTACTCGGTCGGGGGCGTGATCGCGCACGCGATGGCCGTCGAGTTGCGCTCGGTCGGCGAGGAGGTGCGTGTGCTCGCGATGATCGACAGCTACGCGTCGGCGGAGCGGGACACCCCGGCACCGACACTGCCGGAACTGCTCACGGAATTCGGCGGCGCGGCGTCGGAGCAGCTCGGGCCGGAGCAGCTGACCCGGTTGTACGAGGACTACGTCGACGTCGTCGACGCTGCCGCCGACTTCGTTCCGCGACACTTCGATGGGAGCCTGGTGTTCTTCGGCGCTGCCGGGGACGGATCCCAACCTGTTGCAGCGAGCGGGACGTGGCGACCGTGGATCGGTGGGGACGTGATCGCCCACACCGTCGACCGCCCTCACGCGCGGATGACCGACCCGGAAGCGCTGGCCGTCATCGGGCCGATCCTGGCCGGATACCTCGCGGGCGCCTCAGCCGCCGACGGGACGGAGAATCCACCATCCACCCAGGGCGAGGCAGCTCAGCGTCACGAGTAGGGACAAGGCCACCCAGACGATGCCGGGAACGCGGGTGAGCCGCGCCAGCTGATCCGCATCCGACTCCGGGGCTGCGCCGCGGGCGCGTTGCCGCTGCAGTTCGAGGACCGGGCGCGGCGCGGCGACGAGCATGAACAGGGTGATCAGATATGCCGCGGCCACCTGCTGGTCCTGCGTCCCGAACCACACGAGTCCGAACAGCAGCGCCCCCACCACCGTGAGGGAGAACAAGCCGTACAGGTTCCGGACGAGGATCAGCATGGCCGCGAGAGCCACGACACCGATCCACAGCACCGCGACCGCGTGCTGGGTGCCCAGCACCCAGGCCGCGCCGAGCCCCAGAACGGCGGGACCCACGTAACCGGCGAACGTCATGAGGACCACGCCGAGCCCGGTCGGTTTACCGGACGAGATGGCGACACCCGACGTGTCCGAGTGCAGCCGCACCCCCTTCAGCGTTCGGCCGAACAGCAGGGCGACCACCAGATGCGCGCCCTCGTGCACGATGGTCACCACGTTGCGGGTGAGCCGCCAGGCGTGCGGTTCGAGGACGAGTATCACCGCCACCACCGCCGTGACCTGAACGATCCAGGGAGCCGGCGCGGGGCTGACGGCGCTCATGCGCTCCCACAGCGATTGAATTCCAGTCATCGGCGCCGAGTGTACGGCGACCGGCTGATCACTCCCTGCGTGCCAGCTGTGGAATCAATCCGCCCGCGAGCACGTCGTCGACCTGACGTGGGGACAGCCGGTGACGCACCGGGATCTCCACGTCACGGGTCGAGTCGAACAGGGTCAGGTGGGGGCCGGAACGAATGGCCTCCCGGACCCCGTCGAGGATCAGCACGTCGTCCTGCCGGATCGTGTCGTAATCGTCCGGGTTCTCGAATTCGAGCGCGAGTACACCGAAGTTGGCGAGGTTCTGCCAGTGGATGCGGGCGAACGAGGTGGCGATCACCGCGTGCAACCCCAGGTAGCGCGGGGTGATCGCGGCGTGCTCACGCGAGGAACCCTGCCCGTAGTTGTCACCGCCGACGATGAAATGCCCGGTGGTCTTTGCCGTCTCCTCCGCGCGCGCCGGATAGGTCTCGTCCACCTGGGTGAACGTGAACCGGGACAGCTTGGGAATGTTGGAACGGAACGGCAGGGCCCGCGCCCCGGCCGGAGAGATCTCGTCGGTGGAGATGTTGTCACCGACCTTGAGAAGTACCGGGGCCTCGATGCGGTCGGGCAGGGGCGGAAACTCGGGCAGGGACGAGATGTTGGGCCCCTTCACGAGTTCGACGTGCCGAGCTTCCTCCTCGGGCAGCGGGGCCACCAGCATGGCCGTGTTGACGGTGGCCTCGTCCGGAAGCGTGATCTCCGGGTAGGGCATCCCCACTTTCTCCGCCCAGTCCCGCGGGTCGGTGATCACCCCGGTGAGTGCCGACGCGGCCGCCGTCTCGGGTGAACACAGCCACACGGAATCCTCGCGGGTGCCCGAGCGTCCCGGAAAATTGCGGGGCATCGTCCGGAGAGAATTCCGGCCGGTCGCCGGCGCCTGGCCCATCCCGATACAGCCCATGCAGCCGGATTGATGAATTCGCGCGCCCGCCACGACGAGTTCGAGCGTGGCGCCCATCTTGGTCAGGTCGGAGAGGATCTCCCGCGAACTCGGATTGACGTCGAAGCTCACGCTCGGGTCGGTCTGCCTCCCTGACACCATGGCCGCAACGATCGCGAAGTCGCGCAGCCCGGGATTGGCGGACGACCCGATCACCACCTGGCTGACGTCCTCACCGGCGACCTCCCGGACGGGCACCACGTTTCCCGGCGAAGACGGTTTCGCGATCAGCGGCTCGATCGCCGACAGGTCGAGGCGTTCGTGCACGTCGTACTCCGCGCCTGCATCGGCGAGCAGTTCCACGAAGTCGTCTTCCCTGCCCTCGGCGCGCAGGAAATCGCGGACGGCGTCGTCGGCGGGAAAGATGGACGTCGTTGCGCCCAGTTCGGCGCCCATGTTCGCGATCACGTGACGATCCATCGCCGTCAACGTCGCGAGCCCCTCACCGTGGTATTCGATGATTCTGTTGAGCCCGCCCTTGACCCCGTGGCGGCGGAGCATTTCGAGGATGACGTCCTTCGCCGAAGTCCAGTCGGGGAGCCTGCCGGTCAACTCCACACCCCAAATCTGAGGCATCCGCAGGTGCAGGGGCTGACCCGCGATCGCCATGGCGACCTCGAGCCCACCGACTCCGATCGCGAGCATGCCCAGCGAGCCCGCCGCCGGTGTGTGCGAGTCGGAACCGACCATGGTCTTGCCGGGAACACCGAATCGCTGCATGTGGGTGGGATGGGAGACCCCGTTGCCCGGCTTCGAGAACCACAACCCGTACCGCAGGGCGGCGGTGCGGAGGAACTCGTGGTCCTCCGCGTTCTTCTCGTCGGTCTGCAGCAGATTGTGGTCGACGTACTGTGCGCTCAACTCGGTCTTGATGCGATCGAGGTGGAGCGCCTCGAGTTCCTGCATGACCAGGGTTCCGGTGGCGTCCTGGGTGAGGGTCTGGTCGATCCGGATCGAGATCTCCTCGCCCGGTTCCATCCGGCCGTCGAGGAGGTGTGCACCGATGACCTTGCGGGCGACAGTGTCCGACATCGCTGATCCCTTCGTCGTACCTCCAGGATGCGCCGGAGCCACGGCGAGGGCCAGCGCCCGGAACAGGTCCGGCACTCGACAGGACAATCTTCGACTATCTAGGCAAATTCGTAGAGAGAGCTAGATTCCGCTAGTCGTTCTGCGCGCGGAGATACTTGCCGAAGTGCGGCACGGTGAATCCGATCGATCCGCGCTCGGCCGAATAGATGAGGCCCTTCTTGATCAGCCCGTCCCGCGCCGGTGACAGCGACGCAGGTTTGCGGCCGAGCTCGGAGGCGATCGCCGACGTGGCGACCGGTCCGTCGTCCCCGGAGAGGTCAGCCATCGCCCGCATGTACTCCCGCTCGGCAGGCGTCGCGCGCTCGTACCGCGATCCGAAGAACCCGACCGCGAGTTCCTCCTCCGCGGTCGGCGCGGCCACCCGCACGTCCTCCTCGGTGATCGGGCTGGCCGCGGCCACGTCCCACGTCGCCTTGCCGTAGGCCTGGACGAAATAGGGGTAGCCGTCCGCGGCGGCATACAACGCGTCGAGCGCCTCGTCCGTGAACTTGACGTCCTCCCGCTCGGCGGGCGCGATCAATGCCCGATCGGCCGACACCCGGTCCAGCCGGTCGATGCGGTGGTAGCTGAACAGCCGCTCCGAATAGCTCTTGGACGCCGAGAGCACCGCGGGCAGGTGCGGAAGTCCGGCTCCGACCACGATCAGCGGCGCCGCGTCCTGGCTGAGCTCGTGGCACGCCCCGCACACCGCCGAGACGTCCGCGGCGCCGAGGTCCTGCATCTCGTCGATGAACAGTGCGATCCCGACCCCGACGTCGCGGGCCAGGGACGACGCGTCGAGCAGCAGTTCCACCAGGTCGATCTCGATGTCCCCGGAATCGGCGCGCCCCTTCACGGCGGGGGCGTCGATGCCCGGCTGCCACCGCTCCCGCATACCCTTGTCGGCCGTCGCGCGCAGGGCGAACGACTTCAGGACGCCGAGGAACTCCTCCACCCGGTCGGGGTCGCGATGCGAGCCCGCGATCTCCCGAACCGCCATGTGCAACGCCGACGACAGCGGCCTCCGCAGATCCTGATCCGGGCGAGCCTCGATCTTCCCCGTGCCCCACCGCCGCGAGATGGCGGCCGACCGCAGGTGGTTCAGCAGAACCGTCTTCCCGACCCCGCGCAGACCCGTGAGCATCACACTGCGTTCCGGGCGGCCGCGCGCGATCCGCTCCAGCACCACATCGAACGCGTCGAGCTGCCTGGTTCGGCCCGCGAGCTCCGGCGGGCGTTGCCCCGCGCCGGGCGCATAGGGGTTACGGACAGGGTCCATGGCCACGAAGGTAACAACCTCTGTTGCCGAATCTGCGCTCATCTAGCGCGTGTCCTAGATCCCGCTATGAAGTCGTAGCGGGGGTGGTGACTTCAGCACCCTTCGGTGCCTATCGACGATCGCGTGTTCCCCCGAGGCTGGATGCAGCACCAGGAACAGGGAGAACACCATGATCGAATTGGACGCCAGAGCCGAGTTGGAACGACTCGCGCCGTACGCCGCGACGGGCGACGAAGACGCTGTCGAAGAGGTTCTCCGCATCGCGCACCCCCTCGTGCACCGCTACTGCACGAGCCGGCTCGAGTCGGTGGATCACCCGCACGCCACCGCCGACGACGTCACCCAGGATGTGTGCCTCGCGTTGATGAGCTCCCTGCGGACGTACGAGAACCAGGGGAAGTCGTTGCTGTCGTTCATCTTCGGCATCGCCGCGCACAAGGTGTCCGACGCGCGGCGTCGCGCCACCCGGTTGTCCGCACCAACCACCGCGCGAGGCGCTGCCGCACATCACGTGGTGGACGTCGAGGACGGCCCCGAGCATCATGTCCTGCGCCGCGAATTGCGCGGCGAGATGGGTCAGCTCGTCGAGACCCTTCCGGTCCGGCATCAGCAGATCCTCTTCATGCGCGTCATCGTGGGAATGTCGGCCGAGCAGACGGCACGGGTCCTGGACACCACACCGGGCGCCGTCCGCGTCGCCCAGCACCGGGCACTGAGCCACCTGCGGGCGCGGATCGGGCACGGGCCCGCCCGCTGAGAGTTCTCGCTCCGTCGTTGCCAACTGCGGGGCCGAGTGGTCCGATGGATTCATGAGCGCACCCGACACAGTCCTGGTCGCGATCGGAACGAAGAAGGGCCTGTGGCTGGCCACCAGCCGCGACCGCGCCACCTGGTCGCTGTCGGGCCCACATTTCCTCATGAACGAGATTCCCAGTATCGGGATCGACACGCGGGGTGGGCGCACCCGCATCCTGGTCGGGGTCCGGTCCGAGCACTGGGGTCCCACCGTCGCGCACTCCGACGATCTGGGTGCCACCTGGACCGAACCGGACCACGGCGCCATCCGCTTCGGCGACGGTGACGGCGCCGCGCTCGAGCGGGTGTGGCAGCTCCGGCCCGACACGGACGGCCGTCCGGGCGTCGTGTGGGCGGGGTGCGAACCCATCTCGGTGTGGCGGTCGGTCGACGGCGGCGAGCATTTCGACCTCGAACGCGGACTGTGGGACCATCCGCACCGCCCCGAGTGGGGAGCCGGATACGGCGGCGCCGCAGCACATTCCGTCGTACCTCATCCCCACGACGACAACACGGTGCACGTCGCGATGAGCACCGGAGGGGTCTACCGCACCACGGACGGGGGCGCGTCCTGGGAGCCGCGCAACACCGGGATCACGGCCTACTTCCTGCCGGACCCGAACCCGGAGTTCGGCCAGTGCGTCCACAAGATCGCCCGCGACGCCGTCGCCCCCGACCGGCTGTACGCCCAGAACCATCACGGCGTCTACCGCTCCGACGACAGCGGCGACACGTGGAAATCGATCGCGGACGGACTGCCGACGGACTTCGGGTTCGTGATGCTCACCCATCCCCGCCGCGAGGGAACCATCTGGGTCGTTCCGATCGAGGCGGACGGCAAACGGATCCCACCCGACGGCCGGCTGGCCGTCTACCGGAGCGAGGACGCCGGGAACAGCTGGACCCGCCTCGACAGCGGTCTGCCGGAACGCGACTACAACGTGGTGCTCCGCGACGCCGCGGCGGTGGACGCCGCCGACCCGGTCGGGGTGTATTTCGGCACGCGCGGCGGCGAGGTCTACGGGAGCGCCGACGAGGGCGCCTCGTTCGGCACGGTCGCGGCGCACCTGCCCGACGTCCTGTGCGTGCGGGCCGCGGTGATCGCATCGTGAGCGAGGGCGTCACCGTGCGGGTTCCGCGGGCGCTGGCGTCGATCGTCGGTGGTGAACGGTCCGTGCACGTGCCCCTCGACACCGCCTCGACGGTGTCCCACGTGCTCGACGTCCTCGCGGGAGACTTCCCGATTCTCGGCCGCCGGATTCGCGACGAGACCGGCGCCCTGCGGCGGTACGTCAACGTCTACGTGGACGGCGAGGACGTCCGGCTCCTCGGCGGTGTCGGCACCGAGGTGACGCCCGGGCAGGAACTGCAGATCCTGCAGTCCGTGGCCGGCGGGTGAGCAGGACTATTCGGCCAGCTCCATCGCCACTGCCCGGGTGGGCGCCCCGTCACCGGCCTCCAGGGCGATCGGCAGGAGGCTGACGAGCGGGTCCGGGAAGTCGATCCGGTCGAGCCCGCACAGATTCTCGCCGATCACTCCGCCGGCGTCCGCGATCAGATGGTGCACCGGGTATCCCGCGTCGGCGTGCTCCCCGGCCGGTGTCTCGTCGATGCTGGGGGCGTCGAGGCAGAACGTCCGCACCCCCCGTTCGAGCAGAAGAGCACACGCCGCGGGGTCCAGGAACGGATGCGTGTAATAGGCATCCGTTCCGTAATGCCGAGACCACCCGGTATGGAAAACGGCGATGTCGCCCGGCCCGACGGCGTCCGCCCGGGACATGATCAGTTCGCGGGTAATCCGCTGTCGCGCAACGAGCTCGCGCAGGTCGAACACGACGCCGCGGCCCACGAACAGCTCCGGTGCCAGCTCGTCGACGGTCGCGGCCCCCGCCTTCAGATGCGCCGGGGCGTCGACATGTGTCCCGGACTGCGAACCGATTCTGACGTCCAGCACGTTGTAGCCGTCGCGCTCGAGGGTGCAGTGCCGGATCAGCGTCGGCACCGGGTCGCCGGGATACACCTGCATCCCCGGCCCGATGGTGTGTGACAGATCCACGATTTTCCGCACGTGTGGCATCGCTCGATTGTCCGGCCTCGGGGTCACGCGTACCGCGATATGCTCGATGACGAGCGAAGAGGTGGTGGAATGACCGATTTTGACCCGCTCGCCACCCAGCGTGAGTCGGTGTCGAAGACCCTCGCGGCCGAGCTGTCCGCAGTCGGTCTCGAGGATGCCAGGGAGATCGGGCACGGTGGCTTCGGGGTGGTCTATCGGTGTGCGCAACCGGAACTCGATCGAACCGTGGCGGTCAAGGTCCTCACCGCGGCGCTCGATGCGGAGAACCTCGAACGGTTCCTGCGGGAGCAGCGCGCCATGGGCCGGCTGAGCGGCCACCCGCACATCGTCAACATCATGCAGGTCGGGACGACCGACGCCGGCCGGCCGTACATCGTGATGCAGTTCCATCCCCACGATTCGCTGGACGCGCAGATCCGCAGGCGCGGGCCCATCCCCTGGAGCGACGCCCTGCGGATCGGGGTGAAACTTGCCGGTGCGCTCGAAACCGCGCACCGGGTGGGCATCCTCCACCGCGACGTCAAACCGGGAAACATCCTGCTGACGGAGTACGGCGAACCGCAGCTCACCGATTTCGGGATCGCCCGGATGTCGGGGGCGTTCGAAACGACGGCGGGCACCGTCACCGGCTCCCCCGCCTTCACCGCCCCCGAGGTGCTGTCGGGGCGGACCCCGACGGCCGCCTCCGACGTGTACAGCCTCGGTGCGACCCTGTTCAGCGCGATCACCGGGCACGCGGCCTTCGAACGGCACAACGGGGAGGAGGTGATCGCGCAGTTCCTGCGCATCACCACCCAACCCGTCCCGGACCTGCGGACCGAGGGTTTCCCCGAGGACCTCAGCGCCGTGATCCAGCGGGCGATGTCCGGTAGTCCGGAAGATCGCCCCGCGTCCGCCGCCGCGTTCGGGGACGAGCTGCGGGAAGTCGAACGCCACCACGGATTGGCGGTGGACGAGATGGCGATGCCCGTCGACGCCGGGGTCCACCACCTCGAGGAGTCCTCGCCCGGATCGGTCTCGACCGTCTCCGGTCCGTTCCGGACCTCCACGACCGGACGGGCGCGATACGCGTCGACGCCGCCGCCCGCGCCGGCCACCCGGTTCCGGCCGCCCGCCGCGACCCGCCAGCTCGTGGAGCGGGGACGGCTGATCGAGCTGCTGCGGGCCGGACGCCGACGCCTGCTGACCGTGATCCACGGCCCCACCGGGTTCGGCAAGAGCACCCTGGCCGCCCAGTGGCGGAACGTCCTCGCCGACGAGGGCGTGGCCGTCGCGTGGCTCACCGTCGACAGCGACGACGACAACGTGGTCTGGTTCGTCGCGCACCTCATCGAGGCGATCCGACGCGTGCGTCCCAACCTGGCCAAGGAACTCGGCCAGGTCCTGGAGGAGCACGACGACGAGGCCGAACGCTACGTGCTCACCTCGCTCGTCAACCAGATCCACGAGAGCGGCGAACGGATCGCCCTGATCATCGACGACTGGCAGCGCGTGTCCGAGCCCGCGACGATCGCCGCCCTGGAGTTCCTCCTCGACAACGGTTGTCACCACCTGCAGGTCGTGGTGACGAGCCGAACCAGGGCCGGGTTGCCGATGAGCCGCATGCGCGTCAAGGACGAACTCGTCGAAATCGACTACTCGGAACTGCGTTTCGACGATTCCGAGGCCCGGTCGTTCCTCGTCGACCTCGGTGGCCTGCCCCTCGACAACGACGACGTCACCGAACTCCGCGACTCCACCGACGGGTGGGTGGCCGCGCTCCAACTGGCGTCGCTGTCGCTGCGCGGACGAGCGGACCCCTCGGAGTTGATCGCCGGACTGTCCGGGCGGCACCACGCGATCGGCGAATTTCTCGCCGAGAACGTCCTCGACACCCTCGAACCCGAGATGCTCGACTTCCTGCTGGCCACCTCGATCACCGAACGCACGTGCGGCAGCCTCGCCGGCGCCCTCGCACACACCGCGCGCGGGCAGGCGATGCTCGAGGCCGCCGAGGACCGGGACCTGTTCCTGCGCCACATCGACGACGAGCGAACGTGGTTCCGCTACCACACCCTGTTCGCCGAGTTCCTGCGCCGCCGGCTCGAACGCGACCAACCCGACCGGGTCCGGGAACTGCACCGCGTCGCGTCCCGGTGGTTCTGCGACCACAGCCTGCTCCGCGAGGCCGTCGACCACGCCCTCGCCGGCGGCGAAGAGCAACGCGCCGTGGAACTCGTCGAGGCCGACGGACTGATACTGCTCGAGCAGTCCCAGGCGGCTACGTTGTCGGCGGTGGTCGACAAGCTGCCACCGGCTCTTGTCGCCGCGAGCGCCCGGCTGCAGGTCACGACGGCGTGGGCGCACGCGATGGCAAACCGGACCATGGCCGCCGAACGCGCGCTCGAGCGAGCCGAATGGGCGCTCGAACACAGCGGTGCGAGCGCGAGCGACACAGCGGATCTGCGGGCGGAGGCGGGCGTCGTCCGTGCGGTGGCCGAACTGCGCAACGACCGCAGCGACCGGATCGACGAACTCGCCGCCGACTGCCTGGCGCGGCCGGAGGCGATGGCCCCGTGGGTGGTGTGCGCCGCTTTCAACGTCATCACGTTCGCCGCCGTGTACCGCTTCGACTTCGCCGAGGTGCGCAGGATCCAGGAAGTCGGCAAGCCCTACTACGAACGGAACAAGGGACCGCACAACGTCGTTCACGGCCAGAGCTATCTCGGTGTCGCGTCCTACGAGCAGCTCGACATCGACGACGCCGTCGACCATTTCCGGCGGGCTCGCCGAGCCGCCAGGAAACTGGGCGGTCCGCGAACGCCGTCCGCCCGGCTCGCGGGGTCGCTGCTCGGTGAGGTGCTCTACGAACGCGGGGACGTCGAAGAAGCCGAACGACTCCTCGACGACGGATACACCCTCGCCGTCGAGACCGGCGGGGTGGACTTCAAGGTCGCCCGGTTCGTCACCGGCGCTCACGTCAAGGCGCTGCGGGGCGACCGCGAGGAGGCGACGACACGTCTGCACGCCGGACTCGAGGTGGCCGAGACCTACTCCCTCGCCCGCCTGCGGGCCCGCGTCGAGAACGAACGGAGGCGGCTCGGCATCACCCCGCATCCCACGCTGGGGGCACCGGTCCCGGTCCGGCACGAGGACCGGCGGCGCCCGGTGTCGGGCATCGACGAGATCGTCGCGCAGATCGAGGAGACCACCGCGATTCGGATGCTGCTCGCCACCGGGGCGCGCGCGAACATCGAGCTGGCGTGCACCTGGGCGCAGGAGTGGACCGACCGGCTGGCCGGCACCGGCCGCAACCGCGCCTACCTGCTGGCCGAGCGCCTCCGGGTGGCGTGCCTCGCCGCCGCGGGCCGCGACGACGAGGCGAAGCAGGCCCTCGCCTCCATCGCCTCGATCTGCGCGGCGCGCGGACTCCACCGCGTACTTCCCGACGGCGGACCCTTCGTCGTCGCCCTGGTCGCGGACCTCCGGGCAGATCAGCTGGCCGGAGAATGGCGGCCGGATTGGGCGACGGTGCCCTCCGACTTTCTCGAGGAGCTACAGAACTCGACCGCTCCGTACACGATGTGACCGCGGTCAGGACGGCGTGGGCGCCCCGTCCAGGATCAGTCCCGCGGCACGCAGGTCATCCCAGAATTCGGCCGGGATCGGGTGTTCGAGCCAGGCCGCGTTCTGCCGCAACTGCTCGCAGTTCCGTGCGCCCAGCAGAAGTTCCCGCACCGCGGGATGCGCGGCCGCGAACTGAATCGAGGCGGCCGCCAACGGAACCCGATGACGCTCGCAGACCTTCTCGATGTCGCGCACCCGGCTCAGCACCTCTTCGGATGCGGGCTGGTAGTTGAACTTGGCGCCCGGCACCGCACCGGTGGCCAGGATGCCCGAATTGAACACACCCCCGAGGACGATCGCGACATCCCGCTCCACCGCGAGCGGCAGCAGGTCCTTCACCGGATCCTGCTCGAGCAGTGTGTATCTCCCCGCGAGCAGGACGCAGTCGAGATCGACGCGTTCGAGGGCATCGACGCAGACGTCGGCCTCGTTGACCCCGACGCCGATTGCCCGGACCACGCCCTCCTCCCGCAACCGGATCAGCGCGGGAAACGCACCCTCGAGCGCTTCCGCGAACCGCGCGGGCTGGGCGTCGCCGTGTGTGTACTTGTCGACGTCGTGCACGTAGAGGATGTCGAATCTGTCCTGGCACATGCGCTGCAGGCTGTCCTCCACCTGCCGCAGGACCGCGTCGTATGAGTAGTCGAAGTCGGCCCGGAACGGCGGGGTGTCCACCCAGATTCCGGTGTCGAACGACCCACGCGGCGCGGGGGTCAACGTGCGCCCCACCTTCGTGGACAACACGTAGTCGTCGCGGTCCCTCGTCAGCAGAGCATGGCCCACCCGGTGCTCGGACAGTCCGTGCCCGTACATGGGTGCGGTGTCGAACGAACGCACCCCCATGTCCCAGGCTTCGGCGATCTGAGCCTGGGCCTCCACCTCGGGGATCGGCCGGAAGATGTTGCCGATGGGCGCACCGCCGTAGCCGAGGAGGGTCACGTCGAACCCTGCGCGCCCGAACGTCCGAGTGTCGTTCACCTTCATGGATTCCCGCTTCCGTTGCCGAGGAACAGAGTGCCCGGGTCGCGCATCACGGCGTCCATCTCACGAAGGCACACGACCTTGATCGCCGCGACGACGAGCTCCGAATAGAACTGGTCGTGGAACCACTTGTCGCCGCTGTACGCCACGACCAGCCCGCCCTCGCCCACCGCGCTGCCACCCCACTTTGTCCAACCCTGCTGGTAGAGGTAGGGATGCAGCTGCTGCACGGCATGCGACGGCAGACCGGTGGTCCAGCTGATCCGCGCTTTCGACTCGGCAATCGCGTCGTACGGCCCGGCCCAGTCCTTCTCGTCACCCCAGCTGCGGCGGAAGACGACGGGCAACTCCGCATCGGGGGAAGGGGCGACGCCCGGCCCGAGCACGACGAGATGCCCCGGGGATCCGTGGGAGAGGTTCTCGATCGACGGCCGAGCCAGCTCGACCGCCTCGCGGGCCACGTCCTCGGTCAGTCCGGAAAAATTGGTCATCCGGTCATCCTTCACCACGGATCAGATCGATCGCCTTCTCGGCGATCATCACCGTGGGGGCCTGGGTGTTGGAACTGACGATGCGCGGCATGACGGACGAGTCGATCACCCGCAGCCCCTCGATGCCCATCACCTTCAGTTCCGGTGAGACCACGGCGTCGTCCCCGACACCCATCGCGCACGTGCCGACCGGGTGGTACGAGGTGCGGCCGTACGCGCGAACGAACTTCACGTAGTCGTCCTTCGTGTTCACCGACAGACCGCCTGCCAGATGTTCGGCCTTGATGTGCCGGGCCATCGACGACTGCGCCATGATCTCGCGGCTCTGCCGAAGCCCCTCGATGCTCGACTCCAGGTCGAAGTCGGTGGCGAGGAAGTTCGGGTCGATCAGCGGCTGGGCGGTGGGGTCGTTCGACCTGATCTTCACCGAGCCCCGGCTCTCGGGCCGCAGCGAGTACGAGTTCAGGGTGCAGCCGTAGCCCGGGCGGACCGCGGCGACACCGGCCTCGACGCCCGCTGCGGGCAGGAAGTGGAACTGCAGATCCGGGATCGACTCCCCCGCGTGCCCGAAACTGAACCCACCGGCCTCGACGACCGTCGATGCCAACGGTCCCCGCCGGAAGGCCGCGTACTCGAGTCCGGCCTTGGCCGTGGCCGGACGCACGAGGTTCAGGCGGTCGAGGCTCTGGTATTCGCGGAGTTCGTAGATGACGTCGAGGTCGCAGTGGTCGTGCAGGTTCCGGCCGACACCGGGAAGGGCATGGGCCACCTCGACATTCGCGTCGCGAAGGTCTTCGGGATGACCGATCCCCGACAGCTGCAGGATCTTGGGTGATCCGAACGCGCCCGCGGCGACCAGCACCTCGCGGGACGCGCGGAACGTCTCCACACCGTGCGCGGTGAGCACCTCGATCCCGGTGGCGCGGCCGCCGTCGAGCAGCACCCGCGACACGGCGACGTTCTCCCGCACCGTCAGGTTGGGTCGCTTCCTGGCGGGTGCGAGGTACGCGACCGCGGCGCTGCACCGGCGGGCGTTCTTCGTGGTCGTCTGATAGAGGCCGACACCGTACTGGTGCTCGCCGTTGAAGTCGCCGTTGAACGGCAGCCCGAACTCCTGCCCCGCCTGCACGAACGACTTCGACAGCGGATGAGGGTTGACAGGATCCGAGACCCCGAGCGGCCCGTCGGTGCCGTGGTACGGCGCCGACAGCCGTTCGTTGTCCTCGGACCGGAGGAAGTACTTCTGGATCTCCTCGAACGACCATCCCGCGCAGCCGTATTTCAGGGCCCACTCGTCGTAGTCCTCGTGCGCGCCGCGGGTGAACACCTGGGCGTTGATCGAGCCGCCACCGCCGATGACCTTGCCCTGAGCGAGGGGAATGACCCGGTCGTTGCAGTGTTTCTGTGGAACGCTCGAGAATCCCCAGTCATACTTGCTCGCAGTGAGTTTCGCGAATCCTGCGGGCACGTGGATGAACGGATGCCGGTCGTTGCCGCCGGCCTCGAGCAGGAGAACCCGGACCGTCGGATCCTCCGTCAGCCGTCCGGCCAGCACACAGCCCGCGGTGCCGCCGCCCGCGATGACGTAGTCGTAGGTGGCACTCATCGGTTGCCTCCGGTCCAGTTCGGGAACACGCGCTTGCGTGGTCCGGTGCGGATCTGAATGGTCTTGACGTCGGTGAACTCGTCGAAGCCGGCCTGCCCCATCTCGCGGCCGAACCCGCTCTGCTTCATGCCGCCGGCAGGAAGTTGCGGGGCGCCGTCGATGGTCGTGTTCACCCATACGCGGCCGCTGCGCATCTCCCTCGCCACCCGCAGCGCCTTGTCGATGTTCTTGGTCCAGATCGAGCCGGCGAGTCCGTATTCCGTGGCGTTGGCGAGCCGGATGGCGTGGTCGACGTCGCTGAACCGGGTGACGGTGAGCACGGGACCGAAGATCTCCTCCTGGAAGGCGGCGGACTCTTCGGCCACGCCGTCGAGGATCGTGGGAGCGACGAAATGCCCGCTCCCCCAGTTCTCTCCGCCGAGCCGGCCACCGCCGGTCAGGACGGTGGCACCGTCCCGCCGCGCCGCGTCGATGTGGCCGAGCACCTTCTCCAGGTGGCCGGCGTCGATCATCGGGCCCAGTTCGCTCGCGTCGTCGAGCGGTCCGCCCACCGTGATGCGGCCGGCGGCCTCGACGAGGCGGGCGAGGAAGGCGTCCGCGATCGAGTCCTGCACCAGGAGCCGGGCACCCGACACGCAGCACTCACCCTGATTGAAGAACACACCGAACAGGACGCCGTCGAGTGCGTCGTCGAGGTCGGCGTCGTCGAACACGACGCTGGCGGCCTTACCGCCCAGTTCCATCGACAGTCGCTTGACGCTGCCCGCCGAGGCCTCGACGATGCGCTTACCCGTCTCGGTGCTCCCGGTGAACGACAGGATGTCGATCAGGCTGCTCTCCGCGAGCGGAGCACCGACCTCGGCGCCCGCCCCCGTCACCACGTTCACCACACCGTCGGGGACCCCGGCCTCGGTGAGCAACCGGGCCAGCTCGACGGCAGTGCCGGACGTGAACTCGGACGGCTTCACCACCGCCGTGCAGCCCGCGCCGAGCGCGAACGGCAGCTTCTGCGCGAGCAGGAGCAGCGGGAAGTTCCACGGGATGATCATGCCGACCACGCCGGCGGGCTCGCGGACCACCATGGCGGTGCAGTCGTCGCCGAGCGCGGTGTGCGCCTCACCGTGCATCGTCATGGCCAGCGCCGCGGCGTACTCGAACAGCTCGATGCTCGCCCCGACGTCGCCGCGGGCCAGAGTGATCGGTTTGCCCGACTCCTCCGCGTCGATCCGGGCGAGTCGTTCCTCGTTCTCGCGCATCAGGCCCGCGCAGCGCAGCAGCGCCCGGGCGCGGTCCATCGCGGTCCAGTGCGGCCACTCGCCCTCGTCGAAGGCCTCCCGCGCGACCGCGACGGCCAGGGCCGCGTCGGCGCGGGTGCCCGCGGTGAACGTGGCGACCACGCGGCCGTCGGCCGGGCTGACCCGTTCGATGATGTTCTCCGACGGGGGCACGCTGCGCCCGCCGATGAAGTGTCCGTAGCTGCGGATCTGTGTTGCTTCGACTGTCGACATCTTTGGCAATTCCTCGTCAGTGTTCGTGGATCAGGACACCACGCAGGTTGAGCCCCGCGTGCATGTCCACGTATGCGTCGTTCACCTGGTCCAGGGTGTAACGCCGGGTGATCAGTTCGTCCAGCTTCAGTCGCCCCGACTTGTAGTAGTCCAGCAGTGCCGGGATGTCCCGGGTGGGGTTGCAGTTGCCGAACAGGACCCCGCGCAGATGCTTGGCGTAGACCACCAGTTCGAGCGGGCTGATCGGGATCCCGGGTTCGTTCTGGCCGATCGACACGACCGCGACGGTTCCCTCCTTGCGGACGGCGCCGAACGCGTCGGCGATCAGCTGTCCGTCCACCACCCCGACGGTGACGACGGCGCCGTCGGCGCCCTGACCGTTGGTGACCGAGCGGACGAACGGCATGGCCTCGTCGATCGACGCGTACGCGTGGGTGGCGCCGAGTTCGAGGGCTCGTTCGCGCTTGAACGCGACCGGGTCGACGGCGACGACGTGTGCGGCACCCGCGTGGTGGGCACCCTGCACGGCGTTGATCCCCACACCGCCGACACCGACGATCATCGTCGTGTCCCGGGGACGGACGCCCGCGCCGTTCACGGCGGAGCCCCATCCGGTGGCGACCCCGCAGGAGACGAGGCAGGCCACGTCGAACGGGATGTCGTCGTCGATCTTCACGGCCTGGGCCTGCGACGTGACGAGGTAGTTCGCGAACGTGCCGAGGCGTTGCATGGCGCCGATCGGCCGCCCTGACTGCGTGGCGAACCGCGCCGTTCCGTCGAGCATGAAACCAGCCTCCATACCGGCCCCCGTGTCGCAGATATATTGCATCCCCTGCGCGCACCAGGCGCAAGTTCCGCAGGCCGGGAGGTAGGCGGTAGCGACGTGATCGCCGACGGCGAGCCGGGTGACACCGGGTCCGACCGCGTCGATCACACCGGCACCCTCGTGTCCGCCGACCAGCGGCAGCGTATTGGGGATGTCACCGGTGACGAGGTGATCGTCGGAGTGACAGAGTCCGGACGCCATCACCTTGATCCGCACTTCTCCGGGACCGGGCTCCGCGAGGACGAGATCGTCGACCTCCCACTTGCCGCCCACTTCGTGAATCACCGCACCGCGTGCCGTCGTACTCATCGTTCTCCTTCGAATCTCACACTCACACTGAGTCTTACTTGATGATCGAGAGCCGGCTGCGGTCGAGGGTCACGGCGACCGCGACGATGACGACCGCGCCGTACACGATCTGCTGGAAACTGGGGTCGATGCCGGCCACCGAGCCGCCGACCCGGAGCACGGTGACCACCAGGGCGCCGACGAGTACCCGCCACGCTCCGCCGATTCCACCGGTGATGGCGCAGCCGCCGACCAGCACGGCCGCGATGGCGGGCAGCAGCAGCGAATCCGCGAGTTGCGGTGCGGCGCTCTGCTGCTGGGCCGACAATACGACACCCGCGGCGCCCGCGAAGAATCCGGACAGGGCGAATGCTCCGATCCGGACGATCCGGGTTCGGACACCGCTCATCATCGCGGCCTTCTCCCCCAGTCCGACGAGGTGAAAGACGTTGCCCCGCGGCGAGAACCGCATCGCGCCGAACACCGCGGCCACCGCCGCCACTGCGGCCCACACCGCCATGGGGAGACCGAGCACCGTCCAGGAACTGAGCCAGAAGATCGCGTCGTAGCCTTCGCTGATGTAGATGGTCGTCGACCCCGAGGCCACGAGCGCCACCGCACCCCAGAACCCCAGCGCCCCCAGCGAGACGACGAATGACGGGACCTGCCCGAACACGATCAACAGACCGGTCAGCGCGCCGATCAGAGTGAGTGCCACGAGGGTGACGACGACGGCGAGCGGACCGAGGGAGCCGATCACCGTCGCCAGGATCACGGTGGCCAGCGACGCGAGCGCCGCCACGGACAGGTCGATACCGCCGGTGAGGATGACGAACATCTGACCCAGCCCGAGCAGCAGAATCGGGACCGCCTGCGCCGAGACCACTGCGAGGGCGTTCATCGACAGGAAATTCGGTTCGGCGAGCGCTACGAGGAGGACGAGCGCGACCAATACGACCGACGGGCCGGCCAGCCGCAACCGGTCCCGGGTCGTCCGGGACACCGCCTGCGCCGCACCCTCGGGTGCGCGCGTCTCGGTGGAAGTCCTCTCGGTGGAAGTTCTTGTTGCCACGGCGATCACATCATCTTCTCGAGGAGTTGGAGTTTGCTGGGCGGGTTTCCGGGCGGCGAGTCGAACGCGCCGGTGATCTCGCCATCCCGCATGACGATCACGCGGTGGCCGAGGCCGATCGCCTCGTCGAGGGTGTCGGCGAGCACCAGAATCGCCACTCCCCTGTCGGAGAGGTCGCGGAACAGGGCGTAGAGGTCTTCCTTCGCACCGATGTCGAGTCCGCGGGTGGGGTGGTCGAGAACCAGTACCTTCAGGCCGTCGCCGAGGATCCACTTGGCCACCACGGCCTTCTGCTGGTTGCCGCCCGACAGTCGCGCGATGTCGGCGTCCGGGTCGGCGGGCCGGATGCCGAGTTTCTCGATCCAGCCGCGTGCGGTCTCCTCCACCCGGGCACCGGAGGAGATCCGGCCGCCACCGGCCTTCACCGGATGCACCGTCGCAATGTTCTGCGCCACGGTCGCTCCCGCGATCATGCCCTCGACGCGACGCTCGGCGGGAACGTACGCGACACCGGACCGCACGGCGTCCGCGGGTGATCCCGGGGCCGACCGCTGTCCGTCGATCTCGACGGTTCCGGAGTCGATGGGGACGGCACCGAAGACGGCGCGGGCCACCTCCTCGCGCCCGGAGTCGACCACGCCCACCACCGAGACGATCTCGCCGGCGTGGACGTCCAGCGACACGTCCTTCGCCTTGCCGCCGCAGGTGAGGTTGCGGACCGACAGGGTCGGCGTGCCCGTCCGCGAGACGGCCTGCTTGCGCTCCGACGAGTAGATCTCCTCGGCCGCACCCTTCCCGATCATCAGCTGGTACAACTCGGATTCTGTTGCTGCCGAGGCGATCCGCTCGCCGACCACTTTGCCGTCGCGCAGCACGTACACGCGGTCGGAGAAGCGGAGGACCTCGTCGAGGCGGTGGGAGACGAAGATGACGGAACCGCGTTCCTTGAGGGCGGTGACCCGGCGGTGGAGTACCTCGACGTCCTCGGGTTCGAGCACCGATGTCGGCTCGTCGAGGATGAGCAGCGGCGGGTGTTCCACCTGCCTGCCGCCGACGGCCCGCGCCACCTCCACCATCTGGCGCTGGGCGAAGCCGAGCGATTCGGTGAGCGCGCCCGGATCGACCGTCGACTCCACCACCGACAACATTTCCTGGGCGCGGGCCCGGATCCGGCGCCGGCGGAGGAACCCGGCACGGGCTGTGTCACCCTCGTGCCCGAGGATCAGGTTCTGGCCGACGGTGAGGTTCGGGAGCAGCGACTGCTCCTGATGCACGACCCCGATTCCGTGGTCGGCGGCGTCGGCCGGGCTTCCGAAGCTCACGTCGCGCCCGCCCAGCACCATCCGGCCGCCGTCCTGGCGGTGCACTCCCGCGAGGATCTTGAGCAGCGTGGACTTTCCGGCACCGTTCTCGCCGATCAATCCCACGACCTCGTTCGGGGCGATGGACAGGCTCACGTCGTCGAGGACGGTGTTGGGTCCGAATTTCTTCGTGACATTGCGGAGTTCCAGGAGTGATGTCATTTCACGACCCTCAATCGGCTGCGGGCGGGCCACCCGGTGGCGATCACCGCGACCACGATGATGAGACCCTGCGCGCCCTGCTGGATGTACGGGCTGGCGCCCGACAGGAGAAGTCCGTTGCCGAGGACCACGAGGAGCAGCACACCCACCAGGGAGTGCAGGGGTCCACCGCGACCGCCGCTCAGCAGGGTGCCGCCGACGACCACCGCGGACAGGGTGAGGAAGAGGCTGCCCGATCCGACGCTCACGTCGCCGACGCCGAGCCGGATGGTGGCCAGCACTCCGCCGAGGCCGGACAGCAGTCCGGCCACGGCGAACAGGATGATCTTGGTGCGGCCGACCGGGACGCCCGCCAGGCGGCTGGTCGCCTCGTCGCCGCCGATCGCGTAGGTGTGCATGCCGAGCCGGGTTCCCTTGCACAGCAGCACTGTCACGGCCACGGCGGCGAGTGCGAACACCACGACGACGGGAAGCCCGAGCCAGTGGCCGCCGGCCCAGGCCGCGAGCGACGGATCGGCGAGCTGCGGGGTGGCGGTGCCGAAGAGCACGGTCGCGACACCGAGCCCGACGAACCAGGTACCCAGAGTGACGAGGAAGGACGGTACCCGGACGACGACGTGCAGCACGCCGTTGACCACTCCGAAGAGCAGACCGACCCCCAGCGCCAGCAGGACCGCGAGGAGTCCCAGGTCGTTGCCGTTGACACTGTTCGCTGCGAGCAGGACGAACGTCAGCCCACTGGCCGCCATCACGCCCTCGATCGACAGGTCCACACCGCCCACCAGGACTACCAGCGTGGCGCCCATCGCGAGGACCACGGGAATCGCGGCCTGCTCCACGATCGCCATCGCGTTGCTCGCCGTCGCGAAGCCGGGAGCCAGCGCGGCGAAGACGGCGCACAGTCCCAGCAGGGCGGCGAGCGGGCCGGCGGTGGAGAGGAGCCGGCGCACGCGTGGTCGCGTGCTGCGCACGGGTGTGGCGGGTTCGGCGGGGGTCGTCACCTCCCCGGTCACTTCAGTCGTCGACATCGTCACTCCTTCGGAAGATTGTGTGGTTCGTGAATCGAGAGTGGGCTACCGGGCAACCGGGCCGGTGATGCGGGAGAACGGATCCTGCACGGACCGCACGATCTCCTCGTCACTCGGCACGGCGAGGAACTGGTCGACGTTGTTCGCGGTGATGAGCGACTGGTCGACGAAGAACTCGCGGTTCTCACGGGGCAGCGACTCGACGTCGATTCCGCCGGTCATGGCCTGGTAGCAGATGGCGAGTCCCATTGCACCGTTGAAGTAGGGATCGGTCGTGTAGGTGGAGACCAGCTCCCCGTTCGCGATGGCGTCCAGGCCTTCCGGGGTGGCGTCCGCGGCGCTGGCGATCTTGATCTCCCCCGCGCGACCCGCCTCGCGGACCGCCTGCAGGGCGCCCAGCGCCATGGAATCCGTTGCGGCCCAGATACCGTTCACCTGGTCGCCGTACTTGTTGAGCAGGGTCTGCGTGGTGGTGTAGGCCTTGTTGCGGTCGAAGTCGGCGGGCTGGTCGTCGAGCAGGGCGACGCCGGACTGTCCGTCCATGGCCTGCTGGAAGCCCTGGAACCGGGTCTGGCTGATCTCGTTGGCGAGCAAACCCTGGAGCGCGATCACGCCGCCGGTGCCGCCGAGCGAATCGACGAGGGCCTTGCCCGTGTCGGCTCCCTGCTGGACGCCGTCGTAGGCGACGTAGGACGCCCATCCGTTCCCGACGTCCCAGGGGTGCAGGTCGGCCGGCTTGCTCCACTGGGTGACCGCGCACCCGCCGCTGTTCTGCACGGCGCGCACGATCGCGGGGGTGTCGGCGCTCGTGTTGGGGTTGATGTTGAGCAGGACGGTCTTGCCCGCCGCGAGCACCGACTGCAATTGCGACAGCGCGTTCTGCGAGTCGCCGCCGTAGACGATCACCTTCAGCTCGATCCCCAGCGATTCGGCGTATGCGCGGCTGCCCTGCACCCACGCGGCCTCGTACGGGTTGGTCAGCGACCGGACCTCGGAGACCATCACCATGTCGCCCCGGTCGACGGCTGCGCCGTCCCGCTCGATCTGTTCCGATCCCGTCGAGCAGGCGATGGCGGAGCTCGCCATGACGGAGACTGCCGCGGCAACGCCGACGGCCCGGGCTGCCGCCCTGATTGATCGTTGCGTCCGTGTCATCGTTCGTCCACTTCCTGAAAAAGAATGTAAACGCTTTCTTACCGTGATCGGCGTCACAAGTCAAGCGCTGCATGGTCTGGTCAAGGGTCATCCGGATCGACCGGACAGGCGAGAAACCGATTACAAATTGCTGGTGAGCCGCGCGGCCGCGACCGCGCCGGCCACGCGGCACCACATCGTGGGTGCGACGAGTGCCGCTTCGGAGCTTCCCGCCAGGTCGGTCAGCGAGAGCCCGATACCGGGCGGCGACGCCGCGAGACGGCCCGCGACGACCACCGATCGGGTCGCGGTGTCCGCGCACCGCTCCAGCACGGAACCGACGAGTTTGCCGGACAGCGACGTCGCGTCGAACTGGCCTTCACCGGTGACCACGACGTCGGCGCGGCCGAACTCGGCGCTCAGCCCGGTGAGTTCTGCGATGCGGGCGGCGCCCGGCACCAGCCGGCCGCCCCAGGCCGACAGTCCGAATCCCGTGCCGCCCGCAGCTCCGGCACCGGGTTCGTCGGGAGTGCACGGCAGTCGTGCGCCGAGGCAGGCGGCGAACGTCGCGAGCGCGCGATCCAGGAGGTCCCGCACCGCGGGGTCGGCGCCCTTCTGCGGCCCGAAGACGTGCGCCGCCCCCTGTGGGCCGCACAGGACGGCCGTCGTGTCCGTCAGCAGCTCGACGCCACCGGGTGGGGGCTCGGTCAGCGAGCCCACGTCGATCGCGGCGAGAGCGGCCAGGCCGGCACCCCCGTCGGAGATCTCCCGGCCGTCGCGGTCCAGGAGCTTCGCGCCGAGCGCCCGCAGGGCGCCCGCACCGCCGTCGGTGGACGCGGAACCGCCGAGTCCGATCAGCAGTGCCTTCGCGCCGTCCGCCAGTGCTGCGGCGATCACCTGTCCCAGCCCGGTCGTCGACGCTCCCCCCGGATCCGGCGAGTCCATCAGCGGCAGCCCACTCATCTGGGCGAGTTCGATCACCGCCGTACCGTCCCGGAGCAGCAGCCAGCGTCCGGTCGTGAGACGCCCGTCAGGACCCCGGACACCCGGCACCGCACGCCACACGCCGGTGTCGTGGCAGGACGCGACGGCGTCCACCGTGCCTTCGCCGCCGTCCGCCTGCGGGAGCAGGACCAGCTCGTCGTTCGGCCGGACCGTCGACCAGCCGGCCGCCAGAGCCGCCGCCACCTCCGTCGCCGTCAGTGAGCCCTTGAACGAATCCGGGGCCAGTACCACCCGCATCGAGCCGGCGTCAGTCGACGTCATCGGGGTGGGGTCCCGTGCGCTGATCGCGATTCAGAGCCGAGATCGCGTCCATCTCCGCGGCGGACAGCCGGAAACCGAACACGTTCGCGTTCTGCCGCATCCGGTGCACCGCAGAAGATTTCGGCAGTGGAATCGTCCCGATCTGCAAGTGCCAGCGCAGCACGATCTGCGCGACCGACACCCGGTGCCGGGCGGCGAGCGCCGCCAGGAGTGCGTGGTCGTTCAGATGCCCCCTCGCCAGCGGCGCCCACGCCTGGGTTCGGATGCCCATCGACCGGTGCAGATCCGTCAGTGCGGACTGCGTGAGCAGCGGGTGCAGTTCGACCTGATTGACCGCCGGGGTGATCGTCGCGATCTCCGCGAGCCGCTCGAGCTGTTCGGGCTGGAAGTTCGACACGCCGATCGCCCGCACCCGTCCGTCGTAGTACAGCTTCTCGAGTGCGCGCCACGTCTCCAGGTACAGTCCGCGGCCCGGTGCCGGCCAGTGGATGAGGCACAGGTCGATGCGGCCGAGTTTCGCCGCGCTCGCCTCGAAGGCGTCCAGTGCCTGCTGGTACCCCTGATCCTCGTTGGAGATCTTGGTGGTCACGAAGATCGCGTCCCGATCGACGTCCGCCCCGGCCAGCGCCGCACCGAGAGACGCCTCGTTGCCGTACATCGGGGCGGTGTCGAACGCACGATAGCCGGCGGCCAGCGCGTGCGACACCGTGGAACCCATGTCCTCGTCGGGGATGGTGAACAGGCCGAACCCGAGTGCGGGCATCGTGACGTCGTTGTTCAACGTGACCGAGGGAACGGTCGCCAGGCTCGTCATGTGATCGAGTACCCGCCGTCGACGGGCAGGACCACGCCGGTGACGTACCGCGCGGCGTCGGAGACCAGGAACAGCACCACGTCGGCGACGTCGTCGCCGTCGGCGAACCGTTGCAACGGGATACGGCTCAGCTTCTGGGCGCGGAAGTCTTCCTGCCCCAGCACGTCCGCCGTCATCGGGGTTTCGATGTAGCCCGGCGAGACGGTGTTGACGCGCACGCCGTGGGGGCCGAGTTCCACGGCCAGACCCTTGCCGAGCTGCGTCAGTGCGGCCTTCGTCGCACCGTAGGGAACGATCCCCGGGACGGCGCGATCCGCGGACAGCGACGCAATGTTCACGATGCTGCCGCGGGCGTCGACGAGCGACTTGGCCGCCTGCCGCGTCAGCCGGTAGGCCGCCGACAGATTGACGTCGAGGAGACGTTCCCACCCGTCCTCGTCCACGTCGATCGCCGTGGTCCGCAACTGGATCCCGGCCGCGTTGATCAGGATGTCGAGGCGCCCCGACAGCTGCTGGGCGAGATCGACGGCGCGTGCGCCGAACTCGGGGTCGGTGAGGTCGCCGCAGAGGCCGTGCCCGCCGAACTCCGCCGCGACGTCGGTGACCTTCGGGTCGGCGTCGGCCGCGACCACGAGTGCCCCGCTGCGGGCGAGGGCGCGGGCGATCGCCGAACCGATCCCGCCGGCCGCACCGGTCACGATGGCGGTCTTCCCGGACAGATCGACCGAGTTGGTGGATTGTGCAACGCCGCTCATGCCGCGGCTCCCTTCAGTACTGCCCGGCTGATGATGAGCCGCTGCATTTCGCTGGTGCCTTCGTAGATCTTCGTGATGCGGGCGTCGCGGTAGAGGCGCTCGACCTCGTATCCGCGGATGAAGCCGTTGCCGCCGAACACCTGCACGGCGGCGTCGGCGTGGCGCACGCATCCCTCGGACGCGTAGAGCTTGGCCATCGAGCAGAGCGTCTCGGCGTCCGCTGCCCCCGTGTCGAGCGCCCGCGCCGCCTCGACCGACAGCGCGGTGCCGGCCCGCAGCTCGGTGGCGACGGTGGCGAGGGAGAAGGAGATGCCCTGGTTGGCGGAGATCGGCTTGCCGAACTGGCTGCGGTCGAGGGACTGCCGGGTGGCGGCGTCCAGGGCGGCGCGGCTGATGCCGAGGCTCAGGCCCGAGATGCCGAGACGGCCCTTGGCCAGCACCTTCATCATGTAACCGAACGCCTTGCCTTCCTCGCCGAGGAGGGCGTCGGCCGACAGTGGGACGGAGTCGAACACCAGCCCGCCGACCTGCGAGGCCCGCTGGCCCATCTTGTGTTCGTGGTAGGCGCGGCTGACGCCGGGCTGGTCGACGTCCACCAGGAAGACGGAGATGCCGCCGCGCTTCCCGAGTTCGGGGTCGGTGACGGCGAGGACGACCGCGAAGTCCGCGACGGGGGCGTTGTGGATGTAGATCTTCTCGCCGGTGAGCACCCAGCCGTCGCCGCTGCGGACCGCCCGTGTGGTGATCGATCCGAGGTCGGATCCGGATCCCGGCTCGGTGAGCGCGTAGGCGCAGCGCTTCTCGGCGGAGAGCATCGGGCGCAGGTACTGCTCCTGCTGCTCGGGTGTGCCGTAGTTGCCGAGCAGGCTGCCGAGGATCTCGACGAGGCCGCACTGGTCGGCCACCGACGCGTACCCGTAGGACAGGGACTCCATGACGAACAGGTAGTCGAGGGCGGTGCCGCCGAAGCCACCGAACTTCTCGGGCACGGTGATGCCGAAGAGCCCGATCTTGCCCATCTCCCGGTAGATCTCTTCGGGGAATCGTTCGGTCTCGTCCAGTTCGGTGGCGACCGGACGGATCCGTTCGTCGACGAACTCGGCGACGAGCTTGCGTTCGTCGGCGCCGAGCACCGACGAGGGAATGACGCTGTTTCCGGTTGACATGCAGTTCTCCTCAGATGTGTACGGCGACGGGGGCGAACAACCCCGCGTCCATCAGGCGTGGGTTCTTGATGATCGGACGGAATCCCATGTGCGGCAGAATGTCCCGATCGATGTCGATGCCGGGTGCGATCTCGACGAGTTCGAGGCCGTCCCGGGTGAGGGCGAAGACGGCGCGTTCGGTGACATAGACCGCCTCACGTCCCTCGCGGACGGCGAGAGCACCGGAGTAGGTGACCTGATCGACACGGTCGACGAACTTCGGCACCGAGCCTTCGCGCCGGATCACCAGTTCTCCTCCGACGATCTCGACGTCCAGGCCGCGGGCGGTGAACGTTCCGCAGAACACGGCGCGCGGCGAGTTCTGGGAGATGTCGATGAACCCGCCCGGTCCGACGATTCCGCCGCCGATCTTGCTGACGTTGACGGCGCCGGTGGAGTCGACCTCGGCCATGCCGAGGCAGCTGACGTCGAGCATTCCGCCCGAGAACAGGTCGAACTGGGTGGTCGACGAATGCACGACCTTCGGTCCCCGCGCGGCCCCGAACAGATCGCCGGAGACGGGGATGCCGTCGATCAGTCCCTGTTCGATGGCGAGAGTGATGTCGTCCAGGCGATCCTGTTCGGCGAGCGCGTCCACGACCAGGGCGGACACCCCGAAGCCGACGTTGAGGACGTCGCCGTCCCGGACCTCGGCGGCGGCACGCCGGGCGATCAGCATGCGGATCGGGTCGTGGTTCGTGGCCCCGAAACCGGAGTTCGCAGCGTCGCCGGAGAGTTCCGGGTCGAATTCGCCCGCGTACGTCTGCCATTGGGCCGGTGCGTGGACGACGTCGTCCACCAGGACCGCCGGAATGTGCACGAGCCGCGGATCGATCGGCCGGTCCAGCAGGTTCTTCACCTGCACGATGACCCGGCCGCCGCTCGCCTTCGCCGCCTGAGCGACGGCCAGCGCGTCGAGCTGGGCCGCCTCGCCCGAGCACGTGACGTTCCCGGACGGGTCGATGGAATCGCCGCGGACGATGGCCACGTCGACGGGAAACGGCTTGTAGCGCAGGTACTCGCGGCCGTCCAGAGTCAGGAGTTCGACGAGGTCCTCGGTGGCGGACGGCGTGAACTTGCCCCCGCCGTGCCGTGGATCGACGAAGGTGTCGAGACCGGTCGCGGTGATGAGGCCCGGCCGGCGCGCACCGATCTCCCGCAGCAGCTGACTGATCGCGCCGCCGGGCCACGCGTACGCCTCGATCTCGTCGTTGCGAACGAGGTCGATCATGGTCGGCGACCACGTCCAGTGCCCGCCGATGACCCGCTTGACCATGCCCTTGTGCGCGAGGTGGTTGGTTCCGCGGCTCACCCGGTCGCCGATGCCGAGGGCGTGCACGATCGTGAGTTCCCTCGGCGATCCGGTCGCGAGGAAGCACTCCTCCAGTGCCTTCAGGACGGTGTCCGGTTCGAGGATCCCACCGCCCGAACCGGTGAGGGCGATGGTCGCTCCTGGCGCGATGTCGCTCACGGCTCGTGTCGCGGTGGTCAGTGTCCAGCGCCTCGAGGCGGCACCCGTTCCAGGCTGTGTCATATCCGCTCCTGTAAATGCTTACATTCTGCCAATCGGCCCATTAACGCTATGGACCTCGGTGATTGACACAGTATATTGTGAGCTGCACAACATCAAGAAAACGATTACAGGAGATTTCATGGCTTCGATCCTGCTGCCCGATCGCCACGGTTCGCCCACGACTCTCGCGTTGAACGCACCCGCCCGGCTGGACACCCGGTCCACGCCGCCGAGCAGCAGGGCGGTGTACGCGGCCTCGCACGTGGTGGCCCATCCGCTACGGGCGTCCGCGGAGAATGCCGCGGATCAGATCGACTGGGACGCCACCCTGCAACTGCGCCGCGACCTGTGGTCGCTGGGGCTCGGGGTGGCCGAGTCGATGGACACCGCCCAGCGCGGCATGGGGCTCGACTGGGCCGGTGCCCGGGAACTCGCCGTCCGCACGCTCACCGACGCGAAGGCGGTCGGCGGGAAGGTGGTCGTGGGCGTGGCCACCGATCAACTGAAGACCGACACCCCCACGCTCGACGAGATCCGCGACGCCTACCTCGAGCAGGTCGAGGCGATCGAATCCGCCGGCGGCGAGGTGGTGCTGATGGCGAGTCGGCACCTCGCCCGCGCCGCCACCGGCCCCGACGACTACCTCGCCGTGTACGACGCGGTGCTGTCGGCGGCCACCCGCCCGGTCGTCCTCCATTGGCTGGGCTCGGTGTTCGACCCCGCCCTCGACGGGTACTGGGGCTTCTCGGAGCCGGTTGCCGCGATGGACACCGTCCTGCAGATCATCACCACACATCACGAGCGCGTACGCGGCATCAAGGTCTCCCTGCTCGACCCCGCGCTCGAGATCGCCCTGCGCAACCGGATGCCCGACGACGTTCGGGTGTTCACCGGCGACGACTACAACTACGTCGACCTGATCGCCGGCGACGGCACCCACACCAGCGACGCCCTGCTGGGTGCGTTCGCCGCGCTCGGCCCGTTCGCCTCCGCCGCGTTCGCCCGGCTGGACGACGGCGACGAGCAGGGGTTCCGGAACATCCTGGGCCCCACCGAAACCCTGAGCCGGCTGCTGTTCGCCGCCCCGACGCAGTACTACAAGGTCGGCGTCGCGTGGTTGGCGTACCTGAACGGCAAGCAGGACCACTTCCGGATGATCGGCGGCTTCGAAACCGGCCGCAGCCTCACCCATCTGGCCGAACTGATCCGCGCGGCCGACGCGATCGGCCTGTTCACCGATCCCGACTTCACCGCCGCACGGGCCTCGGCATACTTCGCTGTGCACGGAATCCGCTGACATGGACCTCGCGCAGTGCAGTCTCAACTCCGTCACCGTCAAGGGTGCCGGCTTCACCGAGGTCGCCGAACTCGCCGAGCAGTGGGGGTTCGGCGGAGTCGGCCTGTGGCGGGACGTCCTCGACGGCGTGGACCTGGCGGGCGCGTCGGCCCGGCTCAGAGGGTCGGGGCTGCGCGTCACCAGCGTTTGCCGGGGCGGGATGTTCCCGCAACCGACCGCCGAGCTGCGACGAGAAGCCATGGCCGACAACCGAGTGGCGGTCGATCAGGCGCACGCCCTCGGCGCCGACTGCCTCGTCCTGGTCTGCGGCGCCGCCCACGGCGACCTCGCCGGCGCAAGATTGCAGGTCCACGACGGCATCGCCGAACTCGAGCCGTACGCCCGCCAGGCCGGTGTGCGGCTCGCGGTCGAGCCGATGCACCCGATGATGGCGTCGAGCCGGTCGGTGATCACGTCGCTTCAGGAGGCGAATGACCTGATCGAGGCGATCGATTCCGACCTGGTCGGCATCGCCCTCGACTCGTATCACGTGTGGTGGGATGCGGCGCTGCAGCAGCAGATCGCCCGGGCAGGCGAACGCCTGTTCTCGGTGCAACTCGCCGACTGGGTCACCCCGATCCAGGGCGAACTCAGCAGCCGCGGCATGCCCGGCGAAGGCTGCATCGACATGACCGGATTCGTCGCCGACTGCAGAAACGCCGGCTACGCGGGGCTCGTGGAGGTCGAGATCCTCAGCGACCGCTGGTGGGCCGAGGCCGCCCCGCGCGCGGTCCACGCCGCGGCGAACGGCCTCGCCGCCGTCTGAAACCCGGCTCAGCTCGCGGCGGGCCCCGTCGACTCGCGAATGACGACGTCGGCGGGGATCAGCGGCGGAGACGTGGTGGTCTCGTTGTTCAGGGCCGCGCGCATCAGCGACCACGCCTTGTCGCCCAGATCGATCTTCGGGCTCACCACCGTGGTCAGGCGTGGCGCCAGGTGGCGCGCCATGTCGATGTCGTCGAATCCGGTGACCGAAATGTCCTCGGGGACACGGAGTCCGCGCTCACGCAGCTTCGAGATGACGCCCAGCGCGGTCAGGTCGTTGAAACAGACGAGGGCGGTCGGCTCGTGCGTGAGTGCTTCTTCCACCACGTCGTAGCCACCCTCGATGGTTCCGTCCGACGGCACCGCCGTCGCCTCGATTCCGAGCACCTTCGCCATTTCGATGGCCCGCCACCGCTCACGGTTCTGCCAGGCCAGATCCGACCCCTTCACGTAGACGATCCGGCGGTGGCCCAGCTTCGCGAGGTGTCCGCACAGCTGCATCATGGGGGTGAAGTTGTCGACGGCGACCATGGGGAGATCGACTTCCAGTTCCACCCGGTTGACGAGCAGAACGGGAGTCGACTGCTTGGCGAGGTCCTTCAGACCACTCGTCGGAATCCTCGACGAGAGCAGCACGAGTCCGTCGACCTGACCGAGCAGGTCGAGTGCGGTGGCGAGTTCGTCGGCCGCGTCACCGGAGTAGTCGGCGACGAGCATGCGGTATCCGTCGGCGGTGGCGCCGTGGTGCATCTGCTTGACGACGTCGAAGAAATACGCGTTCGCCAGGTCGGGCAGGATCACGCCCATGTTTCTCAGCGACCCGAGGACGAGTCCGCGGGCCGCGGTGCTGGGCCGGTAGGACAGCTCGTCGGCGACCTTGTGGACCCGGGCCGCGAGGTCCGGGGTGACCGACGAGCTGCCGCTCATGACACGGGAGACGGTGGCGATCGAGACACCGGCCGCCTTGGCTACGGTATTGATCGTGACGCGACGGCTCGCGGGCACTCGGGTCTGATCAGCCATAGCTGCCTCTACATCTCTCGTCACCATTGCTACCGTCTGCCACCTCAGGGTGGAAACGCTTACAGCGTATCGCGAAGACGGCCCCGGATCACGTGGACATTCACTCCCTGCGCAACAAGGCGCGCGTCCCCAGCAGTTTCCGGGAGGTCAGCAGCACCTTGACGTGCCTGCTGCCGTTCGATTCGAGTTCCTCGACCGCACGGCCGAACTCGTCCAGCGCGAACGTCGCGGTGTGCAGCGGCGACGCGTCCACCCTCCCCGACTCGAGTAGTTCGGCCGCCTCGACGAAGTCCTGCCGGACGTAGTTCCGGCAGGCCACGACGGACAGTTCGCGGGCGTAGAGCGCGCTGTAGTCCAGGGTCAGTTCGTGCCCGGGTTTCGCGGACGCGATCGCCACGTAGCGGCCGCCGGGTGCGAGGACCCGCAGCGCCAGCCGAGACGATTCCTCGGTGCACACAGTGTCGTAGACGAGGTCGACCGAGTCCGTCCGCTCCCGGAGCCAGCTCTCGAGCGCGTCCCCCGAGTCGGTCGTGAAGTCGCTCATCCCGCACGCCAGGGCAGGCTGTTCACGTTCGGTGTAGCGATCGACACCGAACACCCGGACGCCGCGACTCCGGGCCACCAGCGTGGTCGCGAGACCGATCGCACCGGTCCCGATGACCAGCGCGGTGTCCCCCTCCGACGCGCCGCCGCGCCGGACCACGTGAACGCCGACGGCGAGCGGTTCGACGAGCGCCCCGAAACGGTCCAGCACCGAGTCGCTCACCGGCACGCACTGCGCCTCGGGAACGACGAATTCCTCGCTGAAGCACCCGCGTGGGTCGGACAATCCGAACACCCGGATGCTCGGGCAGTTGTTGATCCTGCCGTCGCGGCAGGCGCGGCACAGGCCGCACCCCGTTGTCGGGTAGACCATCACCGGCTGACCGACCGTGAGACTCGTGCCCGGACCCACCCGCGACACGCGTCCGGCGCATTCGTGGCCCAGCACCGTCGGATATGCGGCGACGGCGTTCCGGCCACGCAGATGCGACAGGTCGCCGCCGCAGATCCCGGCCGAGTCGAGAGCGACGAGCACCTCCCCCTCGCCTGGCCGCGTGACGTCACCGTGGTCGAGGCGATACTCGTTCGGGCCGTCGACCCGAATACTCAAGACTGACATGCGCTTTCCCTTTCCTCGGAGACGGTGATCGTGATCGGCGTCGCGCCGGCTGCGGCGGACCGGTAGGCGGCGTCGATCACGGACTGCACGGGCAGCCCGGACCGGGCGTCGGACAACGGTGCCGTGCCTGCCGCCCAACTGGTGAAGACGTCGTCGTACAGAGACCGGAACCACGCCGTCATGGACAGCGGGTCCGGCCCGGACGCGTCGACGTGCCCGTCGACGAGTGGGCGGACGCCGTCGCCGATCTGGACGAGCGAATCACCCACCAGCCGTAGCTGTCCCGCGTCGCCGTAGAGGTGGATCGTCTCGGCTCCACCCGGCCACGCCGCCGTGCTCGCCGTCACCGATGCCGTGTGCGTGCCGTGGTCGATCAGGAGGTGAATCGTGTCCTCGGCCTCGAGCCGGCCTCGGCTGGTGGAAGCCGTGGCCACGACACTGCGCGCGGGGCCGGTCAGCGACAGGTAGAGGTCGAGGGTGTGGATGGCCTGGGTGATCAGCACGCCGCCGCCGTCGCGGTTCCAGGTGCCGCGTCCGGCCTCGGCGTAGTAGGAGTCGGGGCGCCACAGCGGGACGGTGACGGTCGCCGAGCGGAGCGCGCCGATCGCGCCGTCCGAGAGTAGCCGCCGCGCGCGACGCGCCGCCTCCTTGTAGCGGTGTTGCAGCGTGACCGCGGCCCGCACGCCGGACCGCTCGGCGACGTCGTCGATCGCCTGCGCTTCGTGCAATGACGCCGCCAGCGGTTTGTCGATCACCAGGTCCAGGCCGCGCTCGGCCAGTGCCGACGCGACGGCCAGGTGACTGGACGGCGGCGTGACCACCACCGCCGTGTCGGCGTCCAGGGCTACTGCCGCATCGAGGCTCGGGAGTATCCGTGCCTCCGGTGCCAGTCGGCGTGCGGCCGCCGCCCTCGTCTCGTCGCGCGTCACCACACCGACCACGTGGGCGCCGACAGCCCGGAGAGCCGTGAGATGCGCGGCGCTCGCGAGGCCGGCACCGACCACCACGACACGACGGGTCACGATGCGGCCTCGGCGGTCTGTCGCGAGCCCACGCTCCGGCCGAGGGTCTCGGGAAGCAGGGCGATGCCGATCAGCCCGACCACGCTCAAGCCCATGAGGTAGCTCGCGACGAGCCAGGGCGTTCCGCCCGCGATGGCGACGAGGGCGGTGGCGACCAGCGGGATCGTGCCGCCGACCACGGCGGCCGGGATCTCCCGGGAGATCGCGATACCGCTCCACCGGATCTTGGTGGGAAACAGTTCGGAGAGCAGCGCACCGCCCGGACCGGACGTCGTGCCCTGGACGAGGCAGATTCCGAGGATCAGCGCCAATCCGACCATCCACGGCGACCGCGTGTCGAGCATCATGAACATCGGGAACGGGAACACGATGCCGAAGACGGCGCCGGACAACAGGACCGGCTTGCGGCCGATCTTGTCGGCCAGTCGGCCGAACCCGATGATGACGGGGATGGCGCAGAACTCGGCGACGATCAATCCGATCAGGGCCTGGGTGGAATCGACGCCGAGGGTCTTGGTCACGAACGAGAGCGCGAAGACCTGCATGACGTAGGCCCACGGGATCACGAAGCTGAACAGGGCCAGCCCGCACAGGATCTGCCGCCAGTGGTTTCGGACCGCCTCGACCAGCGGGGCGCGGTCCACCTCCCCGTGCTGCGCGGCCTCCTCGAACACCGCCGTCTCGTTCACCTTCAGCCGCAGATAGCCGGCCACGAGAACGATGACGGCGCTGGCCAGGAACGGAATTCGCCAGCCCCAGGACAGGAAGAGGTCGTCGGGCATCAGCGTGAGCAACGCGAAGATCATGGTGGCGCCGCCGGTTCCGACGTAGATCGCGGCCCCCGGATACGCACTGGAGAGCGCTCGCCGGGAGCTGTCCGTGGATTCGGTGACCATCGTGATCGCCCCGGCGAACTCGGCGCCCGCGCCCGCACCCTGGAACAGGCGAAGGACGATCAGGAGAATCGGCGCCCAGATACCGATCGAGTCCGCGGTGGGCAGCGCACCGATCAGCGTCGTCGAGGCGCCCATGACGAGCAGGGTCATGAGGAGCATCGGCTTGCGGCCGAGCCGATCGCCGAAGTGGGCGAAGACGAGTCCACCGATCGGGCGGGCGCCGAGCCCGACGGCGAACGTCCCGAAGGCGGCCATCGTGCCGGCGAGGGAACCCGCCCCGGGGAAGTAGAGGGGCCCGAAGACCAGGGCGGCTGCGAGACCGTAGAGCGTGAAGTCGTACCACTCGATCACGGTTCCCGCCGCGCTCGCCTTGATCACCCGGCGGCGTTGCTGCCCTGCCGACCCGTGCGGCACCGCGGTCGACCGCTCGGTGCCGAGTTCGGTCATGCCCATCGAGAACTCCTGACTGTGAAGGGAAACTGCCGGAACCCGACTACTATGACCCACGTCACCGAATTTGTAAACGCTTTCTCACAAGCGCGGCAGGATTCCCGTTTTCACAGTTCACAGCTATATGCTCGACGTTTAACGACTAGACCCGGTCAGATATCGCTTTCATTTCGCTGGCGGGTCGGCCCGCCACGCGGTCAGGCGGGACCCATGTCCGCCGATCGCCAGTGCTCGGGGCGGAGATAGATGGCGACCTGTTCGCCGAGTTCGGCCCGGGCGAAGTCGAGGTAGGCGTCGACCTTCTCCGGCGCGAGGTAGCGCTCGGTGATCTCCCGCAGCTGGGCGTCGGTTCCCGGGACGCTTCGCGTCACCGAGCCCTCGACGGAGACGTATCGGACGGTGGGGTCGACTCGTTCGACCATCATGGTGAATCGCCCGGCCGCCTCGATGAGGCGCGCCTTCTCCGAACCGGCGCCGGTCAGTACCCACAGATCACCGCCCGCGGCGTACTGATACCAGATCGGGACCGTCAGAGGTCCGCGGTTCTCACCAGCGGAGACCGACAGCGCCGCGATGTGCGGCTCGGACAGGAACTGTTCGCGCTCGGACACAGACAATGGCATGACCTCGACGATAGGAGCCCCCACCGACAGGTTCCGGAGCCCCGCAGCGGCGCGGCGGACCGATTGAATGGAACCTGGCGGTTCGAAACGGTTAGATGGGACCTGAGGTTCCGGACAGTGCAGCGTCGTACGTCGAAGTGAACGGAGACACAGATGCCAGGCCCAGTCGCGAGATTGGCACCCCAAGCAGTCCTCACTCCACCCAGCCCTGCCTCCCTGTTCCTGGTGCTCGTCGCCGGGGACTCCGACGACGACCTCGCGACGGTGTGCGACGTGCTCTCCGGTATCGACGGACCGCTCAAGGCGGTGGGATTCCGCGAACTCGCCGGCTCCCTGTCCTGCGTGGTCGGTGTCGGTGCGCAGTTCTGGGACCGCGTGAGCGCGTCGTCGAGGCCGGCGCGCCTGCATCCGTTCGTCCCGCTGTCCGGACCGGTCCACAGCGCGCCCTCCACGCCGGGTGACGTCCTGTTCCACATCAAGGCCGCCCGCAAGGACCTGTGCTTCGAACTGGGGCGCCAGATCGTCTCCGCACTGGGCTCCGCCGCCACCGTGATCGACGAGGTGCACGGCTTCCGCTACTTCGACTCCCGCGACCTCCTCGGATTCGTCGACGGCACCGAGAATCCCACGGACGACGACGCCGCGGACGCCGCACTGATCGGCGACGAGGATCCCGACTTCCGGGGCGGCAGTTACGTGATCGTGCAGAAGTACCTGCACGACATGAGCGAGTGGAACACGCTGAGCACCGAGGAGCAGGAACGCGTCATCGGGCGCACCAAGCTCGAGAACGTCGAACTCGACGACGACGTCCAGCCCAGCAATTCGCACGTCACCCTCAACACCATCGTCGACGACGACGGCGTCGAACACGACATCCTCCGGGACAACATGGCATTCGGCAGCCTCGGCGAGGCTGAATACGGTACCTACTTCATCGGGTACGCCAAGGATCCCGCCGTCACCGAGCTGATGTTGCGACGCATGTTTCTCGGTGAGCCGCCCGGCAATTACGACCGCATTCTCGACTTCTCCACGGCGGCCACCGGCACGTTGTTCTTCGTGCCGAGCCGGGACGTGCTCGAATCGCTCGGCGACGAGCAGGCCGATGCGGAGTCGGCACCCGAAGACCCGGTCGAGCCCGACGCGGCCGGCCCGTACGACCTGTCCCTGAAAATCGGTGGTCTCAAAGGAGTATCGCAATGAGTGATTCGAGCAATCTGCACCGCAACCTGGCACCCGTCACCGAGGTTGCCTGGCAGCAGATCGGCGAAGAGGCCGCCCGCACGTTCAAGCGGCACGTCGCGGGCCGACGCGTCGTCGACGTCGCGGGACCGTTCGGATACTCCTACTCGGCCCACAACCTCGGCCGGGTCACCCCGATCAAGACGTCGGACAGCAGGATCCGCGCGCAGCAGCGGCAGGTCGACCCGCTCGTCGAACTCCGGTTCCCGTTCACCCTCAGCCGCGCCGAGGTCGACGACGTCGCCCGGGGTTCCCTCGATTCCGACTGGCAGCCCGTCAAGGACGCCGCGAAGGCCGTCGCGTTCGCGGAAGATCAGTCGATCTTCCAGGGATTCGACGAGGCGGGCATCCGCGGACTCGGGCCGTCCAGCGACAACCCGGTCCTCAGCCTGCCGGAGGACCCGCTGCTGATCCCCGACGCCGTCGCCTCCGCGCTGTCGGCGCTGCGACTCGCCGGTGTCGAGGGACCGTATTCGGTGGTGCTCGACGCCGACGCGTACACCGCGGTCAGCGAGACCCGAGACGAGGGACATCCCGTGTTCCACCACCTGCGCGACCTGGTCACCGGCGACATCATCTGGGCACCCGCCATCAGCGGCGGGTACGTGCTGTCCACTCGCGGCGGCGACAACCAGCTGACCCTCGGCACCGACCTGTCGATCGGCTACGACAGCCACACCGCCACCGATGTCACGCTCTACCTCGAAGAGACGTTCACGTTCGCCTCGCTCACCGCGGAGGCGGCGGTCGTCCTCGCGCGCTGACGCACGCCGGGGCCGTCAGCCGCCGAACAGCAGGTACAGCCCACCGAAGGTGTACGTCACCATCGTGAACAGCAGTGCCAGCTGCCCGGTGAGCTGATGACCCCGCGGCAGGACCCGCACGGATTTGTCGTGTGCCGCAATCACTCCGAGGACATGTCCCGCGAGGACGCACAGTACCTTGATCGACGCCGTCGCGGCCGGATGCTCGGACAGCACGTACCAGACGTCGGCGTCGCCGAGTCCCAGCGGGTTCCATCCCCGCCCCATCGGGTCGGCCAGCAGGATCACCGTCGCCTGCCCCTTCTCCACCAGATACGTCAGATAGTGGGCGAAGACGTAGCCGATGATGATCGGGATCAACGAATGCGACAGCAGCCCCGGGAGGGCGGCGCGCTGCTCGGGCCGTAGACCGCCCGTCGCCCGCGCAGCCAACCAGAACGACACCCCGACGAAGCCGATGAACACCAGCAGCCCCGCCGTGCGCGCGAGGGTGGCGCCGATCGGCGAACCGATTCCGTCCACCAGCCGTGACCACCACGGGAAGGCCGAGAAACTGTCGAAGGCCGTGGACCCCAGCAGCGTTGCCATCAACGCGACGGAGCCGGCACGGACGGGCATCGATCCCAGGTGGTCCAGCGGATTGCGCAGCACGATCCGGCCGTCGTGCCGATCCCGGCTCAGCGGAGACAACCGCGACGCCAGCGTGCTGTACACCTCGAACGGATCGCCCCGCTCACACCAGCGTTCGCCGCACGCGAAGGCCCCGGCCGTCGTGACCACGACGTAGACCAGCAGCCAGGTGCGCACAGCGGCAACGGAACCCGGGTCGCCGGAGGCGAGTTCGAGCCAGACGAAGGCGAACAGGCCGGCGACCGCGGGCCGGTATCCCCACGAGTTGCGGTACCGCGCAGTGCCTTCCGTCGGCGAGCGGCCGATCACCGCGCACACCGATCGGTGAAGTGTGCGGACCGGGGAGAGCACCCGCCACACCGGTCCGAACGCCAGCGACACCGCGACCAGTCCCACCCAGAGCAGCACGTAGAACACACCCGGCAGTGCATTCTCCGAGGATGCCCCGGGTCCGAAGAAGGCCGCCAGCGCCACCCACACCGCGAACACCACACCGAACGCCGCCAGCGCGTTCCGCGTGATCGGCGCATCGGCGAACTGCGTCACCCAGCGCGGCAGCCTGCGACCCGGACTGTCCGGATCCAGCTTCGGCGTGCGCCACGCGAACGCCAGGACCACGAAGGAGACGGTGAGCGCCCAGCTCGCCCCGATCAGCGCATACGTGAACGGGATCGGAAGATCGGTGGATCCGCCGAGGCCGTGCGCGAGAACAGCGGTCATGGACGCACGAGCAGGGTGGCCACCGTCTTACCCGTGTCGTGCAACTCCATCGCCACCTGGCCCGGAACGTCCACGGAGAACTGGGTTTCCTGGGTTCCGGGGTGAATCTCGAACGAATGCTCCGGCACGGCGTGCACGTGCAGTTCGTCGTCGGCGTCGCTCTCGATCCGCACGGTGATGGTCTCCCCCACCGTGGCCTCGATGCGCTCGTTGTCCGGTGTGACCGATCCGCCCCCGATCACGACGTCGATTACGACACCGTCCTCCGTTGCCGGAGTGTCGACGTCGCCACCACATCCCGACACCAGGGCGACCACGACAGCAGGTACCACGACAACTCCGGCCAACCGCCTGATCACCTAATTCTCCTCGTCTTTCTCACTCGGGCCGTGTTTCGCACTCTCGGCATTCTCGGCCGCTTCCGCCTTGCGGTCCCGGACCGCCAGATAGATCACCAGGCCGGCCACCAGGAAGGCCGGGACGAACGCGGGAATCGCCAATAGCACCGAGTGATCGGCGAGATAGACGACGTCCGGGTCGTTCACCGGGTTCATGTCACCTTCACGTCCTCACGGGTTCCGGTGGTCGCCTGCCCCTGCGTGTACTTGCTGATCCGGCCCGCTCCCCACGCCAGCGCGGTGATCAGCGCAAGAGTGCACACGAGCACGACCAGCGACGCGGCACCGAACAGCCAGGACGGGTGATCGAAGTTGCGCTCCCGCTGCAGGATGGTGATCTCCGGGACGAAGTCGCGGGTCGAGGACGCGACGGCGGGGAGTTCCTCGGCGCCGATGCCCGGGTCGCTGGGCAGGTAGATCGGGACGGCCGTCATCGTGCGGCCGTCCTGCACGCGCAGCAACGTCTTCCACGTTCCGTGGACCGGCACCGGTTCGTGAGTCCGGTAGGTGCCGGGCCCGGTGCGTTCGAGTCGGTCGACCGTGAATCCGTTGCCCAGTCCGGGGCCGCCCTGCCAGGACAGAATGGACACCCAGGCAGGATTGTCGCCGGCGAGATCGGGTGGGTCGATGCGAACCTCCGCGTCGACCATCCGGCCGCCGTCGGGGGCGGCCTCCGTCAGAGCGATTGTCGCCGTGGCCTTGTCCGGAACCGTAGCGACGAGACCGTTGGCAGTGGCCCCGGCGATCACCACGACCGTGGCGACGACGATGGTGCGGCTGATCGCGGGACGCGGAAGCCCCTCGGATCGGAGCACCCGCCCGAGCAGCGCTCCGCAGGCCCCGGCCGCGATGCCCACGGGCACCGCCATGGCCAGCGCCTCCGGCCACATGCTGGTGGGCCAGGGGTAGATGTACACGGCGTCGATCCACAGCGACTCGAGCCACAGCCCGACCGTCGCGACGAGCAGTCCGCCGACGGCACCGAAGGCCACCCGGTTCTTGATCAGCGGTGTCAGGGCGAGCAATTCGATCAGCACTGCGGCGCCGAGGCACAGTTCGAACACGTTCGTGGGGGCGCCGAGAACCGGCCCCACCATCAGTGCCGTGATCGCGCGCACGACGCCGGCCACCGCCACGGCCACGATCGCCGCGAAGGGTCCGAGAACGATGCGGGCCGCCACCAGGGTGAACGCGGCCGCACCGGCGATCATCATCGGTTGCAGGACGAGGCGGAACTGTTCGACGCCGAAGTCGTATTCGATCTGGAAGACGGACAGGCCGATGAGCAGGCCACCGAACGTGCCACACCGCAGGAACCAGATCAGCCTGCTGTCCTGCTCGGTGTCGCCGGGGGTCGCCATCCGGCCCTCGTAATCGAGGAGCAGGACGCCGATCAGCGACAGTCCCGCACCGCCGATCAGCATCAGGTGCGTCGGCCCCCACAGCGTGACGTCCTGACCGAAGACGCGATGCCAGACGTCGTCGAGCGGGAAGCCGATGAGGGCGTACAGCCCGGCCCCGGCGACCAGGACGCCGCCGACCGGGACGTACCAGGTGCGGGTGATCTTGATCGCGGCCGGACCGGGCTTCTCGTCGCGCGGCAGGATCATCGCCAGCATTCCCGTGATGAACAGCAGGAAGAGTCCGACGAGGATGAAGTAGTGCGCGGGGTTCGCGAGCGGCCCGTCGTCGCGGCCTCGCCCGATGTGCAGGCTGACGTCCCAGATGAAACCGAAGAACGCCGTCAGGATGGTCCCGACGAAGGTCACCAGGGGCAGGGCCACCCACGGGGGCCGGTCGAGCGCGCGCGCCGCCGTGTCGGCGGTCGTCTGCAGCCACGTGATCTTGCGTGTGCGGTGCAGGTACGCGATCCACAGTAGACCGACGGTGATGATCGCCGTCGCCACCGAGATTCCGATGATCTGGTCGAACGCCGCACCGCCACCCTCTCCGCCCGATTGGGCAAGAATGGGTGAACTCGGAGTAACAGTAACTTGGCTCACGTGGTGATTATGTGCGCCTCCTGCCGAAAATGCCAGACCCTCGAGGCGGAAAGCATCGGTCCGTAGGCAAATCTATTCGGATCTGCGATCAGACGTAGATATGGCTAGATTCCTCTAGCGACGCCTCGACCAGCGATAACTGCCACCGGCCGCACGGGCAGCCGAGGTACGTGACGACCCCCGTGCTCGTCCGGTGCCGAGATACTTCCTGCCAGTCGTGTTCGTGATGTTCGCTCATGCACCCAGCGTGATGTAATGGCATTGTGCATCTCAACCCTTACGGCGAATACGCGGTCACACTCGCCGCCGACCTCGCCAATCACAAGCCCGACTCGACCGGCGAACTCGTCGACAGGTGCGTCGACGCCGGCATCGTCGTCGACTTCCCCGTTACCGACGACGACCTCGCCGACGTGCTCGCGATGCTCGACCGGTGGGCATCCATCGCGGACACCACCAGCGACGAGGCCCGGGCCGAACAGGTCAACCTCATGCTCACGAAGGCATCCGCCTACCCGCGACTGACCAATCACGCCGGCGACGGCTGGCACCTCCACTACCGCGACGACCAGCAGACGCTCGCGGGCGTGCTCGAGGCGCTCTTCTCCGTCGGCACCGCACTGCACCTCGTCGGCCGCGGCATGCACCGGCTCGGCCGCTGCGCACTCGAGGAGTGCACCGCCATCTACGCCGACACGTCCCGCAACGGCCGCCAGCGGTACTGCTCACCGAAGTGCGCGAACCGGGACGCCGTTCGACGCCACCGGGCGCGCTGACCCGTATCGCTCAGTGCGGGAAGTCCTCTCCGGTGAACTCCCGCTTCTCCACGAGCACCAGCCAGTGCGGGGCGGTCTCACACCATCTCCGCAGGCTGTCACCGTCAGTCCGACGGCCAAAATGTTCTTCGCCGCGTTCACATCCCGGTCGTGGACGGTGCCGCATCGGCACGCCCACTCCCGCACGGTCAGCGGCATCGTCGACGCGAGCACCCCACACACCGAGCAGGTCTTCGACGAGGGATAGAACCGGTCGATCACCACCACCCGCCGCCCGTACCAGTCGGCCTTGTACTCGAGCATCGACCGGAACTCGGACCAACCCGCATCCGAGATCGCCCGAGACAACGACCGATTCTTGACCATGTTCCGCACACTCAGATCCTCGATGGCGATCACTTGGTTTTCGCGCACCAGCCGAGTGGAAAGTTTGTGCAGATGATCGCGACGCCGATCGGCGATCCGACCAAAAATCTTCGCGACCTTCAGTCGGGCCTTGGCCCGGTTACGGGATCCCTTCTCCTTCCTGGCGAGCACCCGCTGCGCCTTCGCCAACCGCGCACGGTCCCTGCGCTCGTGACGCGGGTTGGTGATCTTTTCCCCCGTCGAGAGCGTGTACAGGCTCGTGATCCCGGCATCGAGTCCGACCACCCGATCGGCCGGTTCGAGTTCGGGAATCGTGTCCTCGACGAGAATCGAGACGTGGTATTGACCGCGTGCATTGCGTGACACCGTCACCTGCGACGGCACTGCCCCTCCGGGAGCGGCCTCGACCACCGAACATCCAGCGGTTCGGTCTGCTTAGCCAACCGGATCTGCCCGCCGCGGTAGGTGAAGCAGTTCGAGAAGTAGGTCGCCGACTCCTTCGACCGCCCCTTCTTCTTGAATTGCGGGTATCCGGTCTGCTTGCGCCAGAACCTGTCGAACGCACCCTGTAACTGTCGCAGCGACTCCTGCAGCGGCCCCTTCGACGGCTCCGACAACCACGCGGTCTCGGTGTCTCGCTTCCAATCGGTGAGCATCTTCGACGTGTCCGCGTAGGTGACCCGTCGCTGCTCCTGCGACCAGGCACGCGTCCGCTCGGCCAATGCCCGGTTGTAGACATACCGGGTGCATCCGAACGTTCGAGCTAGCTGTTCCGCCTGCACCGCGGTCGGATAGAAGCGGTACTTGTACGCCCGCTTCACCACCCTCCCCGCCATGACCGAAGACACTAGCCACACGGTCCGACAAAACCAGATCGGCTATCCCGGACCTGAAGGACCGGGTATGCGCCGAAAGACCCACGGATTACCGCCTCGATGCCGTAATGCCGTCGGCTGCGTGAACTCGACGACCCTGGCGACCAAATCCCGGTACGTCTCGTGACAGTCGGTGGTGATCAACCCGAATCTGCCCATCGTCCCGCTCTCGAGCGACCGGCGGACCGCGTCTGCCGTGTCGGCGTCGAGGGGGCGGCGCTTCTCCGAAATTGCGGCGGTCACCGGCGGTCGCTCAGCCGTGCATGAACACGTGGCACCCAGGATGCGCGGCGCCCCGTGCTCGGCGAACTTCGCCTGACACACCGACGGCGACGCGCCGACCAGCTGACGGAATTTGGCACCGAACGACCCGAGGCTGGTGTACCCGACGAGGCGGCAGATCTCGGTGACCGTCAGGTTCGCGCTCGCCCGACCGCCGCCATGCCCCCAGTCTGACAGCGGCTACCGACTCGAGGACAGGAACGCCGTCGACCCGGACAGGTCGCCGGGGCGGTGACTGCGCGACTGCACCAGCCCCCGTCGTTCGAGGATCGGCCGGACCCCTTCGCCGAAGTTGAAGGCCTCTTCGAGGTGCGGGTAGCCGGAGAGGACGAAGTGATCGAGTCCGAGCGCCGCGTACTCGGCGATGCGGTCGGCGACCTCCTCGTGGGAGCCGACCAGTGCGGTGCCGGCGCCGCCGCGGACCAGCCCGACACCGGACCACAGGTTGGGGGCCACCTCGAGGGCGCGTGCTCCCGCGTCCTTCGAGTAGGCGCTCCCACCGCCGTGCAGTTCACGCATGCGGCGCTGGCCTTCCGACCCCGACCGGGCCAGACTCTGCTGCGCCTGCTCGACCGTTGCCGGGTCGAGGGCGGAGAGCAGCCGGTCGGCCTCGGCCCACGCCTCCTCGGACGTGTCACGGCTGATCACGTGCAGCCGGATGCCGTAATCGAGCGTGCGGCCCTGAACGTCGGCGAGGTCGCGGATCCAGGCGATCTTCCCGGCGACGGCGCTCGGCGGTTCACCCCAGGTGAGGTAGGTGTCGGCGAACTGGGACGCGACGGTGCCCGCGGCCGGCGACGACCCGCCGAAGAAGATCGGCGGCACCGGGTCGGGGATGCGCTGCAACTGGGCGTTCTCCACCCGGATGTAGTCGCCCGCGTAGTCGACCGGTCCGGTTCCCGCCCACAGCTGACGGACGGCGTCGAGGAACTCGCCGCAGCGGGCGTAGCGCTGGTTCTTGTCGAGGTAGTCGCCGTAGGTGCGCTGCTCGTGGTCCTCGCCGCCGGTGACGACGTTGAGCAGCAGCCGCCCCTGCGACTGCCACTGGAACGTGGCCGCCATCTGTGCGGCCAGCGTGGGGCTGAGCAGGCCCGGCCGCAGCGCGACCAGGAACTTCAATGTCTCGGTGGTCTCCAGCATCATGGCCGTGGTGAGCCAGGCGTCCTCGCACCACGCGCCGGTCGGCGTCAGAACCGACTCGAAGCCGTTCGACTCCGCCGCCGCGCCGATCTGATTGAGGTACCGCAGCGTGGCGGGACGGTCTCCTGCCATGGAACTCCCGTGACCACCCGCCATCAGGTTGCGGGAATCACCGTAGGTGGGAAGGAACCAGTGGAAATGCAGAGACACGCGCGATCCTCTTGTCGACGACAGATGGGCATCACACATCAGTTCATCACCACGGGAGCCGGGGCACGAGGGTTTCGATCACCGTGATTCGGAGTAGTGCCCGACCGAAGCGAGCAAGGTTACGGTCGCCGCGCTATGACTACGCTGTCCGACGCCCCGTACGCATCCTCGACCGAATCCGACCTCGAGCGGCGCAAGCGGCTCCGCACCGTCGTCGCCGCCAGCCTCCTGGGGACGACAGTCGAGTGGTACGACTTCTTCCTCTACGCGACGGCCGCCAGCCTGGTGTTCAACCAGCTGTTCTTCCCCGATCAGAGTTCGTTCGTCGGCACCATGCTGGCGTTCGCCACGTTCGCGGTCGGTTTCGTGGTCCGTCCGATCGGCGGAGTCGTCTTCGGCCACATCGGCGACCGCATCGGACGCAAGAAGACGCTCGCGCTCACCATGTTCATCATGGGCATCGCCACCGCGCTGATGGGCGTGCTGCCCACCGCCGCGCAGGTCGGGGTGATCGCGCCGATACTGCTGCTCCTGCTGCGCATCCTGCAGGGATTCGCACTGGGCGGTGAATGGGCGGGCGCCGTACTCCTCGCCGTCGAACACAGTCCCGCGAAGAAGCGCGGCATCTTCGGCAGCATCCCCCAGATCGGCCTGGCACTGGGGCTGGCCCTGGGCACCGGCGTCTTCGCCGCGTTGCAGGTGATCTTCGACGACGCCCAGTTCCTCTCCTACGGGTGGCGGATCGCCTTCCTGCTGAGCCTGATTCTCGTCTTCGTCGGATTCGTGGTCCGGCTGAAGGTCGAGGAGACCCCGGCGTTCCAGGAGGTGCACGACCTCGCGAAGCGCTCCTCCGCTCCGCTGAAGGACGTGTTCCGCGGCCGGGTCCGCCGGGGCACCCTCCTCGGCCTGCTCTCACGCTGGGGTGAGGGCGCCGCGTTCAACACCTGGGGCGTCTTCGCGATCACGTACGCCACCAAGAATCTGGAGTTCGCGAAGATCCCCGTCCTCCTGGTCGTCACCGTCGCCGCAACGGTCATGGCCGTGCTCCTGCCGTTCTCCGGCCTGCTGGTCGACCGCTACGGCGCCAAGCGGATCTACCTCATCGGGATCGCGGCCTACGGGCTCGCGGTCTTCCCCGCGTTCGCCTTGTTCGGCACGGAGAATCTCATCCTGTTCGGTGTGGCGATGGTGCTCGTGTTCGGCGTCATCCACGCCCTCTTCTACGGCGCGCAGGGCACGCTATACGCGAGCCTGTACCCCACCGAGATCCGCTACACCGGCCTGTCCGTGGTGTACCAGTTCTCCGGGATCTACGCGTCCGGCATCACGCCGATGATCCTTACCGCCCTGATCGCGGCCGGCGGTGGAACTCCCTGGCTGGCCTGCGGATACCTCGTCGCCACGTCGGTGGTCAGCGTCGTGGCCACGGCCCTGATCCGAAAGCAGGACCTCTACCTCTGAGATTGCCCGAACGGGCTCTGACAGTCACGTCCGATACACCGGCGTATCCGATACGCTAGTGTATCGACGGCTGCTGTCGACCCGATCGGAGGAGTGCCCATGCCGACCTCACCGGCCCGCTCCTCCGAGCCTGCCACCGACACACCTCGCCGGGTGACGAAACGGCGAGGCCAGACTCGCCGGCGTCTGCTCGACGCCGCGGTCGAGGTGTTCGCCGACAACGGCTTCGGACGGTCGACGGTCGAGCAGATCTGCGAACGCGGTGGCTACACCCGCGGCGCCTTCTACTCCAACTTCGCCTCGCTGGACGAGATGTTCTTCGCCATGTGGGAACAGCGCTCCAGCGCGATGCTCGCACAGATCCGGCTGGCCGCCGATTCGTCGAGCATCGACCTCTCGGGGCTCACGCCTGCCGAAAAGCTGCGCGCCGGCACCGAACTGGTGCTCGGAGTCGTCCCCGTGGACGACCAGTGGTACCGGATCAACGCGGAATTCACCGCCCACGCCCTGCGCAACCCGTCCCTGAAGAAGGCCCTCGCAGCACGCGAGGACACGATTCTGGACACGATCGTGCCGATCCTCGAGAAGGCGCTTCACCGCCTCGGGCGGCGCGCCGTCGGCGATCCGCGGGTGCTCGGCCGCGCGCTCGTCGCCCTGCACGACGGCACGAGCGTCCAGTGCCTCATCGAGGACGACGACGCATCCGCCCGGGAACTACGTCTCGAACTGTTCACCCACGTCGTGGCCGCGTACACCGAACCCGACACCACCCACACCCACACACACCGGAAAGAGGGGTCCTCGTGACCGAACAGGCTGATGTGATCGTCGTCGGCGCCGGACTGGCCGGACTCGTCGCCACCTACGAAATGGTCAAGGCGGGCCGGAAGGTCCTCGTCGTCGACCAGGAGAGTTCGGCGAATCTCGGCGGACAGGCCTTCTGGTCGCTCGGCGGCCTGTTCCTCGTCGACAGCCCCGAACAACGGCGACTCGGCATCAAGGACTCCTACGAACTGGCGATCCAGGACTGGATGGGCACCGCGGCCTTCGACCGCGCCCGCGAGGACCAGTGGCCGCGGCTGTGGGCCCAGGCGTACGTCGAGTTCGCGGCAGGCGAGAAGCGGCAGTACCTCCACGACCTCGGCCTGCGCCTGATGCCGAACGTCGGATGGGCCGAACGCGGACGCGGATCCGCTCTCGGACAGGGCAATTCCGTTCCGCGCTTCCACATCACCTGGGGCACCGGACCGGGTGTCGTCGAAGTCTTCCTCACACGTGTCATGGCCGCGTCGAAGCGGGGCCTCGTCACGTTCAAGCACCGTCACCAGGTCGACGAGATCGTCGTCACCGACGGTGCCGCCACCGGCGTGCGCGGCACCGTCCTGGAACCGTCCACCGAAGCACGCGGCGTCAAGAGTTCGCGAACCGCGGTCGGGGAGTTCGAATTCTCCGCACAGGCAGTAGTCGTCACATCCGGCGGTATCGGCGGCAATCCCGAACTGGTCAAGAAGAACTGGCCCGCGCGCCTCGGTAAGGCTCCCGAGAACATGCTCGCCGGCGTTCCCGCGCACGTCGACGGCCGCATGCTCGAGATCACCGAGAACGCCGGCGGCAACATCGTGAACCGCGACCGCATGTGGCACTACACCGAGGGCATCCAGAACTGGGACCCGATCTGGCCGAACCACGGCATCCGCATCATCCCCGGACCGTCGTCGATGTGGTTCGACGGCAACGGCAAACGCCTCCCCAGCCCCAACTTCCCCGGTTTCGACACCATGGGAACACTCGACCACATCATGAACAGCGGCCACCACCACACGTGGTTCATCCTCGACCAGAAGATCATCGAGAAGGAGTTCGCACTGTCGGGCTCCGAGCAGAACCCCGACATCACCGGCCGCGATTTCAAACTGCTCGCCGAACGCCTCAAGAAGGGCGCACCCGGGCCCGTCGAGGCGTTCAAGCAGCGCGGTGCGGACTTCGTCGTCCGCGACAATCTCCGCGACCTCGTCGACGGCATGAACGCCCTCACCCCCGAGGCACCGCTGAAGTACGAGGACCTCGAACGCGAAATCGTGGCCCGCGACCGGGAGGTGAAGAACAGCTACACCAAGGATTTCCAGATCATGGCGATCCACAACGCACGGAACCTGCTGGCCGACAAGATCACCCGCGTCGTGAGCCCCCACGAGTTGCTCGACCCCAAGAACGGCCCGCTGATCGCGGTCCGGCTGCACCTGCTCACCCGCAAGACCCTAGGTGGCCTCGAGACCAACCTCGACTCGCAGGTGATCAGGCCCGACGGCACACCGTTCGAGGGTCTCTACGCCGCCGGTGAGGTCGCCGGATTCGGCGGCGGCGGCGTCCACGGTTACAGCGCACTCGAGGGCACCTTCCTCGGCGGCTGCATCTTCTCCGGCCGGGCCGCGGGTCGCGCGCTGGCCCGGCACCTGTAGGCGGCTCCGCCGCCCGTGCGCGGTTGACGAGTCCCTGGACTCGCTAACCACTCACGGGCGCAAGCCTCTCGGCAGCCTCGAGTTCGCGGACCAGCGGCAGGACGTTGGCGCCGAAGTACTCGATCTCCTCCTGGAAGTGCAGGAACCCGCCCAGGATGAGGTCGACTCCGCGACGCCGATATTCGACGATGCGCTCGGCGATCTGCTCCGGCGTCCCGATCAACTGGGAACGGAATCCGTCGTTGTACTGGACGAGATCCTCGAACGTGGAGTCGGCCCACATCCCCGACTTGTCGGCGGTGGACGCGCCGGCCTGCTGGACGGCGGACCTGAATCCCTCGACCGCAGGCTTGTTCGCCTTCTCGATGATTTCGCGGAGGGTGTCGCGCGCTTCCTTCTCGGTGTCGCGGGCGATGATGAATCCGTTGAGCCCGAATTTCACCTCCCGGTTGTGCTCGCGCGCCACCTGTCGCACGTCGACGATCTGTTCCGTGACGCCGTCGTAGTCCTTGCCGTTGCTGAAGTACCAGTCGGAGTACCGGCCCGCGTTCCGCCGTGCGGCGGCGGAATTGCCGCCCTGGAACAGTTCGGGGTTCGGACGGTCGGGCGTGTTCAGCGGCTTCGGCTTGAGGGTGAAGTCGTGGATGCGGTAGAAGTCGCCACGGAAGTCGACGTCGTCCTCGGTCCAGATCTTGCGGAGCACCTGCAGGAACTCGGCGCTGCGCCGGTACCGTTCGTCGTGCTCGAGCCACGGCTCGCCGAGATGGGTGAATTCGTCCTTGAACCAGCCGCTCACGACGTTGACGGCGAACCTGCCGTTCGACAGGTGGTCGGCCGTGGCCCCCAGTTTCGCCAGCACCGCGGGCTGCCACAGACCCGGGTGGACGGCGGCGATCACTTTCAACCGTTCGGTGGCCAGCAGCAGTGCGAGGCTGAAGCTGGTCGACTCGTGCTGATACTCGGCCCCGTAGCTGGCCTCGTACCGGACCTGGCTGAGCGCGTACTCGAAACCGTTGTTCTCGGCGGTCTGGGCGAGCTTCTTGTTGTACTCGTAATCCCAGCTGGTCCGCTGTTCGATGTCGGACGTGACGAGCCCGCCACTGACGTTGGGCACCCAGTAGGCGAACTTGATCTGCTCAGCGATGTGTTCGGTTGACATACCCAGCATGCAACCCGCCCACACAGCGCACGCCCACCCTTCCAATCAGTGCGCGTACAACCCTTCACCCCGCTCGTGGGTCCGTGTGAGGTTCGACGGCATGACAGCAGTACAGGGAGGTCAGGCATGACCGCCGTCCAGAGCGCCCACCGCATCAGTGACGAGGCCGAAGCCCTCGTCGTTGCTGCCGATCTCGCCGCACAGTTCGCCGAGGAGGCGGCGGCTCGCGATGCCGGCCGGCAACTCCCCTACGAACAGGTCGGCGCTCTCGCCGCGTCCGGACTGCTCGCGCTCGGTGTTCCCCGCGAGCACGGTGGCATCGACGCGCGGACCGAAACCCTCGCCGAAGTCTTCCGTCTTCTCGCCGAGGGCGATCCGAGCATCGCGCAGATCCCGCACAGCCACTACACGTTCCTCGAGGTGCTGCGTCACCAGGGCACGCCGGCGCAGCAGGAGTTCTTCTATTCCGAGGTTCTCGCGGGGCGCCGGTTCGCCAACGCCCAGAGCGAGCGCGGAACCACGACGATCGACATCGACGCCACGACGCTCACCGGGCAGGGCGAAGACTTCGTCGTCGACGGTCGCAAGTTCTACAGCACGGGCGCACTGTTCGCCGATTGGATCGCGGTACGGGCCACCCTTCCGGGGACGACGACGCCGACGGGGAAAGCCGCCAAGGCCGTCGCCTACCTGCCGCGCAGCGCCGCCGGGCTGTCGATCGTCGACGACTGGGACGGCATGGGGCAGAAGACCACGGCGAGCGGAACCGTCACCCTGGACGCCGTCCGGGTGCCCGCGTTCCACGTCGTGCCGTTCTCCCCCATCTTCGACGCACCCACCACGTACGGGTCACAGGCCCAGATCCTGCACGCCGCCATCGACGCCGGGATTGCCGCAGCAGCGCTGAACGAGGGCGTGCGGTCGGCGCGTCAGGCAAGGCCCTATTTCGAGGCGGGCGTCACCGACGCCGTCGACGATCCCCTGCTGATCCAGCTGGCCGGTGAGGCGGCGGTCAGCGTCCGGTCCGCGACGGCACTCCTCCGGGAGGGTGCGCGCAGCATCGACGCAGCGCGTCGCGACCTGACCGAGCAGAGCGCCGCGGTCGCCTCGATCGACGCCGCCGCGGCCAAGGTCGGCGCCGCCCGCGCGTCACTCGAGGCGTCGAGCGTGCTGTTCGAGCTGGGCGGCACCCGCAGTGCGTCGGAAACGTCCAACCTGTCGCGGTACTGGCGGGACGCCCGCACCCACACCCTGCACGACCCCACGCGGTGGAAGATTCAGCACATCGGCCGCTGGACGCTTTCGGGCACCGTCCCGCCACGCCACGGCCTGCTGTAGGCCCTCCGGGCCCGTGCGTGGTCAAGGAGTCCCTGGACTCGTCAACCGCGCACGGGCGCTATGCGCCTATGTCCGCCTTCATGAGGAAGACGTTGTAGTCGGACCACGTCGACATGGTGAAGTACAGCTCGTCGCCGCTCGACCACGGGTGGATGAAGCCGCCGTACAGTTCCGGGTACTCGACGGCGCTGACCATCGGCGCCCCATCCGACCAGACGCCCTGCGGCGAGTCGGACTCCCGGAGAACGATGGCCGCCTTCGACGTGTCGAGGTACGCCATCTGCCACTTGCCGGTGGCCTCCTCGTAGCGCACGGACAATTCGGCGGCGGGGGCGTCCACGATCGGGGTCGCCTCCGTGTAACCACCGACCGGCGTCCAGTTGCCGTTCTGCCAGTACTGGTAGGCGGACGTGTTCAGCACATCGGCGGCCGGGACGCGGGCCAGGCCGATGGCGCCGAGCCTCGTGTTGGGGGTGCCGAACATGTACACGAAGTCGCCGGCGGGGACCATCGACGCGACCTGGAATTTGGTGACCCCGAAGATGTTGTCCCACTTCGCGTACGGGTCCTTGGTCCAGGTCGATCCGCCGTCGTCCGAGTAGGCGATGCCGCCGTAGTTCGTCCACCACGTGGCAGGGATGCTGTTCCAGGTGCGGATCGACATGTAGCTCATGTACTGCCGGTTCCCGACGGCGAAACCCGAGGTCGGGATGGTGGTGATCTCGATATTGTCGAGCTTGCGGCTGTCGAGCAGTTCCGCCGCGTGGCACCGGCTGTCCTGGACCATACTGTCGAGGCTCATGCCGTCGGACAGGTTGCGGTCGGAACTGAAACCGAGGACGTTGCTGCGCCAGTCGTCGCCTTGACCACCGGGTGGCTGGAATCCCTTGCCGACGGTGTCGCCGAACGCGACGGCGATCTGGTCGGGGGCGCTCTCCCACATGATGCCGAGGTCGGTGCCGTTGACCTGGTAACGCTTGTCGGTGCGACTGACGGAACCGGACCCGGTCACCTTGGCCACGCGGGTCACGTCGCCGATCTTCGGGGTGGCCGGGGCCGCGCTGCGCGGCGCCTCCTCGGTCGCGGGGTGCACGAGGGGCGGCCGCGGGGGCAACTGGATGTCGGCGCCCGGGACGGGAATGCCGAAGTGGAAGGGCGTGAACTTCACGCTGACGTCCGGGATGTTCAGCACGCTCGACAGGTTCCCCGGGGCCTGGTCGGTCTCGTCGGTGAGGTCGGGGCACGGATCGGTGCACGTGTCGGCGGGCAACGCCTGCGACACGCGGACGGGATCCGTGACGGGAGCCGGATACGGCACCGTCGTGATCTTGGGGTACGGGATCGGAATCTCGAGCTTCTCCGGTATCAGCGAGTGCGTCTCGTTCGACACCTCGCTCGCGCAGGGACCGCTGCCGGGTAGGCCGTTGGACACCGGCTCGGGTTCCGCGACGGCAGCGTTCTGGTTCGAATAGGCGATCATGCCCGAGCCGATCGCCACTGCCGCGACCGACGCGACCCACCTCTTCGACATCCCCGACCCCTCCGTCAACTCCGGCCACTCCCGGCGAGGGGAACATAGCATCGCCCCTCTACGCTCGCCGGTTACCACACGCCATACCTGGCGGTAACATTTCCGTCCCGATCCGGAACCTAGGCTGTGACTCCCGCCACGCGACAAGGAAGTTGCTCGTACGCGGAGTCACCGATACCGCAGGTCAACGACTTTCGACCGTGGTGTTCGCGTGCCGAACACCGTCAAGGGATCGGTGAACACCGGATTACATCTGTTGACGCTCCGGATCGCCCGGTATTCACTGATCGTGCGCATCCACCGGGATCCCCGGTCCGCGACGAGACCCCGAGCTCCTCGCCCTCTGCGCTGCGGGCTCGCCCGCGTTCTTCCGCTCCAGCGCGAACCACCGTCTGCACGGGTCACGCATTCCACTGCTCACCGCCGTCGTCGCCCGGCGGCATCGACCCGTGCGAATTCCGCTGTCAACGAAAGGAATCGACATGACCGCCGTCCTGGAACCGACCCTGTCCTATTCGTCCGCCATCCCCCGCGCGCACGTGCACCGCGCCGCGATCTGCGAGGTCTTCCTCACCGACATCATCTGCGAGAGCTACCCACAGTTCCGTCTCGGCGTGCAGCTTCCCAGAGTCCACAGCTACTACAGCGATCACAATGTCGTTGTACGACAGTATGATCCGCTGCTTCTGCTGGAAACGTTCCGGCAGGCGTCCATCCTGATCTCGCATCGGCACGTCGACGCTCCGCTCGACGCCAAGTTCGTGTTCAACGCCGGAGCGCTCGAGGTCGTCGACCTCGACGCCGTGAAAGTGGGCCCCGCACCCGCCGCGGGGGTTCTGGACGCCACGATCACCGCCGAGAAGAGACGGGGCGCCGACATCGTCGGAATCACGCTCGCCATGACACTCGCGCTGGACGGGTCTGCCGCGGCCACCATGAGCATGACCATCCAGTGGATGCCCGGCGACGCGTGGGACCGCCTCCGGCAGAGGGGTCGAGCACCGCTGCAGCTCGATCCCGCCCGACCGCATCCGTTGCACGAGCGGGTCGAGCCTCGGGAGGTGGCTCGACATTCGTTCGACAACGTGGTGCTGAGCCGGATCGGGGTCGACGGCGACACCGTGCGCAGCCAGGTGCTGGTCGATCAGGCCCACCCCGGCCTGTTCGATCACCCGCTCGACCACGTGCCGGGCGCCCTGATCTTCGAGGCGATGCGTCAGACCGCCCTCGTCGCCGCGCACGAATTGTTCGGCCTGTCCCCGCGAATGCTCGTGCTCGTGGGGTGCGACGCCGTCTTCGAGAGCTTCGGTGAGCTGGAGTTGCCGACGGATTGCGCAGCCGTCGCCGAGGCGGAAATCTGCTCCCGCCAGGTCGTCCTGTCCGTCACTCTCGCGCAGGAGGGGCGGCAGATCGCCCACGGCCGGGTCACCCTGCAACGAGTGAGCGCCTCGACTGCCGCTCTCGATCGGATCGTCCGATGACGACGCGGGACGACACCATGGTCTGGTTCGACTTCGGTGGTGTGCTCTCGCCCCCGCTCGCCGAACTCTTCGCGGCGTACGAAACGAAGACGGGCATCTCACCCGCAGCCCTGCAGGCGGCGATGCAGGCCGTCGGCGACGACCTCGGGGCACCTCCTCTCGCCCCGATCGAGTTGGCCCAGATCACCGAGCGCGAGTGGGGTGCGAGGCTGAGGGAGCACCTCGCCGCCGCCGACCCCGGTCTGGACCTCACCAGGGCGCGGCTGGAGACGTTCGGAGAGCAATGGTTCGACGGGATCACCGTGAACACGGCGATAGCCGCGGCCCTGCGCGGCCTGAAGGCTCACGGTCTGCGCGTCGGCGTCCTGTCGAACAACGTGGTCGAGTGGGAGCGGTTCTGGAGGCCGATCATCGAACCCGCCGGCCCGCTCGATGCTGTCGTCGACTCGTGCCTGGTCGGCGCGCGCAAGCCGGACCCCCAGATCTTCGCGATCGCAGAGAAGACCGCCGGCGTCGCCGCCGATCAGTGCATTCTGATCGACGACCTGGAGCAGAACGTACGCGCTGCACGCGAGAGCGGTTGGCGTGCCATTCATTTCCGCACCAACGCCCAGGCGTCGAGTGAGCTGTCCCGGCTGACAAGCGTCGCCGCCGTCCTGTGAATCCCACCAACGTGAAGGAGTACGACGTGACGACCCAGGTTTCGACACTCGCTCCACCTGGACGCCGACGCGGTGTCGCGGTGTCCATCGACGACATTCCCCACCTGGACCCGCCGGTCGCGTACACCCCGGTGACCGCGGAGGGGCCCACCGGACTACCGGAGATCACCCTGCCGAGCGGGCACACCGCCCTGCACGTCACACGATATGACGACGTCCTGAAGGTGCTCACGGATCCGTCCTTCGGCCGGAGGGACACCAACGTCGAAGGCGGGCCGAGTTTTCAGCCCACGACGATGCCCCCGGATCTTCTGCTGAATCTGGACAACCCGGATCACGCGCGGATGAAGAGTTTCGTCAACGCGGACTACAGCCCTGCCGGCGTCGAGAAGCTGAAGGGATCGGTCCGGCGCATCCTCGACCGCCGGATCGCATTGCTGCGCAGCGAGGAAAGCCCCGACCTGTTCGCCACGGTGCTCGACCGCCTGCCGGTCGAGGTGAACGTCGGCTTCCTCGGGATCCCGGAGTCGGACATCGACTACTTCCGCCCGTCGTCGCGGGTGGTGCAGTTGTCGCACGACACCGACATTCCCGGCCTGCTGGAGAACTTCTGGCTCGTCTACCACTACGTGACCGACCTCGTGCAGCGGAAACGACCCGTCGAACCGGGCGGGCTGATCGACCGCTTCCTGGCGGCGCGGGACGAGGCGGAACCGCCGCTGAGCGACGACGAACTGGTCGCGATCCTGCTCGGCTCCGTCCTCGGCGCCGACCAGAACGTGCTGTCCGTGCTCGCGAAGGCCGTGTACGTGCTGGTGCAGGCGCCTGCGCTGTGGACTCTGCTGGTGGACGAGCCTGCCGCTGCGCCGCAGTTGGTCGAGGAGCTGTTGCGGGTGCTTCCACTGGGAAACATTTCGACGTTTCCCCGGATCGCCACCCGTGAAGTTCAGCTGCGGGACTCCGTGATCCCCGAGGGCGCCCTCGTCTACGCCGACGCGTTCGCCGCGAACCGGGACCCCGACACGTTCCCGCACCCGGAACTGATCGACCCGTTCCGGGACGGGAAACGCCATCTGCAGTTCGGGTACGGCATGCATCACTGCATGGGCGCGTCGCTGGCCCGGATGGAGATCACCACGACACTGGTCCTGTTGGCGGAGGAATTCCCGACCCTCGCTCTCGCCGTCGAACCGGCTGCGGTGCCGTGGGATTCGGGAGTACTCCTCCGGCGTCCGACGTCGCTGCCCGTCCGCTGGTAGGCGCTTCGCGCCCGTGCGCGGTCAACGAGTCCCTGCACTCGTCAACCGCGCACGGGTGGCGGAGCCGCCGAACGTCTCCGCGAGCCGGGCGACGAGTTCGCTGCCGTCTCCAGGTTCCCCCGACCAGGCCACTTCACCGTCCGGGCGCACGAGCACCGTGGTGGGCCCGAGGTTCCGCGCCCGAATCACCCGCACCCGTTCGCCCCAGCAGGGTTCGACGAGTGCGCGGACGGATTCGGATGCGTCCCCGCACAGCAGGAGACCCCGGTTACCCGCCGCGACGTGCAACCGGATCAGGTCGGTGACTCCGGTGTCCGTCTCGAGCACGGTGTTCGCGGCGAAGTCGCCGCGCGCCGCATCCTGGAGAGTGCTGGGCGCGGGCTGACTCTGCGCACTGATCACCGAACCCAGCGCCCGATTGCGGTCGCGATCCTCCAGCAGGACATCGAGTTCGTGTCGCAGGCGGTCGCCGTCGACACCGATGCGCATCCGTTCACGCTGATCCGCGACGTTGGCGATCACCCCGGCCGCGCACGCGTGCCGCTCCCGCGAGTACGCGTCCAGCACCGACGGGTCGGCCTGTCCCCGCGCGACGAGGGCGAGGCGCCAGCTGAGGCCGACCGCGTCTCCGATGCCGAGGTTCAACCCCTGCCCGCCGAGCGGAAAGTGCACGTGCGCAGCGTCACCGACGAGCAGGACCCGGCCGAACCGGTAGTCGTCGACCAGCCGCGAGTAGTCGCTGAACCGGGACAGCGACCGTGCGTTGCGGAACGGAACGGGACGGCCCGCGAATCTGTCGACCGTCTCCTGCAGTTCCTCCGCGGTGAGGGGCCGGCGATGATCCTCGTGCGGACCACCGAGATCGAATGTGATGATACGGCTGAATCCGCCGTGGTTGACGTTGAGGACGGTCCAGCCCCGTTCGGTACGCACCCACCCCCTGGGGGCGGTCGCCGGGTCGTCGAGGACGGCGAGACCCAGGAGCGCCGCGGCGGTCGGAGCAGTCTCCGTCGCCGGGAAGCCCACGCTTCGCCGCACGATGCTGCGGGCGCCGTCCGCGCCGACCACCCAGTCGGCTGTCACCCTCCGGGTGCGTCCCTCGTGGGTGAAGGTCACCGTCGCCCCACCGTCGTCCTGATCGACGCCCGTGACCATCGCGGCCTTCAGCACCGGGGTGCCGAGACCGATCAGCCGTGCGGTGAAGAGTCTTTCGAGATCACTCTGCCCGATACCGGCGATGGCAGGTCCCTCGCCGGGTGGTGCCGTGATCTCCAGACCCCAGACGCCGGCGTAGTGGAAGGTGGTCGACGCGGCTCCGGCGTCGACGTCCGGCGCCGCGAAATGTCCTCGCCGGGTGAGCAGCTGAATACTGCGTGCGTGGATCGTCCCCGCCTTCGGAACGTCCGTGGTGTGCGGAGCGGCCTCGAGGACGAGTACGTCGATTCCGCTGCGCGCCAGCTCGAGTGCCGTCAGCGATCCCACCGGGCCGCCGCCGACCACCACGATCCGATAGTGCTGTCGCAGGTCGTCCGCCTCCGTCATCGCGCGCCCGCCCCGCGTCGCAGCAGCACCGCGATGACGCCCGACAATCCGGCGACGACGACCGCCAGAACGACCAGCGTCGTGTGGAACGCACTGTTGTAGGCGTCGATCACGAGGGGCGCCACCTGTTCCCGGACGTCCGGTCCGGCCGCCGCCAGGGCCTGCTCGAGGTCACCGCTCGCGGCCTTGCCGACGACCTCCGTGGCATTGCCCACGCCGTCGACGCCGGACAGCGCTTCCTCGCCCCTGCGGGTCGCGAGACCGGTGAGCAGCGCCGCGTACACCGCGACGGCGATGGCCTCGCTGCCCAGTCGCATCGTGTTCACCACTCCCGCAGCCATACCCGCCTTCTCCTCGGGGACGAGGGCGAGCGCCTGACCGTCGACGAGACCGGCGGACAGTCCCATTCCGCACCCCGCGAGGAGCAGCGGCACCGCGATGACAGCGACCGCCGTGTCGAGGCCCGCCAACAGAAGTCCCAGGTCACCGGCGATCAACGCTCCCAGGCTGATCCAGATGACCACGAGGGGGTTCACCCCGGCGCCGACCGCGCGGCCTGCGGCGAGCGGTCCCACCACGACCGGAATCGTGAGGAGCACGATCACCAGACCCGCCTTCGCCGAAGACTGGCCGGCCACGAACTGGAGGAAGGTCGGAAAGTAGGTGAGCAACGTGACGAAGCCGAACGACGCGGCCACCGGAACGAGGCACAGGGCCATGAACCGTGCGTGCGTGAGCAGTTCGAGGTCCAGCAGCGGCGCCGGACGTCGCGATTCGACACGGGCGAACCCGACCAGCAGCGCGACCGCGAGGACGAACGACGCCACGACCGCCGGGCTGCCCCAGCCCCACGGTTCGCCTTGGACGATGCCGACCATCGCCGCGAGCAGACCCAGCACCAGGAGGACCGTGCCGAGCAGGTCGAACTTCGCAGCCGCGTCGCCCGCCGGTCGTGCCAGTCCGATCACCGGGGTGGCCGCCAGCACCACGAGCAGCACGGCGGCCTGCACCGCGAAGATGGGTCGCCAGCCGGCCGTGTCGACGAGAAGCCCGGACAGCGTGGGTCCGAGCGCCACACCGATGCCCGCGGTCGTCCCGAACAGGGCGAACGCGCGCAACCGGGCGGGCCCGTCGAAGGCGGAGGACAGGATCGCCGCGCCGCACGAGAAGATGGCGGCGCCACCGAGACCGGCGACACCGCGGGCGATGTCGAGGACCATGATGTTCGGGGCCAGTGCGCTGGCGACACTTCCGACCGCGAACGTGGCGGCACCGGCGGCGAACAGTCGGCCGCGGCCGAGACGGTCCGACAGCGACCCCCAGACCAGGGTGAAGCACGCGAACGACAGGTTGAACGCGTTCACCACCCACTGCTGGCCCGATGCTCCGCCCCCGATGTCGGAGGTGATGGCGGGCAGCGCCACCGCGGTTCCGGAAATCGACATCGGGACGACGAGAACGGCCAGCAGTACGGCGGCGAGGGTGAGGTTCCCGCGTCGCGGGTCGGACGGTGTTGCTTCGGGTGGTGACGTCGGCGTCGTGGCGTCCGGCGTGGTCAGCTCCGAGGTCATGTCGATCCTTCCTGAAGAGTGCGTTGCCCCCGTGCACCAGAGGTTCGATACAATACGAACCATGCACCAGAGTGAGGTTCGATGCAAGACGAACCTTCACTCTGGTGGTCGACGATGCGAACCTGGAGGTGCGCTGTGCCCGACGCCGAGGGACATCCTGCGGTCGACGAGATCGAATTGGTGTCCGTGCTCGCCGCACTCGCCGACCCCCTGCGCCTCGAGGTCGTGCAGAAGCTCATGGCCGAGGCGGACGGGGCGGAACGTCACTGCACGTCGTTCGGGCTGCCGGTGTCCAAATCGACCCGCAGCCACCACTTCAAGGTCCTGCGCGAGGCCGGGCTGATCACACAGGTCGACCGCGGCAATTCCCGGATGGCTCAGCTGCGCAGATCCGACATCGAATCCCGCTTCCCGGGACTCCTGGACGCCGTCGCGACCGCGCCGGACTGAACGCTGTCGCGGCAACCGTCTCGCCGAGCATCCGGATCGCCGCCGTGCGATGATCGTGCGCCAAGAGGGGGCGGTACGAGTGGGACAACGGGGAAGCGGAGACGGCTGGATTCTGGCCGAAATCCTGGGGGACGCACCGACGGTGATCGCGGAGGGCATCAAGCAGCGGCAGTGCCGGCCGCTCGGCAACGTCTACCGCGGCAGGATGCTGACCCTGGTGGCGGGAGCCATCGACACGGTCAGGTCGTCGGGACAGCCGGTGCAGGTGACCCTCGGCGAGACGGTCGGCGACATCGATCTCGTCGTGGCGAAACCGGTACTCGGTCCGGGCGGGGACGTCCTCGCGGTGCAGATCTTCACCGGTCGCGCGGACAGCCCGGTGCCGCAGCCGCACCGGGCCGCAGGATGGGAATGGAATCTGTCCGTGTCGGCGGGTCCGCGACGCACTCGATGGACGCGTGAGTTCCGGAATCTGTACGGGGTGGCGGACACCCGGCCGGAACACGACCATTTCGGTCTCGCCGACCTGTACCGCAGGGTGCCGCGGATCTCCGACATCGCGGTACTGATGGAACGCGTCGACAACGCGCGGGACGGCGAGTTCCTGTCCGGCGAACTCATCGCCCGGCACGACGACGGAACGCTGCGCCTCGTCCGGTTCGTGCGCCGAGCCGTCGAGACACCCGAGGGGGTGGTGCTGCGGGGCGTCGATCACGACATCACGCACAAGACCGACGTCGGCGAACTGGCCATCCGGGTGATGGATTCCGACATCGCGTCGACCGTGCACGCGGTCGCGGGGGTTCATGCCGCACTGGTCGATTCACAGCACGGGTACGCCATCAAATGGATCACCGCACCACTGACCGGTCTGTCTGCCGCGGCAGAGGGCGGGCAGATCGGACTGCTGCACGGCGAAGACCTCGCGGCAGTGCGGCAACGGATCCCGGCCCGTCTTCCCGCTGTCGCCCGCGTCGCACTGTCGGACGGATCCTGGTCCCGGCACACGGTGCGCACGTTTCCCGTCCCCGGCTACGGTTCCACACCGGTGGTGATGATGACGTTCTCAGGCGCCTGTCCCGAACAGCATGCCCAGCACGTAGGTGGCGGCGGCTGCGCCGTACCCGATTGCCAGCTGGCGTAATGCCCGCTTGACCGGTGGTCCACCCGACAGCAATCCCACCACCAGACCCGTCCCGAGCAGCGCAACGCCGACCAGTGCGGCCGCGACGACGAGAGCGGCGGTGCCTTCCATGCCGAAGAGGTACGGCAGCACGGGGATCACCGCACCGGACGCGAAGAAGCAGAAACTCGCGGCGGCCGCACCGAGCCCGGTGCCGATGGCCTCGTGCTCGTCGACGGCTTCCGGACCCGAAACAGGCTCGGGCTGAACGGCTCTCCGCAACACGTCGGCGGCACGTTTCTCGGCGTCCTCCGCGGGCATGCCCCGTGCGCGGTACACGAGTGCGAGTTCGTTCGCGTCGACGTCGAGGAGCGGCACCGCCTCACGGGCGCCCTGCCCCGGCGCCGACGCCTCGAGCAGTTCACGCTGCGACCGCACGGACACGTACTCGCCCGCGCCCATCGACAACGCGCCCGCGAGCAGACCGGCGAGCCCGGTCAGCAGGACGATGTGATTGTCGACGCCGCTACCGCTGATGCCGAGGACGAGGGCGAGGTTGCTGACCAGGCCGTCGTTGGCACCGAACACGGCGGCACGAAACGTGCCGGACAGCCGATTTCGCCCGCGCGCCGCCAGCGCCCGCACCACCTCTTCGTGGATGCGCTCGTCCGCGCCCATCGCGTCGGTGGCGTCGACGTCCGTCGGGTACGGCGACCGGGTCTCCGCGCGCTGCGCGAGGGCGAGCACGAACACCGATCCGAAACGCCGGGCCAGCACACCGAGGATGCGCGTGCGGACGTCACCGCGCACTGGCTTGCCGACGTGTTCGCCGAGCAGCTCGCGCCAGTGCGCCTCGTGCCGTCCCTCGGCGTCGGCGAGCGCCAGCAGAATCTCGCGTTCCTCACCGGTCCGGCGTTTCGCGAGGTCGCGGTAGACAGCCGCCTCGGCGCGTTCGTCGGCGAGGTAGCGACGCCATTTCCGGACTTCACGCGGACCGGGATCCGGTCGTGCACCCGAACCCGTCGGAGAAACCATTCAGCCTCCCGATCGTCGACGGTGAGAAGCCTACCGACGGGCCCCTCCCCACCGCGGCGGTTCGAGGTCAGCCCTCGGCGGCGAGAGCCTTCCCCAGCGAGTCCTCGGGTTCGGACACCACCACGGGATCGCGCCCGGACAACAGGTCGAGGACGGCCTTCGGCCGGGCCAGCGATTCGCGCACCGTGTTCCTCGCCATCGTGATCGGGCGGCATTCACATCCGGCGTTGACTCCGGCGACGTCGATCCCGGCACCGCGACACAGCGCGACCGCGCGGGGGACGTGGAAACCCTGAGTGACGATCAGCGCCTTGGTCACTCCGTACGTCTGGACGGCCCGCGCGCACGTGTCGTAGGTGTCGAGCCCGTACCGATCTCCGACGATCTTGCTGCGGTCGATGCCCTTCTCCACCAGGTAGTCCGTCATCGCTGCGATCTCGTCGCCGGATCTGCCTGCACCGTCGCCCGAGACGAGGACCGCCCGCGCACGGCCATCCTGCACGAGGCGGACGGCGACGTCGAGGCGTCCGGCCAGGTACTCCCGGGGTTTGCCGTCGCGCACCTGCGCACCGAGGACGATGACGACCGGCGCTTCGGGTGCGTCGTCGACGTCGTAGACGTGGCCGGAGGCCTCGCGCGATATCCACACCGTCGAGGCCGCCACGACGAGGACCGCGAGCGCACCGAGGCCCGCTCCGATGCCGACCAGTCGGCGGACGATCCGTCTTTCCCCCATGCCGCCATCAAACCACAGCGTCAGGCGACGGCCAGTTCTTCCCCGGCGCGCCGCTCACGCAGTCCGGACACCAGGCACAGGCCCAGCCCGAACAGCACCCAGCAGGTCAGCACGAGCACCGCCGCACCGGCTCCGTGTCCGTCGAAGAACGCCGTCGACCGCACCACGGTGCCCGCCGCGCCGGGTGGCAACAGCTGACCGAATGCGCCCCACCCCGAAGGGAGCCACGCCGCGGAGGTCGCCAGGCCGGACAGCGGATTGGCGAGGAAGATCATCGTCACCGCTCCGAGCGCGAACCCCGCTGTGCCCAGCACCGATTCGAGCCCGAGAACGGTCAGCGAGATAGCGGCGATGCCGAGCACGACGGCACCGGTGGTCGTCCAGTAGTTGCCGTCGACGCTGCCGAGACCGAACTGCAGAATTGCCGTCAGCACCAGACCGGCGCTCGCGGCGAACAGCACCGCTCCGGCCATCCGCCGAGCGAGACTGCGTGGAAACAGCCGCACGAGCGCGAGCGCGGGGATCATGCCGCCGAAGACCAGGGGTAGCGCCAAGGCACCGACACCGACGCCGGCGGGGTCGTCGGCCGTCAGCGGAACGACGTCCTCGACCGGAACGGGGTGTCCCGCAGCCGTGCTCATGCCCGCCGCGATGCCGTTCATCGTCTGCGCGATGGGCGCCCCGCCGGCGCCGGCCGACAGGACCTTCATGCCGTCCGGTGTCGCGACGATTCCGCCGACCACCTCCCGGTGCTCGATCGCCGTCCGGACCGCATCGGAGTCGGCGAAGCGCTCGGTGACGAATGCGCCGGGGTGTCCCGCGGCGAGCACGGTGTCGATCCGGGTGACGGCCGCGTCGGGTCCGGCGACGCCCAGCCGGAGGTCGTGGGGGCCGCTGTTGACGGCGGGCAACGCGAACGCCAGCAGCATCAGCGCGATCACCGCGGTGAGTCCCAGCACGACAGCGGTCAGTTTCACGGGATCGGACGGGCCGTGCGCCGATCGCCCGGCGGGCTCCGTGCGCGGCTCGAGTGTCCCGGTATCCGAAGTGCTCATCGGACTCCCCTTCCCACTAAGCGGAGGAAATTCCTCCACTACTTGTGGAGAATATTCCTCCGGTTATGCTGGGTTGTCAACGAAAGAGGTGAAATCGTGCGGGCAGACGCGCTGGAACGACGCAACACCCTGATCAAGGCTGCGCGCGCGGTGTTCGCCGACCGCGGGCACGACGCGCCGCTCGACGCCATCGCCGCAGAGGCCGGGGTCGGGATCGCCACCCTCTACCGGAACTTTCCGAGCCGGGACGAACTCGCCCACGCCGTGGCCCGGACGACATTGGCCGAAGTCCGCGAACTCGCGGTCCGGGGACTGGACGAATGCGGGGACGATCCGGAGGGAGCGTGGCGGCGGTTCGTCGACGCCGTGGTCGAACTGAGGATGGGAGCGTTGGTTCCCGCACTGGTCAACAGCCTCGACGAACTACCGCCCGACGTCCGCGAGTCGAGGGAGCTCACGAAGTCGACGGTCACCGAGTTCATCCGCCGGCTCCAGGACGACGGACTGGTGCGCGAGGACGTCGTGCCGCTCGAGATCATCATGGGAATCGCCATGCTGACCCGGCCCCACGTGCTCATGTTCGACGACACGACAGCCAATCTCGTTCCGCGCCTGATCACGGTGTTCCTCGCCGGGTTGCGCCCGGACGGGGCTCCGCTGCCGCCACCGATACTCCCGGAACCCGCAGTACAGTGACGAACATGCAGCCAGGGGGGCCTCAGTCACATCCATGGAATCACCCGTGTCCGGGTGACGATCAGCCGCAGCTGAACGGCTGGGACGTGGCGGTGTCGGCGGCCGCGCTCGTCGTCGCGGTCGCCGTCGCCAGCATTTCCGCGGTCGCGGGGCTGTTCTGGCTGCTGTTCCTGGACTACTGCCCGCCCGAGACCTGCAGCGCCGAGAACGCGTGGATCGCGGTGTGCGTGGCGCTCGCGGTCGCCGCACTGGTGACCGTGATCGGCGGCGCGGTCACGATCGCACGCATCGCGCGGCGCACGATCGCGTGGCCGGTGGCATGTGTAACCCTGGCCCTCAGCGCGGGCGCGTGCGCGATCGGATTCGCCGGTTACGTCTCCGCGACGGGAATCTGAGCCGCCTCAGTTCACGTGATGGTGGTCGGTCCGGCTGATCGCGACAGCCGAGACGATCACCCCGACCACCACGCCGACGAGCGTGTCGACGACGCGGCTCACCGCGATGTCCGGTGCGACCGCCGACCCGAGTCCGGTGAGCAGCAGAGCCATGGGTGTGATGGCGACGGACGCGAACGCGTAGTTCTTGATGACCACCAGTTCGGTCACGGTCTGCAGCACCACGATGACCACGACGGTCTGCCAGTACCCCATCGCTGCGGCGATCAGCCCGGCGGCGAGGACCGCCCCTGCCACATTGCCGACGAGGCGTTGAATTCCCCGCTGCACGGTCTGACTGAAGTTGAACCCCTGCATCGCGGCCATCGCGCCCATCGACGCCCACAGCGGGTGCTCCAATCCCATTGCCACACAAATCCATCCGGCCAGCGCGGCCGCAGCGGCGATACGGGCCGCGTTGACGATCCCCTCCCGCGACCGCAGCGCCAGGCGACCGTCTGCGAAGAAGCCACCCGGCTTCGGCAGCACCGCGGGATCCGCACCGAACGCCGAAAGATCGCTGCGGCGCTTCACCTTACGAAGTTCGGACTCGTGATCGACGAGCGCACGCAGGGTGTCGTGGTCCCGCTCGTGCGCCCACCGATCGACCAGCGTGTCCGCTTCGGCGAGAAGCGCGAACAATTGGTGGGAGTGCCCGTCGCGGCCCCGTCCGCTGTGCGCGATCACGTCACGCGCGTTGTCGATGGCCTTGCGAGCGGACGCGATCGCGGAAGTGTCGTGTGCATGCTCCAGTTCCGCGGCCGCGGCCAGCGCCCGCGCCACCGCCAGCCGGGCGGGCCCGAGGGGAACGAACAGGCAGGGCGTCATGGCGGCGAGCCAGCCCACGACGACCCCGACCGCAACGGCCACGACGGCCGGTCCGAGATCGGAGAAATGGGTTGCGTGTCCGACGGCCGCGGTCGCCGCGAAAATCAGGATGACAGGGCCGGGACCGGCGATACGGAACGCCGCCAGCAGCCACGCGGCGACCCCCGAGGCCACGGACATGGCCGCTATCTGCAGCCAGAGCGGCAGTCCCGCAGCACCGAGGAGCGCTCCTCCGGCGACGAAGGCGATGAGTGCGACACCGACGAGACCCGCCTTGCGGGCGAGCCGGGGGTACGGCTCGTAGCGGCCGAATGCGGCGGTCAGCGCACCGAGCGCCGCGAAGCCCGCGAGGTTGCCGTGCCCGAGAAGACCACCGATGACCAGCACCAGGGCAGTTGCCGCACCCACCCGCAGTGCGGGTGCGATGGTGGCATCCGCATTCCGGACCTCGAACGCACGACGCCATGTCGAGGGCGCCACCGAGTAGGCCAGCGCCCCACGGGAGTGATGGAGCCGGCTGAGGTCGGGTGCGTATCGAGTGGAAGCCTGCATGACCTCAGCGTACCGTATACTTCACTAGTAAAATAGTTCTGAATTAGTGTGAAGTTGGTCGCTACGATGGTTTTCATGAGCACTGCCCCACGTCCGGATGAGGACTTCACCGATCGCGTTGTCGATGTAGTTGACGAGGTGCGTCAGCGGAATCGTCATCGCCAGGTAGAACAGGCCGGCGGCGACGAGCGGCGACAGGTTGCCGGTCTGGGCGTTGAGGTCGCGGCCGACGGCGAACAGTTCCCGCTGGCTGACGAGCAGGCCGAGGAAGTAGATCAGCGACGAGTCCTTGATCAGGGAGATGAACTGGTTCATCAGCGCGGGCAGCACCCGTCGCACACCCTGCGGGACGACGACCAGCGTCATCGACTTCCGGTAGCTGAAGCCGAGCGCCCGGGACGCCTCGAGCTGTCCGGGTTCGACGCTCTGGATGCCGGACCGGAAGATCTCGCCGATATAGGCGGACGCGAGCAGTGACAGTGCGGCCGCACCGAGCCAGTAGGGGTTGTTGCCGGTGAGTCCCTTGACGATGGGGCCGGCGCCGAGGCCGACGATGAGGATGATGACGACGGCGGGCAGGCCGCGGAACACGTCCGTGTAGACGCGGGCGGGCCAGCGGAGCCAGCGGGTGCGGGAGATCCCGGCCATGGCGAGCAGCATGCCGAGGACGGTGCCGACGATGCCCGACGCCAGCGCCAGGATCAGCGTGTTCGGCAGACCGGTCTTGAGCAGATCGGGGAACGCCCGCGTGTAGAGGTCCCAGTCGAAGAACGTGTCCTTCAGCTGCTGGAGTGTCGACTTGGGTTCCGCGACCGGGGTTTCGGTCGTGTCCTGCGCGTTCTGGGCGGCGAGCGCGGCGAAGTCGGGCAGGTCGGGCGCCGGTGCCGCCTTGCTGCCGGGTTTCCAGCCCTCGGGCAGTTCGCGGGGCACCCAGTCGGAGTACAGCTGGGCCCAGGTGCCGTCGGCGATGACGGCGTCGAGCCCGGAGTTGAGGGCGTCGATGAGCGGCTGGTTCTCCTTGTTGACGGCCCAGCCCACGAAGTTGTTGACGCTGAAGGTGTTCTCGACGATCGACGTGGGATCGCCCGGCGCGATGGCACCCTCGGCCTGCTGCGACGGCGCCACCCAGGCGTCGATCTGCCCGGACTTCAGGTTCGCGTAGGCGGTGGCGTAGTCGGGGAACTTCACCGGGTTCAGCTTCAGCGTGTTCACGACGTAGTCGTCCTGGACGGTGCCCTGGACGACGCCGATGCGGGTCGTCGCGGTGAGGTCGTCGAAGCCTTGGATCGGACCGCCGTTGGGAACGACGAGGGAGAAGTAGCCGAAGTCGTAGCCGTTGGTGAAGCCGACGGTGTTGCGGCGCTCGTCCGTCGTCGTGATGGACGAGGATCCGACGTCGAAGCGGCGGCCGGCCACCTGGGCGAGCAGGCCGGCGAACTCGGTGCCGACGAAGTCGACGCGCAGGCCCAGCTTGTCGGCGACGGCCTTCAGTAGTTCGTTGTCGTAGCCGGTGAACTGGTTCTCCGAGTTCACGCAGATGCTCGGCGGCGCGTCGGACAGCGTGCCGACGGTGAGCACGCCGGGGGTGATGAGGTTCAGTTTCGACGCGTCGATCTGGTCGATCGGGGTGGTCGACGGCGTCGTGTAGCGGTCTTCGGCCGCGGCGCCTGCGGCGGCCAGGTTGGTCGGGGCCGCGGTGGCCGCGCCGACGCCGGGTGGCGAACACAGATCCTGCGGTGCCGCCCCGGACGTCTCCCCGTCACTCGAACACGACGACAGGGTCAACGCCAGCAGGACGGTGAGCAGTAGCGCCACCACCACACGGATCTTCGCTCCGACGGAAGAAAACATGGTGAGCAGCGTAACCCTGGAAGTCGGGATTTCCGGGGTCGGAGGACGTCCGGGGCGACGCCCGTCACTCCCCTTGTTTGTCATACAAACAAAGTCAAGTTATTGTTTGTCATACAAACAACTAGGAGTGCAGTCATGGTGCCGCAGACGGGACGAGCAGCGCGAGCCACCCGGGAGTCCGGTCGTCAGACCCGCGACGCCCTGCTCGCCGCCGCCACGGAACTCTTTCTCGAGCACGGCGAGGGTGTCCCGATCACGCAGATCTGCGCCGCCGCCGGGGCCCACCCCAACCAGGTCACCTACTACTACGGTTCCAAGGAGCGACTCTTCGTCGAGGTCGCGTGCGGTGCCGTGCTGCGCGCCGGTAAGCGGGCCGAGGACGACGCGGCCACCGCGGAGACCGTCGGCGACTACACGGAGAAACTCGTCGGCTCCCTGCTCGGGCCCGGCGCGCCCAGCGTCGAACTCTTCACGTCGGCGATGCTGATGACGGGACGCCGCAGCGAACTGCGCGACCTCATCACCGACACCCTCCGCACACTGCACTCCTCGGGCGAGGACGCGCTGATCCGCACCCTGATGCGCACCGGCTGGCAACTACGCGCCGGCATCGACGTGGAATCGAAGGCGTTCTGGTCGGCGATCTTCGGCCTGGTGATCCAGAAGACCGCCACCGGTGAGAGCTTCGGCTACTCGCTGGAGGAGGCCGTCGCCGTCATCTTCGCGAACCTGCAGATCCCCGAGACCGTCCGCAACACCTCCATCGACTGAACCCCTCTTCTCCAAGGAGCGCGATGAACATCGTTCGCGTATTCGACAGCAACGTTCGGAAGGCGCCCGACAAGGCGTTTCTCCATTTCCAGGGTCGCGACCATACGTATGGTTCCGTGCAGGACGGTAGCCGCCGCGCCGCCGCCCTGCTGCGACAACTGGGTGTCGGGCGCGGCGACCGCGTCGCCCTCATGTGTTTCAACACCCCCGGTTTCGTCTACGCGATGCTCGGGGCCTGGCGCCTCGGCGCGGTGGTGGTGCCGGTCAACCACAAGATGCAGGCACCCGAGGTCGACTACATCCTGCGGCACGCGCAGGTGAAGGTCTGCGTCTTCGACGGCGAACTCGCACCCGTCATCGAGCGACTCGAGACGCCGGTGCAGCTGCTGTCCACCGACACGGCCATGGAGGGCCGCACCTGCTTCGACGACGCGATCGCGGACCTGGACGGCATCGACGGCATCGAGCCGGACGAGAACGACCCCGCGGAAATCCTCTACACGTCCGGCACCACCGGCGCGCCCAAGGGTTGCGTGCACAGCCACCGCAACGTCGTGCTCGTGGCGACGACGGCGGCCCTCGGCCTGTCGATCACCCGCGACGAGCGACTGCTGATGGCCGTCCCGATCTGGCACGCGTCGCCGCTCAACAACTGGCTGATGGCGACGCTCTACATGGGCGGCACCGTCGTCCTCGTCCGCGAGTACCACCCCGTCCACTTCCTGGAAGCGGTACAGCAGCAACGCATCACGCTGTGCTTCGGACCGCCGGTCATCTACACCACGGCACTGAATGCGGTACCGGATTTCGCCGACTACGACCTGTCCAGCGTCCGGGCCTGGCTCTACGGCGGCGGGCCGATCGGAGCCGACGTGGCGCGCCGGCTCGTCGAGTCGTACCGGACCACCCGCTTCTACCAGGTGTACGGGATGACGGAGACGGGTCCCGTCGGGGCCGTCCTCTACCCGGAGGAACAGCTCGCGAAGGCCGGTTCGATCGGCCTGGCGGCGCTCGCCGGCGTCGACATGCGCCTGGCCGGCCCCGACGGCGTCGACGTGCCCGCCGGGGAGATCGGCGAGATCTGGCTGCGCACCGAGACCGTGATGCAGGGGTACCTCGACGATCCCGCCGCCACCGCGGCCGTGTTCGCCGACGGAGGCTGGTACCGCACAGGCGATCTCGCACGCCAGGACGACGACGGCTACCTCTTCATCGTCGACCGGGCGAAAGACATGATCATCACCGGCGGCGAGAACGTCTATTCCAAGGAAGTGGAGGACGCCATCTCCGGCCACCCCGACGTCGTGGACGTCGCGGTGGTGGGCCGGCCGCACCCCGAGTGGGGCGAGACGGTCGTCGCGCACGTCGTGTGGCGCGAACCGGACGTCGTGGGTGCCGACGACATCCGCGGCTACCTGTCGGACAAGCTGGCGCGCTACAAGATTCCCCGTGACTACGTGTTCGCCACCGTGTTGCCCCGCACCCCCACCGGCAAGATCCAGAAGCACCTGATCCGCTCCGCGAGCTGACTCACGAAAGACAGTGTCATGACTACTTTTTCCGAAACGAACGTCACCCATCCCGCACCCCACCGGACGCACACCGTGCTCAACCAGTCGGTGCCCCGCGCCGACGTCAACGAGTTCACCCTCGACACGGTGCTGGCCGAGGGCGTGCGCCGCCACGACGCCGACTGGGCCACCGGCGAACTCACCGATATCGGCGCACTCGTCGGCAGCGCCACGTTCCAGCACGACGCCGAACTGGCCAACACGATCATCCCCGAACTGAAGACGTTCGACCGCTGGGGCAACCGGATCGACGAGGTCGAATACCACCCGAGCTACCACCGGATCATCTCCGCCGCCGTCGCGCACGGGGCGCACACGTCGGCGTGGGCCGACCCGAAGCCGGGCGCGAACGTCGCGCGCGCAGCGGCATTCATGATGTTCGCGCAGATCGAACCCGGACACTCCTGCCCGATCTCGATGACCAACGCCGTCATCCCCTCCCTCGACCTGCAACCCGACGTCGCCGCGATCTGGAAGCCGCGCGCGCTGTCCCGCAGCTACACTCCCGAACTCGATGCACCCGGCAAGGCGTCCGCGATCTTCGGGATGTCCATGACGGAGAAGCAGGGCGGCTCGGACGTGCGGGCCAACACCACCGTCGCGACACCCGCCGGACGCGGCGGTCCCGGCGCCGACTACCTGCTCACCGGGCACAAGTGGTTCTGCTCCGCGCCGATGTCCGACGCGTTCCTCGTGCTCGCACAGGCGGAAGGTGCGGGCGGCGAGGGTCTCTCGTGCTTCCTGCTGCCGCGCATCCTCCCGGACGGCACTCGCAACGTCTTCCGCATCCAGCGGCTGAAGAACAAGCTGGGCAACAAGTCCAACGCGTCGTCCGAGATCGAACTCGACGGCACCGTCGGCGTCATGGTCGGCGAACCGGGACGCGGCGTCCGCACCATCATCGAAATGGTCGCGCGCACCCGCCTCGACTGCGTGCTCGGCAGCACGTCGGGCATGCGGCAGTCCGTCGCCGAGGCGGTGTGGCACGCCCGGCACCGCTCGGCGTTCGGGAAGGTCCTGGCCGATCAGCCGGCCATGACGTCGGTGCTGGCCGACCTGGCGCTGGAGTCGGAGGCGGCCACCGTCACCGCGCTGCGCCTCGCCCGGGCACACGACGAGGACGCGAACGAGCAGGAACGCAGCTTCCGCCGATTGGCGACCGCGGTCGCGAAGTACTGGATCTGCAAGCGCGGCCCGCACCACGCCTACGAGGCGCTGGAATGCCTGGGCGGCAACGGGTACACCGAGGACTTCCCGCTCGCCCGCCGCTACCGGGAGCAGCCCGTCATGGCCGTGTGGGAGGGGTCGGGCAACGTCATCGCCCTCGACGTCCTGCGCGCGATGACCCGCGAACCCGACAGCGTCGCCGCGTTCGACGCCGAGGTGAACCTGGCCCGCGGCAGCAACGCGCTGCTGGACGACCACCTCGACCGGGTCCGTCGTCAACTCGGCGAACTCGCCGGACTCGACGCTGCGTCCGCCCAGTTGCGTGCCCGCACCGTCGTCGAATCGATGGCCCTCGCACTTCAGGCGTCGCTGCTGACCCGGTTCTCGCCCGCCGCCGTCGCCGATGCATTCATCGACGCCCGCCTCGGCCCCGACCGGACCCACGAATACGGCACTCTCTCCCCGTCCGCCGACCTGCAGGCGATCCTCAGGCGGGCGTAGGCGGCTCCGCCGCCCGTGCGCGGTTGACGAGTCTCTGGACTCCTCAACCGCGCACGGGTGCGGAGCGCCCTCGAACTCTCACGGCGGTCCCCGCGCACACGACGACGGCTACTCCGCCGAGGACGGTGGCCCAGGTGAGCTGTTCACGCAGCAGCAGGGCCGCCCAGCAAATGGTGAACACGGGTTGGACCAGTTGGACCTGGCTGACCTGCGCCATCGGCCCGATCGCGAGCCCGCGATACCAGGCGAAGAAGCCGAGGAACATGCTCACCACGCCCAGGTACGCGAACGCCGCCCACTCGATCGGTGAGGCGGTCGGCGGCTGCCGGACCGCCGAGATGACGGTCAGGGCGATCATCAGCGGCGCGGAGAGCACCAGGGCCCAGGACACCGTCTGCCATGCGCCGAGCTCGCGGGCGAGGAGGCCGCCCTCGGCGTATCCGACGGCGGCGGCCACGACGGCTCCGAACAGCAGCAGGTCCGACCAGTGCAACTGACCAACCCCGCCGCCCTGCATGGATGCGAACAGGACGGACGCCAGGGCACCCACCCCCGCCATGATCCAGAACGACAGCGGTGGACGCTCTTTGCCCCGGAGGACAGCCGTGACTGCTGTCGCCGACGGCAGCAGCGCGATGACGACGGCACCGTGGCTGGCGGACGCAGTCGTCAGGGCGAAGGACGTGAGAAGCGGGAAGCCGAAGACTATTCCCGCCGCCACCACGGCGAGTCGCATCCACTGCGCACGCTGCGGCAGGCGCTGCCGGGTCAGCGTCAGGGCCGCCGCTGCGAGCACCGCCGCGATCACGGCCCGGCCCGAGCCGATGAACAGCGGCGACAATCCGCCCACCGCCACCCGAGTGAACGGCACCGTGAACGAGAACGCCGCCACCCCGAGCAGGCCCCACCGGAGACCGGCACGAGAATGCGATAACACTGGTGCGTGAATTTGAGTAGCGCTACTATCTACCGTCATGGTCAACGATAGCAGTGCGCGCATCGTCGCCGCACTGGGCAAGTGGATCGCCCAGGCGCCACCCGGGGCGCGGCTCCCATCGACCCGCTCACTGGTCGCCGAATACGCGGCAAGTCCGGTCACCGTGCAGAAGGCCCTGCGCACCCTCACCGCGCAGGGACTGATCGAGAGCAGGCCCGGCGTCGGGACGTTCGTTCGCGCCGTTCGGACGGCGCGGCCGCTCGACTACGGATGGCAAACTGCGGCTCTGCGATCCCCGCAGAGCCGCCTGCCTTCGCTGTCGACCCCGATGCGCCGGCCCCCCAACGATGCGATCGCGTTGCACGCGGGCTATCCGGACCGGGAACTCCTACCGGAGCGCCTGGTCCGGTCGGCGCTGACCCGAGCAGCCCGCAGCGACGCCGCGCTGTCGCCCTCTCCCGCAGCGGGTCTGCCGGAACTGCAATCGTGGTTCGCCCACGAGCTCGGCGGCTCGACACCGGTCGGCGTCACGCCGCCCACAGCGAGCGACGTCATCGTGTTGCCCGGAAGTCAGAGCGGGCTCAGCTCCGTCTTCCGGGCCCTGGTCCCCGTCGGGCAACCGTTGCTGACGGAGTCGCCCACGTACTGGGGCGCGATCCTGGCCGCGGCCCAGGCCGGAGTGCGCGTCGTCCCCGTCCCCAGCGGACCTGACGGCCCCGACCCGGACGAGCTGGCCCGCGCCTTCGAGGAGACCGGCGCCCGTGTGTTCTACGCGCAACCGAACTACGCCAACCCCACCGGCGCACAATGGTCGAACACGTTGGCCGAAAACATATTAGAGGTAGTACGGGCGAACGGGGCCTTCCTCGTCGAAGACGACTGGGCCCACGATTTCGGAATCGACACCAACTCCAACCCCGTCGCCGCGCACGACGACGCCGGCCATGTGGTCTACCTCCGCTCGCTGACCAAGAGCGTGTCGCCGTCCATACGCGTCGCCGCAGTCATCGCCCGCGGTCCGGCCCGGGAACGCATCCTCGCCGACCGCGGAGCCTCCTCGATGTACGTCAGCGGACTCCTCCAGGCCGCGGCACTGGACGTCGTCACCCAGCCCGGGTGGCAGACCCACCTGCGCAATCTCCGGCAACAACTCCGAGCACGCCGCGACCTGCTCGTCACCAGCCTGCGCGAGCACGTCCCCCGCGCCCATCTCACCAGCGTGCCCAAAGGCGGATTGAACCTGTGGGTGCGCCTGCCCGACGAAACCAACCTCGGACAACTCGTCCGCGACTGCGAAGCGGCAGGAGTGCTCATCGCCCCCGGCGCCGAGTGGTTCCCCGCCGAACCCGCCGGGCCATTCATCCGACTCAACTACTCCGGCACCAACCCCGGCGCCTTCCCCGAAGGCCTACGCGTGATCGGCGACAAACTCGCGGCTCCGCCGCCCGTGCGTGGTTAAGGAGTCCAGAGACTCGTCAACCACGCACAGGCGCGAAGCGCCTACTTCAGCACCGTCGGACCCAGGAACTCGCACACCTGCAGGGCGAGAGCGAGATCCAGCTTGCTGTGCGTGCCCGTGGCGGGGTCGCCGAGTGCCTTGGTGATGCGGTATTTGACGGTGTTGCGGTGCAGGTTCATCTGCTGGGCGGTGTGGAGGTGGCTTTCGCCGGTCGCGAAGTAGGTGCTGAGCGTGGTCCGCAGTGTCGCGGCCTGGTCGGTGTTCTCCGCGAGTGGGCCGAGGACCTCCCACACCCAGGCACGGGTGGAGTCCAGGTTCTCGGCGAGGAGCGAGACGACGGCTACACCGCGGTCGCCGAAGCCGACGATCGGCCGGGCCGGGGTGTTGGGCACGGTGGCGACCGAGTAGGCGGCGCGGGCCTGCTCGTGCGATCGCCGGAATCCCGCGACCCCGGTCGCAGGTAGTCCGATCGCGGTCCGGATTCCCGGGTTCGCGGGCAGGGCCGCGGCGAGTTCGGTGGTGTCGAGGACGGGTTTCCGGCGACCGAAAGGGAGCCAGGCCCACAGTGTTCGGCGGTCGATGGCGGTGACGATGGGTGCGGAGTCGGTGGCGAGGTGGCGGGCAAGGTCCCGCACGTAGTGGTCGAGGGTGTTGAGGCTCGCCTCGGTGTCGGGACCGGTGGACCACAGGATCATCGCGACGTGCGTCTGCTCGAGCCGGTAGTGCGTCTCGGCCTCGAATGCGGACCCGTCGTTGCCCGTTCCGGTGAGGAGGGTGTGGATGGTCGACGAGTGGACGTTGCCGCGGGCACCCAGCCATCGCCGTCGTTCCTGCTCGTAGGCGTCGAACACGTACAGCGTGATCCAGTCGATGTAGCTGTACACGACCTCCGAAATGTGTTTGAGCACAGCGAGGGTCAGCGGTCCGGACAATTGGAGTGAGCTGACCTCGTCGTAGCAGATCTTGATCAGGTCGTCCTGGCCCATGTGGTAGGCCCGGACCAGCGAGTTCGACGACACGTCGCGTTGCGCCAGCCGCAGCGCGTACTCCACGGCGGCCGTGGTGGGCTGCAGGTGATCGACGGGAATGTCGTTGGCGAGGACGTGCACGATCGTCGAGACGTTGCCGTTCACGCTGGCCTCGAGCAGTTCGACGAGTTGCGGGTCTTCGTCGAGTTGGTCGATCTCGTGCGCGAGCAGCGCGCTCATCGTGCGGGTGATCTCCGCCTGCCGCGCATCGAGTTTCCGGGCGATGCCTGCGACGATGTCGAGGACCTCGGCCTCCGCCATCGCGGGCACCCGCGCCATGCGACGCCTGGCACCGGCGCCGCGGTCGCCGGGGGCGGGACTGCTCACAGCACGTCCCCTCCGCCTCGTCGCAGAAAGCGCAGGGCCGATTGCGCCGCGTTGTACCCACACATGCCGTGTGCCCCGGCGCCGGGCGGCGTCGATGCCGAGCACAGGTACGTGCCGGGGATCCCGGTGCTGTACGGGTCGAGGGCGATGCGCGGCCGCAGCACCACCTGGGTCTCGGTGTTGGCGCCGCCGATGATGTCACCGCCGATGTAATTGGGATTCGACGCGGCCAGTCGCGCCGGTCCGCTGCTGACCGTGGCGACGATGCGGTCCCGGAACCCGGGCGCGAATCGTTCGATCTGCGCGGTGATCGCCTCCGTCGCGTCTCCCGTGTAGCCGTGCGGGACATGGGCGTATGCGTACAGCGGATGCAGATTTCCGTTCGATCGTCCGGGGTCGGCGACATACTGCTGGCCGACGAGGACGAATGGCCGCTGCGGCATCCGCGCGGATGCGACGTCGCGTTCGGCGGCCGCGATCTCGGCGAAAGTGCCACCCAGGTGGACGGTCCCGGCGCGTCCGCAGTCGGGATCGGCCCAGGGCACCCCGCCCTCGATCGCGAAGTCGACCTTGAACGCGGCGGGCGCGTGCTTGAACCGCCGGTACGCGCGGGCCACCCGGCCGGGCAGGCGAGTGCCCAGGATGCCGAGCGCGGCGGACGGCGCGACGTCCAGCAGGACGACGTCGGCGGTCGGGAGTTCGTTCCACTCGCGGACGTGGACACCGGTCGTGATCTTGCCACCCCGGTCGGTGAGCATGGCCGCCAGTGCACCGGTGATCGACTGCGATCCGCCCTCGGCGACCGGCCAGCCGTAGCGGTGACCGGCGGCGACGATCATCATGCCGACCGCCGATGTCGCGGGCCGGTCCAAGCGGTAATAGGCGTGCGCGGCGGCACCGCCGAACAGTGCGCGGGCCTTGTCGGTGCGCCACCAGCGGGCCGTGACGGCGGCAGGCAGGAGGGCTCGGGGCCCGAAGCTCGCGAGCTTCAGCGGGTGCCGGGGCACGTTCGCGATCGGACGCATCAGGTCGGCGGCGAGGTCGTCGAAGCCGTCGGCGAGCCCGCCGAACATGCGCTGCCAGCGCCCGCCGTCCTCGCCGAGTCCGGCGGCGGTGGCCGCGACCGACCGGTGCAGCAACCCCGCCTCACCGGAGTCGAGGGGGTGGGCGCAGTCGATCTCCGGCCACTTCCACGTCAAGCCGTATCGGTCGAGGTCGAGGGTCTGCAGGTACGGCGATCCGGCGCCCATCGGGTGGAACGCCGAGCACTCGTCGTGCAGCAGGCCGGGGACGGTGAGTTCGCCGGAGCGGGTGCCGCCGCCGATGGTGTCGGCGGCCTCGAGGACCTGGACGTCGACGCCGTGCCGGGCGAGGTGGACCGCGGCAGCGAGCCCGTTGGGCCCGCTGCCGACGACGACTGCGGTGGTCACGGCCGCACCACCAGATCTGTCTCCTGCATCTTCGCCTCCCGCGTTCGCACGTTCGAGCCGTCACGTTCCAGTGTCCACTGCACGTCGAACGGAATGGGACCGTTCGGCAGCCACGGCTGCTCGTCGATCGCGTCGGACACCTTGTACGTTCCCCGCTCGATGACACCGAGGGCCGCGTCGATCACCTTGTACTGCTGAGTGCCCCTGTGGATGGGCTGCGATTCGATCCAGGCGACGACGAACTCGCCGGGCGCGAAGTTGCAGCGCCGCTGGAGTGCGGCGATCAGGAACTCGTTGTGCAGATGGCCGTCACCGAAGTTGAACGCCACCAGCGAGTTGCAGCTGAACTCGGCCTCACGCAGCGAGTAGGTGTCGATGTCGTCGCCGAGGTGGCGCATCATCAGCGAGAACAACGCCCGCCCCTGGCTGTGCATCGACCGCCAGCCGAGCAACTGGTGCATCACCACGTCCGCGACCTCGGGCGGGTAGGTGGCCAGCAGCTGGGTGCGCGTGTTCTTGGTGGGACGGATGATGTGCTCGTCGAGCTTCTCCTCCGCACCCGGGGCGAAGGCCCAGGTGGCGGACGCCCAGTTGCCGGCGTACTGACGCATCGACGGCAGGAACGAGACGAGGTCGGGGCGCAGGTTGCCGAGGATCGGGAAGAACACCAGGGCGGCGACGATCACCGCGGTCAGCCACACCGAGGACATGTCGGCGACGCCGTACCCGTCCCAGGCGGGGAATCCGAGGAACAGGAAGATCGACGCGTAGGCGAAGAGCAGGTTCCACTCGAGCGGCACCGCCAGCGGGAACGTGGACAGGATGAACAGGTGGAACGCCACCATCAACGCCACCGCGAGCAGGGTCAGCGTGCGATTTGTGGAGAACAGCAGCACCAGCGGGGTCACCACTTCCACGACAGTCCCGAGCACGTGGGCGACACCACCGGCGACGATCGACGGCCGCAGGTCCTCGGGGAAGTTGCGGTAGTGGGCGCGCTTGATCTTCTTGAACGGCATCCACGGGGTGTTGGACAGCATCGGCGGCACCACCATCGAGAAGTGGTGGCCGAGCTTGGAGACGCCCGCCCCGACCCACACCGAGACGATCAGCAGCTTCAGCGCGATGATCATGTCCACGAACGGAAGGACCCCGAAGAAGACGATCGCGGGCAGGTACTGCTCGCTGCGGGCCGCGATGAAGATGACCTTGTCGCGCAGACCGATCAGCACCAGCAGCGCGATGAGGGGAAACAGCACGGCGGGGCGGACGAGTCCGGAGTTGTCGGTGATGGCAGCGTCGATCGACGACGTGTGTACTCCCGGAAGTATCAGCGCCACAATGATGTTGAGCAGTAACGCCGCGTAGATCAGGACGTCGCCGACGGTGCGGGTGTCGCCCGAGGTGAACGGCACCTTCCCCGGCCACGGTGGGAGCCTGATGGTCCCGGGGCGCAGCCAGTACAGGATGCCGCCGGTCATCGGCTTGAAGTGGCCGGCGAGCGGACCCCACGAACCGGCGAGACCCACCGATTCGAGCAGGACTGTCCACAGGATCAGCTTCTGGTAGACGATCGGCTGGTTCCACCAGGCGCCGACGTCGAGGACGTTCAGGCCGGACGTGAACGTCGCGAGCGACAGCCCGATACCGAGGTAGAGGACGAGCAGTTTCAGAATGTAGATGGTGTGCACCATCTTCGGGGTTCCGAAGCCGTAGTCGACCCAATGGGTCGACATGGCGCGCAGGCGGTCGCGGAACGGAAGGTCGAGGAAGGTGGCGGGGTCGACTTCGGGGAAGTTCCCGGTCTTGAATCCCATGGGAGGCTCCTGAGGGTAGGGGGCATCGCCTCGGGTGCGTCCCGAGGTGTGGAGTTCTACTGGATCAGCTGACGGCGGCAGGCCGATGCCGGCTCCGCAGTCCCGGCTTGTCGATCTTGCCGACGGGGTTGCGGGGCAGCGCGTCGACGATGTGAATGGCAACCGGCAGTTTGACTTTCGTGAGTCGGCTTGTCAGGTGCTCGGCCAGGACGTCGTGGGTGACGGTGGTGTCCGGGTACGTGACCACGTACGCGACCGGCACCTCGCCGTACACGTCGTGCGGGGCTCCGATCACGGCCGACTCGAGGACGTCGTCGTGCGTGGCGAGGGCGTTCTCGATCTCCTTGGGGTAAATGTTCTCCCCGCCGCGGATGATCATGTCCTTGATGCGGTCGACGAGGGTGAGGTAGCCGTCCTCGTCGAGTCGGCCGACGTCGCCGGTGTGCAACCAGCCGTCGACGACGGTGCGTTCCGTTTCCTCGGGGCGGCCGAGGTAACCGCGCATCACGTTCGCGCCCCGGATCACCACCTCGCCGACCGTCCCCGCCGGGACCGGTGTCCCGGACTCGTCGACGATCGCGATGGTCTGACCCGGCAGCGCGGGGCCGACGGTGCCCGGTTTGCGAACACCGGCAGGCGGATTGCACGCGGACGCGCACGTGCCCTCGGTCAGCCCGTAGCCCTCGACGATGACGAGTCCGAAACGCTGTTCGGCGCGGTCGAGGAGTTCCTTCGAGATCGGGGCGGCCCCGCAGACCGCGAAGCGCAGCGAGGAGGTGTCGCCGACGGTGTCCTGCGAGACCAGAAGGGCGTAGATGGTCGGTACCGCGGAGAAGTACGTCGGGCGCAGGCGGGCGACGTCGCCGAAGAACCGCGCCGGCGAGAAACGTCCGGTGACGCTCAACTGGCCGCCGGCGAGTATCGGGGCCAGGAAGCTGACGCAGATCGCGTTGACATGGAACAGCGGCAGGATCAGGAGGCAGTGGTCGTCGGCGGTCAACGAGAAGTGCTGCACCATCGACACGCTCATGAACTGCAGGTTGTCGTGGGTGAGCATGACGCCCTTGGGGCGACCGGTCGACCCGGACGTGTAGATCAGCAGGGCGAGGTCGTCTCCGCCGGCGGTGATGCCCGGTTCCCAGGCGGGATCGGGGATGGTGGCCATGTCGTCGACGGCGATCGCCGGACGACCGCCGGTCGGTGCGTCGGGTCCCTCATTGACGACGAGAACCGCTGTGGCGTCGCCGATCTGATAGTCCGCCTCGCTCGCGGTGAAAGTGGGATTGACCGGCGTCGCGGCCGCACCGATTCGCCAGGCAGCCATCAGGGCGATGAGCAGTTCCGCCCGGTTCGGCAGCATGATCGCGACGACGTCGCCCCGTCCGACACCGTTCTCGGACAGCTGCGCGGCGAAGGCATCGACCCGGTCCGCGAACTGCCGGTACGTCAGTTCGAGTCGGTCATCGCGCAGGCACGGCGCGTCCGAACGCTCTGTGGCGAGGTTCCAAGCGAAATAGCCGATGTGCGACACGATTTCGTCCGCCCTTTCGTTGTGGTGTGATCCACAACACTATCGACGGGCTTTCGTGCAAGAAACGGCCTCGGGGGCTCGAGTTCGGGCGGTTCGTTGTCGGTTGAGCACAATCGCGACCGTCCGGGGGTTGACACCGCGCCGCGGGCGTGGTCAATATATGCAAACGCTTAGAAAATAAGCACTTGCTTAGAACTGAGGGGCTGCAGGTCCGCACCGACTGCCGTCCACCACGTCAATCGGTAGGAGTTACTCATGCCCGAGGCCGTCATCGTCTCCATCGCCCGTTCCCCGATCGGTCGCGCCATGAAGGGATCGCTCAAGGGCATGCGCCCCGACGACCTCGCCGCGCAGATGGTCCAGGCGGCACTCGACAAGGTGCCCGCACTCGACCCCACCGACATCAACGACCTCATCCTGGGCTGCGGCCTGCCCGGCGGCGAGCAGGGCTTCAACATGGGCCGCAACGTCGCGGTCCAGCTCGGCTACGACTTCATCCCCGGCACCACCATCACCCGGTACTGTTCGTCGTCGCTGCAGACCACCCGCATGGCTCTGCACGCGATCAAGGCCGGTGAGGGCGACGTCTTCATCTCCGCCGGCGTCGAGACCGTGTCCCGGTTCACCGCGGGCAACTCCGACTCGCTGCCCGACACCGAGAACCCGCTGTACGCCGACGCGCAGACCCGCACCGAGAAGCTCGCCCAGGGCGGCCGGCAGTGGGTCGACCCGCGGCAGGAGGGGCTGGTCCCCGACACCTACATCGCGATGGGCCAGACCGCGGAGAACGTCGCGCAGATCACCGGCATCACCCGCGAGGAGCAGGACCGCTGGGCGGTGCGCTCGCAGAACCGCGCCGAGGAGGCCATCGGCAACGGTTTCTTCGAACGGGAGATCACCCCGGTGACCCTGCCCGACGGCACCGTCGTGACGAAGGACGACGGCCCCCGCGCCGGCACCACCTACGAGGCCGTCAGCCAGCTGAGGCCGGTGTTCCGTCCGGACGGCACCGTCACCGCCGGCAACGCGTGCCCGCTCAACGACGGCGCCGCCGCCCTGGTGATCATGTCCGACACCAAGGCCAAGGAGCTGGGACTGACCCCGCTGGCCCGGATCGTGTCCACCGGGGTGTCCGGTTTGTCGCCGGAGATCATGGGGCTGGGCCCGATCGAGGCGTCCAAGCGGGCCCTGGCGATCGCGGGACTGGGCATCTCCGACATCGACCTCGTCGAGATCAACGAGGCGTTCGCGGTGCAGGTGATCGGGTCGGCGCGGGAGCTGAACATCGACGAGGACAAGCTCAACGTCTCCGGCGGCGCGATCGCCCTCGGCCACCCGTTCGGCATGACCGGTGCCCGGATCACCGCCACCCTGCTGAACAACCTGACCACCCACGACAAGCAGTTCGGCCTCGAAACCATGTGCGTCGGAGGCGGACAGGGCATGGCGATGGTGCTCGAGCGGCTGTAGGCGGCTCCGCCGCCCGTGCGTGGTTAACGAGTCTCTGGACTCGTCAACCACGCACGGGTGCGAAGCACCTAGGCCAGGCCCGACAGCGGCGGCGGGGTGTTCTCGTCCCGCCAGGCGATGGCCTCCTTCAGGGTGCCGAGGTCGTAGTCCGGACCGCCCACACCCACGGTGAAGAGGGTGACGCCGGCGTCGACGTGGGCTGCCGCGTCGTCGACACCCGGCCACGACGTGGAGTGCTGGATGCTGTCGGGGCTGCGCCCGGCATCCCGTGCGTACCCGGCGAGGATCCCCGACTTGCGTTTGTACGTGTCCATGTCGCTGAAGCTGTGCCAGATATCGCCGTATTGACCGACCAGCGGCAGCGTCTTCTTCTCGCCGCCACCGCCGATGAGGATCGGAATGTGCCGGGTGGGTGCGGGTTCCAGCTTGCCGAACCGCGCGGTGATCCGCGGAAGGTATTCGGCGAGCAGGTTCAGCCGCGACCCCGCGGTGCCGAATTCGTAGCCGTACTCGTCGTAGTCGCGCTCGAACCAGCCCGAGCCGATGCCCAGGATCAGCCGTCCGCCGCTGATGTGGTCGACCGTCCGGGCCATGTCGGCGAGGAGGTCCGGATTCCGGTAGCCGGCGCACGTGACGAGGGCGCCGATCTCCACCCGTTCCGTCTGCTCGGCGAACGCCCCGAGCATCGTCCAGCACTCGAAGTGCGCGCCGGCCGGGTCGCCGTACAGCGGATAGAAGTGATCCCAGTTGAAGACGATGTCGACGCCGGCGTCCTCGGCCCGCAGCACCGCGTCGCGGATCATCCCGTAATCGGGCGCGTGCTGCGGCTGAAGTTGGACACCGATGCGAACTGGACGAGTCATTCGTGGCTCCTCGGATGAGTACGGAGACCCTGCGTGCAGGGCCCGTGCGTGCAAGTCCCTCCCTGAACCATATTGCTCGCCCGCGCCGAGTGCGGCTACTACGGCCGTGACCCGGGCACAGCATGAATTCACCCCCGAACCCGAGGAGAGGTTCGTTCGACCATGAGGGCTGTGTCCGCCGGCTGGGTGTCCGCACGCGGACGAGGTGATTCCCGTCGAGGTGCACACGCGCCTCGCCGCCGACCTGATGGCGCCCGACATTCCGCTGGACGAGTCGAAAGGCCTGCGACCTGCTCTTCTTTGCGAAGTTCGGTGCAGTGCGGGCGAACATCGGTGAAGCGAGCGGCGTCGACGTGGATCCAGGCACGATGCGCTGGGCCCGCGGATCGGACGAGTGTTGTGGCTCAGGTCAACTCGGGCAGCAGGTCGAGGAAGCGCCGTACCGCTGCCCGGTCGCCGTCGACGGTGGCGTCGCCTGCGTCGACGGCCTCGTCCAGGTCGCGGCCGTAGAACGCCATGGACGTGAAGACGGTGGATTCGGTGGTCACCACCGCATCGGGATCGGTGGCGGCGCCGCGCTCGATGACGAGACCGTCGGTGGTGTCGATTCGGATGACGTCTCCCCTCCCGAGTCGAAGTTCGAGGCGCACCTGCACGTCGCCGAGCGGGGTGTCCTCCAGCATGGTCCGCATCGACAGCACGGTGGTCTCGTTGCTGACCTGCGCGCCGTGCGGCATGGTGGGCGAGCGCACTCCCCAGCGTCCCAGCGCCCGGAGCACCGGCTCGAGTTCGAGCCCCCATTCGGTCAGTTCGTAGACCTGGGCCCGCGTCGGCGGTCCGAGGGTGACCCGGCGGACGACGCCCGCGTCCTCGAGGTCGCGCAGTCGTTGCGACAGCACATTCGCGCTCGCGCCCAGTACGCCAGTGCGGAGGTCGGTGAAGCGCTTGGGCCCGAGCATCAGTTCGCGGACCACGATCAGCGACCACCGCTCCCCGACCAGGTCGAGTGCGTGGGCGGCGGCGCAGCCGTCGTCGTAGGAGCCGTAGGTACGTCGGGACGCCATACCTGATGGTACCAAATCACGACTAAGTGGTTGTGTTTTAGGACCACGCCTGGTTACGGTGGCTCTCATGAGCGAATCGACCGATCCCTCACCAACCCGGACCGCCACCGCAGGCACTCGCCAATGGGCCGGTCTCGCGGTCCTCGGCCTCGCCTCCCTGCTCGTGTCCATCGACGTGTTCGTGCTGCTGCTCGCCCTGCCCAGCCTGAGTCGGGATCTCGACGCCAGTGCCACCGAGCAGTTGTGGATCATGGACATCTACGGATTCCTGCTCGTCGGCTTCATGCTGACCGCAGGCACGCTCGGTGACCGGATCGGGCGCCGCACCCTGCTGCTTCTCGGCGGCGCGGGATTCGCGGCCGCGTCGGTGGTTGCCGCCTTTTCCACGAGCCCGGAGATGCTCATCGCCGCACGCGCGCTGCTCGGCATCGCCGGTGCCACGCTGGCGCCGTCGACTCTCGGCCTGATCAGCACGATGTTCCGCGACGCCCGGCAACGGTCGGTGGCGATCGGGCTGTGGATGATCGGGTTCATGGGCGGTGCCGCCGCCGGACCCGTCGTCGGCGGTTTCATGCTCGAGCACTTCTGGTGGGGTTCGGTGTTCCTCCTCGGCGTGCCGGCGATGGTCCTGCTGCTCGTCCTCGGGCCGATTCTGCTTCCCGAGGAACGCGATCCGGCCGCGGGTCGCGTCGACCTGACCAGTGTCGCCCTGTCGCTCGCCGCCATCCTGCCCGCGGTGTTCGGGCTGAAGGAGTTCGCAACCCACGGCTGGGCCGCGACATCCGGTCTCGCCGTGGTCGTGGGCGTCGCGTTCGGGTGGGTCTTCGTGCGCAGGCAGCAACGCCTGGACGACCCGCTCGTCGATCTGAGTCTCTTCCGCAACCGGGCGTTCACGACCGTCGTGATCAGCATGATGCTCGTGACCGTCATCGGCTCGCTGATGTTCTTCACCGCGCAGTTCCTGCAACTCGTCGCCGGTCTCACGCCGCTGCAGGCGGGATTCGCGATGCTACCGGCGGCGCTCGCGGCGATCGTCAGTTTCGGCGGAGCCCCGATACTCGCGCAACACATCCGGCCGGTGTTCGCGATCTCCGGCGGCATGCTGGTCGCCGCGGCTGGTTGCTTCCTCTACACGCTCGCGGACGCAGACGGTGGACTGGTCGCGATCATCGCGGGCCTGGCCGTCATGAACCTCGGTTGCGGACCGCTGGTCACGCTCGGCACCGGGATCGTCGTGGGTTCGGTGCCCTGTGCCAAAGCCGGTTCGGCTGCCGCCATGTCCGAGACGAGCGCCGAGTTCGGGTACGCCATCGGGCTCGCCGTGGTGGGTAGCCTCGGCGCGCTCGTGTACCGCACCCAGCTGTCGATCGCCCCGGATGTTCCCGACGACCTTGCCGACGGGGCACGCGAAAGCCTCGCCGGCGCCGCGACTTCGGCGGCACAACTCGGGCCCGATGGCGCCGCGCTGCTCGACTCCGCCCGCGAGGCCTTCACCATCAGCGTGCACGTCGTCGGATGGGTCGCCGCCGCGATCGCGCTGCTGGTCGCCGTCGTCGACGCCGTGTACTTCCGGCATCTTCCGCCCATCGTTTCCGAAACGGACGCGGCCGCATCACCACCCGACCACGCGGCGGACGTGGAAGACTGGGTGTGTGAAGGTCACGCAGAGGCCTGACCCGCCCACCGGCATCCGGCGGGCGTTCTTTCGCGCCCCCATCTACCTCTACCGCTTCCATCTCGGGTCGCTGCTCGGCGGTCGATTCCTGCTTCTCGAACACGTCGGACGCAAGACCGGCGCCCGGCGGCAGGTCGTGCTCGAGGTGGTCAACCACGACGCCGTCGGCGACGGGTACGTGCTGGCCGCCGGGTTCGGACCCAAGTCCGATTGGTACCGGAACCTGCGGGCGCAGCCGCACGCGAACATCCAGGTGGGCCGTCGGCGACTGCCTGTGACAGCCGAATTCCTCGATCCGGAGACCGGTGCGGACTTCATGGCGCACTACGCGGCGGAGCATCCGAAACTCGGAATGCGGATCGCCCGGGGCATGGGCTTCGACGTCGACGGCAGCGCGTCCGACTTCCGGGCGGCGGGCCGTGAGATCCGTTTCGTCAGGCTGCGAACCCGGGCCTGAGGTCGTCAGTTCAGCCGGACCCCGCCCGCGAGGAGCATGGTCCGCAGGACGAATGCCGCCTCGGGGCCGATGATCTCCCCGACCAGGGTGAGGTAGCGGTCCACGTACTCCGGTCCGTGCGGCGCGACCGTCGGGTACTCGGGGTCGGACGGATCGAGGTGGTGGGCGACTTCGTGGAGCACCACCAGTTCGCGGAAGGCCCAAGCGTTGCCGTTCCTGTGCTCGGGTACCGCGATTGTCGCGCAATCGCTTTCGTAGTGCGCGGCCTTGTTGCCCGACCGCGCGCGGACGTGAATCGGGGTGGCTGCCCGCGTCCACGTCGACCGCACCCAATTCAGGGCGAGCACCCGGTCCACGTAGTCCTGCACCGAATCGATCGACGCGAACTTGCGTTCCACCGGCAGCGTCACCTGCGATCCCAGAACGTCGACGACGCGCAGTCCACGCTCGTCGGCGCGGTCGAACATGGTGCGCACCAGGGCTTCCGCGTCGTACACGGCGGTCCGCTGAGTGTCGCGGGGCCGCTTCACGACGGGATCTGCTTGCGGGCGGTCGACAGTTCGGGTGAGTTGCTCAGTCGTGCGGTCCGGGCGGCGCGGTCGCCGGCCCGGCGGGCACTCGACGAATGTCCGGCGGACGCGCGCCCTCCCCGCCACGTGCCGCGGGCCTGCGAGTTCTCCGAGTAGTAGTCCTTCAACTCGAGTTGCTTGTCGCGCAGGACCAGCGCCGTCTCCGCCGACGACTCCGGCACGGACACCGCCTGATCCTCGGCCTCCTTCTTGGCGTCGGCGAGGCGCTGCCCGATCCGCGCGGCGTAGGCGAGCTGGAAGTTCAAGCGGGCGGTGACACCGGCGACGGGCCGTCGCACCCGTGTCGCGACCCGGCGGCGCCCGCGCTTCTCGACCTGCGTCCGCAGCGTCGTCTCGCTGCGGTACTCACCCGACTTGATGTAGCCGTCGGACGCCCGGACCATCTGGATCAGCAGGCTCGCGTACAGGGCCTCGCAGACGTCGATGTCGCCGGCGAATCCGTACGCGTAGATGACGGCCGACGTCTGGGCGATGTCGCACTGGACGTCGTTGGCGGCGGCGATCACAAGAAACAGTTGCGCGTACGTCCGCAGACCCTTCTTGCCCGGTTCACCGATCGTGATCAGGCGCTGCGTGGGGGTGGCCCGCTTCTCCCTGCCCGCGGCGTGTGCGCGCGCCACCGCGAGGTCGATCGAGGAGGCGGTGGCGAGCCGCTGCGCGGCGGCCATGAAGGCCTCGCCCTCGTGCGGGTTGTCGGTGGATTCCGCCTGCCGGAGGAGCCCACCGATGCGGGTCAGCATCTTGTCGGAACTCACCCAGGCAGGCTAGCCCCCGTGCGTGGTTGACGAGTCCTGACACTCCTTAACCGCGCACGGGCGGCGGAGCCGCCTACAGCCGCTCGAGGTCGTCGAGGATCAGGTTAGCGCCGGTGAGGCCGATGCCGGTGATCCACACCCGGTAGTCGGTCTGGCGGACGCCGTCGCGTCGTGACGGCCCCATCTGCCCGACGAGTACGGGGTCGATCCCCAGTTCCCCCGGTGCGGACGTGTTGGCGACGAACGCGATGTCGGAGTCGATCAGGGCGACATTCTCGAGCGAGATCTCGGACATGTCGTTCTTCGCGTCCCACGGCTGTCCGGTGATGGTGTAGCCGGCCGCAGTCAGCACGGAACCGGAGAACGTGCCGGGTCCGTGGAGGCGCAGGCCGTCGTCCATCACGCGGATGACGTGCGCGGTGCGGCCCCGGTTGGTTTCGCTCAACGCGGCGGCGCGGGTGTGGAACGCCGACAGCTTCTGTTCGGCTGCTTCCGTCTCCCCCATAGCCTCGGCGAACAGCCGCAGCGTCCCCTGCCAGTCGACCGCAGGCGACATGGAGAACACGGTGGGCGCGATTGCCGACAGCGCGTCGTACAGGTCGCCGTGCCGCTGCTTGCTGCTGAGGATGAGGTCGGGCTGTAGCGCGGCGATCGCCTCGAGGTTCGGTTCGGCGATCGACCCGACGACGGTGGTGCTGTCCAGTCCGCCGCCGAGGTATGCGGGCAGCGCGTCGGCGGAACCCGCCTGAGCTGCGCCGACCGGTGTCTTTCCGAGTGTGACGACGGTGTCGATGGGGAGGCTGTCGAGGGCGACGATGCGACTGGGCCGATTGCTCACCGTCGTCGTCCCCATGGCGTGGGTGACGGTGCGCTGGGCGCCGCTGTCGCTGCCAGTTGCGGCGTCGGGTCGCGCGCATGCGGCGGTGAGCGCGGCCAGCGCGGCTGCTCCCAGCCCGGCGCCGAATTCTCGTCGTGTCAGGGCATCGACGATCTCTTGCCATTGGACGTCGGTGACATTCGGGGAGCACGTGGCTGAACGCATCCTGGACCTCGATCTCGAAGGGGGTAGAAGATAGGCGAACCTAACCTTATACAGTCTGGTGCGTGAGCGTGCAGACGACGACGTCGCCCGAGGGGTGGACGCCACCGGCGTGCGCGGCGCTCTCCCAATCGCTCCAGGAGCCGTTGTGGGGCACCGCGCCGCGGGTGCGCGGCTGGCTGCTGATCGAGCAACCCGGACCGTGGGGCCGCGACCGGCTCCGGCAGAGCCGCCTCGACCCGGTCCTCGGCGACGCGCTCGCCGCCCGGTGCGCCGACGCCGGGGTGCGTCCGGTGCTGATCCGCACCCGGCAGCGCCGCGACCTCGCCGCCGGACGTGACGTCTACCTCGTGCGACCGGGCCGCGCCGACGGCTGGGCGGAGCGACTGCTGGTGCGTGAGGACCGGGAGTTGCTCGAACTCGACCTGGACCTGCCCCCCGGAGCTGGAGAACGTCTCGACCCCGCCGAATCTCTGTTCCTCGTCTGCACCCACGGCAAGAAGGACGCCTGCTGCGCGTCATTCGGACGCCCCGTAGTCACCGGCCTCGGCCACCGCGGCGGACGGGTCTGGGAGTCGACGCACGTCGGCGGCGACCGGTTCGCCGCGACCGTGGTGTGTCTACCGTCGGGCATCTACTACGGCCGGGTCACCGCGGAGGCTGCGGAACACATTGTCGCCGAACACGATCGCGGACGGGTGGTGCTCGAGCACTACCGCGGTCGGTGCACCGACGACCCGGTGCTGCAGTTCGCCGAGCACACCGTCCGGGCCGAGCGGTCACTGCTCGGACTCGACGACGTGATCCCGCTGTCGGCGGTCCCGCGACCGGACGGTGACACCGACGTCCTGGTCCGGCACCCGGACGGCACCGACGTGGTCCGGGTGCGCACGACCCGCGCCGAACCCCGCCTGACCGCCTGCAGCGCGGGTGTCGTGGACAGCCCGGACCGGTTCGAGGCGGCTCCGCCACCCGTGCGCCGTTCTGGTAGCTAGGGCAACCAAAAAAGCGCACGGGTGCGAAGCGCCTGACAACTTGCCCACACGTTCAGCGGCGTTTCCTTCCCGGTTACCTGCAGGGCAGTTGTCCGTACAACTCGGCCCGTGACAGTGGTCGCCATGACGGAGCATCGGTACCGCGCCATCGCGGACCAACTGGAGTGCGAGATCGAGCGGCTGGCGCCCGGCACCAAACTCGACAGCGAACACGAGCTGATGAAGCGGTTCGGGGTGGGCCGGGCGGCGGCGCGGGGTGCGGTGCAGGAGCTGGAGCGGCGACTGCGGGTGCGGCGCGTTCAGGGTGCGGGCACGTTCGTCGCCGAACGGATCGACTACGTCATCTCCCGCGACCGCCGGCCGTCGTGGCACATCACCGTCCGGGAGGCCGGGGCCGTACCGCGGTCGGTGATCCTCGAACGGTCGCTCGCACCGCTGCCTGCCGACTGCGCCGACCGGCTGGAGGTGCCGCACGGCACCCCGGCGCACCACATGGTCCGGCTCAGCTACATCAACGACGTCGTCGCGGGTCTCGGATTCGAGTGGATCTCCCACGACGCCGTCCCCGACCTCGCCGAGGGCATGCGGGTGGAGGAATCCCTCGACGAGGTGCTCCGTCAGATGGGCCATGTCCGTTCGGTCCGGTCCTGGTGCCGCACGGCCTCGGACATTCCGCCGGCCGACGTGCAGGAGAAGCTGCAGCTCGTGTCCGCGGTCCCGGTGTGGGTGGTGGAGAGCGTCAATCGCGACGCCGACACCGGCACACCCCTCACCTACAGCAAGGCGTGGATGCGCGGCGACGCCGTCCGCGTCGTCATGGAGATCGGCTCTCCGGACGAACCCCGGCCACTCACCACCGACATCGAGAACGACACGAAAGAGGTCTCGACCCCATGATTTCCCACGTCTACAGTCGCGAACGCGTCGCCGAGCTGCTGGCCGCGGCATCGGCGGGCGATCTCGTCGAGCTCGCCGACGCCTGCCTGTCCGACGGCGCCGAACTCGCGGTCCTCACCGCGCCGGAGATCGGTTCCGTCGCGGCGCAGGTGCGCGAACCCATAGCGTACGACCACTTCTTCCTCGGCGACATCCTCGCCTGCCGTGCCGAGGTGAGTCTCGCCGGAGTGCGGGGCTGGGCCATGCGTATGGGCGACGACCGGGCCGCCACCCTCGCCGCCGCGATCTGCGACGCCGAGGTCCAGGCGGGCCGCCCGCACGCCGACCGTGTCCACGAGCTGTGCGCCCGCGTCGAGGACGACCGCCGGCTCGCCGACCGCGACGAATGGGCGCAGCTGGCCCCCACGATCGTCCAATTCGAGGAGCTGACGTAGAGATGAGCGACACCATCGTGATCGGTTCGGCGCTCGGCGCCGGACTGAACCCCGACCAGGCGCAGCGCGTCTACCGGGCGGTCCTGGAGGCGTTCGCGCGACCGGGAACCGTCCAGACGTTGCCCCGCAGCGACTTTCCCGCTGCCCTGTTGCCCGCGCTCGCGCTGGCGGACCTGGAGACCGGCACGCACGTCCTCGAGCCGGGGCAGCAGGACTGGACGTCCGTGCTCGCCGTCGCCACCGGCGCACCCGCCACCCCTCTGGAGACGGCAAAGTATGTCACCGCGCTTCGCCCGCCGACGGCGACCGAATTCGGTTCGGTCACAACCGGTACGGCATTGAGCCCGGAGTCGGCGGCGACTGTCGTCTGCGCGGTCGACGCCGTCGACGACGGCATCCCCGTCCGCCTCGCAGGGCCGGGAATCGAGTCCGAGATCGCCTTCGCGCCGGCCGGATTCGACCCCGCGCTGTGGGAGGTCCGACGGCACCTGGTCGCGGAGTTCCCGTCCGGTGTCGACCTGCTGCTGGCCGGGCCGGACGGATCCCTTGTCGGGATCCCGCGCACCACCGTGGTGACCACCGGAAAGGACAACTGACATGGGATATTCGGGAGCACGCGGCGGCCTGGACGCCATCCTCGCCGCCGAGTCGCTGGTGCGCGGCGCCCGGAACACCGACCCCGCGCCGTGGCTGACGACGGAACAGATCACCGGCCGCATGCGATTGGCCGTCGACCGGGTGATGGGCGAGGGCGGCCTGTACGACGAGGACACCGCCGCCGACGCGTTGCGGCAGGCGGAGGGCGATGTCATCGAGGCCACCCACCTGGTGCGGGCCCACCAGTCGACGTTGCCGCGGCTGGCCGTGAGTGAGCCGATCGATCCCGACGAGATGGTGGTGCTGCGGCGCATCGTCCCCGCACACCGCACACCCGACGGCCCCCAGTTGCTCGGCCGCACCAGCGACTACACCGGCCGGATGCTGGACCGTGACGCGCAGCCGGGACCCGTGATCGTCCCGGAGAGCCTGCCCGCGGAAACCGAACGCGGGGAGGACCAGCGCCATCCGCGGCGGTTCTCCGACATGCTCCGCGAGATGGACCTGCTGGTCGACAACCGGCCCGCCGACGCCGCGCCGACGGCGGCACCGTTCGACATCTCGCGGCACCCCGCACGACCGCCCGCCCCGCGCTCGGCGATCCTCGCGAGCATGGCCCGCGCCGAGACCGGTTCGCTGATCGGCACCTGGTACCGCTCGATCCGCGGCACCGAGGGCAACATCCACGAGGTGACGCTCGGCGAGGTGCGACACGGCCGGCTCCCGCTGAGGGTCGTGCACCCGCACACCGGAAAACCGGTACTGCTCGGGCACATCCGTGCCTCGGAGTGCGAGGCCATCGAGGACCTCGACGGCCCGGACGAGGACCGCAGCCGATTCGACGTCGGCTACGGACTGTGCTTCGGGCACAACGAACGCAAGGCCATCGCGATGGCGAACCTCGACATCGCCTGCCGGCGGTTCGGTGACGCGGACGGTCTCGAACAGGTGCTGCTGCTCACCACCGACGGCCTCGACTCGTGCGGGTTCCTCGAGCACCTCAAGCTGCCGCACTACGTCACGTTCCGCTCGATGATCGACCGCAAGCGCGCCGTGCGCGGTGTGGAGTCGGTGGCCGAGCGCACCGCCGAACCGATCGGAAGGACCTGCTGATGACCGTCACCGATACCGTCACCGAAACACCCACCACCGCCGGCGTTCTCGCGGCGCTCGACGCCGAGTCCTTCCCCCGCGGAATCCTCGACGAAGGTTCCAAGCGGGAGATCCGCCGCGCCACCCTCGCCGCCGTCTGCGTGCCCGGATACCAGGTGCCGTTCGGGTCCCGCGAGATGCCGGTGGCCCGCGGCTGGGGTTCCGGCGGACTGCAGATCACGCTCGGTCTGCTCGGCGGCGACGACACCGTCAAGGTCATCGACCAGGGCGACGACGACGGCGTCAACGCCACCAACCTGCGTCGCCTCATCGTCGACAGCGAGCACTGCGCGCAGACGCAGGACACCCGCGACTGCAGCGTCGTCCAGAGCCGGCACCGCATCCCGGAGGAGCCGCTGATCGACGAACAGATTCTGGTGCTGCAGGTTCCGGTCGCGGAGCCGCTGCGGGGCGTGCAGAAGTCGGTGAGCGAGTGCGCCCGGATGCACGCCGAGGCCGACTATTCGATGATCTGGGTCAGCCTGTACGAGGACCTCGTCCGCAACGGTGTGATCACCAAGACCACCGGCTACCCGGTGCTGGTGAACGGCCGCTACGTCATGGTCACCACCCCGATCCCCCGCTGGGACGTGCCACGCCTGAACAACGCCGCGAGCCTGACGCTGTTCGGCGCCGGCCGCGAGAAGCGCATCTTCGCGGTCCCCCCGTACACGCGGGTCGAGCCGCTCACGTTCGACGACGTCCCGTTCGAGGTCGAGGGCGACAGCACGCAGCGGTGTGCGCGCTGCGGTTCGTCCGACACGTTCCTGGTGGAGGCGCCCGGCGGTCGCACGGCCTGCAGCGACATCGAATGGTGCACAAGGACACTCGACGGTGACGTCGACACCGGAAGCCACGCGGACCGGTCGCCGCTGCGGTTCCTGCCCGACCCGTCACGCCGGGTGGGGGCGGCGGCGGCCGCGACCCGTCGTGATCCGGCGGAACTGGAGGCCCGGCCGGTCCCGGCCCACACCGACGGCTGGACGCTCGCGGTTCGCGGTGTCGGCAAGGTCCACGGACCGGGCGGCGCCGACGCGGTGCCCGGAACCGGCCCCGACACCGGAACCGCGATCAGCCCCCGCACCGGCGCGGTCGTCGCCGCCTGGGACGTCAGCTTCGACGTCGCACCCGGGGAGGCTCTCGGTCTGATCGGTGAGTCGGGATCGGGCAAGTCGACCGTGTTGCGCTGCCTCGTCGGCGAGGAAAAGGCCACGGCCGGTTCGATGTTCCTCACCACCGTCGGCGGCGGCGACACCGACGTGTTCGGACTCGACGCGGCCGAGCGCCGGGCGCTGCGGGTCGACACCGTCGGTCTCGTGCACCAGAACCCGGCGGACGGTCTGACCATGAAGGTGTCCGCCGGCGGCAACATCGCCGAGCGGCTCACCGCGGCGGGCTGGCGGAACTATCACGAGATCCGCGACCGCGCCGCATACCTGCTGGAGAAGGTGGAGGTACCGCTCGAGCGGATGGACGACCCCGTCCACACGTTCTCCGGCGGCATGCGGCAGCGGGTGCAGATCGCGAAGGCTCTCGCCACCGACCCGCGGGTGCTGCTGCTGGACGAGCCCACCACCGGACTCGACGCGTCCGTCGCCGCGGGTGTGCTGGACCTGCTCCGCAAGCTCCTCGCCGAGCGGGACACCGCCGCCGTGGTCGTCAGCCACGACTTCGCCGTCATCGAGGCCCTCACCGACCGCTGCCTCGTGATGAACGTCGGCCGCGTCGTCGAGTCCGGCCTCACCGACCAGTTGTTCCAAGACCCGCACCACCCCTACACGCAGCGGCTCGTCGCGGCCGCCCGTCGGTGAAACCGACCAGAGGAACGAGGTAACCGACCATGAATTCGCCGATACTGTCGGTCCGCGCACTGCGGAAGACGTTCACACTGCACACCATCGACGGACGCATGGTGACGTCGCTGCACGGCGTCGACCTCGACGTCGCGGAAGGTGAGCACGTCGCCCTCGCCGGACCCAGCGGCGCCGGCAAGTCCAGTCTGCTGCGCTGCGTGCACCGCAGCTACCTGCCCGACGGCGGCACCGTCACCCTGCGCACCGACGACGGCCCGGTCGAGCTGACGTCCCTGCCGGACCGCGACATGGCCCGGCTGCGCGGGCGCGAACTGGGGTACGTCTCCCAGTTCCTGTCGGCGCCGCCGCGCACCGGCCCGATGGACGTGGTCGCTGCCGCGGGCCGCCGCCGTGGGATGAGCAGGTCCGACGCCCGCGCCGCCGCCGCCGACTCGCTGCGGCGGCTGGCCCTCGACGAAGCGCTGTGGGACGTGGACTGCAGCGTCCTGTCCGGTGGTGAACGCCAGCGCGTGAACATCGCGGCGGGAACGGTCAATCCGCCGCGACTGCTGCTGCTCGACGAGCCGGTGTCCGCGCTCGACCCGGCCAACCGCGAACGGGCGCTCGAGCTGATCGCGTCGCTGTCCGCGCAGGGGGTGGCCGTGCTCGCCGTCTTCCACGACCTCGACGCGATGCGCAGACTGGCGTCGCGGGTGATCCGGTTCAGCGAGGGCCGGATCGCGCAACAGGGCAGTGCGCTCGACGTGCTGGGAGCGGTGGCATGAGCGAGACGGCACAGACCCTCGAGCAGCCCACCGCCTGGTCGCTGCAGCAGTCCCCACGCGACTACGTGCTCGGGCACGTGCGCGCCGTGCTGCCCGGCGGCATCCTCGACGACGCCCGGATCGTCGTGCGCGACGGCCGCATCGTGGAGGTCGGCGAACCCGCACCCGGCACCCGGATCGACGTCGACGGCGGCGGCCTGTTCTGCCTTCCCGGCCTCGTCGACGTCCACTCGGACGGTCTCGAACGGGAACGCCTCCCGCGGCCGGGAGCGGAACTGCCGTGGATGTTCTCGATGATGTCGTTCGAGGGGAAGCTGCGGGCGGCCGGGGTGACCACCGTGTTCCACGGGGCGTCGTTCTCCGACCGGGAGGCGGCCAAGAACCAGCGCAGCGTGCACGCGGCGATGGAAATGTGCGAGGCGATCGCCGCGTGGAACGAACGCGATACCGACGGCAGGCTGGTCGACCACCGGGTGCTGCACCGGCTCGACGTCCGGTCGGCCGCCGGTCTGGACGCGCTGCGCCGCCACTTCGACCACCTGGTCGCGACCGGACAGGTGGGTCCCGATCTGCCCGCCGTGATCTCGCACGAGGACCACACCCCGGGCATCGGGCAGTACGCCGACCGCACGTTCTACGAGCAGTACATGGCCGGGATCCGTGGCATCTCCATGGAGGAGGCGCGACTGCGGGTGGACGAGGTGGTGCGGGAACGGGAGAACAACGTCGCGGTGCGTGAGGAGGCGATGGAGTGGCTCGCCGGACGCGGCGCGACGGGATCGGCCCGGATCTTCGGGCACGACCCCGAATCCGCCGTCGAGATCGCCGATCTGGCGCGCCGCGGCGGCAACGTCGCCGAATTCCCGACGACGGAGGAGGCGGCCCGGGAGGCCCGCGACCGCGGCATGTCCGTGGTGATGGGCGGACCGAACGTCCTGCGCGGCGGCTCGCACTCCGGCAACGTGTCGGCGGTGGAGCTGGCCCGGCTGGGGCTGGTGACCGCGCTCGCGTCGGATTATCTGCCGTCGTCGCTGCTCGGCGCCGCGTTCACGCTCGCCGCCGACGACACGATGCCGCTGCACTCCGCGGTGTCGCTGATCACCAGCGGTCCCGCCACGGCGGTCGGGCTCTCCGACCGCGGGGCGCTGGAACCCGGGCAGCGCGCCGACCTGGTGCTCGTCGGTCTCGAACACCGGTGCCCGGTGGTCCGGTCCGTGCTGCGGGCGCAGTAGGCGTGCCCGCAACGACAACCCGCTGGTCTCGCCCATCGCAGTTTCTCGGGGGTTCACCCGGGGTTGCCACTGCGGTCACCGTGGGCGACGAACCTTGACCCGAACGCGCAGGATCTCGATGCGCGCCTGCCACGCCCGACTCAGGGCACCCGAAGGAGACAACTTTCATGGGTAGCTTCATGCGCCGATCGTTCGCCGCTGCCGCGGTGGGCGCTGCCGCCGTCCTCGCCCTGTCCGCGTGCGGATCCAGCGCCGCCGACAGTTCGGGGTCCGGCGACCCGGAGACGCTCGTGCTGGCGTCCATCCCGTCGGAGGATTCCGAGAGCCTGCAGCAGCAGTACAAGCTGGTCGGTGACGTGATCGAGAAGGAGACCGGCATCCCGGTCGAATTCCAGAACGCGACCGACTACGCCGCCGTCATCGAGGGACAGCGGGCCGGCAAGGTGCAGATCGCCGGTTACGGTCCGTTCTCCTACGTCACCGCGAAGGACGCGGGTGTCGCCACCACACCGATCGCGGTGCCCGTGGACGCGGCCGACGCCGAGCCGGGCTACAAGTCGTACGCCATCACGAAGGCAGGGTCGAACATCAAGAGCCTCGCCGACTTCCGCGGCAAGACGGTGTGCTTCGTCGATCCCTCCTCCACGTCCGGGTACCTGTACCCGTCGGCGGGACTCCTCGAGGCCGGGATCGACCCGCAGAAGGACGTCACCCCGGTCTTCGCCGGCGGGCACGACGCCTCGGTTCTCGCCGTCGTCAGCGGCCAGTGCGACGCCGGTTTCGCGTACGACACCATCGTCGACAAGGTTCTCCTCGAGAAGGGGCAGATCAAGCCGGGTGACGTCGACGTGCTGTGGAAGTCGGAGACCATCGCCGCCAGCCCCATCGCGATCAGCACCGAGTTGTCCCCCGAACTCCAGGGCAAGCTCACCGACATCTTCCGCACCAAGCTGAACCGGCCCGCCCTCGTCGAGGCGGGATTCTGCACCGACGAGAGCGGATGCGCGCTGCCGGAAGGGGTCGAGTACGGCTACGTCGCCGTCGACGACGCCTTCTACGACGGCGTCCGCAAGGTCTGCGACATCACGAAGGCCGCGGCGTGCCAGGGCTGACCGTCCGGCCGCAACCGAACCCGACACAGTAGGGAGACCCCATGTCCGACCCCGATCACTCCGCGCTCGGCGCGTCGATCGACCGCATCCTGACACCGACCATCACCCTCGACCGGGTCACGAAGGACTTCGGCCCCCAGATCCGGGCGCTCGACGACGTGTCGCTGCAGGTGTATCCCGGTGAGGTCGTCGCGCTGCTCGGGCTGTCGGGGTCGGGCAAGTCGACACTGCTGCGTCTGCTGGACGGGCTGCACCTGCCCAGCACGGGTTCGGTGACGGTGCTCGGCACGGACGTCGGGGACGCGCGGGGACGTGAACTCCGTGCACTGCGACGGCACGTCGGCTTCGTGTTCCAGCAGTTCCACCTCGTCGGCAGCATGTCCGTGCTCGAGAACGTCTGCACCGGCGCCCTCGGCGCGCTGCGCGGCCCCCGGTTCGGGCTGTTCAGCTACCCGAGGTCGGTGCGCCGCGCCGCGATGGAACAACTCGACCGAGTGGGATTGGCGGACAGGCCGTTCCAGCGCGCCGACACCCTGTCCGGCGGGCAGCAGCAACGGGTCGCGGTGGCGCGGGCGCTCGTGCAGCGTCCCCGCATCCTGCTCGCCGACGAGCCGGTCGCGTCCCTCGACCCCGAGTCGTCCGCCCAGGTGATGGCGCTGATCTCCCGCATCGCCGCCGAGGACGACCTCACCGTGCTGTGCAGCCTGCACCAGGTGGAGCTCGCGCTGTCGTGGGGTCACCGCCTGGTCGGGCTGCGCGGCGGGCGGGTGGTACTGGACAAGCCCGTCTCCGCCATCGACCGGAACGAAACGATGTCCATCTACTCGAGCGTCGCGTCGCCGACGTCGCCGCAACTCGTCTGACCGCAGTGACCGTCCTCCTGCCCCCGCGCCCGAGGGAACGAGAACCCGAGGCGCGCACCGTGCCCCGGCCGTCGCTCACCTCGATCGGTGTCACCGTCGTCCTCGCCGCATGGCTGCTCGCCTCGCTGTGGTCCGTGGCCTCGCTGAAGATCAACGTCGCCACGTTCGCCGACAGCCTCGGCAACGCAGCCGATTTCGTGTCCCGCATCTTCCCCCTCGACTTCCCGCCGCTCGGCGAGATCCTCACCATGACGGGGCAGACCCTCGCCATCGTCACATGTGCCACCGCCCTGAGCGTGATCCTCAGCGCGCTGGTGTCACTCGCCGCGGCACGGAACACCACCCCCGGCACCCCGCTCCGCTGGGCGGCCCGTGCCACCGTCGTCGTCACCCGGGCGATCCCCGAGATCGTGCTCGCCATCCTGTTCCTGCGACTGTTCGGGCTCGGCGCGGTCGCGGGCATCCTCGCGCTCGGCATCCACTCCGTCGGCATGGTCGGCAAGATGTATGCCGACGCCATCGAGGACACCGACGCCGGACCGCGCGACGCCCTGCGTGCCGCCGGGGCTACCTGGTGGCAGCAGGTGGTCGGCGGCGTCTTCCCGCAGGCCCTCCCGGCGTTCGTCGCCACCGCCCTGCACCGCTTCGACATCAACCTGCGGGCGTCCGTGATCCTCGGCTACGTCGGGGTGAGCGGCATCGGCATGGAACTGTCGCTGGCGATGAAGACGATGAACTACCCGCGCGGAATGGCACTGGCCCTGTTCGTCGTCGCGCTGTGCGTCGTGATCGAACTGATCTCCGGCGCCGTCCGGCGCTCCCTGCTCGGTGACCGGGCGCCGAAGCGTCGCGGACTGCGTGAGCGGGTGCTGTCCGCCCGCGGCGGCTGGGTGGAGAACGGTTCCGCGGCGAAGGTCGACGGCCCCGTCGCCCTGCGCACCCCCGGTGGCGACTACCGGATCAGCCCACCGTGGACGGGCGAGCGGATCAGGCGCACCCTCTATCTCGGCGCGACCGTCCTGGCGCTGGCCGCCGCCACGTGGGGCTCCGACATCGACCTGTCACGGTTGGCCGAGGGAATCACGTCCCTGCCCCGCACGCTCGACCTGTTCTTCCCACCCGGCACCGGCGGAATCTGGGACGAACTGCTCGTGCAGCTGCTCGTCACGGTGCAGATCGCACTCGCGGCAACGCTTCTGGGTCTGCTCCTGGCCGTGCCGATCGGAATCCTGGCCGCCCGCAACGTAGCTCCCACCCCGGGTGTCGCGAAGTTCTTCCGCATCGTCATCGTGGTGGTCCGCGGCATCCCCGACCTGATCTTCGCGATCATCTTCATCGTCGTCACCGGGCTCGGTGCCACCGCGGGCGCGCTCGCCCTGTCCGTCGGGGCGGTCGGGTTGCTCGGCAAGCTGATCGCCGACTCCCTCGAGGAAACGGATGTGTCCGTGCAGCAGGCGGTGTCGGCCGGTGGCGCCAGCCGTTCCCAGGTGTTCACCGCCGCGACACTCCGGCAGTCGGCGCCCGCTCTCGTCGCGCACCTGTTCTACCAACTCGACGTGAACATCCGCGCCGCAACGCTCCTCGGCGTCGTCGGGGCGGGCGGCATCGGGTTCTACTTGATGAACGCCGCCCGGGTCCTGCAGTTCGATGTCGTCACCACCATCGTGCTCATGATCTTCGCCGTCGTGATGGCCGTCGAGGGCATCGCGATGTGGATGCGCCGGGCGATGTCCTGATTCATCCCCAACCTGTGGAGGAACCTGTTGATGAACCCGACCAATACGATTCGGACCGAAGCAAATTCAGGACTCATGGCGGCCGCCGACGCTGCGACGGACGCCTACCGGAGGGCCGTCGCCACCTACCCGCGGGAGAAGCTGAAGTCGATCGCGATGCAGGGCGCGGACGGCACCCCGACCATGTTCGTCGACGTGATCGTCGAGGACGCCATCATCGACGCTGCCACCGCAGCCGGGGTCAACGTGCTGTCCGAGGAGCGGGGCTGGGTCGACGTCGGCTCGGCCGTCACCCTGGTGGTCGATCCCGTCGACGGCTCGGCGAACGCCGCCGCCGGTGTGCCGCTGGCCTGCTTCAGTGCCGCCGTCGCGATAGACGGCGAATTCACCGAGGCGATGACCACGTGGTTACATACGGATGAACGTTGGTGGGCGTCACGGGAGTTGTCGCCGTACACCACCAGCGGCTGCCGCACGGTCGCCGACGCCGCCGTGTCGATGCTGCGCCCGCATCAGCGCAACTGGGACGCGTGGACCCGCGTCGCGCAGACGGCGACCCGCATCCGGATCCTCAGCTGCAGCACCCTCGACGCCGTCCTGGTCGCCACGGGAGCCGTCGACGCGTTCGTCGACGCCGGCAGCGACACCCACCGGCTCATGGACATCGCCGCGGCAGTCGTCCTCGTCGGCGCGTCCGGTGGCGTGGTACTGGACGCCTTCGGCCGGCCCGTCGAGTTCGACACCGACCTCACCCGCCGCTGGAGCGGCATCGTCGCGGCGACCCCCGAACTCGGAGAGGAGCTTCGAACCCTCATCGCCGAGGCGCCGTAGCCGCCAGTGCGCCTTTCTGGTAGCGGGGGCTACCGAAAGGCGCACGGGGTAGATTCTTCGCACCTGTGCGCGGCGCCGGGTAGAAGGGACTTCGACGTTCATGGCCACAGTGACCTATGACGGTGCCACCTGCCTGTTCCCCGGCTCGGACAAACCGGCCGTCGACACGCTCGACCTGAAGATCGAGGACGGTGAGTTCCTGGTCCTCGTCGGCCCGTCCGGCTGCGGCAAGTCGACGTCGCTGCGGATGCTGGCCGGGCTGGAGGACGTCCACAGCGGCCGGATCCTCATCGGTGACCGCGACGTCACCACCCAGGAACCCAAGGAACGCGACATCGCGATGGTGTTCCAGAACTATGCGCTGTACCCGCACATGTCGGTGGCCGAGAACATGGGGTTCGCGCTCAAGCTCGCCGGCGCCGCGAAGGACGACATCCGCACGCGCGTCGAGGAGACGGCGAAACTCCTCGACCTCGAGCCGTATCTGGACCGCAAGCCGAAGGCGCTGTCCGGCGGTCAGCGGCAGCGCGTCGCGATGGGTCGTGCCATCGTCCGGCAGCCGCAGGTGTTCCTGATGGACGAGCCGCTGTCCAACCTCGACGCCAAGCTCCGCGTGCAGACGCGCACCCAGATCGCGCAGCTGCAGCGCCGCCTCGAGACGACGATGGTGTACGTGACACACGACCAGGTCGAGGCCATGACCATGGGCGACCGGGTGGCGGTGCTGAAGGACGGGGTGCTGCAGCAGTGCGCGTCGCCGCGCGACCTCTACAACAGGCCCGCCAACGTGTTCGTCGCCGGCTTCATGGGGTCGCCGTCGATGAACCTCTTCACGCTGCCGATCACCGCCGACGGTGTCGTCCTCGGCGACGCGACCATTCCGCTGCCCCGGCAGCTGCGCGCGGACAGCGACGAGCGTCAGGTCGTCGTCGGGATCCGCCCCGAACACCTGGAACTGTCGACGACCGGCATCCCGATGGAGGTCGCGGTGGTGGAGGAACTCGGATCCGACGCCTACATCTACGGCCGCAGCACCGTCAACGGGGAGACACAGCAGTTGGTGGCCCGCGCCGACTGGCGGAACCCGCCCCGCAAGGGTGACCTGGTGAAACTGCACGTCGACCCGTCCCAGGTGCACCTGTTCTCGGCGTCCGAGGGCTACCGGCTGAGCTGACCCGGCGGCGGCCGGGGCGGTTCCTGACCGATTCAGGTCGGGGGTAATGCCGGACTTCTGCGGTGTTCCATGCCACAGTATGTTCCGACACCGCGCCGGTGCCGCGAGTTCCGTCGTGCCGGTAACGGGTTCATCCACATCTACCTACGGGGAGACTCCATGGTTCAGATTTCGAGAGCGGTCCGGCGCGCCGCGGTGTTTGCCACCGCTGCCTCGCTGGTCACGCTCACCGCTTGCTCGAGCGACAGCGGCAGCGACTCCACGTCGGAGAACCTCGACGGTCGCGGACCCATCACGTACGTCGAGGGCAAGGACACCACCGAGACCGGGGTCGTCCGCCAGATCATCGACGCGTGGAACGCCGAGCACCCGGACGAGCAGGTGACGTTCAAGGAGCAGTCGAACGACGCCGATCAGGCGCACGACGACCTGGTCCAGCACCTGCAGGCCAAGCAGTCCGACTACGACGTCGTCGCACTCGACGTCCCCTGGACCGCGGAGTTCGCGGCCAAGGGCTGGCTGCAGCCGCTGACCGGCGAGTTCGCGGTGGACAACACCGGAATTCTCCCCGCCACGGTCGACAGCGCCACCTACAACGGCACCCAGTACGCGGCGCCGAAGAACACCAACGGCGGCCTGCTGTACTACCGCAGCGACCTGCTGCCCGCCGCACCGAAGACGTGGGCCGAGCTGGCCGCCGCGTGCGAGGTCGCGAAGACCAACAACATCGACTGCTACGCCGGTCAGTTCGCACCGTACGAGGGCCTGACGGTGAACACCGCCGAGGTCATCAACGCGTACGGCGGCTCGTTCGTCGGCGAGGACGGCAAGACGCCGACCGTCGACAGCCCCGAGGCCCGCGCCGGCCTGCAGGTGCTGGTCGACAACTTCAAGAACGGCGACATCCCGGCCCAGGACACCACGTTCAAGGAGCCCGAGAGCCAGAAGGCGTTCGAGGACGGCAAGGCGCTGTTCCTGCGCAACTGGCCGTACGTGTACGGCACGGCAGACAAGGATTCGTCCGCGGTCAAGGGCAAATTCGCGGTCGCCCCGCTGCCCGGCAAGGACGGCATCGGCGCCTCGACGCTCGGTGGCTACAACGCCGCCATCAGCGCGTACTCCGAAAACAAGGCGACGGCCCGCGACTTCCTCACCTTCCTGCAGGGTGAGCAGGCGCAGCGGATCATCGCGATGGGCTCGCTGCCGCCGGTCCGCGCCGCACTGTACGACGACCCGGAGATCATCGCGGCCTACCCGTTCATGCCGACGCTGAAGGTGTCGATCGAGAACGCCGTTCCCCGTCCGGTCACGCCGTTCTACCCCGCTGTGTCGAAGGCCGTGCAGGACAACGCCTACGCTGCCATCAAGGGTGAGAAGTCGGTGGATCAGGCGATCACGGACATGCAGTCCGGCATCCAGTCCGCAGGCTCGTAGAGCACAGGAGTGAACATGGCCGTTCCGACTGGGACCACCAGTGGGGCGCCGGCCCGTCCCGCGGCCGGGGATTCCGACCCCGGCCGCGGTTCGCGTGAGAAGAGCGAGAACGGGCGACGCTTTGGGCTGAGCAGTCGCCGCGCGTGGCTGTTCGTCGTGCCGACGCTCGCCGTGCTGGCAGTCGTCATCGGCTACCCGGTGATCCGGGCAGTGGTGATGTCGTTCCAGAAGGACGCCGGACTCGATCCGACGACCGGCATGTTCGTCGAGGGCGGCTGGGCCGGGTTCACCAACTACACGCACTGGATTCTGCAGCAGTGCACCTCCCCGAGCGGGGTGGCCGTGGCGTGCCCGCCCGGCACGCTCGGCTCCCAGTTCTGGTCGGCCGTCGGGAACACCGCATTCTTCACCGTCGTCACGGTGGGCCTCGAGGTCGCGATCGGCCTGTGGATGGCGATCATCATGGGCAAGACGTTCAAGGGCCGCGCCCTGCTGCGTGCGGCGGTCCTGATCCCGTGGGCCATCCCGACCGCGGTCACCGCCAAGCTCTGGTACTTCATCTTCGCCTACGACGGCATCGCCAACCGCCTCCTCGGCACCGAGATCCTGTGGACATCGGACGCGTGGCCCGCGCGATTCGCGGTGATCATCTCGGACGTCTGGAAGACCACCCCCTTCATGGCCCTGCTCATCCTCGCCGGACTGCAGATGATTCCGCAGGACGTGTACGAGGCGGCGCGGGTAGACGGCGCCTCCGCCTGGCAGCGGTTCCGGCAGATCACGCTCCCGCTGGTGAAGCCGGCGCTGATGGTCGCGATCCTGTTCCGCACGATGGACGCCCTGCGCATGTACGACCTGCCCGCCATCCTGACCGGCGGCAACCCGGCCACCACGACGGTGTCGATTCTCGTCGTCGACCAGGTGCGGCAAGGGTTCAACAGTGCGTCCGCACTCTCCACCATCACGTTCCTGCTGATCTTCGCGGTGGCATTCGTCCTCGTGAAATTCCTCGGCGCCAACGCCGTCGAGACTCAGGAAGCCCAGCGAAAGGGGCCGAAGCCGTGACCCATCGCGCCCCGGAGCTCGAACTCCCGAGCAGGCCCGTTCCCCGCAACCGTCCGAAGCGGTTCGCATTCAAGAACTCCCGCATCTACATCGGTGTCGCGATCATCCTCGTCTGGGGGCTCGCACCGTTCTACTGGATGATGGTGACGGCGTTCCGCGACCCCGACTACACGTTCGACACCACACCCTGGCCCACGCATCTCACACTCGAGAACTTCCAGAACGCGCTGTCGACGAGCAGCGGCAACAATTTCACCCGGGCTGTCGTCAACAGCATGATCATCGGCGGAATCACCACCGTCGTCGCCCTCGCCGTGGGCATCTTCACCGCCTACGCGCTGGCCCGCATCGAGTTCCGGTTCAAGTACGTGGTGGTCGGCATCGTGCTCGGCGCGTCGATGTTCCCCGTCGTCGCCCTCGTCACCCCGCTGTTCCAGCTGTTCACGAACATCGGCTGGATCGGCACCTACCAGGCGATGATCATCCCGAACATCTCGTTCGTGCTGCCGCTCACCATCTACACGCTGACGTCGTTCTTCAAGGAACTCCCCTGGGAGCTCGAGGAGGCGGCCCGGATCGACGGCGCCAGCCGCGGTCAGGCGTTCCGTCTGGTGATGTTGCCGCTGGCGGCGCCCGCCCTGTTCACCACCGCCATCCTCGCGTTCATCGCGACCGTCAACGAGTACCTGCTCGCCAGCCAGCTCTCCAGCGACGCCACCGAACCGGTCACGGTCGCGATCGCCCGGTTCTCCGGCAACGACCCGCACGTCGTGCCGTACGCGGCGATCATGGCGGCGGGCACGATCGTCACCATTCCGCTGGTGATCATGGTGCTGCTGTTCCAGCGTCGCATCGTGTCGGGCCTGACGGCCGGCGGCGTGAAGAGTTAGCACCATGCATCCGGTGGCGAAGCGGCAGCGGCTCGAGGTACTGATCGGCGTGCTCGGGTTCTTCACGGTGATGGCGTTCGTCGCCGCGGTCGTCGAGGTCGTCCGCGGCGACCCCGGCGTCACTCCCGCGCTGGTGTTGCTCGGCTGCCTGGTGCTGTCGGGGCTGGCGATTGCCGCCCGGAATCGGGTGCGCTGAAACAGTACGGTCGGTATGGAAATTTGCTGAGCGTTAGCGCGGCGCGCGTCACACTCGAGGCCATTCACATAACATACGTACGGGTGGGTGCGATGATCCTCCGTGACCGGATAACTGACCGGGAGTGTGGAAGTGAGTTCTGGCAACGACGCGACGGGCAATCATGCCTCCGAATCGGGGGGCACACCGCCCGTAGACGACGGTTCGGCTGACACACCCACTCCATCACCGGACGAGAAGAACAAGCGCACACGGTGGCGCACGGTCCGCCGGGTGAGCCTGGTCGTGATCGCATTGCTGCTGGTCATCCCGCTCGTCGTGTTCCTGGTCAGTTACGTCCGCGCCGAGGTCCCGCGCCCGTCGGACATGAAGACCAACCAGGTGGCCACCGTCTTCGCCGCCGACGGCACCACCGAACTGACCAAGGTCATCCCGCCGGAGGGCAACCGCACCGAGATCGCGCTCGACGCCATCCCCCAGCACGTCCGCGACGCCGTCCTGTCGGCGGAGGACCGCAACTTCTACTCCAACCCCGGCTTCTCCGTCACCGGGTTCATGCGTGCCGCCCGCGACAACGTCCTCGGCAAGGAAAGCGCGGGCGGCGGGTCGACGATCACGCAGCAGTACGTCAAGAACGTGCTGGTCGGCGCGGACCGCAACGTGTACCGCAAGATGCGGGAACTCGTGATCTCCACCAAGATGGCCCGCGAGTGGTCCAAGGACGAGATCCTCGCCGCCTACCTGAACACCATCTACTTCGGCCGCGGCGCGTACGGCATCGAGGCGGCGTCGCGCGCCTACTTCGACAAGCCGGTCGGCGACCTGTCGGTGGCCGAGGGCGCCGTGCTCGCGTCCGTGATCCAGAGCCCGTCCTATCTCGACCCCGAGGCCAACCTCGACCAGTTGCAGGCGCGCTGGAACTACGTTCTCGACGGCATGGTCGCGATGGGTGTGCTCAGTCAGCAGGACCGCAGTGCGGCGGAGTTCCCGGTCACGGCGCCGTCCAACCGGCCCACCGACGCCAACTCCGCGCCCGGCCCGGACGGCCTCATCCGCAACCAGGTGCTGCGCGAGTTGTCGGATGCGGGGATCTCCGAGCAGACCCTCAACACCGAGGGGCTGCAGATCACCACCACGATCGACCCGCGGGCGCAGGAGTCCGCGATCGAGGCAGTCCACGACAACCTCGAAGGTGAGGATCCCGGGTTGCGGACCGCGGTCGTGTCCATCGACCCCCGCACCGGAGGTGTACGCGCGTATTACGGCGGCGAGGACGGCGCCGGCTTCGACTACGCGCAGGCGCCGTTGCAGACGGGGTCGTCGTTCAAGGTGTTCGGTCTGGCGGCGGCGCTGGAGCAGGGCATCCCGCTCTCCGCCCGCTTCAGCAGTGCACCGCTGACCGTCGGCAGCGTGCAGATCGGCAACGTCGAGGGCGAGTCCTGCGGCACGTGCACCATCGCCGAGGCGACGAAGCGGTCGCTGAACACGAGCTTCTACCGGCTGATGATGTCGCTGGACAACGGTCCGCAGGCCATCGCCGACGCCGCCCACAAGGCGGGGATCCCGGAGTTCATTCCCGGGGTGCAGGGTAAGACGCTCAGCGAGAACGGCGGCGAACCCGAGGGTGGCATCGTCCTCGGCCAGTACCTGTCGCGGCCGATCGACATGGCATCCGCGTACGCGACGCTCGCGGCGTCGGGCATCTACCACCAGCCGTATTTCGTGCAGCGGGTCGTGACCGCCGACGGCGTCGTGCTCCTGGACCGTGCGCCCAGCCCGGGTGAGCGCCGGCTCGATGCCGCGGTGGCCGACAACATCAGTCAGGCACTGATGCCGATCGCCTCCTACTCGCGGGGCCATGCGCTGGCGGGTGGACGCCCGTCCGCGGCGAAGACCGGCACGGCGCAGCTCGGCGACACCGGTGAGAACAAGGACGCCTGGATGGTCGGGTACACGCCGTCGCTGGCGACGGCGGTGTGGATCGGCAAGGCCGACGCCACCGCCATCAACAACAGCTGGGGCGGCCTGATCTACGGTTCGGGTCTGCCGTCCGACATCTGGAAAGACACGATGGACGGCGCGCTCGAAGACACCGATTGGGAAGACTTCCCGTGGCCCGACCCGATCGGCGGCCAAGCCGGTGTGCCCACGTGGACCGGTCAAACCAGCGGCGACGGAGCGGGAACCGGCACCAGCGGGGTTGTCCCGCCGCCCGGTGCCCCCACTCCCGCACCCGTCGAGGTTCCGCCACCGGCCGTCCCGGTCCCGCCCGTCCCGCCGGTGCCCGCACCCGTCCCGGCGCCGACCCAGATCGAAATCCTCCCGGGCGTCATCATCCCGCTGCCGGGTTAGCCGAGGTTCTGAAACCCGCCGCGCGGCGGAGTCCGGTTCGGCAGCACCACAACCCGCAGCGCGGCGCGGAGGCTTTCCGTCGTCTTGGCCCAGGCTCTCGCCTCGTCCTCGCACATGTCGGCCTCTTCGGGCTCCTCCTCGCGGGCGAGTTCCGCGTTGTGGCGCCACTCGATCTCCTGCTCGGAGCAGAGTCGGAGGAACTCGAGGATGGTGTCGCGGTCGCGTCCGCAGATCTCCGCGACGTCGTCCGGGTCGAGCCCGCTCTCGGAGTCGAGGTGGATCAGGGTCACGAGGGCGGCGGGGAACTCGTCCTCGCATTCGTGCTCGGCGTACGAGGACGTGGCACCGGGTGTGGAATTGAGTTTGCCGCCGAGCTTTTCGGCGAACGCGTCGTCGACGGTATCCACGAAATGCTCGAACATCCGGAACACCGACACCAGATGATCGGCGACGAACGGTGACCCGTCGACGCGCATGACGGCGACCACGTTGTCGACGATGAGCAGGAACTTGATGTCGGGCCACTGCCGATTGAGGTCGGCGAGCGCCTCCGCGGTGCGCGTGCGATCGCTGATCGTGTGGACCACGCGGGCGAACACCTCGACGCGGGCATCCTCCTCGATCACCCGCACGTACGTGGGGAGGTCGCCGACCCACACGAGGATGTCGCCGTCCGCGTCCTTGCCCGGTGCCTGCTCGAGCATGGATTCGACCGCGGCATCGACACGGTCGCGCAACCCGGCGCCGTCACGCAGCTGGGCTGGGACATCAGCAGTACCGAACTCCGGGGTCTCCGCCCGGCCACCGGTGATCGCCTTCAGGAACGAGGGATGTAGAAGGTCCCAGATCTCCCGGAACACGGTGACCGTCATCGACGCCAGCAGGTGGGCGTCCTCTCGGTCGGCGTCGAGGTAGTACGACGCGGAACCGTTTCCCTCGTCGACGTGCTCGCACAGGTCGGGCCGGTTCCAGCCGAGCTCGATCAGCCTTTCGTGCTCCTCGGCGGTGAGCGCCCGCGCCGGGTGCAGGAAGCGGTTGGACGGCACCTCGCACCGCACCTTGTCGCCGGCCCAGGCGAAGAACCGCACGCACGCGGCGGTCTCGACGAGGCCGTCGTCGACGCTGTCGTACTGCGACTGCAGCACCAGTTCGTCGTCGTCCTCCATAGCGTGCACGTACCCGGTCAGACGGTCCTGGAGTTCGGTCCAGGCGTCGTCGATCTCTCGATCGAAAGTGTTGTCGGACATCACGCCTCCCTCGATGAATCCTGGGTGTCACCGTAGAGGGAGGGTCTGACAAGAAATCGAACACAAAGGCGAATGCACCTTTCGTCGCCGTGAAGACGACGAAAGGTGCATTCGCCCCGTACTACTTCTGCGCGGTGAACTACGCGTCGATGATGAACGCCTCGAGCTCGGTGCGAGCCTTGTCGTCCGCCATCTGGACCGGCGGGGACTTCATCAGGTACGCGGACGCCGGGTAGACGGGTCCGCCGATGCCGCGGTCCTTGGCGATCTTGGCTGCGCGGACGGCGTCGATGATGATGCCGGCCGAGTTCGGGGAGTCCCAGACCTCGAGCTTGTACTCGAGGTTCAGCGGAACGTCACCGAAGGCGCGACCCTCGAGGCGGACGTACGCCCACTTGCGGTCGTCGAGCCAGCCGACGTGATCCGACGGGCCGATGTGCACGTTGCCCGGACCGAGGTCGCGGGTCAGGTTCGACGTCACGGCCTGCGTCTTGGAGATCTTCTTCGATTCCAGGCGATCACGCTCGAGCATGTTCTTGAAGTCCATGTTGCCGCCGACGTTGAGCTGCATGGTGCGGTCGAGCTGCACGCCGCGGTCCTCGAAGAGCTTCGCCATCACGCGGTGGGTGATGGTGGCGCCGACCTGCGACTTGATGTCGTCACCGACGATCGGGACGCCGGCGTCCTTGAACTTCGCTGCCCACTCCGGGTCGGAAGCGATGAACACGGGCAGGGCGTTGACGAATGCGACACCCGCGTCGATGGCGCACTGGGCGTAGAACTTGTCGGCGTCCTCGGAACCCACGGGCAGGTACGAGACCAGCACGTCGACCTTGGCGTCCTTCAGAGCCTTGACGACGTCGACGGGCTCGGCCTCGGAGATCTCGATGGTCTCGGCGTAGTACTTGCCGATGCCGTCGAGGGTGGGGCCGCGCAACACCGGAACGTCGGCCGGCGGGACGTCGGCGATCTTGATGGTGTTGTTCTCGCTGGCGAAGATGGCCTCGGACAGGTCGAATCCGACCTTCTTGGCGTCGACGTCGAACGCGGCGACGAACTGGACGTCGCGCACGTGGTACTTGCCGAACTTGACGTGCATGAGGCCGGGAACGGTCGCCGTCTCGTCGGCGTCCTTGTAGTACTGCACGCCCTGAACCAAGGACGAGGCACAGTTCCCCACGCCCACAATGGCCACGCGCACCGCGGTGCTGTTCTCACCCATGGTCGGGTTCTCCTTTTTTCTTTGGTGTTGCTGTCGATTGCTCGGCGGCGATCAGCTCGTTGAGCCAGCGCACTTCACGCTCACTGGATTCGAGTCCGAGCTGGTGGAGTTGCTTGGTGTAGCGATCCAGCGTGCCGCTCGCTCTTCCGATCGCGTCGCGAAGCGCCTCGCGGCGCTCCTCGACCTGGCGTCGTCTGCCTTCGAGGATCCGCATCCGCGCCTCGGCGGGAGTGCGGCTGAAGAAGGCGAGATGAACGCCGAATCCGTCATCGGTGTAGTTCTGCGGACCCGTGTCGGCGACCAGTTCCTTGAACCGCTCCTTGCCGATCGGCGTGAGCTGATAGACGCGGCGGGCACGACGCTTGACGGTCCCCGGAGGACCTGCGTCCTCGGCGATCAAACCGTCCGCCTGCATGCGTCGAAGCGTCGGGTAGAGGGAACCGTACGAAAAGGCGCGAAATGCACCCAGCAGTCCCGTCAACCGTTTGCGGAGCTCGTATCCGTGCATGGGTGACTCGTGGAGCAGCCCGAGAATTGCCAATTCGAGCACGTCCACCCCCTGAGTCGCCCGACCTAACCGTGTGATGCGATTCAAAACTATATCGCACCGATATATAGGACGATACGCCCGCTCGATACATGGGACAAGCCGTCACAGGTTGTTAACCGAGGCCGGGCGTCTGGCCTCGTCGCCGAATGTCACACCGGTGCCGTCTGACTGAACGAATGTCACATTGGGCGACCAACCGGCGGCCGACGGCACCCGACGGCGGCTGCCGGCCCCAGCAGGGCAACGACCCCGGACGCTCAGCCCTCGTAGGGGTAGATGTCGAACGGTTCGCCGTCGAATCCGACGACCATGTGTCCGGTGTGGCCGGCGGCGTTCTTCACGTGGATGGAGATGGTCGGCGGTCCGTCGTCGGACCCGGGTTCGTACCGGAAGGACACGATCTCCACCGCGCCGTCGGGGACGCGCAGGGTTTCGGGTGCCCCGGCGAGCAGTCCTGCGATCGCGACCTGGTCGACGGTGCCGAGGTCGAAGGACTTCTCGTCGTCGGAGCGGGTGGACGAGCTGCCCCAGTCGTCGAATTCGCCGTCGTAGAGGTAGGAGTCGGACTGCAGCGCGTTGCCGGCGGACGGCCGGTCGAAGACGGCGTGGGCCGGGTAGAGGCCGAGTTCGTCGGCGACGGTGTCGCCGTACTCGGCGCGGTACTCGTCGAGGAAGAAGTGCAGGCCGGCGCCGGTGGTCAGGTTCGGCACCGACTTCGACGGGCCGAGGTCGCTGTTCGCGACGGCTCCGGCGATACCGCCCACCGCGGCCGCGGCGACGACGAGGACCGCGGCGTACACCCACCGCCGCGACGATCGGCGGCGTCGCGGGGACACGACGGGGCTGGCGGCGAGCCGGCTGGGGATCTGGAGGTCCCCGATGAGGCGGTCGAGTTCGTCGAACGTCTTCGCCCGCATCGCCGTGGAGGTGCGGGAGGTGTGTTCCTCCGCGGACAGTTGCCCGTCGGCGAGCGCGGCGTCGAGCATCCCGCAGGCGTCGGCGCGGTCGGAGTCGCGGGCGCGGATACCCGCGAGTGTGGTCCTGGGCATCTGCGTCCTATCGGCCGAAGGGGTAGACGCTCAGTGGTGCACCGGACGGGTCGAGTTCCATGTGTCCGCTCTCGCTGAACTCGTTGGTGACGTAGATCGACACCGTGGGGCCGTCGTCGTCGGCCTCGAACGAGATGTGGCTGACTTCTCCGTCGGGGACATTGAGGCTCACCGGGGCACCCACGACTGTTCCGCCGATCTTGTCGAGGTTCAGCGTCGACAGGTCGAACACGGGGGTGTCGACTTTCCGAGTGGTCGGGGTTCCCGACGGCGTGAACCCGCCGCGGTAGTCGTAGCTCACCATCCGGTTCGGTTCGAGGGGCAGCGCGCGTTCGAGGCTGGCGTGGCCGCCCTCGTAGAGGGTGAGGTCGTCGACGATCAGATCGCCGAACTTGGCGCGGTACCGATCGAGGAACACCTTCATGCCCTCGGGTGTGACGGGATTCGGTGTGGGGACGACCAGCGGTTGGACGGAATCGAAATCGACCTGCTGCGCGGCGGGGGGCACGGTGGCCTGAACGTCGTCGCTGTCGACGAGCATGAAGGCGCCGACGGCTGCCATCACTGCGGCGACGGCGACGGCGGCCGGGAACCAGTGCTTGGCGGTGTCGCGCGGCGGACGTGCGTCCGGTGGTGCGTCGGCGGGTCGTTGCAGGTCACTGACCAGGACCTCGAGGTCGGCGAGGGTGCGAGCCTCCGCGGCGAGGTCGGACATCGCGCGATGTTCCGCCTCGTTGATCTGGCCGTCGCCGAACGCGGCGTCGAGCAGTGCGGACGTGTTGGCTCGATCGACGTCGCGTGCCCGCGTGTTCGGTGGGTATCGGCTGGCCACGGGAGGATCTTAGAGCCCGGACGGCTACCTCGCGGGGTTCACCTGCCACACGTCCCCGCCGAGCGTCGCCCGCAGGTATCCCCCGCCGGTCTGTTCCTTGTCGTAGACGTACACGTTGATCGTCGGTCCCTTGCCGCCGTCGGCGAGGAGAACGTGCCCGATCGTGCCGTCCGGGACTCCGACCAGCTGGGGTGCGTCGGCGATGAGCGCGACCAGTGCGGGCACGTTTACCTGCGCAAGGTCGACCTCCCCGGTTCCGGGGAGACGCTGCGTGCGGGTGCCCGACGTCTTGAACCCGCCGCGGAAGTCGTACCGGTCGACCTTGTCGGGCGCGTCCGGGGACGTCCGCGACAGGATCGCGTACTCGTCGTACAACCCCAGTTCGTGGACGGTGAGGTCGCCGAACTTCTGCCGGTACTGCTCGAAGAGGGCGTGGATCCCATCCTGGGTGAGGGGCTGCGCCTGCCCCACGATGATCGGCTCGACCGCGGGCACCTCGACCTCCGGCCGGGCCAGTGGCTTCTCGACCTGCACCGGGACCGGTGGGGTGACGGGGTCCGGGCCGTCCTGCTCGGTGAGTGCCAGACCGATCGCGCCGACCGCGATCACCGTCCCGCACGCGACCGCGATCCGCAGCGCCCGGCGGGGTGATCCCGCTGTCCGGACAGGTGCCTGTGTGGTGATCGACGACGGCAGTTGCAGATCGCTGATCAGCAGGTTCAGTTCGGCGAGGGTCTTCGCCGACATGGCCTGGGCCGTCCTGTCGTGGTACTCGTGGGCGCCGAGCTGCCCGTCGGCGTAGGCGGCGTCGAGCTGGCTGCATGCGTTGACCCGATCGAGGTCGCGTGCGCGAGTCTGCGAGGACGGTCCTGAGGCCACACCGGCATCGTAGTGCGGCGACCGTGTTTGACCAGCGTCACTCGACCGACCCCTTCTCTCCGGACGCGACGCACGTACTCTGGTCTCCGTGCGGATACAGCGGCAGGTGGTGGACTATGCGCTTCAGCGCCGGTCACTCCTGGCCGAGGTCTACTCGGGCAGGACGGGTGTCACGGAGGTGTGTGACGCCAGCCCCTACCTGCTTCGTGCCGCGAAGTTCCACGGCAAGGGCAGTGATGTGGTGTGCCCGATCTGCCGTAAGGAGCAGTTGACTCTGGTCTCCTGGGTCTTCGGTGACAAGTTGGGCCCGGTGTCGGGTTCGGCTCGTACGGCCGAGGAGTTGGTGCGTCTCGCGTCCACTCAGGAGGAATTCTCGGTTCACGTGGTCGAGGTGTGCCGGACATGCAGCTGGAACCATTTGGTCCAGTCCTATGTTCTCGGTACCGTGCCCGAACCGAAACGGCCCAGGCGTTCGTCGCCACGGCCGCGGCCTCCGAGCCGTCGTACCGCGAGCGAGTAGACACGCCCGAATACGGACGCGGGCAGAAGAGTGCCCACAGACGTAACGCAGGACTGAAGCCGGTCCACAACCACTGGAGATTTGTACGTGAGTTCCCCCCGCAGCAACGCCCCGGGTGATCGACCGAACGGACCGAGACGACCGAGTGGCCCCCCGCCACAGGGACGCCCCGGAGGTCCACCACCCCGCGGCGGACAGCCTGCGGGTGGGCCCCCGCCGGGCCGATCGGGCGGCTCGCCGCCGCGTCGGATGCCGCCTCCGCCCCCGCAGGGTGGTGGCCGTCCCCCGGGCCCGCCGCCGCGTCGTCCCGGTCCGCCGCCGCAGGGTGGTGGCCGTCCGCCGGGTCCCCCGCCGCGTCGTCCGGGCCCGCCGCCCGGCCGTCCCGCGGGCGCGCCCCCGGTTGCGCGTAACCAGTCGGGTCCCGGTGGGCGCCCGCCGGGACCTCCGCCGTCGAACGGTCGCAAGACCGGCGGCGGCCGCGGTGGCGAACCGCCGAAGGGTGGAAAGAAGACGGCTGTGAAGAAGTCGCGGTGGAAGATCGTGCGCCGGACGGCGTACGCGTGCGTCGCGCTGGGCATGATCATCCCGATCCTGCTGTTCATGGCGGCATACGTCGTCCAGGACGTCCCGCGCCCCGGCGACCTCAAGACCAACCAGGTGGCCACGATCTACGCGTCCGACGGAACGTCGGTGCTCAGCAAGGTCGTGCCGCCGGAGGGCAACCGCACCGAGGTGACGCTCGACCAGATCCCGAAGCACACCCGTGACGCGGTGCTCGCTGCCGAGGACCGGGACTTCTACTCGAACCCCGGCTTCTCGATCGGTGGATTCGCGCGCGCCGCGCGCGACAACGTCCTGGGCAAGGACAGCGCCGGCGGTGGCTCGACCATCACGCAGCAGTACGTGAAGAAGACGATGGTCGGTTCCGAACGTTCGCTGACGCGAAAGATGAAGGAACTCGTCATCTCGTCGAAGATGGCCCGCGAGTGGTCCAAGGACGACATCCTCGCCGCGTACCTGAACACCATCTACTTCGGGCGTGGTGCGTACGGCATCGCGGCCGCGTCGAAGGCGTATTTCAACAAGCCCGTCGACCAGTTGACGGTCGAGGAGAGTGCGGTGCTGGCGTCGTCGATCCAGCTGCCGTCGCTGCTCGATCCGGAGACCAACCCGGAGGGTGCGCAGGCGCGCTGGAACTACGTGCTCGACGGCATGGTGTCGGCGGGAACGCTCGAGCAGTCGGCCCGGTCGGTGATGCAGTACCCGCCGTACGTGCCGATCGCGCAGGTCGACAACGGCAACCAGGACTCCGGACCGGAGGGCCTGATCAAGAACCAGGTTCTGCGGGAGCTGGGGGAGGCGGGAATCAGCGAGCAGCTGCTCAACACCGAGGGCCTCGAGATCACCACGACGATCGACCCGGTCGCCCAGGCGGCGGCGGTGGATTCGGCCCGCTCGAACATGGAGGGTGAGCCGGAGAACCTGCGCACCGGTGTCGTGTCGGTCGATCCGAAGACCGGCGCGGTGCGGGCGTACTACGGCGGCGAGGACGGTGGCGGTTACGACTTCGCGAACGCCGGACTGCAGACCGGTTCGTCGTTCAAGGTGTTCGGGCTCGCCGCGGCCCTCGACCAGGGCATCCCGCTGTCGCAGATGTACGACAGCTCGGAGCTCACGGTCAACGGCATCACCATCAGCAACGTCGAGGGCGAGGGCTGCGGCACCTGCACCATCGCCGAGGCGCTGAAGCGTTCGCTGAACACCAGCTTCTACCGTCAGGAACTCGAACTCGACGGTGGACCGCAGGCGATCGCCGAAATGGCCCACAAGGCGGGCATCCCGAAGGAGATCCCCGGCGTCGGACCGTCGCTGACCGAGCCGGACGGTAGTGGTCCGAACAACGGCATCGTGCTCGGCCAGTACCAGTCGCGGGTCCTCGACATGGCGTCGTCGTACGCGACGCTGGCCGCCTCGGGTACGTACCACGCCCCGCACTTCGTGCAGAAGGTCGTCAGCGCGGACGGAACGGTGCTCCTCGACCGCGGCGGTGACACCGGTGAGGACCGCATCGACAAGGACGTCGCCGACAACGTGACGTCGGCGATGGAACCCATCGCCGGGTACTCGCGGGGCCACAACCTGGCGGGCGGACGCCCGTCGGCGGCCAAGACCGGTACCGCGCAGCTCGGTGACACCGGCAAGAACAAGGACGCGTGGATGGTCGGGTACACCCCGTCGCTGTCCACGGCGGTCTGGGTGGGCACCACGGACGGTCAGGCGCTGGAGAACAGCAGCGGCGCCATGATCTACGGTTCCGGTCTGCCGTCCGACATCTGGAAGGACACGATGGACGGTGCCCTCGAGGGCACCGACGTCGAGAAGTTCCCGAAGCCGGGTGCGATCGGTGGCCAGTCGGGTATCCCGGCCTATTCGGCGCCGGCCCCGACCAAGACGTCGGCGCCTCCGACGAGCACGTTCCAGCTGCCGACGGAGCTCGTGCCGCCGGTGGTCGTGACGCCGTCGCCGGTGGAGATCCTGCCCGGCATCACCATTCCGATTCCGGGTCTGGCACCGAGGCCCACGACGGCGGCCCCGGCGGTTCCGGCGGAACCGGAGACGACGACGCCGCCGAACGCCGGTAACGGCAACGGCCAGCAGCAGGTTCCGGCCCGGTAACGGCGAACGGTAGCCTCGCGGAGTGGCCGACAACCCTGACGCGCACGCCGTCCGAGACGCGGGCGAGACGGGATTCGTCTCGCCCGCGCCTCTGGCGAAGGATCGGCGTTCCGCGGACTGGCGGGACCTTCCGGGGCGCACCGACCCGCTGACCGCCGACCTCTCCGGGGTGATCGGCGGTCCGGTCGGTCGGCACGCCGTCGTCGGGCGCAGCCGGTTCTTCACGCCGATGCGCGCCATTCTGTTGCTGGCGATCGTGTTTCTCGCGCTCGGCTGGTTCGCGAAGGCGCCGTGCATCCAGCAGGCGCCGGTCGGCGAGAACGGCGCGCTCGGGCTCGACTGGAGTGGCAGCCGGCAGTACGTCGCCATGTGCTACTCGGACACAGTGCCCCTGTACGGGGCGGAACGGCTGAACGAGGGCGCGTTCCCCTACAAGAAGTGGTGGGAGGAGGACGCCGGCAACGGCCAGCTCCAGCGCCGATACATGGAGTACCCGGTGATCTCCGGGCTCTACCAGTACGGCGCGATGACGATCGCGAAGTCCTGGGACGCGGTGCACTGGCTGCCCGGTGCGCTGCAGGTCGCGATCTATTTCAACGTCGTCGCGCTCGGTCTGGCGCTGGCGTGGCTGGTCACCGTCTGGGCGAGTGCGCTTCTGGCCGGACGCCGCGTCTGGGACGCAGCACTGATCGCCGGGTCCCCGCTGGTGATCGTCCACGCGTTCACGAATTTCGATCCCCTCGCAACGGCTTTCGCTGCGGGTGGGCTGCTGGCGTGGTCGCGGAAACGGCCGGTGCTCGCTGGAATCCTGCTCGGCCTCGGTGGTGCCGCCAAGCTGTATCCGCTGCTGCTCCTCGGACCTCTGCTGGTGCTGTGCCTGCGCACGGGCAGGGTTCGTGAGTGGTCGGTGACGGCGCTGACCGGTATCGGCGCGTGGCTGACGGTCAATCTGCCGATCGCCCTGCTGTTCCCACGGGGCTGGGCCGAATTCTTCCGGCTCAACTCCGAACGCGGCGCCGACCCGGACTCCGTCTACAACGTCATCTCGTCGTTCACCGGCTGGACCGGATTCGACGGCATCCTGTCGGCCGGTGAGGCACCCACCGTGCTCAACGCGGTGTCGTTCCTGCTGTTCGCCCTCGTGTGCGTCGGGATCGGGTACATCGCGCTGACGGCGCCGAGACGCCCGCGGCTGACCCAACTGTGTTTCCTGCTGGTCGCGGGTTTCCTCCTCACCAACAAGGTGTGGAGCCCGCAGTATTCGCTGTGGCTGGTGCCTCTGGCCGTGCTCGCGTTCCCGCACCGGCGGATCCTGCTGGCCTGGATGACGATCGACGCGCTGGTGTGGGTGCCGCGGATGTTCTACTACCTCGGCGTGTCCAACAAGGGGCTCCCCGAGCAGTGGTTCACCGGCGCGGTGGTGGTCCGCGACGTCGCGGTCGTGGTCATCTGCGCGCTGATCATCCGCCAGATCTACCGGCCCGGCGAGGACCTGGTGCGGTACGGCTTCATCGACGATCCGGCGGGCGGCGTGCTCGATCAGGCGCCCGATGCGCAGCCGCGGTGGCTGCCCGCCTGGCTACGGCCGCGGCCGCCGGTAGAAGCGGCTCCCGCTCACAGCGTTTCGCCGTCGACCGGTTAGTTCTTCGACAGCACCAGCGTCGCCCCGACCGCGAACACCGCGATCGACAGGCCGAGGGCGATGGCGCGGATCGACCACTGGCGGGCGTCGGCGGCGGCGCGCACCGAGAGGTCGTACTCGCCCCGCTCCCACAGTCGGTGGACGGTGAGCGAGCGCAGCAGCGCGACGATGCCGAACGGCAGGAACGCGATAATCGCAAGAATGGCGAGCGGCAGACTGCTCGCGGGCGGCGGTGCCAGCGGCCCGCGGTAGTCCGCCGAGGTGTCCTGCTGCTGCGACGTCATGCGTTGCCTCCCCGCTGGTGGAGCCCACGACCGTGGGCGACGAGGTGGAGTATAGACCGTCGAGATTCCCGACTGTGCAGTGCGTTTCGCGCGGCCGGCGGTTACGGTCCGGCTATCGGCCGGTCTCCACGACGGGTGGATGCGCCCGGGCTGCGACCCACGCCGCCACCTGGGTGCGGGAGCTGACGGCCAGCTTGTCGAAGATGTGCTCGACGTGTCCGTCGACGGTGCGCCGCGAGATCACCAACGCCTCGGCTATCTGCCGATTGCTGAGTCCCTGGGCGAGCAGGTCGGCGATCTCCTGTTCCCGTTTGGTGAGCGGCGACGCCTCGGCGCGGGGTGGTGCCCGGTGCTCGGTGGGGGTTCCCAGTGCGAGGTCGACGGCCTCCTCGATGGTGAGCCGGACCGCGGGCGCTGCGAGCTGGGCGAACTCGTCGGCTCCGACCATGCGGGCGGCGTCGCGCTCGGACGACAGGGAGTCGTCGGTGATGTGCGGGCCGAACGCCGCGACGGACGTGCCGAGCCGATGCCACACGCCCTTCGCGGCGCCGCACAGTCTCGCCGCCGCGTTGGCGTCTCCGCTCGACGTGGCCACCCACGACAGCACCTCGATCGACAGGGCCGTGCAGATCTTGTCCTTGAAGTCACGCTGGATCCGCAGCGCCTGCTGGGCGGCGTCGACGGCGTCGTCGCCCCGGCCCAGATGGAAGTACGCGACGCTCGAAACCCACAGGGCGTAGGCCTTGTTCCATTTCTCGCCGTGCACGTCCGCCACCGCGATCACGTCGCGGCACGTCTCGAGGGCGTCGTCGAGTCGGCCGTCGTAGGTCTGCGCCATGCCCATCTCGAACGACGCGGTCAGCACCGAGGCCGTGTCGCCGACAGCGCGGTGGACGGCGATGGCATCACGGAACAGCCGGATGGCGTCGTCGGGGTGGCCGGAGAACACGGCGTGGATCGCCGCCCAGTGATCGGCGTGCGCCCGCAGACGTTCGTCACCGAGCGCGGTCGCGATCGTCGTGCACTCGTCGAGGTGTTCGCGTGCGGCGTCGCGGTCGCCCTGGATCAGCGCGGTCCAGGCGGTCACCCACAGCACGTCGCCCCGCTCCCGGGTGGGTTCGGTAAGCCGCAGCAGTATCCGCTCGAGCCGGATCCGTCCGTCGGACAGGTTGCCGCCTGCGATCCAGTGGTATCGCAAGGCGACGGCCAGTTCCGCGGCCGCGGCCCGCTGTGAGTCGTCGTGCAACGCCCAGTCCAGGGCGGCAACGAGGTTGGGGTGGTCGATCCGCAGTCCCGCGAGGATCTCGGATTGTCCTGGCCCGCACCAGTCGAGCGACGACCGGCGGGCGCGCTCCGAATAGTGTTCGAGATGTCGACGGTACAGCTCGTCGTGCTCCCCGCTGCGCTCGAGGAGCTCGTGCCCGTACTCACGCACCGTCATCAGCTGCGAGTAGCGGAGTCGCTCGGTCGAACGGTCCACGGTGACAAGACATTTTCCGACCAGCCGATCGAGGACGTCGACGACCGGCGAGTCCGACAGCGCACCGAATCCACTGATCGCCTCCGCGGCTTCGAGATCGAAGCTTCCGGGGAACACGGCGAGCCGGGACCACAGCAGCCGCTCGGTGTCCGAGCACAGTTCGTAACTCCAGTCGATGAGGGCGCGCAGCGTCTGCTGGCGGGGCATCGCCGCCCGGTCGCCGCCGGTGAGGAGTGCGAAACGCTGGTCGAGGCGTTCGACGAGCTGAGACGCGGACAGCGACCGCAGCCGGGCCGCGGCCAGTTCGATGGCGAGCGGGATCCCGTCGAGCTGATTGCACAACTGGGCGACGGCGGGGGCGTTCGCGTCGGTGAGCCGGAAGTCGGCGACGACGCCCTGCGCACGCTCCACGAGCAACGACACCGATTCGAACGGGGCGATGTCCGCGGCGCGGCAGTCCTCGATGTCACCCGGAGTGCTCAGCGGCGGGAGGAGGTACGTGAATTCGCCTGCGATCCCGAGCGGTTCGCGACTCGTGGTGAGGATCCGGACCTCCGGCGCGGAGGCGAGGACGGTGCTCACGAATTCGCTTGCGGCGGACAGTAGGTGCTCGCAGTTGTCGAGGACGATCAGCAGGTGCCGGGACTGCAGGTGGTCGATCACCTTGTCCATCACGGCGCGGCTCGACTGGTCGGTGACGCCGAGGGCGGCCGCGGCCGCGGAGGGCAGAGCGTCGGGATCGCGGACGGGCGCGAGGTCGATCCACCGGACGGAGTCGCGGAAGGCGCGCGCGGAGCGGACCGCGAGTTCCTCGGCCAGCCGCGTCTTGCCGACGCCGCCGGCACCGAGCAGCGACACGAGCCGGGACTGTTGCAGTCGTGCGCGGGCTTCCTCGATCTCGCGGCGGCGGCCGACGAAGCTGGTCATCGACCTCGTGAGTTCTCTCGAGCGAGTCAGTGGATCTCTCCCGTTCCGGTTGGCCAGGTGGCACGAACCTACCCCCACTGGTTGTGACGGACAACACAGGTAACCAAGGGGGTGATTTACCCGGTGTGGGGGTGATGTGACGTGGGTCATTGTCATTGGCATACCCCGGTTGCCCGCTCGACTCCAGCCGGAACCCATCGTCCCGAGGAGCTCAACGCCATGTCAAAGACCATTTCTTCCGCCGACGTCGATGTCGTCGTCGTGGGTGCCGGATTCGCCGGCCTCTACGCGCTGCGCAAGTTGCGCGACACGATGAAGCTGTCGACGCGGGTGTTCGAGGCCGGCTCGGATGTGGGCGGCACCTGGTTCTGGAATCGCTATCCGGGAGCCCGCTGCGACATCGAGAGCGTCCACTATTCGTACTCCTTCGACGAGGACCTGCAGCAGGAATGGCGGTGGAGTGAGAGGTTCGCCGGACAGCCGGAGATCCTGCGCTACCTCGAACATGTCGCCGACCGCTTCGACCTGCGTAAGGACATCACGTTCGACACCCGGGTGGTCGGCGTGCACTGGGACGACGAGGACTCGGTGTGGGTGGTCCGCACCGACGACGGCGCCGTCGTGCGCAGCCGGTACTTCATCTCGGGGGCAGGCAACCTGTCCGTGCCGAAGACGCCGGAGTTCGGCGGAATCGACAACTTCCGCGGGGAGGTGCTGCTCACCGGCAACTGGCCGCGTGAGGGCGCCGACTTCACCGGCAAGAGGGTGGCCGTGATCGGGACCGGGGCCAGCGGCATCCAGGCCATCCCGTTCATCGCCGAGGACGCCGCCGAACTGGTGGTCTTCCAGCGCACCCCCAACTTCGCGACCCCCCTCGGCAACGGCCCGATCGACCCGAACGAAGTGGCGGACATCAAGAGTAACTACGCGGACGTGCGGACCGCGGCCCGCAACCACTTCCTCGGCGTGCCGTTCACTCAGGTGCAGCCGTCCGCGCTCGCCGTCGACGCCGAGGAGCGCCGCCGCACGTTCGACGAGCGCTGGAACGCCGGCGGGTTCCGGTTGTTCATCGACTCCTACCAGGACATCCTGTTCGACAAGGCGGCCAACGACACGATCGCCGACTACATCCGCGACCGGATCCACGAGCGCGTGCAGGACCCCGAGAAGGCCGCGACGCTGGCGCCGACGGGCTACGCGTACGGCACCAAGCGTCCCCCGCTCGAGACCAACTACTACGAGGCGTTCAACCGCGACTCGGTGAGCGTCGTCGACGTGAAGACCACGCCGATCGACGAGATCACGCCGAGCGGAGTCCGGGTCGGCGACCGCGTCTACGAGGTCGACACCATCGTGCTCGCAACCGGATTCGACGCGATGACCGGTCCGCTCATGGCCATGGACATCCGCGGTCGGGGTGGGCTGCCGTTGGCCGAGAAGTGGGAGCACGGACCCAAGACCTACCTCGGCATCATGGTCAACGAGTTCCCGAACCTGTTCCTCATCACCGGACCGCAGTCGCCGTCGGTGCTCTACAACATGCCCCTCGCCATCGAGGACCACGTCGACTTCGCGACCGACGCGATCGACTACCTGGACGGCCGCGACCTCGACGTCATCGAGCCCACCGCGCAGGCCGAAAGCGATTGGGGTGCTTTGACCAACGACATCGCCAATCAGACCCTGCTGCCGGAGACGAACTCGTGGTACATGGGCGCGAACATTCCCGGCAAGCCCCGCGCCTGCATGGTCTACCTCGGCGGAGCGCCCACCTACCGGGCGACGTGCGACGAGGTGGTGGCCGGCGGCTACTCCGGTTTCGCGCTCACCCGGGCAGATGCCCGCGTGGCCTCCACCGTGTCCTGACCCCCGAACCCCGCGACAAAGGAGACCGACATGGCACTCGACGCACACGCAGCAGAACTGATCGCCGGACTACAGGCGCAGGGGCTGAAGGCTTTCGAACACAGCACCGTGGAGGAGGTGCGGGCGGTCGTGGCGACGTTCACCGGACTGCAGGCGCCGCCCGAACCCGTCGCCCGGGTGGAAGAAGCGCACTACGAGAGCGGCGGAGCACAGATCGCGCTGCGGGTCTACGTGCCGGAGGGCCGGGCGCCGCACCCCGTGGTCCTGTACTTCCACGGCGGCGGGTTCGTCGCCGGTGACCTCGACGTCATCGACGAACCCGCGCGGGCGGTCGCGAACGGCGCCGGCGCGATCGTCGTCGCCGCGACCTACCGCCGCGCACCGGAACACCGGTTCCCGGCCGCCGCCGACGACGCGTCCGCCGCCCTGCAGTGGGTGGCCGACAACGTCGGAAGCTACGGCGGTGACCCTGGCAACGTCGTCGTCATGGGCGACAGCGCCGGCGGCACCCTGGCCGCCGTCACCGCGCTGCGCGCCCGGGACGAGGGCGGACCGCGCCTGCGGGGGCAGGTACTGATCTACCCGGTGATCGACCCGAACGCCGACTTCCCGTCCCGGCAGGAGTTCGCCGACGGGTACGTGATCGGCGCCGGGGACCTCGACTGGTTCTGGGGCAACTACCTGTCCTCCCCCGAGGACGCGGAACACCCGCACGCGGTACCGAGCCGCGCGGCCTCACTCGAGGGGCTGCCGCCGGCCCTCGTACTCACCACCGAGAACGAGGTGGCCCGCGACGAGGCGGAGGCGTACGCCGAGTCGCTGCGGCAGGCCGGGGTCGACACCGAGGCGATCCGCTTCGACGGTCTGATCCACGGCGCGTTCTGGATGTCCGGGGCGGTTCCGCGCAGCGCCGAAATGCGCTCGGCGGTCATCGAGTTCGTGAAGAGAGTGACGGCCACCGCACCCGTCGCGTGACGTGACGTGACCCGACCGTGTCAGCCCTCGACTCGAGCCTCGAGTCGAGGGCAGATGCGCGGCCACTCCTCGTCGATCATCGAGAACAGAGCGGTGTTGCGCCAGGTCCCGTCGCGGCGACGTCGGTGCTTGCGCAGGATTCCCTCGAACTCGGCCCCCAGCTTCGCGATGGCGCCGCGGGAGTGGGCGTTCCGTTCGTCGGTGTGCCATTCGACGCGGACCGCGCCGAGGTCTTCGAACGCCCGCCGCAGCAACAGCAGTTTCGCCTCCGGATTGATGAGCGTGCCCTGCGCGGAACGGGACAACCAGGTGTGCCCGATCGCGAGGCTGCGGTTCTTCGGATCGATCAGATACAGCGACGTCGAGCCGACGATCCTCTCGGTGGTGACGTCGATCTGCGCGTACGCGAGGCGGGCCGGATCCTCGTCGGCGCTGCGGACGAACGCCACCGCGTCGTCGCGGTCGGCGATCGCGGCGGACGTCCAATGGAAGATGTGGGGGTCGTCGACGGCGTCCACCAGGCCGTCGACGTGGTCCTCGCCCAGCGGTTCGAGTCGTACGTGCCGCCCGGTCAGCGTGGGGTGCGCGAACCAGGATTCGCTCATCGCACCGGCTCGGGAGACTTCAACACCGGCCGCCTGCCGGACTCGGGACCGGTGCGCCCGCGGACGGGCGGATGCCGTTGGGCGGCGCGCAGGAACACGAAGAACAGCACCACCAGCAGACCCGCGCGGCCCCACACCCCGAACTTCACCAGAACCTCGAACGTCGACGCGTCCGTCTGGGCGGCGAGCGCACCGAAGTATTTGAAGACGCCGATCCCCATCGACAGGTCGGCCACGAGGTACGCGGCGACGAGCCCCCACGGGACGCGCAGCAGGACGAAGAACGGGATGAGCCACAACGTGTACTGCGGCGAATGCACCTTGTGCAGCAGCAGGAATCCGCAGAGCATCGCGGCACTGACGGCGATCCACGGGTAGACGCCGTCGCGTTGGAACCGCGACCAGCCGAGCCGCAGGGCGATCGCGAACGCGGCGCACACGAGGAGCGGCGACAGCAGGCTCACCGTCTGGTCGTACGCGGGCAGCGGGACGTCGTCGGCGACCGGCCCGAACAGCGGTCGCAGGCCCCAGTACCAGATGGAGTTGGTGGTGAGATCGGCCTGACGGTTCTCCTGGAACGTGAACGACGCCCGCCATCCGCTGTAGGAGATGAGGGCGAACGGCAGGTTCACCGCCACGACGGTGGTGATCGCGGCCACCGCGACCATCACCGCGCCGCGCACGTCGTAGCGCCGCCCCGCGGTGCCGTTCTGCGTGAGGACGTAGGCGATCAGCGGCAACACGAACGCTCCCGGATACACCTTCAGGCAGAAGCCGACGGCGAGGAGCACCGCAGCGAGGACGGCCCGGGCGCGGAGGGGGATGCGTTCGAGCGTCATGACGAAGATCGCGGCCACCGACGTCGCGACCACCGGCAGTTCCCAGTTGTGGAAGGCGTACAACACCAGCGGCGGAGTGGCCGACCACAGCAGCGCCCACCAGCCGGCCAGGCGTCCCAGCATCCACGCGGTGAGCAGTCCGAACGGGGCGAGGATCAGCGCCGAGTGCAGCAGGAAGTCGGCGTCGGTGTGTGAACCGATGCCGCCGAGCCACATCAGCACACCGCTCAGCACCGGGTACTCCACGGTGCCGCCGGTGAGGATGCCGTCGGCGTTGATCCCCCCGGTGACGTACGGGAAGACGTGCAGGTTGACGTCGCGTCCGAGCCACAGGAACTGGATGTCGGAGTAGCAGACCTGCGTGTCCTTGATGCGGTCGAAGATCAGGCTTCGCCCGGAGCCGTCGAACGGAGCCCCGGCGCACCGCGCCTTCTGCAGGTAGCCGGCGAGCATGGAGAGACCCGCCAACCCGACGACGAGCGCCGTGATCGGCGACCGCTGCCGAGCTCCGATATGCATGAATCCACATTAGGGTGCGCGGGCCTCCGCGTGCGAAGCGGAAACGCCGCGGGTGCGGAGGTCAGTCGCTCGCCCGGCGCAGGGCGTCGGGTTTGTGCACGGCATCCCGCCCGCTCTTGTCGCTGACGACGCGGTACTGCGGGTCGTCCTCGGAGGCCCGCACCGTACGGCCCGCCGCCTCGGTGTCCTCGGTGATCTTCTCCTCGACCGTCCCCGACGTGGTGGTGCCGTGGGTCTTCCACTCCACCTCGTCGCCCTGTCGGAATTTCTTCTCTTCTGCCATCGTGTCGGCGTACCCCGCGGTTCCCGGGATCACACCTGCTGTCCTGATTTCGCTGGTCAGGGGCTCGTCGTGTAACCTGCAAAGGTTGCTGACGCAACGACCCTCCTGCCACGGACAGTCCGTGGCCGTTTTCACTAGTCCATAGGAGGTGATGAGGTCTTATGCGTCATTACGAATTGATGGTCATCCTTGACCCCAGCCTGGACGAGCGCACTGTTGCTCCTTCGCTGGATACGTTCCTCAATGTTGTTCGCCAGGACGGCGGCAAGATCGACAAGGTCGATGTCTGGGGTAAGCGTCGTCTCGCCTACGAGATCCTGAAGCACAGCGAAGGCATCTACGCGGTGATCGACATCAGCGCTACTCCCGCCACCGTCGCAGAGCTCGACCGTCAGCTCGGTCTGAACGAGTCGGTGCTGCGTACGAAGGTTCTGCGCCACAACAAGTGATTTCTGTCGGTCACCAGCCCTAGGCTCGTGCCCAACCGAACTCCACATTCTGCAGGAGGAACCATATGGCAGGCGACACCGTCATCACCGTCATCGGAAACTTGACGGCTGATCCGGAGCTCCGATTCACCCCCGCGGGTGCCGCGGTCGCGAACTTCACTGTCGCGTCCACGCCCCGCACCTTCGACCGTCAGACCAATGAATGGAAAGACGGCGAAGCACTGTTTCTGCGTTGCAACATCTGGCGCGAGGCAGCCGAGAACGTCGCGGAGAGCTTGACCCGTGGCTCGCGAGTGATCGTGAGCGGCCGGCTCAAGCAGCGCTCCTACGAAACTCGTGAAGGTGAAAAGCGCACTGTCGTCGAGCTCGAGGTCGACGAGATCGGCCCCTCGCTGAGGTACGCCACGGCCAAGGTCAACAAGGCCAACCGTGGTGGCGGCAGCGGCGGTGGCTTCGGTTCCTCCGGCGGATCGGGCGGCGGACGTCCGCAATCCAACACCGGCGGAGATGATCCGTGGGGCAGTGCGCCGCAGGCGTCCGGCTCCTTCGGAGGCTCTGGTGGCGGGAGCGACGAACCCCCGTTCTGATCCGTACCTGATCGGAACATCCAGAAAAGAGCAAACTAATGCCGAAGCCGCCCTTGCGCGACAAGGTAATGAAGAAGAAGATCTGCATCTTCTGCAAAGAGAAGAACACGCAGATCAACTACAAGGACACGACGCTTCTGCGTAAGTACGTCAGCGACCGCGGCAAGATCCGCGCGCGCCGTGTCACCGGCAACTGCGTCCAGCACCAGCGCGACGTTGCCATTGCCGTCAAGAACTCACGTGAGGTGGCGTTGCTGCCTTACGCCACCGTGGCTCGCTAAGGAAAGGGAGGAAAGACATGAAGCTCATCCTCACCGCTGACGTGGACAACCTCGGTGCGCCTGGCGACACCGTCGAGGTCAAGGACGGCTACGGCCGCAACTACCTGCTGCCCCGCGGCCTGGCCATCGTCGCCACCCGTGGCGCCGAGAAGCAGGTCGAGGGTATCCGTCGTGCGCAGGAAGCCCGCGCCGTGCGCGGACTCGACCACGCCAAGGAGCTCAAGGACGCCATCGAGGGTCTCGAGAGCATCTCGCTGTCGGTCAAGACCGCCGGTGACTCGGGCAAGCTCTTCGGTTCGGTTACCGCCGCCGACGTCGCCGCTGCCATCAAGGCCGCCGGTGGACCCGTCGTCGACAAGCGCAGCCTGGAGCTGCCGAAGGCTCACATCAAGGCGACCGGCAAGCACGCCATCGTCGTGAACCTGCACCCCGACGTGGTTGCGAAGTTCCACCTGAACGTCGTCGGCGCCTAGTCGACTCGTTTACTCACAGGCCCCCCGGACGCCTCGGCGTGTGGGGGGTCTGTGCTTGTCGATTCCGGCCCACAGCCGCCCTCTCGAGCCCGTTTTCAGCGGTCTGAAGCACGCAGAGGAGCGGCTTCCAGCTGTGTCTGGAAGTTAGCCGCCCCGCCGACGATCTGTGAGGTGGATCATATTGCCACGCAGGGGCGACCAACTCAACACGCCCGAGTCGTCAACGCGAAAGACACGCCGAACGGGTTTTCATCCACAGTGGTGAGAAACCAAAAAACGGCTCTGATCTGGGTCTTTGGGATTGTGATATGCACTTATCCTCAGGTTATCCCCATGGGGTTAACAAACGTACCCAGCAGTTTCCACAATTCGTCCCCAACTGTGTACACAGGCCGGTTTGAACACCGGGTAGCTAATCCCTAACGTCGTCCCGGCGTGTCTCGCGATCACGACGCCGGCTGCCGCGAAGAGCCTGCGAAGGTTGTCGGTAGGGGCGAGTACAAAGAGTTTCGGGGCACCAACACCGGGAAGCATTTTCCGGGGTGGCGCAACAGTGATGGGGAAGGTCGGTCGAGTGGCTGTAGTAGACGATCGGGGCCGTTCCGAATACCCGGGTCCGCCTGACGCGGAGCCCGGCGAAGAGTTCGGCCGGCAGCCACCTCAGGACATGGCGGCGGAGCAGTCGGTCCTCGGCGGCATGCTCCTCAGCAAGGACGCCATCGCGGACGTGCTCGAGGTGCTCCGTCCCGGCGACTTCTACCGTCCCGCGCATCAGTCGGTGTACGACGTGATCCTGGACCTCTACAGCCGCGGTGAGCCCGCCGACCCGGTGACGGTGTCCGCGGAGCTGGATCGTCGTGGCGAGCTCCGACGCATCGGCGGAGCGCCGTATCTGGTGACGCTCACCCAGACCGTGCCCACCGCCGCCAACGCCGGCTACTACGCCGAGATCGTGGCGGAGAAGGCCATCCTCCGTCGCCTCGTCGACGCCGGCACCCGCATCGTCCAGTACGGCTACACCGGCGCCGACGGTCAGGACGTCGCCGAGGTCGTCGACCGCGCGCAGGCCGAGATCTTCGAGGTCACCGAACGCCGCACCACCGAAGACTTCGTCCCCCTCGAAGAGCTCCTGCAGCCCACGATGGACGAGATCGACTCCATCGCCAGCCGCGGCGGCATCTCCCTCGGTGTGCCCACCGGCTTCGTCGAACTCGACGAGATCACCAATGGCCTCCACCCGGGCCAGATGATCATCGTCGCGGCCCGACCCGGTGTGGGCAAGGCGCTCGCCCTCGACACTCCCCTCGCCACGCCCACCGGCTGGACCACTATGGGTGACGTCCAGGTCGGCGATCACCTCATCGACGCCGACGGCAAGCCCACCCGCGTCGTCGCCACCACCGACGTCATGGTCGGCAGGCCCTGCTACGAGGTGGAATTCTCGGACGGCACCGTCCTCGTCGCCGACGAGCAGCATCAGTGGTTGACGGAGACGCGGGCATCTCGGCGGTCGGCGCAGCAGGCCGCCACCGGCTACAACCGATACAAGAACCAGGGCACGTTCGCTGAGGTGCGTACGACAGCCGAAATCGCCGCCACACTTCGCTGCGCTACCGCGGATTCGCGCGTGAATCATTCGGTCACCAATGCGAAACCGCTCGAGTTGCCTGCACAGGACCTGCTCGTGCCTCCGTACACGCTCGGAGCGTGGCTCGGTGACGGCACTTCGGCGGCTGCTCATATCACGTGCGCCGACCCCGAGATCATCATGCTGATCGAGGCGGAAGGTTTGGTTGCGGTTCCGTCGACGACTGCGAAATTGCGATACAGCTTGCAGTTGGCGCCTGAAGCTCCGATCGCTGCCCGCGGCTGCGTGGTGTGCGGCGAATCCTTCGTGCCGTTCACGAGCCAGGTGCGTACCTGTGGGCAGTCTTGCGGTGGCAAGGCGCGTTTCATGTCGGATCCAGTGCCGGCTCCAACCTGTGCACATTGCGGCGGGCCTTCGATCGGCATGAGGCTCTGCCAGAGGTGCCGAAACGAGGTGGGCACTCTCCAGGCGCGACTGCGGACCCTCGGGGTGTTGGGTAACAAGCACATTCCCATCCAGTACCTGCGTGGATCTGAGCTGCAGCGCCGCTGGGTGCTCGCCGGTTTGCTGGACACGGACGGCACTGTGACGGCTGGTGGCTCCGTGCAGTTCTCCGTTACGAGTGAGCGTTTGGTGCGCGACGCGCAGGAGCTGATCGTCAGCCTCGGCTACCGCTGCCAGATGAGCACCAAGAAGGTGCACGGTCGTACGGAGGCGTCGTCGACTGCCTACACCCTTACGTTCGCAACCGATGACGAGGTTTTCGGACTTCCGCGGAAGGCTCTGCTCCACAAGGAACGTCGCGCGAGCAGCGCTACCGTTCGTTCGGGTTCTCGTTTCATCACCGACGTACGCAAGGTCGAGAGTGTCCCCGTGCGGTGCGTCGAAGTCGACAACGCCGACCATTTGTACCTCGCGGGCCGTTCTATGGTGCCGACCCACAACTCCACCCTCGGCATGGACTTCCTGCGCTCCTGCTCCGTGAAGCACGGTATGGCCAGCGTCATGTTCTCGCTCGAGATGAGCAAGACCGAGATCGTCATGCGTCTGCTGTCGGCGGAGGCGAAGATCAAGCTCGGCGACATGCGCTCCGGCAAGATGACCGACGACGACTGGACGAAGCTCGCTCGACGTATGAGTGAGATCAGTGAGGCGCCGCTGTTCATCGACGACTCCCCCAACCTCACGATGATGGAGATCCGCGCAAAAGCCCGGCGGCTCAAGCAGAAACACGACATCAAGCTGATCGTGATCGACTACCTGCAGCTGATGAGCTCGGGTAAGAAGGTCGAGTCACGTCAGCAGGAAGTCTCCGAGTTCTCCCGTAGCCTCAAGCTTTTGGCGAAGGAACTCGAGGTTCCCGTGGTCGCGATCTGCCAGCTGAACCGTGGTCCCGAGCAGCGGCAGGACAAGCGCCCCCAGGTCGCCGACCTTCGTGAGTCGGGATCGCTGGAGCAGGACGCCGACATGGTGATCCTGCTCTACCGCCCCGACGCCACGGAACGCGACGACCCCCGCGGCGGCGAGGCCGACCTCATCCTCGGCAAGCACCGTAACGGGCCTACCGCGACAATCACTGTGGCGCACCAGCTTCACCTGTCCAAGTTCGTCGACATGGCGCGGGGATAGTTGCTGCTGCGGCCGGTGTCGCGTTACGTCGTTGTCGTCATGGTTCGTATGCCACTGCTCTACCGAGGACTCGGATGCCGACCCGGTCACCGGGTGCGAGGTTTCCGGCACCGAAGCGGCGCACGGTGACTCGCTCGGGAACTACGCCGCCCTCGGTGTCGAGGCGGATACCCACGAGCATCTCCGCGCCGAGATACTCGACGTCGACGACCGTCCCGGAGACGCCGACACCGTCGGTGCTCACCTCGATCTGTTCCGGGCCGCAGCATGATCCGGGCGGCGCCCTGTACGTCGCTGCCGACGGGGCTACCTTGCCGAGCGCGCAATGGGCACGCATCGGTGAGGGGCAGCACGCCTCGGCGTTTGGTCGCGAACGCAGGAGCTCCGGTACTTCCACCAACTCGTGGATGAATCGGATACGGCGGCGGCGACGCGACTGGTGATGACCGAGAGCATGGAGGCCACAGATGACTCCACCGAACGGATCGCACACCGCATACTGAATCGGGGATACCGCGTGCCGAGCCCGCTGAGAATCGCGCCCACCGAGGCGCTCAATCATCGTGAGGCGCAGATCTTCCCCTTCGGCGCGCCGGTCTTCGACAAGACCACCCGTGTCGACGCGATCAAGTACGCCGGTTTCACCGGCGGTGAGGCCACGGGTACCTCGATCGAGTTGCCGGCGGGCACCTATGCGGTGATCAGCCAGTGCAAGGCGGGTGCGAGCACCAACCCGTATGTCGAGCTCGGTCCGCTCGCGCAGGTGACCCTGACCGGGGCTCCGGCTCCGGGCGGCGGCGGAAGCGCCGACCTCGGTCTGGAGGATCTGCTCAGCCTCTTCAGCGGGTTCGGCAGCTAGCTACAACCGGAGCGTCGCCTCCTTTCGGAGGCGACGACCGTTTCCCGGCCCTCTTGCGAATTCGTGCGTCTCGCGCGATCTGGGACCGGGGCGGACCTACGTGGCGCGATGGACCATGCCCCGGCAAGGCTGTGGCGCAGGCACACTCGGTCGTTGGCTGCGATGTTGCGGTCTGCGCCTCCCTCCTGATCGGCGACCCGATGACGGTGGTTCGAATGGACCATTGACTAGAACATATGTGGCTCTTCTGACCCTTTGATGGGTGATCTCCGCGAGCCTGATAGACGCAACGCCCTCCCTCGCATAGGTTTTGGTTTGCGAAGACAAGACCTAAGGGAGAAGGCGTTGCGCGCTGCCAGAATACTGCAGAAACTGCTGGGAATCGACAGGGCCCGGGTAATCGATGTCGCATTCACGGACGACGAACGAGGGCCCGTGATCGTGGTGACCCTCGAGTCGCACGCGTCGGTGCGGTCCCGCTGTCCACATTGTAAACAGCGCTGCCCTAGATACGATCGCCCGAATCGATCTCGACAGTGGCGTCACCTGGATATGGGCGGCACACGGTGCTTCGTACAAGCTTCGGTATCGAGGATTCGATGCCCCGAGCACGGCGTGGTGACCGAGATGGTGCCGTGGGCACGGCCGGCCGCGAACATGACCAGGGCGTTCGACGACAACGTGGCGTGGTTGGCCGCGCACAGTCCAGCTACCTCGGTGTGCGAGTACGCCCGAGTGGCGTGGCGATCTGTGACCAGGATCGTCACCCGCGTCGTCGGCGACGCTGTCGGACGCACTGATCGGCTCCAGGGATTGCGGCGCTTGGGGATCGACGAAATCGCCTACCGGAAAGGTCACCGGTATCTCACCGTGGTGGTCGATCACGACACAGGCCGACTCGTATGGGCAGCCGAAGGGCACAACGAGAGCACCTTGAATCGATTCTTCGACGAGTTGGGTGAAGAACGCACGGCTCGTCTGACGCATATCAGTGCTGATGCTGCGAAGTGGATCGCCTCGACCGTGTGCAGCAGGGCGCCGCAGGTGAAGCGGTGTATGGATCCGTTTCATGTGATTCAGTGGATGACGCGGGCTCTGGACCGACTGCGCTCGCGTGTGTTGTCGCGGCTATGGGGATTCACCGACCGGGATCGACGGCACCTGCGGTGGGCATTGTTGAAGAACGTCGAGAATCTCAACCCCGCGCAGATATCAGTCCGAGCAAAGATCCTCGAGGACAGAAACAGCGAACTGTGTCGAGGCTATGTCATGAAAGAACAACTGCAACATGTCTATTCCGGCTCGAAGAAGAGAGCCTCCGTACGACTGCGAGCATGGATGCAGATGGCCCAGGACAGTCGGATCCCGGAACTTGTAGGCCTGGCTAAGAGCATCGCTCGCTACCGGCGCGAGATCCTCAACGCAATCGAATACGACCTGTCCAATGCTCGCGTCGAGGCTAACAACACCCACCTGCGTTCACTGACGAAGCGATCCTACGGATTTCACAGCCCAGAGGCCTTGATTGCGATGGCGACACTGACACGAGGAGGGGCGTGCCCAGCTCTGCCACAACATTAATCGCCCACCAAAGGGTCAGGACGGCCACATATGTGCGAACTAAGATCTGTGTATGGGGATCGGGGAGGATATCCAGGGGGCGTTGTCGGACGAGATTCTGGCGACCGCGGTCGGTGATGCGTGGCGTCTGGCCGAGGCCGAGTTGCTCGACTCGGTCGTTCGTATCTCGGAGGAGATTCAGCGACTCGAGGCCTTGCGGGTCAGGCTCGTCGGTGCCGTCGATCATCGCTGCAAGGTCGATGTGCTGGGATTTCCGAACGCCAAGATGTGGTTGGCCTCCAAGACACTGCTCGAGGTGGGTGCGGCGGGGCGAATCGTGATGTTGGGCCGAGGTTTGCGTCAGCAGCCGGAGATCGCGGAAGAGTACTTCGACACCAACATTTCGGCGGAGCATGCGGCACTCATCATGAAGTTCTGCGAGAGGCCGCCCAAGGGCATGCCGCTCGAAGCGATGGAGGACTGCCGAAATGCGTTGCTGTTCGCCGCAACCGGTCCCACCGCCAACACGGACGCGGTGCGCGCCGTCATCGCCAGGCTGGAACGCGCCTTCGAATCCGACGATCCGCCGCCCAGCGAAGACACGGACCTCAACGAGTTCCACGCCTCCAAGACACTCAACGGACGCGTCGCCGTCAAAGGTGACCTGGACGCCGTCACCGGCGAAATGCTGCTCTCGGCGCTCTCCGGACTGTCCAAGCCGCGACCCGCGCAGGACGGGACCAAGGACGGCCGCACGCCCGGACGGCGACGGGCCGACGGGTTGACCGAACTCCTTCGCCGCTACCTCGACTCCGGGATAGCCGGCGAAGAAGGCGGCGAACGGCCGCACGTCTCACTCCACGTGAACGTCAAGGATCTCGCCGACCACACTGACTGCAGCGCGCGACAACAGCGCGATGCCTCCGCCGCTGGCGAGTCGCTTTTCGCCGTCGACGGAGTGGCGTGGACCGAGTGGATGGGGCCGCTGAGCCTCACAGCAGCCCGGCTCCTCAGCTGCGACTCGATCTACACGCCGATCGTGCTCGACGACAAGGGTGCACCACTCGACCTGGGCGTATCTACCCGAACGGTCACCAAGCGGCAGCGAAAAGCGTTGGTGGCGAGAGATCGAGGGTGTGCGTTCCCTGGGTGTGGTGCGCCGCCGTCCTGGTGCGAAGGCCATCACATCGTTCACTGGTCCGCAGGTGGGCCATCCGACATGGGCAACCTGGTACTGCTCTGCGGATTCCACCACCGATTGCTCCACCACAGTGACTGGGAAATGGAAATGGGAGCCGACCGGCACCCCACGTTCATCCCACCACGGCAAGTCGACTGGGAACGGAAACCGATACCGGCGCACAACCGGGCCCGGCCCCGAGCATCCTGACCCGGGGCAACGCACACCATGCCGACTCTGCGACAGGACGATCCCTGTTGCCGAGCCGGCATGCCGTCGTGCCCGGAGTCCGCCAGTCATCAGTGAAATCTGGTCGGTGGGGCTGGTGCGACTTCGCCGCGTCGTGTGTAACCGCCAGCGGCATCTGAATTGTGACCCCGGGGTGCGGCGATAGCGGTGGGAATCGAGTCTTTGTGCGTCGTCGGTGTCCGTGCACTCACCGACCGTTGTCCGACGACGGATTCGGTTGGTTGTGTGATCAGGCGGAACCCGAGAAGATGTCGGCTAGGTGGGTGATCCGCAGGGCGCGGGCGAGTTTGGGGCGATCACTGCCGTCGGCGATGTTCTCGCCGTTGGCGCCGAGTTGTGCGATGACTTCGGCAGCCCATGTCACGTCGCTGTGTAGCGGGGACAGTTCACGATTGACGATCCCTGTGTGACCACTGTGCATGCACAGCTTGCCGGTCATGCCCATCGACCTGGTGACGGCCAAGGCCTCGGACAGTTCGGGTTCGCCTGTCAAGCAGGGGCCGTCGACAGGACCGGGGATGCCGGCGGCTCGGCTCGCGACCACGAGTCGTCCACGTGCGTAGGCCAGGGCGTCGGGCTCGGCGCCCGCATCGGTGTCCCGTCGGAAGTCGCCGGTACCGAATGCGATCCGGGTCGTGGCGTCGGCCGAGGCGATGTCGAATGCGAATTCGACGCCACGCGCCGATTCGACCAAGGCGAGAATCGGGGTGTGCGGCAGCTCGGCAGCGGTGCGATCGACCTGGTCCGCGGATTCGGTCTTGGCGAGCATGACGCCACTCAATCCCGGCAGCCCCCGAATCGCGTCGAGGTCAGCGGACCAGTCCGCGGTGGTGACGCTGTTGATGCGCACCCACCCGGTGCCACCACCGGCGAGGAAACGTGCGACGTCCTCGCGGGCTTGCGTTTTCGAGGACGGAACAACACCGTCCTCGAGATCGAAGATCACCGCGTCTGCCGCCGAGTTCGTGGCGGCGGCGAACTCGTCCGGACGTGAGCCCGCGACCAGAAGCCAGGAGCGCGCATGTGTCGCAGGGACTGCGACGGAGTGTGCCGTCGATGTGAGCGTCATCCGATTCTCGTTTCCTCTCGATGGGTACTTCTCTTCGGGCGAAGACTGCGGCGTCCTGTATCCGAGGTGCGGGATGTGATGCGGTCGATCAGTGCGCGGCGACACCGGTGGAATGGTCGAGTGCGGAGAATTCGCGGTCCACGGTCGGAGCGGTGAGCAGGCCGGCAAGTCTACGGGGGGACAGGATGTCGTCGACCTGCGCGCGGGTGAGCAGACCGTCCTCGACGGCGAGGTCGCCGACGTAGGTGCCGGTTGCGAGGGCCCTCTTGGCGATATCCGCGCTGGCGGTATATCCGATGAACGGCGAGAGCGCGGTGACGATGCCGATCGAGCGCCGAACACCCTGCTCGAGGTGGTCACGGTTGGCGGTGATCCCGTCGATGCACTTCACAGCCAGGGTGTCCGAGGCCGCGGCGAGGTGTGTCGTCGAGCGCAGCAGACTGTAGACGATAACGGGTTCGAAGGCGTTGAGCTGGAGCTGTCCGCCCTCGGCGGCCATCGTGACGGTCAGATCGTTGCCGATCACCTCGAACGCGACCTGGTTGACCATTTCGGGGATGACCGGGTTGACCTTGCCGGGCATGATCGACGAACCAGCTTGGGCCGGAGGAAGATTGATCTCACCGAGCCCGGCGGTAGGGCCGGAGGAGGTGAGCCGCAGATCGTTGCATGTCTTGGACAATTTCACGGCGACACGTTTGAGGATGCCGGAGACCTGCACGAATGCCCCGCAGTCCTGGGTTGCCTCGATCAGATTGCCGGCCGGGACGACCGGTTCACCGGTCAGCTCGCGCAGGTAGTTGCAGGCGAGCGCGGAATACTCGGGATGGCCGTTGATCCCGGTGCCGATGGCGGTGCCGCCGAGGTTGGATTCCAGCAGCAGAAGCGCTCCCTCGGAGAGCCGGGCGCAGTCCTCGTTGAGCATGATCGAGTAGGCGGCGAACTCCTGACCGAGTGTCATCGGTACCGCGTCCTGCAGCTGGGTGCGACCCATCTTGATGATGTCGTCGAATTCGATCGACTTGCGCTCGAACGACTCCGCGAGCCGACCGAGCGACGCGATCAACAGTCGGAGATGCTCGACCAGCGCGAGCTTGATTGCGGTCGGGTACACATCGTTGGTGGATTGCCCCAGGTTCACGTGGGTGAGGGGGTCGAGCTCGGTGTAGGTGCCGCGCCCGTACCCCAGGATTTCGAGTGCGCGGTTCGCGATGACCTCGTTGGCGTTCATGTTCGACGAGGTGCCCGCCCCGCCCTGGATCGGATCGATCGGAAACTGGTCGAGCAGCGCCCCGGCGCGAATCTCCGTGCACGCGGCCACAATCGCATCGGCCCGCCGCGTATCGAGGAGGCCTAGGTCCCGGTTGGCCAGGCAGGCAGCCTGTTTGACCGTCGCCAACGCCGCGACCAATGCCGGGTACTGACCGATGGTGGACCCGGTGATCGCGAAATTCTCGATCGCCCGGGCGGTGTGAACGCCGTAGTAGGCCCGCGCCGGTACCGCCAGATCTCCGATCGAGTCGTGCTCGATCCGCACATCGCTGCCGCTCAACTTTTCCACCAACACCTATTTCGCCGTTCTACTTGACAGGGTCTATGACGTCGATCACTGTTGTCGAACAGTACACCACATCCAATATATCGGAGCTGTTGAATGACGACATCCCCCGCCATCCCTGCCGACGACGCGACAGCACCCGAAGACGCCGATGCGTCTCGCACACCACGCAAGTGGTGGAAATTCTGGAAGCTTCCGATCGGAGTGCAATCACTGATCGCCGTCGGCGTCGGCGCACTCATCGGCACGTTCGCCCCCGCCGTCGGCGAGCAACTGAAACTGGCCGGCGACGTGTTCCTCAACCTGGTTCAGATGATCGTCGTCCCATTGGTCTTCCCGCTCATCGTGCTCGGAATCGCGCGCATGGATTCGGCGAAGAAGGTCGGCCGCATGGCCGCCAAGGCGATCCTGTACTTCGAGGTCGTCACCACGATCATCCTGCTGATGGCGGTCGCGCTGGCGAAGTTGCTCGACATCGGTTCCGGCGCCCCCGTCGCGGGCGCCGACGGAGCCTCAGTCGAGACCCTCGAGCAGGGCATCGACTTCCACGAACTGCTCCTGCATGCTGTTCCGAAGAACGTCTTCGCCGCCTTCGCGGAGGGGAACCTGCTGGCAGTGATCGTGTTCGCCGGGTTCGTCGGCGTCGCACTCGCTGCGATCGGTGAGCAGTCCAAGCCGATGACGTCCGTGCTCGACTCACTCGCCAGCGCGATGTTCAAGGTGGTCGGATACGTCATCCGCCTCGCCCCCCTCGGCGTCCTGGGCTTCATCAGCTACGACGTCGCGCACTACGGATTCGGGAACCTGTCGAGCCTGCTCGGCTTCCTCGCCGTCGTCTACGTCGGTATGGCGATCATCCTCGGCATCATCTTTCCGATCATTGCCGCGATCTTCCGCGTCGAGTACGTCACCATGCTCAAAGCAATCGGAAATCTCGTCGGACTGGCCTTCGTCACGCGCAGCTCCGAGGCAGTGCTCGCACCGCTTCTACTCAAGCTCGAGGGGCTCGGCGTCAGCCGCTCGACGACCTCGTTCGTCGTGCCGCTCGGCTACTCGTTCAACACCGACGGCTCCGTCCTCTACCAGGCTGTGGCCCTGGTCTTCCTCGCCAACGCCTACGGCGTCGACACTTCGATCCCGACCCTGCTGCTGATGGTCGGCGTGCTGGTCATCCTGTCCAAGGGCATGGCAGGCGTTGCCTCCGCCTCGATCGTGGTGCTCATCGCCGCAGGTAACACCATCGGCCTCCCTGCCGAAGCCGTCGCACTCCTGCTGGGGGTGGACTTCATCGCCGACATGGCCCGCACCGCGGTCAACGTCGTCGGAAACTCCCTGGCCGCGTCGGTGATCGACAAGTCCGAAGAGAAAGCCGAGGCGAAGGCCGGTCGATCCGCCGCAACGCCCAGCTCCGTACCTGCTGCGGCCGGGGGCGAGCCTGGCGACGAACTCGGCGGCAAGGTCCTCGCCGGGCGACGCAGCGCGGATGGGTAGTCGAGGCCCGGACGATGGACGGTCGACGAAGGCGCTCTGGGTATCCTCGCGACAAGGCGCCTGGCACTCGCACACGCGGACCCCGGGAGCGTGCGGCGTGCAGAGTACAGTATCCAGTATGTTGCGTGATAATCCGGTGGAGCGCCCCCGCATGAGCGACGTCGCGTTCGAGCGGATCTGCGACGCGATCGTCACCGGTGAGCTCGCGCCCGGATCCAAGGTCAAGGACAGCGAGCTGGCCGAACATCTCGGTCTGAGCCGCACCCCGGTGCGCGAGGCTCTGACCCGGCTGATCGACACCGGACTCGTCGAGGCCAAACCCGCCGCCTTCACCCGGATCACCCCGCTGAACCGGGCCGATGTCGAGGCAACGCTGGCCGTGATGGAGGTCTTGGACCAACTGGCCGTGAAAACGGGGGTGCCCAACCTCACCGACGACATGATCGACGTGATGCGCACCGCCAACGACGACCTCGCGCAGGCGATCAAGACCGACAACATCGGAGCCGCCCTCGCCGCGGACGACACGTTCCACGGCGTCATCGTCGACGCCGCCGGTAACCCACTACTCAAGCGGCTCATGCACCAGGTGCACCCGCAGATCCACCGGATCTACTACCGCAAGTTCTCCAGCCTTCGCGGCTGGCAGGACGCCATCGAACACCACGACAACCTGATCACACTGTGCGCGGCCCGGGACGAAGCAGCGGCGGCCGAAATATCGTCGCAACACCGGCGGTTCCTCGGCGGTCTGATCGGCGAACTCTTCGACATCGACGAGTCCACCAGCGCCACAACGTTGCCGTAGCAAATCACGACGATATCGCTGCGGTGTCCCGGCGTCGGCCGGCGCCGCAGCGATACACGTCGCTTACCCCCTGGGCGCGTGTCTTCGCCCCACGCCGACGGGCTTCGGCCCGGTCGTGGTTGACCGCCTTCTTCGCGAGCGCAAGACCACATGACGGCATGCCTTCCCCTGCTCCCACCCTGCGCTCGACGGATTGTCCGTGTCGGGCAACTGTCGATGAAAATTTCTGCAACTATTGCATCCTGCTGAAACAAGTGTGAAACTCATTACACAGAGTTGCGACATGAGATCCAGGTAACAGATGTGCAGGAGGGTGCTGTGGCCGCGAAGTTGAAGGATGTCGCTCAGGAGGCGGGTGTCTCCCTTGCGACGGCATCTCGAGCCTTCAGTTCCGTCGACATGCTGGCGCCGGATACCAGGCGGCGTGTTCTGGAAGCCGCCCAACGCGTGGGCTACGACATGCCGGCGCCGCACCGTTCCCGGACCATCGCCGTACTGGTGCCCGACGTGTCCAACGCCGTCTACGCCGCGATGCTCAGAACTATTCAGGAGAAGTTGTGGCCCGGGCGGCACCGGATGTTGCTCGCCGATACCAGTGAGGATCCGGCGCGGGAGACCGAGCTTCTGGAAACCCTTGGGCGCGAGGCAGATGGAGTGATTCTCTGCTCACCACGCTCCGATCCCGCCGCCGCCGGCAGGGCAGTCGGAAGTACACCCCTGGTTGTCGTCAACGGTGAGGCGGAGCAGGCCCCGGTCGTTTTGATGGACGTCGAACAGGGGCTTCGGCAGGCGACGGAGCACCTCCAGTCACTGGGCCACGACTCCCTCGTCTACGTCCCCGGGCCCGCCGCCTCATGGGCCAACCGCACCCGCTGCCAAATTCTCACCGACTTGGCCGCACAACGGCAGCTCGACCTGACCGTGGTGGGCAACCAATCCGCGGACGTCCACGGCGGGCTGGCGTCCGCAGCGGCGGTCGCCGCCAGCGGCGCCACCGCCGTCATCGCCTACAACGACCTGGTGGCGATGGGGATCCAGGCTGGAATCCGCACGCTCGGCTACCGGTGTCCCGACGACATCAGCATCGTCGGAATCGACAATGTCGACGTCGCAGCGGCATCGGATCCGGGATTGACCACCGTGCAGGTCGACATCGACAAGAGCGGTTCACTCAGTCTCGCCATGGTGATGGATCAGATCGACGGCAAACCGGTGCACACCGGCCCGGTCCGGCTGGGGTCCCAGCTGATTGTTCGCGGTTCGACTGCGCCACCGCCTGATTCAGGGACGGAGTCAGTGACGGCAGATGCAGTTGCCGGCGCCGTCCGGGGCCGGCGACCACGCACTGGTTCTACCCGTCGTTGAAAGAGAGTGATCTCCTCGATGTTCCGCACTTCGAAAACCCTCATGCCGGCGGCCGTCGCGGCCATGGTGCTCCTCACCGCCGCCTGCGGCGAACACGCCCCCGACCGGCCGAACAACTTCCCCGCAGGTTCGACCATGTCCGCCCTGGCCAGCGCACCGAAGATCAAGGTGGGCGCCTCCCCGAACCAGCCGGGATTGGCCGAACTGAATCTCCAGCACGACTGGGAGGGGTTCAACACCGACCTGGCCGTCCTCCTCGTCGAATCGTTGGGCATCGACCGGGACGACATCGAATGGGTACACACCACGGCCGCCAACCGCATCCCCTTCCTCAAGCAGGGCAAGATCGATTTCTTTGCCACCGCGCTGGCCATCACACCCGAGCGTGAGAAGACCCTCGCTATCGCGGGGCCGTATCTCGAGACGGCGCCCAGTCTGATGGTGCGCAAGGACGACGCCATGCGATTCGAAACGCTGCACGACATCCCCGAGGGGGCCAAAGTGTGTGTGCTGCAGGGAAGTCAGGGGCAACCCCGTGTCAGTGAGTTCATCCCGCAGGCCGAGATTTCCGAGTTCAACACCCTCACCAACTGTGTGCGCGCGCTCGAGCAGGGGACGGTCGATGCCATCGACTCGACTGCCCCGCTGCTGGCCGGGTTCGTCGCCGACAAGCCGGATTCCTTCGCCCTGGCGCCGGTGACCTACGGCACCGGCGAGCGCTGGGGAATCGGGATCGCCGACGATCGCTCCGACCTGTGCGAATTCTTCAACCAGCGCCTCGCGCAGGCGTTCGACGACGGGACCATCCGTGAGCTCTGGGATCGGCACATGGGTGATTCCGGGCTCGAAGCACCCACCGTCCCAGACGAAATGGCCAGTTGCTGACGCCCGCCCGCCGGCCGGAAAGGAAGAGCTCGAATGAATGTAATCATCGATAACCTCGACGTCTTCTGGGGCGGCTTCGTGAAAACGATTGTCCTGGTTGCGCTGTCCGGGGTCATGTCGTTGGCCGCCGGCGTGATCCTTGCCTCGTTCGCGATCTCGCCGGTGCCCCTGCTGCAACGCTTCAGCGCGGTCTACGTCGCAGTCATGCGAAACATCCCGGCCGCGGCGCACCTGTTCTTCACGATCTTCATCTTGCCGTTGCTGGGGGTCCGGCTGTCCTTCTTCGCGCTGGCGACGATCGGCATCACGTTGTATTTCGCCGCGTATTACTGTGACGCCGTCCGCTCCGGTATCAACGCAATCGGGCAGGGCCAGCTCGAGGCGGCCCGCGCGATCGGCCTGCGCAAGGGCCAGACACTGCGGCTGATCGTCCTGCCCCAGGGCATGAGCAACTCGGTACCGCCATTGATCAACACCACGATCGCGCTGGTGAAAGTGACCGCCATCGCGGGCGTCTTCGGTGTCACGGAACTCTTCGGCGCGATGCTCCAACTCATCAACACCAACGACTCGGCGGTGATCCCCCTGATGCTGTTCACCGGCCTGCTCTACTCGGCGATCACCATCCCGGCGGGACTCGCCGCCGCCGCCCTGGAACGAAAGGTGGCGTTCGCGTCCTGATGACTACCACACTCTTCGAGATCCCCGGCCCGATCGAGCGTCGCCGGATCAGGGCATGGACGGTCGGGGGTGCCGTGCCGATCGTTGCCCTGGTGATTCTGGCCGTCACCGTCCTCACCGATGCCGGCCTGTTCGCCCCCGACAGCTGGGCCGTGCTGGCCCGTCCCGACCTGCTGATAGCCCTGATGGGTGGTGTCGGCGCGACACTGAAGGTCGCGGTCTTCTCCGTCGTGCTGTCCCTGGTCTTCGGACTGCTGCTCGCGCTGGGGCGGATGTCGCACCGGGACTGGATCAACCGTCCGGCGCGGATCTGGGTTCAGGCATTGCGTGGGCTTCCCGAGCTGCTGCTGGTGTTCTTCATCTACCTGGGGGTTCCCGCGGCTACCGGGTTCAACATCAGCACGTTCTGGGCGCTGGTGATCGGCCTCGTGCTGTACGAGAGCACATCCATGGCCGAGGTGTTCCGCGGCGGGTTCCTGGCCCTGCCTCGCGGCCAATCCGAAGCCGCGCACGCGCTGGGTCTACGCACCGTCAAGACGCTGCGGTTCGTTCTGCTGCCGCAGGTGGTCCGGCAGGTTCTGCCCAGCCTGGTCAGTGAGATGGTCCGGGTCACGAAGGCGTCATCGCTGGGGTTCGTGATCGGTTACACCGACCTGCTGCTCACCGGCGAGTTAGCGATCGAATACCTCGGTGGGGAGTATGCCGCCCCGATCTTCGCGGCCGTCGCGGCCCTCTACGTCTGCATCTGCCTGCTGCTGACCCGGTTGTCGAAGCTCCTGAGCGAAAGGCTGCGCTAGCAATGAACAGTCGCCATTCAACATCCCTCCACGGTCGGGACCACAGGGAGCCGACCGCACGCACCGACAAACAAGGTATTCCAATGCAGAACGACACCAACATGATTTCGATCAAGGGCGTCCAGAAGTGGTTCGGGAACCACCACGCGCTCGTCGACATCAACCTCGACGTCCACGCAGGCGAGGTGGTGGTGATCCTCGGTCCGTCCGGGTCCGGAAAATCCACCTTGTGCCGCACCATCAACCGCCTCGAGACCATCGACGACGGCACCATCGAGATCGACGGCGTGCCGCTGCCGGACGAGAGCGCGCCGCTCGCCCGGCTGCGTTCGGAAGTGGGCATGGTCTTCCAGCAGTTCAACCTCTTCGCCCACATGAGCGTGCTCGAGAACGTCATGCTCGGCCCGGTTCAGGTGCAGGGACGCAAGCCCGCAGAGGCACGCGATCAGGCCATGGAACTTCTGGTCAGGGTCGGGGTGGGGTCCCAGGCAGACAAACGGCCGTCCCAGTTGTCGGGCGGGCAGCAGCAACGCGTGGCCATCGCCCGAGCGCTGGCCATGAATCCCAAGGTCATGCTGTTCGACGAGCCAACCTCCGCGCTGGATCCGGAGATGATCAAGGAGGTCCTCGACGTCATCGTGGAGCTGACCAAGGGCGGCATGACCATGGTCGTGGTCACGCACGAAATGCGCTTCGCGCAGACTGCCGCCGACCGGATCATCTTCATGTCCGAAGGCCGGATCGTCGAGGAAAACACCCCCGACGCGTTCTTCAGCGACTGCGATACCGACCGTGCCCGGGAATTCCTCAGCAAGGTCCTCTGACCCTCGAAGAATCTCTCGACCTGCACCGCGTGCCGCGTCAACCGGCGGGCTGGTCGACCTTGTCTTTCGCCAGGCAGACCGACCGAAGTACGTTGTGGAAGACGACGAGTCCATAGGTGTTGGGTGCATTGATCAGGCCGTCCGATTGGGGGACCGACTGTGCAAGTTGCTCCGGCGACAGGGT
>NZ_UAUI01000014.1 GCF_900455735.1 Rhodococcus wratislaviensis | reverse complement strand
GGTTCCCGCGGGAATCGACAGGTTCCCGGCCGACCTCGTGCGGCACTACTTCGGCGGCGACAACGGTGCGAACGAATCCTCGCTGCTGCCGGGGCTGACGATCGACCGGATCCTCGGCCTCGGCCGCGAACCGGATCCGTCGGTGTTCAACATGGCCCACATGGGCCTGCGGCTCGGGCAACGGGCCAACGGTGTGTCCAAGCTGCACGGCATCGTCAGCCGCGAGATGTTCCAGCCGCTGTGGCAGGGATTCGACGCCGAGGAGGTGCCGATCGGCTCGGTGACCAACGGTGTCCACGCGCCCACCTGGGCCGCACCGGAATGGATCGATCTCGCCACCCGCATCCTGGGCCCCGAACTGGTGGAGGAGGCTCGCGGCTGGGAGCGGCTGCAGGACCTGTCCGCCGAGGAGCTGTGGTCCACCCGCAACACGCTGCGCGGGAAACTGGTCGAGGAAGTGCGCCGCCGGGTACGCGCATCCTGGATCGAACGCGGTGCCACGTCCGCCGAACTCGGCTGGACGGACGAGGTGTTCGACCCGAACGTGCTCACCGTCGGCTTCGCCCGGCGGGTGCCCACCTACAAGCGATTGACGCTGATGCTGCGCGACCCCGAGCGGCTCCGGGCCCTGCTCCTCGACGAGAAGCGCCCCGTGCAGCTGGTGGTGGCCGGGAAGAGCCACCCCGCGGACGACGGCGGGAAGGCCCTCATCCAGCAGGTCGTGCGTTTCGCCGACGCCGCCGACGTCCGTCACCGCATCACCTTCCTCCCCGACTACGACATGTCGATGGCGCGGTACCTCTACTGGGGTTGCGACGTGTGGCTCAACAATCCGCTGCGCCCGCTCGAGGCGTGTGGCACGTCGGGCATGAAGTCCGCCCTCAACGGCGGACTGAACCTGTCGATCCGTGACGGCTGGTGGGACGAGATGTTCGACGGCGAGAACGGCTGGGCCATCCCGACCGCGGACGGCGTTCTCGACGAGACGCGGCGTGACGATCTCGAGGCCAGCGCACTGTACGAACTGCTCGAGCGCGCCGTCCTGCCGAGGTTCTACGACCGCGCGGACGGCCTGCCGGTGCGCTGGGTGGAGATGGTCCGTCACACACTGCAAAACCTCGGACCCAAGGTGCTCGCGTCGCGAATGGTGCGCGACTACGCCGTCCAGTACTACGCGCCCGCCGCCGAATCGGCCCGGACGGTGGCTGAAGAGAACTTCGCCGGCGCCCGTGAACTCGCCGCGTACCGTCGCCGCGTCGAGGCCGCCTGGCCGTCGGTGACGGTCCTGCAGGTCGACGGCGCCGGGCTGCCCGACACCCCCGAGATCGGGGCCAATCTGGTGCTCCGTGCCCGCATCCGCCTCGGCGAACTGGCCGTCTCGGACGTCACCGTGCAGGCGGTGATCGGGAAGGCCGGACCGGACGAGGAGCTCACCGACATCGTGACGGTCCCGATGACCCACTCCGCCTCGGACGAGTCGGGGGAACTGTTCGTCGCCGACCTGGCCCTGCCGCTGTCTGGGTCGGTCGGATACACGGTGCGGGTCCTGCCGCACCACAGACTGCTCGTCGACCCGTCGGAGCTGGGTCTGGTGACGGTGCCGAACCCCTGACCGGCGCTACCGAGCCGTCACCGGCCGACGTCCCGGCGTTGGAATCCGGTGACGGCGGCGAGGAACAGGGCCGCCGAGAGAAGCAGCAGGACCACGAGGGGAGTGGCCGAGAAACTCTCGGCAGGCAGGGTCGGCGTGTAGTGGAAGGGGGAGAACACCCCGAACCAGTCCGGGAGGACTTCCCCGAACATTCCGGCGACCAGAACATAGCCCAGGAAGGCCCACAACGCCGGCAGCGCGCGGGGGATGAGTCCGTAGACGGCCGCGCAGGAACCGACGAGCACGAGCACCGCCGGCACGGTGTTCAGGGCTGCGCCGATCAACCGGCCGAGCGCGCCCGCATCGGACAGCGTGAACGCCGCGGTGATCCCCATGCCGACCCCCGCCGCCACCGCGATCGCGACGGCCGCACCCGCGATCACGGCCAGCTGGCCGCCGAGCCACGACGCCCGCGACACGGGGGTGGCCAATGCCTCCTCGGCGCGACCGGACGATTCCTCGGAGCGGATGGATATGACGGCACCGACGGCGTACATCGCCGCCATCACCACCAGGAACACCAGATACAGGGCGAAGGCACCGTCGGCCGCCGCCGCGGCGCCACCCGGCAGCAGCTGTGCGAGATCGGGATCCTGGTCGATGAAATCGCTGATCTGCCTGCCGAGTGAACCGATGGGCAGCGACAGCGCGAACACACCGACACCCCAGGCGAGGATCTGGCCGCGCTGCTGACGCGCCGCCAGCGCGGTGACACCGGTCAGGCGGGGCGACGCCTCGGCGCGCCCGGCCCGCGGCGGAAGCAGCCCCGCCCCGACGTCCCGGCGACCGATCGCGGCATACGCGCACGCGACGGTCAGCGCCGCTGCGACGATGCCGATCAGCAACGGCCACCAGCGTTCGTCGACGTAGGCGCGGGTGGCCTGCGACCAGCCGATCGGCGACACCCACGTCAGCAGGCTCCCGCTGTGTCCCTGTTGCACGTCGCCCACCGCACGCAGCAGATACGCAATGATGATCGCGGAGATCCCGACACCGCTCGCAGTGCGGGCGTGTTCGGTGAACTGGGAGGCCAGCGCCGACAGCGAGGTGAACACGAGGCCCACCACCAGCACACCCGCGGACATGTTCAGCGAACCCGCCGGAGGCAGCCCCACCCCGAGCAGCCCGATGACGAGCAGAAGAGCGACGAACACATTGGCGAGCGCCGCGGAGAGCAACCCTGCCGTGATTCCCGCATACCGGCCGACGACACCGGCGCGTACCAGTTCCGTGCGTCCGGACTCCTCCTCGGCCCGCAGATGCCGCGTCACCAGGAGCACCGACATGATCGCCACGGCCACCATCGTCATGCCGGCGATCTCGTTGGCCACCATCGCACCGAGCGTGTAGTCGTCGAGGCCGTACCCCGGTCCGGCGAGTGCCGTGGCGGCCGGGGACGAGATGAGTTCGGCACGGGCCTGCCGGGATTCGGCGGTCGGGTAGATGGTGGAGTAACTCGACGCGATCAGGACGGTGAGGCCCGCCACCGCGACCGTCCACACCGGAATCCGGACCCGGTCGGTGCGCACCGCCAGTTCGGCGAGCACACCCGTTCCACTCAGGCGACTCACTGCGGCCGTCCGATCCCGAGCGCCTCGACCTCGTCGCGGTACTCGCGGAGGAACAGGTCTTCGAGCGTCGGAGGGTTGGCGGTGATCGAGACGATGCCCAGCCCCGTCAGCGTGGTCATGACCGGGTCGATCTGATCGGAATCGACGTCGAACGTGACCGTGTTCGCGTCCTCACCCTTCTGCAGGTTGTGCACGCCGGGGACATTCGCGATGGGGGTGGGCTTGATCCGGGTGGTCGCCGTCACCGTGGTGCGGGTGAAATGGCGCAGTTCGGACAGCGTTCCCGCCTGCACGGTCTTGCCCGCGCGAATGATGGTGACGGCATGGCACAGCGCATCGACCTCGGCGAGGATGTGGCTGGACAACAGCACTGTGCGCCCCCCGCGGGCGAACTCGGTGATGCACTCCTGAAACACCGCCTCCATCAACGGGTCCAGGCCCGACGTCGGCTCGTCGAGGATGAGGAGTTCGGTGTCGGCGGCGAGCGCAGCCACGAGAGCGACCTTCTGCCGGTTGCCTTTCGAATAGGTGCGGCCCTTGCGGGTGGGGTCGAGTTCGAACCGCTCGATCAGCGACGCCCGGCGGACCGGATCGAGTCCGCCGCGCAGCCGCCCGAGAAGGTCGATCGCCTCGCCACCGGACAGATTCGGCCACAGGTTCACATCCCCCGGGACGTAGGCGAGTCGCCGATGCAAGGGTACGGAATCATGCCACGGATCGGAACCGAGAACGGACGCCGAACCGCCGTCGGCGCGTAGGAGACCGAGCAGCACCCGGATGGTCGTGGACTTGCCCGAGCCGTTGGGTCCGAGGAATCCGTGCACCTCACCCGACTTCACCTCCAGATCGAGGCCGTCGAGGGCGAGGACGTCGCCGAACTTCTTGGTGAGTCCGCGGACTGAGATCGCAAGGTCCATCGGTCGAGCATAGGTGCGCACCGATCCGCTGTCCGACTCAGTGCGCGACAGCGGTTCAGGGACGCGAATCGCGGATCCGCCCCAGCGCCTTACGCACGACTTCCGGATCGGACGTCTCCCAGAACGGAGGCAGCGAGGCTCGCAGATACCCGGCGTAGCGGGCGGTGGCGAGCCGTGGATCGAGGACGGCCACCACACCCTTGTCGTCGACGCTGCGCAGCAGACGCCCCACACCCTGGGCGAGCAGCAGCGCCGCGTGATTGGCTGCGACGGAAAGGAACCCGTTTCCCCCGCGCGACTCGACGGCCTTCTGCCGGGCGACCAGCAACGGATCGTCGGGGCGGGGGAAGGGGATGCGATCGAGGATCACGAGGCTCAGTGACGGGCCCGGCACGTCGACACCCTGCCACAGCGACAGCGTGCCGAACAGTGACGTCGGCTCGTCGCCGGCGAACGCCCGGACGAGGGCGCCCGTCGAGTCGTCGCCCTGACACAGGATCGGGGTGTCGAGCCGGTCGCGCATCGCCTCGGACGCGGCCTTGGCGGCCCGCATCGACGAGAACAATCCCAGCGTGCGCCCGCCCGCCGCCTCGACGAGTTCGGCGATCTCGTCGAGATACGTGGGGGAGAGGCCGTCCCGCCCCGGCGGCGGGAGTTGCTTCGCGATGTAGATGATGCCGGCGCGGGCGTGGTCGAACGGGGACCCGACGTCGAGGGCGTTCCATTTGAGCGTGCCCGAATCGGACGGCGCCTCGGAGCCGGTGGCCATGGCCGGATCGATCACGACGGACGATTCGGCGGGAAGTCCCCAGTTGACCGCCAGACCGTCGAACGACCCGCCCACGGTCAGCGTGGCGGATGTCAGGACCACCGTCGATTCGGCGAACAACCGGGACCGCAGCAGCCCGCCGACCGACAGCGGCGCCATCCGCACCACCCGCCGGATCGACCCGCGGTTGTCGTCGGCGGCCAGCCACACCACGTCATGACGCTTGGCCGGATCCGGCTCGTCGAAGGCACTGAGAACGCGGACGGCGCTGTCGTGAACCTCCTCGACCGAAGCGAGTGCGGTGTTGCGCGCCGCGGCGGCCTCCGGGTCGCTCAACGCCATACCGGGACGGGACGGGCCGATGGCCGTGCGCAGCGACCACGCGGCGTCGCGGACCGCGGCGAGTGCGGGGGCCGCGCCGGGCGGCAACGCCTCCCACCGTTCCGGCCGCAACTCCTCGAGCAGGGCGGCCCAGCCCTCGCCCGCGGCCTCGAGACGGTCCGCGTCCTGCTCCTCGACGAGCTTCGCGCAGCGCCGCGCCGCGGCACTGATCGTCGACGCCGCCAGCTCCGCGGTGGCGACGTTCGTCACCCGGTCGACCAGTTCGTGCGCCTCGTCGATGACCACGACGTCGTGTTCGGGGAGGATCGCGATTCCGGTGATGGCGTCGATGGCGAGCAGGGCGTGATTGGTGACGACCACGTCGACCTGCGAGGCTTCCGCGCGGGCGCGCTCCGCGAAGCAGTCCTCGCCGACCGGGCACCGGGACTTGCCCAGACATTCCCGGGCGGTGACGCTGACCTGGCGCCACGCCTTGTCGCTGACTCCCGGGGCCAGGTCGTCGCGGTCACCGGTCTCGGTGTCCGAGGACCACTCGGTGAGGCGCTGGACCTCCCGTCCGAGCCGCGACACCGCGAACGGATCGAACAGCTCGTCCGTGGGAGGCTCTTCGGCGGATCCGGTGTGGATCTTGTTCATGCACAGATAGTTGTTGCGGCCCTTGAGGATCGCGAAGTGCGGTCGCCGGCCGAGCGAACCCTCGAGTGCGTCCGCGAGCCGCGGCATGTCGCGGTCGATCAGCTGACGCTGCAGTGCGATGGTGGCCGTCGAGACGATGACCGTCTTCCCGCTCTGCACCGCGTGCCGGACGCTCGGCACCAGATAGGCGAGGGACTTGCCGGTGCCCGTCCCCGCCTGGACAGCCAGATGCTCCCCGGTGTCGATCGAATGCGCGACGGCGGAAGCCATGGTCAGCTGGTTGGATCGCTCGGCACCGCCCAGCGACCGCACCGCCGTGCGCAACAGCTCGGGGACGTTGGGGAGGTTTTCAGGCACCCGAGCAGGTTACTCGGGACCTACGTCAGAAATCGTCACGCGGTCCGAGGGGGTGTCCGCGGCGCGGCCCACGAGGCGCACACCGGCGGCCCGCATCGCGGTGATCGCGGCCTCGACGGTCGCGGGGGCGACGCCGGCGGTGAGGGGGAGGTGGACGCGCGTCGGGAACCCGGCGGCCACGGCGTCGAGTGCCGTCGCGACCACGCAGTGATCGGTGGCGATCCCCACGACGTCGACCTCGGTGACTCCGGCCGCACGCAGCCATTTCTCCAGGCTCTGGCCGTCGGAGTTCCTGCCCTCGAAGCCGGAGTAGGCCGCCGAGAACTCGCCCTTGGAGAACACCGATTCGATGCAGTTCAGGTCGAGATCGGGGTGGAAGTCCGCGCCGGACGTTCCCGATTTGCAGTGCACCGGCCAGGTGTCGACATAATCCGGTTCCTCGGAGAAATGGTGGCCCGGGTCAATGTGGTGGTCGATCGTGGCGGCGACGGCGTCGTACTCGTTTGCGGCCAGGAAGCGGCTGATCGCGGCCGCGACCGCGGAACCGCCCTCGACGGCGAGGGAGCCGCCCTCGCAGAAGTCGTTCTGGACGTCGACCACGAGCAGCGCCCGCCGGAGGTTGGTGTCAGAGATGTCGGTCATGGTGCCCTCCGGGATTCGGGTTCGGCGAAGCGCACGGGGATCGCGGGCTCGCCGTGGGAGAGCTTCAAGCCCTCCCACGGAAGGCTGACGAGGCCCGCCGCCAGGAGGGATCTGCTGTCCTCCAGGGTAGTCGTGTCGCAGACGGTCTCACCGCCCCGCACCAGCGGGACCAGCAGTTCCCGCGCCTCGAGGCCGACTGAACCGGGTGCATCCGAGTGCGCCGAGTACACGACTTCCTCCACCAGGGTTCCGGTGTCACGGGCGAATCGCAACGCCCGCTTGGTGCCGCCCCGAGACGCCTTGTTACTGCTCCTCTTCTCGACAGGGATGCCGTCCACCTCGACGAGTTTGTAGACCATTCCGGCGGTCGGCGCACCGGAGCCGACGACGACGGACGTGCCGACGCCGTAGACGTCGACGGGCTCGGCCCGCAACGCGGCGATCGCGTATTCGTCGAGGTCGCCGGAGACGACGATCTTCGTCCCGGTCGCACCCAGGTCGTCGAGTTGCCTGCGGACCTGCCGGGCCAGGACACCCAGATCACCGGAGTCGATCCGGACGCCCCCGAGTTCGGGTCCCGCGACCTCGACGGCAGTCTTGACACCCTCGGTGATGTCGTAGGTGTCGACGAGGAGTGTGGTTCCGACTCCGAGCGCCGCGACCTGCGCGCGGAACGCCGCTGCCTCGTCCGGCCCGTCCGGGGTGGTGTGCAACAGGGTGAACGCGTGCGCGCTGGTACCCGCACCGGGCACACCGTGCCTGCGGACCGCCTCCAGATTCGACGTGGCCGTGAAACCCGCCAGGTAGGCGGCGCGGGACGCCGCCACCGCGGATTCTTCGTGGGTGCGCCGCGACCCCATCTCGATCATGGGGCGTCCGTCGGCGGCGCTGACCATGCGTGCGGCGGCGGACGCGGTCGCGCTGTCGTGGTTGAGAATCGACAGACTCAGCGTCTCGAGCAGGACACATTCGGCGAACGTTCCACGGACGGAGAGGATCGGGGAGCCGGGAAAGTAGAAGTCGCCTTCGCGGTAGCCGTCGATGTCCCCGCTGAAGCGGTAGTCACGCAGCCATGCGACGGTCGCCTCGTCGAGGAAGCGGGACACGATCTCGAGTTCCGGCTCACCGAAGCGGAAGTTCGACAGCGCGGAAACGAGTCGGGCGGTGCCACCGACGACTCCGTACCGGCGGCCGTCGGGAAGCCGGCGGGCGAACACCTCGAAACTGCAGCGCCGGTGGGCGGAACCGTCGGCGAGGGCCGCCGACAGCATCGTCAACTCGTACTGGTCGGTGAACAAGGCGGTGCTGTCTCTGGACACCCGGCCACTGTAAGCCGCGGTGTCGCCCAATGGAGGAGCGTCGTACCCTGGTGTCATGGCTCATTGCTCGACGACAGCTCCATTCGTGGATGCCATGCCGGCATCGCCGCAGGTCACCCCTGCAGAGTCGGAGGTCGTCGAGATCGATGAAGCCAATGATCGTCCCTGGGTCACCGTCGTGTGGGACGATCCGGTGAATTTGATGCACTACGTCACCTACATTTTCCAGAAGCTCTTCGGGTACAGCAAAGCCAAGGCCACGGAATTGATGATGCAGGTCCATTCCGAGGGGAAGGCCGTGGTGTCGAGCGGCTCCCGGGACAAGGTCGAAAACGATGTACGCAAGCTGCACGCGGCGGGCCTGTGGGCCACGATGCAGCGCGACGGCAGCTAACTTTCCGTTCGGACAGTAAGGAACTCGGTACACGACGTGCGGATGTGGAGCAGGAAGAACTCGCTCGGCGGTGTGAAGCTGCGTTCGGAGATGGACGCGCACGAGGCCACGGTGCTGCGATCGCTGGTCGCCTCCGTCCTCGGCCTCCTCGAGGAGCGGGCCGCGTCCGCCCCGGAGGACGAACTCGCGGCGCTCACCGGCATGCGGACGGGCAACACGGCGGCACCCGACGAGGAGGTCCTCGCGCGGTTGCTGCCCGACTTCCACCGTCCCGACATGGACGCCCCGGACGACGACGAGATCCGCGCCGAATCGAAGGCCGACATCAACGGTGCGCTGCGTGGACTCCACGAACCGGAGATCATCGACGCCAAACTGGCGGCGGGCTCGGTCATTCTCCACACGGTGCCCGAGAACGGCGGCAAGGTGCTGCTCACGCCGGAGCAGGCCGACGCCTGGCTCAGCGCTCTCAACGACGTCCGGCTGGCGCTGGGCACCAACCTGGGCATCGACGCCGACACGCCCGACGAACTCGATCCCGCCGATCCGCGCGCACCGCACCTCGACATCTACCATTGGCTGACCTGGATGCAGGACTCGCTCGTTCAGGCACTCGCGCCGTGACGACCACGACGCCGGGCCGCACCGATTCGCTCGTCGATGTGGTGGGCCTGAGCGTCGGGCACCACCACGAACTCGACGCGGACGCCACGCTCGGAAGTGGTGCCGCCACCGGGTGCACGGTGGTCCTCGCGCCACACGGCGCGACCGGTGCGGTCGACGTCCGGGGCGGGGGACCGGGCACCCGGGAGACCGATCTCCTCGACCCCAGTCACAGCGTCCGGAAGGTTCACGCGATCGTCCTGACCGGCGGCAGCGCCTACGGACTCGCCGCCGCCGACGGCGTCATGCGATGGCTCGAGGAGCACGGTCACGGAATCGCCATGGGGGAGCCCGATCAGGTGGTTCCCATCGTCCCCGCCGCCGTGATCTTCGATCTGCCGGTCGGCGACTGGCGAACGCGTCCCACCGCCGAATTCGGTTACCGGGCAGCAGATTCTGCATCGCACACCGTGCTCTCCGGTTCGGTGGGCGCCGGGGTCGGGGCGCGTGCAGGCGCGCTCAAAGGCGGTGTCGGAACGGCGAGTGTCGTCGTCACGGACGGTCCGGCGAAGGGCATCACGGTGTCCGCCCTGATGGTGGCCAATCCCGTCGGAACAGTGTTCGACCCGGCGACCGGACTGCCCTGGGGTGTCGCCACCGTGGGCGCAGCCGCGTTCGGACTCAGACCCCCGGTTGCCGCCGAGGTGTCGGCGGCGCGCGAGCTGATCGCCAAGAGCACCGTCCTCAACACGACCATCGGGGTCGTCGCGACCGATGCCGTCCTGGGGAAGGCGGCGTTACGCCGCGTCGCCGTGGCCGGCCACGACGGGCTCGCCCGCGCGATCCGGCCGGCGCATTCGCCGCTCGACGGCGACACGATCTTCGCTCTCTCCACCGGTATCCACCCGGTTCACCACCCGGCGGGAGTGCCCGACGCGTTCCCGCCCGATCTGCCCGTCGTCGACGCCGTCTGCACCGCGGCCGCCGAGGTGGTGGAGAAGGCCATCGTCGACGCCGTCCTCAGCGCCACCCCCGTCGCGGGAATTCCCACCTACCGCGAACTGTTCCCCTCTGCACTGCGTTCCTGAGGTACCGGCCGGTCGGTGGCCGACTCGCCGGTGCGCACCTAGGATGGCGCTCACGGAGGTGGATGACGTGCTGGTGATTCGATCGGACTTCGTCGAGGCGATGGTGGCGCACGCGCGCGCCGACCACCCGGACGAGGCGTGCGGGGTCATCGCCGGGCCGGACGGCTCCGACCGCCCCGAACGGCACATTCCGATGATCAACGCCGAGCGTTCGCCGACGTTCTACCGATTCGACTCGGGTGAGCAATTGACGGTGTGGCGGGCGATGGACGACGCCGACGAGGTGCCCGTCGTGATCTACCACTCGCACACCGCCACCGAGGCGTACCCCAGCCGGACCGACATCTCCTTCGCGTCCGAACCGGACGCCCACTACGTACTGATCTCCACCCGCGACCCCGACGCCCACGAACTGCGCAGCTACCGCATCGTCGACGGTGTCGTCACCGAGGAACCCGTCGACGTGGTCCAGAGCTACAAGTTCGCCCACACCTCCATTGCAGACGTCCCCGACAAGTGACGGCGCCGTCCCTCGCGACGGGCCCACGGCAGGTAAGACACCCACATCCCGAGGAGCCGAGCATGGCTGTCACAGTTTCGATCCCGACCATCCTGCGTACCCACACCGGCGGTGAAAAGCGGGTGGAGGCAACAGGTCCCACACTTTCCGCCGTCATCGACGACCTCGACGGCAACTACGGCGGCATCAAGGACCGCCTGATCAACGACGGCCGTCTGCACCGCTTCGTCAACGTCTACGTCAACGACGAGGACGTCCGATTCTCGGGCGGACTCGACACCGAGGTGGCCGACGGGGACTCCGTGACGATCCTGCCCGCCGTCGCCGGAGGCTGATCGCGGTCGTGGCGCGGTTCGATTCGCTGATCGACACCCTCGGCGACACACCCCTCGTCGGGCTGCCACGCCTGTCGCCGAGTTGGAACGGCGCTACGCCGGTCCGCCTGTGGGCGAAGCTCGAAGACCGCAACCCCACCGGTTCGGTGAAGGATCGGCCCGCCCTCCGCATGATCGAGCAGGCCGAGAACGACGGCACCCTGACACCTGGGGCGACGATCCTCGAACCGACCAGCGGGAACACCGGAATCTCGCTTGCGATGGCCGCGAAACTCAAGGGCTACCACCTGATCTGCGTGATGCCCGAGAACACGTCCGTGGAACGCAGGCAACTGCTGACGATGTTCGGTGCGCAGATCATCGACTCACCCGCACGCGGTGGCTCGAATCAGGCTGTGGCCGTAGCGAAGGAGCTGTCCGCGGAGCACCCCGAGTGGGTGATGTTGTACCAGTACGGCAATCCCGCGAATGCGCTGGCCCACTACGAGACCACGGGCCCCGAGATCCTGCGCGACCTTCCCGAGATCACCCACTTCGTCGCGGGTCTCGGCACCACCGGAACCCTGATGGGGGTGGGACGCTACCTGCGCGAACACGTCGACGGCATCGAGATCGTGGCGGCCGAGCCCCGCTACGGGGAACTCGTGTACGGCCTCCGCAACATCGACGAGGGCTTCGTTCCCGAGTTGTACGACGAATCCGTCCTCACCTCGCGGTTCTCCGTCGGCCCCGCCGACGCCGTCCGCCGCACCCGGCAACTGATCGACAACGAGGGCATCTTCGCGGGCATCTCCACCGGCGCGATCCTCCACGCCGCGCTGGGGGTCGCGCGCAAGGCCGTCAAGGCCGAACGCGCGGCGAACATCGCGTTCATCGTCGCGGACGGCGGATGGAAATATCTGTCGACCGGCGCATACGGCGGTACGGTCGAGGAAGCAGAAGAAGCACTGGAAGGGCAGTTGTGGGCATGACGACAGGGGTGTGTGGATCATGACTTCGTCGTTCGATTCCTCGCGATTCGACTCGCCGGTGCCGAGGGGTGGCGCATCGCCGACCCCCTCGTCGAAGTCGAGGCCGTTGTGGCTGCAGTCCGCGATCCTCGTCGGCACCTTCACGATGCTGCTGTACGTCATCGAGATCGTCGACGTGCTGTCCGACGAGCGACTCGAACAGAATGGCGTCGAACCGCGCTCGATCGACGGGTTGTGGGGGATTCTGTTCGCCCCGGTCCTGCACGACGACTGGGCACACCTCGTCGCGAACACCGTCCCACTGCTGATCCTCGGGTTCCTCGTGCTGCTGTCGGGCATCGCCCGCGGCCTCGCCGCCACCGGGATCGTCTGGGTGGTCGGAGGTCTGGGCACCTGGTTGACCGGTGGCTCCTATTCCAACCACATCGGCGCCTCCGTCCTGATCTTCGGTTGGCTCGCCTACCTGCTGGTCCGCGGAATCTTCGCCCGCAGCCTCGGTCAGGTCCTCGTCGGTGTGGTGGTGTTCGTCGTCTACGGCAGTCTGCTGTGGGGTGTGCTACCGAGCGCACCCGGTGTGTCCTGGCAGGGGCATCTGTTCGGCGCCGTCGGCGGTGTCCTCGCGGCCTGGGTGCTCTCCGTGGACGCCAGGAAACAGCGGGCACAGAAAGCGCTGGGACCGCAGTCGTTCGGGTGAGCGGCCCCCGCGCGGCGAGTGTGCGTTCACCCGGCGTGTACGCCGCATCCGACCGCTGAGCGTGCGGCCTGCTGGTAGGCTCCTCGCGAGATCCGGGCACCCAGGAACTGCGTAGTTCAGAGCTGTCGACAGTGTCGTCACGGAGGGCCGGTGGAGGTGGTTCGAACTCGCGGGTTCGCGCACACACCGTGTCGCCGACGTCCGGGCGTCCCCAGCGGCGGATCTCCGTCGCCGCACCCCACCGCACCCTCAGGAGTTGATCATGGCTGTCACAGTTTCGACCCCCGACGTCGACGGCGAGTGTCCGTCCGTTCACTGTGTAGTCACGGAAGGCTGATCGCTGCCGTGGCAAGGTTCGATTCGTACATCGACACTCTCGGGAACACACCTCTGGTCGGCCTGCCCCGGCTGTCGCCACGCTGGAACGGCAGCAGCCCGGTGCGGTTGTGGGCCAAACTCGAGGATCACAATCCCACCGGTTCGATCAAGGATCGCCCGGCGCTACGAATGATCGAGCAAGCCGAACGGGACGGCCGTCTCACTCCAGGGGCGACGATTCTCGAATCGACCAGTGGCAACACCGGTATCTCTCTTGCGATGGCCGCCAAACTCAAGGGCTACCAGCTGATCTGCGTGATGCCCGAGAACACGTCGATGGAGCGCCGCCAGCTGCTGACGATGTTCGGCGCTCGGATCATCGACTCTCCGGCCGCGGGTGGTTCCAACGAGGCAGTCGCCGTCGCGATGCGGCTGTCGGACGAGAATCCGGACTGGGTACTGCTCTACCAGTACGGCAACCCGGCCAACGCGATGGCGCACTACGAGACCACAGGGCCGGAAATCCTGCGGGATCTTCCCGAGATCACCCACTTCGTAGCGGGGCTCGGCACCACCGGGACACTGATGGGTACGGGCCGGTTTCTCCGCGAGCACGTCGACGGCGTCGAGATCGTGGCCGCGGAACCACGCTTCGGGGAAATGGTGTGCGGCCTCCGCAACATCGACGAGGGATTCGTGCCCGAGCTGTACGACGAATCGGTACTCACCCGGCGATTCCGGGTACGTCACGCCGAGGCGATCGAGCGCACCCGCGAGCTGATCGACGTCGAGGGAATCTTCGCCGGCACCTCCACCGGCGCCAATCTCCATGCTGCACTCGATGTGGCGCGGTCCGCCGTCGAGACGGGGCAGCGGGCCGACATCGCGTTCGTGGTCGCCGACGCCGGATGGAAGTACCTCTCGACCGGCACCTACGACCCACAGGTCCAGGTCCTCGAAGAGGCATGGGAACGGTAGCGGGGGCGGATTCACGGTAGATCGGCATGGTCAGGTCACAGTTCCCCATCGGTTGTGAGGTCGACTCGCCAATTCCGTCGGAAGCTTTTTCCGAAACGGGTCGTCGTGGCAGCATGGCGGGTATGCGCATTACCGTCCTGGGGTGTTCAGGGAGCGTCTCCGGACCAGACTCACCTGCATCGGGTTATCTGTTGACCGCGCCGGACACACCGCCGCTGGTGCTCGACTTCGGACCCGGTGTGCTCGGTGCGCTTCAGCGGTTCGCCGATCCCGGCGAGGTATCCGTCCTCCTCAGTCACCTGCACGCGGACCACTGCCTCGACCTCCCCGGGCTGCTCGTCTGGCGTCGCTACCATCCGCACCCGCCGAAGGGTCGCGCACTCGTCTACGGCCCGTCCGACACCGCCCGCCGGATCGGCGTCGCGTCCGCGGAGTGCGGCGGCGACATCGACGACATCTCCGACACGATCGACCTGCACCACTGGACCGACGGTGAACCGGTCACGTTCGGCGACCTCACCATCACCGCGCGCCGGGTCAACCACCCGCCCGAGGCGTATGGGTTCCGCGTGACCAACGGCGCCGGGCGCACCCTCGTCTACACCGGCGACACCGGCATGTGCGAAGAAGTGATCGACCTCGCCCGCGGGGCCGACGTACTGCTCGCCGAGGCGTCGTGGACGCACAGCCCGGATCGGCCGGAAGGGATCCACCTCTCGGGCACCGAGGCCGGTCAGGTGGCACACCGCGCCGGTGTCGCCGAACTGCTGCTCACCCACATACCGCCGTGGACGTCCCGCGAAGACGTCATCGCCGAGGCCAAGGCCGAATTCTCCGGCCCCGTGCACGCAGTGTCCGCGGGCGGCGTCTACACCGTCTGAAGCCGTGTGCCCGCGCCCCACACGAGGGCGACTAGGCTCTCTGCCGTGACCACACGAGAAGACGGTAGGGCGGACGACGAACTCCGCGAGGTCAAGATCACCCGGGGCTTCACCACTCATCCCGCGGGATCGGTGCTGGTGGAATTCGGAAACACCCGGGTGATGTGCACGGCCAGTGTCGAGGACGGTGTTCCCCGCTGGCGTCAGGGCTCGGGACTCGGCTGGCTGACGGCCGAGTACGCCATGCTGCCCGCCGCCACCCACACCCGCAGCGGACGAGAGTCCGTCAAGGGCAAGGTCGGTGGGCGGACCCAGGAGATCAGCCGGCTGGTCGGGCGCTCCCTCCGCGCCTGCATCGACCTCGCCGCCATCGGTGAGAACACCATCGCCCTCGACTGCGACGTGCTGCAGGCCGACGGCGGAACCCGCACCGCCGCCATCACCGGCGCCTACGTGGCCCTCGTCGACGCGGTGACCTATCTCCGCGCCGCCGGCCGTCTCGCCGACCCCCAGCCGATCTCCTGCGGCATCGCCGCGGTGAGTGTGGGCGTCGTCGACGGCCGTGTACGTCTCGACCTGCCGTACGAGGAGGACTCGCGCGCCGAGGTCGACATGAACGTGGTGGCCACCGACACCGGCACCCTCGTCGAGATCCAGGGCACCGGCGAAGGCGCGACGTTCCCGCGGAGCACACTCGACAAACTGCTGGATTCCGCACTCGCAGGGTGCGAGCAGCTGTTCGAGATCCAGAAGTCCGCACTCGAACTGCCCTACCCCGGGGCGCTTCCGGAGCCGAAGGTCCCGGAGACGTCGAAGAAGAAGTTCGGGGGCTAGATCTTGCCGGAAACCACACGGGTGCTGGTGGCCAGCCGCAACGCGAAGAAACTTCGGGAACTGCATCGGGTGCTCGAGGCGGCCGGTGTCGACGGGATCGAACTGGTCGGGCTCGATGCCGTACCCGAATACCCCGAGGCCCCCGAAACGGGTGCGACGTTCGAGGAGAACGCCCTGGCGAAAGCGCGCGACGGCGCCGCCGCAACCGGATTGCCCTGTGTCGCAGACGATTCCGGAATCGAGGTGGATGCGCTGAACGGCATGCCCGGAATCCTGTCCGCACGGTGGTCGGGCACGCACGGAAACGATCCCGCGAACACCGCCCTGGTCCTGGCACAGCTCGGCGACGTGCCCGCCGATCGCCGGGGAGCGGCGTTCGTCTCGGCGTGCGCGCTCGTGGTGCCCGGCGGCGAAGAATCGGTGGTCCGTGGCGAATGGCGGGGGAGCATCGCCCGCGAGCCGGTCGGTGACGGCGGATTCGGGTACGACCCGGTCTTCGTGCCCGACGGAGACACCCGATCGGCCGCCCAGCTGTCACCCGAGGAGAAGGACGCGTCCTCGCACCGGGGGCGGGCACTCGTTCAGCTCGTCCCCGCCCTGGCGGCGCTCACCGGGCGCTGATCCTCGCTACGCTTCACGGGAGGAGGTGCGCATGTCGCCGATGATGGTGCCGCAGACACCGCTGGGCTGGCTGACCTACGTGATCGCGATGATCACCGGGCAGCCGGTCATCATGTGAAGGAGCCGACCGTCGGTCAGAGACCGAAGTCGCGGCGGACCTGCTTGGTCCGCTGGTGCTCCACGTAGAACGACAGGAACGGAATGGTGCCCGCGAGGAGCGTTCCGACCGTCCGGCCGGCGGGCCAGCGCACCTTGACCGCCAGGTCGAGCGTCACCAGTAGGTAGACGAAGTACACCCAGCCGTGGACCACGGCGATCCAGCTGGGCAGGTTGTCGACCTTGAAGATGTACTTGGCCACCATCTCTGCGGTGAGGACCAGCAGCCACACGCCGGTGGCGTAGGCGAGGACGCGGTAGCGCAGGAGCGCGGGGGCGATCTTCTTCTGCTTCGCGGTGTCTGCGACCGAACCGGCAGTCGTTTCGTCTTGGCCCGTGCTCACGTGGTGCTCCTATCGGTCTCGCGAGCGGACAGCTCGGCGAGGTACTGGTTGTACTGCGAAATCTGCCGGCTCTCGAGGTCGTCCGGATCGTCGTCCTCGGCCACCGAGGGGCGAGGGGGCAAGACGTCGGCCGGGATCTCCCGCAGTTCGGTGGGAGCATCCGGGACGTCGGTGGTGTCAGCCGGTTCGGCGTCCTCGAGTTGAACGAATCGCCGATAGGCGTAGACGAGGAACGCCGCGAACAGCGGCCACTGGAACGCGTATCCGAGGTTCTGGCCGGTCCCGCCCACCGCTTCGAAACGTGTCCACTGCCACCAGCCGAGTGCGAGGCACCCGACGGCCCCGACGACCACCAACAGGATCAGCGCGGGGCGGCGTTGCTTACGGTTACCGGACACGTAACGACGGTACCTGAATCGCTGAATGCGCTGCTAGGAGAGGTTGCGCCTATGGCGGCCGTCACAGCCGCCGCAGGCGCCCGACGAGCCGTCGATCCAAGCGAAACAGGGTCGCCGAAAAATCGGCAAAGAACCCGAGAAGTGCGCGAGGGGGGACTCGAACCCCCACGTCCTTTCGGACACCAGGACCTAAACCTGACGCGGCTGCCTAATTACGCCACTCGCGCGCGAAGCACAGACTACGCCATGAACAAGGCACCCCCCCGCAGCACATGTCAATCGGATCGCCGGCCCCGGTCGAGGCTCTTTCGCCCGGCCCACGATGGAGTCTGGCTGTGGCAGTTGGGGCACAGGAATCGAACTTCCTGCAAGCGGGAGTCCGATGGTTCTCCCCGTATGTGGTCGACATCCAGGATCAGTGGGAGTCCGCACCAGTCGTCACCGAGGCCGCAGAGAATTTCACGAGAATCTCCTCCCACGACATGCGATTGCGGGCAGGCTTGCCCTTGGTGTGTGCGCTCCGTTAAGGGGTCGGATCGATCCCGAACTTCGTGATCCGACGACTCGGGTGAGCTTGCATTCCGCCGGAAGGCCGTAGGCCGAGATAGCGGATGACGCGCGCCACGCTCGTCGATTCTGCGACCGCCCGCTCGAGCACCTCTCGCCCGTACTTCATCTCGCACCCGCCACCCGCCGCTGCGCGCGCTGGTACCGCCAGACGGCGTGGGTGAAGGTCGCAGGCGTGATCCCGAGCCGCGCTGCTGCTGCGGCGAGGAGGTCTTCGGCCTCCGCTGCCGACGGGGGTGTTTCGAGATCGAGTGCCTCGCCGAGGAAATCGCACACCAGTTGGTGAGATCCAGCGGTGCGGACTCCGAGCTGCATGGTGAAGCACTCCCAGGTGGCGCCACCGAACCCGGGCACTGCGACGAGGGCGTTCCGCTGGGCTTCGTCGTCGCGGAGATCCGCCGAGGTGGTGCAGCCCAGTTCGGTGAGCGAGCGTGCTGCCGAGGCGACGGCCTCGGCCTTGGTGGTGTAGTTCCCCGGTACTCGCTGCCGGTTGTTCAGGACGGCCAGGAGGTCTTCGGGTTCGTCGGCGTGCGCGGCGAGCGCTGTGAGGTCGTCGAGGGGTGCGGCCCGGTGATCGCGCCAGCGGGTGATGACGGCGCGGACCCCCGTGGTGGGCGTGCCGTACGTGGCGCGGGCGGAGAACGCGGCATCGAGCAGACCGGCTTCGATCTCGTGCGGCCAGCCCTCCGTCCAGTGCGGCCACGACTCTCGTGGCAGTTCGGTGGCGACGTGATCGAGTAGGGCGCGGACGTGGGCTGTGCTCATTTCTTCCCCCCGGAGAATGGCTGTCGGCTGTTCCTGGACTCGAACATTAGTGCGAGGGTCCGACAGGTTCGCTTTCGCTGGTCGCGGACCCGGATTCGGGGGCGTAGACCTGCATGAACCTGGGACTTCGTCAAGGTGGTAACAGATTGATAACGATTAATATGAGGCTTTCCTCAGGTTCTTGGACGTCCTCGCACCGCCCTCGTCCAGCACGGACGCGATCTACTCACCGGTTACTTCGCGGGAGATCTGTGAGGGACATCACGCGATATTTCTCCGATGCACGGCTGTGACACCCCGGCGGCTCGTGAACGTGAGGAAATCCTCATGATTCTGTGTCAACCTTGAGCAGCCCGGAAGAGCTGATCAGAGCCGATACAGCTGGCACACGATGCCGAGGGCGGCAGACACTATCCCCACCTCCCCCCAGAGGGGACCAGGAGAGGACATACGCGTGACGATTGACGACACGACACCCGCAGGAAACGGAAAAAACTCGAAGGGTTCGCGGCGCATCGGCGTAGACCGGGACGACACTCGGTCGTCGAGCAAGGGCACCCTGGTGGATCGTCTGCTCGGAGGTGAGCCGTACGCGCTCGCCTTCGGTGGTCAGGGCGCGCCCTGGCTGAGCTCGCTGGAGGAACTGAGCCGCGACAACGGACTCGAGCCGGCACTCACCACGATCGTCAACGACGCGGCCGACTACCTGGCCCCCGTGGCACAGGAACTCCTCGTCGTGCGCCCGGTCGGATTCGACCCCATCGCCTGGATCCTCGAGCAGGAACTCGCCGACGAAGAGGACGGCGCCCAGGCGGCCGGTCCCTCCGCGGCAGCGCTCACCTCGGCGGCGGTGTCTCTCCCCGGCGTCTTCCTCACTCAGATCGCAGCGCTGCGTGCGCTGGCAGCTCAGGGCCTCGATCCCGCGGTTACGGCTCCCGTGTCGGTGATCGGCCACTCCCAGGGACTCCTCGCCGCGGAGGCCGTTGCCACCTCGGGTCAGAAGGACGGCGAACTCCTCGCCCTCGCTCAGCTCATCGGTGCGGCTGCCGGCCTCGTCGGCCGTCGTCGCGGAGTGATCGCCGCCGCCGACTCCACCCCGATGCTGGCTGTCTCCAACGTCGACCCGGAACGACTCCGTCAGATCGTCGAGGAGCTCGCCGAGGGCCTCGAGCCCGAGCGTGCTGCCGTCCTCGGCATTCGTAACGCCCGTCGCCGCGTCGTGCTGTCCGGCCCGCCCGCCCAGCTGGCACGCGTCCAGCAGCGGTGCGAGCAGATCGAGGCCGACGAGGCCCGTGAGCGCGACGCCAAGAAGCGTGGCGGCTCCATCTTCGCGCCCGTCTTCGAGCCCCTCGCGGTCGAGATCGGCTTCCACCACCCCGCACTCGCGGAGACGATCGACATCGTCGGCCAGTGGGCCGTGCGCTGCGGTCTCGACGAAGAGAAGGCCCGCGCTCTCACGAGCGCCTGCCTCGTCGATCCCGTCGACTGGGTTGCCGCCGTCGACAGCACCCTCGAAGCCGGTGCCGCGTGGATCCTCGACCTCGGACCCGGTGACCTCCTCACCCGCATGACGTCGGCCAGTGTCCGCGGCCAGGGCGTCGGCATCGTCGCCGCCGCGACCCGTGGCGGTCACCGCAACCTGCTCACCCCGGGCGCAACCCCCGAGGTTCCCGCCGCGTGGACCGAGTTCCTCCCGAAGCCGGTGTCGCTGCCGGGCGGCCGCATCGGCGTCGAGACTGCATTCACGAAGCTGACCGGTCGTTCGCCGATCCTGCTCGCCGGCATGACCCCGACCACGGTCGACCCGAAGATCGTCGCCGCAGCAGCCAACGCAGGCCACTGGGCCGAGCTCGCCGGCGGTGGCCAGGTCACCGAGCAGATCTTCGCCGACAACGTCGAGAAGCTCACCGGGCTGCTCGAGCCGGGCCGCGCCGTGCAGTTCAACTCGATGTTCCTCGACCCCTACCTGTGGAAGCTCCACGTCGGTGGCAAGCGCCTCGTGCCGAAGGCCCGCGCCGCGGGTGCCCCGTTCGACGGTGTCGTCGTCACCGCCGGTATCCCCGAGCTCGAGGACGCCGTCTCGATCATCGGCGACCTCACCGATGCCGGCTTCAGCTACGTCGCGTTCAAGCCGGGCACGGTCGCGCAGATCCGCTCGGTCATCCGCATCGCCAACGAGGTTCCCTCGTTCCCCGTCATCGCCCACATCGAGGGCGGCCGCGCCGGTGGTCACCACTCGTGGGAAGACCTGGACGACCTGCTCCTCGATACCTACGCCGAGCTGCGTACCCGGCCGAACCTGGTCCTGTGCGTCGGCGGCGGCATCGGCACGCCCGAGCAGGCTGCCGACTACCTGACCGGCCGCTGGTCCGTGGCACACGGCTTCCCGGCCATGCCGCTGGACGGCATCCTGGTCGGCACCGCCGCCATGGCCACCCTCGAGGCGACCACCTCCGCCGAGGTCAAGCAGCTCCTCGTCGACACCCCCGGTACTCCGGACTGGGTCGGAGCAGGCACCGCCGAGGGCGGCATGGCCTCCGGTCGTAGCCAGCTCGGCGCCGACATCCACGAGATCGACAACGCCGCGTCCCGCACGGGCCGTCTGCTCGACGAGGTCGCCGGTGACGCCGACGCCGTCGCCGAGCGTCGCGACGAGATCATCGAGGCTCTGAACATCACGGCGAAGCCGTACTTCGGCGACGTCGCGACCATGACGTACGAGCAGTGGCTGCGCCGCTACCTCGAGCTGGCCGTCGGCATCGACGCGGCGAAGGCATTCGACTGCGGCACCGACCTCCAGGACGCCATCACCGAGGCCACCGCGAGCCCGTGGCTCGACATCACCTGGCGTGCGCGCTTCGGTGAGATGCTGCAGCGCACCGAGTCGCGTCTGCACCCGGTCGACCGTGGCCCCATCCCCACCCTGTTCGCCGACGACGCGATTCTCGAGCGTCCCGAGGCGGCCGTCTGCGCCCTGCAGGCGCAGTACCCCGACTACGCCACCACGGTTCTGCACCCCGCGGACGTCTCGTTCTTCGTCTCGCTGTGCAAGACCCCCGGCAAGCCGGTCAACTTCGTGCCCGTCGTCGACGGTGACGTCCGCCGCTGGTGGCGTTCCGACTCGCTGTGGCAGGCACACGATCCTCGCTACACGGCCGACCAGGTCTGCGTCATCCCCGGCACCGTCGCCGTCGCCGGCATCACGCGCGTCGACGAGCCTGTCGGCGAGCTGCTGGACCGCTTCGAGAAGGCCACGTACGACGAGCTGGTCACCGCCGGTGTCGCGCCGCTGTCGCTGCCCGCACGCCGTCACGCGGACATCGCCCGCGGCCTCCTCGACACCGTCCTGTCGGCTCCCGACATCCAGTGGGCCTCGCGCCTGACCCTGAACCCGGTTCGCCGGCTCGGTGACCTCGACAAGTGGTCGATCGAGTCCGACACCCTCGCGGTGCACGAGACCACCGGTGCCGAGCTGTCCGTCATCGACGACCAGCAGGTGCTCCTCACCGTCCCGCTGGTGGCAGCCAAGTCCGTCCAGATCACCATCACCGTGCCCGCGTCCGTCGCGGACGGTGGAGCTCCGGTGGTCACCGAGGCCGACGCCGAGAAGTCGATGACCGCACTCCTCGCGGTCGCGGCCGGTCAGGAACTGCCCGCCGTCAAGAACGGTGTCGCACGCCTCAACCTCGCCTGGACGCCCGACCTGGTCGCCGACCACGCCGGTGTCACCGGCTCGGGTCTGCCCACGACGCTGAGCGTCAGCGGCAAGGCCGTCCCGGACGTGGTCGTCGGCGCTTGCTGGCCGGCCGTGTTCGCCGTGCTCGGTAGTGCCAAGACCGAAGACTCGCTCTCCGTCATCGAGGGCATGCTCGACCTGGTCCACCTGGACCACAGCGTCGATTTCGTCGGCGAACTGCCGTCGGAGACCAGCATTCTCGTCGTCAAGGCCGAGGTCGCCTCGGTTCTCGACACCGACCTGGGCCGCGTCGTCGAGGTCAAGGTCGAGGTCGGCGCCATGCTCGGCGAGGGCCTGGACGCGCCTGCCGTCGTCACCCTGTCGGAGCGCTTCGCGATCCGCGGCCGCACCGGCAAGGGCGAACTGTCCGACCCGGCCCGCGCCGGTGGCTCGCTGAGTGACGAGGCCGTCGACACCCCGCGTCGTCGTCGCCGCGACACCACGATCGTCGCTCCCCGCAACATGGGCTCCTTCGCCCAGGTGTCGGGCGACCACAACCCGATCCACACCTCCGACAACGCGGCACTGCTCGCCGGCCTCGGCAGCCCGATCGTGCACGGCATGTGGCTCTCCGCCGCCGCCCAGCAGGTCGTCACCGCCGTGGATCCGGCCGAGACCAAGACGCCGCCGCGTCGTCTCACCGCCTGGACCGCACGCTTCCTGGGCATGGTTCGCCCGGGCGCCGAGATCGACGTCCGCGTCGACCGCATCGCGGTGGACCGTGGCGCCGAGATCGTCGAGGTCGGTTGCCGCATCGACGGTGAACTGGTGATGGTCGCAACGGGTCGCACCGCCGCCCCGAAGACCGTCTACGCGTTCCCCGGACAGGGCATCCAGCGTCCCGGCATGGGCCTCGACGCCCGCGCCCGCTCGAAGGCCGCCCGTGAGATCTGGGACCGCGCCGACAAGCACACCCGCAAGGCCCTCGGCTTCTCGATCCTCGCCGTGGTCCGCGACAACCCGACGGTCGTCAAGGCCCGTGGTGTCGAGCACAAGCACCCGGACGGTGTCCTGCACCTGACCCAGTTCACCCAGGTCGCGATGGCGACGCTCGGTGTGGCTCAGGTCGCCGAGCTCCGCGAATCCGGTGCCTTCGTCGAGGGTGCCCTGCTTGCAGGCCACTCGGTCGGTGAGTACAACGCTCTCGCCGCCGTCGCCGGTGTGCTGCCTCTCGAAGCTGTTCTCGAGGTGGTCTTCCAGCGTGGTTCCGCGATGCACGCACTCGTTCCCCGCGACGAGGCCGGCCGTTCCGACTACCGGATGGCTGCCATCCGCCCGTCGCAGATCGGTCTGGCCGACGACGACGTCGAGGCCTTCGTCGCCGGTGTCGCCGAGGCGACCGGTGAGTTCCTGCAGATCGTGAACCTGAACCTGCGTGGCTCGCAGTACGCCATCGCCGGTACGGTCGCCGGACTCAACGCGCTGGAGGTCGAAATCGACATCCGCCGTGAGGCTTTCGGTGGCAAGCGCGCCTACATCATGGTTCCGGGCATCGACGTTCCGTTCCACTCCACGGTGCTGCGTGGCGGTGTCGACGACTTCCGCGGCCGTCTCGAGGAACTGCTCCCCAAGGACATCGACCCGGCCATCCTGATCGGGCGGTACATCCCGAACCTGGTCCCCAAGCCGTTCTCCCTGAAGAAGGAGTTCGTGCAGGAGATCGCCGACCTGGTCCCGTCGAAGCCCCTCGACAAGGTGCTGAAGGACTTCGACTCCTGGGCGAAGAAGCCGGTCGAGCTCACCCGCGTGGTCCTCACCGAGCTCCTGGCCTGGCAGTTCGCCAGCCCGGTGCGCTGGATCGAGACGCAGGATCTGCTGTTCGCCGACGAGTCCGAAGGTGGACTGGGTGTCGAGCGGTTCGTGGAGATCGGTCTGGGCTCCGTCCCGACCGTCGCGAACCTCGCGTCGCAGACCCTGAAGCTGCCGGGCCGCTTCGGCTACCCGGTCGAGGTCCTCAACATCGAGCGTGAAGCGTCCATCGTGTACTCCACCGACGTCGATCCGGCGCCGGTCGAGGACGACGAGCCCGCAGCACCCGCAGCCGAGGCGCCCGCCGCATCGGCCGCACCCGCCGCGGCTCCGGCCCCGGCAGCCGCACCGTCCGGTGGACCGCGTCCCGACGACATCGCGTTCAAGGCCGCCGACGCCACCAAGGTCCTGATCAGCCTGTGGACCAAGCTCCGTCCCGATCAGGTCGGCCCCGTCGACACGATCGAGGCGCTGTGCGACGGCGTGTCCTCGCGGCGTAACCAGCTGCTCGTCGACCTCGGCTCCGAGCTCTCGCTCGGCGCGATCGACGGTGCCGCCGACGCCGACATGGGCTCGCTCGCCGGCACGGTCGACTCCCTGGCCCGCACGTACAAGCCGTTCGGCCCGGTGCTGTCCGACTCGATCAACGATCACCTCCGCAAGGTCTTCGGCCCCTCGGGTCGTCGTCCGGCGGCCATCGCGGACCGCGTGAAGAAGGTCTGGGAACTCGGCGACGGCTGGGCGTACCACGTCACCGCCGAGGTGGCGCTCGGAACCCGCGACGGTTCCAGCATCCGTGGCGGTGACCTCGGCGGCCTGGCCGGCGGCGGTCTCGCCGACGGCGCCGCAGTGGACGCCGTCATCGACAGCGCAGTGGCCGCAGTGGCCTCGCGCCGCGGGATCAGCGTCTCCCTGCCGTCCTCGGGTGGCGGAGCCGGTGGCACCGTCGACGCAGCCGCACTGGGCGAGTTCACCGAGCACATCACGGGCCGCGACGGCGTGCTGGCCTCGGCCGCCCGCCTCGTGCTCGAGCAGCTCGGCTTCGCAGGTGACACGGCGACGGCAGCGCAGCCGACCGACACCGAACTCGTCGACCTCGTGTCGGCGGAACTCGGTTCCGACTGGCCGCGACTGGTCGCTCCCGCGTTCGACGCCAAGCGGGCGGTGCTGCTCGACGACCGCTGGGCCAGTGCACGTGAGGATCTGGCTCGCCTGTGGATCGACGCGGCAGGCGTGGAGTCTCTCGAGATCGAAGGCTTCGCCGGTGCAGGCAAGTCCGTTGCGGCGCAGGCCGCATGGTGGCAGGCCCGTGCAACCGACGAGGGACGCACGGCTCTGGCCGAGAAGTACGGGCGTATCGCGGAGGCGGCAGTCGTCGTCACCGACGAGACCCCGGAATGGGCAGACCAGGTCGCCGTCGTCACCGGTGCCAGCAAGGGCTCCATCGCGGCTTCGGTCGCAGGCAAGCTCCTCGCCGGCGGCGCGACGGTCTTCGTGACCACCTCGCGTCTCGACGACAAGCGTCTCGGCTTCTACCGCGACCTCTACCGCCGCAATGCTCGCGCCGGTGCCGCCCTGTGGGTGGTCCCCGCGAACATGGCGTCCTACACGGACATCGACTCGCTCATCGAGTGGATCGGTGAGGCCCAGTACGAGACGGCCGGTGGATCGAAGAAGCTCGTCAAGGAAGCGGTCACCCCGACGCTGCTGTTCCCGTTCGCCGCGCCCCGCGTGGCAGGCGACCTCGCCGACGCCGGCGCCCGCGCCGAAATGGAGATGCGCGTTCTCCTGTGGTCGGTGGAGCGCCTCATCGGCGGACTGTCGAAGATCGGTTACGACCGTGACGTCGACACCCACCTGCACGTGGTCCTGCCCGGTTCCCCGAACCGCGGCCTGTTCGGTGGCGACGGTGCGTACGGCGAGGCCAAGGCCGCGCTCGACGCAGTGGTCGGCCGCTGGAAGGCCGAGCGCAACTGGGCCGAGCGCGTCACCCTGGTGCACGCTCTCATCGGCTGGGTCCGCGGAACCGGCCTCATGGGCGGCAACGACCCGCTGGTCGAGGCTGTCGAAGGCGCCGGAGTCCGTACCTGGTCCACCCAGGAGATGGCCACCGAGCTGCTGCAGTGGTGCGAGCCCGAGGCACGTCGCCTCGCCTCCACCGAGCCGCTCGCTGCCGATCTGACCGGTGGGCTCGCCCAGGCGAACCTGGATCTGCCCGCTCTTGCGAAGCAGGCTCAGGAAGCCGCGACCGCTGCGGCCGAGGCCGAAGAGGTCGACGAGCTCGACACCATCGCGGCTCTGCCCGCCCCGCCGCGGGTCTCCGCGTCGGTGGCACCGGCCTGGTCCGGCGTCACAGCGGCTCCGGAGGACCTCGTCGTCATCGTCGGTGCCGGTGAGCTCGGACCGTTCGGTTCCTCGCGTACCCGCTTCGAGATGGAGGTCGACGAAGAGCTTTCGGCGGCAGGCGTTCTCGAACTCGCCTGGAACACCGGACTCGTCGTGTGGGAGACCACGCCGTCCGCAGGCTGGTACGACGCCGAGACCGGGGAACTGGTTCCGGAGGCCGAGATCGCGGACAAGTACCACGACACGGTGGTCGAGCGCTGCGGCATCCGCCGCTACGCGGACGACGGCTCCATGGTCGAGAACACCGCACCGCTGCTCACGTCGGTCTTCCTCGACAAGGACCTGAGCTTCGTCGTCAGCACCGAGGCGGAGGCACTGGCCTTCGTCGAGGCCGACCCGGAGAACACGGTCGCGAGCCCGGTTCCGGACAGCGGTGACTGGCAGGTCACCCGCCGTGCGGGCACCGAGATCCGCGTCCCCCGCAAGATGAAGCTCACGCGCAGCGTGGGTGGTCAGATCCCGACCGGATTCGACGTCACCAAGTGGGGCATCCCCGCCGACATGGCCGATTCCGTCGACCGCGTGGGCCTGTGGAACATCGTCGCCACGGTGGACGCGTTCCTCACCGGTGGGTTCACGCCCAGCGAACTGCTGCGGTGGGTGCACCCCTCGCTGGTCGCCAACACCCAGGGCACCGGCATGGGCGGCATGACCTCCATGAGGTCGCTGTACATCGACACGCTGCTCGGCGAGAACCGGCCGAACGACATCCTGCAGGAAGCCCTGCCGAATGTGATTGCGGCGCACGTGGTCCAGTCCTACGTCGGCGGTTACGGCGCCATGGTCCACCCGGTTGCGGCGTGCGCCACGGCCGCGGTGTCCGTCGAGGAGGGCGTCGACAAGATCAAGCTCGGCAAGGCCCAGCTCGTGGTCGCCGGCGGGTTCGACGACCTCAGCGCGGAGGGCATCATCGGATTCGGTGACATGTCCGCCACGGCCAAGACCGACGACATGCGGGCCAAGGGCATCGACGACCGTCGATTCTCCCGGGCCAACGACCGTCGTCGCGGCGGGTTCGTCGAGTCGCAGGGTGGTGGCACGATCCTGCTGGCCCGCGGTGACCTGGCACTCGAGATGGGCCTGCCCGTCCTCGGTGTGGTCGCCTACGCCGGCTCGTTCGCGGACGGTGTCCACACGTCGATCCCGGCTCCCGGAATCGGTGCGCTCGGCGCGGGTCGTGGGGGAGCGGATTCGCAGCTCGCCCAGTCCCTCGGCAAGCTCGGTGTCAGTGCCGACGACATCTCGGTGATCTCCAAGCACGACACGTCCACCGCGGCCAACGACCCCAACGAGGCGGAGCTGCACGAGCGTCTCGCCGGGGCCCTGGGCCGCAGCGAAGGTGCACCGCTGTTCGTGGTCTCGCAGAAGAGCCTCACCGGACACGCCAAGGGTGGTGCCGCAGCATTCCAGCTGATCGGTCTCTGCCAGGTGCTGGACCAGGGCATCGTGCCGCCGAACCGCAGCCTCGACTGCGTCGACGAGAAGATGGCCGAGTTCGAACACCTCGTGTGGGCCCGGGAGCCGCTTCGCTTCGGCGAGCAGTTCCCGCTGAAGGCCGGTCTGCTGACCAGCCTCGGCTTCGGGCACGTGTCGGGCATGGTCGCGGTCGTGCACTCGCAGGCATTCGTCGAGGCCATCCCGGCCGACAAGCGTGAGGCGTACCTCGAGCAGGCACGCAAGCGCACCGTCGAGGGTCAGCGTCGTCTGGCGAAGGCCATGGTCGGTGGCGGCAGCCTGTACGAGCGTCCGGCGGATCGTCGCTTCGGCGGCGACAGCGTCCCGGCCGCAGCGTCCCGTCAGCTCGAGGCGGACGTCCTGCTCACCGAGGCCGCGCGCCTGGGAGCGGACGACGTGTACAGCTCGGGTCTGCCCGGCTGCAAGTAGGAACGACGGATGGGAGTTCTGGGGATCGGCTTCGATCTCGTGACGGTGTCGGAGTTCGCCGAGCAGCTGGACCGGCCAGGGACGGCAATGCTCGACAACTTCACACCGGGCGAGCGTCGGGACGCCGTGACCCGGAGCTCCGATCCGGCTAGGCATTTCGCCGCCCGGTGGGCTGCGAAGGAGGCAGTGATCAAGGCTTGGTCCACGTCTCTCTTCGCCAGCCCGCCGGTGCTGCCCGAGATGATCCACCACCTGATCGAGGTGGTGACGGATGCGTGGGGGCGACCGAGTATCCGCTTACGCGGAGACGTCGCCAAGCATCTGACCGATGTGAGGATTCACATCTCCCTCACACACGACGGAGACATGGCGGGCGCGTTCGCCGTCATCGAGTCCCTGTAGGCGCCTCCGGCGCTCGTGCGCCTTTCTGGTAGCTCAGGCAACCGGAAGGGCGCACAAGCGTGTAGCGGGCTAGGTGGAGCGCGATTCCTTCTCGGCGACCAGCAGGTACGCCACCATCAGTCGCTTGAGTTCGGCGACGGCGTCCGCGTGGCTCTGGTTGTCCTGCACCGAGAAATTGAGCATCGAATACACGACGTGGACGAGCACCTCGGCCATCATCGTGCGCCGCTCCCGCGACGTCTGCGGGGTGAGCGGTGCGAGCATCCGTGAGACCTGCTCCGCGAACGCCTTTTCGTGGATGGCCCCGGTGGCGCGCGTGGAGGGGGTTGACTGCATCGCCAGCCACACCTCCCGCCTCGACGGGTCGGACGTCCACAGGCCCGCCATGTGATCGACGAAGGAATTGAGGAACCGCAGCCAGTCGAGGGACGGGACCTCACCGTTGAACTGGGCGATCTCGTGCTGCACGCCGACGAGGTCCTGCCGGTTGAGCTCGCAGACGATCACGTACTTGTTCGCGAAGAACTGGTAGAGGGTGCCGATCGGGACGTCCGCGCGTGCGGCGACCTCCTCGCACGTGAACGATTCGAATCCCACGTCCACCAGCAACTCCCGCGATGCCGTGAGCAGTGCGTCGAACTTGCGGCGACTGCGTTCCTGGGTCGGACGTCTGCGGGGCAGCAGCTCCTGCGGGTCCGACTGCAGCTCCAACGCCGGGTCCACTCGGCGCGGCGCTTGCTTGCTGACTGAAGACTCCACCGCCCCAGGCTATCCGTCTTTCGTCCGGATTCCGAAGATCCCTCCCGGTGACGCGTCAGGTTTCACCTGGCGGAGACGACTCATCGAGCCGTTCTCCGCGTGAACAATGTGATCGCCCACAAGTAGCCGGCGCAGGCGATTCCGACACACCACAACACCGCGATCAGAGCTGTGTCGTCGACGGGTGTGCCGAGCAGCAGGCCACGGACCGTTTCGATCACCGGCGTGACGGGCTGGTTCTCGGCGAAGGCGTGTAGCCAGCTCGGCATCGTGTCGGTGGGAACGAACGCGCTGCTGACGTAGGGGAGGAAGAGCAGGAAGAAGGTGAACCCGTTGGCGGCTTCCTCGGTGCCGGCGAGGAGCCCGAGCGCCGTCGCCAGCCAGGAGATGGCGAGGATGAACAGGGCGACGATCGCGAGTGCGGCCAGCCACTGTATCGGGCCTGCGGTGGGCCGGAATCCCATGATCATCGCGACGCCGATCACGACGAGGGACGTGAGGAGATTGCGGATGACACTGGACGCGACATGGCCGAACAGGAACGCCGAACGTGCGATGGGCATGGACCGGAATCGGTCGACGATGCCGTGCACCATGTCGCCGGTGACGCTCACCGCCGTCTGTGAGGATCCGAAACCGGCGCAGAGCAGGATGATTCCGGGCACCACGTAGTCGAGGTAGCCGGTGGCGGTCTTCATGGCTCCGCCGAAGACGTACACGAACAACAGCAGCAGCATCACCGGAAGGGCGACGCCCATGATCATCGTGTCCGGGCTGCGGAGCAGGCGCGTCAGGCTGCGGCCGGTCATCGCCGCGAAGTCGTCGAGGGGGCGTGGCCGCGTGTTCGGGATCATCGGGCGGCGGCCTCGTTCCGGATCGGGGAAGCGTTCGAGTTGTGGGTGAGAGCGAAGAAGACGTCGTCGAGATCGGGGGAGTGGAGCGAGAGCTTGTCGACGGTGACGCTCTGGTCGTCGATTCGTCCGAGCAGCGTCTTCAGCTGGCCGATGCTGCCGTCGGTCGGGACCTGAACGGCCAGGCGGTCGGCGTCGAGGACGGCGTCGTCGAAGGCCTGGGCGACGTCGTGCAGTTCGGACGGCCGGGTGAACGTGAGCTCGAGGTGACCGCCGGGCACGAGTCGTTTCAGCTCGTCGGGAGTGCCCTCGGCCACGACCCTGCCGCCGTCGAGGACGGCGACCCGGTCTGCCAGCCGGTCGGCTTCCTCGAGGTATTGGGTGGTCAGGAAGAGGGTGACGCCGCCGTCGACCAGTCTTCGGATCATCTCCCACATGGACTGCCGGCCGCGCGGGTCGAGACCGGTGGTCGGTTCGTCGAGGAAGATGACGTCGGGCCGCGAGATGAGGCTCATCGCCAGATCGAGGCGCCGGGTCATCCCACCCGAGTACGTCCCTGCGCGGCGGGTTCTCGCGTCCACCAGGTCGAACTGCTCGAGTAGCTCGCGGGCGCGCCGCTTGCCCTCCGCGCGGCCGAGGTGGCTCAGCCGGGCCATGAGCCGGAGGTTCTCCTCGCCGGTGAGAAGGTCGTCGACCGCCGCGTACTGCCCGGTGAGGCTGATCTTCCGCCGCACTCCCTGGGGGTCGCGGCGAAGGTCGTGCCCGGCGACGTGCACGGTGCCCGCGTCAGGCGGTGTCAGGGTCGACAGGATGCGGACCATCGTCGTCTTCCCCGCACCGTTGGCGCCGAGGAGCGCGAACACGCTGCCTGGCGGCACGTCGAGGTCGACTCCGTCGAGGACGGTGACGTCTCCGTATGCCTTGCGTAAACCGGTGACCGAGAGGGCCGACGCGCAAAACTGCGTATCTCGTATACTCATGGTGTGCAGAGTACGCAGTTTTAGGATGAGCGCAAGACCCCGACGAAGTGGACACGTGCATGCCCCGACCGAACGAAACCCCCGACGACCCCACCGTGACCCTGCCCAAGGCCGTCCGGCTGGCCTGGGGGATCGAGGAACCGGGGACCCGCGGCCCCCGGAAGGGGCTGAGTCTCGAGCGGGTGGTCGACGCCGCCATCGAGGTGGCGGACGCCGAAGGGCTCGCGGGTCTGTCCATGAGCCGGGTCGCCAAGCAACTCGGGTTCACCACCATGTCGCTGTACCGCTACGTGGACAGCAAGGACGACCTGGTGGAGTTGATGGCCGATCGGGCAATCGGTGAGCCCCGCGGACTCGTCGTGACGGGGGGCTGGCGGGACCGACTCGAATCGTGGGCGCTGGGCGAGTACCGGGCGGTCCGGGCGCACGCGTGGTGGCCGGAGGTGACCATCTCCGCGCCTCCGACGGGCCCCAACAATCTCGCGTGGCTGGAGGCCGGTCTGCAGTCGCTGGCCGACACCGGCCTGAGCGAGGACCGGAAGCTGCAAGTGGTGCTGAATGTTTCGCTGTTCGTGATCGGGCGGGCGCGGTTCGCGCTGGACCTGGAACGGTCGGCGAAGGTGGAGCAGGTCGACTACGCCCGGATGCTCCCGCTACTGCTCGACGAGAAGCGGTTTCCCGCACTGCGGGCGGCGATCGCGGGGGGTGCGTTCGATGCCGGCGACGCCGACGACGCGCACTGGCTCGAACACGACTTCCGATTCGGCCTCGACCGGATGCTCGACGGCATCGAACGGCTCACGGGCGGCTGACGAGTCGCAGCCGCCCGGGCGTCGATCAGACGGACAGGTCGCGGCGCAGTTTCGCGACGTGGCCGGTGGCGCGGACGTTGTACTGGGCGACTTCGATCTTGCCGTCCTCGTCGACGAGGAACGTGGAGCGGATGACGCCCTGCACCGTCTTGCCGTACATCTTCTTCTCACCGAACGCGCCCCAGGCCTCGAGTGTGGCCTTGTCGGGATCGGACAGGAGGGGGAAGGTCAGTTCCTCGTTGTCACGGAACTTGGCCAGCTTCGCCGGCTTGTCGGGCGAGATGCCGATCACGTCCAGGCCTGCGCCTTTCAGGTCGGCGAGGTTGTCTCGGAAGTCGCAGGCCTGTTTGGTGCAGCCCGGCGTGCTCGCCGCCGGGTAGAAGTACACGACGACCTTGCGGCCGCGGTAGTCGGCGAGCGACACGTCGTTGCCGTCGGCGTCGGGCAGCGTGAAGGCGGGTGCGGTGTCTCCGGGGGCGAGTCTGTTGTTGTCGGTCACGAGAAGTCAGGCTACCGGGAAGGGGTGGACGTGGCCCGAAGCGTGATCGGGGGAGACGGAGTCGCAGGTCGGGAGTTCTCGTCTACGGTTGACGCAAGTGTGGGATCGTCGCGGTAGCGTCGCTCTCGCTGATCGAACCAGTCGAACAAGTTGGAGGACACGTGCCCAGGGACACCGAGAGCATCGAGCGTGAGATCGAGAACGCGCGCAATCAGCTCGCGAGCACTCTCGACGAATTGACGGTCCGCACCAACCCGAAGCGTCTCGTGGAGAACACGAAGCGCACGCTGATCGCGAAGCTGAACGAGCCGGCGGTCAAGTACGGACTGATCGCCGTCGGTGCGGTGGCAGGGCTCCTGGTGCTCCGCAAAGCGTTGCGCTGAACGACCCTCGTTGGCGACGGGCCGTCGGATGTGAAGTTCGTAGTGACTTCACGTTCCGGCGGCCCGTTCGTCATCTGACCGCCTGCGCGGTGCGTTGAGATGGTGACACGAGAAAGGCCCCCATCCTCGTGAGAGGATGGGGGCCTTCGTGCAAGTGCGCCCACAGGGACTCGAACCCCGGACCCAGTGATTAAGAGTCACTTGCTCTACCAACTGAGCTATAGGCGCTCGCTCTTGCGAGACAGAACATTAGCGGGTCGCTTCTCGGGAATGCAAATCGCCTGGTGGCGACTGCCCGCGGCGACCCGATCCACACGGTGGCGCGTAACAAGAGCGCCGCTGGTCACGATTGATATTCGAACGTTATTGAGCGGCTCGGCGCTTGGTTGGAACCGGTCTCCAGTGGCTGGCATCATTGGAGACCACACGGTCTCGACGTGCTGATTCGTCTTGCGAAGGCGAGAGACGTGCCGGCTTGAACGTGAATTCGGAGCGAGGACGTGAAGTGGGGTTATCCATGGGTGTGGGGCGTGGCGGGCGCGTGCGTGCGCAATCGGTGAGATCCGTCTCGAAGACGGCGACGGTTGTGGCGGCATCACTCGTATTCGCATTGTCGATCGCAGGGTGCACCGTCTCCGGTGCCGACAGCGTCACGTCGGAAGGTGAGGCGCCGATCGATTCCAATCCGGTCACCGAACTCATCAAGCCGAAGCTGACGGCGTCGGCCGTCGATGGTGCAGTGGGATTCTCACCCGGACAGCCGGTGACGGTGACGGTGGCCGACGGCACGCTGGCGGCGGTCACCATGCTCAACCCGGAGGGCGAGTCGGTCGACGGCGCCATCGCTCCCGACGGGTTGTCCTGGGTCAACACGGAGCCGCTGGGTTACGACAAGGAGTACCGGCTCGAGGTGAAGGCGAACGGACTCGGTGGCGGCACCACCTCGACTTCGGCGTTCACGACCAGCGCGCCCGGCAACGTCACCAAGCCGTACGTGATGCCGTCGGAGGGCGATGTGGTGGGTATCGGTCAGCCGATCGCGGTCCAGTTCGACGAGAACATCCCGGACCGCAAGGCCGCGGAGGCCGGCATCACCGTCACGACGAATCCGCCCGTCGAGGGCGCGTTCTACTGGGTGAACAACCGTGAGGTGCGGTGGCGTCCGCAGAGTTACTGGGCCCCCGGCACCGCCGTGGACGTCAAGGTCGCCGTGTACGGCCGTGATCTCGGTGACGGACTGTTCGGCCAGGAGGACGTCCACACGGCCTTCACCATCGGCGACGCTGTGATCGCGACAGCGGACGACAACACCAAGCAGGTGACGTTCGAGCGCAACGGCGAAGTGATCATGACGATGCCCACATCGATGGGTAAAGACGACACACCCACCGACAACGGCGTCTACATCATCGGCGACCGGTTCGCGAACCTCGTCATGGACTCGTCCACCTACGGCGTACCGGTCAACTCCCCACAGGGATACAAGACGCCCGTCGACTGGGCCACGCGAATGTCCTACAGCGGCATCTTCTTCCACTCGGCGCCGTGGTCGGTGGGGCAGCAGGGCTACTCGAACGCGAGCCACGGCTGCCTGAACCTCAGCCCGTCCAACGCGAAGTGGGTGTACGACAACACGAAGCGCGGCGACATCGTGATCGTCAAGAACACGCTGGGCGGCACGCTGTCGGGCACGGACGGCCTCGGGGACTGGAACATCCCGTGGGATGTCTGGAAGGCAGGCAACGCCAACGCCTGACGGCAGGCGTCAGACCAATCGCAAAGAGGAAAGCCCCCGGCCGAGGCCGGGGGCTTTCCGTTTGGGGTGAGTGACGGGACTCGAACCCGCGACAGCCAGGATCACAACCTGGTGCTCTACCAACTGAACTACACTCACCATGTGCTTCAGGCACCGCCCGGGGGCAGTAACTTCGGCGAGGAAGATACTAGCGCGTCCGGTGCCCGAGAAGCCAATCGGTATCTCAGGCGGGCCCGAGTTCCTCGACAACTGCGGCGATGTCGCTGGTAGACGGTCCGGGCTCGGGCACGAACGCCGTCCTCCGGTAGTACTTCAGCTCCCGGATCGACTCCTTGATGTCGGCCAGGGCGCGGTGGGCGAGACCTTTTTCGGGCTGACCGAAGTAGATCCGCGGGTACCAGCGCCGGGACAACTCCTTGATGGAGCTCACGTCGATCATCCGGTAGTGCAGGTAGGTGTCGAGGTCCGGCATGTCGCGGGCGATGAATCCGCGGTCGGTTGCGATCGAGTTACCTGCGAGCGGCGCCGTCCCGGCGACCGGCACGTGCTCGCGGATGTAGGCGAGCACCTGCTGCTCGGCCTCGGCGAGCGTGACCGTGGACTTCCGGACCTCGTCGGTCAGCCCCGAGTTCTCGTGCATCGTGGTCACCACGTCGGGCATGGCCGCGAGCGCGTCGTCGTCGGCGTGGATGACGATGTCGACACCCTCACCGAGCACGTTCAGCTCGCTGTCCGTGACCAGAGCTGCGATCTCGATCAGCTTGTCGGTACCGAGCCGGAGCCCGGTCATTTCACAGTCGATCCACACAAGTTTGTCCTGCACCAGGAACACAGTAGTCACGTGGGTCACGGGATAAGGTCTGCGGTGGACACTTTCTCCCGACGTGCGTGATCCGAGGAGGGCTTGGATGACCCAGCAATCGCAGGACGGCGGCGCGACCTCGACCCCGGCGGAACGGGCGGCGGCCGCGAGGGCGGCAGCTGCGGAAGCGGCCAGGATCGCGGCGGAGGCCGCGGCAGCGGCAGAGGCGGCGGAGCAGGAAGCCCGGGACGCGGAGGCTGCGGAGAACCGTGCTCCCGCAGGCGTCGCCGGCCCCTCTGGTGCCGCCGCGGACATCGCGGCCGGATACTCCTCGGAGGGTGCGGCTCTGGAGCTGGGCACCGTGGTTCTCGACGGCGCCGTGGATCGGACGGCCCGGGTGCGTATCCCCCTCGCGACGGTCAACCGGCACGGACTCGTCGCCGGCGCCACCGGGACGGGAAAGACGAAGACGCTGCAGGGTATTGCCGAGCAATTGTCGGCTGCAGGGGTTCCCGTGGTGATGGCCGACGTGAAGGGCGACCTGTCGGGCCTGTCACAGCCGGGTGAGGCGGGCGACAAGATCACGGCCCGAGCGGCCGAGACGGGTGACGACGGGTGGCGGCCGGCAGGGTCCCCGGTCGAATTCCTCTCGCTGGGAACCGAAGGCCTGGGCATTCCCGTCCGCGCGACCATCACGGCGTTCGGGCCGATCCTGCTCGCCAAGGTTCTCGGGCTCAACGAGACTCAGGAATCCACGCTGGGGCTGATCTTCCACTGGGCGGACGTTCAGGGGCTCGCCCTGCTCGACCTGAAGGATCTGCGATCGGTCATCGCGCATCTCACCAGCGACGAGGGCAAGGCCGATCTGAAGGGCATCGGAGGCGTGTCCCCGGCCACCGCAGGTGTGATCCTCAGGGCCCTCGTCAATCTCGAAGCCGACGGCGGCGACACGTTCTTCGGGGAACCGGAGCTCGAGACCGAGGACCTGCTCCGGGTGATCGACGGCAAGGGCGTGATCACGTTGTTCGAGTTGGGCGCGCAGGCCGCGCGTCCGGCGTTGTTCTCCACCTTCCTGATGTGGGTGCTGGCCGACCTGTTCCAGACGTTGCCCGAGGAAGGCGATCTCGACAAACCCAAGCTCGTCTTCATCTTCGACGAGGCGCACCTGCTCTTCGCGGACGCGTCGAAGGCGTTCCTGCAGCAGGTGGAACAGACCGTGAAGCTCATCCGCTCCAAGGGCGTCGGGGTCTTCTTCTGCACCCAGTTGCCGACGGACGTCCCGAATGCGGTGCTGTCGCAGCTCGGCGCGCGAATTCAGCACGCGCTGCGCGCCTTCACCCCCGACGACCAGAAGGCGCTGACAAAAACGGTACGGACGTACCCGACCACCGTGAACTACGACCTCGAGAAGGCTCTCACCTCACTGGGCATCGGTGAGGCGATCGTCACGGTCCTGTCGGAACGGGGCGCGCCGACGCCGGTGGCGTGGACGCGGATTCGGCCTCCCCGCTCGCTGATGGACACCATCGGCAACGACGCGATCACGGCGGCGTCGTCGTCGAGCCCCTTGTCGGGCAAGTACCGGCAGACCGTCGACCGGGAATCGGCGTACGAGAAGCTGACGGCGAAGGTCGCCGGAGCGCCGGCCTCGGAACCGGGCCTCGACCTGCCCCCGCTGCCCGACCTGCCGCCACCCCCGCCCGCACGACCGGAGGGTCCGAACATGGCCGAGCAGATTCTCGGGAACTCCGCGGTGAAGAGTTTCCTCCGCTCGGCCGCGTCGGCCGCCGGACGCGAGATCTCCCGCAGCATCTTCGGGACGGGCAAACGTCGCAGGCGCTAGAAACGCTGGGCGAATGTACCTTTCAGCGCCCCGGCAGGGGTGAACGGTACATTCACCCGGGGGTCATCCGCCCAGCTTCTTGTAGAACGTTCCGACGATCGGGGCGACCACCGCACGCGGGCTGTACTGCCCGGCAACGGACATCGCCTTACTGATGATGCCGGGCACGACGCGCATCTTGTTGTCGGCCAGACCGTCGAGCGACACCTTGGCGGTGTATTCGCTGGAGATCCACAGGAAGTCGGGTACCAGCCTGTCCACGATCGACGCGTCCGCCGGATCGGGCTCCTCGGTGCGGACCGGGCCGGGTGCGAGCAGCGTGACGTTTACTCCCGTCCCCTTGAGTTCGCCGCGCAGCGACTCGGAGAACGTGTTGACGAACGCCTTGCTGGCCGCATAGGTGGCGTTGTGGGGGATGGGCATGTTGCCTGCCGCGGAGCCGACCATGAGGATGGCGCCGGACTTGCGCTCGAGCATCCCGGGCAACACCGCGAGGGTCAGGTCGTGCACGGCAACGGCGTTGAGTTCCACCTGGGCTCGCTCGTACGCGGGATCGAGTCCGGCGACGGGGCCGAACGTGGCGATGCCCGCGTTGTTGCACAGGACGCTGATCTCGCGTCCGGCCAGTTCGGCGACGAGGGTGGCCCGCGCGTCGCGATCCGACAGATCGCACGCGCGTACGTCGACCTCGACGCCGAACTTGTCACGCAGGGTCCCGGCGAGTGACTCCATCACCTCGCCGCGACGCGCGACGAGGATCAGGGAGTGTCCCCGGGAGGCCAGATCGGTGGCCAGCGCCTCGCCGATTCCGGACGAGGCGCCGGTCACGACGGCGCGGGCACTGGGAGTGGGGTTCGGCAAGCTCACGGTCAGCAGCGTAGTGCGTCAGATGCGAGCCGCGAGCCGGGTGCCCTGCTCGATGGCGCGCTTGGCGTCGAGCTCGGCTGCGACGTCGGCGCCGCCGATGACGTGGGTGGTGACGCCGGCGACGGTCAGTTCGTCGACGAGGTCACGCACCGATTCCTGACCTGCGCAGATCACGACGTTGTCGACGGCGAGGGTGCGGGGCTTCTCGCGCTTGGCGCCGAACGTGATGTGCAGGCCGTCGTCGTCGATGCGCTCGTAGTTGACCCCGGACAGTTCCTGCACACCCTTGTTCTTCAGCGCTGCCCGGTGAACCCAGCCCGTGGTCTTCGCGAGTCCGGCGCCGATCCGGCCGCTCTTGCGCTGCAGCAGGTACACCTCACGCGGCGACGGTTCGGGAATGGGTGTGGTGAGGGCGCCCGCCGCCGCCTCGGGTTCGGTGACACCCCACTCCTGCTTCCACTCCTTCAGGTCGAGCGTCGGGGAGTGCTCGTGGGTGAGGAACTCGCTGACGTCGACGCCGATCCCGCCGGCTCCGATCACCGCGACCGACTGCCCGACGGGCTTGCCGCCCCGCACGACCTCCGGATACGTGAGCACCTTCGGGTGGTCGATGCCCGGAATGGACGGCACGCGTGGCGTCACCCCGGTCGCGACGATCACCTCGTCGTATTCGCCGACCAGCTCCGTCGCGGTGACGCGGCGGTCGAGCCGGACGTCGACACCGGCGAGCGGAAGCTGGCGGTTGTAGTACCGGATCGTCTCCGCGAACTCCTCCTTGCCGGGAATCTTGCGGGCGATGCCGAACTGGCCGCCGATCTCCGAATCCGCCTCGAACAGGGTCACCGAGTGGCCGCGCTGTGCGAGGCCGAGCGCCGCGGACAGTCCGGCGGGTCCGGCGCCGACGACGGCGACGCGCTTCGCGGCCCGGGTGGGGGAGAGTGTCAGTTCCGTCTCCCGGCCCGCACGGGGATTCAGCAGGCACGACACGTGCTTGCGGACGAAGGCGTGGTCGAGGCAGGCCTGGTTGCACGCGATGCACGTGTTGATCTCGTCGGGGGTGCCCGCTTCGGCTTTGCGCACCCAGTCGGGATCGGCGAGCATCGGGCGCGCCATCGAGATGAGCTGCGCGTCACCGCGGGTCAGGATTTCCTCGGCGACCTCCGGCATGTTGATCCGGTTCGACGCGGCCACGGGGATGCTCACGTGCTTCTCGAGCTTGCCGGTGATGTCGGCGAACGCGGCCCGCGGCACCGACGTCACGATCGTGGGAACACGGGATTCGTGCCAGCCGATGTCGGTGTTGATGATGGTCGCTCCCGCGGCCTCCACTTCCTGTGCCAGCGCGACGATCTCGTCCCACGTCTGACCGCCCTCGACGAGGTCGGCCATCGACAGGCGGAAGATGATGATGAAGTTCGGGCCCACCGCCTTGCGAGTGCGGCGGACGATCTCGACGGCCATCCGCCTGCGGTTCTCGGGAGTGCCGCCCCACGTGTCGGTGCGCTTGTTGGTGCGCTCGCACAGGAACTGGTTGATGAAGTAGCCTTCGCCGCCCATGATCTCGACGCCGTCGTAGTTCGCCTGCTGCGCGAGCCGGGCGCAGCGGACGAAGTTGCGGATCTGCCAGCGGACGCCGCGGCCGGTGAGTTTGCGGGGCCGGAACGGGTTGATCGGGGCCTTGATCGACGAGGCGGAGACGCTGAACGGCTGGTAGCTGTACCGGCCGGCGTGCAGGATCTGCAGGGCGATCTTGCCGCCCTCGTCGTGCACCGCCTTCGTGATCGCGCGGTGCCTGCGGGCCTCGACACGGTTGGTGAGCTTGGCGCCGAACGGCAGCAGCCAGCCCGTCCGGTTGGGCGCGTATCCGCCGGTGACGATCAGCGCGACACCTCCGCGGGCACGCTCGGCGAAGTACTCGGCCAGACGGGGTACGTCCTTGGCGCGATCTTCGAGCCCGGTGTGGATGGAGCCCATGATCACCCGGTTCTTCAGCGTCGTGAAACCGAGGTCGAGGGGAGCGAGGAGCTGAGGGAACTGAGTCATTGGCGGCGTGTCCTTACTGTGCGAGCGCGTCGAGTACTTCTTGGCACCAGTCGGTGAACCCCTCTTCGACGCGGATTCCGCCGCGCAGGACGAGGTACTGGTGCAGGGCTGCGCCGGAGAGCTGGTCCGGTGCGGGAAAGTCGCGTTTTTCGATCATGCGGTAGACCTCGAGCCGGGCGGCGTGGCCGTCGCGGTGGCGAGCGACCTCGGCGGTGAGTGCGGCGATGTCACCGTGCTGAGCGGCGCGGATCTTCACTGCCAGCTCGTTGCGCAGGTGGTTGGGCTCGGTAGGTTCGGCGATCCAGCGCTCGAGTTCCGCGCGCCCGGCCGCGCTGACCCGGTACACCTTCTTATCGGGCCGGCCGTCCTGCGCCACGACCTCGGCGTCGACCCATCCGGACTCGTCCATGCGTTTGAGGACGCGGTAGATCTGCTGGTGGGTGGCGCTCTGGAAGAAGCCGATGGATTTGTCGAACCGGCGCGCCAATTCGTACCCCGAGCCGGAGTGCTCGGTCAGGGAGACGAGGAGCGCATGTTCGAGTGCCACGAACCGAAGTATGTATGCAACGAGGTGCGTATGCAACTGAGTGCACACTTAGTTCTTCCGTCCGAACGGGACGCTCGTCGCGTCAGACCGCACGAACTTCCCGTTCGCTCGCATAGGCTCGCGGACATGAGCACCGACGTTCGTCCGCCTGCCGGGATCGGCGAGGCCGCGACGCGCAGACAGGTTGTCGCGTGGGGGTTGTGGGACTGGGGTTCGGCCGCCTTCAACGCCGTGATCCTCACGTTCGTCTTCTCCGTGTACCTGACGGACGCCGTGGGGGAGGACCTGCCGGGGTCGATCTCCGCGAGCACGTGGCTGGGGTGGTCGCTGGGCATCGCCGGGTTCCTCATCGCCGTGCTCGCCCCCGTCACCGGTCAGCGATTCGACGCTGCAGGACGACGCAAGTGGGCGCTCGGCGTCCTGACGTTCGCGACGGTCGGGTGCATGGCGGCGATGTTCTTCGTCCGCGACTCGTATCAGTACCTGTGGCTCGGGCTGGTGCTGCTGGCCGCGGGTTCGGTGATCTTCGAACTGGCCGGCGTCCCGTACAACGCGATGCTCAGGCAGGTGTCGACGCCGGCGAACATCGGGAGGGTGTCCGGGTTCGGCTGGGCGATGGGCTATTTCGGTGGGATCGTGCTGCTGCTGCTGTGTTACTTCGGATTCATATCCGGTGACGGCGACAACCGGGGATTCCTCGGGCTCACCACCGACGGCGGCCTGAACATCCGGATGGTGGCGCTGCTCGCCGCCGTCTGGTTCGCGGTCTTCGCGATTCCTGTGCTGCTGAAGGTCCCCGAGCTACCCCGCCCGCACGTGGATCCGGGTGCCGACAAGGCCGGCTTCGTCGAGTCGTACCGGGTGCTGTGGCGCGATCTGCGCGACCTCTGGGTCGCCGACCGGCGCACCGTGTACTTCCTGGTGGCGAGTGCGTTGTTCCGCGACGGACTGGCCGGGGTCTTCACGTTCGGCGCCGTCCTCGCCGTCAACGTCTACGGCATCAGCGCGGGTGACGTGCTGCTGTTCGGTGTCGCGGCCAACGTCGTCTCCGCGCTCGGCGCGCTCACCGCCGGCCGGTTCGACGACCGGATCGGACCCAAGACGGTGATCATGACGTCCCTGATCGCGATGATCGTCGTCGGTGTCGTACTGACGGCCGTCTCCGGACCGGCCATGTTCTGGATCTTCGGACTGCTGCTGTGCCTGTTCGTCGGTCCCGCGCAGTCGTCGGCGCGCACATTCCTGGCCCGGATCACCCCGCCCGGCCGGGAGGGCCAGATGTTCGGTCTGTACGCGACCACCGGTCGCGCGGTGTCGTTCCTCTCGCCCACCCTCTTCGGATTGTTCGCCTGGTGGTTCGCGGCAGATCGGGCCGGGATCATCGGCCTGGTCATCGTGCTCGGGATCGGGCTCGCCGCACTGACGATGGTGAAGGCGCCCGAGCGCGACTAGCGCCTCGCGCGATTGTCGTCGATCCGGAGCTTCTCCGGGAACAGCCGCCGCTGCGTCAGCCAGCCCGCCGCCGCCACGACGATCCAGATCAGCGTTGCGAAGAACTGCTGGCTGCCCTCGTTCGGGTCTTCGAGGAAACTGAGCGCCCCGATGGCCAGGCCGAGCCCGGTCAGCACCAAGCTGGCGCCGCCGAGCGCGGTGAGCCACAACAATGCCCGGGCCCGATACCGGTCGGCGATGAAACCACAGGCGACGGCGAGTGCGACGATCACGATTCCGCTGAGCAGCCAGCTGGCGTCGTCAGGTTGCAGAACACGACTGAGTTTGGCGCCGACCACCGCGCCCGCGATGCCTCCGATGAAGAATGCGGCGAATTTGAAGATCAAAGTGGTGGCCACCCACACCACGACCGCGCCGATCGCCGCGACCAGGAACGTCGTCCCGAGCGACAGCGACAGCAGGTCGGCCAGGAGCCAGCCGAGGCCGAATCCCGAGGCGAGAACGGCGACGTGGAGTGAACCGACACCGGCGAAGCACAGAACGGCGCCGACCAGAAGGATTGCGATGCCACTCATGGTGCCCTCCCAGGGTGCACGAGACGAGTAGTGCCATCAAACCAGAACGGACGCCCCGTCGAGGGGAACAGCGGATTTCAGTTCGGTGTGGTTCCGGCGCGAGTGAGGATCGCGTCCGCGAGTGCGTCGGGACGCTGCTCCGGGATCCAGTGCGTGGCATCGTCGAGCACGACGAATTCGTACGGCGCATCGACGAACTCGCCGCACCGCTCGGCTCCCGCACGCCCCAGCGCCTGGTCGCCGGTGCTCCAGACGTAGGTCGTGGGAACGGTGACGGCGGGTGTTTCCGCGAAGTCGCTCGTCATGGCGCGGTACCAGTTCAGCGCGGCGGTCAGCGCGCCCGGTTCGCTGAGCAGCGCGACGTGCCGATCGACGAGGGCAGGCGCGACGACGTCACCGAACATCGCATGCAGCGAGCGCGCGTTGTCGTCGAGGAGGACCCGCTCGGCCTTGCCTTCCATCCTCAGCAGGCGGATGTAGGAGGAGCGTTCCTTCTGATCGGCGTCCTCGCGCAACGCCCAGCCGAACGCGCCGGGATGTGGCACCGAGACGGCGGTGAGCGAGGTGATCCGGTCGGGGTGCCTGGCCGCGACGACCCACGCGACGGCGGCTCCCCAGTCGTGGCCGACGAGATGAGCCGAGTCGAGGCCGAGCGCGTCGAGGAGTCCGACGACGTCCGCGACGAGGTGGTCGATCCGGTAGGAGTCGACTCCGTCGGGTCGCGCACCGGGCGAGTATCCGCGCTGGTTCGGCGCGTACGTCCGCAGACCGGACTCGTTCAGCAGGGCGCTGACGGGTTCCCACGACGCGGCGCTCTCCGGAAACCCGTGCAGCAGAACGACGGGGGCGCCGTCGGCCGGACCGCTGATCGTGACGTCGAACGTCAGGTCGCCGAGGGTGATGTGCGCGTGTTCCGAGGTTGACAGCATGCCCCCACCGTACGGCGAGAGTGCGACTACTTTCCGGGATTCCACCCGCTCATGCCGAGCATGATCAGGCGTAGTTGCCGTTCGGCGCGCGCGACCACCTCGGCCTCGCTTCGGCTTCCGGGACGATCGGCCTCGAGCAGATCGACGACGACGGCGAACATGGTGGACACGATCAGGTCGGCCGCCATCTCCAGGTCGTCGTGGTCCCAGGACTGCAGACCGTCGATGCGGGACAGATCCACCGTGAGTTCGCTGACGAACAGTGTCATCTCGGTCGCGATCGCACGGCGAATTTCGGGGACGCCGCCGTAGCGTTCGCGGCTGAGGAACCGGAACTGCGCCTCGTGGGTGCGGACCTGTCGCACGAGGATGTCGAGTGATGCGCCGGCGCTCTTGGTGCTCGGCGTGCGCCGGGCGTCGCGGAGCATCTGGCGCAGGATTCGCATGCCCTCCTCGACGAGCACCACACCGAGTTCCTCGATGGACGCGAAGTGGCGGTAGAACGCGGTGGGCACGATTCCCGCGGTGCGGGCGATCTCGCGCAGGCTCACGCCGGCGAAACTGCGATCCGCCATGAGTTCGAGCGTGCCGTCGAGAAGGGCCTTCCTCGTGCGCTCCTTGCGGGCTGCCCTGCTCTCCGGTTCGGCGCCGGTCGACTGACTCACGGCTGTGAGTGTATTCGTGGCGGTGCCGACACCCGTCATCTCCGGGTGCTCGTACTCGTCGTCCGGCATGCAAATCCGATCCCTGCCCCGAGTGTGCGTGCGGTCACATTCCGATTGACAACTTCCTGTCCCTCTCTGTCACACTATTGTCAGTGTACAACCGTGCACTCAAATGGAGGAGGCCGACGTGTCAGTTGCCCACACCAGTCGTCCGGCGGAGGAACGCAGGTTCTCACTGCTGTCGTTGTTCGAGGCGATGGCCACTCCGCACCAGCTCGACCGCTACCTCGAACTCGTCACTCCCATGGTCACCGTGCGCGACCTGCGCGCCGAAGTGGTCGAGGTCCGGCGGTCCACCGCCGACACCGTCACCCTCACGCTGCGCCCCACCCGGCAGTGGCGCGGATTCCGTGCGGGGCAGTTCGTGCAGGTGGGCGTCGTGATCGACGGGGTTCGGCACACCCGGTGCTACTCACCGGCCAATGCACAGGCGTCCACCGACGGGCTCGTCGAGCTGACGGTCAAGGCGCATCCCGAGGGTCTGGTCTCGCAGTACCTGCACGCGCACGCGAGCCCCGGTCTTGTGCTCGACCTGTCCCAGGCGGCGGGAGAATTCACCCTTCCGTCTCCTCGCCCTCGCCGGGTCCTGCTGGTGAGCGGAGGCAGCGGAATCACCCCGGTTCTGTCGATGCTGCGCACCCTCGTCGACGAGCAGCACTTCGGGAGCATCACTTTTCTGCACTACGCGTACACCGAAAACGACGTCGCATACCTCGACGAGCTGCGTGCACTCGCGGCCGCGAACGCCAATGTCTCCCTCGTGTTGGCGTACACCGATCAGGAGACCGGCGGCCATCTCCACGGGTTCTTCGGCCAGGAGCACCTCGACGCCGTGGCGCCCTGGTACGCGGACGCCGAAACCTTCCTGTGCGGCCCGCCCGGACTGATGCGTGGCGTCCGCGAGGTGTACCGCGAACTCGGCATCGAGGACCGTCTCCACACCGAGGAATTCGCTCCCGCCGCAGCCCCGGCGGAGGGTGAGGCCGGTGGTGCGGTGTCCTTCACCGCCAGCGGCGTCACCGCGGACAATTCTGGAGCGACGCTGCTCGAACAGGCCGAGGCCGCCGGGCTCCATCCCGAGTACGGCTGCCGGATGGGCATCTGTTTCTCCTGCACCACGGTGAAGAAGTCGGGGTGCACCAAGAACGTCCGCACCGGCGACACCGACACCGATCCGGACAAGGCGATCCAGCTGTGCGTCTCGGTTCCGGTGGGCGACGTCGCCCTCGACATCTGACTTTCACTCGACATTCAACGTTTGGAGACCGACATGTTTGGACTCTCGCTCTCGTTCCTCCCGTTCGTCGACGGCTCCGACGGTTCCCGCAACGACGCCCCGGTGGTGCTCAGTCACGACCAGGTCGAAGAGATCGGCCGGGAACTGGACGCCCTCCGCGACCGGACGGTTGCGGACCTCGGCGCCGAGGACCGCGAATACATCTACAAGATCATCAAGGCACAGAGGGGATTCGAGGTCGCCGGCCGCGGGCTGATGTACCTCGGATTCTTCCCACCGGCCTGGATTGCCGGGGTCGGGGCACTCGGGGTGTCGAAGATTCTCGACAACATGGAGATCGGCCACAACGTCATGCACGGCCAGTACGACTGGATGCGTGAACCGGGCCTGAACTCCCGCGTGTTCGAATGGGACACCGTCTGCCCGGCCGATCAGTGGAAGCATTCCCACAACTACATGCACCACACGTACACCAACATCCTCGGCCGGGACCGGGACATCGGCTACGGCATCCTGCGGATCGACGAGGCGCAGAAGTGGAACCCCTACTACCTGGGGAACCCGGTCTACGCCTTCTTCCTGATGATGCTGTTCGAGTGGGGCGTCATGATGCACGACCTGGAAGCGGAGAACGTGATCCAGGGCAAGCGCAAGTGGCACGACGTCAAGCCGTTGCTGAAGGGCTGGTGGCGCAAGGCCGGTCGGCAGGTGCTCAAGGACTACGTGATCTTCCCCGCGCTCACCGGGCCGCTGTTCGTCCCCACACTGCTCGGCAACGTGACCGCCAACCTGATCCGCAACGTGTGGGCGTACTCCATCATCTTCTGCGGCCATTTCCCCACCGGCGTGCAGAGTTTCACCGAGGACGAGACCGCGGAGGAAACCCGCGGCGAGTGGTACGTCCGGCAGATGCTCGGCAGCGCGAACATCGAGGGGAGCCCGCTGTTCCACATCATGTCCGGCAACCTGTCGCACCAGATCGAGCACCATCTGTTCCCGGACCTGCCCGCCCACCGGTACCCGGAGATGGCGCCCGTCGTGAAAGCGCTGTGCGAGAAGCACGGCCTGCCCTACAACACCGGTGGCTTCTTCAAGCAGATCGGTTCGGTGTGGGGGAAGATCTTCACGTTCGCACTGCCGCCCGGTCTCGTCTCGTCCGACACCCCTCCCGGTGTTATCGTCGAGCGGCAGAAGACTGCAGCCTGAGAGGCGAAACACATGGTGGGGAAGTTCGAGCGGCGCAAGGACACCGTGCAGGAACTGACGGAGTCCGCGGCCACGCACGTCGGCCAGATCGCGACGATCATCGCGGGCGCCGTCCGGGACGTCACCCGGGAGATCGGTGACTGGGTGTCCGACGGAATCGAGATGCGCGAGGCCGCGAAGAAGGCCCGCGACGACGAGGGTGACGCCGAGCCGGTCGACTGAGTAAGCCGACCGGGCATTTCGCCCCAGGGTAGAGATCAGGCCGCCGAGGGTGTGTTCATTGCACCCTCGGCGGCCTTTCTGGGTGCAGGGCTCCGGCCGATGCCGAGTGCAGCACGAAGACCGCCCCCCGAAAGGAACTCATGTTTCCCACCACGATCTCCACCACGGCGCGTATCGCGCTCGCCGGTTTTGCGGCCCTTGCCATCTCGCTGACCGGTGCCGCCGGCATGGCGGCGGCCAAGCCGATCTGCGAGACCGGCTGTTCTCAGCCCCTGCCCACCAAGACTCCCCGGCCCGACGTCAAGCAGATGTGCTGGGTCGAGTGGGGTCAGACGCAGTGTCAGGTGAGCTGACGCGTTCGCGCCGTCGAACGGTGGGGTACGTCCGGCGACGGTCGTGCCCCACCCGTCGTTCGGCTAGATGACGCCGAGCGAGATCATGGCGTCGGCCACCTTCACGAAGCCGGCGATGTTCGCGCCGTGCACGTAGTCGCCCGGCATGCCGTACTCGGCGGCGGTGGCCACGGTGCGCTCGTGGATGCCGCGCATGATCCCGGCCAGCCGTTCGTCGGTGTATTCGAACCCCCACGAGTCGCGGGATGCGTTCTGCTGCATCTCCAGTGCCGACGTGGCGACACCGCCCGCGTTGGCCGCCTTGCCCGGGGCGAACGCCACCGCGGCATCGCGGAACACCTGGACGCCCTGCGGGGTCGTGGGCATGTTCGCGCCCTCGGCCACCGCCTGGACTCCGTTCGTGACCAGCGTCTTGGCGGCCGCTTCGTCGAGTTCGTTCTGGGTGGCGCAGGGGAGCGCGACGTCGCACGGCACGTCCCAGATGGAGCCGTTCGGCACGAACCGGGCGTGCGGCACCGTGTCCGCGTATTCGCTGATCCGTCCGCGCCGCACCTCCTTGATCTCCTTCAGGAGCTCGAGGTCGATGCCCTTCTCGTCGACGAGGTATCCGGAGGAATCGGAGCTCGCGATCGCGATTCCACCGAGCTGGTGCACCTTCTCGATCGCATAGATCGCGACGTTTCCGGAGCCGGAGACGACGACGGTCTTGCGGTCGAGCGAGCTGTTCGCGGCCTTCAACATCTCGGCGACGAAGTAGGCGACGCCGTACCCCGTGGCCTCGCGACGCACCTGGGAGCCGCCCCAGGTGAGTCCCTTACCGGTGAGGACCCCCGACTCGTAGGAGTTGGTGAGGCGCTTGTACTGGCCGAACAGGTAGCCGATCTCGCGCCCGCCGACGCCGATGTCACCTGCCGGGACGTCGGTGTACTCGCCGATGTGGCGATGCAGCTCGGTCATGAACGACTGGCAGAACCGCATGATCTCGGCCTCCGAGCGACCCTTGGGGTCGAAGTCGGAGCCACCCTTACCGCCGCCGATCGGAAGTCCGGTGAGGGCGTTCTTGAAGATCTGCTCGAAGCCGAGGAACTTCACGATCCCCAGATTCACGCTGGGATGAAACCGCAGGCCGCCCTTGTAGGGGCCGAGCACGCTGTTGTACTGCACGCGGAAACCGCGGTTGACGTGCACGTTGCCGGAGTCGTCGACCCACGGCACCCGGAAGATGATCTGACGCTCGGGCTCGCACAGCCGCTCGATTAATCCGGAGTCGGCGTAGTGGGGATGGTGGTCGAGCACGACTTGGAGCGATTCGAAGACCTCGGCGGCTGCCTGGTGGAACTCGGGTTCGCCGGCGTTCCGCAGGCGGACCTGCTCGTAGATCTCTGCTACCTGGTCGCGCGTTGACACAGACCCACCTGCCTGACGTGTGAGGAATTCGTTACCCGACGTTTACTTTGGAAACTATAGACCTGGTGTCAGGCGTCCTGTATCGGGCCGGGCGGAGAGGTCACGACTTCCGCGGCGGTGTGCGGGAATGCATTGCGACAGAGGTGTTCTCGACCGCCTCGCCGCAGTGCGCGCAGCGGTGTTCCAGCTCCAGTGAGTGCCCGCATTCGTGCACGAGCACCGACGGGGCCTCGTCCACAGCCCACTTGCTGCCCCATTGGAACAACGAGAGCAGCAGCGGTCGCAGGTCCTCGCCCGCCGGGGTGAGGTGGTACTCGAAACGGGGAGGGTGCTCGGAGTACTGCCTGCGTTCGATGACGCCGACCTCCTCGAGCTTGCGCAGTCGCGCGGTGAGGATGTCGCGCGAGACGCCGATGTACCCGGCAATCCGGTCGAAGCGGTGCACCCCGTAGCTCAGTTCGCGGATCACCAGCATGGACCAGCGGTCGCCGATCAGTTCCATGGTGGCGGCGATCGCGCAGGGTCTCGGCGTCAGTGGCATGCGGTCCATGACTATCTCGGGTGTCGCTCGCTCGGTGTCGCCGTTGTTCATGCACTCCATCATAGAGGGTTGTGTTTTCCAACTGATAGGGATTACTGTCGTGAACGTAGTTAGTTGGAAAAGCAGACTTACTCACCCGAAGGGGTCGTCATGACCACGATTCAAGATCGAACGGTGCTGGTCACCGGAGCCGGCCGCGGGCTCGGACGTGCTTCGTCGCCGAGGCGCTCGCGCGAGGAGCGCGAACGGTCTACGCGTCGGCGCGTGATACGTCGACGATCGAGGAGCATCCGCGGGTCGTGCCCGTCGAACTGGACGTCACGAACCCCGAATCGGTCTACGCCGCAGCGGAGCACGTCGGGGACCTCGGCGTCCTGATCAACAACGCCGGCATCCTCATCGGCGAGTCGCCGCTCACGGGTGATCTCGACGGGATGCGCCGCGAACTCGAAACCAACCTCTACGGCCCGCTCAACGTCACACGCGCGCTCGCACCGATCATCGCCGCCAACGGGGGCGGCGCGATCCTCAACGTGCACTCCGTCCTGTCCTGGCTGGCCATCGGCGGCTCGTACAGCGTCTCGAAGGCCGCCCTGTGGAGCGCCACCAACGCGATGCGCGCCGAACTCGCGGCGCAGAACATCCAGGTGGTCGGGCTGCACCTCGGGTACATGGACACCGACATGACGAGCGGTCTGGACGTGCCGAAGATCTCCGCGGCCGAGGTCGCGCGACTGGCCTTCGGCGGCATCGAGTCCGGCGCCCGCGAAGTCCTCGCCGACGACACCACCCGCGCCGTCAAGGCGGCACTGTCGGGCGACCTCGACGTCCTCTATCCGCAGTCGGTTAGGCAGGGGGCCGCATAGTGAGCGAGTTCGGAAGCGGCGCGGTGTCGACCGTCGAGGGCGTGGCGGACGCGGAGTGGGGAGAGGTGCGATCGAGGACGGTCGAATGGCGCGACCCGGCAGGTCCGGCGCGGAAAGCGCGAGAACTCGACGGCCTCGGCTACCTGCGGGCGATCCTCGGCGGCGACATTCCCGCACCCCCGATCGCGAGCCTGATGAACCTGCGGTTCCTCGAGGCCGAACCCGGAAGGGTCATCTTCGCGCTGGACCCCGACGAGTCGCAGTACAACCCGATCGGCGCCATCCACGGCGGCGCCGTGTGCACCCTGCTCGATTCGGTCGCCGGATGCGCCGTGCACACCACGTTGCCCGCCGGGTGGGGCTACACCTCGGTCGAGATCAAGGTCAACTACATCCGCGGGGCGACCAGGGACTCCGGGGTCCTCACGGCCAGCGGCGTCGTGAAGAAGGCGGGTCGCCGGATCGCGTTCGCGGAAGGAGAGGTCACCGACTCGCAGGGCCGTCTCGTCGCCACCGCGAGCAGCACCCTGCTGGTGTTCGAGGTTCCGCCGGGGAGCTGACACCGGATGTGCGAGTAGGGGCAGCTGAACGCGGGAACCCGCCACTCGCGGAGGATGGTGGCGGGTCCCGGTGCACCGTTGCCCCGTCGGGTTGGGGCGATGCGCGAACAAGACTAATTGGTCGGTTTGTTACGCGCGAGTACGGGGCTCCGGGTACGGACGAGGGGCGCAATACCTATCGGACGGTCGTGCAGGATGGTGCCGATCGAACCCGCCCACCGACCCACCGAAGTTTGATGTACTGATTTTCGTCCTCATCAGCGTCATCCCCACAGCGGTCAAGGAAGGCAACCCATGGGCACGATCACCACCCAGGATGGCACGGAGATCTTCTACAAGGACTGGGGAACCGGTCAACCCATCGTCTTCAGCCACGGCTGGCCGCTGTCGGCCGACGACTGGGACACCCAGATGCTCTTCTTCCTCCAGCACGGCTATCGCGTCATCGCCCACGATCGCCGCGGTCACGGGCGGTCCACCCAGACCGGCGACGGGCACGACATGGACCACTACGCCGACGACCTCGCAGAGTTGACGGCGCATCTCGACCTCCAGAACGCCATCCACGTCGGCCATTCGACGGGCGGCGGCGAGGTGGTGCACTATCTCGCGCGGCACGGGGAGAACCGGGTGTCGAAGGCTGCACTGATCAGCGCAGTACCGCCGCTGATGGTGAAGACGGAGGCGAACCCGGGCGGCCTTCCCAAGGACGTCTTCGACGATCTGCAGGCACAACTCGCCGCCAATCGCTCGAAGTTCTATCGCGATCTGCCGTCGGGGCCGTTCTACGGATTCAACCGACCGGGCGTGGAATCGTCGGAGGCGATCATCGAGAACTGGTGGCGCCAAGGGATGATGGGCGGGGCCAAGGCCCACTACGACGGCATCGTCGCCTTCTCGCAGACCGATTTCACCGAGGATCTGAAGAAGATCACGGTGCCGGTGCTGGTGATGCACAGCGAAGACGACCAGATCGTTCCCTACGCCGACGCCGGCCCACTGTCCGCGAAGCTCCTCGCGAACGGGACGCTGAAGACGTACACGGACTTCCCGCACGGCATGCCCACCACACAGGCGGAGACGATCAACGCCGACCTGCTGGCGTTCCTGAAGGACTGACGCCGACCCCCGATTCCTGTTCGTCCAGGTGATCGGGGGTTTTCTCCGGCCGGCGCTCCGTCGAATGAGTGCCCCCGGCAGGATTCGAACCTGCGACCAAGAGATTAGAAGGCTCTTGCTCTATCCCCTGAGCTACGGAGGCGCGCAGCAAATATTACCTGCCGCCTCGAGCGCTCCGACCGGGGCTGTGGTGTGCGCGTCACGAGCCCAGGACGGCCGCCGAGAGCAGAAGTCCCGCCAGGACGAGCTCCACCACGAAGTAGAACCACACGGGGTAGAAGCGGGTCGGCCGGTCGGCGACGGCCGACACGATCCGGCCGAATGCCATCCCCAGCAGGGCGACGGCCACCGTCACCGCGGCGACGGATCGGATGCCGTGGATGTCGAAAGCCGCGAAGAACAGCAGGCCCGCCACCGCGACACCGAAGCCGCCGTAGACCGCGCGCACCTCGGCGCGAGAGGTCGCCGAATCCGCTGACAGGCCGAACGGGGCGACCAGTCGGGCCGGCGCGGCGAGACCGTAGACGCCCATGCCCGCGAAGAACAGCGCCACCGCGATAATCAGAACCTCAGACATCTCAGCCTCTCGTTCCCTCGGGACAGGTTCCTGTCGACGGTAGCCGGAACGGCGACGGACCCTCGCGTCTCCGACGGCCTGTCGTAGGTCCTACCCTTGATGTATGGCTACACCCCAGCTCGCGGCGTCCGACCCGGCATCGAAACCCCCGCATCGCGCCGATTCGACCGCCCTGTTCGTCGTCGGCGGACTCATCGCCGGCCTGGTTGCGGCAATCGTCGTCGGACTTTCCGCTGCTCAGGCGCTCGTGCTGCTGGGAATTCCGGATCCCGGACCGATCACCACCTACGGACTGCCTGCGATGCGCGCCGTGTCGGAGATCGCTGCCGTCATCACCATCGGATCGCTGCTGCTCGCGGCGTTCTTCGTGCCGCCGCAGAAGTCCGGTGTCCTGGACGTGGACGGCTACCGCGCGGTGCGGACGGCGTCGTACGCCGCGATCGTGTGGGCCGCGACCGCCCTCGTCCTGGTCCCGTTGACGCTGTCGGACACGTCCGGGCAACCCTTCGCCGAGGCGGTCAAACCGGCCAACATCTTCAACTCGATCGATCAGGTCGAACTCGCCGGCGCCTGGCGCTGGACCGCGATCATTGCGATCGTCCTCGCGATCGCGTCCCGGCTCGTGCTGCGCTGGTGGTGGACGCCGATCCTGCTGGTCGTCGGCATCCTCGGACTGATGCCGCTCGCGTTGACGGGTCACTCGTCGTCGGGTGGTTCGCACGACATGGCGACGAACAGTCTGATCCTCCACCTCGTCGCGGCCTCGCTGTGGGCGGGCGGTCTGTTCGCACTCCTCGCCCATGCCCGCAGGCGCGGCGCCTACACCGATGTGGCGGCGCGCCGGTTCTCCGCGGTCGCGACGGTCTGCTTCGTCGTCATGGCGGTCAGTGGTGTGGTGAACGCGCTCGTTCGCGTCCAGATCGGTGACCTCGTCGACACGACGTACGGACGCCTGGTGGTCGCGAAGATCGTGGCGCTCGTCATCCTGGGCGTCTTCGGCTGGGCACAGCGTCGACGGGCCCTGCCCGCGCTGCAGAAGGATCCGGCCAGCCGCGGCAATTTGATCCGTTTCGCCGGCGCGGAGGCCATGGTCTTCGCCGCCACGATCGGTCTCGCCGTCGGGCTCGGTCGCACACCCCCGCCGCCTCCGACCGCGGCGCCCACCCTCACGGAGGTGGAACTCGGCTACAACCTGGCGGGGCCGCCGACGTTCGCCCGGCTGATGCTGGACTGGCGATTCGACCTCCTCTACGGCACCGCCGCGATCGTGCTGGCCGTGGTCTACGCGCTCGGATTGCGCAAACTCCGTCGTCGCGGCGACAGCTGGCCGGTCGGCCGGACCGTCGCGTGGATGTGCGGATGCGTCGTTCTCCTCCTCGCGACGTCCTCGGGTGTCGGGCGCTACTCACCGGCCGTGTTCAGCGTGCACATGGGTGCGCACATGGCGCTGTCGATGCTGGCCCCGGTGCTGCTGGTGCTCGGCGCACCGATCACGCTGGCCCTGCGCAGCCTCGATCCGGCGGGCAAGAACGGTGTTCCGGGTCTGCGTGAGTGGATCCTGACTGCGCTGCACAGCCCGTTCTCCCGGTTCATCACGCACCCCGTCGTCGCGGCGGTGCTGTTCGTGGGCGGGTTCTATGCCCTGTACCTCGGCGGGATCTTCGAGGCCGCCGTCGACTCGCACTCCGCGCACGTCCTGATGAACCTGCACTTCCTGCTGAGTGGTTACCTCTTCTACTGGGTCGCGATCGGCATCGACCCGTCGCCCCGCAAACTGCAGCCGGTGACGAAGCTCGCGATGGTGTTCGGTTCCCTGCCGTTCCACGCGTTCTTCGGTGTGGCGTTGATGAGCATGGGCGCTGTGATGGGCGAGTGGTACTACCGATCGCTGGGACTGGGCTGGAATGCCGACCTGGTGGGAGACCAGCAACTGGGCGGCAGCATCGCCTGGGCTACCGGTGAGATCCCGCTGGTGCTGGTCATGATGGCCCTGCTGATCCAGTGGTCCCGCAGCGACGGCCGCACGGCGCGGCGGGTCGACCGGGCAGCCGACCGGGACGACGACGCCGACCTGGCAGCGCACAATGCGATGTTCGCGGAACTGGCGCGACGGGACCGAGAAACCGGACACTGACCGCTAGCACGCGGTTCCGACACGTTCGCAGCTTCGGCGCCCGTGCCGGCCGCTCTGTCCACACCCCCTCCGTTTCTCCACAGATTTCGGATGCCGGCCCGCCATCGCGCTGCGAGACGGCACGCTGTGAGTCACGGCACCTTGCCGCACTCACAGGGGGTAGAGCGAAATGTACGAAACACACGGCACCGTCGTCGGAACGGTCATCACCAGCCCGGTCACCCGGTCGAATGCGGCCGGTGACGAGTTCCTCAGTTTCCGGATGGCGAGCACTGTCCGGCGCCGCGATCACGCGACGGGCGAGTGGCGCGACGCGAGCACGCTCTACCTCACGGTGACCTGCAGGCGGAGGCTGATGGCCGGCGTCGTCCAGTCGATGGCGAAGGGGGATCCGGTCATCGTGACCGGTGAGTTGCGCACCACGGAGTACACGACGCGGGACGGTATCGCCCGCTCCGACCTGGAGCTGAGCGCGACCGCGATCGGACCGGATCTCGCCCGGTGCACGGTCGTGCTCGAGCGCGCGGCCAGAACCGGGGACGCGGACGCGGCGACCCCGGCGACGGAACAGGTCGCCACCCGGTCCCTCGTCGCATAGCGCACCAGCGGGTATCGGCGCCGACCCCGTGCTCCCGGCGCCGAGGCCCGCGGCTTCTCCCCGCGAAGCCCCGATCACGTCCTCGACCCTCCGCGATGTGGGTTCATCGCACTTCACCATTAGGCTGGCCCCATGGCTGAGTTCATTTACACGATGTTGTAGAGGACCCTATACACAGGTCGTTCGTGTTGTCAATGGTCAGCGCATTTTTTCCTGCATAGAAAGGATTTTAGGGTTTAGATCGAAGGGGTGTCTCCGGCACAAATGGCAGTAGTGTTCGGGGGCGGTCGGGGGATTTGCGGGAGTCCCCCGCACCTATAGACTCACGGAATGGGTTCCATCCAGCGCCGCACCTACACGGAGGGCAAAGCCCCTCGGTACGTGGCACGCGTGCGCGTCGGCGGCAAGGAGATGTCGAAGAGCTTCGCGAAACAGGGCGATGCACGCGAGTGGATACGCCAACGTGAAGGACTCAGCCCTACCGGCACCCGCATGGACAACCGCATGCTCTCGGTGGTGCTGAAGGCGCACATTGAGCAGTCCGCTACGGCGTCGACTCGTGGGGTACGGACTCACTTGGCGGCTAACCTCGGGAACCTCGAATACAAGAAGCTGGCGGATGTGACCGCTGACGACGTGCGGGAGTGGCGCGCCACGCTGGCCGAGGGCAGGCCCTGGGCGGATGGCAAGCCACTGTCCAACAGCAGCATCAGGACTCTGCTAGGCACGCTCTCAGCGCTGTTTAACGATGCTGTGGCGCAGGGGCAGCTGGTTCGCAATCCTGTGTCTCACGTGAGGCGTAGGAGCCCTGCAAATCAGGCGGTTGAGCCGCACCAGGTGCTGAAGGTGGAGCAAGTCCGGTCGCTGATCGATGCCGCTGATGAGCCGTACGCAACGATGATCGAATTCGGGGCTACGAGTGGTCTCCGCGCCGGCGAACTTGCGGGCTTGCGTGTGCGTTCAATCGACTTCGCCCGCAGGGTTGTGGATGTGACCGAGCAAGCCGATGGGCATCACACGGCATTCGGTTGGAGGGCGCTGAAGTCTGAGAAGTCTCGGCGCACGGTCCCTCTACCGGATTCCACGTTGGACGCGGTGAGGGCGCATCTGGAACGGCATGACTACGAGTCGCATACGCCGTTGTTCAGGGCGGCGCAGGGCGGGCAGTGGTCGAGCGCGCACGTTGCGAAGGTGTGGCGTGGTGTGGCCGCAGACGCGGGTGTTGAGAATCACTCATGGCATAGTCTGAGGCACTTCTATGCGTCGGCTCTGATCCAGTCGGGTGCGTCGGTAACCACAGTTCAGCAGCGGTTGGGGCATGCTTCGCCGATGGTGACGTTGGCGGTGTACTCGCATCTGTGGCCCGGTGAGGACGCGAAGACGAGAGCAGTGTTCGACAACCTTCTGTAGCTAGGTGTGGGGGAATTGTCAGTCCCCCTCCTGCACAGTTCATCGCATGAGAGTTTCTGTCGAGAATGTGATGTGCGACACGCCGGAGTGGTCACGAACCCCAGATCAGCCGGGATGATGACCAGCAACTTTCATCAAACTTACTCACAACATCTCGGGTTAAGTGTTTCCGTCGGCCACTAGGTGTAAAACTATGTGTGCATTACCGGCATTGACGGAATAGCGCAAGTAATGGAGAATACCAAATTGGCAACTGTAGTGGCAGATTTCTGGACGACAAAAGACCTTGCGAATCGGTGGGTAATCTCTGAGAGGCAAGTTCGGGATATGGCCGCAGCCCGTGAAATTCCGGCGTTGCGAGTGGGCAAGCTTTGGCGTTTCCCCGTGACCCGCATCGAGGCTTGGGAACGTTCAAACCAGCGCTAAATAGTTCTTTGCTAGCCGTCCCACCGATTCGTATTCTCGGGCGACGTTAAAACAAATCCGCTGTCTGGCGGTCGTGTCCGGATTCTCGGCCCGTATAGGTCTATTTGTTGTGCAATTTTGAGGCTCTCAGTTGAACGCTGGGGGCCTAATAGTGATGCCTGGATAGGCAGGAAGGGGTGTAATGACTTCTGACGAAATCGAAGCGTATCAGCGCGCCCGCGAGTTCAAGGTTATGGACGAGGCCGAGGCTAAGGAATCGCTTGGACAGTGGGGTAGTCGTTTAGTGATGTTTCGTGAAGCTGGTCTAGTCCCAGCGCAGCCGGTACGGCATCCCGGGGGGTATATCGGCCACATGTACGTCCAACGAAACCTGCGTGAGCACGTTTTCGGTTGGTTGACGGAGGACGAAGCGCAACGGATCACAGGCCGCAACGCACGGACCCTTCGTAGGTGGAGGCAGGATGGGCTAGTGGAGGCCCGCCCGTTTGGTCGATCGTGGGTGTACCGCAAGACGTCGCTCAGGACTGCGTATGACGAGATGGTGCAGAACATGCAAGCATCCCGAGAATTGCGCTCCTGACTTGCGTGTGGCCGCGAAACATCTTGCCGTTCTTAGAATGTAATTAGGTGTTGCGCTTCCGAGCGTTGCACCGATTCTTTTTACTCGGGCTGTTATCCGCCCGGTACTTAGCCCTCACCTAGTTCGCCCCCATTGAAGGAGTTTTGTCATGGCTGCTGCCAACCCTGCAGTGCTATCCGCCGCCGGCCGTTTGCGCGCTGCACAGATGCATGGCTTCCCCGATGACGTTGTTGCTCGTAGGCGTCAGGAGGTCGTGTTGGCCAGGGCTCAGCACTTGCTGAGGTCGTCTGGTGTCCTGCCCTTGGAAGAGGGACTTATCGCAGAACTGGTCGCCGCAGCGCGAGGTGCCCACTGAACGTGGTCGCAAAACCGATCAGGAGAAACGCAATGGACGACCGCCCGTACATCTCGAATTCGTTCGTAATCGCTGAGCGCTATTCACACAACCTCAACGCGAACCTGTTTCGCATCATCTTCAGTCAATCGAGCAAAGAGTTCACCCTGAACTTTACGGAATTGCAGCGTTTGGGCGACGCGGTTGATGACGCACTCGCTAAGTACCAAAAATAGGACCCGCTTCACCTTCGACCCCTCTTATACGTAACAGAGTGCCGCAACGTGTGCGGACGATTCAGACCGCTGAGCTGAAGGAACCAATTGAAAATTCAAAGCATCGCGGACGCAAAGCGTATCGCTGATAGCGCCATGACTATGGCGGACGTACTCAGTACCGATCCGAATGAACCACCAGGGATTAGTCCCGAACCGGACATACTCCTAGACGGTTGGTCGAATAGTCGGCCAAAACCCCCGTGGGTAGTTGACGCGGAGATGAACGGCCACACAATCGACTGGTCGAATTTCGTGGACCTTCACCGTAAGTTCGGTAATGAGTCGCGGGAACCGGGCGGGAACCGCACACCCAAAACTGGGCGATCTAAACCCTCTGACCTGCAAGAACCCGCGGTTCCCGGTTCCGTACCCCCGCTGCGGGAACCGGGAACCGCGAAGTATGTGGACATTGGGGCACTCCTCGACGGTTCCGGGTTGGAATCGCTGAAACCAGTCGTCCTCAAACGCAACGATGGATGCAGACTCTTCTACGCCGGTCAGGTCAACAACGTGTTCGGTGACCCCGAGAGCGGAAAGACGTGGGTGTGTCTGGCCGCAGTCGTTGAAGCACTCCACGCCGGCCTGCGTTCCCTAATCATCGACCTGGACCACAACGGCGCTGTTGCGACCATCGCGCGACTAGTTGCGTTGGGTGCTCCTGAAGTGGCATTGCGAGACCAGACCCGCTTCAGGTACATCGAACCCGAGGATCACCTTGAACTCCTGGAAGTCGTCGGGGACATGGGCATATGGGAGCCCACCGTTGCCGTTGTCGACTCCATTGGCGAGTTGTTGCCGCTGTTTGGGTTCAACTCCAACTCGGCTGACGACTTCACCTCGGTGCATACCCGGGTTCTGAAGCCGCTGGCACGTTCCGGCGCATGTGTCCTTGCAGTGGATCACTTGGCTAAGGGGCAAGACTCGCGCACACAGGGGCCTGGTGGCACTGCTGCAAAACGGCGCGCTATCGGTGGTGTGTCGATGCGGGTAAAGGTCAAAGAACCGTTCACGCCGGGTAAGGGCGGTTCAGCATACTTGTCTGTGAACAAGGACAGGCACGGTGGTCTGCGTCAGCATTGTCCTACTGGTGATCCGGAGCCGTCTGCTGGGCTGTTTGTCCTCTATGCGTTTACCGATGGCATCTTGGAATGGGAAGTCAAGGCACCTGACGGGACCAGCGCCCCCGCCGATGCGGTTCCCTCCGATGACTTGGCGGCGATAGCTGCACTAGACCCCCCACCTGCGACGGTTGAGGACGCTCGTCAGCGTTTGGGCTGGCAGAAGCAACGTGCGGGAAGGGCTCTGAAGGCTTGGCGGGAGAAGGGGGCCTCGGTTCCCGGTTCCCGCAGCGGGGGTACGGAACCGGGAACCGCCGATGAGTGATTGCGGTTCGTACGTCGAACGTCAGTCAGCCAACCTTGTGATCAGGGGCAAGTTGCGGCCGGGGCAAATCCCGCGCTGCCGCCTCCCGCACAGGCCGTCATCCGAACCCTGCTGTCTCAGCGATGGGGATTCGTACCGCCACTGGGATTCCAGGACGTGTACGGGCGTGCCAAAGGCACCGATCAACTTGATTTCCGATTTCACCTAATCCTGATTTCCGAACGGGCATTGCTTCCATCCACGGAGGCGATGCCCGTTCCCCGTTCCAAGGAGAACCGTGGAACTTGATTTACGTGTGGTCGTAGCGTCCACACCATCAGTGGTAGCCGAACTCCGAAGCATGGTTTCGTCCCGTGCCGCTCGAACCGGTGAGCGGGTGAATACCGGCAACAAGCCGGGTTCAAGTTCACCGTTGCCCATGATTCCGATGACCGCAGCGGATACCGAGGTGGCCTACCTGCATAGCTGGGCTGGCTGGTCTGGTGTCGATCTGATCGGGCTGGGGCGCCTGTATCGCGTGAACGGGTTCGTCTGCGGCCTGATTAGCGATGATCTGACCCCGGTCCGTGAACTGACCCGTCGTGTACTTGCCGCAATGGATTCGCCGACGTGGGTGGAGCCGGAAGGCATGCGCGAGAACCTATGTGAGCTTCGGGCCATTCACATGAAGCGTTGGCCGGAAGTGTCGGACACGGTTTGGCAGGTGGTGCTACGTGAGGCTGCCTGAACTCTGGGTGGGTGGCGACGAAGCCGCACGGATCGTAAAGCGCACAACCCGCACCATCCGATCCTGGGCGCACGACGGGCACGTCCGATACCGCACCACACCAACTGGTCGTGAGTACGAAGCCGGCTCACTCCTCCAAGCGAAGAAGGCTGCACAAGCCCGCTACGACAACCGCCCCATCATCGCTGGCCCTGGACGGGCACGGAAGGAAACACAGTGACTGATCGACCGCCGCTCAAATATGGTGGCCAACTCAACTACAACCCGCGCGACCGGAAATCGTTCCGCGCCGCTGAACCCTGCATTCAGCCTGGTTGCGAACAGCCAACTAGGTCAGCGCAACGGCGTTGCTTCGCGCACCGCCGCACCATCGAAGTCTCGATCACCGACAGTTCCCTGAATATCGCTGGTATCACGCTGGCCCCTGATGCTGCACGCCTTGTCGCTGACCGTATCCACGATCTGGCCGACGTACTTGAATCCCGAGGAGTAACACCGTGACTGAACCGCAGTACCCGCCCGAATGGGATACACGCCCACAGAAGGTTGAAGAGGCACCTGAACGGGACTATCCGAGCGCCTGGACGAGACCGCAAGACCGGGTGAGCCCCTCAACGGCACCAGCCAAACCAGTGGCCGCTGCCCGAGACAAGTTGGAAGAAAGTGATCAAATTGACCACTTTTCGGAGCGTGGCCAACAGCAACTCGACACGCTTTACCGCGCAGTCGGCAAACCAGAACTAGCGGACCGATCCGCCCACCCATTCGCAATTGACTGAAAGCAGAACCAACATGACGAAGACCTTCAACCTCGCCCACGGCGTCACCATCAGCACCTGCCGCGGATTCCTCGCCAACCTCACCGCACTCGGTATCGAAGCACCTGCCGAACTCACCAATATTCTGGCTTCCTGGGATGACCTGCGGAACTTCACCAACGCCCCCGACACCACCGCCGAGGAAATCAAGGCGCACGCAGCAGCCGGGACACTCACCGAGAAGAAACTCGCCGACCTCGCCAAGCGCGGTGCCGACGAAGCCGCACGCCGCCAGTACGTCAGCCAGCTCACCGGAAACGAAGTCGCCATTGCGAGCCGCTTCCACAATGCCCTTGCCGAAGGCGCAGCAGACACCATCCTCGACCAGTTGCGCCCCGTCGTGGAGAAGGCAGCCGAGGGCATCGCACAGGCTAAGTCGGTCATCAACGGTGACGAGGACCCCACGACGTTCCTTGACCGCGCCGATGCGGAAACTCTCAAGGTGTGGCAGGGACTCCCCACGCACACCGGCAGGCTGGATCAGTGCGAACTGCTGGTCGCAGAGTTCACGCCGCAGGGCAAGTTCCCGCTCATCGAAAGTGCTGCCGGCGCAGGATTCATCAACACGTTCGGGTTGTTTTTCGTCCCCGTCGAGACCGGCAAACTCTACGAAGCATCCACGTTCCGGGTAGTTCACGGGCTTGGTCCGCGCGGTAGCCGTTGGTTCCGGGCAGGAGTGCCGATCACCCTGAACACGGTTGCTGAGGCACGTGAGCGCCTGCGTTCCTACCTCGAGCAGTCGTGGGATGCGGCCATCACACCGGGTCGTTCGGGACGGATGAGCGAGACTGAGGGGTTCGTCCCTGACGTGCACGTGAACCCGTACAAGGTCGCTGACGAGGGCTGACCACAGACCAACTGACCGGGCGTCAAGGTCGCCGGCACCGGACGGACCGGACGGAACCATGCACTGACCATGACCCACCTTTCCGGCGAGTCAGTAGCAGCGCCCCACGTGGGCGGGCATCACTTCCAAGCGAGGTGGTGCCCGCTCGACGGGTCAGAACGGATTCCACCAGTCAACGAACAGGTTCCACAGGGTGACGATGGGCCAGGTCACGTCTATCCAGTAGCCGAGGTCGGGCAGGTTCCCGATCATGTCGCCTCCTCAGAACTGATTCCACCAGTGGGCGAAGTTGACATACCAAACGCCCGGAGGCCAGATCGGGTCACCGAACACCGGTATGTCGAACACATAGCCGATCATCACTGTCTCCTGGTCCTCCCGACCTGTCAGAACTATCGCTGACGTTGTAACCCCCGTTACTCACAGAGGGCTGAATGCTGCCCCCAACCGAAGGGCAACCCGAATGGCATGGAAGAACGGCAACAGCAGAACGTCCACACCACAGTGGAGACGCCTGAAGAGACTCGTCATCGAACGCGACGGCAACGTATGCCAGCAATGCGGCGCAGACGGAACAGTTGTCGCACTCGAACTCGACCACATCATCAACGTGCGAGAAGGCGGGACCGACGACCCCAGCAACGCAGGACTCCTGTGCAAACCACACCACCAGGCCAAGACGCAAGCCGAAGCACTGCGCGGGGCACAACGCAAACGAGCACGGCTGAAGCTACCCACACCCAAGCACCCAGGACTGAATTGACTGCGGCACAACGCAACTGGGGGCCTTCAACGGATGGGTGGGGCATGGACCACGACCACCCGAGCACGGGACCACGACGACCATACCGCCTCAGACTGGCCGCATCGCATGTGGGGAACCCACGGGGTAGCGCGCTGGTCTATGAGTGCTCCTGCGAGGCAACAGAACGCGCAGCAGGGGTACCGGGGTGGGTGAATCCGAAACGGGGCAACTCAGCGCTCAACCGATTGGGTTGTCGTATCTGTGCAGGTCAGAGGCACCTAGTCGTAGCAAATCAACGTAAGGAATGAACACATGGGCAGACCGAGGAAATCGGAGGGCATGCGCGTCGTAGAGCAGCTGAACAAGCTCCTCGATGCGCCGGCCGAGTGGGATGAGCGGGAACAATTGGTGCTCGATTCGATCCGTAAAGCGGCTGATAGGGGTGCGTTACTGGCCGATTTGCTGGCCGTTGAGGCCGCGAAGGAACCCGTCAGCACCCGCAGAATTACCGAACTGGCCGCTGAGATCCGACAGTGTGAGGCGAACGTCCTACGTTGGTCGGCCACGTTGAACCCGGATGCGACGGAGCAGGAGCCGAAGAGCTTGCGACACCAGCAGGCGGCACAAGCCCGGTGGGGGAGGAACTGACATGGCACGGATGCCCAAAGGGACAACGTCGAACGGGTTGCGCGAGTACCTGCTGCGTGAGGCTGAAGAATTCCGCAACATCTATGGGTACATCGACCCGAAAGTGTTCGCCGAGCTGTCAGGACCAGTGCAGATGCTCGCCTCAGGTCAGCCAGTGCAGCTACGCCGGTACCAACTCCCGGACGATCATTACGCACGCAACGCGGGCCAACCCCACGACGTGCTGATACTCGACGCCGCCAACGTGCTGCACCTCGAGGGCTGATGCTGTCATGGCAGGGAACCCACGGGACAGCAGACGCTACCGCCACGCAGCCAAGCGACTACGGCGCGCTCACCAGGTGTGTTGGCTCTGCGGCGAACGCATAGACCTTGACCTCCCTTACACCGATAAAGGCGCTTGGACCGCGGATCACGTTGAGCCTCTGAACGCTGGCGGGGACGTGCACGGGGCAATCCGACCTGCACACCGGGGCTGTAACTCCTCACGAGGCGACGGCATACGCAACCGCAAGCGCAACCCCAAGCCACCCACCAGCAGGGACTGGTAACTGGCAACGCTGTGACCAGGCTCAAGTACGAATCACATGCTTTGGCCTGCACGTATGCGGGAGACGAGTGCTCATCGCTGAGGCGGGAAGCCCTCAGATGCCCTGTGACGCAACGGCCAAGCAGACACGCCAGGACTACGGAAGCAGTGGCGCAGCGCAGCTCTCAGAGGGTGGCTTTACGCCAGCAACCAGGGGGGCGGACCACCCATGACCCACTGACACACGCTCCGCACTGTGTCAGCTTCCCTCTCCACCAGGTGAAACGAATGGACCTATCCAGAAGGACGTGCCGATGACGAATTTTACTGCCCCAGAGGGGCTCTCGGAGGCCGGTAAGCGGCTGTGGAGTGCACTCTCAGACGAGTTCGAGTTGTCCCCGCACGAGTTGGAGTTGCTGCGTGAGGCTGCATCCACTGCTGACCAGATCGCGGCGTTGCAGGCGTTGGTTGAGTCGGATGGGTTGATGATGGCTTCTCCGCAGGGGCAGAAGGTGCACCCGGCTGCTGTGGAGGCCCGTCAGCAGAGGATTGTGCTTGCCCGGTTGTTGGCGGCTCTGCGTATCCCCGCTGAGGAGGATGACGAGCGCGGTTCGGTTCGTGGTGCTCCGCGTGGTGTGTATCGGGCGAAGTTGTGAAGCGCCGGCGGGTGCTGGGTGATCCGCCACCTGAGCGGTTGGTGGTGTTCGTCGAGGGGGACTGGTCTGGTGAGTGTCGTTCGGAGCGAATTTCGGAGTGGTGTACGGCCCGGAAGGTGTGGGCTGCGGCGAATACGTGGCCCGGCGGCTACGTCTCGATGTTGCAGGGGAACGTTCTAGTTCGACGCGGTATGTCGCTGCCGACTAAGGGCGATATGCGATGATTCGGCTTGTCGTGGCAATGGGTCCACGGTTCCTACGGGGGCGAATAAAGGGAGGGGCGTCACGTGAGTGGTGCGCGCTGCATCATGGCTTCCGGACGCTGGCGGGGAGGGGTTTCGCGATGATTCCTCCCCTCGACCCTGTGACTGGGCATCTTCCTCTTGGTCGGTACCGATGCACTCTCGCCGAGATTAGGGCAAGGTTCGTGGACGACGACCAGTTCGCGGGCTCGAAGACCAGAAGGACTCGATATGTCGGACTGGAGAAGTATCTTGAGGCTTGGAAGTTGGTTCAGGAGAAGGTTAGCGAACCTGACGTCCTAATGGGCTTATGGATCGGTGGCAGTTTCACCCCAAGTGTGATCGATCCTGACGATGTGGACGTATCGCCCCAGCTCAACGGGCCTAAGCTTGCGGACTTGAACGGGAAGCCGGGGGTGAAACCACTGAAGATGTTGTTCGGGCACCGTCCCGCCGTTGTGAAGGCGTATGGAGTCGAACCGTTCCCCTTCACGTGGTACCCAGTTGTGTCCCCGTTGGCGGGCGATTGCTCGATCCTTGAGGCAGACTATTACCAAACGCGCGGGTCGATGGATGACTTCTGGCAGCGAGTTCGCCCCGCTGGGCCGAAGCGGGCTCCTACCATGGATGATGTGCACGGCCGACGAGGGTATCTGGAGGTGATCCTGTGAGCCTGACCGACCGCTTTCCCGAGGCTGACGGATTCGTCCACCCGGATTGGCTAGATTCCGACGACACTGAGGACGACCTGCCTGGTGCGGCACGGAAGGCCACTTTGGAGGCCTTACGCAGAATCGACCCACTGACCGTATTTCCCCTGAGGCTCGATGTGCGGTTGTTCGGCGGGAGCGTCCAAGACGGCGCATTCGATTTCCGGGCCAGCCCAGTTTTGCAGCGCTTCGATCAGGAACTCCAATCAGCATTGCCTGAGGAACTTCAAGAAAGTGCAAGATTGCAATTTGTAGGGGTAGGTCACGGCAGCGTCGTAATTCACGCTCTTCCCCATTTCGCTAGTCAGGCATCCGAGGACGAACTCGACCTCGGAGCAATTTCACGGATCGAATCAGCTCTCGCTCAAATTCTTGACCTCCATGATTCAATCGAGAATCAAAGTCAGGATATTAAAGTCCCTGCCGATCGATGGGAAAATCTACGCAAACTCGTTAAGGCTTTGGATTCGGCTGACGTCAATCTTGAGGTTGATTACCTGAGCCCTAACGGGCCACGTCGAAAGTCGCAGATCAGTGACGTCGGTAGGGAGTTCGCGCGCAACCTCTTTGAGCGCCGTGACAAGACCTTCGTAGAGCCGATTAATGGCTCTGTATACGGCGCTGAACTCGACGGAAAAGTGACCATTCGGCAGAATAAGAAGTCAAAAGTGCTCGTCGAGGATGTGCCCGAGGATATCCTCTCAAGCGATGCATTCAGGTTGGGCCGATACGTACGGATGGAAGTGGAAACGACCATTAAGGCTGACGGCGTGGGCGGACAACCACTGGATCGACACATCTTCCTTCGGTTGATTAGCCACGATCAAAAGCTGTCAGATGAAAACTAACGAAGAGCGCAATTAGCCCGGTAGCCGGGGTGCTAATTAGTCGCAGCCCGGCATTTGATCTCTTCTTGCCCACTGTTCGCCTAGCTTGAATTTGTTTCCTGAACACGGCGGCACGTCGACCGTGCTACCGCACCTCCTGCAATGGTAGGTGCGATGGCCGCCTGTCTGCGCAGTTGCGCAGGCGCATGGGTTCCACCCATCCAACGAAGCATTGACGCGGGCCGAGTAGGTGGCCGTTCGGGCAGTGTTCAGGCGGGCATTCGGTGGAGTGCACGGTGTTGAATGTACGTCGGTTCGAAAGTTTGTTCGACACGGCTCGCTCGTCTGAGGTAGCGTCCGTTATGCGGGAATCGGGGTCGTCGGAGGGAAGCCGCCGGCCCCGATCCCTGCGTTCCCTGCGGTCGTGGAGCAGTTCGAGTGTCCACAACATGAAGTCCTTGCGCCGATCGTTGTCCATGCTGGATTCGACGCAACAGCATCGGTTTCGGTTCCATCGGCCTGTGCGATCAACTTCGGTCGGTGTGTCCGGCTATGCTCCCGCTACCAATAGGGAGCGGAGACGATGGCAGTAATCAACAACCCCCGCGATGCAGAGTTGTTCGCTGCCGACTTCATGCGAAGTTCTTTCGGCTTCTCTGATGCGCGAGCCGTATCGGGTGGGCCAGATGGAGGCGTGGACGTCCGGTCCAGGCACGCGTTGGCGCAAGTGAAATGTAAGTCGGCGCAGACGGGACGGCCTGATCTTCAGCGGCTCTATGGTGCTCGTGGAGCTGACATGTCGAAGCAACTCCTCTTCTTCAGCGCCTCTGGATACAGCAGGCACGCGATCGAGTACGCGAACGAGCACGGAATCTGTCTGTTCTCCTATGACCTTTTCGGGAACGTTGCTGCGGTGAATCCGTCAGCGCGGCGACTCGCGCCACGCACCTCCAGCGCGGGGTCTGGTTTCTGGGCTTCGTTGGCTGCCGAATGGCAGTTCGTGCTGCTAATGGGCCTGTTCGTATGGCTCGTGGTCGCCTGGATTGCTTCGGGGAGTCTGGCTTACGCCTTCGGCTATACCCTCTGTCCCGCTGTCGTCGTTGGGCTGATCATCTCCGGTTCGCAGAGTACAAAGTAGTAGCAAACGACTGGCTAAGAAGGACGATGCCCCCGGACCCTGGATGGGTTGCCGGGGGCATTTTTCGTCGTTCTGGGGATCACTCGAATGAGCGGAACCACTCCACCCAGTTGCCTCCGACCAGCTTGGAGACCTCGTAAACGTCATCGATGGTCAGCCCGTTGGGGTTCTCCGCCGACATGACCGGGGTCCGTAGCTGGTATGCGGAGAATCCGAGGTGTTCTGCAACCTGTCCGATGGTGTAGTCGGCACTGTGGATGGCGTCGTGCATTTTGGTGAGGAAGTCGTTGTGCTGGGCTGTGCTGATGAGGGTGGTCACGTCGGTTCTCGGTTTCTGTGTAGTGGGGCAAAGGATGACGCCCCGGTCGGTTTTCGGGATGGTTGAAGGTTTCGTTTCGTGGTAGGTGCGGTCCAGGGAATGAAGGGGACTAGAGGCCCTGGCTTGGTAGCCTCCCAAGCCCTGCCTCCCAAATTTCCGCTGACCGATAGCTACCCCACGACCTCTGGCCACTCGCGCCTGTGAGCGTGAGCGGCTGTTGGTTGATCCTCTGGCGGATGATCAGTCGGCTAGGGGACTCCCCGAACCTGGTTCCGGGGATTGTCAGCACTGGCAACAGGAGGCCGCTGGTTAGCGTCGGGCTGGCCCTGAGAACGACGTGCAGCGGTTTAGCTGACGTACAGGCCGAGACTCACGCAGACGCGAAGGATGCCGATGGTGGCGGCATAGAGGCCGATGAGGATGATGACGGCGAGGATGACCTCGAGCCTGTCGGTAGTTATGGGTAGTCTTGTCCTACGGTTCAAGGCGGGTCACTTCCGTCGGGTTCCGAGGCCCTAGTTGAGAGGTGCAACTCTCACTGGGGCCGATTTGCTGTGTCCGATAGCATCGATTAAAAGAAGCCCAGATGACACGCGGGGGATCTGCGAGAGAATCCCCTGGTCATACGCGATAAACCCCAGCTAGGAGACTTACGGCGTGGCCGAGTTCATTTACACGATGAAGAAGGTGCGCAAGGCGCACGGTGACAAGGTCATCCTCGATGACGTCACGATGAGCTTCTACCCCGGCGCCAAGATCGGTGTGGTCGGCCCGAACGGCGCGGGTAAGTCCAGCATCCTCAAGATCATGGCGGGGCTGGATCAGCCGGGCAACGGTGAAGCGTTCATCGCTCCCGGTGCCACCGTCGGGATCCTCATGCAGGAACCGCACTTGGACGAGACCAAGACCGTCCGCGAGAACGTCGAAGAGGGCATGGGTGAAACCATGGTCCAGCTCAAGCGGTACAACGAGATCGCCGAGCTGATGGCCACCGACTACTCCGACGAGCTGATGGAGGAGATGGGCGAGCTCCAGGAGAAGCTCGACCATGCCGACGCGTGGGAGATCGACTCCCAGCTCGAGCAGGCGATGGACGCTCTGCGCTGTCCGCCGCCGGAGGAGATGGTCACTCACCTCTCCGGTGGTGAGAAGCGCCGCGTGGCACTCTGCAAGCTCCTGCTCAGCAAGCCCGACCTGCTGCTGCTCGACGAGCCGACCAACCACCTCGACGCGGAGAGCGTCCTGTGGCTGGAGCAGCACCTGGCCGCCTACCCGGGCGCGATCCTGGCCGTCACCCACGACCGGTACTTCCTCGACCACGTCGCCCAGTGGATCTGTGAGGTCGACCGCGGCCGCCTGTACCCCTACGAAGGCAACTACTCCACCTACCTGGAGCAGAAGGCAGCCAGGCTCGAGGTCCAGGGCAAGAAGGACCAGAAGCTGCAGAAGCGCCTCAAGGAGGAGCTGGCCTGGGTCCGCTCGGGCGCGAAGGCCCGTCAGGCCAAGAACAAGGCCCGCCTCGACCGCTACGAGGAAATGGCCAACGAAGCCGAGAAGACCCGCAAGCTGGACTTCGACGAGATCCAGATCCCGGCACCGCCGCGCCTCGGCGACGTCGTGGTCGAGGTCTCGAGCCTCGACAAGGGCTTCGACGGACGGGTTCTGATCAAGGACCTGTCGTTCACCCTGCCCCGTAACGGCATCGTCGGTGTGATCGGACCCAACGGTGTCGGTAAGACGACGCTGTTCAAGACCATCGTCGGGCTGGAGGAGCCGGACGCCGGTGAGGTGAAGATCGGTCAGACCGTCAAGCTCAGCTACGTCGACCAGAACCGCACGGGCATCGACCCGGACAAGACGGTGTGGGAGGTCGTCTCCGACGGTCTCGATCACATCGTGGTCGGCCAGACGGAGATGCCGTCGCGCGCCTACATCAGCTCGTTCGGGTTCAAGGGCCACGATCAGCAGAAGCCGGCGGGAGTCCTCTCCGGTGGTGAGCGCAACCGCCTGAACCTCGCGATGACGCTCAAGCAGGGCGGAAACCTGATCCTGCTCGACGAACCGACCAACGACCTCGACGTCGAAACCCTCGGTTCGCTGGAGAACGCCCTCGAGCAGTTCCCCGGCTGCGCCGTCGTGATCTCCCACGACCGCTGGTTCCTCGACCGCACCTGCACGCACATCCTCGCGTGGGAGGGTGGCTTCGGCGACAACGAAGCCGCCTGGTACTGGTACGAGGGCAACTTCGAGGGCTACGAGGCCAACAAGGTCGAGCGGCTCGGACCGGACGCGGCACGGCCGCACCGGGTGACGCACCGCAAGCTCACAAGGGACTGACCTGGTGGGGTCGAAGGTCTTCACGTACGAGATCCAGGTCCGGTGGGGCGACTCCGACCGGCTGGGTCACGTCAACAACACCCGGTTCGTCGAGTACATGCAGGAAGCACGTGTGCATTTCCTGTCTTCGGAGCTGGAGTCGGTGGGAGCCCGGCCGGGGGCCATGGTGGTGCGCAAGATGGAGGTGGAATTCCTCCGTCCCGTCACCGATGCCTCCGGTCCGCTGACGATCGACGTGTCGGTGCTCCATGTCGGCAACTCGTCGTACACGATCCGGCACGTGGTCACGAACCGCGACGGGGTCCATTGCGCGACGGGTGACGCCCTGCTGGTCGCGTTCGACGTGAAGACCGAACGCTCGCGTCCGCTGTCCGAGGCGGAACGGGACGGGCTCGAGAGGTACCTCGCGCCGGTGACCACCGGCTGACTGATCCGGCACGCGGGGTGCCCGAAGTTCACCCTCTGTTCCCGTCGCCGCGGGCTAGTGTCGAGAGAGTTGCCCGCGGCGATCGGAACGAAGAGGAAGTGAGCCCCGATGACGGAATCGGCAGCACTGAAAGATGCGGAGTGGGCGCGGAATCTGCCCGAGGGTCTCCGGTCTCAGGTGCCGACTCTCGCAGCCGTGTATTTCCGTCACGTCGATCGCGGTGACAGCGAGAGCGCGGTCAACGGCGCCTCCGACGCCGTGCTCGGCGCGCATCTGACACTTGCCCTGCATCGTCCGCCGGAACGCGCGGTCACCCGGGTCTACCGCCCGGGCGACGGGCGCGAACTCGGTGCGGCACTGCAGATCGTGACGGACGACATGCCGCTGCTCGTCGAATCGATCACCGCGCTGCTGAACCGCCTCGGTATCGGGATCAGCGAATTCGTGCACCCCATCGTCTCGGTCCGGCGCGATCCGATCGGCGCACTGCGCGGAATCCTCATGGGAGACAAGGCCGAGGACGCCGACGCGGACGGCGTCCCCGAGTCGTGGATCCACGTCCAACTCGATCCGCGTGCCGACTCCGCGGTTCTCGACACACTCGAGAAGGAAGTCGGCACCGTCCTCGCCGACGTGCGCCAGGTAGTCCGGGACACCGACATCATGCGCAAGCTCGAGCGGTCGCTCGCCGACGAACTCGAGACGTCCACACCCTGTCCCGGTGTGTCGAAGGACGACCTGGAGGACTGCGCCGACCTGCTGCGGTGGATGTCGCAGGGCAATTACGCGGCGTTGGGGTACCGCCGCTTCGAACTGGGGGAGCCGGACGGTTCCGGAGCCCGGAGCCTCCAGGTGGTGCCGGGCAGCGGTCTCGGACTGCTGCGCTCCGACACGGTCACAGAAGGCCCGCTGAGCCTGCCGCCGGCCGCCGAGATCCCCGACCGCCCCCTGCTCGTGCTCACCCAGGGCTCGTTCCCCGCGACCGTGCACCGCTCGGTCTACCCGTTCTTCGTCGGCGTGAGCATCCTCGACGAGGCCGGCAACATCACCGGTGAGCACCGTTTCCTCGGCGTCTTCACCGTCACGGCGCTGCACGAGAACGTCCTCGACATTCCCGTCATCGCCCGCCGGGTGCGCAAGGTGATCGACCGGGCCGGATTCCAGTTGAACTCGTATTCGGGGCAGGCGATGCTGGAGGTCATCCAGTCGTTCCCGCGCACCGAACTGTTCTCGAGCGACGCGGACACCCTGTTCGACACGGTGACCGCCGTGCACAGCATCGGCCTCCGGCGTCAGGTGCGTCTGTTCGTGCGCGAGGATTTTCTCGGTCGATTCGTCTCCTGCCTGATCTACCTTCCCCGCGATCGGTACACCACCCGGGTCCGGCTCGCGATGCAGGACATCCTGCTGCGGGAATTCGGCGGCGGCACATTGGAATACACCGCGCGCGTCACGGAGTCCGACCTGGCGTTGCTGCACGTGACGATCCGCAAGAGCGCCGAACAGATGGGGTCGCGGCTCGACCTCTCGGACGCCGACCGGGAACGGGTCCAGGCCATGCTGGCCGACGCGAGCCGCAGCTGGGACGACCATCTCGGTGACCTTCTCCCGGTGACCACCGGTGTGGATCCCGTTCTGGCGCAGCGTTATGCCGCCGTCCTGCCCGAGGGGTACAAGGAGGATTTCGACGCCACACGCGCGTTGTCGGATCTCGCGAGGCTGGAAGCGCTCGAAGACGGTTCCATCGACCTGCTGCTGTACCGCGATCCCGGGGCCGAGGTCGGGCACTGGCGATTCACCCTGTACGTGGGCGGGGACGGCATCTCGCTGAGCCAGGTGCTTCCGGTCCTGCAGAGCCTGGGTGTGGAGGTGCTCGACGAACGGCCGTACCTGATTCCGCGGCCGGACGGGTTGACGTGCTGGATCTACGATTTCGGGCTGTCGGTTCCCGCGGAGCTGCTCCGCTCCTCGGTGGAGGACGACCTGGACGCCGAACTCGCCGCCGAGGAGGCATCCGTTGCCGCACCGAAGCTTCAGGAACGGTTCACCGATGCCTTCACCGCGGTGTGGTTCGGGCGGGCGGAGGCCGACCGGTTCAACGAGCTGATCCTGCGGGCGGGAGTGTCGTGGCGGCAGGCCGTGATTCTGCGAGGGTACGCAAAGTACCTGCGCCAGGCGGGGTTTCCCTACAGTCAGTTCCATATCGAGGGGGTGGCGCTGGCGAATCCGCGTTCCGCGTATACCCTCGTCGAGTTGTTCGAGGCGATGTTCGACCCGGAGACGCCCTCACCCGACCTGGTGGCCGAACTCGACACCCGCCTGAGGGAGTACATCGACGCCGTGGTCAGCCTCGACGCGGACCGCATCCTGCGCGGTCTGTTCGGGCTGATCAAGTCGACGCTGCGCACCAACTACTTCGTCGTCGGCGAGACCGGGGAGTCGCCTGCATACCTGTCGATCAAGCTCGATCCGACGTCGATCCAGGAACTTCCGAAGCCCCGCCCGAAGTACGAGATCTTCGTGTACTCACCGGACGTCGAGGGTGTGCACCTGCGGTTCGGGTCCGTCGCCCGCGGCGGGCTGCGCTGGTCGGACCGGCGTGAGGATTTCCGCACCGAGATCCTGGGGTTGGCGAAGGCGCAGGCCGTGAAGAACGCGGTGATCGTCCCGGTCGGCGCGAAGGGCGGCTTCGTCGTCAAGAATCCGCCGACGCCGTCGGGGGACGCGGCGGCCGACCGCGCGGCCGCTCTCGAGGCGGGCCAGGACTGCTACCGCACGTTCATCTGCGGGCTCCTGGACCTCACCGACAACGTCGATCAGGCGTCGGGGGAGATCGTTCCGCCGCCCCGGGTGGTGCGGCGCGACGGCGACGACCGGTATCTCGTCGTGGCCGCGGACAAGGGCACCGCGAAATTCTCCGACCTCGCCAATTCTGTTGCGGAGCAGTACAAATTCTGGCTCGGCGACGCGTTCGCGTCAGGTGGGTCGGCCGGGTACGACCACAAGGGGATGGGCATCACCGCGCGCGGTGCCTGGGAGAGCGTGAAACGGCACTTCCGGGAGATGGGCGTCGACACCCAGACCCAGGATTTCTCGGCGGTCGGTGTCGGTGACATGAGCGGCGACGTGTTCGGAAACGGCATGCTCCTGAGCCGGCACATCAGGCTGATGGCGGCGTTCGACCACCGGCACATCTTCCTCGACCCCGATCCCGACGCCGCCAGGTCCTTTGCGGAGCGGTCCCGGATGTTCGCGCTGCCCCGGTCGTCGTGGGCCGACTACGACACCAGCCTCATCAGCGAGGGCGGGGGAGTGTGGGACCGGACCCGCAAATCGGTTCCGATCAGTGCCGCCGCGCGCGCTGCGCTCGGACTCGACGACGCCGTCACCGAACTCTCCCCGCCGGAACTGGTCCGGGCAATCCTGCGTGCCCCGGTTGATCTGCTGTGGAACGGTGGCATCGGCACGTACGTGAAGGCGTCCACCGAGACCAACGCGCAGGTGGGCGACAAGAGCAACGACTCGGTGCGCGTCGACGGCAACGAGGTGCGGGCGAAGGTGGTGGGCGAGGGCGGCAACCTCGGGGTGACGGCGCTCGGCCGGATCGAGTACAGCCAGAACGGTGGCCGGATCAACACCGACGCGATCGACAACTCCGCGGGCGTCGACTGCTCCGATCACGAGGTCAACATCAAGATCCTGCTGGACTCGCTGGTGAGCAGCGGCGGGCTGCCGCGGGAGGAACGCAATCCTCTGCTGGCGTCGATGACCGACGAGGTGGCCCAGCTCGTACTCGCGAACAACATCGCGCAGAACGATCTCCTCGGTGTCTCCCGGACCAGCGCGGTTCCGATGCTGAGCGTGCATCGCCGCCAGATCGAGCACCTGGCGTCGCGTCGCGGACTCGACCGGAAGCTCGAGGCCCTGCCCACCGACGAGGAGATCGCCCGTCGCAGGCAGGCCGGTCAGGGTCTGACGTCTCCGGAGCTCGCGACCCTCACCGCGCATGTGAAACTCTCGCTCAAGGACGACCTCCTCGCGACGGACCTGCCCGACAGCGAGACGTTCGCGCCGCGGCTGCCGCGGTACTTCCCGACAGTGTTGCGCAAGCGGTTCCGCACCGCGATCAAGGCGCATCCTCTGCGCAGGCAGATCGTGGCGACGATGCTCGCGAACGAGACCATCGACAACGGCGGCATCACCTTTGCGTACAGATTGGCGGACGAGGCGGGTGCGAGCAGCACCGACGCCATCCGCGCCTACGCGGCGGTCACCGAGATCTTCGCCCTGCCCGACCTGTGGTCGAGGATCCGGTCGGCGAACATCGCGGCCGACATCGAGGACGACCTGATCCTCGAGTCCGGCCGGGTTCTCGACCGCGCGTCCCGCTGGTTCCTGACCAACCGGCCTCAGCCCCTCGCCGTGGGCGCCGAGATCGCCCGGTACTCGTCCGACTTCCGCGCACTCTCGCCGAGGGTGCCGCAGCTCGTGCGGGGACATCAGCTCGCCGACGTGGAGACGCGGGCGCGGCCGCTGGTCGTCCGCGGGGCGCCCGAGGACCTCGCGTTCGAGGTGTTCCGGCTTCTGGACAAGTTCTGTCTGCTCGACATCAGCGACATCGCGGACATCGCCGAACGCGACATCGACGAAGTCGCCGAGCTGTACTACGAACTCGACGCGCACCTCGGCATCGACTGGCTGCTGAGCGCCGTGTCCACCCTCGCGCGGGGCGACCGCTGGCATTCGCTGGCCCGCCTCGCGTTGCGTGACGACCTCTACAGTTCGCTGCGTCAGCTCACGATGGAAGTGCTCCTGGGTGGTGAACCTCACGAGACGCCGCAGGAGAAGATCGACGACTGGGAGTCGACGAACGCGTCCCGGCTGGCCAGGGCGAGGTCCGCTCTCACCGAAATTTTCGAGTCTGGGACCCTTGACCTCGCGACGCTCTCGGTGGCGGCGCGTCAGGTACGCAGCATGGTGCGAGGTATGGGCACCCGATCGGAGGTATGACGTTGAGCGAGGGCTTTCACGCGGAGGTCGAAGTTCGATGGTCGGACATGGACGTCTTCCAGCACATCAACCACGCACGGATGGTGACGTTGCTGGAGGAGGCGCGGATTCCCTGGCTGTTCGAGGACGATCGCCCCACTGTCACGTTGCGTGACGGCGCGGTCATCGCCGACCTCCATGTGCGCTACCGGGGGCAACTCCGGCACAGCGATTCACCGCTCGACGTCCTGATGTGGGTGGAGAAGGTTCGTGCGGTCGATTTCACGATCAACTACGAGGTTCGCCCGAAGGGCGTCGACGTCTCGGTCGCGCCGTCCATCATCGCCTCGACGCAGATCGCGGCGTTCGACATCGACACCCAGCGCCTGCGCAGAATCACCGACGTCGAGCGCGCGTACCTGGAGAGCTGGCAGCGTGTATGAGCGTGTCCTGTCGATCCCGGACGCCACGGAGCGCGGTGATCTCGCCACGTTCCTCACGCGGGTGGTCCGGTTGGACGAGTCGACGGTGGTCCGCCTCCGTCAACGCGGACCCGGCCGCCTGACGATCTGGGCGGCAACCGGTTTCGACGCGCTGGCGGTGCGCACGGTCGCGGGGACCATCACCCCGGACGACACGTCGGCCGCCGGCGACCAACTGCTCGCCGCGCTCGAAGCGACGACCGCAGCCGACATCGATCCGGGATTTTCGATGGATTCGGCGTGGCGGGGCGCTCTGCCTCCGACGGAGGGCTTCGTTCACGTCGACGACGTCCCGGCGCGTGTCCTGGTCGACCTCGCGCAGCGCGGTGCGGCCCTGGCGCAGGAGCACGGCAGCAGCCAGGGGCCGCCCGCATCGCTCCTCGACCAGGAAGTGCTGCAGGTGGAGGGCGCGGAGCAGGCGGTCGGCATCCCGATGCGGGTGGTGTTCGCCCTCACCGCGATGGGGTTCGTTCCGCACGCGGGCTCGGATCGGCTGACCGCCGACATCGACCTCGAGCGGATCGATGCTTCCGAGCTGGTCCGGGTGCGCGCCACCGCGTCGTGGCTGCGGGTGGACGCCCGGTTCGGGTCGATCTACCGGCACCGCGGGGGAGGGATTCCGTTGTCGGTGGCGCGGTAGCGCGCCGTCAGCCGGACCGCAGCGTGCTGGTTGCCAGAACGGCGAGCGACGCGACGACGGCCGCCATCCCCAGCCCCGCGACCAGGGTCAACTGCTCACCGAGCACCGCGGTCCCGAGCAGTGCCGCGACCACCGGTTCGGTGAGTGTGAGCGTCGCAACCGTTGCCGGTGGCAGCCGCCGCAGTCCGGCGGCGAATAGCAGATACGCCAGCACGGTCGGGACGATCGCCAGATACACCGCGGCCGCAGCGCCCGCCCCGGTATCGAGGCCGCCGGGCCAGGTCGCGACGAGCACGGGGATCAGGAACAGTCCACCGAGACCGAACATCTGTCCCATCGCCGCCTCGGGGCTCGCACCCGCCGCGAGCAGCGACGACCCGGCAACCGTGTAGGTGGCGTACCCGAAACCGGCGATCAGTGCAGGCAGTGCGCCCGCCAGGATCCCGGACGAGTCGGAGCCGCCGGTCGTGCCCGCCACGATCAACGCCATTCCGGCGACGGCGATGACGGTCGACACGGCCCACACCGGGCCGGGACGGTGCCGGTGCACCGCCCACTGCAGTGCGCCGGTGAATGCGGGGCCCGAACCCAGCGCGATCATGGTTCCTGCCGCCACCCCGGCGCTCTGCACACCGCTGAAGAATCCGAGTTGGTAGGCCGCGACCCCGATCCCGCCCCACACGGCGGGCACGTACCGGCGAATCCCGGCACCGCCACCGAAGCCGAGCCCGCCACGCAGCGCCGCGAACGCCGCGAGGAGCGCACCCGCGGCCACGACCCGGGCCGAGCCGACAGCCAGCGGGTCGAGGTCGTATCCGAGGGCGCGGGATGCAAGAGCCTGCGCGGTTCCCGTCGTAGCGAACAGGATCGATGCTGCGACGACCGCCGCGACTGCGGGAGTGCGGGTCAGATGAGCCACGCAGCCGCGTTCGGTGGGAGCTGCCCCTCGACGAGCGGCGCGCTGCTGAGCAGCACCTCACCGGGTGGCAGTGAGATCGGCGCGTCGGTGGCGTTGAGAGCGCAGATCAGCCCGCCGCGCCTGCGGAACGCGAAGCAGCCCGCGGGGCTTCCATACCAGTCGACTCCCGGACCGGAGAACTCCGGGCGGAACGAGCGCAGTTCGAGTGCGGCCCGGTACAGCGAGAGTGTCGACGTGACGTCCTCGAGTTGCGCCTCGACGGTGAGGTCCGCCCACGCGGGGGGCATCGGCAGCCAGGGCTCGCCGGTGCTGAACGCGAACGGTGGTTCGGTGCCCTCCCACGGCACGGGCACACGGCAGCCGTCGCGGCCGCGTTCGGTGTGACCGGACCGTTCCCACACCGGGTCCTGCAACACAGAATCGGGGAGCTCGACGTTGGGCAGGCCGAGTTCGGCGCCGTTGTACAGGAACGCCGCACCCGGCAGCGCCAATTCGACGAGGATCATGGCCCGGGCGCGAGCCGTGCCGATCTCGCCGCCGCCGTACCGGGTGACTTCCCGTTCGACGTCGTGGTTCGACAGGGTCCAGGTGGGTGTCCCGCCCACCTGGTCGACTGCGGTCAGGGAGTTCTCGATCGCCTCCCGCACCGTCTCCGCCGAGAACTCGGCCTCCGCCAGCCGGAAGTTGAACCCGAGGTGCAGTTCGTCGGGCCGGATGTACTCCCCGAAGCGTTCGTTGTCGCGAACCCAGATCTCCCCGACGGCCATCGTGCCCGGGTACTCGTCGAGGACCTTGCGGATGCCGCGGTGGATGTCGTGGACCGCGGGGTTGTCGAACCGCGGATCGTCGTCCGAGTTCTGCAGCAGTTCGTTGGCGGACCAGTCGTGGTCCGGCAGACCTTCCGGCTTCGCCATGCCGTGCGCGACATCGATGCGGAATCCGTCGACGCCGCGGTCCAGCCAGAACCGGAGCGTCTTCGTGAGATCCTCGACGACCTCCGGGTTGTCCCAGTTCAGGTCGGGCTGCTCCGTCGCGAAGATGTGCAGGTACCACTGGCCGGGCTTGCCGTCGGCCTCGGTGATCCGCGTCCACGCCGGACCACCGAAGATGCTCGGCCAGTTGTTGGGCGGCTCCGCGCCGTCCTCACCGCGACCGTCGCGGAAGATGTACCGGTTCCGTTCGGGACTGCCCGGCGGCGACGCCAAGGCTTCGCGGAACCATTCGTGCTCGACGCTGGTGTGATTGGGCACCAGGTCCATCGTCACCTTGATCTGGCGCGCGTGCGCGGCCTCGATCAGTGCGTCCATCGTCGCGAGGTCACCGAACAGTGGGTCGATGTCGCGGGGATCGGACACGTCGTAACCGTGATCGGCCATCGGGGAGCGCATGACCGGACTCAGCCAGAGGGCGTCGACACCGAGCAGTTCGAGGTATCCCAGCTTGTCCCGCACTCCGTGGAGGTCGCCGACACCGTCACCGTTCGCGTCGGCGAACGAGCGGGGATAGATCTGGTAGAAGACGGCGTCGGACCACCAGGGTGCCGGCTGTGTGTCGTCGGCGGACGTTTCGGCGGGAGTGCTCACAAACGCCCATCGTGCCAAACGATCGCCCGCACCACGACTCGACCGGCGTAATCGGGGCGGGGCGGTTTCAGAAGGCGGAGTTCACCATCGACGCCGCGGCCATGTCCATGTACTCGGAGAGGGCCTTGCGGTGGGCGTCGTCGAGGGTGCCGGTGTCGATCGACGCGATGGCCGTGTGCATGCACCGGAGCCAGGCGTCCCGCTCGATCGGGCCGATCTTGAACGGCTGGTGACGCATCCGCAGTCGTGGGTGGCCGCGCTCGTCCGAATAGGTGTGCGGTCCGCCCCAGTACTGCTCGAGGAACATCCGCATCCGGCGCTCGGCCGGGCCCAGGTCTTCCTCGGGGTAGAGGGGCCGCACGATGTCGTCCTTGGCGACTTCCTCGTAGAAGCGCGCGGTGAGTTTGCGGAACGTCTCCGCTCCGCCCACCGCCTCGTAGAAGGTCTGCTGCACGTCAGTCATGGCGCCTTCCATTGTGCACGTGCGGGCGCGAACGGTCTTCGTCACCGTCTGTTCACCGAATGTCCTGCATTTTTGTCGGAAATGGACGTGCACGAGCAGGCAATTCATGGTGCACTTGGTGGCAATCTCCCGGAGGTCGCATGAAGAATCGACACAGCGCCCGCGCGCACCGACAACTCGTGCCCACTGATGCCCGGAGTGCCGGGGTTTCAGGGGCGTTTGCTTTACAAGTGATCACCGAAGGCTCCGCGCACAGCGCAGAGCCTTCTTTCCCGGGCGAGAATGCGGTTCCGCTCTGGATCAAGCGCCGGGTGCTTCTCCTGAATGTCACCTACGAGCCGCTCACCGCCCTTCCTGCCCGCCGTGCCGTGGTGTTGATGACCTGCGGTAAGGCCGATACCGTCCACGAGGATCCCCAGGCCCCGGTCGTCCACTCCGAGCAGTGGTCCGTGCAGGTTCCGTCCGTGATCCGCCTCCGGAACTACGTCCGCGTGCCGTACCGCGCTCGTGTTCCGATGACCCGCGCGGCCCTCATGCACCGAGACCGGTTCCGGTGCGCCTACTGCGGCGCCAAGGCCGAGACCGTCGATCACGTGGTTCCCCGCAGTCGCGGCGGCGGGCATTCCTGGGAGAACTGCGTGGCCTGCTGCGCGCCCTGCAACCACCGCAAGGCAGACAAGTTGCTGAGCGAACTCGGCTGGACGCTCAGGGCCTCCCTGGTGCCTCCGTCGGGTCCGCACTGGCGACTGCTGGCTTCCACCAAGGACCTGCACCCGTCGTGGATGCCCTACCTCGGTGAAGGCGCCGCCTGAGCGTTCCGCGCGTCCCCTTCGCGAAGTTCGGCCCTGACGCTTCCCCTCGCACGGTTCTGGGCTACCGTTTGCGTTGTGAGCATTCTCGAGACAGTGCTGATATTCGTAGGAATTCCGGCGTTGATCACCGCCTTCTTCGCGGGGATGTCGTTCGTCGGCAAGAAGACGCCGGGCCCCGTGCCGCCCGCGTTCCACCTCGGTGAGGAATGGACGCACGCGCCGGTGCTGTGGAGCGCCGTCGACGAGGTGACCACGCACGGTCATCACGGCGGTCATCACGGCGCGCACGCCGGTTCGGCAGACCTGATTGGAGGCTCGGCAAGTGGCAAGTGGTGACCTGATTCCCGCGTCCGCGGTATCCGCGGACAATCTGCCTGTCGGCAGCGTCGTGACCTCCAGCGGTCGCATCTCGGGCGTGCACCGCGTCGGTGAGCCGTTCATCGACGACCTGCCGTTCACGACGGACGAACTCGTCCGCCTCGACGATGCCCTCACGGAAGGCACCCGCAAGACGAAGGTGCGCTTCAACGCGTACATCGGCGACCTCGGCGACGACACCGCGGCCGGCGCCGACGCGCTGTTCCCGACGACGCCCGAGGCGGAACGGTCCGTGCTCATCGCGGTCTCGCCCAACCAGCGGACGGTCGAGATCCGCAGCGGCCGGGCCGTGGCGAACCGAGTCACCGACCGGGTCGCCCAGCTCGGCGCCACCGCCGCGGTGTCGTCGTTCGGCGACGGAGACCTCATCGACGGTCTCGTGAGTGCCATCCGCGTGATGAGCGCGGCAATCGCCTCGCCGTAGAACCTCCACAGACGATCAGCGTACGCGCGGCCCGATCCGGCTCAGTCCTTGAACCGGATCGGGCCGTCGGTGTCTCACCGGGTGTCGACGACGCGGTCGGCGCTTTCGAGGGTCCGCCGGACGGCGTCGATGCCGAGTTCCATCATCTGCGCGGTCCGGCCCGCGAGAGTCGCGGGCAGGATGTCCGCGATCCAGACGAACACGGTCGCGCCGTTGCCGTCGTCGCTCACCTGGGCGGAGGCATGGTGATGCAGGTAGGGGCCGTCGACGATCGACCAGGCCAGGCGGCGCGCATCCTCGTCGCACGAGACGAGGCGCTCTCGGACGACGGAACCGTCGAAGAACGTGATGACCCGGTCACCCCGGTCGATCACCGAAGCGGTGACGAAACCTGCGGCGAGCCGCGTGTGCAGCGCACCCCAGTCGCGCAGAGCGTCCCACGCGGCAACGGGTGTGACATCGATGTGGGTGGACTCGTAGATGTATGCCATGACTGCAGCCTGCCGCGGGGAATGCCGTGAGGATTGAAGATTCTTGCAGGCCACCGCATGTGCGGGAAGGTGTCGGGCCCCGCGGGTAGCGTCCCGGTTGTGGCGGTGAGCGAGGTCGCACGTCTGCCGGGCGTGAACGTCTGGGCGGTGGACTGCTGCGCCGTGCACCCGGGCTGGTCGGGCGTGGAGGTGCGGGACGATCACCGGATCGTGCTCGTCCGCGGCGGCCGATTCCTGCGCCGGATCGGCAGACACGAGTCGATGGCCGACCCGACCGTCGCGTACGTCGGAACACCGGGCGAGGTGGAACAATTCGCGCACCCCGCCGGGGGCGACCGGTGCACGTCGATCAGTGTCCGGCCCGAGCTCTGGCGTGCGGTCGCCGGTGAGCGCTGGACGCTCGGCCGTTCGGACGTGTACGTCGATGCTCGCGTCGACCTTCTTCATCGACGCCTGCTCCGTGCCGGCCGGACCGGCGACGTCCACTTCGCCCTCGCCGAGCAGGTGGTCCGGCTCGTTGCGGTCGCCGCGCTCGCCGCATCGCGGGGACGGTCGTGTGCACACCGGCGCGGCGGCCTGCCGGACGACGCGGTGGCCGCCGCCGCCCGCGCGGCGGTCCTCGACGACGAGCCCGGTGCGGACGGACTGATACCGCTCGCCGAACGGTTCGGCGTATCACCGTTCGCGCTCAGTCGTGCGTTCAGTGCCGTCATGGGCGTCTCGCTCACCAGGTATCGCAACAGGGTTCGGGTCGGGCGGGCGCTCGAGCGGTTCGAGAACGGCGACCGGGACCTCGCCGGTCTCGCCGCCGACCTGGGATTCTCGGATCAGGCGCACATGACCAGGACCATTCGAGCCCACCTCGGCGAGACACCCACCGCACTGCGAACGCTGTTGTCGGTCTGACGACCCTCGACTTCTGTCGGTGGTCGATGCGAACATATGTTCGTGTCCGATTCGCCGCGCCCCCGCATCTCGAGTGGCGCCGAGGCGACCATCCTGCACGCCGACCTCGACGCGTTCTACGCCTCGGTGGAGCAGCGGGACGACCCCTCACTGCGAGGTCGTCCGGTGATCGTCGGCGGCGGCGTCGTGCTGGCAGCGAGCTACGAGGCGAAGGCCTACGGGGTGCGCACGGCCAGTAGCGGTGCGCAGGCGCTGCGCCTGTGCCCGCACGCCGTCGTGGTGCGCCCCCGAATGTCGGCGTATGCGGCCGCGAGCAAGGCGGTGTTCGAGGTCTTCGGCCGGACGACGCCGCTGGTCGAGGGACTGTCGATCGACGAGGCCTTCCTCGACGTCGCCGGTCTCCGCAAGATCGCGGGCGCGCCGGTCGACATCGCGGCGCGCCTGCGCTCCGACGTCCGCGAGCAGGTGGGGTTGCCGATCACGGTCGGCGTCGCGAGAACGAAGTTCCTCGCCAAGGTCGCCAGCGCGGTGGGCAAGCCCGACGGACTGTTGCACGTGCCGCCGGACCGCGAGATCGAGTTCCTCCATCCGCTGCCGGTCGAAAGGCTGTGGGGAGTCGGGGCGGTGACGTCGGGCAAGCTCCGTGACGCCGGAATCGCGACCGTCGGCCAGCTCGCCCACTATCCCGAAGAGCTGCTCGTGACCATCGTCGGACCCGCGGCGGGCCACCACCTCCACGCGCTCGCCTGGGCACGCGACCCGCGTCCCGTGCAAGTGGGGCGCAGGCGGAGATCCGTCGGCGCGCAGCACGCCCTGGGGCGCAGACCCACATCGAGGGAGGACGTGGACGCCGCCCTGGTGACGTTGGTCGACCGGGTGGCGGGCCGGCTGCGCCGCGGCAAGCGGGTGGGGCGCACGGTGGTGCTCCGGCTCCGGTTCGACGACTTCACCCGGGTCACGCGGTCACACACTCTCGCGCAGCCGTCGGCGCAGACGCAGACGATCCTGACCACGGCCCGCGGCCTGCTGAGCAACGCGATGCCGATGATCGAACGCAAGGGCATCACCCTGGTGGGAATCGCGGTGGCCAACCTCGAGGACGACTGCCCGCAACAGCTGGCGCTGCCGTTCGACCCGTACACGAGCAGCACTCTCGACAGCACGCTCGACAGCCTCCGTGACCGCTTCGGTTCCTCGGCGGTCACCCGCGCGGTGCTGCTGGGCCGGGATCAGGGTGTGACCGTGCCGATCCTGCCGGACTAGGCCGGCAGGATCGGCACCGATCAGCTCGCGTCGAACTTCCGGGCGGCCAGCGACCGGACGATCCCGGCGCGGCCCTCGACCACCAGGCGGCGCAGGGCCGGCGGGTGGTCGCCGGCCAGGAATGCGTCGGCTGCCGCCACGGATTCCTCGCTGATCGACCACGACGGGTACAGACCCACCACGACGGTCTGCGCGACCTCGCTCGAACGTCGCTCCCACACCGCGGGAATGTCCGCGAAGTAGCGGGCTACGTACGGTGCGAGGATGTCGGACTGGCCGTGACCGGCGAAGGCGCCGATGATGGAGCGGGCGGTGATGTTCGGCACGGAATCGTCGCCGACCACCCGGTTCCAGGCCTGTTCCTTCACCGCGGCCTGCGGGCGGACGGTGGCCGCGGCGGCGGCGTTGCGGGCACCTGCCGCGGTGGGGTCGCGTTCGGCTTCGGCGTCGATGAACGGCGTCTCGATGCCCTCGGCGTCGATCTCACCGGCCCCTGCGAGTGCGGTGACGAGACGCCAGCGCAGGTCCGTGTCGACGACGAGCCCCGGCAGCCCGACCGTCTCGGGTGCGGCGTCGAGCAGTTCCTGCAGCACCTCGGTGTGCCACGCCGACAGTTGCGCCCCCGCCAGCGCGTTGACGAACGCCAGCTGATGATCCGAACCCGGCTCGGCTTCCCGCGCCAGTTCGAGGAGCCGGTTCGCGAAGTCCGGCCAGCCGTGTTCCTTGGCCCACGCGGGTTCGGCGTAGCTGTGCAGCGCGGTCTGGGCCTGCATCAGCAGCCGCTGGACGACGCCGACCTCCGTTTCGGCGCCGACGCCGCGCTGCACGAGGGCGACGAAGTCCCGCGCCTTGAGTTCGGCCTGACGCGTCATCTCCCACGCCGCCGACCACACCAGGGTGCGGGGGAGCGGCTCGTCGATGTCGCCGATGCGGTCGATGGCGGTGGCGAGCGAATCGGGATCGAGTCGCAGCGAGCAGTACGTGAGGTCGTCGTCGTTGACGAGGATCAGCTGTCCGCGCTCGACGCCGACGAGTTCGGTGACGTCGGTGCGTTCGGTGGCGTCGAGGTCGAGTTCCACCCGCTTCGTGCGCACGAGTTTGCCGTCCCGGTCGTCGTACACGCCGACGGCGACGCGGTGTACCCGTCGCTCCCCGGCACCCGGCGCGGCGCCGGCCTGCAGCACGGCGAACCGGGTGAACTTGCCGTCCGCGTCGACGTCGAAGTCGGGGCGCAGGATGTTGAGCCCGGTGGTCTTGAGCCACTGGGCTCCCCAGTCGGACAGATCGCGGCCCGAGGACTTCTCGAGTGCGCCGAGGAGGTCGTCGAACGTGGCGTTGTCGAAGGCGTGGTCGCGGAAGTAGTCCCGCAGGCCGGACAGGAAGGGGTCGAGCCCGACGTACGCGACGAGCTGCTTGAGGACGGAGGCGCCCTTCGCGTACGTGATGCCGTCGAAGTTCACCTCGACCGCGGCGAGGTCCGGGATGTCGGCGGCGATGGGGTGGGTGGACGGCAGCTGATCCTGCCGGTACGCCCACGACTTCTCGACGTTGGCGAACGTGGTCCACGCGTTGGTGTATTCGGTGGCCTCGCTCTGGCAGAGCACGGAGGCGAACGTCGCGAAGGACTCGTTGAGCCACAGGTCGTCCCACCAGCGCATGGTGACGAGGTCGCCGAACCACATGTGCGCCATCTCGTGCAGCACGGTCTCCGCGCGCCGCTCGTACGACGCCCGCGTGACCTTGGACCGGAAGACGTAGTCCTCGAGGAACGTCACGGCGCCGGCGTTCTCCATTGCGCCCGCGTTGAATTCGGGGACGAACAGCTGGTCGTACTTCCCGAACGCGTAGGGGGTGCCGAAATTGCGGTGGTAGAACTCGAAGCCCTGCTTGGTTTCCGTGAACAGGCGCTCGGAGTCCATGTGCTTCCCGAGGGAGGCGCGGCAGTAGATCGCGAGCGGGATGTCGCCGTGCTCGTCGGAGTAGTTGTCGGTCCACTCCGCGTACGGGCCCGCGATGAGCGCGACGAGGTAGGTGCTCATCTTCGGTGTGGTGCGGAAGATGTGGCGGCCGGGTTCCGCCGCCACCGTCTCGACGGTCGCCGAGTTGGAGATCACCTTCCAGTCGGCGGGGGACGTGACGTGCACGTCGAACGTCGCCTTCAGATCGGGCTGATCGAAGCAGGCGAACATGCGCTTGGCGTCGGCGGTCTCGAACTGCGAGTACAGATACACCGCACCGTCGGTCGGGTCCACGAACCGGTGTAGCCCTTCACCGGTGTGCGAGTACGCGCAGTCGGCCTCGACCACCAGTTCGTTGCGGTCCGCGAGTTCGGTGAGTGTGATGCCGGTGGACTCGTCGTAATCCGACACGTCGACGGGGGAGCCGTTCAGCGTGGCCGAATGCACACGGGCCGCAACGATGTCGACGAACGTGGATGCGCCAGGGGTGGCCCCGAACGTGACGGTGGTGCGGGAGGAGAACGTCTCGACTCCGGGCTGACCTGTCCCGTCGGTGAGGTCGAGTTCGATCAGATAATTGTCGACGGTCAGCAGTCCGGCTCGTTCGGCTGCCTGTTCGCGGGTCAGGTTCGGTGGGGCCACAGAGGTCTCCTCGTGATCGGCGGCGGTGCTCGTACTCGATGCTGCCATCCCATCACGAGTGGGACCGGGGTGTTAACCGGACAGGTCGGTCAACGGCACCGCGGGGTCGGCCAGGCGGTCGGGATCGATCGGGGCGGACGAGGACACCAGTTGCTTGATCTGATCGGTGACATCCCAGATGTTGACGTTCATGCCCGCGAGGACGTGGTTGTCGGCGTCGAGCCAGAAGGCCACGAACTCGCGTGCGGCGAAATCGCCACGTACGACCACCCGGTCGTACGAATCGTGCGGGGCGTACCCCACGTACTCCATGCCCAGATCGAACTGGTCGGTGAAGAAGTAGGGCAGATTCCCGTATTCGGCCGCGTGTCCGAGCATGGTGGCGGCGGCCACGGCCGGCTGGTTGAGCGCGTTCGCCCAGTGCTCGACCCGGATTCGGGTGCCGAGTTGCGGATGCCACTGCGCCGCGATGTCGCCCACCGCGACGACGTCGGGGTCGCTGGTCTGCAACCCGGCGTCGACGAGGATCCCGCCGTCGACGTCGAGTCCGGCCCGTTCTGCGATCTCGATGTTGGGTGCCGCGCCGACGGCGACGAGGACGGCGTCGGCGGGCAGGACGGTGCCGTCGCCCAGCCGAACCCCGGTGGCCTTGCCGTCCTCGACGACGATCTCCTCGACCGTGGCGCCGAGATGCAGTTGTACGCCGTGCTCGCGGTGGAGTTCGGCGAAGACCGAGCCGATCTCGGGGCCGAGGGAGCCGAGGAGGGGAACTTCGGCGGCTTCCACCACCGTCACGTCGGCGCCCTTCTCCCGTGCGGAGGCTCCCACCTCGAGGCCGATCCAGCCGGCGCCGATCACCACGAGTCGTCGGCCACCGGCGACCGCGTCGATGAGCTTGTCCGATTCGTCGATGGTGCGGAGGTAGTGGACGCCCTCGGCGTCGGAACCGGAGATCGGTGGGCGGCGTGAGCGTGAACCGGTGGCGAGTGCGAGCTTGTCGTATCCCAGCGTGGACCCGTCCGGCAGCGTCACGGTGTGGGCGGTGAGATCGAGGGCGGTGGCGGTGGTGCCGAGTCGCAGGTCCACGTGATGGTCGCGGTACCAGTCACCGTGGTGGACGGTGAAGTCGCCGAGCGCCTTCTTCCCGGCGAAGTGTTCCTTCGACAGCGGAGGCCGCTCGTAGGGTAGATGTTCCTCTTCCGACAGCAGGACGATCGATCCGTCGAAATCCTTGTCACGCAATGCTTCTGCCGTCTTCGCTCCGGCGAGGCCGCCGCCGACGACGACGAACGTGCGAGTGGAGGACATGTGAGGATGCTCCCTTCCGGTCGACCACTTTCGACCCTACTGCCGCGAGCAGGGTCTCCGGGAAGGATTCCCGGCAGGGAGGTGTTGACTGGACGGGAATGTGTACATCACCGAGAAGGAGCAACACGTGAGTGCTGGGACGAACGCCGGGACCGCAAAGGACGTCGCTGATTTCTGGTTCGACCCGCTGTGCCCGTGGTGCTGGATCACCTCGCGATGGATCCTCGAGGCCGCGCAGGTGCGGGACCTGGATGCGAACTTCCACGTGATGAGCCTGGCCGTCCTCAACGAGGGCCGGGATCTGCCGGAGGAATACCGCGAGCTCATGACCAAGGCGTGGGGTCCGGTGCGGGTGCTGATCGCGGCCGCACAGAAGCACGGCGACGAGATCCTGCTGCCGCTGTACACCGCGATGGGGACGCTCATCCACAACGAGGGCAACAAGGACTTCGGCGACGTGATCGTCAAGTCGCTCGCCGAGGTCGGGCTGCCGGCCGAACTGGCCGAGGCCGCCGAATCGGAGGAGTACGACGCCGCACTGCGTGAGAGTCACGCCGCAGGCATGGACGCCGTGGGACCCGATGTCGGAACGCCGACCATCCACGTCAACGGTGTCGCCTTCTTCGGCCCGGTCCTGTCGCGCATCCCCCGCGGCGAGGACGCGGGCAAGGTGTGGGACGGTGCGGTCGCGCTGGCCGGCTACCCGCACTTCTTCGAGCTCAAGCGCACCCGGACCGAGGATCCTCAGTTCGACTGAGCCCGGTCCCGGGTGCGGTCACCGAGTGACGGGCCCGGCCGGGTCGGCCGCGTACTGCAGTTGCTGCGGGTCGCGGTAGATCTGGCCGGGTTTCACGAACAGGTGACCGTGCCGGGTCCTGTTCCGCAGGGCGGCGGCGCGCCAGGTGAGCACCGGATGTCCCGACAGCAGATTCACGAACCACGGGAAGAATCCGCGTTCGGTGGTGGCCCGGTCGGCGAGTTCGTCGAATCCGACGATGCTCACGAGATACTTGCCGGCACCGAGAACGCCCATCGCGCCGCGGGCGCCCTGCGGCCGGACGCAGTAGCCGTGGTTGTCTGCGGTGTATTCCATCGATCGGAACAGGGCCGATCCGACGACAGGAATGTAGTTGGCGGCGAACTGTCCCAGTTGCCGCCAGTAGGAGGCGTGACCGGCCGCGATGTGACCGACCTCGTGGCCGATGATGAAGGCGAGGGCGTCGGGCTCGCGGGCCTCGCCGCCGATCTCGAACAGATCGCTGTACACGACGACGAAGCGGCGGAAGCCGTGTCCGGACGCGAACGCGTTGATCCGGCCGTTCCCGAGCACGACGTAGGCGTCGGGCGGTTCGGTCATCCCGAACCGTGCGGCCGCTTCGGCCACCATCCGGTACCCGTCGGGGAACTGGGTGGGCGTCATCTTGATCCCGTTCACCTGCTGCGAGCCGTAGAGCTGGCCGCGGCCGACGGCGATGAGGATCGGCGCGACCAGCACGATGAGCACCCACGTGGACACCACGCCCAGGAAGAGCGCCGCGATCGCCGCCACGTAGGCGACGACGGTGAGAACGACGGCCACCACGAGCAGTGGGATCTCCCACGAGTGCCGGGCGGGCCTGTCGTTCGGCATGAGGCCCGGCACGGGGACCGGCGGATTCCATCCCGTCTCGCCGCCCCACCGGTGCTGCGCGGGGGCCGGCCGATGTCCCGGAAACGGCTGTCCCCAGTTCTGTCCGTTGTCGGGATACATGCTGATCACGATAAGCGTCCCGGGCCCCTGACACGATTCGCGAGGACGCCTGACAGAATCACCAGTCATGCGCGTATACCTGGGTGCCGACCATGCCGGATTCGAACGTAAGAACGAGATCATCGAACACCTGAAGGCCGCGGGCCACGAGACCGTCGACTGCGGCGCTCACGTCTACGACGCGCTCGACGACTACCCCGCCTTCTGCATCGAGACGGCCCGTCGCGTCGTCGCCGACGAGGGCAGCCTCGGCATCGTGCTGGGCGGCAGCGGCAACGGCGAGCAGATCGCCGCGAACAAGGTGAAGGGTGCGCGATGCGCCCTGGCGTGGAGCGTCGAGACCGCGCAGCTGGCCCGCCAGCACAACAACGCTCAGCTGATCGGCCTCGGCGGGCGCATGCACTCGCTCGAGGAGTCCCTCGCGATCGTGGACGCGTTCCTCGCCGCCGAGTGGTCGAACGAGGAGCGCCACCAGCGCCGCATCGACATCCTGTCCGAGTTCGAGAAGTCCGGCGTGGCCCCGGCCCTGCCCGAGGCCTGATCGTCCTTGCCCGAAGGTCACACTCTGCACCGGCTGGCCCGGCTACACCAACGCCGGTTCGCTGGTTCGCCGGTGCGGGTGCTGAGCCCGCAGGGCAGATTCGCCGAGGACGCGGCGCTCGTCGACGGCCGCGTTCTCGTCAAGTCCGAGGCCTGGGGCAAACACCTGTGGCATCACTACGAGTCCGGACTGGTCGTGCACGTCCACCTGGGGCTGTACGGAGCGTTCACGGAATCGGCCGTTCCCATGGAACCGCCGGTCGGGCAGGTCAGGATGCGGATGGTCGGCTCCGAATTCGGCACCGACCTCCGCGGTCCGACGGCTTGTGAGGTTCTCCATCCACCGCAGGTCGCCGCCATCGAGGCGCGGCTGGGTCCGGACCCGCTCCGCAAGGACGCCGACCCCGACAAGGCGTGGAAACGCATCTCGGCGTCCAAGACGCCGATCGGGGCGCTGCTGATGGATCAGGCCGTGATCGCCGGCATCGGCAACGTGTACCGGGCGGAGGTCCTGTTCCGGCACGCCATCAACCCCGACCGGCCGGGCCGTTCGCTGTCCCGTGACGAATGGGACTCGCTGTGGGCCGACCTCGTCGCCCTGATGAAGGTCGGGGTCCGCCGCGGCAAGATGCACGTCGTCCGTCCCGAGGACGATCACGGTGATCCGGCGTATGCGAAGGACCGCCCGCGGACGTACGTCTACCGGCGGGCGGGGTCACCGTGCCGGATCTGCGGCACCCCGGTGGCCCACTCGGTCATGAAGGGCCGCAACCTCTTCTGGTGCCCGAGCTGCCAGCCCTCCTGACGGCCGGCTAGAAGTCGAACCCGCCACCGAAGTCGAACCCGCCGCCGTCGCCGCCGCCACCGAAGTCGAATCCGCCGCCGTCGCCACCGGCGTCCCCGCCCATGTCCCCGCCCATGTCGCCGCCGCCGTCGCCGCCTGCGTCACCGCCGTCGCCACCGCCGTCCGCGCCCGCGTCACCGGTGTCCTGGGACGCGTCGCCCGCTCCGCTCTCGAAGCCCTGCGCGTCGTACCCCACTCCGGACATCCCGGAGAACATCGCCGAGAACAGGAACATCGAACCGAGGCCCCACGCGCCTGCCACGAGGGCGGGCTTCCACCACGGCTCCGAGTACCAGCCGGCGGGAACCGGGCGTCCCGCGACACGGCCGCCGGGGTAGTAGTTCGGTGTCTTCGACGACGGGTTCGGCGACGCCGCGACCTGCCGCCCCTCGAACTCGACCTCGCGGTCCTCGGTGACCGCTCCCGCGGACTTCTGGCCGTCGATCGACGGAATCTCCGGGCCGGGGTCCATGCCCATGGCCGTCCGGGCGGCGCGGATGTAGTAGAGGCCCTCCAGTGCCGTCTGCTTGGCGAGGCGTGCCTGGACGGGCGTCGTGGCCTGATCGATCTGGGAGCCGGCAGCGGTGTACCGCTCGGACGCGTCGGCGAGTGCCTGCTGCGAGGCGGTGTCGGATCCGGTGAGGCTGTACACCTGTCCGCCGAGCCGTTCGATGGCCTGTCGAGCGTCCGCCTTGGCGTCCTCGAGCTGGTTCGCGGTCTGCCCGGCGCGGTTGTTGCGGCTCCTCACCACCAGGAAGGCGACCGCCGCCACGATCACGAGAATGAGTAGCAGTTCCACGGTGGGCCTCCGGAGTTCTCGCGGACCGCCGGCTGCGGGGGCCCAGCATCCACGAGTAGGGGACAAATCGGACATCTCCCAGAGTACTGACCGAAATCGTGGTTACGCGCTCGGCGAACGGGGGAGTGGTCCGATGGAGCGCGAGTGGGGCCGCGTCCGTCATTCATGTGACGCATGTCATAGCGGAGGTGGTCTCCGTGGGCGCCCCCGGACACAAAAAAGGAGCGTTCCCTGGGGTGGGAACGCTCCTGTGTGGAGGGGATGACGGGAATCGAACCCGCGTAATCAGTTTGGAAGACTGAGGCTCTACCATTGAGCTACATCCCCGTGCATACGACAACCTGGGATCGCCATGCATGTCGTCTGCGATGAGTGACTGTACCCAACCTCGCTTTGGATTTCATAATCGGGGGGCCGTAGGATTCTTCCTCGGGTCCTCGCGAGGTTGGCGAGAGCCGACGTCGACCGGGGTGTAGCGCAGCTTGGTAGCGCATCCGCTTTGGGAGCGGAGGGTCGCAGGTTCAAATCCTGTCACCCCGACCAGAACCACAGGGCAGGCAACTGCCGCACAGAAAAAGCACGACCACACGAAGGAGCCAGTCCGTGAAGAGCACCGTCGAGCAGCTCAGCCCGACGCGAGTCCGTATCAACGTTGAGGTGCCCTTCGAGGAGCTCAAGCCTGATTTCGACAAGGCCTACAAGGCCCTCGCGCAACAGATCCGTCTCCCCGGCTTCCGTCCGGGCAAGGCACCGGCCAAGTTGCTCGAAGCCCGTGTCGGTCGTGGCGCAGTCCTGGAGCAGGTCGTCAACGACGCACTCCCGTCCCGCTACTCCGAGGCTGTCACCAGCGCCTCGGTGAAGGCGATCGGTCAGCCCGAGATCGAGATCACGAAGATCGAGGACGGCGAGCTCCTCGAGTTCACCGCCGAGGTCGACGTCCGCCCCGAGATCACGCTGCCCGACTACAGCGAACTGAGCGTCACCGTCGATCCGATCGAGATCACCGACGACGCCGTCGAGGAGCAGCTGCTGTCGCTGCGTCAGCGCTTCGGCACCCTCACCGGTGTCGAGCGTGCGGTCGAGGACGGAGACTTCATCTCCATCGACCTGTCGGCCACCGTCGACGGTGAGGCCGTTCCCGAGGCCACCGCGAGCGGTCTGTCGCACGAGGTCGGTTCGGGTCAGCTCATCGAGGGCCTCGACGAGGCCGTCGTCGGCGTCAAGGCCGGCGAGTCCAAGGAGTTCACCTCGACGCTCGTCGCCGGTGACCACGCGGGCAAGGAAGCCGTCGTCACCGTCACCGTCGGCACCGTCAAGGAGCGCGAGCTGCCTGCCGAGGACGACGAGTTCGCTCAGCTGGCAAGCGAGTTCGACACCCTCGACGAGCTGAAGGCCGACCTGCGTGAGCGCGTCGGACGCGTTCGCAAGGTCGAGCAGGCCGGTCAGATCCGCGACAAGGTCCTCGAGACCCTCCTCGAGACCGTCGAGGTCCCGCTGCCCGAGGCCGTCGTCAAGGCCGAGGTCGACGCTGCACTGCACGACGCCGTGCACGGTCTCGACCACGACGAGGAAGCGCTGAACAAGCTCCTCGAGGAGCAGGGCACCAGCCGCGAAGAGTTCGACAAGGACGCCAAGGAGAGCGCCGAGCGCTCGGTGAAGACGCAGCTGCTGCTGGACGCCATCGCCGACGCTTCCGACGTCACCGTCGGCCAGGACGAGCTCACCGAGCGCATCCTGTTCCAGGCGCAGCGCTACGGCATGGCGCCCGAGCAGTTCATCCAGCAGATCCAGCAGGCCGGTCAGCTCGGCGCCGTCTTCGCGGACGTGCGGCGCGGCAAGGCTCTCGCCGGTGTCGTCGAGCAGGCCACCGTCACCGACACCTCGGGTGCCGCTGTCGACACCGCCGAACTGTTCGGCAACGGTGAGGCCGAGACCGAGGAGGCTGCGTCCACGGACGAGGCTGCGTCGGATTCCGCCGAGGGCGAAGACCAGAAGTAATGCTGGTCGCGGGATGTTTTTCTCGCGTTCGGCTGTGAGTTGTTTTCCGCTTTGAGCGAAGTAGGGCGGCACCGGGACTCCGGTGCCGCCCTCCTTCGTTAGTGTCTGTGTCAGCAATCAACGATTTACGGAGAAGGCAGGTACCGTGACTTCCAATCACCTGGAGACTTTGCAGAGTCCCGCCATGACTTCAGCCACCGCTGGGTTGAACCTCAGCGACTCGGTGTACGAACGCCTGCTGCGCGAGCGCATCATCTTCCTCGGTACCCAGGTCGACGACGACATCGCGAACAAGCTGTGCGCTCAGATCCTGCTGCTGTCGGCAGAGGATCCCGGCCGGGACATCTCCCTCTACATCAACTCGCCCGGCGGCTCGGTCAGCGCCGGCATGGCAATCTTCGACACGATGCAGTTCGCCGAGTGCGACGTCGCGACGTTCGGAATGGGTCTGGCCGCATCGATGGGCCAGTTCCTGCTCTCCGCCGGGGCCAAGGGCAAGCGTTACGCGCTCCCGCACGCGCGGATCATGATGCACCAGCCGTCCGCCGGAATCGGTGGTACCGCCAGTGACATCGCGATCATGGCCGAGCAGTTCGCGCACACGAAGCGCGAAATGGCCGAGCTGATCGCCGAGCACACCGGTCAGACCGTCGAGCAGATCACCGCCGATTCGGATCGCGACCGCTGGTTCACCGCACAGCAGGCTCTCGAATACGGATTCGTCGACCACGTCGTCTCCCGCGCGGCGCAGGCGGGCGGGACCGGGCAGTAGCAGCCCGGCTTCCTCACTGACCGCTCCCACAAATCCCTTGGAGAACTGATGACCAACCTGTTCGATCCCCGCAGCCTGGGAGGCCAGGCGCCCGCAGGCCCCCAGTCGCGTTACATCCTGCCGTCGTTCATCGAGCACTCGAGCTACGGCGTGAAGGAGTCCAACCCGTACAACAAGCTGTTCGAGGAGCGCATCATCTTCCTCGGCGTGCAGGTGGACGACGCGTCGGCCAACGACGTGATGGCCCAGCTGCTCGTTCTCGAGTCGCTGGACCCCGATCGCGACATCACCATGTACATCAACTCGCCGGGTGGCTCGTTCACGTCGCTGATGGCGATCTACGACACCATGCAGTACGTGCGCGCCGACATCACGACGGTGTGCCTCGGCCAGGCGGCCTCGGCTGCGGCGGTGCTGCTGGCGGCCGGTAGCCCGGGCAAGCGTCTCGCCCTGCCGAACGCTCGTGTCCTCATCCACCAGCCCGCCACCGGCGGCATCCAGGGTCAGGTCTCCGACCTCGAGATCCAGGCCGCCGAGATCGAGCGGATGCGTCGCCTGATGGAGACCACCCTCGCGAAGCACACCGGCAAGGACGCCGACGTGATCCGCAAGGACACCGATCGCGACAAGATCCTCACGGCCGCCGAGGCCAAGGAATACGGAATCATCGACGACGTGCTCGAGTACCGCAAACTCAGCGCCCAGAAGTGATTTCCTGCCGCCCCGGCTCGGGCGACACGCCGTGACGGCGTGGTTGCCGCGAGCCGGGTGCGGGATCGGCAAGGCTGGCTTTCCCGGAAGATCGGTGCGCGAATCACCGACAACCAGTCGACCTCGCTCGCGATCTGCGGGTACGGTCACATAACGGGCTTTCGTTTTCGGTCGGTGCGCGCACGGCGTGGGATCGGTTCGATGGTTGCACGTAGACGAAGGAAGTAGGGACCTGACGAGATGGCACGCATCGGTGACGGCGGGGATCTGCTCAAGTGCTCTTTCTGCGGTAAGAGCCAGAAGCAGGTCAAGAAGCTCATTGCTGGGCCTGGGGTGTACATCTGCGACGAGTGCATCGACCTGTGCAACGAGATCATCGAAGAGGAGCTGGCCGAGTCCAGCGAGGTGAAGCTCGACGAGCTGCCGAAGCCGGCCGAGATCCGGGATTTCCTCGAGAACTACGTGATCGGCCAGGATGCCGCCAAGCGGACTCTCGCCGTTGCGGTCTACAACCACTACAAGCGCATCCAGGCCGGCGACAAGGGTCGTGACGCGCGCGGCGAGACGGTCGAGCTGGCGAAGTCGAACATTCTCATGCTCGGCCCCACGGGCTGCGGCAAGACGTATCTGGCTCAGACGCTGGCGAAGATGCTCAACGTTCCCTTCGCGATCGCCGATGCGACGGCGCTCACCGAAGCCGGCTACGTGGGTGAGGATGTCGAGAACATTCTCCTCAAACTGATCCAGGCCGCCGATTACGACGTCAAGCGCGCCGAGACCGGCATCATCTACATCGACGAGGTCGACAAGATCGCCCGCAAGAGCGAGAACCCGTCGATCACGCGGGACGTGTCCGGCGAGGGTGTGCAGCAGGCTTTGCTGAAGATCCTCGAGGGCACGCAGGCCAGCGTGCCGCCGCAGGGTGGTCGCAAGCACCCGCATCAGGAGTTCATCCAGATCGACACGACGAACGTCCTGTTCATCGTGGCAGGCGCATTCGCCGGCCTCGAGCGGATCGTGTCCGATCGCGTGGGCAAGCGCGGCATCGGTTTCGGTGCCGAGGTGCGGTCCAAGGCGGAGATCGACACGCAGGACCATTTCGCCGAGGTCATGCCGGAAGACCTGATCAAGTTCGGGCTCATCCCCGAGTTCATCGGCCGTCTTCCCGTCGTGGCGTCGGTGACGAACCTCGACAAGGAATCGCTCGTCCAGATCCTGTCCGAGCCGAAGAACGCACTGGTCAAGCAGTACAACCGGTTGTTCGACATGGACGGCGTGGAGTTGGAGTTCACCACGGACGCGCTCGAGGCCATCGCCGACCAGGCGATCCTCCGCGGTACCGGCGCTCGTGGACTGCGCGCCATCATGGAGGAAGTCCTCCTCCCGGTCATGTACGACATCCCGAGCCGTGACGATGTCGAGAAGGTCGTGGTCAGCGCCGAGACGGTCAACGACAACGTGCTTCCCACCATCGTTCCGCGCAAGCCGGAGCGGGGAGAACGCCGAGACAAGTCCGCCTAGGCGGGAGCGCGCTGTATCCTGGGTGCGAACTAACTCACTAGTTCGTACAAATGGAGGTAATGCGCGCGATGACCGCTCCCGGACCGATCTTTGTTCTCAACGGACCCAACCTGAACCTGCTGGGTCAACGGCAGCCCGAGGTGTACGGGCGGGAGACGCTCGACGACGTCGTGGAGTTGTGCCGCACGGCCGCCGCGAAGGCCGGACGTGAGATCGTCGCGCGGCAGTCCAATCACGAAGGCCATCTGATCGACTGGGTGCACGAGGCCCGGACCACGGCGTCGGGCGTCGTGATCAACCCCGGTGGTTTCACGCATACGTCGGTGGCGCTGCGCGACGCCCTGGTGACGCTCGAGGTGCCCCTCGTCGAGGTGCACATCAGCAACGTCCACGCCCGCGAGGAATTCCGGCACCACTCGTACGTGTCCGGAGTCGCGACCGGTGTGATCGCCGGACTCGGCATCCACGGCTATGCGCTGGCCGTCGACTTCATCTGCAACAAGGGCTGACGCCGTCATGGGACGACAGGTTCGTACGAGCGTTGCCACGGTGTCCCTGAGCGGATCGCTGGAGGAGAAGGTCACCGCGATCGCGGCAGCCGGGTTCGACGGGTTCGAGGTGTTCGAACCCGATTTCGTGAGCTCGCCGTGGTCGCCGCGTGAGCTGGCTTCCCGCGCAGCGGATCTCGGACTCACTCTCGATCTGTATCAGCCGTTCCGCGATCTGGATTCCGTGGACGACACGACGTTCGCGCGTAACCTGATCCGAGCCGAGCGCAAGTTCGACATCATGGAGCAGCTCGGCTGCGACACCCTGCTGGTGTGCTCCTCGCCGTTGCCCGAGGCGGTGCGGGACGACGCCCGCCTGACCGAGCAACTCCACACTCTCGCCGAGCGGGCGCACAGCCGGGGACTCCGCATCGCCTACGAGGCGCTGGCGTGGGGGACGCACGTCAACACGTACCGGCACGCGTGGAAGATCGTGCAGGACGCCGACCATCCTGCCCTCGGCACCTGCCTCGACAGCTTCCACATCCTCTCCCGCGGCGACGACCCGTCCGGCATCCGCGACATCCCGGGGGAGAAGATCTTCTTCCTCCAACTCGCCGACGCGCCCCGCATGTCGATGGACATCCTGCAGTGGAGCAGGCACCACCGGAACTTCCCGGGCCAGGGAAACTTCGATCTCGCGACGTTCGGCGCGCACGTCCAGGCGGCCGGATACACCGGACCGTGGTCGCTCGAGATCTTCAACGACACGTTCCGGCAGTCGTCCACGGGCCGCACGGCCGCCGACGCTCACCGCTCGCTGCTCTACCTCCAGGAGGAGGTCGCACGCGTGCAGGCCGAGCACGGCGAGGACACCGGACGCGGTCTGGCCCTGTTCGAGCCGCCGCCGCGCGCACCCCTCGAAGGAATCGTGTCGCTGAGGCTCGCGGCCGGTCCCGGCAAGGATTCCGACCTTCGACAGGCGCTGCAGCACATCGGATTCCGTCTGGTGGGCCGGCACCGCAGCCACGACCTCCAGTTGTGGCGGCACGGCCGGATGACCATCGTGGTCGACGCTACCGCGGGCACCGTGTGGACCGCTCCGGGTCTTCCGGCGCACCTGCCGGTGCTCACCCAGATCGGTATCCGGTCGAGCGATCCCGACGCCTGGGGTGAGCGGGCTGCGGCGCTCGAGGTCCCGGTGCACGAGGTCCTGTTGCCCGGTGTCGACACGGCCCCCGAATCGGATGTGGTGCGTCTGAAGATCACCGATGCGACGTCGCTGGATCTGCGCGGTCCGGGCAGTGCCGCGTCGTGGCAGTCGGCGTTCGATCTGTATCCGACGGAGTCGCGCTGGCAGGACGAGGTGCCCGTGTTCACCGGGGTCGATCACGTGGCGCTCGCCGTGCCGTCCGACAACTGGGACGGCATCATGCTGCTGCTCCGTTCGGTGTTCGCGATGGCGCCGCACGAGGGCCTCGACGTCACCGACGCGGTCGGAATGATGCGCAGTCAGGCGCTGACGATGGACCAGACGGGTGCCGACGGCATCGACCGTCCGTTGCGTATTTCCCTGAACATGGTTCCGGGTGCGGTGTCGGGCAACTCCCACATCGCCGCGGCCCGGCGCGGCGGCATCAGCCACGTCGCGTTCTCGTGCACGGACATTTTCACCGCCGCCGCGACCATGCAGTCCAATGGGTTCGAGCCCCTCGTGATCTCGCCGAACTATTACGACGACCTCGAGGCCCGCTTCGGGCTCTCCCGCGAACTCCTGGACCGGATGAGCGGGTCGGGCATCATGTACGACCGCGATGCCCGAGGCGAGTTCTTCCACCTGTTCACCCAGACGGTGGGCGCCGACCTCTTCTTCGAGGTGGTGCAACGCGTCGGCGGTTACGAGGGATACGGCGACGCGAACTCTGCGATGCGTCTGGCAGCCCAGTTGCGGGCAGCCGGCTGAAAGGTCACGGCGCCCGCGGTCACGACCCCGGGCGCCGTGACGTCGGCCACTTCTGGAGCGTGACCCCTGTCGTCGATGTGCGCTCATGGGGTGCATGTGACTGGAGAGGTCGAGAAATGTCGGAATTGCCGACAGTCTGACCCGGGTGTGTCAATGCGACTCGCCGGTTTGTTCCGGATGCGTACTAACCTGTGTCGAAACCGTGACCGTTTCGTTATCGATCACGAACTCGACAGAGGAATGTGGTTTTGGCTCTACACCCGAACACCGTCCCGCAAGCCCGGCGCGCCCGGCGCCTCCGTTCGACGAAGATCTCCCGCAGGCGGGTCGTCGCGACCTCGCTGGCGGCCGCTACTCTTCTCGCCTCCGGCGGCATCGCCTCCGCGGCCACCGGTGAGGTCGCGCAGGCGTCGACCGAGACGGGCGTGTCACTCTCGACGCCGCCCCAGTTCCTGCAGGTCACGCGCCCGGTACCCGTCGACTACACCGAGCAACTCCAGCGCGCCGCCGAGCGCGAGATTCAGCGGGTGGCGTTCGAGAAGGCCGAGGTCGAACGGCTGGCTCGCGAGACCGCCGAACAGGCTGCACGCAAGGCTGCGGCCGAGGAAGCGGCACGTCGACCCGCCGTCCTGGTCCCGGCCGACGGCACCTTCACCTCGGGCTTCGGTCCGCGTTGGGGCACCAACCACAACGGCATCGACATCGCCAACTCCATCGGCACCCCGATCAAGGCTGTCACCAACGGCACCGTGATCGAGACCGGTCCGGCCTCGGGATTCGGGCTGTGGGTCCGCATCCAGCAGGACGACGGCACCACCGGCGTGTACGGCCACATCGACACGTCACTGGTGTCGGTCGGGCAGCAGGTCCGGGCCGGCGACCAGATCGCCACCATGGGCAACCGGGGTCAGTCGACGGGACCGCACCTGCACTACGAGGTGTGGGCGGTCAACGGAACCAAGATGGATCCGGCGGGCTGGTTCCAATCGCGCGGAGTGCCCGTCCCCCAGGGGCAGGGCTAGGCGCATACCCCGGATTCCGTCGAGGATGTCGCCCTCCGCGATGTCGATCGCCGCACGGTCGGTGCCGAACTTCGCAGTGCGGCGCGGAACCCCATCTCCCGTTCCTCCTCGCCGCGGAAGACATTGCTGCTCACAGTGATCAGGACTGCGGACGGCATGTCGCCGGGCGGCCTCACGGACCTTCTAGCGGTGCTTCACGGCCGCCTCCTGAGGTGAAAATGATGGATATTTGCTGTTGTTTGCCGCTCACAACACAGCGAGACTATTTCCATGACCATCACGACTCCTCCGCCGACCGGCCGGCGTGAGTGGATCCGCGACTCCGACTGCGACCTCGACGCGTTTCGTGCCTCCGTGGACCGCTCGACGAACCTCGCCGACTACCCGTTCGCTCACTCGGTGGAACAGAACGTCCTGCTGTACCGCAGCGACACGCTGATTCCCCACCTCGACGACGCGCAGTCCCGCCGCGCCGTACAGACCGAACTCGGGCGCGCACTCACCGACGGTCCCGGAATCGTGGTGTTCCAGAACGCCTTCAGCGGTCTCGCGGTCCTGGATCGTGCCGCGGAACAGTTTGACGTCCTCATCGCGCAGCAGCACGCGGCGGGTGGTGTGGTGGGTGACCACTTCGGCAAGGCGGGCGCCAACGACCGCATCTGGAACGCCGCGCAGAAGCTGGCTCTCGGCGCCCCGGACGTGTTCGCCGAGTACTACGCCAACGACATCCTCGCGCTGATCTGCCAGAGTTGGCTTGGACCGCTGTATCAGGTGACGTCGCAGGTCAACGTGGTCAACCCCGGTGGTGCCGCGCAGGTGCCGCATCGGGATTACCACCTCGGCATCGTGCCCCGGCACGAGCTGACCGAGTATCCCGCGCACCTGCACCGGATGTCGGCCGCATTGACACTGCAGGGTGCGGTGGCGCACTGCGACATGCCCGTCGAGAGCGGACCCACCCTGTATCTGCCGTACTCGCAACTGTTCGAGGCGGGCTATTTGGCGTTCTCCCGGCCGGAGTTCGTCGAGTTCTTCCGCGACAGTCATGTTCAGCTGCCGCTGCGGAAGGGCGACGCGGTGTTCTTCAACCCGGCCCTCTACCACGGCGCGGGCCACAACCGTTCGGACGCGATCCGGCGGATGGCCAATCTGCTGCAGATCTCGTCGCCGTTCGGCCGGGCGATGGAGGTGCTGGACCGGGAGGCCATGGCGAACGCCGTGTATCCGGCCCTGCTGGCGCTGCAGAGTGCCGGGGCGAGCGAGCGCACCCTCCGCAATGCCGTCGTCGCGACGGCCGAGTGCTACCCGTTCCCGACCAACCTCGACCACGATCAGCCGGTGCACAGTCTCGCGCCGGCCACTCAGGTGGACACGGTGTGGGAAGCGTTGCGGGAGAACGCCGATCCGGCGGTACTCGCGGAACGTCTGTCCACGCAGACCACCCGGCGGCAGCCGTGAGCGGGATCGCCGAGGCGGCCACACTGCCACTACAACAGCACCGTGCGGTGCGATGGGATGAAACACGGCGATGACGATTCGACTTGCAGGCGCGCCCATTTCGTGGGGAGTGTGTGAGGTGGAGGGCTGGGGTCACCAACTCGCCCCCGACCGGGTGCTCACCGAGATGCGTGACGCCGGCCTCGCTGCCACCGAACTCGGTCCGGACGGATTCCTCCCCTCGGATCCGCTCGAGCTGACGGACACCCTCGCCCGGTACGACCTGACGGCGGTCGGGGGATTCGTCCCGGTGCTGCTCCACGATCCGGATCACGACGCGGTCGCTGCCATCGGCGGGGCGGTCGACTCACTCGTCGCGTCGGGGTCGGAGGTGATGGTCCTGGCGGCGGTGACGGGATCCGTCGGTTACGATTCGCGACCGGAACTGGACGACTCGGGATGGAAGACGTTGCTACGCAACCTCGACCGCCTGTCGTCGGCCGCTGCCGACCGAGGGATCCGGGCGGTGATCCATCCCCACGTGGGGACGATGATCGAGAACCGCGCCGAGGTGGACCGCATCCTGGACGGCTCGTCGATCCCGCTGTGCCTGGACACCGGACACCTGCTGATCGGCGGCACCGACCCCCTCGACCTCGTCACCACGGCACCCGAGCGGATCGCCCACGCGCACCTGAAGGACGTCGATGCGGCGCTCCTCGGGCGGGTCCGGGCGGGCGAACTCACCTACACCGAGGCCGTCGCACAGGGGATGTACACGCCACTGGGCACCGGAGACGTCGATATCGCCGGGGTGGTCGCGCGGCTGCAGAATCAGGGTTACGACGGCTGGTACGTCCTCGAACAGGACACCATTCTCGCGTTGGAACCGGAGGACGAAGGCCCCGTGCGCGACGTCGTCCGGAGCGTCGAATACCTGAGGAGCATCACGCAGTGAGTCCGTTGCCTCTGCGCTGAATCGGGTGCCGGCGGGATTCGGCTACGACCGGGCCGGACCGGTCGTCCCGCGCACCACCAGGTGGGGGTCGATCACGAAATCCTGCGGGTCGAGGTCTTCGTTCTCGAGGCGGTCGATGGCGAACCGCACGGCGTGCCGCGCCAGACCCTCCGTGTCCTGCCGCACGGTGGTGAGGTCGATCTGCGACAACTGGGCAAGGTGGCTGTCGTCGTACCCGACGATCGAGATGTCGCCGGGCACGTCGACGTGGGCGCGGGTGAACACGTCCATGAGACCGATGGCGCAGCGGTCGTTGCCGGCGAGCACGGCGGTCGGCAGGCGGTCCTCGGCCAGCAGAGTGTTCGCGGCGGCGACACCTGCCTCTTCGCTGTGCTGACCGGGAATGACGCGAATGTGGTCGGAGAGGTGGAGCTTGCGCATCGCCGCGAGGTACGCGCGACGCCGCTCGGGTGACCCCGGGTCCGCGCCGCCGTCGACGTGCACGATCTCACGATGTCCCAGTTCGACGAGGTGGTCGACGGACTGCCGGATGCCCTTGGCGTCCGCGGTCCGCACGGTGTCGACGGCGGTGTGGGGGAGTGCGCGGCCGACGACGGTGACGACGGCACGGTCCGCGAGCGTCCGCAGATAGTCGGCCTCGGACAGCGGACCGAGCAGGATCAGGCCTTCGCACCGGTGGCTGAGTAGCGCTTCGATCGCCTTGTGTTCGTCCCGGGTGGGTGCGCTCGCGGAGAGCAGGACCTCGTATCCGGCGGCCTCGGCCTCCGCGTAGATGGTTCCGATCAGGTCGGCCTGGAAGGTCTGGTGGACGTCGATGAGCACACCGAGGGTGCGACTGCGCCCACGGGCGAGCATGCGGGCGGCCCGGTCGAGCCGGTAGCCGAGGTCGTCCGCGGCCTGGAGGACGCGTTCCCGCGTCTCGTCGGAGGCGCCGGGTTTGTTGCTGAAGATCAGTGACACGAGGGTGCGCGACACCCCGGCCCGAGCCGCGACATCGGCCATCGTGGGGCGTCGGTGCAGGCCGGCGGGTAGCCGTTCCGCACCGTCGTGCGCGGTGGCTCGGTCGTCGAGCATCTCGATCTCCCTCGGTCGCGTCGTCAGGGACATTTTCACGCATCGCGTCATCTGCCCTTGACACCCTCTGTGATTCACATCATAGTAGGTAACTGAAGCGCGTTAGTGAAGCGCTTCAGTCCAGGAGAGAACGCCCCCGTCGGCTGCATCGAGCCGAGCGCACTCGGGCGATATCGACACACGTGAACCGATCTTCCGTGTCGCGATGCGTGAGCATTCCCCAGAAAGGCCAACACCTGATGTCGACAACCCACTCGGCTGCCAGTGCCCGCGGAAGCGGCGGCGCTGCGCGTAACGAGCGCAGTCACAAACGCTTCCTGACCAAGCTCACCGTCATCTCCACGCTCGGGGGCCTGCTGTTCGGCTACGACACCGGTGTGATCTCCGGTGCGCTGCTCTACATGAAAGACGAGCTGAACCTCAGCGCCGTCGGCGAAGCAACCGTCGTGAGCTCGCTGCTCTTCCCGGGTGCCGCCGTCGGCGCGCTACTCGGAGGCCGGTTGTCGGACGCTCTCGGCCGCAAACGCACGCTCCTCGTCTGTGCGGGTCTGTTTCTCGTCGGCGCCCTCGGGTGTGCGATGGCCCCCAACGTGGAGATCATGGTGCTGGCCAGGATCGTCCTCGGGCTCGGTGTGGGCGCCGCCGCCGTCACCTGCCCGCTCTACCTGGCCGAGATGGCGCCGGTCGAGCGCCGCGGTCGGATGGTCACCATCAACGAACTGATGATCGTCACCGGTCAGATGCTCGCCTTCTCGATCAACGCGCTACTCGATCACCTCATCGAGGATCCGACGGTGTGGCGGTACATGCTGGCCATCGCCTCGGTGCCCGCGGTACTCCTGCTGCTCGGCATGCTCGCGCTCCCGGATTCGCCGCGGTGGTACGCGTCGAAGGGCCGGCTCGCCGAAACCCGCAGCACGCTCGAATTGAGCCGCAGCGAGTCGGAGGCCGCAGTCGAGTACGCCAGCATCAGCGTCCACGCCGCACGCGACCGGAACTCGAAGGTCAGTGGCGCCGTCCACTATCTGCGCGACTATCCCTGGATGCGCCGGATCCTCTGGATCGGCTGCGGTCTGGCCATCGTCCAGCAGGCAACGGGTATCAACACGGTCAACTACTACGCCCCGACGATCCTGGAGCAGAGCGGGTTGGGTGTCAGTGCATCCCTGGTTGCCACCATCGCCGTCGGTGTCACGTCGGTGGTCATGACAATTGTCGGAATCATCCTGCTGGGCTTCGTGAATCGTCGCAAGATGCTGCTGACCGGATTCATCGGTGTGGCATCCTCGCAGGCCGCGCTGTCACTGGTATTCCTGCTGCCCTCGTCCACCGGCCGCAGCTACATCATCCTCGCCGCAATGATGGTGTTCGTCGCCTTCGTGCAGTGCTTCATCGGAACCTGCGTGTGGTTGCTGCTCTCGGAGATCTTCCCGATGGCCATCCGCGGGTTCGCCATGGGCATCGCGGTCTTCGTGCTCTGGACGACGAACGCCTTGATCTCGTTCGTCTTCCCGATCCTGAACTCCGTCCTCGGATCCACCGGAACCTTCGGCCTGTTCGTCCTCGTCAACCTCATGTCGGTGTACTTCGTCTACCGCTTCGTCCCGGAGACCAAGGGTCGCAGCCTCGAAGAGCTGGAGGACCGCCTCGGCGCAGGCAAGCCCGACGCGTCGGCTGCGGGAAGCACCGCTGCCGTCGCCACCCACTGATCGCTGGATCTCAGGCACCGGCGCCGCCGCCTTCGGGTGGTGGTGCCGGTGCGTGGTGGTGTGTGGCTGCCTGAACGAGGGTCAGAAAGGCAGGCGCTCCTCCAGTTCTGGGTTGCCCGGCCTACATGGCACATCCGGCCGCGGCGCCGAGTTCCGTCCTCGTCTCCCCTGCAGTTCGTTCAGATACACCTCGTCCTGCTGGTCGTGGGAGCGCTCGGTGAGCAGTCGGAGGGCACGGGAGCGCTGCACCCCTCGGATGTGGTTGTGGGCGAGTTCGATTGCCGCCCCTTCGGGTTCGGTTCGGATGATGTCGCCGCGCGGCGTGGTCCACTCGACGTTCCCTGCCCCGGTCTGGCGGACGGTCCAGGAGCCGTCGGTTTTCAGCCGGTGGTGACGTCGGCACAGGCACGCGAGATTCGACTCGACCGTGAGACCACCAGTCGCAGGGTCCTCGTGGTCGAACGGCGTCGTATGGTCGATGTCGCAGAGTCGTGCCGAGACCTGGCAGTTGGGGAAGCGGCAGTTGCCGTCGCGGGCCCTGATCCGGCGGCCGAGAGCCGTCCCTGGTGCGTAGGTGAGTTCGGGTCTGGTTGCTGTGTTCCGGATGTAGGTCACGGGTATGCCGTGAGTCTTCTGAACGGGACTGATCTCGAGGACGTGCCCACCTGCGTCGCCTTCGATGGCCAGTGTGTGGACGCGCTGGAAGACACCGTCGGCGGCCAATGTACGGGCGGAGTCCGCACAGATCGGCCCGTATCCCTCGAGGTGGGCGGGAAGGTCGTCGAGTCCGAGGAGAGTCGAGGCGTTGACGACGACCTGAATGAGAGGTGCCCGCCGTGTCCGCGCGGTGGCGACACGGGCCGGGCACTGTTCCCGACCGCAGTGGCACGTGAGGTGCCCGGTGCTATCGGCGAGGGCAGTGAGAGCGTCGGCTCGCCGCTGGGGGAGAGTACGCGGGTCGTCGGCACATACGTCGTGGATCGACATCTCCCGCAACCGCATCGCGAGGGTGTGGGCGTCGGCTGCGGGAAGGTGTCCGTCGAGGTAGGCCATACCGTTCTCCGCGGGGCGGATCCATACGTCGCGATCGGCGACCGCGAGTGTGGTGCGGTGGGCGATGCTGTCGGGGTCGTGACGGGCGATCAGCCGACGAGCGCGGGCTCGCAGTTTGGACGGTGGCAGGGAGCGACTGTCGAGGATCGCGGTTTCGAGTTGCTCCAACTTCGAGTCGCTGACGCCGGCGAGCATGGCGGCGATGACCCGCGCCTGATCCAGGTCAATCCGCCCGGCCGCGAATGCGACTCGGGTGCCGTGCAATCGGTGGCGCAGATCGAGTCCGAGGTCGATCCAGGCGGTCACCACCGGTTCGTTCATTCCCAGTGCGACCGAGACCTCCACCGCCGTATGGGCACCGGAGTGGGCCGGGTTGATGCCGCGGCGCTCGTCCTCGTCGCAGCAGAGGTCGTAGAACTCGGTCACCGCCACAACTTGGCGGTACTGAGCCTGCGCCAGCACCGATTTGCCGACGCGCAACGCCTCGATCGCCACTATCCCTGGCGGTGTCGCGTCGAGTGCGGCCGCGCTGGAACTGTTGTCCCCCATAGTCTTCAACCCCCCGGTATCGAACGTATCTTCGATCCTACCGGGGACCACCGACAAGTATCGGAGAATCTTGCGGACGGCTAGCGCGAAGGTGTGATGTGCGCGAGGTGGAGTAGCGGGAAGGGGCGGCCGTCTGCATCGGTATCGGATCGTCCGGTAATGACGAATCCGTGTGCCTCGTAGAATGCCAACGCTTGCCGGTTCCGCTCATTGACGTCCAGTAGCAGACCGGGAAACGGTTGATGGCATCGCGCAACAGCGCTGAACCTACACCGCGGCCTCGGTGCACGTCGTCGACGAACGGCACTTCCATCTTCCCGATTTCGAGTCCGGAGAATCCGGCGGCGAAGCCTTCCCGTACTGCCACTGTGAGATCGAGAGCAGGGAGATAGTCAACCACGATGCGCTGCTCGTAATATGTGACGTCCTCATCGGGGATGAAGTGGTGCGTCGCCTGGACCGCGCCTTTCCAGATGGCAGCGCGGACCGGTAACTCTTCCTCACCGAGGCACGCACGCAGTTCGATGCTTCCGATCGGTCGCGGCCGAATCCAAGACTGGCCGGTGAGTGCTCGACGAGTCCAGAGACTCGTCAACCACGCACGGGGAGCGGAGCTCCGTTCAGCAACGCGTCCCTGGCCATCGTCGCGGCTCCGATCCGCTGGGCCGATTCGCCGAGTTGGGTTTCGCGGATGCGGGCGAGGGGACGGTGTCCGGAACCGGTTGCGAGAGAGGCGTAGACGTCCCGCGCGTGATCGAGGAACAACGGGGCCGAGCCGCTGACACCACCGGAGACGACGACGAGATCGGGGTCGTAGACGTCACCGACCATGGCGAGTCCGACGCCGAGCCACCGCGCGAACTCGTCCATGGTGCGGACAGCGAGCGGGTCGCCGTCCCGCGCGGCGCTCGCGATACGGCGGCCGGTGAGCGATCCCGGGTCGCTCGCCACCTCGCGCGCGAGCACCGTAGAACTCGTCGGGTCGGCGGCGAGGAGTTCGATGGCCGTGTCGACGAGCGCGGTTCCGCTGCAATACCGTTCCCAGCACCCTCGCTTGCCGCAGGCGCACGGTCTGCCGCCCGGGACCACCTGGAGGTGGCCCAGTTCGGGAGCAACGCCGAAACTGCCGCGGTAGAGCGTGCCGTCGATGAGCAGCGCCGCACCGATGCCGGTGCCGATCGCGACCATCACGACATTGCGACCACCGGCGGCCGCACCGAACCGGTGCTCCGCCCACGCCGCCGCGTTCGCGTCGTGTTCGAGGACCACCGGCAGTCCGAGCCGGTCGCTCAGATCGTTCGCCACCGGCACGTTCTTCCACGGCAGGTGCGGGGCGAAACGCACCGTGGTGAGGTCGGAGGTGATGAATCCGGCCACGGCGAGACCGACGGCGGCGATCCGATGACGGGACGCGAGCTCGCGGACGGCACGGTCGAGCGCGTCCTCGAGGGCCTTCGCCGACTGCGGGGTGGGTGCCTGGACGGAGTCGAGAACCTCACCGGTTTCGTCGACGACGCAGGCCCGGATACTGGTACCACCGACGTCGATGCCGACGGTGAGAGCGGAAGCAGGCACGGAGGCGACGGTACTCACCGTGCGGAGGCCGTCGCCGCCTCGGGTACCGCCCGGGAATCCTCCCAGGCATCGAGCCGGTTGATGGCCGTCCTCGCGACCACCTGTTGCTCCGTGACCGCCAGGTGTCCGCGGGTTCTTCCGAGGAACGACCATGTCCAGGACATGGCGGTCGCGAGCCGGCTCTTGAATCCGACGATGTAGACCAGATGGATCAGGAGCCAGAGCAGCCAGGCGAGCAGCCCGGTCAGTTGGAGGCGACCGACCTTCGCGACCGCGTGGAAGCGGGAGATCATGGCCATGCTGCCCTTGTCCGTGTAGCGGAACGGGACGCGTTCGGGCTTGTCGCGACCCTTCCGGTGGGCCCGCACCTCCGCGGCGATCAGCTGCGCGGCGTAGCGGCCGCCCTGGATCGCGACCTGCGCGACACCGGGAAGTCCGTCGCGATTCATCATGTCCCCGACGACGAAGACGTTGCTGTGGCCGGGCAGTGTGAGGTCGGGTTCGACGAGGACACGGCCCGCGCGATCGGTGGCGGCGCCGGTCTGTTCGGCCAGTTGCCTGCCCAGCGGACTGGCAGCGACACCGGCAGACCAGATCTTGCAGGCGGCCTCGATCCGCCGCTCGATTCCGTCCTGGTCGCGGACGGTGAGTCCGTCGTCGTCGACGTCGGTCACCATCGCGCCGAGCTGGATCTCGACTCCGAGATTCTCCAGCGTGTCGGCGGCAGCTCGACGCAGTTTCTCGTCGAAAGGCGGGAGCACGGTGGGCGCCGCGTCGAGCAGGATGATCCGCGCGTCACGGGGATCGATGGTGCGGTAGGCGCCGGCGAGAGTGCGGTGCGCGAGCTGGGCGATCTCGCCTGCCATCTCGACACCGGTGGGCCCGGCGCCGACCACGACGAACGTCAGGAGTCGCGCCCGCTCGGCGGGATCGGTGCTCACCTCGGCGCTTTCGAAGGCGCCCAGGATGCGGCCGCGCAACTCGAGGGCGTCGTCGATCGTCTTCATTCCGGGTGCGTGCTCGGCGAAATGGTCGTTGCCGAAATAGGATTGGCGGGCGCCCGCCGAGACGACGAGGCTGTCGTACTCCGTGACCGTCGTGCGGCCGCGGTGGGTGGAGGTGACGGTCCGGTCGGCGACGTCGATCGTTTCGACTCCGCCGATCAGGACGGACGCGTTCTGCTGGTCTTCGAGGACGAGTCGCGTCGCGGGCGCGATCTCACCCTCGGACAGGATTCCCGTCGCCACCTGATACAGCAACGGCTGGAACAGGTGGTGTGTCGTGCGATCGATCAGAGTGACATCGACGTCCGTCCGTTTCAGGGCCTTGGTGGCGAAGAGGCCGCCGAATCCCGATCCGATGACCACGACCCGATGACGGCGGGCGAGAGAGGTGTCGCTCATGAAGTTCCTTTCGATCGAACGGACTCCGCGCCGGACCGCGGACGGTCCGGCGCGGAGAACCAGTAGCTATGCGTTCTGGGGGAATCCGAGGTTGAGGCCGCCGTGGCTGGGGTCGAGCCAGCGGGTGGTGACGACCTTGCCGCGGGTGAAGAAGTGCACGCCCTCGGTGCCGTGGGCGTGGCTGTCGCCGAACAGGGAGTTCTTCCAGCCCCCGAAGCTGTAGTAGGCCATGGGGACGGGGATGGGAACGTTGATGCCGACCATGCCGACCTCGACCTCGTTCTGGAACCGCCGGGCCGCGCCGCCGTCGTTGGTGAAGATGGCGGTGCCGTTCCCGAACTGGCTCGAGTTCACCAGTTCCAGGGCCTCGTCGTAGGACTCGACCCGGATCACGGACAGGACGGGGCCGAAGATTTCGTCGGTGTACACACTCATGTCGGTGGTGACGTGGTCGATCAGGGTCGGTCCGAGCCAGAACCCGTCCGCACCGCCATTCGCCTGCACGGTCCGCCCGTCGACGACGATGGTGGCGCCGTCCTGTTCGCCGGCGTCGATGTAGGAGGCAACCTTGTCGCGGTGCACCTTCGTCACCAACGGCCCCATGTCGGAGTCCTGGGTGCCGTCGCCGATCTTCAACGTGTCGGTGCGCTCTTTGATCTTGGCGACCAACTCGTCGGCGATGTCCCCGACCGCGACCAGCGCGGAGATGGCCATGCAGCGTTCCCCGGCGGACCCGAAGCCGGCGTTGACCATGGCGTCGGCGGCGAGGTCGAGGTCGGCGTCCGGCAGGACGATGGCGTGGTTCTTCGCCCCGCCGAGTGCCTGGACGCGTTTGCCGTGGGCGGTGCCGGTGGCGTACACGTACTGGGCGATGGGGGTGGAGCCGACGAAGCTGATGGCCTTGATCGCCGGGTTGGTGAGCAGTTCGTCGACGGCGGTCTTGTCGCCCTGCAGGACGTTGAACACCCCGGCGGGCAGTCCGGCCTCGGCCCAGAGTTCGGCCATCCAGATCGCGGCGGTCGGGTCCTTCTCCGACGGCTTCAACACCACGGTGTTGCCGGCGGCGATGGCGATGGGGAAGAACCACATCGGGACCATGGCGGGGAAGTTGAACGGGGAGATGATCCCGACCGGGCCGACGGGCTGGCGGATGGAGGAGACGTCGACGTTGGTGGAGGCATTTTCGGTCATGCCGCCCTTGAGCAGGTGGGGCATGCCGCAGGCGAATTCGACGACCTCCTGGCCGCGGGAGACCTCACCGAGTGCGTCGGAGACGACCTTGCCGTGCTCGGAGGTGATGATCTCCGCCAACTCGCCCTTGCGGGCGTTGAGCAGTTCCCGGAACTTGAACACGATGGAGGAACGCTTGGCGAGGGAGGTGTCGCGCCAGGCGGGGAACGCGGCCGCGGCGGCGTCGATCACGGCGCGGGCGTCCTCGACGCTGGCCAGGGCGACCTGACCGGTCACGGCACCGGTGGCCGGGTTGGTGACCGGGGCGGTGTTGCCGCTCGTACCGGCGAATCCCTTGCCGTCGGACCAGTGTGCGATCTCGCGAGTGATGTTGGTGCTCATGTGTTGTCCTTTCACCGCGTGCGCGCGATGTAATCCTTCATGGTCTTCAGTTGGTAGCGGGAGACGTCGTGAGCGTTCTCGTCTTCGGCGAAAACGCTGGACACCATCACCGTGTCGGGTTTGTCGTAGAAACCGAGTTCGCCGAGCCCGCCGAAGAACTCGTCCCAGTCGAGGTCGCCGTCACCGATCTTGAGGTGCTGGTGGACACGCACCGGGTTGCCGGGCGGGTTGGTGATGTACCGCAGTCCGTGCGAGCGGTGGTGATCCATCGTGTCCGCGACGTGGACGAGCCGCAGCATGTCGCCGGCGGCCCGCATGATCTCGAGCATGCCGGCGCCCATGTGATAGCTGTGGCACGCGACGTACACCAGTCCGAAGTTCTTCGAGTTGATGCCGCGGATCATCCGGATGGCGTCCAGACCGTTCTCCACGAAATCGTCGGGGTGCGGATCGATGCGAACGTCGATGCCTTCACGCTCGATGATGGGGACGAGTTCCTCCATCGACCGGTAGAAGGCGCGCTCCGATTCCTCGGCCTTCTCCGGGCGGCCGCTGAACTCGGTGTTCATCACGTTCACACCGAGGTCGACGGTGATCTGAATGGCGCGCTTCCAGTACCGCACCGCCGCCTCGCGGGCGTCCTCGTCCGGGCCGGACCACCGCAGAACCGGCAACACGGAGGCGATTCCGACGCCCGCGTCGCTGCAGGCCTTGCGGAACTGCCGGACCAGCTCGTCGTCGGCCTTCGGGTGGTTGAAGAACGGGATCATGTCGCGATGCGGGGTGAGCTGCAGGTGTTCGAAGCCGAGTTCCGCGACCACCGCCGGCAATTCCAGAAGCGAGTAGTCGTGGTGGAAGGGCGTGGGATCGAGTGCAATCTTCATCGTGTTCACGCTCCCGGAATGGAGGAACGGTCGACCATGTCGACGGCCACGCGCTCGCCGGTCTCGAGCGACTGCACGCCGGCGGCGCACACGGCAGCGGCTGCGTAGCCGTCCCACGCACCGGGCCCGTCGATGTAGGTGCCGGTCTCCGCGCCCGTGCGGGCGGCGTTCACCCAGCGCTGGATCTCGACGTCGTACGCCTGGCCGAAGCGCTCCTTGAACGAGGGGGTGATCTCCCCGCCCGACATACCTGCGCCCGAGCGGCCGTTGCCCGCGCCGGTGCCGAACTTTCGGACGAGCCCGACATCGAGACCGATGAACGCCGAACCCTTCTCGGCGACGATCTCGGTACGCACCTCGTACGCGACACCGGTGGTCACGAAGACCTCGACGTCCACGTGACGACCGGACTCGGTGGTGAAGAACGCGATCTGAGGATCCTGCAGACCCTCGGGCGCACCCGGATTCGCGGCGGGGCGGAGGATCTGCACGGACGTGATCTCCTCGTCGAACAGGAATCGGGTCACGTCCACCTCGTGGACCAGCGAGTCCTTGACGATCATCGAGCTGTCGAAGCTCGGGGGCACAGCGGGGTTCCGGTGCACGCAGTGGGCGAGGAGAACCTGCCCGAAAGTGCCGTCGTCGATGAGCGACTTCAGCTGCTCGTACTCGTGGTCGAACCGTCGCATGAAGCCGACCTGGATCAACTTCTTACCGAGCTCGGCTTCCCGCTTGACGATCTCGAGAGACGTGGCGACGTCGGTGGTCAGCGGCTTCTCACACATCACCGGCTTGCCGTGCTCGAGGCAGGCGAGAAGCTGCTTCTCGTGCGTCGGCCCGGGGGTGGCCAGGACGACGGCGTCGACGTCCGGATCGGCGATCGCGTCGAGCGGGTCGCCGATCACCCGGCATCCGGGGATCCCGGCCGCGATCTGCTCGGCCTTCTCGGTGAAATAGTCGTTGACGACGGCGACGGTCGCGCCCTTGATGCGCTCGGTGATGCGTGCGACGTGGTCGGCGCCCATCATTCCGACACCCAGGACGGCGATCCGCAGGTCGTTGCTTCCGGACATAGCTGACTAGCTCCTGACGTGGTCGGTTAGACGAACTTGACGGACGGGATCCCGCAGGACCCCAGGTACTTACGGGTGCGCTGGGCGATCGGCAGCGGAACGTCCACGGCGCAGGGGTAGAGATCCTGCTCGACGATCGCGAACACGTCGATGTCGAGCTTCTCGATCGCGGCGAGCAGGGGCGGCAGGTCGGGGATGCCGAGCGGCGGCTCGATCATCGCGCCGAGCTTGACGGCCTCGCCGAACGGCAGGTCCTCCGCCTCGACCTTGGCACGGACCTCGGGATCGACCTGCTTGAGGTGCAGGTAGCCGATCCGCTCGGGAGCACGCTCGATGATCGCGAGGTTGTCGCCGCCGCAGTAGCTGATGTGACCGGTGTCGAGGCACAGGTTCACGTACTCGCTGTCGGTGCCGTCGAGGAAGCGGTACACGTTCTCCTCGGTGTCGACGTGGCTGTCGGCGTGCGGGTGGTACTGCGCCTTCACGCCGTACTGCTCGAACATCTTCTTGCCCAGCTCGTTCATGCCGCCGGTCTTCTTCTTCCACTGCGCCGCAGTGAGAGTGCGGTCCTCGAGCACCTCACCGCTGCTCGGGTCACGCCACATTTCCGGGATGACGACCACGTGCTTGCCGCCGACGGCGGCGGTCAGCTTCGCGACGTCCTCGATCTGGGTCCACACGGCATCCCAGGAGTCGTCCTGGTGCAGGTGCTCGAACACGGTGCCTGCCGACAGTTTCAGATTGTGGGCCGCGAGTTCGTCACGGAGCTGCTGCGGATCGGTCGGCAGGTAGCCGTACGGCCCCAGCTCGATCCACTCGTAGCCGGACGCCGATACCTCGTCGAGGAACCGTCCGTACGGGGTCTGCTGCGGGTCTTCCGGGAACCAGACGCCCCAGGAGTCGGGGGCGGATCCGACGCGAATGACGCTCATCGGGAAATCCTTTCGAAAGTTCTACGGGGGAGAATTAGTTGCCGGACGGGCGCAGGAACGGGCGCTGGATCTTCTTCCACTGCGCGTACGTCTCGTAGGCGGTCCGGGTGGAGTCGAGGGTGCTGGTCTCGCTGACCGGGACGTCCCACCAGGATTCGCTGTCCGGCGCGGCGATCCGCGGGTCCGTCTCGACGTGGATGACGGTGGTGTTGTCGCCGGCCTTCGCCACCTTGACGGCGTCGGCGAACTCGGCGGCCGTGTTCGCGCGGATCACGTCGGCGCCGAGGCTCGCGGCGTTGGCCGCCAGGTCGACGGGCAGGATGTCGCCGTCGAGCCGGCCGGAGTCGCCCCGGTAGCGGTAGTCGGTGCCGAACCGCTGGGAGCCGAGCGACTCCGACAGCGACCCGATGGACGCGAAGCCGTGATTCTGCACGAGGACCACGATGACCTTGACGTTCTCCTGCACGGCCGTGACGAGTTCGGTGGCCATCATCAGGTACGAGCCGTCGCCGACCATGATGAACACGTCGCGGTCGGGGCAGGCCATCTTGGCGCCGATGCCGCCGGCGACCTCGTAGCCCATGCAGGAGAAACCGTATTCGACGTGGTAGCCCTTGGGGTCGCGGGTGCGCCACAGCTTGTGCAGATCACCGGGCATGGAGCCGGCGGCGCACACGACGACGTCGCGCGGATCCGACAGTGTGTTGGCGAGACCGATGACCTGGTTCTGGTTCAGGCCGAGCGAGTCGTCGTCGATCCTGTAGACCGAGTCGACCGTGGACTCCCAGTGTGCTGCGAGTTCGGCTGTGCGCGAGCGGTACTCGCCGGAAACCTGGTAGTCGCCCAGTGCCGCGGTGAGCGCCTCGAGTGCCTCGCGGGCGTCCGCGACGACACTGACGCCGCCCTGCTTCACCGAGTCGATCGACGCGACGTTGATGTTGACGAACCGCACGTCGGGGTTGTTGAACGCGGTGCGCGACGCGGTGGTGAAGTCGCTGTAGCGGGTGCCGATGCCGATGATCACGTCGGCCTCGGTGGCGAGTGCGTTGGCCGCGGTGGTCCCGGTCGAGCCGATCGCGCCGACCGACTGCGGGTGGTCGTAGGGCAGTGCGCCCTTGCCGGCCTGACTCTGGCCGACCGGAATCCCGGTCGCCTCGGCGAAGGAGGCCAGTGTGTCGGTGGCGCCCGAGTAGATCAGGCCACCACCGGCGACGATCAGCGGTTTCTTCGCCGACCGGATCACGTCCGCGGCCCGAGCGATCACCGACTTCTCGGGGAGCGGCCGGGCCACGTGCCACGTGCGCTCGGCGAACAGCGACTCCGGCCAGTCGAAGGCCTCCGCCTGCACGTCCTGCGGAATGGCGACGGTGGCCGCACCCGTCTCGACGGGGTCGGTCAGCACGCGCATCGCGCCGAGCAGCGCCGACGGCAACTGCTCCGGCCGCCACACGCGGTCGAAGTAGCGCGACAGCGGTTTGAATGCGTCGTTGACGGTGACGTCACCGCTGGACGGCAGTTCGAGTTCCTGCAGCACCGGTGCGCTCGCGCGGGTGGCGAACGTGTCGGCAGGCAGGAGCAGGACGGGCAGCCGGTTGATGGTGGCGAGGGCCGCGCCGGTCAGCATGTTGGTCGAGCCGGGGCCGACGCTGGCCGACACCGCCCACGTCTGCAGGCGGTCCTTCTGGCGGGCGTACGCGACCGCACTGTGCACCATCGCCTGCTCGTTACGGCCGAGGACGTACGGCAGTTCGGGTTCGGTGCCGGCGTCGACGGCGTCGATCTCGGCCTGCAGGAGTGCCTGACCGAGTCCGGCGACGTTGCCGTGACCGAAGATGCCGAAGCAGCCGGCGAAGAACTTGGTGCGTTCGCCGTCCCGCTCGACGTACTGGTTGGCGAGGAATCGGATGGTTGCCTGAGCCACCGTGAGGTGGACGGTGCCTTCGGCGTCGGGGTTCTTGCTCGCCGACATCGGCGCGGTGGACACCACGGTCATGCTCCTTCGGACGGTGCGTGGAGGGGGAGGCGGGGATCGACGGTCTGGTGGTCCCAGCTGCCGCGCAGCCAGGTGTGGGCCGGGTCGTCGCAGATGTTCCAGACGCGGTCGTCGCCGGGCCCGGCCATGACGTTCAGGTAGTACATGTGATGTCCGGGGGCCGCGATCGACGGTCCGTGGTAGCCGTGCGGAACGAGGACCACGTCGCCGGAGCGCACTTCCTCGAGCACCTCGATGGGCCGCTCGGGAGTGCCGTACACGCGATGGTAGCCGAATCCGGTTCCGCCGAAATCCACTGCGGTGGCATTGGCTTCGGCGATCTCGAAGTAGTAGATCTCCTCGAGCTGCGACTCGACGTCGCTGTTCTCGTCGTGCTTGTGGCTCGGGTACGACGACCAGTTGCCGCCGGGAGTGACGACCTCGCACGCGATGATCGAATCGGCCTCGAAGCGGTCGGCGGTGCCGAAGTTGTGCACCTGGCGGCTGCAGTTGCCCGCGCCGCGCAGTTCGACGGAGATGTCCGCAGCCGGGACGTACCGGAACGGGAACTTCTGCCGGGCGCGGGCGCCGCACAGGGCGAATCGCCCACCGGCCGCGCTCGCCACCGTGTACGCCGAATCCCGGCCCACGTAGGCGAAGTCGCTCGGTCCGTCGAATACGGATCGCCGTCCGGTGAGCGCGAACTCGGTGCCCTCGCTCGACACCGCCGCGGACCCGGCAAGTGGCACGACGATGATCTCGTCGTCACCGGACGCGAGTTCGGCCGACCCGCCGGGGGTCAGGGTGAGCACCCGAAGACTCGATTCGGTCCAGCCCGCCGATTCGGGGGTGACCTCGAGGTCGAACGGTCCGGTGGCCGCGGAACCGACCGGCACGTAGTACTTGCTGTTCATCGTGGGCCTCTCCGGCGTGCGTCAGTGAACGAGGGATACGGCGGTGTCGACCGCGGCGGCGACGTCCTCGTCCCGCGGGTACAGCAGGGTGCGTCCGACGATCAGGCCGCGGACCGACGGCAGCGCGAGGGCCTTGGCCCAGCTCGCGAACGTCTCCTCGGGGGCCGTCTGCGGGTCTCCACCGAGCAGCAGCGTCGGAAGCGTCGTCGCGTCCATGACGCGTTCCATCTCGTCGACCACCGGAAGCTTCATCCAGGTGTAGGCGGACGTGGAACCCAGGCCCTGGCTGATGTGGATCGACTTGATCACGGCGTCGGCGCTGAGATCGTTCTTGACCTTGCCGTCGACCCGCCGCGACAGGAACGGTTCCACCATGGCCATCAGTCCGGCCTCGGCCAGCGCATCGACCGCCTGGGCGCACGCGGTGAGGGTGGAGAGCGTGCCGGGATCGTCGAGATCGATGCGGCACAGCATCTTTCCGCCGTTCATGCCGGCCTTCGCGGTGCCGGCCGCGGTGTAGCCGGTCATCCGGTCGTCGAGTTCGAAACTGGCGCCGGCCAGGCCGCCGCGGTTCATCGACGAGATGACCACCTTGTCGTCGAGCGCACCGAGCAGCACCAGATCGTCGAGGATGTCGGCGGTGGCGAGCACACCGTCCACACCCGGGTTGCGCAGGGCGGTGCGGAGGCGGTCGAGGAGGTCGGTGCGACTGTTCATCGCGGTCGGTCGGTCGCCGACCGAGAGTGCGCCGCGGGCGGGGTGGTCGGCGGCGACGATCATGAGCCGGCCGTTACCACGCACGGTGGGCCGGGCGATCCGGGTCGCCCAGGCGCGGTCGATGGCGGCCGGGTCGTTCGCGCGGACCTCGGTGACGTCGGCGTAGGACGAGCAGACTGCGCGGTGAGCGAGAGTTTCAGACATTGACAGCCTCCGAAGCGGTGGAATCGGCGAGCTCACGGACCTCGTCGGCCGTCGGCATCGCGGTGGAGCATTCGAGCCGGGAGGCGACGATCGCCCCCGCGGCGTTGGCGTAGCGCAGGATCTTCTCGAGCGGCCACCCGGCGAGCAGGCCGTGGCACAGCGTCCCGCCGAAGCTGTCGCCGGCACCGAGCCCGTTGACGACGTCGACCTCGTTGGGCGGCACCGTGATGGACTGGGTGCGGGTCTTGCCGAGCACGCCCTTGGGACCCTGCTTGACGATCGCGAGTTCGACGCCGAGGTCGAGCAGGGCGTCCGCGGCCTTGTGCGCGTTGGTCTCGCCGACCGCGATCTCGCACTCCTCCCGGTTGCCGACCGCGACGGTGACGTGCTGCAGAGCGCGCTGCACCTGAGCGGTGGCCTCGGCAGGAGAGGACCAGAACATCGGGCGGTAGTCGAGGTCGAGGACGGTGTGGGTGCGGCGTCCGCGGGCCTCCCAGGCCGCGAAATGCGCGCTGCGGCTCGGCTCTTCGGACAGCCCGGTGACCGTCGACCAGTAGAGCTTCGCGTCGCGGACGGCGTCGAGATCGAGGTCCGCGGGCTTCACCTGCAGATCCGGGGCGACGGGCTTGCGGTAGAAGTACAGCGGAAAGTCGTCCGGCGGGAAGATCTCACAGAATGTGACGGGAGTCGGGTGCTCGGTGTCGATGCCGACGTAGCGGTTGTCGACGCCGAGATCGGTGAGTGCGGTGCGGACGAAGCGCCCGAACGGATCGTTGCCGACACCCGAGATGAGGGCG
>NZ_UAUI01000025.1 GCF_900455735.1 Rhodococcus wratislaviensis | reverse complement strand
GAACTGCAACATCAAGTGCCCCGCCGGTCTGACCACCAATCCCGAACTGTTCGACGGTGATCCGCGGGCGATGGCGCAGTACCTGCTGAACATCGCGCACGAGACCCGCGAGGTGCTGGCCGAGCTGGGGATGTCCTCGCTGCGCGAGGCCCGGGGCCGTTCCGATCTGCTGCAGCTCCTCGACCACCCGTCGAGCGTCGGCCAGCTCGACCTGCGCGCGATGCTCGCCGTGGTCGAGGAAGTGACCATCGGCGATCCGGTGTACCTGGAGAAGGACTACACCCTCGACGACGGCTGGCTCGTGCAGCTGCGTGCCGCGCTGGTCGAGCAGGGCGAGACCACGGTCCAGCTCGGCGACGGGGTACACCTGAGCAACCGCAACAAGAGCGTCGGCGCCCAGCTGGCGGTCGACATCGAGCGGATGCTGAACCACGAGCTCACCGATGTCGAGCTGCCCGCCGTGCTCCGCGACGAGCGCGGCCGCGGCTACCTGCGCGAGGGCAGCGTCCGGATCGCCACGTCCGGGTCCGCGGGCCTGTCGTACGGTGCGTTCTGCAACGACGGCATGACCCTCGTCCACACCGGCACCGCGAACGACGGCGTCGGCAAGGGCGCCAACGGCGGCAGCATCGTCGTGCGCTCGCCCGGTGGCGGCTCCGACCTTCACGGCGGCAACGTGCTGATCGGCAACTTCGCACTGTTCGGCGCCACCGGTGGGCGCACGTTCGTCGAAGGCCAGGCCGGTGACCGCTTCGCCGTGCGCAATTCGGGTGCCACCGCGGTGGTCGAGGGTGTCGGCGACTTCGCCTGCGAGTACATGACCAACGGTGCCGTCCTCAACCTCGGCGGCTTCGGCAAGGGCGTCGGCAACGGCATGAGCGGCGGCTTCGTCTACCAGTACGACCCCGAGGGCAAGCTGCCCGGCAAGGCCAGCGCCGACTCGATCCTGCTCGGCGCCATCACCGGCGACGACGAGCACGCGGCGCTGCACCGTCAGGCCGTGCACGTGCTGCTCGGGTGGCACCTCGAGGCCACCGGCTCCGCCAAGGCGGCATGGTTGCTCGAGAACTGGGAGACCGAACAGCACCACTTCGTGTACGGCATGCCGCGCGCGCTGCTGCAGTACCAGGACAGCGACGAGATCCTGAAGGCCAAGCCCCGCAAGGACCTGGCCGACGAACTCGCCGCCGCGCTGGTCGCGCACCAGGTGCGCAAGTTCAAGCTGGACTACCGGGACGGGAACGCGGTGCTCGACGGCGCCGTGCCCGGCTACGGCGAGGCCGACACCGAGGCCATGTTCGCGCTGCTGAACAACTACACCGTGCTGAACGCGGCGCAGGAGATGGCGCTGTCCAAGCTGCCGGGTGTCGCGGATCCATCCGATCCGGCGGTCGACAAGGCCGTCCGCAACCTGCTGCTCACCGAGGACTTCTTCCTCATGCAGCGGTTGCAGCGGTACGCGCGGGAAGCGTTGAAGGACTACAGCGACGAGGACCTGGCCGTGATGGTGGCGGCCAAGCGTCTCGCCGACTACAAGGATGCGCTGCGCCGCCGCAACGTGCGGTCCATCGACGCCCCCGGCACGTACGGCTGGATCCTGCACCAGGACGCCAAGAACGTCGACAAGATCGGCCGGCTGCCCGGTTTCGAGGAGCTGTTCGCGCAGCACGCTCTCCCCGATCTGATCCCCACGAGAGACGTGGTCCCCTCATGAAACTGCCCTACATCCCCCAGGACGCCCCGTTCAGCGAGGACCAGCGCGTGTGGCTCACCGGCTTCCTCGCCGGTATGAGCTCGCGTCTGGTCGTCGGTGGCGCCGACGCGCCCGCCGCGGCGGGCGGTGGGCAGTTGCCCGCCATGCACGTGCTGTACGGAAGCCAGACCGGGAACGCCGAGGGTGTCGCGGAAGACGCTGCGGCCGCGGCACGTTCGCAGGGCTTCGCGCCGGTGGTGAGCGCCCTCGACGACGTCGACACGGACGCCCTCGCCGCCATGCAACGCGTCCTCGTCGTCACCTCCACCTACGGTGAGGGTGAGATGCCGGACAACGCCGAACTGTTCTGGCAGGCGCTGTCCGCGGAGACCGCGCCACGGCTGGAGAACACCGACTTCGCCGTGCTCGCGCTCGGCGACACCGGGTACGACGGGTACTGCCAGGCCGGCAAGATGATCGACACCAGGCTCGAACAGCTCGGTGCCCGCCGCGTCACTCCGCGCGTCGACTGCGACGTCGACTACGAGGACACCGCGGCCGCGTGGGTCGCCGACACCCTCCCGCTGTTCGCGGCCGTCGAGGGCATTCGCGGCGAGTCCCCCGTCGCCGATGTCGCCGAGCCCGAGACGAAGCCGGCCCGCAAGCGGTCGCAGTGGAACCGCAAGAACCCCTACGGGTCCACGCTGTCCGTGAACCGGCGGCTGTCGAGCGACACGTCCGCGAAGGAGATCCGGCACTACGAGTTCGCGCTCGCCGACAGTGGTCTCGAGTACGAGGCCGGTGACGCGCTCGGGGTGATGCCGATCAACGATCCCGCCCTCGTCGACGCCCTGGTGTCCCGGCTGGGCATCCCGGCGGATGCCGCCGTCACCGGAAAGGAGCGGCCGTTCAGCGACCTCCTCCTGCACGCGTACGAGATCTCCACGCCGAGCCACGAATTCATCGACGAGATCGAGAAGCGGGCGGGCGACGAGGAACTGAGTCACGTGCTGCGGCACGGCGACAAGGAAGCCCTGGACGCCTGGCTGTGGGGCAAGGACGTGCTCGACCTGCTGCTCCTCGAGCCGTCGGTGACCCTGACCGCGGACGAGTTCGTCGGGCTGCTGAAGCCGTTGCAGCACAGGGCGTATTCCATCTCGTCCAGCCCGCTCGCCAACCCCGGCAGCGTGCACCTCACCGTCGCCAGCGTCCGGCACAGCTCGGCCGGACGCGACCGCGGCGGCGTGTGCTCCACGTTCCTCGCCGATCGGATCGCCGACGGCGGCAGCGGCGGGATCTTCGTGTCGAAGAACAAGTCGTTCCGCGTCCCCGCGAACGACGACGCACCGATGATCATGGTCGGCCCCGGCACCGGCATCGCACCGTTCCGCGCGTTCCTGCAGGAACGGCAGGCGCGGGGCGCATCCGGACGCAACTGGCTGTTCTTCGGCGACCAGCACCGCGCGTCGGACTACATCTACGAGGACGAGATCGGCGCGATGAGCGACAGCGGTCTCCTCACCCGCCTCGACCTCGCCTTCTCCCGCGACCAGGCGGAGAAGATCTACGTACAGAACCGGATGGTCGAGAACGGCGCGGAGTTGTTCGCCTGGCTCGAGGACGGCGGCCACTTCTACGTCTGCGGTGACGCCACCCGCATGGCGAAGGACGTCGACCGGGCCCTGCACCACGTCATCGCCACTCATGGCACCCTTTCCACCGAGCAGGCCGCCGACTACGTGACCAAGCTCAAGAAGGAAAAGCGCTACCTGCGCGACGTGTACTGATCACGTCGGCAGCAACTCACGAGGAGCAAGAACAATGGCAGTGGTGATTCTGTACGGCAGCGAGGGCGGAACCTCCGAACTGGTGGCCGACAACATCGCCGACGTGCTCGGCGACTACGGCGACACGTCCCTGTACGACATGATGGAATTCGACGCGGGCGATCTCGACCCCGAGAACTTCCACGTCATCGTGTGCTCCACCTACGGTGAGGGCGAGCTGCCCACCGGCGCGGAACCCTTCTTCGAGGGCCTCGAGGAGGACGAACCCGACCTCACCGGGATGCAGTTCGCGCTGTTCGGCCTCGGCGACAAGGTGTACGAGGAAACCTACAACCGCGGCGGCGAGATCATCGCCGAGAAGCTCGTCTCCCTCGGCGCGGTCCAGGTCGGCGAACACGGCAGGCACGACGGGTCCAGCTCGATCCGGCCCAAGGATCAGGCCGAGGAGTGGGCCAAGAACATCGGCGAGGAATTCCTCGGATAGCACCTCACACCGGGAGCCGCGACTGCACGCTCCGCACCCAGTCGCGGCTCCCGGTCAGGTAGCGGTCCCGCGCCGACGCGAACAGCCGGACGCTGTCGGCGCCCGGCCACTCCGCGGGCAGCATGCCTTCCGGCAGGCCTGGGTCGATGTACGGGATGATCCGCCATTCGTCGAGCAGCGGGACGAAACGGACGAACGCTTCTCGCGGCGAGACCTCCTCTGCACCAGACAGAGCGACCCGGTGGCGGTCGAGGAAGTCGCGGTGCCGCGCGGCGATGCCATCGAGGTCCCACCACCGCGTCGCCGCGTCCCCCATCGAGTCGGGCACGAACACCGCCGTGGACACGAAGGTCGTCACGTACTCGGACAGCCCCAGCGCGTCGACGATGTCGTCGACCTCGCGGGCGAGATACTCGGGGGCGATCCACAAGCCGGGCGACACGGTTCCACAGCCGATCCAGCCGAGCCGTCGGCGCAACTGGTGCCGCACCGCCCGTTGCGATTCGGGGATGGTGAACGAGATCAACCGCCAGGGATCGGTGTCCGCCATCTGACGGAAGCCGAAGATCCGCGGATCGCCGCGTGTGAACATCGCCTCGGCCTGCTCGGTCACCTCGTACCCGCTCCGACCGTCGCGGGTCAGCGGCCGCAGCACCCCCTTCTTCTTGAGGCGGGCCACGGCGATGCGCGTCGATTCGGGCGGGATGCCGACGGCGTGCATCAGTTCCACGAAGTCGGCGATCGCCACCCACCCGCCGACGTCGCGCACGTACGCACCGAGTACGGTCCGGATCAGCGACGTCGCGCTGCCGGGCCTCGAATCGAAGTCGTCGAGGATCGCGCTCGCCGGCTCAGTCGGTGAGTTCATCACGGATCGTGAGTATCCCGGCGCACACCTCACCGAAGCTCGTACTCAGCGGGCTCAGGCCGAGCCGCAGTCCCTGCGGGGCCCGGAAGTCGGGGATGACGCCCTTCGTCCACAGTCGCTCGACGACGGTCTCGAACCGCGGGTGGTCGATGATGACGTGACCACCCCGCTCGGCCGAATCCTCCGGCGATCCGATCTCCACACCTAAGGGAATCAGCACCTCGCGCACGAGGTCGAGCGCGTACTCGGTGAGCGCGATCGACTTGGCCCGCACCGCATCCATGCCGACCTCGTCGAGGAGTTCGAGGGTGTCCTGCAGCGCGATCATGCCGAGGACCGACGGCGTTCCGCTGATCACGCGCCGGATGCCGGGCGCCGGTTGGTAGCCCTGTGCCATCGCGAACGGGTTGTCGCGGCCCATCCAACCCCAGATCGGCTGCACGAAATGCTGTTGATGATCGGCCCGAACGTAGGCGAACGCCGGTGAGCCCGGACCGCCGTTCAGATACTTGTACGTGCACCCGACCGCCAGATCGACACCCCACGCGTCGAGTTCGAGGGGAACCGAGCCGACGGAGTGACACAGGTCGAGCAGCAGGAGCGCACCGGCGTCGTGCGTCACGCGGGCGGCGCCGGCGGCGTCCACCAGGTAGCCCGAGCGGTAGGCGACGTGGCTGAGCACGACGAGCGCGGTGTGTTCGGAGACCACGGACTTCAGGTCGTCGACGGTGACCCCGCCCCGGGTGTCCGACTCGATCCACCGCAGCGTGAGCCCGAGTTCCCCGGCGATACCCTCGAGCACGTACCGGTCCGTCGGAAAGTTGTCGCGATCCACCACGATCTCGGTACGGTCCGGGCGCAATGCGAGCGCACCGCGTGCCAGCTTGTACAGCAGGACCGTCGTCGAGTCACCGACGGTGGCCTGCCCGGCGGCCGCGCCGAGCGCGACCCTCGCAAGGGTGTCGCCGATCGTGATCGGCAGGTCGTACCACTCCTCGTCCCACCCACGGATGAGCCGCCCGCCCCACGACTCGGTGACGAACGCGCTGATCCGCTCGGCGCTCGCTTTGGTGGGCCGTCCGAGTGAGTTTCCGTCGAGGTAGGCGGGCACCGACGGGTCGTCGGAGCCGACGAACAGGTCGCGATACGCGCGCAGCGGGTCCGCGGCGTCGAGTTGGGCGGCGCGGGCGGCCGGCACATCGGTCGACGTGGTCATCATCGTCCGATCTCGGTGCGCACGGCCAGCAGTTCCGGGAAGAACGTCAGGTCAAGCGCCTTCTGCAGGAATCCGACCCCACTGGATCCGCCCGTCCCGGACTTCATGCCGATGGTCCGCAGCACCGTGCGCATGTGGCGGAAGCGCCACAGCTGAAAGTTCTCCTCGAGGTCGACGAACTCCTCGAAGGCTTCGTAGACCGCCCAGTGCTCGTCGTGGTTCTCGTAGACGAACTTGATCAGGGGCAGCAGGTCCTCGTTCAGCGTGTAGGCGGTGGTCACGTCGCGGTCGAGCGCGGAGGCAGGCACGTCGTACCCGAGCCGCGACAGGCACCGCCAGAACGCGTCGTACAGACTCGGCTCGGCGAGGAGCCGCTCGAGTAGATCATGGGCGGCGGGATCGGATTCGAACACCGTCAGCATTCCGGCGTTCTTGTTGCCGAGCACGAACTCGACGGCGCGGTACTGGTAGGACTGGAACCCGGACGAATTACCGAGGAACTGGCGGAACTCCGAGTACTCGGTGGGGGTCAGGGTGGCCAGGACCGACCACTGTTCGGTCAGCGTCTTCTGGATGTGCTTCACGCGCGCCACGCACTTGAGCGCCCGGCCGATCTCGTCCTCGTCGAAAGCGGCCCGGGCCGCGAGTGTTTCGTGCAGGACGAGCTTCAGCCAGAGTTCGGTGGTCTGGTGCTGGATGATGAACAGCAGTTCGTCGTGATGCTGCGGCCGGCTCACCGGTTTCTGCGCACTCAGCAGCGTGTCGAGGTCCAGGTACGAGCCATAGCTCATCCGCTCGCTGAAGTCGGTGACGATGTCCTTCTCGATGGCTCTGGTGTTGGCATGCACGCCCATGACCGTCCTCACTGCTGGTGTTCGAGTACCGGGCTAAGAACTCCATATTACATAATCGTGGCGACCGCTAGAGTTTTCGAATACGCGCCGGCATCGTGAGTCCTCTCATGACCGGACGTCAAGCCCGCGGCTCCATCGTGGACGTGCTCGCCGGCGCATACTCACACGTCGGCGACTCGTCGTCACCTCGGGCTGCCATCCGACCGTGGGGCCGGACCGCCTCGGGCATTTCGTATGTACTGGCCGGAAGTGGGACCGTATCCGGCTCCTGCTCGATCTGGTCGCGCACGAGTTCGGGGTCTTTGAGCGCCGCACGGAAGCGTGTCTCGTCACGCTCGCCCAGCCAGCGCGCAATGACCATCACCGCGACCGCATTGCCTATCGCATTTGTCAACGAGCGGCCCTCACTCATGATCCGATCGATGCCGACGAGCAGAGCGAGGCCGATGGTGAGTACTGACGGAGGAAAGAAGTCCGGACCGAATGCCTGGAGGGACGCGGCGAGCGTGACAAGGCCTGCGCCGGTCACCCCGGCCGCGCCCTTCGACGTGAGGATCATCAGCGCCACAAGGGCGAGTTGCGCCCCGATGGGAAGATCCACACCGCCGGCCTGCGCGATAAAGAGCGCTCCCATCGTCAAGTAGATGCAGCTGCCGTCCAGATTGAACGCGTAACCTGTCGGCAGAACCATACTGACAACCGACCGACTTGCACCCGCCGCCTCGAGCTTGCCCAAGAGGCGCGGCAGGACAGTCTCGGATGTCGATGTTCCGACGATAATGAGCAGCTCATCCTTGATCATGCGAAGAAACTTGAAGATGCTGAATCCACTCCACGCGCAGACCGCACCAAGTACGACAAAGACGAAAAAGAAGCATGTCAGCCAGAAGGCGACCATTAGCAGACCTAGGTTGGCCAGCGTCTTACCCCCGAATTGAGACACGGTATAGGCCATCCCGCCGAATGCCGCAATCGGCGCCAGCAGCATCAGTATTCGGATAACTCCGAAAACAACCTTCGACATCAGTTCGACTGCGGCTACGACCCGCATGCGTAGCGGAGTAGCAAGCATCGATGCGGCGAGGGCGAACAAGATTGCCAACACGATCACACGAAGCATGTCATTTTCTACGAATGGACCGAAAAGACTCTTCGGCAGTAGCTCGTCCTGAATGAAGCCGAGAATTCCGGTCTTCCCGGTCGCTTCGGTGACATCCATGTGGGCAGTCTGGAGTGCGCTGGGATCAGCTACCTGCGTGGGGAAGTCGGCGCCGGGACGAATGACGTTGACCACGACAAGCCCCAGCGAGAGCGCGACGATCGTCATGGCCAGGAAGTAGCCGAGAGCGGTTGCAGCGAGCCTTCCAGCCTTGAGCATGTTGCCGATCGAGGCCACTCCAATCACGATGGTGCAAAATACGATAGGCGGCGCGACCACCTTGATGAGCTGGATGAAGCTGTCCGCCAGAAAGCGGAGATTCTCCCCGAATCCCGGAGCGACGAGTCCGACGATGATACCGCCGACCAAGGCGACCAGAACCCAGAACCACAGCTGGGCGTAGTACCGACGTCGACGGACAGTAGTGGGCGGCGCCAAGGCCGCCGGTGGAGGCGTGGAGGTGGACATCGATGCCCTTTCTTTCGTTGCTCTGCAAGAACTCGCAGGCAAAGCTGGACTCGGGTTCAGCTGCGACGCGCGGGTCCACATGGGAATTCGCGTTGAAGGAAAACCAGGTATTGTGGGCGTCCTGCCAATTGTGACTTCGGAAATAGACCCGGCGGTTCACAATTGGGTGGTAACTTCCGGAACGGAAGCACCACCTGCTGCAGTGACAGGGACCACATTACCTCTGGCGGGCTTCGAAAATAACCCTTGAACAGGTATTCGAAATTGAATGTCGGCATTCATGAATAAATGGCTCGAGCGTGCGGAGAAGCAACCGTCCGATACATCGGGCAGAATTGATCCACCAGCGGCATCGCGCGTCAGAGTGTTGATGCGAAGTGGCGGAACAGGGCTGCGGTCCCTTTTAGGGAACACCCTGTGCGGGAATGCTATTCACCACTCGGACGCAGGTACTCCTGGGACCGGGCGGTTCGGGGAGACACGGCGAGGTCGAGAAGGCACCCTCACATCGAGTTGGCGGTGTCTTCGTTCACGGAGAGGGCGGCGCCGATGTCTTTCAGCAATGTGGCCTTGTCCTTGGCGCCCGTAATTCTGCCGACGACTTCGCCGTCGCGGAAGACGACCATGGTCGGAAGGGACATGACGCGGTAGCTTTTGGCGGAGTTCGGGTTTGCGTCGACGTCCAGCTTCGCGATTGCGATTGTGCCGCTGCTCTCTGCCGCGATTTCGTCGAGGATCGGCGACAGTTTCTTGCACGGCCCGCACCATGGTGCCCAGAAGTCGACGAGGATCGGTCGGGCGCTCTTCAGAACGAGTTCGTCGAAGGAATCATCGGTGACAGTGAGTGCGTGATCGGACATGTTCAGTTCCCTTGCCTGTGTGGTCGGACCGGAATCGGTTGATTCGGGTTTGGTGGGCGCTGCTGGTCAGCGACGGCGCCACCTGCGGCAGTGTCGGCGAGGTAGCGTTCGACGTCGAGTGCGGCGGTACAGCCGCTGCCGGCGGCGGTGATGGCTTGCCGGTATGTGTGGTCGACGAGGTCGCCGCATGCGAACACTCCGCTCACCGTGGTGCGTGAGGAGCGGCCTTCGGTCAATACGTAGCCTTCGTCGTCGAGTGGGATCTGACCGTGCACGAGTTCGTGTCGTGGGTCGTGACCGATCGCGATGAACACACCCGTGACCGGTACCGTCGACTGTTCGCCGGTGCCGGTGTCGCGCACGAGCAGGCCGGTCACTTCTTGATCGCCGACAACGTCTTCGGGGACGCTGTTCCAGAGGAACCGGATCTTGGGGTTCGCGAACGCGCGTTCCTGCATGATCTTCGATGCCCTCAGTGTGTCGCGCCGGTGCACCACGGTGACACTGGAAGCGAAGCGGGTCAGGAACATCGCTTCCTCGAGGGCGGAGTCGCCGCCGCCGATAATCGCGATGTGCTGGTCGCGGAAGAAGAACCCGTCACAGGTCGCACACCAGGAGACGCCGTGTCCGGACAGGCGTTGTTCGTTGGGCAGGCCTAGGTTGCGGTAGGCCGACCCCATTGCCAGGATCACCGTCCGTGCTTCGAAGGTGTTGTCGCCGATGGTGACTGTCTTGATGTCACCGGTCAGGTCGACAGCGGAGACGTCGGTGGTGAGTAGGTCCGCTCCGTAGCGTGCGGCCTGTTTGCGCAGGGTGTCCATGAGTTCGGGGCCCTGGATTCCTTCGACGAATCCGGGAAAGTTCTCGACCTCGGTGGTTTGCATGAGTGCGCCGCCGTACTGGGTGCCCTCGACGACCAGGGGGTTCAGGTCGGCGCGGCCGGTGTAGATGGCGGCGGTGTACCCGGCCGGGCCGCCGCCGATGATGATGACGTTGCGTGGGGAATCCATGGATGCTCCGATGTCGGTGAAACGCGGGCAGACCGGTAATGGCCTGACCGACGATGAGGGTGTGGATCTCGCCGGTGCCTTCGTAGGTGAGGACGGATTCGAGAGTGGTCATGTGCCGCATCACCGGACACTCGAGGGTGATGCCATTGGCGCCGAGGATGGTGCGCGCTATAACCCGCGGACCCGTCAGTGGTCTTCGCCCACCCCACGGCGACGGCCGCCATGCTCGAGGACCCATCGGCCGTCTGCGACATCGCCAACGAGCGGTCGATGTCATCGGTTTCCCGGTTCGGGTCGTTTCGATGCAGGGGGGAGGGTCAGGGCGTCGGTGGCCGGGTGAGATGCCTGCGCGACGGGTCGCGGGGGCGGACCCGTGCTTGCTCGGACAGGCTCTCGCGGAATCCCGGCCACCGATCGCTCATTGGTCGCTGCGTGGGTCGATCACCTCGACCGAGGGTTGCGAGCCGATGCTGTCGCGCAGCACCGAACCCACCACGTCACGCAGCTGGGCGGGGGCCACGATGCATTCCCAGCAGGTCTCGTCGCTGCCCACCAGCCGCAGCGTCACCTGGGACTCCGTCGCCTCTTCGACGGTCAGGTCCGCACCGTCGGCCTGGAAACCCTGCCGCAGCCCATCGAGGGCATTTTCAACGTCTTCGCGAATGCTGCTCATGCCTTGCGCCCAATCAGAATCGTCGCGACATCGTCCACCAGTGCGATGGCGCGCCGCTCGAGCTCGGCGTCGCTGACCGCGGCGATGGGGTGCTCAACCGGCACGAACTGCAGGTCGGGACGACCGAACGCACCACGGTGGGCGATCGCAGAGTTCATGAAGACCGTCGTGTGGATCGCGACGGTCGGAATGCCGCGGGCCTCGAGGTCGACAGCGTCGCGCACACAGCCGGAGGTGCACGAGCCGCACGCACCGACACCGGTCACGACGAACTCGTAGTCACGGGCGAGCTCGTCGAGCTGTGCTGGGTCGGCCGGGCGGGAATAGACGATCTTGCGCTCCATCGTCAGCGGCCGGACACCGTACTTCGTTTCGAGCAGATCTCCCACGTGGCGCAGTAGCGGTCCGGCGTTGCCCTTGGTGTTGTCCAACAGCACGCCGCGAGCGCCGGTCAGCGCGGCCAGGCGCGGTGCGGCAGCACCGTTGGGCTTGGACCTGGCAGCGTCGGCGGCGTTCACCGTCGGATCGACCAGGCCGAGCTTCTCGACCAAATACTGTGTTGCCCAGTCTTTTTTGTTGTCATCGATCGTAATAGACATGTGCTGCTGACCTTTCATGCTTCGATCTTGCGGGTAACCGACCGGGTGCCCCAGCCGGGCAGGTATGCCGAGTGTCGGCCGGGGCCGCCGGTGACGATGATGGTGATGTCATCGACGCGGCGGGTGACCGGAACGCGGGCGTCGAGATCGTCGGCATCGACGAAGCGCGGCCAGGTCGGGTAGTTGCGCACCTTGCGGCCGTGGATACCGCCGGCGCCGATCTCGCGAACGCTGCGTGTGGCGTTCTGGAATAGGAAGTGCTTGATGTCGGCCTTCGTCCAACCGGCGTCGGCAATGATCTGGGCGTGCTCGGGGCACAGCACCACGAAGCTCTCACCCTGGATGAAGAGGTGATTCGACCCGAGGTTCGTCATCATGCCCGCGACAGTGGTGAGGATGTCGAATGGGTTGTCGGCGGCCTGGTTGTTGATGTTCTGCGGGCCCTCGGCACCGTAGAGAGTGACCGCGCTGTCGGTCTTGGACAGCCCCCGGTCGACGTGCAGCGCCGGCCAGGGCGAGTCCTCTTCGTTCTCGCCGATGCAGAACGTGAACTTGCCGGGCTGGCCCAGGGTGGCCTTGTCCGCCTCGCCGGGGTGCGATCCGCCGATATTGACCAGCGCGAGTTTCAGGGCGCGCCCCAGGGTCGCGTTGGCCCGCACACCCTGCCCGAAGCTGTTGGCACCGGAGTTGATACCCAGCTCGTCGCGAATCGGCCCGTGCACGATCAGCAACGGCGATGCCATGTGCGTCGAGCACTGCATGCCGCCGATGTTCATCGCCGGATCGGTGGCGGCCTGCAGGGCGGCAATCAACACCGGCATGTGGTCCGGCGTGCACCCTGCCATGATGGCGTTGGCGGCGATCTTTTCGGTCGTCGCCGCGCCGCCGAGAGGAGCGACCTCGGCGACGACCTCATCGGCGCCGCGCCCGGCGCGTTCGACGAATTCCGCGACCCGGCGTGCGGTCGGCGGAATGACGGGCAGACCGTCGGTCCACCCCGCGCTGACAAATGTCTCGAACATATCCAGCGCGTCGGCGGCTATTTCTTCGGTTATCATCCCTTTTCCCTTCGCATGAACCATCAATTCTTGGAATTGAATGGCCTCCGGCAAGCCGCATTCGGCTGCCTCTGTTGATTATTCGAAATCGGAGCCCGTCGGATGCGGGTCTGCAGTAATTGCTCGGCGAGGAGGTATTGCCCTGTCGCACGTCGGTGCTCTAAATTCGACGTTAGCAGGTGTTCGAAACAGGGGTCAACGATGATTCGACACTTGGAGAAAAGTCAATTTTGAATTGAGGATATACGGAAATGAATGAGCCGAATAAATCATTTTCGCATGACGTTCTGAATACGTTGTGTCCGATGTTGGTGCAATTTGCCGCGGTCGCCCAGGAAGGGCAGATAACCAAGGCCGCTACGGCACTGGGTGTGCCGCAGCCAACGCTTACCCGGCACCTGGCCCGGTTCGAAAATGTCCTCGAGACCCGGTTGTGCGCCCGCGTGCCCAGCGGCATCACACTCACGACGGAGGGCGAGAAGCTGGTGGAACCCGTTCGGCAGGCACTGGCGATCTTGGTGGCCGCCATCGACGAGTTGCAGGTCGGCGCGGCTCGTCGACAGGTCACACTGGGCTTTCTGCACACTCTGGGAGAGCAAGCCGTACCTTCATTGTTGCGCCGGTTCAACGAGCAATCGCCCGACATCAAGTTCTCGCTGATGCAGGACAGTGCCGATCAACTGTTGCGCCTGCTGCAGGAAGGCCAGGTCGAGCTGTGCGTGACATCGCCGCTGCCGACACGGCCCGATATCGGGGTCGCCCGGCTCGGCGTGCAGCGACTGGTGCTGGCGGTCCCGGGGCAGCACTACCTCGCCAGTGAAGCCGACACGCCGTTGGCCGCGGCGGCCAGCGACGACTTCGTGACCCTGAAGTCGGGCAACTATATGCGTCACATGGCCGACGAACTGTGCCACGCAGCCGGATTCGAACCGCGAGTCGCGTTCGAGGCGGCCGGTGTCAGCACCCTGCGGGGATTGGTCGCAGCCGGACTCGGGGTCGCCATCGTTCCCGCCGCCCCGGCACCGGTTGCAGGCCTGATCGAGGTGCCGCTCACCGACACCGGCGCCTACCGAGAGATCGGGTTGGCCTGGCGCGCGGGTGTCGATCTGGCCGAGCCTGCACAGACATTCCGGCAGTTCGCCATCGACCAGTTCAGCACCGTCGTCGAGGACGAGGACCACGGCACCAACCCCGGCATATGGAACATCATCACCACCAGAGGAGATCAGGATGAATAAGGTTCTCGACACACCCGAAACCGCGGTGGCCGCGGTCACCGACGGGCAAACCATCGCTGTCGGCGGGTTCGGATTGTGCGGCATGCCTGCAGCACTGCTCGAGGCGCTGCTCGACTCGGGGGCTACCGATCTGCACATCATCACCAACAACTGCGGTCCTGCCAATTCCGCCGTCACCGCGTTGCTGCGCGCCAGGCGTGTCGCCCGAGTGACCGCATCGTATATCGGGGACAACCCGGTGTTCCTGACGCAGTACCTGCAGGGATCGTTGCGCGTGGACCTTGTCCCCCAGGGCACCCTCGCCGAGAAGCTACGTGCCGGCGGGGCGGGGATTCCCGCGTTCTACACCCCAACCGGGGTCGGCACCGCGGTAGCCAACGGTGGGATTCCGGTGCGATACACCCACGAGGGGGACGTGGCCGAGTATTCGGCTGCACGTCAGGTCGCCACCGTCGACGGGTGCCCGTGCCTGCTCGAGCACAGTCTCACCGCCGACATCGCGCTGATCCGCGCCGAGATCGCGGACACGTTGGGCAATCTCCGGTTTCACGCCTCGGCGCGCAACTTCAACCCGCTGTGCGCCATGGCAGCTCGCGTCGCCGTCGCCGAGGTCGTGCACGTCGTGGACGCGGGCCTGATCGCCGCCGACGATATTCACTTGCCGGGGGTGTTCGTCTCCGGTGTCGTGGAACTGAAAGGCGAGATGCACAAGCCGATCGAACGTCTGCGCACAGTGTGCCCACCGGTTTCCCGAGCGGTCGTGAAGAGCGGTGTGGCATGAGTTGGTCGCGAGAGCAGATCGCCGCCCGAGCAGCTGCAGAACTGCGTGACGGGGAGCATGTCAACCTGGGCATTGGCATCCCCACTCTGATTGCCAATCATCTGCGTGATCGACCGATCATGCTGCATTCGGAGAACGGGATCATGGGATTGGGCGGCTACCCGGCCCCCGGACAGGTGGATCCCGACCTCATCAACGCGGGTAAGGAGACAGTGACGACCATCGCCGGCTCGTCGTTCTTCGACTCCGCGGACTCCTTCGGGATGATCCGCGGCGGCCATATCGATGTCGCCGTGCTGGGCGCGATGCAGGTCTCGGTCACCGGCGATCTGGCCAACTGGTCCGACGGCGGTTCGGTTGTCAAAGGCATTGGGGGGGCGATGGATTTGGCCAACGGTGCCAGGAAGGTCATCGTAGTAATGACCCACCGCGCCCGCGACGGCAGCCTGAAACTGGTCCGCCGCTGCAGTCTCCCCCTCACCGCACAAGGCTGCATCAGCACCGTCATCACCGACATCGGCGTGCTGGACGTCCGCGGCGACCACTTCAGCGTGCGCGAGTGGGCGCCGGGCGTGTCGATCGACCACGGACAATTGGCAAGCCTGCTGCATCCAGCCTGACGTTCTGCCGCTCGGGGGGATCGGAAACGGCGCGCGTCTTACCTCAGACAATCGCTACCCGTCGGCGGTCCTCGCACGGATCTCGCGTGCCCTCGCCAGATGTCATCACGGGTACGTACGGTGACCCGGTGAGCGAACCAACGTGCAGAGTCGACATCGTCTTCGCCCCCGGCGCGGTGGCACACCGCGGAACCGCGGAGGAACTCGTGGGCCGGGCACTGGATGCGCGCGGTCTGACCGGTGATGTGAGGTTCGCCGCGGACACCGCCGGGCTCGAGCGGGCCGTGCAGTCGGCGGCCGGGCGAGGCGAGGTCATCGTCGTGCCCGGCACCGGGGCCTCCTTCACCGCCCCGGCCGGCGGGGCGATTCGCGTCGATTTCGGGGAGTGCGAGGCCGACCGCTCGCCGGGCACCCGGGTCCACATCCGGGGGCGCGGGCTCGACGGTCTGCGCTACGCCGTCGACAGCTGGTTCCACCACCGCTTCCACCCCGGACGGATCGTCCGCTACGGCGATCACCCCGATCAGCGAGTGGAAGTGCGGATCCCGGGCGGTGACGGCCCCTTCCCCGTCGCCGTGTTGGTCCACGGCGGGTTCTGGCGTCCTCGCTGGGAGTTCGACCTGATGGACGCGACGGCGGTCGACCTGACGGCCCGCGGGTACGTCACCTGGAATGTCGAGTACCGGCGCCCTGCGGAGAACCGTTGGGCCGCAATGGCGTCGGACGTCTCCGACGCCGTGCAGGCCCTCGCAAGCGTCCCGGAGGCGGACCCGAAACGTGTGGTGGTCCTCGGCCACTCGGCTGGTGCTCAACTCGCGCTCCGTGCCGCCGCCGACGCCGCGGCCGAGGACGAAGCGGTTCGTCCGGCGCTGGCCGTCAGCCTCGCCGGGGTGCTGAATCTGCGACTCGCCGGCGAACGCCACCTCGGCGAGGGCGCGGTGGCGGACGCCGTCGGCAGCGACTGGGCCGGCGACCGTGCGACGTACGAACGGTCGTCGCCGATCGATCGACTGCCACTGGGCATCCCTCAGCTGGTGGTGTGCGCCGTCGACGACGAGCCGGACATGCTCGAGATGACCAGGCAGTACCACGACGCCGCCGCGGCGACCCCCGACGACGTCGTCCGGATCGAGGGCCCCGGCGATCACTTCACCGTCATCGATCCGGGCAGCGAGATCTGGCGAAGGATCGCCGAGGCGATCGACGCCCGGATCAGACCTCGGACAACGTCGACTCCGCCGCCCGCAGCCCGGCCCCTGCCCGGCCCCGGAGCAGATCCGCGCACCTCTCGGCCATCGTCATGACCGTGATGTTCGGGTTGACGTGCGGCAGCTTCGGCATCGCCGACGCGTCGACCACCCTCAGTCCTCGTACCCCCTTGACCCGCAGTTCCGGGTCGAGCACGGCCATCGGATCGTCGACACCGCCCATGCGGGCCGTGCCCGCGGGGTGATACACCGTGTTGTGGGTCTTGTGGATGTAGTCGAGGATCTCGGCGTCCGTCACCGCATCGGGTCCCGGCGCCAGTTCGCGGGCGATCCACCCGCGGAGCGCCTTCTGCTCGGCGATCTTGCGGGCCAGCTTCACCCCGGACAGCATCACCCGGTCGTCGTGGCCCTCGCTGTCGGTGAAATAGCGAGGGTCGACCTTCGCGCGGTCACGGAAGTCCCGCGACCGCAACCGGACCGTTCCGCGGGAGCGGCCCTGAGTGACGTTGGGTGTCAAGCAGAATCCGTTGTCGGTGGTCGGGTAACCCCACCGCAGTGTGTTCATGTCGAACGGGACGCTGCCGTAGTGCATCATCAGGTCGGGATGGTTCAGGCCCTCACGTGTGGTCGCAAAGAGGCCGATCTCCCACCACTGCGTCGATTCGGTGACCATCGGCTGGGACGCCTCCCAGAACACGAGCCCCTCGACGTGATCGTCGAGGTTCGATCCGACACCGGGCGAGTCGACGCGGACGGGGATCCCGAACTCCGCGAGATGCTCCGCCGGGCCGATACCCGACAGCATCAGCAACTTCGGGGTGTCGATGGCACCGGCCGTCACCACCACCTCGCGTCGCACCGACACCGTGTCGTAGCCGGTGAGGTCGGGGCGCTGGTACCGGACGCCCGTCGCCGTGTGCTGTTCGTCGAACAGGATTTCGCTCACCCAGCAGCCGGTCCGGACCTCCAGGTTGGGCCGGGTCCCGAGGATCGGGTGCAGGTAGGCGTGCGACGACGACATCCGGGTGCCGTCCTCGGACGCGTTGATCTGGAACCATCCGGCGCCGTTGAGCACCGTTCCGCCGCGGTTGAATGCGACGGTCGGCAGCCCCACCGCGGCGGCGGCGTCGAGAACCGCGTGGCCGCACGGGTCGTTCGGCGGGACGTCCCGCAACCGCACGGGCCCGCTGCGGCCGTGGCCGTCGCCGGGGGCGTCGTTGCTCTCCAGCCGGCTGACGTACGGGAGGATGTCCCGCGCACCCCATCCCGACGCCCCCATCGCCTCCCAGTCGTCGAGTGCCTCGGCCGGCGGCCAGAAGGCGATACACGAGTTGTGGGACGAGCAGCCGCCGAGGACCTTGGCCCGGGCGTGACGCATGAAGCTGTTGCCCTTCTCCTGCGGCTCCACCGGGTAGTCCCAGTCGTATCCGGAGTCCAGCAGATGCATCCACTGCGACAGTTCGAGGATCGCCCGGTCCCCGACGTCGGACGGGCCCGCCTCGAGCAGGCACACCGTCACCGACGGGTCTTCGCTCAGGCGCGCCGCGAGTGCGCATCCCGCGCTTCCACCGCCCGCGATCACGTAGTCGAATTCCCCTGCAGTGCTCTTCGATTCGCCGTCGGTCATCGGGCGAGCTCCTTGTCGTTCGGTTCGGATTCCGGCGCGGGCGTTACCACCGCCGCGCAGTGTGACGTCAACGTTCCGATGTGGTGCCGGCCGGTGGTGAGGTACCACAACAGTCCGAACCCGAGGATGACGCCGATGTAGACGAAGGCGCCCCAGGTGTTGTACCACGGTTCGCCGTACACGGCCTCCCGTGGCCAGGCGAGGTTGAGGGCCATGCCGATTCCCCACACGAGTGCGACGATGTTGACGGGCAGTCCCCACTTGCCCATCGTGAAGTAGCCGCCCTCCTTCAGGTCCCGCGGCGGCCACTCACCGCGCAACCTCTTCTTCAGCATCGGGCCGGTGACCATCAGGTAGGCCAGGTAGATCATGATGATCGCGATCGACGTCAACACGGTGAAGATGTGCGGTTGGCCGATGTTGACCACCAGGATCAGCGCGGCCACCACTCCGATCGTCACGGCGGGCACGACGGGTGTCCGCGTTCTCGGGTGGACGCGGGCCAGCCGCTCACCGAACGGGAGTGCGTTGTCGCGGGCCATGGCGAAGGTCAGCCGGATGGCGGCGGTGTGCACCGCCAGCGAGCAGACGGTCACCGCGATCACGATGCACACCAGGAAGATCGTGCCCAGCGGGCCCCACATCACCTGCTCCACGATGTACTGCAGGCTGCCGTCCGACGCGCCGATCTTCGGATCGTCGAGGTCGGGTGCCGCCATCACGGCGAACACGAGGATCGCGCCGCCGATCACGAACGAGGCGAGGATCGCACGGAAGATCGCCTTGGGCGCGGTCCGGCGGGGTTCCACCGTCTCCTCGCCCAGCGAACTCGCGGTGTCGAAGCCGTACATCACGTAGCCCGACGCGAGCGTGGCCACCAGGAACGCGCCGAGGTATCCACCGCTTTCGCCTGCGCCGTACCCGTGGGTGGAGAAGAACACCTGCGGGCCGCGGGTCATGTTGGCGGCGAGGATGATCGCGATCAGCACCGCCGCGATGATCTCGATGAACACCCCGGCGCTGTTGATCATCGCCATGAGACGGACACCGAGCGCGTTGACGACGGTGGTGAAGCCGATCATCACCGTCCCGAGAACGACGGCGTTGGTGGCGAAGTCGTGTTCTCCGGTGCCGTCACCGACGATCTGGAAGCCGCTCCACAGCCGCGGCAGGTTGAGCTGCAGCGCCAGCACAACGGCCGACAGGGTGACGATCGACGCGGTGAGCATCAGCCAGCCCGCGGACCACCCCACTATTCTGCTGCCGAGCGTCTTCGCCCAGTTGTACACGGAGCCGGCGATCGGATACTTGGCGGCCAGCTCCATGAAGCACAGTGCCACGGCGAGCTGGCCGACGAACACCAGCGGCCACGACCACAGGTAGGCGGGGCCTGCGGTGCCGAATCCGAAGTAGAACAACTGGAAAGTGCCGGTCAGAATGGAAATGTAGCTGACGCCCGCGGCGAAGCTCGCGAACTTGCCGATACTGCGATCGAGGGACTCCTTGTAGCCGAAATCCTCGAGTCCACTGTCGTGATCGCCGGTCGTATTGTCGGTACTGGTCATTCGATCACTTCCTGAGAAGTTGAGGTAGGCCTGTCAGGTGGCGGTGAACCAACCCGCGAGAGGCGAGGTCGTGTTGTTCCAGATGTGTTTGACTTCCTGGTATTCCGAGAGTCCTGCGGGTCCGAGTTCGCGCCCGTTGCCGGACTTCTTGAATCCGCCCCATTCCGCCGCCGCGGTGTAGTAGCCGAAGTCGTTGAGCCACACGGTCCCGTGGCGCAGGCGGCGTACCACCCGTTCACCGCGGGCGGCATCCGACGTGCGGACGCCGGCGGCGAGGCCGTACTCGGTGTCGTTGCCGAGCCGGACCGCGTCCTCCTCGGTGGTGAATCTCTCGACCGTGAGGATGGGCCCGAACGTCTCCTCCTGCACGATGTGCATGGAGCGGTCGCAGTGGTCGAAGATGGTGGGCAGGTAGTAGCTGCCGCCGTCGAGTGCGGGATCGGCGGGCCGGGAGCCACCCGTCCGGAGCGTCGCTCCTTCGGAGATACCCAGTGCCACATAGGCTTCGATCTTGTCGCGCTGCGCCGCCGACACGAGCGGCCCGGTCTCGCTGCCGGGATCGAGGCCCGGTCCGACGCGGATGGCCTCGGCGCGCGTGACGAGGGCGGCAACGAAGTCGTCGGCGATCGACTCCTCGACGATCAGCCGCGTCCCGGCCGAGCACACCTGCCCCGAATGCAGGAAGACACCGGTGAGTACCTGGTCGACCGACGACTCCCAGTCGGCGTCGGCGAACACGAGGTGCGGGTTCTTCCCGCCCAGTTCCACGGCGACCTTCGTGACGTGTTTCGCGGCCGTCGCCAGGATGGTGGTGCCGGTCGCGAGTCCACCGGTGAACGAGATGAAGTCGACGTCGCCGGTGTCGGTCAGCGCAGGGCCGAGGTCGGCGCCGCTGCCCTGCACCAGGTTGACGACTCCGGCGGGCACACCCGCCTCCTCGATCAGCCGAGCGAACGCGATCGTGCTCAGCGGCGTGACCTCACTGGGCTTGAGCACCATCGTGCAACCGGCGGCCAGCGCGGGTGCCACCTTCCAGGAGATCTGGAGCAGCGGGTAGTTCCAGGGTGCGATGAGGACGCACACCCCGATCGGTTCGCGAACGACCCGGGAGACGACCGCGGGGTCACCCACGTCGACCACTCGGTCGCTGGAGACGAGGGCGAGCCGGGCGTAGTACCGGAATACCGACACGACGTCGTCGATGTCGATTCGACTCTCCACCAGAGTTTTACCGGTGTCCAGCGTCTCGATACGCGCCAGTTCCTCCTTGTCGCGCTCGAGGAGATCCGCGATGCGCGACAGGAGCGACGATCGCACGGCGACCGCCGTCTCCGGCCAGTCCCCGGCATCGAAAGTCGCCCGGGCCGCCAGCACGGCTCGTCTCGCGTCTTCGGGCGACGCCTCGTCGACCGTGGCGATCACGTTCCCGGTTGCCGGGTCGATGCAGTCGCGGGTGCGCCCCGACGTCGCCGCGACCCACTCCCCCGCGATGAAATTCACCTTCCCGAACAACCTCTGGACGTCGAGATCCGCGGATAGTGCCGACATCTTCATACTGTGTCCGAAACCCTCTCGTGTGCAGACTTTTTCGATGAACCGACGATGAGCGGATCGCGGGAGACGTCCCGATACAGCGAGAAGCACAACCCGATCATCACCAGAAGGAACGGCGCGGCCGCGATGATCGTCATCGTCTGCAGCCCCTGAAGGGCGTCCGAGCCGCCGGTCCAGAGGATGAGTGCCGCGGTGCCACCGGTGAGGGTTCCCCAGAAGATGACGACCCACGTGCTCGGTTCTCGTGCACCCCGCTGCGACAGCGTGCCCATCACCAGCGACGCGGCGTCCGCGCCGGACACGAAGAAGATCGCGACCAGCACCATGACCAGCACGGTGGCGAATCCGGTCAACGGCAGATGGTCGAGCATCCCGAACAACTGGCCTTCGGTCGACGAGCGGGCCGCCAGGTCGACTCCGTCCTGCTGCTGTCCGATGCCGGCGCCGCCGAACACCGCGAACCACACCAGGCTGACCGAGGTGGGAATGACGATCACGCCGACCACGAACTGCCGGATCGTGCGGCCGCGGCTGATCCGGGCGAGGAACATTCCGACGAACGGAGTCCACGACACCCACCATGCCCAGTAGAAGATCGTCCACGACGACAGCCAGGACGCCGTGCCGTCGCCGGAACTCGCGGCCGTCCGTCCCGACATGGTGGCGAGCTGCGCCGCATAGTCCGCGATCGCGGTGGGGAGCAGATTGAGGATGAGGACGGTCGGACCGAGCACGAACACGAACAGCGCGAGAATCACCGCCAGCACCATGTTGATGTTGGACAGCCAGTGGATGCCCCGTGCGACTCCCGACACCGCCGAACCGACGAACGCAAACGTCAGCAGCCCGACGAGGGCAACGAGCGCGAACGTGCCGACGTTGTCCATCCAGCCGATGATCTCGAGGCCGGAACCGATCTGCAGCGCACCGAGCCCGAGCGACGCGGCGGTGCCGAACATCGTCGCGATGATCGCGAGGATGTCGATGACCTTCCCCACGGCGCCTTCCGAGCGGCGGCCGAGAAGAGGGAAGAACGCGGCGCTGATGAGCTGCTTGCGGCCGCGCCGGTAGGAGCCGTAAGCGATCGACAACCCGACGACCGCGTAGATCGCCCACGGATGCAGCCCCCAGTGGAACATCGTCGTGGCCATCGCCGACCCGACCGAGCCGTCCGTTCCCGGCGGCGGGCTCACCAGATGGGCGAGCGGTTCGGCGACGCCGTAGAACATCAATCCGATTCCCATGCCGGCGCTGAACATCATCGCGATCCAGCTCACCGTGCGGAACTCCGGTTTCTCGCCGTCGCGGCCGAGCGGAATCCGGCCGTACCGGGAGAACGCGAGGAAGAGCGAGAAGACGACGAACGCCGACGACGCGGCGATGAACAGCCAACCGAGGTCGGCCACCAGCCAGTCCAGCGCCGCGGTCGACACGACCGACAGGTTTTCCGGCGCCAGCAGTCCCCACAGGATGAGTCCCACACCGAGCGCCGCGGCCGTGCCGAACACCACCTTGTCGACGCTCCGCCGACCCTCGCCGCCGGACGGCGCGGCCGGCTCCTGCTCCTGCGCCTGGTGTCGAGGTTGCGGATCGACACCGTTCACCCTGGGAGGGTCGGTCACCCTCGGTTGTTCGCCGGCGTAGGTCATCGGGGATCCCCGCTCAGCCTTTCCAGTAGCCATTCGTGGAATTCGCCGATGTGGTGTTCCGCGGGCACCAGCACACCCCCGTTCCGGTACGCCTTCGACGCCATCGTGGGCTGGGTCCGCTCACAGGCGTCGAAATCCTGCTGGTTGACTCGGTGGAACAGCTCCACCGAACGGGAGACGTCGCGACCCGATGCGGTGACCTCCGGGGAGTACAGCCAGTCGCATTCGACGATGGTGCGATCCGCGGACACGGGGAACATGCGGTGGAAGATGACGTGGTCGGGCACGAGGTTGACGAAGACCTGCGGCCGGATCGTGATGGCGTAGTACTTGCGGTCCTGGTCGGGACTGATACCGGACAGCGACTCGAATCCGCCGCTTCCGTCGATGGTGAATCCCTCGACCTCGTCACCGAAAGCGGCACCGTGCCCCACGAAGTACTGTGCGGCAAGGCCGTCCGCGAACTCGGGAAGTACCTCGGTGAGCTCGGGGTGGATGGTCGCGCAGTGGTAGCACTCCATAAAGTTCTCGATGATCAGCTTCCAGTTGGCCGCGACGTCGTAGACGATCCGGCGGCCGAGTTCCAGGGTCCCGATCTGGTACCTGTCGATGGCGGCCGGATCACCGAGTCGTTCGGTGACGGCGCCGACGACCTCGTCCTCGAACGACGGCGGCTCGTCGGCCAGGCACACCCATGCGTAGCCGAGCCATTCACGAAGCGCGACCGGCACCAGTCCGTACCGCACCCGGTCGATGTCGGCTCCGGTCTCGTCCCGCAGCGCTGCCATGTTGGGGGCGGCCACCAGTTTGCCGTCGAGTCCGTACGTCCACGCGTGGTAGGGGCACTGAAGGTTTCTGCGGATCTGTCCTTCGTCCTCGGTACACAGCATGGCGCCGCGGTGACGGCAGATGTTGAGGAAGGCGCGCAGTTCCCCGTCGCGGCCGCGGACGAGGAGCACGCTCTCCCTGCCCACCGTGATCTTCCGGAAGGCTCCGGGGTCGGCGAGATCGGCGGCGCGGACGGCGCAGAACCACATCGCCTCGAACAGGTTCTCCTGTTCGTCCGTGAAGATGTCGGCGTCGGTGTAGTACCGGCCACCCAGGGTGGGGATCAGTGCCGGTGCGGGCGCGGAGGCGGGGGCGGGGGCTTGGACGTCCGGAGCGGACATAGATGTCACCGTTTCTTTCGTTGCCGGGAAAGATGCGTGTCGGTCGAGCTGTGACCTGATGTCTGTGTGTGTAGGGAGCGCAGATCGCAAGGGGCGTCGTTGCCGAGAGTGACGACATGCGTGCCCGATCCGCGGCGACCGTTCGAACAGCGGACAGCTGTTCCCGCCGAGTCATCGCGGCGTCAGCATTGTTGCGTCATCGGCAACGCTATGCGATTTACACAACTTAGACTGCGGCCGCCGGACGTGTCAAACATCACATTCGACACTTCTTTCGCGGACGCGACACGACCGAAACACCGCGTTAACCGCGGACGGCCGAAACCCGGGCAAACGGGACTATCCGTTCGTCCCGCCTTGAGGGAGAAGCACTTCCGGGCGTTCAGTCACCCGCGCCGACGGATTGCTGCGCTTCGATCCGCACAACCGCGTCGGCGAGTTCGAGCGCCACCGCCTCGAACCGTTCGGGCGCCAGCCGGTACTCCGGACCGGACACACAGATCGACGCGACGATCCGGTTGGTGACCTTGCTTCGCACCGGCACCGCGATGGAATTGAGCCCCGCTTCGAGCTCCTCGGCCGTGGACGCCCACCCGCGCGACCGCACGTGCTCGAGTTCGACGTCGAACGCCCGGAAGTCGGTGATCGTGTTGGGCGTGAGTGCGCTCAATTGCGGTCCCAACCGGCTTCGGAGCTGGCCGGACGTCAGTTCCGAGACCAGAATCTTGCCGGTCGCGGTCGCGTGCGCAGGCGTCACCTGACCCACCCATGTACGCAGCGCGACGTGGCGATCGCTGCGGGCTTCCAGCACGTTGAGGGTCGCCGCTCCGTCCAGCACGGCGAGATTGACCGTCTCCCCGAAGGCGTCGGCCAGGCGATCGCACTCCGGCTGCGCAACCTCGACGAGCCCGCTCTGCGCGACCGTGGCCTCGGCCAAGCGCACGACCGCGAATCCGAGCTGATACTTGCCGCGGACGCCCGCTTCCTCTACGAATCCGCGTTGCTGCAGCGATGCGATCAGGCGTGACACGGTCGATTTGTGCACGCCGAGACGCACGGCGATCTCCGAGGCGCCGACACGGCCTTCTGCCGCGACTATCTCGAGCACGTCGATGGCACGTTCCACCGCGTGCACGGTCTTCGCCTTTCCTTCTGCGCCCTGGGCCGCGGGCGCCGTCGCCTCGGATTCACTCATGCCCCGAGGTTATGCCCACCGACTTGCGGAACGCAGTTTTTACACGCGAATGCTTGACACCGCGGGGCAGCACCGGAGAGCATTGTGTTGCACAGCTTGCAAGTCGTCGCGCATAGCGCAACAACCGCTCCACAACTTGTCCCTCCACCCCGACGCTTTCGGAGGTATCGAGTGATTCTCGATAACGATTCCCCAGTTGTGACCCACCCCGGCGCCACGGCCTTCCCCGTGTGCGAACTCGCGACACTGCCCGTCGGCGAGGTCGTCACGGTGACCCCGCCGGGCATGGCTCCCGTCTCCGTCTTCCACACCTCCGACGGTCTGTATGCCATCGACGACACCTGCACCCACCAGGACGCCTCCCTCGCCGACGGCTGGGTCGAAGGCTGCACCGTCGAGTGCCCGCTCCACGAGGCGTGCTTCGACCTCCGCACCGGAGTTCCTTCGGGCCCGCCGGCCAAGATCGCTGTCCGCACACACGACGTGTCGATCGTCGACGGCACCGTGCTGCTTCATCTCGACCAGAAGGGCGACGCCCGATGAACACTGTCCCGAATTCCATTGTGGTACTGGGCGCTTCCCTCGCCGGACTGTCGGCGGTCCGCGCACTGCGGGAGAAGGGATACACCGGCCGCCTCGTCGTGGCCGGCAGCGAGCAGTCCCTGCCCTACGACCGGCCGCCCCTGTCCAAGGAATTCCTCACCGGCCACCTGACCGACGAGGATCTGCTGTTGATGAACAGCGACGACGACACACTCGACGTCGAATGGCACATGAACAGAACGGCCACCGGCCTGGTTCGCTCCCCGGACGGGCTCCACCGCGTCACGTTCGACGACGGGTCCCACTTCGACGCCGATGCCGTCGTCGTCGCGACGGGCGCGCGCGCCCGGACCCTCCCCGGACACTCCGGTCTCGCCGGCGTTCACACACTCAGATCGGTCGACGACGCACGCGCACTGCGTGATTCGCTGTCACGGGCGCAGAACCTCGTGATCGTGGGAGCCGGTTTCATCGGCGCGGAGGTGGCGTCCAGCGCGGCCGGCATGAGCCTGCACGTCACCGTCGTCGAGGCGTCACCGACACCCCTGGCAGGCCCGCTCGGCATCGAGCTCGGGGCGATCTGTGCAGGACAGCACGCCGCGCACGGTGTCCGGCTGCTCACCGGGGCAGTCGTCGCCGCACTACTCGGCGACGACGCGGTCGAAGCTGTCCAGCTCAGCGACGGCACGATCCTCCCCGCGGACGCCGTGGTGGTCGGAATCGGGGCCGTCCCCAATGTCGAATGGGCAAGCGATTCGGAACTGATGATCGAAGACGGTTTCCTCACCGACTCGTCGTGCCGCACGAATGTGCCCGGCGTGTACGCGATCGGCGACTGCGCACGGACTTTCGACGACACCCACCAGGTGCACCACAGAAGCGAGCACTGGAGCAACGCCGTCGCCCAGGCCGCCACCGTCGCCGACACGATCATGGCCACACCGTCCGGACCCGTCGCGATCCCGTACTTCTGGTCCCACCAGTACGGCAAGATGCTGCAGTTCGCCGGGACGAGACACAGCACCGACGAGGTCCGGTTCGTCGACGGCGATCCCGGAACCGGCACGTTCGTGGCCACCTACGACCGGGACGGCGACACCGTGGGCGTCTTCGCGATGAACAGTCCCCGGCTGTTCACCCGGTACAAGAAGCAACTCGCCAGGTCGCGGGCCTGATGTCGGCGCTACGTGACGGCATAGCCCAATCGGCTGCTGATCTGCTGGGACGTGTCGAGTGCGGCGCGGGCGACGTCCTCGAACCGTTCCGGCAGCAGCCGGTAGGCGGGGCCGGACACGCTCAGAGCGGCAATCATTTTCGACGTGTAGTCGCGGATCGGGACGGACACCGCGTTCAACCCGAGTTCGAGTTCCTCCTCGGACTCCGCCCAGCCGCGCTCGCGAATGGTTTTGAGCGATTCCACGAGCGCAGGCACATCGGTGATTGTTTTCTCCGTGAGAGCAATCGGAGTTTCTCCCACGCGCTCCGCGAGTTCGCTGTCGGACAATTCCGTCAGCAACAATTTTCCACTCGCCGTCGCATGCGCCGGGCTGCTTTGACCCACCCAGGTATTGGTACCGACGCCGGACGGACCGTCCGCTTTGACGATGCTCACCGATCGATTGCCGTCGAGTATCGACACATTGACGCTCTCACCGACAGTTTCCGCCAGTTCGGCGCACAATTCCTGACTCTGCCGCACCAGATCGCCGTCCGGCGACGCGGTGCGGGCCAGCCGGACGATGGAATTGCCGAGCTGGAATTTTCCCCGGTTCTTCAATTGCGCGACGTAGCCTCGCGAATCCAGAACGGCAACGAGGCGCGACGCGGTCGACTTGTGGACACCCAACTCCTCGGCAATTTCCGTGACGCCGGCGGTACCGAGCCTCGCCAGGATTTCGAGTACCGCCAGAGCGCGGTCCACTGACTGCACAGCGCCGGACGGCCGGCTCCGATCTCCATTCGAATTATCGTCCAATTCAGTCATCGCGACTTCAGGATAGGCGACATCACCGTGCGACGGTTACCTCCATCCACACCCGGTTCCGCGTCATCACCGTCGCGCACGGTGCACATTTCCACGGTCGATCGCGGAATTGGTGCTTTTTCCGGAGCCAATCGTCATGGAATTACGCGCAATTCGGGGTTGACCCCCTCACTCTTCCGGACCTAATGTGTTGATATATCAGTTGTCGACATTGGTTCGGATCAGTCCGATCCGTTTCGCAATTCACAGTCTTTTCCGGCGCCGTTCGAGCCCACACCGAACACCGAATCTTCCGCAACTTCGCCACACACAGGCACCCACCCAACCAGGAGGACCATCATGGGGTCACCGCGCGTAGTGATCATCGGAGCCGGCATCGTCGGCGCGAATCTGGCCGACGAGCTCACCGCTCGCGGCTGGGATCGGATCACGGTGTTCGACCAGGGACCGTTGCCGCTCACCGGAGGCTCCACGTCACACGCACCGGGCCTGGTGTTCCAGACCAACGCGTCCAAGACGATGACCGAGTTCGCCCGGTACACGGTCGAGAAGTTCGTCGGACTCGACGTGGACGGCGAATGGTGCTTCAACCAGCTCGGCGGGCTCGAGGTGGCCACCACCCCCGAGCGACTCGCCGATCTGCACCGCAAGCAGGGCTGGGCCACGTCCTGGGGCATCGAGGGCGCAGTCCTCGACCCGGCCGAGTGCGCGAAGCTGCACCCGTTGCTGGACGAGAAGCGGGTTCTCGGCGGGCTGTACGTGGAGACGGACGGCCTCGCGAAGGCGTCCCGCGTCGTCGTCGCGCTGGCCCGGCGCGCCGAAGCCCGCGGTGCCGTGTTCCAGGGTTCGACGAAGGTGATCGGGATCGAGCAGAGCGGCGGCAAGGTGACCGGCGTCGCCACCCCGGACGGTGTGATCCCCGCCGACATCGTGGTGTCCTGCGCAGGCTTCTGGGGTCCCGACATCGGCGCGATGGTGGGCATGGACGTTCCGCTGCTCCCCCTGGCGCACCAGTACGCGAAGACCGAGCAGATTCCCGAACTCGTCGGGCGGAACACCGAACTCGCCGAGGCCGGCTTCCCGATCCTGCGCCACCAGGACCAGGATCTGTACTTCCGTGAGCACGTCGACCGTCTCGGCATCGGCACGTACGCCCACCGCCCGATGCCGGTGAACCTCCGAGACCTGGACGAGAGCGACGACGTCTCCGCCTCCGACATGCCGTCGATGCTGCCGTTCACGGAAGAGGACTTCGCGCCGTCGTGGGAGCAGAGCAAGTTGCTGCTGCCGTGCCTCGAATCCGCCAAACTGGACGCCGGTTTCAACGGGGTCTTCTCGTTCACCCCGGACGGCGGACCGCTCATCGGCGAGTCCCCGGACGTCGCCGGGTTCTGGATCGCCGAGGCAGTGTGGGTGACGCACTCCGCCGGTGTCGGCCGGGCCGTCGCGCAACTGCTCGTCGACGGCCGCTCCGAGGTCGAACTGCACGGCTGCGACGTGCACCGCTTCGAGGAGATCCAGCTCGCACCCGACTACGTCAGCGAGACGTCGCAGCAGAACTTCGTCGAGATCTACGACGTGCTGCACCCGCTGCAGCCCAAGGAGTCTCCCCGCGACCTGCGGGTCAGCCCCTTCCACTCTCGCCAGAAGGAACTCGGCGCCGTGTTCCTGGAGAGCTCCGGCTGGGAACGCCCGCACTGGTTCGAGTCCAACGCCCATCTGGTGCAGGACCTTCCGGCCGAATGGCAGCCGCCGGCCCGGGAACCGTGGGCGGCGATGTTCCACTCCCCCATCGCCGCGGCGGAGGCCTGGCGCACCCGCACGTCCGTGGCGATGTACGACATGACACCGCTGAAGCGCCTCGAGCTCAGCGGCCCCGGCGCGCTGGCCCTGCTCGACCGGCTGACGACCGGCAAGATGGACAAGTCCGTCGGGTCGGTCACCTACACGCTCGCGCTCGACGACGCCGGTGGCGTCCGCAGCGACCTCACCGTCACGCGACTGTCCGATAACGTCTTCCAGGTCGGCGCCAACGGCAACCTCGACCTCGACTACTTCCGCCGGCAGTCCCCCGACGACGGCAGCGTGCAGATCCGGGACATCACCGGCGGCACGTGCGGGATCGGGCTGTGGGGTCCGCGCGCCCGGGATCTGGTGCAGGCACTGAGCTCCGACGACTTCACGAACGAGAACTTCAAGTACTTCCGTGCGAAGCAGGTCCGCATCGGCGGGGTGCCCGTCACGGCGATGCGCCTGTCGTACGTCGGCGAACTCGGCTGGGAGCTGTACACGTCCGCCGACAACGGTCTGCGCCTGTGGGATCTGCTGTGGGCGGAGGGGCAGAAGTACGACGTCATCGCCGCCGGCCGCGCCGCGTTCAACAGCCTGCGGATGGAGAAGGGCTACCGCTCGTGGGGCAGCGACATGACCACCGAGCACAACCCCTACGAGGCCGGTCTCGGGTTCGCGGTGCGACTGCAGAAGGGCGACTTCCGTGGGCGCGACGCGCTCGACGGCGTCTCCGACGAGACGGTGGAGCGGCGCCTGGCGTGCCTGATGATCGACGACCGCACGTCCGTGGTCCTCGGCCACGAGCCGGTGTTCGTCGACGGACAGCCCGCCGGATACGTCACGAGCGCCGCGTTCGGTCACACGGTCGGGGCGCCGATCGCCTACGCCTGGCTTCCCGCGAACGCAACCGTCGACACCCCGGTGGAGATCGAGTACTTCGGACGCCGCATCCCGGCCACCGTCGTGGCCGAGCCGCTCGTCGACCCCGAGATGAAGAAGATCCGGTCATGACCCTCCGAGACGACACGATCGCCGGATTCCTGGATTCGCTCGCCGATCGAACTCCCGCACCCGGCGGCGGCGCGACCGGCGCGCTCCACCTCGGCCAGGCCGCCGCGCTGGTCTCGATGGTCGCCCGCTACACCACCGGCAAGAGGTACGCCGACCACGGGATGCTCGTCGAACGCATCTGCGCGTCCGCGGATGCGTTCCGCGAGAAGGCACTGCAGTTCGCCGAGGACGACATGGCAGCATTCACGGCCGTCATCGACGCCTACCGGCTCCCCCAGGACACGGACGACGAATCCGGAACGCGCACGTCGGCGATCGCGACCGCCCTCGCCGGCGCGGCCGCGGTCCCCGCCGAGGTGGTGGTCGCGGCAGGCGACGTCGTCGCGCTCGCCGACGTCCTGCTGCCGGTGGCGAACCGCACCGTCGTCAGCGACGTCGCGGCCGCCGCCGAGGCCGCCCGCGCAGCCGCCACCACCGCCCGGGTCAACATCGAGGTGAACCTGCCGGGTATCACCGATGCGGACACCCGCCGGGCCCTCACCGAGTGCCTGTCCGGCGTCGACGCGATCGTCGAGCGTGCCGACGCCGTCACGACACGAGTACGAAAGCAGCTGACTTCATGACCAGAAGCCTCGGTGGCGCCGAACTCGCCACCTCCATCCGCAACGACGCATCCGTCGCCGCCGCGGCCCTCGCCGAAATCGGTGTCCGGCCCAAGCTGGCGGTCGTGCAGGCCACCGACGACGAATCGACCGCCTGGTACGTGCGTTCCATCGCGTCGGCCGCCAAACGCACCGGAATCCTCTGCGACATCGTCGATCTCGGCGCCGTGGCGTCGACCGAGCAGATCCGCAGCACGCTCGTCGAACTCGGCCACGACCCGGACGTCCACGGAATCATCCTGCAGACACCCCTGCCGGACGGCACCGACCTCGACGCACTGCGGGAGGCGATCAACCCCGCGAAGGACGTCGACGGCGCGAATCCGGTCAGCCTCGGCCGTCTCGTCGCGCGTCTACCCGCGTTCGCGCCCGCCACCGCACAGGCCGTCATCGCGCTCCTCGATCACCACGGAATCTCCACGCACGGCAGGACGGCCGCGGTGGTCGGCAGATCGACTGTCGTCGGTAGTCCCGTCGCGCATCTGCTCGTGCAGCGCAACGCGACGGTGACCGTCTGCCACCGGCACACCACCGACCTGGCCGCGGGCACCCGTGACGCCGACATCCTTGTCGTCGCGGTCGGCATTCCCGGACTGATCACGGCCGACCACGTCGCCGACGGCGCCGTCGTCATCGATGTCGGGACCACGGCGACCGCGGACGGGCAACTGCTCGGTGACGTCGACGTCGCAGCCGTCGACGGTCGGGCCGGCGCGCTGACCCCGGTCCCCGGAGGGGTGGGACCGGTGACCACGGCGTTGCTGCTCAACCACACGGTCGACGCCGCCGCGACCCAGTACGCCCAGACTCGATCGGACTCCCTGCTCGCCGGAGCCCGAAGCAGCGCCTGACTCCGTCTCCACCCCTTGACCCGCTCGTCCCGCCTGAAATAGCATGGGCCCATTCTGATATATCAGTTCGCTCGGACTGACACCTCAATTGGTCCGGCATCGAGGAGACCCACATGACCCAGACCTTCACCCTGACGCTCAGCTGCGCTCAGCGTCCCGGGATCGTTCACGCAGTCAGCTCCTTTCTCTTCGAGCAGAACTGCGATATCGCCGAGCACCAGCAGTTCGACGACACCCGCAGCGACGCGTTCTTCCTCCGCACGTCGTTCGTGTCGGCAGAAGACGTCGACATCGAGCGCCTCACAGCCGAATTCGGGAGCGTCGCCGCGAAATTCGGCATGACGTTCAACTTCAACGGCAGCGACCTGCCCCGGGTGATCGTCATGGTCTCCAAGATGGGCCACTGCCTCAACGACCTCATCTTCCGCTGGCGCGCAGGCAACCTCGGCGCCGAACTCGTCGCCGTCGTCTCCAATCACGAGGTGCTGCGCCCGATGGCCGAAGCCGCCGGGCTGCCGTTCGTCCACGTCCCGGTCACGCCGGCCACCAAGCCGCAGGCGGAGGCCAGGCTCCTCGAACTCGTCGACGAGTTCGATGCGGATCTCGTGGTCCTCGCCCGGTACATGCAGGTCCTGTCGGACGACGCGTGCCGGGCACTGCGCGGACGGGCCATCAACATCCACCACTCGTTCCTGCCCGGTTTCAAGGGCGCCAAGCCCTACCACCAGGCATTCGATCGCGGCGTCAAGCAGGTAGGGGCAACCGCCCACTACGTGACACCCGATCTGGACGAGGGTCCCATCATCGAGCAGGAAGTCATCCGCATCGACCACTCCTTCGACCCGGCGCGACTCGCCACGGTCGGGCAGGACGCCGAGGCCCTCGCGCTGTCGCGGGCCGTGCGCTGGCACTGCGAGAACCGCGTCCTGCTGCACGGTCATCGGACGGTGGTCTTCAGCTGAGGCGGCTCCGCCGCCCGTGAGTGGTTAACGAGTCCAGGGACTCGTTAACCACTCACGGGCGCGAAGCGCCTACAGCAGGTCGCGGATGGCCTTCTCGAAGCCGGCGACGTGGGCGAGGGTCAGCGACGAGGCGGTGTCCTCGTCGCCGTCGACGATGGCCCGCAGCAGGGCCACGTGCTCGCGGACGTGGCTCGCGACGTCGGGCAGCCGGTCGAGGAAGAGGCACCAGATGCGGGTGGCGTGCGCGTCGAGGCTGACGAGGATGTCCTCGAGGTGAGGGTTCCCGGACGCGCGGTAGATCTCGCGGTGCACGCGCACGTCCTTGCGCAGGACGTCGCGCGGGTCTTCACTGTCGGCGATCTCGGCGATCTCGTCGGCCAGCGCGGACAGCCGGGCCCGCGCGTCCTGGGACGCCGTCCGCGCCGCCCGGGCCGCCGCGGTCGGTTCGAGTTGCTTGCGGATCTCGGAGATGTCGGCGAGATCGGTCATGTCGACGGCTGTGGCGAACGTGCCGCGACGCGGGTAGGCGACGACGAGACGTTCCCGCTCGAGGCGCTTGAGCGCTTCCCGCACGGGTGTCCGGCCGAATCCGAGTTCCTCGGCGAGACGGTCGTCGTTGATCGGCTCGCCGGGCCGGATGTCCAGCATGACCAGGCGTTCGCGCACGATCTCGTACGCGCGGTCGGCGTTGGTGCCGCCGTTCGATGCCGTGTCCGCGACCGAAGAATGCGCCAGGCTCATGTTCCGTCTCCCTGATTTGCCGGAGCTATTGACCTTTGTCCGGTGCTGACCTTACTCTACTTTCCAGTTGATATATCAGTTCAAAGTCAACTGACCTTCCAGAAAGGCGAACCATGACCGTGGACACCGCACACCTCACCGAGGTGGCAGCAGCGAACCCGACGCTGACTCATTCGCTCGCCGATCTCGACCCCGCCGTGCACCGGGCGATCGCGGCCGAGCTCGAGCGACAGCAGGGCACCCTGGAAATGATTGCCAGCGAGAACTTCGCCCCGCTCGCGGTGATGCAGGCGCAGGGGTCGGTGCTGACGAACAAGTACGCCGAGGGCTACCCCGGACGCCGCTACTACGGCGGGTGCGAGCACGTCGACGTCATCGAGCAGCTCGCCATCGACCGCCTCACCGACCTGTTCGGCGCGAAGTTCGCCAACGTGCAACCGCACTCCGGGGCGCAGGCCAACGCCGCCGCGATGTCGGCACTGCTGAAGCCCGGCGACGGCATCCTCGGCCTGGACCTCGCGCACGGCGGTCACCTCACCCACGGGATGAAGCTGAACTTCTCCGGCAAGCTCTACGACGTCGCCGCGTACCACGTCCGCGAGGACGATCATCTCGTGGACATGGACGAGGTGGAGCGTCTCGCGCGTGAGCACCGCCCGAAGCTGATCCTGGCCGGCTGGTCCGCCTATCCCCGCCAGCTCGATTTCGCCGCGTTCCGGCGCATCGCCGACGAGGTCGGCGCGTACCTCATGGTCGACATGGCGCACTTCGCCGGACTCGTCGCCGCCGGACTGCACCCCTCCCCCGTCCCGCACGCCCACGTGGTCACGTCGACGACGCACAAGACGCTCGGCGGTCCGCGCGGCGGCGTCATCCTCACCAACGACGAGGCACTGGCCAAGAAGTTCAACTCCTCGGTGTTCCCCGGACAGCAGGGCGGCCCGCTCGAGCACGTCATCGCCGGCAAGGCCGTCTCGTTCAAGCTCGCCGCCGAGCCCGAGTTCCGGGAGCGCCAGGAACGCACGCTCGCCGGCGCGAAGATTCTCGCCGACCGGCTGCTGCAGCCCGACTCCCGCGCGGCGGGGATCAGCGTCGTGTCCGGCGGCACCGACGTGCACCTGGTGCTGGTGGATCTGCGCGAATCCGAGCTCGACGGCAAGCAGGCCGAGGACCGGTTGCACCGCGTGGGTATCACGGTGAACCGCAACGCCGTACCGTTCGACCCGCGCCCGCCGATGGTCAGCTCCGGGGTGCGGATCGGCACCCCCGCGCTCGCCACCCGCGGTTTCGACCTGGACGCGTTCACCGAGGTCGCCGACATCATCAGCTACGCGCTGCGACCGGCCACCGACGAGGCCGGACTCGACGAGCTCCGCGGCCGCGTCGACGCCCTCGCGCTGCGCTTCCCGCTGTACCCCGACCTCACGGAGGCAAACTGATGAGTGCCACCCAGCCACCCGGCGCCCACCTGCCCGACCACCCCGACTTCCTGTGGCGCAACCCGGAACCGAAGAAGTCGTACGACGTCGTGATCGTCGGCGGCGGCGGGCACGGCCTCGCCACCGCGCACTATCTCGCCAAGAACCACGGCATCACCAACGTCGCGGTTCTGGAGAAGGGCTGGCTCGCGGGCGGCAACATGGCCCGCAACACCACGCTGATCCGGTCGAACTACCTGTGGGACGAGAGCGCCAAGATCTACGAGCACGCCCTGAAGCTGTGGGAGGGTCTCGAGGACGACCTCGACTACCCGATCCTGTTCAGCCAGCGCGGCGTCCTGAACCTCGCGCACAGCCTGCAGGACGTCCGCGACAGCGTCCGCCGCGTCGAGGCCAACAAGCTCAACGGCATCGACGCCGAGTGGGTCGGACCCGACGAGGTCAAGAAGCTGTGCCCGCTGGTGAACATCTCGAGCGACATCCGCTACCCGGTGATGGGCGCGACGTATCAGCCGCGCGCCGGCATCGCCAAGCACGACTACGTGGCCTGGGGATTCGCGCGCCGCGCCGACGAGGCGGGCATCGACATCATCCAGAACTGTGAGGTCACCGGGTTCGTCACCGACGGCAACAAGGTCACCGGGGTGCGCACCACCCGCGGCGACATCGCGACCGGTCAGGTCGCGCTGTGCGCGGCCGGGCACACCTCGACGCTCACCGACATGCTCGGCATCCGCACCCCCGTGCAGAGCCACCCGCTGCAGGCGCTGGTCTCGGAACTGCTCGAGCCCGTGCACCCGACCATCGTGATGTCCAACGCCATCCACGTGTACGTCTCGCAGGCGCACAAGGGTGAACTGGTGATGGGCGCGGGTGTCGACTCCTACAACGGGTACGGCCAGCGCGGCGCGTTCCACATCATCGAGCGCCAGATGGCGGCCGCGGTGGAGTTGTTCCCCGTCTTCGCCCGCGCGCATCTGCTGCGCACCTGGGGCGGCATCGTCGACGTGTGCCCCGACGCCTCCCCGATCGTCGGACGCACCCCGTACGACAACGTGTACCTCAACTGTGGTTGGGGCACCGGCGGATTCAAGGCCACCCCCGGGTTGGGCTGGTGTATGGCGGACACCATCGCGAACGACGAACCGCACGAGTTCATCGCGCCGTTCAGCCTCGACCGGTTCGTCACCGGCGCCCTCGTCGACGAGCACGGCGCCGCCGCCGTCGCGCACTGAAGGTCAGGAGCCACAATGCAACTCATCGAATGCCCGTGGTGCGGGTCCCGTGAGGAAACCGAGTTCCACTACGGCGGCGAAGCCCACGTCGTCTATCCGGAAGACCCCGAATCGCTGACCGACGAGCAGTGGGCGCACTTCGTGTTCTTCCGCGCGAACCCGAAAGGTCTCTTCGCGGAACGGTGGAACCACAGCGCCGGCTGCCGGCGCTGGTTCAACGCCGTACGCGACACCGCCACCTACCGATTCCACAGCGTCTACCGCTTGGACGAGCAGAAGCCGACGATATCGTGAACGCACCCTTCCGCACCCGCCAGGGCGGTCGCCTCGACCGCGACACCTCCTACACCTTCACGTTCGACGGCCGGGAACTGACCGGTCACCCCGGTGACACGCTGGGCTCGGCCCTGCTCGCGAACGGCGTCCACCAGATCACCACCAGCATCAAACTCGGCCGGGCCCGCGGCATCACCGCGGCGTGGGCGGAGGACACCGGCGGTCTCGTGCAGATCGAGGAGCCGTTCCCCGAGCCGATGCTGCTCGCCACCACCATCGAGTTGTTCGACGGCCTCGTCGCCCGCGGCATCCCCGGTCAGGGACGGCTCGCCGAGATCCCCGATTCGGCGAAGTACGACGCCAAGCACGTCCACACCGACCTCCTCGTCGCCGGCGCCGGACCGGCCGGTCTCGCCGCCGCGCTCACGGCGGCCCGGGCGGGTGCGCGGGTGGTGCTCGTCGACGAGCAGAGCGAAGCCGGCGGCGACCTCCTCGGCAGCACCGACCTCATCGACGGCGCACCCGCCCTCGAGTGGGTCGCGGCCGCGGTCGCCGAACTGGACACGTACCCGGATGTGCTGCATCTGCAGCGCACCACCGCATTCGGCAACTACGACGACGGCTTCGTCCTCGCCCTGCAGCGCCGCACCGACCATCTCGGTGTCGAGGCCCCCGCGGCGCTGAGCCGCCAGCGCGTCTGGCGTATCCGCGCCCGGCACATCCTCGTCGCCGCCGGAGCGCACGAGCGGCCCGTCGTCTTCACCGACAACGACCGACCAGGCATCATGCTCGCGCACGGCGCCCGCACCTTCCTGCACCGCTACGGCGTCAAGGTGGGTGAGCAGGCCGTCGTGTTCACCACCAACGACAGTGCCTACGAAGCCGCGATCGACCTGCACGACGCCGGCGTCCGCATCAACGCGATCGTCGAGGCCCGCGACGAGGCACCCGCCCGCTGGCAGCGTGAATGCGACACGCGCGGCATCACCATCCGTACCGGCTCGGTGGTATCCGGCACCCGCGGCAACGGCCGGATCAGCCACGCCGTCGTGTCGCACCGCACGGACACCGATCACCGGTTCCGCGTCCCCCTCGCCTGCGACGTCCTGCTCGTCAGCGGCGGCTGGAATCCGGCCGTGCACCTGTTCTCCCAGGCCCGCGGCAAGCTCCGCTACGACGAGAACCTCGGTGCCTTCGTGCCCGGCGAGGACCTCGACGGAGTCTCCGTCGCCGGGTCCGCGAACGGTGTGTTCGACCTGGACGGGTGCCTGCGCGACGGCCAGACCGCCGGTCAGTCGATCATGCGCGACCTCGGCTTCACCGTTCCCGAGCGCACGATCGACCCCGAACCTGCACCCGCGATCGAACAGTCCACTCCGCTGGTCCTCTGGCGGGTGCGGGACGTCGCCGGCGAGGACACCCAGTTCGTCGACGTGCAGCGCGACGCGACGGTCGCCGACCTCGCCCGCGCCGTCGGTGCCGGGATGACGTCGATGGAGCACATCAAGCGTTACACCACCATCGGCACCGCACACGACCAGGGCAAGACGTCCGGGGTGATCTCCTCCGGCATCACGGCCGAACTGCTGGGCAGGCCGATCGAGACGCTGGGCACCACCACGTTCCGGCCGCCCTACACCCCGGTCGCGTTCGCCGCCCTCGCCGGCCGCAGCCGCGGCGCCCTCTTCGACCCCGAACGGGTGACGGCGCTGCACGATTGGCACGTCGGCCGCGGCGCGGTGTTCGAGGACGTCGGCCAGTGGAAGCGTCCCCGCTACTACCCCCTGCCCGGGGAGGACATGGACGCCGCGGTGCTGCGCGAATGCGCTGCCGTGCGCCGCAGCATCGGCATCCTCGACGGCTCCACCCTCGGCAAGATCGACGTCCAGGGTCCCGACGCCGGTGTGCTGCTCGACATGATCTACACGAACATGATGAGCACCCTGAAGGTCGGCATGGTCCGCTACGGCGTCATGTGCGGCGTCGACGGCATGGTCATCGACGACGGCACCGTGATGCGCCTGGCCGACGACCGCTTCCAGGTCTTCACGACCACCGGTGGCGCCGCGAAGATCCTCGACTGGATGGAGGAGTGGCTGCAGACCGAATGGCCGCACCTGTCGGTACGGCTCACCTCGGTCACCGAACAGTGGGCCACGTTCCCCGTCGTCGGACCGCGCTCGCGCGACGTCATCGGTGAGGTCTTCCCCGACCTCGACGTCACCAACGACGCGTTCCCGTTCATGGCGTGGCGCGATACCACCCTCGGCGGCGTCCACGTCCGGGTCGCCCGGATCAGCTTCTCCGGCGAACTCGCGTTCGAGGTCAACGTCGACGGCTGGCACGCACCCGCGGTCTGGGCGCGCCTGATCGCCGCGGGCGAGAAGTACGACATCACCCCGTACGGCACCGAGACCATGCACGTCCTGCGCGCCGAGAAGGGTTACCCGATCATCGGTCAGGACACCGACGGCACGGTCACCCCGCAGGACCTCGGGATGAGCTGGGCCGTGTCGAAGAAGAAGCGCGACTTCATCGGGAAACGCTCCTTCACCCGGGAGGAGAACCAGAACCCGCTGCGCAAGCAGTTCGTCGGACTGCTCCCGCTCGACAAGCAGACCGTGCTGCCCGAGGGCGCGCAGATCATCGAAGAGATCGCCGACGGGATCCTGCCGCCTCCGCCGGTGCCGATGCTCGGGCACGTCACCTCGAGCTACCTCAGCGCCGAACTGGGCCGCCCGTTCGGGCTCGCCCTCGTCAAGGGCGGCCGCGCCCGGCTCGGCGACACCCTGCACGTCCCGGTGGACGGAAACCTGGTCGCCGTCGAGGTCACCAGTTCCGTCCTCGTCGATCCCGAAGGAGCACGTCGCGATGGCTGACACCCTCGTCCCCCTCAGCCCCCTGCACGGCTGGGACCAGAAATTCTCTGCACTCCCCGAGTCGGTGAGCGTCGCCGAGGAACCGTTCGTCGCGATGGTCGACCTGTGGGTCGACCCGGCCGGACCGGGAGTCGGCGCCGCCGCGACGGTCCTCGGGTTCGACCTCCCCACCGCGGCGTCGACGTCGGCGGGCACCGACGCGATGACCGCCGTCTGGCTCGGTCCCGAGGAGTGGCTGATCACCACCAGGGCACAGTCGGCGCCCGCTCTCGAGTCGGACCTGCGGGCGGCGGTGACACCCCACGGCGGAGCCGCGATCGACGTCTCCGGACAGCGAACCACCCTGCGGCTGCGCGGCACTCACGCCCGCGACGTCCTCGAGAAGGGTTGCTCACTGGATCTGCATCCGAGGGTGTTCGTCCGCGGCACTGCGGTGCAGACCATGCTCGGCCTCGCGGGCGTGATCCTGATCGCGCTCGACGACGAGGGAGCCGATTACCGGATCCTCGTGCGGTCGTCGTTCGCCCGGTATCTCGCGGAGTGGCTGATCGACGCCGCCGAGGAGTTCGGCGTCGACCCCGTGTAAAGCGACAGCGTCGGTCCGGGTGGACGGCATGGTGCCGTCCTCCGGACCGATTCCCCTTCCGAAAGGAGGTGCGCCGGATGGTTCCGTTCCCGACGCTCATCGCGACCGGCCACGGCCGACTGCTCGACGCTCTGTCACGCGACGTTCCCCTAATCTGCGGAATCGTCAACGTGACCCCGGATTCGTTCTCCGACGGTGGTCGATACCTCGACACCGCCGCCGCGGTCGAGCACGCCCTGTCCCTGGTCGCGGAGGGCGCCGACCTCCTCGATGTCGGAGGCGAATCGACCCGTCCCGGATCCCGACCGCCGTCCGTCGCGGACGAGATCGCGCGCGTGATTCCCGTCGTCCAGGAACTCGCCGAGCTCACCTCGGTCCCGATCTCGGTCGACACCTCGAGACCGGACGTCATGCGCGCGGCGGTCGCCGCCGGCGCGTCGATGATCAACGACGTTCGTGCCCTCCGGCTTCCGGGTGCGCTGCGCGCCGCCGCCGACCTGAACGTGCCCGTGTGCCTGATGCACATGCGCGGCGAGCCCGAGACGATGCAGAAATCGCCGGAGTACGGCGACGTCGTGTCCGAGGTGCGCGGGTTCCTCGTCGACCGTGTCGGTGCCTGCCGGGGCGCGGGAATTCCCCTCGAGCACATCATGGTCGACCCGGGCTTCGGATTCGGCAAGACCCTCGCCCACAACCTCACCCTGTTGTCCGAGCTCCGGCAGATCACGGATCTCGGTGTTCCCGTGATGGCCGGACTGTCCCGGAAGGGCATGCTCGGCACGATCACCGGCCGCGGCGTCGACCACCGTCAGGCCGCCTCGGTGGCCGCAGCCCTGATTGCCGCGCAGAACGGGGCCGCCCTCCTCCGGGTGCACGACGTGTCCGCGACCGTGGACGCGGTGTCCGTGCTCCGTTCACTCGTATATCGTGGTGCCGCCAGCCCCAGCCACGCGTCGAATCGAGCCTCCGCCCCGTGAACGCCTCCGTGTCCGCCGCCGGTGTCGCGACGATCGATGCCGCTGGGGTCCAGCCGATCGATACAGGTGAGGCGCAGCTGCTCGGTACGGGTGCTCAGCTGATGGAGACGATGTATCACGATCCGCGGACCGGTCTGCGGCACGCGGAGCGTCATCTCCGACGCCTGGCCCGTTCCGCAGCCGTGCTCGGGTACGAGTTCCGGGAACGGGACCTCCGGCGCCACCTCGCGCAGCGGCTGGCGGGTATCGGCGAGGCCCGGGTCCGCGTGCGCCTGCACCGTGCCGGCGGTGTGGACGTCGATGTCTTCGGGCCGCCGGTCGCGCCGGCCTCGGTGTCTCTCGTGCTCGACGACGAGCCCGTCGACTCCCGGGACGTCCTCCTCGGACACAAGACGACGTTGCGCGAGCGATACGACCGCAGGCGACACCGCCATCCCGGGGCCGACGACGTCGTGCTGGTCAACGAACTCGGGCACGTCACCGAGACCACGATCGCGAATCTCGCCGCCCGGTTCGACGGCGTCTGGTGGACACCACCGTTGTCGTCGGGGTGCCTGCCGGGTGTCGAGCGGTCCTGGCAGCTCGACCGTGGGCTGATGCGCGAACGCATTCTCACGCCGGGCGATCTCCTGGCCGCCGAGGCGCTCGCCGTGACGAGCTCACTCAAAGGTGTGCTGCCCGCGACCCTCCGGCCGTAGCCCCCTAGTTTCCGGACGATTCCAGACCACCTCTTGACCCACCCCCGCACCTGACCTACTGTTATGACTCATACTGATATATCACTGTCAGACCTGTTGGATCACACGCGCGACTCCGCGACCACAACGCCCGACTGTCAAAGGACAAGGCATGAGAGCTGGAAAGATTCCCTCGGATCGACGGTTCACGGCCACACACAGCTGGCTGGCCCTCGCACCGGGACAGAGCTTCTCCGACTACCCGCTCCGGGCCGGGGTCACGGACACGGCACTCGACGAAATCGAGGTGGTCGGGCTGGAACTTCCGGCAGTGCGCAGCACGATCGAGGCCGGCGCCCCCTGCGCGCTCGTGTGGACTTCCGCGCGGACCGTCGTCACCGTGTACGCGCCGATCAGCGGACTCGTCACGATGACGAATACCGACGCCCTCGAGGATCCGCGACTCGTCGCCGACGACCCGTTCCACCGCGGCTGGCTGTTCGCCGTCCTCCCGTCGCCGACGTCGTCCGCCTACGGACTCCTCACCCCCGCGCAATACGCCAACGAACTCAGTGAGGCGGTGTAATCCCATGACCATCAGCGTGTTCGACCTGTTCTCCGTCGGCGTCGGCCCCTCGAGTTCGCACACCGTCGGACCGATGCGCGCCGCCGCGCGGTTCGTCTCCGACCTCCGCGCCCTCGACGCCCTGCCCGAGGTAGCGGACATCCGTGTCGACCTGTACGGCTCGCTCGCCGCCACGGGAGCGGGCCACGGAACGATGTCCGCGGTGCTGCTCGGACTCGAGGGGTACTTTCCCGAGAAGATCGAGACCGAGGAGATGGAACGACGCCTCGAGGAGATGCGCAGTACCCGGCACATCAGGGTCGGCGGATCGCACGAGGTCGCGCTCGCCGAGGACGAGATCGTCCTCCATCCGCTGACCATCCTGCCGCTGCACCCGAACGGGATGAGGATCACCGCATCCACAGCCGCCGGCGTCGAGATCCACAGCGAAACCTACTTTTCGATCGGCGGCGGCTTCGTCGTCACCGAAGCGGAGAGTGCACAGCCGCCGCGCACCGCCACCGGCGGACTGTCGTTCGGGTCCGCCAAGGAACTCCTCGACGTCGCGGCCCGCCACGGCTACGCCATCAGTGACGTGATGCTCCAATTCGAACGCGAAACGCGGTCGACCGTGGAAATCTACGAACGGCTCCTCCATATCCGCGACGTCATGGTGGAATGCGAGAGGCGCGGGATCGCGCGCGACGGGATCCTTCCCGGCGCTCTGCGCGTGCGCCGCCGCGCACGGGACTGGTACCTCCGCCTGGATCAGGAAGACCCGCACCGTGATCCCGCATTCGCCGAGGACTGGGTCAACCTCGTCGCGCTGGCCGTCAACGAGGAGAACGCATCCGGCGGCCGGATCGTCACCGCCCCGACCAACGGGGCCGCGGGCATCATCCCCGCGGTGCTGCACTACGCCGTTCACTACACCCCGGCCGGGAAGTCGGATCCCGACGACACCGCGATCCGCTTCCTCCTCGCCGCCGGCGCCGTCGGCTCGCTGTACAAGGAACGCGCGTCGATCTCCGGAGCCGAGGTCGGCTGCCAAGGTGAGGTGGGTTCCGCGGCGTCCATGGCCGCTGCCGGGCTCGCCGAGATCCTCGGCGGCACAACGGAACAGGTGGAGAATGCCGCGGAGATCGCGATGGAGCACAGCCTCGGCCTCACGTGCGATCCCATCGAAGGGCTGGTGCAGATTCCGTGCATCGAACGGAACGCGATCTCGGCGGGCAAGGCCATCAACGCTGCTCGCATGGCCCTACGCGGCGACGGCACCCACCGCGTCAGCCTCGACCAGGTGATCGAGACGATGCGCTCGACCGGCGCCGACATGCTGTCGAAGTACAAGGAAACGTCGACCGGCGGTCTGGCCGTCAACGTCCCGGTCAACTACGTCGAGTGCTGACATGATCACCGACGAACTCCGCCTTCTCCCCGCCCGCGCCGCGCACTTCATCCGCCGGCACCCGGTTCCGGAGCGCGACGACTACGCGCCCGAGACCCGGCTGTCGGTGCTCGACGTGCTCGTGCACTGTGCACCCGTCCGCGGCGACGCGTTCGTGGCCTTCCAGTTGCTGAGCCGACGCGAGCTGCCGGGCTCGTACCTTCTCCACGCCGACGTCGTGGACGACGCGCTGTCCGTCCTCGACACGTTCGCCGTCACCGAGCACGAATGCGAGCAGAGCTTCGGCCCGAACTGGCAGGACGTGGTGCGACACGCCGTGGAAGCGGCGGCCCTCCTGCACGGGCACTTCGGAGCACTGACGCGGACGACAAGCGTCGTCGACAGCCGCCGGCGGCTCGGCGCCTGGGCCTGCGCACGCGACGCGGCCTGGGAAGCGGGCCGGATCAAATCCTGGTACCGCGCCCAGGACGCCGCGTGGGAACGGCACTTCATGGACGAGGCGACAGTGCGCGAGGACGAGCAACTGTGCGCGGACATCGCGACCGCGGTGCGCGACGCGGCGGCAGCGCACGCCGTGTCGGATCTCGTCGGGCGGCACGATTTCACCAGCGCGCACTTCGAGACCCTGCTCGCCCCGTGGCGGACGGCCGCCGCACACCTGCTCCCGCGAGGCGATTACTGCGCGGCATCGAGCACGGTGTCGACGAACGTCCGCGGCAGGTCGGGGTGACCGTTCTCCCGCAGCACCGACAGCGCCGCAACGACGTTCGAGCCGCCGTCGGGTAGGAACCGGATCAGCCCGTGCCGGGCGCACTCCACCGCCGCCGGCAGCAGCATCGCCTGCGCCTCGTCGCGACGTCCGGCAGCCCACAGGCACGACACGAGCAACCGGCCCGCCTGCAGGCGGGCCCGGTGCCGCCCGGTCCCGTCGAGTTGCCGAACCCAGTCGTTCGCCCATTCGCACGCGAGATCCGCGGCCGCCGGATCGCCCTGCGCCGCGAGCAACGTGATGGCCGCCTCTTCCTCGAGTTGCGCCGTCGCCTGGTCGAGCCCGTTCGCCGGGGTGCGCCGGGTCTCGCGTGTGACGGCCACGAACCCGGGTGCCGGGGGCAGCCCGATCCGCACCCGCTCGTTGTCGACGGCGGCCCGCAGCCGGGGCAGGGAGAACGTCTCGGCGGTCCGCACCCCCTCGTCGAGTTGTCGTGCCGCAGCGTCGCGATCGCCGCGCACCGCCATGATCCGCGCCCTGAGGCAGTAGTGCCGGATCATGAAATCCGGTGCGCCACCGAGCGCAGCGGCGTCGAACGTCTCGTTGAGCAGCTCGTCCGCTTCGTCGACCCGGCCCTGCTCGTAGTGGACCTCGGCGAGAAGCGTACGAGTGAGCCGCGCATGCTGCGACTGCGTGTTCTCCGCCTCCCGGACCAGCTGGAACGCCTTGCGGTACAGCTCCATCGCACCGCCGACGTCGAGCTGCTCGAACTTCGCGAGTCCGGCGAAACAGTACCCGTACGCGACGGAGTACGGTCCGGTGTTCAGCCGGTGATACGGGGCCGCCCAGCTCTGCCTGCGGTAGGCGTCCTCGAACCGGAATTCGCACGTGTCCACGAACGTTTCGATGAGAGCGGCCATCGACACCACGAAGGGGTGGTACTCCGTGGGATGGTCGAGGCATTCGGTGACGAGCTCCCGCACACCCTCGATGCGGTCGGCGGTCGCCTCGATGTCGCCCTGCAGGACATCCGCTTCCACCCGGAGCTGGGCGGCGCGACGCTCGGGCATCTCGCCGCTGTCGATCTGCTCGAGCGCGCGGGTTCGGGCGGCTTGCGCGAGTTCGAGTCGCTGGAGTTCGCAGTTCGCCCATCCGATGGTGAGCTGCAGCCGTGGGCTGGCGGCCACCAGGTCGGCGGGCAGTTTCCCGATCAGGCAGAGCAGCGTCGACATCTGCGACCGATCGAGGAGGTAGAGGTCGTCCTCCTCGAGCAGTTCCACCGCTTTCTGCGGTTCACCGGCAGCGAGGATGTGGTCGACGGCCTCGCCCAGCAGGTGCCGCTCCCGGAACCAGTCGTACGCCCGGCGGTGCAGGTCGGTGATGCGCCCGGGGTGGTCCCGTTCGAGACGCTGATGGAGGATCTGCGCGAACAGGTGGTGATAGCGATACCACTGTCGGTCGTCCCCCGTCCTCCCGAGGAACAGGTCGCGGGCGGCGACCTGTTCGAGTTTCGCTTGCCCGTCCTGCACGCCGCCCAGCGCCGACGCCAGGTCGCCGCACACCTTGTCGGGGACCGACGTGGCGAGCATGAAGTCGAGCATGTCGGGTTCGAGGGCGTCGAGCACGTTCTCGGCGAGGTACTCGCCGATCGCGTCGGTCCCCGTCCGGAGCTGTTCGATCAGGTTCTCCGGACTTCCCGCTTCGCGCAACGACAACGAGGCCAGCTGCAGTGCAGCGATCCACCCGTCGGTCGATTCCCGGAGTTGTTCGATCTCGGTGTCCTTCAACGGAACCTGCACCCGGTCCGACAGGAAGTTCTGCGATTCGCCGAAATCGAAACACAGGTCTTCGGACGCTATTTCGTTGAGTTCGTCGAGCACCCGCATCCGGCTCAGCGGCAACCCGGACCGGCTCCTGCTCGCCACGACGATCTTCAGGTGGTGGCAGCCGTTGTCGAGCAGGAACTTCATGGCGTCGATCGGCCCGGAGCCGGTGATGCGATGCCAGTCGTCGATCACGACGACGAGGGCGTCCTCGCTGTCGTGAAGCCGGTTGATCAGCGACGTCAGGACGAACCGTTCGACCGCGTCCCCGTGCTCCTCCAGGGACTGCCCCAGATCGGTGACGACCTCCGGGCGTACCCGCCTGATCGCCTCGACGAGGTGGGCGAGGAACCACACCACGTTGTTGTCGTCGCGGTCCACGGTCAGCCACGCGACCGCAGTCCCGGCGTCGACCAGGTCGTCGCGCCACTGGGCGACCAGACTGCTCTTGCCGAACCCGGCCGGCGCGTGGACGAGCGTCAGCCTGCGGTCCCGGCCCGCGCGCAGTACGGCGAGGAGCCGGCGTCGCGGCACGAGCTGCCGGGTGGTGGTGGGTGGGCGGAACTTCGTCACCGGCGCGGGCGGGGTCGGCGGCGTCCGCACGTTGTACGGGAGCCCGGGGCCGCGGGACCGGGGGGACTCGCCGGCATGATCGTGCGGCTGCTCGGGTGCCCGCTGAATCGGGATGTACATGTCGTCGACGGCCACACCGTTGCGTCGCTCGACCGCCCGGAGCTCGTTGCCGAAGTCGGCGGCGCCGCCCGGCCTGTCCTCGACCGCGCGGGCCATGGCATGTTCGACGGCACTGCACACGTCGTCGGGGATTCCGGCGTCCCGCAGGTCGGGGACCGCCTGTGTGGAGATCCGCAGGAACTGACCGACCACCTGTTCACCGCTCCGGCGCTCGTACGCGGCATGACCGGTCAACGCGCAGAACAGGGTGGACCCGAGACTGTAGACGTCCGACTCGACCGTCGGTGGCCGGCCTTCGAGCACCTCGGGCGCGGTGAACGCCGGGGAGCCGGTGATCGAGCCTGCCGTCGTCTCGAATCCGCCGGAGACGCGGGCGATGCCGAAGTCGGTCAATTGCGGTTCGTCGTATTCGGTGAGCAGGATGTTCGCGGGTTTGACGTCGCGGTGGAGCATCCCACCGCGATGCGCGGTCTCGAGGGCGCCGGAGATCTTGATCCCGAGCCGCAACACCTCCTGCCAGCCGAGAGGACCCGACCGACGGATCTGCGCATCGAGGGAACCGAACGAGTGGTAGGGCATGACGAGGAACGGCCGCCTGCTCCGGGTGACACCGACCTGGTAGACGGCCACGATGTTCGGGTGCCCGGACGTCCGGCCCATCGCCCGTTGCTCCCGCACGAACCTCGTTACGTTGTCGGGATCGAGGTTCGACGTCAGGACTTTGACGGCCACCGTGCGGTCGAGGTCTTCCTGCAGGCAGCGGTACACGACCCCGAACCCGCCGCGGCCGATCTCCACGGCATCGTCGAACCCCGCCGCGGCCAGCTCGGTCGTGATCTCCGGCTGGCGCTGGGTTGCCCACGGATCGTCGTTCGCCATCGGCCTGCACCACCTCTGACACGCTCAACCCAGAATAGTCCGCGGGGTCCACCCGACGAGCGGATGCGCTGCGGTCAGTCGCGGGTCGCGGCGGGTGCCCCCAGCCGTGCCGACACCCGCCTGCCGGATTCGGCGACCGTCCGCCCGAGCGACTCGAGCATGGACTCCGGGACCCGGAACCGTGGCGCGGACAGCATCACGGCCGCGACGAGGACGCCGCGGTGGTCGCGGACCGGCGCCGAGATGCCGACCTCCTCGATCGACGTCCGGCCGTCGTTGACGGCGTATCCGCGGTCGTGGGTGTCGCTCAACTCGTCGAAGTACTCACCCCGCGAGTCCTGCTCCTCGGGTCCGACGAGCAGGCGGCGGTCGAAGAGCCGCTCGATCTCCGCCCGCGGCATCTCGGACAGGAACACCTGGACGGACGAACTCGCATACGTGTCGTAGCGGGTGCCCACAGCGGCGGTGTGCTTGACCTGTTTGGGACTGGGAATCTGTTCGACGACGACGGATTCGTGTCCGTTCCACACCATGAGCGCGCTGGTCTCGCCGGTGCGGCGGGTGAGTTCCTCCAGTTCCGGCTGCGCGACGCGGCGCACGTCGAGGTTGGCCAGCAGCGGCCCGGCGAGCGCGATGAGACCGAGACCGAGCCGGTAGCGTCCGGTGCCCTCGTCACGCTCGACGTAGCCGGCCTTCTCGAGGGTGGCGAGCATCCGGGAAACGCTGCTCTTGTGCAGGTCGACCTTGCGCGCGATCTCGGTGACACCGAGCACCGGTTCGGCGATCGAGAAGGATTCGAGCACCCGCAGTCCGTTGAGGAGGACCGACGGGGACGGCTTCGCGTCACCGTCGTGCTCGCCCGGTCCGTTGTCCGCGAGTCGATCGACGTCGTCCACACTCATGATCGTTGCGCTCCTTCGGTTTCTGCCTACACCACCGCCGACCCTGCCACACCCGAGGCAGGGTCGGCATACCGGTCAGACGCCGAGGATGTTGTGCTCGGGTCCGAACGGGAACCGGGTGATGTTCTCCGCGCTGTCGTCGCCGACGACCAGGATGTCGTGTTCGCGGTAGCCACCGGCGCCCGGCATTCCCACCGGAACCATGATCATCGGCTCCATCGACACCACCATGCCGGGTTCGAGGACCGTGTCGATGTCTTCGCGCAGTTCGAGTCCCGCCTCGCGTCCGTAGTAGTGCGAGAGCACGCCGAAGGAATGTCCGTACCCGAATGTGCGGTTCGGCAGCAGCCCCTCGGCCTCGTAGATCTCGTTCAGCTCGGCCGCGATGTCCTTGCAGACCGCGCCCGGCTTGATCAGCTCGAGCCCGCGGCGATGCACCGCGACGTTGATCTCCCACAGCCGCAGGTGCTCGGCCGACGGCTCGCCGTAGAACAGGGTGCGTTCGAGGGCCGTGTAGTAGCCGGCGATCATCGGGAAACAGTTCAGCGACAGGATGTCTCCGCGTTCGACGCGGCGGCTGGTGGCCCAGTTGTGGGCACCGTCGGTATTGATGCCCGATTGGAACCACACCCACGTGTCGCGCAGTTCGGCGTGCGGGAAGGTGGCCGCGATCTCCCGGATCATCGCGTTCGAACCGGCGATCGCCACCTCGAATTCGGGGACGCCCTCGGTGATCGCCGCACGGATGGCCTCGCCGCCGAGGTCACCGATCCGCGCGCCGTGCTTGATCAGTTCGATCTCCTCGGGAGACTTGATCATGCGCTGGCGCATCGTGGCCTTCGCGACGTCGGTGAACGTCATCCCGGGCAGGACCGCGGCGATCCGGGCCCGTACGTCGGGGGTCAGGTGGTCGTCCTCGACACCGAGGGTGCCGCGTGAGATGCCCTGCTTCGCCAGGACCTGCTGCACGGCGAACTCGAAGTTGTCGCGGCGCCAGTCCGTGTAGACGACGTTCTCGCCGAACGACCGCCGCCAGGGCATCCCGGCATCGATGTTGGCGGACACGGTGGTCGAGCCGTCCTGGGTGACGACCAGTGCGTACGGCCGCCCGAACGCCGTGTACAGGAAGTCGGAGTAGTAGTTGATGTTGTGGTAGCTGGTGAAGAGCACGGCATCGAACCCGTTGTCCGCCATGTGCTTACGCAGGGCGACGAGCCTGCGGTCCATTTCCACCGGGGAGAACGTGGGAACGACCTTCTCGCCGTTCGGGATGCTCTTGATGCGCTCCAAGTTCATGATGTTCCTTTCGAGTTGCCGGCGGCATCGTGTGATGCCGCATTTCTGTGGGAGGTACGGGTGGTCAGGTGTCGGCCAGGGGGCGACGGGAGGTTTCCCGGGCCATGAGCATCGCGCCCATTGCGACGAGGGCCGCGGCGACGAGATACCAGGCGGGCGCGAGCTTGCTGCCGGTGAGCTCGATCAAGAGCGTGGCGACGAACGGTGCGGTGCCGCCGAACAGTGCATTGGCGGTGTTGAAGCTGAACGCGAAGCCGCTGTAGCGGACCTGGGTCGGGAAGATCTCGGCCAGGAAGGTCGGGAGCGTGCCGTCGTTCATGGTGAGGAACGCGCACAGCACGATCTGGATGAGGACGATACCGACGATTCCGACGGCGCCGAGCACGCTGAACAGCGGGACGGTGAACACCGCGAAGCAGATGGACGCGGCGATGAGAACTCGTTTGCGGCCGAAGCGGTCCGAGAGCGCACCCATCCCGAAGATGAACACGATGTAGCAGGCGAGAGCGATCGACGCGGCGATGAACGAGGCCGTGTGGCCGACGTTCAACACCTCCGACAGGTACGTCGGCATGTAGCTGAGGATCAGGTAGAAGCCGACCGCGTTGAGGCAGGTGACCCCGAACGCGATGACGATCGCACGCCGATGGTGGGTGAACAGGATGGACAGCGGCGCGTTGGACTCCACCTTCCGTTCCATTTCCTGGAACTTCGGGGTGTCCTCGAGCTTCAGCCGAATGTAGCGGCCGATCAAACCCATCGGCGCCGCGAGCAGGAACGGCAACCGCCATCCCCAGCCCTCGAGCTGGTCCGTCGACAGCACCGCGGTCAGCAGTGCCGCGATCAACGATCCGAACAGCAGTCCGGCGGCCGTGGATGCGGGCACGACGCTCGTGAACAGTCCGCGCCTGCGGTCCGGGGCGTACTCGGCGAGGAACGCCGAGGCGCCCGCGTACTCGCCGGCGGCGGAGAATCCCTGCACCATGCGGACGAGCAGCAGCAGGACCGGTGCGAGGTATCCGATCTGATCGAAGCCGGGGATCAGTCCGATGCAGAACGTCGACGCCGACATGATGAGGATCGATAGTGACAACGCCGTGCGACGTCCGATCTTGTCGCCGAAGTGCCCCCAGACGAGTCCGCCGATCGGGCGGATGACGAACGAGATGGCGAAGACGGCGAACGTGGCCAGCAGGCCCGTCGTCGGCTCGGTCTCGGGGAAGAAGACCACCGCGATAACCGTTGCGAGATAACCGTATACGGCGTAGTCGAACCATTCGACGAAGTTGCCGACGAAGCTCGCCGTGATGACCCGCCGGAGAACTCGGGGCGAGGGGTTCACCGCGCCGTCCTCGTCCGATTGCGGCGGGGCTGAGGGGGAATTGAGGTTTTGGGCCATGCCCACTCCTTCTCGGGGCGTCGACTCTTGCCGACTGCGACGAATAGCGTGCGTTGCGTTCATTGCAACTGCGATTCGTTCAACGACCATATTGTGCCCGGCGTCACATGTCAACGGTCGTCGGGGTCTTGCGCGTGAACCGCGGTTGCAACGAATGAACCAGAACTGAGACCGCAGTAAACACGGACAGCCGCAGGTCGCGCTACCCCGATCTACCATTCCCGACGATGTTCACTGGAATGCAACACCGTTGCAACAGTCGAGGCCCGAAGTGGATTGCGTTATCACCCGCGCACGTCAGAGCGCGGTCGTGTCGACCACACCGCCGAGGTAGAGGCGGGTCGCGAGGTGCACGGCAGCGAGCCGCGGCGAACCCGTCGGATCCTCGCCGAGCAGGGCGAAGATCTGATCGAGCCGCTGATACAGCGTCTGGCGCTGCACGTGCAGTCGGGCCGCCGCCTCGGTCTTGCTGCACCCGCACTGCAGGTAGACGTCCAGCGTGTCGATCAGACGGCGAGCACGTTCCGGACCGACCGCGAGAAGCGGTCCGAGAAGTTCCAGGACGAACGACGTCAGCAGGGCCGGATCGCCGATCCGCCGGCCGAGACGCTCGAGAGCCAGTTCCGCCGCGTCCACCACGGTGCCGGCGATGCCCAGATCGGCCGCGAGATCGAGCGCGAACCGCGCCTCCGCCAGCGTGCCGGGGAGTCCGAGCAGACCGATGACAACCGGCCCCACCGCCACCCGGGCCAACTCCGCCCGAGCGGTCGCGCGCAGCGACTCGACCAGGGCCGCGCAGGAACCGACCCGGTCGTCGGACCGGAGCACGACGATCGCGTGCAACTCGTCGCCGGCGACAGACGACACCGTTCCGGCCGCGTACCGGTGCAGCGCCGCATCGATGGCGGCGAGAGAAACGGGACCGTCGACCGCACGCCCGACGACCCCGACGTACGACGCCCCGTCGACCATCCCCGCCGCACGCGCAGCCGCCACGAGACGCTCCGGGGCAGGATTCGGCTGGCAGACGATCCGCAGCAAGGCCTGCGCCGCCCGGACCGCGGCCGAGGGAGGAAAGGATCGCAGAAGCGAGATCGCGAGCGCTGTCGGCGCCCGCTCGACGATCGCCTCCGCGGTGACGTGATCCGCCGGGTCGTCCGGAGACACCAGGAGCGTCGCCACACCGACACCCTGGACGAACACCGGCACGGCGAACACGCCCGAACCGGCGGCAGGGGCGGTCATCTCGTCCCCGAGGGCCGCGATCACGTCGCCGGTCGCGTCGAGCAGGGTCACGTCGCCGGGCAGGAGTCGCGCGAGCACCTCGAGCAACTCGTCGGGACCGCCACCGCGGGCCAACTCCTCGGACAACGCGTGAGCGACCGCGTCACCACGACGCAGTCGCTGCACCGATTCGTTGACCAGCAGGCCGTTGATCGCCTCGGCGACCTCGACGAACGGAACGACCCCACGCAGTTCGACGACCGGCAGACCTACCTCCGTCGCCTCCTCGACCAGTTCCGCCGGAATCTGCGGCAATTGCGGACCGGTCTCGACGGCCACTCCGGCGACACGGCGGGCCGACAATTCCCGCACGTACCGTCGCAGTCCGGCCGGGTCGGCAGACGCGAGCGCGAAACCTCCGGTCAGCAGCAACTCGCCGCCGCGAAGGAGATGCGCGATGTCGATGACCTCACTCGAATGCACCCAGCGCACCGGCTGGGTCAGCAGGTCGGCTCCGGCTCGAACGACCGGGCGTCCGGCGGCGAAGCTCGGGTGGGCGAGAACGTCGGCTAACGACAGCGACATGACATTCCGTTCGTTGACGGCCCGAATTTATTGGCAAAGTGTAAATGGTGTGATGCGGGTCACGCACCGCATGATGGGAACTCCACCTGACATGGCCTCACAAAGGAGTCCGATGGTCACCGACACTCCCGCCGACAGTCCCCACGTCCACGACTTCGAAGAAGTACTGCAACCCATCCCCGAGGAAGCACGCACGACGCGCGTGTCCGGCCAGTTCTGGATCTGGGCGGGCGCCAATATCGCTCCCATCAACTGGGTTCTCGGCGCCCTCGGCATCGGCCTCGGGCTCGGCCTCCGCGACACCCTCATCGTTCTGGTCGCCGGAAACGTCGTCGGCATGGCACTTTTCGGCGTATTCGTTCTCATCGGCCAGCGCACCGGGGTCACCGGCATGGTGTTGTCGCGGGCCGCGTTCGGCCGGCGCGGCGCCTACCTCCCGGCCGCGATCCAGGCCTGCCTCGCGGTCGGGTGGTGCGCGGTGAACACCTGGATCGTCCTGGACCTGGTCATGGCGCTGCTCGGCAAACTCGACCTCGTCGACCCGCACGAACGGAACCTGGCAGCGAAGATTCTCGTCGGAGCAGTCATCATGACGATCCAGGTCACCATTGCATGGTTCGGCTACCGCGTCATCGCCGCGTTCGAGCGCTGGACGGTTCCGCCGACGCTGGCGGTGCTCGTGCTGATGTCCGTCGTCGCCTGGTTCCACCTCGACATCGACTGGTCCTACGCCGGGCCCCCCGGTGAAGTCCTGCACGGCGGCGCCCGGATCGCGGCGATGTCCACGGTGATGACCGTGATCGGAATCGGCTGGGGAATCACGTGGTTCACCTACGCCTGCGACTACTCACGGTTCGTGAGCACGACCGTGTCCCGGCGCAAACTGTACCTGACCAGCACTCTCGGTCAGTTCGTCCCGGTGGTGTGGCTCGGCGTGCTCGGCGCCAGCCTCGCCACGACCAACGGTGCCGTGGACCCTGGCGAGTTGATCGTGTCGAACTTCGGCGCACTGGCCATGCCGGTGCTCTTCCTAGTGATTCACGGGCCGATCGCCACCAACATCCTCAACATCTACACGTTCTCGGTCGCCGCACAGGCCCTCGACATCAGGGTGCACCGTCGGAGGCTCAACCTGCTGGTCGGCATGTTCGCCCTGGTCGTGGTCATCTTCTTCATCTTCCAATCGAGTCTGGCCACCGTGCTCGAGACCTGGCTGGCGGCAATCGTGGCCTGGATCGCGAGCTGGGCAGGCATCATGCTCGTCCACTACTTCCGGGTCGAGAAACGACACATCGACGCTCGACGACTGTTCGAGCCGATCGGATCTCGCCGACTGCCCGACGTCAACTGGACCACGATGGGATGCTTCGTCGCCGGAATCGCGGCGACGTGGCTGTTCATGTACGGCGCCACCAGCCTCACTCAGGGTTTCGCGGCACGAGCGCTCGGCGGGCTCGACCTGTCCTGGCTGGCCGGCGGCGGAGTTGCCGCCGCCCTCTACGCAGTCCTCGGACCCCGCGCGCACCGCCCGTACCGGATCACCGGCCAACCGCCGACACCATCTGCCGCGACCACCGACTCCCCCGACGTCCTCACCGGCAACTGATCCCTCCCGACACCCCCAGGAGCACACCGTGAACAACGACTTCACCTGGCCGCAGGGCCGCACCGCAGCCGCCGCCTTCACCTTCGATGTCGACGCCGAATCCTGCGTCCTCGCCCACGATCCCACGTCGGTGAACCGTATGTCGCTGATGAGTCACCAGTCGTACGGGCCCCGGGTCGGCGTCCCCCGCATTCTGCGACTACTCGAACGCCAGGGCGTCCGCGCGACATTCTTCGTGCCCGGATTCACTGCCGAGTGCTACCCCGACACCGTCCGCGCCATCATCGACGGCGGCCACGAGGTGGGGCACCACGGCTATCTGCACGAACCCATGAAAGGCCTCGACGCAGCGACCGAGGCCCGCTACCTCGACCGGGGGCTCGACGCGCTCGAGGAGGTCGCGGGCATCCGCCCCGTCGGATATCGCGCACCCTGGTGGGAAATGAACTGGCACACACCCGAGCTGCTCGCCGAACGCGGGTTCGTCTACGACTCGAGCCTGCTCGACGGCGACAAGCCCTACCTGATGGCGACGAGCCCGGAGGCGGAACGCACGCTGATCGAGATTCCCGTCGACTGGGCACTCGACGACTGGGAGCAATACGCGTTCTACCCCGGCGTCACCGGCAGCGGCGTCATCGAAAGCCCCGCCAAGGTGCTGGAGATGTGGACCCTCGAAGCGGAGGCCCACCACGCCGAAGGCGGGTGCTTCGTCCTCACCAACCACCCATTCCTCTCCGGAAGACCCTCCAAGGCAGCCGCATTGGAACGACTCATCGAAAACGTCAAAGCAATGGACGGGATGTGGGTGACCACCCTCGGCGACATCGCGGCACACGCCCAGCGCGTCTGCACCGAGCCCTTCGTGCACACCCGATTCGAGATTCCCACCTTCCTCGACGTGCAGATCCGGCGGAGTGCGCCCGCCCCTGCCACGGTCGGTTCCGAACGGTGAGGGATCCTCAGTCGTCGACCGTCACCCCGTACTCGGTGGCGAGCGTCGCGAGATCGTATTCGTACCCCTGACCCACCGCCCGGAGACGCCACCGCCCGGCGCGTCGATAGATCTCGGCGAAATGCATCGTCCGTTCCGTCGTGCCGGCGTCCAGTACGAACGATGCGATTGTGTGGTCCGGAGCGTCCACGGTCACCGAGATCGGACCGAGTTCACCGAAGGTCCGATCGCCGCCGATCGCCGCCGATACGGACACGCACTGGTAGTCGGAGTGCAGGGCAGCCAATTCGATCCGCACGCCTTGCTCGCTGCTGCCGTCGCAGGATAGTTCCACGGTGCCGTCCGAACTCGTCGGCGAGTTGTAGAAGAGAAAGTCGTCGTCGCAGCCGACCCGGCCGTCTTCGCCGAGAAGAAGAGCAACCACATCCACGTCGAACGCATCGTCCTCGGTGTGGGCGCGCCAAGACGCGTTGACCGTGAGCGATGCCGTCTGTGGTGGCAGGTCGATCACCTCTCCGCGAGCGAGCAACGGCGCAACCCATTGGGACGGCGGCCGGATCGGCTCGAGGGGCGCCACCCGCTCGGGTGGTACCGCCGGTTCGAGTGCGGAGTTCACATCGGCGGCGGTGAGCAGCGGCAGCTGTCGGGCCGACACTCGGTCCATGCGGGGATCGAGTTCGCCACCGTCGAGAACGAGGACATCGGTGACTCCCGCGGAGAGGTTGACCGACGGCTTGGCGCCCAGTTGCACGATGCGGGAGCGCATCAGAACGGAGTCCGAATGCGAGCCACCGACGATCAGCACTCTTCTGCCGTGCCAAGGCTTGGTGGGAGCGATCGTTGTCGCAGGTCGAGGCTGCTGAACTTCGGAGGGTGCCGCGGCCGCCTTCGGCTCACCCGGTGTCACGTGCAGCAACATCTCGCCGAGCTGCCGCTCGGTCAGGACAGGAATCCCGTCAGCCACCGCGCGGCGCACCTTCGCACTCGACGAGTGCGGGTCGTTGCAGACGACGACACTCGTCTGACGGCTGACCGAATTCATGACGTCCAGGCCGGCGTCGGTCAGACGTGCGGCGAGTGCAAGACGGGGAACATCCATGCTGCCGCTGATGACCAGTTTCATGCCCTGGACCAGTCCTACCCCCGGATCCAGCCGACCCGGATTCCGCCACGGAGACTCCACGCGCGGAACCCGATCGGGGTACACCGCTCGCCGATCGGCGCAGCCGACGACCGGCAGAGGAAGTCTGAGTGACTCGGCCAGCGAGGCGCTGTGCGCGAAGACCTCCGTCAGCACGAGGGCGTCGTCGTAGGCGTCGTGAGCCCGGTTCTGACGAACCTTCCAGTGAGCGGCCAGAGTGGACAACTTGTGGTTGGGGACGTCGATCTCGAGGCGGCGGGACAGGGCAAGGGTGCAGAGCCTCTGCCGTGTCGGCATCGTCATCCCTGCCCGTCGCACCTCGGCGTCGAGGAAGCCGTAATCGAATGACGCGTTGTGCGCGACCAGGGTCCGACCGTCGAGAAGCTCGAGCAGATCTTTCGCGACCTCTTCGAAACGAGGAGCCCCCGCCAGACGCTGCGCCGTGAGATTGTGGATATGGACCGGTCCCGGGTCGCAGCCCGGGTTGAGTAGCGTCACCAATTCGCGCTCCACCGAACCGTCTTCACGCAACGCCAACGCCGCGACGCTGAGCACTCTGTGCGTGGACGAACGCAGACCGGAGGTCTCGACGTCCACGACTACCCAGCGGTGTCCCGTCGGCAATCGCACCGGCCGGGTCATGGTCGAGGAGGCAGATGACAGCACAGAGCGACTATAGAGCCCGGTTCTCGTCGTTCTGATCGACGACACGGAAATCTTCGGCACATATCGTGCCCGATCTGAATTCCTCGGTAGTTTTTTGTTCAAGTACAGGTCGAGGGTTGTGTCATTCGAGTGAATGACACAGAGGATCATTGCGCCTCAACAGCTTTCGAATTGGCTACTATTCTCGTCACACCGAATGGATCGCCCGTCGTGGCATTTCCCGACCATTCCGTGGAAGCCCTACCCCACCCCTGAACGAGGTAAGCATGAAAGCTCGACGGTTAATTCTCGGCGTCCTCGGATGTGCCGCCATTTCTATGGCGGCCGCGCCCTCCGCGCAGGCGGCGACGATCTTCGATTTCCTTCCCCCGGAGATTGCGTCCCTGATTCCCAGCGGTTCGGCCGACGCCGTGAACCCCCTCCTGCCGCCCGCGCCCGCCGCCCCGGCAGCACCGGCACCCGCACCGCAGGTCGCCCCGGCGCCCCAGGCAGCCCCCACACCGCAGGCGGCTCCGGCACCCCCGGCACCCGCACCGCGGACGGGATACAAGAACTGCACCGAGGCCCGCAATGCCGGCGTGACGCCGATCTACCGCGGCCAGGACGGTTACGCTCCGCACCTCGACCGCGACAACGACGGCATCGCCTGCGAGTAATCGGTCACCGGCGCTCCGCGCCCGCACACGCACCTCTTGTGTGTGGACGCACCCCGTTTCGGGCCCGAGAACGGGTGCGCCTGCCGAGAAGGGGTGCGAAGGTATTTCTGCCCGCGCCCGCCGCGCCCGCCGCTCCGGCAGCACCGCCGCGCCGTGCCCGCACACGCACCCCTTCTGTGCCCACGCACCCCGTTTCGGGCCCGAGAACGGGTGCGTCTGCAGAGAAGGGGTGCGTGTGCGTCCCGCGACGCCTCATCCGACGTGCAGGTGTCGCCATTCCCCGTGCGGCGCAGGGCGCTCGGCACTAAGTTCGGCGATGACGGTTGAGGTTCTACGCGAGGGGGCAGTCCCGCATGAGCAGGACACATTTCAGGGCTCTGACACTGGGCGCGGTCGCGCTGGCCGGGGGTGCCGCACTCACCGCGGGCGCCGCAACGGCCGCGGCGGACGTCCTCACCGAGATCAACGGCTGCAGAATTGTGGCGAATCCGAATCCCGACGATCGCACGACGTGCCCCGGCGCCGATCTGAGTGCCGCGAATCTGGCCGGCCTGAACCTGAGCTTCGCCGACCTGTCGGGGGCGAACATGAAACGGGCGAATCTCACCGGCACCAACTTCGCTGCCGCGAATCTGTCGTACGCCGATCTGAGCGACGCGAACATCACCGGCACGAACTTCACGGATTCGCAGCGCAACGCGGTGATCTTGTACAGCACGGACATCGACATCTTCGGCACGATCGTCGGGGACATGAACATCACGACCGAGCCCGAATGGTCCACCGAGGCCCACGAGCGCGCACTCGCGTCGGTCGTCCCGGTGACACCGACACCGGCACCGCCCGCTCCGGCGCCGTAGCCCACTCCTGACCCATTCACCCGGGCCGCGCACTGCGCGGCCCGGGTTTTTCATGCCCACACCCCTTGACATTAGATACCACCACTATCCATTATTAGATAGTATCGGTATCCAACATTGGGAGGCATCCGATGACGACGATCGAACCCGCCCGTTCGACGCACCACTACGACGGAGAACTGGTGGTCTTCCTGATCGGGATGACCATCAACCGACCCTGGCGACCGGACCTCTGGCTGCCCACCTTCCTCGCCATGCCGAGGATGCTGCGCGAACTGTCCGAGGACCCGGATTCAGGCCTGATGGGCTACCGCCTGACGTTCGAGGGGCGCGGCCCGACAGTGATCCAGTACTGGAACTCCGTCGACAAGCTGTACGCCTACGCCAGTGACAGCCGAGCGACGCATCGTCCGGCCTGGGCCGCATTCAACCGGCGGGCCCGCAAGGCACCCGGTGCGGTCGGCGTCTGGCACGAGACCTATCCGGTGGACCGCGCCGAGTCGATCTACGTCGGCACGCCGGCGATGGGCCTCGCTCGTGCCACCGCACGTGTGTCCGTCGCGCAGAAGTTCAGCCGCGCCCGAGACCGGCTGTCCCGCAGCACCACCACCCACGAACAGTGATCGATTCAGGAGAAGGACCATGGAACCCTTGATCGCCCTCGTTGCCGTCACTCTGGCACTCCTCGTCGCGGGCGCGGCTGGTGTGCGCCGGCTGCGGCCGTGGCCCGTCGCCCTGCGGGGCGGCCTCGCGGCCATGTTCACCCTGACCGGCATGGCCCACTTCGTCGGGATGCGTGCGGAACTCGTTGCCATGGTCCCGCCGTCGCTGCCGAATCCCGGGCTGCTGGTGACCGTGACCGGTCTACTCGAACTGGCCGGCGCCGCGGGGCTGCTGATACGACGCATTGCGCCGTGGGCGGCGGGCTGCCTCACCGCCCTGCTCATCGTGATGTTCCCGGCGAACGTGTACGCCGCCGTGGAGGGACTCTCGACGGGACCGTTCGAAGCCCTGATCCCCCGGACACTCCTGCAGGTCGTCTTCGTGTCGGCAACGCTGGCGGTCGTGATCGCTTACCGGCGGAGCCGGGCTACGGAATCGCCCTCCGGAGCCCACTCGCCCGCAGCACCCGGCGTTGCACTCCCGCCCGCACTGCATCCTCGGAACCGATGATCCGCACGTGCTGCCGTGCCCGGGTGATCGCGGTGTACAGCAATTCGCGAGTCAGCAGCGACGACGCCTCGCCGGGAAGTACCACGGACACCGTGTCGTACTGGCTGCCCTGACTGCGGTGAATCGTCATCGCGTACACCGTCTGCACGGCGGACAGATGCGTCGGGTGCAACAGGAACGGTTCGCTGCCGCGCACGAAGGCGGCGACGAGTTCGTCGTCGTCGCGGCGCACGATCACCCCGGTGTCGCCGTTGTAGATCTTCGTTTCGTGATCATTGGCAGTCACCATCAGCGGCTGGCCCGGATACCAACGATCCGGGTTCAGCCGCTGCCCCGTCGCCTCCCCTATCCACTCCATCGCCTGCCGCGCCCACCGCTGCACGCCGTACGGACCTTCCCGGTGCGCGCACAACAGCCGGTGCTCCTCCGAATACCGAAGGGCAGCAAAGGCATCGCCGGATTCCGCGGACCCGGTGACCGCGGCAGCCGTCCCCACCACGTCCGCCCGCAGTGCGTCCAGGTCTTCCGGACCGTGGAACGACACCTCGGGGGCACCGCTCGACAGGATCTTCATGACCTCGTCCGGTTCGCCGTTCCGCACCGCGACAGCCAGTTGAGCGATGCCGCCGCCGAACCGACGCCCGCGGCTGAGCCGGACCACACCGCCTCGCACTCTGTCCCGTTCTCCCGCACTCAAGGCGGCCTCGAGCGGGTCGTCGGCGGCCTCGAGGTCGTCGCCGACGATCCTGGTGAGCACCGGATTCTCGGTTCCCGTCACCGGCCGGGCCACGAGATCGGCCAGGACCGCGCCCGCGTCGACGGACGTCAGCTGATCGGGGTCGCCGACGAGCACCAGCCGAGTGTCCGGGCGGACCGCTTCGAGGAGCCGGCACATCATCGTCAGCGACACCATCGACGTCTCGTCGACCACGATCGCGTCGTAGGGCAGGTGATTGTTCGCGTTGTAGCGGAACCGGCTGCCGCGTCCGCGCTGCCAGCCCAGCAGCCGATGCAGCGTCATCGCAGTCAGGTCGGACGGCAACCCGAGTGCGTCGGACTGCTCGCGGACCGACTCCTGCAATCGCGCCGCTGCCTTCCCGGTGGGTGCGGCGAGCGCGATACGCAGCCCCGGCCCGGGCTGTCTGATCAGCAGCGCCAGCACCCGGGCGACAGTGTGCGTCTTACCTGTTCCGGGTCCGCCGACCACCACCGACGTCCACTGTGTGGCGGCGACCGCGGCGGCGATCCGCTGCCGATCCGGCGACGGAGACGGCGCCCCGTGGTCGTGCTGGTCGCGGAACAACACGTCCAGCCCCTCCCGCAGCGACTGCTCGTCGACGAGGGGATACCCGACGGCGCGCTGGTCGAGTACCCGCCGGATGGTCGCTTCCTGCCGGAAGTACCGGTCGAGGTAGAGCAGCCCGCCCTCGGCGGTGTCGACGAGCCGCAGCGGTCGCAGCGGTCCGGCCGAACCGCCCGTGACCAGCGGACTCCGCCGCAGTGCCTCGACGACGGTGCCGTCGTCCGGCCAGGGCAGCGCGTCGAGATCGACTTCGGACTCCTCGTCGACGGTCACTTCGCGGATCCGCGTGAGGTCGAGGCACACCGAACCGGACCGCACCGCGCGCACCGCCAGCGCGGTCGCCAGGACGACGTCTTCCGAGGATTCGCCGCCGAGCGCCGACAACCGCAACGCGACGTGCACGTCCGCGGCGGCCAGCACACCGGCCTCGTTGAAGACCCGCAGCATCCCCTTGCCGCGCTGCGCCACCTGCACCTCGGTCATCGGGTCCCCCCGTGCTCGGAGGCCGACCCGGACAGCAGATCGGACAGCTCGGCGATCAGTGCGGCGGGCGGCGCCCAGTCGAAGACTCCACAGCCCGGTGGGGTGTCGGGGCCGACCATTCCGCGAACGAACAGATACTGGACACCACCGAGGTGCACCGCGGGATCGTAGTCCGGCTGCCGCCAGCGCAGGTAGCGGTGCAACGCAACGGAATACAGCAACGCCTGCAGCGGATAGTGCGCCCGCAGCATTTCGGCGGCCATCCTCTCGCTGGTGTAGTGCGCGGTGGTCAGGTCGCCCTGCGCGAGGCGATTGGTCTTGTAGTCGACCACGACGTACCGCGGTCCGGGCAGTCGCAGCACGGCGTCGATGCTGCCGGTGAGGTATCCGCGCAGCGGGGTCGGTTCGAGTGTCTGCACGGCATCGGCGTACGACCGCAACGAATCGTCGACGGGAAGGTGACTGCGCAGCAGCCTGCCGATTCCGTCGAGCATCACGGTGAGCGACGGTGTGTCGCCGCCGGCGAGCGGCAGTTCGAAGTCGAGTTCCGCCAGCAGGTCTGCGGGGGCGATGTCGGCGAGTGTCGGCTCGGGCCCCGCGCCGAGCGGAGTGCGCAGCACGGGCACGAGCGCCGTCGCCAGCTGGGCGGGGTCGATGTCCGACAGGGTCGACGCGATCACGTCGCGGCAGCACCGCAGGACTTCTGCATCCAGGTCGGGTGCCGCGGTGTCGACGATCTCGAAGACGGCGTGCACGAGCGTGCCGAACGCCGCGCCGCCGGGCAGTTCGTTCATCGTCGACGGCACCCCCGCAGTGAGGTCGGCCGGCGCGTGCAATGGAGGTTCGGCCGGTTCGTCCGTCTTCTCCTCGACCTCGGCCTCGCTGCCCACCGCGGGCGCGTCGTGCGCGGACGCGGTCAACGCCGAATACGACGTGCGACGCCAGCGCGTGTCGAGCAGCCGCCGGAAGCGAGCGGCTTCGAGGTCTCCGCTGGGCTCACGCTGCGGTGTCCATCCGACCCGAACGATCGGGTCGGAACCCACCGCCTCGACGGTCACCGTCTCGGGTGCCGCCGTACCCCACGCGGACAACCGTTCCGCGACAACCGGATCCTCGGGAACGGTGACCTTCTGCGGGACCTCCCGCTGCCCGGGCTGCCGCCCCAGGATCATCCGGTGCAGCGGTGCGCCCGCCGTCGTGAACGCCGGCGCCCACCACACCACGAGCCCGCACATCGCCCGGGTCAGCGCGACGTACAGCAGCCGCAACTCCTCCCCCGCCTCTTCGGCGTCGTGCCGGTTCCGGCGGTCCGCGTAGCCGGGGCTGCCGGGACCACCGACGTCGAGGATGCGTCGCCCGTCGTCGTCGTGCAGCAGCAGTTTGCTCGGTTTCGAGATCTTGGCGGCGTCCCAGGCGTACGGCAGGTAGACGAGCGGGAATTCGAGGCCCTTGCTGGCGTGAACGGTCGCGATCTGCACCGCCGCGGCGTCACTGTCGAGGCGTCGACTGCGATCCACCCCGCCCGAGGACGGATCCTTCATGCGCTCGGTGAGCCAGCGGGTGACGGCCGTCAGACCGAGCGACTGCTCGACGGCGGCACTGTTGAGCAACTGCGCCACGTGCCGGAGATCGGTCAGCGCCCGCTCGCCCGCCGCCACCCGAAGCAGTCGCGCCTCCAGCGCGCCGACCGCGGACAGTCGTTCGAACAGCGCCGCGAAACCGGACAGCGCGAACACCGCGCCGAGTTCCCGGAGTTGCCCGCCCACCTCGGCAACGATGTCGTCACCTCGGGCGTCGAGTTCCTCGGCCGTATGTCCGAGCAGCGGGGTGAGCGCGGCCAGCCGCACCCGGTCGGAACGGTGCGGTTGCTCGATGGCCTGCAGGATCCACAGCCAGTGCTGCGCCGCCGGAGTCGTGAAGACGCTGGCGCCGCCGGCGAGCACGGACGGCACACCCGCCCGGTCGAGGGCGTCGTGGACCAGCGTGATCTGCGCGTTGGTGCGGACCAGGACGGCGATGTCGCCGGGTTCGACGAGTCGGATGCTCCCCCCGACGTCGAGTGTCGCGCCGCCGTCGAGGAGGGCGACGATGTCGGCGGCGAGATCTGCCGCGATCCGCTTCCGGAGCGGCCCCACCGCGGGGTATCCCGACTTGTTGATCGGCCCGGCGCCGGTCCTCGGCAGATACCGCAGCCGCAGCGGCACGGCCCCCGTCAGACGCGACTTCGGTCTCGCACCGTCGACGCGGTGCACCACGATCTCGGGATGCCCGAGCGCCGCGCCGCCGTGCAGATATTCGAGGCCGTCGAGGAGTTCCTGATCGCTGCGCCAGTTGGTGGTCAACTCCTGGTGACGGTCGGCGGACCGCACCGCGTCCAGATAGCTGAGCACCTCCGCACCGCGGAACGCGTAGATGGCCTGCTTCGGATCGCCGACGAGCACCAGCGTTCCGCTGCCGTGGAATGTTCGGCGCAGAATGTCCCATTGCAGCGGGTCGGTGTCCTGGAACTCGTCGACGAGCACGACGCCGTAGCGGTCGCGGACCCGCCGGCAGGCCGCCGCACCGTGCTCGGGATCGCTGAGGACACGATGGAGGAGCATCGGGAGATCGTCGAAGTCACGCAGACCCACCGCGCGTTTGCGCCGCTCGACTTCGGCGCGCACCGCCTCGGCGAACGCCACCCGATCCCCGGCAGGGGTGCCCCGCGCATCTTCCGGGGCGAGCACGGCCTGCGGGTCGAAGATGGCGGCCCGGGCGGCCGCGGTGGCCTCCGCCGGAGTGAACGGCGCGACCTCGACGCGACTGTAGGCCCGCAGGTACAGGTCGGCGATCACCTCCGTCGTGAGGTCGTCGGCGGCCTCGACCAGCACCGCGTCGGGGTCGCGCTCGCCCGCGATGCCGAGCCCGTCGAGCATGCGCTGACAGAAGCTGTGGGTGGTCACGATGGTGGCGGCGTCGAAGTCCGACAGGGCTTGCAGCAGGCGCCTGCGCCGCAACGTCACCTCCTCGGGGTCGGCCTCCGCGAGATGCCGGATCACGTGATCCGCGCTCAGTCGCGCCGCCGCGGGATCGGCCAATGCGGCTGCGGCGGAACCGAATCGCTCACGGGTGCGCTCACGCAGCTCCTGCGTCGCCGCCCGGCTGAACGTCACCAGCAACAGCTGCGACAGGTCCACGCCCCCCTCGGCGACGAATCGGGCGGCCAGGCCGACGATCGCGTACGTCTTGCCGGTACCGGCGCTCGCCTCGAGCACAGTCGTACCCTCCGGCAGCGGACCGAGGAGGTCGAAGCCGCGCGCGCCGGTCACGGCTGCGCCAACGTCTCGGCGGCGAGCAGCGGCGCCCACAGTTGCCGGGCGTAATTCTCGATGGTCACCGTGTCGCCGAGTACGTCGATGCCCGGTGAGGACCCGTACACGTACGTGATGTGCCGGTCGCGTGAGTCACCGAAATCACTGCTCCATTCCTTCCGGGCCGCCGCGATCGCGTCCTCCATGCTGCTGCCGCCGTGGCGTCGTTCGGCATACGCCGCCGACGCGCCCGTGGCGATCGGCAACGGCGCGTGCAACCCCAGATCGCGCAGTTCGACGAGCCGCACCAACTCCTCCGCTGCGTTCTCGGGTGCGGTGAGGGTCGAGCGCCACGCCGGACGGCTGTACGCGCCGCGGCCGGTCGTGACGGCAGTCCACTCGGTCTCGTTGTCGGACGCCGCGACGGCCAGCAACTGCACCCAGGCGGTGAGGCGCTGTTTCGGCCCCAACTTCGAATACGTGGTGCTCGCGATCACCGATCCGTGCACACCGCCGACGGTCCCGGTGAGGCGCCGTCCGGAGCCGAGATCGACATCGACGTCCACGGTCTCCGCCCGGCCGACGTGCACGGACCCGCTGACGGCGACGAGCGACTCGACCGCGTGCTCGATTCCACCGAGCACCGACTCCCCCAACTTGAACGGCGGCAACGTCCCTCGGCGCCACTCCGCGGCGCGGAAGTCGGCCAGTTCGACTCCCGCCAGCCTCGCGACGAGCATCCTCTGGCCGAGATCCCACCGGGCCAGCGGATCGGGCGACACCTCCAGTGCGTCGGCGAGGTCCTCGTCCACGTCGGGGACCCGCAACCCGAGCCGTTGCCGCAGAAACGCCTGCGTCGGGTGCACCAGGAACGCGATGAGGTCGGCGAGATCGACGTCCTCGCGCTGCGGCGGCACCAACGGCGCCGGCAGGAATGCGGGCTCGGGTTCGGGCGGGTGCTGCGCCGCGCGGGCACCGGCCAGCGCCGCACGGTCGAAACTGAACGGGTGCTCGGGCCGGAAGTTGCGTGCATCGAACGGCTGCAACGGATGCCGGGTCACGATGCCGGGGAGGGCATCGCTCCCGACGGTGGCCGCCACCGCGTCGAGCAGCTCGGACAGCGGGATCGCCGGCGGTCGCGCCATACCGGTGACGGGGTCGGCGCCCGTGTAGAACAGCAGGAGTTTCTCACTCGCCGACATCACGGCGTCGAGCAGCAACTGCCGATCCTCGCTGCGCGGATCACGTTCACCGAGAAGGGGATTACGGGCCAGAACATCGTCGCCGTCCACGCTCACCCCGCGTGGGAACACCTCGTCGTCGAGACCGAGGAGAACGACAACGCGGTGCGGCACCGACCGCATCGGCACCATGGTGCACACCGTCAGCTCGCCCGTGCGGAAGTTCGCGCGGGTGGGACGGCCCGCGAGCCGGGTGGCCAGCATGGCGCGCACGTCCGACAGTCGCAGGAGCGCGTCGCCGCCGTGTTCCATCGCCGCCCCGAGTTCTCTTCGCGCCTGCGCGAGTTGCCACGTGTCGGCGGCGCTGACGTCGACGAGGAGGTCGAGCGCCCGGGTCAGCGCGCTCGACCACTCTGCGACCGACTGCGGCCCGCCGAGCCCGCGCAGCGCGACGTCGAGCCGGTCGACGAATTCGGCCAGCCGCCCGGTGAGGTCGATGTCGTTGCTGTCGACGTCGTCGAGCGGAAGCGCCAAGGCGAGCCATTCGCCCTCCGACTCGTCGGCCGCGGCGCCGAGCAGGATGCGGTCGAGCGCGGTGGTGAACGTGTTCTGCGGGAAGTCGCCGAGACCGAACGACGCGCGCTGCCGCGGCCCGATTCCCCAGCGGGCGCCCGTCGCGGTCGCCCACTCCCGGACCCGTTCGAGGTCGTCGTCGCCGAACCGGAACCGCCTGCGCACCGGCGCGGCCGCCGACAGGTCCAGGACCTGACTCGCCGTCACCCTCGCGTCGGCGAGTTCGAGGAGAGTCGACACCACGGCGAGAACCGGATTGGTCTGGTGCAGGGCACGATCGGCGAGCCGGACCCGCAGACGATGGCCGGGATGCCCGAGCACGTCCTGCCCGAACGCGGCCCGGATCAGCGGGGCGTACGACTCGACGTCGGGGCACATGACGAGCACGTCGCGCGGCTCGAGAGTCGGATCGTCCTCGAAGAGATGCAGGAGGCATTCGCGCAGCACCTCCACCTGGCGGGCCGGTCCGTGGCACGCGTGGACCTGGACGGACGCGTCGGCAGTGCACTCGGCGAGCGCGGGCGCCCGGTCGTCCCGGACATCCGCCTGCAGGCACCCCAGCAGCGAGTCGCGGGGTGCGGGTCCCTCGTGGTGGATGTCGTCGACGTCGAGACGGGTCAGCCTCGACTCGAGTTCGCGAACGTCCCGCGCCAGGCTCGACAGCAGCGGGTGCGCGACGGACAGTGCGGTGTGGTCGTCCGCCCGTGCGAGGACGCCCTCCGTCGTCGACAGCGACGACCACATGGCGGGACTCGGATGCGGAAGCCACAGGTGCACATCACGATTGACGGCGAGGGCGGCGAGGACGGCGATCTGATCGGTCGCGAGGCGCGTCGGGCCGAACAGCGACAGTCGGGCGGGGAGTTCGACGAGATCCGGTTCCGCGCGCAGCCGGGCGCAGGCGGAGTCGAGGCGCTCGGCGGGAGCGGGACTGCCGACCCGCTCCCGCAGCCGTCGCCACAGTTCGGCCTGCCAGAGAAGGTCGTCGTCGAGGGGACCGCCCGCACCGTCGGTGTCGCGACCGCCGGCCCAGTCGACCAGCATCGCCGGCCGCTGTGCGGCGTAACTCCGGAACAGATCGGTGAGGTGTGACGCGGTGGCGTAGCGCCGGCCCGGCCGGTGATCGTCCGGGTCGCGGTCCGGGAGGCCGTGCCCGAGATGCTTCGCGAGGACGGCACACCAGGGCTCACCGAGGCAGTCGTCGACGACGCCGAGCAACGCCCACAGCACCCGGGACGGATTCCACGGGTCGTCGTCGGCGGACACTCCGGTGGCGGCGGCGAGGCACTCGTCGACGAGCCGGGCCGGTGACGGGAAGTCGATGTTCGCGGCGACGCCGTCGCCGACGCCGGGCCGGGAACCGAGCGCGGTCGAGAGTCGCTGGGTGAGCCAGCGCTCCACCCCCTTCGCCGGGACAGCCACGACCTCCCGGCCGAACGGATCGGACAGCGGGGTCGCGAGCACGTCGCCGAGAGCCGACGCGAGAGTGGTGGAACGCTCGGCGCGATGCAGTACGAGCACGTGGCCTCCCTTCGCTCCCCAACTCCGGTCGGCTCAGACTTACCACAACCCACCGACTCGGGACGCCCACTCCGCAGGTGAGTGGCAAAGTGTGCCGGGGCACGCTTTGCCACTCACGTCAGCGGCCGGGGCGCGCCTGGGTGAGATGCGGGACCCAGCCGTGGGTGGGCCACTTCTTCAGACCGACCTTGGCGGGGACGATCCGCTTGTTCACGAACTGGCTCTCCAGTTCGGTGTCGGGCTCGCCCGTGAACCGCCACAGCGCCGCGTCGCCCGGTCGTGCGACCGACGACCAGGACTTGGCACGGTAGGCGGCACGAACGATGTTGTCCGCGAACACGATCACCGGGATGTCGTCGGTATTGCGGACGGCCGCGCCTGCCGCCCACGCGCCACGGGAGAGTTCGTACACCTCATCCGGCGTCACGCCGCGCCGGGACGTGGCGGGCACCTCGAGGACGACGCAGGGGGTCGGCAGGTTCGGGACGGGTTCTGCTGCGTACTGCAACACGAGGTCGTCGACGGGCACCGCACGATGCTCGCCCGCGCCGCCGGCGAGATTGCTGAGCACCGCACCCTCGTTCAGCCCCAGTGCTCCCACGACTCCATCGCGCACCGCGTCGGCGACGCCGCCGCTGTCGGCGATCCGATGCGCGACGACGTAGTGCTCGACCTCGTGGCCGGAGTCGTAGATCTCGCGGATGCGGGCAATCGTCGCGGCCTTCACCTCGGCGCTGTCGGACTCCGGATCCTCGAGCGTCTTCCGGTGCTCGTTTTCCGCCAACGCCTCCCACACGTAGCCGTACACCCGGGTGCCGCGTCCGGCACCGACGTAGAACACCGACCGGTTGCGGGGGTCGAGAAGGGCATAGACGTAGGTGCCGAGTTCTTCGCCCACCCGCTTCGGGAACGGCTGCGGCGCGTGGCGGGTCTGATACACCTCTTTCAGAATCAGGCGCAGCGCCGCCAATTTCAGCGCGACGGGGACACCGCCGTCGATGCCGTCGAAGAGTGCGGTGGCCGCGCCCTGCACCGATGAGAAGGTATGCCCGATGTGCCGTTCCAGCGACTTCGTGACGTCCGCGAACTGCGCGAACCGCACCCGGGGGTCGGGTGCGGCGTTGTCCAGGTCGTTGGACGCGAGGAAAGTCTGGACCTCGGAATTGTCGAGCCAGCGAGAAGTGATGTCGATCGGGATCGTCCAGACGGTAGCCATGCCCCTACCGTAAGGGAAAACCTCGGTGAAGAACTCGCACGACGAAGGCTCGAGGAGATTCGAACCCTTTCGACGTCCTACCGAGTGCGGGAGGATGGAGTGGTACCCATTCCGACGCAGGTTGGGAGAACATTCATGACAGCGCCCAGCTACTCCACCCGCACGGCCGTCGACATCGCTGTCGGCATCCTCATCGCCTACCGCGGATGCTCCGAGAACGACGCGTTCACCGAACTCGCGGAGACGTCCCGGCGACACAAGGTCGCCCTCGCGCGCACCGCCCGCGCACTGATCGCGTTCATCCAGACCCATCACCACGACCTTCCCGCGTCCGACGTCACCGCTGCCGCACTGGAGTGGAGCCATGCCACTCCGTACCGTGGCGCGTTCGGTACGGCGGCCTGAATTCGGTCGAAGTCTGAGAATTCTCTGGCTTCGACGGCGCGACGCTGCCCAAACCTTCAGACTCGATGTGAGACCGAACGACCAGCGCACCGAGATACGAAGAGGTAACTGAGTTGACGATCCGCAAAATCACGGTTGCTGCGGTAGCGATCGCCGCAGCCCTCACGATGTCCGCTTGTGGTTCCGACGAGCCGTCCGGGCCGAGCGCGACCACCACGTCCACGACCACCGCGGCGGCCGAGACCACCGCCGAACTCGAATTGCCGACCGCGGCCGACCTCAACGCCCTGCTGGCGAAGGGCCTCGACCCGGCCACTCCTCTCGAGGAGAAGATCGCCATGGTGGAGGGTTCGGAGCAGGATCCGAACCTGTTCAATCAGGTCGCTGCCGCCGCCCAGCAGGCGGGTGCGCAGGTTCAGGTGCTGGACCCGGTGATCGACAACGGCGACGGCAGCGCCAGCGCGCAGCTGCAGCTGACGATCAACGGCCAGGTGCAGCAGAACACCCTGCCCGCCATCTTCGTGCCCGGCGAGAACGGGACTTGGAAATTGTCGAAGGCCACGGCGTGTTCCATCGTGGCGATCGCGCAGCTGACGTCACCGGCCTGCCCGCCCGCCTGATCCGGGCTTCCGCGTCACGCGCCTTCCAGGGCCTCCCCGATCTCCTGGACGGCGCGGTTGTGCTGATCGGTGATGAGGATGTGTCCTGCCGCAATGGTCAGGGCGACCGGCCATTCGATGATCTCGACGGCGGCGAGCAAGCCGATCGCCGCGAAGAATGCCAGTTGCTCGGGACGCGGCAGCGGCACCCTGCCGAGGACAGGTAGCTGCACCGCGAAGCTGCGGGCCTCCCGCACCCGCTGGACGGCGTCGCTCTGCGACTCCGCCTCCGACGTTCGTTGGGCCATCGTTCGTCTCCCTTGTCCGTGCCGTTTCCCGGTCAGCCACCTTGACCGGGGACCGTGTCAGGCGTGCTGAGTTCCGTCGCCCAGACCGCTGCCGGTGTCTTCTCCGCCGCCGGGGACCCGGTGACCGGGGTGGTCACCCGCGTACTCACCCCACCGCTGCGGGAGGTGTACGCGGTGCTGCTGAGGGCGGGCGTCATCGAGATCGTCGACTGATCGCCCGCAATCTTTTCGAGCAGCCCCGGTGCGAATGCCGCCGCCGCGGTCGCCGCACCCGCGCATCCCAGCGCCTGGGCCCACCCGACCGGTCCGAGCGGGGTGCAGCCGAGGAGCTGACTGACACCGGGAGTACTGACCATCACGGTGAGTGCGGCCAGTGAACCGCCCGCGGTGAGCACCACGAGTGGGCTCCGCGAATCGATCAGTGTCTGACCCAGCTGGGTGCCGACCAGGGCCACCAGCCCCACCGTCGACGCCCGGCGTTGCCGGCCCGTCACGCTGGCCAGCGCCCACGCCGTCGTCGCGCCTGCCGCGGTGGCGGCGCCGCGGATCGCGACGGTCCGCCACAACGCAGCACTGTCCGGGCCGCGGCCCTCTCCCCGGGCCTGTTCGTTGGGCGGACTCACCGCGAGCGCGGCCGCGGGCAGGGCGTCGGTGAGCACGTTCACCAGCAGCAGCTGACGCGCCGTGAGCGGCGACCGTCCGGCGATCGCGCTGCCGATCAGGGCGAACGCCACCTCCCCGGCGTTCCCGCCCAGCAGCACCGACACTCCCGCCTGTACCCGCCGCCACAACTGACGGCCCTCGTCGAGGGCGTCGAGCAGCGCGTCGACGCGGCCGTCGAGGAGCACCACGTCCGCGGCGCTGCGGGCCGGGTCGCTGCCACGCGAGCTGACACCGATCCCCACGCTGGCCACCCGGATCGCGGCGGCATCGTTGGCGCCGTCGCCGACCATCGCGCAGACGTGCCCGACCCGTTCGAGGGTCTGCACGATCTGCACCTTGTTCTCGGGCGACATCCGGGCAAAGACGACGCACTTCTCGACGGCGTTCTCCTGCCCCCGGTGCGACAGGGTGTCCCAGTCGGTCCCGCTGATCACCTGCTCGGACGACACGGCCAGTCCCAGCTCGCGCGTGATGGCGGTGGCCGTGACGGGATGGTCGCCGGTGATCAGCCGGACCCCGACCTGTCGCCGTTCCAGCTCCGGCAGCAGTCCGGCCGCTTCGGGGCGCGGGGTGTCGGCCAGCCCGAGCAGTCCGACGAGGTGCAGCCCGCTGCCGCAGAGATCGTCGAGTACCGCGGCGTCGTCGGCTGCGCGCCGCGCCTGGAATGACGTGACGGTCCGGCGGGCTACGGCGATGACGCGCAACCCGTCGGCAGCCATACCGAGAACGGTGTCGTGCACGGCGTCCGCGTCGATTCCGGTGCACGCCGAAACCACGACTTCCGGTGCACCCTTCAACGACAGGTGCGTCCCCGACAGCGCGGCCGAGTAGGGCCGGCCGGAGCGGAACGGAAGAAAGCTGCTCCGGTCGTCCTCCTGCGGAAGCAGGTCCACTGCCGCGTCGGCGATCGCGACGTCGGTGGCGTGCGCGGCCGGGCTGCCGTCGGGGGTCACGGCACTCCGGCCGGCGCACGCGAGGACGTCCTCTCGTGCGAACCCCGGTTCGGGGACGGTGGTGACGACCCGCAGGCGGTTCTCGCTCAGGGTGCCCGTCTTGTCGAAGCACACCACGTCGACGCGGCCGAGCGCCTCGACGGAGCGGGGCGCTCGCACCAGCGCATCGGACCTCGTCAGTCTGCGTGCGGCGGCCTGCTGCGCGAGTGTCGCGACGAGCGGCAGACCCTCGGGAACCGCCGCCACCGCGACCGCGACACCGCTCGTGACCGCCTGCCGCAGCCCGGTGCCGCGCAGGAACCCCACGGCAGTGACCAGGGCGCCACCGCCGACGCTGACGGGCAGCACCCGGTCGGTGAGGCTTCTGAGCTGCGCCTGCAGACCCACGTGCGACGCAGTCGCGGGAGTGAGCGCGCCCGCGCGTCCCGCTTCCGTTGCGTCGCCCACCGCGGTGACGATCGCCGCGGCCGTGCCGGTGAGGATCGTGGTGCCCGCGAACACCATGCAGGCGCGTTCGCCGAGCGGTGCGCCCGGCGTCGGCGACGTCTGCTTGCTCACCGGCAGCGATTCCCCGGTGAGCGAGGACTCGTCGACCTCGACGCCCGATGCGTCGACCAGCCGGCCGTCGGCGGGCACCACCTCGCCGGGGCCGATCTCGATCACGTCGCCCGGCCGCAACCGCGACGCCTCCACCCGTTCGGTCACCCGGCGCTCCGGGGGCCCGGCGACGCGGTGCGCGGGCGGGTCGCCCGCCGCCAGCAACCGGTTCAGCAGACGCTCCGCGTGCAGGCGCTGCACGGCCGACAGCGCGGCGTTGCCCGCCAGCACCGACCCCACGAGCACCGCGTCGATCGGCGACCCCAGCAGGGCGCTCGCCGCCGATCCGGTGGCGAGGACGGGGGTCAGCGGATCCGACAGTTCCGTGCGCATCGCCCGGCCGAAATCCCAGGCCAGCCCGACCGGCCACGCCGTGAGCCGCCCGATCGCCTCGACCGGGGTCAGCACCAGATTCACCGCGCGACGACGGGACACCGCGGCATCCTCGTCGTCGCGCGCGGGCAGCAGACGGCGCACGTCGGTCACCGGCATCTCGTGCCAGGCGTGAACCGGGGCGGCGGGTGGAACCTCCGCCCGCAGCACACCGCGGGCGAGGGAATGCCCCGTCCACAATCCTGCCGCCGCGCCGACCGTGACGGGTCCGGGTCCGCGGCCACGCACTCCCGGCAGCATGACGAGCGCACCCAGCATCGACGCCGCCGTCGCGATCTCGACGCCGCGCCGGCTCGCCGTCCGCGCGTCCGGTAAGGACCGCAGCACCCGCCAGACTCCGACGAGGTCGTCGACCAGCAGGTCCGCACACCACGGCGGCGGGGCGTCGCCGACGAGGACACCGATACCGACGTCGGCGGACGACAGGGCGTGCGGCGCGCGGCCGGCGATCACCGCGACCGTCGCGCCGTTCGCCTGCAATTGCGCGACGGCGTCGCGAAGGTCCGCATCCAGCGATCCGCTCGAGGGGAGCAGATCGTCGAAAGCCGAGCGGAGTCCGCCGAGCGTGTCCACGTTCACCGACACCACCGGGACGCCCGACGTGCGCGCCTGCGCGAGCACGGCCACCGCGCTCGGATGGTGGGCAGGCGTCACGAGGACGGCGGAATCTTCGTCCACGGTCGCCGCGGCGACATCGCCGGGAAGGTCGGCGAGCGCGTGCCAGCCCACCCCGAGAGCGCCGGCCTCCACGGCAGATCGAGCGGCCTCCCACACTCTCGTCCGGTCGGTGTCCCGCACCGCACGGATACCGCTCACCCGGAGCTCGGTCGTGTGCAGCACCGACGGGTCCACGACTACCGCGTCGACCCGGTCCAGGTAGCGGAGGGCGCCGGGACGCAGGGCCAGCACGGCGTGCCGATCGGCCAGTCCACGGCCGAGCGTCGCGGCGAAGGCCTCGCGTGCGGTGCGCGCCGCCTTCGGCGCGGCGACCAGGGCCGCGTCCGCGGCGCCTGCCACGCTCCGGGTCGCCGCCCCCACCGCGGTCGCCCCCACCCACTGCGCGATCGCCGCCCGGTCGACGTCCCGCTCCACCGGTCCCGATGCGCCGCGCTCGCGGGCGGGGCGGCCGGTGTCGTCCGCGGGGTCCCGGGCCAGTTCGGGTTCGCGGCGGTGCCACACCCGCCGACCCGACCACGCCTCCGCCGTGATCGCCGACCGCAGTGCCACGTCCACGGCGAGTGACGCAGGCGCCCGCCGCAGCACGTCACCGACGGCCTGAGCGGTGGCGAGCAGCAGTTCCGCGGCGTCCGGCCCGAGCCGCTCCTCGACCATGCTGCGCAGTCGCGGTTGATAGTTGACGAAGGTGACTGCCGCGGCAGGCACCGCCGCCGGCAGGGTGGGCATCGGAAGCAGGCGAACGCCGGCGGCCGCGACCAGGCCCGTCGTGACGGCGGCCAGTGCGAGGGCACGTTCGGCGAGTGCGACGTCGTCGCCGGGAAGTTCTGCGGGCCGGTCACGGACGGCACCGCGAGGAACCGGTCGCGCGACATCCTCCGCGCCCGCGACCACCGTGCACAGCTCGGCCACCGACGGTCCGTGCTCGCCGACCGTCACGACCAGCCGGGACAGCGCGCGGTTGAGTTCCGCTCCCTCCACACCGGTGGTCTCCCGGACCGCGCGGAGAACGGTCGCGGCCACGTCGTCCCCGCGAGGTCCGGCGAGTCCGCGGACCTCGATCCAGGCACGGCCGTGTCCGGAACTGGCACGGCGGGCCGGGGTTCCCCCGAGCACCTCGGTGACGATCTGTGTCGCGGTCCGTGCGGTGGTCGCCATCAGATCGGCGGCGACCGTGCCCCCGTAGGAGGCCACCCCGAGTCCGACACCGGCGCCGCGCACCGGCAGGGACGCAGCGGCGAAGAGGTATCGACCGAGCCCCACAGCAGCTACTGCCTGGAACCCGCGCCGAACTGCCGCAGCACGAGTGCCGCCCCGCCCACGGTGACCAGCACCGGCCACTCGACCAGTCCCGCTGCCCCGACAGCCGCCAATGTCAGCGCGGCGGCCGGTGTCGAATGACTTCCGCTCGCCATGCCTGACCGGACCCCGCCCGCCGCCCCGCGCACTCCGCCGACCACACCGCCGATCGCGGCGCCGCCGACCGCACCGGCCGCACTGGTCGTCGCGTTCGCAGCACCTGACACGGCGTGCACTGCGCCGTCGACGATTCGCATGATGAGCTCCCATCGGCCGTGGCCACTACCGCCATGCACGGCGGATCATGTCTGCGGTACCCACCTCAGGGTATTCTCAACCGTCGCGCGCCGGAACAGTTTCAGGGAACTCTCAGCGATTAGCGGATACTGTTCTGCCCCATGGGAATTCGATCACCCTGTTCGGTTCGCCAGAATTCCCAGCCGTCGTGGGTTTCGATGTCTCCGCTGATATGACTGGCCACGGCGGTCGCCGCTGTCGTGGGGTCGGGAAACCGGCGGCCCTGCATCGGACCGCGCATGATCTCCAGCGTCTGCGTGTCGGGGTCGAACCGTCCGACCAGCCGATAACCCTCGAAGTCGGCCACGACCTCGAGGCGGGTATCGATCAGTTCCTCCAACGCCGCGGCCGCTTTGGCCGGCTTCTTCCGGGCGGATGCGCGGGCTGCGGCGTCTGCACGCAACGTTGCCGCCGTCGTCGCGCGTTGCGCATCGCTGTAACGGCTGGGGTCCTTCTCCCCCGCCAGCCCGAGCAGGTCCCAGCGGCCGCGACCGTGCGCGACCCGGCTCAGCGGAATCGCGTGATGTCCGGTCCGCGTGCGGCCGGGGGTGTCCATCATCCACAGATCCACCTCGGCGCGGATGTCGTCGGCGACCTCGGACGAGGGCACGACGAAGAACTCCTCCGGGGAACTCGCGAGATCCACGAACACCCAGAACTGCGAGCCGGTGTCGTCGTCGTCGAGCGATTCGTCCTGTTTGCGGGCCTGCCAGTCACCGCTGAGCTTGGAGCGCACCCGCACGATGCAGCTCGTGCCGTCGTCGCCCCAGACCTGGACGGGGTTGCGTCGCGAGTGGGTGAGCCGGACCGCCTTGCCACCCCGTTCCACGACATCGGCGATGAAAGCCTGGATTCCCCGGCTGGCGGTGTCTTCCACTGTCTACGTGTCCGTCCCTGATTCTGCGTCCCGTACGCAGGTGGAGAGAGGTGTGGCGACGGGTTTGCGCAGCACGACTCGGCGTTCTTCCCCTCACCTTACGTGCCGAGCACGGCGCACGGTGACTACCCGACCCCGCGGGCCGCTTCCGCTGCCTCGGCGAAGAACCACGACAGCACCAGGGCACCGGGGTCCACGACACCGCGCGCCGCCTCACCGATATAGCTCGCCCGGCCGCGCCGCGCGGTGATGTCCGCGGTCGCCTCGGCACCGCGGGCGGCGGCGTCCGCGGCGTCGGCCAGACCGTCGGCCGGACCCTTCCCGGCCGAGGCGGCCGATTCGAGGGCGGCGACGGCGGGGGCGACGGCGTCGATCATCGTCTTGTCGCCGGGTTGCGCGCCGCCGAGTTCCTGGATCGTGTCGAGGCCGGCCCGCGCCGCGGCGGTGATCGCCTTCAGGTCCAGACCGTGCGGTGCGTCGGCGGCCACGCGGTAGAACTGGCGGAACCAGACGCCGAACAGCGCGCCCGACGTGCCACCCGCATGACCGAGGTAGGCGTCGGACAGTGACTCGAACACCGTCGCCGGGGAGTAGCCGTCCCGGATCCGGGGAACATCGACGTGGTCGAGTGCGGCTACCATGTTGGTGCCGAAGTCCCCGTCGCCTGAACGGCGGTCGAGGTCGGTGAGGTTCGGCTCCTCGGCGAGCACCTTCTCGACGAACGCGCCGATCCACGCGCCCACAGCCGCCCGGCCCAGCGCGTCGGCGGTGCCGGGTACCTCCGGTTCGTCCTCGCGGGAGGCGACGTTCGACCGGAACCCCACCTCGGATTCGTCTGCGATGCCGCGGAATTCCCCGGCCGGGGCATTGGGCCATCCCGGTGCGGCAGTCGGTGCGTCCCACAGGTCGAGGAGCTGGTCGTCGCAGCGCACCAGTGTGATGGACGCACCGTCCATGTCGAGGGCGGTGACGAAGCTGCCGACCAGCGAGCGCCGGATCACCACACCCCGCTCCACGAGGTGGTCGGCGAGCTCACCGAACAGCAGCTGCAGCTCCAGCGGATGAGCCGCGCCGAGCCCGTTGACGATGGCGATCACCGGATCCCCCCGCTCCACGCCGAGCGAGGCGAGCACGGGGTCGGTGAGCCGGCGGACCAGTTCGGCCGCCGCCATCGCGTCGACCCGTTCGGTTCCGCGTTCGCCGTGGATGCCGATCCCGAGTTCGATCTGACCCTCCGGGAGGTCGAACGAGGGCGAGTCCGCCCCCGGAACGGTGCACGCTCTCAACGCGACCGCCATGCTGCGGGAATTCCGGGCCGTGCGTCGCCCGAACTCCGCGACGGTGGCGAGGTCGTCGCCGCGTTCGGCCGAAGCGCCGCAGATCTTCTCGACCGCGATCGTGGCCGCGGTGCCGCGACGTCCGGGCCCGTCCTCCCGTTCGGAGGCGACGTCGTCGTCGACGAGCACGTGCTCGACCGCGATGCCGTCCTCTGCCGCCAGTTCGCCGGCGATGCGGAAGTTGAGGACGTCGCCGGTGTAGTTCTTCACGATGTGCACGACGCCGCCGCCCGCGTCCACGGCCTCGGTAGCGGCCCGCACCTGCAGCGCGTTGGGTGAGGTGAAGATGAGGCCGGGGCAGGCTCCGGTGAGCATGCCCCGGCCGACGAACCCGGCGTGCAGCGGTTCGTGCCCGGATCCGCCGCCCGACAGCAACGCGACCTGCCCGGCCGGCAACGGTTCCCGCCGTGTGAGATATCCCGGTTCCGGATGCCATTCGAGGTCGTCGGTGGTGGCGACGGCCCCGCGGAGCGCGTCGACGACGAAGGACTTGGGCGAGTTCAGGAACTGTGGGTGCGCCATGCTCCCAGGCTAAGCGTCCACATGTGAGTGCCGCGGAGTGCCGGAGCACACTTTGCCACTCACGTGGGCGGCGGCGGCCAGCGCTTCCTCGAACTCCCGCAGGCCCGACCGCGATCCGAGCAGCAGCGCGAGCCGGGTCAGGAATCCCTCGCGGTCCGACTCGTCCGCCTGGTCGAGCGCCTCCGACAGTCCCATCCACACGTTCTCGCGCAGCAGTTCGTCCGGCGTCGCCGTCGTCTCCGTGTGCGCGGGGACGACGCCCAGTGAGGGGGCGGTGGCCGTTTTCAGGTGGTCGTGAACGTCGCCGAGCAGCGACAGGTCGCGGACCCGGCACAGGACGAGTCCGTCCGGGCGGATCACGAAGCACTCACCCGCGGACGCGCCGAGAGCCGTCGGCAGCACACCGTCGGGGTCGTCGAGGACCGTCAGGTCGGCCGCCGCGTCCACCACCGCACCCGGCGCCGGGACGACGACCGCCCGCACCGATTCGGGCGACAGCGCCATCGCGAGCGCCGACGCGTGCGCGGCGATCATCCGAGCACCGGCCGCGTCGACTCCGACACCGAGCACCGCGAAACCCGTTCCCCGGACACGGTTCAGCGAAGACTCCACCGATCCGTCGGCAGTGACGACGCGAACGCGCCTGTCCTCCATCGGATCCCCGGGCAGCAGCCCGGTCGTCCCCTCGGCCACCGGCCATGTGAGCGGCGACAGGTGCGCGTGCGTCGCACTCGACTGCCGCGGATTGACGAGGTGACCGAACTCCGGACGGGTCGTGGCCAGCGCGAGGACGGCGTCGCGGGTGGTGCGGTAGCCGTGGCTGCCGGGCGACATGATGAGCGTCGACTTGCCCGCGTTGTCGACGTTCTGTTGCCAGGCGGCGCGCCGTTCGGCCGAATATGCCTGCAGGAGGCTCTCGTCCGCGGTCCCGTGGACGACGGCCGCCAGTGTCCAGGCGAGGGTCTCGGCGTCCTCCATGCCGGAGTTCAGCCCGCGGACACCGAAGATCGGCACCAGGTGGGCGGCGTCCCCGGCGAACAGGATGCGATCGTGCGTGAAGTCGTCCAGCGCGAGCGCGTGCGCGCGGTAGAAGCCGTGCCATTCGAGGGTCCACGGCACGTCGTTCTCGAGCCAGTCGAGGTGCCGGGTGATCCGGTCGCGGATGCGGTCTTCCTGCGTCTCGAGTTCGGCGTCGTCGGAACGGTCGAGTTGGTAGTCGATGCGCCAGATGTCGCGGGGCTGCTGATGCATGATGATCGTCGAGCCGGGGTTGCTCGGCGGGTCGAACCACACCATCCGCTCGGCGGGCAGCGTCGATTCCCAGTGGATGTCGGCGATGACGTAATTGCCCTGATAGCTGTTTCCCTGCAACCGGATTCCCGCGAGTTCACGCATCCGGCTGCGGCCGCCGTCGGCGGCCACCACCCAGCGTGCGCGGAGCCGGCGCGCACCGAACGCGGTGTCGACGTCGAGTGTCACGTCCTCGTCCGACCGCAGGATCCCGGCGACGCTCGACGACCAGTGGAACGTGATCAGTGGGTGCGCGAGCAGCGTGTCCGTCATGATCTGCTCGATCTCGGACTGCGACACGTTGACCATCGGCCCGCGGACGTCGTGTTCGCCGTGTGCCATCTCGAAGTGCAGCACCTGCTCGTCGCGGTAGAAGCTGCGCCCACCCACCCAGGGGAGCACGATCTTCTCGAGTTCCGGGCCGAAACCGAGCCGGGCCGCCACCTCCAGGCTGTGCCGGGAGATACAAATGGCGCGGCTGCCGAACGACACCTGGTCGGCGGCCTCGAGCACGGTGACGGGGATACCGCGCTGCGCGAGGCCGAGCGCGACGCCCATGCCGACCGGGCCCGCGCCCACGACGACGACGGGCAGGGCCTCGCCGGTTGCACCGGTCGACGCGAACTCCGCCGCCGGGTACTTCTGTGGCTGAAAGTAAGTGGACATGTCAGACGGCCTCCGCTTCCCGGCGCGTGGTGTTGGTTTCCGGCAACAGCAGGATGGAGACGAGACTGACCACGGCGATCACCACGAAATAGGCGGTGATTGCCGTCGAACTGCCGAAGGCCCCGAACAGCCACGTCGCCATGAACGGTGCGAGTCCGCCGCCGAGGATGGCGCCGATCTGGTAGCCGAGAGACGCGCCGCTGTACCGGATGTGGGCGGGGAAGAGTTCCGCGAACAGTGCGGACTGCGGCCCCGCGGTGGTGCCGAGCACCGCCGCCATCACGATCATTGCGAGCAGCATGACGGGGATCGACGCCGTGTCGATGAGGGGGAAGAACACCGCGGCCACGATCACGAGCGCGATCGAACTCCACGTGTAGACGCGGCGCCTGCCGAGCACGTCCGACTTCCAGGCCGACACGGCCATGCCCGCCATCCAGACCGGGCACGCGACGATCAGCAGTGTGAGCATGGTGGCGCGGCTGTAGCCGAGTTCCTTGGTGCCGTACGTCAGGACGTACACCATGAACACGTAGGCGATGCCGTTGGTGGCGATGAACGTGCCGGCCGCGAGCAGCACGGTCCGCCAGTTGCGGGTCAGCACCTCGACGATCGGCATTCTCACGATCGTGTCGCTCTCCTTGGCCTCCGCGAAGGCCGGGGACTCGAAGACGCCGAGGCGAATCCACATCGCGACGCCGACGAGCACGGCGCTCATCAGGAACGGCACACGCCAGCCCCACGTCTGGAACGCGTCGTCCGACAGCAGTTGGGTGACGGCGAGGAACACGACGTTCGCCATGATCACTCCGGCCGGGACGCCCATCTGCGGCGCCGCGCCGTACAGTCCGCGCTTGCCTTCCGGGGCGTGTTCGGTCGCCATGAGGACCGCGCCGCCCCATTCGCCGCCGACGCCGATGCCCTGGACGAACCGCAACGCCACCAGCAGGATGGGTGCGGCCACCCCGATGGCCTCGAAGTTCGGGAGCAGGCCGATGCCGACGGTCGCGGCGCCCATCATGGTCAGCGACAGCACCAGCATCGACTTGCGCCCGATGCGGTCACCGAAGTGGCCCATGACGACACCGCCGATCGGGCGGGCGATGAAGCCGACCGCGAACGTGGCGAATGCGGCCAGGGTTCCGGCGAACGTCGACGCGCCGGGGAAGAACTGCGGTCCGATCACCAGGGCTGCGGCGGTGCCGTAGATGAAGAAGTCGTACCACTCGATCGCGGTACCGACGAAGCTCGACAGGACTGCCCTGCGCGCTTCCTTGTGAGACACCGGCGGTGTCGCCTCGGTGATTGCCGTCATCGTCTGCCTTCCCGGTTCTGCTGCGCGCACACTCATCGCGCTACCGGAAAACAATGACCCGACTCACACACATCTGAAAAGCGGGACTATCCCCACATGAATTGCGGAAAAACCGTGGAAGGCACGAATACGCAGTTCAGGCCGTGACGAACCGGATGAATGCTCGCGCGACCCGGCTCAGCGTCGCCTCCTGATGCCACGCGACGACCACGGCCACCGACGCCGGTTTCGGGTCGGCGATCGGTTTCACGACGACCGGAAGACCCTCGTACGTGACGTCCACCCGGGGTCGTTGCAGCAGCAGCGTCCACCCCAGACCGCGCCCGACGAAGGCCCGCGCCGTCTCGAAGTTCGCGGTCCGATACGCCACCCGGGGCGCGAAACCGGCCTCCCGGCAGACGTCCATCGCATGGTTGGTGCTGGGCGGCGCGTCCAGCAGCACCATCGGGTGCTCGGCCAGATCCGCGAGGCGCACCGGCCCGTCGACGCCCGCCAGCGGATGCTCCGCCCCGAGGACGATCATCGGCTCGCGGGTCATCAGCGGGACGGTCTGCCAGTCCGGGGGAAGGTCGAGGTCGTAGACGATGGCGACGTCCAGTTCGCCGCCCTCGAGCTGCGTCCGCAACCGGTTCTGGGTGTCCTCCCGGAACTCCACGGACGCCCGCGGGTACTCGGCGGTGAACGCGTACAACATCGACGGCAGGATCGTCGGGCCGAGCGCCGGGTAGCAGCCGACGGCGATCGGCCCCGCGACGACACCGCCCTCCCCGGACGCGTCGGACTGCAACTCCCCCGCCTGCTGCAACAGGGCCCGCGCCCGCGACAGCACCGCCTCCCCGGTCGGGGTCAGCTGCACACCGCGGGCGCGCCGGCGCACACACAGCTGCGCCTTCAGTGCCTTCTCCAGATCCGTCACCGCCGCGGACAACGCCGACTGCGACACGTGCATCCGCTCGGCCGCACCGCTGATCGTCCCGGTCTCCGCCACCGCCACGAACGCCGCCAGCTGGCGCATCGTGTACACGGGGACGTTGTCGGGGCGGGGCATGCAAGAACGGTAGCGCGGACAAATCAGCGTCCGGTGGCCGCCGGAACCTGCGCGAGCACCTCCCGGGTGGCGGCGACCAGCCGCGCGAGCCACGCGTCCGTACCGACGGCACGCCGGAGCGGCTCGTTGGGGAGTTCGATGCTCACCGGAAGACCCGCCGGCAACGTGGACCAGATGTCGGCGAGCGGGATGCCGCCCGACCCCGGAACGAGGCGCTCCTCGCGGGCCTGCCGGATCAGTTCGGCGTCGTCCGCAGGTGCAGGCACCGAGCCGTCGCACATCTGGGCGTAGTGCAGCCAGTCCCGCGGGATCGCCGCCAGGTCGTCGAGCGTGGTGCTCGACCGTCCGACGTGCAGCCCGTCGACCAGCACGCTGCGGGCAGGCCCGTCGGCCTGCGACACGATCTCGACCGCGGTGGCCGCGTCGGGCACGGCCGTCCACGGCATGAACTCGAGGCCGGCGACGATGCCGTACTGCGCGCACAGTTCCGCGAGACGGGCATAGGAGTCGGTGAGCCGGGAGCGGTCGCGGTCGTCGCCGCCGACGAGCACGGCCTTCGCGCCGAGCCGTGCGCCCGCCTCGAGCAGCGAAACGTACGATTTCGGATCGAAATCGGCTCCCAACCGGATGATTTCGAGGTCGAACACCTCGATCGGCGAATCGTCGAGACGACGGATCAGCGCGTCGAGGGCGCCCTCGTCCTCGTGCAGCGGGTAGGCGGTGGTGCCGGGCGCGGCGGGCAGCAACCGGATCCCGATGGTGTCGAAGCCGTGCTTCTCGGCGAGGTCCACCTGCTGCAGCGGCGCGGTGTCGAGCACGGTGAGTGCGGCGAGGCCGAGGGGGGCGGTCATCGCAGATCTCCTGTCGTCGAGGCGAGGCGGCGACCGGTGAGGTAGCCGAAGGTCATGGCCGGGCCGAGGTTGATGCCGCCGGACGGGTAGTGGCCGCCCATGACGCTGGACTGGTCGACCCCGACGGCGAACAGCCCGTCGATCGGCCGGTCGTCGTCGTTCAGCACCCGCGATGCCGAGTCGGTGACCAGACCGGCGAACGTGCCGAAGCTGCCGGGCACGACCTTGACCGCGTAGAACGGGCCCTCTTCGAGCGGTGCGAGGGAGGCATTGGGCCACGGGTTGTCGGCGTCCCCCGACCCGATGGTGAACGGTGTGGTGCCACGACCGAATTCGGGGTCGACGCCGTCGCGGGCGCCCTCGTTGAACGCTGCGACCGTCTTCTCCAGGCCGTCCGGGTCGACGCCGATCTTCTCGGCCAGCTCGCGCACCGTGCGGCCGCGGGTGAGGTACCCCGACGTCAGGTACGGCCACGTGGGGATCGGCAGCGGCTTGGCCATGCCCAGCGGGAAATACCGCAGGTACCGCTGGTCGGCGATCAGCCAGGAGCAGACCTCTTCGCCGTCGGGGACCTGGTCGACCATCGCGAGGGTGTAGTCGTGGTAGCCGAGGGCCTCGTTGACGAAGCGGCGGCCGTCGGCGAGTACGCCGATGGCGCCGGGCTTTCCGCGGTCGAGGATGTGCGGGAACACGCCCTCCTTGCCGTTGCGGTACCGGATGATCGACACCGGGCAGTACGCCACCGGCGACGCGACCGAGCGGTCGAGGCGCCCGCCGACCGATTCGCCGAGGGTGATGCCGTCGCCGGTGGTCGTGGACGGGGTGAGGGTCCAGTGTTCACGGCCCGTGGGTGTGCGGGGAAAGAGTTCGCGGCGCCGGTCGACGTCGCGACTGAAGCCGCCCGTGGCGAGGACGACTCCGCGGCGGGCGGACACGGAGTAGGCCCCGTCCGGGCCCTCGAGCCGGACACCGGTGACGGCGCCCGCGGAGTCGGTGGTCAGCGCGGTGGCCGCCGTGCTCACGCGGATCTCGACGCCGGCGTCGAGTGCCGACCGCAGCAGCCGGCCGACGAGCGCGGTGCCGTTGACGAGTTGCTGGCCGCGCCGCTTGGTGGCGAGGTCGAGCAGGTGCGTGGACACTCTGCGTGCGCAGTGCACGAACGCCTTCGCCGAACGCGTCGAGTGCAGGAAGGCCTGCAGGTCCGGGCCGGCCATGATGCCCATGCCGAGGAACGACGTCTCGTAGAGCTGCCGCCGGAGCAGCGCCGCGACGTCGGGGCCGAGCTTGCGGAGGCTCACCGGCTTCGGCCCGACGGAGCGGTGCCCCGTGCCCGCACCCGGTGTGTCGCCGTGGATGTCGGCGATCTTCGCGCCCGGAACGAACTGCAGGGCCGTCTTCTTTTCGAAGAACTCGACCATCTCGGGTGCGCCGTCGAGCAGGGCGTCGACCTTGGCGGCGTCGAAGTTCTCCCCGAGTCGGTGCTCGAGGTAGGTGCGCGGCAGCGAGCGGTCCTCGTTCACGCCGTCCGCCTGCGCGAACAGGTTCCGCGGCGCCCACATCCAGCCGCCGGACCATGCCGTCGCGCCGCCGCAGGTGTCCGCCTTCTCGACGACGAGGACGGAGGCGCCCCCGTCGGCTGCGGCGACGGCGGCGGACAGGCCGCCCGCTCCGGAGCCGATGACGACGACGTCATAGGTGGCGGTGGTGCGTTCGGGGGTCATGGCGTCTCCTGAGCGGATGTTGTTGCGAAAGTCGGTGCGGGTGTGAGGTCGACGACCCGGCCGGTGCGCGAGGACTCGTAGATCGCCGCGACGATCGCCAGCGAGGCGCGCGCGTCGCGTCCGGTGACGGCGGGGTCGCGACCGGTCAGGACGGCGTCCGCGAAGTCCTGTACCTGGAGTGTGTGGAAGTCGGCGAGTCCGGCGTTGACTTCGGTGACGTCGAGATTGGCGCGGACGTCGAGTGTGTACGGGGCGCGGAACTCGACTTCGCCGGGGACCGTCCAGATCTCGTTGAACCCCTTCCTGCCCTCCGGGAATTCGAGGACGCTCGCGATCGCACCGGTCTGCCCGATGACGGTGACCCGGTTGCCGAGGTTGTGGTTGGCGCCGGTGGTCGCGGTGACGGTAGCCGTGCCGCCCGACGCGAACGAGACGACGGCCGACGCACTGTCCTCGGTCTCGATGTGCTCGCCGTGCGTGTGGGTGCGGATGAAGCCGCTCACCGAGACGGCCTCACCCATGAACCACTGGAGCATGTCGATCTGGTGCACGGCCTGTGTCATGAGGACACCGCCGCCGTCGGTGTCCCACCGTCCACGCCACTCGTCGGCGGAGTAGTAGGACGACGGGCGGTGCAGAAGGACCGACGCCTCACCGAGCACCGGAACGCCGATCCGGCCGTCGTCGATGGCCGCCCTGATGCGCTGCGCTGCCGGCCAGAATCGACGCTGGAACAGCACACCGAACGTGATGCCGGCGCGGTCGGCGGCCGCGATCATCCGGTCGGCTGCGGCGACGTCGACGGCGATCGGCTTCTCGCACAGCACGTGGATCCCGGCCTCCGCCGCCGCGACGACCACCTGCTCGTGCACCGGATGCGGGGTGCAGACGGTGCACGCATCGAGGCCGAGGGCGATCAACTCCTCCACCGAACCGACGGCGCGGGCGATGCCGTGTGCGGATGCGAACTCGCGGGCGCGGTCGACGTCGGGGTCGCAGCAGCCGACCACCTCGACGCCGGGCACCTGCTGCAGGGCCCGGGCGTGGTTGCCGGCGATCTTTCCGCAACCGACGATGCCGATACGTAGTGCCATCAGTAGTGCTCCTCCGTTTCGACGTCCCGGGCCGCGGACTCGCCGCGGTCGAGACGGTTCAGGGCGTCGACGTCCGCGGCGGTGAGACGCACGTCGAGGGCGGCCAGGTTCTCGGCCTGGCGGGCGGGATTCGCGGATCTCGCGACCGGCACGACACTGTGCGCGAAGTGCCAGGCCAGGACCACCTGTGCGGGGGTGTGGTCGAGGCGCCGGGCGATGTCGGTGACCACGGAGGCACCGAGCACGTCGCCGCGGCCCAGCGGGCTCCACGACTGCGTGAGCACGCCGAGTTCGTCGTTCGCGCGCCGGACGGGTAGCCGGGCGAGCGACGGGTCCATCTGGATCTGGTTGACCGCGGGCGCTTCTCCGGTTTCGGTGACGACGCGACGCAGGTGCGTCTCCAGGAAATTGGAGACGCCGACGTAGCGGACGAGGCCGGCGTCGCGGCAGGCGAGCATCGCCTCGAACGCCGCCACGTACCGGTCGTGGCGTGGCAGCGGCCAGTGGATGAGGAACAGGTCGAGCCGATCGAGTCCCAGATTCTTCAGGCTGCGCTCGACCGCGCCGCGGATGTCACCCGACACGTGATCGCTCCCACGCAGTTTCGTGGTGACGAACAGCTCCTCGCGGGGCAGTCCGCACTCCGCGAGCGCCACGCCCACGGCGTCCTCGTTGTCGTAGATCGTGGCGGTGTCGACGAGCCGGTAGCCGGCTTCGATGCCGGACAGCACGGCCCGGGTGGCGTCCGGGCCGGTCAGTGGCCAGGTCCCGAGACCGAGGGGCGGGATGTCCATCATGCGCTGACCTCCTCGAGAGCATCGGCGGCCGCGGTGATCGTCACGGCGACGTCGGCTGCGGTGACGAGAGCGGCGTGGATGGAGCCGCCGTCACCGCTCGCGTCACCGACCGTGTGGACGCCGAGTCGCGGTGCCGGCGACCGCAGTGCGGCGAGCAGGTCGGTGCGCGGTTCGACGCCGTGCGAGATCAGCAGTTCGCCGGGGGCGTCGACGATCCGTTCTGCACCTCCCGTGGAGATCACTACCCGGTCTTCCTCGACCCGTGTCACGATCGACGACAGGTGGGTGGTGAGGTTCGCGCTCGCCGCGAGCCGCGGCAGCAGCACGATCTTGCCGCGCCGGCCGACGTCGTGGGCAATCGTCTCCTGCGGGCCGATCATGACCACCTTCGTGCCGTGCTGGAGCAGGTCGTCGGCGACCGCGGCCGCTTCCCGGTCGGCGCCGAAGATCGTGATCGCCTCGGGTGCCGGGTCCCCGGATTCCAGGAACTCGCGAACGTCGCGGACCCTCCGGGTGTCGGCCCCGGGGAGGTCGACCGCGGGTCCGCGGCCGCCCGTCGCGAGCACGACGGCGTCGAAGTCGAGCTCGGCCAGTGCGGCGGCGTCGACCCGGGTGCCGGTGTGGCAGGTGATGTCGAGGTCGGCGATCTCGGCGAGGTACCAGTCGACGATCCTCGCGTACTCGGGATATTCGTGCAGCCGGGAGGCCAGTGCGAAATCACCACCGAGGCTGTCGCGTTCGTCGTACAGGTCGACGCGGTGCCCGGCGAGCGCGAGGTCGCGGGCGGCCGCCATGCCCGACGGCCCGCCGCCGACGACAGCGACGCGCACCGCCACGTCCGCCGTCTTCGACGGCTGCTCGAGTTCGCGGCCCACCCACGGATTGACCGAGCACGGAACGGGTCCGGCGGCGAGGCTGTCGATGCAGTAGTTGCAGGCGATGCACGGCCGGTACCGGCCGCCGTCCAGCGCGCGGTTCGGGAAGTCCGGGTCGGCGTGCAGGGTGCGGGCCATGCTCACGAAGTCGGCCTGCCCGGATTCGATGATCTGCGCCGCGACCTCGGGTGAGCTGATCCGGCCTGCGACTCCGACGGGGAGGTCGAAGTCCCTCGTGTACTGCTCGGAGAACGGGGCGAGGAGTCCGCGCGGCCACTCGCCGGGCTGGATGATCCACTGCCCGGATTCGTAGTTGCCGGCGGAGACGTCGAGGAAGTCGAGCCGGTCGGTGTCGATCGCGTCGATGCGGGCGCGGGTCGTCTCGGCGTCGAGACCGCCGTCGACGGCTTCGAACGCCGAGAACCGCAGTCCGAGAGCGATACCCGGTGCCATTGTGCGAACGGCGTCGATCACCGAGTTGACGAACAGCGCCGGATCGGCCCACTCGTCGTCGCGGTGGTTGTACGCCGGCGAGAGGAACTGGTGGATGAGGTAGCCGTGACCGCCGTGCAGCGAGATCACGTCGACCCCGGCCTGCTGACAGCGCGCGGCGGCCTCGCCGAAGCATTCGATGATGTGCTCGATGTCGTCGCCGTCGAGTTGCTCGGGCATTTCGCCGCCGACCACCGCGCACGGGATCGGTGACGGTGCGACGGGGACGAATCCGCTGACGGAACCCTGCGCGGTGCGGCCGCCGTGATTGAGTTCGACGCCGACGAGCGCACCGTGCGCGTGGATCGCCTCGGCCATCTTCGCGATGCCCGGAATGCGTTCGTCGACGTCCACACCCATCTGCCGGATACGGCCCTTGCCGTCGGCCCGCACGTAGCTGGCCTCGGTGAAGACGAGTGCTGCGCCGCCCGCCGCACGGCGCTCGAGGTACGCGATGTACTCGTCGGTCATCGTGCCGTCGACCTCGCAGTAGTTGCGCTCCATCGGCGCCGACACGAAGCGGTTGCGCAGTCGCACGTTACCCAGGTCGAGTGGTGCGGCGAACGGACGCGCGGTCATCGGGACTCCTCGAGTACGGTCGGGGCGCACTGATCGGCGAGCAGTTCGCCGAGGTGACGTCGCATGCGGTCGGGGTCGGGCGTGACCCCGGTGAGGAGGGCGAACGTGTCGGCCGCCTGAGCGACGAGCATCTGACCGCCGTCGAGCACGTCGCAGCCGAGAGCGGTTGCTGCCGCGACGAGTTCTGTCCGCAGGGGGCGGTAGACGATGTCGGCGACCCACAGGCCGGGATGGAGCGCGTCGGTGTCGAACGGCGTTCCAGGATGTCCGACCATGCCGATCGGAGAGGCGTTGACGACGCCGTCGCAGTGCTCCAGGTTCGCTTCGATCGTGTCGAGGGGGATGGCCGTGACCCGCGTCTGCGGGAAGGCCGCCGCGAGGCGCGTGCAGACGTCCGCTGCTCGGGCCGGGTCGAGGTCGGCGACCCGCAGGTCCGTCACTCCGGCGGCGGCGAGCGCGTAGGCGACGGCCGAACCGGCACCGCCCGCACCGGCGAGGACGACGCAGCCGAGCGCGGCGTCGGGCAGTCCCCGGCGCAGCGCCGCGAGGAATCCGCTGTGGTCGGTGTTGTGACCGATCAGCCGCCCGTCACGGACGACGACGGTGTTGACGGCGCCGAGAAGTCGTGCGTTGTCGGATAATTCGTCGAGGGAGTCGACGACCACCTGCTTGCACGGGTGGGTGACGTTGAGTCCGGTGCAGCCCGCTGCGACGGCCTGCCGCAGCGTGTCGCCGGAACTGTCGACGGGGATGCCCTCCGCCGCGACGTCGATCAGGTCGTAGCGGTAGTCGGTCAGGCCGAGGGCGGCGGCCTCGTGTTCGTGCAGCGCCGGCGACAGGGACGTGGCGATCCCTGCCCCGACGAGGCGGATCCGGTGCCGGGTGGATACGGGGTGCATGAAAATCTCCTGCAGTGGTGAAGGTCCGGTCCGGTCAGGCGTCGTTGCGGACGAGCGCCTGGTGCCGGGTGCCGACCGTCGTCGCGCCGGGTTCGCCGAGCTGTTCGGTGGGGGTGCGGTACGTCTCGGGACCGGTGAGCGCGGCGACCGACGACAGCAGCGCGAAGCCCAGGCACATCCAGGCGACCGGGGTCCAGTTCGCGGTGTCGCCCGCCGACAGCCACTGCGCGATGGCCGGGGTGAAACCGGCCACCAACAGTCCCAGCATGAGACTCACGGCCATTCCGGTGTACCGGACCTTGGCGGGGAACTGCTCGGGGAAGTACGCCGGGTACACGCCGTTGGGCATCGCGTAGAACAGGCCGATCAGGACGATGCCGGCCGCGAACACCATCGGCGCACTGCCCGTTCCGATGGCGTGGAAGAACACGAACACCATGCCCGCGGAACCGACGGCGCCCGTCACGAACACCGGTTTGCGGCCGATCCGGTCGGCGAGCATTCCGAACAGCGGCTGGGTGAGAACGGCGACGAAGTTGGCGGTGGCGATCGCCCACAGCATCGTGGAGCGTTCGAGCCCGGCGACCTGCACGGCGTACGCCAACGCGAAGACGTTGACGATCGTGTTGATCATCGCGAATGTCGCGCTGAGGCTGATGCGGATCACGGTGCGCCAGTGTGAGCGGAACATCTCCACGACGGGGATGCCCGCCGTGTCGTCGTGTTCCTTCAGCTCTTCGAAGACCTCCGGCTCGTCGAGCTTGCGACGCAGCCAGACCGCAACACCCGTCACGACGATGCTGAGCAGGAAGGGCACACGCCAGCCCCACGAGTAGAGCGCGTCGTCCGGCAGCGCGGCCACGGGAATGAACACCAGGCTCGAGATGACGATGCCGAACATGATGCCGCTCATGGTGAACGAGGTGTAGAACGAGCGACGGTTGTCCGGTGCGTGTTCGAGCGTCAGCGCGGACGATCCTGGTGATTCGCCGCCGGCGGACAGGCCCTGCAGCAATCGCAGGAGCACCAGGATGATGGGCGCGGCGATACCGATCTGGTCGTACGTGGGCAGGCAGCCGACGACCACGGTCGCGATACCCATGAGCAGGAGACACGCCAGCAGCGAATTCTTGCGCCCGTACCGATCCCCGAGATGTCCCCACAGCACTGCGCCGAGTGGACGCGCGATGTACGCCACGCCGAGCGTGCCGATCGACAGCAGGGTCGCCGTGGCTCCTCCGCCGGGGAAGAAGATCCGCGGGAAGACCAGCGCTGCCGCGGACCCGTAGATGAAGAAGTCGTAGTACTCGAGCGTGCTGCCGAGGAATCCCGAGACGGCGGCCCGGCGGGCGTTCTCGTTCGGTTGTCCCCCGGTGTCGCGAGTAGACGTGCTTGCCATGGTGTTCCTTTCGTCCCAGGGATCCGGTGCGCCGCGAGGCTTCTTCGGAGGTGATCCACCTCACACGAAGTTCCGGACCGTGACGAGCGTGTCATGGCGGACTATGCGCAGTCCAGCGCAAAAAAAGTCTTAGATATAGATCGAAAACATCCTAATCTGGAGTCGGGAGAATGTCCTCCGACACCGCGAGGGCCACCCGGAGCGCGTCGGAGACCCGGCGCGGCGACCAGGCGAGCCCGTGGTTCATGTAGATCGGCTCGCCGGTGAGCGGCACGAACACCGTGCCCGGGGGCGTGAGCGCGGCAATGCCCGACGTCATGAGCGCCACGCCGACACCCGTCGCCACCAGCATCAGGATCATGTACGGGTCGGTGATCTCCTGCACCACGCGGGGACGAAAGCCCGCATCGACGCATGCCCGCATCGCGACCTCCTGCAATGCCGAGCCGGCCGACAGCGGTGTCGTGACGAACCCGTCCTCGGCCAGGTCGCGCAGGTCGATCTCCGGCTCCGACGCGAGCGGGTGGTCCGCCGGGAGCACGGCCCCGAACGGCTCGCGGCGGATCAACCGGGTGGACACCGAGGCCGTCTCGACGGGAAGTCCGACAAACGCGAGATCGAGTGCGCCACTGTCCAGTTGAGTGATGGCGTCACGGGTCATGATGCGTCCGACGAGGGTGAGTTCGATGTCGGGGTAGCGCTGCCGGAGCGCGCGGGTGAGCGGGGGCAGGGACAGGTGATTGAGCACGCCCGTGAAGCCGATCTTGATGCGGCCGTACACGCCCCCGGCGGACGCGCGGGTGGCCTGCCGCGCGATGTCGACGCTCTCGAGAATCCGGTAGGCGTGCGGCAGGAACGTGTGGCCGGCCGACGTCAGGGCGACACTGCGGGTGCTCCGCTCGAACAGCGGCACGCCGATGTCCTTCTCGAGTTTGCGCACCGTCTGGCTCAGCGGCGACTGGGCCATCTGAAGTCGCGCGGCGGCCCTGCCGAAATGCAGTTCTTCGGCGACGGCGACGAACGCTTGCAGCCAGCGAATCTCCATCGGATTCCCTTCGGCGAGTTTGACGAGTGTGGCTCAGCCCATATATTCCAATTCGTACACAGTGCGAAACCAATCATTCTGATTTCGCACATAGACCAAGACTAATACGCACACAGTCGCGAGGAGAAACCACCATGGCTACGTATCCCGAGGGCGCCACCGCGCTCGTCACCGGCGGAGCGAGCGGAATCGGTGCGGCGTGCGCGAAGCGCCTCGCCGACGCCGGGGTCCGCGTCGTCACCGCCGACGTCGCCACCGGGGCCGACGAGCACCTCGACGTCACCGACGCCGACGCCGTCGAGAACCTCGCCGCCAGGCTCGGCCGCGTCGACATCCTCGTCAACAGCGCCGGCGTCGTGGGACCGTCCGCTCCTCTGGTCGACGTCGACCTCGAAGACTGGCGCCGCACGTTCCGGATCAACGTCGACGGGACGTTCCTCCTCTGCCGCGCGTTCGTGCCGGCCATGGCCGACGCCGGCTGGGGGCGGGTGGTGAATCTGGCGAGCATCGCGGCGAAGGACGGGAATCCCAACCAGAGCGCGTACTCGGCGTCGAAGGCGGCCGTCATCGCGCTGACGAAATCGCTCGGCAAAGAGGTCGCGAAGACCGGTGTCCTGGCCAACGTGGTGGCACCCGCCGCCGTGGAGAGCCCGATGAATGCCGGCACCGACCCGGCGATCCTCGCGCGGTCGCAGAGCCTGACCCCGATGGCCCGGATGGGACGGCCCGAAGAAATCGCGGAACTCGTCGCATGGCTGTGCTCGGAGGCGCTCAGCTTCTCGACCGGCGCCGTCTACGACGCGAGCGGTGGCCGGGCGTCGTACTAGCGGGGCACTCGCTCGGCTCCAGGCCTGGTTGTCGGCGGCCCGTACTCTCGCCCAGCGCCCGCACGCCCAGAGACCTCAGCGCAAATCGGCCAGCTGTCCGTCGGAGGCTTCAGGACAACGAGGTCAGCTGCTGCCACGCGTGAGTACGAAGTCATATTGTGACGACCATGCTGTGCCGGAGCCGTCACTGTTTCTGTCGTAGGTGGCGATCAGCACTTCTTTCACCCCGAAGACAGCGTCGGACTCGAGGTAGCTATCGCCCTCCACGAAAGTGTGGGTCACCAGACGTTCGTAGCCGTCGGCGGTGACGAGGAAGTGCATGTGTGCGGGTCGGTACGGATGCCGCCCGATTCGGTCGAGCATTTGCCCCACAGGACCGTCGTCCGGGATCGGGTAAGCCGTGGGCTTGATGCCGCGGAACAGGTACCGGCCGTCGGCGCCTGTGATGAAGCGACCCCGATTGTTCCATCGGGGTTGGATGTCTGGCTGCTGAACGTCGTAGTAGCCATCCGCATTGTCCGACCAGACGTCGACGCATGCGCCCTCGATCGGGTGGCCGTCGAGGTCACGGACCTGCCCCGCGAAGAGGCAGGACTCGCCTTTGCCGTCGAGGGAGATGCCATCCCCCATCCGCCGGATCGGCGCCCCCTCGACGTGGAACGGACCGACGACAGTGTTTTCGGTGGCCCCGGTGGGCCTGCGATGGTTGATGGCGTCGACCAGCATCGATACCCCGAGGGTGTCCGACAGCAGGATGAATTCCTGCCGCTCGGGCCCACAGATCTGTCCGGTTCGCGTCAGGAAGTCGATCGCAAGGTCCCACTCGGCCTGGGTAATTCCGACATCCTTGACGAACGAGTGCAGATGGCGGACGAGGCTTTCCATCACGACGGCGGCCCGGTCGTCGGCGTCGATGCCCATCCGACCGTTGACAGTGTCGACGGACTCATCCTCGGTGAAGTACTTGGTCATGCCGATCCTCCGTGCGGGGCTGATTCTGGGCGGGTGCCGTCGTAGGCGTGCTGCAGCAGTCGACGGATGGAATCGCGCTCCAACGGGCGCGGAGACCAGTAGGGCGCGTCGAGCGCCAAGTCCGCGACACGGTCCAACTGCTCGGGCGTGACCCCCAATTCGGAGAGACGAAGAGGAGCCCCGAGTTCCACTGCGAAATCGTGGAGGCCCCCGCCTGCACTGCCTCCGAACAGGTCCGCGACGGGTGCGAGGACCGTGGGTTCGGTTTCCTCCACGAAGCCGATCGTGTGTGGAAGCAGGATTGCGTGGGTCTGTGCATGAGGTAAGTCGAGCGCGCCGCCGACGGTGTGGCACAGCTTGTGGTGGACGGACATTCCGACACCGCCGAGGACGGTCCCGCACAACCACGCGCCGTAGAGGGCGCGATCTCGCGCATCGTGGTCGGCGGGGTCGCTCGTCAGCTCACGCAGGGCGTCACGCAGAGCGGCGAGGCCCTCCAGGGCCATGAGGGTGAAGATCGGGCTCCCATCGCGCGCATATACCCCCTCGGCGGCATGTGCCATCGCGTTCAATCCGCTGGCGACGCTGAGGGAAATCGGCAACGAGTCGGTGAGGGCCGGATCGTAAACAACTGTCTCGGGCAAGATCTCGGGGCCCCGCCGCGTGGTCTTCATCCCGTTGTCGGTCTCGCCGAGGATCGGGGTCACCTCCGAGCCCGCGTATGTAGTGGGGACAGCGACCTGGGGAAGACCGGTTCGAGCCGCGATCGCCTTGCCGAGACCCGTGGTCGAACCGCCTCCCAGGGCGACGACGCAGTCCGCGCCGAGTTGCTCGATCTCGACCAGTGCCTCGGCGGTGACCTCCACGGGGGTGTGCATGGTGGCGCGGTCGATGACGCCGACACCGAGCGCACCCATGTCGTCGGCGAGAAGCTCCGCGCTCTCCCTCTGTTGGGGCGTCGACAGCACCACAGCCCGTCGTGCGCCCAGGCGCTCGACTTCCTCCTTCACGCCGTCGCGGGCCCCGCGCCCGAAGACGATGCGCGCTGGTGATCCGCTGTGGACGAAGGGCCGCACCGCCGACTCCTGCCGGTTCACCGGTCGAGTTTGAACAACGTGGCGGCGTTGGTCCGACCGATCTTGAGCCGGTCGGCCTCGGAGATGCTGGCAGCGTCGAACCATTCGGCGGCGTGGTTGATGTTCTCGAAGGGCCAGTCAGTCGAGAACATCACGCGCTCCGAGCCGAGCTCGAGCAACAGGTCGATCAGCGTCTGGGTGCGGAAGTTACCGGAGGTCGTGACGAAAAAATTCTCGGTGAAGTAGTCGACCATGCGACGTTTCGCCGGGTACGCGGGCGGCACGTCGACCCAGGCGTTGCGGTGGTCGATGCGCCAGAGCATCGCGGGGATGCCCTCACCCATGTGACCGAGGACGATCCGCAGGCCGGGGTGCTCGTCGAAGAGGCCAGAGGCCATCAAGCGCAACGCATGGACAGCAGTCTCCTGCGCGAATGCCCACGTCGGACCGAGCAGCCACGGGTGGCCCTCGTAGATTCGGGCGTCCTGGTTCAGCGGGTTGCGCGGGTGGAGGTAGAAGGGCACATCGAGACGCTCGACCTCTGCCCAGAAGGGTCGGTACTGGGGGAGGTCGTAGTAGAGGGGGGTGTTGCCGCCGTCCACCGTCGCACTCTGGGAGAACCCGTTGACCAGCGCGCCGACGAAGCCCAGTTCGGTGACGCAGCGTCGCAGTTCCTCGGCGGCGGCGTCGGGGTCCTGGAGCGGCAGGGCAGCGAAGCCACGGAACCGGTCCGGCCGCTTCGCGCATTCCTCGGCGAGTACATCGTTGGCACGACGCGCAATGTCGATGGCGCGCTTCCGTTCGGGGATGGCCTGCACGGCAGGTGCATTGAGCGAGAGGATCATCGTTTCGATGTTGTGCTCGTCCATCAGCTTCAGGCGGACATCCTGGATGTCGAGAAGCCGCGCCTGCAACTCGTCCCAATAGGTTCCGGGTACGAAGCCCGCGGAGTCGTTCAGCGTCTCCGGGATGGCGAAGTGCTCTTCCAGTGCGATCTTTCCCTGCATCAGTTTTCTCCTCGAGTGTTTGTCGGTGGTGGGATGTCAGGCCGTGGGCGCCAGCGGCCGGGGCGGCACGGGAGCGACCGGGGTGATGGCGGCGACGAGCTCCTTGGCGAGGGTCCCCAGCTCTGCGGCGTCGCGTGCGATTCCGAAGACGTAGCCGTCGGGCCGCACGATCGCGGCGACGCACTCATGGGCGGCGAACCATCTGGTGTACACGCCGGCGGTGTCGGAGACGGGCGCTCCGTCAAACATCGACGTGAGGCCGAAAATCACTTCCCGGCCGCCGATCTCGATGAATGCGGTGCGGTCGCCTTCGGCGATGTCGGACAACACCTGCGGCCCGTCGGCGACGACGAGCCACCCGGTGCCCGCGATTTCGTCGAAGAGTGCGGTGGTGCTCGACGTCGACACCAGGCCCTGCGGGAAGATGTCGCCGTGGTTGGCGATCAGGCCTCCTGACAACGCGGGGTACTGCAACTTGTCCGGCTTCTGGTTGGCTTTGCGCGCAGCGATCATCTGAGCGTCGCGCTCGGCGGCGAGCGCGGTGTCCCGCATCGTCTGGACCCGACCCAGTTCGATTGCCTTCTCGGTGATGTAGCGGACGTGCGGTTCGCGCTCGGCTTGGTAGGTGTCGAGCAGCGAGTCGGGGTGGCCTGCGAGCACCATGTCGAGCTTCCAGGCCAGGTTCCGTGCGTCGCGGATTCCCGACACCATTCCCTGCGCCAGGAAAGGCGGCATCTGGTGCGCCGCGTCGCCGGCGAGAAGAATCCGACCGTGACGCCACTGCGTGGCGATGCAGGACCTAAACGTGTAGTTCGCGACGCGGACGAGCTCCGCATCCTCCGGGGTGAGATACGTCGCTACGCGCGGCCACACCTTGTCCGGGTGAACAACCTCCTCGCGATTCGCTCCGCTTTCGAGCCGGAACGAGAATCGGTGGAAGCGGGGTCCGATGTTGACGATGGCGATCGGTTCGGCGGGGTCGCAGACCTGGCGGAAGGTGGGGAGGTCCGGCACGTCGCGGTCGAGCTGGAAGTCGCAGACGAGCCAGTTCTCGAAGAACCCGTAGTCGTCGAGTTCGCCGCCGGCGAACTGGCGGACGATGCCGTTCCCCCCGTCGCAGCCGACGACATAGTGGGCACGAACCAGGTGCTCGCCGCCCTCGACGTCGGTGGCGCGGACGACGACGTCGTCACCGTCCTGCTGGTCGACGGACTCGACCGTCATCCCGCGGCGGATCTCGACCGTCGGCAGGGACGTAATGAGCTCGTCGAGAACGGATTCGAGGTGGGGCTGGTACATCATGTACTGCGCCGGCCATCCGCAGCGGCCCGGGTTGTCGAACTCGATGTCCAGCAACACTTCGTCGTCGCCGTTCACCCATACGTAGCCGCGCTGAACATTTGTTCCGGGCAGCATCTTCTCCGCGACACCGAGTTTCTGGAATGTACGCATGGTCTCGTCGTCGAACGCGGCGGCGCGCGGCAGGTTGTAGAGACCCGTATACCTCTCGAGGACAACGACGCTCCGGCCCTGGCGCCCCAGGAGCGCCGCCAGTGCCATCCCGGTAGGGCCGCTGCCGACGATCGCGACGTCGACTGCTTTTCTTTCCGCGCCCGGCGGCTGTGCGAAGGCAGACATGCCGTTGTTCCTTTCGACTTTCGTGACTTCGCGTCACGTGTGATTGCAACCACACCGTACGAGTTTATTATTAGTGAAGTCAATGCACAGTAGTGAATCAGTTCTCGATCACCCCCAACCGTTCGTCGAGCCATAAGGTGGTTTCCCGTGACGACCTCCGCGGATTCCGATTCCACTGCAGATGCCGAACGCGCCGGCCCCCGTCAAGGCATTCAGTCGGTGGAGCTCGCCATGACCGTCATCGAGGCCCTCGAAAGCGGACTCGGCCCCATGAGCCTCACGCAGATCGCGAACGCCTCCGGGATGGCCGCGAGCAAGGTTCACCGCTACTTGGTCAGCCTGGGTCGCGCAGGGCTCGTCGTGCAATCTCACCGATCCGGTCTCTATGACTTCGGACCGGCGATGCGTCGACTGGGCATCGAATCACTGCGCCGCATGGACGAGGTCGGCGTGGCGTCGGAACATCTCCCCGACTTGCGTGATCGCACCGGGCACGCCGTCAATCTCGCGGTATGGGGCGACCATGGTCCCGTCCTCGTGCGCTGGGACTACGGCGCGCACGCACTCCCGATCACGATCCGGGTGGGAGCGACAATGCCGCTGCTCACCTCCGCGATCGGACGCGTCTACCTGGCCCATCTGCCGGCCACGATGATTACATCGATCGTGGAGACCGAACTCGAGACACTCGGCACGAACGCGCCAAGCAAGAGCGACGTGGCTCGGCTACGGGCCACCGTGCTCGAGCAGGGCGTAGCAACCATCTCGGGCGAGGTGATCCCGGGCGTCATGTCAGTCGCAGCACCAGTCTTCCCGGCCGGTCAATCAATTCCCCTGGCAGTGGCGGTGGCACTTCCGTCGTCGCTCGGTGACGCAGCCACGGTCGCCGAGGTGACGCTGGAACTGCTGCGCACGACGAAGGCGATCTCGGAGGACTACGGCAGCGTCGGCGGAGCGGCCGGTGGCCCAGTCGCCTGAGCGATTCCATCGCTCCTCACGGGACCAGGCACGCTCGGACAGGGATTCACTATTGCGGAATTCATTTCGCTATGTTCAAATGTGACTCGCGTCATAACGTGGTTGTGCCAGATCTGTGACGAGTGCGGCACCGAGGTTGGACCGTTGCGAACGGTCCATCGGATGGCTGCCAATCGTGAACGCACGCACCCCGCTGCGGTGCCATCGCCCTCTTCTCGACAGGAGCGTCCCCATGAGTCGCGCACCCTCTTCCTCCGGTTCGGATCGCCTCCCTGGCGCCACCCGCACACTGTTGTGCGTCACCTGGCTCGTGGCGACGCTCGAGGGCTTCGACCTCGCGATCTACGGGGCCACCCTCCCGGTGCTCCTCCAGACGCCGTCGCTCGGCATGGACCGGAGCGAGGCCGGGACTATCGGCTCGCTCGTCGGCGTCGGCATGTTGATCGGGGCCGCGCTGGCCGGAGCAATCATCCATCGCGTCGGCCCCCGGCGGCTCCTGATCGGATCGATCGCCGTCTTCACCGTCGGCATGCTTGTATCAACCTTCGCGTACAGCGCCGAAGCGTTCGGCTTCGGACGTCTCGTCGTCGGACTCGGTCTGGGCGTCGTTCTTCCGACCCTCAACTCGTATGTAGCCGACCTCAGCGCACCGCAGCGCCGCAGCCGACACATCGGACTGATGATGAGCGGGTATGCCATCGGGGCGCTCGCCGCACCCCTGCTCGGCGCCGCATTGCTTCCGGAGGTCTCGTTCCGCTGGCTCTACCTGATCGGTGTCGTCATCCCACTCGTCGCACTCCCGTTGGTCTTCCGCCTTCCGGAGAGCCCATTCCACCTGCGCCTCATCCGACGCGGCGCGGAGGCCGCCGAGATCGAGACCCGCTACGACCTTCCCTCGAGCCACGTCGCCAACAAGCAGGCCGGCCGTCTCTTCGGCCTCGGCCCGCTGCTCACGCGCCGACTCGCCCCCACCACGCTGCTGTTCTGGGCCATGTCCTTCTGCGGCCTTCTGCTCGTATTCGGCATCAGCGCATGGCTGCCCTCGATCATGCAGGCCGCCGGCTACTCTCTCGGGTCTGCCCTGCTCCAGACCGCAGCCATGTGGCTCGGTGTGTTCGTCGGCGTCATCGCAGCCGGCCCCGTCGCGGACCGTTTCGGACCGCGCATCGTCGTCGTGACCGCGTTCCTCACCGGCACTGTCAGCCTGGTCCTCATGAGTCTTCAGCCGCCGACGTTCCTGCTCTTCCTGCTCATGTTCGTCAGCGGATTCGGGTTCATCGGCTCCCAGATCCTCGCCAACGCCTACATCCTGTCCGTCTACGACCCCGAGAACCGCAGCAGTGGTCTCGCCTGGGCCCTGTCGGTCGGTCGCCTCGGAGCCATCGCGGGCCCGACCCTCGGCGCATTCGTGCTCGACCATGCGAACGGCGTCGATGGGAACTTCTACAGCTTCGCCATCGTGGGTCTGCTCGGCGCGCTGACCGCAGTACTCGTTCCGCGGCGCGAGTCGCGCATTGATCCGGTCCAGGGCGACGCGATGCCGGCCACCAGATTGGCGGATGCTCAGAATCACTCCCGGCGCTGAACGATTTTCTCCACAAAGGGTCACAGAACAGGAACGCGCAATGCCCAACATCGATCTACCCGGAGCAAGACTGCACTACCGCACCGTCGGAAGCGGCAAACCCTTGGTTCTCGTCCACGGCTCGGCCACAGACATGACCACGTGGGACGGCGTCATCGACAACCTGGCCTCCGACCATCGCGTCACCGTCTACGATCGCCGCGGATACGGACAGTCCGAGCACAGGCCCGTCCGTGATCACCGTATCCATGCTCGTGATCTCTGCGCCGTCCTCGAACAAGCCGTGGGAGAGCCGGCGAAGGTGCTCGGATGGAGTTCCGGCGGAAACATTGCGCTGGCATCCGCCACCGCTCGCCCGGATCTGTTCTCCGAGCTGGTCGTCGTCGAAGCCCCATTTCACGGACTGCGGCATGCCGACCGGGCGGTGCTCGCGACCGCAGTTCGCCTGAAACTGCTTCAATTGCGCGGTCACCCGCAGGAGGCGACGGAGGTGTTCTTCCGGTTCGCCACCGCCCTACAGTCCGGTGGCAACAGCTACGACCTCGCCGACGACAGCCTCCGGAACGACATTCTCCGCAACGCCACACCGGTTCTGGCCGAATGGGACCCGCACCCTTTCGGAGTCATGGCCGAGCACATCTCGGTTCGCGCCGTGGTGAACCTGCCGATGCCGATCACGTGGGTCCTCGGCTCCGAAAGTTCGCCGTGGATGACCGGACTGCACACGCGAATACAGCGCCGGCGACCGGACATCGATACCGTTGTCATCAACGGCGCCGGACACCTGATCCACCTCGACTGCCCTGCCGAGTTCGTGGCCGCCGTCCGTGGAGAACCGACTCGAACCGACCACACTGCCCCCACCTGCGACGGTTCATGACTTGACCGCTCAGCAGCCTATCGATGGATCAAAGCCAACGCGGCGGTTCCCCGACTCCGCCGTCGATGCTCATGCCGACGGTGCCGCGGCCGGCGGCCCACCGCACGACCGCGGCGAGGGGCCCGGACACCTTGCCGGCCGGTGGTGAATCCGGCTGCACCGCAACCGGTTCACCCCCGTCGACGGTGAGGATCAGGCCGGCGCCGAGGTCCTTGCGCCGCCACATTCCGACGATGTCGGTGAGCAACGACTCCAGGACGATGTCGGGGAAGTCGCCGAACCGGCCGCCGTTGCCGAGGTCGACCGCATGAATCCAGACCTCCCGGGTGCGCATCCACGCCGTCTCCGACACCGGCACCGTCCGGCCCTGCGCGGTCCGCACCTGCGCATCCCACGCCGAGGCGGGCAGGGTGCGCCACTTCTCGTCGAGCCGGGCGACGGTGTGATCGAACAGGTTCCGCAGCGCCGCCGCCGACAGGGTGGCGCCCTCGGCGATCTCCCGGCCCCGCTGCTCCGCCGACGCATACATCGGGGTCTGCACCCCCGACGCCGCCCAGTCCAGCAACCGGCACAACGCGGCCGCGTTGTACCCGACGTGCGCCACCAGATGTCGCCGCGACCACCCCGACAATCCGGTCGGCTCGGACAGTTGCTCGTCGGACAGTTCGGCGAGGCGTTGGGCGAAGTAGGCGGTGCCGCGGCGGGCGATCAGCAACCGCTCGGACACATCGAGATCGTGAAAGCCCACCGGGTGCATCCTTACTTGACGATCGTCGTGTTGCGGACGGTGCCCAGGCCCTCGATGGTGACCTCCACGGTCTGCCCGTCCTGAATGTAGAGACCGGGCTTGCGGGCGTGCCCGACCCCGCCGGGGGTGCCGGTGATCACCACGTCCCCGGGCTGCAACGTCACGATGTGCGAGATGTACTCCACCAGCCTGGCCGGGGTGAACACCAGATCGTCGGTGGTGGTGGACTGCACCACCTGCCCCTCCAGTGTCGTCTCCAGTGTCCCGCCGAACGTGTAGGAGTCGGTGGTCGTCAGGAACGGCCCGAAGCCGCTGGTCTTCTCGAACGTCTTGCCCTGATCCCACTGCAGCGTCCGGTACTGGTAGTCGCGCATCGTGTAATCGTTCATCACCGAATACCCGGCAATGTAGGACTCGGCGTCGGCCTCGGGCACCTGGTACGCCTGCCGGCCGACGACGAACGCCAACTCCCCCTCCCAGTCCAGCTGGGCGGCGGCATAGGACGGGACGATCACGTCGTCGTACGGGCCGGTCAACGCTTCCTTGAACTTCGCGAACAGCGTCGGATACTGCGGCAGATCCCGGCCCATCTCCTGGATGTGGTTCGCGTAGTTCAACCCGACGCAGATGATCTTCCCCGGGTGCGGGACCACCGGGGCGTAGTCGGCGCCGTCGAGGTCGACGGTGGCACCGGACGCGTTGTCCGCGAGCGACCTCCAGTCCGGGTCGGTCAGCAGGGCGGACAGGTCCGCGAACCCGTCGATGATCGTGCCGGTGGTGTCGGAATCGACGCGGACGGCGACGGTCGCACCGCCGCGGCGCAGGGTGGCAAGCTTCATGGGATTGTCAGGCTCCTTCGGAGATGAATGTGCGGTCAAAGTGCAGGCGCTCGACGATCGGGGCGTCGGAGAACGCGAACAGGTCGAACTCGGTGTCGGCCTCGATCGACCACTCCGTCCAGGACGGGACGACGATCATGTCCCCCGTGGACACGGTGCGGGCCTCGCCGCCGAGGACGAACCGCCCGGAACCGTCGAACACCTGGTAGACGGTGGACCCGACGTCGCGGCGGGGCCGGGTGCGGGCGCCGGCGCGGAGGCGGTGGAACTCGGCGCGGATGGTGGGCATCACGTCGCCGCCGGTGGTCGGGTTGGTGTAGCGGACCGCGGCGTGGCCGGGTTCGGTGGTCGCCGCAAACCCCTCGTCCTCGAGTGCCAGTTGCTCGCGCAGTGCGGCGTCGGTGTGCTCCCACCGGTACGCCGCGATCGGCGAGGACGTTTTCGCGTCCAACCCGACCAGCGGTCGCAGCCCCGGATGCGCCCACAACCGTTCCGACCGGGACACGTCCGGGGTGGAGTCGTCGGTGACGTTCTCGGATCCGAATTCGAAGAACCCGGTGTCGGTGTAGTGCACGAACGGGATGTCGAGGCCGTCGATCCAGGCCATCGGCTGATCGGTTTCGTTGTGGTGGCCGTGGAAATGCCAGCCCGGGGTCAGCAGGAAGTCGCCGCGCCGCATCGCGACCGGGTCCCCGTTGACCACCGTCCACACCCCTTCCCCCTCGACGACGAACCGGAACGCGTTCTGCGCGTGCCGGTGCTCGGGCGCCACCTCCTTCGGGCCGAGGTACTGAATCGCCGCCCATAACGTCGGCGTCACATAGGGGACGCCATCCAACCCGGGGTTCGCCAGGGCGATCGCCCGGCGTTCCCCGCCCCGGCCGACCGGCACCAGATCCCCGGCCCGCTGCGCCAACGGATACAACGTCGACCACTTCCACACGAACGGCACCGCCCGCGACGTCGGCGTCATCGGCATCAGATCACCGAGCTGGGTCCACAACGGATTCAGGTGCTCGGCCTCGAAATCGGTATAGAGCTGTTTCAGCTCCGGAGCGTCGTCGACGTGCGGTTCGGTAGCGGTCATGGCGTCGACGCTAGGAGGGTCGGCGTCCCGGCGGATAGCGAATTCTTCTGTGCAGAAACTCGGTCAGGGTTCGAGGTCGGCGATGTCCACCTCGAGTTCGCGGATCGCGTTCTTGATCTGCGACACCAACGGCCCCTGCGAGTGCTGGCGGAAACGGGTGATCGGCACGGCCACCGTCAGCGCCCCGACCGCCGTGCGAGCCCGGTTCCGGATCGCGACGCCGAACGCCGCGACCCCTTCCTCGGTCTGCTGCACGTTGAGGGCGAATCCGACGGCGCGGGCGGCGGACAGTTCTCGCCGGAACCGCTCGAAGTCGTCGGGCGACAGGCGGCGGTCACCCCACTCACGGTCGTCGTCGGCCAGATCCGCGGGCCGCAGGTACAGCTGCTCGAGGGTCTCCCTCGGCAACTCCGCCAGCAGAATGCGCCCTCCCGCAGTCAATTCCGCGTCGAGCACCTGCCCCTGACGGTCGCCGACGCGCAACATTCCCGTCGACTCGGCGGACGACAGGAAGCGCGCCTGAGTGCCGACGCGGATCACGAGGTTGACGGTCTCGCCGCACAGGATCGCGAGGGCTTCCATGTGAGGCCGGCACAGGTCGTTGAACTCGCGCGTCCACCCGCGCTGGGCCGGGCCGGCGCCCATCGCCGACCCGGGGTGGTACACGCGTTTCTCGTCCTGAACGGCGAACCCTCGGTACACCAGCATCGCCAGCAACCGGTGCGCGGTGGACGGCGCGATGCCGAGTTCCTCCGCAGCGTCCTTGAGTCGCAGTCCGCCGACGTCGCGCAGCATCTGCAGCAGGCGCAACGCGTTGTCGACGGACTCCAGCATGTACGTCGGCTTTTCGATCGTTCGCTTCTTCTGCACAGCAGAACTTTATTGCACGGGAGCTGTGCGCCGCATCACCCTCGATTCATGCCGCTCACTGCCACCTCCGCGGCGCCACCGGCGAACCGCGTCGGATTGGACCGCAACGCCGCGATCGCCGTCGTCGTCTGCTGGCTCTTCGTGGTCTTCGACGGCTACGACCTCATCGTCTACGGCAACGTCATCCCGAGCCTGCAGAAGGAGTGGGGCATCAGCGCCGCGACCGCGGGCACGCTCGGCAGCCTCGCATTTCTCGGGATGATGATCGGCGCGGTGCTCGCGGGACGCCTCTCCGACGTGGTGGGACGCAAGCGCGCGGTGATCGGATGCGCGATCATCCTGTCCGTGTTCACCGCACTGTGTGCGCTGGCGACCGGACCCGTCATGTTCGGCGCATTGCGTCTGATCGCCGGACTCGGCCTGGGCGGCCTCGTTCCCACCTCCAATGCACTTGCCGCAGAACTGATTCCTGCGAAGTGGCGCGCCGCGGTAGCCACGATGATGATGTCCGGTGTTCCCATCGGCGGTTCGATCGCGGCACTGATCGGCATCCCCGTCATCCCGAACTGGGGTTGGCAGCCGATGTTCGCCTTCGCCCTCGTCCCGCTGATCCTGCTGGTGCCGATCGCGTGGAAGACGCTGCCCGACCACACTGCCGCGGTGACCTCGACGGAGGTGCGGCCGGCAACCGGCTTCAGCGCACTGCTCGGTACCCGGTTCCGGTCCGTCAGCATCATGTTCGCGCTCGCCACGGTGGTCACCCTGCTCGCCTGGTACGGCCTTGGCACGTGGCTGCCCAAACTCATGCAGGGCGAGGGCACCGATCTCGGCAGCGCGCTCACGTTCGCCCTCGCACTCAACCTCGGCGCCGTGGCGGGCTCGTTCGTCACCGCGTGGGGCGGTGTCCGGTTCGGCACGATCCCCACGAGCATCGTCGCCGCTCTCCTCGCGGGTATCGCGTTGCTGACGTTGCTCACCGCCCCACCGGTCGCGTTGGTTTACGTCATTTTCGTGCTCGCCGGCGTCGGGACACACGGAACTCAGTGCCTCATCATCGCGGCGGTCGCGTCCTACTACCCCGACTACCTCCGGGGCACGGCCCTCGGCTGGGCGCTCGGCGTCGGCCGCGTCGGAGCCGTCGCCGCACCGCAGATCGGTGGCTGGCTCCTGGCCGCCGGACTCGGCGCGGATTCCAACTTCATCCTCTTCGGCGTCAGCGCCCTCGTCGCCGCGCTGCTGCTCACCGTGATCTGGCGACGCTTCCCCTCCCCCACGTGAGTGCCACCGTGTGCCCCGGCACGCATTGCCACTCACCTGCCCCGAACGCTCGAAACGAAGGAACTGTCATGTCGAACCTGCAGGACGCGCACATCATCATCGCCGGGGGCGGGATCGGCGGCGCGGCCAACGCCCTCGCCCTCGCCCGGAAGGGCGCGAACGTCACGTTGTTCGAACGGGCCACCGAATTCGGTGAGGTCGGCGCCGGACTGCAGGTCGGACCGCACGGCGCCCGCATCCTCGACTCCTGGGGCGTACTCGACGACGTTCTCTCCCGGGCCTTCCTGCCGAAGAACATCGTGTTCCGCGACGCGATCACCGCCGAGGTACTCACCAAGATCGACCTCGGCGCCGAATTCCGCGCCCGCTACGGCGGACCGTATTTCGTGACCCATCGCAGCGACCTGCACGCGACACTCGTCGACGCCGCGCGGGCTGCGGGCGCCGAACTGCACACGGGCGTCACCGTCACCGACGTGATCACCGACGGCGACAAGGTGATCGTCAGCACCGACGACGGCCGCACCCACGAGGCGGACATCGCGCTCGGCATGGACGGCCTCAAATCCCGGTTGCGGGCGAAGATCTCGGACGACGAGCCCGTGTCCTCCGGCTACGCCGCCTACCGGGGCACCACCCCGTACCAGGACGTGGAACTCGACGAGGACATCGAGGACGTGGTCGGCTACATCGGACCGCAGTGCCATTTCATCCAGTACCCGTTGCGCGGCGGTGAGATGCTCAACCAGGTCGCGGTGTTCGAATCGCCCGGTTACAAGGATGGAATCGAGAACTGGGGTGGCCCCGAGGAACTCGAACAGGCCTACGCGCACTGCCACGAGAACGTCCGCCGCGGCATCGACTACCTGTGGAAGGACCGCTGGTGGCCGATGTACGACCGCGAGCCGATCGAGAACTGGGTGGACGGGCGGATGATCCTGCTCGGCGACGCCGCGCACCCGCCGCTGCAGTACCTGGCCTCGGGAGCCGTGATGGCGATCGAGGACGCGAAGTGCCTCGCCGACTATGCCGCCGAAGACTTCTCCGCAGGCGGGAATTCCGCGTGGCCGCAGATCCTGAAGGAGGTCAACACCGAACGCGCACCGCGCTGCAACCGCATCCTCACCACCGGACGCATGTGGGGCGAGCTGTGGCACCTCGACGGCACTGCCCGCATCGCCCGCAACGAATTGTTCCGCACCCGCGATACGTCGAGCTACCAGTACACCGACTGGCTGTGGGGCTATTCGTCCGAGCGCGCGTCATAACCGCTTCCCTGCCGGGCTGGTTCGGCAGACTGGACGCGTGACCCTCAACCTGGTGCAGACCCGTGTGTGGCGCGGTGGCGAGTGCGTGGGCAAGGATTTCCCGCTTGCCGACGTGTCCGAACAAGTGAAGGACGAGAATGCGCTCGTCTGGGTCGATCTGTGCGATCCCGACCACGAGTGCCTGACCGAGCTTGCGGCCGAGTGGTCGCTCGATCCGAATGCCATCGAGGATGCCGTCGCCCGAGGTGAGCGGCCGAAGGCGACACGCTATGCGGGCCATGCGTTCGTGACCGCGTATGCCACCTGGTTCGATACCGGCGACGTCAGCACACTCGGCGTCCTCGATTCTCGGCTTCGGCTCAGCCGTATCTCCGCGTTCGTGGTGTCGAACGGGATCATCACGGTGCGGCGGGACGATCGATTCGACATGTCGCAGGTGGTGGAGCGCTGGGAGGAGGACCCCGCACTGCTCACACCGGGTTCCGGCGCACTCGCGCTCCTGCACGGCCTGCTCGACGCGATCGTGGACGGGCAGTTCGAGACGATCGAGACGATCGACGACGCGATCGAAGCGCTCGAGGAGGGTTTGTTCGACGAGTCCGCGCGGACCCGGGAGATTCAGCAGCGTACGTACCGGCTGCGGAAGGAACTGGTGCAACTGCGTCGCGTCGTCCTGCCGATGCGGGAGGTGGTGGGCGCCGTCATGCGCGGGCGGGCCGAATCCGACCGCGACAAGTCGCCGGTTCTCGACGGCTTGTACACCGACCTCTACGACCACGTGACGCGCGCCGCGGAGTGGACGGAGTCGTTGCGCGACATGGTGGTGACCGTCTTCGAGACGAATCTGTCGCTCCAGGATGCCCGGCTCAACACCGTCATGAAGAAGCTCACCGGTTGGGCGGCCATCATCGCGGTTCCCACCGCGGTGACCGGGTGGTTCGGTCAGAACGTCTTGTTCCCCGGAGTCGGGCAGCTGTCGGGAATGATCGCCAGCACCATCGTGATCGTGACGTCGGCCAGCCTGCTCTACATCCTGTTCCGCCGACGCGACTGGCTCTGACGGATCTAGAGTTCACTCGGCTGCGATACCGCAAGCAGCACCCGCAGATTGTCGGTGACCACCCGAGCAGAGATGGTGGGGTCGATGGCGCGCTGAATACCCAGTCCGACACCGAGACTGAGGATGCTGCCGGCCGCGTCCTCCGCGGGCACCGGCAGGACGACCCCGAGTGAGTCGGTGAACGACTTCAGCAGCGTCACCGTGATCTCCCGCGCGACCCCGAGAGTGGCGGTCAGTGCGTCGCGGAGTTCGGGATCGTGGCGGGACAACACGATCAGCTCGAACTCCAGCATGGTCCACCCGACGTCGCCGAGCGTCTTCTCGGCCCAGGCCTGGAACGCCTCGAGCCGCTCCTCCATCGTGCCGCCGCCGCCGAGCGCTTCCGCGATCTCCTGCCCCTTGGTGGTGTGGATGAGCCCGAGCACCTCGAGGCACAGCTCCTTCTTGTTCTTGAAGTTGGAGTACACCGCGCCCTTCGAATAGCCGGCCTCGTCGGCCACTTTTTCGAGCGACGTTGCCGCGTACCCGTCGGCCAGGAAGAGGTCGCGTGCGGTCGCGACGAGATGCGCCCGCGTGCGCGCCTGACTCTCCGACCTGGTCAATCGCGCCATGCTCACCCTTTCTTCGAAGCCCCTGCGAGAATATTCCATTTTTCATATACCGCCGGTATCTGGTTTCTGATAGCTTCTAGATATGACTTCGAGTGACATACAACTCAGCCGCGGACTGGTGATCGGTTGCGGCGGCACGCTCGGCGCAGCCTGGACCGTGGCGGCGCTGGTCGCCGTGAGCGACGCGCTGGGCTGGGACCCGCGCGACGCCGACGTACTCGTGGGAACGTCCGCGGGCGCCGAACTCGTCACCATGCTGGGCGGCGGGGCCGGCGTCGACGAACTGCTCGCCATGCAACTCGGTGGGCCCACCCACCCGGCGCTCGACGGGCACCTCGCCGCCGCACCGGGACGGTTCCCGCCGCTCCCCAGGCCGGGCCTCGGTTCGCCCGGCTTGTTGCGCCGCGGACTCCCACCCGTGACCGCCGCGAGCGGACTCCTCCCCCGCGGCCGCGGCGATGCCGCCTGGCTCGACCGGCTCGCACAGCGGTTCGCCTGCGACTCCGGCTGGGTGCGCCACCCGGCGACGTGGCTGGTGAGCATGGACTACGACACGGGAGAGCGCGTCGCGTTCGGCTCACCCGGCGCACCGACCGCCACCCTGCCCGAAGCCCTGCGGGCGTCGTGGGCGATTCCCGGCTGGTATCCCCCGGTCCCCATCGGCGGCCGCCGGCTCGTCGACGGCGGCGCGGTGTCCACGGCATCCGCCGACCTGGTGCTACCCCTCGCACTCGACGAGGTGGTCGTGCTGGCACCGATGGCGTCGACGGGCCGCATCACCGGCCGTGGGGCGGCGCGCATCGAACGCCTGATGTTGCGGAACTGGATGAGTTCCGGACTGGACGCCGAGATCGCGAAGCTGGAGGCGGCAGGCACCCGGGTGATACGGCTCGACGCGACCGCCGAGGACCTCGCCGTCATGGGCCCGAACTTCATGGACGGCCGGCGCCGACTCGCCACACTCGAACATTCCCTCGTCACCACCCGCGCTCAGCTTGCGAACGGAGTACGCGCATGAAGCATTACGACATCCTCATCGTCGGTGCCGGGATCTCCGGCATCGGAGCCGCAATTCGTCTGAAACAGAGCGGAATCGACAACTTCGCCGTCCTCGAGAAGGGGGACGCGCTGGGCGGGACCTGGCGTGACAACACCTACCCGGGCTGCGCGTGCGACGTCCCCTCGGCTCTGTACTCCTACTCGTTCGCACCCAACCGGGAGTGGTCGCGGTTGTTCGCCGGACAGGAGGAGATCCGCCAATACATCGAGCGCACCGCCGCCGAACACGGGGTGCCCGCACACGTGAAGTTCGGCACCGAGATGCAGCGCGCCCAGTGGAGCGAGCAGAGCAGGCGGTGGACGGTGGACACGTCCGCGGGCACGTTCACCGCGAACGCCGTCATCGCCGCGGCCGGACCGTGGAACGAACCGCTCGTTCCCGCCATCCCCGGACTGGACACCTTCACCGGCGAGGTGTTCCATTCCTCCCGCTGGAATCACACCTACGACCTCACCGGCAAACGCGTCGCCGTCGTCGGAACCGGTGCATCCGCTGTGCAATTCGTCCCCGCGATTCAGCCGACGGTCGAGTCGCTGCATCTCTACCAGCGCACCGCGCAGTGGGTGCTACCGAAACCCGATCACACTCTGCCCGGTGTCGAACGCGCGATCCTGCGCCGTGTGCCGGGTGCCATCCGTGCGCTGCGACGCGTCGAGTACGCGATCATGGAATCGCTCGGACTCGGTTTCCGGCATCCGTGGATCCTCCGGATGATCCAGCAGGTCGGCAAGGCGCAACTCCGGGCACAGGTACGGGATCCGAAGCTCCGCAAGGCTTTGACCCCCGACTACACGCTCGGCTGCAAGCGACTGCTGCTGTCCAACACCTACTACCCCGCGCTCACCCGCTCCAACGTCGAGGTGCTCGCCAACGCCGTGCAGTCGGTGCGCGGAAACGTCGTCGTCGGCAGCGACGGCGCCGAACGGGAAGTGGACGCCATCATCTTCGGCACCGGCTTCCACATCCTCGACATGCCGATCGGTTCCAGGGTGTTCGACGGCGAGGGCCGCAGCCTCGACGATCACTGGAAGGGCAGCCCGCAGGCCTATCTCGGCACCACCGTCGCGGGATTCCCCAACGCGTTCGTCCTCCTCGGACCGGCGCTGGGCACCGGCCACACGTCGGCGTTCATGATCCTCGAGGCGCAGCTCGAATACCTGATTCAGGCCGTCACCCAGGCCCGGAACAACGGGTGGACCAGGATGGAACCGCGCCGGGAAGTGCAGGACGCGTTCAACGCTCGAGTCCAGGAGGCCCTGGCCACCACCGTCTACAACGCCGGTGGCTGCCAGAGTTACTTCCTCGACGTCAACGGCCGCAACAGCTTCAACTGGCCGTGGTCGACCGACCGCATGCGGCAGCGACTCGGCCGGTTCGACGAATCGGCGTACGACGTGTCGCGTGAGCCCGCGTCGGCTACAGCGACTTCGCGATGATTCCCTTCATCACCTCGTTGGCGCCCGCGTAGATCTTCTGGACGCGGGCGTCCTCGTACATCCGGGCGATCAGGTACTCGCGCATGTACCCGTACCCGCCGTGCAACTGCACGCACCGGTCGATCACCGCGCACTGCTGCTCGGTGAGCCAGTACTTGACCATCGCCGCCTCGGACGGGTCCAGTTCCCCGCGCAGGTGCGCCTCGATGCAATGGTCCAGGAACACCGCACACGTGCGGGCGATGGTCTGACACTCGGCGAGCTCGAACGCCGTGTTCTGGAACTCGAACAGACTGTGCCCGAACGCCTGCCGCGACTTCGTGTACGCGACGGTGTCCTCCACCGCACGAGTCATCGCCCCGGACGCCTGCGCCCCGATGATCAACCGCTCCTGCACCAATTGCGCCATCAACTGCCCGAAACCCTGCCCCTCCTCGCCGAGCAGATTCGCCACCGGCACTCGCACGTCGGTGAACGACAACTCCGACGTGTCGGCGCCGTGCTGACCGACCTTGTCCAGCACGCGCCCGACGGCGAACCCGGGACAGTCCCGCAGATCGACGATCAGCAGCGCCACCCCCTTTGCGCCGGCCTTCGGGTCGGTCTTGACCGCCAGCACGATCAGGTCGGCGGACGCGCCGTTGGTGATGAACGTCTTCGACCCGTTGACGATGTAGTCGTCGCCGTCGCGGATGGCGGTGGTCTTGATCGCCTTGAGGTCCGAGCCGGCGCCGGGCTCGGTCATGCCGATGGCACCGAGGATCTCCCCGGTCGCCATCCCCGGCAGCCAGGTCTTCTTCTGTTCCTCGGTGCCGTACTCGTTGAGGTAGTGCGCGACGATGCCGGAATGCACGGAGATGCCGAGCGCGAGGTCACCGGCGTAGCCCTGGGCCTCGAAGACGGCGAGGTCGTGGGCGAACGTGCCCCCGCCGCCGCCGTACTCCTCCGGGATCGAGCAGCACAGCAACCCGAGCTTGCCTGCCTCGAGCCACACCTGACGGTCGATGCGGTGCTGGGCGTCCCACTTCTCGTTGTGCGCGACCACCTCGCGTTCGAAGAACCCGACCGCGAGCTCGGACAGGGCCTTCACCTCGTCGTCGTGCCAGGACGGTGTGTGCTTCTTCATCGTCTGCCCTGTTTCTAGATGCGCCGGAAGAGCGCGGCGAGGGCCTGTCCGCCGCCGATGCACATGGTGACGATGCCGAGTTCGAGGTCGCGGCGCACCAGGTCCTTCGCCACGCGCAGGCTCAGGATCGCGCCGGTCGCCCCGACCGGGTGACCCAGAGCGATCGCACCGCCGTACGGGTTGGTCTTCTCCGGGTTCAGCTTCGCGTCCCGGATCACCGCGACCGCCTGCGATGCGAACGCCTCGTTCAGCTCGATCACGTCGATGTCGCCGGGGGTGGTGCCGGTCTGCTCGAACAGGTTCGCCAGCGCCAGCACGGGGGCGTACCCCATCAGGGCCGGGTCCATCGCCGCGGTCGCGACGGCCTCGAGCGTCACCAGCCCGGTCAGACCCTTCTCCTGCGCCGCGGACGCCGTGGCCAGCACCAGCGCCGCGGCGCCGTCGTTGATACCGGACGCGTTGCCCGCGGTCACCGAGCCGCCCTCCTCGAACGCCGGCCGCAGCTTCGCGAGGGTCTCGAGGGTGGTGTCGGGCTTGGGGTGCTCGTCGACCTCGATCGTCTTCGGGCGGCGGCCCCCGATCTGCACCGGGGTGATCTCCTCGGCGAACGCGGCCCGCGCCGCCTCCGAGGCGGCGCGGCGCTGGGATTCGACGGCGAACTCGTCCTGCTGCTGCCGGCTCACGTCGTACTTGCGGGCGACGGCCTCGGCGGTGCGGCCCATGTGCACGCCACCGAACGGGTCGGTCAGGATCGCGACCGTGCCGTCCACGAGTGTGCGGTCACCGAGCTTGTAGCCCGAGCGGGCGGAGAAGTCGTAGAACGGCATCCGCGACATGCTCTCGTCGCCGCCGGCGAGGGCGAAGTCCACCCCACCCCAGCGCATCTGCTGCGCCGCCGACCAGACCGCCTGCAGCCCGGACCCGCACAGCCGGTTGACGGTGTACGCCGGCGTCTTCTCCGGAAGTCCCGCGGCCAGGGCGACGCGGCGGGCGTTGTAGGCGTCCGGCCCGACCTGACCGATGCAGCCCATCACCACCTCGTCGATGTCCTCACCCGGCACCCCGGCACGGTCGAGCGCGGCCTTCGCGGCGGTGGCACCCAGTTCGTGGGCGGGCACGTCCTTGAACGCACCACCGAAGCTGCCGATCGGGGTCCTCGCGCCGTCGACTACCACGATCGGTTCAGGAGAATTCATGACGTGCCCTTCCGTCTCTCTACCAGTATTGGGGAGATAGTAGGACTTCAAAGTACCCAGCGGTTCACGCAGGGCCTAGATGCGGACCGTCACATCCGCGGTGCGGCCGGCCACAGGTCGCAGATGCGGGGACCCGAGCGATCGACGCTCACCGCGGCGGAGTCGCTGGGTGTGCTTTCGGCGGTCCGCTTCCGTCATGCCACCCCAGACTCCGTAGGGTTCACCCGCGCCGAGCGCGTGATCGCGACATTGCACGAGCACGGGGCAGGATTGGCAAATCTGCCGGGCCTGCGCTTCGCGCCGGTCACGGGCGTGGCCGCGCTCATTGTCAGGCGAGAAGAACACCGCCAGGTCGGTACCCCGGCACGCGGCACGCGCCTGCCAGCCAGTGGAATCACCGTCGGCATGTAGCTGTATTCCCGCTGACTCCGAAGGGCCTCGTCCGGATACTGCAGTGGTGTCGGTCGGCACGAGAGTCCCTTTCACTACGTCGGCGGCAGACGAAATAGTCAGCACGCGGACGGTGTTCCGCGCTTTACCGCCGACGCCGCCCGGTCGTCACTTCAGCCTTCTCGACGAGCTGGTCAGAGAACACAGACATTCGCCTAGTCACACCTAGACACGAGCTAGCCGTTCGTGGCGAAATGATTCGTGACGCGACCCGTTGGACCGATCACCCCGTGCGTACCGTCCTCGAACCACGCGGCCTCACGAGGGGCCTGCAATTTCAGGTCCCGCGGATCAGATCGGCGCACTTCTCGGCCATCGTCATGACCGTGATGTTGGGATTGACGTAGGGCAGTTTCGGCATGGCGGACGCATCCACCACCCGCAGATTGCGGACGCCCTTCACCCGCAGTTCCGGATCGAGGACGGCCATCGGGTCGGTGGCCGCACCCATCCTGGCGGTCCCGGCGGGGTGGTACACCGTGTTGTGCGTCCGGTGCGCGTAGTCGACCAGTTCGTCGTCGGTGACCGCCTCCGGCCCAGGGGCCAGTTCCCTCGTGATCCAGCCGCGGAGAGGCTCCTGCTCGGCGATGCGGCGCGCCAGCCGGATCCCGGCGACCATCACGGCCTCGTCGTGACCGTCCGGGTCGGTGAAATACCGGGGATCCACTCTGGGACGATCCCGGAAGTCGCGGGAGCGGAGTCGCACCGTTCCGCGGGAGAGTCCCTGCGTGACGTTCGGGGTGAGGCAGAAACCGTTGTCCGTGGTGGGGTATCCCCACCGGAGGGTGTTCATGTCGAACGGCACGCTGCCGTAGTGCATCATCAGGTCCGGGTGGTTCAGCCCCTCCTCGGTGGTGGCGAACAGTCCGATCTCCCACCACTGCGTGGACGTCTCGACCATCGGCCGGGACGCATCCCAGAACACCAGCCCCTCGACGTGATCGTCGAGGTTCTGCCCGACGCCGGGAGCGTCGACCCGAACCTGCACACCCATCTCGCGCAGGTGCACCGTCGGCCCGATACCCGAGAGCATCAACAGCTTCGGCGTGTCGATGGCCCCGGCCGTGACGATCACCTCGCGGCGCGCGGAGACGGTGTCGTACCCGGTGAGATCGGGGCGCTGGTACCGCACGCCGGTGGCCGTCAGCGCATCGTCGATGACGATCTCGCTGACCCAGCAGTCGGTGCGCACGTCGAGATTGGGGCGGGACCCGAGAATCGGATGCAGATAGGCGTGCGACGTCGACATGCGCGTGCCGTCCTCGGACGCGTTGATCTGGAACCACCCCGCCCCGTCGAGCACTGTCGTGCCCCGGTTGAACTGCACGGTGGGCAACCCGACCTTCGCCGCGGCCTCGAGCAGGGCGACGCCGCAGGGGTCGTGCGGCGGGACGTCGCGCAACCGCACCGGACCGCTGCGGCCGTGCTGCTCGCCGGGGGCGTCGTTGTTCTCGACCCGCGCCACGAGCGGCAAGACGTCCTTCGCGGCCCAGCCGGTGGCGCCGGCCGCCGCCCAGTCGTCGAGTGTCTCGACAGGTGGCCAGAACGCGATGCACGAGTTGTGGGAGGAGCATCCGCCGAGCACCTTGGCGCGGGCGTGACGCATGAAGCTGTTGCCCTTCTCCTGCGGCTCCACCGGGTAGTCCCAGTCGTATCCGGAGTCCAGCAAGTGCATCCACTGCGACAGCTCGAGGACGTTGCGGTCATCGACGTCGGACGGCCCGGCTTCCACGAGGCAGACGGTCACCGAAGGGTCCTCGCTGAGCCGCGCGGCGAGCACACATCCGGCCGTTCCGCCGCCGGCGATCACATAGTCGAACACGGTGTCCGTCACGGCAGTTCACTCTCCGCCTCGTCCTTCGACGACGCCGCATGCGAGGCGAGGCATCCGATGTGGTTGCGGCCCTTCACCGCATACCAGAGGAGGCCGAGCCCGAGAATGATGCCGATGTAGACGAACGCACCCCACGTGTTGTACCAGGGAGTGCCGTACACCTCGGGGCGCGGCCACGCCAGATTGAGCGCCATCCCCACTCCCCACAGCACGGCGAAGATGTTCACCGGAAGCCCCCACCGGCCCATCGTGAAATAGCCGCTCTCCGCGAGTTCCTTCGGCGGCCAGTGCCCCTGCAGTCGCTTCTTCAGCAGCGGACCGGTGACCATGAGGTACGCCAGGTAGATCATGATGATCGCGATCGACGTCAGCACCGTGAAGATCTGGGGCTGGCCGATGTTGATCACGAGGATGAACGCCGCGAGCACACCGATCACGATGGCGGGGACCACGGGCGTCTGATGCTTCGGGTTGACGTGGGCCAGACGCTCCCCGAAGGGCAGCGCGTTGTCGCGGGCCATCGCGAACGTGAGCCGGATGGCCGCGGCGTGCACGGCGAGGGAGCACACCGTGACCGCGACGACGATGCAGACCAGGAAGACCTTCCCGAGCGGTCCCCACATCACCTGCTCGACGATGTACTGCAGGCCGCCCTCACTGCTGCCGATCAGCGGATCCTCGAGGTCGGGGGCCGACATGACGGCGAACACCAGGATCGCCCCGCCGATCACGAACGAGGCGAGGATCGCCCGCAGGATCGCCTTGGGCGCCGTCCGTCGTGGGTCGACGGTCTCCTCGCCGAGCGAACTCGCGGTGTCGAATCCGTACATCACGTACCCGGACGCGAGTGACGCCACGAGGAAGACGGTCAGGTAGCCGCCGCTCTCCCCGGCGCCGTAACCGTGGGTGGAGAAGAACACGTCCGGACCGCGAGTGATGTTGGCAGCGAGGATGATGGCGATGAGGACGGCCGCGATCAGTTCGACGAACACACCCGAACTGTTGATGAGAGCCATCAGTTTGACGCCGAACGCGTTGACCGCAGTGGTGAACGCGATCATGACGGTGCCGAGAATGACGGCATTCGTGGCGAAGTCGTACTCACCGCTGCCGTCACCGACGATCTGGAACCCGCTCCACAGCCTCGGCAGGTTGAGTTGCAGCGCGAGCACGACGGCGGAGAGGGTCACGATCGACGCGGTGAGCATCAGCCAGCCCGACGACCAACCCACGATCCTGCTGCCGAGCAGCTTGGCCCAGTTGTAGACCGAGCCGGCCACGGGGTACTTGGCGGCGAGTTCCATGAAACACAGGGCGACCGCCATCTGCCCGACGAACACCATCGGCCAGGACCACAGATACGCCGGCCCCGCGGTGCCGAACCCGAAGTAGAACAACTGGAACGTGCCGGTGAGAATCGAGATGTAGCTGACTCCCGCCGCGAAACTGGCGAATTTGCCGAGGCTGCGGTCCAATTCCTGTTTGTACCCCAGTTCGCCGAGTCCACTGTCCCCCGGCGCACCTCCGTCACCCACTGCTCCGTGCCGAGTAGCCATGGTTCTCTCGCCTCTCCGTGCGCCGACCTAGCCGTTGTCGAACCACCCCGCCGCCGTGGGCGAGGTGTTGTGCCAGATATGTTTGGTCTCCTGGTATTCCGCCAGACCGGTGGGGCCGAGTTCGCGCCCGTTCCCCGACATCTTGAAGCCGCCCCACTCGGCGGCCGCGGTGTAGTAGCCGAAGTCGTTGAGCCACACCGTGCCGTGACGCAGACCCCGCACCATCCGCTCACCCCGCGCGCTGTCGGCGGTCCGGACGCCCGCGGCGAGGCCGTACTCGGTGTCGTTGCCCAGTCGCAGCGCCTCCTCCTCCGTGGTGAAACGCTCGACGGTGAGGATCGGTCCGAACGTCTCCTCCTGCACGAGCCGCATGGTGCGGTCGCAGTGGTCGAAGATGGTGGGCAGGTAGTAGCTCCCGTCCGCCAACGCGGGATCGGAGGGGCGGGCTCCCCCGGTCACCAACCGGGCACCCTCGGAGAGGCCGAGCGCCACGTACCTTTCGACCTTCTCCCGGTGGGCCTCCGATACCAGCGGGCCGGTTCGGCTCGCCGGATCGAGACCGTTGCCCATCCGGATCTTTTCCGCCCGTGCGGCGAGCGCGGCGACGAACCGGTCGGCGATGGACTCCTCGATGATCAGGCGGGTTCCCGCCGAACACACCTGACCGGAATGCAGGAACACTCCCGTGAGCACCTGGTCCACCGAGTCGTCTCCGTCCGCGTCCGCGAAGACGATGTGCGGATTCTTGCCACCGAGTTCCACTGCCACCTTGGTGACGTTCTTCGCCGCGGTCTCGAGGATGACGCGCCCGGTGGCCAGCCCGCCGGTGAACGAGATGAAGTCGACGTCGGGGGTGCCCGTGAGTGCGGCACCCAGGACCGCGCCGCTGCCCTGCACGAGGTTCACCACCCCCGCGGGGACACCTGCCTCGGCGATCAGCGCGGTGAACGCGATGGTGCTGAGCGGGGTCACCTCGCTCGGTTTGAGAACCATGGTGCATCCGGCGGCCAGCGCGGGCGCCACCTTCCACGAGATCTGCAGCAGCGGGTAGTTCCACGGCGCGATGAGCACGCACACGCCGATCGGCTCGCGCACCACCCGGCTGATCACCTCGGGCCGACCGACATCGACAAGATTGTCGGCTTCGACCGCGGCGAGTTGCGCGTAGTACCGGAACACCGACACCACGTCGTCGATGTCGATCCTGCTCTCCTCCAGAGTCTTTCCGGTGTCGAGCGTCTCGATGCGTGCGAGGGTCTCCTTGTCGCGCTCGAGGAGATCGGCGATCCTCGCGACCAACGCCGTGCGCTCGGCGACGGGTGTGCGGGGCCAGGTTCCCTCGTCGAAGGCCGTGCGGGCCGCGGCGACTGCGCGGGTCGCGTCCTCCGGGGAGGCCTCGTCGACGGTGGCGACCACCGAACCGTCGGCCGGATTGATGCAGTCCCGGGTCTCCCCGGAGCTGGAGCGGATCCACTGCCCGTCGACGAACAGGCCCGTGTTCAAGAGGTCATCGATCGACTGGTCCTGCATCACTCAACTCCGTGTCTCGCCGGAACGAACGCACCCCCTTTACGGTATGCCGTCGGAGTCGCGGTGGGCGGGGATCGCGCACACATGTCCGATTCGCGGCGGTATCCGTCGCCGAGGAGACTGTGTCCGGTAGCCGGACGCGCGTGCGCCTAGCGGCTGCGATAGCGTCGTCAGGCGAACTCTTCGCACATTCCCGGACAGGACACACCTAGAAACGGAGCACCCGTGGTCGCGATCGGCAACTCGGATCTGGACATCTTTCCCCTGGCCCTCGGTGGTAACACCTTCGGCTGGACCAGTGACGAACCGACGTCGTTCGAGATCCTCGACGCCTTCGCCGCAGGCGGCGGCAACTTCGTCGACACGGCGGACTCGTACTCCGCGTTCGCCGAGGGCAACTCCGGCGGCGAGTCCGAGACCGTCCTCGGCAACTGGATGGCGTCCCGCGGCAACCGCGACCACATGGTGATCGCCACCAAGGTCAGCCAGCACCCGGAGTTCAAGGGCCTGGCGCCCGCCAACGTCCGCGCGGCGGCGGAGGCATCCCTGAAGCGGCTGCAGACCGACCACATCGACGTCTACTACGCCCACTTCGACGACGCCGACACACCCCTCGTCGACACCCTCGGCGCGTTCGACGAACTGGTCCGCGACGGGCTCGTCCGCCACGTCGCCATCTCCAACTACTCACCCGAGCGCATCCGCGAGTGGCTGTCCCTGACGGCCGAGAACGGCTTCGCGGCCCCGATCGCGCTGCAGCCCCACTACAACCTGGTGCACCGCCACGACTACGAGCCCGAGGTGGCCGCGATCGCCACCGAGAACGGCCTGGGCGTCTTCCCTTACTACTCGCTCGCCGCCGGCTTCCTGGCGGGCAAGTACCGCACCCAGGCCGACCTGGACGGTCAGCCCCGCCAGCGGATGGCGACCCGCTACTTCTCCGAGACCGGCCTCGCCGTCGTCGACGCCCTGGCCGAGATCGCCGAGACACACTCGGCGGAGATCTCCACCATCGCGCTGGCGTGGCTCCTCACCCGGCCCGGCATCACCGCGCCGATCGCGAGCGCGAGCCGCCTCGAACAACTTCCCGCCCTGCTCGACGCCCCCACCGTGACCCTGACCGCATCCGAGATCAGCCGGCTCACGACTCTCTCGGACGCGATCGGCGCCTGACCTCAGCTCAGCAGCTTGCCCCGGAGCCGGTCGACGGTCGCCGCGCTCAGACCGAGCCCCTCGGTGAGATAGCGGTCGACCGTGCCGTACTGCTCGGTGAGCCGGCCGAGCCCGGCCTCGAGGTAGCTCCGGTCGACGCCGAGCAGCGGCTGGTAGATCTGCGCGACCGCCTCGCCGCGGCTGGCGGCGATCTGGTCGTACGTGACCTTCATCGACGCGGCGGTGTACTCGTTGGTGAGCAGATAGTCGTCGAAGATGGTGTCCTGCGGGACGCCCGCGATGGAGAGCAGCAGCGCGGACGCCCAGCCGGTGCGGTCCTTGCCCGCCGTGCAGTGGAAGACCTGCGGTCCGTCGGTGTCGGCCAATGACGTCAGGAGCTGCGCGAACCCGGCCCGGGTCGCCGCGTCGTCGACGAAGCTGCGGTTCATCTGCTGCATGAACGCGACTGCGTCGGCGGGCGACTTCAATTGCGCGACTGCGGCACCCAGGTCTCCCGACAGGATGGGGATGCCGAGGTACCGCGGCCCCGCCGGGAGCCGGTCGGGCTTCGCCGCCACCTCTTCGACGGTCCGCACGTCGTATACCGCGGTCAGTCCGAGCCCGGTCAGGACGGCGAGATCCTGATCGTTCGGAACCAGCGCGTTCGAACGGTAGAACAGCCCCCTCGTGACGTGTCCGCCGCGGGCCGTGGCGTACCCCCGGCCCGATCCCCCGACGTCGCGGAAGTTGTCGACCGACGCCAGTCGCGGTGTCTCGACGACCGGGCCCGCGCTCCCGAAGTCGGACGAACCGAATCCCGGAAGACTGATTCCGGGCAGCGACAGTGGGTCCGCCGAAGCGAGCGCAGGCGTGCCGAAACCCGCGAACAGGACGCTGCCGGTGATCAGCACCGCGGCGGTGGAGGTGACGCGTCGAGACATAGGGGAAGCCTTTCGATGGGCTGTCGGGGAGATCCGCTCGTCCGGCATGTCCGGAACGTCAGCGGGTAACCCACATCACAGTGGTCGGACGTTTCCCGTGGCTACGAGTTGTTCCGATCACCGGGAGAACCCGTTTCCCGCCGGCGGCGCCCACAGCAGACTCGGGCCGTCGGCAGCCGACGTGCCCGACGAACGTGACTCTTTGACGACGAGGATGTGAGCTGAGATGACCGAGACCGCACAGCAACTGGCGGGAAAGGTTGTGATCGTGACCGGGGCGGCGCGGGGGCTCGGCGCAGCCTTCGCCCAGCGCATCGTCGAAGAGGGCGGCAGCGTCGTGGTCGGCGACGTTCTCGACGACGACGGCCGCGCGACCGTCGACAAGCTCGGCGACCGGGCGCGGTACAGCCACCTCGACGTCACCGACCCGCAGCAGTGGCAGGCCGCGGTCGACATGGCGACGAGCGAATTCGGACGCGTCGACGGCCTCGTCAACAACGCCGGCATCTCCACCGGCCAATACATCGAGCACGAACCGCTCGAGCACTTCCGGACGGTCCTCGACATCAACCTGACCGGCGTCTTCAACGGCCTGCAGGCCGTGATCGGCCCGATGCGCGCCGCCGGCGGCGGATCGATCGTCAACATCTCCTCGGCCGCCGGGCTGATGGGACTCGCGCTCACCGCCGGCTACGGCGCGTCCAAGTGGGGCGTACGCGGGCTCACGAAGATCGCCGCCGTGGAACTGGGCACCGACCGGATCCGCGTCAATTCCGTCCACCCCGGGATGACGTACACCCCGATGACCGCGGGCCTCGGGATCCAGCAGGGCGAGGGCAACTACCCGAACACCCCCATGGCCCGGGTCGGGGTGCCCGAGGAGATCGCCGGTGCCGTCGGGTTCCTGCTGTCGGATGCGTCCACGTACGTCACCGGAGCGGAACTGGCCGTCGACGGCGGATGGACCGCCGGGCCGACCGTCAAATACGTCATGGGCCAATGAGATCGAATTCGGAAACACACGAGGAGCACACGATGAATCGATTCGACAACCGGCGGATCCTGGTGACCGGAGCCGCGTCGGGTATCGGACAGGCCACCGCCCTCCGACTGCTGGAGGAAGGCGGCACCGTCGTGGCCGCCGACGTGTCCGAGGACGGCCTCGCGCGGACGGCGGAACTGGCCGAAGAGGCAGGCACGGCGGGACGCCTCAGCGTCGCCGCAATCGACATCGGCGACGAGAAGTCCGTCATCGACGGTGTGAGCCGCAGCGTCGAGAAACTCGGCGGACTGGACGTACTCGTGAACGCCGCGGGCATCCTCCGCGCCTCACACACCCACGAGACGCCGCTGGACCTCTGGAATCAGGTGATCGGAATCAACCTCACCGGCACGTTCCTCATGATCCGCGAATGCCTACCCGCGCTGCTACGCAACGAACGCAGCGTGGTTGTGAACTTCAGTTCCACGTCCGCCGCATTCGCCCACCCCTACATGGCCGCGTACGCCGCGAGTAAGGGCGGCATCCAGTCGTTCACCCACGCGCTGGCTCTCGAATACGGCAAGCAGGGTCTGCGCGCCGTCGGTGTCGCCCCCGGCAGCATCAAGACCGGCATCACCGACGCCACATCCGGATACGTTCCGTCCGATGCCGATTGGAGCCTGTTCGCCAAACTCTCACCCATCCTGCCCACCACCCTGGAATCCGGTGGCGCGGCCATGGGCGGACCCGAGCAGGTCGCCGGAGTCGTCGCCATGCTCGCCTCCGACGACGGCGCGTTCGTCACCGGAACCGAGATCCGCATCGACGGCGGAACACACGCCTGACCGGTGAACCCTTGCGCCTGCGACGGCGGCACGTAGGTTGGACACATGAGTCTGCCCACCCCTGCCGCCGATCGCACCGCGCTCGTCACCGGAGCGTCGTCCGGGATCGGCGCGGCCCTCAGCCGTGAACTCAGCCGCCGCGGTCACCAGGTGGTGCTCGTCGCCCGCCGGGCCGAGAAGTTGGAGGAACTGGCCACCGAGCTACGGGCCGCAGGTGGTCGGGCGCATGTGCTGGGTGCCGATCTCTCCGACCGCTCGGCCCGCGCGACACTGCTCGACCGGGTGGGCGACCTCGGACTCACCCTCGACATCCTCGTCAACAACGCCGGCCTGTCCACGCTCGGCCCCGTGGCCGCGTCCGATCCGGACGCCGAGATGAACATGATCGAGGTCGACGTCATGGCCGTCGCCGACCTCTGCAGCCGCGCCCTGCCCGGCATGGTGCAACGGCGCCGGGGAGCCGTCCTCAACGTCGCGTCCACGGCCGCGTTCCAGCCGCTGCCCGGACAAGCCGCCTACGCCGCAGGCAAGGCCTTCGTCCTCTCCTACACCGAGAGCCTCACCGGCGAGCTGAAAGGCACCGGCGTCACGGCGACCGCCCTCTGCCCCGGACCCGTCGACACCGGATTCGGCGAGACAGCCGGCTTCGCGAAGGAAGACGCCGAAGCCGCACTGCCCAGCTTCATGTGGGAAAGCCCCGAATCCGTGGCCAGGACCGGAATCGACGGCCTCGACAAGGGGCACATGATCGCCATCCCCGGCCTCGCGAATCGCGCCGCCTCCGTGTTCGCCCACCTCGCGCCGAACAAACTCCTCGTCCCCGTCCTGGCCAGCCGCCATCCCGGTTTGCGGACGTAAGTAACGGCCACCGGTTTACTGTGGCCTGGTGGAGATGACTACCGCTACTCGCCGATTCGCACAGATCACCGCGACCGTGGCCGTCGCCGCCGCCCCCCTTCTCGGGAGCGCCGGTGTGGCCGCCGCCGACGAATGGCCGCCGGTACCCACCGAGCCCAGCCCGGTCGCGCCGTTCGACAACCAGAACTTCCTCACCCCCACCGATCTCGACTATTGGAATCCGTTCGTCAGCGCAAATCGGCTCACCTCGCCGTTCGGAACCGCCAACCGCATCGTCTGCACCGGATTCCACGGCGTGCTGCTCGACTGCTGGCAAGCAGATCAGAACGGGCAACCACACAAACTCGTCAAGTTGTCCATGGACTTCCCCGGATCCCTCGGCGCCACCCTCCCCGGCGGAGGCCCCGGACACTTCGTCTACCCAGGCTTCATTCCGGGTATCTGAACCGGACTACAAAGGTTCGCCCTCGACCCGTCCTGCGGGCAGCGTGCGGCCGCAGATCATCAGTGCGAGATCCTCGCCCGTTCCCCGTAATTCGGCGCCCGACCCGTACGACCACTCGAGGTCCGTGGCCCGCAGGCCGCGTCCCTCGATGTCGATGCCGAAATTCGAGTGCCCACCGCCCGCCGTGAGATCGTTGAGAACGACGCGCATCGTCTCCTCCGGCACTCGTCCCGACACGCCGAGCGGCACGGTGGCGTCGAGACCGTGGATCACCACATGGTTGAGCGCGCCGTGATAGCCGCCGCCCGGCGGAGTCCACCGGCGCATGATGTCCGAGCGCAGGTTGGCGACGAGTTCCGCCGGCGCCAATTCGGCGTCGCTACGGGCGATCTCGTTGGAGAGCCGGGTGAAATCGAACTCGCACTCACGCAGGCGCGCCATGAATTGCTCTTCGGAGTATCGCGCCGCCATGGTGAGATGCGCGACCACTTCTCGAATCCGCCAGCCCTCGCACAGCGACGGCGTGTCCCATTCCGCATCCGAGATTCCGTCGAGCAGATCGGCCAGTGCCGAGAACTCGTTAGCAACCGCCCGCTGCAGATCGCCGTCACCGGTCATCGCACCCAGCCCCCACATCTTTCTCGACGAGAGTTCCCACGCCCACCGTAGACCGAATCCCCCGAGTATTGCCTTGGTCGAACATGATTGATATGGTCGAACATGCATTCGAATAACCTTGGGGGAGGTTGGTTGTGGGGGAAGTGATGGCGGTGGATCTGGACGAGTTGCGTGCATTCACGGCGCGGCTGCGATGCGTCGAGGCGGGTGGGGACGCGGGGTTGGGGATCGAGTGGCTCGATGCGATCGAGTCGTTGAAGTCGGTCGGGTGTGCGGTACAGGCGGTGATCACCGACGGTGTCGCCACGTGCATTCGTGCGGACCGCAGGGCTCGAGGGTTGCCGCGGGCGGACTGGGACCGCGGGATTGCGTCGCAGATTGCATTGGCGCGCAGGGAATCCCCGAACCGCGGCGGTCGGCATCTCGATTTCGCGCAGGCCCTGGTGCACGATATGCCCCACACCCTGGCCCTGTTGCGGTCGGGCCGGTTGAACGAATGGCGCGCCACCCTGTTGGTGCGGGAAACGGCGTGCCTGTCGGCGCAGGATCGGGGAAACGTGGACCGCCGGTTGTGTTCGGACCCGGCCACTCTCGACGGCGTCGGCGACCGCGGTCTGATCGCGCAGGCGAAAGCGTTGGCGGTCGAACTCGACGCCGCGGCCGTGATGCGCCGGCATCGGAAGGCGGTGTCCGAGCGTCGGGTCACGACCCGTCCGGCGCAGGATTCGATGGCGTATCTCAGCGTGCTGATGCCGGTCGAGCAGGCGGTGTGCCTGCAGGCCACGCTCGGCCGGGATGCGGACAGCCTGATCGCCACCGGGAACAGTGGAGGTCGCACCCGCAGTCAGCTGATGGTGGACCTGTTGTTCGAGCGCGGCACCGGAGCGTCAGTGGCGTCGGGTGTGCCGGTGGCGGTGAACCTCGTGCTCTCGGACGAGACCTTGCTTGCCGGTGGGCACGAGGCCGCGCAGTTGCAGGGGTTCGGGCCGGTGCCGGCAGGAATCGCCCGGCGACTGTTGGCGGACGCCGTCGATAGTGATATCGAGACGTCGGTGCGGCGGGTGTATTCGTGCCCGCAGTCGGGGGCGTTGACGGCGATGGAATCGCAGTCGCGCACCTTCCCGAAGAGCCTGAGGACGCTGATCGACCTGCGGGACCGGACGTGCCGCACCCCGTGGTGTGATGCGCCGATCCGGCATCACGACCACATTCGCTCACGCCGAGAATCCGGTCCCACGACGGCAGACAACGGGTCCGGGCTGTGCGAGGCCTGCAACTACGCGAAGGAAGGCGACGGATGGACCGCCCGCCCGGTACACAACCCCGGCGGCACCCACCTCATCGACGTGGGCACCCCGACCGGGCACCACTACCGCTCGGCCGCGCCGCCGCTCCCGGACCCGGCGCATCTGCGCGCGTCATGAGGTGGTGGGGGTTACCCTCTCGGTCACCGGGGTGATCCGCAACAGCACACGTGGCTTCTGCCGACGCGCGAGGACGCGTTCGACGAACATGACGATCCGGTATTCCAGTCCGTACGCGTCCCGGATCGTGTCGGCCATCCTTCGGCTGATGGACTCGTCGGTGACGATCTCGGCCACTGCGGCAACCGGGTCGACCCCAGCGTCCACCCTTCCTCGCCGAGAGCACGGGCGAAGTTCGACGCTCCCGTTGTTGCGTAGCCGCTTCACCTTTCCACTTTCCTCCGGAGTGGTGACGATGAGAGCGTCGCCGTCACGCGCGATCCAGACCGGCGTCGACACGGGCTCCCCGGACCGGCGGAACGTGGTGAGGGAGACGAACGATTCGTCTCCCAGCGCGGTGAATGTCACTTGTTCCCACCCGACCAGGATGTGAGTTCGGCGATGTCTCCGTACAGCGCCGACTGGTAGGTGAGCATCAGCTCCTCCACCCCGCCGAACTGATCGCCGACGTGATGGGTGTTCTCCGCCGACAGCTCACGGTCGCCGGAACGTGAGATGAGTTCGTCGATGCGGCTGTCGAGGCTCATCGCCCGGTTGACCGCCAGCACGGACCGCAGTTGCACCTCGGCTCGGGACAGCAGGTCGCCGATTCGTGCGAGTGCGGCGACGCGGTCGACCAGTTGATCCCACACCGGTTTCAGCGCGTTCTGCCGGGCCTCGATCTGTTGACGGGCCGTGTCGGAATGGGTGGCGTGCAGCGCTTCGTCGAGTTCGGTCCGGATTCCGCGCAGCGCCACGGTGTCGACGGCGATCTGTGTCAGTTCTTCGGCGAGGTCGAGTTGGTATCGCTGGATCGCGAAGTGCTCCGAATGCCAGACTGCGGAACCGTCGATCCTGTCGAAGAGCATCCCCGACAGGTAGAGCAGGGTGTCGTACGAGTCGGCGAATCTGTCGTTGTCGAGATCGACGCCCCTGCCGATGGCGTCGGCGACGCGTCGGCCCACCGCGGCCATCGGGGTGTTTTCGGCCGCCTGCCCGAGGCGTTCCGCCGCGGTGCCGCGGGCATAGTTGCCTGCACGTTCGAGCGCGGTGCCGGCGATCGGCGCCGGTGTGCGTTGCAGCGCCCGGAACAGCGCCTCACGCTGGTCGAGGTCGAGATGGACACCCTCACGCCGATCCCGGCGCATCGCCCGGACACCGTTGCCGTAGTGCGCCGGCGACATCACGACCGCAGACCGAGACGACTGCAGCTTGCGGCCCAGTTCGGTGGCACGGTATTTGAACAGTAGTTGCGCCGGTCCGGAACGGAGGCTGTCGGCGCGGCGCACCACCTGGTGGTACTCGTCCGTCAGCAGACGCAGTGCCCCGAAGCCGCCGATCGACGGGATGGTGCGGCCGGCGCGACGCCGGTGGGTGAGTACCTGCCGGGTGGGCGAATCGAGGTGTCCGGCGGCGATCAGCACGGCAGCGGCGTCCGACAACGGGGCGTGCGTGCCCGTGATCGCGGATCGTTCACACCATTGGCGGACCTGCAGGGAGATGCGTGCACGCCGCTCCTCGTACTGGGTGCTTTCCGACATCGGACCTCCTGGCCGTTCACTGGTCACCACTGTCCCAGAATTTCGTCCGACGCGCCGCGACCGCTCGAGGCGGGGTGCGGTTCTAGGCTCACCCTCATGACCTTCACGGTGCGTGCGGTGCTTCTGTTCGCGACGGCGTTGGTGGTGGCTGGTTGCGGTCGCTCGGTCGACGGATCCCCCGAGACCGGTGCCGTCGCGGGGCCCGCGACCACCCCGGCGGTGACGACCGCACCGAAGACGACCACCACAACGACGCGCACTACAACCACCACGACCACGAGCCCCACCACCACGACGACCACGACCACCCCGGCCCAGGCAAACCCGCAGACGTTTGCGGGCACCGCGGCGGGGAGCTACTACTTCACGACGCCGAGCACCAAGTTCCATTGCGCGATCCTCACCGGCGGCGACGTCCCGACCGCCGGCTGTCACGGGCCGATGCCGGCGTCGGCGCCGAAGGTGCCGGGCGCGGGCGCGTCCGGCACCCCGGTGACGCCCAACGCGATCGAGGTCGCCGGTAGCCGCCCCGGTCAGTTCGCCAGCGCCGGCGACCCCCGGTACTACCCGCTCGATCGATCTGCCGCCCCCGCACTGTCGTACGGCACCGCGTTGGAGGTGAACGACTTGACGTGCCTCGTCGACGAGACGTCCGGGGTCACGTGCCGCAGCGATGCGGGCCACGGATTCACGCTCTCGGACAGCGCGTTTCGGGTGTGGTGAGCCGGCTCAGCCCAGTTCGTCCGAGCGCCGCTCCATCAGCGTGCGCAGCTGGGCATTCTCCTTGGCGGTGAAGCCGATCGTCTCGATCTCCTCGATGCCACGGCGGATGCCCTTGCGGACGCCGTCGAGCATTCTGGTGACCGCGCGTTCGGGGACACCGAGCCGGCCACCGGATTCGACGAAGTGCCTGCGGTTCAGCTTGTTCGCCTTGCCGTAGAAGTCGAGCGCCATCGGGTCGCGCCACCCGAGGTATGGCTGGGTGCACAGCAGGTCGTAGGCGGGTGTGACACTCCACAACCCCGATTCGGCGAGCTGCACCGAGAAGTTCTTGCCGTGCAGGTCACCGTTGCCGATCGCGTACGAGTAGGCCACCAGCCGAAGTAGTTCCAGGGTGGCCACCCGCGCCGAGCCGCCGCCGCGCTCACACACGCCGGCGAGTGCGGTGATCACGTTCTCGGTCTTCAGCCGGTACTTGGCGGCGGGGAACATCCCCATCACCTGGCACGCATCCTCCTGGGGTGTGCGGATGACGCGGCCGGACGAATCGACTCGCCGGTCGAAACGGGCGACGAGCAGACCGGCATTGCCTTTCCCGTCGCGCACCAGCTGGTGGTCGGCGACGGGCAGCCCGCACTGCGCGGCGAGTCCCATGAAGAAATGCTCGTTCTCGACCAGCTGCGGATACCCCTGCGGTGGCGAGAGTTTGAGGATGGCGGGACCCTTCTCGGTCGCGATCGGCGTCGAGTACATCTGAGCCGACACCTTTGCCTGCACCCCGGGCAGCGAGGTGGGGTCCAGCTTCACCGCCTCGTGCCCCGACATGTGCTCGAACAGCGCGCGCAGGTCCTGGCGTTCGACCGCGTCGGGGTCGAACACCGGTGCGGTCTCGGGCGGCGGTACCCCCGCGGGCAGCACGCGCACGTCGCCGATCGTGTCGGCCCCGACCGCCATCAGGATCGTGAGGTGATCGTCCTCGGACGTCTTGGTGGCTGCCACCGCGCCCCGCAGCCGGATTCCTTCGGGAAGGAGACCCGCGAAGAACGGCGGGACGCTGCCCCCGCTCGCGCGCACGTCGGTCGACGATGTGGGAATCGTCCACGCGACTTGCGGGGCGCCGGGGTCCTGCAGGTACGCGGCGTCGTAGCGGAAAACGACGTCACCGCCCTCCCGCACGAGACTGCCCGCGAGGCGCTCACCCTTGTAGACGTCGGCCCGGTCGACGTTGCTGAGGTTCTCGACCATCAGGACGCCACCTCGACACCCGAGCGGGTGACGAGCGCCAGACGGCACCCCATTGCGTCCGCGACGGCGTCGACGAGATCCAGTTGAACGGTCCCCCGACCCGATTCGATCGACTGCACGCTCGACCTCGACACCCCGGCCAGGTCGGCCAGCTCTGCCTGCGTCAGCCCGAGCTGGTGTCGCCGCGCCACGAAACCGTCGGCGATCCCGCCGGTCTCCGTTCGCTCGCGGCGGCGTGGGGTAGCCATGGAAGCCTCCTTGATCGGTGACAATGCTTGTCGACGGATGCTTAACGCCAGTGTGCGCCGATTCTGTCCCGAAGTCCATGCCTATGACTGCCAGTGCAAGCTTAACGTGCGAGAAAGGCAGAAAGGGGATCGTCTCCAGCTTTAAGCCTGCGATGACAAGCACAAGCTGCGTCGACGCACCCACCCCCTACCCTGAGTACATGCGCATAGGAGCACACGTCCGCCAGGACGAAGATCCGATCGGATACGGCGAACGGCTCGGCGCCGACGTCATTCAGATGTTCCTCACGGACCCGCAGAAGTGGGAGAAACCGCCGACGCATCCGCGGACCGACGAGATCCGGAACAGCCCGATCGACGTCGTCGTGCACTCGTCGTACGTGATCAATGTGGCCAGCCTCAACAACAGGCTCCGGATGCCCTCCCGTAACGCCGTCGCGCAGCAGGCCCAGGCCGCCGCCGACATCGGCGCGGTCGGGCTGGTGGTCCACGGCGGGCACGTGCGCGACGGCGAGGACGTGAACGCGGGGATCGTCAACTGGCGCAAACTCTTCGAACGCCAGGCCGACAAGGGTGGATTCCCGGTCCCCATCCTCATCGAGAACACGGCAGGCGGCGACTTCGCGATGGCACGGCACTTCGACGCCATCGACCGGCTGTGGCAGGAGGTCGGCGATTTCGGTGCCGGATTCTGCCTCGACACCTGTCACGCATGGGCGGGCGGTGAGGAGCTGGTGGGTGTCGTCGAACGCATCAAGGCCATCACCGGACGCATCGACCTGGTGCACCTCAACAACTCCCGTGACGAGTTCAACTCGGCCCGCGACCGGCACGCCAACCTCGCCGACGGAACCATCGACCCAGAACTGCTCGCCGAGGTCGTGCGTACCGCCGATGCGCCGGTCGTCCTCGAGACGCCGGCGGAGGGACTCGCCGAGGACCTCGCGTACCTGCGGGAAACCGCAGGTTAGTCGCCCAGGCGGCCGGTCAGCCTGCGGTACCGCTCCTCGCTGACCGGATTCAGGCCCTCCACCGTGACGTCGGTGCCGCGACTCGCGTACTTGGTGGTGATGCCGTCGAGCGCGGCCACGGTGGACGCGTCCCAGATGGTGGCGCCCGACAGATCGATCACGACGCGGCCGGGGTCGTCGGCGTAGTCGAACGAGAACACGAGGTCGTTGGACGAGGCGAAGAAGAGCTGACCGCTCACCCGGTACGTCTTGACGTCGCCGTCGAGTTCGCCGCGCACGTCCACCATGTGGGCCACCCGGCGCGCGAACAGAACCATCGCCACCAGCACGCCGACTCCCACACCGATCGCGAGATTGTCGGTGGCCAGGGTGCCCGCCACAGTGCTGAGCATCACCATCGTCTCGCTCAGCGGCATCCGCCGGAGCGTGCGGACGCTGTGCCAGTCGAAGGTCGTGGCGGCCACCAGCACCATCACGGCGACGAGCGCGGCCATCGGAATGGTCCCCACCACGTCGCCGAGCCCGACCACGAGAATCAGCAGAAACGCACCGGACAGGAACGTCGACAAGCGGGTTCGCGCCCCACCGGTCTTGACGTTGATGATGGTCTGCCCGATCAGTGCGCACCCGCCCATGCCGCCGAAGAGTCCGGTCACGATGTTCGCGACGCCCTGGCCCCACGACTCCCGAGTCTTGTCCGAATGTGTGTCGGTGACGGAGTCCACGAGTTTGGCGCTCATCAAGGATTCGAGCAGTCCGACGACGGCCATCGCCAGCGCGAACGGGGCGATGATCTTCAGGGTGTCGACCGTGAGCGGAACGTCCGGCAGCCCGATCAGAGTCGGCAGTCCGTCGGGCAGTTCACCCTGGTCCCCGACGGTGGGCACCGCGACACCAGCGAGGACGGTGAACGCGGTGAGACCGACGATCACCAGCAGCGGGGCGGGCACCGCCGTGGTCAGCTTCGGGATCCACACGAGCAGCGCCAGACCGGCGGCGAGGAGCGCGTACACCGCCCATGGAACGTTCGTCAGATACGGGAACTGGTGAACGAAGATGAGGATTCCCAACGCGTTGCAGAACCCGACCATCACGCTGCGAGGCAGGAACCGCATGAGCCGCGCCACCCCGAGGACGGCGAGGAGGATCTGCATCGCACCGCCGAGGAAGACGGCAGCAATGAGGTACTGCAATCCGTGTGATGCCATGAGCGGGGCCAGCACCAGCGACACCGAACCGGTGGCCGCGGAGATCATCGCGGGACGGCCACCGGTGAACGCGATGGTCATCGCCATGATCGCGGCGGTGAACAGCCCCACCCGCGGATCGACACCCACGATGATGGAGAACGACAACGCCTCCGGGATGAGCGCCATCGCCACGACGAGCGCGGACAACGACTCGATACGAAACACCGTCGGATGCAGCCACACCGGCCGTCGGAGAGCGAGAGAGGGCACGACGCGACAATCCTTCTTCCTGAGGGGACCCGGAAGATCCTATCCGGGTAGCGTTCGACCAGTACGGTTAGCTGATCCGCCGACAGAGGAGGAACCCCGTGCGACGCACACTTCCGGCCGTCCTGATCACCGTCCTGACCGCGCTGTCGCTGGCGGGGTGTGGGAACTCCGACTCGGGGCCGGTCATCGACCAGGTTCGCGAGGCCGGGGTCCTGAAGGTCGGCACCGAGGGCACGTACACACCGTTCAGCTACCAGGGTCCCGACGGTCAGCTCACCGGGTACGACGTGGATGTCATCCGCGCGGTCGGTGACAAGCTCGGTGTCTCCGTCGAGTTCACGCAGACACCGTGGGACTCGATCTTCGCGGGCCTCGAAGCGAAACGCTACGACCTCGTCGCCAACCAGGTGACCGTCAACGACGAACGCACCCAGAAGTACGACCTGTCGACGCCGTACACCTACTCCGAGGGTGTGATCGTCACCCGCGCCGACGACAACTCGATCACCTCGCTCGCCGACCTGAACGGCAAGACGACGGCGCAGTCGGCGACCAGTAACTGGGCGCAGGTCGCCAGGGACGCGGGTGCGAACGTCGAATCCGTCGAGGGCTTCGTGCAGGCCATCACGCTGCTCAAGGACGGCCGCGTCGATGCCACCGTCAACGACAATCTGGCCGTCGCCGAATACCAGAAGCAGACGAGCGACACCGGTGTGAAGGTAGCCGCCGAGACCGGTGACACGAGCGAGCAGGCGTTCGCCGCCCGCAAGGACAGCGGTCTGATGCCCGACATCGACAAGGCCCTGGACGAACTGCGCGCCGACGGAACCCTCGCCCAGATCTCGCAGAAGTACTTCGGCACCGACGTCTCGGCACCGACCAACTGAGAGCCTGCCTGTGGACGACGCAACAGTCCAGCTGATTCTGGACAACCTGTGGCCGATGCTGAAGGCCACGGTCACCATGACGATTCCGTTGACGATCATCAGCTTCAGCATCGGGCTCGTCATCGCGTTGCTGGTGGCGCTCGCCCGGATCTCGTCGATCAGACCGCTGTCGGTGATCGCCCGGTTCTACGTCTCCATCATCCGCGGCACGCCGCTCCTGGTGCAGTTGTTCATCGTGTTCTACGCGCTGCCCCAGTTCGGCGTGGTTCTCGACCCCTTCCCGGCGGCCGTGATCGCGTTCAGCCTCAATGTCGGCGGGTACGCCGCCGAGGTGATCCGGTCGGCGATCCTGTCGATCCCCAAGGGGCAGTGGGAAGCAGCGCAGACCATCGGGATGGGGTACACCACCACATTGCAGCGGATCGTCCTGCCGCAGGCCGCACGGGTCGCGGTGCCGCCGCTGTCGAACACACTGATCTCGCTGGTGAAGGACACCTCGCTGGCATCGACGATCCTGGTGACCGAACTGCTGCGCGTCGCCCAGCTCGCCGCCGCACCGACGTTCGACTTCTTCGCGCTCTACAGCGTCGCCGCGCTGTACTACTGGGTGATCTGCATCTTCCTGTCGGCCGTCCAGGGCCGGCTCGAAGCCCGACTCGACAGGTATGTGGCCAAATGACCGACACCCCTCCCCTGCTTCAGGTATCCGGCGTCGAGAAGTCGTTCGGCGACCATCACGTCCTGCGCGACATCAGCTTCGACGTCGGGGCAGGTACGGTGACCGTCATCATCGGGCCGTCGGGCTCCGGCAAGACGACGGTGTTGCGCACCCTCAACGCCCTCGACGTGGCGGACCGCGGGACGATCTCCATCGGTGACGTGTCCGTGGACTTCGGCGCCAAGGTGGACCGGTCGACGCTGGCCACGTTCCGCGGGCAGAGCGGCATGGTGTTTCAGGCCCACAACCTGTTTCCGCACAAGACGGTGATCCAGAACGTCACCGAGGGCCCGATCGTGGTGCAGAAACGCCCCAAGGCAGAGGCGCACGCGGACGCGATGCGGTTGCTCACCCAGGTCGGCCTGGCGGAGAAGGCCGACCAGTACCCGTACCAACTGTCGGGCGGTCAGCAGCAGAGGGTCGGTATCGCCCGGGCGCTCGCCCTGAAGCCGAAACTGATGTTGTTCGACGAGCCCACGTCCGCACTCGACCCCGAACTGGTCGGCGAGGTGTTGCGGGTGATCCGGGATCTCGCGACCGAGGGCTGGACGATGGTGATCGTCACCCATGAGATCCGGTTCGCGCAGCAGGTGGCGGACCAGGTGCTGTTCGTCGACAACGGTGTCGTTCTCGAGCGCGGCACACCGAAAGACGTGCTCGCCAATCCGACCGGGCCGAGGCTGCGCCAGTTCCTGCACCGCATCCTCGACCCGCTGTGAACGGTCAGTGCAGGGATTTCTCCATGAGCACGACGCTCGGCCATTCCACCTCGAAGTCCCTGCGACCCACCAGGAAGAAACCCTGCTCCTCGTAGTAGTCACGGAGCCGGGCGTTGGTTTCGACGCACTCGAGCCGGACGACGGACGCGTCCTCGGAGCGGGCGTGCTCGTCGACCCACCGGAGCAATTGGGCGCCGAGTCCCGCGCTGGCGTGCCGGCGATCGGTCATGACCCGGGCCACGTAGGCGGCCGGGATGTCGTCCTCGATCCACACGTCCGGATCGGATCGCAGCACCCGCAGCGCCCCCACCACGATCCCCGCGAACAACGCGACACGCCATTCCCCGAACTCGATCTGTTCACGAACGTCGGCGAGCGACACCTCACCCCGGGCGGGTGCGTCGAGTTCCCTGGCCAGGATCCAATCCTCAGCGTCCCAGTGCATCTGAACGATGTCTTCAGCCTGCTCGAGTACTGCCCGCTCCACGGTGACCGCCATGCACACACAGTAACCACCCCGCGGCGAAAACAAACCACCGCTGTACCCGTGTCGATCTGCGATGATGTGACTGGAGTTACAGTTACATTCTGGGACAGTTACCTCAGGCGGTGGTAGCGATGAAGCTGTTTCGTGCAGTGGTCCTGATGACACTCTCCACCTGCGCAGCCGCGTTGGTCTGCGCCCACCCTCCACGTGCCTCCGCCCAGCCCCTGGGGACCGAATCCATTCTCCCGTCCCCCATTCTGGACGACGACTTCTTCGCGTGGCCACCGAACGTCGCGGAGTTCGGTGCCGGCGAGATCATCCGCTCACGGCAGGTGACGCTCCGTGCATTCCCGAATACGCTGGTGCCGCACCGGGCCCACCAGATCATGGTGCGTTCCAACGACTCCAAGGACCGTCCCGTGCCGGTGACCGCGACGGTCCTGGTGCCGACCGCGGCGTGGACGGCACCGGGACCGCGACCGGTGGTCGACTACAACATGCCCATCGACTCCCTCGGCGCCCGGTGCACCCCGTCCTACAAGATGGTGCACGACTGGCAGACCCTCGACCTGGACATCCCACCGGTGCTGTCGCTGTTCCTCGCGAAGAACTACGCGGTGCTCGTGCCCGACCACCAGGGACCGCGGATGGCGTACAGCGCGGGACGAATGGCCGGACATGCCGTGCTCGACAGCATCCGCGGCATGAAGCGTCTACCCGGTCTCGGGCTCTCGGACAGTCCGGTCGTCGCGACGGGATACAGCGGTGGTGCGATCGCCACCGGCTGGGCAGCGCAACTGCAACCGTCGTACGCGCCGGACGTCGAGCTCGCCGGCGCCGCTGCAGGCGGGATACCCGCCGATTTCGGTTTGCTGCGCAGGACGATGAACGGCCAGCTCGGTTCGGGTCTGTACCTGTCCGCCGTCCTCGGGCTCGCCCGCGAGTACCCGGAAATGCTGACACTGGCGAATCCGCTCGGTGTGCTGCTGGCGACGTCCCCGTTGAAGGACCAGTGCATCCTGGCGCTCGCACCGGCGGGGATCGCCTCGCTGCCCGCCGAACTGTTCGCGGCCGTGCCCGATCCGTTCGGCAGTCCCACGGCCCGAACGGTGGTCGCAGAGAACAGGATGGGCGCGCTCACCCCGGCCACACCGGTGCTGCTGTATCACGGGTCGTCGCGAGTGTTCCTCGGCGACGAGTGGATTCCGGAGGACGGGGTGATCGCGCTGCAGCAGGAGTGGTGCCGCGGCGGCGGCGACGTCACCTACGCCCCACAGTTCGGCGAGCACCTCACCGCGGCCGTGTTCGCGCTACCCGAGGTGGTGCGCTGGATCGACGAGCGACTTGCCGGGGTGCCTGCGGCCGCGGGGTGCCGCTGACGGTTATCCGTGCACGTGCGGCAGCAGCAGATCGGCCTGACCGACCTCGACGACCCGCGCCTCGTCGAGCCACTTCGCGGTCTGCTCCCGAGCCCGCGTGATCAGCTCGTCGGCGTCGCCGAAGTCGGCGGGACTCGTGTCCAGCGGGCACAGCGGGGGCACCACCCGGATGTCGGCGGCGCTCTCGTACCGCTCGATGTCGAGGGCGAGCCGCTGATTGATCGCGAGGGTCACACCGAGCAACCCCATGCCCAGGGCACTTCCGGGGACCTTCGACAGGGTGCAGGCATATCCGGTGGGGAGCACCCACACGGTTGTGGCCCCCAGCTCGATCGCATGGGAGATGGGGGTGTTGTTGACGACCCCACCGTCCATCAGCGCCCGGCCGTCGATCACCACGGGTGGGAGGATGCCGGGCAGCGCCGCGCTGGCGGTGACGGCGTCGACGGCCGGCCCCGTCGACAGCCGGACGTCCTTGCCGGTCAGGACGTCGGCGGCGATGACGTGCAGCGGGATGGGCGCGTCCTCCATCCGTTCGAACCGGAGATTCTGCTCCAGCAGCCTCCGGATGGCGCGGTTGGACACCAGATGGTTCCGGAGGCCGACGAAACCGGTGAATCCGGTGAGCAATCCGGTGGGGAACACCGCACTGCGGGTGAGACCGCGCCACAGATCTGCGAGTTCACGCAGGTCCGAGTCGGAGGAGCCGCCGGCGAGCCAGGCGCCGTTGAGCGCGCCGACGGACGTGCCGACGATGAGGTCCGGCCGAATTCCCCTGCCGATCAGGGTCTGCAACATGCCGACCTCGATGGCACCGAGGCTCGCCCCACCCGACAGAACGAAAGCTGTTGTCATGCCGCCACCGTAACGGGTCAGCCCCGCCGGTACAGGCTCGCGATGTCGTCGGCGAAGCGCTCGGTCACCACGGGACGCTTGATCTTCAGCGTGGCGGTCAGCTCCCCGTCGGCCTCCGTGAGGTCGCGGCCGAGGACGACGAACCGTTTGATCGACTCCGTGTGCGAGACGGTGGTGTTCGCGTCGTCCACCGCGTCCTGCAGATCCCCGCGCAGCTCCTCGTCGTCGCGCAGGTCCGCCACGGTGGCGTCGGACGGCTTGCCGTGCGCGGACTTCCACTTGTCGAACTCCTGAGGATCGACGGTCAGCAGGGCACCGATGAACGGGCGGCCGTCCCCCACCACCACGGCCTGCGAGACGAGGGTGTGCGAGCGCAGCCGGTCCTCGAGGGGGCCCGGCGACACATTCTTGCCGCCTGCGGTGACCAGCAGATCCTTCTTGCGGCCGGTGATGGTCAGGTAACCCTCGTCGTCCAGGTCGCCGAGATCGCCGGTGCGGAACCAGCCGTCGTCGAGCACTTCCCGGGTGGCGTGTTCGTTGCGCCAGTAACCGCCGAATACGACGCCGCCGCGCAGTTCGATCTCACCGTCTTCGGCGATGCGCACACTGTTACCACCCAGGGGCCGACCGACCGTCCCGATCTTCTGCGCACCGGGGACGTTGACACAGTGCGCGGCAGTCGATTCGGTGAGGCCGTAGCCCTCGTAGACCGGAACTCCCATGCCCCGGAAGAAGTGACCGAGGCTCGGCATCAGGGCTCCGCCACCCGAGATCGCCCACCAGCAGTCGCCACCCAGGGCGGCACGGAGTTTCGCGTAGACGAGCTTGTCGGCGAGGGCACGCTCGAGCCGGAGCCGCAGCGACGGGCCACCCGTGTCCTGGGCCTCGCTGTACGCCACCGCCGTGGCCTCGGCGAAGTCGAAGATCCGCTTCTGCAGCCCGCCCGCCGACGCCGCCTTGCGCGCCGCACCGTCCCGCACCTTCTCGAACACGCGGGGAACGCCGAGAATGGTGTTGGGCCGGAAACGTTCGAATTCCCCGGTGACCGTGCCGAAGTCGGACCAGTGCGCCTGGGTCGCGCCGGCCTCGAACATCGCCAGCGACACCGCACGCGCCAGCACGTGTGCCAGCGGAAGGAACGTCAGGACGCGGTTGCCCGGCCGGGCGACGTCGCCGATCGGTGCCGCGAGCAACGCCCGCACCTCCGACAGGAAGTTCCGGTGGGTGAGGATGCAGCCCTTGGGGCGACCGGTGGTCCCGGACGTGTACACGAGCGAGGCGAGATCGTTGGCGGTCAGCGCCACCACCCGTTTGAACACCTCGGAATCGTCGATCGACAACCCGTCCTTGATGAGCGTGCCCACCGCGTCCTCGTCGATGGTGAGGATGCGCTTCAGCGTGTAGGGGATGCCGTCGCCCTCGAAACTCGACGCGTGGGCGGGAGTCTCCACGAGCGCCGCGACGGCCCCCGAATCCTCGATGATCCACCGGATCTGGTCGTGCGAGGACGAGTCGTAGATCGGAACGGACGCGGCGCCCGCCGCCCAGATCGCGTAGTCGAGCAGCGACCACTCGAATCTCGTCGACGACAGCAGTGCCACGCGGTCGCCGGGCCGGACACCGTTGGCGATCAACCCCTTCGCGACCCCGATGACGAGCGCGCCGAAGTCCTTGGCCGTCACGTCGACCCACCCGCCGGCCTCCGGACGCGTGTACATCACCCGATCCGGGTGGCTCTCGGCGTGCGCGAATACCCTCAGCACGGCGTTCTCGTGGTCGGAGACGGTGAACGTCGGGCCGCTGGTGTACTCACGCACGGGTGTCGTCTCCGATGCTGTCGTGGTCGGTGTCGCCGCCCTGGCGGAACTTCCGGAGGTGCCGGGCGAACGCGGCGATTTCGCTGTCCGACCACGAGGCCACCCGGTCGCGGACTTCCTCCACCCGGCGTGCGTCGGCGCCGGCCAGCACCGCGACGCCGCCGTCGGTGAGGCTCAACGGGTGTCCGCTGCGGAGCGGTCCCGGCTCGGCGTGCACCCAACCCTCGTCGATGCAGCCCCGGAGTTGACGCGACACCGTGGAGCGGTGCACACCGAATGCGTCCGAGATCTGGGTGGCCCGGCATCCCGGATTGCGGGCGACGAAGGAGAGCAGCGAATGTTGAGCGAACGTCGGGGATCCGACGGGAGGGCGGTCTCCGGCGACCAGTTGACGGACGAGGCGGACGAGTTCGTCATGGACGGCCACCACGCCCGATGCGGGCGTTTCCTCCGGCTCGACCTCGTTGTGTTGCACACCGCAACTGTATCCGACCACTCTGGCCTCGACCACCCGCACCCCGATTCCCGTTGTCCTTTGCTCGACTCACGTTCTGCCCATATTGCTATTGATGCCTCGGAAATTCAGTCGGCGGGAAATGTCACACGGTCACAATTGGAGAACGCTTTCAGCGCACCGCTACCGGCCGGACAACGGGCGCCGTCAGAAATCCGTTGCGACCGCGTGCCCGTCGATGCACTCTGTGCGCATGCTGATCAGACGCGAGAATCCGGGCGACATCGATGCGGTGGCGGAAGTGCACCGGCAGGCCTTCGACGGCGACGCTCCCCTCGAGGTCGGCCTCGTGGCCCGGTTGCGGTCGAGCGACGCGTGGATTCCACGACTGTCCCTCGTCGCCGAACTGGCGGGGTCGGTCGCCGGCCACGTGTGCCTGACCCGCGCGACCGTCGACTCCACGGACGTACTCGCGCTCGGTCCGATCGGTGTACTCCCCGGCCTCCAGCGAGACGGGGTGGGTTCGGCACTGATGCACGCCGCGCTCGGCGGTGCCGACGCCAGGGACGAACCCCTGGTGGCACTGCTCGGTCACCTCGACTACTACCCGCGGTTCGGCTTCGTCTCGGGAACGTCGGTCGGGATCGAACCGGACCAGCCCTCGTGGTCGTCCCACTTCCAGGTCCGCCGGCTCGCACGCTGGGATCCGAGCATCACCGGCACGTTCAGGTACGCCGCGCCCTTCTACGACCTGTGACGTCGTATCCGCTGGTAGTTTGAGGTGGCACGTGTCACGGGGGTGAGCAGAACCGAGGTAGGAAACGATGGAGCACGCGGCCGAGGGCGCCGGAACAGCCGGGCCCGTGGATGCGTCCGTCACGACGACCATCGTCCGCCGGGTCCTCCCCGGCTGCGACGAGGAGTTCGCGGACTGGATCCAGACTGGACTCGGGCTCGCCCGGCTGTTCCCCGGATTCCTCGGCGGAGGATGGCTCAAGGAGAGCAGCACCTCCGATGTCTGCGTGATCGTGCTGAAGTTCGAAACCCAAGCCGCGCTGGACAACTGGTTGACGTCTTCGCTGCGCAACGGATGGCTGAGGACCGGCGGGAACATCGCGGTCGAGGAGCCGGACGAGCCGGCGTCGGACGTGGAGAGCCTGTTCGAACGCCCTCGCCGCCGGACCGCCGCCGGCCACGGTCAGGCGGACTCCCCGGGGATCTGCGCACCGGACGGCATCCCCTCCCCCAAATAGGTCTGATAGAACGGGCGCCAATCCGCCGACGCATCTCCACGGTGACCGGGCGCGTCGGAGCCGTCGAGGTGCCGGTCGAGGTCGGCGAGGCAGACACTCCACCCGGCGGCGTTCCTGGCCGCCGTGTTGCGGACCTCGAGGACGTTCACGAGCGTCAGGGCGCACCCTTCCGCGGTCGGTTCGACCTCGAAGTGGATCTCGTCCCCGCCCCACGTGAACGCGAGCGTGTACGGGGCGCCGTAGACGAGGACCGTCCCCGTCTCGGGGTCGCTGTGCGGTTCGGGGAAGAACTCGATGTCACCACCGGCGTAGGTGTCGATGCGGACCCGCGACGGAAACCAGTGCGCGAGCTCGGCCGGCTCGGACACCGCCTCCCACAGCCTCTGGACGGAGAACGGGTACGTGCACCGGAACCGCACGGCGGGACGACCCTTGAACTCGAAATACCTTCCGTGGATCACCGGCCCACTCCCTCGCTGTCGTACCTGACGACAGCTTGACACGGGAGGCCGACGTCCACACCGAAGTTGGCCGACAATTCCGCGCACCCTCCTCCCTTCCTGTCGGACAACTCCCCTACGGTGGCGGAGTGACGTCGCCTTGGTCGGAGGGACAGGTCGCATCGGTCGCCCCCGATGCCGGCTCGCTCGCTGCCGCCGGAAAGCTGTCGGCCGCGTGGTCGGAGACGGGCAGCAACGGCAACGCACTGTGGGGACTGTGCCAGGGCAGCGGTAAGAGCCCCTATCGATCGGTCGTCGACCTCTCCGGCCCTGCGTACAACTGCTCGTGTCCGAGCCGGAAGTTTCCCTGCAAACACACGCTCGGCCTGCTGCTGATCTGGTCGCAGGGCCGGGTCCCGGAGCCGTCCGAACCGCCCCCGTTCGCGGCGGACTGGCTGAGCCGCAGGGCCGGGCGGGCAGCCGTGCCTGCGGCTGCGGCCACCAAAACGGCCGGTGTGAAGGCCACCGAACGCCGGGCCGAGCGGGTGACGGCGGGCCTCGACGAACTCGACCTGTGGCTCACCGACCAGATCCGCGGCGGGCTCGGCGCAGCCGACATCTCGGCAGCCGCGTTCGACGCCATCGCGGCCCGCATGGTCGACGCGCAGGCGCCCGGCGTCGCGTCCGCCCTGCGTCGCCTGCCGATCGTCGTGGCCACCCGGGCCGACTGGCCGGACCGGCTACTCCGCGAGTACGCCAGACTGCACCTTCTCGTCGTCGCCCACCGCCGTCTGAGCGAACTACCGGAACCCCTGCAGGCGTCGGTGCGCTCGCACGTGGGATACCCGGTGGCCACCGACAGCGTGCGCAGCGAGCCGGGAGTCCGCGACCGGTGGATGGTCCTGGGGATGCAGACCACCGAAGAGAAACGCCTCTTCACCCGCAAGGTGTGGCTGATCGGCCGCGACCACGGTCGCCGCGCGATCCTCCTGGACTTCGCGCACGGCTCCGCGAACTTCTCGACAGAGGTCCCGCCGCTCGGATCGCTCGTCGACGCCACCCTGCACTTCTACCCCGGCGCCGCGCCGCTGCGCGCCCGGTTCGGCGACGCCCACGACACCGCCGAACCGTTCACCACCGTCGCTCCGAGCGACATCGACACCGCTCTCGACCACTTCGCCGCCGCGGTCGGAGCGGACCCGTGGGTCCGGTCGTGGCCGGCGCTGCTCACCGGCGTCACCCCGGCAATCGACGACGGGCACTGGTTTCTCGTCGACGCGCAGGGGCGCGCATTGCCGCTGTCCGGCGACGACCCGGTCCTGTGGCGGCTCCTCGGAATGTCCGGCGGCCGTCCCGTCACCGTGTTCGGGGAGTGGACCAGCGAGTCACTTGTTCCCGTGTCGGTGTTCGATCGCGGCGACGTGTACCCGCTCGGGGCAGGCACGCCCTCGGCCGTGGCGGCGGGGAGCCGGCGATGAGCGAACTCCTCTCCGCCGCCCTTCTCGGCACGGCACGGTCCGCCCCGACGTTCCAGGATCTGGCCACCGGCGAACTGGCACAGTCGGTCATCGGTGATCCGGCCGAGACTCTGCTGGGCGCCGCCGCGCTCGAGAACGCGTACCGCGACGGCGGAGTCGCCGCCTCCGCGCACGTGCTGCCCGCACCCGCCGAGGACGATCCGAGGCTGCAGTTGCCGCCCGCGTCCGCGTCGCATCTGATGAAATTGCTCGCCGCGAAGTCGTGGACGCTCACCGAGTGGTTCGCGGTCGTGGCCGAGCGGAACTACCGCGCACCGGATCATCTCGTCGCCGACCTGATGGCCGTGGCCCGCAGCAACGACACCCACCGCGAAAGCATCCTCCGGCTGGTGGGCCCCCGCGGCCAGTGGCTCGCCGCAAAGAACCCGGACTGGTCGACGCTGGTCCGCCGGCCCGACCGCACCGACGTGTGGACGCACGGCGCACACCAGGAACGACTGCAATGGCTCACGACGATGCGGGCAGTGGACCCGGCGATCGCGATGGCCGAACTGAGCCGCACCTGGGATTCCGAACGGGGCGAGCACCGGGCGGCGTTCATCGCCGTCCTCGGCACGGGGCTCGGCGACGCCGACTCCGCATTGCTCGAGCACGCGCTCGACGACCGGCGGAAAGAGGTGCGCCAGCAAGCGGTCCAGTTGCTGCGGCAGCTGCCGAACTCCGCATACGCCGAGCGGATGGCCGCTCGCGCCCGGGCATGGGTGCGGGTGGAGAAGAAGCCGCTGCGCACCCGTCTCGTGGTGAACATGCCCGGTTCCCTGGACGATTCGGCCCGGCGCGACGGCATCGAGGACGTCCACTTCAAGAACAAGGGAATCCGCAGCTGGTGGTTGCGGATGGTGGTGACCGCCGCCCCCTTGTCGGTGTGGGAAGGCATGATCGGCTCCGCCTCCACCGCGTTGGAGATCCGGATCGAAGACCAGTGGCGGGAGGTGATGATGGAGGCGTGGACCACGGCCACCGTGCTGCAGCGCAATCCGCGCTGGGCGTCGGCTCTGCTACACCGCGAAGGTCGGAAAACCGAACGTCGCGTCGTACCGATCGTTCCCGCCCGCGAACGCCTCGCATACATCCTGTCGGGTCGCGCCGACTCCTACCTGCTGGGCGTCGACGGCGCCGCCCTGTTCGACGGTCTGCCCCACCCCTGGCCGCTCGACCTGGCCGAGCGGGTGATCGCTCGCCTCGAGGACGTCGCCGGGCGGCACGCCGAGACCGGCAAGGACCTCGGGCAGTTCTCCCGGCACAGCCACTACTCGACCCTCCGCAGCGCCGAGACGCACTTCCCGTTCGCGGCGGCGCCGCTGCTCCGAGCGGCCGCCGAACGCACCCGTGACCCCGGCTGGCACCAGGCGTTCGCCGCTGTCGCCACCAACATCGACCATCGCAGAACAGTCCTGAAGGAGCTCGAGTGACCGAGATCGCGGCCGCCCAGGCCCACCTGCTACGACCCCACGCCGAGCAGGCCTACGCCGACGAACTCGCCGCCCTCGCCGCGCACGACACCCGGCCCCGGCCACCGTCGTGGAAATTGTCTCCGTGGGCGGTCGTCACGTACCTGCTCGGCGGCGAACTCGACGACGGCACCGTCATCTCCCCCAAGTACGTCGGTCCGCGCCGGCTCATCGAAGTGGCAGTCGCGACGCTCGCGACCGATCGCGCGTTGCTTCTGCTCGGCGTCCCCGGGACCGCCAAGACGTGGGTGTCCGAACACCTGTCGGCGGCGGTCTCCGGCGAGTCGACCCTGCTCGTCCAGGGAACGTCGGGGACACCGGAGGAGGCCATCCGGTACGGCTGGAACTATGCGAGGCTTCTCGCCGAAGGCCCGACAGCGGGCGCACTCGTTCCGTCCCCCGTCATGACGGCAATGCAGGGCGGGCGGATCGCACGGGTCGAGGAACTCACCCGCATTCCCGCCGATGTGCAGGACGCACTCATCACCGTGCTGTCGGAGAAGACGCTCCCCATCCCCGAACTGGGCACCGAGGTGCAGGCCGCCAAGGGTTTCAACCTGATCGCCACCGCGAACGACCGCGACCGCGGCGTCAACGAACTGTCCTCCGCGCTGCGCAGGCGCTTCAACACGGTGGTCCTGCCCCTGCCCGCCAACGAGGAGGACGAAGTCGCCATCGTCGCGCGGCGCGTCGAGCAACTGGGGTCCTCGCTGGAACTGCCGGAGGTCCCGGCGACCGTCGACGAGATCCGGCGCGTGGTCACCGTCTTCCGCGAACTCCGATCGGGCGTCACCAGCGACGGTCGCACCACACTGAAGTCGCCGTCCGGAACGCTGTCGACGGCGGAGGCGATCTCCGTCGTCACCAACGGACTCGCCCTCGCCGCGCACTTCGGTGACGGGGTGCTCCGTCCGTCCGACGTCGCCGCCGGCATCCTCGGGTCCGTGCTGAAGGACCCGGTGGCCGACAAAGTGGTGTGGACGGAATACCTCGAGGCCGTGGTCCGCGAACGGGAGGACTGGGCCGACTTCTACCGGGCGTGCCGCGAGGTCACGGGGTGAACTCCGACGTCCGTGTCTTCGGCATCCGCCACCACGGGCCCGGTTCGGCACGATCGGTGCGTCGCGCGCTCGACGAGTTCGTCCCCGACGCCGTCCTGATCGAAGGGCCCGCGGACGCCGATCCGCTGGTCGCGCTGACCGCCTCCGACACGATGGAGCCTCCGGTGGCCCTGCTCGCGTATGCCACCGGCGAACCCAGGACCGCGGCGTTCTGGCCGTTCGCCGTGTTCTCCCCGGAGTGGCAGGCGCTGTCGTGGGCGGCTGGGCGCGGTGTCGACGTCCGCTTCTGCGACCTTCCTGCCGCCAACACCCTCGCCGCCGACGACTCCGAGCCCCGTTCCGGGGATCCGCTGACCCAGTTGGCCGCCGCGGCGGGCTACGACGACACCGAACGCTGGTGGGACGCCGTCGTCGAATCGGGTTCGGGGCCCGACTCGTTCGACGCGATCACCGACGCCATGACCGCGCTGCGGGACACCGTCGAACTCGACGAACCCACCAGCAGGCGCGAGGCGTACATGCGCCAGACGCTGCGGAAGGTGATCAAGGGCGGCGCGCAGCGGATCGCGGTGGTGTGCGGCGCGTGGCACGCCCCGGCACTCACCGGACCTCTCGGACCGGCCACCGCCGACGCGCGAATCCTCAAGGGAATCCCCAAGATCAAGACCTCGCTCACGTGGGTGCCGTGGACCCACTCGCGGCTGTCCGCGGCATCGGGATACGGCGCCGGGATCACCTCTCCCGGCTGGTATCACCACCTGTTCACCGCCCCGGACCGGACGATCACCCGATGGCTCACGAAGGTCGCGCGCGTGCTGCGGGACGAGGACCTTCCGGTGTCGAGTGCACACGTCATCGAATCCGTCCGTCTCGCAGAGACGTTGGCTGCGATGCGCGCGCGGCCGCTGGCCGGTCTCTCCGAGGTCACCGAGGCCACCCGCGCCGTGATGTGCGACGGCGACGACGTCCTGCTCGACCTGATCACGCGGCGACTCGTCGTCGGTGAGGCACTCGGCGCCGTCCCGGCCGACACCCCGACGGTCCCCCTCGACGCCGACCTGCGGGCGCGGGCGAAGACTCTGCGGCTCAAGCAGCAGGCCACCGAGAAGACCATCGACCTCGACCTGCGCAGAGACAACGACGTCGCACGATCCCGGCTCCTGCACCGGTTGCAGATCCTCGGTGTCGGCTGGGGCACGCCTGCCGACAGCGACGTCCGTGGCACCGGCACGTTCCGTGAGACGTGGTCCCTCACCTGGAAACCCGAACTGGCGGTGTCGATCATCGAGGCGTCGCTGTGGGGCACCACCGTCGAGGCCGCGGCGACAGCGAAGGTGCGCGAGGAGGCGTCGTCCCGTGACGTCTCCCTCGCCCGGCTCACCGGGCTGCTCGAGCAGGCACTGCTGTCGGATCTCGGGGATGCGCTGGCCGAGTTGTTGCGTGCGCTGGAGACGGCGGCCACGCTCGACCACGATGTGATGCACCTGATGGAGGCCCTGCCCGCGCTCACCCGCACACTGCGTTACGGCGACGTCCGCGGCACCGACGTCACGTCCCTCACCCGCGTCACCGACAGCCTGCTCGTCCGCGTCTGCGCGGGACTGCCCTCGGCGCTGTCGGGTCTGGACGACGACAGCGCACTCGACCTGCGCCGCGCCGTCGACGACGTCCACGCGGCGGTGATGCTGCGCGACGACGATCGCGCGTCGGCGCGGTGGCTCGGCACACTCGCCGGCCTCGTCGACCGCAGCGACGTGAACGGCCTCGTGATCGGACGCATGGTCCGATTGCTCCGCGACGCAGGTGCCGTCAGCGAAACCGAGTCCACCACCCGACTGTCGCGGGCGCTGTCCGTCGGCGCCGATCCGTCCGCCAAGGCGGGGTGGGTCGACGGCTTCCTCGGCGGCGGGGGGCTGCTGCTGGTCCACGACCGGCAACTGCTGCGACTCCTCGACGGATGGGTGTCGGGACTGCGCGAGCAGGACTTCGTCGACGTGCTGCCACTGCTGCGGCGCACGTTCGGCGGGTTCGAAACCGGGGAACGCCGGGCGATCGGGCAGTCCGTGGAGGGCGGGTCCACGGCAGATGCCCGCGCCGAGGTCGACGCTCGGCGGGGCACGATCGCGATCCGGACCGTCGCGGACATTCTGGGGGTGACGTCGTGACCGACGACGCGGAGAGGCTACGGCGGTGGCGACTGCTGCTCGGCAACGCCGCCGAGGAATCCACCGGCGGTCTCGCGTCCAAGACGGACGCGGCGATGGACGGCGCTCTGGCAGCCCTGTACGACACCAGCAGCGAAGGGTCGAAGAGCCGCCGTCGCGGCGCGGGTCTCGGCGGATCGGCGCCGAAGGTCGCGCGCTGGCTCGGCGACATCCGCACCTATTTCCCGAGCAGCGTCGTGCAGGTGATGCAGAAGGACGCCATCGACCGGCTCGGCCTCACCCAGCTGCTCCTCGAACCCGAGCTGCTCGACGCCGTCGAACCGGACGTCCACCTCGTCGGCACGCTGCTGAGCCTGAACCGGGTGATGCCCGAGACCAGCAAGGCCACCGCCCGGATGGTCGTCGAGAAAGTCGTCCGGGAGGTGGAGGAACGGATCGCGCAGAAGACCAGGACCGCCGTCACCGGTGCCCTGAACCGGTCGGCCCGCATCACCAACCCCAAGTACCGCGACATCGACTGGAATCGCACCATCCGCGCCAACCTCGCGCACTACCTCCCCGAGTACAAGACGGTGGTACCGCAGCGACTGCTCGGGTACGGCCGCCGATCGCAGGCCGTGCACCGCGACGTCGTCCTCGCCATCGACCAGTCCGGGTCGATGGCGTCGAGCGTCGTGTATGCGTCCGTGTTCGGCGCGGTGCTCGCCTCGATGCGCGCACTGAAGACGTCGCTGGTCGTGTTCGACACGGCAGTCGTCGACCTCACCGACAAGCTGTCCGATCCCGTCGACGTGCTGTTCGGCACGCAACTCGGAGGCGGCACCGACATCAACCGGGCCATCGCCTACAGCCAGTCACTGATCGACAGGCCGACCGAATCGCTGTTCGTGCTGATCTCGGACCTGTACGAGGGCGGGATCCGCGCGGAGATGCTGCGGCGGATGGCGGCGATGAAGAACGCGGGCGTCCAGGTGGTGGTTCTGCTGGCGCTGTCCGACGACGGCGCCCCGTCGTTCGACCACGACAACGCGGCTGCCCTGGGTGGGCTCGGCATTCCGGCGTTCGCCTGCACCCCGGACAGGTTCCCGGAACTGCTGGCGCTCGCACTGGAACGCGGCGACATCGGCAGGTGGGCGGACAGTCTCCAGACGGAGTGACCGGTGGTCAGCCGGCAGCCATCCGGCGGTCGCTGTGCAGTTCGGGGTGCGCGTCGGCGCGGATCCTGAGCAGGACCAGGCCGGAGACCGACGCGACGATCAGCGATGCGACCGTCCACGGGACGTGCAGTTCGGAGATCCCGACTCCCGCACCGACGAGTCCCACGAAAAGCAGGCTCCACATGATCGCTTTGACTGGACCGGACCCCATGGCAATGCTCCTTCACCGAGATTACGTACATCCCCCGTGAGTTCTGGTGTGCGCGCAGAACGTTAGCCGCGTCACACTGGGGTCCCTGTGCGACACGTCGAAAACGCGCGTTCCGATACCAATCCGAGACCTGGACCCGTGAGTACTTCTCAACCGCGGGCGGTTGAGAAGTACTCACGGGCGCGGCTAGATGATGCTGATGGTGCCCTGGGTTGTCGCCGACGCGAGCACCCGCAGGTGGTCGTCGGACCCGCCGAGGGTGTGCTCGATGGCGGTCAGCCGGCTCAAATTGTGCCCGACCGGATACTCGGCCGTCATGCCGATGCCGCCGTGCATCTGGATCGCTTCCTGCCCGATCGTGCGGGCGGAGCGGCCGATCTGCAGCTTGGCACGGGACGCGACCACCGGATCGACGGTTCCGTCGGCCAGCGACATCGTCGCGTAGAGACTCATGCTGCGAGCCAGTTCCAGCAGCACATACATGTCGGCCGCACGGTGCGTGAGCGTCTGGAACTTCGCGATCGGAACACCGAACTGCTTGCGGGTCTTCAGGTACTCGGTGGTCAGTCGCAGAGCTTCCTCCATCGCGCCGACGGCCTCCGCACACAGTGCCGCCTGCGCCCGGATCTGCGCGCCCTCGATCGCCGACGACGCGTCACCGCCCTCACCGAGAGGCTCAGCCGGGGTGTCCGACAATTCGACCTGCGCGGCCCGCAGACCGTCGTGGGTCGCGTAGGCGGTGCGGGTCAGGCCGCTGGCGTCGGCGTCGACGAGGAACAGTCCGACCCCACCGTCCGGGAGTGCCGCCGTCACGACCAGGGCGTTCGCGCTGCCGCCGTGCGGAACGGGGTTCTTGGTACCGGTGAGGGTCCACGCGTCGCCGTCCTTCTTCGCGGTCGTCGACACCTGGGTGGACGGCCAGCGCACACCCGGTTCCCGATCGGCGAAGGCCAGCAGGACGTTGCCCCCCGACACGTCCGGCAGAATCCGGCGCCGCTGCTCCGCACTGCCGGCCGCGGCGATCAGGCCGCCGGGAACGAGCACGGCGTCGAGGACGGGTTCGGGCGCGAGGCGGCGGCCGATCTCCGTCATCACCGACGCGACCTCGACAGGTCCGGCGCCCATTCCGCCGTCTTCCTCGTCGAAGCTCAGACCCAGCAGTCCGACCTCGGCGAGTTGCTTCCACACCTGCGGGCTCCACCCCTGCTCGGTGTCGGTGACGGCGTTGCGTTTCTCCGCGTCGTAGCTGCGGCCGAGCAGTTCGCGGGTGGTGTCGCGCAGCAGTTTCTGTTCGTCGGTCAGTTCGAAGTCCATGTCACGCCCTCACAATCCGAGGATCGAGGAGGCGATGATGCTGCGCTGCACTTCGCTCGATCCGCTGTAGATGGAAACCTTGCGGTAGTTCAGGTAGGTCGGAGCCGTCCGCTGCGCCCAGAGCGGCGAGGAGATGCCGTCACCGGCGGCGAAGGGCAGGGAGTCGGGTCCCGCGACGTCGGTCAGCAGTTCGAGTGTGGCCTGCTGCAGTTCGGACCCGCGGAGCTTCAGCAGCGACGACGCCGGGTTGGGCTTGCCGTCTGCCGAGCTCGCGACCACCCGCAATTGGGTGAGTTCGAGCGCGATGATCTCGTTCTCCAGTTCCGCGATCCGGGCGGCGAACAGCGGGTCGTCGAGCAGCGTCCCCTCGCCGACCGAGATGTCGGCGGCGCGTTCCTTCGCCTGCGCGAGGCGGACTTTGGAGAATCCCAGCCGGGTCACGCCGGTGCGCTCGTTGCCGAGCAGGAACTTGGCGTAGCTCCAGCCCTGGTTCTCCTCGCCCACGAGGTTCTCGGCCGGCACGCGCACGTCCTCGAAGAAGATCTCGTTGACCTCGTAGCCTCCGTCGATCAGCTTGATCGGACGCACCGTGACGCCCGGCGTCTTCATGTCGACGAGGATGAACGAGATGCCGGCCTGCTTCTTGGGGGCGTCCGGGTTGGTGCGGGCGAGGACGAAGATCCAGTCGGCGTGCTGCGCGAGGGTGGTCCACGTCTTCTGGCCGTTGATCACGTAGTCGTCGCCGTCACGGACGGCGCGGGTCTTCAGCGACGCGAGGTCGGAGCCGGCCTCGGGTTCGGAGAATCCCTGGCACCACCAGATGTCGAGGTTGGCGGTCGCGGGAAGGAACTTCTCCTTCTGCTCCTGCGAACCGAATGCCGCGATGACGGGGCCGACCATGCTGGTGTTGAACGCGAGCGGCTCGGGCACGGACGCGAGCTGCAACTCGTCGAGCCAGATGTGCTTCTGCACCGGCGTCCAGTCTCGGCCGCCCCACTCGACCGGCCAGTGCGGCGTCGCGAGCCCGTTGGCGTTCAGAATCCGCTGGGACTCGATGAACCCTTCCTTCCCCACTTCTTCACCACGCGCATACCGCTCGCGGATCTCCGCCGGAATCTGCGTGGTGAAGAACGTTCGCATCTCGTCGCGGAACGCCAGCTCCTCGTCGGTCAAGGCCAGATTCATCGGAATTCCTTCGCACTCGAGGTCGGATTCATGTTCTGGTCCCGACGGTACTCCACAGTGCGGCTCCGCCGCCCGTGAGTACTTGTTAACCGCCCGCGGTTAACAAGTACTCACGGGTCAGGCGGTGCGAAGGACGAGCAGATAGGCACCACCGGCGGCGTCGATCTGCGTCTCGACGTTCAGTTCCGGTGCGAGGCGGGACAACCTGTCGAGCAACCACTCCGCCGCGTCCTCGGCGTCCGATTTGCCCGGGCACCGTGCCACCGCCACCCGTCCGCCCTTGCGGCCGAGTTGTTCGACCACACCGATGATCGGGGCGGGGTCGACGACGAACAATCGGTCGGGCCACGGCACGACCGGCTTGACGGCACCCTTCTTGGTGTTGCACGCGCGGTGAGCGAGGCGTTCGACGCCGCCCTTCGCCTTGGCCTTCTTCGCGGTGACGACGCTGTCGATACTGGGGCCGCGCGGATCGTTGACCGACATGTCGGGGTCCACCGGTTCGTCACACAGCCAGCAACGCCACGACTCGCGGTCGCCGACCTCTCGAAGAGTACTCATGGGCGACAACGCTACCCGCGCGCCTGCACCGGATCGAAGCCGGAAATCAGCCAGTTGTCGCCGGACTTGGTGAGCTCGACGGTGATGCTCGTCGCCGTCACCGCCGGTTCCGGTTTCGCGGCGCTGGTGGTGGTCTGGTTGACGAACAGCAGCACCGTCGCCGTGTCGGCCGCGACCTCGACCGGACCGGACGCGGCCACCGTCGCCTGGGTGGCCACCTGGCTCTCCTTGGCCGCCGGGACGACGACGTCCGTCGTGAACTGTGTGTAGTAGTCGAGGAACTCACCCGTCAGGCGTTCCTTCGCGGCGCCGACGTCGCTCTCGACCGTGTCCGGCGTGTACGACAGCAGGGCGATCGCGCCCTGCGAGGCGGTGTCGGTCACGGTGGCGCGGACGGTGTCGTCGACGCGCTGGTCGGGCCGGTAGAGCGTGACGTACAGAACCCCCGCCAGCACGGCCGCGACCACGGTGAGCGCGCCCAGGATGAGGAGGAGTCTGCGCGATTTCGGCGATGCGTCGGTACTCACTGCACGAACCCTGCCTTCACGATCTTGTACGTGCCGTCCTCGAGTTGCATCGTCACCCGCATCCGCTGCCCGCGCGGTTCCTCGGCGGCGCCGCCCGCGTTGGACACCTTCTGCGCGACCGCGACGAGCACGTCCGCGGAATCGCCGTTCTGCGCCTCGATCGCGGCCTGGCGCACCTCCCCCTGGGACTTGACCTTGGCCTCCTGCATGACCGCGATGAGGTCGTGGGACCGGGCTTCGAATTCGTCGCGGAAGTCTCCGGCCGAGCCGTCGAGCACCTTCTGCACGTCTTCGTCGGCCCGCTCGAAGTCCATCGTCGTCAGATTCACGACGCCCTGGCGCGCCGCATCGAGGATCTCGGATCTTTCCTGCGCCTCCTGCTCCGCCTGCCGGTGCGTGTAGCCGAAATAGCCGGCGACCGCGAGGAACGCGAGCGCGAGGACGGCGAGAACCACCACACCCGCGGTGACGGCCGGCGTCCGGGCCTGGGGAACGGCATCCTCACCGGTGGGCTCTTCCGCCATGGGGTTCCTTCCGTCGTGCCGTACCTGTGTTACCTGCATCACGTCAGATGCTACCGGGCAGTCATATCAAATATTTTTCGGTGCCTCCCGTCGCCAGATCCGCGGGCGGAAAGGCGCGTGGGAGACCCCGCGTACGGTCGGTGATCATTACTGTTGGAGAGAAGGCAGGCGACTCGAAGGGGATCCACGATGACCAGCGATTCAGGCGCACGCAGCCGCGTGCAGTTCGGTGCCGGGGCGACGCCCGAACTCGTCAGTTCCGAGGGACGGACCATCATCGCGGACGCCGTGGTCGCCAAGATCGCCGGTATCGCCACCCGTGAGATCAACGGCGTCTACGACGTGGGCGGCGGCACCGCACGCGCTGTCGGCGCTCTCCGCGATCGCATCCCCGGCGCCCGCGTCAACCACGCCCAGGGCGTCGCCGTCGAAGTCGGCGAGAAGCAGGCCGCCATCGACATCGGCATCGTCGCGGAATACGGCGTCGCACTGCACGAACTCGCGGTCGGTATCCGGCGCAACGTCATCGCGGCCGTCGAGCGCATGACCGGGCTCGAAGTGACCGAAGTGAACATCACGGTCTTCGACGTCATGTTGTTCGACGAATCCGAGGCAGCGTCCGAGCTCGACGGCAAACCGAGGGTGCAGTGACCGGACCACTTCCACCGGACACCCACGCCGAGGACATCTCCGAACGCATCGTCGCCGCCGTCCTCGCGACCCCCGGAGTGGCAGCGATGCACGGCGGCGCGTTCGGTGAAGTCGCGACCTACCTGCCCGGACGCCGGGTGACCGGGGTGACCGTCGGCCCCACGTCCTGTGCCGTCCACCTCGCGGCTCGCTACCCCGCCAATGTCGTCGACACCGCCGAAAGAGTGCGGGCCGCAGTGGAATCGCTGGTGGACGTCCCCGTCGACGTGACCATCGAAGATCTCCTGACAGAGACAGGACAAGCTCAATGAACAGCACAATCACAGGCCTGATCGTCGGGTTACTTCTCGCCATCGCCGGCATCCTCGGTGGTTTCAGCGGGTTCGTCTTCGCCGTCCTCCTCGGAGCGCTGGGCATGGCCGTCGGCGCGCACCGCGACGGCCACCTCGATCTCGGCGCCATCCTCCGAAGCCGCGGCCGTGGCTGAACCCTTCACCGCACCCCCCGCCGGTCCTCACGACGACGCGGCGCTCGACGACACCGCCCTGCGCGGCGAGCTGGTCATCAAGGAGCGCGCTGTCGTCAAGATCGCCGTCGCCGCAGCGCTCCAGGTACCCGGCGTCGTCAAGCAGTCCGGCGGGCTGTCCCGCCTGACGGGCCGGGAACTCCCCCGCGCCGACGTCTCCACGGGAGCGGGCGCCGTCGCGATCAACCTGTACATCGCGGTGCAGTGGCCGTGCCACCTCGACCTCGTCAACCGCCGGCTCCGCGCGCAGGTGCACCGTCAGGTCGAGCAGATGACGGGCATGCCCGTCATCGAACTCAACATCGTGGTCGTCGGAACGGAATCGGCAGCACCCGAAGACAGTTCGACCGAGAGCCGCTATTCCGAACAAGGCGACCCGGCCGCACCGCCCGCCCCGGTGGCGCCCATCCGGCCACGCACGCCGCGCGCGACCCCGGCCGCTGTGCCCGCCGCAATCATCGTCGCAGTCGGAGCCCTCGGTCTCGCGGTCGTCGCGGCGCGTGAGCTGCTCATCATGCGCGGCACCTTCGCAAACGCACCCTGGATCCGCAACACCGTGCAATGGCTGGGCCGGCTGCACTGGTCCGAGTGGATCGTCCCCGTCGCGGCAGGCGCGATCGTCCTGGGGGTCGTGTTCATCGTCGCGGCTCTCAAACCGCGGCCGCGCACCCACCTGCCGCTCGCGGTGGGTGACACGCCGATCGTCTGGTTACGCCCCACCGACCTCGCCCGCAACTCCAGCAGCCACGCCAAGACCGTCCCCGGGGTGCTGTCGGCGCACACGACGGTCGACCGCAAACACGTCACCGTCCGCGTGGTGCGCACCGAGTCGACACCCGCCGGGGACGTGGCCATCTCCGTCCGCGAGGCAGTGGAACCGACGCTGTCGCTGCTCGGCACGTCACCCGAACTCCGAGTACAGGTGAAGCCGTGAGACATCGGACCGCCGCCGTCAACCGGGTGATCGTCCTGCTCGTCGGGCTCGCGCTTCTCGGATTCGGCGCCTATGCCATGGCCTGGGACCTGCAGGTCCCGATCGTCCGCGAATGGGTGTCGCGGTACGACCGCGCGCGCGTCACCGCACTCCCCGACCAAGACTGGTGGGGCTGGGCACTCGCCGCGACGGTCGTCGTCGGTCTGGTCTTCGGGATCGTGCTCCTCGCGCTGGACCTCACCCGGCGCCGGACGTCCCCCGTCGCCGTACCGGATCGTGAATCGGGCACCTACGTCACCGTCGACCTCGGCTCCCTCGCCAACGGGGTCGCCAGCGAACTCGCCCAGTACCCCGGGGTCCGGCAGACACGCGCTCGCGCCGTCATCGAACGTGGGCTCCCCACCCTGTCGATCGTCGTGACCGCCGACCCCACCCTCGACATCTACGACTTCACCCGCAAATCCGAGGACGTCGCATCCTGGGTCGCATCGACCCTCGGCGGTGAAGAGGTCGCCACCCAGGTCCTGCTCCACCTCGACCGCGCCGACCACCCGGTGCACGTCGAAAACTGACACGGGGCGCTCCGGGTCTCGGTAGGTTCGTGGCCATGGAGTACGTGGTGTTCTACGCGACCGACCCGACCACCGCCGCCCGGATTCCGGAGATCTATCCACGGCATCGGGAGTACCTGGACGCGTTCGCCGCGGAAGGTGGGCTCCTCGGTATCGGACCGTTCGACGACCCGGCGAGCAACGGTTCCATGGCGGTCTTCAGCAGCCGCGAGCGGGCGGAGCAATTCATCGCCCGCGACCCGTTCGTCCTCGAAGGCATCGCGCATCCCAGCGACATCCGAGAATGGGATGCGTTGAACTACCGCTGAGTTACACCCCGAAAACGCCAATGGCGCCCACCCCGGAGGGTGAGCGCCATTGACGTTGGTGGAGCTAGATCACTTGTTGATCTTCGTGACCTTGCCGGCGCCGACGGTACGGCCGCCTTCGCGGATCGCGAAGCGCAGGCCCTCGTCCATGGCGACGGGCTGGATCAGCTTGACGGACATCTCGGTGTTGTCACCGGGCATGACCATCTCGGTGCCCTCGGGCAGCGTCACAACGCCCGTCACGTCCGTGGTACGGAAGTAGAACTGCGGACGGTAGTTGTTGAAGAACGGCGTGTGGCGGCCGCCCTCGTCCTTGGACAGGATGTACGCCTGGCCCTCGAACTCGGTGTGCGGGGTGGTGGTGCCGGGCTTGACGACAACCTGTCCACGCTCGACATCTTCGCGCTTGATACCACGAACCAGCAGACCGACGTTGTCACCGGCCTGGCCCGAGTCGAGGAGCTTGCGGAACATCTCGATACCCGTGACCGTGGTCTTGGTCTTGGTTTCCTTGATGCCGACGATCTCGACGTCCTCGTTGACGTTGATCACGCCACGCTCGATACGACCGGTGACGACGGTGCCACGACCGGTGATCGTGAAGACGTCCTCGACGGGCATGAGGAAGGGCTTCTCGGTCTCGCGGACCGGGTCCGGGATGGACTCGTCGACCGCAGCCATGAGCTCGAGGATGTTCTTGGTCCACTCCGGGTCGCCCTCGAGCGCCTTGAGTGCGGAGACCTTGACAACCGGAGCGTCCTCGTCGAACTCCTGCGCAGCGAGGAGCTCACGGACCTCCATCTCGACGAGCTCGATGATCTCGTCGTCGTCCACCATGTCGGCCTTGTTCAGGGCGACGAGGATGTACGGCACGCCGACCTGGCGGGCGAGCAGCACGTGCTCACGCGTCTGGGGCATCGGGCCGTCGGTGGCCGCGACCACGAGGATGGCGCCGTCCATCTGCGCCGCACCGGTGATCATGTTCTTGATGTAGTCGGCGTGACCGGGAGCATCGACGTGCGCGTAGTGGCGCTTCTCGGTCTGGTACTCAACATGCGAGATGTTGATCGTGATACCGCGAGCCTTCTCCTCAGGAGCCTTGTCGATCTCGTCGAAGGCCGAGGCCTCGTTGAGATCCGGGTACGCGTCGTGCAGAACCTTGGTGATGGCCGCGGTCAGCGTGGTCTTGCCGTGGTCGACGTGACCGATGGTGCCGATGTTCACGTGCGGCTTCGTCCGCTCGAACTTCGCCTTCGCCACTGTGTGTCCTCCTGGACTGATTGATGCTTGCGGTATGCAGCAGTGCGGTTGTTATTACTGGGTCGTGCTTCGGCCGGCTGGAACCGAGGTTACTCGCCGGTCGCCTTGGCGATGATTTCCTTCGAGACGTTCGCGGGAACCTCTGCGTAGGAATCGAACACCATGGAGAAGTTCGCCCGGCCCTGGGTCTTCGACCGCAGATCACCGATGTAACCAAACATCTCCGAGAGCGGAACCAGCGCCTTCACGACACGGGCACCACTGCGTTCCTCCATGGCCTGGATCTGGCCACGGCGGGAGTTCAGGTCGCCGATCACATCACCCATGTACTCCTCGGGTGTGGTGACCTCGACAGCCATGAGCGGCTCGAGAATGACCGGGCCGGCCTTGCGGGCGGCTTCCTTCAGCGCCTGCGAACCGGCAACCTTGAAGGCCATTTCCGACGAGTCGACGTCGTGGTATGCACCGTCGAGCAGCGACAGCTTCAGGTTCACCAGCGGGTAGCCGGCGAGAACGCCGTACTGCATCGCGTCCTGCGCGCCTGCATCCACGGACGGGATGTACTCGCGCGGGATGCGACCGCCGGAGACCTTGTTCTCGAACTCGTAGGTGGCACCGTCTTCGCCGACGAACGGCTCCAGCGCGATGATCACCTTGGCGAACTGGCCCGATCCACCCGTCTGCTTCTTGTGGGTGTAGTCGTGCTTCTCGACCTTCTTGGTGATGGTCTCGCGGTAGGCAACCTGCGGCTTGCCGACGTTGGCCTCGACCTTGAACTCGCGACGCATACGGTCGACGAGGATGTCGAGGTGGAGCTCGCCCATGCCGCCGATGACGGTCTGGCCGGTCTCCTCGTCGAGCTCGACGGAGAACGTCGGGTCCTCTTCGGCGAGCTTCTGGATCGCGGTGCCCAGCTTCTCCTGGTCGGACTTGGTCTTGGGCTCGATCGAGACCTGGATGACCGGGTCCGGGAAGCTCATGGACTCGAGCACGATCGGCGCGTCCTGTGCACACAGGGTGTCACCGGTCGTGGTGTCCTTCAGACCGATCATCGCGTAGATGTGGCCGGCCACGGCCTCGTCGACCGGGTTCTCCTTGTTGGCGTGCATCTGGAAGAGCTTTCCGATGCGCTCCTTCTTGCCCTTGGTCGCGTTCATGACCTGGGCGCCCGGATCGATCCGGCCGGAGTACACGCGGACGAACGTCAGCTTGCCGAAGAACGGGTGCGAAGCGATCTTGAAGGCCAGAGCCGAGAACGGCTCTTCCTTGCTCGGCTTACGCGTGAGGATCTCTTCTTCGTTGCCCAGGGCGTGACCCTGGACCTCGCCGATGTCCAGCGGGTTCGGCAGGTAGTCGATGACCGCGTCGAGCATGGGCTGAACGCCCTTGTTCTTGAACGCGGAACCACACAGCACCGGGTACAGCTCGGAGTTGACCGTCATCTTGCGGATGGCGCCCTTGATCTCCTCGACGGAGAGCTCCTCGCCGGCGAAGTACTTCTCCATGAGCTTCTCGTCGGACTCGGCGACCGTCTCGAGCAGCTTCTCGCGGTACTCGGCAGCCTTGTCGGCGAGGTCGGCCGGGATCTCCTCGATGGTGGGCTCGGCGCCGATGGCGACCGTGCCACGCCAGGTGACAGCCTTCATCTCGACCAGGTCGACGACGCCGTCGAAGTCGTCCTCGGCGCCGATCGGCAGCTGGAGAACGAGCGGCTTCGCGCCGAGGCGGTCGATGATGGTCTGGACCGTGAAGTAGAAGTCCGCGCCCATCTTGTCCATCTTGTTGACGAAACAGATGCGCGGAACGTCGTACTTGGCGGCCTGACGCCACACCTGCTCCGACTGGGGCTCGACGCCCTCTTTGCCGTCGAACACTGCGACGGCGCCGTCGAGCACGCGGAGCGAACGCTCCACCTCGACGGTGAAGTCGACGTGGCCCGGCGTGTCGATGATGTTGATCTGGTTGTTGTTCCAGAAGCAGGTCACCGCGGCAGAGGTGATCGTGATGCCGCGTTCCTTCTCCTGTTCCATCCAGTCCGTGGTCGAGGCACCGTCGTGCGTCTCACCGATCTTGTAGTTGACACCGGTGTAGAACAGGATGCGCTCGGTGGTCGTGGTCTTGCCGGCATCGATGTGCGCCATGATGCCGATGTTGCGGACCTTGTTCAGGTCGGTCAGCACTTCCTGTGCCACAGGATTCTTCCCCGCTCGTAGCTCGTGTATCGGGTGTCGGCCTCCCCGGTGTTCCACCAGCGGGGCCATTGTCTCGAGTTGTAGATCAGCCGGTCCCCGGTAGGGGCCCGACGTGCGACGACGCCGGAGCAGTCACGGTGGGTGACTGCTCCGACGTGACGTCACCAGCGGTAGTGGGCGAATGCCTTGTTGGCTTCGGCCATCTTGTGAGTGTCCTCACGGCGCTTCACAGCGGCACCCAAGCCGTTGCTGGCATCGAGGAGCTCGTTGGCGAGACGCTCGACCATGGTCTTCTCGCGGCGCTGCCGGGAGAAGGTCACGAGCCAGCGGAGCGCGAGGGTGGTGGAGCGGCCCGGACGGACCTCGACCGGCACCTGGTAGGTGGCGCCACCGACACGGCGGCTGCGGACCTCGAGGGCAGGCTTGACGTTGTCCAGTGCGCGCTTGAGGGTGACGACCGGATCGGTGCCGGTCTTCTCGCGCGCCTGCTCGAGTGCTTCGTAGACGATGCGCTCGGCGGTGGACTTCTTGCCGTCCAGGAGAATCTTGTTGACGAGCTGCGTCACCAGGGGCGAACCGTAGACCGGGTCGTTGATGAGCGGACGCTTCGGAGCGGGGCCCTTACGTGGCATTAGCTCTTCTCCTTCTTGGCGCCGTAGCGGCTGCGGGCCTGCTTGCGGCCCTTGACACCCTGGGTGTCGAGCGAGCCGCGGATGATCTTGTAGCGCACACCGGGGAGGTCCTTCACACGACCACCGCGGACGAGCACCATCGAGTGCTCCTGCAGGTTGTGACCCTCGCCCGGGATGTAAGCGGTGACCTCGACGGAGCTGGTCAAGCGCACACGCGCGACCTTACGGAGCGCCGAGTTCGGCTTCTTCGGGGTGGTGGTGTACACGCGGGTGCACACGCCACGACGCTGCGGGCTGCCCTTGAGGGCTGCCGTCTTGACCTTCGCGGTCTTGTCGCGGCGGCCCTTGCGGACCAGCTGGTTGATGGTTGGCATTTACCGGCTTTCTTCGTGTTGAACAGACTGCTCTGGACAAGCAACCTTGGCTGTTCTGAAATTAGGGATCTAGCAGTTGGGGCAAGAGAGCTGCTGCCCCTCACCCGCACCTCGAGCTGCACCCGAGGTCGGGTGTGTCGCATACCCCCACACAGGCAGCCGGATGCTCGTTCCATGCAGAAATCTGCACGAACGCGCGCACGGCAATACCTCGCTAGGCACACAGATCGGCCCGGGCATGCCGGACACGACCCACAACGATACCCGGCGGCGCGCCGGAAGGTCAAAGTGGGCTGGCAATGGTAAGGGCTGACCTGCGATGTGGGGTACTGCTCGGACCTGTCGGTACGGGCACGGGCACATCAACTACTCAGATTGAGCGTCAGATCCGCAAGCGTCGATGCCGCCTCGCACGGGTCTGCCGCCCCCGTCTGGAACTGTACCCACCAGCCGACGACGCCCGCCGAGGGCGATCCGACCGTCACTCCGCACGCCCCCGGATCACCGGGGGGACGCATCACGACGGCCTTGCGACCCTGGATCGTGGAGGACTCCACGGTGTAGCCGAGTTTCTCGCCGGTCGACCTCTCCGTGTCGAGCGAACCCGTCTCGAACCAGTTGAACGTCACCTTCACGGGACCGTTGGCGCCGACCGCGTCCCAGCGGCAGATCGCGCCGAAGAAGCCCCGTTCGATGGCGTCGGCGCCGACGGTCTGGGCGATCTGTTCGTCGGCGACGGCGTTGCACTCCTCGAGCAGGGCCGTGAACTGTTCGGTGTCACCGGACGAGGACGCCCCTTCGGCCCTGGGCGAGCCCTCGATCGTCGACCCGCACCCCGCGATCAGGCCGACCGCGGTGGCCGCGGCCAGCACCCGCACTGCACGCCACGTCCCGCCGCTCATCACTCCCCCGCTCACTTGGCCCTCGACACGCTGAGTTCGGCGAGATCACGCGCCACCTTGCACGGGTCCGCCGCGGGTTGCGCGTCCGCGTACATCACCGACCAGTGGACGAAGTCGCCGCCGAACTCCACACCGAGTTCGCACAGAATTCCTTCGGACGATGCAATGAATCCGGGATGCCCCTGGATGTCGATGTCGGTGGCCGGCCTGCCGATCAGCTCGGAACCCGCCCGCTCGCGGCCGATGGGACTGCCGCGGTACCAGGAGAACGTCACGCTGGGACCGCCTATTCCCGCGGTTTCCCATTCGCAGCCGACGGAATTACGCGTCACCCCGGTGAAGGGTGGCATCCCGAACGCCTTCGCCACCTCGTCGTCGGTGACCGAACCGCACTGACCGAAGAACGGGCCCGGATCCGTCACCTGCGGGAGTTGCTGCGCGGCGGGTTCGGTACCGGAATCGTCTCCGTCTCCCCCACAGCCGGCCAGACCGGCCGCGACGGTGATCAGGACGAGCGCTCCCCATTTCCGGCCCATGGTCGGTGACTCTACCGATCCCTGCGCTCTTTGCCCGGTCAGTCGAGAACGGCCACGTCGAGGCTCCGCGGCTCCGCCGACTCACCGTTCCGCGGTAGTGCCGCATCCAGCTGCGCCGCCCACTGCCGCACGATCTCCGCCCGTCGTTTGGAGTCGTCCGTGAGCACGTCGGCCAGGCCTAGTCCGCGGGCGAGATCGAGGGTGGCCTGGACGAGCCGGTGCGCCACCGGATCGGCGTCGTCGAACCCGAAGTGTTCGACGGCGGTGCGATGCGCGATCCGCCCGAACCGTTCCTCGAGCGGCACGATCCGGGCCCGGAGTTCGGGGTCGGCGGCGGCGGCCGTCCACACCTGCAGCGCCGCCTTGAACAGGGTGCCCGTGTAGTAGTCGACGAGCCGCGACACCACGGCCTCGGTGCGTCCCTCCCCGGTCGGCAGGTCGGTGGCCTCGCGGCGGGCCTGCTCCATCCGGGCGTCGAACATGACCTCGAGCGCCGCGGTGATGAGGTCCTCGCGGGTGGGGAAATGGTGCTGGGTCGCGCCGCGGGACACGCCGGCGCGCTGGGCGACGAGGCTCACCGTGGTGGCACCCCAGCCCAGCTCGGCGAGGCAGTCGATGGTGACCTCGAGGAGGTGCCCGCGCGTGACCCGGCTACGGTCCTGCTTCGGTTCGCGGGTCATGTGTCACTTCCTCTCGTCGCGCTGCGCACCCGTGAGCGGGTGACGAGTCCTGGGACTCGTCAACCACGCACGGGGCCGGAGGCCCATCTCGGCGGCCGCTTCTGCAGAAACGCCATCATGCCTTCCCGCGCCTCCTCGGATTCGAACAGCCTCGCCGACTGGGCGGTCAGCTCGTCGGTGTAGCGGTCGAAGTCGGCGAGCACGCTCCGGGTCGTGAGGGTCTTCGACTCGGCCAGACCCTGCGGCGACGCCTGCCGCAACTGGTCGAGCAATTCCTCGACGGTGTCCTCGGGATCCTCGGCGGACTCACTGATCAGCCCGATGGCCTCCGCCTCGTGGGCGCCGAACTTCTCGCCCGTGAGGAGGTAGCGGCTCGCGGCGCGCGAATCGATCCGGGGCAGCACCGTCAACGAGATGATCGACGCGGCGAGTCCGAGCCGGACCTCGGTGAGCGCGAACGTGCTGCGCGGGCCGGCGACGGCGATGTCGCAGGCGCCGACCAATCCCATGCCCCCGGCCCTGACGTGACCGTCGATCCGGGCGATCACCGGCTTGGGCAGTTCGACGATGGCCCGCAGCAGTGCGGCCATCTGCCGGGTACGCGACCCCACGTCGCCGGACGTCTCACTCAGATCCGCCCCGGCGCAGAACGTGCTGCCGGTGTGGGTGAGGACGACGCCGCGGACGTCGTTGTCCGCGGCGGCGTCCCGCAATCCCTGCAGCAGTTCGTCCACGAGCCTGCCGGAGATCGCGTTCCTGTTGTGAGGCGAATCGAGGGTGAGGGTGGCGAACCCCCGATTCGCGTCGTACCGGACGTACCGGTCGGCTTCCACGTCGGTCATGTGCTGTCCGTTCGACATCAGTACGATTTCGGCAGCCCGAGCGAGTGCTGGGAGACGAAGTTGAGGATCATTTCGCGGCTCACCGGCGCCACGCGGGCGATGCGTGCCGCACCGAGCATCGCCGCGAGACCGTATTCCTTGGTCAGGCCTGCGCCGCCGTGCGTCTGGACGGCCTGATCGAGAGCCTTGATGCTGGCCTCGGCGGCGGCGTACTTGGCCATGTTGGCGGCCTCGGCGGCGCCGAAGTCGTCGCCGCTGTCGTAGAGGACGGCCGCCTTCTGCATCATCAGCTTGGCGAGTTCGAGTTCGATCTTGATCTGCGCCAGCGGATGCGAGATGCCCTGGTGCGCGCCGATCGGTTCCTTCCACACCGTGCGTTCCTTCGCGAACCGCACCGCGGCGTCCAGCGCGTAGCGGCCCATGCCGATCGCCATGGCGGCGCCGAGGATGCGTTCGGGGTTGAGACCCGCGAACAGCTGCATCAACGCCGCGTCGGCCTCGCCGACGAGCGCGTCGGCGGGCAACCGGACGTCGTCGAGGAACAGCATGAACTGGTGGTCGGGCTCGACGATGTCCATCTCCATCGGCGTCTTCACGAAGTTCTCGGCGTCGGTGGGGACGATGAACAGCGCAGGCTTCAGCTTGCCGGTCTTCGAGTCCTCGGTCCGCGCGACGATGAGGACGGCATCGGCCTGGTCCACCCCGGAGATGTAGATCTTGTTCCCCGTCAGCAGCCACTCCTCGCCGTCTCGACGAGCAGTGGTCGTGATCTGGTGCGAGTTCGAACCCGCGTCGGCCTCGGTGATGCCGAACGCCATGATCTTCGAACCGTCGGCGAGGCCGGGGAGCCAGGTCTGCTTCTGCTCCTCGGTGCCGTACTTGCCGATGATCGTGCCGCAGATGGCCGGTGACACGACCACCAGCAGGAGGCCGGCGCCGTGGGCCGCGAGTTCTTCCTGCACGAGGGCAAGTTCGTAGATGCCTGCGCCGCCGCCCCCGTATTCCTCGGGGAGATTGACTCCGAGGAAGCCGAGTTTGCCCGCCTCGTTCCACAATTCGGTCAGCGGTTCGCTGCGCCGAGCCCGGGGCAGCACGTAGTCGACGTAGTTGAACCGCTCGCCGAGCCTCGACACGGAGGCACGGAGTTCCTTCTGTTCTTCGGTCTCGATGAAGCTCATGATTCTCCTTCGGGCTGCGCTGCTTCGACTACTGCCAGGACCGTTCCCACGTCGACCTGCTGACCGGCGGTCACGGACAGTTCGGTGAGGACACCGGAGGCCGGTGCCTTGATCGTGTGTTCCATCTTCATCGCCTCGAGCCACACGATCGGCTGACCGGCGGTCACGGTGTCGCCGACCTCGGCGCCGAGGCGGATGACGGCACCCGGCATCGGCGCGAGCAGCGACCCCTCGGCGACGACGGCGCTCGGATCGGTGAATCGCGGTGCGGCGTGCAGGCCCACCGGGCCCAGGGCAGAGTCGACGAACACGTCGTCCCCGTACCGGGACACCTCGAACGAGCGACGCAGCCCCGCGACGTCGAGTACGACGTGGCGCGCCGTGGCCGACACGAGCGCGACGTCGTCGAAGCCGTCGGCCTTCAGCCCGTACCGGGTGAGCAGGTACCGGATCTCGATGTCACCGCCTCCGCCCGTGAACGTCTTGCTCTGCGGCGCGGACGCCAGGTTCCGCCATCCGCTGGGGAGCGTCGAGTCGACCGTCGCGACGTCACGGTTGTGCGCGGCGTCCGCGAGTGCGGCGGCCAGCGCCGACAGTCGCTCGGTGTCGGCCGAGGCCAGCGGCCGCGCCAGCACGTCCAGCCCGTGGGTGTCGAAGAAGGCGGTGTCCGTGTCGCCGGCGAGGAATGCCGGGTGGCGGAGCACGTTGACCAGGAGGTCGCGGTTGGTGCGCAGTCCGTGGATCTGCGCGCGGCTCAGGGCCGCGGCCAGCCGGGTGGCCGCCTGCGTGCGGGTGGGCGCGAACGAGATGACCTTCGCGAGCATCGGGTCGTAGTGCACGCCGACGGTGGATCCGTCGACCACGCCGGAGTCGAGGCGAATCCCCGGGGAGCGCAGGACGTCGAATTCGACCGCGTTCCCGGGCAGGTCCAGACGGTGGACCGGTCCGCTCTGCGGCTGCCAGTTCTGCGCCGGATCCTCCGCGTACAGCCGGACCTCGATGGAATGACCGGACACGGCGGGCGATTCGGCATCGAGCGCCTGCCCGGACGCCACCTGCAGTTGCAGGTCCACGAGGTCGAGGCCGGTGGTGCATTCGGTGACCGGGTGTTCCACCTGCAGCCGGGTGTTCATCTCGAGGAAGAAGAAGTTCCCGTCGTCCAGGTCGTCTCCCCCTCGCTCCGCTCGACCGGAAGCCAGGAACTCGACCGTCCCCGCGCCCTCGTAGTCGATGGCCTTCGCCGCGAGCCGGGCGGCCTCGAACAGTCGCTCGCGCATCCCGGGGACGGCCTCGACCAACGGTGACGGCGCCTCTTCCACCACCTTCTGGTGCCGCCGCTGGATGGAGCATTCACGCTCCCCCACCGCCCAGACGGTTCCGTGCCGGTCGGCCATCACCTGGACCTCGATGTGCCTGCCCGTTTCCAGGTAGCGCTCGCAGAACACGGTCGGGTCGCCGAAGGCCGATTGCGCTTCGCGGCGGGCGCCTTCCAGCTGTTCCGGGAGGTCCGCGAGCTCACGCACGACGCGCATGCCGCGTCCGCCGCCGCCTGCGGACGCCTTGACGAGCACCGGCAGGTCCGCTTCGGTGACGGCGCCCGGGTCGAGTTCGGCCAGCACCGGAACTCCGGCGGCGGCCATCATCTTCTTGGACTCCACCTTCGAACCCATCATCTCGATGGCGGGCGCGGGCGGCCCGATCCACGTGAGCCCCGCGTCGTGGACGGCGCGCGCGAAGTCCGCGCTCTCGGAGAGGAACCCGTAGCCGGGGTGGATGGCATCGGCGCCGGCGAGCAGTGCCGCCTCGATGACGAGGTCACCGCGCAGGTAGGTGTCGGCGGGACTGTTGCCCGGCAACCGGACCGCGGTGTCGGCCTCGGTGACGTGCGGGCTGAGAGCGTCGGCGTCCGAGTACACGGCGACGGTCCCGATGCCTGCGCGGCGGCAGGTGGCGAAGACGCGGCGGGCGATCTCACCGCGATTGGCAACCAGTACGGACTGGATCATGTCGGGCCTCACATCCGGAAGACGCCGAAGTTCTCGGCGCCTTCGATCGGGGCGTTGGCAATGGCCGACAGGCACATTCCCACCACGGTTCGGGTGTCGCGCGGGTCGATCACGCCGTCGTCGTAGAGGCGACCGGACAGGAACATCGGCACGGATTCCGCCTCGATCTGGTTCTCGATCATGGCGCGCATGCCCGCGTCGGCCTCTTCGTCGAACGCCTGCCCGCGGGCCTCGGCGGAGGTGCGGCTGACGATGGAGATGACACCGGCCAGCTGCGCTCCGCCCATGACGGCGGATTTGGAGCTGGGCCAGGCGAACAGGAAACGCGGGTCGAACGCGCGTCCGCACATGCCGTAGTGGCCGGCGCCGTAGGACGCGCCGAGCAGGATCGAGATGTGCGGGACGGTGGAGTTGGAGACGGCGTTGATCATCATCGACCCGTGCTTGATCATCCCGCCCTCCTCGTACTCCTTGCCCACCATGTAGCCGGTCGTGTTGTGCAGGAACAACAGTGGCGTGTTCGAGCGGTTCGCCAGCTGGATGAACTGGGTGGCCTTCTGCGATTCCTCGCTGAACAGCACACCGCGCGCATTGGCGAGGATGCCCACCGGATATCCGTGCAGCTCGGCCCAGCCCGTGACGAGTGACGACCCGTACATCGGCTTGAACTCGTCGAAATCGGAGCCGTCGACGATGCGGGCGATCACCTCGCGAGGATCGAACGGGATCTTGAGGTCGGCGGGGACGATGCCGAGCAGTTCCTCGGGGTCCTCGAGCGGTTCGATGACCTCGGCCCGCGGCGCGGGACCCTGCTTCTTCCAGTTCAGGCGCTTGACGATGCTGCGGCCGATCCGGATGGCGTCCTGCTCGTCGACCGCGAAGTAGTCGGCGAGACCGGACTTCCGGGCATGCATCTCGGCGCCGCCCAGGGTTTCGTCGTCGGATTCCTCACCGGTGGCCATCTTGACGAGCGGCGGTCCGGCGAGGAACACCTTGGACCGTTCCTTGATCATGACGACGTGATCGGACATGCCGGGGATGTACGCGCCGCCCGCCGTCGAGTTGCCGAAGACGAGGGCGATGGTCGGGATACCCGCCGCGGAGAGCTGGGTGAGGTCGCGGAACATGCGGCCACCGGGAATGAACACTTCCTTCTGCGTGGGAAGGTCCGCGCCGCCGGATTCCACGAGGGAGATGACGGGCAGCCGGTTCTGCCGGGCGATGTCGTTGGCGCGGAATCCCTTCCGCAACGTCCACGGATTGCTGGTGCCGCCGCGGACCGTCGGGTCGTTGGCGACGATCAGGCACTCGACGCCTTCCACCACACCGATGCCCACGACGGTGCTGGCACCGACCGGGAAGTCGCTGCCCCACGCCGCGAGCGGGCACAGTTCGAGGAACGGCGAGTCGGGGTCGAGGAGCAGTTCGATGCGCTCCCGGGCGAGGAGCTTGCCGCGCTTCTTGTGCCGCTCGGTGTACTTCTCGCCGCCGCCCGCGAGCGCTTTGGTGTGCTCGGTGTCGATCTCGGCGAGCTTCTCCGTCATGGCCTTCGCCGCCGCGGCGTACTCTTCGGAACCCGTGTCCAGGGTGGACTTCAACGTGGTCATGACTGATACCCCAACCGCTTGGCCGCGAGCCCCGTCAGGATCTCGGTGGTACCGCCACCGATTCCGAGGATGCGCATGTCGCGGTACTGCCGTTCCACTTCGCTCTCCCGCATGTAGCCCAGGCCACCGAACAGCTGGACGGCCTGGTTGGCCACCCACTCGCCCGACTCGACGGCGGTGTTCTTCGCGAAGCAGACCTCCGCGATGAAGTCCTCGTTCGACACGAGCGAACGCTCCACCAGCGCTCTGGTGTAGACGCGGGCCACGTCGGTCTTGCGCGCCATCTCGGTGACCGTGTTCTGCACCGACTGCCTGCTGATCAGCGGACGGCCGAACGTCTCGCGGTCCCGCACCCACTGCAGCGTGAGGTCGAGGCACCGTTGCGCGCTCGAATAGGCCTGCGCGGCGAGGGCGATGCGCTCGGTGAGGAACGCCTGAGCGATCTGCGCGAACCCGCTGTTCTCCTCGCCGACCAGGTTGGCGGCGGGCACCCGTGCGTCCACGAACGACAACTCGGCCGTGTCCGAAGCACGCCAGCCCATCTTGTCGAGTTTGCGTGCCACCTCGAAACCCGGTGTGCCCTTCTCGATCACGAGCAGTGAGACCCCGGATGCGCCGGGACCGCCGGTGCGGACGGCGGTGACCACGAAGTCGGCCCGGACGGCGGACGTGATGAACGTCTTGGACCCGTTGACGACGAAGTGGTCGCCGTCGCGGACCGCGGTGGTCCGCAGATGCCCGACGTCGGAACCGCCGCCGGGTTCGGTGATGGCGAGCGAGCCGACGAGCTCGCCGCGCAGGGTGGGGCGGACCCACTTCTCGATCTGCTCCGGGTCACCGGCCGCGGCGAGGTGCGGTAGCGCGATTCCCGACGTGAACAGGGAAGCGAACGCGCCACCCGATGCCCCCGCCTGGTGGAACTCCTCGCAGATCAGCACGGCGTCGACGAGGTCTCCGCCCTCGCCCCCGACGGATTCGGGGAAACCGGCGCCGAGCAGTCCCAGCTCGGCGGCCTCCCGGTGCAGCGCGCGGGGCAGTTCGCCGTCGCGCTCCCACTCGTCCAGGTGCGGCAGTATCTGTCGTTCGACGAAGCTGCGCACCGTCTTGCGCAGTTCCTGCCGCTCGGGTGTATCCCACACGCTCACAACGTTGTCCCTTCGGGGAGGAGTGCTTCCGGTATGTCGAGGTGCCGGGATCTCAGCCATTCGCCGAGACCCTTGGCCTGCGGGTCGAACCGGGCCTGGGACGCGACGCCCTGTCCGAGGATTCCCTCGATCACGAAGTTGACGGCGCGCAGTTTCGGCAGCACATACCTCGTGACGGTGAGGTCGGCGGCCTCCGGGAGAAGGCGCTTCACTTCGTCGACGGTCAGCGCGTGGGCCAGCCACCGCCACTGCTCGTCGGTGCGCACCCACACACCGACGTTCGCGTTGCCGCCCTTGTCTCCGCTGCGCGCTCCGGCGATGGTGCCGAGCGCGACCCGCACCGTGGGTTCGCCGCCCCGAGGCTGCGGGAGCGCGGGTTCGGCGACGTCCTCGAGTTCCCGGACGTCGGTGGCGGGTTCGATGTCGATGCGCGTTCCGTCCGGCAGCACCGCGACGTGCGGCACCTCCTTGGCGTACACGTATCCCGGGGTGAACACGCCGTAGGGCTGCCCCTGCCCGGGCGGCGCCGTCAGCGTGAAGCCGGGGTAGCTCGCGAGTGCCATTTCGACTGCGACGGAGGAGAATCCACGTCCGACGGCATTGGCGTCGGAATCCCGGACCACGCAGCGCAACAGCGCGCTCGCGGCCTCCTCGGTGTCGGCGTCCGGATGATCGGTGCGGGCGAGCGACCAGTCGAGTTCGGCCGGCCGGGTGGGAAGCCACCCTTCGAGCTGCCGCTTCACCAGGGCCGCCTTGGCCTCGATGTCGAGGCCGGTGAGGACGAATACAGCCTCGTTGCGGAATCCCGCGAGCGTGTTCAGCGACACCTTGAGCTGCGGCGGCGGCGGCTCCCCGGTGACGCCACTGATGCGCACGCGGTCGGGGCCGTCCTGCGACAGTGCGGCGGAGTCGATTCGCGCGGTCACGTCGGGACCGGCGTAGCGGCCACCCGTGATCTCGTACAGCAACTGCGCGGTGACGGTGCCGACGTTCACGGCGCCGCCCGTCCCGGGGTGCTTGGTGATGACGGACGATCCGTCCGAGTCGATCTCGGCGATCGGGAATCCGGGACGATCGAGGTCGTCGATCTCGGTGAAGAACGCGTAGTTGCCACCCGTCGCCTGGGTGCCGCACTCGATGACGTGCCCCGCCACCACGGCACCGGCGAGCTGGTCGAAAGCGTCTCGCTGCCAGCCGAAGTGCGCGGCGGCCGGGCCCACGATCACCGACGCGTCGGTGACCCGTCCGGTCACGACCACGTCGGCGCCGGCGTTCAGGCAGTCGACGATGCCCCACGCGCCGAGGTAGGCGTTGGCGGTCAGCGGGCTGCCCAGCCCCAGTTCGGCGGCCCGGCCGATCAGGTCGTCGCCTTCGACGTGGGCGATCGTCGCCTGCAGCCCCAGCTTGTCGTTGACCTCCCGCAACGCGTCCGCGAGACCGGCCGGGTTGAGCCCGCCGGCGTTGGCGACGATGCGGACCCCCTTGTCCAGGGCCAGCCCGAGGCAGTCTTCCGCCTGACGGAGGAACGTCTTCGCGTAGCCGCGGTTCGGGTCCTTCATGCGGTCGCGGCCGAGGATCAGCATGGTGAGTTCGGCGAGGTAGTCGCCGGTCAGATAGTCGAGCTCGCCGCCTTCGAGCATCTCGCGCATCGCCGACAGGCGGTCGCCGTAGAAGCCGGAGCAGTTGCCGATCCGCACGGTCATCGGGTTCCCGCCTCACGGCCGCCGCCCGCGGGGCCCGCGAAGGCCTGAGCGATGTTCAGCCACGCGTCCGCGTCGGCGCCGGTGGCCTCGAGGGCGAGATCCGCCCGGTTCGCGCGCTGGGTGACGAGCAGGCAGAAGTCCTCGGCGGGGCCGGTGACCTTCTGCGCGGCGTCCTCGGGGCCCCACGTCCAGACGGACACTCCGTCGGGGGCGGTGAGCTCGACGCGGAACTCTTCGGCGGGTGGGGCGAGTTCGTTGACGGCGTAGGCGAAGTCGCGGGTGCGGACACCGAGGTGGGCGATGCTCTTCAACCGCTCGGTGGGTGTGCGCGCCGCCGAGAGCGCGTCGGCGACATCCTGGCCGTGCGCCCACGTCTCCATCAACCGGGCGGTGGCCATCGACGCCGCCTTCATCGGCGGGCCGTACCAGAGGATCTTCTGTCCCGGCGGCACCGCCAGGAGAGCCTCCGCGAGCCGAGCCCGGGCCGAGCGCCAAGCGGCGAGCAGTTCCGCGGGTTCCCGCCGGGCGTGCTCGGCGGCGCCGGCATCGACGAAGCCGCCCGGGTTCGAGGCGGCCACCGCCAGTTGCTCGGTGAAGCCGTCGGGGTCGGTGATCGCCAGGAGGGCGGCCTCGTCGGTCCACAGCAGATGTCCGATCTGGTGGGCGATGGTCCAGCCCTCGGCCGGTGTCGGATCGGCCCAGCGGGAGTCGGGGAGGTCGGCGACCAGGGCGTCCAGTGAATCGCTCTCGGCGCACAAGTCGTCGATGAACCTCTGCAGTTCAGCCATGCGACCAGCATCACACCGACCCAATAAAAAAGCAAGCACGATTGATTGTTATTTGGCTGCGGATCGTCCGGAGAGCTGCCACGCTGGTCACGTGATACGACAGTTGCTCACCCATGCCGCGCTCAACCCCCTTCCCTCCCCGCGCGCACTGGCCGCCCGAGTCGCACCGGGAACCGGCCACCGCATCGCCGGGAAGCGGATCCTCGTCACCGGCGGTTCCTCGGGGGTCGGAGAAGCGGCCGCCCGCCGGCTCGCCGCCCTCGGCGCGGAGGTCGTCCTCGTGGCCCGCGGCTCCGACGCCCTCGAGTCCGTGCGCGACGACATCCTGCGGTCCGGCTGCGACGCACACGCCGTCCCCTGCGACCTCACGGACCCGGATTCCGTCGACGCCCTCGTCGCTCACGTGCTCGGGGAGATCGGCCCCGTCGACGTACTCGTCAACAACGCCGGGCGGTCGATCCGGCGGACGGTCGAGGACTCGTTGGATCGCTTCCACGACTTCGAACGCACCATGGCCGTCAACTACTTCGGCTCGACGCGGCTCACCCTCGCGTTGCTCCCCTCCATGATCGAGCGCCGCAAGGGCCACATCATCAACGTCGCGACGTGGGGCGTGCCTGCCGGCGTGATGCCCAAGTTCTCCGCCTACCACGCGTCCAAGGCGGCCGTCGGCGCGTTCGGCCGGAGCCTCGGCGCCGAATTGCGCGACCGCGGAATCTCCGTGACCACCCTCGACTTTCCCTTGGTCCGGACGCCGATGATCGCGCCCACCACGGACTACGACGCGATGGCCGCCCTGACTCCCGAGCAGGCGGCGGAATGGTTCGTCACCGCCGTGCGCACCCGGCCGATCGAACTTCTCCCCAGTTACGCCGAACTGTTCCGGCTGCTCGGCACGTTCGCACCGTCCGCCACCGACGCACTGGTACGGCGCACCGGCATCTGAGCGCAATGACAGACTGGGACGGTCTCGAATCCGCGCTCACACCCGAGGGAGTCGTCCATGACCGACGCCGTGCTCACCACCCGCGATGGCGACATCGTCACCTGGACGCTCAACCGCCCGGAGGCGCGCAACCCGATCTCCGAGCCGGACGTGATCGAGGCGCTCGAGGATGCGGTGGCCGACGTCAACGGTGATCCCAGCGTGCGCGTCGCGATCGTCACGGGTGCGGGTTCGGCCTTCTCCTCCGGCGGCAACGTCAAGCACATGCGCGACCGCGCCGGAATGTTCGGCGGCTCCCCCGCCGACCTGCGGCAGGGCTACCGGCACGGCATCCAGCGCATCCCGCTGGCCCTCTACCACTGCGAGGTGCCGACCATCGCGGCCGTCAACGGACCCGCCATCGGTGCCGGATGCGACCTGTCGCTGATGTGCGACATGCGGATCGCCTCCACGGCCGCCGTGTTCGCGGAGAGCTTCGTCAAGGTCGGGCTCGTCCCCGGCGACGGCGGCGCCTGGTTCCTTCCGCAGGCCGTCGGGATGGCGCGGGCCAGCGAGATGGCGTTCACCGGCGACGCGATCGACGCCGCGAAGGCCCTGGAGTGGGGGCTCGTCTCGCAGGTCACCGAACCCGGGGAACTCCTCGGCGCGGCGCGTGCGCTCGCCGACCGCGTGGCGGTCAACCCGCCGCAGGTGCTGCGGATGACCAAGAAACTGCTGCGCGAGGGCCGTCACCAGAGCCTCGAGAGCCTCCTCGAACTGTCGGCGGCCATGCAGTCGCTCGCCCATCACACCGCGGACCATCACGAGGCGGTCGGCGCGATGCTCGATCGCCGCAGCCCGAACTTCACCGGCCGGTGAACCCGGGCATCGCACGCCGGTGACAGCCGAGCCGCGCAGTCAGCTTCTTCCCGTCGTCTCGGTCCTCGGATCGGTGCTGTCCGTCCAGTTCGGCGCCGCCTTCGCGAGCACCCTGTTCGAGGCGGTGGGCGCCAGTGGCGCGGTGTCGCTGCGGCTGACGATAGCGGCGATCATCCTCGGGGTGATCGTGCGGCCGCGCTGGCGACGGTGGACGCGAACGCAACGGGAGGGCATCCTCGCCCTCGGAGTGGCGCTGGCCGTGATGAATTCGGCGTTCTACGAGGCCCTCGCGCGGCTCCCGCTCGGCACCGCCGTCACCATCGAGTTCCTGGGCCCGCTCACCCTCGCCGCCGTGCTGTCGCGAAGACTGCGGGACGGTGTGTGGGTGCTGGCGGCACTGACCGGGGTGGTCATGCTCGGCCTGCGCGAGAACTCGGGCGCCGAGTCCCTCGACCTGGTGGGGGTGTGTTTCGCGCTCACCGCCGGGGCGGCGTGGGCCGGTTACATCGTCGCCGGCTCGAACCTCGCGGCGACGGTTCCCAGCGCGGACGGCCTCGCCGGCGCGAGCATCGTCGCGGCGGCCCTGACGCTTCCGCTCGGCGCGGTGTCCGGCGGCACCGCACTGTTCGACCCCCGGATCCTGGCCGTGGGCGCGGCGGTGGCCCTGCTGTCGTCGGTGATTCCGTATTCGCTCGAGCTACGGGCGCTGCAGGTGATGAGCAAGAAGGTGTTCGCCGTGCTCATTGCGCTCGAGCCTGCCGCCGCGACCCTCGCCGGGGTGATCGTGCTCGGGCAGGTACTCGGACTGCAGTCGCTGGCCGCGATCGCGCTCGTCGTCGCGGCCGGCGTCGGCTCCGTCCTGAGCAACCGGTAGCGCCGCGGCCTGCGGGCGGGGCTGGCAGGATCGACGCGTGAGCACAGCGAACCTGACCCGAGCCGAAACCGCCGAACGTTCCCGCGCGATCGACGTTCTCGGCTATCGGGTGGAACTGGACGTACTCGGCGCCGTCGACCGGGAGGTCGGGACGTTCGCGACCACCACGACCGTCGAGTTCACCGCCCGCACGTCCACGACCTGGCTCGACTTCCTCGGCGCCGGAGTGGAGTCGGTGACGGTCAACGGCGCCGACGTCCCCGTCGACTACGACGGCGCCCGTATCGCGTTGACCGGGCTGCGGGAATCCAACGTCGTGACCGTCGCCGCCCGGGGCGAATACAGCCGTTCCGGTGAGGGTCTGCACCGGTTCCTCGACCCGGCCGACGGGCAGACGTACCTCTACACGCAGTACGAGCCGGCGGACGCGCGGCGGGTATTCGCGTGTTTCGAACAGCCGGACCTGAAGGCGCCGTTCACGTTCGTCGTCAGTGCGCCGCGGGAGTGGGAGGTGGTCTCCAACCAACAGGTCGTCGAGCGGGAAGACACCACCGGCGGGCAGGTCGTCACGTTCGCGCCGACACTGTCGATCTCCACCTACATCACCGCGGTCGTGGCCGGGCCCTACCACCGGGTCGACTCGGAATGGAGTGGCGGCGACGTCACGATCCCGCTGGGCGTCCTCTGCCGCGCCTCACTTGCGCAGTACCTCGACGCCGACACGATCTTCGAGATCACCCGGCAGGGGCTGGGGTTCTTCACGGAGAATTTCGACTACCCCTATCCGTTCGGCAAGTACGACCAGGTGTTCGTCCCCGAGTACAACCTCGGCGCCATGGAGAACCCCGGCTGTGTGACGTTCACCGAGGCGTACGTGTTCCGCGGCGCCGCCACCGACTCCCAGTACGAGGGCCGGGCGAACACGATCCTGCACGAGATGGCCCACATGTGGTTCGGCGACCTCGTCACGATGGTGTGGTGGGACGACCTGTGGCTCAAGGAATCGTTCGCCGACTACATGGGCGCACTGGCCAACGCAGAGGCCACCCGGTGGACCGACGCGTGGGTGGCCTTCGCCAACCGCCGCAAGGCGTGGGCGTACCTGCAGGACCAGTTGCCGACGACGCATCCGATCGTCGCGGACATCGTCGACCTCGAAGCCGCGAAACTGAACTTCGACGGGATCACGTACGCGAAGGGCGCCAGCGTCCTCAAGCAACTCGTCGCGTACGCCGGGCGTGACGCGTTCTTCGAGGGGGCGCGCCGCTACTTCCGCGCCCACGCCTTCGGGAACACCACCCTCACGGATCTGCTGACCGAACTGTCGGCCACGTCGGGCCGGGATCTGACGAGCTGGGCGCGCGCCTGGTTGCAGACAACCGGAGTGTCCGCTCTGAGCCTGCAGCGCGGCGCCGACGAACGCGCCTCGATCGTGCAGACCGATCCGCGTCCACACCGCCTCGGTGTCGGGCGCTACGACTTCGACGACACCGGCGACCTCGTGTGCGTGCAGCGGATCGAGGTCGACCTCGCCGACGCCCACACCCCGATCGATCTCGCCGACGCGCCGCTCGTGTTGCTCAACGACGCCGACCTGACGTACGCGAAGGTGCGGCTGGACGACCGATCGCTGACCACCGTCGAAACCTCCCTCGACCGGGTGCGCGACCCGCTGGCGCGCGGCCTGATCTGGTCGTCGCTGTGGAACGCGACCCGCGACAGCGAACTGGGCGCCACGCGGTATCTGTCGATGGCCCAGAGGTTCTCACCGGCGGAGTCGCACCTGACGCTCCTCACCTCTGTGCTGGCCAACGCCCCGTACGCGATCGAGCACTTCCTCCCCGAGCCCTCGCGCGACGCCGCCCGTCTCGACTGGCTCGCGCTCACCTGGCGCGCGTTGTGGGACGCCCCGCCGGCTTCGGGAAGCCAACTCGCCTGGGCACGGGCGGTGGCGTCCGCTGCGGCGATGGACGGCAGTCGCGCGGCCGACATCCGGTCGATTCTCGAGGCCGGCGGGCCGGCGCCGACCGGGCTGGCCCTCGACCCGGATCTGCGCTGGGGGTTCTGGGGCGCGCTCGCCGCAACCGGGCACGCCGACGACGCGGACCTCGACGTCGAACTGCGCCGCGACGACACCGGTTCCGGCCGCACCGCGTACCTGCGGGCGAAGTTCTCGCGGCCGGACCCGGACGTGAAAGCGAAGGCCTGGGAATCGATCCTCCACGACCGCACACTGTCCAACGAACATCTCGGCGCGATCATCGCCGGGTTCCGCGCAGGCGCCCGGCACGATCTCGTCGAGGGATACGGCGCCGGCTACTTCGCCTCGATCGGCTCGGTGTGGGAGGAGCGCAGTATCGAAATCGCGCGGCGGATCGTGGTCGGGTTGTTCCCGTCCGAGACGACACTCGACGCGGCGGACGGATGGCTCGCCACCCATGCCGATGCGCCCGCCGCGCTACGGCGGCTGGTGCTCGAGCAACGGGATCATCTCGCCCGGGACCTGCGAGCGCAGGCGTTCAACAGCCTGCCGGACGTCACCGGCTGACCGGCCGGGCACCGTTCGACGTGCGGGCCGTCCACCGTTCCAGTGCGTCCCGCCACCGGCCGGACGCACTGTCGCCCGCCCAGGCGATGTAGCCGTCGGGACGCACGAGCAGTCCGGGGCCGTCGTCGGTCCGGGCCACCGCGTGGACATCGCCCGGAACAGGAGTCCCGGGCTCGGTGACCAGGACGAAACCGCCCGAACGCATCACCTCGTACAGCCGTCCGGCGTCGGTGGGCAGATCCTCGGCACGTCGGCCGACCACGGTGCTCTCGCCGGCGTGGTGGCCGTACCCGATTCCGATACCCGAGAACATCCTGGCGATCGCATCGCCGATCGGCGGGAAGCCGAGAAGCGCCGCCACTACCCCGTTCCGGATTTTCCGCAGGATCCACGGCCGGACGATCATCATGCGCATGGTGGCACCGCTCGACCGCAGAACCAGCCGGCCCACCGGGTGCCGCTCGGAGTGGTACGTGTCGAGCACCGCGTCGTCCGCGCCGTCCAGGACGGCCGCGAGTTTCCAGCCGAGATTGACGGCGTCCTGAATACCCGTGTTCATGCCCTGCCCACCTGCAGGCGAATGCACATGGGCTGCGTCGCCGGCGAGAAACACCCGGCCCGTCCGGTACTGCGGGACCTGCCGTTCGTCGCTGTGGAAACGCGACTGCCAGCGCACGTCGCCGAGTCCGTAGTCGGTGCCCATCGCGACCTCGATGGTGCTGCGCAGTTCCTCCCGGTCCACCGGGGCGGTGTCGTCCACCTGATGCCGGCGGTTCCAGGCGATCACCCGAAACAGGTTGTCGCCGTATGGCGCGATGAACGCGAATCCGTCGCGGACGGCGTTGACGGTCACGAGATTGTCCGGTGGATTCTCGAGTTCGACGTCGGCGAGCATGATCGACCGCAGCACAGCCTTGCCGGGGAACGGTTGCCCGATCATCGTCCGCACCGCGCTGTGCGCGCCGTCCGCACCGACCGCATATGTCGCGTGGAAGGTGCTGCCGCGTCCCGAACTGTCGTGGCCGTGAACGCGGACGCCGTCCCCGTCCTGCTCAACTCCGGTCACGGTGAAACCACGGATGATGTCGGCGCCGCGGTCCCGGGCGTGCTCCTCCAGCAGGGCGTCGACGTTCCGTTGCGGGGTGACGAGGACGAACGGGAACCGGGTCTGCAGGCGTCCGAGGTTCAGCGCTGCACCGCGCCACAGCTTCAGACCGGGTGCGGCGGCGCCGGTAGCCACGAGCCGGTCGGCGAGTCCGCGGGCATCGAGCAGTTCGAGGGTGCGGGCATGGACGCCGAATGCCCGGCTGAGGGTGGACGGCGCGGCGCGCTTGTCCAGCACCGTCACCGATCGGCCCGCCGTCGCCAACTCGCCCGCGAGCATGCATCCGGTGGGTCCCGCGCCGATCACCACCACGTCGATGTGCTTCATGACGTTGCCTCCGGTCGAAAGGTGTCCCACTAAGTCAACAACTGTTGACTTCGACGGTAGGCGCATCGCGGCGTCAGGTCAACAGCTGTTGACTTAGACTGTGGAAATGTCCGAACGCCGCGCCCGCTCCGCCGTCACCACCCGCGCCGCGATACTCGACGCCGCCCGCGCCCGGTTCGGCACCGACGGTTACGAACGCACGACGATGCGCGCCGTCGCGTCGGATGTGGGCGTCGACGCCGCACTGGTCGTCCGGTACTTCACCAACAAGGAATCCCTGTTCGCCGAGGCAGCCGAATTCGATCTGCACCTGCCCGACCTCCACGACGTTCCCGCGACGGAACTCGCGAGCGTGCTGATGCCGCGCTTCTTCGCGGTGTGGGAGAACGACGGCGCGTTCCTCCCCCTCCTCCGCGCGGCGGCGAGCAGCCCCTGGGCCGCCGAGGCGATGCTGCAGGTCTTCGCTCGCCAGGTGGCGCCCGCCCTCGCCGTGGTCACCGCGGATCGCGCGGACGAACGCGCTGCCCTCGTCGGGTCGCAAATCCTCGGACTCGCCTTTTCCCGCTACGTACTCCGGGTGCCGCCCGTAGCCGACATGACGCACGAACAGTTGATGCGCTGGGTCGGGCCCGTGCTCGAGTACTACCTCACCACCGAACCGCGGTAGCCCTACCGGTGGTGCCTGCCGCCGTTCAGCATCCAGCGGGCATCGAGTTCGCTCGTGCTGCGGCGGTGCCGCCTGATGGTGAACGACGTGATCGGCAACCGCTCGACGACGCTCGCCTCGGCACGCGGATCTCCCGCGATCCCCTGTTCCAGAACCGAATACGCGGTGTGGTTGACCGAATGCACGGCCAGCCGGAGCGCGTCGAGCGCCGTCGGTCGCGGCCCGAACGCGGCGAGCGTGTGACCACCGTCCACCGCGGTTTCGACCACCGCGTAGAAATGCCAGTCTGCGCCCGAATCGCCAGTCATGATGCGCCTCACTCGATGTGCTTCTGTGAGCTGTGCCATGACCGTATCGCGAGGGTACGACACGTTTTCGGAGCCGCGCCGGTCAGGCGACCGACCGGCGGCCGATCCCGAAGAGGTCCTGAGGGGCGTCGATTCCCTTGAGCCGGTGACTGCCCGCCGGCTCGCCCCAGAACGCGTCCGTGTCGAGTTCGTCGTAGAACTCGCCGGTCACGACCACCTCGTGAGACGGCGCGACCGCGACGACGCGACTGGCCATGTTGACGGGCCTGCCGAACCAGTCTCCCGCGCTCGGCACCGCCGTGCCCCAGGCGATCCCGGCCCGCAACGGCGGAAGCCCCTCGGCGCGCGCGGCCTGCACGAGGTCGAGCGCGGTGTAGGCCAGCGCGTTGGGATCGGGCGAGACGATCATGACGGCGTCCCCGATCGTCTTCACCAGACGCACCGGCGGCAGCGCCAGATCGGTGGCCAGCCCGTCGAGGCGCTCGGCCACCCGCCCCAGATCGGCGGGCGCCACCTGCTCACCGAGCAGCGTGAATCCGACGAGGTCGGCGAAACAGACGCCGATCTCCTGCGCCCCCCGAACCTGGAGGTTCGAGTCCCTGGCGATACCCACCGCATCGGAGCGCAGTTGGTGGCGCAGGGTGGTGGCGATGAGGTGAGCCAGGATCTGCGCCTCGAAATCCGCGATGCGCCGCACCTCCACCGCGTACCGCAGGGCCACCTCGGGGTGATCGCGTGTCGCCTCGAGTCGCTCCTGCAGCAGCGCGTCCGCGGCGTCGGCGACCGTCCAGAGGTTGCGGCCGAGGACCCGGGCGGCCGCGAAGATTCCGCTCTCGTCGAGCCCCAGGTCCCGGTATTGTTTGAGTCCGCGCGCGAGGTCGAGGTCGCCGTCGTCGTAGAACGTCCCGTCCTCCGACGCACCCCGGCCGATTGCCCGGAACCACCGCCGGGCGTCCTCCACGGTGACACCGGTCTTCCGAGAGATCTCGTCGATGCCGTACCGGCCCTTCGGCGACAGCGCGTGCTCGAGCAGCAGGTGCGCGAGTCGATTGTCACGGGAGGCGACGCGGAGCTCGTCGATCGACACCCCGTCCTCGATCAGGGTGTTCAGGACTCCCATGCGCGCGGAGCGATCCGCCCCGCTGAGTCCGTCGAGGAGGCCTGCGGCCTCGAACTCGTGGAGTTGCGTGGGTGGCGGACCGGGGCGTCGGAGCGGGCGAGGCGGCGGGGACACCAGACGTCCCGTTCGGGGCGTGATCCGTCGGGGCTGTCGCGGGATGCGCACGTCCTCATCGTCCCAGGAACGACGTCGCCCTTCGCCGTAATCCTGCGAACTCGCCTTCCCCCGCGACTGTGACCGAACTATATTCGGTGTGTGCCGATTCAAAGTCTGTTGCTGGACGCTGCGGAGGACCATTTCGCCCGCCGCGGCGTCCTCGCGACCCGGCTCGCCGACATCCGGCAGGAGGCCGGCGTCAGCGTCGGAGCCGTCTACCACCACTTCCCCAACAAGGAAGAGCTGTACCTCCAGGTCTGGCTGCGGGCGCTCGCCGACTACCAGGACGGATTCCGGGCCGCACTCGCGGAATGCGCCGACGCGCGGTCCGGGGTGGAAGGCGCCGTCGTCCGCCACCTGCAGTGGGTGTCCGGCAACCCGCAGCGGGCCACCATCCTCGCCGCGCCGCGGCCCCCGGGCGTCGACGAGCGGGCCGATTCCACCAATGCGGTGTTCTTCCGCGACGTCACCCAGTGGTGGCGGGTCCACGAACACTACGGAACGGTCCGCCGGTTCGACTTCGACGTGCTCTATGCGTTGTGGCTCGGTCCGGCTCAGGAGTACTCCCGCCAATGGCTGGCGGGCGCCATGACCACCGACCCCACCGCGGTGGCGCCCGAACTGGCGCGCGCCGCGTGGAACTCGCTACGGAACCAGGAGTAGAGGATGACGGTCGACGTCGCACTCACCGCCGACACCGCGCAGGCCGTGCTGGAGGCCCAGCCGTTCAGCGTGCTCGTCGGCGCACGCATGACGCAGTTCGGGGAGGGCGGCGCGACCCTCGAAATCCCCGTCCGCGACGAACTGCGGCAACAGAACGGCTTCGTGCACGGCGGTGTCCTGTCATACGCCGCCGACAACGCCCTGACATTCGCCGCGGGAACCGTGCTCGGCGCGAACATCATGACCGCGGGCTTCACGATCACCTACCTCCGCCCCGCCCAGGGCGTGCTGCTCCGGGCGGACGCCCGCGCCGACGCGTCGACGCGGCGGCAGGCGTTGTGCCGGTGCGACATCTACGCGGTGCAGGACGACGGCTCGGAGGTGCTGTGCGCCGCAGCCCAGGGTACGGCGACGGTCAAGGAGCCGCGGTAGTCGCGGCTGCACGGGATGGAACGATGGGACCATGGCTCACTCCGTCGATCACGCATCCGTGGACAGGGCGCGTGAGCGCATCACCGGCCTGATCCGCAGGACACCCACGTTCCGTGCCACCGTCCCCACCGTGCGCGGTGCCGTGCCGGTGATCTTCAAACTCGAGTTCCTGCAGTACGGCGGCTCGTTCAAGGTGCGGGGCAGCCTCAACGCATTGCTCCACGCCGAGGAGGAGGGGCGGCTCGACGACGCGGGCGTCGTCATCGCGTCCGGTGGGAACGCCGCCATCGGGGCGGCCTGGGCATCGCGGCTCAGGGGTGTGAAGTGCACGGTGGTCGTCCCCGTCACGGCACCCGACGTCAAGGTCGACACGCTGATCGCGCTCGGCGCGGACGTGCGCAAGGTGGGTGCTCGATACGCCGAGGCGGCCGAGTATGCCCAGGAACTCGCGGCGTCCTCGAACGCCCTCGCCCTGCACGCCTACGATCTCCCCGACATCGTCGCCGGGGCGGGGACCATCGCTCTCGAGGTCCAGGACGACGTCGCCGAGCCGTTGTCCTACGTGATCGCCGTGGGCGGCGGCGGATTGCTCTCCGGCGTCGTCGTCGGCAGCCGCGACGACGACAGCATCTACGGCGTGGAACCGAGCGGAGCGGCGACGCTGCACTCCGCGGTCGCCGCCCGGCAACCCGTGGACATCGACATCGACAGCATCGCCGGCGATTCCCTCGGCGCCACCAAGATCGGTTCCATCGCCTGGGACACCATCCGGTCGCGGCCCGTGTCCAGCCTGATCGTCGACGACGACGCCCTCATCGACGCGCGGACGCTGCTGTGGGAGGAGTTCCGGATCGTCGTCGAGCACGGCACCGCCGCGGCGCTCGCCGCGATCGTCACCGGACAGCTCGCACCCGACGACGACAAGCCGCTCTGCGTGGTGCTCTGCGGCGCGAACACGTCGCTCACCAGCTACTGATCCGCGGTCTCAGCCGCGGGGTTTCAGCCTGCTGTTCGGCAGTTCGGGTGCGGGCAGTGGATCGCCGTCGTAGCCCTCGACCGTGCCGAATCGGGGGTCGGCGGGCGCCGCGCCCCGGAGCTCGGACTGCCACTCACGGCGGTACCCGACGATGTCCTCGTGGCTGCGGCCGAGGAAGTTCCACCACATGATCACCTGCTCACCGAGCGGTGCGCCGCCGAGCAGCAGCAGCCGGGCCCGGGTTCCGCCCGTGTTGCGCAGCGCCACCAGCGACTCCCCGGGCGGCTGATAGCCGAGTTCCGCCCACCGCAGTGTGGTTCCGCGCAGGTGCACCTCGCCCTCGTCGACGAGCACCCCGACCTCGAAGCCGCGTTCGATGTCGAGGGTGACGTCCGCACCCGGCTCCAGGAGGATCTCGGCGCCGAGTAACGGCGTGAACGTGCGGACCGGCGAGGTGGAGCCCACCGTGTTCCCGAGGAACACCCGCACGGTCGCGCCGTCCAGTTCGACCGGGTCGGGTGCGTACGTCTCGAACGCCGGCTCCGCGTCCTGCGCCGACGCCGGCAACGCCACCCACAGCTGCGCCCCGTGCAGGATGCGTGTCTGCGGTGTCGAGACCTCCGAGTGCGCGATCCCCCGCCCGGCGGTCATCAGGTTGAGCTCACCGGGACGCACCATCGCGTGCGAACCGATGCTGTCGCGGTGCTCGATCTCGCCGGTGAACAGCCAGCTCACCGTCTGCAGTCCCGTGTGCGGATGCGGCGGCACGTTCATCCCGCCCGTCTTCCCGACATCGTCCGGACCGTAGTGGTCGGCGAAGCACCAGGCGCCGATCAGCGACCGGTCCCGCTGCGGGAGGGTGCGCCGGACCGGCATCGCGCGGGGACCGCCGAGCGGGACCTCGCGCGCGCCGAGCACCTGGATGCCCCCGCCGTCGGGGTGCGACTCGCACCGCTCTTCCACCGAATTCGTCTCCAGATTGCTCACTGCTCCATCGTGCCTTCCGTCAGTCCTGTGCGCCGCGCAGTTTCGCGCAGAGTTCGGTGAGCGTGTCGAGTTCGTCGTCGGACAGTGCCGGGCCGACGTGCCGCCGGATGCTCGCCGCGTGCCTGCGTCCGACCGACGTCTGCACACGAGCACCCTCGTCCGTCAGGGCGACGACGGTCCCCCGGCGGTCGCCGGGATCGCATTCCCGCGTGACGAATCCGGAGCCGGACAGCCGCTCGACCAGCCGGCTCAGCGACGGTTGGCTGAGCAGGATCTCCCGGTTGAGATCATGCAGGCGCAGTCTGTGTCCGGGTGCCCGGGCGAGAGTGAACAGCACGTCGTATTCGCGCATGCTCAGCTCGTCCCACACGTCGTCGGCGGCGAGGTTGCGCATCACCGCGACCTGGGCGCGGAAGAGAGCCTCCCACGCCTCGGCCGCTCGTTCGGTCCTACTGACGGGCGGCATCGACCGGCTCGCGATCGGCCTTCATCGACGCGTGCGTCGGCGGATTGTCCGGCACGCCCGCAGGTCGCCGGGCGGCGAGCTCCTTGCGCAGCACGGGCACGACCTCGCCGCCGAGCAGATCCAGCTGCTCGAGCACCGTCTTCAGGGGAAGCCCCGCATGGTCGACGAGGAACAACTGCCGCTGGTAGTCGCCGAAGAAGTCGGCGAACGTCAAGGTCTTCTCGATCACCTGCTCCGGTGTGCCGACGGTCAGCGGGGTCTGATCGGTGAAGTCCTCGAGACTCGGCCCGTGGCCGTAGACCGGGGCGTTGTCGAAATACGGCCGGAACTCGTCGACGGCGTCCTTGGCGTTCCTGCGCATGAACACCTGCCCGCCCAGTCCGACGATCGCCTGGTCCGCGCGGCCGTGACCGTAGTGCTCGTACCGCTCGCGGTAGAGGTTGATCAGGGCGATGTAGTGCTCCTTCGGCCAGAAGATGTTGTTGGCGAAGAAGCCGTCACCGTGGAACGCGGCGATCTCGGCGATCTCCGGGCTGCGGATCGATCCGTGCCACACGAACGGCGGGATGCCGTCGAGCGGACGCGGCGTCGAGGTGAACCCCTGCAGCGGGGTGCGGAACTGGCCCTGCCAGTCCACGACGTCCTCGTCCCACAGGCGGCGCAGCAGCCGGTAGTGCTCCAGCGCCAGCGGAATCCCCTGGCGGATGTCCTGACCGAACCACGGGTAGACGGGGGCCGTGTTCCCGCGACCCATCATGAGATCCACCCGGCCGTCCGCGAGATGCTGCAGCATCGCGTAGTCCTCGGCGATCTTCACCGGGTCGTTGGTGGTGATCAGCGTGGTGGACGTCGACAGGACGATCTTCTCGGTCTGCGCTGCGAGGTAGCCGAGCATGGTGGTCGGGGACGACGGCACGAACGGCGGGTTGTGGTGCTCGCCGGTGGCGAACACGTCGAGTCCGACGTCCTCCGCATGCTTGGCGATGGTCGTCATCGCCTTGATGCGCTCGTGCTCGGTGGGAGTGCGGCCGGTGGTGGGATCGGGGGTCACGTCGCCGACGGTGAAGATTCCGAACTGCATAGCTGTTCCTCTCGCGCCAGAACTCCATGCGTTTGCATGAACCTATTGCAACATTCAACCACTTCGACCTATTCCGGAAACAGCCGAGGGCGGCAAGCGCAGTGCGCTTGCCGCCCTCGGCGACGTTCGAACGAACCCGATCAGTGCATCATGACCGTCGGGGCATCTTCGGCCTCGAGACGCGGGTTGACCGACTTCTTCCGCGGCAGCATGAACGCCGGGATGAGCGTCAAAGCGATCAGCACGGTGGCGACCAGGAACGTGTTGCCGAACGCATCGGCGGCCTGGCTCAGGACCTGGTCCACCATCCCGGGAGGCTCCTGCGCGGCGACCTCGGGCACGTGCTGCATCGCGACGGTCTGGCTGTCGAGACCGCGATCGAGCAGCTGGTTGGTGAGGACCACCGACATGACGGCGGTACCGATCGAACCGGCGGTCTGCTGGACGATGTTCATCAGCGTGGAACCGCGCGCAACCTGCTCGTTGGACAGCGTGACGATCGCTGCGGTCATCAGCGGCATCATCGTGCAGCCCATGCCCATGCCCATCACGAACAGCGCACCCATCAGCAGCCAGGTCGGCGAGTCCGACGCCACCTGTGTGAAGACACCGAGACCGATCAGGATCAGCGGCAAACCCGTCAGCACGATCTTGCCGGGGCCGATCTTGTCGACGAGACGTCCGGCCACCGGCATGGTCAGCATCGCGCCGATACCCTGCGGAGCCATCAGCAGACCGGCCGCGAGCGTGGTGTGCCCGCCGACCTGGATGAAGTAGCTGGGGAACAGCAGACCGGCACCCATGAACGCGACGATGAACAGCGAGGTCGTGATGACCGCGACCGACAGCTGCCGGTTCTTGAACAGGTGCAGATCGATCAGCGGGTGATCCTTGCGGAGTGCGTGGAACACGAACGCGACGATCAGCGCCAGGCCGATCGCACCGGACACGAGCACACGAGCCGAAGCGACCGTGCCCACCTCCGGGATGGAGGACACACCGAACAGGAACAGTGCCAGACCCGGCGAGAGCAGCAGCATGCCGAGGAAGTCGAACGACTCCGAGGGCGACGCGTTGTCGGACGGCAGGATGATGAACGCAGCAGCCAGAGCGATGATGCCGATGGGCAGGTTGATCAGGAAGATCCAGTGCCAGCTCGCCGCCTCGATCAGCCAGCCGCCGAGGATCGGACCACCGATCGGGCCGAGCAGCATGGGGATTCCGAGAACCGCCATGACCCGGCCGACGCGGTCGGGGCCGGCCGCCTTCGTCATGATCGTCATACCCAGCGGCATCAACATGCCGCCGCCGAGGCCCTGCAGGACGCGGAAGCCGATGAGCGACGTGATGTCCCACGCGAAGCTACAGAGCACCGAGCCGAGGACGAACAGCACGAGCGCCGTCATGTAGAGACGCTTGGTGCCGAATCGGTCGGCCGCCCACCCGGTGACGGGGATGACGGTGGCCAGGGCGAGCGTGTACGCGGTCATCGTCCATGCGACGGTGGCGTACGTGGTGTCGAATTCCGTGGCGAACGTCGGCAACGCGACGCTGACGACGGTCACGTCGAGGATCGACATGATGGCACCGAGCACCACCACGGACGCGATCTTGAGGACCGTGCCGTCGAGCTTGTCGGGCGCCGCGTTCGCGGCGGTCGGCGATGTCATCCGAGTATCTCCTGGTTGAGTTCTCGCAGGGACTCCCCCGCGAGGATCGGTTGTAGTGCCTCGATCAGCCGAGTCCGCTCGATCTCCGGAACCCGCCATGCGAACCGTCGCAACTGATCACGCTTGCATTCGATGTGCTGGGTAGCGACCTTATGTCCGGCCTCCGACAAGGAGACCCGCTTGACCCGCCGATCGCGTTCGTCCTCCCGGCGAACGACCAGACCCAGTTTCACGAGTTGATCGACATTCCGGCCCGCCGCGGCCACCGAGAGCCGCAACCGTTCGGCCACCTCGTTGATCGGAAGTGGCTCACCGTGCTGAACCAGCGCGAAGAGCATCCGCACCTGCGAAAACGTGAGGTCCAGCTCGATGAGGTTGTCCATCGACTCCGACTCCCCCGCACTCAACACCTGGGTGAAGAAATCGTTGAGTAGTTCGAAGAGAAGATCAGGAGATTTGTCGGGCACCCTCGAATGCTAGCGCTCATGCAACTATTGCCCAAGGGCAACTATGGCGCAACCGAATAAATGGTGTCAGGTATCACATTCCCCGGCGGCACGCTCGACCTGCGGGTTCAGTCCTGGACGAGCACTGCTTTGCCCAGCACGAGGCCGGCCTCGAGATCGCGCAGCGCATCCGCAGCCTGCTCGAGCGGATACCGGGACGTGACCACGGGACGCAATCCGCGCTCCACGTGCCGGACCAACGCGGCATGCACCTCTTCCAGCGCATTCGGTTCGTTCCGGATGAACTCACCCCACGCCGCACCCACGATGCTGATGTTGCGGAACAGCACCCGGTTCACCTTGACCTCGGGGATCGCCCCTCCCGCGAAACCGATCACGACGAGCCGGCCTTCCGGGGCCAGTACCCGGACGGCCTCGTCGAATGCGTCGCCGCCGACCGGGTCGACCACGATCTGCGCGCCCCGGCCGCCGGTCAGTTCACGGACCCGGGCGCCCCAGCCGTCTTCGAGGCGGACGACCTCGTCGGCCCCCAGTTCGCGCAGGAAGTCGTCGGCCCCGTCCCGGCGCACCACCGCGATCACGCGGGCGCCGTGGGCCTTCGCCAGCTGGATGGTGGACGTCCCCACCCCACCCGCCGCGCCGAGGACGACGACGGTTTCGCCTGCCCGCAGCCGAGCCCGGCGCTCCAGCGCGAATTCCATCGTCTGGTAATTGACGATCAGCGACGCCGCTTCGTCGAAATCCAGGATCGACGGAATGGGCAGCACCTGCGCCGGCAGCACTGCGACCCGTTCGGCGTAACCGCCGACCTGCGACGCCGCGAGCACCCGGTGACCGGGCTCGAATCCGCTGTCGGCCGGTGCCGACACCACCACACCCGCGACTTCGGCGCCGGGAACGAAAGGCAGCTCGGGGCCGAGCTGATATTTGCCGTAGCTGATCAGCAGGTCGGGGAAGCACACGCCGCTGGCCTTGACGTCGATCAGGACCAGCCCCTCGGCCGCCGGTTCGGGTATGTCCTGCAGCGTCATGCCGCCCGGCCCCGACAGCTCCGTCACCACCACTGCGCGCATGCTCGAAACACTAGACGCGCAGGGGTGGCGGGAGGCGTCAACGAGCGAAGAGCCGCTTCCGCCTACGGGCGACGGACACCAGCTCGACCTTGTCGGTCATCTTCACGCGGGGCCGGCCGGACCCCTCGGCGCGGCCGGTCTCCGCCTTGTCGATCGCCCGCCACCCGGGGAAGCCGATCTGTTCCGGCTGGCGCCGCTCGATCAGCTTCTTCACGTCCTTGCGGGTGCCGACCGTGCCGAGGAGTTCTCCTGCCTCGAAATCCGCGAGCAGCGACGACACCGTCTCCTTGGCGCACGCCTTGTTGGTGCCGATGACACCGCTGGGACCGCGCTTGATCCATCCGGTCACGTACACCCGGTCGGTGACCCGGCCGTGCTCGTTGGGGATCACGCCGCGCTTCTCGTCGAACGCGACACCGCCGACGGGGTTGCCGCGGTATCCGATGGATCGCAGGACGAGCGAGGTGTCCAGCGAGCCTTCCTCGCCCCGGGCCCGGGCGGACAACGTGCCGGACTCGTCGACCACCAGTTCGTTGCGTCCGTAGCGCAGGGCCTCGGCCTTGCCGGATCCGGTGACCTCGAGCGGCGACGTCAGGTAGCGGAACACGATGCGCTTGTGACCGGGCCGTGGGGCACGCTGCGCGAACTCCCGCGCCAGCCGGACCTTCATCGCGGTGGCGGGTTCGTCGAGCAGCGCCTCGCTGGCCGGGTCGAGGTCGAGGTCGGCGTCGTCGATGACGACGTCCACGTTCTCGAGGTCGCCGAGCGCCAGGAACTCGGGGTTGCTGTAGGCGGCCTGCGCGGGCCCGCGGCGGCCGAGGAGCACGACCTCCTCGATGTTGCTGCGCCGCAGCGCGGCGAGGGCATGATCGGCGATGTCCGTCCGTTCCAGCTCCTCGACGTTCATCGTGAGGATGCGGGCCACGTCGAGCGCGACGTTGCCGTTGCCGACGATCACCGCGCGCTTCGCGGACAGGTCGAACGTGCGCTCCGCGTAGTCCGGGTGGCCGTTGTACCAGGCCACGAACTCGGTGGCGGCGTGTACGCCGGGAAGATCCTCGCCCGCGATTCCCAGACGCCGGTCGCTCGACGCCCCGACGGCGTAGATCACGGCGTGGTGGTTCTCCAGCAGCTCGTCGTGGGTGACGTGTTTGCCGACCTCGACGTTGAGGTGGAACTCGAAGTTCGGCCGGTCGAGGCTCCACTCGAACATCCGGGTCACCTCCTTGGTGCCCGGGTGGTCGGGCGCGACACCGGCGCGGACGAGTCCCCACGGCGTCGGGAGCTTCTCGAACATCTCGACCTCGACGTCCGAACGTTCGAGCAGTTCACCGGCGGCGTAGCAGGCCGCGGGCCCGGCGCCGACGACGGCGACCCGGAGCTTCCCGAGGTCGCGGCGCGGCGGAGTCGCGGGCGTGAGAGGGATCCACCCGGTCGGCATGGGGTTGGTCGTGTAGTACTCGGCGTTGATGTCCTTGTAGCGGGCGAGCGAGCCGACGAGCTTGTCTTCCGGGAAGATCGCGTCGACCGGACAGGCATCGACGCAGGCCCCGCAGTCGATGCAGGTTGCCGGGTCGATGTGCAGCATCTCGGTCTGCGCGAATTCCCGCTCCTCCGGTGTCGGATGGATGCAGTTCACGGGGCATGCGGAGACGCAGCTCGCGTCGTTGCAGCACGCCTGGGTGATGACATATGCCATTGCGGTTTCCTCACACCTGTCCGGACCATCGAACTCGTTTGTGTTACACGTAGTAACAGTTATATGAACTGTACTGAGAATCGCGTCCGCAAACAAGCACCGGTGCCGGATGGAAGAATCAGGGCTCCGTCCACAAGCGAAGGAACCGCATCTTGGCACTCGACCGACCCCTCGCCGCTCGACCCTCACGTGGCCGCGTCTTCGAGACGTCCTGGCCGGTCCGCACCGGCGACATCGATGCGGCCAAGCGTCTGCGCCTCGACGGGATCGCGCGTTATCTGCAGGACGCGGGTCTGGACAACCTCGACGCGGTCGACGCCGCCGACAGCCACCCGCTGTGGATCGTCCGGCGCACCGTCATCGACGTCGTCCGGCCCGCGGTGTGGCCCGAGCGGGTGCACCTCCGGCGCTGGTGCTCGGCGCTGTCGACCCGCTGGACGAACATGCGGGTCCAGATCGAGGGTGAGGCGGGCGCCCTCATCGAGACCGAAGGTTTCTGGATCCACATCAGCGGCGAAACGGGAATGCCCACCCGCATCGACGACGGGTTCATCGAACGCCTCGGGGAGTCGGCGGAGGAACACCGGCTCAAGTGGAAGCGGTGGCTCGTCGAGAATGCTCCGGCCGCCGACGAGGACGGCATCGTGGATACCGAGTTCGTCCTGCGCCGCACCGACATCGACCCATTCGACCACGTCAACAACGCCGTCTACTGGCAAGCCGTCGAAGAACTGATCGCCGACCACGAGCATCCGGGCGGCGGCCGCCTCGTCGACAACCCCCATCGCGCCGTGCTCGAGTACCTCTCGCCCATCGTGTCGACCGACGAGATCGTCCTGCGTTCGCGGCGGGACGAGACGTCGCTGACCGTATGGTTCCTGGTCGACGACGCCCTGCGCGCCGTGGCCCGGGTCGGGCCCCTCGCCACCTGATCAGACCATTTGCTGGGTGCCGATCACCCGCAACAGGTCGAGCCTGGCCCGCGCGTCGGAGCCCGGCTGCGGCATGTACACGAGCAGATGCTGGTAGGCGCTCGGGGTCAGCAGCGTCTCGCAGACGAGGTCGATGCGTCCGACCTCGGCGTGGAGGACGGTCTTGGTGTCGGACCGCCGGACGGCCACATCGTGTCGGTCCCAGAGCGCCGCGAACTCCGCGCTGCTCTCGTAGAGGCGGTCCACCAGTTCCGTCACGTCGGCGTCACCGGCCCGCCGGGCGGCCGTCGCCCGCAGATCCGCGACGTGGTTTCCGGCGAGCCGCTCGTGATCGTCCTCGGGAAACATCCCGCGCTCGCCGGTGTGCGCGAACCACCGCCACGGCACGTACCGGTCGAGACCTGAATACCGGGACGCGTCGCCGAACAGGATCACGTGCATGCGGTTCTGGACCAGAACTTCCCCGAGATCCGAGATGACGCAGCCCGGGGTGTCGTCGAGCTTGTCGAGCAGGTGCAGCAGTCCCGGTCCGACGTGCTTGTTTCCCGCGGCCCGCATCGGCGGCACCTGTCCCGACAGCAGGTAGAGGTGGTCGCGCTGATCGTCGGTCAGCCGCAGCGCCCGCGCGATCGACGCCAGGACCTGCGTCGACGGATGCGGGCCGCGTGCCTGCTCGAGTCGCGTGTAGTAATCCGTCGACATACCCGCGAGCATCGCCACCTCGTCGCGCCGGAGCCCCGGCGTCCGCCGACGCAGTCCCGGTGGCAATCCGACGTCGGCCGGAACGAGCTGTTCCCTGCGACGGCGGAGGAAATCGGCCAACTCGGAGCGGTTCATGCATCAACTGTGCCGGACCCACCGGGGCGCTGCCAGGGATCGCCGGTCCCCCGATGAACGGTCTCTGGTTGCCGCTCCCGGCGACGGCGACGCTGGTGTCAGTCCGGAACAGACACCGACCATCGGAGCAGAACATGATCAGCACCACCGCACTCGGAACCACCGGTCCCACCGTCAGCCGGCTCGGCCTCGGCGCCATGGGGATGTCCGGGATGTACGGCAGGACGGACGACGTGGAGTCCGTCGCCACCATCCACGCGGCGCTCGACGCCGGGATCGACCTCGTCGACACCGGGGACTTCTACGGATCGGGCCACAACGAGTCCCTGATCGGCAAGGCCCTCGCCGGCCGCCGACGCGAGGACGTGACCCTCAGCGTCAAGTTCGGCGGTCTGCGCGGGCCCGGCGGCACGTGGGCCGGAGTCGACACGCGACCCGAGTCGATCCGCAACTTCCTCGCATACTCGCTGCAGCGTCTCGGCGTCGACTACATCGACGTCTACCGCCCCGCCCGTCTCGACCCCGCCGTGCCGATCGAGGACACCGTGGGAACGATCGGTGAACTCGTCGAGGCCGGCTACGTGCGCCACATCGGCCTGTCCGAGGTGGGTCCCGAGACCCTTCGCCGAGCGGCGGCGGTGCACCCGATCGTGGATCTGCAGATCGAGTACTCGCTCATCTCCCGGGGGATCGAAACCGAGATCCTGCCGCTCTGCCGGGAACTCGGGATCGGCGTGACCGCCTACGGCGTGCTCTCCCGAGGCCTGCTCAGCGACTCGCTGCGCACCGACCAGACTCTCGCGGCCGACGACTTCCGCGCGCACAGCCCCCGGTTCCAGGGCGAGAACCTCCGGCAGAACCTCACCCTCGTCGACTCGCTCGCCGCCGTGGCCGCGCAGCACGGGGTGAGCGTCGCGCAGCTGGCGATCGCGTGGGTTCTCGCCCAGGGCGACGACATCGTGCCCGTCGTCGGAGCGCGTACCGTCGCCCGGCTCGCGGAGACGCTCGGCGCACTCGACGTCCACCTCGGTGCCGGTGACCTCGCGGCCATCGCCGCAGCGGTTCCCGACACCGCAGTCGCCGGGGAACGCTACGCGCCCGCGCAGATGGCCCAGCTCGACAGTGAACGTGCCGGCGTGGGGAGCTAGCGTCTAGCCATGGCCTCGCACAGCTCGTCGCGGAATCGCACCCTGATCCTGATGCGCCACGGCAAGTCGGCGTACCCGGAGGGGGTCGCGGATCACGAGCGGCCGTTGGCGCCGCGCGGACGCAAGCAGGCAGGACTGGCCGGTGAGTGGCTGCGGTCGACTCAGCCGCCGATCGACGCCGTGCTGTGTTCGACCGCTCGCCGCACCCGGGAAACGCTGGAGGCGACCCGGGTCGGCGCTCCCGCCCGGTTCGCCGAGGAGTTGTACGGCGCGTACCCGTCCGAGGTGCTCATGGAGATCGTGCGGGTCGAACCGTCGGTACGCACGCTGCTCGTGGTCGGGCATGTTCCCGGCATGCCGTCGACGGCACTGGATCTGGCGGGCAACCCCGATACCGGGGATGCCAACCTGATGCGGGAGAAGTTCCCGACGTCTGCGCTCGCCGTCCTCACGGTGCCGTGCGAATGGGACGAACTGACGTCGAGCGCGGCGTCACTCGCCGCGTTTCACGTTCCGCGGTAGCGGCGTCAGAACAGCTTCCGGCCGACGACGGCGACGACACCCAGAATCAGGACCAGCACGAGGGCCGACCAGAATCCGAACAGCCACCACACCACCCCGAAGACGACCAGCGCCGGTGCCACGGTGATGAGTGCGATCGTGGGGCTTTCCCGCAGCACTTCGAGTGCCGACTCGGTCTTGACGCGGTCGATCTTCTTCTCGGACATCTCGTCTCCGTTCAGCGAACCACGCATATCGGACAAGTGTGGTCGAGGATAGTCTTCACGGGACGAGAACCGGCTCGAGCGAGGGCACGCGAGCGGCGAGGAGATGGGGAAAGCGCAGTGACCACCCGACAGGAGAAGGCCGCTCAGACACGCCAGGACCTGCTCGACGCAGCCAGAGTGGTCTTCGAACGCAAGGGTTACCTGAACGCCACCATCACCGACATCACCACCGAGGCCGGCAAGGCCGCGGGTTCGTTCTACAACCATTTCGACGGCAAGGAAGCGTTGCTCCTCGCGCTCGCGGACGACATCGGCGACGACGCGGACGCACTCATCACCACGTCCCCCGGCGATCTGCGGGACCTCGGCCCTCATCTCGCCGTGTTCTGGCAACTTCAGGCGCGGCATCGCACCGTGATGGCCGCGCTCCGCGACGCAGCCCTCGTCGATCCCGACTTCGCGCAGCGGATGCACGACTTCGGGATCGAGCAGATGAAGCCGTGGGCCGAACTCCTCAGGGCCCTCGCCGCGGACGGGGCGCACCTCCCCGGCGGCCCCGAGGTCAGTGCCCGGCTGATCGCCGCGGTGGCGACGGCCTTCGTGGGCCTGTGGGACGGCGGCGACGACGAGGGCATCGCCGCGCTCACCCGGTTCGTCGAGCGCGGGCTCCTCGGCTAGCTGCCCGGGAACGTCACGACGTCGAGGTACAGCGGCATCTCGTCGCTGCGCGATCCGGTCTGCGTCCCCGCCTCGTCGACCACCGGGGCGCCGGCGGTCGCGGCGGCCTCGAGGCTCTCCCCCGTCACCCGTCCGTCGAGGTCGAAGTTCTCGAATTCGAACGGAATGCCGTTCGCCGCCAGAAAGTCCGGCCCGTCCATCAGATGGAAGTGCAGATGCGGCGCGTCGGTGTTTCCGCTGTTGCCCAGCAGCCCGATCTGGTCTCCCGCCCGCAGGTCCTGGCCGACACTGATGTCGTCGACGCTGCCGGGCTGCAGGTGCGCGTAGAACGCGTACCGCCCGTTCCCGATGTCCTGGACGACGTGGTTTCCGCCGTACTGGTCGAGGGGCAGTCCCTGCGGAGTGGCACCCGGAACCTGTTCGGACAGATCGCCAACGACGGCGATCACCTTGCCGTCCGACACCGCGCGGACCGGTGCGCCGTAGTACTCGTAGCTGGACAGCTGGGTCTGGTCACCGACGTAGATGCGTCCCTGTTCGTCGAGCTGGACGAAATCGATCGCGAAGCGCTCGGCGGCGAGCATCCGGCCGTTGATCGGCAGGACGGCCGCGCGGTGGGACGTGACCGTGCAGCAGCCGGTGCCGTCGAGCCAGCGTGGACCGTCGAGGGGCGCGCGGATACGGACGGCGTCGCGGGTGTCGACTTCGGTGTCCGCCACGTTCTCGGCGAGCTGCGACGGCACGAGTGACGTCGCCTGCGGGAAGTCGACGTTCACGACGTGGCCGAGACTGCCGGGCACGTCGTCGGGACTGTTCAGCGTCGCGTCGATCCACACCAGCCCCTGCTGTCCGGGGGCGAGGACGGTGCCGGTCTTCGGGCCTCCGCCGAGGGCCTGGAACCACGGCGTCAGCGCGTCGCCGCTCAGGTCCACCAGCGTGCGGCCGTCACCCTTCACCTGCAGCGACGTAATCGTCGCCGGCTGCGACCCGGTGTTCGTCAGCCGCAGTTCGTAGGCCAGGTGCACGCGACCGTCGCTGCCCGTCACCGGGATCGGTGGGGCCACCACATCCGCGACCACCGGAGTGAGCACCGCGGGACCGGCGGACGCGGCAGGCGCCGACGACGACGTCGCCTCGCCCTGCTGGTCGTCCGACGCCGTGCAGGAGGTCGCGGCCCCCACGACGACGGCGATCAGGAGTGCGATGGCGAACCTCGACCGGGCCATCATCCGACGCTAGCAACGGTGAACATCCGGCGACAAGGCATGGCGGGCGACAAGGCATGGAAACAGATGAAGGCCCCACCCCCGAAGAGAGAGGGGTGGGGCCTTCGTCCTTGGTGAGTGCTCGGCGAGTCCGAGGACTCGTCAACCGCTCACGGGCGCGGAGCGCCTACCGGTAATCGTTGCTGAAACCGTAATCGTCCAGCGGCACCGCGGCACCGGTGTTCTGGCCGAAGCCGTCCGGGCTGTAGTACTGGTCGTCGTAGGACGGAACCGCGTACGCAGCAGCGCGGGCCTCTTCGGTCGGCTGCACCTGAATGTTGCGGTAACGGTTGATACCGGTACCGGCAGGGATCAGCTTTCCGATGATCACGTTTTCCTTCAGACCGATCAGCTTGTCCGAGCGGCAGTTGATCGCCGCATCGGTCAAGACGCGAGTGGTCTCCTGGAACGACGCCGCGGACAGCCACGAGTCGGTCGCCAGCGATGCCTTGGTGATACCCATCAGCACCGGACGTCCGGCTGCCGGCTCGCCACCCTCGGCGACGACACGGCGGTTGGCCGCTTCGAAGTCCGCACGCTCGGTCAGCGAACCGGGCAGGAACTCCGTGGCGCCCGAATCGATGATCGTCACGCGACGCAGCATCTGGCGCACGATGACCTCGATGTGCTTGTCGTGGATCGACACACCCTGGCTCCGGTACACCTCCTGGACCTCGTTGACGAGGTGGATCTGCACCTGACGGGGGCCCATGACACGCAGCACCTCGTGCGGATCGGCAGCACCTTCCATGAGCTGCTGACCGACCTCGACGTGGTCACCGTCGGCCAGAAGGCGTTCGGTGCCGTCGTCGTGCTTGAAGACACGCAGACGCTGACGCTTCGAGAGCTTGTCGTAGACAACCTCTTCGCCACCGTCGTCCGGGACGATGGTGATCTTGTAGAAGCGGTCGCCGTCCTCGAGCTGCACGCGGCCACTGACGTCGGCGATCGGGGCCTTGCCCTTGGGGACGCGGGCCTCGAACAGCTCCTGAACACGCGGCAGACCACCGGTGATGTCGTCTCCGGCGACACCACCCTGGTGGAACGTACGCATGGTCAGCTGGGTACCGGGCTCACCGATGGACTGCGCGGCGACGATACCGACGGCCTCACCGATGTCGACGAGCTTGCCGGTGGCCATGGAGCGGCCGTAGCAGGTGGCGCAGACGCCGGTGCCGGTGGTGCAGGTGAGCACCGAACGGACCTTGACCTGCGTGATGCCTGCCTCGAGCAGCGCGTCGATAGCCGGGTCACCCAGGTCGTGTCCACGCTCGACGATGACGTTGCCGTTCTCGTCGACCGCGTCGGCGGCCAGGGTGCGGGCGTACGTGCTCGTCTCCACGTGAGCGTCGCGGATCAGCGTGCCGTCGGCCTGCTTCTCGGCGATCGTGGTAACGATGCCGCGCTCGGTTCCACAGTCGACCTCGCGGACGATGACGTCCTGCGAGACGTCCACCAGACGACGGGTCAGGTAACCCGAGTCGGCGGTGCGGAGCGCGGTATCGGCCAGACCCTTACGGGCACCGTGCGTGTTGATGAAGTACTCGAGAACGGTCAGGCCTTCCTTGAAGGAAGACTTGATCGGACGCGGGATGAACTCACCCTTCGGGTTGGTCACCAGACCCTTCATACCGGCGAGCGAACGAACCTGAGTCATGTTGCCGGCGGCGCCGGACTTCACGATCATCGGGATCGGGTTGTCGTCGGGGAAGTGGGCCTCCATGGCCTTACCGACCTCGTCGGTGGCCTCGGACCAGATCTTGACCAGGGCGCTGTTGCGCTCGGTCTTGTTCAGGGCACCACGCTGGTACTTCTTCTCGATCTGATCGGCCTGAGCCTCGAAGGACTCCATGATCTGAGCCTTCTCCGGCGGCACGAGGACGTCGGAGATCGAGACCGTGACACCCGAACGCGTGGCCCAGTAGAAACCGGCGTCCTTCAGCTTGTCGACGGTCTGCGCGACCACGATCATGGGGTAACGCTCCGCGAGATCGTTGATGATCGTCGCCTGACGCTTCTTCGGCATCTGCTCGTTGACGAACGGGTAGTCCGCGGGCAGCAGCTCGTTGAAGAGCACGCGACCCAGCGTCGTCTCCGCGGTCCAGCCGTCACCGTAGTTCCAGCCCTCGGGGAACAGCTCCGACTCGATGTCGCGAGGCGGGCGCTGCTGCGTGAGCCGCACCTTGATCTTCGCCTGCACGACGAGCGCGCCACGATCGACGGCCATCTGAGCCTCGGCAGGCGAGGAATACACGCCCTGCTCCGCCTCGTCACTGGTCGACGCTGCGAGCTCGCCGATCGCACCCTCGTCCAACCGGGTCAGGTGGTACAGACCGGTGACCATGTCCAGACGGGGCATGGCGAGCGGTCGACCCGACGCGGGCGACAGGATGTTGTTCGACGACAGCATCAGGATGCGAGCCTCGGCCTGCGCCTCCGCGGACAGCGGAAGGTGCACGGCCATCTGGTCACCGTCGAAGTCGGCGTTGAAGGCCTCACACACCAGCGGGTGGAGCTGAATGGCCTTACCCTCGACCAGCTGCGGCTCGAATGCCTGGATGCCCAGGCGGTGCAGCGTCGGTGCACGGTTCAGCAGCACGGGGTGCTCGGCGATGACCTCTTCGAGGACGTCCCACACCTGTGCGCGCTGACGTTCCACCATCCGCTTGGCGGACTTGATGTTCTGCGCGTGGTTCAGGTCGACCAGGCGCTTCATCACGAACGGCTTGAACAGCTCGAGAGCCATCAGCTTCGGCAGACCGCACTGGTGCAGCTTGAGCTGCGGGCCGACGACGATGACGGAACGACCCGAGTAGTCGACGCGCTTACCGAGCAGGTTCTGACGGAAACGACCCTGCTTGCCCTTGAGCAGGTCGCTCAGGGACTTCAGCGGACGGTTACCGGGACCCGTGACGGGACGGCCACGACGGCCGTTGTCGAACAGCGCGTCCACGGACTCCTGCAGCATCCGCTTCTCGTTGTTGACGATGATCTCGGGGGCACCGAGGTCGATCAGTCGCTTGAGGCGGTTGTTGCGGTTGATCACGCGGCGGTACAGGTCGTTCAGGTCGGAGGTGGCGAAGCGGCCACCGTCGAGCTGAACCATCGGACGCAGCTCCGGTGGGATCACCGGGACGGCGTTCAGAACCATGCCCATGGGCGAGTTCTGGTTGACCTGGAAGGCTGCGACGACCTTGAGACGCTTCAGTGCGCGGAGCTTCTTCTGCCCCTTGCCGCTGCGGATGGTCTCGCGGAGGTTCTCGGCCTCGGCGTCGATGTCGAAGCTCTCCATGAGCTTCTGGATCGACTCGGCACCCATGGCGCCCGTGAAGTACTCGCCGTAGCGGTCGACGAGTTCGCGGTACAGCAGTTCGTCGACGATGAGCTGCTTGACGCTGAGCTTGGTGAACGTGGTCCAGATCTCGTCGAGACGGTCCAGCTCACGCTGCGCGCGGTCGCGGAGCTGACGCATCTCGCGCTCGCCGCCGTCCTTGACCTTGCGGCGGACGTCGGACTTGGCGCCCTCCGCCTCCAGCTCGGCGATGTCGGCTTCGAGCTTCTGAGCGCGTGCCTCGAGGTCGGCGTCGCGCTGATCCGCGACGGACTTCTTCTCGACCTGCATCTCGGCTTCGAGAGTGGACAGCTCGTTGTGACGCAGTTCCTCGTCGACACCGACGATGACGTACGCGGCGAAGTAGATGATCTTTTCGAGATCCTTCGGCGCCAGGTCGAGCAGGTAGCCGAGACGGCTGGGCACGCCCTTGAAGTACCAGATGTGCGTGACCGGGGCAGCCAGTTCGATGTGTCCCATGCGCTCACGCCGAACCTTGGCGCGGGTCACCTCGACACCGCAGCGCTCACAGATGATGCCCTTGAAGCGGACACGCTTGTACTTGCCGCAGTAGCACTCCCAGTCCCGGGTGGGGCCGAAGATCTTCTCGCAGAAGAGGCCGTCCTTCTCGGGCTTGAGCGTGCGGTAGTTGATGGTCTCCGGCTTCTTGACCTCGCCGTAGGACCAATTGCGGATGTCCTCTGCACTGGCGAGGCCAATGCGGAGTTCATCGAAGAAGTTGACGTCGAGCACGTAACTTCCTTTCCCCAGAGGGATTGTGGATCAGCGGTGGCCGCCGATACCTGACTGCCAATTCAAATGTGAACTACGCCCCCGGACCCTGATTTCTCAGGACCCGGGGACCGAAACCTAGTTCGCGAGGTCGTCGACCGTCGCCGCTTCGTTCCGGGACAAGTTGATGCCCAGGTTCGCTGCGGCCCGCTCCAGGTCCTCGTCGTCACCGTCGGCCATCGCGATGGCCGCGCCGTCCGAGGACAGCACCTCCACGTTGAGGCAGAGCGACTGGAGCTCCTTCAGGAGCACCTTGAACGACTCGGGGATGCCCGGCTCGGGGATGTTCTCGCCCTTGACGATGGCCTCGTACACCTTGACTCGACCCACCACGTCGTCCGACTTGATGGTGAGCAGCTCCTGCAGCGTGTATGCCGCGCCGTAGGCCTGCATCGCCCAGCACTCCATCTCACCGAAGCGCTGGCCACCGAACTGGGCCTTACCGCCGAGCGGCTGCTGGGTGATCATCGAGTACGGACCGGTCGAACGAGCGTGGATCTTGTCGTCGACCAGGTGGTGCAGCTTGATGATGTACATGTAGCCGACCGACACCGGGTACGGGAACGGCTCGCCGGAACGGCCGTCGAACAACGTGGCCTTTCCGTCGGACGCGACCATGACCTCGCCGTCGCGGTTCGGCAGCGTCGAACCGAGGAGACCGGTGAGCTCGTCTTCCTTGGCGCCGTCGAACACCGGGGTGGCGATGTTGGAGTCGGCAGGTGCGGACAGCATCTCCTCCGGCAGCTGCTCCGCCCAATCGGGACGGGAGCCGTCGCCGGCGATCTGAACGTTCCAGCCGGTCTTGCCGATCCACCCGAGGTGGGTCTCCAAGATCTGACCGATGTTCATACGACGCGGAACACCGTGGGTGTTCAGAATGATGTCGACCGGAGTGCCGTCGGGCAGGAACGGCATGTCCTCCTGAGGGAGGATCTTGCCGATGACGCCCTTGTTGCCGTGGCGGCCGGCGAGCTTGTCGCCGTCCTGGATCTTGCGCTTCTGTGCCACGTAGACGCGGACCAGCTCGTTGACACCGGGGGGCAGATCGTCGTCGTCGTCGCGCGAGAACACGCGGATGCCGATGACCTTGCCGGTCTCACCGTGGGGGACCTTCAGCGACGTGTCGCGAACCTCGCGAGCCTTCTCACCGAAGATGGCGCGCAGCAGGCGCTCCTCGGGGGTCAGCTCGGTCTCGCCCTTCGGCGTGACCTTTCCGACCAGCACGTCGCCGTCACGAACCTCGGCACCGATACGGATGATGCCGCGCTCGTCGAGGTCGGCGAGGACCTCGTCGGAGACGTTCGGGATGTCGCGAGTGATCTCCTCGGCACCGAGCTTGGTGTCGCGGGCATCGATCTCGTGCTCCTCGATGTGAATCGAGGTCAGGACGTCCTCTTCCACGAGGCGCTGCGACAGGATGATCGCGTCCTCGTAGTTGTGGCCTTCCCACGGCATGATCGCGACGAGCAGGTTCTTGCCGAGCGCCATCTCACCGTTCTCGGTGCAGGGGCCGTCGGCGAGGACCTGTCCGGTCTCGACACGCTGTCCCTCGTCCACGATGGGACGCTGGTTGGCGCAGGTGCCCTGGTTCGAACGCGCGAACTTGCGCATCCGGTACGTCTTGCGGCTTCCGTCGTCGGCCATGACCGTGACGTAGTCGGCGGAGACCTCTTCGACGACACCGGTCTTCTCGGTGACGATGACGTCGCCCGCGTCGACGGCGGCACGCAGTTCCATGCCGGTACCGACCAGCGGAGCCTCGCTGCGAACGAGGGGCACCGCCTGACGCTGCATGTTCGCGCCCATCAGGGCACGGTTGGCGTCGTCGTGCTCGAGGAACGGAATCATCGCGGTCGCGACGGACACCATCTGTCGCGGCGAGACGTCCATGTAGTCGATCTCGGCGGACGAGACGAACTCGACCTCGCCACCCTTACGACGGACCAGAATGCGATCGTCCGTGAAGTGACCGTTGGCGTCGAGGGCCGAGTTGGCCTGTGCGACGACGTGGCGGTCCTCTTCGTCCGCGGTCAGGTAGTCGACCTGGTCGGTGACCTGGCCGTTCTCGACCTTGCGGTACGGCGTCTCGATGAAGCCGAACGGGTTGACCCGTGCGTACACCGACAGCGAACCGATCAGACCGATGTTCGGACCCTCAGGGGTCTCGATCGGGCACATGCGGCCGTAGTGCGACGGGTGAACGTCTCGCACCTCCAGGCCGGCGCGCTCACGGGACAGACCACCCGGGCCGAGGGCGGACAGACGACGCTTGTGCGTCAGCCCCGAGAGCGGGTTGTTCTGGTCCATGAACTGCGACAGCTGGGAGGTTCCGAAGAACTCCTTGATCGCAGCCACGACGGGCCGGATGTTGATCAGCGTCTGCGGCGTGATCGCCTCGACGTCCTGGGTCGTCATGCGCTCACGAACCACGCGCTCCATGCGGGACAGGCCCACGCGGATCTGGTTCTGGATGAGCTCACCGACCGTGCGCAGACGACGGTTACCGAAGTGGTCGATGTCGTCGACCTCGACGGGCACCGCACTGCCGCCGGGGGCGGTCATCTCGGTGTCACCGGCGTGCAGGCGCACCAGGTACTCGATGGTGGCGACGATGTCTTCCTCGGTGAGGGTCGACGCGACGATCGGCTGTCCGAGGTTCAGGCCCAGCTTCTTGTTGATCTTGTAGCGACCCACGCGAGCCAGGTCGTAGCGCTTGTCCTTGAAGAACAGGTTCTCCAGGAGCGTCTGCGCACTCTCCTTGGTCGGCGGCTCGCCCGGACGCAGCTTGCGGTAGATGTCGAGCAGCGCCTCGTCGGTGCCTGCGGTGTTGTCCTTCTCGAGCGTCGCCATGAGGATCTCCGAGAAGCCGAAGCGCTCGGTGATCTGCTCGGTGGTCCAGCCGAGGGCCTTCAGCAGCACGGTGACGGGCTGGCGGCGCTTGCGGTCGATGCGGACGCCGACCGTGTCGCGCTTGTCCACGTCGAACTCGAGCCATGCACCACGGCCCGGGATGACCTTGACGCTGTGCAGGTCCTTCTCGGTGCCCTTGTCGACGGAGTGGTCGAAGTAGACGCCGGGGGAACGCACCAGCTGCGAGACCACGACACGCTCGGTGCCGTTGATGATGAACGTGCCCTTGTCGGTCATCATCGGGAAGTCGCCCATGAAGACCGTCTGGCTCTTGATCTCACCGGTGTTGTTGTTGATGAACTCCGCGGTGACGAACAACGGCGCCGCGTAGGTCATGTCTTTGTCTTTGCACTCGTCCGTCGAGGCCTTCACCTCGTCGAAGCGCGGGTCCGAGAAGGACAGAGACATCGAGCCCGAGAAATCCTCGATCGGGGAAAGCTCCGCGAGAATGTCCTCGAGACCGCCGGAGATTGCGCTGTCGCCACGAGCGGCGGCGCGTTCGCGCCAGCTCTGCGCACCGATCAACCACTCGAACGAATCGGTTTGTACATCAAGAAGCCCGGGAACTTCGAGGGGTTCGCGAATCTTTGCGAACGAAACCCTCTTCGGGGCTCCGGGGATTCCGGAAACTGCCTTGGTCTGGCTAGAGACTGCCAAGATGCGTCCTTCCAGCACCTCACGCGGGCCGCTCTTGCTGTTGCGACCGCCGCTGTATCTGCTTCGAATTTCGCTGGTCACAACCCGAACGAAACTCGTCACAGTTGCTGAAGAGTGAATCACTTCGCAGCGGTGCGGACGAGGGGTGGACAGGAGGCAGCCAGCGCAACGTCCAAAAGTACACCCAAACTCAGTAGATGTCGAGTCGGGCACCCGAAACAGCACCCAGCCGGGCGCTTGGCCACGCGTCACTGCGCATGTTCACGCATCAGAGTGACGCGTGATCATCGCGGCGTCAAGAGTTAGGGGGCGTGTCGCGTCGTTTCGCGAGGCCCGGGGCTGTTCCCGCCGCCCCTTCCCAGCCGCCGACGGGCGGTGAACAATATGCGCACGCGATCGGAAGTCGATTTCTCGAGGGAAGCAGAGCCGTGACGCGCTGGAGTTCGTTCGTCGTCGCCCGTCCGAAGCTGGTTCTCGCCGCCACGGTGCTGCTGGTGCTGCTCGGCGGGGCGTGGGGATCGGGCGTGTTCGACCGGCTGAGCCTCGGCGGGTACACCGATCCGGGCAGCGAGTCCGCGGGTGTCGAGCGCCTGATCGAGGGGACGTTCGGACGGCAGACCCCCGACCTGGCGGTCACCTACCACGCACGTCCGGGTGCGACCATCGACGATCTCGGTCCCGAGGTGACCGCCCACCTCGCGCAGATCGACCCCGGAATGCTCGCCAACACCCCCCTGTCGTACTGGTCGGCGCCGCCGCAGGCGAAGGAGTTCCTGCGGTCCACCGACGGCACCGAGGGACTGGTGGTGCTGTCGCTGAGCGGCGACGAGAACACTCGCATCGCGGCGTACCACGATCTCGAACCCCTGCTGGTCATCGACGGCACGGACGCGGAGTTCAGCGGTTTCAGCGCGGCAGCCAACGCCTTCAACGAGGCGTCCGAGAGTGATCTGCTGCGAGCGGAGGCGGTGTCGTTCCCGCTTCTGCTGCTCCTTCTGCTCGTCATCTTCGGCGGTCTCGTCGGCGCGGCCGTCCCGCTGTGCGTCGGCGGTCTCGCGATCCTCGGCGCCCTCGGCGCCCTGCGCGTGATCTCGTACTTCACCGAGGTCAGCGCATTCTCGGTGAACATCGCGAGCCTCGTCGGGCTCGGCATGTCCATCGACTACGGATTGTTCGTCGTGACCCGGTTCCGTGAGGAGCTGCGGTCCGGCTCCCGCACCGACGACGCCGTCCGCCGTACGCTCGCCACGGCCGGCCGCACCGTGGGGTTCTCCGCCCTCCTCCTCGTGTGCGGCTTCGTGGGCATGCTCGTGTTTCCCCAGGCCATCGTCCGGTCGTTCGCCTACGGCGGGATGGCAGCCATCGGGATCGCCGCCGTGCTGTCGCTGTCGGCGCTGCCCGCGGCACTCGCGCTGCTCGGGCCGCGCATCAACTCGCTGACGTGGCGACCGGGTGTGGTCGAACGCGGCGAAGACCGGGCGCACCGGTTCTGGGGCGGCGTCGCCGCCCGCGTCATGCGGCGGCCCGTCCCGATCGCGATGGCCATCGTCGCGGGGTTGCTCGTGCTCGCCGCACCCCTCACCGGCGCGTCACTGGGTGACCTGGACCACACTGGGCTGCCTGCGGCTCACCCGCTCCGGCTCGCCGTCGAGGATCTCGCCACCGACTTTCCGCTCGCCAACAACGGGGCGACGCTGGTCCTGCAGGGCAGCGACGGCAGGGCACCGCCGCCGGCCGCCACTGCGGAGCTCTTCCGGTCGACGGCCGCGGTCGACGGCGTCCAGCGGGTGGTCCCGATCGGCGCCACCGACACGTTCGTCGCCATCCGGGCCGTCTTCGACGACGCCGACCGCACCACGGGGGCCATGGCGACGGCCGCCGCACTGCGCGACCTCCCGCCCCCGGAAGGCACCGAGAAGATGCTGGGCGGGTTGAACGCCCTGACCGCCGACGGACTCGACGCGATGGCCGCGGGACTGCCTTGGATGATCGGGATCATGGTGGGCGTCACCTTCGTGCTGATGTTGCTGGCGTTCCGGTCCGTGGTGCTACCCCTGAAGGCGATCGCGATGGCCACCCTGAGCCTCGCCGCCTCGTTCGGCGTGCTCACGTGGATCTTCGAGGACGGTCACGGTGCTGATCTCCTCGGTGTGACGCCGGGGCCGCTGCCCGCGACGATGGTCGTCCTCATCATCGCGGTGGTGTTCGGGCTCTCCACCGACTACGAGATCTTCCTGATGTCACGAATGGTCGAGGCCCACGACAAGGGCGCGTCGACCGAGGAGGCCGTCCGGATCGGTACGGCACATACGGGGCGCATCGTGACGGCGGCCGCGGCGCTGCTGATCGTGGTCACCGGCGCGTTCACGCTGTCGGAACTGACGATGATGCGTTTCATCGGGCTCGGCATGATCGTCGCGCTGCTCATCGACGCCACCGTCATCCGCATGATGCTGGTGCCCGCCCTGGTGAAGCTGATGGGTGAGGCCAATTGGTGGGCGCCGGGATTCCTGGCGCGGAAGTCACCGGCTCCCGGTTCCCCCGAGGATCCGAAACCGACACCGCAGCAACAGATTCCCATCCAATCGTGACGAAGACCGGATGGGAATCGGTTCACGTTGCCGGGGAGGGTAATTCAGCGCTCACCCGTCCAGGTATCACGGATCCCGTTCCTGCCCAATTCTTTCCGGGCAGGAGGATCAGCCCTCACTGTCGGAGATGTCGGTCAGCACCCACTTGCCGTCGATCTTCTCCATCTTGATCGACAACGGCGTCGCGGCACTGCCCTGAGCGACGGCATCACCGGTGGCGCTGACGTTCATGTGCGCGAGCAGTTCGGCGCGGTCGCCGTCGAGCATCGTGACCCCGATGTCGGTCACGGAGGCCTGGGTGGCCGTCTTGGTCTGGATGGCGGCCTGCTTGGTGGTGTCGGCGGTCGAGTCGAATTCGTCACGCTTGGCGTCGTCGAGGTAGCCGCGCGCCTTGTCGAAGTCCTGATCGATGGTTTCGTAGCTGTAGGTGTACAGCGTCTCGATCGCCTCGGTTCCCGCCTTGGTCACCTCCGCGGTGGCACCTTCGTCGACCCAGGCGGTGTTCGTGATGTCTGCGCCAGGCTTGAATGCCGCGACGACCGCGAACACCCCGAGTACCACCGCCACGGCTCCGAGGATCCCGACGAGCTTCCAGGTGATCCTGCCGGACCCGGTGTCGGCCGCCGCAGTCTCGGCGGCGGCGGGGGCCTGCTGCGTGCTGATGCGCGGTTGAAGGTTGGGGACCTTCGTCTTTCCCGCGGACGCGGCCTTCGCCGTCGACACCGGCTTGGCCAACGACACAGTCGTGTCCGTGTCGGAGGTCTTCGCTGTCTCGGCGGACGTGGTCGAGGAGGCGACTGCTGCTGCGGTCGTCGCGGCCTCGGGCTTCGCCACCGGTTCCGGCTTCTTCGCCGGTTCCGGCTTCGCCACCGGTTCCGTCTGGGTGACCGGGGTTTCCGATCGGGGCGGCTTCGGCGTCGCCTGACGGGTCCCCGCCACGCGCGGACGCCTGCCCTTTGCAGCGCTGTCCGGCACGTTGTTTCGGCGCTTGGGGGGCATAGTTCACCACTTTCTCATTGCACGACGAGCTGTCGTCGACGTGGACACCGCAGCGACACGCCGCCGCGGCACATCAGGACTACTGACCGCCGCTGTCGCCTTCAGGCGCCTGTTCGGCCGGCGCCTGCTCGGCGGGAGCCGGTTCGGTGGGGGCAGGGGCCGGAGCCGCGCCGTCGGCGGGCACCGGACCGCTCTCGAGCGGAATACGACCGCCCACCGGTTCGACCGACGAGGCCTTCCAGACCCCGTCCACGTCCTGGACGTCCATCCGCATCGTCACCTTGGCCTTGTCGAAGCGGTCGGGCCACGTGGTGGTGACTGCCACGACGACCAGCGCTTTCGCAGTGCCGTCGTCGGTGTTCAGTTCCGTGAGTGTGCCCTGGATCAGCTCGGCCTTGCTCGCCGCACCTGATTGACGCATCTGGTCGGTGAACCCGTCCATCGTCGCCTGGAGGTCCTGGTTCATCTTGTCGCCCGTGATCGACGACTTCATGTTCTCGAAGGATCCGTCGAGGTCCTGTGAATCGACCGAGTTGAGGTTGATCGCGGCCTGCTGGGCGCCTGTCAACGCGGAATCGCGTGCGTCGGCGATCGGCTTGTCCACGAAGAGAGCGCGCGCCCACCCGAAGCCAAACCATCCGGCTGCGACAACCGCGATCACCACCAGTGCGGTCACCGCAGCAAACGAGGCCTTCAGAGTTCTGTCCTTCCCCGGAGCCGGTTGTCCCGACTCCGGGGGCGTGGTAATTCGCGTCACACCAATACCCTACTGATTGTTTTCTTCTACTCGCCCTCGGCCGGGACCGAATGCTACTTGGGAGTAACCCCGAGGAGCGGCGCGAGCTGCGTTGCGATGGGATTCAAGTTGAGAGTGTCAGGCATGACCTTCGGCTTGAAATCCCACGGCTGGATCGTGTCCGGATCGGCGAACACGATGCGGTCTGCACTTCGCACACCCGTCACGCTTCCCTGAGGAGCGTCGCAGTTGGCCTTCGTGTTGTACGGGAAGTCCTGCTGGGTGTCGTCGAAGTTCGGGTCCTGCCGCTTCATCTCGGCCAGGATCTCCTGCGTCCCTTCGTAACCGAGTGTGCACGACGGCGGATTGTTGGTCTCCAGGACGATGCCCTGGTGCACCGTGCCGTCGCCGGGGGCCACGGTCGACGCGGACGCCGCGATGGCAGGCAGGAACATCAGGATCGGCCGCAGCGCGATCGCCTGCGGAGCCAGCTTGTCGCCGACCGCGGCGAGGTTCGTCAGGTCGGTGGTGAGACTCGGACCAATCTGGTTCACCAGCAGACCGATCTCGTCGCTCGCCGGAATTCCCTTGTCGATGATCGCGCGGAGATCGGGGTCGCTGGTCCGCAGTTGCGCCGCAACTTCGTCGAGATCCGAACTGAACTGGACGATCGCGGAGGATTGATCGGACTGCGTCGCCAGCACCGTCTGGCTGTCCCGGATGAGGGCCAGCGTCTGCGGGAGGACGTCGAGTCCGTCCTTCGTCAGCGTCGACAGAGAATCCGCGAGTGTCTGCAGATCCTCGCCCTTGCCGTTGAATGCCGTTCCCAGCTGGGTGACGACCGTGCGCAACGAGTCGACCGGAACCGACCGGACCAGACCGTCGGTGGCCATCAGCACCTGCTCGACCGGAACGGGTGTCGACGTGTCGGCCTCGGTGATCACCGAGCCCTGTTCGAGGAACGGCCCCTGGTCGCTGTCGGGCTGAAGGTCCACGTACTGCTCACCGATCGCCGATCGGTTGGCGACGACCGCCTTGGCCGACGCAGGGATGTCGGGCCCACCCGAGGAGATCTTCAACTCGACGTTGATTCCGTCCGCGGTCAGTGACAGGTCGCCGACGCGGCCGACGGGGACACCGCGGTACGTGACCTCGGCGTTGGTGAAGATGCCGCCGGAGTCCTTGAACTGCGCGTTCACGTCGTACTCACCGAACCCGAGCAGGTTGTCGAGGCGGACGTACTTGGCGCCGACGTAGACCAGCCCGAGCATCGCCACGATGGCGAACGCGACGAGCTGGATCCTGACCAGTCGTGACCTCACTGTCCACCCCCGATTCCGAACTGCTCCAGCAGTCCCCCGAGTGGGTTCTGTGGCGACGGCGCTGCGCCGTCCGTCGTGCCGTTCTCTGCGCCACCGTTGCCGGCCGCTGGCGCGGTTCCGGGGAGCCCCGGGATCCGCAGACCCGTCGGGGCGGGGATGATCGGCGGAATCGGCAGCAGCGACACCGTCGGCCACCCCGGCTTCGGTCCGTTGCCGTTGTAGTACGGGTTCGAGGGATCGACGATCGGCTTGGGCTCACCGAACTTCGGCGGCACGTACACCGGGTCGCCCTGACCGACGCCGAGTGCGCTGAGCGCATCGCCGATCTGCAGGTCGACCGTGAGGAACAGGTTGACCGATCCGCCGAGCGCGATCTTCTCGACGCCGTCCGGGAACGGAACGGTCGGGATGAACGCGAGCGAATTGGGCAGGTCGTCGCCCGACTCGGCGAGCGCCTTCAGGGTCGGCCGCAGCGCGAGGAGATCCGCGATCAGATCGTTCTTCGACCTGTTGATCACGTCCGTGCCGACGGTACCGAGCCGGTCCAGTTGCGTGAGCATCTGGGTGAGCTGCGGACGCTGCTCGTTGAGCACTTCGGCGGCGATCGGGAGCTGGTCGAGGATCAGCCCGATCTTCTCGTTCTGTTCGTTCACTCGCGTGGTCAAGGCGTCGAGACCGTCCAGGGCGCGGGTGATGTCGTCGCGCTGCTGATTGAGACCGTCGATGAGCGTGTTCGCCTGCTCGAGAAGTCCCCGGACCCGATCCTCACGCCCGTCGAGTGCGGTGGTCAATTCGTGGACGATCGGCTGCAACTGGCCGACGCCGCCACCGTTGAGCAGCAGCGACAAGGCGCCGAGAACCTGCTCGATCTCCGTGGCGTGCCGGGTGCGATCGAGAGAGATCGTGTCGCCGTCCTCGAGCCGCGCGGGATCCTTGTCCTCCGGCGGTTCGGACAGCTGGACGAACTTCTCGCCGAGCAGGTTGGTCTGCTCGATCGCGGCGACCGCGTTGGCCGCGAGATCGACGGACGAGTCGAGGACGACCTCCACATCCGCCGTCCAGCCGTCCGGCGCCACCTTGATCGATTCGACCCGGCCCACCGGAACACCGTCGACCTTGACCGCGGACTGCGGGACGAGATCGAGGACGTCGTCGAACTGGATCGTCAGGTGCATCGGGTGGTCACCGACATCCGGACCGCCCGGCAGCGGAACTCCGTAAATCCCCTCCGACGAGCAGGATGTCACTGCGATGGCGACGGCGCACGCACCGGCGCCGAGGATTACCGACCGCTTCATTCGCCCTCACCACCCGTTGCACCTTCGAATCGCGGCGACACGACACCCGGCACCGTGCCGGGCGTGACCGTCCGCTGAATGTTGTCGGCACTCATGATCCCGAAGGGAAGCACGAGCGACGGCGTCTTCGCCGATTGCGTGATCTGCGACGTGATGTTGGCGCAGTTGTCGATCAGCGGCTGCATCTGACGTCCGAGTTGCTCGAAGCGCGGATCGCCGGGAACCAGCTTGCCGAGGTCGATCAACTTGCACGCGACACCGGCCGGATCCTGCAGATCCGGGAACGCCAGGCGCGAGGCCAGGTTGCCGGACTCCGCATCGTAGGAGTTGGCCAGGTTGCTGATCGCCAGCGGAAGCAGGGTCAGCGAGTTGACCAGCGACTCGCGGTTGTCCGCGAGGGTCTGCGTCACCGGAACCAGATCGTCCACGTTCTCGGCGAGGATCTCCCGGTTGTCGGCCACGAACTTCGAGACGTCGCCGAGGGCGATCGCCAGCTGGTTCAGGGCGGCACCGAGGTTCTCCCGCTCCCCCGCAAGGAATCCGGACAGGTCGGAGAGCTGCGAGTTGAAGTCGCGGACCTGCTGATCGTTGGCCGCCAGCGCACCCACGAACACCTGGAGGTTCTTCACGGTGTCGAACAGGTCGCCGCGACTCTCGTTGAGTGTGCGGGCGGCGTCGGACAGCTGATTGATGCTCTGCCCCAGCGCCTCTCCGTTTCCGTCGAGGTTGGCCGCGCCGGTCTCGACGAACTGTGACAGCGCGCCTTCCTTGTTCGCCCCGTCCGGGCCGAGAGCGGTGGAGAGCTTCTCGATGCTCGCGTACAGCTCATCCACCTCGACGGGGGTGGCCGTGCGGTCACGCGAAATCACGGCGCCACTCTGCATCTTGTCGCCGCCCGTGTAGGCAGGCGCGAGCTGGATGTAGCGGTCGGACACCACGGACGGCGTGACCTGGGCGGCCTTCGCGTCGGCGGGAATGTCGACGCCACGATCGACGCGCATGTCGACCTTCACCTGGTCGCCCTGCGGTTCGACACCGTCCACGGATCCGACCTTCACACCGAGGATCCGCACGTCGGAACCCTCGTAGATGCCCACCGACTTGTCGAAGTACGCGGTGATCTGCGTGGTGCCTGCGCGGGTGAACACCCACCACAGGGCGCCGGCGATCACCAGCGCGACGATGACGATGCCCGCGATGAGGGCGACCCCGCCGCGACCGCCGCGCTCGGCTCCGTTCTCGACGTCTGCCATCAGTTACCCCCCAACGTGCGGACGGGATCGCGCGGACCGGGAATGTCGGGCAGACCCGGCGGCAGGAGGTTCACCACGACCTGGTCGAACCAGCGACCGTTACCGACCACGTTCGTGTACAGGCGGACGAACGGCTCGTACAGTTTCATCGCCTTGTCCAGGTTCTCGTTGTTGGCCTTGAGGATCTCGACGACACCGTCGAGTTGTTCGAGCGCGGGACCGATGGCGGCCTCGTTGTCGCGCACGAGTCCGGTCAACTGCTGCGACAGCCGCTGAGTTCCGGTGAGCAGCTGGGAAATCGACTGCTGACGGCTGTTGAGCTCACCGAGCAGCAGACCGGCGTCGCTGATCAACCGGTTGAATTCGGCGTTGCGGTCGGCGAGGACCTTGGTGGTCTTGCCGGTCGCGTCGAACAATTTCTGCAGTTCCTGATCGCGGCTGGCGATGGTCTGCGACAGCCTGCTGACACCGTCCAGAGAGGCGCGGATTTCCGTGGGAGTTCCCTCGAACGCCTGCGACAGCGTCACCATGCTCTGCGCGAGCTGATCGGAGTCGATGTCACCCACCGTCTGTGCGGCGGCCGAGAACGCCTCGATCACGTCGTACGGAGACGTGGTGCGATCCAACGGGATCACGTCGCTCGGATTCAACGTGTCCGAGCCACGGGGGTCGAGGGCGAGATACTTCTGGCCCAGGATCGTCTTGATCTGGATGGACGCCGACGTCTCGTTGCCGACCCACGCATCCGACACCTTGAAGGCGACGTCCACGTGGTCGCCGTCGAGTTCGACGGACGTGACCTTGCCGACCTTGACGCCTGCGATCCGGACCTCGTTGGAGGGCTTGAGCCCCGCCGCCTCGGTGAATTCGGCGTGATAGGTCGATCCGGCGCCGATGAACGGAAGCGAATCGAGGAAGAAAGCCGACAGGGTGGCCAACAGCACCACGAGAATGCCGAGGGCACCCGCCACTGCCGGGCTGCGACGTCTGCTCATCGTGTCTGCAACTCCTGTAGGCCGTCCTGCGTGCACCGTTTCGCCGAGTTCGTATAGAGCGGCTGGTTGACGGTGGGCAGGCCCGTGGGCAGGTTCAGTTGGGGCGCGGTACCTGGTCCTGCGACGATGTCGACTCCACAGAGGTAGAACTGGAACCAGGATCCGTAACTGGCTGCCCGGCCGAGCTTCTCGAGCTTCACCGGAAGCGTCTGGAGAACGCTGTTGACCGTGTCGGAGTTACGGTTCAACGTCGTCGCCAGTGTGTTCAGCGACGTGATGGATTCCTGGATGGACGGTCGGGTGGGTTCGAGCAGGTCGGCCGTCGCGTCGGTGAGTCCCGCGAGGGACGTCACCGCCGAACCGACGGTTCCCCGCTCGTTCGCCAGGCCCGTGACGAGCTGCTGGGTGTTGACGATCAGCGAATCGAGTTGATCGTCACGCTGATTCACCGTGGCCAGCACGTCGTTGAGGTTGTTGATCACCGCACCGATCACCCGATCCTTGTCGGCAACGGTGTTGGTGAGGCTTGCCGTGTTCTTGACGAGCTCGGTGATGGTTCCCGATTCACCCTGGAACACCTGGATGATCTGGTACGACAGCTTGTTCACGTCATCGGCGCTGAGGGTCTGGAACAGCGGACGGAACCCGTCGAACAGCGTGGTGAGGTTGACGGCAGGCTTGGTCCGCTCCATCGGAATGGTGTCGCCGCCGCTCATCTTCATTCCCTGCTGGCCCTCGCCCTGTTCGAGCGCGATGTAGCGCTGCCCCACGAGGTTCCGGAAGCGGATGGTCGCGGTGGTGCCGGCGGGCAGCCAGTCCCGTTCCGCCACAGTGAACTGGACCTCTGCTTCGCGGTCGTCGTGGATCGCGATCTTCTCGACCTGACCCACGCGCACACCGGCGATGCGGACCTCGTCGCCCTCGTTGAGCGAGGTGACGTCCGAGAAGATCGCGTTGAACTTGGTGCCACCACCACCACCGAGGTTGGCGATGGTGGCGGCCAGCAGACCGGTCGCCAGGATGGTGACCACGGCGAACACGATCAGCTTGACCAATGGTGCGGTCAGGCCCCTCACTTGAAGCTCACCTCAGTCCCCCTCATGGTCGGCGCGCCGACGAGTGTCGTCCAGCTCGGCACGTCCTCCGGTGCCATGCCCCCGGCCTCGCCGTAGACGACGTCCAACGTGTCCTGCTCCATCTTCGAACCCGCGTAACTTGCGGGCGTGACCTCGGCTCCGTACCCCGGGACCTGATCGGGGACCCCGGCGGGCGCCGGGAGGAAGTCGATGGTCGACGGGCCGGGATTCCGCGAGGGCACCTGGTAGGCACCGTCGTTGTAGGACGACCCGCCCGGGTACTGCGGGAACTTTCCACCCGGAGCGGTGACGTTGTCGTAGCAAGCCGGTCCACGGTTGTCGAGCAGCCGCGGCTCGTCCTGGTTGGGCACGTAGCGACCCTTCGGATTGACGAACTGCACGCTGGCACGCACACCCGGGTACGGATCGTCCGGTGCCAGCAGTTCTCGGGCGACGGGAGCGGATTTCGCGAAGCCCGCGAACGTGCAGCCGAAGCTCGGCGAGTAACGGCCGAGGATCTGCAGCGCCTCACGCGAATCTGCGGCGATACTGACGATCGATTCGGCGTTGGTCTGCAGGAGGTCCGCGGTGCTCGACGCGGTTCCGGTCAGCGACGCGAGCAACGTGGAGATCTCGCCCTGCTTCTCCACCACGGTATTTCCGGTGGTGCGCAGGTTGTCGAGGGCGTTGACCAGGTCGGGTGCCGCCTCGGAATACGTCTGCGAGAAGTCGGCCAGGCCGCGCAGATCCTCCTGGATGGCAGGAAGTTCGGTGTTCAGCCCGCCGAAGATTTCCTCGAGACGGTCGAGTGTCAGGCCGAGTTCGGCGCCGCGGCCGCTCAGTCCCTGGGACAACGCGCCGAGCGTGTTCGCCAGGTCCTGCGGCGGAATCGCCTGCAGCAGCGGCAGCAGACCGTCCAGAACCTCGCCGACCTCGACGGCGTTGCCGCTCTTGTCCTGACGCAGCGTGTCGCCGGCCTGGATCGGCGGAGCGGTGTCGCCCTCGGGAACGATCAGCGACACATAGCGCTCACCGAACAGCGTCTTGGGCAGCAGCCGCGCCGTCGCGTTGGACGGAATCAGCTCCGCCTTGTCCGGCTGGATCGCGAGGGCGAGAGTGACCTCGCCCTCCTGGGAGGATGCCGAGCGCACCTCGCCGACGATGAGGCCTCGGACCTTCACGTCGGCATTGGGCGGCAGCGCATTTCCGGCGGTATCGGTGAGGAGGTCGATCTTGACGACCTTGGTGAAGGTCTTGTTGAACATGCCGATGGTGAAGGCCAGGAACAACGCGAGGACGAGGAAGAACACCAGCCCCAGCACCCGTCGGCCCACAACAGATGTCGTGTTGCTCATCCGGCCACCCTCACTGTGGTCGTCGTGCCCCAGATGGCGAGGCTCAGGAAGAAGTCGAGAACGGCGATGGTGACGATCGCGGTACGGACCGCCCGGCCCACCGCCACACCCACACCGGCGGGGCCACCCGACGCGTGATAGCCGTAGTAGCAATGGATCAGGATCAGCACGAACGCGAAGATCAGCACTTTCGCGAAGGAATACAGGACGTCCTGCGGTGGCAGGAACAAGTTGAAGTAATGGTCGTACGACCCGGTCGACTGGCCGTTGAATACGGTGCTGATGATGCGGGAGGCGAGATAGGCCGCGAGCAGACCGACGATGTACAGCGGGATGACGGCGACGAATCCCGCGATCATGCGAGTGGTGACCAGGAACGGCACACTCGGCACCGCCATGACCTCCAGCGCGTCGATCTCCTCCGAGATCCGCATGGCGCCGAGCTGCGCGGTGAAACCACAACCGACGGTGGCCGAGAGCGCGAGCGCCGCAACGATCGGCGCGATCTCACGCGTGTTGACGTAGGCCGACAGGAAGCCGGTGAGGACCGAGCTGCCCAGCTGTTCGAGCGCGGCGAAACCCTGCAGTCCGACGACGACGCCGGTGAAGCCGGACATCATCGCGATGACGCCGATGGTGCCGCCGATGACGGCGAGCGCGCCGCTGCCGAACGTGACCTCGGCGAGTAGCCGGAGCACTTCCTTGCGGTAGTGCACGAGAGTGTGGGGCGACCAGGCGATTGCCCTGGCGTAGAACGACATCTGCTCACCGGCCCGGTCGAGCACGTTGAGCGGCGCACGACCGACTCGGCGTGCCGCCATCAGCGTCCGGTCACCGCGTCCCTTGGCGATTGTCATCGGGTCACGATCCCTTCGCCGGAACGATCTGGAGGTACACCATGGTCAGGATCAGGTTCGCGAAGAACAACAACAGGAACGTGATCACCACCGACTGGTTCACGGCGTCACCGACGCCCTTGGGTCCGCCCTTCGGATGGAGGCCCTTGTACGCGGCGATGACACCGGCGATGACACCGAAAACGGCCGCCTTGAGCTCGCCGACCCAGATGTCGGGAAGCTGCGCGAAGGCCGAGAACGATGCCAGGTACGCACCGGGATTACCCCCTTGGAGGATGACGTTGAAGAAGTACCCGCCTGCGATACCGACCACGGACACGAGGCCGTTGAGCAGGATCGCGACGAGAACCATGGCAAGCACCCGAGGCACGACGAGTCGCTGAATCGGGTTGATACCGAGGACTTCCATGGCGTCGATCTCTTCGCGGATCGTTCGCGCACCGAGATCCGCCGTGACGGCCGAGCCCGCAGCCCCGGCCACCAGTAGTGCCGTCACCAGCGGGGAACCCTGCTGGATGACGGCGAGCACGCTGGCCGCTCCCGTGAACGACTCTGCACCGAGCTGCTTGATGAGCGATCCGGTCTGCAGTGACACCACTGCGCCGAACGGAATCGCGACCATTGCCGTCGGCAGGATCGTGACGCTGGCGATGAACCAGGCCTGTTCGATGAACTCGCGGAACTGGAACGGCCGCTTGAACGTGTTTCGTGCGACGTCGACGAAGAGCTCGACGATGTTTCCGGCCTGCGTCAGCGCACCGTTGACCGGCCGCAAGACCGAGCTGCGGGTAACCCCCATCCGATATGCCTACCCTTGCCCGTGAGTGGTGTTTTCGTATCCTTCACCCCGGTATGCGGGGATGACCTGTGTGTCTTCCTGGCTGTATGCGTAGTCGTAGCCCCCGCCGCCGTTTCCGCCGGACGTCTCGTCGAGGCTGTCCTGGATGGCGATCTGGGCGTTCTCCGGCAACGTGTGCATGATGTGCCGGACGCGTTCCTGACGGCGGGCGACGGCCTGCCGGAACGGCATCCCCGGCGTCGCCTTCATCTGCGGGACGATGCCCTCGACGTCGTCGACACCACCGGCGTGGTGACCGGCATCGACCATCGCCTGCTCCTGCGCCATGGTGGCCTCGTCCTTCTCCTCGGACATGCCGATCGGACCGATCATCGTGCCGTTCAGGAACTGCTTGACCACCGGCTCCTCACTGGTGAGCAGCACCTCCCGCGGACCGAACATCACCAGATGCCGGCGGAACAGCATGCCGATGTTGTCCGGCACCGTCCGTGCCAGGTTGATGTTGTGCGAGACGATCAGGATCGTCGCGTCGATCTCGGCGTTGATGTCGATCAACGTCTGCGAGATGTACGTGGTGCGCACCGGGTCCAGACCGGAGTCCGGCTCGTCGACGAGAATGATCTGCGGGTCCAGCACCAGGGCGCGGGCCAGGCCGGCGCGCTTGCGCATACCGCCGGAGATCTCGCCGGGCAGCTTGTCCTCGGCCCCGAGCAGGCCGACGAGTTCCATCTTCTCCATGACGATCTTGCGGATCTCGGACTCGGACTTCTTGGTGTGCTCACGCAGCGGGAACGCCACGTTGTCGAACAGGTTCATCGAGCCGAACAACGCACCGTCCTGAAACAGCACGCCGAACAGCTTGCGGATCTCGTAGAGCTCCTTGCTGGAGCACTCGAGAATGTTGGTGCCGTCGATCACGATCGAACCCTGCTCCGGGCGGAGCAGACCGATCAGTGACTTCAGAAACACCGACTTACCCGTACCCGACGGCCCGAGCAACGCACTGACCTCACCGGCAGGGAGGGTCAATGTGACGTCCTGCCAGATCCTCTGCGAGCCGAACGACTTGGTCAGTCCCTCGACGGATACCTCGACTCCCACCATTACCTCCGCGACCGTTCGATGCACTCACCCCGTGTGGGTTGGGTCACTCTATCGCATCGACGTGTTACCTGTGACAAGGGATGCTACTCATGAGTAAGGAAGCATGCCAACAGCGGGTCCCACTATGCAAAACAACGCGTCTGAACTGGGATAACGGTAGCGAAAATTCTGGTCGCGCGTCCAGCTTTCGGCCAGGAATCTCGACACTCCGAAGCCGTCTGCGGACGCAAAAAGAGGGCCACTCCCCACGGATGGGGAGTGGCCCTCTTCGTCTGCTCGGTGAGCAGCGCGAGAGACCGTCTTACTTGACGGTGATCTTCGCGCCGGCAGCCTCGAGCTTCTCCTTGGCGGCGTCGGCCGCGTCCTTGGCAACCTTCTCCAGGATGGCCTTCGGAGCACCCTCGACGAGGTCCTTGGCTTCCTTCAGGCCGAGGCCGGAAACGACCTCACGGACGACCTTGATGACCTGGATCTTCTTGTCGCCGGCCGACTCGAGGACGACGTCGAACTCGTCCTGCTCCTCAGCAGCCTCGGCGGCAGCCGGTGCTCCGCCTGCAGCGGCAACGGCGACCGGGGCAGCGGCGGTGACCTCGAAGGTCTCCTCGAATGCCTTCACGAACTCCGAGAGCTCGAGGAGGGTGAGCTCCTTGAACTGGTCCAACAACTCTTCGGTGCTGAGCTTCGCCATTGTGGCGGTCCTTCCTGTAAGTCCCATGTCGCTGATCCGCGACCGGGCGGGGTTATAGCAGTGATGCGCGGGTGCGGATCAGCTTTCGGCTGCAGCCTCGGCGGGAGCTTCGGCAGCTCCGCCTTCTGCGGCCTTCTTTTCCTGCAGTGCAGCAGCCAGTCGGGCCACCTGCGAAGCAGGAGCGTTGAACAGGCCTGCGGCCTTTGCCAAGTTGCCCTTCATCGCGCCGGCAAGCTTGGCCAACAGGATCTCGCGGGACTCGAGGTCCGCGATCTTGTTGACCTCGTCCACGGACAGCGCAGCGCCGTCCATGTAGCCGCCCTTGATGATGAGCGCCTTGTTGTCCTTAGCGAAGTTCTTCAGAGCCTTCGCAGCATCGACGGGCTCGCCCTTGATGAATGCAATGGCGGTCGGACCGACGAAAAGGTCATCAAGGCCCTCGACGCCCGCCTCAGCAGCGGCACGCTTGACCAGGGTGTTCTTGGCGACGGAGTAGGTGGCACCTTCTCCGAGAGCGCGTCGCAGTGTCGTGATGTTGCCCACCGTCAGACCACGGTATTCCGTGATCACAGCAGCGGTCGAACCCTTGAACTGCTCGGTGATCTCCGCAACCGCGGAAACCTTCTCAGGCTTTGCCATACTTCGCCTCCTCTCATGACAGTCGTTATCCCACTTCGGAACCGCTGCGCACCGCCGGAATCCCGGAGCACACAATCCACGACATGCAAAACGCCCCGGTGCAGGGCACACGGGGCGTGAAAGGAAACGATACGGTCAGGGCGCGAACCCACAACCGATACGCATCCCCCTACCTCGTCCTCCTGCGTGGGCCGCCGGACATTCCCGGACTTTCAATCGCACCCTTGCGGGAGCGATCACCAACGGTCTTGGGTAGAACATGATTTGGGGTGAAGTTCAAATACTGCATTGAACTCCGCAGGACAGATTACGGCATGGCCTGCACAACCGCCAAATCGCGGCCGGACCGAGGCTCGCCGAAGTGATCGCCGTCACTGGGAGTGCGGTGGTGTGGCTCAACAGACTGAAGCCGCATCCAATTACCTGTTACGCGACGTTACATATATGGGCTAGCTTTTTCTCATGACAATCCTCGAAGCCCGGGCCGTCGTGACCGGGTCCCGGACACGCCGCTTCCTCGCGCTCGCCGTGATCTGCCTGGCCGAACTGCTGGTCGTGCTCGACAACACCATCGTCAACGTCGCTCTCCCGTCGATCGGTGTCGAACTCCGCACCAGTGTCAGCGGCCTGCAGTGGGTCGTCGACGCCTACACGCTGACGTTCGCCGGCCTGCTCCTGGCGTTCGGCAACCTCGGCGACCGCTACGGTCGCCGCCGCGTCATGGTCATCGGTCTGGTCGGCGTCGCGGTCATGTCGATCGCCGGCGCCAACGCCGAGAGTCTGGGGCAGGTTATCGCGGCCCGCGCGGCGATGGGTGTCTTCGCGGCTGCAGTCTTCCCCGCGACCCTCGCCCTCGTCATCAACATCTTCACCGACGTGCGCGAACGTGCCCTGGCCATCGCCGCCTGGACTGCGATGGCCGGATTCGCGATCGCCATCGGGCCGATGGCAGGCGGGTGGCTGCTCGAGCATTTCAGCTGGCACTCCGTCTTCTGGATCAATGTGCCGATCGCCGTGGTCGCGGCAGCAGCGACGCTGCTCCTGGTGCCGGAATCGCGCGCCTCCGTCATCGGCCGGATGGACCTCGTCGGAATCGCCGCCTCGATCACCGGAATCACCGTCCTCGTGTGGGCGATCATCGAAGCCCCTCACCACGGGTGGACGTCGTCCGTCACCGTCGGCGCCGTCGCCCTCTCGATCGCGGTCCTGATCGGATTCGTCTTCTGGGAGCTGCGCACCGAGCACCCGATCCTCGACCTGCGGCTGTTCCGCAACCGCAGGTTCTCCCTGCCCGCGCTCGCGATCGCCATCGGGTACTTCTCGATGTTCGGCTTCCTGTTCCTCATCACGCAGTACTTTCAGGGCGTCCGCGAGTACACGCCGTTCGAGTTCGGTGTCGCGTCGCTGCCGTTCGCGGTATCCGTGGCGGTCGGTGCCCCCGTCGCAACACTCCTGGCGCAGCGAATCGGGACGACCCCGGTCATCGTGTTCGGCCTCCTCCTCACCGGTGTCGGCCTGTACCTCGGCGGTCAGGTGGCCGTCGACAGCAGCTACTTGACGGACGTCCTCCCGTCGATGGTGTCGATGGCACTCGGCTTGGCCATCGTGCAGGGGCCTTCGACCGAGTCGATCATGGCGTCTCTGCCCCTCGACGAGGCCGGAGCAGGCTCCGCCGTGAACGACACGACCAGGGAAATCGGAGGAACGCTCGGTGTCGCCGTGCTCGGATCGATCGTCGCGTCGTACTACGCGACGACGATGAGTCCGCTGCTCGACCGGATTCCGGCCGCATTGATGAACGACGACGAGAAGGGCTTCGCGCGCGCGACGGTCCTGAGTGTGCTCGAGATCCGCAAGCGGGAGATCCCGCCATTCCTCGAACAGCAGCGTGAGAATCTCATCCTCACCATGAAGACGACGGTCCTGCAGGGGTCGCACACTGCGTCGCTCGTCGCGGCGGGCGCCGTGGTGGTCTGCGCGCTCGTCGTTGCGATCTTCATGCCCTGGGCGCCGGCTCGCACGGACTCCGTGATGCTGGCGTGGCGGAAGAACTCCGAATCGGGAACCGTCGACGAAGACTGATCCCGGAGAAAGCAGTTCGGCCGGTACGGAAGAATTCCGTACCGGCCGAACTGTGTGAAGCGTGACTTACGCGTCGGCATCCTCGAGAAGGTTGCGGGTGCGGTTCGGGTCCACCGGGATGCCCGGGCCGGTGGTGGTCGAAACGGTGACCTTCTTGACGTAGCGGCCCTTCGCGGAGGACGGCTTCGCACGCAGGATCTCGTCCAGCGCGGCGCCGTAGTTCTCCACCAGCTTGGCGTCGTCGAACGATGCCTTGCCGATCACGAAGTGCAGGTTGGCCTGCTTGTCGACGCGGAAGTTGATCTTTCCGCCCTTGATGTCCGCGACAGCCTTCGTGACGTCAGCCGTCACGGTGCCGGTCTTCGGGTTCGGCATCAGGCCACGCGGTCCGAGGACGCGGGCGATGCGGCCGACCTTGGCCATCTGATCGGGAGTCGCGATGGCGGCGTCGAAATCGAGCCATCCACCCTGGATCCGCTCGATGAGGTCCTCGGCGCCGACGGCGTCGGCTCCAGCTGCCTCGGCCTCGGCGGCCTTCTCTCCGACTGCGAACACGATGACGCGGGCGGTCTTACCGGTGCCGTGCGGCAGGTTGACCGTGCCGCGGACCATCTGGTCCGCCTTGCGGGGGTCGACGCCCAGACGGACTGCAACCTCGACGGTCGCGTCCATCTTGCTCGACGACGTCTCCTTCGCCAGCTTCGCAGCCTGCAGTGGGCTGTACAGCTTGTCGAAGTCGATCTTCTCAGCGGCGGCGAGATACGCCTTGCTGCGCTTTGCCATTTCTTCTGTCCTAACTTCTCACCGCAGTGTGTGTCTTGTCTGCGATGGTGAATGGTTCAGTAGTGGTCTGGGCCTGGCCGGCCCCCCCACGCTTTCTTCGACGGCGGTGCCGTCGATCGATCAGGGCTGACTCAGCCGTCGACCGTGATACCCATCGAGCGTGCGGTGCCGGCGATGATCTTCGCGGCCTGCTCGATGTCGTTCGCGTTGAGGTCTTCCTGCTTGGTCTTCGCGATTTCGCGCACCTGATCCATGGTCACGGAAGCAACCTTGGTCTTGTGCGGCTCGCCGGAGCCCTTCTGCACGCCTGCAGCCTTGAGCAGCAGCTTGGCAGCCGGAGGGGTCTTCAGCTTGAAATCGAAGGTCCGGTCTTCGTAGACCGAGATCTCGACCGGCACCACGTTGCCGCGCTGGGACTCAGTCGCCGCGTTGTAGGCCTTGCAGAACTCCATGATGTTCACGCCGTGCTGACCAAGCGCGGGACCCACGGGCGGTGCAGGGTTAGCCTGACCGGCCTGGATCTGAAGCTTGATGAGCCCTGCGAGCTTCTTCTTCTTGGGGGGCATCTCGATTTCCTAATTCTTGCTGGGTGTGTTTCTTGCTACTGCAGTGCAAGTATGTGGCGCTAGATCTTCGCGACCTGCGTGAAGGACAACTCGACCGGGGTCTCACGACCGAAGATCGAGACCAGGACCTTGAGCTTCTGCTGCTCGGCGTTGACCTCGCTGATGCTGGCGGGCAGCGTGGCGAACGGGCCGTCCATGACGGTGACCGACTCGCCGACCTCGAAGTCGACCTCGATGAGCGGCTTCGCGAAGCTCTCTCCGCCGGTCTCCCCCGCCGAGACGGTCGCCGCGGCAGCCTGCTTCTTCTGCTCCTGCTGCGGAAGCAGGAACTTGATGACCTCGTTGAGGGTCAGCGGGGACGGACGCGACGTCGCACCGACGAATCCGGTGACGCCGGGCGTGTTGCGCACCGCTCCCCAGGACTCGTCGTTCAGATCCATGCGGACCAGGATGTAGCCGGGCAGAACCTTGCGGTTGACCTGCTTGCGCTGTCCGTTCTTGATCTCGGTGACCTCTTCGGTGGGAACTTCCACCTGGAAGATGTAGTCGCCGACGTCGAGGTTCTGAACACGGGTCTCGAGGTTGGCCTTGACCTTGTTCTCGTAGCCCGCGTAGGAGTGAATGACGTACCAGTCACCGGGTGCGCGACGCAGAGCGGCCTTGAGTTCCGCAACGGGATCCTCGGGCTCTTCGGCAGCTACAGCCTCGTCGGCAGTCACAGCCTCGTCGGCGGGCGCCTCGTCCGCGACGATCTCGTCGGCCGGGGCGTCCTCGGCAACGTCGTCACCGACGATTTCCGCGGCTTCGGTGCCCTCGTCGGCAGCCTCGACATCCACTTCGGCTGCCGCCTCGGCAGAAACACGCTCTTCGGCCAAAGCCTCATTCGTGTCGTTCTCGGGGGTGCTCACTGGGGCACTCGCTTCCTCTCGTCACTCACATACTTCGGATCCACCGGGGCGGATTCCGTCAACCGAACAACCAGGTGACGCCCTTGATGACCACCAGATCCAACACGCCGATGAACGTCACCATGAACACCACGAAGACCAGGACGACGCTGGTGTAGGTGATCATCTGCTTGCGATTGGGCCAGATGACCTTGCGCAGCTCGGCGATGACCTCGCGGAGGAACCGGCGCAGGCGCTTGAAGATGTTTTCCTTGCGCGGCTTGTCGGCGCGATCCTTCTTCGCCGGCTTGACCTTGGTGGTCGTGTCCGACTTCGACAGTTCCGGTGACTTCACGGAACTCGCGGCGACCTCGGTACCTGCCGGAGAACGACGGCCCTGGCGCTTACCGCTGGGCTTTCCCGAGGGAGTGGCGGAACGCGTGGTGGTGGCGTCGGCCGCGGTGTCGTCGGCACCGTCCGGGCGCGTCGACCCTGAAGTGTCGCCGTCGCGCTTGGCGCGCTCCTCGCTCACGTCGTTCCTCTCAGTCGCTGGCATCCGGGGGCAGGGGCGACAGGACTTGAACCTGCAACCTGCGGTTTTGGAGACCGCTGCTCTGCCAGTTGAGCTACGCCCCTTTGGTCGGGAGACCTGATCCGAAACTAGCCTCGGACCAATTCTTGACCGACCTCTCTGTGATTACATGACACGCGCGCCACCCTTGCCGGCCATACAGCACCGTAGGGCAGCGCGCAGCGCTGAGTAATCCCAGAAATCTCAGTGTACTTCAAAGCCCCGGAACAAACCCAATCCACCCGGCTGTCAGGCCAGACGGACCGTTGCGGTGGCGCGACCGAAGATCTTCTTTCCCTCGGAGCGCGCCACGATCGCGACTACTGCTGTCTTGCTTTCCTCGTCGAGCGACTTCACCTTACCGGTGTACTCGACCTGCGCGGCCTCGTCCTCACGGACGTAGACCGAGCTCGTGAAACGAACGTTGTATTCCTTGACGGCACCCGGATCGCCGAGCCACGACGTGACGAAACCGCCGCCGAGACCCATGGTGAGCATTCCGTGCGCGATCACGTTGTCCAGACCGGCGAGCTTGACGACCTCGTCGCTCCAGTGGATCGGGTTGGGATCGCCGGACACGCCCGCGTAGTTGACCAGGTCGCCACGCGTGAGCTTCACGATGCGCTCGGGGAGTTCTTCACCCACCGAGACGTCCTCGAACTTACGAAGCGCCATGCATGATCACGTCCTTGACTGCGTGAGCGATGTTCTCGTCGACCTCGCCACCGGTGCGCGCGACGAGCGTCGTCCACGTGGTCTGGACCAGTTCGTCGTACTGATCGGTGACGATGTTCTTGGTGACGATGATGTCGCTGCCGCCCATCTGACGGAACGACTCCAGGTACACGTCACAGACCAGACGGTCGCCGACCTTGATCGGCTTGTGGAACTCGAGCCGCTGGTCGGTCTGGAGAATCTGGCTCGGGTCGTAACCCGTGACGATCTCCTTGAAGAGACGCCCCTGGGCGATGATGCCGACGAGCGAGATGAACGTCAGAGGAGCAAGGAGACCGTCGTAGCCGAGGCCCTTCGCGGCTTCCTCGTCGTGGTGAGCGGGGTGCCAGTCCTGCACGGCACGCGCGTACTCGCGCACCTTCTCGCGTCCGACCTCGTAGAAGTCGTCGACGCGGTAGTGGTGCCCGACCATTGCCAGTGCGTGCGCGGCAGGATCAGCAGGAACAGCCTCGGGCACGTATGCCTCTGTCTCTGTCACAGTGTCAGTCACGCGAAAGAACCTCTTCTACCCTTGACGTCAGCGCGTGAGGGCAGCCTAGAGGACTCCCTTCGCGAACGCAGTCCTAGTTCCGGACCGTGTTACTTGGACTCGCGATGCGACTGGTGAGTTCCGCAGTTCGGGCAGAACTTCTTGATCTCCAGGCGATCGGGGTCGTTGCGCCGATTCTTCTTGGTGATGTAGTTGCGGTGCTTGCATACCTCGCAGGCCAAAGTGATCTTGGGCCGAACGTCAGTCGAGGAGGCCACGGGATGCCTTCTTTCGGGTGAATCTGATTACGAACAATCAGGGTGGATCATGCATATTGTGTAGCGGTGACCGGACTTGAACCGGCGACGCAACGATTATGAGTCGTTTGCTCTACCAACTGAGCTACACCGCCTCGGTGTCGAGTGTCGCGCACTGGGCGCTCCACTTCAATCCAGCGAGCCCCCTAACGGAATCGAACCGTTGACCTTTTCCTTACCATGGAAACGCTCTGCCGACTGAGCTAAGGGGGCGTGCTTCGCTCGCACATCGCTGCGCGCTGAAGCCTTGACGAGATTACACAGAGTTCGCGTCCAGAACCAAATTGCCTGGTCAGCGGCTTTCGTATGTCGCTGCGCCCGACAGTTCGGGTGCGCAAGCCAGGCTCGAGACCTGCGATCGACCTCGGGGAGCCCGCCGACATCCACCCAGCCTGTCGCGACGAAGGCCATCCAGGACATCCGGACGCGAAATTCGATGGACTCGACGATCCCCGCGGCCGTACCTTCGGCCGGTCCAAGCGTTCGCGTCCGAAGAGGTGCATTTGATCCGCGAGAGCAGCCATCGCGTCTGCAATCCGTTCACCAGCGAGAAACTGGCCATCCTCGGCCAGGCCATCAGCCCGTCGCCGGGCACACGCGTGCTCGACCTCGCCTGCGGCAAGGGCGAGTTAATGTGCACCTGGGCGCGCGACCACGGTGTCACCGGCACCGGGGTCGACATCAGCGCCGCCTTCATCGGCGCCGCCCGCGCGCGGGCCGTCGAGCTGGGCGTGGCCGACCGGGCCTGATTCGTGCACGGGGACGCGTCAGGCCACGTCGCCGACGATCGCAAGGACGACCTTCTCCCGCTGCCGGAACTGCTCGAGCAGTTCCGCGACCTGCGCTGCGACGTCGTGGACATGGTTCTGGCCGACCAGGACAGCTGGGATCGGTACGTCGCTGCGCAGTGGCTCGACATCCGCCGTTGGCTCGACGCCAACCCCGACGACGAGCCGGCCGACGACATGCGCGCGGAACTTGACGCGGCTCCCGCCCAGCACGCCAGGTACCAGCGCGAATACCTCGGGTGGGGAGTGTTCGTCCTGATGAACCGCTGACACACCATTCCAAGCGGGCAGACCGGGATGCCGGCCGGGCACCCGGTCTCGTCCACGAACGACAGAACCCCGGTGAGCTGTCGCTCACCGGGGTTCTGTGTGTGGCAGATGTAGGATTCGAACCTACGTAGGCATAAGCCGACGGATTTACAGTCCGCTCCCATTGGCCGCTCGGGCAATCTGCCGGGGTTGCACGAGGAGCGCGAAATCTGTGCGAAATCGCTCTCCGCTGCGGAAAGAAGAATACAACGAACGGCCCCCCGTTTTGCAAACCGGGTGGATACGGGCGGTTGCGAACCGATAGCGTCGAATCTGCTCGCCGGCATTCGGCGAGCCCCCGGCCGGGTCGCGGCGGGGAGAACTAGACGAAACCGGGAGTGTGAAGTGGCTGATTCGTCCTTCGATGTGGTGAGCAAGGTGGAGCGTCAAGAGGTGGACAACGCCCTGCATCAGGCCGGCAAGGAGCTGTCGACCCGGTTCGACTTCCGGAACACGGGAGCCTCGATCGAATGGTCCGGCGAGGAAACCATCACCCTGACCGCCGACACCGAGGAGCGACTGCTCGCCGCCCTGGACGTCTTCAAGGAGAAACTGATCCGGCGTGACATCTCCCTGAAGGCGTTCGACGCGGGTGAGCCGGCGCAGTCCGGGAAGATCTACAAGCTGTCGGGCAGCCTTGTTCAGGGCATCACCACGGAGAACGCCAAGAAGATCACCAAGAAGATCCGCGACGAGGGCCCCAAGGGCGTCAAGGCGCAGATCCAGGGTGACGAACTGCGGGTGAGCAGCAAGAAGCGCGACGACCTGCAGGCCGTCATCTCGCTGCTGAAGGGCGAGGACTTCGGGATCGCGCTGCAGTTCGTGAACTACCGGTAGGCGCTCCGCGCCCGTGCGCGGTTCACGAGTCCCTGCACTCGTCAACCGCGCACGGGCGGCGAAGCCGCCTACATGCCCGCCATCCGCTCGAGCCGCTCGATCCGGTCGGCCATCGGCGGGTGGGTGGAGAACATCCGGCTCATCTTCTCGCCGGTGCGGAACGGGTTGGCGATCATCAGGTGCGACTGCGCGGCCAGCTGAGGCTCCGGCGGCAGCGGCGCGGCCTGAGTGCCCTGCTCCAGCTTCCGCAGCGCGGACGCCAGCGCCAGGGGGTCGCCTGTGAGCTCTGCGCCCGACTGGTCGGCCTGGTACTCCCGGGACCGCGACACCGCGAGTTTGACGACGGTCGCGGCGATCGGCCCGAGCAGCGACACCAGGAGCAGCGCGATCGGGTTGGCGCCCTGTCCCCCGCCGCGTCCGCCGAACATGTTGGCGAACATGGCGAAGTTCGCGAGTCCCGACACGACGGCGGCCATGGCGCCGGCGACGGAGGAAATCAGGATGTCGCGGTTGTAGACGTGCGACAGCTCGTGTCCGAGCACGGCCCGCAACTCTCGTTCGTTGAGAATCTGCAGAATGCCGCTCGTGACGCACACGGCGGCGTGCCGCGGACTGCGCCCGGTGGCGAACGCGTTGGGCGCGGCGGTGGGGCTGATGTAGAGCCGCGGCATCGGCTGGTGCGCGGTGGTGGCCAGTTCCCGGACGATGCGGTAGATGACCGGTGCCTGCACCTCGGTGATCGGCTGGGCGTGCATGGCCTTGAGGGCCATCTTGTCGCTGTTGAAATACACGTACGCGTTCATTCCGACCGCGAACACGATCGCCAGCAGCAGGATGGTGGGGTTGCGGAACAACGCACCGATGAACACGATCAGCGCCGACATGCCGACCAACAGAACCAGAGTCTTCGCCCCGTTTGCGTAGCGCACGTCACGCCTTCCTTGTCGTTGTCACCCGATCACGTCGCCCGAATTTCGGGATCTTGATCATTCAACGAAACACGGCGGCGGGACGGTTCCCGCTCGGACGACGAGAATCGGGTGAAGACGAGTTCAGATACTGACGATACGGCTCAGCCGACGCGCTCGATCGTGTAATCGACGAGCTTCACGAGGGCGTCGTTGGCGGGGCCCTGCGGCAGTTCGGCGAGCTGCGCGCGTGCCTGGACCGCGAACTCCTCCAGCTTCGCCTTGGCGGCGGCCATGCCGGGTGACCGTTCGAGGAGCGCGAGCGCCTCCGCGACGTCGTCGTCGTTGGTGACGGGACCGTCGAGGAGAACCCGGAGACGATCGGCGTCGGGTCCCTCGTCGCGCAGCGCGTACAGGACGGGCAGCGTGTGGACGCCTTCACGCAGGTCGGTTCCGGGTGTCTTGCCGGACTGGGCGGACACCGAGGAGATGTCGATGATGTCGTCGGAGATCTGGAATGCGGTGCCCACGGCGTCGCCGAGGCGTTCGAGCCGCTTCACGTGGTCGGCGTCCGCACCGGAGAAGGTGCCGCCGAAGCGTCCGCACGCCGCGATGAGCGAGCCCGTCTTCTCCCACACGACCTTGAGGTAGTGCTCGACCGGATCCTGCTCGCCGCGAAGCCCGATCGTCTCGCGCATCTGGCCCGTGACGAGTTCGGCGAACGTCTCGGCGATGATGCGCACCGCCTCGGGTCCCAGCGTCGAGACGAGACGGGACGCGTGCGCGAACAGATAGTCGCCGGCGAGGATCGCAACACTGTTGCCCCACCGCGAGTTCGCGCTGGGTGCACCGCGGCGCATCGACGCCTCGTCCATCACGTCGTCGTGGTAGAGCGTGGCGAGGTGGACCAGCTCGACGACGGTGGCCGCGGTGACCACCGACGGGTCGGAGGCCTTCGGTCCGAGCTGGGCGGTGAGCACCGTGAACAGCGGGCGGAAACGCTTGCCTCCCGCCTTCGCGAGATGCAACGCCGCCTCCGTGAGGAAGTCCTCCCCGTCGGAGAGCTCACTGACCAGCAGTTCCTCGACTTGCTTCAGTCCTTCACGGACCGTGGCAGCGAGCTGCGGGTCGCCGAGATCGATCCCGGCGACCGTAGTGCCCACTACAGCGTCGGCAGCGGTGTGTGCTGCGCCCTCGGTGCTCACGTTCTCAGTACCCATTCCTGTCGTCAGTGACGGCGCGGTTCCCGCGCCGTCGGTGGCGGCTCGGCTACCACGGTAGTGAACCTAGCGGTTCCGCTGCCCGTCGGCCTCGCCGCGGTCGCATAGCGAAGCCTGACAGGATGTAGGTGTGGTCGCAGCAGAACAGTCGCCCGCGGGATCCCCGCTTCCCACCGCCACCGATGTCCTGGTCATCGGTGCTGGTCCGGCCGGTTCCTCGGCTGCCGCGTGGGCGGCACGCGCGGGACGTGATGTCGTCCTCGCCGACGCGGCGGTGTTTCCCCGCGACAAGACGTGTGGCGACGGACTCACCCCGCGTGCCGTCGCCGAGCTCGACCATCTCGGTCTCGGCGACTGGGTGCGGTCGAAGGGGACCAACCGCGGGCTGAGGCTCAGTGGGTTCGGTCACGAGCTCGAGCTCGAGTGGCCGGGCAGGTCGTTCCCGGCCGTCGGCAGCGCGGTGGCCCGCACCGAGCTGGACGACAGGATCCGTGCCACCGCCGTCGACGCGGGGGCCGTCATGGTGCAGGGCGCCAAGGCGATCTGCGCGGAACGGGACGGCGATCGGGTGACGGCGGTGACGCTGAAGACGTCCGACGGGACCCACACCATCGGCTGCCGGACGCTGATCGTCGCCGACGGCGTCCGGTCCACGCTGGGCAAGCAACTGGGTCGGGAATGGCACCGGGACACTGCCTACGGTGTGGCCGCCCGCGCCTACATCGCCACCGACCGCAGCGCCGACCCGTGGATCACCTCGCACCTCGAACTGCGGGACGAAGCGGGGACGCTGCAGTCGGGCTACGGCTGGGTGTTCCCCCTCGGCACCGGAGAGGTGAACATCGGCGTCGGCACCCTCGCCACCGCCAAACGTCCGGCCCCGGGTGCGCTGCGACCGCTGCTCGACCTGTACACGGCGCAACGCCGCGACGAATGGAACTGGGACGGCGAGCTGCGCGCGGTCGCGTCGGCGCTGCTGCCGATGGGCGGTGCGGTGTCGCACATCGCGGGCCGGAACTGGGCGATCATCGGCGACGCGGCGGCATGCGTGAATCCGCTGAACGGCGAGGGCATCGATTACGGGCTCGAAGGCGGGCGCCTGGTTGCGGAGATCCTCGACGCCGACGACCTGACGGAGCTGTGGCCCTCGATTCTCCGGGAGCGGTACGGCCGGGCGTTCTCCGTGGCGCGGCGACTCGCCGGGCTGCTGACCGTCCCCCGGGTTCTGCCCGCGTCCGGTCCGGTGGCGATGCGGTCCCGGGCACTGATGACCGTCGCGGTCCGGGTCATGGGCAACCTCGTCACCGAGGAGGACAGCGACCTCACCGCCCGCGCGTGGCGGGCGTCCGGTCTGCTGTCGCAGAAGGTCGACTCGCGACCGCTGTTCGGCTGACGTTCAGCGGGTGGCGCGGTGCAGGGCAACCACGCCGCCGGTGAGGTTGCGCCACTGCACGTTCCGCCACCCGGCCGCCTCGATGCGCAGCGCGAGTTCCTGCTGAGTCGGCCAGGCGCGGATGGACTCCGCGAGGTACACGTAGGCGTCGGGGTTGCTGCTGACGGCGCGCGCGACCCGCGGCAGCGCCTTCATCAGGTACTCCATGTAGACGGTGCGGAACGGCCCGAACACCGGGGTCGAGAACTCGCTCACGACGAGACGCCCGCCGGGCTTGGTGACGCGGGCGATCTCGCGGAGACCGGCGTCGAAGTCGGAGACGTTGCGCAGCCCGAAGGAGATCGTCGCGGCGTCGAACACGGCGTCGGCGTACGGCAGGTGCATCGCGTCGCCCGCGACCATCGGGACGTCGCGTCCGCTGCCGGCCTGCAGCATCCCCTTGGAGAAATCGGTGGCCACACACCACGCACCCGACCGTCCGAGCTCGACGGTCGACACTCCGGTCCCCGCCGCGAGGTCGAGAACGCGCTCGCCCGGCTTCAGGGCCAGGGCCGAGCGCGTCGCCTTGCGCCAACTGCGATCCTGACCGAACGACAGGATCGTGTTGGTGAGGTCGTAGCGCTTCGCGACGCCGTCGAACATCGACGCGACCTCGTGCGGATCCTTTTCGAGCGACGCCCGCGAACCGTGTGTAGTTGCCACGCCCGAAACGCTACCAACCGCGCCCGGCGCCGATGTCGGCGCCGGGCGTGGTGGCGAGGCGGTCACTTCTTGGAGACCCGCACCAGCTTCTTGTTGACGAATTCGTCCATCCCCCACGGACCGAGTTCGCGGCCGACGCCGGAGCGCTTGACGCCGCCGAACGGCAACCCGGGGAGCGTCGTGCCGTGTTCGTTGACGAAGGCCATGCCGACGTCGAGCCGGTCGGCGACCTCACGTGCCCCGTCGAGGTCGGTGCTCCACACCGAACCGCTGAGACCGTAGGAGGAGGAGTTGGCGAGTTCCACGGCTTCGTCGGCGGTGGCGACCTTGTAGACGACGCCGACCGGCCCGAACAGTTCCTCGCTGTACGCCCGCATCTCGGGGGTCACGTCGACGAGGAGCGTCGGTTCGACGTATGAGCCGGGACCGTCGATCTTCTTCCCGCCAGCGAGGAGCGTCGCGCCCTTGGCGATGGCGTCCTCGATCTGCTCGATCAGCGAATCCGCGGCACTCTGCGAGGACAGCGGCCCGAGGACGGTCTTCGCGTCGAGCGGATCGCCGGTCGGTGTGGCCTTGAACGACTCGGCGAGCTTCGAGACGAACTCATCGTAGTTCGGCTCGGTCACGATGAAACGTTTGGGCGAGTTGCAGGCCTGGCCCGCGTTGGACAGGCGGGCACGGGTCGCGGTCTTGACCGTGGCGTCCATGTCGTTGGTGTCGAGGACGACGAACACGTCGGACCCGCCGAGTTCGAGCACCACCTTCTTGAGGTTGCGGCCCGCCGTCTCGGCGACACTGGTCCCGGCCCGCTCACTGCCGGTGAGAGAGACACCCTGAACACGCGGATCCGCGATCATGTCGGCGATCTGCTCGTTGGTGGCGAACACGTTGATGTACGCGTCCTCGGGGAGACCGGCCTGCCGGAAGATCTCCTCCATCAGCAGCGCCGACTGCGGACAGTTCGGGGCGTGCTTGAGCAGCACGGTGTTGCCGAGCATGAGGTTCGGCGCCGCGAAACGGGCCACCTGGTAGTACGGGTAGTTCCACGGCATCACGCCGACGAGCGCACCGATCGGCCTGCGGTAGACCACGGATTCGTCCGCGCCCGGCACGTCGAGCCGTTCCGCCTCGAGCAGCGCGGGACCGTTGTCCGCGTAGTAGCGGTAGATCGCCGAGGAGAGCTTGACTTCGCCTTTGGCCTCCCGGACGGGTTTGCCCATCTCGAGGGCGATCATCCGCGCCAGTTCGTCCTCGCGCTCCGCGTAGAGATCGGCGGTCCGGCCCAGAATCCGGGCACGTTCCTCGGCGGGGGTCGTCCGCCAGTCGAGATATCCGCTGTGGGCGCGGGAGAGCGCCGCCTCCACTCCTGCATCGTCCAAGGTCGTGAATTCCCGGACGGTTTCACCGGTCGCGGGATTGACAGTCTTGTACTTGGCCATACCTGGGCAACGACGAGACGCCCCCTGCAAGTTCCCGCGGCTACCGATCCGGTGGTCAGGCCGCTCGCGATTCGCGGGCGCCGTGCCCGCCGGTGACCGCCGCGTAGTGGCCCAGCAGTTCGTCGCAGATCGCGGGCCACGTGCGGTGCAGTACCGACTGCCGGGCGGCCTCCCCGAAGCGGGCCCGCATGCGGCGGTCGCTCAGTGCCTCGACTGCGCTCGGCAACAGTTCGCCGAACCGGTCGACGGGAAGCAGGTAGCCGTTGCGGCAGTGCGCGACCAGATCGCGCGGTCCACCGGCATCCGGTCCGATCACCGGCACCCCACTGGACAGCGCCTCCTGCACCGCCTGGCAGAACGTCTCGTGCTCGCCCGGGTGGACGAAGACGTCCAGGCTCGCGTAGGCCTCGGCGAGCTCCATACCGCCGAGCTGGCCGGTGAACACCGCATCGGGCATCAGGCGGCGCAGACGGGCTCGCTCCGGGCCGTCGCCGACGATCACCAGCTGGACCCGCTGGTCGCCGGAGAGTGCGGCCAGCCGCTCCACGTGCTTCTCGGGCGCGAGCCTGCCCACGAATCCGACGACCAGCCGGTCCGAGCCGTCCAGCCAGGAGTCCCGCAGACCGGTGCTGCGCCGGGACGGCGCGAATCGAGCGGTCTCCACGCCGCGCGACCAGCGGTGGACCCGCGGAATCCTCTGCTCGGCGAGTGCCTCGACCGCCGACGTGGACGGCGCGAGGGTGCGGGTGCAGCCCCGGTGGATGCGACGCGTCCAGGCCCACGCCGCGCGGCTGGTGATGCCGAGGCCGTAGCTCTCGGCGAAACCCGCCACATCGGTCTGGTACACGGCCACCGTGGGGACGTCGAGCCGGTGCGCCGCGCCGAGCCCGCCGGCCCCGAGCAGGAAGGGCGACGCCAGGTGCACGACGTCGGGGTCGAACGCCCGCAGCGCGGCGGTGAGTCCGGGCTGCGGCAGACCCACCGGGAGCGAACTGACCTTCGGAACCATCACCGCGGGGACCCGGTGGACGGGCACACCGCCGTGTTCGGTCGGCGCGGACGTCTGCGATCCGACCGTGTCCGGGGCGACGACCATCGCCTGGTGTCCGGTGCGCTGGAGGTGGTCGAGGACCCGCAGCACCGAGTTGGTCACACCGTTCATGTTGGGAAGGAACGATTCCGCGACGATGGCTACTCTCACGCGTTCAGCGTGGCAGTGCTCGTGGTCACAGCAGCGAGATCGACGTGACCGTCGCGCGAAGTTCCGGGAAACTCAGGATGACACGGCCGGCTGGGCCTCCGCCGGGCTCTCCCGCCGCCGCAGGTACCAGATCACCGGTCCCGCGATCAGCCACGTCACGACGATCAGCGAACCGGCGGGGACGACGGCCACGCTGGCGTCGCGTCCGGACACCCGCACGAGGTCGGGTTCGCTGCGCGCGTACTCGACGTCGATGCGCTGCCCCACCGTGAGCTTCGTCGGGTACAGCACGCCGAGTTCGGGGTTGTGCGTCACCCCGTCGGGCGTGACGAAGCTGATGGCCGACCGCAGCGAGCCCGCCGACAGCACCTCCGCCGTGGCCACGCCCCGGTCGGATTGGATGGTGTGGTCGTTGCGCCAGGCGGCCAGCACGAGGAGCACGGCCAGGACCGAGATGCCGATCGCCGCCACCAGCACCCCGCGCCGGACGCGCCGCGTCACTCGCGCATTCACAGTTGTGCCCGCACCGCGGCGTGCAGTTCGCGCAGCCCGGAACGTTCGGTGGTCACCTCGAGCACCCGGATGCCGCGGTCGCCGGGCGCCTCGGGGGCGCTCAGCCGCGTCGACAGCTCACCCAGACCCACCAGGTGATGCTCCACCCGGTACGCGGCGCAGAGTGCGGCGAGATCCATCCCGTGCGGAGTACCGAAGACCCGTTCGAACACCCCGGCGTACTGCGGATCGCCCTGCTCGAGCAATTCGAAGATGCCGCCACCGTCGTCGTTCGCGACCACGATCGTCAGGTCCCGGGGACGCGGTTCGCCCGAGCCGATGAGCAGCCCGGACGCGTCGTGCAGGAACGTGAGGTCGCCGAGCAGGGCCACCGTGCGCCCCTCCTCGTAGGCCAGCGCCGCCCCGACGGCCGCGGACACGGTGCCGTCGATGCCGGCGACACCCCGGTTGGAGAGCACCCGGATCTTCGGCGCCGGATAGCTGACGAGCGCGGCGTCGCGCACGGGGTTGGACGCCCCGAGCAGCAACTGGTCGCCGTCGGTCAGGGCGTCCATGACGGCCGCCGCCACGTGCAGTCCCGTCGCCTTCGGGTGGGCGGCGAGTTGCGCGCGCACCGCCTTGTCGGTGTGTTCGGACAGCGTGCGGCACCGGTTGATCCAGGCCCGGTCGGGTTCACCGGACACGACCGCGCGGGTTCCGGTGGCCAGCACGTTGCCGGACACGTCGGGCCAGCGGGGGCCGGTGGTGAGCGCATAGACGGCCACCGCCGGATCGGCCAGAACCTTCGACACGGACCGGTGGAGTGTGGGGCGTCCAGTGATGACGGCCTGCCGCGGCTTGAGCTGCGGCAGCGCCATCGGATGCACCGGGATGCCGTGCAGAGGCGCGGTCGGCTCGGCGACCGTCGGAAGTCCGGCAAGTTCCGGCCGCAGCGCGGACCCGTGCCCGGAGACCACGATGGTGTCGGGGGTGAGGTCGAGGTCCATCGGCACGTCGAGCGTCGCGTGCTGGGTGGTGGTCCACGCCGCGCCACCCGGTCGTCCCTGCGGGACCGGGCCTTGCGCGTGGACGTCGGGAACAAGCGGTTCCCGGAGCGGGATGTCGAAGTGCACGGGACCGGCGTTGCCGGACCTCGTGCCGCGCGCGGCGGCGAGGACCCGGCACACGGCCGAACGCCACTGGCTGTTCTGCCCGGCGTCGTCCTCGGCCAGGCCCAGGCTGATGGTCGCGCGCACCTGGCTGCCGAACAGTCCGAGTTGCTCGATGGTCTGGTTGGCGCCCGTGCCGAGCATCTCGTACGGGCGGTTGGCGCTGAGCACCACGAGCGGCACCCGGGCGTAGTTCGCCTCGAGGACCGCGGGTCCGAGATTGGCGACCGCGGTGCCGGACGTCATGACGATCGGGACGGGGCGCTTGCCGGCCACGGCCAGGCCGAGCGCGAGGAATCCGGCGGTGCGTTCGTCGATGCGCATGTGCAGACGCAGCCGGCCCTCGAGATCGGCGGCCTGCAGGGCGAACGCCAGCGGCGCGTTGCGCGAACCCGGGCAGAGCACGACCTCGCGTACTCCCCCGCGGACCAGTTCGTCGACGACCGCGGTGGCTTGTGCAGTGGACGGGTTCACGACATCAAGAGTGTCAGATACTCCGGCAAGTCCGTCCGGCGACCTCGCCGGGTGAGTTCACGGCCACATCGCGGGCGCTGACACCATGGACGCATGCGCACTGTCTTCGATCCCGCCGAGCTTCCCCCGCACCGCATGTACCAGGTGCTGACCGCTTCGATCGTGCCCCGGCCGATCGCATGGGTGTCCACGGTCTCGGCGGACGGGGTGGCCAACCTGGCCCCGTACAGCTTCTTCTCGGTGTCCAGCACCCGCCCGCCGGTGGTGCAGTTCACCTCGGTCACCCGCAAGGACAGCCTCCGCAACATCGAGGCGACGGGAGAGTTCGTGATCAACCTGGCGACGGAGCCGCTGATGTCGACGGTCAACGCCAGTTCCGCCACGTACGACAGCAATGTCGACGAGTTCGCCGCGCTGGGCATCGACACCGAGCCCAGCGAGCGGGTTCGTCCCGTCCGGGTCGCGGGTTCGCCGGTCGCCATCGAATGCACCCTGCACCAGGTGATACCTGTCGGTGATTCGTTCGTGGTGATGGGCGACGTCGTCACGGTCGCGGTGCGGTCCGAGGCGCTCGCCGACGACGGACTCCCGGACTTCGCGGATCTCGCCCCGCTCAGCCGCCTCGGCCGAAACGAGTGGGGTCTGCCGCCGAAGGTCGTGATGCTCGACCGCCCGCATCGCCCCGAATAACCGATCAATTGGTTAGGCTTACCTGACATATCGCACCGCTATTCCTCGGGGGAGCACCCAACGCCATGGCTCAACGCAGCAAGTTCGTCAAACCTCAGAGTCGCCGGATCGCGTCCGCGCGAGTCGTCGCCGGCAAGCAGATCAGCCCGAACTTCGTCCGCGTCACCATCGCGGGCGAGGAACTCGACTCCGTCGCCCCGATGGGGTTCGACCAGTGGTTCCGGATGTTCATCCCCCAACGGGGACAGAGCACGCTGCGGCTTCCGACCAGTGCGAGCAACCTCTGGTACGCCCAGTACAAGCTGATGTCCAAGGACACCCGGCCGGTCGTGCGCAACTACACGATCCGCGAGATCCGCGTGGCGGGGTCGGGAACGTTCGGCGACACCACCGAGATCGACATCGACTTCGCGTCGCACGGTGACCTCGGTCCCGCGTCGGCGTGGGCCAACTCGGCCGCGGCCGGTGACGAGGTGGCGATCCTCGACGAGGGCCTGATCTACAACCCGACGCCGGACGCCGAGTGGCAATTGCTGGTCGGTGACGAGAGCGCGCTTCCCGCAATCGTGGGGATCCTGCGTTCGGCACCGCGGGACCTGCGGGCCGAGGTGTTCGTCGAGATTCCCGATGCCGAAGACGCTCAGGAGGTTTCGGTGGGCGACGGCGTGAACGTGCACTGGCTGGTGCGCGAGGACGCCGATGCCCGTCCGGGAGTACTCGCGCTGAACACGGTGAAGCAGGCGGAACTGCCTGACGGGCCGTCCTACACGTTTGTCGCAGGCGAGAGCGAACTGACGACGGCGTTGCGACGCCACCTCGTCAACGAGCGCCGCATCCCGAAGGCCGACATCTCGTTCACGGGGTACTGGCGCCACGGTCACGCTGCCAACTGACCGCAGGTGAGTGGCAAAGCGTGCCGGGGCACACTTTGCCACTCACCTGGGTTCTCAGTTGGCGTGCTTCTGAACGAGGGCGCCCAGACGCGGAAGTGCCTCGATCACATTCTTCTTCGCCGACGGACGCAGCGACGAGTACACCTTCTTGACAGCACCGCGGTCGCTGCCCTCGATGCGCTCGTCGGTCACCCCGAGGAGCGAGTCCGCGACCTCGTCGCCACGCGCGACCAGGTACTCGGAGAATCCGGCCTCACCACTGGCGGTGAAGGCCTGCCAGTACGGCTCGAGCTTGGTGACGAATGCCGGCAGCAGGCCCTCGATGGCGTCCGGCACGATCGACGGTCCCACCTTCTTGACGGCGCCGTATCCACCCTTGAGTGCCAGTCCCGAGGCCCCCGACTTGTCCGAAACCTCCGCGTCGATGAGAGCCTGGACGTCTGCGATGACCGCAGGAACGCGCGACTCGTCGAGCAGGGTTTCGTTCAGAGCTGCAACCACTTTCAATGCCTCCGTATTGACTGAGCGATCAGGTCCGGCCAGACACTATACGAAAACCCGGACTCCGCGTTGTTCGAGCAGGCCATGGCACCGACGCGCCCGCTCGACCCACCAGCGTGAACGCTCCGCGGACGCGGCGAGCGCCGTGACGCGTTCGACGTCGGGTACCACCGCTTCGACGGTGAGCTCGCCGTCCACGGGTTCGCGGGGACGGGCCACGTCCGCCTCGAAGAGGCCCCCGGTGCCCAGACCGCACGCGAACTGCAATTCGGGGAGGGCGGCGGCAGCGGCGACACCGGCGGCAATGCCGACAGCGGTGTCCAAGGCGCTCGACACGACCACCGGCACACCGTACGAAGACAACTCGTCCGCGAGCGACAGCAGTCGTCGCATTCCCCCGAGCGGGGCGACCTTCACGACGGCCACGTCGGCACCGCCGGCGCGCACGACCTTCAGCGGATCCTCGGCGCGCCGGATGCTCTCGTCGGCGGCCACCCGCACGTCGGGCATCCGCCTGCGGACCTCCACCAACTCGGGCACACTCGCGCACGGCTGCTCTACGTATTCGAGCGGACCGTCGACGGTCAGTGCCCGCAGCGCGGTCTCGGCCTCGTCGACCGACCATCCCCCGTTCGCGTCGACGCGCACGTTCGGAACGAGTGCGCGGACCGCCCGCACCCGCGCGACGTCGTCGTCGAGGGTCTGTCCACGTTCGGCCACTTTCACTTTCGCGGTCCGCGCGCCGGGGTAGCGCTCGAGAACCGCGGGCACCCGGGCGGCGTCGACGGCGGGGACGGTGGCGTTGATCGGCACCCGCTCCCGAACCGCGGGTGGCGGCCCGAGCCAGGCGTCCTCGATCGCCGACTGCAACCAGTGCGCCGCCTCGTCGTCCGCGTACTCGGGGAACGGCGCGAACTCGCCCCACCCGGCGGGACCGCGCAGCAGCAACGCTTCTCGCGTCGTGATGCCGCGGAACCGCACGCGCATGGGCAGACTCACCACGACGGCGTCGGCCAGGACCTCCTCCACGGAGGGCAGGGACGTCACGGGGTCAGGGCTGCCCGGGCAGCAACTGGAGCATGAGGGCCTCGCAGTCGGCGAGCAACGTGTCGTCCTGCATCAACCGTGCGGTGATGAACGTCTTGCGCCCCTCCACCCGGTCGACGCTGCCCTCGACGGTCAGATGCGTGTCGAGCGGTGTGATCGCGCGGTAGTTCACATGCAGGTAGGCGGTACGGCTGATGGGCCGCCCGTATGCGTGGACGATCATGCCCATCAAGTCGTCGAACAGCAGGGGCAGTGTGCCGCCGTGCGCGGCGCCGTTGCCACCGAGGTGGTAGCGCCGGAACATGCCCGCGCTGCGCACCCCCTCGGGCCCGAACTTCTCGATGTTCCACGGCGGCATGAGGAGACTCCCCCGGCCCGGCAATTCGATGGTGCGGCCCGCCGGCGACCGCCCCTCGGGAACGACGTGTGGTCCGAGCAGTTCGGCCAGCTTCTCCACCTGGTCCGCGGCCTGCGTGAGCACGTCGTCCGGGGCGTTGACCGACACCGCGAGGTCCTGCAACGTGCGCATTCCCTCGACGAACCGCGCCCAGTCCGGACCGGGTGTCACCGGCTCGTATTTGGGGAACCCGCCGTGGTGCTCGTACTCGTCGTCGCCCTTGCCGTCGAGACGGGTGACGTCGGCAGCCTGTTCGCTCATACCTGCACGGTAAACCCGGGCAAAGTCCTGCGCGCGCGGACACCCGCCAACGGCACCCGATAACCTCGGAGCCGTGACTTTCAACCCGCAGCACTGGCGACCGGTTCCCGGTTTCGAGAACCTGACCGACATCACCTACCACCGGCATGTCACCCAGGGAATCGTCCGGGTGGCGTTCGACCGTCCCGAAGTGCGCAACGCCTTCCGCCCGCACACCGTCGACGAGTTGTACCAGGCGCTCGACCACGCCCGGATGACGTCCGACGTGGGCGCCGTGCTGCTCACCGGCAACGGTCCGAGCCCCAAGGACGAGGGCTGGGCGTTCTGCTCCGGCGGCGACCAGCGCATCCGCGGCCGCAGCGGATACCAGTACGCGGAAGGCGAAACCGCGGACACCGTCGACAAGGCACGCGCCGGACGCCTCCACATCCTCGAGGTCCAGCGGCTGATCCGGTTCATGCCGAAGGTCGTCATCTGCCTCGTCAACGGCTGGGCCGCGGGCGGCGGTCACAGCCTGCACGTGGTCTGCGACCTGACGCTCGCCAGCCGTGAACACGCCCGCTTCAAGCAGACCGACGCCGACGTCGGCAGTTTCGACGGCGGGTACGGCAGTGCCTACCTCGCCAAGATGGTCGGCCAGAAGTTCGCCCGCGAGATCTTCTTCCTCGGTGAGACGTACACCGCGGAGGAGATGCACCGGATGGGCGCCGTCAACAAGGTCGTCGACCACGCCGAACTCGAGGACGTCGCAATCGACTGGGCCACCAAGATCAACGGCAAGTCCCCGCAGGCCCAGCGCATGCTCAAGTACGCGTTCAACTTGCAGGACGACGGTCTCGTCGGGCAGCAGCTGTTCGCCGGCGAGGCCACCCGCATGGCGTACATGACGGACGAAGCCGTGGAGGGCCGCGATTCCTTCCTCGAGAAGCGCGAACCTGATTGGAAGCCGTACCCCTGGTATTTCTGAGCCTTCCCTACGTGTACTCGACCGCCATGCGGTCGATGGTGCCGTTGAACGGGAACGGCGCCCGGTCGTAGTAGTCCAGCGACACCGGGGAACCGAGGCAGGTGCCGACGTCGAGACAGTCGTTGGCTGTGAACAGCAACGGCACGCTCACCGGCACCTGCCCCTCCCCGACGACGGTGCCGTCGGCACAGAGCTTCACGTTCAGCGGTCCTCCGGGCCGCGCCTCGACGAACTCCGTCACGACCTGCACGGTGCGGGTGCCCGGCGGGATCGGCACGGTCGAACGAATCTTGGTGCGCATCAGGATGAACAGGTTGTACTCGTAACAGAGGTAGCCGTCGTCGACGAAGCACGTGAGTCCGCCGGCATTGCTTCCCAGTGCGTAGAGCACGCCGTTCGGATTCTCCGGCGCGGAGAGGTCGAGGGTGACCCGGTTGTTCTTGTTGCCCAGCGCGGGAGCACAGAACTCGGGCATGCGGATCGTGTCGCCGGAGAACTCCCAGCTCGTGTACGGCGTCGTGATCCGCTGCTCGGGATGCAATGCGATGACCCACAGCCCGCCGCCGATGGGAAGCGCATTGTTCTTCGCGGCCTCGATCACGAACAGTTCCCGCAGTTGCGCCAGCTTCTGCGGATGCTGCTCGGCGAGATCCCGGTTCTGGGTCCAGTCCTCGTCCAGGTTGTAGAGCTCCCACACGTCGTCGTCCGGGCTCCAGTCGCGGATGCCACCGGGCACACCGGCCGCCCAGGGTGCGCGCGGCCCGAACGCGGACGCCATCCAGCCGTCGTGGTAGATCGCCCGGCTGCCCATGATCTCGAAGTACTGGGTGAGCTTTCCCCCGGCCGCGCCGCGTTCGACGAGCGTCTGCGCGAAGCTGGCGCCGTCCACCGGGTCCTGCGGAACACCGTTCACCGTCCGCGGCGGGGTGATCCCGACGATGTCGTACAGCGTCGGCACCACGTCGTTGCAGTGCAGGAAATGCGTGCGGGGTGCCGGGTCCGGTGCCACCTTCGCCGGCCACCGGACGACCATCGGGTTGCGGGTGCCACCGAGATGGGAGGCCAGCAGCTTCATCCCCTTGTACGGTGCGCTGCCCGCCCACGCCCAGCCCGCGTGATACATGTTGTCGGTCTTCGGCGACCCCAGGACGTCGAGGCCACCGAGTTGTTCGAGTGCCGCGATGTGCTGCGCCGGTGTCGTCGGAATGCCGTTCTGCGCCAACAGTTCACTGATCGTGCCGTTCTGGCCCTCACCCGACGAGCCGTTGTCGCCCCAGATGTACAGGATCAGGGTGTCGTCCCGGTACCCGAGACGGTCCAGCTCGTCGAACAGCCTGCCCACCTGGACGTCACAGTGCTCCGCGTACCCGGCCGCCACCTCCATCAGCCGGCGCTGGAACGGTTTCTCGTCCTCGGGAATGTCGTCCCACGCCGCCATCGTCGGGTCGCGGTCGGTCAACTCGGCTTCGGGCGGGATCCAGCCCTTCTCCTTCGCCCTCGCGAAGACCCGCTCCCGGTAGGCATCCCATCCGTCGTCGAACTTCCCGGCGTACTTGTCGGCCCACGGCTTCATGATGTGGTGCGGTCCGTGCAGACAGCCGCTTGCCCAGTACATGAAGAACGGCTTGTCGGCATCGAACGCCTTGTGCCTGCGCAGCCAGCCGATGGCGTCGTCCGCGAGGTCCTCACTGAGGTGGTAACCCTGCTCCGGTGTCTTCGGGGGCAGCACCACCGTCGTGTTCCGCACCAGGTTCGGCTCGTACTGCGACGCCTCGCCGGCGAGGAAGCCGTAGAAGTACTCGAACCCGAGACCTGTCGGCCAGTTGTCGAACGGACCGGCGGCGGTGGTCTCCTCGGCCGGTGTGTTGTGCCATTTCCCGAATGCGGCAGTGCTGTACCCGTACTGGCGCAGCACCTCCGGCCCCGTCGCACTCGACCGGGGGATGTGGCCGGAGTAGCCGTCCCAGTCGTTGGCCAGCTCGGCGATCTGCCCGTTCCCGACGCGATGGTGGTTGCGGCCGGTCAACAGCGACGCCCGGGTCGGCGAACACATTGCGGTCGTATGGAATCGGTTGTAGCCGACACCGTCCTGCAACATCGCATCGAGCGTCGGGGTGTTCACCTCACCGCCGAGACCGCTCGGCAGGCCCGGCCCGGCGTCGTCGATGAGAACGATCAGAATGTTCGGGGCGTCGTCGTGGAGCCGCCGCTCCTTCGGATGGGGGCTGTACACCGACTCCTGCATGGTCCGGCCGGCGATGCTTCCCGACGGCGTCGGCGGGAACGGTAACGATTCGCCACCCGGAATCGGCACGCCTGTCACGCTCGAACTCATGGCCCAGTCCCCTCGTCGTCCGACGCTGCCTGTCCAGTCCAGCACCGGCCGGTCGCGCGCGAGTAGACCCTCGGGGGGTGAAATCCGCGGGCGGATTCGTCGCCTCGGCAGGAGAGGGCGCGCGGCGACCCCGATTCGGGCACACTGACCCACATGAGCATCGACCGCGAGCTCCCCGCACCGGAACATCGTCGTCCGCCCGGAGTCAGTGACGACACCGTGGCCGCGCTCGGGAAGTTGTCCGAGGCCCTCGAAACGGTCGAGCGTGCCCGCGGGCACCTCTACTCGTTCCATCAGCTGATCGGACACGCCGATCTTCAGCTCGGTGAAGCCGTCGACGCGCTGCGGGACGCGGGACACGCGGCCGTCGCGGACCGGGTGCAGTCCGAGCTGGTGGGGCGCAACGTCGTCGAGGGCCGGTGGACGTTCCAGCTCGTCGAGGAGTTCGACGACCACTACTGGTCGCCGCTGCGCGAGCACGAACGTGGTGCTCGTCACGAACTCGCCGACGGACGGCGGCACCTGTTCGAGGCGGAGATGAAGGAAGATCGACGCACACACGGCCGGACGGGACACGAAGCCCGGCCCGGCGAAGGAGGGTGACGGGTGGAGATCCTCAGCAGCAGGACGATTCTACGGCCGCGCGACTACACGACGACGCTGAGCTTCTACCGCGACATCCTCGGCCTCGCCACCGCCCGCGAATACCCCGGGGGCACGGTGTTCTTCGCCGGTCAGGGCCTGATCGAGGTTGCCGCGCACGGTGGAACCGGTGAGTCGTCCTCCTTCGACGGCGCCCTGTGGCTGCAGGTTCGCGATCTCACCGCGGTCCAGACCGAGCTGGTTCTCGCCGGGGTGAAGATCGACCGCGAGGCCCGGCAGGAACCGTGGGGACTGTACGAGATGTGGATCGCGGACCCCGACGGAATCCCGATCGTTCTGGTGCAGATCCCGGAGGATCACCCCATCCGCCGCGACTCCCGTCCGAAGGGTGAGAACTGACCGGAGGCCATACGCAGGAGTGATCCTGTGCACCGGACGTCAGCTGTACTTTTTCGGTTGAAATCCGCACAATCTGGGTGTGACCGCAGAGCTCGTAGTTCTCCTGGTGGTGGTCGTCACCGCCCTCGCTTTCGATTTCACGAACGGCTTTCACGACACCGGCAATGCAATGGCCACCTCGATCGCGACGGGAGCTCTGCGCCCCAAGGCCGCTGTCGCGCTCTCCGCATCGTTGAATCTGGTCGGCGCGTTCCTGTCCGTGGAGGTGGCGGCGACAGTCGCCAAGGGCGTGGTGAACCTGGGCGAAGTGGGCGGCGAGGATCTGCTGCTCATCGTGTTCGCGGGCCTGGTCGGCGGCATCATCTGGAATCTGGCGACGTGGCTGCTCGGCCTGCCGTCGAGCTCTTCCCACGCACTGTTCGGCGGACTGATCGGTGCGGCCATCGCGTCCATCGGCATGAGCGGTGTGGAGTGGGGCGGCGTGCTCAGCAAGGTCGTCGTTCCCGCCGTCCTCGCCCCTGTGGTCGCAGCACTGGTCGCCACTGCGGGCACCAAGCTGGTCTACCGGATCACCTCGGGCGTGCCGGAGGACACCAAGGAGCACGGGTTCCGCATCGGTCAGATCGGTTCCGCGTCCCTGGTGTCGCTGGCCCACGGAACCAACGACGCCCAGAAGACGATGGGCGTGATCTTCCTCGCACTGGTCGCGCACGGATCCCTGTCCGCCGACGACGAGATGCCGTTCTGGGTGAAGCTCAGTTGTGCGATCGCCATCGCGCTCGGCACCTACCTCGGCGGCTGGCGCATCATCCGCACCCTCGGCAAGGGACTCGTCGAGATCGCCGCTCCCCAGGGCATGGCCGCGGAGTCTTCGTCGGCCGCCATCATCCTGACGTCCAGCCACCTGGGACTGCCGCTGTCCACCACACACGTCGCGACCGGCTCCATCCTCGGCACCGGGCTCGGACGCAAGGGCGCCGAGGTCCGCTGGGGCATCGCCGGACGCATGGCCGTCGCGTGGCTGGTCACGCTGCCGTCCGCGGCGATCGTGGGAGCTGTCTGCTGGGTCATCGCCCACATGATCGGTGGTCTGCCCGGTGTTCTCGTCGTGTTCGCCGCCCTGATCGTGCTCGCCGGGTTCATGTACCTGCGCTCCCGCCTGCAGCCGGTGACGTCCGGCAACGTCAACGCCGAGTGGGAGTCGGACGACGCCCACGTTCCCGCCGAACCCGCAGAGCCGGGCGTGGCCGAGACCGCGGACTCCGCCGGTTCCGCCACGAACCGCTGAGGGGCGCACCATGACATTGCTGACCACCACCATCCACTCGCTCTGGCAGGTCATCCTCGTCGGTCTGCTGTTCGGTGCCGGCCTCCCCGCCATCTTCGCGCTCGGACTCCGTTCTCTCGGCGGCGCGGACACCGGTGACGGAGTCTCGCAGCCGACCGTCGCAGGCCGGATCGGCGCCTGGGCCTGCTTCGCCGTGGTGCTGATCGCGATCATCACTGGGATACTGCTATTGATGCAGGGCTTCCTGGCCAGCAGCTTCGGTATCCACATCTTCTGAGCGGCGACCACGAGTCCCGTTCCATCGACGAAAGAAGCCGAACGCGTGCCCAAGAATTCACTTCGCTCCGTGCTCGACTGGCTACGCGCCGGGTACCCCGAGGGAATCCCGGCGAAGGACCATTTCGCGTTGCTGGCCGTGCTGCGTCGCCGTCTCACCGACGAGGAAATCGAACAGGTCGTCGCGCTGTCCATCGAGACGGCCCACGAAACACCTGAACGCCACGTCGACTACGACAACATCCGCCGCCTCATCAGCGAGATCACCCACGAAGAACCGTCCGAGGAGGACGTCGCCCGGGTGACGGAGAACCTCGAGGCCGGAGGGTGGCCGGTCGGACCCGACGCCGAATGCGGCGACGATTCCGGCGACACGGAAGAAACCCGCGACGCAGGCTAACCATGAGCCTTCCACCGTTTCTCTCCTCCATCATCGGCTGGCTGCGGGCCGGCTACCCGAACGGCGTGCCCGAGCAGGACTACATTCCGCTGTTCGCGCTGCTCACCCGCCGTCTGTCGGAAGACGAGGTGGACGCCGTCGCCGACGCCCTCGTCGAGGAGGGCGACATTCCCATCGAGAAGACCGACATCCAGGTACTCATCACCAAGGTCACCGACGAGTTGCCGTTGGAATCGGACGTCGACCGGGTGCGCAGCAACCTCGCCGCGGGCGGTTGGCCGCTCGCCGGGCCTGCACAGTGAGCGAACTGCAGGTCCTGCCCGTCCCGTCGGGTGCCGGGGTTCTCGGCATTCTGCCGCAACTGTCGGCGATCCTCGACGGCACCGCCCCGGCCGCGCTCCCCGTCCCCGCCGCGGACGAGCGGGAGACCCGGCGACTGACGGATGCGCTGCGTCCCGGGGATCGGATCGACGACGGTGTCGCCCTCGTGGTCGCGACGTCCGGCACGACGGGAGTGCCGAAGGGGGCCATGCTGTCCGCGGCCGCTCTCCGCGCCAGCGGTGAGGCGACACACGCGCGGCTCGGCGGTCCGGGCTCCTGGCTGCTGACTCTTCCCGCCCACCACATCGCGGGCATGCAGGTGCTGCTGCGCAGTGTCCTCGCCGGCACCGAGCCGGTGGTGATCGACGTGACCGACGGCTTCGACCCCGATGCGCTGCCTGCCGCAGTCGCGTCGATGAGCGGACCCCGCCGCTACACCTCGCTCGTTCCGACCCAGCTGGTCAAGGCCCTCGACCACCCCGACGCCGTGGCGTCGCTGGCCGCACTCGACGCCGTCCTCCTCGGCGGAGCCGCGACCCCCGCCCCGGTCCTGCGGCGCGCCGTCGACGCCGGCATCACCGTCGTCCGTACGTATGGAATGAGCGAGACGTGCGGTGGATGCGTGTACGACGGGGTGCCCCTCGACGGCGCCCGGATGCGGATCGACGGTGACGGCCGCGTCCTCCTCGGCGGGCCCATGCTCGCGTCCGGTTACCGCGGACTCCCCGACCACCCGGCGTTCGCCGAACCCGGCTGGTTCCGCACCGACGACGCCGGCGCCGTCACCGACGGCGTCCTCAGCATCTCCGGCAGGCTCGACGAGGCCATCACCACCGGCGGTCTCACCGTCGTCCCGCAGGTGGTCGAGGCGGCCCTCGTCGCGCACCCCGCGGTCCGGGAATGCGCGGTGATCGGCCTCCCCGACGAGCGACTGGGGCGCCGCGTCACCGCCGTCGTCGTCGCCGAGCCCGGCACCGAACCGACACTCGCCGAACTCCGCTCCTTCGTCGAACGCACCCTCGACCCCACCGCCGCCCCACGCGAACTGCACCTCGTCGACGCCCTCCCTCTCAGAGGTCCGGGGAAGGTCGACCGGCGCTCGCTGGAATCGCGGTTCGGCTAGCGGGTTCGCCGATCTGCGTAGACATTGGCCAGATGCGCCCGCAATTTCCGCGCGTCTGGCCAGAATCCACGCGGATGCTGTTATCCACAAGCCGACCTCTATCCACAGGCTCCGCGAAAGCCCAGGTGAGCGAACCGATCACCACCGCGGGGGTGGGGCACGATGTCGCCATGAGCGACGACGTGATCTTTCGACGCAGAGCCTTGGCCGACGGTTTCACCGACTCCGAGATCCGGCATGCACGCGATTCCGGACGTCTCGTGCGAATCGCGGCGGGTGCGTACGTTTCCGACGAGCACTTCGCCGCACTCGATGCGCCTGCGCTACACCGGGCCCGCATTGCGGCGGCCCTGCAGTCGCGACCACCCGGCGTCGTGGTGAGCCACACCTCTGCGGCACTGCTGCACGGCATGGACCTCGGCGACCTGCCATTGGAACGGGTGCATCTGACGAGGAGCCAGGCCTCCGGCGGTGGCCGAACCACGGGAGTCCACGTCCACGCCACGCCGTTGGACGCGTCCGACGTCGTCACCCTGGGCGGGCTGGCGGTCACCTCCCCCGCCCGGACAGTGGTCGACACCGCACGCATCTCGACGTTCGACCAAGCCGTCGTCGTCGGCGATTCGGCGCTGCACCGTCGACTCGTCACGCTCGACGAGATTCTGGACGAGGTCGGCAGGGCAGGGCCTCGCAAAGGTATCGCGACAGCGCGGCGGGCAGCGAGCTTCCTTGACGGTCGCAGCGAGAGCCCTGGGGAGTCGCTGAGCCGCATCCAGATCCGTCGGCACAACCTGCCGTCTCCCGAACTCCAGCACGTGCTCCACGACGGCACCGGTGACTTCCTTGGCCGAGTCGATTTCTTCTGGAAAGAATTCGGCGTGGTCGGGGAGTTCGATGGCCTGGGGAAATACGGCGTCGACGGTGGCCAGGCGGCAGTAGCGGTCCACCGCGAGAAGCTCCGAGAGGACGCGATCCGCGACGCCGGGTACGAGGTCGTCCGGTGGACGTGGCGGGACCTGTTCGACTTCGCTGCCGTCAAGGCGCGCTTCGGCAGGGCGTGCGCGCGTGCCGAGCACCGGCGCTGACGGGCGTTTGCCGTGACATTCGCCGGATTCCGGCGCAATTGCCCCTGATTCCGACCAATGTCTGTGAATCCGCAGGACAGCAGCGTCCGCAAGCCCGTGCAAGAGGCGTGCAAGCCCGCTGCAAGGGGTGGGCTGCATCGTCTACGGCATGAACCTCACTGCAACTCCCCCAGCCATCGAGGCCGACGGGCTCGTGAAGCTCTTCGGCCGTCAGCGTGCCGTCGACGGCGTGAGCCTGTCCGTTCCGACCGGGTCGGTGTACGGAGTGCTCGGCCCGAACGGCGCCGGCAAGACCACGACGGTGCGGATGCTTGCGACGCTGTTGCGTCCGGACGGCGGCGAGGCCCGCATCTTCGGCCACGACGTGGTGCGCGAACCGAACGCGGTGCGCTCGCTGGTCGGTGTCACGGGTCAGTACGCGTCCGTCGACGAGGACCTGTCTGCGGTCGAGAATCTGGTGATCTTCGCCCGACTGCTCGGCCTGAGCCGGGGTGACGCCCGCCGCAAGTGCACGGAACTGCTCGAGGAGTTCGACCTCACCGAGGCGGCGACGAAGCCGCTGAAGAATTTCTCGGGCGGCATGCGACGACGTCTGGACCTGGCGGCCAGCCTGATCGCCCATCCCCCGCTGCTGTTCCTCGACGAGCCGACGACGGGTCTGGACCCTCGGACGCGCGCCCAGATGTGGGACACGATCCGCAGGCTGGTCGCGGACGGGTCGACGGTGCTGCTCACCACGCAGTATCTCGACGAGGCGGATCAGCTGGCCGATCGGATCGCCGTCATCGACCGCGGAAAGGTGATCGCGGACGGCACCGCCGACGAGCTGAAGGCGTCCGTGGGCGTCTCCTCCCTGCAGTTGACCCTGGTCGATCGCGGGCAGACCGACGACGCGCGTTCGGTGATCGCCCACACTCTCGGCGTGGAGGTGGCGATCACCCCGGAGATCGGCCGCCTCACCGCGCCGATGACCGATCCGTTGCTCACCGTGGAACTGCTGATCCGACTGCGCGACCACGGGATCGCCGTCAACGAGATCACCGTCCAGAAGCCGAGTCTCGACGAGGTCTTCCTCACCATCACCGGCCACGGCGCAGACGCCACCGAGGCCGACACCGAACGGAGCGTCGCATGACCACCACCCTCGAATCCCGCACTCACGCGGGCCCCCAACCGATTCCGGAGGCCCGGAACCGGATCAGCCTCGAGCAGTCCGTCGCGAACACGCTGACCATGGCGTACCGGGGACTGCTCAAGATCAAGCACAACCCGGAGCAACTGTTCGACGTCGTCGTCCAGCCGATCATCTTCACGTTGATGTTCACGTACATCTTCGGTGGCGCCATCTCCGGCGACGTGGCGTCGTATCTGCCGATCATCATCCCGGGCATCCTGGTCCAGACGGTGATCACCACCTCGATCGTGACGGGCACCCAGTTGCGGGAAGACATGGACAAGGGCGTCTTCGACCGCTTCAAGTCCCTGCCGATCGCCCGGATCGCGCCGCTGTCCGGTGCACTCCTCGCCGACGTCGTGCGGTACGGCATCGCCACGACCATCACGTTCGCCGTCGGTATCGCGATGGGTTACCGGCCCGGCGGCGGTGTCGTCGGGGTGGTGTCGGCCGGCGCGCTCGTCATCGTCTGCGCGTTCTCGATCAGCTGGATCTTCGCCCTGATGGGCGTCCTCATGAGCAAAGCGTCCTCGGTGCAGGGCATTTCGATGCTCATCCTGTTCCCGCTGACGTTCATGTCCAACGCGTTCGTGCCCGCCGACACGATGCCGGGCTGGATGCAGGCGTTCGTGAACGTCAACCCCGTGTCGCACGTCGTGACCGCGGTGCGGGAACTGGTCAACGACGGCCACTTCGGTGTCCATGTCGTGTGGTCGCTGCTCGGCGCCGCCGTGATCGTCGCGATCATGGCTCCGCTGACGGTGCGGACGTACATGCGTAAGGCCTGACACCCGAAGAACGAAGCGAGCCGGTGGACGCGGGGTCCACCGGCTCGCTTCGCCTATTTCTCCAGTTCGGGGGCGTCCGCCTGCAATTCCCCCACCTCGGTCTTGAGGATCCGCATGGAGCGGCCCAGGCCGCGGGCGGCGTCCGGGAGTTTCTTCGACCCGAACAGCACCACGAGCACCACCGCGATGATCGCCCAGTGGCTCGGGCTCAGCGCCCCCACTACTGGGGCTCCTCACCGTCGGGGTACACGGCGTCCACCTCGACCTCGACGAGCCAGCCCGCGGCGGGCAGGCTTGCGACCTCGAGCGCGAACCGGCTGGGACGCGCGGAGTTCCGTTCCATCGGGGCGGCCGGTTCCGCGGTGCCGAGGGGGACCAGTTCGGTGTCGCCGATGTCGAGGTTGGTGTTCGCGAAGAACTGCCGGTAGGCGCGGTTCCAGCCGGCGTAGTCGGCGCGGTCGGTGCCGGGGGCGTTGTCGAGGAACACCCGCATGGTCACGACGTCCTCGAGTGTCAGGCCCTGTGCCTCGAGATTGTCGCGAATCCGCTTCAGCGCGTTGATGCCCTGCGCTTCGGTGATCGTGACTCCGGCCGGGAGTGCGCCGCCCGCGAACACGTCGGTGTCGATGTACGACTCGGGGGTGCCTTCGGGTGCGGCCTTGTTGGACGCGCCCGGGCCGATGCCACTCGACTTGTAGACGGCGGTGCCGCCACCGATCGCGACACCCTGCGCGATCATCGGATTCGCTTCCCCGGCTTCGAGAACGGACTTCGAGACGAAGGTGCTGCCGGGCGCCTCCGCTGCCGCCTCGTCGGAGGAGCACGACGTCGCCCCGGCGATCAGAGCGGATGCGGCGAGCGCGGCGGTCATGGCCTTGGTACGAAAAGACTTCACTGTTCGGGCTCCTTGTTCTTCGGGTGTGTCAGGCTTCCTGGGCCACGCGCTCGTGGATGTGGGTAACGACGTCGCGGGCGGACGTCAGGGCGCCGTGCTGCCAGGCGATGGCGTTGGACAGGTGGTCGCCGGCGAAGTAGATCTTGTCGACGGGTTCGAGGAGCTTCTCGTACTCGGGAGTGGCAGCCCCACCGTGCGAGCCGCCGCTGCCCGCCCAGTTCGCCCAGGCACTCTCGGAGTATTTGGTGCGACGCCAGCTACCCGAGAACGACGACGAGATGTCGCGGGTGTACTTCTCGCCGTGGATCTCCGAGCCCTCCGCGATCGCCTTGGCGAGCCGCTGGCGGTGGGTGAGGGACTCGAACGCCTCCTGCCGCTTGCCGCTGCTGTAGTAGGCGACGACCACGCCCCGATCGGAGTTGTAGTGGTCGTACGGGAACATGATCTGCGAGATGTCCTTGTCGGTGTTGGATGCGCCGCCGTAGATGCGGTCCTCCGTCTCCCACCACCGGCGCGAGTACTCGATGCCGAGCTTGCCGGACGACGACGGCTTGGCCCCCTTCAGCGCGGTGAGCACGTCGGCGGGCAGATTGTGCTGCAGTCGCCCGACGAGGTGCGGCGGGATCGTGCAGATCGCGTAGTCGGCGGTGATCGACGTCTTCGAGCCGCCTGCGGTGTACTCGACGGTGACGCCCTCGGACACGTTCTTCATCGACGTGACCTCGGCGCCGAAGACGATGTTGTCGGTGCCGATCCTGTCCTGGAACGCGTAGTAGATCCGGTCCATGCCGCCGACCGGGGTGAACATCATCATCGCCTGGTCGTAACCGAAGTCGAAGCTGAAGTTTCGGCCGATGCCGCTGCGGATCACTTCCTGCATCGCGAACGGCTTCTTCTCGGTGCCGAAGTTCAGGCCGGCTCCGGGCTCGGAATCGTAACCTCGACGCGAGGAACCCAGGTAGCGGCCGTCGTCGGACAGGTCACCGAAGTCGCTGAGGAACTCCGACAGCGCGTCCTTGTCCTCCCGGGTCAGCACCTGGTCCAGGGCGCCCTGATCGGTGGCCTTCTTCAGCAGCTCCGACATGTAGCCGAACGTGTCGGCCTTCGCGGCCCGGTAGGTGACGGACTGGCCGGACAGCGACGTGTCGCTCGCGTAGTTCACGAACGTGTTCGCGTTCTGGTTCCCGAAGCCCTGGATCTCGACGCCGAGTTCGCGGCAGTAGTCGAGCGTGATGTGGCTCTGCGGGATGCGGGTGGCGCCGACGTTGTAGAAGTGGCCCTCCGAGAACGTGCACTTCTGCGTCTCACCGTTCAGGTCCGTCTCCTCGGTGCCGGCCCGGGCGGTCCAGACCCGGCCACCGGGCCGGGTGCGGGCCTCGAGGACCGTCACCTTGTACCCGGCCTTCTGCAGTTCGAACGCCGAACACAGACCGGCTGGGCCGCCGCCGAGCACGACCACGGAGTGGCTGCCCTTCACCTTGCCGATCAGGTCGCCGGCCGCGAGTGGCTGGAAGGCGCGGGCGGGCGCGGCGGTCGACGGTGCGAGCCCGAGCGTCGACATCGCACCGTACGCGAGTCCTGCGCCTCCGGTGGCCCCGAGGCCCTTCATGAAAGATCTACGTGTGAATGCCAATTCGCGCTCCCATTCTTGCGCCCGGCGACCCGGGTAACTTGTCCGGATTCATCCTGGGAGGGACGCGAGTCGGGAAGTTGTCGGCGGCGAAACAGTCTGAGGCCGGCGAGCGAGAACGGGCGCGTGCCGTTCTCACTCCCGAGTCGGAGTTCGACCCGAAACCGAAACTTTTCGGCAACACGACCCAGCTAGTTTCACGCGCATGTCAGCCCTTTCCGACGCCATCGCGCGTTCGTTCGCCACCGGCGAGCCCGAACGTCAGGCCCTGTCGCCGTTGCGCGCGCTGGGCCGGCGGCAGTTGTCGGGCTTCGAGGTTCTCGCCCAGTCGGTGGCCACGACGGCTCCGGCGGTGTCGATGGTGGTCCTGCCCGTCACCATGTTCACCCACCAGATGCTGCTGAGCGGTCTGATCACGATCGTCGTCGCGACGGTGGTGGTCTCCCTGATCGCGGTGTGCGTCTCGCAGTTCACGCGACGTATGGCGGCCGCGGGCGGGCTCTACAGTTTCGTGTTCCAGGGCCTCGGCACGCGTGCCGCGCTGACCGCCGGGGTCGCCATGCTGACCAAGTACGTGGGCAGTGCGGTGATGACGCTGTACCACGGTGGCCAGGCCGTGATCGCGACGCTCGGCTTCTTCGGGCTGGAATTGCGCGAACCCGCCGAACGTCTCCTCGTGTACGCCGGGATCGCGATCGTGATCCTCGGCTGCCTGGTCCGCGGAGTGCGGTTCGCGGCCCTCGCCATCCTCGCCGTCGAATCGTGCTCGTTGCTGTTCATCGTCGGTCTGATGATCGTGACCGGCGCCGGCGGCCAGCACGCCGCGGTGCCACCGTCCGATTCCGCGTACGGGCCGCTGCTCATGACGCTGGCCGCGGTGTTCGCCCTTGCCGGCTTCGAGAGCGCCACGTTCTTCGGGCCGGAGGCCAAGCGCCCGCTCGCCACCGTCACCCGCACCGTGATGCTCACGCCGATGATCTGCGGCGCTCTGTTCATATTCTCGGCGTGGGCCGCCTGGTCCGGTCGCACGGACACCCTGGTCAACGCGTACCTGCACGGCACCTCCACCGGGGTCGACCCGGCCGTGGTGATCGCCCTGAACCTCGGGTTGGGCACGTCGTGGCTGGCGTCGGCGATGGCGTCGTCGAATGCCGCGTCGCGCCTGCTGTATTCGATGGGGATCGAACGAGTCGTGCCGCGTCTGTTCGCCCGGGTGCACCGCAGCTACCGCACCCCGTACGCGGCGCTGGCGGTTATCGTGTGCGCCGTGTGCGCCGGTGCCGCGACGTTCGGCATCGTCGGCAAGTCGACCGGATTCGGTCACGTGCAGTTGATCGCCAGGACCGCGGTGGTCGCGGCGTACGTGCTGGTGGCCGTGGCGTCGGTGCGGTTCCTCAGCCGGATCGGGGAGCACACCCCGCTCGTACGGGTGGCGGGAGTCGCGGGCAGCGCCGCCGGCGGAATCGTCCTGGCCTACATGCTGTTCGTGAACATGGCCCACGGCTTCGCGATGGTCCCCACCGTGGTGCTGACCCTGTTGCTGTCGGGTTCGGCGTGGCAGCTGTACCTGCGATGGCGCCACCCGGCGAGCCTGCGGTCGATGGGTGTGTTCGACACCGCGGAAACGGACGACGTGCTGCCGGGAGCCGGGGTGTTCGCCACGGACGCCGCCGGAAACCTCGCGTTGACGGCGGCTGGACGTACATCCGGGTCCCGGTGATGGGCGCCCGAGCCGGGGAGATCGCGGGCCACGAACCACGCGCCGTGCAGAAGGCACTCGCTTTACTCGAGGCCGTGGCTCAACTCGGGTCCGGGGCGACCGCGCGAGACATCGCCGCGCACGCGGGGATCCCCCAGGCCACGGCGTACCGGCTGCTCAATCTCCTGACCGCCGACGGCTATCTGGTGCGGATCGCCGATCTGTCCGGGTTCGCGCTGGGCCGCAGGACAAGGCAGCTCGCGGGGGCGGATGCGGCGCCGGACCCGGTCGACCAACACGCAGTGCTCGAGGAACTGCGCGAGCAGGTCCGGTTCGGGATCCATCTGGCGTCGTTCGCGGGCGGCCGGGTGCGACTGATCGACCGGGACCCCGACCACGAACTCAGCGGCGAGAACACCATCGCCGCGCAGCTGCACGCGTCCGCCATCGGCAAGATCCTCCTCGCGTCCCGTCCGGACCTCGTGCCGCCGAGTCTGCGCCAGGTCACGTCGCGGACCATCACCGACATCGCCGCGCTGCAGGGCGAACTCGACACCGTCCGTCACGTGGGCTCGGCCCGAGAGGTCGACGAGGTGCGGGTGGGCCGCAGCGCCGTCGCCGTCCCGGTGCACGATGCGCAGAACGCGGTGGTCGGTTGTCTTGCGGCGATCGGCAAGACCGGACGCCTGGCCGTCGACGATCCGGAACTCACCGACCTTCTGCGCTCGTGCGCGGCCCGGGTGAGCGGCCGGGTCCCCGCCTGAGGCCGGCGCTCACCTCGAACTGGCGAGCAGGTCCAGGATTTCGGCGCGCACCGCGCGGCGCGACCAGTTGCCGAATCGTTTCTGCGCCGACTCCCAGTGGTCCTCGCCCACCCGGTCGAGCGCGAACGCGACGTGCCCGGGGTGTCGCAGCGACGCGATGTCCTGCCGGGCGCGCGCTTTCACCGACAACGCCAGCAGGGCGAGGCCCCGCTCCTGATCGCCGTGCGCGAGCTCGAAGCACCCCACACCGGCCGCGACGGCCCCGGTGACCGGCAGATCCTGATAGGCACCCTGCCCCAGCCTCGACAGCGCTGCCTCCGCGAGCTTCGGCACGAACTCCACCATCATCTCGGACCGGCCGTGCAGCACGTGAGCGCACACCACCGACGCCGCCAGCATCATTCCGAACGGATCGGCGTACGGCTCGGACAGCATCCGGGGATACACCATGTCCAGCGCCTCACGGTAGCGGGCGAGCCCGCGTTCGACGTCGCCGTCCGCGAGATCGATTTCCGCGAGGCTGCCGGTGGCGGCGGCACGCCATTCGTCCGGCTGGTGGTCGTCCGTCCCGGTGCCCGCACCGCGATGCTCGAGTACCGTCTCGGCCAGCACTTTCCGGCCGGCATCCACGTCACCGTCGGCGATCAGCGCGGAGGCCTGGAAGCCCCACAGCTGATCCGCCTCCTCCTGCGCACCCAGCTTCCGCATGCCCTCGACGGCGTCCTGATAGTGCCGCACCGCGTCCCGGTACTCGCCGGACTGGCTCTGTAGTGAGCCGAGGAACTGCGACGCCATCGCTGTGCCCCACACGTCACCGATCGCCCCGCACAGTTCGGACACGGTCGCGGCATCCTTCATCGCGCCGCGGAAGTCGCCGAGGTTCTCCCGCATGCTGGCCCGCGCGGACAGCGCGGCCGCGCGGGTCTCCGGATCCTCCGAGCGCACGCCTTCCGCGACGATCCTGGCCAGGCGCCGTCCCGAACCCAGCGACAGGATGAGCCGGACCGCGAACCCGGTGACCGACGGAAGGTCGGGGCGTTCCCGGAGCAGGTGACGCAGCCGGATCCGGGCACGGGCGAGCGTGCGTGTCTGGCCACCGAAGACCAGGTGCATCGCCGCGAGCAGGAACGTGTACGCCACCAGTTCCGAACCGACGTCCGTCAGGTCCGCGTCCGCCGTCGACCCGAGAATCCGCGGGGTCCAGTTCATCACCTCCGAGTGCGCGCCCCGAATGGCCCACAGGCCGCCCAGCACCGGGAACACGGTCGCCACCGTCTCGGCGTCGTCGCGCTCGACCGCCCACCGGAGGACCGCGAGCAGGTTGTCGTGGTCGGCGTCGATGTCGTCCGCGAGCGCGACCTGGTCGGCGCGGCACCGGCGGAGCGCCTCGGACGCGAACCGACTGGCCCAGACCCCTTGGCGAGCAAACACTTCCGATCCCTCGCCGGCCGCCGCGAGCTGTTCCTCGCCGTATTCGCGCACCGTCTCGAGCATGTAGTAGCGCAGCGTGTCCGAAGTCTCCGACACGGACAGCAGGGATTGGTTGACGAGACCCTCGACAGCGTCCACGACGTCGTCGACGCCGTCCCACTCCGCGATCGTCCGGGCGGCGTCGAGGGTGAACCCCGCAGGGAACCGGCAGAGTCTGCGCAGCGCGATCTGCTGTTGCTCGCCCAGAAGCTGCCAGCTCCAGTCGATGACGGCGTGCAGCGTGCGGTGCCGCTCGGGCGAAGTCGGGTCGTGCGACCGCAGCAGCGCGAACCGGTGCTCGAGCCGTCGGCCGATGTCCTCGACGCTCATGCTGCGTACCCGGGCGGCGGCCAGTTCGATCGCGAGCGGGAGACCGTCGAGGGTGCGGCAAACGCTGCGTACCGTCTCCGGGTCGAGGCGCGCGGTGGGCCGCACGGCGCGGGCCCGCGCCGTGAACAGTCGGACGGCGGGCGCGTCGTCGTCGTCGATCGCGAGCGGCGGCAGCGGGTACACGGCCTCGGACGCGAGCATGAGAGGTGACCGGCTGGTGGCGAGGACGGTCAGCTGGTCGCCTGCGGCCACCAGGTCGGCCACGACCTCGGAGCAGGCGCCGATGACGTGCTCACAGTTGTCGAGGATCAGGAGCATCGGCCCTGCCGACAACGCTTCCCGGAGCCGTTCCCGCGCCGAATGGACGCGGCTGACGGTGAGCCGGCCCGGCGCGATGTCGACCTCGCTGAGCCCGAGCGTGCTGCTGATCGCCGCCACGACGTCCTCACTGCTGCGCAGCGACGCGAGTTCCACCAGAGCCACGGATGTCCCTGCGGCGGCGCGCGCACCCAGTTCGTGTGCGATTCGCGTCTTGCCGGCACCGCCGGGCCCGAGGACGGTTACCACCCGCGAGGACGTGAGCAACCTCTCGATCTCCGTGATGTCCGAGTCGCGTCCCAGGAGGGCGTTGGGTGCCGCGCGGAGCCCGATCGCCGCCCGATCCGGCGACGCGAGGTGCCGAGCCGCTACCCCGTCGGAACGTCCGCCCCGCAGGATCTCGGTGTGCAGGGCGACGAGCGCCTGCGACGGATCGGCCCCCAGCCGGGACACCATCCGCTTGCGGAAGGTCGCGAACACGTCCAGCGCCTCGTTGTCCCGCCCGAGCCCGGCGAGAGCCCGCATCAGGTGCGCGTGCGCTTGCTCGTCCAGAGGTTCGGCGGCGACGTGGGCCAGCGCCTTCGGGAGGGCGGCGTCCCAGTCTTCGACCGCAACCAGCGCCGCCAGTTCCGCGGCCTCGAGCTTCCCCCGGATCACTGCGGCATCGGCGGCGAGTTCCGTTGCGGCGGCACCGCCGGGAAGGTCGGCACCGGGGTCGCCGCGCCACAGCGCGAGGGCGTCGCGGATCTCGTCCGGCCCGACGCTGCGACCGTTCCCCCGGCCCCTCAGCCGGCGTGCCACGTCCTCCGCGCGCGTCAGATCGACGGCATCCCTGGGTACCGTCAGCCGGTAACCGGCCGGGCCGATCTCCAGCGCCCCGTCCGGCAACGCCGCGCGCAGACGGGAGACCTGCGTGTGCAGCGCGTTCATCGGGGACCGCGGGGGATCCTCGCCCCACACCTCGTCGATGAGGGCCTGCGCCGACCGGCTCCGGCCGGGATCGCGGGCGAGAGCAACCAGCAGGCTGCGCGCGCGGGTGCCGGGCAGCGGCGCGAGCACGCCCGACCGCCACGTCGATACCTCACCCAGCAAGGCGACCTGGATCGGTGTGCTTGCGGGTGCCACCGTCTCGTCCACGCTCATGTGCTGGTCCACCGCGTTCGATGGTATTGCACGGCGTGGGTGCGGGCGTCTTCTCGCTCGGTGCAAAGATCGGTACATGGCAACGGCTGCTCAATGGATCGAAGGCGCTCGTCCGCGCACCCTCCCGAACGCGATCGCCCCGGTGCTCGTGGGCACCGGCGCCGCGGCGTCGCTCGGCGGCGCGGTGTGGTGGAAGGCAGTGTTGGCACTGGTGGTCTCTCTCGCGTTGATCGTGGGCGTCAATTTCGCCAACGACTACTCGGACGGGATCCGGGGCACCGACGACGAGCGGGTGGGGCCGCTGCGGCTCGTCGGGTCGAAGCTGGTGAAACCGTCGGCGGTGAAGGCTGCGGCCATCGCCTGCTTCGGCGTCGCCGCGGTGGCCGGTCTGGTCCTCGCCGTCACCACCGCCTGGTGGCTCGTGCTGATCGGCGCCCTGTGCATCGTGGGGGCCTGGTTCTACACGGGCGGCAAGAAGCCGTACGGGTACAGCGGCTTCGGCGAGGTCGCCGTCTTCGTGTTCTTCGGTCTCGTCGCCGTGCTGGGCACCCAGTACGTGCAGGCCGAGACGGTGGATTGGGCCGGCCTCGTGTCCGCGATCGCCGTCGGTTCGTTCTCGAGCGCGGTTCTCGTCGCCAACAATCTGAGGGACATTCCGACCGACACCGAATCCGGCAAGCGGACGCTCGCCGTCCGGCTCGGTGACTCGCGTACCCGCATCCTGCATCTCGTCACGCTGACGGTCCCGTTCGTGGTGACTCTCGTCCTGGTGCTGCGCACTCCCTGGTCGCTCGTCGGGCTGCTCGCCCTGCCTCTCGCGGTTCGGGCGAACGCGCCGGTCCGCTCCGGCGGCCTGGGCCTCGCACTGATTCCCGCGCTTCGGGATTCGGGGCTGGCGATGCTGGTCTGGGGCGCCGCCACCGCCGTGGCCCTGTCGGCCGCCTGAGCGCCCCGCCGGGTCAGTCGCCGTCCGGGAGGAGGATGCCGAGGACGAAGTTGACGATCGAGATGATCAGGCCTCCCCACAGGGCCGTCCAGAAGCCGTCGACGGTCAGTCCGTAATCGGTCTGGGAGCTCAACCATGCGGTGAGCAGCAACATCAGGGCGTTGATCACCAGGGTGAACAGGCCGAGCGTCAGGATCAACAAGGGCAGCGACAGCAACTTCACGAGTGGTTTGACGAAGATGTTGACGACGGTGAACACCAGCGCGATGCCGAGCAGCACCACGATGTCCCATCCGGTTCCGTTGCCCGAACTGGAGATGTCGATGCCCGACACCCAGGCTGCCGCCAGCCAGATCGCGAACGCGTTGATGACGAGGCGTACCAAGAAGGTCATGGGTGCATGCTGGCACATCGTTCGGACAAACGGGAACCGGATAACGCGGGACCGGGATGGTCAGGCCGCGCGGTCGTCGAGTGCCGCGTGCACGCGACGGCGGAGTTCGCCGACACCGACCTGAACCTCGAGGATCTCCCGCGTCGTGCCGTCGGCCACTCGCAGCACTCCGAGGAAGATGTGCTCGGCGCCGATATGATCGTCCTTGCGCGCCAGCGCCTCCCGAAGTGACAGTTCGATCGCCTTCTTCGCGTCGCGGGTGAACCCGATGTGCCCCGACTTCCGGCCGAACCAGCCGCGCTTCTCCGACGGCTCTTCGGGGTCGAGGACGCCCTTGCCAAAATTCTGCTCGAGGCTCTGCCGCACCGCGTCGAGGTCGATCCCGATCGATTCGAGCGCTTCGGCGTCGGCGTCGCTCAAGGCCGTGCCGCGCGTCGCGACGGTCGATCGCGACTTCTCCTCCTCGATGCCGGCGTCGGCGAGGATGCCGTGGACGGGTTCGGTTTCCACGGACAGCAGCGCGAGTACGAGGTGTTCGGGCCCGATCTGCGGCGACTTCAGTGCGCGCGCTTCCTGTTGCGCGCCGATCACCACGGCCCGGGCGTCCGTCGAGAATCGTTCGAACATGCGCCGTTACCTCCCTCTCCGATTGTGCTTCTGATGGACGGCCTGCCTGCTCACCTCGAGGGAGTCGGCGATCGCCTGCCAGGACCAGCCCTGGGCGCGGGCGTTGGCGACCTGGATGGCCTCGAGCCGTTCGAGGAGACGCCGCAGCGCACGCACGGCCCGCAACCCCTCGGCGGGGTCGGGGCTGCCCGCCGCTGCGGCGAGCGTGGTTGCTTCGGTCATGCATGTCAATTTAGGTTGACACCCATCAGGTGTCAACCCTTCTTGACAGATTTCCGGGGCGGCCGTCAGTACGCCGCGACCGCCCCGTCGACGGCGATCTGCAGGTCCTTCTGCACGACGTGGGCGATGTCCATCGGTTTCGCCGGGAGGTCGAACAGTGGCTCTCCGACGAAGACGCTGGCCGACTTCACGTTCTCCGTATCGGGCCCGTGGGCGTCCGGCCCGTAGCTGATGCCGATGGACAGCAGCACGGGTGAGACTCCGCGATCCGCCGCACGTTTCGCGATGTGACCGATGCCGCTGTTGATGTGCTGCAGGCGGGTCGGGTCGTCCTCGTTGCACGTGCCCTCGGGGAAGATCGCCAGGTTGTCACCGCGGCACACCCGTTCGGCGGAGATGTCCATCATGAGCCGGCCCGCGTCGGCGACCGCCCGGAGACCGTAGTTCTTGCTGCGGAACACCGGGATACCGCCCATCATGTCGACCTTCTTGTGCAGGTCGGGATCGACGAACAGTTCGTCCTTCGCGAGCACCCGGGTGCGTCCGATCGCGCGGCGCAGCGGCGTCTTCCAGGCCGTGGCCGCGAGCGTGTACTGATCACTGTGGGTGATGTGATTGGCGGCGACGATCAGCACCCTGCCGGACTTCACCAGCCCGGCCAGCTGCGCCTTCGCATCGTCCGCGTACGTGATCCGCGGCCGGTACTTCGCATACAGCGACGCGTACGCCAGCATGGCGAGCATCCGATTCTGCTGATGGTCGCGGTAGTACGCGTACACCGCTTCGTAGTTCTCGAGAGTTACCTCGGGCTTGTCCATGCTCGTCCCCGCTCCGTCGTCCTATCGCCAGGCTACCAACCTACGGTTGCGTAGCCTACGGTGGAGTAAGTTTACGGAAAGTGCAGGGAAACTGTGCGAACAGCACGATTTCGGGTACAAAAGACCTGTGATCCGCCCGGCCATTTCCACCGACCTGCCCGTTCTGCAAGACATCGAAATCGCGGCGGGTGCGCCGTTTCGTGACATCGGAATGGACGCCGTCGCCGACGATCCCCCGTTCACACTCGACGAGCTGACCGAATACCTCCAGCTGGAATGCATTTGGGTCGCGGTCGACGCAGACGACGCCCCGGTCGCATACGCACTCGTCGCCGTGGTCGACGGGGCCGCCCACATCGAGCAGGTGTCGGTCCACCCCGGCCACGCCCGCCAGGGGCTCGGCGCCCTGCTCCTCGACGAGATCTCGTCGTGGGCGGCCGTCCGCGGACTGCCCGCCCTCACCCTCACCACGTTCGTCGACGTCCCGTGGAACGCCCCCTATTACGAGCGGCTGGGTTTCCGCCCGCTGCCGGAGGACGCCCTGACCCCGGGCCTGTCACGCATCCGCGCCGACGAGGCCCGGCACGGCCTCGCCGCGTGGCCGCGGGTCACGATGTCCCGCCCGGTGACGGCGCCGGCGCGGACCGCCGCGACCGCGCCTCAGCCGGGCTGACCGGGCCACTCCCCGGTCGCCGCGAAGCGGTCGAGCACCGCGGCCGGACCGGTGAGGTCGATGCCCTCCCCGGCCACCCAGTCGTCGTCGAAGTAGGTGTCCGCGTAGCGTTCGCCGCCGTCGCACAGGATCGTGACCACACTGCCGGACCGTCCGGCCGCGAGCATCTCGGCGACGACGGTGAACGCACCCCACAGGTTCGTGCCCGTGGAACCGCCGACCCGGCGGCCCAGCACCGCACTGGCGTGCCGAGCCGTCGCGATGGACGCGGCGTCGGGCACCCGCATCATCCGGTCGATGACCTGCCCGACGAACGACGGCTCCACCCGCGGCCTGCCGATGCCCTCGATGCGCGAGGGCATCCCCGTCGCGTAGTCGCAGGAGTTGGTGTCGTAGCCGCCGAAGAACGCCGAGTTCTCCGGATCGACCACGAGCAGACGGGTGGCGTGCCTGCGGTAGCGGATGTACCGGCCCAGCGTCGCGCTCGTGCCGCCGGTCCCGGCGCTCATGACGAGCCACTCCGGCACCGGATGCTCTTCACGAATCATCTGGTGGTAGATCGACTCGGCGATGTTGTTGTTGCCCCGCCAGTCGGTGGCCCGCTCCGCGTGCGTGAACTGGTCCATGAAGTGACCGCCCGTTTCCGCGGCGAGCCGTCGGGCCTCGCTGTAGATCTCCGGCGGCCGGTCGATGAAGTGGCAGCGACCGCCCTGCGCCTCGATGAGGGCGATCTTCGCGCCGCTCGTGCTGCGCGGCATGACGGCGACGAAGTCGAGGCCGAGCATCTTCGCGAAGTACGCCTCGCTGACGGCAGTGGACCCCGAGGACGCCTCGATGACCGTCGTCCCCTCGGTGATCCATCCGTTGCAGATCGCGTAGAGGAACAGCGACCGGGCCAGCCGATGCTTGAGGCTGCCCGTGATGTGGGTCGACTCGTCCTTCAGGTAGAGCTGCACACCCCATTCGACGGGCAGCGGGTACCGCAGCAGGTGCGTGTCGGCGCTGCGCTGCGCGTCGGCGTCGATGAGGCGGACGGCGTTGTCCACCCAGTCACGCGGAAAGCTCCGGTCGATGACGACGCAGTCGCCGTCCGTCACCGGGCCGTGCCCTCACCGCGGAGCCGGGCACGCAGGTCGGCCTGGTCGGCGCGACGCTGCGCGTCGAACGCGGCGATCCCCTCGTTGACCCGGCGGCGGAGTTTCGCGAACAGCAGCAGCGACAGCGGGAGTGCGATGAGGACCGCGAAGATGGCCGCGACGAGCAGCGGCACGGCGACTCCGACGAGTGCGGCCACCCCGAGGATGATGGCGCCGATGACGACGACCAGCAGCAGCCGGGCGATCGAATAGATCGCGACGTCGCGCGCCAGCTGCCCCTTGGTCACCCGCCCGTCCTGCTTGGCCGGTGCGCTCGAATCGGCAGCACCGGGGCGCTCGACCTGGTCTTCTGGCTTCTCGGATGACTCACTCACGCCCCCAGGTTACCCATCGTCGAGGCCGCTCCTCACACGTCCGACTTATCCGATTTGTCTATTACCTCCCCTTTACCAACATTAGATCGTTCGAGTACCCGGGGTGCCAGATGCCACGATGACCGAGATCAGTCGCAACAGCGGCCGGCTTCAGCACAGACCAGTCGAAAGCAGTGGAGGACCGTCGATGAGCGCACCCACCTACAACGGATCCGGATTCAGCGGATCCAACGAAGCCCTCATGACCCCGGGCCAGGTGGCTGCCCTGTTCCATGTCGACCCGAAGACAGTGACGCGATGGGCGCACGCGGGCCGGCTCGGATCGCTGCGCACCCCGGGCGGACACCGCCGCTTCCGCGAGGCCGAGGTCATGCAACTGCTCCGCTCCCTCACGACGGAAGCAGGCCGACCGTAAGGCTGACCGCGACCACACTGCCCGGACGCCACCCGGCCGGGTAGGTGCCCTCTGCCGCCGACGCGGCTACGCTCAGGGATACCGGCTACCCTCGAGCGGTGTAAGGAGGTGCGCGGTGATCTATCTGTTGGCACTCATCGGGCTCGTGACAGTGGCGGTCCTGCTCTGGAAGGCGTTCGGCCCGAACACCAGACCCGTGCTCAGCAATCGGGTGCAGGGACCCGACGACGATCCGGATTTCCTCTGGAAGGTCGACCGGGAGACCCGTCGGAAGAAGTCCGACGAACCCGATACCGGTCCGGCGGACCCCGCCGGATGAGCCGAAACCGGGGTGCCGGTCGATCCGGCGCCCGCGGTGTCATCGCCTCAGCGACGATCCTGTAGCGCGAAACTGGACGCCGGGAAGTCCGACGCCACCGCGGCAGCCAGTTCGAGAAGAGCGTTGCGCGTCTTCGGACGCAGCCGCTCCAGTTCGATCTCGGCGCCCTCCTCGAGGTGCGGATCGAACGGAATCAGCCGGACCAGGCGGCACCGCTGCTCGAAATGCTCGACGACCTTCGGCAGATCCACCTTGCCCGACCGTGGTCGCACCGCGTTGACGACGGCCACCGACCGGGACACCAGTTCGCGGTATCCGTGGGCGTCGAGCCAGTCGAGGGTCGCGGAGGCGCTGCGGGCGCCGTCGACGGACCCCGAACTGACCACCACGAGCGCGTCGGCCTCTTCGAGGATGGTCTGCATGGCGGAATGCATCAGTCCGGTGCCGCAGTCGGTGAGGACGATGCTGTAGAACTTCTCGAGCATCGTGACGGTCCGCGAGTAGTCGTCCGCGCTGAACGCCTCCGACACCGCCGGGTCGCTGTCGGACGCGAGCACCTCGAGCCGGTGCCGGCTCTGCGACGTGTAACTGCGGACGTCGCTGTACTTTTCGATGCTCTGCTCGTCGCGCAGCAGGTTGCGCACCGTGGCGGGGGTCTCGAGGGGAATCTTCTGACTCAGCGTGCCCCGGTCGGGGTTGGCGTCGACGGCGATCACGCGGTCACCGCGCAGTGACGCGAACGTGGAGCCGAGCGTCGCGGTGGTGGTGGTCTTGCCCACTCCGCCCTTGAGGCTCAGCAGCGCGATCTTGTAGCAACCCTGCAGCGGCTGGTTGACCTGCTTGGTCAGCTCGATCCGACGCTGTTCCTTCGCACTGTTGCCGACGTTGATGTACCGGCCGGACAGTTGGTACAGCGCCTTGCGCCACCCCGTGGTGGGGGCCGGCTTGACCTGCTTGAGGAGCAGCGACGTCGACAGGTCACGCGCCGACACCGCGTACTGCTGGTCGGCATTCGTGTTGTGCGGGCGGGGATGCTGGGGTGCGTGCTGGACCGGCGCCTGCTGCGGCGGAGTGAACGCTCCCGGCGCGGGAGTCTGCTGCGGGGCCGGGGCCGGCGTCTGCGGCCGCGCGGGTGCGGCGGAGGGGGCCTGGACCCCGGGCTGCGCGAACGGGTTGGGACCCTGCGGCTGAACGTACGGGGCCTGCCGCGCGGCGTTCCACGCGGCAGCCGAGGCGTGGTCGTCCGCGGGCGGATTCGATGCAGGCCGTACCGGCTCCCACAAGCCGGCGTTGTTTTCGGACATGGCTGAACATCCCCCTCGTGAAGTCTCCATCGTCCCCACCGAATCACACCGGTCGGAGACGTCGCGGCGGAAGGATATCAGTCGGCGACTACCGTCAGTTGAGGCCCGCGTACGAGTGCAATCCCGACACCACCATGTTGATGATGAACAGGTTGAACAGCATCGCGACGAAGCCCGCCACGTTGATCCATGCGGCCTTGGTGTCGCGCCAGCCCGACGTCGCGCGGGCATGGAGGTAGGCGGCGTAGATCACCCAGGCGATGAACGACACCGTCTCCTTGGGGTCCCAGCCCCAGAATCGGCCCCAGGCGGCCTCGGCCCAGATGGCGCCGAGGATGACGCCCGCGCCGAACAGCGGGAACCCGATGATGGTGGTCTTGTACGCCAGCCGGTCCAGGGTCTGCGCGTCGGGCAGCCGCTCCGCGATCCGCGCGAACACGCCCGTTCCCTCCTCGCCGTGCGGGTACCGCATGCGCAGCAGGAACAGCAGGCTCGCGATGCCCGACACCAGGAACACACCGGAACCGACGCTCACGATGGTGACGTGGATGGGCAGCCAGTACGACCGCAGCGCGGGCACCACGGGCGCCGCGTCCGCGTACAGCACGGTGGCGGCGAGGAACATCAGGATCAGGACGGGGACGAGCAGGAACACCCACATCGACCGGTACGCCGGCTTCGACAGAAGCGCGAGACCGACGACGAGTGCGGCCGCGCAGGCCATGGTCACGAACTCGTACATGTTGCCGAGCGGGAACCGCTCGGTGGCGAAACCGCGCAGCACAATCGACGCGAAGATCAGTACCGTGCCGACGACGAGCACGGCAGCGCCCATGCCGCCGAAGCGCTCGGACATGGGCTTCTTCGGCTGTTCGACCACTCGGCCGGGAGCCGACGGCGCCTCGGCCGGACGGGCGCCGGAGCCTGCCGACACGAGTTCCCGGTCCTGCACGGCCTGCGCCCGGGTGGACGCGTACTGCACGATGAGCAGCACGAGTGCCAGCACCAGCACGGTGAAGGCTGATCGGAAGGCCCAGTCGCTGTACTGCGCCAGTGTCTCGTTGGTCGTCATCGTTGGCTCTCCTGCGCGTCAGGCTTCGTGTCGTCCGTGAGCAGACGGGTGCAGAGTCGGCCGAACTCGTCGCCCCAGCCGGCCTGATCGGTCCGGGCGAGTCCACCAAGCTCTACTACAGTACGTCGTGGGTCAAGATCGGAAGCGTCCGCGGGGTAGATGCGGGCCCAGACGCGGCGACGCTTGACCAGCAGCGAGACGAGCAGTCCGGCCATCATCGTCAGCGCCGACAGCAGCACCCACTGCTGCGCCGGGTCGTGCGACACCTGCAGGTTCACGAAGTCCACGGCACCGTCGAACCGCACCTGGGTGCCGTCGGCCAGCGTCGAACTCTCCCCCGGTTTCAGATTCACCCGGTCCTGCTTCACGAGCCGGCCCTGGTTGATCAATTCGGTGTTGAGCGAGAACAGCGACTGCGGATTGCCCGTGTCGAGGCCGGTGTCGCCCTTGTAGATGTCGATCGCGACGGCCGGGTCGTTCATGGCCGGGTAGCTCGACGCCAGCAGATTGCCGTGCAACAGCGCGGTCGGCGCGAACAGTCCCTCGATCGCGATCTGGTTCTTCCGGCGCTCGTCGGTGTCGGTGTACATGCCGCCGGGCGGGTCGAACCGCATCGCGCCGCTGCTGAGGAACGTCGTCGCGTCGTCGGGCCGCCACTGCAGCGTCTCGGTGCGGGTTTCCCCGTTCGGGAACGTGACGGTGAACGTCGGTGCGTACCCGTGCCCCTGCAGGTAGACGCGGTCACCCTCGACGCGCAGCGGGTGGTTGACCTGCAACTGCCCGTCCCGCCACGTGTTCGTCTCGAGGTCGTCACCGGCCTGGTAGGCGATGTTGGACGTGAACATCTCGGCCTGACCGCTGTCGAGGTAGTCGGCCGCGAAGTCCTTGACCTTGACGCACAGCGGTGTCATGCCGGTGCCGTCCTGCGTGTTGCCCGCCTTGAACGAGTCGAAGACCGCGGGCGACGTGGTGCAGAAGCCGGGACCGTTGTTGGCGACCACGATGACGTTGCCCTCGTAGCCGAACAGCTTGCCGACGGCGATCGCGACGAGCAACGCGACGAGCGACAAGTGGAAGACCAGGTTGCCGAGTTCGCGGAAGTAGCCCTTCTCCGCGGAGATGGTGATCTCGCCGTCATGCGCGGCGCGCTCCCCGCCCTCGCGCGTCTCGACCCGCCACCCCTTCAGGTGGGCGCGAATGCGGGCGGCGAGTTCCTCCGGCGTCTCGTCGACGCGGTCCTCGTGATGGTGCGGCAGTCGCGCGAGATTCCGCGGCGCAGGCACCGGACGGGTGCGCAGCGCCTTCGCGTGGTCGACGCAGCGCGGCAGGATGCAGCCGACGAGGGAGATGAACAGCAGGACGTAGATCGCGGTGAACCAGAAGCTGCCGAACACGTCGAACAGCTCGAGTTTGTCCATCCACGGACCGAGGGTCGGCCGGTTCGAGATGTACTCGTCGACCTTGCCCGCGTTGAGGCTGCGCTGCGGGAGCAGGGCGCCGGGAATGGCCGCGAGGGCCAGCAGGAACAGCAGCACCAGCGCCGTGCGCATCGACGTCAGGCCGCGCCAGGTGTTGCGGACGACCGCGAACGCGCGACCCGGCAGCGATTGGCGGGGCACCGGCGCGGCTTCCGGGGCCTCGGGGGTCTGGGTGTCGCTCATATCGGCAGAGTCACTTCCGAGATAAAGGCGTCGCGAACCCAGCCGACGAACTGGTCCCACGCGCCGGTGACGAGGGCGATGCCCACGGCCACCAGCATGATTCCGCCGAAGATTTGAATGGTGCGCGCGTTGCGGCGCAGCCAGCCGACACCGCGCAGCGCGCGGGACGAGCCGAGCGCCAGGATCACGAACGGCAACCCGAGGCCGAGGCAGTACGCGACGATCAGGGCCACTCCGCGGGCGGCGGTGGCACCGTCGGTGCCTGCGGCCAGGGAGATGACACCCGCCAGGGTCGGGCCGAGGCACGGGGTCCAGCCCAGTGCGAACACGGCACCGAGCAGCGGGGCCCCGGCCAGGCTGGAGATGCGGCGCGGCTCGAGCCTCGTGTCCCGCTGCAGGGCCGGGATCAGGCCGATGAACACCAGGCCCATGGCGATGGTCACCACCCCGCCGACCCGCATCAGGATGTCGCGGTTGATCGCGAGGGCCGAGATGGCGCCGAACACCGACGCGGTGGCCAGCACGAACACCACGGTGAAACCGGCGACGAACAGGGCCGCGGCGCCCGCGACCCGCAGCCGTCCGTCGGCGACCGTCTTCGTGCGGGTGGCCGCCTCCTCCGCGGTGACGGCCGGGGCGTCCGCACCGACCACACCCGCGAGGTAGGACAGGTATCCGGGAACGAGGGGCACGACGCACGGCGATGCGAACGACACCAGACCGGCGAGGACGCACGCGCCGAGCGCGAGCAGCAGCGGCCCGGATGCCGCGGTGGACTGGAAGGCGTCGCCGACGCCGCCGGCGAGAAGGGTGGTGCTGGTGCTCACGATTCCTGCGCCACCCGTTCGACCACCGGCTTCAGGTCCTCGGCGAGCAGTTCCTTGAGGAACACGGCGGCCACGCGGTGTTCCCGGTCGAGCACGATCGTGGTGGGGATGACGCTCGTGGGGTAGTTCTGCCCCAGCGCGATCATCGTCCGCATGGCGGGGTCGTAGATCGACGGATACGACACCTTGTTGTCGATCACGAAGTCCTGCGCCTTGTCCTGCTGGTTGTCCCGCACGTTGATCCCGAGGAACGACACTCCCTGATCCTTGGTTTCCTCGTGCACCTGCTCGAGGTCGTTCGCCTCACCCCGGCACGGGCCGCACCACTGCCCCCACACGTTGAGGACCACCACCTGCCCCGCGAAATCGTCGAGCGAGGTGGTCTTGCCCTCGGTCATCAGGTCGGGTCCGGACACCGTGCCGATGGTGCCGCGGTCGGCAGGCGGGTCGTAGAAGATCTCCGTCTGCCCGCCCGGCGACACGAAGTCGAACGTGCCGCCCTGAGCCACGGCGTCGTCGCCGGACGCACACGCCGACAGCGACACCGCGGCCGTACAGATCACCGCGAGAAGCCCGGCGAAGCGCCCCCGACTCATGCCCCGGTCACCCTCGGATCCGACGCGCCCGCGGGCTCCGAGTACACGATGTCGATGAGGGTGTCGCCCTCGTAGACGAGGGAGGTCAGCGACGCGAGACCGCACTGACGGTGCCGCGGGTCGTGCCACAGCCGCTCCCCCTGCAGGAACCGGCGGAGGGTCCAGACGGGGAGTTGGTGGCTGACGACGACGGCCTCGTGGCCCACCGCCGACACGCGGGCGCTGTTGACGGCGGCCAGCATGCGGTGCGCGATCTGCAGGTACGGCTCGCCCCAGGACGGTGTGAACGGGTCGCGCAGTTTCCACCAGTGCCGGGGCCGGGACAGCGCGCCGTCGCCGACGGACACCTTGAGGCCCTCGAATTCGTTGCCCGCCTCGATGAGGTTCTCGTCGGTCGCGATCTCGACGCCGTGCGCGTCGGCGATCGGAACCGCCGTCTCCTGCGCCCGCTGCAGCGGCGAGGACACCACGTGCGTGATGTCGTGCTTGGCCAGCACCGACGCCACCGCGCGGGCCTGCGCCTCACCCGTCACCGACAGCCGGAACCCGGGGAGCCTGCCGTAGAGGATTCCGCGCGGGTTGTGCACCTCGCCGTGCCGGAGCACGTGCACGATGGTGCGGGTCTGTGTGTGGTCGGGATGATCGGCTTCGGTCACGTTGGGGTTCCTCGGGTCGGGACGGGAGGTCGGGTGGGTGTCGGCGGCGGGGCTACCGGCCGCGAGGGGGGACGACACGTCAGGGCTGGACGGCCGCGGCGGCGGCCTTCGCGGCGTGCGGCAGGGCGTCGGCGATGATCGAGAACGCTCTGTCGTCCATAGCGGCGGAGACGAACCACGCCTCGAACGCGCTCGGCGGCGGGTACACCCCGCGCGAGAGCAGTCCGTGGAAGAACGCCGGGAAACGCCAGGTCTGGGCGGCCTTGGCCTCGGCGTAGTTGGTCACCGGGTCCTCGCTGAAGAACACACTGAGCATCGTGCCCGCGGTCTGCACCCGGTGCGGCACGCTCTCGGCGGTCAGCGCGTCGGACAGCAGGGTCCGCAGGGTGGCGCTGTTGCGCTCGAGTGCGTCGTACACGCCCTGGTCCGCGGCGCGCAGGCTGGCGAGCCCGGCTGCGACGGCGACGGGGTTCCCGGACAGGGTGCCTGCCTGGTAGACGGGTCCGGCCGGGGCGAGGTGTGCCATGACGTCGGCGCGGCCACCGAATGCGGCGGCGGGCAGACCACCGCTCATCACCTTGCCGAACGTGTAGAGGTCACCGGCGACGCGGTCGAGTCCGAACCAGCCGGCGGAGCTGACGCGGAATCCGGTCATCACCTCGTCCATGATGAGCAGCGCGCCGTTGTCGCTGGTCAGCTTCCGCAGGCCCTCGTTGAATCCGGGCAGCGGCGCCACGGCGCCCATGTTGCCCGCGGCGGCCTCGGTGATGACGCACGCGATCTGACCCTCGTTCGCGGCGAAGGCCTGGGCGACGGCGTCGAGGTCGTTGTACGGGACGACGATGGTGTCCTCGGCCTGCGCGCCCGTCACGCCGGGCGATGTCGGGAGGCCGAACGTGGCGAGTCCCGAGCCGGCGTCGGCCAGCAGCGCGTCGACGTGTCCGTGGTAGCAGCCGGAGAACTTGAGGACCTTGGTTCGGCCGGTGAATCCGCGGGCGAGGCGGACGGCGCTCATGGTGGCTTCGGTGCCGGAGTTGACCAGGCGCACCTTCTCCACCGGCGCGACCCGGCCGACGATCTCCTCGGCCAGTTCGATCTCGCCTTCGGTGGGCGCGCCGAACGACAGGCCGGTGGCGGCCGCCTTCTGCACGGCCTCGACGACGGCGGGGTGCGCGTGCCCGAGGATCATCGGCCCCCAGGAGCAGATGAGGTCGACGTAGTCGTTGCCGTCGACGTCGGTGAGCGTGTAACCGGACGCTTCCCTGATGAACCGCGGGGTGCCGCCGACCGAGTGGAAGGCCCGCACCGGGGAGTTGACGCCGCCGGGAATGACCAGATCAGCCCTTTCGAAGAGCTGGGCGGAGCGGGATGCGTGCACGTCGGGGTCACCGGAGGAAACAGTCACGGCCTCCAGTGTCCCAGTTCTGTCGAATTTGCCAACGACAGGGTGTAGTGGGTGGCCAGGATCACTCTGCCCGATCGGTCGCGCCGGGCGATTCGGGGACGAGCGAGGCGAACATCGCCCGCATCTCCTCGGACAGTTTCATCAGTTCCACGTATCCGCCGAGCGGGCCGCCCTCGAGGTACGCGAACTCCATCCCGACGCCCTCGAACCGGCCCCGCTGCACCACCGGCAGTCCCCGGCGCCCGGCCTCGGCGAGGGTGGCCTCGAAGTCTTCGGGAACCCAGGCCACGTGATGGACGCCGGGACCGCTCGTCTCCAGCTGTTCCGTATAGAGGTTGCGTCCCGACACCGGTTGGATCAGTTCCAACTGCTGTCCGCCGGCATATCCGAGCGACACGTGGACCACGTAGTCGGCGGGCTGCCCGCGGTACGTGCAGTGCTCGGGTCCGAAGTGCACGCCCGGGAGCCGCAACCATCGCGCGACGCCCAGCTGTTCCGTGAAGTACCGCTCCGCCGACTCGATGTCGTCGACGACCCAGCAGATCTGGAGAATCGGGCCTTCGACGAGACTCATGCCATCTTCCCGTTGTCCACCGAGTACACGGCTCCGTGGATGGCGGAGGCGTCGTCGGATGCGAGGAAGGCCACCGTCTTCGCCACGTCCTCGGGTTCCATCAGCCCTCGCGGGGAGGCCGACTTCATGACCAGATCGAAATCGACACCGTCGGGGAACGCGAAATTCGTGACCTGCGGCGTCATCATCCCGCCCGGGCAGACGGCGTTGACCCGGAGCGGTGTGCCGGTGAACTCGAGCGCCATCGCGCGGGTGAGGCCGACCAGTCCGTGCTTGGCGGCGCAGTAGCCGGCCGAGTACGCCTGCCCCTCCAGCCCGGCGACCGACGCGACGTTGACGATGTTGCCTCCGCGTTCGAGCAGATGCGGCAGTGCTGCCCGCGACAGGTAGAACGGCCCGTTCAGGTTCACGGCGAGGTCACGTGCCCAGTCGTCGTCCGTGACGTCCGCGGTGTGCCGGAGGGTGTGCGAACCGGCGACGTTGATCAGGACGTCGAGACCGCCGAGCCCGGAGACGCAGGCTGCCACGGCCGCGCTGCACGCGTCCGGCGACGCGACGTCCGCCGGCGCACAGTGTGCCGCCGCCTCCGGTCCGGCGATGTCGATCATGGCCTGCCGCAGCGCATCCCCGTCCCGAGCGACCCCGAAGACGCGAGCTCCCCGGTCGGTGAGGAGCCGAGCTACGGCCCGTCCGAGCCCCGAGGATGCTCCGGTGACGAGAGCGACTTTCCCTGCGAACGTTCCCCGACCCGTGTCATCCATCAGTCGATGATGCACTGCGTGCCGGTCGGAGGTTCACAGATTGCCGCGGGCCGCCTGCTCGCGCTCGATGGATTCGAACAGAGCCTGGAAGTTGCCCGCCCCGAACCCGAGCGAACCGTGCCGTTCGATCAGCTCGAAGAACACGGTCGGCCGGTCACCGAGCGGCTTGGTGAAGACCTGCAGGAGGTATCCGTCCTCGTCGCGGTCGACGAGGATTCCGCGCTTCTGCAGTTCCTCCACCGGCACCCGGACCGTGCCGATGCGGGCCCGCAGCTGCGCATCCTGGTAGTACGCGTCGGGTGTGTTCAGGAATTCGACGCCCTCGGCCCGCAGCGCGTCCACCGTCGCGAGAATGTCTCCGGTCGCGAGGGCCAGATGCTGGCAGCCTGGCCCACCGTAGAATTCGAGATACTCGTCGATCTGCGATTTCTTCTTTCCCACCGCGGGTTCGTTGAGCGGGAACTTCACCCGGTGGTTGCCGTTCGCCACGACCTTCGACATGAGCGCCGAGTACTCCGTGGCGATGTCGTCGCCGACGAATTCGGCCATGTTCGTGAATCCCATGACCCGGTTGTAGAACCGGACCCAGTGGTCCATCCGGCCCATCTCGACGTTGCCGACGGCGTGGTCGAGCGCCTGGAACAGCCGAGCGGGTTTACCCGGTCGTGCCGCGAAACCGCTGGAGCGCGCGACGAATCCGGGGAGGTAGGGGCCGTCGTACCGGCTGCGGTCGACGATGGTGTGCCGGGTGCTGCCGTACGTGGCAATGGCCGCGAGCCGCACGGTGCCGAACTGATCCGTGACATCGCGAGGCTCGTCGAGAATGGTGGCCCCCTGCGAGCGTGCGTGCGCGATGCAGCGGTCGACGTCGAGCACTTCCATGGCCAGGTCCACCACGCCGTCGCCGTGGGCCCGGTGATGGTCCGCGAGCGGGCTCTTGGGATCCACGGCTCCGTGCAGCACGAACCGCGCCGACCCGGACTCGAGGACGAACGACTTGTGCGAGCGCTGACCGGTCTCCGGCCCGGCGTAGGCGACGAGGGTCATGCCCCAGGTGGAGACGAAGTACTGCATGCTCTGCGTCGCATTGCCGCACGCGAACACCACGGCATCCAACGCGACCACCGGAAACGGGTCCGACGCGTCGTCGTGTTCGACGAGCCCGACCAACTGCCGGAGTTCGTCGGTCTCCAGATGTGCGGCCACCTCGCGGGGCGTCAGGCGAATGTCGACGGTCGTCATACTTTACTGTGATCCAGCTCACACCACTGCGCAACGGCGCCTCTTGACGCTGTTCAATCTGTACAGAATGCTGGATGAAAATACGGATCGACCCTACATATTGACCAGGGACGCCATGAGCATCGATCAACTCGACGCCGCACTGCTCGACCTACTGCATACCGAGCCGAAGGTTGGCGTGCTCGAGGCGTCGCGACGCCTGGGAGTGGCGCGCGGCACCGTTCAGGCGCGACTCGACCGCCTCGAACGCACCGGCGTGATCACCAGTTCGGCACCGACTCTCGACCCGGACGCACTGGGGTTTCCGGTGGTCGCGTTCGCCACCCTCGAGATCGCCCAGGGCAACGGGCACGCCGCGGTCGTCGAGCACCTGACCGCCATCCCCGAAGTTCTCGAGGCACACACGATCACCGGAGCCGGCGACGTCCTGGTCCGCGTGGTGGCGCGCACCCACGCCGACCTGCAGCGGGTGATCAACTCGATCGTGGACGGGCACAACGTCCTTCGCTCGTCGACCGTCATCGCGACACAGACCCAGATCGCCCTGCGTCACGACCAGCTCGTCCGCGCCGCGGTCCCGCCGCCCCCTGTCAGCGATCCTCGGGACTCAGCTCGTCCAGCAGAGAACTGAGCAGATAGCAGGCGTCGTCGAACCGGTCGTGCCCGACGATGCCGCCCCAGCGGTGCTCGATCTCGGCGACCCGCACGGCGGCGTCCTGCAGCGCCTGCCGTCCCCGCGCGGTCGGGACAACCAGTTTCGCCCGCCGGTCCGTTGCGTCCGGAACCCGTTCGACGTACCCGAGATCCTCGAGATCGTTGATGAGTTCGGACGCGGCGGACAGACTCAATTCGGCACGGGAGGCGATCTCCGTCAACCGCCGCCCGTCCCAGCCGATGTTGCCGAAGATCTGCAGATGCGGTGGGCGGATGTCGCCGTAACCGCGCTCTGCCATGGGCTCGCTCAACTCCCGGCGGAACTCGTGCAGCAATCGGACCAGTAACTGTCCCACCGCCGGCCGATCGGACGGCAGACCTCTTGACCGCTCCATGACACAGGAGAATACTACGGTTACCGAAGTTTCGGTTTCCGAAGCAAACTCGAACCCACGCATTTGGGACATCCCATGGACACACACTCGATCACCCGGACCATCCCGACGAGCGTCGGGAACCTCGCCGTCCACGTCACCGGCAACGGACCGCCGACCGTGCTGTGGCACAGCCTTTTCGTCGACTCGACGACGTGGGCGCCCCTGCGCAGCCATCTGGTCGCAGACCGGCAGTTGATCTCGATCGACGGACCCGGCCACGGAGCCGGCACCGCCGTGCAGCGGCGGTTCACGATGGAGGAGTGTGCGGAGGCGGCAATTGCCGTCCTCGACGCACTCGACGTCACCGAGCCCGTCGACTGGGTGGGCAACGCCTGGGGTGGACACGTCGGACTCGTCGCGGCCGCCCACACTCCCGACCGGTGCCGCACCGTGATCACCATCGGGACACCGACCCAGGCCCTCACCCGCAGAGAACGCGCCAGGATCGTGCCGATGGTATGGGCCTACCGCATCGCCGGGCCGATTCCACCGCTCACGAATGCGGTGATGAACGTCCTTCTCGGCAAGGAACTCTCACGAACGCACCCGCAACAGTTCCGGGCCGTCTCACGCACTCTCCGGCAGGCACCACGACGTGGCATGCACCAGGCGATGCAATCGATCATGCTGCACCGCAAGGGGCTGGACCCCCTCCTGCCCCGGATCGGGGCGCCGACGCTGATGGTCGTACCCCGCGCAGACACGATGATCTCCATCGAGCAGGCACGGGCCGCCGCGGCGACGATGCCGCACGCCGCGGCCACCACGGTGGACGGCGCCGGCCACATCACACCACTGATCGCCGACCCCGCCGGACTCGCCGACCTGATCACCGCCTTCTGGCGCGATCCCGTGGGGTACCTCGCGACGATCAGCACCTCGGCCTGACTCGGCTGGTCCGCGCATGTTTCCGGCAGCGAAGGCCGCCCGGCTGACGAATCGGCCCTCGTCGGCGGACCTCCCGTGACGAGCGGCCGCCCGATCCCGGACCCCGTCGGTCCGGGACAGGAATCGGTGTGGGACTACCCGCGGCCACCCGTGGTCCAGCAGAGCGGCGAGTTGGTGGAGGTGCGGTTCGGCGGGCACCTCGTCGCACGCACACGCAACCCGCTGCGCCTGCTCGAGACGAGCCACCCGCCGACGTACTACCTGCCGCGCACGTGTTTCGCCGAGGGGGTCTTGCGTCCGGTTGCCGGGAGCACGGTGTGCGAGTGGAAGGGGCGGGCGGATTATTTCGACGTCGTCGCTGGCGGACACGTCGCCGAGCGTGCGGCGTGGCACTATCCCCGGCCGGTCGCCGGGTACGAATCTCTCGTCGGGCACGTTGCGGTCATGCCGGGATCGATGGACGGCTGTTTCGTCGACGGCGAGCGGGTTCGGCCCCAGACGGGGGGCTTCTACGGCGGGTGGATCACCGATCGGGTGGTGGGCCCGTTCAAGGGTGGGTCCGGGAGTCGCTTCTGGTGATCGTTCCGGTCAGACGCCTCAGCCGGTACCGTGGGACTCGTCCTTCTCCCACGGTGGCAGGTCGTCGACGATCAGGGCAATGATCCACGGCAGGGGAAACGCCACGCCGATGATCGCCACAGCCACCCAGGGGTTATTGGTAAGTCCGTAGACCACCGCCGACAGCACGAACGCGAGAATCCTGAACGACGTCACGATCACGTATCTGCGCACCCGTACCCGATGCTGTTGTTCGAGGGACACCGACGCCGTGGTGATGCTGATCGGGTGGCGGGCGGTGCCACTCGGTGCGGAGGTCCACCGAAAGGTCGGGCCCGTGACGGCGGAGCGCAGTACGCGGGAAAAGTTCACCACACCGGAATACCCAGGACATCACAGAGTGCAACCCCCATCGCCGATCTCACGGCCGGCCGGAGGGGGGGATCGCAGATGCGTAGAGCACGCGGCCACGATCCCCATCCGTTCCTCGACCGACATCGCGCCCCTCACGGCGACGGCTACTGTCGAGTCATGGCCACCACAGCTGACCACCTGAGAAGCACACTCGACGGACGCTGGCGGGAGGTACGCGAGCGCGTCAGGGCGGAATTGTCCGGCTCCCCCGACTTCGCACCGCACTACACCCCCGACCTCGACGAGGCCCGCGCCAAGACGCTGGCGCAGTTGCGTCTGCTCGCGAGCAACGGGTACGCCGCCGACGGTTTCGCGAAGGACCACGGCGGTACCGGTGACGCCGGCGCCGCAGTCACGAGCATCGAGATGCTCGCAATGTCCGATCTGTCCCTGATGGTCAAGGCAGGCGTGCAGTGGGGACTGTTCGGCGGCGCGATCGAGAACCTCGGCACCGCGCGCCATCACGAGGCGTACGTGAAGCGTCTCGTCGACCTCGATCTGCTGGGGTGTTTCGCGATGACCGAGACGGGTCACGGCAGCGACGTGCAGGCGCTCGAGACCACCGCCACGTACGACGCGGAGGCGGGCGAATTCGTCATCCACTCCCCCACGCCGTCCTCGCGCAAGGACTACATCGGCGGGGCGGCGCAGCACGCGACGATGGCAGCCGTGTTCGCGCAGTTGATCACGGGCGGCGAGTCGCAGGGCGTGCACTGTTTCGTGGTGCCGATCCGGGACGAGGACGGCAACGACCTTCCCGGCGTCCACACGTCGGACTGCGGCTACAAGGGCGGGCTTCCCGGGGTCGACAACGGCCGAATCACGTTCGACCAGGTCAGGATTCCGCGGGAGAACCTTCTCAACAAGTACGCCGACGTGGAACCCGACGGCACGTATACGTCGCCGATCGACAACGCGAACCGCCGGTTCTTCACCATGGTGGGCACTCTCGTGCGGGGACGCGTCACGGTGGGCGGGTCCGCCGGCGCCGCCGCTCGCGTCGCATTGTCGATCGCCACCCGATATGCGTTGCAGCGCAGGCAGTTCAACGCCCCGCAGGACGAGGACGAGGTGCTGCTCATGGACTACCTCGTCCACCAGCGCAGGCTGTTCCCGCTGATCGCGCGCTCCTACGCTCTGCAGTTCGCCCAGAACGAGCTCGTCGCCAAGATGCACGAGATCCAGAGCAGCGCCGACGCCGACCCCCAGGAACAGCGTGAGCTCGAGGGCCGCGCCGCCGGGCTCAAGGTTGCGAACACCTGGCACGCCACCCGTGCGATCCAGGAGGCCCGTGAAGCGTGTGGCGGCGCCGGGTACATGGCCGAGAACCGCCTCACGGCGCTCAAGGCGGACACCGATGTGTTCACCACGTTCGAAGGCGACAACCACGTCCTGACGCAGCTGGTGGCGAAGGAACTGCTCACGTCCTACGCGGACGAGGTGCGCGGCATGAGCCCCGTCGAATGGATGCGCTTCGCGGCCACCACGGTCTCCGACGTCGTCAAGAAGCGCACCGCCGCGCAGCAGATCATCCAGACGATCCTCGACACGAGGCAGGACAACGAGGAGGACGGCAGCCTCTTCAACCGCGGCACCCAGCTGACCATGTTCGAGGACCGCGAGCAGTACCTGCTCTCGACCGCCGCCCGTCGCCTCCAGGGTGCGCAGAAGCGCGAGGAGAACCCGTTCGACGCCTTCAATTTCGTGCAGGATCATGTGCTGCACGCCGCGCAGGCCCACATCGACCGGGTCGTGCTCGAGGCGTTCGTCGCCGGCATCGACGAGTGCGAGGACGACGACGCCCGCGACCTGTTGAGCGATGTCTGCGACCTCTACGCGCTGAGCGTCATCGAGGAAGACAAGGCCTGGTTCATGGAGCACCGGCAGCTGTCGGTGGAGCGGTCGAAGGCGGTGCAGCGGGGAATCAACGAACGATGCCGGTCGCTACGGCCCCACGCGCAGACGCTGATCGAGGGACTCGGGGTTCCCGAGGCGCTACTCGGCTCCGCGATGCTCGACGGTCCCGGGACCGACACCGTCCGCAAGACCCAGATCTTCCGGTGACGAGGACGGCTCGGCGGGTTCGCCCGCCGGGCCGGACCGGAGCCGGCGCACCGAGTCGATCACCAGCAACCCCGCGACCGTCACCAGGCCGGCGGCGACGGCGATCCACGACCCCGAATACGCGGTTCCCTCGAAGGAGGGTGCACCCGGCGCCACGGGACCGAACGCCGATGTGACCTGGGAGCGGTTCCAACACCACACCGCGGCGACGACGCCGGCCACGGCGCCGATCCACTCCGCTGCCGCCACCGCGGTCCGGCGGTTCATTCCGCCGACCCTCCCGCCGACTTCGCGAGCAGCGATTCGAGATGCTCGCGCAATGCCACGTCGTCCTTCGCCCACGCCTGCACCAGGGCACCGCCCCGCAGTCGCAGTCCGATGCCCGTCCGCCGGCGGGGAACCGCGGACAGCTCGCCCAGACTCCGCGCGGTTTCCCACGGCTGCTGCTCGTACGATTCCGGGTCGGCGGGGGGCATGATCTTCAGGATCTCGGTGATCGGCAGGTCTTCGGTGCCCTGCCGCAACGACGACGTCGTGAGTTCGACGCTGGCATGTCTGCGGGCGGCCACCACCTGCACGTAGACGAACCCGCTGAGCAGCACCGCGAACAGCGACAGCGCGAACCAGTGCACCACCGGGCCGGTGAGCAGTTCGATGATCAAGGCGATCAGGCAGAACACCGGGCCGAACGCCACCATCCGCCAGCGGGCGCCGGGCTCACTGAACAAGACGGCTGGTTCGCTCACACGCTCATCCTGCGACATCACGGCCCGCGAGGAAAACGTGAGGCACGTCAGGAGAGGGCGCCCGGGATCACGACGAGCAACAGAGTCAGCAGCACGAAGGCCACGATGATGGCGAACATCAGTGCTTCTTTGCGAGACCCGTGTGCTCGATCGTCAGCGCGCATGGAGGAAAGTCCTTCGGTCGAAATGAAGTCTGCGGTCTGCCCTTGTGACGTACTTCACGGTACATCTTTATATTTCACGAGCAAATCGGAGCTACTCGGCGGAGGGGGGCAACCTCAGGAAGTAGCTGTTGGAATCCTTGCGGTGCATCAGCACGACGGCGCCGACGGCCACCACGGCCTGGAGGATCTGCACGCCGCCGAGAGCGAGCGCGGTGCCGCTTCCGTCGGATCCGATGCCGAAGAGCACCGGGACGGTCCACACCACCATCATCACGCACGCGATGGTGAGCAGCATCCGGGCCCAGTTCCGGCCCTTACGCATGAAGTGCACGAACAGGAGAAAGAGCCCGGTGAGGATCAGGATGAGGACGACAGTGAACCCGATGCCCACGTAGAACAGCGACTCCACGCTGTCGCGGCTCATGTCGACCTCGCCGGATGTGACGCTGGGGTTGTTCATCAGTTCGTCGACGAACGTCGACTTCTCGCCCACCACCAGAACCATCGCGGCCAACGCCTGGATCAGACCGAGCCCGGCCACCGCCCACAGCAACTGGGCCGCGGTGCCCACGTCGATCGGTGCCGGACGTTCGGGCTTCGACTGCGGCACCGGCGGGGGGTAGGGGAAATCGTGCGGAGACGGGCTCTGCTGATGCGGAGCCTGGTGCGGCGGTGTCGGTGGCCACTGCTGGGTCATGGCACTACCGTATCCGCCGACGAGACGATCACAACCAGCCGGCCGCTTCGGTCGCCCAGTACGTCAGCACGACGTCCGCACCGGCGCGGCGGATACTGGTGAGCGATTCGAGGATCGCGGCGTCCCGGTCGATCCAGCCGTTCTGCGCGGCGGCCGTGATCATCGAGTACTCACCCGAGATCTGATACGCCGCAACGGGGACCGGCGAGCGGTCCGCCGTCTCGCGCAGAACGTCCAGGTAGGACATCGCCGGCTTCACCATCACCATGTCGGCGCCCTCGTCGATGTCGAGGTCCACCTCACGCAGCGACTCCCTGCGATTGGCCGAATCCTGTTGGTACGTGCGGCGATCACCCTGCAGTGACGAACCCACGGCCTCACGGAACGGGCCGTAGAACGCCGACGCATATTTCGCCGAGTACGCGAGCTGACCGACGTCGGTGTACCCCGCGTCGTCGAGGGCCTTGCGGATGGCGGCGACCTGGCCGTCCATCATTCCGCTCGGACCGAGCAGATGCGCGCCGGCCTCGGCCTGCGCGACCGCCATGTCGACGTACCGCTGCAGCGTGAGGTCGTTGTCCACCGCACCGTTCGCGTCGAGAACGCCACAGTGACCGTGGTCGGTGAACTCGTCCAGGCAGGTGTCCGCCATGATCACCGTTGCATCGCCGACTTCGTCTGCGAGCCAGCGCAACCCGCGGTTCAGGATGCCGTCCGGCTCGGACGCGCCGGATCCCTCGGCGTCCTTGTCGTCGGGACGGGGCACCCCGAAGAGCATGAGTCCGCCGAGTCCCGCCTCGACCGCTTCCGTCGCCGCCCGCCGCAGCGAGTCGGGAGTGTGCTGGAAGACGCCGGGCATCGACGAGATCTCACGAGGCTCGTCGATACCGTCCGCGACGAACATCGGCAACACGAGATGCCGTGGCTCGAGCGAAGTCTCGGCGACCAGACGACGCAGGGCCGGTGTCCGGCGAAGCCGTCGCGGTCGATGGGTCGGGAACAAGGACATGCCCTCCTTCGTCGGGCCTGTGAGTGGTTGAGGAGTGCCTGGACTCCTCAACCACTCACAGGCGCGTAGCGCCTATCGCCGAGCGCGGGACTTCTTGCGCGGCGGGGGCAGTGCGCCCTCGGCACGCAGGCGCGCCGCGTGCTCGGCCAGAGCCTCCACCAGCGGGCCGACCTGAGCGGTCTCCGGCTGCACGTCCACGCGCAGGCCGAACTCGATGGCCGTCTCGGCGGTCTTCGGACCGATGCAGGCAACGAGGGTGCGCGCGTGCGGCTTTCCGGCGATGCCGACGAGGTTGCGGACCGTCGAGGACGAGGTGAAGCAGACGGCGTCGAACCCACCGGTCTTGATCATCTCGCGGGTCTCGGCCGGCGGCGGCGCAGCCCGGACGGTGCGGTACGCGGTGACGTCGTCGATTTCCCAGCCACGTTCGCGCAGGCCCTCGGCCAGCGTCTCGGTGGCGATGTCGGCGCGGGGCAGCAGAACCCGGTTGACCGGGTCGAAAACGTCGTCGTAGGGGGCGAACTCGGCCAGCAGGCCTTCGCTCGACTGCTCGCCGGAGGGCACGAGTTCGGGGTTGATTCCGAACGAGCGCACCTTCGCGGCCGTGGCCTCACCGATGCAGGCGATCTTGACGCCGGAGAACGCGCGGGCGTCGAGCCCGAACTCCTCGAACTTCTCCCACACCGCACGCACCGCGTTGGTGGACGTGAAGACCACCCACTGGTAGCGACCGTCGACGAGGCCCTTCACGGACCGTTCCATCTGCGCCGGGCTGCGGGGCGGCTCGACGGCGATGGTGGGTACCTCGATCGGGATGGCGCCGTGCGTGACGAGGCGGTCGCTCATTTCGCCTGCCTGATCCTTGGTGCGCGGGACCAGGACCTTCCAGCCGTACAGTGCGCGCGACTCCCACCAGGACATCTTGTTGCGCTGGGCGACGACCTTGCCGACCGTCACGACCAGCGAACCGACCAGTTCGGAACCGGCCTCGTTCAGCGTCGCGAGGGTGGCCTCGACGGTGCGCTGCTGCCGGGTGGTGCCGCGGACCGTGATGGCCGCCGGGGTCTGCGGAGCCAGGCCGTGCTCGACGAGGGCGCTCGCCGTCTCGGCGAGATGCCCCGACGTGGCGTGCAGGACCAGTGGTCCGGGTGCGGCGGCCAGGGCCGCCCAGTCGACCTCGCCGCGGACGTCGGCCTCGGTGTGTCCCGACCCCAGTGCCATACCGGCGTAGGAGGGGACGGCGGACGCGGACGGCAGGCCCGGCAGGACCTCGAACTGCACCTGGGTGCGGGCGACGGCGGTGACCTCGGCGATCACCGAGTCGGTGGTCAGCGGGTCGCCGGACACCAGACGCACCACGTCGTGGCCGTTCTTCGCCTCGTGGACGAGGGTCTTCGCGACCTCCGCCGGCTCACCCAGTGCGGGACGGACCTCGGCGAGCGGCTCACCGGTCTCGGCGTCGACGCCCAGGTCGGTGCCCACCAGGACGGTGACGCCCTTGTCGACGTCGGGGTCGGTGAAGGCGAGGGTCGCTGCGGCAAGGACGTCCCGTGCGTGCACGGTGAGCAGTGCCGGATCGCCCGGTCCGGATCCCACGAACAGGATTCGTCCGGGGGTGTTCTTACGGACTCGGCTCATCGGTAATTCTCCAGTGCGATCATGTGTCGAGATGGGTACAGGGAGCGGATCGGCCGATCAGTCGGCCTTCGCACATCAAACATCGGCATCACCGGCCTCGGTGACATTCATCAGCTCCCGCGCACCGAGCTCGAGAAGCTCCCGCGCGACGGAGCGGCCGAGTTCTTCGGCGTTCTCCGGGGAGCCCACGGCCCCCGTGCGAATGACGTCGGAACCGTCGATGGCTGCGGCGCAGCCCCGGACGGACAGTTCGTCGAAGATGCGGCCGTCGTCGTCGAGTGATTCGACGACCTCGGCGATCGCGCCGATGGGCGCGGTGCAGCCGGCCTCGAGCTCGGCGAGCAGTGCGCGTTCCGCGGTGACGGCGGCGCGGCTGTTCGGGTCGTCGAGCTCCGACAGGATCGCGACGAGTGCCGTGTTCGCCGACAGGCATTCGACGGCGAGCGCGCCCTGCGCGGGTGCGGGCAGCATCTGGACCGGCTCGATGGACTCGGTGATCAGGTCCAGTCGTCCGATCCGCGCGAGGCCCGCCCGGGCCAGGACGACGGCGTCGAGTTCGCCGGATTCGACCTTGCCGAGGCGCCGCTGCAGGTTGCCGCGCAGCGGCCGGATGTCGAGGCCGAGGCCCAGCGCCCGCAGCTGTGACGTGCGCCGCGGTGCGGACGTGCCGACCTTCGAACCGGCGGGCAGTTCACCGAGGACCAGTCCGTCGCGGGCCACGAGCGCGTCGCGGGGATCCTCGCGCGGCGGGATGGCGGCGATGGTGAACCGCTCGTCGGGGGCGGTCGGCAGGTCCTTGTAGGAGTGGACGGCCACGTCGACGCGGCCGTCGGCGAGCGCTTCCCGGAGTTCGGCGGTGAAGACGCCGACCCCGATCTTCTCCACCGACTCCATGGACTGGTCGCCCTTGGTCTTGATGATGACGAGCTCGGCGTCGTGCCCGGCCGAGATCAGTGCGTCGCGCACGGTGCCGGCCTGGGTGGTCGCGAGCTCACTCCCACGGGTTCCGATCCGCAGCGTACGGGTGCCGACGGCGCTCATGCCTGCGATTCCTTCCCATGGTTGTCGTCTGTGACGAAGCGGCGCAGGCGCGGGTCCTGGCCGGCGATGAAGCCGTCCGTGATGTCGATGGCGCTCAGGTCGGTGGCGCCGCCGAGGTCGGTGGGCTTCGCGACGGCCTCGACGGATCCGGGGCTGAGTTCGAACAGTTCCCGCAGGGCGGCGGCGTAGGAATCGCCACCGGGCGCGGAGGCGAGCTGCTTCACCCGGACGGTGGGCGCGTGGAGGAGCTTGTCGACCACCCGCCGCACGGTGCGTGCGACCTCGTCGCGCTCGGGGTCGTCGAGTCCGGGCAGACGCGAATCCAGTCGCATCAGCTCCGCCTCGACCACGTCCGCGGCGCGCTGGCGCAGGGCGGTGACGGTCGGCGTGACCTCCGCCAGCCGCTGGCCGGCGAGGTAGTTGGCGAGTTCGGCGGCGACGATGGTCCGGGCGGCGTCGGCGTCGGACGCGGCGGCGCCTGCGGCGGGATCGCGCTGCAGCGACTCCATGTCGAGGACGGTGACCCCGGGCAGACCCGACACGGCGGGCTCCACGTCGCGGGGCAGACCGAGGTCGCAGATGACGAGGGGGCGTTCGGCGTCGCGGCCGGGCTGTGCCAGCGCGCGGTGGGTGTCCGCGAGCGTGACGACGGCGCCGACCGCGCCGGTACAGGTCACGAGGACGTCCGCCTGGGCCATCGCGGCCGGGAGTTCGCTCAGTTCGAGGGCCTGCGCCTCGACACCGTTGGATCGGGCCGTGTCGGCGAGGTGCTCCGCACGCTCCTTGGTGCGGTTCACCACGACGATGCGGCCGATCCCGGCACGCGTCAGGTGCGCGACCGACAGACCGCCCATGGAACCGGCGCCGACCACGACGGCGGTGCGTCCGGTCAGCCCGCCGTCGCCCACGATGCCGGCGGCGCGGTCGAGGGCCACGGACACGACGGACGCGCCCGCCGAGTCGATACCGGTCTCCGAGTGCACTCGCTTGCCGACGCGCAGCGCCTGCTGGGCGAGCTCGTGCAGCGTGCGGCCCGCGGCCTGCTGTGCGTCGGACGACGCATAGGCGGTCCTGATCTGCCCCAGGATCTGCTGCTCGCCGATCACCATCGAGTCGAGTCCGCTGGCCACGGCGAACAGGTGCTCCGCCGCAGCCTCGCTGTAACGCACGTACGCGTGCCGGTGCAGATCGGTGAGATCCAATCCGGAATGGTCGGCGAGCAACTCGCCGACCTCGGCCAGCGCACCGTGGAATGCATCGACGACGGCGTAGATCTCCACCCGGTTGCAGGTGGAGACGATCATCGCCTCCGAGATGTGCGACGACGCCAGAAGCTTGTCCGTCAGCTTCGGGCGATCGGTGTCGGTGACAGCCACCCGCTCGAGAACCGGCACCGGGGCCGTCCTGTGCGAGACCCCGACAAGCAGAACACTCACGGCGCGATCACTGATCCGTTTCTTGGTGCGGTGGACGGGACAGCCGAATGTCCGATGCGGACGCGGGGAGCGGTGGGGACCGATTCCGTGTTGCGTGCGCTGTTGAACGAGAGGACCTGCATTTCGACCGCGAGATCGACGCGGCGCATCTCGACGTGGTCGGGGACGTCGAGCGAAGTAGGCGAGAAGCTGAGGATGCAGCGCAGTCCGGCGCGGACGAGCCGGTCGGCGACTTCCTGCGCCGCCTCGTCGGGCGTCGAGATGACACCGATCGTCGCCTCGAGCTCGGCGCAGGCCTGTTCGAGTTCGTCGACGTGCCGCACGGTGAGGTCGCCCACCGGCGCACCGACCCGCGCCGGATCGCTGTCGAACAGTCCGACCATGGAGAACCCGCGACGGCCGAAGCCGCCGTAGCCGGCGAGCGCCTGGCCGAGGTTTCCGACGCCGACGAGCACCACCTTGTGTCCGCGGTCCAGGCCGAGCGCCCGCTCGATGCGGGCCCGCAGGCGCGTCACGTCGTAGCCGACGCCGCGCACGCCGTTCGGCCCCAGGAAGGAAAGGTCCTTGCGGAGCTTGGCGGAGCCGACACCGGAAGCGGCGGCGAGTTCCTCGCTCGAGACGATGATCGTGCCGCGTTCCGTCAGCACTCCGAGGACCCGCAGGTACGTCGCGAGGCGCGTCACCGTAGCCTGGGGGATGTCCCGCGATTCGGGGATCGGAGCCGCGCCGGCGACCGAGGGGGCCGGAGACCCGACCACTGACTGCCCGACCGCCCCCGTGACGCCAGGGGCCACAGACCCATGCGTCTGGTGCGTTTCGGTCACGTCGTTGGCTCCTCGTCCGACCGGCATTCGATGCCGTTCTTCACGATGCTCCGGGGAATTGTTCACACCACGGTAACTGCTTGTGAACCCATGCACAAAGTCGCTGCGACTGCGCGACATGCGGTCCTACCTGCACGGCATCGGAAGATCCCACTTTTAGGGTTCCCTTACTTGCGTAAATCCGAGCGAAGGCGCTCTTCGTCGACCTCCCAGTAACTGTGCTCACGTCCGTCGAGCAATACCACCGGTAATCGGTCGCCGAATTCGGCCCGCAATTCGGGGTCCGTGGCCGCCGCCTCGTCCACGTCTATGCACGTCAGTTCCAGCCCGAACTCCTCGCACAGAACCAGCAGCCGGTCGCGGGCCGGCGCGCACGCACCGCACCCCGCCCTCGCGAGAAGCGTCACCTCGTGTCCGCTCGCGCTCATGCCTCGCCACTTCCTTTCGACGCCTCCGGTGGAGTCACTGTGCCGTTTCGGGGTCCGCAGACGCCAATCGGCTCGGAGATGAACGTCACACAGTTCCCCCAGCGCGGCCATCCACCCGCCCCGTCCCCGATTCGGGAGATAGGCTGCTCCCAGAGGCTTCTGCGATACGGGAGGTGCGAGTGCCTGCGCGATCACTACCGAACGGCACGGGTTTCGGTTCAGGTCTGGCGGGGATCATCCTCCCGGGCCGACGCCAGTTCAGGAATCCGCTGGGACCCAGCGAAGCCGAGGTACGTGCCAACGTCGCAGGTGAGGCGAGTGCCGATGCGGCCCTCGCACTCCACGTCGCGGCCGGCGAAGAAACCGAACTGGTGGAACACGACGTTCCCCTCGACCTCACGGCGGCCGCATTCTTCGACGTCGACAACACGATGGTCCAGGGCGCCTCGATCATCCACTTCGCCCGCGGACTCGCCGCCCGCAAGTATCTGAAGACGTCCGACCTCGTCGACTTCGCGTGGAAGCAGATCAAGTTCCGCGTCACCGGCAAGGAGAGCAGCGACGACGTCGCCTCCGGCCGGGAGAAGGCCCTCTCGTTCGTCTCCGGACGGTCGACGGCCGAGCTCGCCCGGCTCGGTGAGGAGATCTACGACGAGGTCATCGCCGACAAGATCTGGCCCGGCACCCGCGCGCTGGCGCAGATGCATCTGGACGCCGGACAGCAGGTATGGCTCGTCACCGCGACGCCGGTGGAGCTGGCCCAGGTCATCGCGAAGCGCCTCGGCCTCACCGGCGCCCTCGGCACGGTGGCCGAGAGCGAGGACGGGATGTTCACGGGACGCCTGGTGGGCGACATCCTGCACGGCCTCGGCAAGGCGCACGCCGTGCGCGCCCTCGCCGTCCGCGAGGGACTCAATCTCAAGCGCTGCACCGCGTACTCGGACAGCCACAACGACGTGCCGATGCTGTCGCTGGTCGGCACCGCGGTCGCGATCAACCCCGACACCGATCTGCGCGAGCTGGCCAAGAACCGGGGCTGGGAGATCCGCGACTTCCGGACCGGACGCAAGGCAGCCAAGATCGGCGTCCCCACGGCGCTGCTCCTCGGCGCTGCCGGCGGCGCACTCGCCGCAATCGTCGCGCGGCGCCGCGAACAGGCGGCCTGAGCCGCGCGCCGCGGCGCAGCGGTTCAGCCCAGGAACACGTTCCGGCGCTTGGCGAGGAGCCGGTACAGCGTCTGCTGGATGGTCTCCCGGACGTGGTCGGTGACCTCGAACAGTTCCATCGGGTCGTCGGCCGCCGCAGCGTCGTAGGTGTCGGTGACGATCGGCTTGCCGAACTCGATGTACCACTTCGACGGCAGCGGGACGAGGCCGAGCGGTCCGAAGTGCGGGAACAGCGGGGTCACCGGGAAGTACGGCATGCCCAGCAGCCGGGCGAGCGTCCCGAGTTCGCCGATCTTCGGGTAGATCTCCTCGGACCCGACGATCGAGCACGGAATGATGGGCGCACCGGTCCGCATGGCGGCGGACACGAAGCCGCCGCGGCCGAACCGCTGCAGCTTGTAGCGCTCGCTGAACGGTTTGCCGATGCCCTTGAAACCTTCGGGGAACACGGCCGCGACCTCCCCGTCCTGCAGGAGGCGCACCGCGTCCGGGTGGCACGCGAGGGTGTGCCCGGCCTTGCGGGCGACACCGCCGACCAGCGGCATCTCGAACGCCAGATCGGCGGCCAGCATCCGCAACGGGCGATGCGCGGGGTGATGATCGTGGACGGCGACGGACGTCATCAGACCGTCGATGGGCAGGACACCGGCATGGTTGGCGACCACCAGCGCGCCACCGGTCGACGGGATGTTCTCCAGACCGCTGACCTCGACGCGGAACCACTTGTCGAACAGCGGCCGCAGGATGGGGAGCCACACGTTCTCGGCGAAGTGCGGGTCGTAGCCGAAGTCGTCGACGTGATAGTCGCCCGACAGCCTGCGGCGCACGAACTCGGCTGTGTTGACGATCTGCTCGGCCAGGGCGTTGCGGACGGCGTCGACGGCCGAGGACTCGGTGACGGGCTCGGGTGGGGTGATCACGGCGGGTGGAGGCATCGCGGACGGATGTCGGCTCTCGCTCTGCTCACGCCTCGAACGTCCGATAGCGGCCCCGCGCGCGGCTGTCGCACCGTGCAACGGAATGACCTTCGCCACTTCGTTCACCTCTCCCCTTTCGCCGTGCCGGTAAGAGCGAGTAGTGCGTTTTCTGCTGCGTCGACCCATTCGTTCTTGATGATCGCCTTGACGCCTGCCGCGCGAGCGAAGTCGTCGAGCGCCTGCATCGAGGTCCACCGTGGCTCGAAGGATAGTTCGCTTCGCATGCGGGTGGTGTCGAGTCCGCAACCGAAGTGGAAGTACTCGAGTTGCTCGGTGGTGTACGACCTCATCACCGGACCCATCAGCGCACGTCCGAGGTTGCGGAACAACCCGAACGGCATCGGGACCTCGATCCGCCCGGCGCGGCGGATGGCCTGGGACATCATGACCACGCCGTCGCCGGCGACGTTGAACGTGCCCGCCGGACCCGACACCGTGGCCCGTTCCAGTGCGGCGAGCGCGTCTTCCTCGTGCAGCACCTGCAGGCGTGCGTCGCGTCCGAGGATGGTCGGCACCACGGGTGAGGTGAGGTACTGCGCGACGGTCGCGTTGAGACGGGGCCCGACCAGGGGTGCGAGGCGAAGAATCGACACGCCGATGTCGGGGCGCCTGCGCCCCATTCCGCGCAGATAACCCTCGATCTCGATGCAGTCCCGTGCGTAGGCGCCCGCGGGACGCCGCCGGGCGCTCATCTCCTCGGTGAACTTGGCCGGGTCCTTGGCGCTGCAGCCGTACACCACGGAGGCCGAGCGCAGTACGACCTTCCGGACCGTCGGCGCCTTCTGGCAGACGGCGAACAACTGCATCGCGCCGATGACGTTCATGTCCTTCATGGCCGCGCGACTGCCCGACTTCGGCGGGCGCGCCAGCGTCGAGGCGTGCACGACCGTGTCGACCTCGGCGTTGCGAATGACCTTGCCGATCAAGGGATTCCGGATATCGGCGCGCACGAACTCGGCGCGGCCCATGCGCCGCAACATGTCCTTGCTCGGCGACACCGCGTCCACCGCGATGACCCGCTCGATGTCCGGATTCTGAGCGAGCCGGGTGACCAGGTACCCACCCAGAAACCTGCTTGCCCCAGTGACCAGTACGACGCGCGGCACCGCCGTCCGCGTAGTACTGTCTCCGTCACTCACAACCACTAGAACCCCCGATCACGTAGCGAGTGACGTCAACGATACGTGCAGGAGGGGGATGGCGCTCCGCACAACGACAATTGGTCGGTCGCCCACTACGCGGAGGGTGCCGGCGAAACGACGGATGCCCGCCACCGGAAGGTGACGGGCATCCAGACGCAACTCTTTACTTACCGAGTTTCCTGCGCTGCACTCGGGTGCGTCGAAGCAGCTTGCGGTGCTTCTTCTTCGACATGCGCTTGCGTCGCTTCTTGATCACTGAACCCATAGCGGGTGTCCCTCACGTTCTTCTCTAGCGTTCGTGCGCACGCCTGTCACGTACGCCTGCGCCACTCTGGCGCCTGGGCCTCGTTTTAACTAGCTCAGCGCCTTACGACACCAGCTGGCTGGTACGACAGTCGCTAATCGTACCGGTGCGGGTCCGCTCCCGGAAAACTAGGTCGCACCGCTCCCGGCGAAACCGAAGTGACCCTCTTCGTGCCGATCGGTCAACCGGCGTCGAAGTACGAGGTTTCGAGGTAGTCGTGCACTGCTTTCGCATGCACTCTGAACGAGCGGCCCACACGGACGGCGGGCAGTTCGCCGCTGTGCACCAACCGATACACAGTCATCTTGGACACTCTCATCAGCGTCGCTACCTCGGCGACGGTGAGAAATTGCGTTCCGGCCAGTGCCGGTTGTCCGTCCGGGGCCGAGCCCTTGGACGGCTTTTTTGCAGACGTCATCAACCACTTACCTCCGGCACGTCTCGCGCCGCCGGCTTCCCCTCCGGCGGAACAGACACGCACGTGCTACTTCGAGCTTAGCGGGACGGATGGGGTTACTGCGACGGGTGTGGGCAATCGAATATTCATTCGGTCGTCGTGCCGAGTTCGGCGGATCGAATTTTCGCAGCTTCGAGGGCATCGAAAAATGCTGTTCGGAGCCCGTTTCCCTCCAGCCGGCGGATCGCTGCCGCGGTGGTTCCGCCGGGCGAAGTCACGGCGGCACGAAGTTCGGTTGCGCTCTCCCCCGACCTGTCGAGCATGGCTGCGGAGCCGACCATGGTCTGCACGACCAGTTCGGAGGCGGTCGCCCGGGTCAATCCGAGCCCGACGCCCGCGTCGATCATGGCCTCGGCGACCAGGAAGAAATAGGCCGGACCGGAGCCGGAGACGGCGGTGACGGCGTCGATCTGCGATTCGGGGACGACGACGACCTTGCCGACCGACGACAGGACGCCGCGCACCAGTTCGAGGTGCTCCTTCTTCACGTGCCTGCCGGGTGCGAGCACGCTGACGCCCTCACCGACCAGCATGGGCGTGTTGGGCATGACCCGCACCACCGGGAACCCGGCAGGCAGCCTCGTCTCGTAGAAGGCGGTGGGGATACCGGCAGCGAGCGACACGAGCAACTGCTCGCGCTCACCGTCGAGTTCCACCTTGGACACCTCGGTGAGCGCAGCCTCGACGTCGCCGGGCTTGACGGCCATCACGATGACGTCGGCACCTTCGGCGGCGTCGGAGGGGGTGGTGACCCGCACCGAATACGCCGCGGCCAGTTCGTCGGCGCGCGCCGGATGCTGCTCGGCCACCACCAGATCCTTGACGGCGTGACCTGCCTGCAGAAGCCCCGAGATGAGGGCCTCGCCGATCTTGCCGCCTCCGATTACCGCAATTCTCGTCATGCCGAACAGCCTGCCACGACGCTCTGCGGCGCCTTCCTAGCGGGGGATCATCGCCAACTGCCGGCTCTGCACAACGATCGCCCCGGTCGAGTCGAGAACGGTGTGGTCCTCCTCGAACCACGCACCGCCGAGCACGGTGCTGCTGGCCATCACGCGCAGCCAGCCCGGCGCCGGCTGCCTGCGCAGGTACGTGGTCAGCTGCACCGTGGGCGCCCAGCCGAACATGCCGCGGTTCATCGTCACGGGGGCGCTGATGTCTCCGGTCATGATCGCGAACAGGGCCGCCGTGTCGGGATCGTCCTCGTCGCCTGCACGCGGTCGCACCCACATGCGCACCTCCGGTTCACCCTGGTTGCCGGTCAGGAAGTGCGCCGACGTCCCGTCCACCCGCATGTCGCAGCCCTGCGACACGTGGACGATCTGCCCCATCGGATGGTCGGCCGTGAGCACGACGGCGTCGGTGGGCGGTTCCGCCGGAAGCTGGGACAGGGCGTGGTCTCCGCTGTACTGCGGTTCCCCCACGTCCGGGACGCCGAGCGTGACCGACGCGTGCACGGCGACGCGGTCGCCCTGCTTCAGCTCCACGTCGACGAACGACACCTGCTTGCCCTGCTTGCGGACCGTCGTCGACAGCGTCACCTCGCCGGGGTCGGGAGCGGACAGATAGTTGGCACCGACCGCGAGGGGCTGCACCCGGGACAGATCGGCGTCGCCGGTCTCGTCGAGCAGTCGCCTGCGGGCCGCGGCCGCGCAGAGCGACATCATCGAACCGCCGTGCACCTTGGGGCCGATCGTCCAGATCGGGTCGATCGACGCCTGGTAGGCCCCGTCACCGGCAGCGGTGAGGACGTTGAGGTCGCGGAAGGGAGTTGAGCTCACTGCTGTTCCTGTTCTTCGGGGTTCCGGAGGCGCTTCTGCGCGACGTCCTGGTGCGCGAGCCGGCGCATCGCGGCGATCACCGGCTCGTAGATGGCCGTGCCGAGCACCGCGTAGCGGATCGCGTCCTCGGCCGATTCGGTGGGCATGAGTCCGATGTCGATCTCGGCGATCCCGCGCACGTGCCGCCCGTAGGCCTCGAGCCGCTCCTCGGTCATCGGGATGCCGGCTTCTTCGAGCCCCTCGAGTGCACGTTCGAGCTGGCCGACCGCGACGTACCGCGGGTCGTACACCTGCCCGAGCCTGTCGAGGACGGCACGTGCACGCGGGAACTCGTCCACCTCGTCGGCGGACGCGTCGAGGTAGGGCGGGAGTTGCGCGATGGCCTCGCCGAGCACCTCGAACAGCGAGCCGTCAGGGTTGTCCACGAGCCGGAGGATCTCCCGGATGCGCGGAATCGGGAGTCCGGCTCCGGCCAGCGCCTTGACGAGGCCCAGTCGCTCGACGTGCTTCTCGCCGTACCGTGCCTGGGTAGCGCTCGTCGCCTCGCCGGGCATCAGCAGACCTTCGCGCAGGTAGTACTTCACCGTCGCGAGCGGAACGCCGGTACGGGCGACCAATTCGGAAACGCGCACGGCCCCTCCTTCGGCTCGTCGACTCTCGACTTCGGATACCCAGAACTAGATACTGAAACTATCCAATGTGGCGACGAGCTTACCGCAGCAGGCCCGCGGCAGAAATCTCAGGTGTCGTCGTGATCGCCACCGGAGTGGCTGCGCGGCGACCCCGAGGCAGCGCGGCCCGGTTCGAGGTGCTCACGGGCGAAGGCCAGCGCCTGTGCGAGCATCGAGGACCGTTCCCGCTGCGTCCGGGCGTTCTGCGTGTTGATCTCGATCACCGCCTGCCCGTCGAATCCGGTGTCGACGAGATGACGGCACAACTGCGCGCAGGGCTGGGCGCCGTGGCCGGGGATCAGGTGCTCGTCCATCGACGCGCCCCGGCCGTCGGCGAGGTGGAGATGAGCGAGGCCCTCCCCCATCCGCTCCGCCAGCTTCATCGCATCCATGCCGGCCGTGGCCGTGTGCGACAGATCCAGGGTGTAGTGGGCGTGGCCCGAATCGGTGGGGTCGTAGGACGGGCTGAACGCCGACAGGGCCGCCCCCGGTCCACCCCGTCTCCGGAGTCGCTGGGCCGACCTCTCCTTGCTGCCGAAGAAACCGTCCGCCCGCATGGGGAACATGTTCTCCACCGCGACGATCACGTCACTGCGCTGTTCCAGGTCGGCCACCTGATCGGCGAAACCCTCCGCGTACCGGCGCTGCCAGCGGAACGGGGGGTGCACCACGACACTCGTCGCCCCGAGCGACTCGGCGGTGCGGACGGAACGCTCCAGCTTCGCGACCGGGTCGGCGCCCCACACCCGCTGCGAGATGAGCAGGCACGGCGCGTGGATCGCCTGCACCGGTATCGCGTACCTGCGCACCAGCCCGGCCACCGCCCCGATGTCCTGGCTGACCGATTCGGCCCACACCATCAGTTCGACGCCGTCGTATCCCAGATCGGCTGCGTACCGGAACGCCGCTTCCGTGTTCTCCGGGTACACCGAGGCCGTCGACAGGCCCACCAGTACCTTCCGCCCGCGCGGTGACCGTCGAACCTGCCCGTGCCCGCTGTCCCCGACCATGAGCAACTCAGCCCGACGCAAGCATGAAGGCTAACGGCCCCAGAGTGACGATCATCCCGACCACGACGGCGATCACGAAGCTGGTGATGTCGTCGGTGCGACGCAGGATGCGGACCATCGCGACCAGCCCCACGATGACGAGCAGCGCCAGAATCAGCGCGACCCACGGAAAGACGTCCCACAACTTCTCGAAACCCTTGAAGAGCAGGGCCCCGGCGATCACGGCTACGACACCCTGACCGATGAGGACGGCCCACTCCCGGGTGGAGTTCTCTCCTGTCTCGTCCTTCTTCCCCGCCCTCTCCGCTTTCGCGGCCTCGGCCTTCTCGGCCTTCGCCTCCTTGCGGGAGCGGCGAGGACTCTCGGGCTTGTCGCCCTCGTGCTTCTCCGTGTCCGCATCGTCGGTGGCGGCCTCGATGAGTTCCGTCTCCTCGCCCGCGTTCGCCGTGTCCGAGTCCCGGGACTGCCGCATCAGGTCGCCGGCCAGCGTCGAGCCGGACAGCAGTGCAGGTTCCGGCTTCGCCTTGGCGGGAGCCTCGGGCTTCGGCGTCTTCACGAACTTCGACGCGCCGTTCGACGGTGCAGCGCTACCCGCCTTGGCGGGGGTTCCGGTTTTCGCCGTCGCCTCGGGCTTCGCGGGTGCTTCGGCCTTCGTCGCCGGTTCGGCCCCGGCCGCCGGGGTGCCGGCCTTCGGCGCCGGCTTCACGCGGGGAGCGGCGACGGTCGCGGCGGGCTCCGGCTTCTTCACGACCGGGGCGGCCACGGTGGGCGCCGGCGCGGGGGCCTCGGGCGCCGGCCGTTCTTTCTGGACGGATCGACTCACCCAGGTTCCCTGGTGTTCACGCGACGTCCCGCCCGGCACCACTCCCCGCCCGCGGCCGCCGGGGCGACTGGCGATGGGCTCGTCGTCATCGTCTTCGTCGTCGACCGGAGCCTTGAATGCTGCCGTGCGCTCGTCCGCGCGCACGGACGGCGCCGCCGGCGCGGGCGCGCGCGGCGGCTCGGGAGCGGCAGGTTCCGGTTCAGGATCGGGTTCGAGTGCCCGCGAATCGGACGGATCCCGGACCACCGGGATTTCGCCGGTCAGCTCGGCAACGGAGATTCCCCCCTTGACGCCGCGACGACGCCGCCCGCCCCGGGACTCCACCTGCTGCCCGTTGCGTTTGAGCAGTTCTGACACAGAGATCTGCTGACTGTCCTCGGTCATCGAGCACCCACCATCAATTCACCGCCCATTTCCGTATCGAGCTTGCGGAGGATCAAACCCTCACGCAGAGCCCAGGGGCAGATTTCCAGTTCCTCCACGCCCAGTGCTCTCATGCTGGCCTCCGCAACGAGTGCTCCGGCCACGATCTGCTGCGACCTGTCGGAGCTCACCCCTTCCAATTCTGCACGGTCCGAGGCCGTCATCCGCGAAATGAAAGCTATGAGTTGCCTGAGACCGCTGGCGGTGAGGGTGCGCTTCACCCGCGGGCCCGCGCCGGACGGCGCCGCGCCCGTCAGCCTGGCCAGCGAGCGGAACGTCTTGGACGTGCCGACGGCCCGATCCCACTGCCCCGCCGCGCGCAGTTCCTTCGACGGGACGGTCAGTTCGGCGTCCAGCCAATCCCTCAGCACCGCCACACGACGCTTGCCCGGCGGGTCGGCCTCGAGCCAGTCCCGGGTGAGCCGTCCCGCGCCGAGTTGCAGCGACAGCGCGACGTCCGGGTCCTCGTCGCCACCCGTCGTCAGCTCGAGGGATCCGCCTCCGATGTCGAGGTTCAGGATGCGGCCCGCGCTCCACCCGAACCAGCGGCGCACGGCGAGGAACGTCAGCCGGGCCTCGTCGACACCCGACAGAACCTCGAGCGTCACCCCGGTCTCGGCGTGTACCCGCTCGAGCACGGCGTCCGAATTGTTGGCGTCGCGCACGGCGGACGTGGCGAAGGCCATGAGCTCACCGCACCCCGACGTCTTCGCGATGCTGGCGAAGTCTGCCACCGTCGAGACCAGGCGATCCGCACCCTGGGAGGTGATGTCACCCCGGTCGTCGGTGTTCTCCGCCAACCGCAGAGTCGACTTGGTCGAACTCATCGGTGTGGGGTGGCCGCCCCTGTGGGCGTCCACTACGAGAAGATGGACGGTGTTGCTTCCGACGTCGAGTACCCCTAGTCGCACATTGACACGGTACTGGGTCTACCGTCGGGCTTTGTGACAGCACGTAAAGCAGGGCGTTCACACAAGATGACACCCAGCCCCGAAGTACCCCTCGACTTCGCTCGCGAATGGGTCGAATTTCCCGATCCCGACAACACCGAGCACATCATCGCCGCGGACATGACGTGGCTGCTCTCCCACTGGACCTGCGTGTTCGGGACCCCCGCCTGCCAGGGCATCATCGGCGACCGACCGGACGACGGCTGCTGCTCCCACGGCGCGTTCCTGTCCGACGAGGAGGACCTGGAGAAGCTGAACAAGTCAGTGAAGCTGCTCACACCCGAGGACTGGCAGTTCATGGAGAAGGGTCTCGGCAAGAAGGGCTACGTCGAGGAGGACGACCTCGAGGACGAGCCCGCGCTGCGCACCCGCCGCTATCACGGCGCCTGCATCTTCCTGAACCGCCCCGGCTTCGAGGGCGGCGTCGGCTGCGCGCTCCACTCGATGGCCCTCAAGCGCGGGATCGAGCCTCTCGAGGTCAAGCCCGACGTGTGCTGGCAGCTCCCGATCCGCCGCACCCAGGAGTGGGTCGAGCGTCCGGACGGCGAGCAGATCCTCAAGACCACCATCAGCGAGTACGACCGTCGCGGCTGGGGTGAGGGCGGCTCGGACCTCGACTGGTACTGCTCCGGCTCCCCCGACGCCCACGTCGGCGCCAAGGCCGTCTGGCAGTCGTACGCACCCGAGCTGACGGAACTGCTCGGCAAGGCGGCGTACTCGGAGTTGGCGAAGATGTGCAAGCGCAGGGCCGGCCTCGGCCTCGTCGCCGTCCACCCCGCCACCGCGGCCGCCCAGCGGAAGGCCGCCGAGTAACGCATCAGACCCATCGGTCGATTTACCCGTCACGGCCCCATTCCGGGCACAGCCATGACGGGAGAGACAATGTTCGCTCGAATTCTGACCGGTGCCCTGTTGACCGCCGCCGCGACGCTCGCCCTCGCGCCGACCGCGTCCGCCCAGCCGACCCCGGACTGGAACACCTTCTACGACAAGACCGCGAACTTCGTCGCACCGTTCGATCCGGGAGCCTTCGGCGACAAGGGTGACCGGGCGCTGGTGCTGAGCCCGTACGGAACCGGCCGGGTCATCGAGTGCAAGGGCGACGGACACTACGTCGCGGTCTACTGCAGGCAGTTCGACGACCAGGGTCGCGAGCATGCCATCACGCAGATCATCTCGGCGCCGCTCCGCGGCGTGTACGTGTACAACCCGTTCTGACAAGCTCCCACCAATTCGTCAGCCGCACAGTCAATTTCCTGTGCGGCTGACGAATTCGTCTGCAGTTGTGGCGGATCGGCGTCCGCTCAGGCCTCCAGCTTGTAGCCCAGTCCCCGGACGGTGACGAGGTGTTCCGGCTTGGCCGGGTCGGTCTCGATCTTCGAGCGCAGACGCTTGACGTGTACGTCGAGGGTCTTGGTGTCGCCGACGTAGTCCGCGCCCCACACCCGGTCGATCAACTGTCCGCGGGTGAGCACCCGGCCCGAGTTCCGCAGCAGGTACTCGAGGAGGTCGAACTCCTTGAGCGGCAGCGTGACGGCCTCGCCGTTCACCTGGACCACGTGACGTTCGACGTCCATCCGGACCGGCCCCGCCTCGAGGACGGCCGAGTCCTGCGCGACGTCGAGTTCGCTGTCGACGCCGCGGCGCAGCACCGCGCGGATGCGGGCGATCAGTTCCCGCGCCGAGTACGGCTTGGTCACGTAATCGTCGGCGCCGAGTTCGAGGCCCACCACCTTGTCGATCTCGCTGTCCCGTGCCGTCACCATGATGACGGGGACACCGGACCGGCTGCGGAGCTGCTTGCAGACATCCGTGCCGCTCATGCCGGGCAGCATGAGGTCGAGGAGGACGATGTCGGCACCGGCCCGATCGAACTCGGCGAGCGCGGACGGTCCGTCGCCGACGATCGTCGTCTCGAACCCTTCCTTGCGTAACAGGAATGCCAATGGGTCGGCCAGTGACTCCTCGTCTTCCACGATCAGCACACTTGTCATCGCTTGGCCTCCATACCGATTTCTCTCTTCCCGACGTTTCCGCTCGCGGCGTCCACTGTCTCGATGTGTGCAGGAATCTGCAGGGTAAACGTCGAACCTGTTCCGGGCTTGCTCCACAGGTCGATCGATCCGTTGTGGTTGGCGGCCACGTGTTTGACGATCGCGAGTCCGAGCCCTGTTCCGCCGGTCGCGCGTGCCCGCGCCTTGTCGACGCGGAAGAAGCGTTCGAACACGCGCTCCTGGTCGGCCTTGGCGATGCCCTCGCCGCGGTCGGTCACCGAGATCGCCACGTTGTCGCCGCGGATGGACCGGCTCACCGACACCGGCGTGCCCTTCGGCGAATAGGCGATCGCGTTCTGCACCAGGTTGGACAGCGCGGTGACGAGCAGGGCGCGGTCGCCGAGCACTTCGTAGCCGCTGTTGTGGTCCGTGGTGACGGCGATGCCGGCGGCTTCCGCGGAGATCTTGCAGCGCTGCAGCGCCTCGTCCACCACCTCGTCGACGGAGACGGCCTCGAGGTCGGGCAGTTTCTCGGCGCCCTGCAGCCGCGACAGCGCGATCAGTTCGGTGACCATCTTGCCGAGCCGGACGGATTCACTGAGCACGCGTTCGCCGAAGTGCCGGACCGACTCGGGGTCGTCCGCCGATTCGAGGAGCGCCTCGGCCAGCAGGCCCATCGCGCCGACCGGGGTCTTGAGTTCGTGGCTGACGTTGGCGACGAAGTCGCGGCGGGTCGCCTCCATCCGCACCTGCTCGGAGTCGTCGTCGGCGAACAGGACCACGAAGTTGTGGTCTTCCTTGCTGAGCAGACGTGCGGTGCCGCGCACCGCGATCCGATCGCGTCCCCGCTGCGGGTTCTTGGTACTCAGGTCGACTTCGACGGGTTCGCCGGTTTCGAGGACCCGGAGCGCCGCCACCCACGCGCGGTCGTCGACGAGCCGGTTCCGTACCAGGCCCAGCTCCTCCGCGCGGGGGTTGAACAGGACGACGTCGTGGAACTGATCGACCACGGCGATGCCGCTCTCGGATGCCAGCACGATCAGGTCGAGGACCTGCGACATGGTGAGCCCGGACTTCTCTTCCATGCGCTGCGCCTGCCGGGTGGACAGCATGGGGATCAGCACGCCACCGACGAGGTAACCGACGAAGCCGCCCACGATGGCAAGCAAGACGGCTTGAACAACACTCACGCCTGAATCGTACGTTCGCGCGGCGGGCCGGTTACGCAGGGTCCAGGCATTTCCGCGCACGTCACACACGGGAACCGGAGTCTTCGTCCGTAGTTAACCTGCTGTTGGCCGGATGTCCCGCGAACGGGACATCCGGCCGGGCGCACGGGTTACTTCCCGCCCTGGTTCGCGACCGCGGCGGCGCCCGCGGCGGCGGCTTCGGGGTCGAGGTACGTGCCACCGGGGTTGAGCGGCTTCAGGTTCTCGTCCAGGTCGTAACGCAGCGGGATGCCTGTCGGGATGTTCAGGCCCGCGATGTCCTCGTCGGAGATTCCGTCGAGGTGCTTGACGAGGGCGCGCAGCGAGTTGCCGTGCGCCGTGATCAGCACGGTCTTGCCGGCCTTCAGGTCGGCGGAGATGGTGTCTTCCCAGTACGGGATCAGGCGGTCGACGACGTCCTTCAGGCACTCCGTCAGCGGGACCTCATCGAGGTTCGCGTAGCGGGGATCGGTGTCCTGGCTGTACTCGCTGCCTGCCTCGATCGGCGGCGGCGGGGTGTCGTAGCTGCGGCGCCACAGCATGAACTGCTCGTCGCCGTACTTGTCCTTGACCTGTGCCTTGTTGCGTCCCTGCAGGGCACCGTAGTGGCGCTCGTTGAGACGCCAGTCGCGGATGACGGGAATCCAGTGCCGGTCAGCGGTGTCGAGCGCGATGTTGGCGGTGCTGATCGCGCGGCGCAGCAGCGAGGTGTACAGCACGTCGGGGAGCAGGTTGTGCTCGAGCAGCAATTCGCCGGCACGCTTGCCCTCGGCGATGCCCTTATCGGTCAGGTGGACGTCCACCCAGCCGGTGAACAAGTTGAGCGCATTCCATTCGCTCTCGCCGTGGCGGAGCAGCACAAGGGTTCCGGTACTCATGCCGTTCATCCTGGCATGCCTCCCGGAACCCTCGCGCCGTGAACCCCTGCCGTCAGCTCCGGCCGGCCTCGCTCGCCCGGAGATCCTTGCGGAGGATCTTGCCCGCGGCGGACTTCGGCACCAGGTCGATGAACTCGACCCTGCGCACCTTCTTGTGCGGCGACACCCGCTCGGCGACGAACGCGATGACCGCGGCCTCGTCCAACTCGGCGCCCTGCTGTTTGACGACGAACGCCTTCGGCACCTCCTCACCCTCCTCGTCGAGGACACCGATCACGGCGGCGTCGGCGATCTGCGGATGCGTCAACAGCAAGGCCTCGAGCTCGGCCGGCGGCACCTGGTAGCCCTTGTACTTGATCAGCTCCTTCATCCGGTCCACGATCGTCACCACCCCCTCGGAATCGACGGTCGCGATGTCACCGGTGTGCAGGTACCCCTCCCCGTCCAGGGTCTCCGCGGTCGCCTCGTCGTTGCCGAGGTACCCGGCCATGATGTTCGGGCCCTTGCACCACAACTCACCCGGTTCGCTGACGCCCTCGGCCGGGTAGGCGACCTCCTCACCGGTGCCGGGGTCGACGAGCTTGCACTCCATGTTCGCGATCGACGGACCGACCGAGTCCAGGGCGATGTCGTCGCGGTCGAACGGGATCGCATGCGAGACCGGGCTCATCTCGGACATCCCATAGCCCTGCCGGACTCGGCACCCGAGCCGGTTGGCGACGGCCTTGCCCAGTTCCTGATCGAGCGGGGCGGCGCCGGAGAAGATCGAGTGCACACTCGACAGGTCGTAGTCGTCGACCAGCGGGTGCTTGGCCAGCGCCACCGCGACCGGCGGGGCGATGAACACATACGTGCACTTCTGCCCGGAGACGATTCTCAGGAATTCGACGAGATCGAACTTCGGCATCGTCACCAAGCTCGCCCGGTTGAACAGGGCCGCGTTGAGCAGCACCGTCATGCCGTAGATGTGGAAGAACGGCAGCACCGCCAGCAGCCTGTCCTCGGCGCCGATGCCCATCCGCGGGTTGATCTGACAGACGTTCGCCACCAGGTTGCGGTGCGTGAGCATCACCCCCTTCGGCCGGCCCGTGGTGCCCGACGAATACGGCAGCACCGCCAGCTGGGTCGCCGGGTCGAACGAGACGTCGGGGGCGGGGGCGCCCTCGGTCAGCAGATCGGTCAGCGACGGGTGCCCGTCGGCGCCGTCGAGGACGATCACGTTCCCCGCCGGGATCCCGACCTTCGCCGCGGCGGCCTGCGCCTGCGGCAGCAGCGGGGAGACGGTGAACAGGAACTTCGCCTTCGAGTCGGTGAGCTGCTTGGCGATGTCCTCCGCGGTGTAGAGGGCGTTGATGGTGGTCGCGACCCCACCGGCACGCAGGATCCCGTGGAACACCGACGCGAACGCGGGAACGTTCGGCGAGTGCAGACCCACCACCTCACCGACGGCGAGACCGCGGGCGGCCAGCGCCCCGGCCACCCCGTCGATCTGGGCGATGAGGGACTGGTAGGTGGTGACCGCGCCGGAGGCACCGTCGATCAGCGCAGGCCGGTCCAGATCGGCCGTATCGACCTGGCCGAAGAGGAAATCGTAGACACTGAGGTTCGGAATCTCGACGTCCGGAAACGGGCTCTTGAAGCTCACTGGGGCCTCTCCCTCGAAGTGTTGCAGCAGCAGTTGTCGGTACAAGTTTCTGTGAACATCAGACACATGTACCTAAGCTGTGACAACAGTCACAAGCTCGCCGCAACTCTACCCGTGCGTATTTCCTGTCCGCGGGCGGTCGACCAGCGCTCAGGCCTGCGAGTCCTCGATGAGATGCTCGAACGGTTTCAGGTTCGCGAGCGACTCTCCCCGTGAGACGCGCCACTCCCACTCACGCTTGATGGATCCGGCGAAACCGAGCTCGAGGAGGGTGTTGAAGTCTCCGTCGGCCGCCTCGAGCACCTGCCCGAGAATCCGGTCCAGTTCGTCCGCGGTCACCGCGTGCTCGGCGATCTGGCCGACCAGGTAGATGTCGCCGATCTTGTCGATCGTGTACGCCACCGAGTACAGCCGGCGATTGCGCCGCAGCAGGTACTTGTAGACGCCTTCGAAGTTCTCGTCGGGTTTGCGGCAGACGAACGCCTCGACGCGCAGACCGTGCTTGCCGACGGTCAGGAGCGTGGTGGTCTTGAGCTTGCGCTCGCCGGGCAACTCGACGATGAAGTGCGTCGAGTCCTTCCTCGTGAAGTCCATCTCACGTTCGGTCAGGGCGGACTCGATCACGTCGGCCAGGTCGCTCATGCGCGCACTCCCCCGGCCCTGCGCAGCTTCCACAATCCGCGTCCGCGACGCGGGGAGAATTCGCTGGGGCCGTGTCCGTAGTTGTAGTTGACGGTCGCCATCCGATAGCTCTCGAGGAGTCCGTCGGCGGTGTGTTCCCAGGAGAAATTCTCCGCGTGGCGCGGAGCCTCGGCGGCCAGTGCGGCGAGCCTGCCGGGCTCGGAGACCAGTGACTGCAACGCCGTCGCCCAGTCCTCGGTGCGGTGCCCGTCCACCAGTAGCCCGGTCTCGCCGTGCCGGACCGCGACACCGAGACCGCCCACGTTCGCGGCGATCACGGGTGTGCCGCAGGCCTGCGCCTCGATGGCAACCAACCCGAACGACTCCGAATAACTCGGCACCGCAACGAGATCCGAGGCCCGGTACACGTCGACGAGCCGATCGGGCGCCTGCGGCGGGAGGAACGTCACCCGGGCCGCGATGCCGAGCGAGGAGGCGAGTTCGATCAACGCGTCCGGCCGCGCCAGCCCGGAGCCGGACGGACCCCCGACCACGAGCACCCGCAGTGACGATTCGGGATCTCGGGCGATCAGTTCGGCGGCAGCGCGGAGCAGGACGTCGGGCGCCTTGAGCGGCTGGATGCGTCCGACGAACGTCACGACGGTCTCGCTCGGGTCGAGCCCCAGCTTCGCCCGGGCGGCGGTCCGGTCGCCCGGCCGGTACCGCGTCAGATCGGCGCCCGGCGCCACCACGTCGATCCGGTTCGGGTCGGCGCCGTAGTGGCGCACCAGCTGATCGGATTCCTCGGTGGTATTGGCCACGAGCCGGTCGGACTCGGCCACCACCTGCTGCTCGCCGATCTGACGGGCGGCCGGTTCCGGGGTGTCGCCGTCGGCCAGGGACAGATTCTTGACCGCGGCAAGCGTGTGCGCGGTGTGCACGAGCGGCACACCCCACCGGTCGCGGGCGAGCCACCCGACCTGCCCCGACAGCCAGTAGTGCGAGTGCACCAGGTTGTAGTAGCCCGGTTCGTGGCGGGCCTCCTCACGGAGCACCCCGGCGACGAACGCGCACAGCTGCGTGGGCAGATCCTGCTTGTCCAGCCCCTCGAACGGGCCGGCCACCACGTTGCGGACGAGGACCCCGGGCGCGGCTTCCTGGACCGGTGCGTCGGCGGACGACGTGGCCCGGGTGAAGATTTCCACCTCGACGCCGCGACGCGCCATCTGGATGGCGGACTGCAGCACGTAGACGTTCATGCCGCCCGCGTCGCCGGTACCGGGCTGCGCCAGTGGTGAGGTGTGGACCGAGAGGACGGCCACCCTGCGGGGGCGCGAATTGTGCATGGGCGTCACCACTCCATAGTGCTCCCTCACCGATCGGCCCCTTTAACCGAGGTTGTCGACGAACTCGCCGACCTCCTTCACGAACCTCTCGGGATCCTCCACGAACGGTCCGTGATCGCAGCCTTCCCAGAACGACGCCCGCGCCTGCGGGATCAGTTCTGCAGCGTGCCTACCAGCCGAGACATCGACGACGGAGTCCTCGGTGCCGTGCAGGACGAGCACCGGGACGTCGAGCGCCCGCAGCAGGTCGTCGTGGCTCGCGGACCGGTTGAAGAGGGCGGCCCGCACCCGGGGCGGGGTGGCGAGGCTGGCCCCGAACAGCGCCTGCGACTGTGCGCCCTTGCCTTCCGGCGGTCCGGTGAGCGCGTTGCCGAACGCGCCCAGCGCACGAATGGCGTCGCGCGGCTCCTCGGACATCGCGCCGGGGATCGCCGCGCGCATCGCCGCGCCGACCTTGCCGCCCGCCTCCCCCCGGCCGATGCTGGTGATGGCTCCGACGAGGACCACGCCGTCGACGGCGGCCGTGCCGTGAGACGCCAGGTAGTCGCAGATCACGAGGCCGCCGTAGGACCAGCCGAGGAGCACGGCGCCGGACGTGACGCCTTCGGCCGTGAGCACCGCGTCGACGTCCCCGGCCCAGTTCGCGGAGTCGTCGTAGCCGGTGTGGGGCGCACCCGAGTAGCCGTGCCCCCGCAGATCGACGGCGATGACGCGGTAGCGGGCCGCAAGTTCGTCGAGCACCGCGGGGCCCCAGCACTTCGAGGACTGCGCCCAACCGTGCAGGAGTACCAGGGCCCGCGCGTCGGGGGCACCGGTCACCGAGTAGACGAGGGGCGTTCCGTCGACGCCGACTGTTTCACGAATAGCCATGGGGTCACCATAGAGGCCAGCAGCGCGGCGCCCGCCGCCACCGCGTATCCCGCTGTCGTGCCGAATTCGTCGATCATCCGGCCCGCGAGTGCCGACCCCACGGCGACGCCGACACCCAGCCCGGTGACGATCCAGGTGATGCCCTCGGTCAGCGCGGCCGCGGGCACGATCTGCTCGACGAGACCGGTCGTGGCGATCATGATCGGCGCCACCGTCATCCCTGCCACCGCGTAGGCGACGGCGAGCGCCGGGATGCTGTCGGCCAGCAGCAGCGGAATCGTCAGGACCGCCACCGCGAGGACCGCGACCATCAGCTGTTTCCGGAGCGACGCCGACACCCGGATCGCGCCGAACACGATGCCTGCCACAGCGGAACCGGCCGCGAAGAGGGCCAGCACCACGGTGGCGGAGGCGGGTGCGTCGTGGCTTCGGGTGAAGGCGATGGCACCGACGTCGATGACACCGAAGATGGTGCCCATCGACACCATGACTGCCACGAGGATCCACACGGCGGGCGTCCGGACGACGGACGGGCGTCCGTCGTGCGATGCCGAATGCACGGGTGGTTCGGTGCCACGCTGAGCGACGAGCGCGAGCGTGCCGACCACCAGCAGGACGAGCCCCGCGAGCGGTCCCGCCTCGGGGAACACCGTGACGGACAATCCGACGGAGACCACCGGTCCCGCGATGAAGCACAGCTCGTCCACCACCGCCTCGAACGCGAATGCCGTCCGCAGCAGTGGCGTGCCGCGGTACAGCTCGGTCCAGCGGGCGCGCACCATCGCACCGATCGTCGGCATGCAGCCGGCGGGAACGGCCCACACGAACAGCACCCAGTCCGGCGTCCCGAACCGGACGCACAGCAGCATCGCGGCGATGGATGTCGCGCTGATCCCCGACGCGACGGGAAGGACGCGGGACTGCCCGTATCGATCCACCGCCCGGGACACGACCGGCGTGATGAACGCGTACGTCAGCGCGAACACCGCGGCGAGGGCACCGGCCAGTGCGTAGTCGCCGCGCAGTTCGGACAGCATCGTGACGATGCCGATGCCGACCATGGCGATCGGCACGCGCGCAACGAATCCTGCGGCGGAGAACGCTGCGGAGCCGGGGGCGGCGAAGATCTGACGATAGGTACCGAGCACGCGTCGAGCCTCACAGATCGTGGCCGCGACTTCCAGCACGTGCAAGTATTGCGCTCATGAGTGTCCTGGTGTGTTTCCACGCCCATCCCGACGACGAAGTGTTCACCACGGGCGGCGTGATGCGTCAGGCCGCCGACGCCGGTCATCGCGTCGTCGTGGTCACCGCGACGGACGGAGCGCTCGGCGAGGCCCCCGAGGGGATCCTGACCGAAGGCGAATCACTCGCCGAGCGTCGGCGCCGCGAGCTGGAGGAGTCGACGTCGCTGCTCGGCGCCCAGCGTGTGGTGTTGCTGCACTACGCGGATTCCGGGATGGCCGGAACGCCGGAAAACGAGAATCCCGCCGCGTTCTGCAACGTCGACGTCGAGGAGGCTGCCGCCCGGCTGGCCGCGATCCTCGTCGAGGAATCCGCCGACGTGGTCACCATCTACGACCCCAACGGTGGCTACGGCCATCCGGACCATGTCCAGGTGCATCACGTGGGCATCCGGGCCGCCGAACTCGCCGGTGTGCCGCACGTCTACGAGGCCGCCGTCAGCCGCGACCACGTCCGGCGACTCATGGCCGCGAATCCGGAGTGGTCCGAGAACGCCCAGCCACCGGACCTCGACACGTTCGGTCTGCCGGACTCCGAGATCACCACGGTCGTGGACGTCACCTCGGCCATGGACGCCAAGCGCGCCGCGATGCACGCGCACGCCACCCAGATCGGGGATTTCGGCCCGTTCCTGCAGATGCCCGAGGAGCAGTTGCGGGCGGCGTTCGGTCAGGAATGGTTCCGCCGTCGCGGAGCGCCGGCCGGGCTCGCGGAGTCTTCGCTGCCCCTCTGATCGACCGGCCCTGGTGTCCTCCTGCCGGAGAACCTCTTTCCCGCCAGGGTGAGGACGGCTGCGGCGAGGAGGCATCCGCCCGCCCCGATCCCGGTCACCGTGCCGGGTGCCACCGTCGTCGTCAGACCCAGGAGGAGCCCGGCCGCGGCGACCACGACGAGCAGCGCACCGAGCACGGTCAGCGACGCCTCGCCGAGGACGCCGGCCAACGGCACGAAGTGCACGCCGACGGCGAAGCACACCCAGACCGGAATCCACGCCGACAGACCCGTGTTTCCGAGAACGGCTGCGCCCGCCCAGATCACCGCGAACTCGATCACCACCACGAGGGTGTACCGCCGGCGTACCGCCCGGTCCGCCAACGCGGAACTCTCGGTCGGACTACGCACGGCGAGCACCGCTCCCAGCACGGCGACGACGAGCGCCACCACGATGGCTGCGTCGAGGAGCGCGGTGAGGGGGCGGGGAAGGTCGACGGCCATGGCCCAGGCGAACCAGGCTGCGGCGAAGAATCCGACCACCGCGGCACTCCCCCGTGCCCGGCCCGACCGGCGGGCGGCTTCCGACAGACTGGACATGCCGCCAATCTAGCCCCGCGAACCGCCTGCGCGGGTTCGGTTCCGCGCCTAGCATCCACGGGTATGGATCCCGCTGATCTCGTCGCGACCATGCCGTTCGCCGTGCACACCGGGGTTCGCCTCACCAAGGCCGCACCCGAGGAGGTCGTCGGGCACCTCGAATGGGACCAGCACCGCACCACCGCGGGAAGCGGCATGCACGGCGGGGCGCTGATGACGCTCGCCGACAGTGTCGGCGCCGTCTGCGCGTTTCTCAACCTTCCGGCCGGAGCGTCCACGTCGACCACGAGTTCGAGCACGGTGTTCACCCGCGGTGTGCGCAAGGGCACCGTCACCGCGACCGCGCGTCCGCTGCACGCCGGCCGAACCACGGTCGCCGTCGTCACCGAACTGCGCGACGACGAGCACCGGCTCGTGGCGCAGGTGACGCAGTCACAGGCAGTGCTGCACCCTCAGCCGGGAAGCTGACCGATGTCGCGACTGCTGCGGGCGTACCGCGCCACGGGAGCGGATCTGCCGTTCGGCAACGTCCTCGCCGCGCACGACGTCGCGATGGAAGGCTATTTCTGGCGGTTCACCCAGCCCGCGACGGGACAGGTCGTCATCGCGCTGGCGGGAATCAACCGCGCCGCGGACGGGCACTGGGCGACGCTCGGTCTCGCCGGTCACCCCACCCGGTTCCTGCGAACCGCCGCGCATCCGGAGGGCTGTGCCAACCCGGCCGGACTCGGCGCGTTCGCGGGCGACGCGTTCCGCGGGTCCGTCGACCGCGTGAAGGTGGATCTCGGGCAGGACGCCCGCCTCGACGTCCGGGTCGGCGCCCAGGTCCCGTGGCCGCGACGCAGGCTCGGCGGATCGAGTGTGTTCCAGACCGTGCCCGCGCTGAACCAGTACTGGCACCCGTGGCTGCTCGGCGGACGGGCCGAGGGAACAGCCGTGCTGGGCGGCACCGAGATCGACCTCGACGGCGCCCAGGTCTACGGCGAAAAGAATTGGGGTAAGGGCGGATTCCCCGACTCCTGGTGGTGGGGCCAGGCCCAGGGTTTCGCCGACCGGCAGGCGTGTGTCGCGTTCGCAGGCGGCGAGGTCACCGCGGGTGGACTGCGCACCGAGGTCACGGCCGTCGTCGTCGCGCTGCCCGACGGCACGGTGGTCCGCCTCGGCAATCCGGTCACGTCCCCCGTCCGGGCGCACGTCACGGACGAGCGGTGGTCGTTGCGGGGCCGCGGCCGCACGTGGAGCGTCGAGATCGAGGGCGGTTCCCCGCTGGGCTCGGCGCACGTGCTGCCGGTTCCGCTCCCCGCCGAGCGTCGCAACATCCCCGGCGCCCTCGAGCACCTCGCGGGCTCGATGAGTGTCACGGTCCGCCGTCGGGGAGAGCTCGTCTGGGCCGACGAATCACCACTCGCCGCGTTGGAGCACGGCGGGATCGAGCGGGCGCGCGCGGAGCTGCGCAGGCGGGGTGCGCCGCCGGACGCGACATCGGCGCCGCCGCTCAGCTGATCACCTCGAGCTCGGGTGGCTGCAACGCCTCGACGATCTCGTCGGTCTCCGCGTGGAGGACCCCGATTCGCCCGGCCTCCTCCAGGTTACGCGCGTCGACGCCCGAGATCGCGTCGGCCGCGACGAGCACCTTGTAGTCCCGTTCGCTGGCATCGAAGATCGTGGCGCGCGGGCAGTTGGGATAGTTGCATCCCGCGATCACCACGGTGTCGACCCCCCACTGGCGCAGGCGATCGTCGAGTTCGGTGCGGTAGAACGAACTCCACCTGGGCTTGAACAGAATGTGCTCGGCCGGAGAGACGGCCTGGAGGCCGCCGCCGAGGAGCGACTCGGGATCGAGCGGTGGCACGCCCAGCTCCGGCGCCACCTGGGAGCCCGCGGTGCCCGGTCTGGCGAGGTCGAATCCGGCCGCGATCAGGCGGCGGCGGCACAGGTCGACGTCGTCGCCCTCGTACAACCGGACGACGTGCACGATCGGGGCCGAGGCCTCCCGGTAGGCGTCCACGAGACGCGCGATCGCGGGCAGCACTGCCGAGGTGCCCGGAATCGGGGCGGCCCCGCCGTCCACGAAGTCCACCTGTGTGTCGACGACGAGCAGCGCGGACCGGCCGAGATCGGGAGCGAGGAACGGATCCGAGTTCTGCCGCCAATGGGTCACGCAGCAAATCTAACGCTCGCGCGCACCCTGTAGCCGGAATCACAGGGACCGGTTCATTCACCCGAAACGAGGGTTTGGGACCATGGAGTGGGTGGGGTAGTGCGAGAAGGGTCCCAACCGATGACTGTGAGCGATGAGAACTGGCCGTTGATCGGCGCGACAGGGGCGCGCTTCGGATCAGCCGGCCGGCGCCGCAGCGCCAGGAAAGACCAGGACCCGAGCCCGCCGCAGTCGACCGAGTGGGTGGAGCCCGGCCCGGCCGAGGCCGCCCCCGAGCAGGTGGAACCCGCTCCCGAACCCGCCGGCCAGGCCCCCGAGACCATCGACAGTGCTGCTGCCGAGTCCACCGAGTGGGTGGCGCCCGAGGACACCGTCTCCATCGTCCGGCCGTTCATCCTCACGGGCGGTCGGACCGAGTCCGGGGTCGATCTGCCACTGGAGGCGCTCATCGTCGCCCGCCCGGACGGGGACACCGTCGTGGACGGGATGCCGGCGCCGGACGAACTGCGCCGCGTCTTCGCGCTGTGCTCGGAACCGCGGTCGGTGGCCGAGATCGCGTCGCTCGCGTCGATCCCGCTCGGGGTCGCGCGCGTACTCGTCGGCGACCTCGCCGCGGCCGGGGCGGTCACCGTCAACGAGACGGCCGGGTCCACCGGCCCGGACCGGAAACTGATGGAACGCGTCCTCGACGGGCTGCGCAAACTCTGAGACCCGCCGGGGTGAGCGCCCGGACGGACACACACGAATTCGTCAGCCGCACAGACTATTGCCCGTGCGGCTGACGAATTGCTGTGACGTTAGTTCGATGTCCGGCGCATCGCTCCGACCGGATCGGAGTAGATCGTGCTCAGCGACACGACCGTCGAGGCGTACTCCTGCACCCGGTTGCCGAAGCCGGAAATGCGAATGTCCCTGCGCTCCAGCGACGACGCCTGCGCGAAGGCCTCCGCGACGTGCGGGATACCTGCCGGGTACTCGGTGAACGCCTGACCTCCGAGGATCACCCGGTCCGGGTTGAACAGGTCCCGCAGCATGGCCACCGTCTTCCCGAGCACCTGAGCGCGTTCCACCAGAAGCTCGTGCGCGGGAACGGAACCCGAGGACGCGGCCTTGTAGAGGGCGCTCATCGTCGGCCGCTGGTTGGACTCCGGGAGGATGCCCGCATCGAGGGCGGCGGAGATGACCGCGCGATCGCTGATCGTCGCCTCGAGGCACCCGCGTGAACCGCACGAGCACTGCGCCGACGAGCCGGTCGGCAGGTGCGCGATGGAACCGGGACCGCTCGACGGCGTGTGGACGCGGCCGTCGATCGTGATCGCGATGCCTGCGGTCTCGCGGGCGTAGAAGTACAGGCCCGTTTCGCCTTGCGCGACACCGTCTTCGCTGTCCGGGCTCAGCAGCAGTTCGGACGCGGCCATCGCCTCGACGTGCGCCGCGACGGAGACGGGCAACCCGAGTCCGGTCGCGATGATGGCACCGACCTGGGCGGACTTCCATCCCAGCCGGGGATGGTCGACGACACCGGTCTGCGGATCGACACGACCGCCGAGGGCGACACCCGCCCACAGCGGGCGACGCCGGTGCCAGCGGGAGGCGAAGGCCCGCGCGCTGCGTGCGATGCCGGCGAGTGCGTCGGCGGATGCTCCCTGCGGGGTGGGTACCTCGACCGCGCCGAGGACCTTCCCGCGCAGGTCGCTGGCGATGATGCTGGTCACGACCGCGCCGATGTGGATGCCCACCGTCAGGTAGGGCTCGTGGTTGACCTCGAACGGAACGCGCGGACGGCCGATGGCGCCGGACGGCGTGAGGTCGCCGCGTTCGCGCAGCAGCCCGAGGTCGAGAAGCGCCGACACCTGACGGTTGACGGTGGCGATGCTCAGGCCGGTCGCTTTCGCGGCGACATCCCTGGACAGCGGCCCGCGAGACCGGGCCACCCGCAGAACACCGGCGGCCGGGCCGTCGCTGATCCGCAGCTCGGGGGGAACGATGTGGAGACGGGGACGGGACACGGGCCGCTGGAATCGAGATGCGGAGCCGGTCCGGGTGGGGCTGGAAAGAGTGGGGGTAGACACGTGGCAGTCCTTGCAAGCGGAGGCGGTGCGCACCTTCGTCCGAACGCTGCATCCGTCCCATCGGAGAGTGGGGACGACCGAGGACGATCGATCAGGAGAAGACTGCGCGAATTAGCTGCAGATGCTGAGACAGCGACAACACAGTTCCCGCGCCAAGGGCAGCCGCGAGCCCAGCGCGGAAGTCACATAGGTGACCCGCGGAGCGGTCGACTGGCCTGAAGACATGACACGAAACTAGCAGCTTCGGTCGGTTTCACCAATCGGAGGGCGCGTCGGCGTGTAGCTCCGCGCCGCGCCACTTCCGCAGTTCCCGCCATTGCGAGGCGCCGCCTGCGGCGCACATCGGAGAGCATCACCACTCTTGACGGCAATCGTGTTTCACGACACAATACGCCGGGATACCAACCGAACGTACGGTTATAGGAGCGAGATGTATCGATGTGATCGACACCGGTCTGCCACCGACCGGAACCGAGGCTGTCGATGAAGACGACGAAGGCGCTGCTCGCCCTGGGCGTCGGACTCAGCGTGCTGCTGACGGCCTGCTCGGCCACCGGAACGCAGGACTCCCCCGGAACCGGGATCACGGTGAAGAGGGACGGCTACGGAATCCCCCACGTGTACGCCGACACCACGCGCGCGCTGTACTCCGGATACGGCTACTCGGTCGCCGAGGATCGGCTGTTCCAGATGGAGATGGCCAAGCGGTCGTCGATCGGCACGGCGGCCGAGGTGCTCGGACCCGACTACGTCGAAATCGACAAGACGGCGCGCAACAGCATCGATCCACAGTCGATCAAGGATCAGCTGGCCCGACTCCCGCAGACTGAACGCGACATCTTCGAGGGCTACGCCGAGGGGTTCAACAAGCGGATCGACGAGGTCGGCGCAGATCCGGCACACCTGATGCCGAAGCAGTTCCTGGACGGCGACTTCCGGCCCGAGCACTGGACCGGGTACGACGTGGCCATGGTCTGGGTGCAGACCATGGCCAACAGGTTCTCCCAGTCGAGCAGCGAACTCGCGAACCTCCAGGTCCTGAAGAGCCTGCAGGCGAAGAACGGCGACGAGAAGGGCAGGCAGCTCTTCGACCAGCTGATCTGGGCCGAGGAAGATCCCGGCGCCCCGACGACGGTCCCCCGCGACGAGTCGACTTCGCCCGACGACGGGCCGCACGCGATGTCACAGGAAGCGGGGCTCTCCGACGTCACGCAGGCTCTGCCCGACGCGAATCTGACCCGGATGAAGAACGCCGGCGGAGGCGAATGGCCGCACATGAAACCCGAGGCCAGCAACCTCTGGATGGTCGGCGCCGACAAGACCGCCGACGGCACATCCATTCTGATGAACGGACCGCAGTTCGGCTGGTTCAACCCGTCCTACGTGTACGGCGTCGGTTTGCACGGCGCCGGCCTCGACGTTGCGGGAAACACCCCCTATGCCGTCCCGACCGTTCTGTTCGGCACCAATAAGACGATCTCGTGGGGAGCGACCGCCGGGCCGCTCGACGTCAACGACGTCTATCAGGAAGTGCTCGACCCCTCGAACGAGCACGCGTACCGGTACGACGGCGAATACCGCCCGATGGAGGTGCGGAACGAGACGATCGAGGTGCGGGGCGGACCGGACGTCGCGTACCCCGTCTACTCGACGGTGCACGGCCGCGTCACCAGTTTCGACACCCCGAACGGCAGTGCCTACTCCCTGAAGGAGAGCTGGGCGGGATACGAGATCCAGTCGCTGGTCGCCTGGATCGACATCATGAAGGCCACGAGCTGGGACGAGTTCCTCGAGCAGGCGAAGAAGGTGGCCATCACCATCAACTGGTACTACGCCGACAACCAGGGAAACATCGGGTACGTCTCCCCCGGTCGACTGCCGGTCCGCCCTGCCGACCAGGACCTTCGACTTCCGGCGATCGGTGACGGCAGCATGGAGTGGGAGGGCATCCGCCCCTTCGAGGAGAACCCGCAGTCGTACAACCCCGAGCAGGGCTATCTGGCCAACTGGAACAATCAATCCGCGGCCGGCGCACTCGCCGACGGCTACAACTGGTCCCCCGTCGACCGCGTGCGAGCGATCACCACTCGCCTCGAGGCCAAGGACAAGTTCACCCCCGGCGAGATCTGGGACATCAACCGGCAGGCGTCGTTCGCCGACCTCAACGTCGACTATCTGCTGCCGTACCTGGCGCAGGCCACCGAGCAACTGCCCGGCAGCGACCCTGTCGCCGCGGGCGTGAACATGCTCCGCGACTGGGACGGACAGGCCACCGACGACAACGCGGACGGCGTGTACGACGACCCGCAACCGGCGATCATGCGCACGTGGCTGCCGATCCTGTTCGACACGGTGATCCGGGACGACCTGCCGGAAGACGTGTACGCCTCGTACTCGGGCAAGGTGTACCCCGCCGCGGGCACCGCGCGTCCCGCCGAGGCGACGAAACTCGTCTACAACGCCCTGCGCGGCGACGAGTCCGGAGTTCCACAGACCACCGACTTCTTCAACGGAGCGGACCGGATGTCCGTCCTCCGTTCGACGTTCGGCCAGGCGATGGACCGGCTGCGCACCGAGCAGGGCCCCGACCCCGCCGGCTGGAAGATGCCGGTCGCCGCGAATCGGTTCGACTACAAGAACTACCTGGGCGTCCCCCAGGCCGGTAGCGACGAGGTGCTGTCCCTGTCGCCGTACATGAACCGTGGTACCCAGAACGACCGCATCGTGCTCGGCGACGGCATCGCCGACCTCTGCACCGTCGGGCCGCCCGGCCAGAGCGGGTTCATCGCACCGGACGGCACGCGTTCACGGCACTACAGCGACCAGATGGACATGTACCGGAACTTCCAGTGCAAGACCGACCACCTGACCGAACAGTCGGTCGACGCGAACAAGTCCAGCGAGGTGACGCAGAACTAGTGGGCTCGGCAGTTCGGTAGGCATCCCGTCATCACCCCGCCGGGGCGGCACGTCCGCCGCCCCGGCGCCCTCGAAGGAATCGACATGACCTCCACCCAGACCTCCGTGACACCGCAGGCGCCCGTCCGGCCGCTGAAGGTGGCCGGCGCCAGTCTCATCGGGACCGCCATCGAGTGGTACGACTACTTCATCTACGGCATGGCCGCGGCAATCGTGTTCGGCCCGTTGTTCTTCCCGTCCTTCTCGTCCATCGCGGGCACACTGGCCGCGTTCGCGACGTTCTCCGTCGGCTTCATCGCCCGGCCGATCGGCGGCGTCGTGATGGGCCACTTCGGTGACCGCATCGGACGCAAGTCCATGCTCGTCCTGTCCCTGATGCTGATGGGCGGCGCGACCGTCGGCATCGGACTGCTCCCCACCTACGCCACCATCGGCGTGTGGGCGCCGATCCTGCTGGTCACCCTGCGTTTCGTGCAGGGAATCGGCGTCGGCGGGGAATGGGGCGGCGCAGTGCTGATGGCGGTGGAGCACGCACCCGCCAACAGGAAGGGCTTCTACGGGAGCTTCCCGCAGATGGGTGTGCCCGGGGGCCTGATCCTGGCGAATCTCGTGTTCCTGGGGGTGTCGACGAGCCTCAGCGAGGAAGCGTTCCTGTCCTGGGGCTGGCGGGTGCCGTTCCTGGCCAGCGCGGTGATGGTGCTGATGGGTCTCGTCATCCGGTTCACCATCACCGAGAGCCCCGACTTCGAGAAGGTCAAGAGCACCCACCGCGACCAACGACTGCCGATCGTCACCGTCCTGCGGGAGAACCTGCGCGAAGTACTTCTGGCCGCAGGCGCGTTCATCGGCATCAACACCGTCGGCTACATCTTCATGGCGTACCTGCTGTCCTATTCGACGAAGGTCCTCGGCATGAGCAAGACGCTCGTGCTCGTCTTCACACTGATCGCCTCGTTCGTGTGGCTGATCGTCATCCCCGTCGCGTCGATCCTGTCCGACCGGTACGGCCGGCGGCGACTCCTCGTCACGGGCTCGGTGGGGCTGACCGTCTGGGCGGCCGCACTGTTCCCGCTGATCGACCTCGGGAACCCCGCGGTGACGATGCTCGCCCTCCTCGGCACGGCCGTGTTCATGGGCATCGTCTACGGACCGATCGCAGCACTGTTCACCGAACTGTTCAGCGCCGAGGTCCGGTACAGCGGTGCGTCGCTCGGCTACCAGATCGGCTCGGTCCTCGGCGGCGGCCTGGCCCCGACCGTGGCCGCCGCGCTGTACGCAAACTGGGGTTCGTCGGCACCGATCAGCCTGTACCTCACCGCGGTCACACTGCTCAGCCTGCTCTGCGTCATCGCGATCACACGGAAGGTTCGCGCCGCCGCGTAGCGCCGACACGATCGACGCTTCCGTCGCCGCCGCACCGCCTCCCGGTGCGGCGGCGACGTCGTTCCGCGCACCCGCCCGTTGCGATCAGGGTGACGTAAATCCTTCCGGCGACACACTGCCCGATGGTTCGGTTACGGGACTCCACACCGTCTCCGGTATCCGAAAGGCTCACCATGTCCATCGATTTCGCGCCCGAGCACGTGACCGACGCCGAGGGTTCCCAGAACACTGCGAGCGTCGTCAAGCTCGGCGCCCACATCGGCGCCCGGATCGACGGCGTCCGGCTCGGCGGCAACCTCGACCCCGCCACCGTGTCGCTCATCCGCCAGGCCCTGCTCGAGCACAAGGTGATCTTCCTCCGTGGCCAGGAACACCTGACCGACGACTCGCAGTACGAGTTCGCGGAGCTTCTCGGCTCCCCCACCACGGCGCATCCGACCGTCACGTCGCGCGGCACCAAGGTGCTGCCCATCGACTCCGACTACGGCAAGGCCAACAGCTGGCACACCGACGTCACGTTCGTCGATCGCATCCCGAAGGCGTCGATCCTGCGCGCCGTGCAACTCCCCACGTACGGCGGATCCACCACCTGGGCGTCGGGTGTCGCCGCCTACAACGCGCTGCCCGAACCGCTGAAAGTCCTCGCCGACAACCTGTGGGCGACGCACACCAACGTCTACGACTACGCGGCGACCAGCGCGGAACGCGCGCAGGACGAGAAGGCGAAGGAGTACCGCGCCGAATTCCAGTCCACCTACTTCGAGACGGAGCACCCGGTGGTGCGGGTGCACCCCGAGACCGGTGAGCGCACACTGCTGCTCGGTCACTTCGTCAAGAGCCTGGTCGGTCTGAGCAGCACCCAGTCGCAGGCACTCTTCCGGGTTCTGCAGGATCACGCGATCTCGCTCGAGTTCACGACCCGGTGGAACTGGCAGTCGGGCGACGTCGCGATCTGGGACAACCGTGCCACTCAGCACTACGCCGTCGCCGACTACGACGACCAGTACCGGCGACTCAACCGCATCACCCTGGCCGGCGACGTCCCCGTCGACATCCGGGGCGAGCGCAGCCGCAGCGTCGCCGGCGACGCGAGTGGCTACTCCGTCATCGACGAGCCCTAACATGTCGGCATGACCTTTTCACCTGACACCCGCATCGCCGTCGTCACCGGGGCGAGCTCCGGAATCGGAGAAGCCACCGCCCGCACCCTGGCCGCGCAGGGATTTCATGTGGTCATCGGGGCCCGGCGACTGGATCGTCTGGAGAAGATCGCCGAAGACATCGGCGGTACCGCACTCGAACTCGACGTCACGGACCAGGATTCCGTGGACGCGTTCAGTGCGGTACTGCCGAGGGTCGACGTGCTCGTGAACAATGCGGGCGGCGCCAAGGGACTGGCCACCGTCGCCGAGGCCGATCTCGACGACTGGCGGTGGATGTGGGAGACCAACGTCCTGGGGACCCTTCGGATCACCAAGGCGCTGCTGCCGAAGTTGATCGAGTCGGGTGACGGTCTGGTCGTCACCATCACGTCGCTGGCCGCGCTCGAGGCGTACGACAACGGTTCCGGATACACGACCGCCAAGCACGCGGAGGGCGTCCTGCACCGCACGCTGCGCGGAGAACTGCTCGGCAAGCCGGTCCGTCTCACCGAAATCGCGCCTGGCGCGGTGGAAACCGAGTTCTCGCTGGTGCGATTCGAAGGCGACCAGGAGCGTGCCGACAAGGTCTACGAGGGAATCACCCCGCTCGTCGCCGCGGATGTTGCGGACGTCGTCGGGTTCGTCGCGTCGCGACCCTCCCATGTGAACATCGACCAGATCGTCGTCAAGCCACGAGATCAGGCTTCGTCCGGGCGTTTTCACCGCACGACGTAGACGCGTTCGCGGCGGTCCGCCGGTCCTGGTGTTCGAGCACCAGGACCACGGTCCACAGTCCCGCCACGATCGTCACGACCCCCAGCAACATCCATCCCATCCCACAGCCCCCTGCCGATCAACGACTTTCGACCGAAACGGACTGTCGGGGTCGTCCGTCGACCCCTCGACAGCGGACGACTCCCCACAGTTGTGTGAACCGAGAACACGCCGCCATTGACGCGTCCTCATTCAGGTAGACGCGGCGGCCCCGGTTTCGGTTCCACCGGGTGCGAAAAAAAGTTCGTCGACCGGGTCAGGCACCGCACGTGAGTGGCAATGGGTGCCCGGGCACCCATTGCCACTCACCTATGCGAGGGCGGAGAGAGACTGCCATTCGGGCCAGCTGACGGCCCAGTCGTAGATGTCGCCGTCGGCGGCCGAGAGGTCGATGGACGTTCCGGTCACCTCGACGGGATCGCCGTACATCGCGGTGCCGAAGTACTGCTGGGCGTCCTCGAGGGACAGGTTGATGCAGCCGTTGGTGACGTTCGACGAACCCTGGACGCCGATGGTCTCGGGGTTCGCGTGGATGAACTCACCGTTGTTGGAGATGCGGACCGCCCAGCGCTCGCGCACGTTCTCGTAGAACGGCGGGTTGGACATGAGGAAGTCCTCGTGCTTCTCGGTCACCATGTGGATGCCGCTGCGGGTGACGTTGCGGGCCTCGTTGCCTTCGCCGTAGCTGACGGGGATGTCCATGATGGTCTCGCCGCCGCGCACCACCTGCATGCGGTGGCTCGGCGCGTTCGCGATCACGATCTGGCTGCGCCCGACGGTGAAGTTCAGCGACAGGTCCTCCGCGCCGAACGCTCCGTCGCCGAAGTCCAGTCCGTACAGCTTGGCGTCGAGGCTCACGGTGGTGCCGGGCGCCCAGTAGTTCTGCGGGCGCCAGTGTGCGCGCGACCCGTTGTCGTCGGGCAGCCACGCCCACGAGCCGGGTGTGGGCGGGTTGGTCGTGACGGTCATCGCCTTCTCGACCGCCGCCTTGTCCTCGATCGACTCGTGGAACTGGACGATGATCGGGGCAGCGATCCCCACTTCCTGACCGTCGCCGATGTTGAGGGTGGCGCCGATCGTCTCGTCGGGCTCGACCGTGGTGAAGCTGCCGTCGACGGCGACGGACTTGCCGTCCGTGCCGAGCGCCGTGCCCTTCCACGTGTACGTGGCGCCGTAGCCCAGCGCCTCCCCGACGGTGAACGTGGTCCGGTCGGGTGACAGCACACCCTGCACGGCACGCCCCTCGGCGTTGACGAGGGAGATGTCGGTGAATGTGCCCTGCGACGCGGTCGCGGAGATCGGCGCCACCGGATTGACGTCCTCGGTGCCCGACGCCGGATTCTGGGTGACCTCGACCGCAGGCTCGGGCGGCGCGGTGGCGGTTCCCGACTCGGTGCCGACCGTGCATCCGGTCAGCAGAACGAGAAACGCGATCAGCGCCGTCGCGATCAGCGCGACGCGCGACCGACTTGTCCGAGAACCCAGTTCATGCACAGCTAACAGGTTACCTGCGCTACGGACCTGTCTCAGATCGCGCAGCCCACCGTCACGGGTTCGGGTTCGAGCCGGACACCGAACGCCGACTGGACGCCGTCCCGGACATCGCGAGCCAATGCCAGCAGGTCTTCGCTCTTCGCGGCACCTCGATTGGTCAACGCGAGCGTGTGCTTGGTCGACAGCCGCGCGACTGCGTTCTCGCCGGGATACCCCTTCGAGAAGCCGGCCCGCTCGATCAGCCACCCCGCAGACAACTTTGTTCCACCGTCGGCCGGGTACTGCGGAACGACGGCGTCGCCGAGGCGGGTCTCGATCGCGGCGAGGACACCCGCCAACTCGCCGTCGGGCACGACGGGGTTGGTGAAGAAGGAGCCCGCGCTCCAGGTGTCGTAATCCTCGGGATCGAGCACCATGCCCTTGCCCCGCCGCAGGTCCAGCACGGCGTCGCGGACCTGCGCCGACGGCAACCGGTCGCCCTCGGCACCGTTCAGCGCCGCGACCAGTTCGCGGTAGCGCAGCGGCTCGCCGAGCCCGTCGGGATGCACGGTCAGTTCCACGGCCAGCACCAGGGCCGCATCGGAATGCTTGAGGACGCTCGTGCGGTAACCGAGACCGAGAGCCTCGGGTTCGACCCAGCGCGACTCACCGGTGCGTCGATCGAGGAGGTGGACCCGCCGCAGCATCGACCCCACCTCGACGCCGTACGCGCCGACGTTCTGCACCGGGGTGGCCCCGGTGGAGCCGGGAATCCCCGACAGGCATTCGAGCCCGCCCAGCTCGGCGGCGACGGTCTGCGCGACCACCTGGTCCCACTCGGCGCCTGCCTCGGCAGTGACGAATCCCTCCTCCAGACCGACGGTGGTGTTGCACACACGCACGACCACACCGTCGAATCCGTCGTCCCCGACCACCAGATTGGAGCCGCCGGCGAGGATCAGCGTCGGGATGTGCGCGGCGTCGAGCAGCCGCACCACGTCGACGAGGACCTGCGTGGTCGGACACTCCGCCACGATCCGCGCCGGCCCGCCCACGCGCAGCGTGGTCATCCCCGACAGTTCGAGGTTCTCGGACACGAAGGCGCCCGAATCGACGAGTTGACTGACAATGCTCACGTCCCACACAACCGCAAACGGTAGCCTCACGGATCGTGAGTCGCCGCATCGAGCATTCGTCGTCCTATGCGTTTCCCGTCGCCCAGGTCCATGCGGGCCTGATCACCGAGCAGTACTGGCGCGACCGTCTCGACCGGGTCGGAGGACCGGGGGCAACCCTGGAAGAGGTCACGACCGGCCCGGGCACCATCTCGGTGGCCATGTCGCAGTCGATTCCCGCCGAGCACCTGCCCAGCATCGTCTCGAAGGTCCGGTCGGGCGATCTCGTGATCAAGCGCACGGAGACGTGGGGCACGCTCGACCGCGATCACGCCGAGGGCACGTTCACGGCCGAAGTCCAGGGTGCGCCCGCGACGATCTCGGGAACCCAGACCCTGACGGCTACCGGTTCCGGGTCGAACGTGCAGGTCGAGGGCAAGGCCGACGTGAGGATCCCGCTGATCGGCGGCAAGATCGAGAGCGCGATCGCGGACGAGGTCCTGCGCCTGATCGAGAAAGAGCAGGGCTTCACGCAGCAGTGGCTCGGGGCCTGACCTGGGGCGGGTGTCCCTTGTGTTCTGTCACAGCCGGTAACCTTGGCGATCATGGCTCGCCGCATCGACTACTCAGCCCGTTACAAGCACACCCCGAAAGAGGTGTACAACGCGTTCACCAACCGTGACTACTGGGATGCGCGCATCGAGGAGATGCGGAAGTACTCCGAGAACCACATCGAGCACTTCGACGTGAACGACGACGGGATCGACATCGTCCTGCACCACATCCTGCCGCGGTCGGAACTCCCCGAGATCGCGCAGACCGTGATGAAGAAGGACATGGTCATCACGCGCAAGGAGTCGTACACGCCCTTCGGTGAGCCGACCACGGGCACGTACGAAGCGTCGATCCCCGCGGGCCCGGGCAGCCTTACGGGCACCATGAAGTTGTTCGCCACCGAGACGGGCTGCACGTTCCGTACCTCGTCCGAGGCCAAGGTGTACCTGCCGTTCATCGGCGGGAAGCTGGAGCAGCTGATGCTCGTCAATCTCATCGACCTCTTCCGCGCCGAGGCCGAGATCACCGAAACGTGGTTGTCGCAGCACTAGAAACCACCGCACGGATTTCCCATGACTTCAGCGACGCTGAAGCGGCCTCACGGTGTCATCACCCGGGGTACGACAGGCATCAATCGGCTGCGCCGCAGCGACCGCTGGCTCGTCCACGACGCGCTGGTGCGCCGGACGCTGCACGCTTCCGCCGACCCGCTCGTCGTCGACCTCGGGTACGGCGCCCGGCCGCACACCACGTTCGAGCTCGCCGACCGGCTGACGGCCGTGCGCGGCGACCGCCGGGTGGTCGGGCTCGAGATCGATCCCGAGCGTGTGGTCGAGAGCCGGAACGGAGTCAGTTTCGCCCGCGGCGGGTTCGAGCTCTCCGGACTGCGCCCCGTCCTGGTCCGTGCGTTCAACGTGCTGCGGCAGTATCCCGAGGATGCGGTCGGGCCGGCGTGGGCGCGGATGCAGTCCGGGCTCGCACCGGGTGGGCTGATCGTCGACGGCACGTGTGACGAGCTGGGCCGCCGCTGCGCGTGGGTGCTGCTGGACGCCACCCGCCCGCTGTCGCTGACGCTGGCGTGGGATCCGTTCGCCGTGGACAGGCCGTCGGACATCGCCGAACGGCTGCCCAAGGCGCTGATCCATCGCAATGTCCCGGGTGAGCCGGTCCACGCCCTCCTCGCGGCTGCGGATCGCGCGTGGGCCACCGCGGCGCCGCACGGCTCGTTCGGACCGCGGGTGCGGTGGCGGGCCGCCCTCGAACTGCTGCGCGCGCAGGGACTTCCCGTGCAACCCCAGCGCCGCCGGCTCCGCGACAACATCCTCACCGTTCCCTGGGACGTGGTCGCGCCCGGTTCCGGCACGAATTAATTCACGCGACATCCCCCGACGCGCCCCGTAGAGTCACTTCACGAAACATGTTGTGCCGGTGCGCAGGCGAGGGCTACTTCGACTGTGGATCGCGTGGTCGCCGGTTCGAATCCGGTCAGGGACGCGGGTCCCTGTAGCTCAGTGGTAGAGCGCGTCCGTGCCTCCGCCGACTCCGAACTCGGCACGACATGCGTGCGCGCCACCCGGTGCGTAGACGACGGATACTTCTCAGGTGAAGTGCGCAAGCACGCGGTTCGACTCCGCACCCCGTCGTCGCCTCGACCTCGGGTGGCGCGCACCCTCGGGCACCGACACCTCCCGGAAGGAGGAACACCCCATGAGCAAGTTCAACCTGAAGACGCTGCGCCGCAACAAGGTACAGAGCCCGATCACGTCGGAAACGCAACCGGCCGGCCGCACGTTCGAGGGCGGCAGCGGCTACGCCCGCGACGCGAAGAGCGAGTTGTTCCTCCTCGCGGTCACCAACATGGTGGGTGAGCACACGTTCTACGAGTCGGCTCCGGACCGCGACGACCGGTTCGTCGAACTCATCCACGAGGTCACGCTGTCGGACCCGGAGTGGGCCGCCCGCCTGATCGGGTGGCTGCGCCGCGACGCGCATCTGCGTTCGGCGTCGGTGGTGGCCGCAGCCGAGTTCGTCCGGGCCCGGCTGGGCGCCGGTCTGCACGGCGGCAACCGCGCCGTCATCTCCTCGGCGCTGGAGCGGGCCGACGAGCCGGGTGAGATCCTCGCCTACTGGATTGCGCGCCACGGTCGTTCGATCCCGAAGCCGGTCAAGCGCGGTGTCGCCGACGCCGCCGTCCGCCTGTACTCGGAACACTCACTGCTGAAGTGGGATTCCGATGCCAGGGACGTCCGCTTCGGCGACGTCCTCGAGCTCACCCATGCGGCACCGTCGGCGACGTGGCAGGGCGAGCTGTTCCGGCACGCGATCGATCGGCGGCAGGGACGCGAGAACCCGGTCCCCACCGGCCTGCGGATGCTCACGGAACGGGCGGCGCTGGCGGCGCTCCCGCCGGAGGATCGGCGTGCCGTCCTCCGGACCCCGGAGCGGCTGTCGGCGGCCGGCATGACGTGGGAGACGCTCGCCGGCTGGCTGCAGGGGCCGATGGATGCCGCGGCATGGCAGGCGGTGATCCCGTCCATGGGATACATGGCGCTTCTTCGCAACCTGCGGAACTTCGACGAGGCCGGGATCCCCGACCACGTCGCGGAACAGGTGGCGGCCCGGATCTCCGATCCGGGTGAGGTCGCGAAGTCGCGGCAGCTGCCGATGCGGTTCCTCGCGGCCTACCGGAACGCGCCGAGCCTGCGGTGGGGACATGCTCTCGAGCGTGCGCTCGGGGCGTCGCTGTCCGCGGTCCCGTCGCTACCCGGCCGCACCCTGGTGCTCGTCGATCGGTCCGGATCGATGTTCTACAGCCGCGTCTCGGCGCGGTCGGATCTGACGCGGGCGGACGCGGCCGCCGTGTTCGGCACCGTACTGGCGGCGCGGGCCGAGCGGGCGAACCTGGTCGAGTTCGGCACGGACAGCCGGTACGTGCCGTTCAAGCACCAGCCGGTGCTGCGGGTCGTCGACAGTTTCGGCGACCTGGGCGGCACGGACACGGCGTCGGCGGTGCGGAAGCACTACCGCGACCACCATCGCGTCGTCATCGTCACCGACGAGCAGGCGGCGTGGGGCGATCCGACCCGGCACGTCCCGGCCGACGTCCCCGTGTACACGTGGAACGTGGCGGGCTACCGCCACGGACACGGACCGACGGGGTCCGCGAACCGCCACACGTTCGGCGGACTGTCGGACGCGGGATTCTCGATGATCCCGCTCCTGGAGGGCACCCGGAACGGCGAGTGGCCGTTCTGATCCCGGAACGGTGACCGGTCAGGTGCAGGTGGCCAGTGCGTGTTCGACGCGCTGCGCCACCTGCGCCGGCAGCGAACCGCACTCCCCGTGCAGCGCTCGCGCATTCAGTCGCCCGATCGCGACGCCGTCGGCGACCACCTCGTCGAGCAGTTCCTGCGAGATGCCGCTCGCGGCGAGGTCGAGTGCCGTGCACAGCGGTGTCGTGATGCGCAGGGGGCCGACCTGCTCGCAGTCCTCCGGGCGTAGCGATCGCCGGTGCAGCGCCAACTGCTGCGTCGGCGACGGAGGTGACAGCACCGTCGAGAGGTGGATGAACCGCGGGTACAGGTGCCCGAGCCCGTGAAGTTCGGCGGCACTCTGGTGGGAGACCGCGGCAGCGGCACCGAACCAGGTGCACCACTTCGCGAACTCCTCGAGATCGGAGTGCGGACAATCCTTCAAGCGGAACAGATCTCGCTCGACCTTGACCCACGAACCGTCGGCGACGCGCTCGCCGATCTCGTCAGAGGCGAAACCGAGGCGCAGCACTTGCGCAGTGGTGAAGAAACCCGCCTGAGCCGTCGCGACGCGCGTCAGTTCTTCACCGACACCTTCGCGCTCCGGGTCACCGGGACGTGGAGCCAACCATCCGGACATTCCCCTAGATTACTGGGCAATTGTGGCACGCATCACAATTTCTGCGGATCCCGACGACACGCCTCCGACGCATTCACAGAATTTGTTCAGAGTTGTCGGGAAGAATCGCTGCAATGGCAGCCCGAACGAACTCCGCACCCCGAAGTAACCGTGTGCTCGTCATCTCCCTTGTCGTCATCGCCGCGCTCGTGGCGGTCCTCGTCGGCGGCGAACTCTACGTGCGCAACAGAGTGAAGACCTGCATGGCAGACCAGTTCGAGAGCCAACTCGGCTCGCAGGTGGACGTGGGGCTGAGCTGGAAGCCGGTCCTGCTCCAGTCGGTCGACAAGAACGTCCCGTACATCACCATCGACAGCGACGACACCAAGTTCGGCCCCGCGCAGGGAATGCAGGTGCACGCTCAGGTCAACGACATCCGGATCGAGAACACCGCGGACAGCAGCGGCACCATCGGCAGTTCCGACGCGGACATCACCTGGTCGACCGCGGGCATCCTCGCGACGCTGCAGCAGCAGGCGTTCGGTTCGCTCATCAGCGGTGTCACCGCCGATTCCAATGCCGGGACGTTGAGGTTCTCCGTCGGCCCGGCCGGGCTCGCGGATCTGACCGTCAAACCGGAGGTCGTGAACGGGACCGTCAAGGTGCAGACGGTGGGTGCGGAGATCCTCGGTTTCGGTCTTCCCACCGATCTCGTCGACGGGGTCGTCCAGACCCTGACCTCGAGCCTGCAGACCTACCCTCTGGGCATGCAGCCGACATCGCTGAAGGTCACCGACGACGCCATCGAGATCACCCTCGAAGGCGGCGCCTACACGATGCCTGCCGCCGGCACCCAGCAACAGCAGCAGGAACAGCAGAGCAGCTGCGGCCTCCTGGTCTGATCGCCCGCCGGGTCAGTCGGGCAGCCCGTCCAGGACGGCACGGGTTCCCGACAGTCCCAGCCGCGTCGCACCGGCCGCGATCATGTCGAGCGCGGCCTGCGCGGTGCGGATCCCCCCGCTCGCCTTCACACCGATCCGCCCGCCGACGGTCTGCGCCATCAGCCGCACCGCCTCCACGGTCGCTCCCCCGGCGGGATGGAACCCGGTGGACGTCTTCACGAAGTTCGCGCCGGCCCGTTCGGCGGCCCGGCATGCTTCCACGATCGCCTCGTCGCTGAGGGCGGCGGTCTCGAGGATCACCTTCAGGACGGTGTGATCGCCGACTGCCTCGCGGACGGTGAGGACGTCGGCCAGCACCGCGTTGAAATCGCCGGCGACGGCGGCACCGATGTCGATCACCATGTCGATCTCCTGCGCACCCTGATCCACGGCGAGCCGGGCCTCGGCCCCCTTGACCAGCGAGTGGTGCTTTCCCGACGGGAACCCGACCACGGCAGCGGTCACCAGACCGGGCGCCTTGACCGGCAGCATCGACGGCGACACGCAGACGGCGAGCACACCGAGGGAGCGCGCCTCGTCGATCAGCGCCTTCACGTCGTCGGTGGTGGCCTCGGGCTTGAGGAGCGTGTGGTCGACGAGGTCGGCCACCTGGGAGCGGGTCAGTGCAACGTCGGACATACCTGTGAGCTTCGCACAATGCCTTCCGGGGCTTGCGGCACGGCCTAGCATCGCCGTATGAGTGATCCGGGATCGATCTTCGACGAGGCGCGGCTGGAATTCGACCGGCTGACGACGGCCGTGTGGGCGCCGGCCGGGCAGTCACTCGTCTTCCAGCTCGGACTGCGTCCCGGCGATGCCGTCCTCGACGTGTGCTGCGGCGCAGGGTCTTCGGCGCTCCCCGCGGCCGCTGCCGTGGGACCGTCGGGACTCGTCCACGGCGTCGACCTGGCCGACGAACTCCTCGAGCAGGGGCGGCTGAAGGCATCGGAGCGCGGACTGCAGAACGTCGAGTTCGTCTGCGCGGACGCCACCACCTGGGAGCCGCCGAGCACGGTCCCGGAAGCGGGCTACGACGCGCTCGCCTGCTCGTACGGCGTGTTCTTCCTGCCCCACATGGATGCCGATTTCACCCGGCTCGCGGGCCTCGTCCGTCCCGGCGGGAAGGTCGGGATGACGGTGTGGCGGCGGGGGGCGCTGCGCGACTTCGCGGACGCATTCCACGACGCCGTGGCCCGGCATCGGGAACCCGAGCCCGAACCGGCCGGGTCGCCGTTCGATCCCCTCGAGCGCATCGACACCCCGGACGCGCTCCACCAGTGGCTGGGCGAGCTGGGCGCCCACTCGACCGAGGTACGGGAGCTGTCCAACATCATTCCCGCGACCCCGGAGTTCTCCTGGGACCTCGTCCTGGGTGGGAACTTCCGCCGCGCGCTCGCCCCGTTCGACGACCGGACGGTCGAGCAGATTCGCCTCGATCTCCTGCAGTTGCTCACCGAGCGCGCGATTCACGACGTCGACGCGAGCACCCTCGTCGGCACCGCCGTGGTGAACGGCCGGAGCGCGACCTGAAAGACTGTTGACCATGAGCGCTGCTTCGACCGAGGATCACCGGTACGTTCTTTCTCTCGGCTGCCCCGACCGCACCGGCATCGTCGCCCGGATCTCGACGTTCCTCGCCGAGGTAGGCGGCTGGATCGTCGAGGCGGCGTACCACGCGGACGCCGACACCGGCTGGTTCTTCACTCGTCAGGCTGTCCGTGCGTCTTCGGTCGACATGTCGATCGAGGAACTCAGGGAGCGATTCGCGGCCGTCGCCGCCGAACTCGGACCCGAGACCGAGTGGACGGTATCCGACACCGGTGAGCGCAAGCGGGTGGTGCTGCTGGTGAGCAAGGAGGCACACTGCCTCCACGACCTGCTCGGCCGCGCGGCCGGCGGCGAGTTGCCCGCCGACATCTGCGCGGTGATCGGCAACCACCGCGACCTCGAGACCGTCACGCGGCAGCACGGCATCGACTTCCATCACGTCCCGTTCCCGAAGGACCCCGCCGAACGCGGGCCCGCGTTCGAGCAGGTGCGCGAACTGGTCGACGCCCACGACCCCGATGCCGTCGTGCTGGCGCGTTTCATGCAGGTGCTGCCGTCGGAACTGTGCGAGCACTGGGCCGGCCGGGCGATCAACATCCACCACAGCTTCCTGCCGTCCTTCGTCGGCGCCCGCCCGTACCACCAGGCCTTCGCCCGCGGTGTGAAGCTGATCGGCGCCACCTGCCACTACGTGACGGCCGAACTGGACGCGGGTCCCATCATCGAGCAGGACGTGATCCGCGTCGACCACGCCGACGAGGTCGCGGACATGGTCCGGCAGGGTCGAGACATCGAGAAGCTCGTGCTGTCCCGCGGCCTGCGCTGGCATCTCGAGGACCGCGTCCTCGTGCACGGTCGTAAGACGGTGGTGTTCAGCTAGTTTCGTCGTCCCGCAACTGGGACGGCAGCAATGCCATCACTTCCGGGACGGGCCGGAGGTGGGCGGTGAGGATCTCCAGCGCCTTGTCTGCGTCGACGGCGTCGAGTGCGGCGACGAGCGCCCGGTGCTGGGCGTTGATGGTGCCGAGCCGCTGGGGTCCGACGTTCAGCGCGCGGACGGCGACGCGCTGCTGCCGTGATCGCAGCGAATCGTAGAGTTCGGTCAGCACCGAATTCTGCGCGGCGCTGACCATGGTCAGGTGGAATTCGCGGTCGAGGCCGGACACCGCGAACCAGTCCTGCTCGCGTCCCGCGGCTTCCATCGGCTCGATCAGATCGACCATGTGCGCGGGTGCGCCGACTCCCCGCGCGCACAGGGTGGACACCGCGTGGCCCTCGATCAGCAGCCGGGTCTGGTAGACCTCTTCGAGTTCGCGGGCGGTGACCGTGCGCACCTGCGCACCCTTGCGCGGAAGCAGCGTGATGAACCGTTCGGCGGCAAGGCGGTGAAACGCTTCGCGCACCGGAGTGCGTGACACTCCCATCGTCCCCGAGACCCAGAGTTCGTCGAGGAATCGGCCGCCTTCGATGGACCCGCGGATGATCTCGTCCCGCAACCAGACGTAGACCCGATCTCGTGCCGGTCCGGATTCACCGGTGGGCCCGGCGAGCGTCGATGCCGACATCGCGATCCCTTCGTCAGACGGCCCATCGGATTGACGGACTCGTAACAAATTGATCATACAAGCTATGGACACACCAAGGATCCTCTGTGTATACATGAAGTATATAAATCGGATGTGCGAGCGGTCACAACGCCGTAACCGCCAGTAGCCATCCGTTCCGGAACGGGACCCCCAGAAAAAGGAGACCACCAGCATGTACAGCACCCCCGCCGATCGGCGTTACGCGATCTGGCTGTCCGACCCGAGCTTCGCCGCAGCGGAGATCGCGCGCGGCATCGGCTACGGCGCCGTGGTCCTCGACATCGAGCACGGATCCTTCGACCTCGCGGATCTCGAACGGTTCATCCCGTTCCTGCGCAGCATCGGCATGGAGGTCCTGGCGAAAGTACTCGGGCCCGAACGCGGCCCCATCCAGCAGGCACTGGACTTCGGCGCGACAGCTGTCGTCATCCCCCACATCGAAAATGCGGCTCACGCAAAGGAAGTCACGGCATTCGCGAAGTTCCCTCCACTCGGCGACCGGAGTTTCGCGGGCGGCCGCACCACCAACTACGGCGGTTTCACCGACGAGTGGGTCACGGAGCAGGATTCGTTCACCCGCTGCTACCCGATGATCGAGGACGCCGGAGCGATCGAGAACATCGCCGAGATCCTGGCACTCGACACCGTCGACGGCGTGTTCGTCGGACCGTCGGACCTCTCCCTCCGCCGCGAACGCGGGGCATACTCACGCGAGGAGGGTGACTTCACCGACCTCGCCGCGGTGGCCACGGCCGCCGCCGAGGCGGGTAAGCCCTGGGTGCTCCCGGCATGGAGCGTGGAAGAGAAGGAGTTCGCGGTGCAGCACGGGGCCGACCAGATGGCGCTGATCATGCAGCACGGTGCGCTCGCCGCAGGATTCGCGGCACCGTTCGAGCAGATCAAGCAGATCAGGGAGTCACGATGACGACCCAGACGTCGGGACCGGTATCCCCCGACCGCGCGGAAGCGGCGGCCCACCCCGGCGTGGGCCGTGCCCGGTGGACCATCGCCGGCGTTCTCGGGGTCGGAATGTTCGTCAACTACATCGACCGCGTCAACCTCTCGATCGCCGCCCCGGAGATCATGCGGGACTTCGATATCAGTGCGTCGCAGATGGGCATGGTGTCCTCGGCGTTCCTCTGGACGTACGCGATGCTCCAGATGCCGATCGGATCGTTCATCGACAAGATCGGCGTCCGCTGGGTCAACCGGGCCGCGGCGTTCCTGTGGGCGGTCGCCTCGTTCGCGTCCGCGGCCGCGGGTGGTCTCGGCATGCTTCTCGTCGCCCGTCTGGTCCTCGGCATCGGCGAGGCGCCGACGGTGCCCGCGGGGTGGAAGGCGATCGGTCAGTGGTTCCCGCGGCAGGAGCGCGGAACCGCGACGGCCATCTTCGACGGGTGCGCAAAGATCTCCAACGTGATCGGCATCCCGATCATGGCCTTCCTCGTCACCACGTTCAGTTGGCACGCGGCGTTCATCTTCACCGGCATCCTGTCCGTCGGCTACCTGGCCGTGTGGTGGCTGCTCTACCTCACCCCGAAGCAGGCACTCGCCAAGGGACGTCTCAGCCAGGCGGAATTCGACTTCATCCGAGCCGGCGGTGCGGAGGACGAAGACGCCGAGACGGCCGGGTCTCTGAACGGACTCGGTTATCTCCTGCGCCGACGCAAGACTTGGGGCCTGGCCCTCGGCTACGCGTCGTACACCTACGCGTACTACGTCCTGCTCACCTGGCTGCCGGCCTATCTGGAGAAGCAGTTCGGTGTGAACCTGCTCAAGGGCGGCATTTACACGATGATTCCGTGGCTGGTCGCCGTCATCGCGCAGTTCCTCATCGCGGGCATCCTGATGGACCGATGGCTGGCCCGAACCGGCGACGTCACCAAGGTCCGTCGAACCGTGCTGGTGGTCAGCCTGCTCGCGTCCCTCGCGGTGACGGGCGCCGCGTACGCGGGATCGATCGCCGTCGCGCTGATCTTCCTGTCGATCGGCGCAGCCGGACTGGCGGTGTCCGTTCCCGCGGGTTCCAGCATCGTCGCCCTGATCGCCCCGCAGGGGTACACCGGATCGCTCGGCGGAATCGTCAACTTCATCGCCAATCTCCTCGGGATCGCGGCGCCCATCGTGACCGGCATGGTGGTCGACTCCACGGGCTCGTTCGCGGGTGCCTTCATCGCGACCGGAGCGGTCTTGATCGGCGGAATCTTCTGTTACACCGTGGTGCTCGGCAAGATCGAACGAATGCCCGCACCCGTCACTTCGGAAAGGCACTGACATGGTCGACATCGCAATCGCACAGTTCGCACCGGGTTCGGACAAGCAGGACAACCTCGGCCGGATCGCGAAGTTCGCCGAGGAGGCGGCGGCGGGGGGCGCCCGGGTACTGGCCGCACCCGAATACGCGATGTTCACGGTTCCGACCATGGACGAGCGGTTCGTGGACTCCGCGGAATCCCTGGACGGCGAGTTCGTCACCGGGCTCCGCGGGATCGCTGCCCGGCACGGGTTGACCCTCGTCGCGGGGATCAACGAAGCGATCCCGGGCGAGCGCCGCATCTTCAACACCCTCGTCGCGGTCGCCCCCGACGGCAGTATCGCCGCCGCATATCGGAAGCTGCACCTGTACGACGCATTCGGTTACACGGAGTCGGACTTCGTGCAGGCCGGCGCGATCGGCGACCCCGAGACGTTCACCGTCGACGGCGTGACGTTCGGCATGCAGACGTGCTACGACCTGCGGTTCCCGGAGGTGACCCGACGCATCGTCGACGCGGGCGCGGACGTCCTGGTCCTGCCCGCCGAGTGGGTGCCCGGCCCGCTCAAGGAAGACCACTGGACCACACTCGTCCGCGCCCGTGCCATCGAGAACACCATCTACGTCGCCGCGGCCGATCAGAGCGCCCCGGCAGGTTCGGGTGCGTCGATGATCGTGGATCCGATGGGGGTGGTGATCGCGTCCCTCGGCGAACGGGTCGGGACGGCGATCGGCGCCGTCTCCCCCGAGCGCATCGCAGAGGTCCGTGCCAAGAATCCGGCGCTGTCGCTGCGCCGCTTCGGCGTGGTCGCCAACCAGTAGATTCCGACGGATTCGTCAGGCTCACACACCATTGCGTGTGAGCCTGACGAATTCGCGGGCAACTGTCGGATCAGAGGTTGCGGAGCCGGACGATTTCCTTGTCGAACTCGTCGATGCTCTCGACGGAACTCATGTGGCCGACACCGGGCAGGACGATCAGCCGCTCGAGGTGACCCGCCTCGTCCAGGACACGAGCGAGCTTGCGGGCGTGGACCGGTGGGGTCAGCCGGTCCATGGAACCGACGAGCACCGTGGTCGGGACTTCGAGGTTGTCGAGAGCCTCGTGGATGTCGAGGCCGCTGAGCGCGGCACCCCAACCGCCGCGGATGCGCGGCTTGCAGTCCCGGACGATGTTCTCGCAGAACTGGACTTCGGCGCGGGAGGCGTTCGGCGACATCGACACGTACTGGAGTGCGCGCGTCATCACCGGCGACGACACCAACGGGACCGGGGTGCTCAGGACGGCGCGTCCGACCGGAACCGGCACTCGCGGAAAACGATTCGGCAGCGGGATGACGGTGGTCTCGGCGATGAGCCGGTCGCAGGCGGTGCTGGCGAGCAGAACAGCCGACGCGTACTTCTTCACCTCGTCGGGGTGCCTGCCGGCCCACGCCATGATGCTCATGCCACCCATGCTGTGACCCACGAGCACGGCCTTCTTGTCGTCACGCACCGTCGCCTTCAGCACCTCCGACAGGTCGTCGGCGAGGACGTCGGGGCCGAGCGGGAGCGAGCCGACCGTGCTGCGGCCGTGCCCGCGCTGGTCGTAGGTGATGACCCGGTACTCGCCCGCGAGCGCGTTCACCTGCGGGTACCAGTATTCGGTGGAACAGGTCCAACCATGGCTCAGCACAATGGGATCACCGTCCACCGGCCCGTAGGCGCGGACGTACAGCGTGGCCCCGTCGTCGGTGAGGATCTCCGTCACGTCCGGGCGCAGGTTCGGGGTGCGCAGCAGCTCGTTCGGCGCCACCTCGGTCGACAACGTCAACCCACGGGTGGCGCGCTTGTGGCGGATCGCCGCTGCCGCGGCGACGACGGTGCCCACTCCGGCTGCGCCGGCGAGTGCCCGGAAGGCGATGGTGCGCGAACTGCTGGTCATTCCTACCCCTGTCCTGTCCAACTTGCTCTGTCGGTGTCTGTGCTCGTCGCCGGACTAGGCGTCTCAGCGAGTTGCCTGGCCGCCCGTTCGAGCGCCTTCGAGATCTGCTCCTCCATCGCCTCGTCGAACAGCGACTGGACGGCGTCGTGCGCGAGGGGACGCATCTGGTCGACGAGCCGCGCGATGTCCGAGACCGTCGACTCGTCGAGTTCGAGCGGCTCACCCTCGGCGGCGAGGTAGCGGTCGGCGACGACGGCGACGAACCGCGCGGCGACGTCCGAGAGGTCTTGCCGCACCGCCGCGGTCTGTTCGAGGACGTCTTCGAGCGGGATGCCGGCGTCGACGAGTACCTGCGCCGCCTCGACCAGTCGCGGATCGTTCACCGCGTAGTCGTCCCCGGCGGGAACGAGCACACCCAGTTCGGTTCCCCGGGCGATGTTTGCCTCGGTGGTCTGCCCACCGAACATGCGTTTCAGCTCGGCGATCGTGAGGCGGGCCGCTCGCCTGCGCTTCTTCCACCGGCTACCCGGGTCGTCGGTCTCCAGAACGTCCTTGACCTGGAGTCCGTAGTGCGCAGCCGTGAGGAGTTCACTGATGGTGGCGAACGTGTAGCCGCGATCGAGCATGCGCCCGATCAGGTGCAGCCGGGCGAGATGCGATTCGTTGTACCACCCCGTGCGCCCCTGCTTCCGTGGCGGCGGAAGCAGTCCGCGGTCCTGGTAGACGCGCACGTTGCGCACGCTCACCCGCGCCTCGCGTGCAAGGTCGTCGATCCGGTATTCCTTCATCAGACGATGTGCGCCCGTCGGAGCAGCAGCCGGGACGGGCCGCCGACGAGTCCCACCTCGTCGAGAAATTCGATGGTCTTCGAGCGGCCCTCACACAGCGTGTCGTGGTAGTGCCGGATCGACTTCGCGGCGCTCCTCGCCTGGTCCACGTGGAGACCCGCGGCCGGGTGGGCATCGCTCGCCGAGTCACGCATGTGGATCACGGACATGTCAGCTCCTCGGTAGCCGTGTCACCACAATAGCATTGTCACAATGTCCATTGTCATCGTCTGGGCGCGCGAGGTCTGCGCCTTCGCGTGCTCATGGGGTGGGAGCGGCTACCAGCGAGGCCCGCGCTGCACGTCGTCGACGCGCGGGCGCACGTCCACGAGGTAGACGCACACCGCGACGACCGCGACGATGCCGAACAACTGCACGGCGGGGAACAGCAGGAGGACGAGGAACGCGACGGCGAGAATGCTCAGCCAGATCGGTTTGCTCAACTTGTCCACCGCGGTGAACGCGTCTTTGCGCTGGCGAGCCGCGTGGAACAGCGCGTATGCAGCACCGCCCAGGGCGACGATGCGAATCACCAACAAGATCACCGAGACGACGCCGTCAACTTGAATCACAGCCCCATCCTACGAGGTCGACACGCAAACGGCCCCCGCACCGAACGTGCGGGGGCCGAAAAGCGTGAAGGATCAAGCCTTCTTGGCCGGAGCAGCCTTCTTGGCCGGAGTGGCGGCCTTCTTGGCCGGAGCCGGGGCGGGAGTTGCCGCAGCCTTGGCCGGAGCAGCCTTCTTGGCGGGAGCGGCATGCTTGGCCGGGGCAGCCTTGTCGGCGCGAGCCTGGACGTCGGCCGCGGTGGCGGTGACGCGATCGGCAGCGTCCTTCGACGCTTCCTCGGCCTGGTCGCCCAGGTCGAGAACCTTCAGGGCAGCCTCGTCGCCGGCGTCGGCGATGGCCTCGCCGAGTCCCTCGGCGGTGTCGGAGATGCGACCCGAAGCGCGGCCCGCGAGCTTCGCGGCCTGCTCGCCGACGGCGCGCGTCTGGCGTGCAACGGTGCCGAGAGCTTCCTCGGTCAGCTCGACGGCGTCGCCGAAGGCGGTCTCGGCGCGGCCGATGCCCTCCTCGACGACCGGCTGCTTGCGGATGCGCTCGACGGTGTCCTCGCCACGCTCGGCGAGAGACGTGTACAGGTCGGATGCGACCTTCAGGTAGGCCTCGGCGACCTTGCGCAGCTCGTCGGCGGTGAACTTCTCACGCAGCTCGGCAAGCTCCTCGGGCAGCTCGGACGGCAGTCCGGCGAGACGGTCGCGAAGGTTCTCGACACCCTCGGTGACCTCTTCCTGGAGTCCGGCGATGCGCTCCTTGGCGCCGCCGACGCGCTCCTCGACGTCACCCTGGGTGGACTCGGCGCGCGAGCGGACCTGGGCGACGACGTCGGCCACGGCCTGCACGACAACGTCTCCGGCGCCTACGGCCGCGTACAGCGAGGTCTTGACGCTGTCGATGGTCTTCTGGTCAGTCATCGGCTTTCTCCTGTTCAACGGTGGGGGGTTCTGGTTCCGGCGTCTGGGAATCAGAACGCTGGTGTTCTTCTGTCCGAAGCTCGGACGTCCGGGATTCGGCCGCTTCCGCCGATTCGTTCTCACGACAGAACGACTCGTAGATCTCGAGCAGCACTTGCTTCTGCCGCTCGGTAATGGCCGTATCCGCGAGCAGAGCGTCACGGAGGGGACCGTGTGGCCGCTGCTCGAGGTAACCCGCCTGGACGTACAGGACCTCCGAAGACACCCGGAGACCCTTGGCTATCTGCCCAAGCACCTCGGCCGAGGGCTTGCGCAACCCACGCTCGATCTGACTCAGATACGGATTACTGACACCGGCCAGCTGCGCCAGCTGCCGCATCGACACCTGGGCCGCTTCGCGCTGGGCACGAATGAAACCTCCGATGTCGTGAGCGGCGTTGCTGACTACGCGAGCTGCCAGATCTCCTGCACCGGCCGCGTCGCGATCATCGCTTGCCATCAGTCCTCCGTGTTGCTGGGCAGAACCAAGCCTAAAGCAGGGTGCTAGCAATTGCAAGCACTCTGTTAGCACCCAGCTAGCGGACCCTCCGCCGAGGCGATGGTCAGCCGAACATCAACGTCGAGAACGTGTAGATCAGCAGGCCCGCGATCGAACCGACCACGGTGCCGTTTATGCGGATGAACTGGAGGTCCCGTCCCACCTGCAGCTCGATCTTCTTGGACGCCTCCTCGGCGTCCCAGCGCTCGACGGTGTCGGAGATGATCCCGGTGATCTCGTCGGTGTAGTGGACGACGACGTAGCGCGTGCCGGCGAGTACCCACCCGTCGACCTTCGTCCTCAGCTCGTGGTCGTCGCGCAGCCGTTCGCCGAACCGCACGACGTTCTCCGCGACCTTCGTGCGCAGCGTGCTGTTCGGGTCGTCGACGGATTCCATGATCAGGCGCTTGGCGACCGTCCACGTCGCCGCGGCGAGGCCGGTCACCTCCTCGCGGCCCATGATCTCTGCCTTGATCTTCTCGGCCTTCTCCATGGTCGCCGGGTCGTTCTGCAGGTCGTCGGCGAAGTCGACGAGGAAGCGGTTGGCCGCCTGCCGCACCTCGTGCTCCGGGTTGGATCGCACCTTCCAGGTGAATTCGACGAGCTCGCGGTGGATCTTCTCGCCGAGCATGGCGTCGACGAACTTGGGCGACCAGGCGGGCGAATCGCGGCTGACGATCCGGTCGATGGTCTCCTGGCTCCCGAGCGCCCACTGGTGCGCCCGCTCGGCGAGCAGATCCAGGATCGGCAGCTGCCGGTTCTCGCGCAGGAGTTCGCCGAGCACGCGCCCGATCGGCGGCCCCCACTGGGGCTCGGCCAGCCTGCGCACCAGTGTGCTGTCGATGATCTGCTGCACGTCCTCGTCGCGAAGGATCTCGACGAAGCCGCGCAGGATGGTGGCCGTCTCGGCAGCGACGCGCGCGGCATGCTTGGGCTGCGCCATCCACGTGCCCAGCCGCAGCGGGATCTCCGCGGCCTCCACCTTGGCGGACACCACTTCGGGGGCGAGAAAGTTCTGGCCGACGAAGTTGCTGAGGCTCGCCCCCAGCTGGTCCTTCTTGCGCTTGATGATCGCGGTGTGCGGGATCGGCAACCCGAGCGGATGCCGGAACAGGGCCGTCACCGCGAACCAGTCGGCCAGCGCACCGACCATGCCTGCCTCCGACGCGGCCCGCACGTAGCCGACCCACGCCCCCGCACCCCGCGATTCCTGCCACCTGCACACCAGGTAGACCACGGTGGCGAACACGAGGAAGCCCGTCGCGACAGCCTTCATCTTGCGGAGATCGCGGCGCTTCGCGTCGTCGTCGAAGGCGGAAAGGCTCAATTGGTCCACAGACGCCATTGTGCCCAAGGTCGGCGTGGAGGCGGCTGCCCAGCCGCCGGACGCGCGCCCGCACAGACGGCGTTGTGCCGGGCGACAAGACCCGAGCACTAAGCTGACAGGAGATCGCGACACGAAACGGATGTGAAGAGAGTCAGTGGCGAACGACGGCGTGAAGGATCCTGAGCAGGTGACCGACTCGATGACGAAGCTGGACAAGGCAGCAAAGCCGGATGGGCGCAAGCGCCGCTGGCGTGAGCACAAGATCGCACGCCGAGAAGAACTCGTCGACGGCACGATCGCCGCCATCCGCCTGCGTGGACGGGACATCGGGATGGACGAGATCGCATCCGAGATCGGTGTCTCCAAGACGGTGCTGTACCGCTATTTCGCGGACAAGAGCGACCTGACGAACGCGACCATGGCGCGCTACGTGGAAACCACGCTCGCCCCGCGGATCTACGAGGCCATCGGCGGAGATCTCGACGACTTCGAGCTGACCCGCGCCACCATCACGGCGTATGTCGAGACGGTGGCGTCGGATCCCGACGTCTACCTCTACATCATGGCCAACGGTTCCGGCCCCGGCCGCGAGACGGTCGCCGACTCGGAACGGATGATCGCGGAGGTGCTCTCCACCGTGCTCGGCGAGCGGCTGCGGCAGATGGAGATGGACTCCGGCGGCGCCGTCCCCTGGGCGTACGGAATCGTCGGCGGTGTGCAGCTGGCGACGCACTGGTGGATCTCCAACCGGTCGATGTCGGTCGAGGATCTGATCAACTACCTCACGATGATGACCTGGGGTGGCGTCACCGGCATCGCTGCCGTCAACGGCTCACCTGCGCGATTCAACGCGATCCCGCACCCGCTGCTGCCGCCCGCGGCCGAGGCCGACTGAGCCCGATCCTTTCTTGTGTAACTGACAGTTACAGGTAAGCTTGCCCGTGTGAACGAACACGAGGAAGAAGAAGGGGGCTACCGCGGCCCCGCCGACGTCGTCGTCGGCGACCGTCCCGCCGTGACCGTGCAGGTCCAGTTGGCGGGAAACTTCGAACCCATCAGCGGTCGGTACGTCTGGCACGGCCGCGTCCGCACCCTGACGGACGCCCTCGGTGTAGCTGCAGACCTGTCCGCGGGCACGGAATTGCAGATCACCAGCCCGGAAGGAACGGCGACAGCCCGGATCACCGGGGTGGACCTCTGGGGAAGCCATCTCGTCGACGGAGTGACGCCCCCGCCGTTCAGCCGGGTGTGAACTCGAAGTCCGCCGGTTCCACCGACCGCGTCCGCCGCCAGTAGCGCACGGTCGAACCCGGCCAGATCGTGCGGTTGACGCCGTGCGAATCCAGGTACCAGCTCATGCACCCGCCGGTGGACCACACGCCCTGTGCCAATTTCCGTTGGATGTCGGTATTGAAGCGGCTCTGCACCGCGGGCCGGACGACGGCGGAATCGGCGCCGCGCCGGTCGACGAGATCCATCAGTTCCAATGCATAACGAATCTGCGCCTCGATCATGAAGACCACCGAATTGTGACCGAGCCCGGTGTTGGGTCCGAAGAGGAAGAACGCGTTGGGGTAACCCGCGACGGTGATACCGAGGTGGGTGCGGATCCCGTGCTCCTCCCATTCGTCGGCGAGGCGCCTGCCCCCGGCCCCGGTGAGCTCGACATTGTCGAACCCGTCGGTGACGTGGAATCCGGTGGCGTAGATGATCGCGTCCACGGCCCGCTCCACCCCGTCTCCCGCGACGATGCTGTGCGGGCGGACCGTGTCGATACCTTCGGTGATCACGACCGTCTTCGGTGAGATCAGCGCCGGGTAGTACACGTCCGACCCGAGGATCCGCTTGCAACCGATGCGATAGGACGGGGTCAGCTTCCGGCGCAGTTCGGGATCGGTGACCGTCCTGTTCAGGTTCCTCCGCGCCGCGCTCTCGATCGGCCGCATCAGCCGGGAGTGCCCGTTGAACCCGAGCGCGAGCGATTCGTATGTCCAGTAGACCGCGGTACGCACCATCCGACGGACCAGCGGGACCCGGCCGAACAGGCGCCGCGCCTCCGGCGGAATGCCGAAGTTCAAGCCAGGTATCACCCAGGGCGGCGTCCGCTGGTACACCTGCAACTCGGCGACGTCGCCCACGATCTCGGGAACGAACTGGACGGCGCTGGCGCCCGTGCCGATCACCGCGACCTTCTTGCCCCGCAGGTCGTAGTCGTGGTTCCACTCCGCCGAGTGGAATGCCGTGCCCTCGAACGTGTCGGCGCCGGGCAGATCCGGGATGTTCGGAATGTGGAGGGCACCGATCCCCGACACCACGAACTGGGCGACGTACTCGTCGCCCGACTCGGTGCGGACATGCCACCGTCGCTGTTCGGCGTCCCAGTTCCCGCCCGTCATCGTGCGGCCGAAATGGATGTTGCGCCGCAGGTCGTACTTGTCGGCCAGGCCGCGCAGATAGTCGAAGATCTCCTCCTGACCCGACCACATCCGCGTCCAGTCCGAGTTCGGCTCGAACGAGAACGAGTACAGGTGCGAGGGGACGTCACACGCACAACCCGGGTACGTGTTCTCCCGCCAGGTGCCGCCGACCTCCTGCGCCTTCTCCAGCAGAATGAAGTCGTCGCGTCCCCGCTTACGCAGCTGGATGGCCGTGCCCAGACCGGAGAAGCCCGTCCCGATCACCAGGACACGACACCGATGCACCTTGCCGCCCACCACTCCATGTAACGCTCCTGTGGCACTGTTTGCACATGGCAGACAAGGCACGCGGACTCTGGAAGACGCCGGCGATCGAGGTCCTGCGGGCGCGCCCCGGTCAGCGGATCGCCGAACTCGACTGCGGGAGCACACCCGGATTCGTGGGCGGCAAGTCGGACGGGCTCGCGCTGTTCGAGGAGCGCGGGACGGTGCTGTCGTCCCTCCAGGAGAAGCTCTACGCCAACGGACGATCCGGCGACAGCCGGTCGGTGCTCCTCGTGCTCCAGGGCATGGACACCGCGGGTAAAGGCGGGATGGTCCGCCACGTCATCGGACACGTGGATCCGCAGGGCGTGGATCACGCGTCGTTCGGCGTGCCCACCCCCGAGGAGAAGGGCCACCACTTCCTGTGGCGAATCGACAGGGCCCTGCCCCGCGGCGGGCAACTCGGTGTGTTCGACCGATCGCACTACGAGGACGTGCTGGTGGTCCGGGTTCACGATCTCGTGCCCGAGGAAATCTGGAGCGGCCGCTACGACGAGATCAACCAATTCGAGAAGGAACTCGTCGCCGGCGGCACGACGCTGGTGAAGGTCGCGATGTTTGTGTCGCTCGACGAACAGAAGTCACGGCTGCTCGAACGGTTGGAACGCCGGGACAAGTACTGGAAGTACAACCCCTCGGACGTCGACGAACGCAGGCTGTGGCCCGCGTACCAGGACGCGTATCAGGCGATGCTCGACGAGACGTCGACCGATTACGCGCCGTGGTACGTGGTTCCGTGCGACCGCAAGTGGTACAGCCGGATCGCGGTCACCGAACTGCTGATCGACGCCCTGGAGAAGCTCGACCTCGATTGGCCGCCCGCCGCTTTCGACATCGAAGCGGAGAAGCGGAGGCTCGCGGAATCCTGAGGACGCCCGGAAATGCCGCCGTCAGAAGAGGTGCGGCGTTTCGTGGTGCAGCCTGTGATCGTGACGCACGGTGCCGCCGTACAGCGCCATCGCTCCGGCCAGCGCGACGACGCACAGAGATCCGGAGATCACCGCCCAGCCGCCCTGCCCCGAGCCTGCGGCGACGAGGAACCCGCCGAGACAGACCACCGACAACAACACGAGAGCGAAGCTGACCCAAGCAGCGAAGAGATTGAGTTTCACGGCACTCACCTCACCTTCGAGAACGTGGTCCCGACGCTACGCCCGACCTGCATCGACGACAAGGTAGGCCGGTTTTCTTCGCGCTGCCCTGGGTAACCGGGATTCATGAACCTCGAGAGCCTGTTCCGGAAGGCGGAATCCGCCGGGTTCCTCGACGGCGGCAGCCGGTTCCTGCAACAGCGGATCCGGGGGGCGCTCGGGTCGACCGGCGCGGGCGCGGTGTTGCGCGGATCCTGGCTCGGCCACCCGGTGCATCCCGTTCTCGTCAGCCTCCCCATCGGGGCGTGGGTCGGCGCGACCGTCTTCGATCTGGCACTGCGCGATCACGTCGGCGCACGCAGGCTGATCGGCCTGGGACTGCTCGCCGCTCCCCCGACGTTGGTGACCGGCTGGGCGGACTGGGCCGAACGCGATACGCGTCAGCGCCGCGTCGGCTTGATCCACGCCGAGGCCAACGCCATCGGCATCACGGCCATGCTCGCGTCCTATCTTCGCCGCAGGCACGGAACGGACGCACGCGCTGTCGTCACGAGCACCGCGGGACTACTCGCGATCGGCGTCGGCGGCGCGCTCGGCGGGCATCTGACCTACGCAATGGGCGCAGGAGTCGACGGGGTGCGGGAGGATCCGGGATCGGACACTCTCCTCGCCCCGGTGGGATGAAGAATCGAGGAACGTCATGATCGTGCTCGGACTGATCTTGCTCCTGATCGGATGGCTCACCGGTCTCACCTGGCTGTGGACCATCGGCATCATCCTCCTGGTGATCGGCGCGATCCTGTGGATTCTCGGCGCCACCGGGCGTGCGGTCGGCGGCAGGCGGCGTTGGTATTAGAACGCAACACCGGCCGGCCCGTGCCACCTGTCCTGTGACAGAGTGCTAGCCGGTCGGTTTACAAACCCGAAGTTCGGGAATCCCCGTGGCATGACGGCCACTCATCGCGAACCCAGACCTCCCGTGTGCGGCGGGCAGACGATGAGAACGGCAGCCGTCGGCAACTCGAGACGATTGAGGATTTCGATGGTCTCGGCCAACGCCAGTCCTCTCGACGTCTCGGACGGCGCCGACGTCGGGGGGCAGAGCATTCACCTCGCCGAACTGTCGGCCGCCCTCACGCGAGAGGGGCACGACGTCACCGTCTACACCCGGGCGGACAGCGCGGACGCCCCGGAGCGGGTCACCACCCCGGGCGGGTACACCGTCGTGCACGTGCCGGTCGGGCCGGCGCGCCGGATGTCCGAGGCCGAGATCCTGCCGCTGATGGGGGCATTCGGCAGCTTCCTCAAGACCGAATGGGAATCCGAACGGCCCGACATCGTCCACGCCCACTACTGGATGTCCGGGATCGCGACGCAACTCGCCGCCCGCACGCTCGGCATTCCGGTGGTCCAGACGTTCCACGCGCTGGGAGTGGTCGAGCAGCGATTCGAGCGCGCGGATTCGTCGAGCACCCACAACCGAATTCACTTGGAACAGTTGATCGCCCGCGGAGCCACCCGGGTGGTGGCGACCTGCACCGACGAGGTCTTCGAACTCTCCCACCTCGGCCTGCCGCGCTCGCGGACGTCCGTGGTTCCGTCCGGCGTCGACGTCGCCGAGTTCACGCCCGACGGCCGCGCCGACGAGAAGGGCAAACGTCATCGCCTCGTCATGGTCGGCCGGCTGGCGCCGAGCAAGGGGTTCGACACCGCCATCGAGGCGCTCATCCACTTCCCCGACACCGAACTCGTCATCGCGGGCGGGCCGGCCGCAGACGACGTCGCCGACGACCCCGAAGCATCGCGACTGCTGACGCTGGCCCGCGAGGCGAAGGTGCGCAACCGGGTACGGATCGTCGGGCGCGTGCCGAGAAACGCCATGCCCTCGTTGCTGCGCTCGGCGGATGCCGTCGTGTGCACCCCGTGGTACGAGCCGTTCGGCATGGTTCCGCTCGAGGCGATGGCTTGCGGCACCCCGGTGGTGGCGTCCGCCGTCGGGGGTATGCGGGACACGGTGGTCGACGGCATCACCGGACGCCTCATCTCACCGCGCAACCCGGTCCGCCTGGCCGAGGCCCTGCGACAGATCTTCGACGACGACGCCCTGCGCACGGGATACGGCATGGCGGGCTGCGATCGCGCCCGCGCCCGCTACTCGTGGGACCGGGTCGCCACCGACACCCTCCGTGCCTACGGCCGCTGCGTGTCGGCCCCTCCGCGCACGAGTCGAACCGGCGCCCACTGACGTCGGGCGCCGGTTCGGACGGTCAGGCCGTTCGGCCGTGCCAGGCCCCGAGGGCACTGTCCACGGAAGCGAAGCAGGGGTAGCTCGACTCCTGACCCGCGGCTCTGAGCAGCCGATACACCGGCCGGCCGCAGATCATCGCCCACGTCCGCCCGTCCCGGACGTTCGTCGCGTGCACAGTGTCGAGCACCGACAAACCCGCGGTTCCGATGAAATCCACCTTCGACATGTCGAGGATGAACTGCCCCTCGGGCGAGATCCGCGTGCACACGTAGTCGCGGAACTCCGGTGCACTGAACAGGTCGATCTCGCCTCGCACCCCTACCAACATCACCCCGGAACCGAGTCGCTCGGAAGTGAATTCCGCGCTCGCACAGCGTGTCGGAGCGGAACCGACGGCCGAGAGCGTTACCCTCGGCTTGTACGTGGTACCGAACTCCGTGCCCGAACACGCCATTTCAGGTTCTGGGACCCCTGGACCAACAGACATGGCTCACCCCATCTCGAACATTGAGTGGGGAAGCGGAGCACCTGCAGACAGACCCGACCTCGGACACATGACACCGTCTGCTACGGCAGCGCTTCCCGACATCGGCTGTGTGTTCAACCTCGATTCGAGACTACTCCCGCCTGTGATGTGTCACAAGGAAATAACAGATACTCGAGCTCTCATTTGCCCTGGTGAGCGATTACAAACCGTTACGCACGGTTGTACGCGCCGAAACAGCCGCGACGACACGTTCTGCGACGACGCGCAGTTTGACGTTCTCCCGCTGCGAACGCGTGACGAGGACGTCGAACGCGGTCTCGGCGTCGAGACCTCGCAACGCCATCACGATTCCCTTGGCCTGGTCGATGACGGCGCGGGACCGGAGGGCGATACGAAGTTGCTCGATCAGATTCCTCGCCTCGCTGTACCGCCGCGCGGTGCGCACCGCGACCGCCGCCGCCTCGACGTACAGCTCGAGCACGGACTCGTCCATTTGGTGGAAGGCGTGCGGCAGCACTCCGTACAGATTCAGCGCGGCGGACTGCTCGGCGACAGGCAGGGGTATCGACAGATAACTGTGGATGCCGGCCGGTTCGGAGTTCGCGGCGTACGCCGGCCACCTCTCGTGCGCGGCGGCACGGTCGGCCCGCACGGTGTCGCGGGAGCGTACGGCGTCGAGTGCCGGGCCCTCGCCGAAGCGGTACTGCAACTCATCGAGATCCATGACCTCGTCCGGCGTCGCGGCCACCGTGACGGGGCCCGTCGCCCGGAGAACGGTGATCGAGGCCATCGCCGCGCCCGGGAACGCCTGGACCACCCGGCGGCACAGCGTGTGCAGCACGACGTCGGTCTCGTCCTCCGGCTCGAGCAACTCGAGCACGGAGTCGAGCGACACGGCGACCGCGTCGGCGTCCGCGGTCTCGACGTCACTCGTCAACGTGTGCAGGTGAATCTCGTCAGGCATCCCACTCGTCTCCCGTGACCACCATGACCCTGCCGAGGGCCTCAGGAACGCTGATCGTGCCGCCAACACTACCCGGGCAAACGTACTGATCGGACTGGTTTGATCGGTCCTGTTCTGCGGTATTCCACCTGCGGTGTCGCCGGATCGCTACCCTGACTTCTCAGCAGCGCGAGCCGACCCACCGCCCGCCGACAGCACGGTACGCCCGACCCGGAGGTCTCATGGCCATCGCCAAGACAATCGAACCCGACCAGGATCACACACATCCCGTCGTCGAACTGCGCGTGCGAGCAACGCCCGATCAGCTCTCCGTACTGCGCGCCCTGGCAGCAACCGTTGCCATCCACGAAGATTTCGACCTCGACTCCATCGCCGACATCAAACTGGCCATGGACGAGATCTGTACCCAGCTGATCGTCCGCGCGACACCGGGCGCGGTCCTGGTGTGCCGGCTGCAGTATCTCGACGACACCCTGCGAGTCGACGTATCGAGCACCACCACCTCGGTCGACTCCCTCGGCGAGCGCTCGTTCGCCTGGCACGTCCTCAACGCCCTCACCGATTCGGTCGATCTGAAACAGGAGCCCGACCCCGCCACCGCGGGTTTCGTGACCACCATGGAATTCACCAAGGTGAAGAACGGCCTGAGTCTGTGACGTCCCATACTCACAGTGGGGGGCACACGGCCCGTTGGCCGGACGAGTATCAGGACGTCACAGCACTCTTCGAACAGATGGCCGCCCTCGACCTGCACGATCCCCGGCGCAGCAGGCTGCGCGACGCCGTCGTGACGCGCTGTCTTCCCCTCGCCGAGCACATCGCCCGCCGTTTCGACGGCCGCGGCGAGGCGCACGACGATCTGGTTCAGGTCGCGCGCCTCGGGCTGGTCAACTCGGTGGACCGGTTCGACGTCGAGCGGGGATCCGACTTCGTGTCGTTCGCCGTCCCCACCATCATGGGTGAGGTGCGACGCCACTTCCGCGACACCGGGTGGGCCGTTCGAGTACCCCGCCGGATGAAGGAACTGCACCTCGCGCTCAGCCAGGCCGTCGCCGAACTGTCCCAGAGCCTCGGCCACGCCCCCACCGTCAGCGAACTCGCCGAACACCTGGACCTCGAACAGGAGGAGGTGGCGCAGGGACTCCTCGCCGGCAACGCCTATCAGACCGTCTCCGTCGACAACACGTCGTCGGACCGGACCGGCGAGCTGTCCATGGTGGAGACGCTCGGCGACTACGACGCCGCGATGGACGACGTCGAGAATCACGAAACCCTGCGGCCCCTGCTCCAATCGCTGCCCGAACGGGAGCGGACCGTCCTCATGCTGCGGTTCTTCGGCAACATGACACAGACCCAGATCGCCGACCGAGTCGGTATCTCGCAGATGCACGTGTCCCGCCTGCTGGCGAAGACACTGGCATCACTGCGAGATCAACTCGGCGACGCGTAGGTCAGATCGTTGCCGTGTCGATCACGAATCGGTACCGCACGTCGCTGCCGACCACGCGGTCGTACGCGCCGTCGATCTCGTCCGCCGAGATCACCTCGATCTCGGCACCGATGCCGTGCTCGGCGCAGAAGTTCAGCATCTCCTGCGTCTGAGCGATGCCGCCCACCATCGAACCGGCCAGGCTGCGGCGGTTGGCTGCGAGACTGAACGCGCGCACCTCGATGGGCTTCTCCGGCAACCCCAGTTCGACGAGGGTGCCGTTGATCGCGAGCATCGACAGGTACGCGTCGATGTCGAGATTCACCGAGACGGTGTTGACGATGAGGTCGAATTCTCCGCGCAACTGCCTGAACGTGGTCGGATCCGAGGTGGGGTAGTAATGGTCGGCACCGAATTTCAGGCCGTCGTCCTTCTTGCCGAGCGACTGGCTGAGCACCGTGACCTCGGCTCCCATCGCGTGCGCGATCTTCACACCGACGTGTCCGAGGCCGCCCATCCCGATGACGGCGACCTTCTTGCCCGGTCCGGCTCCCCAGTGTGCGAGCGGTGAGTACAGGGTGATCCCCGCGCAGAGCAGCGGCGCAGCGACGTCCAGTTCCAGGCCGTCGGGGATCGACAGGACGAATCGTTCGGTCACGACGATGTGCGTCGAATAGCCGCCCTGCGTCCACTCGCCGTCGCGCCCCTTGGCGTTGTACGTGCCGGTCACCCGGTTGGCGCAGTACTGCTCCTCGTCGGCCCGGCAGGCGTCGCATTCGCCGCAGGAGTCGACGAAGCAGCCGACACCGACCCGGTCGCCGACCCGGTGCGTCGTGACGTCGGAACCCACCGCGCTCACCACGCCCGCGATCTCGTGACCGGGCACGACCGGATAGTGCGTGCTGCCCCACTCGTTGCGGGCGGTATGGATGTCGGAGTGGCAGATGCCGGCGTACTTGATCTCGATGAGCACGTCGAGCGGTCCGAGCTCGCGGCGTTCGATGGTGGTTTTCTCGAAGGAGCCTTCGCTGGACGTGACTGCGTATGCGGCTGCGGTAACCATGCTTACATGCCTACATGTTTGCGCGACCGAACGCACGTTCGGGGCCACCGCTGACGCGGTGACCCCGAACACGCCTGAGGAATCAGTCCTCGAATTCTTCCTTCTCGGACCGCCGGCGCAGGCGCCTCGCCGCCGCCACCATATTGCGCAGCGACGGCTCGAGCTGCCAGTAGTGACGCGTCTTCAGACCACCGTCGGGGTTGGCCCACAACCGCTCGAGCGAGACCGACTCGCTCGCCTCCGTGAGCAGTTCGTCCAACTCGTCGATGTCCGGAATCCGGGCCGACCGACTCTCGTACACGCCCGGACCGACGCCGTGGGTCAGCGCCCGCTCCTTGATGGCACCGAGCACCCACGTGATGGAGCGCGTCGCCACGATCGCCGTCACGTCCGCATCGAGCCGTTCGATGGCGTCGACCACCGACGCCCGGCTCGTGTACGTCAGATGCGTGTGGATCTGCGTCTCCGGCTTCGCCCCGCCCGTCGCGAGACGGAAGGCGTCGACCGCCCATTCGAGATAGGCCTCGCGGCCGTTCTCGCGCAACGGCAGCAATTCCCGGATCGCCGGCTCGTCGACCTGGATGATCGCGATACCCGCAGCCTCGAGGTCGGCGATCTCGTCACGGATCACCAGCGCCAACTGATCGGCCGTCTCGTACAGCGGCTGATCCTGGCGGACGAACGACCGCGCGATCATCGTCACCGGACCCGTGAGCATGCCCTTGACCGGCTTGTCCGTCAGCGACTGCGCGTACGAGATCCACTCGACGGTCATCGGCTTCGGCCGCGACACGTCCCCGTAGAGGATCGGCGGACGTGTACACCGCGAGCCGTAAGCCTGCACCCAGCCGTTGTGGGTGAAGGCATACCCCTCGAGAAGCTCCGCGAAGTACTGCACCATGTCGTTGCGTTCGTGCTCACCGTGCACGAAGACGTCGAGACCGATGTCCTCCTGCAACCGGATCGTGCTTTCGATCTCGGCCTGGATCCGCTTGTAGTACTCGTCCCACTCGAGGCGACCCTCACCCAGCTCGTACCTCGCCTGCCGGATCGCATCCGTCTGCGGGAACGAGCCCAGCGTCGTCGCAGGAACCAGCGGCAGGTTCAGGCGCTCCTGCTGGGCGACCCGCCGCTCCTCGTACGGAACCCGGACGCGGTCGCCCGGCTTGATCGCGTTGACCCGTGCGCGCACCGCATGCTTGAGCTTGAAGTGCACCGACGTGGGACGCTTGCGCCACTTGTCGGACGGACCCTCGGTGAGCGCCTTGGCCAGCGACACCACCTCGCCGACCTTCTGCTTCGCGAACGCGAGCCGGTCCGCGACATCACCGGGGATGTCGTACTCGGACAACACGTCGTACGGCACGTGCAGCAACGACGTCGACGTCGAGACCACGAGATCCGGCACGACATCCTTCAGCGTGTTCAGGTACGTCAACGTGTTGTACCGGTCGACGCGCCACACGTTGCGGCCGTCGACGACACCGGCGTAGATGCGCTTGCGCTTCATGCCCGGGATCTTCGCCAGCTCGTCGGCGCTCAGCCGGTGACTGACGAGGTCGAGGCCGAGAGCCTCCACCTTGGTGGCGGCGAGAATGGCGAGGGCCTCCCCGAGATGCCCGTACGGACCGGTGACGAGGATGCGGGGACGCAGCGGTGCGTGCGACAGCGTCTCGTACGCCTTGGCCAGCGCGCCCAATTCTTCCGGTGTGCGGTCCTCGGTGAACGACGGCTCGTCCAGCTGGACGCACGTGGCGCCGGCCTTCGCGAGCTGCTCGAACAGCCGCTCGTACTCCGGCAGCAGCTTGTCCAGCAGGTCGAGGGTCGAGAAGCCGTGCCGCTTCGACGTCGGACCGACCTTCGACAGCAGGAGCAGCGACACGGGTCCCAGCACGACGGGACGCAGTTCGATCCCGCGCGCCTTCGCCCGCTCGAACTCGTCCATCACGGTCTCGGACCGCAGCGAGAACTCGGTGTTCTCGTCGAGTTCGGGCTGACGGTAGTGGTAGTTGGTGCCGAAGAACCGCACCAGTTCGAGCGGCGGGAAGTCCGGCCGGCCACGTGCCATCGTGAAGTAGAAGTCCAGCGGATCGAGCTGGCTCCCGAGCGCTGTGAACCGCTCGGGCACGGCACCGAACAGCAGCGCGTTGTCGAGTACGTGGTCGTAGTAGGAGAACGTGTTGCCCGGGACCTGGGTCAGACCGGTCGCGGCGAGCTCACTCCACGTCTCCTCCTGGAGGTCCCGGGCGACGGCGACGAGTTCTTCCTTCGTGCTCGTGCCGTGCCAGTAGGACTCGAGGGCACGCTTGAGTTCGCGGCGAGGTCCGATGCGGGGATACCCCAGGATGCTGGATCCGTATGCTGCGGTGCTGGACATGCGGTCGACCTTTCTGGGCTCAGTCCAGTGGCTGAGAATGCCTCTGGGCTCGATGCACCTGTGCGCCTCTCACAACCGCCAGTGGTCGTGAAAGGCGCACAGGTGTAGTCGCCTACCTACCTACTAGCTGGCCTTCTTGCTGGCACGGCCGTTGTCGCCGTACTCGTAGAAGCCCGCGCCGGACTTCTTGCCGACCAACCCGGCCTCGACCATGCGCAGCAGCAGCGGCGGCGCCGAGTACAGGGGCTCCTTGAACTCTTCGTACATGGAGTCGGCGATCGACTTGACCGTGTCCAGGCCCACCAGGTCGGTCAGCGCGAGCGGACCCATCGGGTGTGCGAGGCCGAGAACCGTTGCCTTGTCGATGTCTTCCTTGGTGGCGAACCCGGACTCCACCATGCGGATCGCGGAGAGCAGGTACGGCACCAGGAGGGCGTTGACGACGAATCCGGAGCGGTCCGCGGAACGGACGACCTGCTTGCCCAGCACATCGCTCGCGAACGCCTCGGCCCGCTCGGACACCGACTTGCTCGTCTTGAGCGTGGTCACCAACTCGACGAGGGGAAGCACCGGAACGGGGTTGAAGAAGTGCATCCCGATGACCCGTTCCGGGGACTTCGTGGCGATGCCCAGCTTCATGATCGGGATCGACGACGTGTTGGACGCCAGCACGGCGTTCGGATCCGTCACGACCTGGTCGAGTTCGGTGAAGATCTCGCTCTTCACCTTCTCGTCCTCGACGACGGCCTCCACGACGAGCTGCCGGTCCGCGAAATCACCGAGATCGGAGGTGAACCGCAACCGCCAGGCAGCCTGCTCACGTTCCCGCTCGGTGATCTTGCCGCTGCTCACTCCGCGGTCGAGCGAACGCAGGATGCGCGAACGTCCCGCCGCCGCAAGTTCGCGGGTCTGCTCGAACACCAGAACGTCGACGTGCGCGCGAGCGCACACCTCTGCGATTCCGGCACCCATGATCCCGGCGCCGATCACGCCGACGCGCTGAATCTTTTCGCTGGTCACGTCAGCTCCTTTTCGTCTAGTGGAGTCGTCGCCCGGGGAGGGGCCCTGTTACAGGCCCCTCCCCGGGGTCGGGTTGATCAGGTGAAACCTTGATCGGTCGAAGCCTTGGAGGACAAGGCTCAGTGGAACTGACCCTCTTCGGTGGAGCCCTTCAGGGCAGCCGTCGAGGTGTTGGGGTCGACCGTGGTGGCGATGCTGTCGAAGTAGCCGGCACCGACCTCACGCTGGTGCTTGATGGCGGTGAAGCCACGCTCCTCGGCGGCCTTGAACTCGCGCTCCTGCAGGTCGACGAAGGCGGTCATGCCCTCGCGGGCGTAGCCGTGCGCCAGGTCGAACATGCCGTAGTTGAGCGAGTGGAAGCCGGCCAGGGTGATGAACTGGAACTTGAAGCCCATCGCGCCGAGCTCCTTCTGGAACTTCGCGATGGTCGAGTCGTCCAGGTGCGCCTTCCAGTTGAAGGACGGCGAGCAGTTGTAGGCGAGCAGCTGGTCCGGGAACTCGCTGCGAACGGACTCGGCGAACTTCTTGGCGACCTCGAGGTCCGGCACGCCGGTCTCCATCCAGATGAGGTCGGCGTACGGGGCGTAGGCCTTGGCGCGAGCGATGCAGGGCTCGATGCCGTTCTTGACACCGAAGAAGCCCTCGGCGGTGCGGGTTCCGTCCAGGAACTGCTGGTCGCGCTCGTCGACGTCGGACGTGATGAGGGTCGCGGCCTCGGCATCGGTGCGGGCGATGACCACGGTGGGAACGTCCGCGACGTCGGCGGCGAGGCGAGCCGAGGTCAGGGTGCGGATGTGCTGCTGCGTGGGGATGAGCACCTTGCCACCGAGGTGGCCGCACTTCTTCTCCGACGCGAGCTGGTCTTCCCAGTGCGAACCGGCGACGCCGGCCGCGATCATGGCCTTCTGCAGCTCGTAGACGTTGAGAGCGCCACCGAAGCCTGCTTCGCCGTCGGCGACGATCGGGGCGAGCCAGTTGTCGACGGAGGTGTCACCCTCGACCTTGGCGATCTCGTCGGCGCGCAGCAGCGCGTTGTTGATGCGGCGCACGACCTGCGGGACCGAGTTGGCCGGGTAGAGGCTCTGGTCCGGGTAGGTGTGTCCGGACAGGTTCGCGTCACCGGCGACCTGCCAACCGGACAGGTAGATGGCCTTGAGGCCTGCACGGACCTGCTGAACGGCCTGGTTACCGGTCAGCGCGCCCAGCGAGTTGATGTAGTCCTCGTTGTTCACGAGGTCCCAGAGGATCTCGGAACCACGGCGTGCGAGGGTCTGCTCTTCGACAACGGTGCCCTGGAGCTTGGTGACCTGCTCCGCCGTGTAGTTGCGGGTTACTCCCTTCCAGCGCGGGTTGGTGTCCCAATCCTGCTGGATTTCAGCTGCGGTCTTCGGGGTGCCGGTGGTCGACATCAAGACTCCACTCTCTTCGATCTGCTGGTCCGGTACGGATGTACTGCTTCACATCCTTGCCAGGCCCTTCGTATGTACTTACCGAGAATGACACAAGCAAAAAGTGCCGTCTACCTGTTGCTACTGCCAATCTTGGCTAGCTTTTCACAGCCGATTGCAAAGACTGTTAATAAAGTTCGGCGCCACACCTGCCCGATCGGAGAGGAAAAATACTCGCCAGTAGCAAAAAGCCGCAGGTGGTGAACCAAATGCACGCAACTCGCCGTACACAGATATTTCCGCCCCTGCGACCCTCGCCTTCCCGCCGCGGCACACCCCTCGACGCGCCCGTTGTGACTGCAATCACCAATCAGGTCGGTTACCGTGACCTCGAATGGTCTCCTCCGGCGAAGGGCACCACGATGCCGCTGTACGAATACCGATGCGCCGCCGACTGCGGCCCGTTCGAGCGGTCGTTCCCGATGGCCGACGTACCCGGCACCACCCGCTGCCCCCGGTGCGACCGCGACGCCGTCCGGCGCGTGTCCCCGCCGCGACTCGGACACGGGTCGTCGTCCGCGATGAACCTCCTCGACCGCACGAAGAGGTCGGCTCACGAACCGGACGTCGTGACCGGTCCGCCGCCCTCGACCACGGCCGGGCGTTCAGCCGTCACGAGCAATCCGCTGCACCGCCGACTTCCTCGTCCCTGACCGGCTACCGAAGGAGCGCACATGCCCGAACTGCTGTTTCCGCTCGATTCCTCGAAGAAGTTCACCGATCAGGCGATCGTCGGCCACAACCGCTGGCACCCCGACATCCCGGCCGCGGTCACGGTGAAACCGGGCGACTCCTTCCGTGTGCACTGCCGCGAATGGTTCGACGGCGCCATCCACAACGACGACTCCGCCGACGACATCCTGAATGCGCCCCTCACCACGGTCCACACACTGTCGGGACCCTTCGCCGTGGAGGGCGCGAAACCCGGCGACCTGCTGATCGTCGACATCCTGGACGTCGGACCCATCCCCCAGGAGGATTCCGGCCCGCTGGCCGGCCAGGGATGGGGATACACGGGGATCTTCTCCCGCCACAACGGCGGCGGATTCCTCACCGAGCAGTTCCCCGACGCCTACAAGGCGGTCTGGGACTTCTCCGGGCAGACCGCCACGTCGCGGCACGTCCCGCACGTCTCGTTCACCGGCATCGTCCACCCCGGACTGATGGGCACCGCGCCGTCGGCCGCCCTCCTGTCGAAGTGGAACGCGAGGGAGGGCGCGCTCATCGCCACCGACCCGGGCCGGGTTCCCCCGCTCGCCCTGCCGCCCGAACCGCAGGACGCCGTCCTCGGGTCCCTGCCGGACGCCGACTTCGACCGCGTCGCCGGCGAGGCCGCCCGCACCGCGCCTCCACGCGAGAACGGCGGCAACCAGGACATCAAGAACCTCACGAAGGGCAGCCGCGTCTTCTACCCGGTGTTCGTCGACGGCGCGAACCTGTCCGTCGGCGATCTGCACTTCTCCCAGGGCGACGGTGAGATCACGTTCTGCGGCGCCATCGAGATGGGCGGATTCATCGACCTGCGCGTCGACATCATCAAGGGCGGCATGGACACGTACGGCGTGTCCGAGAACGCGATCTTCATGCCCGGCAACACGGACCCGCAGTACTCGGAATGGCTCGCGTTCTCCGGAACGTCCGTCACCCTCGACGGGGAACAGAAGTACCTCGACTCGCACCTGTCGTATCAGCGCGCCTGTCTCCACGCGATCGACTACCTCACGAAGTTCGGGTACAGCCCCGAACAGGCGTACCTCCTGCTCGGCGCCGCGCCGATCGAGGGCAGGCTGTCGGGTGTCGTGGACATCCCGAACTCCTGCTCGACGGTGTACCTGCCGACGGCGATGTTCGACTTCCCCGTCGCACCGTCCGCGTCGGGTCCGTTCCAGATCGACCCGGGCGTCGGCGCGCCGCGCTCGGAGAACAAGACCTGAACTGCGGGCGAATGTACCTTTCAGCGCCTCCAGTGCGACCACAGGTACGTTCGCCCCGCGGCACCGCGTCCCGACCCGCGCGAGTAAATCTTGCGAAGGTTCCGTTCGCACATCTGACCTGCGCCGGTACCATTGCCGTATGTCCAAGACCTTCGTCGGCACCCGGTTGCGTCAGCTCCGAACCGAGCGTGGACTGAGCCAGGCGGCGCTGGCGAAGACGCTGGAGATCTCCGCCAGCTACCTCAATCAGATCGAGCACGACGTCCGGCCGCTGACGGTGCCGGTGCTGCTGCGGATCAGCGAGGTGTTCGGCGTCGACACCACGTTCTTCTCCTCCCAGGACGACACGCGCCTGATCGCGGAGATGCGCGAGGTGGCGCTGGACCAGGAGATGGGCATCGACGCGGACGCCCAGGAGATCGCCGAGATGGTGGCGTCGCATCCGGGTCTGGCGAAGGCCATGGTCAACATGCATCGCCGCTTCCGCAACACCACCGCGCAGCTGGCTCTCGCCACGGAGGACCGCTACAGCGACGGCAGCGGCAGCGGCTCGATCACGATGCCGCACGAAGAGGTTCGCGACTACTTCTATCAGCGGCAGAACTATCTGCACGAACTGGACACGGCGGCGGAGGAACTGACCGCGCGCATGCGATTCCACCGCGGCGACGTCGGCGGTGAGATCGCCCGCCGGTTGCAGACAGTGCACGACGTGCAGATCGTCAAGCGCATCGACCTCGGCGAGAACGTCCTGCACCGGTACGACCCCGAATCCCGGCTGCTGGAAATCTCGCCGCACCTGTCGGGCGGGCAGCAGGTGTTCAAGTTCGCGACCGAGCTGGCGTTCCTCGAGTACGGCGACCTGCTCGACAAGCTGGTGGCGGAGGGCGGCTTCACCAGCGACGAGTCCGTGGCGCTCGCCCGGCTCGGGCTGGCCAACTACTTCGCTGCGGCCACGGTGCTGCCCTACGGACAGTTCCACGACGTGGCCGAGGACTTCCGGTACGACATCGAGCGGCTGTCCGCGTTCTACTCGGTGAGCTACGAGACGATCTGCCACCGCCTCTCGACGCTGCAGCGTCCGAAGCTGCGCGGTGTCCCGTTCATGTTCGTCCGCGTCGACCGGGCCGGGAACATGTCGAAGCGGCAGTCCGCCACCGGGTTCCACTTCTCCACCAGCGGCGGCACGTGCCCGCTGTGGAACGTATACGAGACGTTCGCGTACCCCGGCAAGATCATGAACCAGATCGCGCAGATGCCGGACGGCCGCCGGTACCTGTGGATCGCCCGCACCGTCGAACGTCGAGCCCAGCGCTACGGTCAGCCCGCGAAGATCTTCGCGATCGGACTCGGCTGCGAGATCCGGCACGCCCACCGCCTCGTCTACGGCGACGGTCTCGACCTCGACGATTCCAACCCGGGCACTCCTATCGGCGCCGGCTGCCGGGTATGCGAACGCGTCAACTGCCCGCAGCGCGCCTTCCCGCCGCTCGGCAAGCAACTCGACATCAGCGAGCACCAGAGTTCGGTCTCCCCGTACCTGATCCGCTGACGCACCCAGTGTCACATCGGTTCAATCCGACTGAACCGGTGTGACATTGGCCGTAGCGGAAGCAGTATCCGGACCCGCCGGGAGCACTGTGAGCGCTTGTTCACGCAACCGTAATTCGCGTCACGAACACGTCACCGACAGACATTCAGGCGCAACAACGGCCGCTTAATGTTCGCCCCACGAATACACCTCTGTATACGTGGGGCGGATACATGTCCCGGGTTGCGGAGGTCCCAAGTCCTCCGACGGAAAGGCCCGTACATGCGCACCTTCTCCAAGCGCGCCCTCGCTGCACCGACCGCGCTCGCCGCCATCGGGCTCGTGCTGACCGGTTGCGGCAGCAAGGCGTCCGACACGGCCGGCGAGTCCACCGCGGCGTCCTGTGTGGACACCTCCGGGGACACGATCAAGGTCGGGTCGCTGAACTCGCTGTCCGGCACGATGGCCATCAGCGAGGTGACCGTCCGGGATTCGATCGCACTCGCGGTCGACGAGATCAACAACTCGGGCGGCGTGCTCGGCAAGAAGATCCAGATCGTCGCGGAGGACGGGGCCTCGGAGCCCACCGTGTTCGCCGAGAAGGCGGAGAAGCTGATCAGCAGCGACTGCGTCGCAGCCGTGTTCGGCGGCTGGACGTCGTCGAGCCGCAAGGCGATGCTGCCGGTGTTCGAGGACAACAACTCGCTGCTCTACTACCCCGTGCAGTACGAGGGGCTCGAGGATTCGAAGAACATCTTCTACACCGGGGCCACCACCAACCAGCAGATCGTGCCCGCCCTCGACTACCTGAAGGAAAAGGGCGTCAAGTCGCTGTACCTGGTGGGCAGCGACTACGTGTTCCCCCAGACCGCCAACCGCATCATCAAGGCGTACGCGGAGGCCAACGGCATCGAGATCAAGGGCGAGGACTACACCCCGCTCGGCTCCACCGACTTCTCCACCATCGTCAACAAGGTCCGCTCCGCAGATGCGGACGCCGTCTTCAACACCCTCAACGGCGACTCCAACGTCGCGTTCTTCCGCGAGTACGCGAACGTCGGCCTGAAGCCCGCCGACATGCCCGTCGTCTCCGTGTCGATCGCCGAGGAGGAGGTCGGCGGTATCGGCGTCCAGAACATCGATGGCCAGCTGACCGCCTGGAACTACTACCAGACCATCGACACGCCGGAGAACAAGAAGTTCGTCGACGCGTACAAGGCCCGGTACGGCGCGAACAAGCCGACGTCCGACCCGATGGAAGCCGCGTACACGTCCGTGTACCTGTGGAAGAACACCGTCGAGAAGGCGAACTCCTTCGCCACCAAGGACATCCAGGACAACGCGGACGGCGTCACGTTCGCCGCGCCGGAGGGACTGGTCACCATCGACGGGTCCAACCACCACATCACCAAGACCGCGCGCATCGGCGAGATCCGGAACGACGGCCTGATCTACACGGTCTGGGATTCGGGCACCCCGATCCAGCCGGACCCGTACCTGAAGTCCTACCCGTGGGCCGAGTCGCTGGGTAGCTAGAACACGGTCCGACGAGCACGAGGGAAGAGAGAGGACATACATCGATGGATGTAGTGATCGGGCAGCTGTTCACCGGGTTGAGTATCGGATCGATCCTGTTGCTGGCAGCGCTGGGGCTGTCGTTGACGTTCGGCCAGATGGGCGTCATCAACATGGCCCACGGCGAATTCATCATGGCCGGCTCGTACACGGCATACGTGGTGCAGCAGGTGGTGTCGAGCGCCACCGGTTCTCTGTTCATCTCTCTGCTCGTCGGCTTCGTGGTCGGTGGCGCGATGGGTGTCCTCCTCGAGGTCACCCTCGTCAAGCGGATGTACCACCGGCCGCTGGACACACTGCTGGTGACGTTCGGTGTGGGGTTGATCCTGCAGCAGCTGGCGCGGGACGTCTTCGGTGCGCCCGCAGTCAACGTCGCCGCACCGGAGTGGCTCTCCGGCGGTGTGGAGATCCTGGGCGCGGTGGTGCCGAAGACGCGCCTGTTCATCCTGGTGCTGGCCGTCGTGGCCGTCGTCGCATTGTCGCTGGCAATGCAGAAGTCCCCGATGGGACGTCGCATCCGCGCCGTCGTGCAGAACCGCGACCTCGCGGAGACCAGCGGGATCTCCAGTCGCCGAACCGATGTGACGACGTTCTTCATCGGTTCCGGCCTGGCGGGCGTCGCGGGTGTGGCGCTCACCCTGATCGGCTCGACGAGCCCGACCATCGGGCAGAGCTACCTCATCGACGCGTTCCTGGTGGTCGTGGTCGGCGGCCTGGGTCAGATGAAGGGCGCGGTGATCGCCGCGTTCGCCCTCGGCATCCTCAATTCGTTCGTCGAGTACTCGACCACGGCGTCGATCGCCAAGGTCATCGTGTTCGTGGTCATCGTGGTGTTCCTCCAGGTTCGGCCGCAGGGCCTGTTCGCCGTCAAGACGAGGAGTCTCGTATGAGCATCCTGACGAGTGGCCGCTACCGCGCGTGGGCGGGATTCGCACTGGCCGCACTGCTTCTGTTCGTCGTCGCCCCCGCGGTTCTCAGCGACTTCCGGCTGAGTCTGCTCGGCAAGTTCCTGTGCTTCGCGATCGTCGCGGTCGGTATCGGCCTGGCGTGGGGCCGCGGCGGCATGCTCACCCTCGGCCAGGGTGTCTTCTTCGGGCTGGGCGCCTACATGATGGCGATGCACCTGAAGATCGCCGACGCCGAACTCCGCGGCGACACCGTGCCCGACTTCATGCAGATCGCGGGCATCCGCGAACTGCCGGGCTACTGGGTGCCGTTCACGTCGCCGATCGTGACGATCCTGGGAATCCTGCTGATCCCGGCGCTGGTGGCGTTCGTCCTCGGGCTCGGCGTGTTCAAGCGCCGCGTCAAGGGCGCCTACTTCGCGATCCTCAGCCAGGCGCTCGCCGCCGCGTTCGCCATCCTGCTGGTGGGTCAGCAGAGCACCGGAGGAAGCAACGGTCTCAACCGGTTCCGCACGTTCTTCGGTTTCAACCTGAACGATCCGGCCAACAAGCAGATGTTGTTCTTCATCGCCGCCGGCGTGCTGCTGGCCGTGGTCGCCGTCACCCGGCAGCTGATGAACAGCCGTTACGGCGAACTGCTCGTCGCCGTCCGGGATCAGGAGGAGCGCGTGCGCTTCCTCGGATACGACCCGGCGAACATCAAACTCGTCGCCTACGTGACGGCCGCGTTCTTCGCGGGCCTCGCCGGCGCGCTGTTCGTGCCGATCGTCGGCATCATCTCCCCCGCCGACGTCGGGATCGTCCCGTCGATCGCGTTCCTGATCGGGGTGGCCATCGGCGGACGTTCCACACTCCTCGGCCCGGTCCTCGGCGCCATCGGGGTGGCGTGGGCGCAGAGCGCGTTCTCGGAGTCGTTCCCGTCCGGCTGGACGTACGCGCAGGGCCTGCTGTTCATCGTCGTCGTCGGCTTCTTCCCGGCCGGTGTCGCGGGACTGTTCGCGCTACTCAAGCGGAAGAGGAAGGCGTCCGCCGACGAACCTGCCCCGCCCGGACCGGAAGACGAAACCGAGGCGACGGAACGAATGGAGATGGCCCGATGACGATTCCTGCCACGGCCAAGGAGCCCGTCCTCGGCGGCAACGCCGGAATGTCCAGCGAGTACCTCGAGGTCCGGGACCTTCGGGTCAGCTTCGACGGCTTCAAGGCGGTCGACGGCGTCGACCTCACCCTGATGCAGGGTGACCTGCGGTTCCTCATCGGCCCCAACGGCGCCGGCAAGACCACTCTCGTCGACGCCATCACCGGGCTCGTCCCCGCGACGGGTTCGGTCACGAAATCCGGTGTCGAGTTGGTCGGCAAGAAGGTGCACCGCATCGCCCGGCTCGGCGTGGGCCGCACGTTCCAGACCGCGAGCGTGTTCGAGGAATTGACGGTTCTCCAGAACCTCGACATCGCGGCGGGCGCGGGCCGCTCGGCACTCACGCTGCTGCGCCGACGCAAGACGGTGCTCCCCGCCATCGAGGAGGCGCTCGACGTCACGGGTCTCGGCAAACTCCGCGACACCCCGGCGGGAATCCTCGCGCACGGGCAGAAGCAGTGGCTCGAGATCGGGATGCTGCTGGTGCAGAACTGCTCCGTCCTGCTGCTCGACGAACCGGTGGCAGGCATGAGCCACGACGAACGCGACGAGACGGGAAACCTGCTGCGCCGCATCGGCGGTGAGCGGACCGTCGTGGTGGTCGAGCACGACATGGACTTCATGCGCGCGTTCGCGACGTCGGTGACCGTGCTGCACGCCGGGAAGGTGCTGAGCGAGGGAACCGTGGAGCAGGTGCAGGCCGATCCACGTGTGCAGGAGGTGTACCTCGGGACCGCCGCGGCCGGCGCCGCGCCCGAGTTGCAGCCCGAGGTTTCGAAGGAGGACAGCGATGCTCGAGCTTGACGACATCCGGGCCGGATACGGCCGAACCGAAGTGATCCACGGAGTCTCCCTGACGGTCCCGTCGGACGGTGTGGCCGCGGTGATGGGACACAACGGCGCGGGCAAGACCACGCTTCTCCGGGCCGCGGTCGGACTGATCAAGGTCAACTCGGGGCGGGTGCTGTTCGACGGTGAGGACGTCACGGCGCTTCGGCCGAGTGCCCGGGTGGCGCGCGGCCTCGCCTACGTGCCGCAGGGCCAGCAGTCGTTCGGTCAGCTGACCACCGCGGAGAATCTTCAGGTGGTGGCCGACGGCCGCAAGCGCGGAAAGGAACTCGTCGGCGAGGTGCTGGATCTGTTCCCGGCTTTGCGCGGCCTGCTCGACCGTCGTGCCGGTCTCCTCTCCGGCGGGCAGCGTCAGCAACTCGCCATCGCGCGGGCCCTGATCACGGAACCGACGATGCTGATCCTCGACGAACCGACGGAGGGGATTCAGCCGTCCGTCGTGGCCGAGATCGAGCGCACCATCGTGGAACTCACCCGCCGCGGCGGTCTGGGAGTCCTGTTGGTGGAGCAGCACATCGGGTTCGCGCTCGAATCCGCCGAGAGCTATTACGTTCTCGAGTCGGGGCGGGTCACCTCCTCCGGCGCCGGTGGCGCCGCACCCGATTCCGACGTCCGTACCGCGGTCTCCGACGTCCGCGCGGCGATGGCCATCTGATGGCACGCCGAGAACCGGCCGGCTCCCTCAGCGATCACGTGTATCTGTCGCTGCGCACCGACCTGATGAGCGGCCGGATCCCGCCGGGACAGCGTCTGGGCGAGGAGCGTCTCGCCGACACCTACGGGGTGTCGCGAACGCCGGTGCGGGAGGCCCTGGCCCGGCTCCTCGCCGACGGACTCGTCCAGCGCGACGTGGGCGGGTTGTTTCCGTACCGCCCTCGCATCGACGAGCTGGCCGGACTGTACGAACTGCGCATCACGCTCGAGCTCCAGGGAATAGCCCGGGTCCGCGCCGACGAGTCGCTGTCGCACGACCCGGACGTTCTGGGCCCCGAGCTCGACCGGTGGTACGCGTTGCGGAAGGAGAACCCCGAGCCGGACGCCGGGTTCGTGGCCCTCGACGAGCAGTTCCACACCGTGCTGTTGCGGTCGGCGGGCAACCGGGCGCTGTCCGATGCGCTCGTCAACGTGAACGCGAAGGTGCGGCCGGTCCGGATGTTCGACTACCTCACCCCCGACCGCATGAGCGCGACCATCGACGAGCACATCTCGGTGGCCGAGTTCGCCCTCGACGGCAAGCTGGATACCGCGTACGACACGCTGCTCGCGCACATCAGCGAGTCGCGAGAAGTGGTGATCGAGCGCGCTGAGCAGGCACTTTCCCTCGCACGGATGGCGTGGGCGATCCGCGATTGAGACAGTTGTCCAACTCGGTTGGACATTTTTCCCACCAACGAACCGAGCGGGTGCTAGCGTCTTGCTACCGCTCGGTAACACAGGTTGGGAACTCGCTTCATGTCACGCACTCTCGAAGAGAATCTGGTCGGACGCCGCGTCCTGATCACCGGCGCAGCCCGGGGTATCGGCGCCGGACTCGCCAGACGACTTCACGAGCGGGGCGCCCGTGTCGGGCTGCTCGGCCTCGAACCCGAACTTCTCGAACAGACGGCCACCACGTGCGGCCGGGCGCCGTGGCGTCGATGCGACATCCGCGACCGCCGAGCGGTCGAGGACTCGGTCGACTACCTCGCCGACCGCCTCGGCGGCCTCGACGTCGTCGTCGCGAACGCGGGCGTGACGCCGCCGGCACGCATCGTCGAGGGCGATCCGGACGTGATGCGGTACGCCATCGAGGTGAACGTGATGGGGACGTACCACACGCTGCGGGCCGCGGGACCGTACATCGGACACCGCAACGGGTACGCGCTCGTCGTGGCGTCGTCGACGACGTTCAGCCCCCTGCGCGGTGTGCACGGCGCGACGCGAGGCGGCGCCGAGGAACTCGGCGAGGCCCTGCGGGAAGAGATGAAGCCGCTGGGGACCCGGGTCGGTATCGCCCGGCTCGGCGAGATCGACACGGACCGGACCCTGATCGACTTCGACGGCGTCGCGGTGCCCCCACCCCGCGGCAGCGCACTGGCCCGGACCTCCTCGATCACGGTGGCGGTCGACGCACTCGAACGGGGAATCGCGGGGCGGAAGAATCGGATATACGCGCCGTCCCGGGTACCCGGGACGGATTCTGTGCGTATGCTCGCACTTCGGGCCACGGAGATGACCCGTTCGATCGAACTACGCGCGCACGCAGCCGTTCCCGCGAGGGGACGAGTAGAAGGAGAGGGGGCGGCGTGACCGCACGCATTCCACCCGGACGTCTGAAGGAACTCGGCCCCGTCAACTGGGTGCTGTGGCGAATCATCTCCCGTGTCGCCGGTGTGCCGGATGCACATCTGTTCAGTACGGTGGGCCGCACGAGGGGCCTCTTCCGGGCGTGGCTGCAGTACTCCGGCAAGCTGATGCCGGGCGGGCAGATCTCCCGGTACGAGACCGAACTGATCATCCTCCGGGTGGCACACCTGCGGAAGTGCGGTTACGAGATGGACCACCACGTTCGCCTCGGACGGCGGGCGGGCGTCACCCCGGCGCACCTCGAACAGGTGCTGGAAGGTCCCGCCGCGGAGGGCTGGGACGCGCGACGCCGCGCCATCCTCACCGCCGTCGACCAACTCGTCACCACCGACAACCTCGACGATGCCGCATGGTCGGCGCTGAGCACCCACTTCGACGACCGCAGGATGATCGAATTCTGTTTTCTGGTGACCCAGTACGACGCCCTGGCCACCACCATCGGGACTCTGAGGATCGAACGCGACTATTCGTAGGTTCCGCATCGCGTAGAGAAGAGGAACGGCCGCATGACATCCGCTACCGACGAAGTCCGTTCCGAGAAGGGGCTGGCGCGGGTCGCGCAGTCGCTGGCCGGCTGGACGGAGAAATGGTTTCCGGACGCCTACGTCTTCGCGCTCGTCGGCGTCTTCGTCGTCTCGGTGGCCGCACTGGCCAACGGTTCGTCGCCGCAGACGGTCGTGGACGCATTCGGTGACGGTTTCTGGGATCTGACGGCGTTCACCCTGCAGATGGCCATGGTGGTGCTGACCGGATACGTCGTCGCCACGTCCCCACCGGTCGCCCGGCTGATCGATCGCCTGGCCCTGGTGCCTCAGTCGGCGCGCACCGCAGTCAGTTTCGTCGCATTCCTGTCCATGTCGGTCTCCTTCCTGAACTGGGGGCTCAGTCTGGTGTTCGGCGGGCTGCTCGCCCGGGCGATCGCCCGCCGATCCGACCTGCGAGTGGACTACCGCGCGCTCGGCGCTGCGGCCTTCATGGGTCTGGGCGCCGTGTGGGCGCTCGGCATGTCCTCGTCCGCCGCGCAACTCCAGGCCACAGCCGCATCCCTGCCGCCGGCGCTGCTGGAGATCACCGGCGTCCTCGACTTCGGGACCACCATCTTCACCTGGCAGTCGCTGCTGATGTGCGTGATCATCATCGCCCTGACCGTGGTGATCGCCCACTTCTCCGCGCCGAGAGGCGCGGCCGTCACCACCGCCGAGGATCTGGACGTCGACCTGGACGACCGGCCGAAGGAGGTGGCACCCCGATCGCGACCGGGAGAGTGGCTCGAATACAGCCGGATCCTGCCGGCGCTGGCCGGTCTGATGACGTTGGGATGGCTGATCTCCCAGCTGGTGACCAAACCCGTGCTCACCGTCGTCAGTAGCCTGAACGCCTATCTGCTGGTCTTCCTGATGCTGGGGCTGGTGCTGCACGGGACGCCGCGCAAATTCCTGCAAGCCGTCGCGCTGGCCGTCCCGGCCACGGCCGGCATCCTGGTCCAGTTTCCGCTGTACGCGGCGATGGCCGCGATCCTCACGAAGGCCGAGGGCAGAAATGGCCTCACCATCTCCGAGCATCTGGCCGAGTTCTTCACGAACATCGGCAGTGGCGGCGGCTTCACCGTCGTCATCGCCCTCTACACGGTCGTGCTGGGTCTCTTCGTTCCGTCCGGAGGCGGAAAATGGCTGGTCGAGGCGCCCTACGTCATGCAGTCGGCCACCGATGTCGGGATGAACCTGGGCTGGACGGTCCAGGTGTACAACGTCGCCGAGGCCCTGCCGAACCTGATCAACCCGTTCTTCATGCTGCCCCTGCTCGCAGTGCTGGGGCTCAAGGCGCGCGATCTGGTGGGATTCACGTTCCTGCAGTTCATGTTCCACCTGCCGGTGGTCCTGCTCCTGGTATGGCTGCTCGGAACGACGTTCGACTTCGTGCCCCCGGTGCAGCCGTCCTCACCGTGACCCCGACGCGCGCAGGCCGTGAGAGGTCTTACTAACCCACGCTTTACCTCGAGAAATCTCGGTGAAACACCCCGTCCTTAGCGTATACAACCATGTCCACAGGGATGAATACGCCGCCGATCGAGTACTCCTTCGACACTCTGCTCGTCGCGAACCGGGGCGAAATCGCCTGCCGCATCATGCGATCGGCACACCTCCTCGGACTGAAGACGGTCGCGGTCCACTCGGACGCCGATTCGGCTGCCGCGCACGTCGAGATGGCCGACGTCGCCGTCCGGCTGGGCCCGGCTCCCGCCCACGAGTCGTATCTGCGGGCCGACGCCGTCGTGGAGGCCGCCCTGGCGACGGGCGCGGGCGCGATTCATCCCGGATACGGCTTCCTCTCGGAGAACGACGCGTTCGCCGCGGCAGCCGAATCCGCCGGGATCGCGTTCGTCGGCCCCACCCCCGAACAGCTGCGCACGTTCGGGAACAAGCACACGGCACGCGAGGCAGCCCGCGCCGTCGGCGTCCCGCTCGTCGCGGGCAGCGGGCTCCTCGACTCCGTCGACGCCGCCCTGTCCGCGGCCTCCGACATCGGCTATCCGGTGATGATCAAGGCGGTCGGTGGCGGCGGGGGCATCGGGATGCAGGCGTGCTTCGACGCGGCGGAACTCCGCGAAGCCTACGATCGCGTCCAGCGACTCGCCCAGGCCAACTTCTCTTCGTCCGGGGTGTTCCTGGAGCGCTTCGTCGCCCGTGCCCGGCACATCGAGGTGCAGGTGTTCGGCGACGGTCTCGGCCGCACGCTGAGCCTCGGCACCCGCGACTGCTCACTACAGCGCCGCAATCAGAAAGTGGTCGAGGAGGCCCCGGCACCCGGGCTCCCCGACGAGGTGGTGGAACAACTGCTCAGCTCGTCCCGCAGTCTCGCGTCCTCGGTGAACTACCGGTCCGCGGGAACCGTCGAGTTCGTCTACGACGTGGACCGCGGCGAGGCGTCGTTCCTCGAGATGAACACGCGACTGCAGGTCGAGCACCCGGTGACCGAGGAGGTCACCGGGGTGGACCTCGTCGAGTGGATGCTGAGGCTCGCCCGTGGGGACGGTTCCATGCTCGACGGGCTGCCCGACTCCGGACCCGAGATCAGGGGAACCGCCGTCGAGGCGCGCATCTACGCCGAGGACCCCGGCCACGACTACCGTCCCAGCGCCGGACGGCTCACAGGCGTGGAGTTCCCAGCTCACACCCGGGTCGAGACGTGGGTCGACACGGGCACCGAAGTGAGCGCCTACTACGACCCGATGCTGGCGAAGGTGATCACCCGCGGGCACCGGCGCACAGCGGCGTTCGCCGCCCTCGCAGAGGCACTCGCCGACACGCACATCTACGGGATCCAGACCAACCTGCCCCAGCTGCGGCGGATCTGCGTCGCCGACACCGTTCTGAGTGCCGAGCACACCACGCAGTCGCTGGCCGATCTGCGGCCCACCGGTCGCCGCGTCGACGTGCTCCGCGCCGGGACGATGACCACCGTGCAGGACCACCCCGGCCGAATCGGATTGTGGGAGGTCGGGATTCCCCCGTCGGGGCCGATGGACGACCTGTCGTTCCAGTTGGTCAATACCGCTGTCGGCAATCCGGTCGGCGCACCGGGGCTCGAATGCACCCTGCAGGGGCCGCGTCTCGTGTTCTCGGACGCCACCGTGATCTGCGTCGGCGGCGCCGACACCCCGGTCACACTCGACGGCGAACCTCTCGCCCTGTGGGAACCGGTGGAAGTGCCTGCCGGGTCCGTCCTCGACGTCGGCACTCCGGCGGACACGGGCCTGCGGACGTACGTCGCGTTCCGGGGCGGCATCGACGCTCCGCTGTACCACGGCAGTGCGTCCACGTTCACGCTCGGCGGATTCGGCGGCATCACCGGCAAGGCCGTCACCACCGGTGACGTGCTGGGACTGTTCGACGACTCGCTGTTCGAGAACACCACGGGTCTCGGCGCACCGCATCCCGTCCCGGAGGACTCGCGTCCCGAGTTCACCCACGTGTGGCATCTCGCCGTCACCGAGGGACCGCAACCGGCGCCCGCCTACTTCACAGACTCCGACATGGCGCAGTTCTACGACACCACCTGGAAGGTCCAGACCCACGCGAACCGGACCGGGCTCCGACTCGACGGCCCCAAGCCGGTCTGGTCGAGGACCGACGGCGGCGACGCCGGGCTGCACCCGTCGAACCTGCACGACAACCCGTACAGCGTCGGAGCGCTCAACGTCTCCGGCGACACCCCGATTCTGCTCGGCCCCGACGGCCCGAGCCTCGGCGGCTTCGCGTGCCCCCTCACCGTGGTGAAGGCGCACCGGTGGAAACTCGGGCAGATCCGGCCAGGCGACGAAGTGCGGTTCGTCGCCGTCTCCGACGACGGCGCGCACGTGCTGCGATCGTCGGATTCGTCTCGCAGACTGGATGTTCCGCCCACGGCAACCCGAACGGCCAACAGCGACGGCGGGGTCCTGTCCCGCATCGCGCCCGTACTGAACCGTCCGGAGGTCGCGTACCTCCGCGGCGGCGACGACAACATCCTCGTCGAGTACGGCGACCGGGAACTCGACCTCGGACTCCGCATGCGCGTCCACGCGCTGTCGGAAGCGCTGATCCGGCGCCGGGTTCCGGGCATCATCGACATCACCCCGGGTGTGCGCTCCCTGCACCTGCACTTCGACGCCGACGAACTTCCCGCCTGCCGGTTGCTGGACATCCTCCAGGACATCGAGGAACTGCTGCCCGCGACACACGACCTGGTTGTGCCGAGCCGCACGGTCCGGTTGCCGCTGTCGTTCGACGACCCGTCCATCGCCGAGGCCATCGACCGGTACCGCAACGGTGTCCGCGACGAGGCGCCGTGGCTGCCGTCGAACACCGAGTTCATCCGGCGCATCAACGGTCTGGACAGCGTCGACGACGTCCGCGACGCCGTGTTCGACGCCGAATACCTGGTGCTCGGACTCGGCGACGTCTACCTCGGCGCACCCCTGGCCGTGCCCCTCGACCCGCGGCACCGGCTGGTCACCACCAAGTACAACCCGGCCCGCACGTGGACGCCGTCCGACGCGGTCGGGATCGGCGGCAAGTACCTGTGCGTCTACGGCATGGAGTCGCCGGGCGGCTACCAGCTGATCGGCCGCACCGTCCCGATCTGGTCGGGCTACCGGCAGCACCGCCCGTTCGAGGAGGGCACACCGTGGATGTTCCGGTTCTTCGACCGCATCGTGTGGGAACCCGTCACCCCGGAGCAGCTGCGCGAATACCGCGAGCAGGCCGTCGCGGGGCGGTTCGACGCGGAGATCTCCGACGGCACGTTCGCGTTCGCCGACCACCTGAAGTTCCTGCGGGACAACGCCGAATCCATCGCCGAATTCGACTCCCGGCAGTCCGCGGCGTTCGAGGCGGAGAAGTCCGCGTGGCGCGCGTCGGGCGAATTCGACCGCGTCGAACAGGCTCCCGCACCCGAACCGTCCGCACGGGTCGACCTCCCGCCCGGGGCTGTCGTCGTCGAGGCTCCCATGGTCGGCAGCGTGTGGCGCGTCGAAGTCGAAGCCGGGCAACGCATCGAACCGGGTCAGAACGCCGTGGTACTCGAGGCGATGAAACTCGAGATGCCGGTCGCGTTCACCACAACCGGAACAGTCCTCGAAGTCCTCGTGTCACCGGGCGCGATCGTCGAACCGGGCACCCCTCTCGTCGTGATTGGAGCAGATAACTGATGACTGTCGATGCCGTGAACCGCGGACAGACCACCCTCTCCCCCACCGCCCGTGTCGAGGACGCCTTCCGGCGGATCGCCGAGGTGGACCGTCCGGAGGTGTGGATCACCCTCCGGCCCGCCGAGGACGTGCACGCGGACGCCGTTGCCGTGCAGGCGCGTCTCGATGCCGGCGAGCGCCTCCCCCTGGCCGGGAAGGTCGTGGCGGTCAAGGACAACATCGACGTCGCGGGACTGCCGACGTCGGCCGCGTGCCCCGAGTTCGCCTACCTCCCCGACGTCACCGCGAGCGCCGTGCGCCGCCTGGTCGAGCAGGGCGCCGTCGTGCTGGGGAAGACGAACCTCGACCAGTTCGCGACCGGGCTGGTCGGGACACGCAGTCCGTACGGCGCCGTCCGGTGCTCGTGGGATCCCGAACGAGTGTCGGGCGGATCCAGTTCGGGTTCCGCCGTGGCCGTCGCCCTCGGCATCGCCGACATCGGAATCGGCACCGACACAGCGGGGTCCGGTCGAGTTCCGGCCGCGTTCAACGGTCTCGTCGGCATCAAGGCGACACTCGGCGTCATCCCGGCCGACGGCGTGGTCCCCGCCTGCGTCGACTACGACTGCGTCACCGTCTTCGCCACCGAACTCGACACGGCCGTGACCGCCGCCCGCATCATGTCGGGCCTGGCGAGTGCGGACCCGCGGAGCCGCCCGTGGCCGTCCGACATCCGCCTGGCGGCGCCCGCGCAGCCGAGGGTCGCGATTCCCGCGGAAGGGAATCTCGCCCTGCTGGCACCGGAGTACCGCGCGGCCTTCGTCGCCACGGTGGCGTCGTTGACGGACCGAGGTGTCTGCGTCGAGGCGGTCGACATCTCCCCGCTCCTCGACGCCGCCCGACTGCTGTACGACGGCGCCGTCGTCGCCGAGCGGTACACCGCTGTCGGGAAGTTCCTCGACACCGCACCGGCAGGCGCCGATCCGGTGGTCACCGCCATCGTCGAGTCGGCGAGGAAGCCGGCGGGCTACGAGTTCGCCGCCGACCTCGACACGCTCACCCGCGTCAAGGCGCAGACGCGGGAACTGCTGGCCGGTTTCGACGGCCTCCTGCTGCCCACCACCACCGAACACCCGACCATCGCTGCCGTGCAGGCTGATCCGATCGACATCAACCGGCGGATGGGCACGTACACGAACTTCTGCAACCTGCTCGACATGGCGGCCGTCGCGGTCCCGGGCGCCCCGACCGCCGCCGGCGCACCGTTCGGTGTCATGTTCGTGGTGCCGGCGTTCGCCGATCAGGTGGCCGTGGACCTCGCGGCCCGACTCGTCGGCGTACCGGCGCCCACCCTCGTCGAGGACGGCGTCGAACTCGCCGTGTTCGGAGCTCACCTGCGCGGACAGCCCCTGCATTTCCAGCTCGAGGACATCGGCGCACGATTCGTCGATACCGTCGCCACCACGGACGCCTACCGGCTCACCGCACTCGCCACGACGCCACCCAAGCCCGGCCTCGTCCGCCGCGGCCCCGGCGCGGGAGCGGCGATCGTCGGGGAACTGTTCCGGGTGTCACCCGCCGGGCTCGGCAACTTCCTCGCCGCCCTGCCCGCCCCGATGGCGCTGACGAGCGTCGAGTTGTCCGACGGCCGCGCCGTGGTGGGCTTCAGCTGCACCCACGACGCGGTCGACGGGGCCACGGACATCACCGAGTTCGGCAGTTGGGTTGCTTACGCCCGTGAGTACTTATCAACCGCGGGCGGTTAATAAGTACTCACGGCAAGGGCGGTGGCGGCAGGGGTCGAGTTGCGGCCGATAAGCTTCTGCAGGTCGCCGCTCTCGGTGTCGAGGGCGCCGGCGGCAACTCCCGCATCGGAGTCGGCGAGCATGCTCGCGATCGGTGCGGGCAGTCCGGCGCCCTCGAGAACCGCGGCGTACTCGGCCTGCGGAAGGTCCTTGTACGAGACCGGCTTTCCGAGGACGGACGAGATGACCTCCGCCAGTTCGCCGTACGTCAGGCGCTCGTCGCCACCCAGTTCGTACACCCTGCCTGCCTGCCCGTCGGCGAGCAGGACCGCGGCGGCCGCCTCGGCATAGTCCTTGCGGGCGGCGGCGGCGACGACACCCGTTCCGGCACTGCCGAACAGCGCACCGGTCTCGGCCGCAGCGGGAATACTGCCGAGGTAGTTCTCCCAGTACCAGCCGTTGCGGAGCAGCGCGAAGTCGATTCCCGACTGCGTCAGCCGGTCCTCCGTGGCGCGGTGTTCCACAGCCAAGCCGATCGGGCTGTTCTGCGCGTCGAGGACGCTGGTGTAGGCGACGAAGCCGACATCAGCGGCCTTCGCGGCATCGATCACGTTGGCGTGCTGGGCAACCCGCTGACCGACCTCGCTGCCGGAGACGAGCAGCAGCTTGTCGACGCCGGCGAAGGCGGTCTCGAGTGCGGCGCGATCGCTGTAGTCCGCCTGCCTGATCTCGACGCCCTTGGCGGCGAGGTCGGCGGCCTTGGCCGGGGTGCGGACCACGGCGACGATGTCGCCGGCGGGGGTGCCCTGGTCGAGAAGTGCCTCGACGACGAGTCGACCGAGGTGTCCGGTTGCTCCTGTGACGGCGATGGTCATGACGAACTCCTAGCGCGTGAGGTGCGAGTTGACTGTTCAAGCTCACTTCTCATCATGCACTAATTTTTCGTAAGTGCAAATGTTTGAGTAAGCACTTCCTGTGCGTGGGGTAGACTGGACGCATGTCCGAGCTCGCACAGCCAGCACGAGAACACGAAGACGTCACCCTCGAGGCCGACGTCTTCGCGCGCGACTGCACGTCTCGCGAGACCCTGCAGACCATCACCGGTCGCTGGGGCGTGCTCGCGCTCGCGGCGCTGACCGAAGGCAGCTACCGGTTCAGCGCGCTCCGCCGACGCGTCGACGGCGTCAGCGAGCGCATGCTGTCGCAGACGTTGCAGGCCCTCGAGCGAGACGGACTCGTAGTCCGTGAGGTGCTCGAAGCCATCCCACCGAAGGTCGAGTACAGCCTGACTCCGCTCGGCGCCGAGATCGGTTCACGCCTCGTCGGCCTGATCGAGCTCGTCGAATCGCGCATGCCCGACGTCCGGACGGCACAGGAGAAGTACGAGGCCGGTCGCGGCGTCAGCTGAGTTCGTCGAAGTCGGTTTCCTCGTCGACGATGTGGACCGCGGCCTCCTCGGCCGACGCGGCTCCCCCGTCGATGCCGATGTCGGACGCCACCAGGTCCTTCTCCTGGTCCTCGCCCACTCCCTCGTCCTCTGCGACGAGCCGGCCCGACCGCAGCCGCCCGACCTCGTTGTCGTCGAGGATCTCCGCGTTGTCGTCGTCTTCCAGAGCCGGGTCCGGTTCTTCCTCCGCGAGCCGCTGATCGAGGGTCTCGCCCTCACGCTGCTCCGCGGACGTCGTCCCGTACGCGTCCAGCCCGAGCGGCCTCTCCGGAGGCGAATAGCCCTCGTCGAGAACGTCGTCCACACCTCTGTCGACCAGCGTGTCCTCCGGCTGCAACTGGTCCTCTTCGTCCAGGCTGTACTCGCCCTCGGATCCTTCTGGCGTGCTGTCCGGCATGGTCATCTTCCCCACGATGCCACCGGAACGGACGCTTCGCCATCGGATCGCGGAAGCAACCCGGTGAGAGACGAAAAGGGCCCGCACAGAGACTGTGCGGGCCCTTGCGGTGTTCGGGTCAGAAGTTGATCATGTGCCCGGCGAGACCGTGGATGGCCTCCTGCAGGGCTTCGCTGAGCGTCGGGTGCGTGTGCACGTTGCGGGCCAGCTCGTTGACCGTGAGGTCCCACTTCTGCGCGAGGGTCAGCTCGGGCAGCAGCTCGGAGACGTCGGGGCCGATGAGGTGCCCGCCGAGCAGTTCGCCGTACTTCTTGTCGGCGATCAGCTTGACGAAACCGGTCGGGTCACCGAGGCCGTGCGCCTTGCCGTTGGCGGTGAACGGGAACGTCGCGACCTTCACGTCGTATCCCTCGTCCTTGGCCTGCTGCTCGGTGAGACCGAAGCTCGCGACCTGCGGCTGGCAGAACGTGGCCCGCGGCATCATCCGGTAGTCCTCGATCGGCAGCGTCTCGACGCCGGCGATCGTCTCGGCGGCCACGACGCCCTGAGCCTCGGCCACGTGGGCGAGCTGCAGCTTCATCGTCACGTCACCGATGGCGTAGATGTGCGGCACCGACGTCTGCATCGTGTCGGTGATGCCGATCGCACCACGATCGAGCTGCACGCCGGTCTTCTCGAGGCCGTAGCCCTCGACGCGGGGCGCGAACCCGACCGACTGCATCACCTTGTCGACCACGACGGTCTCGATGTCGCCGGACTTGTTGTTCTTGATCGAGACGGTGACCTTGCTGCCGTCGTCGTCGATGCTCTGGACGGCGGCACCGGTCTTGATCGTGACGCCGAGCTTCTTGTACTGCTTCTCGATCTCCTTGGAGACGTCCGCGTCCTCGTTGGGCAGCGCACGGTCGAGGAACTCGACGATCGTGACGTCCACTCCGTAGTTCTTCAGGACGTACCCGAACTCCATGCCGATCGCGCCGGCACCGACGATGAGGATCGACTCCGGGAGATCGCGGGTGAGGATCTGCTCCTCGTAGGTGACCACGTTCTCGCTGAGCGAGGTGCCCGGCAGCAGCTTGGTGGTGGAACCGGTGGCGATGATGGCGTTGTCGAACGTCACCGTCTCCGTCCCGCCCTTGGACAGCTCGACCGAGAGGGTGTTGGCGTCGGTGAACGACCCCTTGCCGTCGTACTCGGTGATCTTGTTCTTCTTCATCAAGAAGTGAACGCCCTTGACACGCCCGTCCGCGACCTTGCGGCTGCGGTCGTAGGCTGCGCCGAAATCGAAGGACGCCTCTCCCGAGATGCCGAACGTCTTGGCCTCTTTTGTGAAGAGATGCGCAAGTTCGGCATTGCGGAGAAGTGCCTTGGAGGGGATGCAGCCGACGTTCAGGCAGACACCGCCCCAGTACTTCTGCTCGATGATGGCGGTGCTCAATCCCAGCTGTGCCGCGCGGATAGCAGCGACGTACCCACCGGGACCGGCTCCGAGGACAACGACGTCATAGTGTGAGGTCACGGTTGTTCAGGGTAGTCCCGTCCGAAATCGCTGTCTCCACGCGGTCGTATTACCCGCCGGTAGCCTCATCCGTCACACCTTTGCCGCCGCGACCAGGCACGACACCGCCTGCAAGAATGGCGCCATGACGGATCCCTTCCTCTGGCTCGAAGATGTCACCGCGGAACGGTCACTCGACTGGGTGCGGGAGCGCAACGCCCGCACGCTCGCCGAGTACACCGAGAACGCCGAGTTCTCCGCGCTCGAGAGCCGGATCCTCGACGTGCTCGACACGGACGACCGGATCCCCTACGCCGGCATGCGCGGTGAGTACCTGTACAACTTCTGGCGCGACGGCGACCACAAGCGCGGCATCTGGCGGCGCACCACCCTCGAGCAGTACCGCACCGACAACCCGGAGTGGGACGTCCTGCTCGACGTCGACGCCCTCGCCGAACGTGAGGGCGAGAACTGGGTGTGGGCAGGGGCCAGCGTGCTGCGACCCGAGCAGTCGCGTGCCCTGCTGTCCTTCTCCCGCGGTGGCGCCGACGCGTCCGTGGTGCGCGAATTCGACCTCGAGACGCGCGAATTCGTCGGCGGCGACCACGCATTCGACGTCCCCGAGGCGAAGACCAGCATCAGCTGGATCGACACGGACACCGTGTACGTCGGGACCGACTTCGGCGACGGCTCGATGACCGATTCCGGCTACCCCAGGATCGCGAAGCGCTGGCACCGCGGCACCCCGCTCACCGAGGCGGTCACCGTCTTCGAGGGCGAGACCACCGACGTGTCCGTCGGCGCGTCGTACGACGACACTCCCGGATACGAGCGGCACTTCGTCGGCCGGTCCATGGACTTCTACAACTCCGAGCGCTACCAGCTGCTCCCGGACGGGTCGAAGGTCCGGATCGACACCCCCGACGACGCGGGCTCGTCCGTGTACCGCGACTGGTTGACCATCCGTCCGCGCACCGACTGGGAGGTGGACGGCACCGTCTACCCGGCCGGGTCGCTGCTCGCCGCGAACTACGC
>NZ_UAUI01000003.1 GCF_900455735.1 Rhodococcus wratislaviensis | reverse complement strand
GGCGAAAAGCGAGACCAGCGTCTCCTCTACCGGTGACCGCGCCGCACGGAACACTCCACCGGTGAACTCCGGTGCCGGCAACGCTTTCCGGTCCAGCTTGCCGTTCGCCGTCAACGGCAACTGATCCACCAGCATGATCACCGCCGGCACCATGTACTCCGGGAGCCGCCCCGTCACGAACTCCCGCACCTCCACACCCGTGACGGTGCCGGTGGGCGCGAGAACGACGTACCCCACCAGCTGCCGCCCCACCCCGGCAGTCGCCGGGGTGTCCCGGGCAATGACCACTGCCTGCGCCACCGCCGGGTGTTTCAGTAGTACCGCTTCGATCTCCCCCGGCTCCACCCGGAACCCGCGCACCTTCACCTGCTCATCAGCACGCCCCACGAACTCGAGCACACCATCAGCCGTCCACCGCGCCAGATCCCCCGATCGATACATTCGCGCACCCACCGCCCCGAACGGACATGCGACGAACCGCTCGGCAGTCAGGCCCGGCCGGCCCAGATACCCGCGCGCCAACTGAATCCCGGCGATGTACAACTCCCCCACCACACCCACTGGAACCGGCCGAAGCCCCGCGCCCACTACGAACACCTGCGAATTCCGTACCGGCACACCGATCGGCACCGACCCACCGACGCACTCGTCCGACGGCTCCACACGCTGGCTCGTCACGTAGACGGTGGTCTCCGTCGGACCGTACCCATTGACAACTCGGACACCAGGAATTGCGGCACCCACTGCACTGAGCAATCGACCTGACAACTGCTCACCGATGAACACCACCGTCTCGGCACTCACCGTGCTCTCGATCTGATCGAGTACCTCCGCGAACGCCGACGGGGCGGTGCTGATCACACTCCCGGTCCAGCCGCGGCGTTCGCCGAGTACGAGAACGTCCCGGACCACGTCGATACTCCCACCCGCGCACAACGCGGCGAAAGTCTCCAACACCGACACGTCGAAACTCACCGACGTGCTTGCCAGCACCCGCGCCAGCCCTGGTGCACCGAGACTGGAGGCCACCTGCACCATGCAGTTGACGACGTTGTGGTGGTCGATGGTGACCCCTTTCGGGGTGCCGGTCGATCCGGAGGTGTACATCACGTATGCGGTGTTGTCCGGCCGGAGTGGGCTGCTGCGGTCGTTGTCGCCGGGGGCGATGCCCTCCCGTCGAGCGACCTCGTCCGAGTGCGCGTCGAGCAATAATGTGGGGATGCCGTTGTCTGGCAGCGTGCGTGCGGTGGTGGTGTCGGTCAGGACCAGAATTGGTGAGGCATCGGTGAGGATGAATGCCGTACGCGCACTCGGATAGCGGGGGTCGATCGGCAGGTACCCGCCCCCGGCCTCGAGGACGGCGAGCAGCGCGACGATCAACTCGGGTGATCGCTCCAATGCGACCGCCACCAGCACCTCCGGGCCGACACCCGCACCGATCAGGCGGTGTGCCAGCCGATTCGCTCGACTGGCCAGCTCCCGATAGGTCCAGTTCTCGTCACCGAACGTCACCGCCACCGCGTCCGGAGTCGCGGCGACCTGCGCGCCGAACAAACCGGGAATCGTCGAGTCCGGGATCGGCACACTCGTGTCGTTCCAGCTCCGGAGTACCCGCTCGCGATCGTCCGGATCGAGGATCTCGTACCCCTCGATCCGCCCCTGCGGATCCTCGACGACGCGATCGAGTAACCGCACATACCCAGCCGCGATACGCTCCACCGTGCCCCGGTCGAACAGGTCACTCGCGTACTCGACCACCCCGGCCAGACCCTGCCTGCCGTCGGGAGTGAGGGTGAAGGACAGATCGAACCGCGACGTTCCGGTCGGCGCCGGCACCACCTCCCACCCCAGCCCGGGGAACTCGACGTCGGGAAAAGCGTTGTTCTGCATCGCGAACGACACCTGGAACAACGGATGGTAGGCCGTCGACCGGGTCGGGTTCAGCAACTCCACCAACCGCTCGAACGGCGCATCCTGATTCTCGTACGCACCCAGGGCCTTCGCCCGCACCCGGTCGACGACCTGATCGAATCCCGGGTTCCCCGACAGATCCACCCGTAACACCCACGTGTTGACGAAGAATCCCACCAATTCGGTCAATGCTTCGTCGGTACGGCCCGCGATCGGTCCGCCGAGCGCAACGTCCTCCCCCGCGCCGAGCCGGTGGAGCAGCACCGCGAGGACGGATTGCAACACCATCGACGGTGTCGCCCCACATCTGCTGGCAAGCTCCGTGATCGCCGAAACACGGTCCGGTGCGATCGAGAACTCCACGGTCCCGCCCCGGTAACTCGGTTCGGCCGGACGTCGCCGATCGGTCGGCAGCTCGATGCAGTCGGGCAGTCCCGCCAACTCGGCCCGCCAATACTCGACCTGTGCGGCAAGCACGCTCTCCGGATCATCTGCGCTGCCCAGAAGCTCTCGTTGCCACAGGGTGTAATCGGCGTACTGCACCGGCAACGGCACCCATCCCGGCATCTCGCCCTCGGTCCGCGCCGCATATGCGACCGCGATGTCGCGGGCCAGGGACGCCAATGAACCCCCGTCTCCCGCGATATGGTGCAGGACCAATACCAGGATGTGCTCTCGCGAACCACATTCCAGCAACGTTGCCCGGATGGGGATCTCGCCGGACAGATCGAAGCGATATCCCGCCGCCTCCGCAACGGCTTCCGTCGACCCGGCCTGATCGATCGTCTCCGTGTGCACGGGAATCGGGGCTTTCTCCGCGGGCAGGATCCGCTGGAACGGCACCCCTTCGTCCTCCCCGAACACCGTCCGTAGGCTCTCGTGCCGAGCCACGACATCGCCGACCGCCGCGACCACCGACTCGATGTCGAGGGCGCCGGTCAACCGCACTGCCACCGGAATGTTGTACGTCGCCGACGGACCCTCGAACCGATACAGGAACCACAACCGGGCCTGCGCGAACGACAACGGCACCCGCTCGGGCCGCACCCGCGGCAGCAACGGCACCCGCGCCACCGCGGCCTCGCCCAGCCGGGGCGCCAACTCCGCGACCGACGGTGATTCGAACACCACCCGGATCGGCACCTCCACCCCCAGCGCGTTGCGGATCAACCCCACCAACCGCGTCGCGGACAACGAATGCCCACCTAGGTCGAAGAAACTGTCGTCGATCCCCACCCGCGGAAGACCGAGCACGTCACCGTAGAGAGACGCGAGAGTCTCCTCCACCGGTGACCGCGGGGCCCGAAACACACCACCGATGAACTCCGGTGCCGGCAACGCTTTCCGGTCGAGCTTGCCGTTCACGGTCAACGGCAACCGATCCAGCACCACCACCGCAGCGGGCACCATGAACTCCGGCAGTCGCCCGGCCACGAAATGTCGAACTTCGGACGACAGTCTGCTCGCACCGGGGTCGTTGACGTACGCGGTGATGTCGCCGAGTGGACCGTCGGGCAGGAAGACATCGGACACCGCGACCGATGCCTGCGCGTTTCGGTGCACCCGGGTCGTGATGTCGGTGAATATCACGTCCATCACGCCCGGTGTCGGTGACCAGGTCACCGACACCGCGAACCCCAGGTCCTCGCCGATGTCGTGACAGTCCTGCGGCAGCATCGCGTCCGTTCGACTGTCCGCGTCACGCCGAGTGGGGACGTGATCGCGGTCCGCGGCGTCGTCGAGAGCGCGTGCGGCATCGATGTCGGGTGCCAGCCCCGCGTGCGGCACCCCGGTCACCCGAACACAATCCGGGCGCCGGCCCGTCAGGTACTTCCGCAGCGCGGTGGGATCGCCGAATCGTTGCCACGACGTGGACGGCACATCGGCCAGCGACCGGGTCGCGAGGGGACTCTTACGGAGCACGACTTCGTATCTGTAACAGCTTAATTCGTTGACTGCCCGGATACCCTTGAGCTGAATGTCGACGGCTCCGATGCCGGGGAACAGCCTCGGCAACACTGTGAAGAACTCCGGCGAGAGCAGCAACTCCTGCTCGGCGGCAATTCCCCGGCGCACCCGATCGCGTATCACTGCGGCAGTCGAGTCGGCATCTGCGTGGGCGACCTGCACGCCTGTCGCGAATTCCCGGAGCAACGCGAGATTCCGCACGTCACCGAGGAATAGCACGCCCCTGGGCCGAAGCAATTGCAGTGCTGCGCCGATCACGTCGAGCAGGTACCCCGCGTTCGGGAAATACTGCACGACCGAGTTCAGCACCACTGTGTCGAACACACCGTGCGGCACGCCTTCGAGGTCGTCGGCCGCCTGGACCCGTAGGTGCACCCGATCGACCCACGGGGCCTGCCGGTCCGCCAATTGCGATCGCAGAGCGTCGATCGTGGGAGCGGAAAAGTCGGTGCCCCAATATTCTTCGCAGTGCGGCGCCAACTGCGACAGCAACAGCCCTGTTCCGACTCCGATCTCGAGCACCCGAGTCGGGTAGAGCTCGCGGATCCGTGCCACGGTCGCCGCGCGCCATTCCCGCATCTGGTCGAGGGGGATAGGCTTTCCGGTGTAGCTGCTGTTCCACCCCCCGAAATCCTCCCCGAACTCTGTCGGGTTCGTCTGTTCACCGGCCGGGGACTCGTCCCCGGAGTACAGGTCGTCGTACACCCGCTGCCATTGCGAAACCAGCTCCGCCTCCCGCGCCCTGTCACGGACGAGCGAGGTACCCCTGTCGAGCACCACATACCCCACCAGCTGCGTATCGGTTCTGGTGTCCCCGTCCGCACGACCGGCGCCGGTGGGGGGTTCACGGGCGATCACCGCCGCCTGCGCCACCGCAGGATGCGACATCAGTGCCGTCTCGATCTCCCCGGGCTCGACCCGGAATCCCCGCACCTTCACCTGCTCGTCCACGCGTCCGACGAAATCGAGCACGCCGTCGGACGTCCACCGCACCACGTCTCCGGATCGGTACATCCGCGAACCGGGCTCTCCGAACGGGCACGCTACGAACCGTTCCGCCGTCAACCCCGGCCTGCCTACATATCCTCGGCCCACCCCGAACCCGGAGACATACAACTCCCCCGCCGCACCTACCGGCACCGGCACCAATCCCGACCCCAACACGAACACCCGCACGTTACCGATAGGCATCCCGATCGGGCTTCGACCGCCGTCGCCCACGCCTGCCGTCAACTCCAGATGGCTCACGTGCACAGTGGTTTCGGTGATTCCATACATGTTCACCAGAATCGGAGTCTTCGGACGATCCCCCGGGAACCACCCGCGTAGCCGGTCCGGGTCCAATGCCTCTCCGCCGAACACCACCATCCGCAGCACCGAATCAGAGTCCGGGGAAAGGTCCTCGCGTTCGGCATCTGCGAACTCGTAGAACGCGGACGGGGTCTGATTGAGGATCGTCACGTGCTCCCGACGCACCAGACTCCACAGTTCAGCGGGTGAGCGCACCACGTCCCACGGCACTATCACCACCCGGCCGCCGTGTACCAGCGCCCCCCACACCTCCCACACCGAGAAGTCGAAGGCCTGCGAATGACACCACGCCCACACGTCCGAGCCTCCGAAACCGCACCACCGATCGGTTCCGGCAAACAACGACGTCACATTGCCGTGAGTGATGCACACCCCTTTCGGGGTGCCGGTCGATCCGGACGTGTACATGACGTACGCGGTATTGCCCGGTCTCAGCGGGGCGATCCTCTCGTCGTCGACTGGATCGATCGCCGCTGACATGCCCTCTGCGGCGGCGTCGGCCAGGTCCAACACGAGACACGGAATATCGTTGTCCGGCAACGATTCCGAAGTCTCGTCGTCGGTCAGAACCAACAGCGGGGCGGCGTCGGCGAGAATGAAAGCGGTACGCGCACTGGGATAGTTCGGGTCGATCGGAAGATATCCGCCGCCGGCCTTGAGGACCGCGAGGAGCGCGACGATCAATTCGGAGGATCGCTCCATCGCCACTGCCACGATGGATTCCGGTCCGACACCGCGCGCGATGAGATACCGCGCCAACCGATTCGCTCGACCATTGACGTCCCGGTATGTCCAGTGCCGATCGCCGAAAGTGAGCGCCACCGCGTCGGGCGTCGTGGCGGCCCGCCGTTCGACCAGGTCGGGAATGGTGGCCTCCGGTACCGGTACCGTCGTGTCGTTCCAGGTCCGCAGAACCAGTTCGCGATCGGTGGGTCGGAGGATGTCGTGCTGCTCTATCCGGCCGCCCGGATCGGCGACGACCGCACGGACGAATGCCATCAGCAGATCTGCATACAGCCTGACATCCTCACTGCTGTACAGCGCGCCGTTCGCGTCGATCTCGATGTGCATGCCGGCGCTGCCCCGACCGCCGTAGTAGATCGAAATCGAGAGGTCGTCCACGGGGCCGAACGACACGCCGCGCATGGATGCCGGATTGCCTGCAAAATCGATCGACTCGAAGAACGGAATGATATTGAGAATCGGACCGAACCGATTTTCCACGGATCCGGACAATCCTCTGTCTCTCCTGACATCGGAGCCCTGGTAACGGGAATGACGAAGGATGGAACGGATCTCGGTACCCACGTTGTGGGCGACTGCAGCGAAAAGCGACCGCGGTGGGATCTCCACACGGAAGGGCACCGCGTTCGACACCAAACCCGGTGTTCGCCGGGCGGCGCCGACCCGATTGGCGACGGCCAATCGCATCATGAATTCCGACATGCCCGACAGGCGATGGAAGAGTCCGGCCACCGCTGCTGCCAGAAACCCCGGCATCGGTATCCCGATCGACTCTGCCGCCGTCAGCCATCGCGTGGTCTCGTCGTCCGGCACCGTCTGGCTGTGATGCAATGTCACGGGAACCGGTGAACTCGGGTGCCGGGACAGTCGTAGCGGTTCGGGCAGCGCGGCGGTGTAGTTTCTCCAGAATTCTTTGTCGCGGCTGAGACGATCGGAGCGTCGATAGCGGGCATCGTCGTCGACGATCAACTCCGGTCCGCCGAATCCGGAGTCGGGGATCGGCGTTCCCGTCTTCATCGCTGTGTAGATCTCACCGATTCGACTCGCAAGAATGGCGACGCCGAACCCGTCCATCACAATGTGATGGCACACGGCGCACAGAAAGAATCGCGCGTCGTGAACCTTGATCAAGCCCGCTCGATACAGCGCGTCTCGTTCCAGGTCGAAGGGCACGGCGCCGATCTCGGCCATCGACGCTTTCGCCGCAGATTCGGCGTCTGCCTCGGCACTGACGTCGATGAAAAACGGCGTCCAGGACTTGCAGTCCCGCACGACCTGGCGGGGGCCGTCCTCGTTCTCGACGAAATTCACCAGCACGGAGCGAGCCTCTTCGGCCACTCGCCGCAACGCGTCGTCCATCACCGAAGGGTCGATCTCACCGGAAATGTCCAGATACGCGGAGATGTTGTTCGACAGTCCCGGCGCCAATTTCTGCGCCAGCCAGAGCGCCTCCTGGGCGGACGAAACGCGAAGTGAGTCCATCGGATTCATCTGACCTGGTCAGGGAGTGGCGCGAACACCGTCGCCCAGTCGTTCTCGATGCTGACCACCGTCCACCGGTCGGCCTCGGCCAGTTCGAGCGCCTGCTCGGCGCCCGCGACGTAGTCGAACTCGCGGGCGGCGTCGTCGTGGCGCAGCAACAGCCGCAACGACGGCCGGTCCGGTGCCTCCGCGAACTGGAGCATCGGGATGTCACCGTTGCTGTTTCCCGCCGCCAGCAGGGGCCGCCTACCGACCCGGTTCCAGATCTGCACCGGCTTCTCGGGTCCGTCGTCGAGAACGTCCGCCTCGGCTCTTCGGAAGATCGCCCCGCTGCGGCCGTCGTGATTCCAGACCAGTGACACCCCGCTGCCGATGACCCGTTGCCGCGGAATGCCGTAGACGTCGTGACTGATCGGCCGCATGAAATCGCGGCCGCCGCCGGACACGATGTAGTTCCGGAACTCGTTGACGGCCAGGTAGTCGAGCAACTCCACCATCGGCGCGTAACTGCACCCCAGGTAGTCCCGGTCGAGGGTGGGATGCCGGGCGGTGCGCAGGAACTGGTCCGCCCGGGCCTCGAACTCCTCGACGGTCACGTCGGCGAACGCGGCCAGCACACCTGCGGCGAGTACTCTCACCCCGCTGTCGTCGCCGTTGTAGTGCTGCGTGATGACGTCGTTCAACCAGCCGTAATCCTGTGTGTAGGCGGCCTGCCAAGGCTGACGGGTGCGAAGATCCTGATCGTGCTCGGCCATGACGACGAGCCGGCGCAGGATGAAGTCGAGCTGAATGGGCATCGGCTTCTCACACCACAGCGTGCCGTCGTTGTCGAAGACCGCGATTCGATCCTCGACGGGGACGTCCTCCGCCGTCACACGCCCGACGAATCCCAGGATGGCCGACTTGCCGGCACCCTCACGCCAGCTCGGAAGGGGTTCTGTCATGGCGCTTCCGCTCTCACTCGCGCGAGAGCATGGCGGCGGCTTCGCGTTCGAGATCGACGAACGGTTCGCCGCTGACGTCGATCGCGACCCGGTTCAACGTCCCGCCGGTGAAGGCCCACGGCGATGTACCCGGGTAGTCGTCGGTGACGGGTTCGCCGCTGTCCCGGCCGGCATTGAGGCCCTCGCCGCCGCCGATGCTGAACTTGCCGGGCTGGGTCCGGATCCGACCTTCACCGACCTTGCGGTCGCCGTAGTAGAGGCTCAGGACCCCCCGGGCGGTACCGGGCGGGTCCTCACCGTCCTTCTCGAACGACGCAGCCAGGATGAGGTTCTCTCCGGTCGGCAGGTCCTCGGTCGCGTCGATCTTCTGCTGTTCGCTGCCGAGGAAGTTGTACACGTAGTGCAGCCGATTGTCCTTGACGTAGAGCGAGTGCCCACCGAACCTGCCGCCGTGGGAGAACAGCACCCCGGCAGCACCCGGTTCGGGGAGGTCGACGAGCGCCCCGATCGAGAAGGAGCGGTTGCGAAGGTTGACGGCCACCGCCTCGGGTACCTCGGCGCCACCGGGTCGGTACACGTAGCGATTGCGCGGGGGCGCGAGCTGGGGGCGCGGGGTGGTGAGCAGTTCGACGCCGGAGCGGTCGTCGAGCGGCAGCGCCTGGTTCGCACCTGCCTCGTGGAACCACAGGCCGACGAGCTCGGCGAGCCTGCCTGGTTCCGACTCGGCGAGGTCGTGGAGTTCGGAGCGGTCAACCTGAGTGTGGTAGAGCTCCCAGGTGTCTTCCGGGAAGTGACTCCACCCGCTCAGTGTCGGGTGGGTGGTGACGGCCTTCCAGCCGTCGTGCCAGATGCCCCGCCCGCCGAGCATCGAATAGAACTGGGTGTGCTTGGCGGTGGGGATGTTTCCGGCGTCGAAGCTGTAACGCATGCTCACGCCCTGAATCGGGTGCTGGGTGTAGCCCTTCACCGTGTCGGGAAGTTCGACACCGAGGCAGTCGAGCAGGGTCGGGACGATGTCGATGGCGTGGTGGTACTGGTCGCGGGTTTCGCCGCGAGCCTCGATCCCGGCCGGCCACGACATGATGCACGGGTCGGACGTGCCGCCGTTGAAGGAGTAGCGCTTCCACATCTTGAACGGGCTGTTGAACGCCATCGCCCACCCGTTCGGGTAGTGGTTGTAGGTCTCGGTGCCGCCGAGCTGGTCCAGCTTGGCCAGGTTCTCGGCGAGATCGTCCGGCACGTTGTTGGCGATCTTGTTCTCGTTGACCGAACCGTTGGGGCCGCCCTCACCGCTGGCGCCGTTGTCGGAGACAACCACGACGATGGTGTTCTCGAGCTGTTCGATCTCCTCGAGGTAGGCCAGCAGTCGGCCGATCTGGTCGTCGCAGTGCGAGAGGAAACCGGCGTACACCTCGGCCATGCGCGCGAAGAGCCGCTTTTCGTCGTCGGACAGGGTGTCCCAGGGGCGCGTGAAGTCCAGCGGTGGGAACGGCTGGCCGTCTGGTCCGGTGCGGGTTTCCGGGGTGCCGATCGGATTGAGCGGCGGCAGTTCGGTGTCCGGGGGTACGAGGCCCATCTCCTTCTGCCGGGCCAGGGTCCGCTCGCGCATCGCTTCGTAGCCGTCGTCGAATCTGCCGCGATAGCGGTCGGCCCACTCCTGCGGAGCGTGGTGGGGTGCGTGCGCGCAGCCGGGCGCGTAGTACAGGAACACCGGCCGGTCCGGGGCGATCGCCTTGACGTCGCCGAGGTATTCGAGCGCATGGTCGGTGATGTCGACGCTGAAGTGGTAGCCCTGCTCCGGGGTGGCGGGCTGCTCGACGGGATGGTTGTCGTGCACCAGATCGGGATACCACTGGTTGGTCTCGGCACCGAGGAAGCCGTAGAAGCGCTCGAAGCCGCGGCCGACCGGCCAGTTCCGTTTGGTCGACGCCAGGTTCATCTCGTCCTCGGCGCACAGGTGCCACTTGCCGACCATCGCGGTGCTGAAGCCCTGCTCGACCAGGATCTCGGCGAGGGTGGCGCATTCGGGAGGGATGTGACCGTTCCCGCCGGGGAAGCCGACCGCGCACTCGCTGATGCACGCCATCCCGTTGGTGGTGTGGTTCCGCCCGGTGAGCAGGCAGGATCGTGTCGGGGAACACAGGGCGGTGGTGTGCCACTGGCCGTACCGCAGCCCGTTCGCGGCAATCCGGTCGATGTTCGGGGTCTCGATCGGCCCGCCGTAACAGCCCATCGCACCGAAACCGACGTCGTCGAGCACGATGTAGAGGACGTTCGGTGAACCGGGCGTCGCCTTCGGTTGCTCGTACGGACCCCAGTCCGGGATCGAGTCACGAATATCGAGATTGACGACACCTCTGAACGGCTTGGCCATGACGAACTCCTCGAATGGGTCCACCCCCACCTTCCACCAAAGCACTACCGACCGGTGGCTGACTAGGGGTGCGGCCGAAAAGTCCGACTGCGCCGGAACGGGATTCCGCTAGCGGCGACCGCGGGCGGCCAGCGCGTTGACGAACACGTTGGCGATGTCGGCGGGATCCTTCGCGACATAGCTCGACCCTCCGGTCACCCGCGAGATCTCGGCGAGCGTGACCGCGTCGGCGTCATCGGTGATGCCGATCGTCACGATGATGACGGGGCGTGCCGGATCCATCTCACGCTGCAGGATGCTCAGGAGCTGTTCCTTCGTGATGGAGTCCGGATCCTCGTTGGCGCCGTCGGTCAGGATGATCACACTGTTCACGGCGCGCGGGTCGTATGTCTCCTGCACCGTCCGGAACGCGGCGAGCGTCGTGTCGTACAGACCGGTGCCGCCGCCGATCAGCGCGTCGACCTTCCCCGCCTGCTGCGCCATCAGCTGGCGCTGAGTGAGTCCGTCGACCACCGTGTCGTAGCGGCGGATCGGGACCATCTCCTTGTAGTCCTGCGGTCCCCCACCGAGCCCCTGCGAGAACGCCCACAACCCGGCGGACACGCTGTCCGGGAACATCGCGTTGCCGGCGAGTGCGGCGTCGACCGTGAGGTCCATGCGTGACCGGTTGCCTGCGGGGGTCTCCATCGACCCCGACACGTCGATCGCGACGAGCGTGCGGATCGGCAACGCCATCAACGCCCAACCACCGAGGGCGTCCTGTAGCGCCGTCTCGTCCTCGAGCGCCAGCTTGGTGACCCGGCCGACGCCGCGACCGTCGGCGGGCGGACTGCCGTCGGGTCCGCGGAATCCGTTCTCCGCGAGTACCGCGCGGGCATCCTCACCGCCCAGAACAGCGGCGACGGCACGTGCCACCTGGGTGGCCCTGTAATGCCGGTCGGGTGCGGGCGAGGTGACGACGAGCGGGAAGTTCATGAAGTTGCTGCCCGTCGGCGGCACCGTCGCGGTGAGCGTGCGCGCGCCGTCGCCGTCACCGGAGAAATCGAGCACGGATTGTTCGGTGGCCACGGCGACTCCACCGTTGTCGACGACGCCGTGGAGCATCTCCTCGCCGATGGGCTCGTCCGCGGTGCGCGCACTCTCCTCCTGTGCGAGCGGGACCAGCGCCGCCCGCACGGTTCCCGCGGACACGGGGTCGGCCTGACCTTCGGCCAGCGCGGCATTGATCGGGGCCTGCGCGACCCCGGTCACGAGGGGGTTGCCCAGCTGGATGTTCTTGATCTGGAGGGCGGCGAGCCACGTCGGCGACGTGGGCGCGTCCTCCTCCCGCGACGCCAGGACGACAGGCGAGGATGCGATCGACCCCGTCATCACCTCGACGGGGCCGGCCGCGGTGAGCGCCGCCTTGCCCACCCACGCCCCGGTGTCGGGGATCCAGAGGTCGGGGGCGTCGGTTCCCTTACCGAGTCGTCCCGCGATGTCGCCGGACGTCGCTGCGCTGACGGCAACGTTCGCGCAGCCCAGGTCGGTGTCGTTCACTTCGCCGAGAATGCTGCTCAGGGCGGGCGCGATGCTCGGGTCCGCGGCGAGGGTGTAGTCGGTGACCTGATCGCAGTCGTCCGCCCAGGAGCGGACTGCCTGAACGACGACGACCACGGAGGCCACGAGCCCGATCACGACGGCAGCGCACACCGCGTAGAACCCGGGCGAGCGACCACCGCGCTCCGGCCCCGCGCTCGAATGCCGCCCTCCGGCCATCGCCTGCCTCCCCTAACATTTCGGTCACGAGACGACCACCGACACACCCGGACCGAATATGATCCGGCCCACATCGTAGCGAACGGTGCAGCGTACGACGCTGCGCCGGTGACGGGCGCCCGGATCAGGGCCACGTCAGCGATCGGGTTGCGCGACCTCGAGCCGGCGGGCCACGAGCGCCGCCTGGATCTGCCGCAACCCGGACGGGCGCGTCGGGTCGCAGCCCGTCAGCTGCGCCACCCGCTTGAGCCGGTAATCCACCGTATTGGTGTGAAGGTGCATCTGCTTCGCGGTGCGCTGCCGATTGAGGTCGTGGCCGATGTGCACCTCGAGCGTCTCGATCAGTTCGGGTGAGCCCTGCAACGGTTCGAGGAGTCGCGCCAGGTGGGTCCGGCCCGGCCCGGGCCTGGTGAGCTGGTATTCGAGCGCCAGATCGTCCATCTCGTAGAGACCCGGTTCGAGCGCCAGCTGATCGGCCAGGTCGAGGAGTTCGTGGACCTGGTCCGCCGCCGCGGGGATACCGGCGGTGCGAACCCGGGTTGCCGTGGCGGTGAGCGGAACCCCGGCTGCCGCTCCGATGCGGTCGAGCAGGGAGACCATCCACGTCCGTTCGGGCGAACCCGGCAACAACAGTGTTCCGCCGTCCGGGCTCAGCGAACACAGGGCGGCACCGCCCGAGGCGTCCGCCAGCTCGATCTGCAACCGCCGGAGCTTCTGCCGGGCGACGACGGCTTTGCGCCGGTGGGTCACGGCCTCCGTGGGATGCGACGGAATCGACAGCCCCAGGACCACGTACTCGTCGGCCAGCTCCACGCCCGCGTGCCGCGCGGCGGTCGCCGCCTTTCTGCCGCTGAGCAGCGCCGTCACGAGGTTGACCGCGGCACCGTCCCGTTCGCTGTTGACCGCTTCGAGTTCCTCCACGTAGCTGGTCGTGGCGGCGACGGTCACGCATTCGAGGAGGGTGAACATCACCTTCTGGATGACCAGGAGTTCGGGCAGGTCTTCCTCTCGGGCGTTCGAGGCGACGAGGTCCCCGGCCTCCTGAATGCCTTCGTGGAGAATGCGGAGCACGAGCTTCAACGGGAATCCCTCGCGGGCCCAGCGCGCGGAACTGTTGCGCACCTCCGCGAGGTCCTCGTCCGTCGGGCTGATGCCTTCGTCGAGCATCTGGATACCGAGACCGAGGCAGACGATCGTGAAATCCATGACGTCGCTCTGCAGTTGTTCGCCGGGAAGCGAACCGCACGGGGTCACGTTGTCGGCGAAATGCCGGACCAGCTTCTGTGCGACCGTGAGTGTGTCGCGCAGCGGCGCGGAGGCGGGCCTGCCGTCGACGAGGATCTGCGAACCCGCCCCCGAACTATGAGTCGTCATGGATCTGATCACTCCCATATGTGGATGACACCGAACTCCCGCACCATCGACATCACGCAATCATAACGAGGGTCCGCTTCTGTCACCGTTGTATCACGACAGCGCCCTGTCCAGGGCGAATACGGCCCGTCAGTCCTCCTCGGCGACCCGGACCACGAGCTTGCCGAAGTTGCTGCCCCGGAGCAGACCGATGAACGCCGCAGGCGCGTTCTCGAGCCCGTCGACGATGTCCTCGCGGTAGGCGAATCGGCCCTCCCGGATCCACCCGGACACATCGCGCTGGAAGTCCGCGTACATTTCGGAGACGAACTCGCGCTGGATGAATCCGCGGATCGTGAGGCTCTTGACCAGCACCCGGGTGAAGAACCCTGGTAGCCGATCCGGGCCATCGGGGGTCTCGGTGTCGTTGTACTGCGCGATGAGGCCGCACACCGGAACTCGCGCATACAGGTTGAGCAGCGGCAGCACGGCCGCGGCCACCGCACCGCCGACGTTCTCGAAGTAGACGTCGATGCCGTCGGGGCACGCCGCGCGCAGTTCCTCGGCGAAGTTCGGGGACCGATGGTCGACGGCGGCGTCGAATCCGAGTTCGTCCAGCAGGTACGCACACTTCTCCGGTCCGCCCGCGATCCCGACGGCCCGGGCGCCCTTCAGTTTCGCGATCTGCCCGACTGCGGAGCCGACCGGACCGCTGGCCGCCGCGACGACCACCGTCTCGCCTGCCTTCGGCTGCCCGATCTTCAACAGGCCGGAGTACGCGGTGAATCCGGGCATGCCGAGAACTCCGACGGCGGTGGACAGCGGCGCGGTGTCGCGGTCGAGTGCACGGAGGTGATTGCCGTCGACCACTGCGTGCGACTGCCAACCCGCGTACCCGAGAACGTAGTCACCGGTTGCGAAGTCCGGGTGCCGGGACTCGACGACCTGTCCGACGGTGCCGCCGACCATGACCTCGTCGATCTCGACGGGGTCGGCGTAGGACTCCGCGGCACTCATCCGGCCGCGCATGTACGGGTCGAGGGACAGGTAGATGACGCGGATCAGCACCTGACCTTCGGCGGGATCGGGGAGGTTCACCGCCTCGAGCCGGAAGTTGTCGGCGGTGGGCGCGCCGTCCGGCCGCGAGGCGAGGACGATTCGGGTGCTCTGAACGATGCTCTCGACACTCACTGTGCGCCTGCCAATCCGTGTTGGGCCGGTATCGCACGCCACCTTACCGATTTCAGAACAGCTGCTTCTTCTGCACCTTGCCCATCGCGTTCCGCGGAAGCGACTCGACCACACGGATCTCGCGGGGCCGCTTGTGCACCGACAGTTCGGTGGCCACGTGCTCGATCAGCTCGGTTTCCGAGACGTCGTCCCCCACCACGAAGGCCACCAGCCGCTGACCGAGGTCCGGGTCGGGAAGGCCGACGACCGCGGCTTCCCGGACGCTCGGGTGGCCGAGGAGAGACGTCTCCACCTCCCCCGCGCCGACGCGGAATCCACCCGACTTGATGAGGTCCGTGGATTCGCGGCCGACGATACGGTGGAATCCCTCCGGGTCGATGACGGCGACGTCGCCGGTCTTGAAGAAGCCGTCGTCCGTGAACGATTCGGCCGTCGCGTCGGGCCGGCCCAGGTAGCCGTCGAAGAGCATCGGGCCGCGCACCTGCAGACCGCCGATGGATTCGCCGTCGTGGGGGACGTCGCCGCCGCGCTCGTCGCGCAGCCGGGTCTCGACGCCGCGGACCGGCACCCCCACCCACCCCGGGCGACGCTCGCCGTCCGCCCGGGTGCTGAGCGTGAGCATCGTCTCGCTCATGCCGTACCGCTCGATGGGTGCGAGCCCGGTCAGCTCGTGCAGCTTCTCGAACACCGGCACGGGCAGCGGGGCGCTGCCCGACACCAGCAGGCGCGCACCCGACAGCGCGCGCGCCGACTCGGGATCGTCGGCGATGCGACCCCACACGGTGGGGACACCGAAGTACATCGTTCCGTGTGCCGCGGCGTAGGCCGCCGGGGTGGGTTTGACCGTGTGGACCAGACGGCTGCCGATACGCAACGGTCCCAGCACACCGAGGATGAGGCCGTGAACGTGGAACAGTGGAAGTCCCTGCACCAGTGTGTCGTTGCCGGTCCACTGCCAGGCGTCGGCGAGGGCATCGAGGCCGGCGGCGATGGCCTTCCTGCTGATCAGCACGCCCTTGGGCGGTCCCGTGGTGCCGGAGGTGTAGAGCACGAACGCGATGGAGGACTCCGGCGGTTCCGGGTAGCTGTGCCACGACCGGGCGTGGACGCGGACCGGAACGACGGGCAGGCCCGCCGTGTCCGCGGGCGACTCGCCGAGCCACGCCTGCACGCCGGAGTCGCGCAGGATGTGCTCGAGTTCGGCGGGGCCGGAATCGGGCGGCACCGGCACCGCGGTCACACCGGCGATGAGGCAGCCCACGACGGCGAGGACGGTGGTGACGGTGGGGGTGGCGAGGATCGCGACCCGATCCGCGCGTGCCACACGCTCGGCCACGGATGTCGCCGCACCGAGCACATCACCGCGCGACAGGCTGGTGTCGCCGATCCGAATGGCATCGGGAATGTCGTCGCCCTGGGCGACGGCCAGAGGATTCAGAGATCGCAGCAGCACACGGTCAGCTTCTCACAGGGCCCGGACGGGCTCCGGTGGGTCTCCCGGTGGCGGACTGACGGTGGCCAGTGCCGCACCCAGCAGCGCCCCGGTCAGCACAGCCAGTCCGTGGGCGTCGTCGACGACCACCAGCAGGACACCGGCGAAAACGATGCCGCCGCTCGCGGCGAGTGCGCGCCACTCCTTGGACTGCATCACCACCAGACCGGCGAGGGACGCGGCCAGCGCGAGCGTGGCACCCGAGTTGCCCGCCCCGGGCGACGGGAACAGGAACGCGGTGAACAGGCCGAAGATGATCTGGCTCGCCACGAACAGCAGGACGGCCCGCACTCCACCCCAGACCCGGACCGCGAGCGGGGCGACCCAGGCGAGAACGAGCAGATTCACCGCGGTTCCGGCCAGTCCCCCGTCCTGCACCGCAACCGAGGTGACGATCCGCCACCACTGGTGGTCCCGGATCTGGGTGGGGTCACGCTCGAGGGCGTCGAGGACGGCGGGGACGACGATCTGCAGCAGCGACGGCACGGCGATCAGCAACCACAGCACCACCGCGGTGCGCGGCGGACGGGTGAGCCGGACCTCGCCGATGCGCGTCGAACCGAGCAGCGTCGCGAGCACGAGAACGACGGCGAAGAGGACCGCGCTGGTCCATCCCCCGCCTGAAGTCGTCACCGCGAAACTCTACAACGACGCACCCCGCGGGAACCGATCCGCGACAACGCCGGTCAGTCCCGGGTGACCACCGAGCGCAGGAAGAACCGCAGGTTCGAGGGACGCTCGGCCAGTCGCCGCATGAAGTACGCGTACCACTGACTTCCGTACGGCACGTACACCCGAACCTGCTTGTCCTCGTTCGCGAGCCGCCGCTGTTCGACGTCCCGGATCCCGAACAGCATCTGATGCTCGTAGGCGTCCGGGGCGCGGCCGGTGCGCCCGACCAGCGGGGCGACCGCGTCGATGACGGCCGGATCGTGCGAGGCCACCATGGGGTACCCGGCGCCTTCCATGAGGATCCCCAGGCATCGCAGATACGACGCGTCCACGGCGGCGCGGTCCTGGAAGGCCACGGACTCGGGTTCCCGGTACGCGCCCTTGCAGAGCCGGACCCTCGAACCGGGGCCGGCGAGGGCACGGCAGTCGTCCTCGGTACGTCGCAGATACGACTGCACCACCGCACCGAGCCAGGGATAGTCGTCGCGGAGTTCGTGCACGATCGCCAGCGTCGAATCGGTGGTCGTGTGGTCCTCGGCGTCCACGGTGACCCACACCCCTGCCGCCTCCGCGGCGGCGCAGATCGTGCGGGCGTTGTCGGTGGCGATCCTGCGACCGTCGCCGGCGAGGGCCTGACCGAGCGCCGACAGTTTCATCGATACCTCGAGGCGGCGAACACCCGAAGTCCCGTCCGCCGCTTCGGGTAGGGCACCGAGATCGGCGACGAGCGCCAGATACTCGTCGACCGTCGCCTGGGCTCCCTCGGCGTCACGCGTGTCCTCACCGAGAAAGTCGATCGACACCGATCGGCCCGAATCGAGGATCTCCCGGACGGCCGCGAGCACCGATTCCCGGCTCTCTCCGGCAACGAAGCGGTCGACGAGTTTCCGGGTGACCGGGGCGCCGGTGACCGCCCGCTTGACCCGGGACGACCGGGCCGCCGCGAGGATCGCCGGGCGCAGCGGATTCGCCAGAACCGGTGGCGCTTTCATTCCGACCCCATGTGCGGATAGCGGTAGTCGGTGGCCGGGACGAACGTCTCCTTGATGGTGCGGGCCGACACCCACCGCAGCAGGTTGAGCTTGGACCCGGCCTTGTCGTTCGTGCCCGAGGCGCGGGCTCCGCCGAACGGCTGCTGCCCGACGACGGCACCGGTCGGCTTGTCGTTGACGTAGAAGTTTCCGGCGGTGAACCGGAGAGCAGACGTTGCCTGCTCGACGGCCTGGCGGTCGTCGGCGATCACCGCACCGGTCAGCGCGTACGGGGCCGCCGAATCGACCTTGGCGAGCACGTCGGCGAACGCGTTCGGGGCCGAGTCGTCGTACACGTGCACCGTGAGGATCGGCCCGAAGTACTCGGTGGTCATCGCCTCGTCGGCGGGGTCGTCCGCGAGGAGCACGGTGGGGCGGACGAAGTAGCCGACGCTGTCGTCGTATTTGCCGCCGACAGCGATCTCCAGGCCGGCAGCGCTGCGGGCGCGTTCGATGGCCGCGACGTTCTTGTCGTATGCGCGCCGGTCGATGAGGGCGCCGCCGAAATTTTCCAGATCCGTCACGTCACCGTAGGTGAGGGCATCGACTTCCGCGGTGAACGTGTCCCGCATCCGCCGCCACAGCGATTTCGGGACGTAGGCGCGGGAGGCGGCCGAACATTTCTGGCCCTGGTATTCGAACGCTCCGCGGACCAGCGCCGTCCGCAGTACGTCCTCGTCGGCCGAGGCGTGCGCGACCACGAAGTCCTTGCCGCCGGTCTCCCCCACCAGCCGGGGGTAGCCGGCGTACTTCCCGATGTTCGCGCCCACCTCGCTCCACAAGTGCTGGAACGTCCGGGTCGAACCCGTGAAGTGGATACCCGCGAGGCGGGGGTCGCTCAGCAGCACCTCCGACACCGCCTGCCCGCTGCCGGTGAGCAGATTGATCACGCCGGGAGGCATTCCCGCGGCCTCGAGCAGTTTCATGGTCCAGTACGCGGCGACGGTCTGCGTCGACGACGGCTTCCAGATCACGGTGTTGCCCATCAACGCAGGCGCGGTCGGCAGATTGCCCGCGATCGCGCTGAAATTGAACGGCGTGATGGCGTAGACGAAGCCCTCGAGCGGACGGTATTCGAGCCGGTTCCACACACCCGGTGACGAGATCGGCTGGTCGGCGAGGATCTGGCGGGCGAAGTGAACGTTGAAGCGCCAGAAGTCGATCAACTCGCACGGTGCGTCGATCTCCGCCTGCTGGACCGACTTCGACTGGCCGAGCATCGTCGCCGCCGCGAGCGTCTCGCGCCACGGCCCGGACAACAGATCGGCGGCGCGCAGGATGACCGCGGCCCGGTCGTCGAACGAGAGTGCCCGCCAGTGCGGTGCCGCGGCCGTGGCCGCCTCGACCGCCGCCGACGCGTCGTCGTGGGTGGCGCTGCGCAGCGTGCCGAGCACAGCGGTGTGCCGGTGGGGTTGCACGACGTCGACGCGGTCCCCGTTGCCGTGCCGGTGTTTGCCACCGATCACGTGCGGGATGTCGACGGGATTGGTAGCGATGTCGGTGAGTGCGGATTGCACACGGGAACGTTCGGGACTGCCCGGCGCGTACGTGTGGACCGGCTCATTGGTGGGCACCGGAACCTGGGTGATGGCGTCCATGCTGCCTGCCTCCTGCCCTCAGATCGTGAGGAACTGTGACCGGGACCGCGGGCCGACGGGGACACCCGTCCGAGCGGAACCCTTGAGCCCAGGTTAGCGCCGGACGGGGGTACTCATCCCGTTTTGACGCGCGGGTCGGCTGGCTACCATCGGCACATGGCCGAACGGAATCGCGTGTCACCCCGATCCGAGATCGTCGCGATTCCACTCCGCGGCCGGTTCATGGGGAACAGGGGCTGCCTGCACCGGGGGCACACCGTCGTGCGCAACCATGCAGGCAGGCGGTGGATCATCTGCGTCACCGACTACGCGGCCCGCACCGTCGACCAGTGGAGCGCGGGCCACTACACGGTCCTGTTCTTCCACGACGAGGCGGTCGCCCTCGCGGCCGGGCACCGGCCGTGCGCCCTGTGCCGGCGCGAGCGGTACAACGACTTTCGCGTCGCGTGGCAGTCGGCCAACGGGGGTGGACTGCCCGGCGCGGAGGAGATGGACGCCCGGCTGCACGGGGAGCGGCTGATCGGTTCTCACCAGCGGACGTACGAGGCCGCGTGGTCGTCGTTGCCCGACGGCGCCTTCGCATTGTCGGACGGCGGACCCGCGGTCGTGCTGGGGGACACCGTCGTCCCGTGGTCGACCGAGGGATACGGGATCCCGGCGAACCGGCCGACCGGCACCGCGACCGTCCTGACACCGCCGTCCACCGTCGCCGTCCTCGCCGCCGGCTACCGACCGGACATCGCGTAGTTCGCCGCTACACGTCGCGCGCGTTCGACACGAGTTGATGGACGTCCTGGTCGGTGGCACCGAGACCGAAACTGATGATCCGTTCGGGGTGGATGCGTATGGTCGGTCCGCCGAGATCGTTCGCCTCGGCGGCCTCGGCGTCGAGGGCCTCGGCGCGCCCGCGGATTTCGACGCAGCGGACCCGCCACGGGTCGACGGACGGCACGTCGTCCACGACGAAAGCCACCTTCCCGTTGTCGGCGACGTTGCGGAACTTGCGGCTCGCCGCCATGTTGTAGCCCTGGATGTCGATCGTGGACGTGCCGGCGTTGTAGTGGAAGCCGACGGGACTGACCTGCAAGGTTCCATTCGGCTGAACTGTCGCGAGCCGGCCCAGGCGTTGTGACGCCAGGTAGTCGAGTTCCTGCTGAGTGAAGGACATGAAATCAGGGTAAAACCTCGAGTGCGCTGCAGGTCAAGGTTCCGCCCGTCCCTCAGCCGAGGTCGTCGACTGCGCGCCGCGCTTCGTCGACGCGCCGCTCCGCCGCGTCGAGATCGCGTTCCCCCCGGTGCACTGCCTCCGCCGCGGCTTTCTCCGAGTTCCGGGTGAACTGCCGCTCCTGCTCGGCGTGTTCGAGTTCGGCGCGCAGTTCCTCGATCCGATGGTCGATCGCCCTCAGCGTCGACCGCGCCTGCTCCAGTTCCGTTCTCGCGTCGTTCAGTTCGCCGCGGACCTCGTCGGCCTGCGACATGACGTCCGCCAGTTCGGCCTCGGCCGCCGCGCGTTCGGCGTCGCGGTCGCGCTCCGCCGACTTCTTCTTCGACTTCTTCCCCGGCTTCTCGGCCGGGGGCGTGGCGGCAGGTTCGGACTTCACGCTCTTTCCCTGGACCACGGCGAGTCCGGCCGGACCGAAACCGCTGTAGCTCGCCGCCGTCACCACCCGGCCGCGCCGCACCTGTTCGGCGGTCTCGGCGTCGGCGAGAGCGGCGTGCAGCGTCTGGCCGACATCCCGCAGCGCGTCCTCCCCGACCGTCCGGCCTCGCTCGGCGGCGAGTTCACCGGCCTTGCGCGCCAACGCGCGCACCACCTGCTGCCGTTGCGTGTTCAGCCGCCGAAGGTCAGGGCCGGACAGGTGTCGCTGCGCGTCACGGAGGGCGTCCCCGAGGGTGAGGAGCGCGCCGATTTCGTCGGGCAGCTCGCGGGCGAGCAGGTTGACCAGCCAGCCGACGACGGTCGGCTTCCGCAGTTTCCCGATCTCGGTCGCCAGCGCGCGGTCCTTGTTCTCCCGCGCCGCGGTCACCTGCGCGGTGCGCGCCTCGACGAACTCACCGGGGTCGAGGCCGTACAGTTCGTCGGCGACGTCGTCGAGGGTCACGGCCCAATACTTGCACCGTGACCGCTCCGTCCGGGCCGACTCGGGTCAGACCAGTCGTTCTGCTGCGGCCGCGATGCGTTCGTCGCTGGCCGTGAGGGCGATGCGCACGTGAGTGCCCCCGCCGGGACCGTAGAACTCCCCCGGTGCCACGAGGATGCCGCGCTCGGCGAACCACTCGACGGTGTCCCGGCAGGCTTCGCCGCGGGTCGCCCACAGGTACAGCCCGGCTTCGGAGTTGTCGACGGTGAACCCGGCGCCGCGCACCGCTGCGAGGAGGATCTCGCGGCGACGGCGGTACCGCTCACGCTGCTCGTTCTCGTGGTCGTCGTCGCTGAGCGCGGCGGTCATCGCCGACTGGATCGGCAACGGCACCATCATGCCCGCGTGCTTGCGGACCTCGAGCAGTTCGGCCACCAACGCCGGGTCACCGGTGACGAACCCCGCGCGGTAACTCGCGAGGTTGGAGGTCTTCGACAGCGAGTGCACCGCGAGGAGCCCGGTGAGATCGCCGTCGTTCACCCGCTCGTCGAGGATCGAGAGGGCTTCGCCTTCCCAGCTCAATCCCAGGTAGCACTCGTCGGACGCCACGATGGCGCCGCGGCTGCGCGCCCAGTCGACCACCTTGCGCAGATGCTCGAGACCGAGCACCTTGCCGGTGGGGTTGGACGGCGAGTTCACGAATATCAGCGACGCGCCCTCCGGACCGAGCCGGTTGAGACCGTCTGCCCGGATCACCCGCGCACCCGCGAGGAGCGCTCCGACCTCGTAGGTCGGGTACGCCAGCTCCGGGATGACCACGAGGTCGTCGGCGCCGAGCCCGAGAAGGCGCGGCAGCCAGGCGATGAGCTCCTTCGTGCCGATCGCGGGCAGCACCGCTGCCGGATCGATTCCGGTGATTCCGTAGCGGCGACGCAGCGCCTCCACCGCGGCGTTACGCAGTTCGTCCGTGCCGTGCGTCGTCGGATATCCCGGAACCTCGGCGACCGCGGTCAGCGCGTCCTGGATGATCGGGGCAACCGGGTCGACCGGGGTTCCCACCGACAGGTTGACGATGCCACCCGGGTGGGCGAAGGCTTTCGCCTTCGCCGACTCGAGCGAGTCCCACGGAAAGTCGGGAAGTGCTGTGGCTACCGGGATACGAGGCACATCTAGTCCTCGCCCATGGGGGGCAGAGCCTTGACGAACGGCGGGTCGTAGTCGACCTTGCCCAGCTTCGCCGCGCCGCCGGGGGAACCGAGGTCGTCGAAGAAGTCGACGTTCGCGGCGATGTAGCCGTTCCACTGGTCCGGGACGTCGTCTTCGTAGAAGATGGCCTCGACGGGGCAGACGGGTTCACAGGCGCCGCAGTCCACGCATTCGTCCGGATGGATGTACAGCATCCGCCCGCCCTCGTAGATGCAGTCGACAGGGCATTCCTCGATACACGCCTTGTCCAACACATCCACGCACGGTTCAGCAATCGTGTAGGGCACTGCCGCTCTCCCTGCCTTTCTGACACGAGTAAGCACGAGGTACGGGCCGCTTGTACCCCGCGGAAGAAACTATTATCGCCTGCCCGGCGGACCTCTCTGCGGTGAGGGTTACCTGACCCGGCGCACCGCCGCGGGCAGCGGCGGCCGGGACGCGATCCACTGCTCGCCCTGTTTCACGGCTCTGACCAGCGCGCCCCGTTCGCCGAGATACCCGGCCACCACACCGACCACCGGGATGTTGCCCAGCAGTGAGTAGGTCGAGCCCGGCCCAGGACGCTTGTCGATTTCGTCACTGAGCGCGCGCACCGTGCGGGCAGTGCTCCACAGCGCTCCCATCAGCGCGAACGGGTGCCACATCGACGGGCCGTCCGCCGAATCGGATCGCGTCGTATCGGCGAGCACCGCAGGCGCGTCCGTCTCACGCCGGCAGAGCACGGACGCCAGCAGATCCACCTGCTCGGACCGGTTCGTCACGCCGTGTTCCCGGGCCACGGCGACGAGAACGACGGCCTGATTCGCGAACCCGAGCACGTCCTGGATCGGGAGCCGATTGAGAAGCACACCGAACATGCCAGGGAACGCGACCGCGATCGTGTTCAACGCGCCGATCCGCGTCACCCACCACCGTGCCCGCTCGTCGTCGCTCGCTCTCTCCCACGACGCCGTCCCCGGGAACTGCACGGTGTCGAGAACCCAGGCGATGCCGTCGAGCAGCGCCTCCGCGGTGCCCCGGTCCTCCGCTGTCGGGGTGAACGTCCGGCTCTTGATGCCGAACGGATCCGTGAGGGCCAGATCGAGCACGGGGTTGATACCCCGCGCGGCACGATCCAGGATGCCGACGACCTTGTCGTCGCCCAGCCGGTCCTTCTCGCTCATGCGGCCGGCGTCCTTCCCTCGCGTCGTGCGTGTGTGGTGGTGCGTTCGCGTGCCGGGCGGCCGATGCCCTCGGCGATGGCCCGCAGTTCGGCGACGGTCTTCTCGGATCCGTGCTCCGAACCCGCCATCCGGGAGATGGTCTCCTCCATCAGGGTGCCGCCGAGGTCGTTGGCGCCGCCCTGCAACATCACCTGGGTGCCGGTGACGCCCAGCTTGACCCAGCTGGTCTGGATGTTCGGGATCCGCCCGTGCAGCATGATCCGGGCCAGGGCGTGGACGGCCCGGTTGTCCCGGTTGGTCGGGCCCGGCCGCGACGCACCCGCCAGATACAACGGTGCGCTCTGATGCACGAACGGCAGCGGAACGAACTCGGTGAATCCGCCTGTCCGGTCCTGGATTCCGCGCAGCACCCGCAGATGCCCGACCCAATGCTTCGGGTTGTCGACGTGGCCGTACATCATCGTCGAACTCGACCGCAGACCCAGCTCGTGCGCCGTGGTCACCACCTCCACCCACGTCGCGGTGGGCAGTTTGCCCTTGGTGAGCACCCACCGCACCTCGTCGTCCAGAATTTCCGCGGCCGTGCCGGGAATGGTGTCCAGACCCGCCTCACGCAGTTCCGTCAGCCAGTCCCGGATGCTCTGCCCGCCGCGGGAGGCGCCGTTGACGATCTCCATCGGGGAGAACGCGTGCACGTGCATCGACGGCACCCGCGCCTTCACCGCACGCACCAGATCGGCGTACCCGGTGACCGGGAGTTCCGGGTCGATGCCGCCCTGCATGCAGACCTCCGTCGCGCCCGCGACGTGCGCCTCCCACGCCCGGTCCGCGACCTCGCCGGTGGACAGCGTGAACGCGTCCGCGTCACCCTTGCGCTGCGCGAACGCGCAGAAGCGGCAGCCGGTGTAGCAGATGTTGGTGAAGTTGATGTTCCGGTTCACCACATAGGTCACCTCGTCGCCGACGGCGTCCTTGCGGAGCGCATCCGCCAGCGCCACCATCGCCTCGAGCCCTGGACCCTCCGCCGTCGCCAACGCCAGGTACTCGTCGTCGGTGCAGCCCGCCGGGTCGCGCTCGGCGCTGCGCAGCGCCGCGAGGACGTCCGTGTCCACCCGCACCGGGCCGCTCAACTCCAGCACCTGCTCGCGGACGGTCTCCCAGTCCCCGAACGCGCTGCCCAAATCGCTGCGCGTCTCGGTGTTGCGGCCCTCGGTGTCGATCTCGGTGTTCAGATCCACCCGGCCGGCCGACTCCCAGGACTCGTCCGGCTCCTGCCACGGCAACCCGACCGGCGTCGTGTCGGGCTTCGCCAGCCCGGTGTGCGGGTCCGCGAGGGCCTGCACGTGCCCGGTGATCCGCGGATCGATCCACGGCGAGCCGGCCAGCACGAACTGCGGCTGCGCCGCCGTACGCTCGGTGAGCTCGAACCCGGCCTCCGCGGTGATCGCGGCCAGGGTGTCCAGGTTCGGCCACGGCCGCTCCGGGTTCACGTGGTCCGGGGTCAGCGGCGACACGCCACCCCAGTCGTCGACACCGGCACCCAGCAACGCCAGGCATTCGGTGTTCGACACCAGGTTGGGCGGCGACTGGATGCGCATCCCCGGGCCCAGCAGCAGCCGGGACACGGCGATGGTCGCGAGGAACTCCTCGAGACCCGCGTCCGGGGCATCGCGCATCGCGGTGTCGGGCTTGGCGAGGAAGTTCTGGACGATCACTTCCTGAACGTGCCCGAACGCCTTGTGCGACTTACGGATCGTCATGATCGATTCCGCCCGTTCCCGCACGGTCTCGCCGATGCCCACCAGAATGCCCGTCGTGAACGGCACACTCAACCGACCGGCGTCGGTGAGCGTGCGCAACCGTACCGCCGGATCCTTGTCGGGGCTGCCGTAGTGGCACTCACCCTTGTCGGTGAACAACCGGGTGGACGTCGTCTCGAGCATCATGCCCATCGACGGGGCCACCGGCTTGAGGCGGGAGATCTCCTCCCAGCTCATCACACCCGGGTTCAGGTGCGGCAGCAGCCCGGTCTCCTCGAGCACCCGGATCGACATCGCCCGCAGGTAGTCCAGCGTCGAATCGTAGCCCCGCTCGTCCAGCCACTGCTTGGCCTCCGGCCACCGATCCTCGGGACGGTCACCCAACGTGAACAGGGCTTCCTTGCAGCCCAATTCGGCGCCCTGCCGGGCGATCTCCAGCACCTCGTCCGGTTCCAGATACGCGCCGCGCCCCTCGGCCCGCAGCTTGCCGGGCACGGTGACGAACGTGCAGTAGTGGCACTTGTCCCGGCACAACCGCGTCAGCGGAATGAAGACCTTGCGCGAGTACGTGACAGCCTTGGGTCTGCCCGCCGCCAGCAACCCGGCGTCCCGGACCTTCGCCGCCGACGAACACAGGTCGGCCAGGTCGTCGCCGCGGGCCTGCAGCAGGGTCGTCGCCTCGTCCACGTTCAGAGTGGCGCCGTCGCGGGCACGTCGCAGCACCCGCCGCATAGCGGAGGCGGAAGGGGCCACTTCCTGCGCAGACGCGCCGGACGGAGCCGGCGCCGGGACACCGGGCATGGGAAGCATCGTGGGTCGGCCGGATTCTTCACCTGAATGGGTCACCCAGCGATCATGCGCCATCGATGACAACCGGTGCCACCCAGACTCCCGCAAGCCGTGCGGATCGCTACCCGCGGGGGTAGTCCTCGTCGACCGGGACCGCCCGGCTCTGTTCGGCCACGTCCGCCTCGTTCACCTCCAGCGACGACACTTCTTCGACCTCGTCGGAACTGTCGTCGTCCACGGCGAGTTCTTGCTCCAGCCGGTCTGCCTCGGGAACCTCCGGAGAATCGGCCGCATCGAATGACGTCATGTCTGCGCTCCTTTCACTTCGGGGGGTTCTCCCACGATAGGTCGGTTCTCGACAGAATGCCGGGGCACGGCCAAAGTGGGGGCATGAGTGTGCCCACCACCGTCACGATGGCAGACCCGCTGTGGCGTCCGAGCCCCAAGGCCAAGCAACTGTGGGCGATCAACGCCGCCCTCCTCTGGCTTCCGCTCTTCGTCGTGCAAGCCGTCGCTCTCGTCTTCCACTGGTGGCCCGTGTGGGTGCACGTCACGGTCCTCGCGGTAACAATCGTGCTCGCGATCCTCCACGTCGCCGTCGTCCCGCTGTGGCGGTACCGGGTGCACCGCTGGGAGATCAGCGACACCGCGGTCTACACCCGCAGCGGCTGGTTCACCCAGGAACGACGCATCGCGCCCATCTCCCGCATCCAGACCGTCGACACCGAACGCGGGCCCATCGACCGGATGCTGGGGCTGGCGACCGTCACCGTCACCACGGCGTCGTCCGCCGGTGCCGTCAAGATCTCCGCGCTCGATCAGGACACCGCCGACCGCACCGTCGCGCGGCTCACCGAGATCGCGGGCACCAATGTCGGTGACGCCACATGAGTGCGGCACCGGAACCGGGAATCGCTCCCCCCATCGCGCACGGCGAGGCCGCGGTCGCCGCCGAGGAGGAACAGCCCTGGTTGCGCCTGGACCGCCGGATGCTCCTCGTCCACCCTGTCAACGAGATCGTCAAACTTCTGCCCGTGTTGCTGATTTCGCTGGTGATCGGCACCCAGAGCGGCAACCATGTGTGGAGTCTCGTCGCCCTCGTCGCGTTCGTGGTGTTCGGCATCTCGCGGTGGTTCACGACGAGCTACCGAATCGGCCCGGTCCACGTGCAACTGCGGCAGGGCCTGTTCCGCAAACGCCTGCTGTCGGTACCACGCAACCGCATCCGATCCGTCGACGTGGAGGCGGGGGTCCTGCATCGCCTGCTCGGACTGTCGATCGTGCGGATCGGCACCGGGCAGCAAGTGGGTTCCAAACCCGACGCGGCGAAGTTCGAACTCAACGCCCTCTCCACCGGGCTGGTTCCCGACCTGCGGGCCGCACTGCTCGCCCGCCGGCCCCCCACCGACGTCGAGCAGACCGCTGTCACGCAGGAGCCCGCGGTCACCGAGATCGGCCACTGGACACCGGCCTGGGTCCGCTACGCCCCGTTCTCGGTGACCGGCGTGGTGACCATCGCGGCGATCGTCGGTCTCGCGTTCCAGTACGGAATCGGCGCGAAGATCGCCCGCTCGTCGACGGTGGCCGAGGGCATCGAATCGGCCGAGCGCATCGGGATCGCCATCGCGGTCGTCGTCGGGATCGTCGTCCTCCTGATCGCCGCCAGCGCGCTGGCCTGCATCCGGTACCTCCTGACGTACGGCAACATGACGCTGACGGACAACGGCCGCACCCTGCACGTCAGCCACGGTCTGCTGAAGACCCGCCAGACCACCCTGGATCGCGCCCGCCTGCGCGGGACGACCCTCAAGGAGCCGCTCCTCCTCCGGCTCGCGGGCGGCGCCCGACTGGATGCCGTCATGACCGGCGTCAGCGCCGAGAGGCGGGAGTCCTCACTCCTGCTCCCCCAGGCTCCGCACGCGGAAGCGGAGCGGGTGATGGCCACCGTCATCGGCGACCACCGTCAGGCCGCGGTGCCGCTCACCCCGCACGGGCCGGTCGCCCAGCGACGGCGTTACACGCGGGCCCTGATCCCCGCCGAGATCGCGCTCGCCGTCGCCCTGGTCTTCGTGATCCTCGATCGGCCCGTGTTCTGGGCCGCGTGGGCCGCGATCGTCGCGCTCGCCGTCGGCGGCGTGGTGCTGGCCTGGGACCGGTACCGCGGCCTCGGCCATGCGGTGCTGCCGGGGTGGCTGATCACCCGCAGCGGCTCCCTCGACCGCGCCCGGGACAGTCTCGAAGCCGACGGGATCATCGGGTGGACCGTCCGTCAGACGTTCTTCCAACGGCGGGCCGGGGTGGCGACCGTCATCGCCGCCACTCCCGCGGGCACCGGAAAATACCTGGTGATCGACCTGCCCGCCGATCGGGCGTGGTCGCTCGTCGAGTCGGTGACACCCGGCGGAGGTGACGTGTGGGCGCGGCGCTGACCGACATCGCCGGTCTCGACGCCCAGCTGATCGAATGCCGAGCCTGCCCCCGCCTCGTCGAGTGGCGGGAGACGGTCGCACGCGAGAAGCGCGCGTCGTTCCGCGACGAAACCTATTGGGGCCGTCCGGTTCCCGGGTTCGGTCCACCTGATGCGTCCCTGCTGATCGTCGGTCTCGCCCCCGCCGCCCACGGCGCGAACCGCACCGGGCGCATGTTCACCGGCGACCGCAGCGGCGATTTCCTCTACGCCGCACTCCACGCCGTGGGACTCGCGAGCCAGCCCACCGCCACCCACATCGGCGACGGCCTCGAACTGTTCGGCGTCCGCATCACGTCCCCGGTGCACTGCGCGCCGCCCGCGAACAAACCCACCCCCGGCGAACGCGACACCTGCCGCCACTGGCTCGACGCCGAACTGCGCATCCTGCGACCCCACCTGCGGTCGGTGATCGTGCTCGGCGGATTCGGCTGGCAGTCGCTGCTCCCCGTCCTCGACGACGCCGGCTGGGCCGTCCCCCGGCCTCGACCCAAGTTCGGGCACGGCGCGCACGTCGAACTCCCCGGCGCCGACCGTCCCCTGCACCTGTTCGGCTGTTACCACGTCAGCCAGCAGAACACCTTCACCGGCCGGCTCACCCCCGCCATGCTCGAGTCGGTGCTGTCCGACGCCGCCCATGTCGCCGGGCTGATCGGGTGATTCCCCCACCCCGGACGAACGGGACGCCCGTTCGATCTGACGCAACGACCGTCCCGTTCGTCCGGCTACCGCCGGTTCGGGAGTTCCTCGATGATGTATTTGGCCATGCTGCCCAGCCGCGGGCGGGCGGGCTGCATGGTGTCGACGCCGAGGGCGGTGAGGGGCGAGGCCGTCACCGAGCCGACGCAGACGGGTGCGACCGGACCGTGGAACGCGTGCAGGAGGGCCTCCACTCGGTCGGTGTCCTTCGCGGTGCTGAGGAGGGACGACACGGCGGGCGCGCTGGTGAAGGTGACGGCGTCGACCTCGGCTCGGATGATCTGATCCAGCAGTGTCAGCAGCGGCTGCTGGTTCTCAGGTCTGATCCACCGGTACACCGACACGGCCGTGGTCTCGGCCCCGGCGCCGGCGAGGGAGACGCTGAGGTCGGTCATCGGTTCCCATTCGGTGATGGTGCCGTGCAACTGGACGGCGACGCGCAAACCACGCACACCCTCCGCGACGAGGTGTTCGTGCACCTCCTCGGACGATTCCGTCTCCGGCGACCACTCCTCGCGCAGGCCGGCGCCGCGGACGGCGCCCTTCGCCTTGGGACCGCGGGTGATGATCCGCGCCGACCGCAGGGCGGCGAGCAGTGCGTCCTCCTCGTCCCAGGCCCGCGCCGCGTCCAGCCACCCCCGGAACCCGACGGCGGTGCTGACGACGAGGAGGTCCGGCGGCGACGCGATGATGTCGGCGGTACGGGACCGAAGATCGGAGTCGTCGACGAGCGGCAGCACGTGGATCGCCGGTGTGTGGACGATGGCGGCCCCGTGCCGTTCGAGCAGGGTGATGAACTCGGCGGCCCGGCGTTCGGCGGTGACGGCGATGGTCAGTCCGGACAGTTCGTCATTCGACATTCCCCCAGTGTGACGGACGAATGAAACTAAGCTGCCCACATGATCACCGCTGTGCACACACTGGTCTACGCCGACGACGCCGAGGCGGCCCGCGACTTCTTCCGCGACGTGCTCGGCTGGTCACACGTCGACGCCGGCGGCGGCTGGCTGATTTTCCGCACCGGACCGTCCGAGATGGGTGTGCACCCCACCTCGGACGAGCGGGGCGGTGAGCCGTGGTCGACTCGGCCGCACCACGAAATCTCCCTGATGTGCGACGACATCGAGTCGACCGTCGCGGAACTCGAAGCCAAGGGCGCCGAGTTCACCCGCGGAATCCGCGACGACGGGTACGGCCTCACCACGTCCCTGAAGATTCCCGGGGCGGGCGAGATGATGCTGTACCAGCCTCGGCACCCGGTGGCGTTCGAGCGTTAGGCCTTCGCCTGCGCGCTGCTGCGCGCCGCATTGGCCTGTTCGCCCGCCTTCGGGTCGGTCTCCGACTGTTTCTTCCCGACCCCGTCGGCGATCCGATCGCCGAGGGTCTTGTCGACGTTGCGCCAGTACTCGAACGCCTTCGCCAGGACGGGTTCGCTGACGCCGTTCAGCAGATGGCCGACGATGTTGTCCACCAGGCGGTCACGGGCGGCGTCGTCGAGCACTTCCCGGACCATCGTCCCGGCCTGACCCCAGTCGTCGTCGTCCCTGTGGAGCGCGTAGGGCGAGCGGACCATGTCGCCGGCGCTGTACCAGGTGGCGGTCTCCCCCACCTGCGACGGGTCGGCGTGCGGGCCGCCCTTGGAATTCGGCACGTAGACCGGATCCCCGGGGTTGTGGTGGCGCATGTTGCCGTCCTTCGAGTACGAGCGGACGGGCACGTGCGGCCTGTTGACGGGCAGCTCCTTGTAATTCGCTCCGATCCGGTAACGGTGGGCGTCCGGGTAGGAGAACAGCCGGCCGATGAGCATCTTGTCCGGGCTCGGGCCGATGCCGGGGACCAGGTTGCTGGGCTCGAACGCGGCCTGCTCGATCTCACAGTGGTAGTCGGTGGGGTTGCGGTCGAGTGTCATCCTGCCGACGGGGATCAGCGGGTAGTCGCTGTGCGGCCACACCTTGGTGAGGTCGAACGGGTTGAACCGGTAGTCGTCGGCATCCTCGAACGGCATGATCTGCATGTTCAAGGTCCAGCTCGGGTACTGGCCGCCCTCGATGTGCTCCCACAGGTCTCGCGTGTGGTAGTCGGTGTCCATGGACGCCATCTGGTCGCCCTCGTGCTGCGTGAAGAACTCGATGCCCTGGTCGGTCTTGAAGTGGTACTTCACCCAGAACTTGTCGCCCGCGGCGTTCACCCACATGTATGTGTGGCTGGAGTACCCGTTCATGTGCCGCCAGGTGCGCGGGATGCCGCGGTCGCCCATGAGCCACGTGACCTGGTGAGCCGACTCCGGGGACAACGTCCAGAAGTCCCACTGCATGTCGTGGTCGCGGAGGTTGTTGTCGGCACGCCGCTTCTGCGACCGGATGAAGTCCTGGAACTTCATCGGGTCGCGCATGAAGAAGACGGGCGTGTTGTTCCCGACCATGTCGTAGTTGCCCTGGTCGGTGTAGAACTTGACCGCGAATCCGCGTGGGTCGCGCCACGTGTCGGGGCTACCGCGCTCACCGGCCACGGATGAGAACCTGATCAGCAGATCCGTTTTCTTTCCGGGCTGGAAGAGGTCGGCTTTCGTGTAGGCGGAGACGTCCTCGGTGACTTCGAACCGTCCGAACGCCCCGCCTCCCTTCGCGTGCGGTTGCCGCTCCGCAACGCGTTCGCGGTTGAACTGCGCCATCTTCTCGATCAGGTAGTGATCCTGGAGGAGGATGGGCCCGTCCGTCCCGATGGTGAGCGAATGTTCGTCACTCGATACCGGGATGCCGGCGTCGTCGGTCGTGAAGTTCTGATCTGCCATCGCGATGCTCCTTCAGCAGGCTGCTGGTGGCTACCGCGTACCCTCGCCCACCGACGGCGAAACAGGTCCGAAGGCCGCCTTCGCGCTGACTTTCCACAGGTAGACCGCCGCCGGGACAAGGGAGCCGAACAGGAGCAGGAGGGTCCAGACGGACGCGAGCAGGAGCACGTCGCCGCCCGGACCGCCGAACATGCAGAGCAGGAAACCGAACCCCCACCCCGCGAGCGGCAGCACTCCCGTCCCCACCCGGCCGGTCGTCGACCGGGCAGCGATCACCAGCGCCAGGTTCGCGACCGCGGCGGCGAGGATGCTGATCGGAAACGGTGTGGCGCCGAGGTAGGCCGGCAGGAAGAGCACCGAGAGGACGGCGCACAGAAAACCGTCGAACACCAGCAGCGCGAGGGTGACCCTCCCCAGAACATCGAGGTGCCCGGGTTTCGCTGCGGTGCCGACGGTCATGTGTCAATAGTGGATCAGGCGACGGGCGGGTAGCCCAGCAGGGTCAGCAAATGGCTCTGCATGTCGGCGAATCCGTACAGCACACCGAAGTACAGGTCGTGCTGGGCCGGCCACGACGGCCGGAGCGTATCGACGAACGCGACGATGGCGTTCTGAACATCCCAGTTGTACATCTATCGCCTCTCCTGACGGGTGTCACACGGACTCGACCGGGGCCGCTGCGTGACGTGGGCCACAGTGTAATACGCAACCCTCGTCACAGATACCTGCGGTCAGTGACCGATGCCGGCGAAGAGGTCCCGCTCCCTGCCGTCGGCGTCCCGATCCCCGGCGGCGCCGCGGACCAGCACGAAATGCTCCTCCGCCAGGATCGGCTGCGCGATGTCGTTGGAGAGCGCGTACTCGGTACCGCTCGGCGCCACCGTCACCTGGGTGGCGTGCGCCGACAGCGCTTTCGTCTTCGCGTCGAGCACGCCCCGCACGTCGATCACCGTCGTCACATCGGTGTCCGGGACGCTCGGCAATTCGCCGGGCTCCGGCAGCCGCCAGCCGTCGGGGATGTCGCCGATTCGGCGGATTCCCGACTCGAGCGCGCTCGCCTCGGTCACCGTCCAGTACAGCTTCGCGACGTCCCACGGTTCGCCGCGGTCCGGGTACCGCGCCGAACCCGCCGCCTCGACGGCCGCGGTGGTGATCGTGTGCACCTGGATGTGGTCGGGGTGCCCGTACCCGCCGTCGGGGTCGTAGGTGACCACGACGTGCGGCCGCAGTTCCCGGATGACCGCCACCATCGCAGCCGTCACGGAGTCGAGGTCTGCGTTGACGAAGGCGCGCGGATCGGCCGCCGACGCCGTGCCCGCCATGCCGGAATCACGGAAGTGCCCCGCCCCCAGGAGGAACCGCGGCCTTCCCGCACCGAGACACGACAGCGCGGACGTCAGCTCGCCGATCCGGAACCCACCGAGCTGATCCGCGGCGTCGGCGACCAGCTGCGCCCACTCCTCGCCGATCACCTCGCCTTCCTCGCCGAGCGTGCACGTCAGGACGTGAACGTCGGCACCCTCGGCGGCGTAGCGCGCGATGGTGCCGCCGGTGGTGAGGGTCTCGTCGTCGGGATGGGCATGGACCAGCAGAAGTCGCCGCTCACTCATTCCTTGATCCTGCTCCAGTCCGCTGCGTCACTGAATATTCCGACCGGCACGGCGCCCGACAGCGACACCCCGTCGACACCCGGTCCCGCCGCGACCAGCGTGCGGTCCTGCATGATCGGCAGCACCGCAGCCAGATCCCAGAGTTTGCGGTCGGCGTCGGCGAGAGCCTGCGGCACATCGCCGACCCCACGCAGCGCGGCGTCGATGGACGGCTGCAGGGTGGGGTCGCAGACTCCCGACAGGTTCGACGGGGCCTCGGCTTCCGAGACCGCATCACGTTCCGGGCCGGTGGTTTCGGTGTTCTGCTGAGTTGCCGCGACCACTGCGGGCGGACAGCTGTGACGGGACGCGAGCGCCGTGGCGGGGTCGGACCCGGCGCGCGACCATCCGACGACTGCTCCGATGTCGCCCTTGCTCAGCGACTCCCCGTACAGCTCCTCGGCGGGCAGGGACGTCACGGTGGCGTCGACGCCGGCGCCGCGCAACTGGTCGGCTGCCGTGTTGGCGACCGCACTCGCGGTGTCGTCACCCTCGGGTGTCCCGATGACGAGCGTCAGCGGGACGCCGGCGCGGACGAGCCGGGTCGACGGGGCCGCGCCTGCGGGAACGACGGTGTCCGTGGGTGTTTCGGCGACGTATCCGTATTCGGCCAGCTGCGCCAGCACCTGTTCGCGGCTCGGCCGCGCGGGGGCGGTGGCGGTGTAACCGGGATCGGAGGGGGCGTAGACCTGCGAGCGTGCCGGGACCGCCGCCGCCTCGCTGCCGGCGCCGACGACGGCGAGCAGTTCGGTGTCCAGCAGCTCCAGCAGGCTCTTCCGCACCCGGACGTCCGCGAGTTCGGGAACCCGGCCGTTCAGTGTGAGGTCGAGTCCGCGCGGCTGGAACGACGCACCGGTCCGCACCGTGGGGATCGCCGCGAGCTGGGCGGAAGTGGCTGTGCCCCCGTGAATCTGGACGATCTGGGTGTCGTTGTTGCGCATCGAGTCGGCGAGCTGCGACGGCGTGCCGTCGCGGCGCATCAGGATCTGGTCGGGAGTTGCCGGCTTGTCCCAGAACCGGTCGTTGCGTTCGAGCAGGATCTCGTCGCGTCCGCGGTCGATCGACTTGATGTGGAAGTGCCCGCCGGACACCGGGATGTTCTCGGACAGTCCGGTCGCGAAGCCACCGGGAGAATCCTTGATGAGATGTGACGGCAGCAGGTCGGTGAAGAGTTCACGCCACGCCGGATAGGCGGCCTTCATCACGACGCTGACCGTCTTCCCGCCACCGGACGACCTGACGTCCTCGATCAGTTCGTAACCGGCGGGGTCGACCACGCCGGGGGCACTGATCATCTGCTGCCACAGGTAACGGAAGTCCTCGGCGGCGATGGGCGCACCGTCGGACCACTGTGCCTCGTTCCGCAGCTGGTACGTGACGGTGAACGGCTCCTGCGACGTGACGTCCGCGGAGATCACGAGTGAGGAGTCGGGAATCCAGTTGCTTCCGCCCGGGCGGGCGGGATCGGGCACCGGCCGGAACGGGCTCGGCAGCACGAGTGCGCTGACCGCGGAATTCGCCGGCGACTGGTCCGACAGGAGGTGCGGGTTGAATCCGCTGCCCACGTCGTCGATGGCCACGACGACGGGCTGCTTCTCGGTCGGCGACACTGTCGGCTTGGGGCTGTCGGTGCTCTCGACCGGCGGGGGCGGATCGGCGGTGCACGACGTGAGCATCGCCGTCGACACTGCGAGCAGGAGCGCGGTCACTGCCGCACCGTTCCCACGCCTTCGGCCCCGCACTCCTCGAACTCTCTCGAGTCGACCCCCAGCAACCACCGCGCCGCCTTTCCTCAGAGAGACCGGAAGGCTCCGGAAACCCACGAGCGAATGTACCTTCGGTCGCCGATCGACCGAAGGTACATCCGCCCGGTTGTGTCTGACGTGGTCGGACGAGCCGACTACAGGGCCGCCTTGTCGCGGGCCTTGGAACGCGAACGCTCACGGGCACGGTCGGTGGCCGACAGGTGCACCTTGCGCACGCGCACGACCTCCGGGGTGACCTCCACGCACTCGTCGCCGGCGCAGAACTCCATCGCGCCTTCGAGCTCGAGCTTGATGGGCTTGGCGAGAGTCTCCATCACGTCGGCGGAGGACTGACGCATGTTGGTCAGCTTCTTCTCGCGGGTGACGTTGATGTCGAGGTCCTCCTGGCGCGGGTTGATGCCCACGACCATGCCCTCGTACGTGTCGGCGCCGGGCTCGACGAAGAACGTTCCGCGATCGGCGAGCTGGATCATCGCGAACGGGGTGACCGAACCGGTGCGGTCCGAGACGAGCGAGCCGGTGTGGCGGGCGCGGATCTCGCCGGCCCACGGCGCGTAGCCGTGGAAGACGGCGTTCGCGATGCCGGTGCCGCGGGTCTCGGTGAGGAAGTCGGTGCGGAAGCCGATCAGGCCGCGCGAGGGAACGATGAACTCCATCCGGACCCAGCCCGCGCCGTGGTTGGCCATCTGCACCATCTTGCCCTTGCGGTTGGCGAGGAGCTGGGTGATGGCGCCGAGGTACTCCTCGGGGCTGTCGATGGTGAGCTCTTCGAAGGGCTCGTGCACCTTGCCGTCGACCTGACGGGTGACCACCTGCGGCTTGCCGACGGTCAGCTCGAAGCCCTCGCGGCGCATCTGCTCGACCAGGATGGCGAGCGCGAGCTCACCACGGCCCTGGACCTCCCAGGCGTCGGGGCGACCGATGTCGAGGACCTTGAGCGAGACGTTGCCGACGAGTTCCTGGTCGAGACGCGACTTCACCATGCGGGCGGTCAGCTTGTGTCCGCTGACCCGGCCGACGAGCGGCGAGGTGTTGGTGCCGATGGTCACCGAGATGGCGGGCTGGTCGACGGTGATCCGCGGCAGCGGGACCGGGTTCTCCAGGTCGGCGAGGGTGTCGCCGATCATGATGTCGGGGAAACCGGCGACGGCGACGATGTCACCGGCGACGGCCTTCTCGGCGGGCTGACGCTCGACGCCCTTGGTGGCGAGCAGTTCGGTGATCTTGGCCTTGGTGACGACGGGCTCGCCGTCCACCTCGCGGCACCAGGAGACGGTCTGACCCTTGGTCAGCTCGCCGTTGTGGATACGGACCAGCGCGAGGCGGCCGAGGAACGCGGAGGCGTCGAGGTTGGTGACGTGAGCCTGCAGCGGCGCGTCGACGTTGCCCTTGGGCGCGGGCACGTAGTTGAGGAGCACCTCGAACAGGGCGTCGAGGTTCTCGGCGTCCGGTGCGTGACCGTTCTCGGGCTGAACCTTGGACGCCTTGCCCTCGCGGCCGGAGGCGTACAGAACGGGAAGGTCGAGGGCGAGCTCGGCGGCTTCCGCTGCCTCGTCGTCGAGGTCGGAGGCCAGGTCGAGCAGCAGGTCGTGGCTCTCGGAGACGACCTCTTCGATGCGGGCGTCGGGCCGGTCGGTCTTGTTGACCACCAGGATGACGGGCAGCGACGCGGCGAGCGCCTTGCGCAGCACGAAGCGGGTCTGCGGCAGCGGACCCTCGGACGCGTCGACGAGCAGGACGACACCGTCGACCATGGACAGGCCGCGCTCGACCTCGCCACCGAAGTCGGCGTGACCGGGGGTGTCGATGACGTTGATGACCGTGACACTGCCGTCACCGTGATGCTTGTGGACGGCGGTGTTCTTCGCGAGGATGGTGATGCCCTTCTCGCGTTCGAGGTCGCCGGAGTCCATGACGCGATCGACCAGTTCGGCGCGCTCCTCGAATGCCCCCGACTGGCGCAACATGGCGTCGACGAGGGTGGTCTTGCCGTGGTCGACGTGTGCGACGATGGCAACGTTACGGAAGCTGGTGATGGTCACGCGGTGGCTCTCCTGGCTGAGTTGATTCGGCCACGCGAAAGTTCCCTCGCACGGCTTTCTGGCGGCCGCCTTGTCATCTCGATTCAGAATCCTCGTCGAGGCGATGGTAAATCGCCCAGTGCAGGCATCGCGGCCACGTGAATACTACCCGCCCGAGCGCCTACTTCGCGCATCGCCGGCCGCCCGGGGCCTGCCCGACCAGCGTAAAGTGATCTGCGCCACGTCGAATTCGGCCTGTCTCGGGTGTGGATCGGGGCCGAAAGCTGAGGGGACGCTAACCTGGGTGGAGCCGGCAGATACCGGTGTTCACCGTAGTAGGAAGGCCGCGCCGAGTATGGGCAAGGTGAAGGCCAGCAAGGTCTCGGGTCTCAAACCGAAGAAGAAGTGCTGCCGCAGCAAGACGCGCTGCATCAAGTGCCCGGTGGTCATCATGCGCATGAAGAAGCTCGAGAACGAGGGCGCTTCCAAGAAGGAACTGAAGAAGGGGCTCAAGAAGGCCCGCGCAGCCTGAGGTCAGCCCCACCCTTTCAAGTGCAGCCGCAGGTCCGGCACCCACCCGCGGTCGTTGCCGACGAGGTCGATCTCCCCCAGTTCCCGTCCGTCCACCCACCGCAGTTCCGCGTGATCGAGTGCGACGGGCGTTCCCGACACCAGTTCGACCCGGTACGCGCGGAGCACCCGGCCGTCGGGCAGCGGCACGTCCTCACCGATCCGGTCGCCGCCCGACACCTCGACCCCGAGCTCTTCTCGCAGTTCGCGGCGCAGCGCGTCGTCGGCGGTCTCCCCCGCCTCCGCCTTGCCCCCGGGCAGCTCCCACTGTCCCGCGAGTTCCGGGGGCCGCGTCCGCTGCGCGAGCAACAGCCGGCCGTCGACGATGATCGCGGCCGCCACCACCTCTCCGGTGTGGTCGGCAGGCCTTGCACGTTCCACTGGCACCGCACCATCATGGGGTATGGCCGAGTTGCTGTCAGACGGAGAGATCGACACCGCGCTCGCAGAACTGCCCGGGTGGCGGCGGGCGGGTGATTCCCTCGTCCGCACCGTCGAGTCGCCGAGTTTCCCCGACGCCGTCGAGCTGGTCGGGAAGGTCGCGGAGGCGGCGGAGGCCGCGAACCACCATCCGGACATCGACATCAGGTGGCGCAAGGTCACCTACACGCTGTCGACGCATTCCGCCGGCGGGCTCACGCAGCTGGATCTGGATCTTGCTGCGCAGATCGACGCACTGGCGGGCTGATCGTGCCGGTGACCGCGGCGGCACGCTGTGTGCGGCGTCCGGCGTAGGCCACCCAGGCGTAGACACCGAATGCGCCGACGACGTCGACCGTGCCCAGCCACGCGAGTACCGCGGGCCGGGAGATCAGCCAGATCGAGTCCTGGAAGAAGCTGAGAACCCACGGCACGCCGATGAGGGTGGTGACGAGCCAGTATCCGGCGAGGATCCGGGTGCCCAGCATCGATCCGTAGGGGCCGTGCAGCAACCAGATCAGCATCGGAATGACCCACACCCAGTGGTGCGACCACGAGATCGGTGAGACGAGCAGCCCCAGCAACTCGACGATGACGAGGGTGCCGAGCCGATCGTCCCGGGCGATCGCCCGCCAGGCCAGGACGGCGAGGACCACCGTGACCGCCACGGCAAACATCCAGAGGACGCCCGTCTCGACGTCGTACCCGAGCAGCCGCGACAACGCGCCGCGCAGGGACTGATTCCACACCGAGCCGACCGGCCCGATGCGATCGGCGTCACCGAGCAGGTGGGTGAAGTACTCCCGCGCCTCCGAGCCGATCAGGAGGTAACTGACTCCGACGGTCGCGGCGAACGCGACACCCGAGAAGACCGCGGCCTTCCACCGGCGCTGCATCAGGAAGTAGAGGCCGGTGATCGCCGGGGTCAATTTGATCCCGGCGGCGAAACCGACGAGCGCACCGGACAGCCACCACCGGGAGCTGCGGACCGCGGTCATCACGAGCAGCGCGAGGAACACGTTGATCTGGCCGTAGTCCAGCGTGGTGCGCACCGGTTCCACCCACACCCCCACCGTGGTCCACAGCACCGCGACCGCCCGCCAGTGCGGGCTGTGCGCGGCGTCTCCGAGCACGAGCCCCAGGCTCATTCGCGCCAGCGCGTACAGGGCGAGGATCGTGAGCAGTTGCCAGCCGACCCCGACCAGCGGGAACGGCAGGTAATGCAGGGGAAAGAAGACCAGCGCGGCGAATGGTGGGTAGGTGAACGGCAGCGGAAAGTCCGGTGTCACTTCCGAATAGGTGAAGTCGTAGAGACTGCCACCACGGAGCGCCTCGGAACCGTCGACGTAGACGTGCAGGTCGACGAGGTTCATCCCGTTGGGACTCAACAGCGTCCACGCCATGCGCCCGAGCACCGACAACACGAGAAGCACAGGCGCGCACCGCAACAAGCCGTGCAGGGCGGACGCTCCCCGGGACGCGGGAGAACGCACGGAGGACGGGTCGTCGGAGGCTGCTCCGTCGTCGGACGCTGCATGGTCGGACACAGTGTGGTGCTCTCCCCGTGAGGTGTGTAGATGTCTCAGCCGATCCCGAAACGGTCCCGCACAGCGTAGACGGCGCCCTCCGCGGCCCCCGAGGTGTCCGTAGCCGCGCGTAACAGTTGCATCACCAATCACACGAACCACACGTGCCACAAGCTATGGTCACCGGAAGATCACCGTCGGGGTCTGTATGCCATACACTCCCACCGGGATGCCGCAGCTATCGGTGAACGAACTCGTGAGCTGTACAACCCGGGGGCGCTGTACATAGAGTGACCCCCCGAGCCGTCAGACGTGGATTGAGTTGTCGTCCACGCTGTTATGACTAAGGATGGGGAGACTGTGCTTCGAACCCGAGGTATGCGCAGAGCAGTGACTGCTCTCGCTGTTGCCGCAGCAGCCGCTATGGCAGTGCCGGCCCAGGCGAGTGCGCAGCCGACGCCGCCGCCCGTGCCCGAAGGCATCCCCGTGGAGATGCTCGCATCGTTCGCACCCGCGATCATCGGCGCAGCCGCTGGTACCGAAGACATCGCAGCAGGACCTCAGGACGCGATCCTGGACCAGGCCCGCAACCTTCTCGAGGCCCCCGGAATCCCGCCGGAGCTCAAGTCCACCCTCGAGCGCGTCATCACGTTCCTCGACGGCAGTGGCGGCGGCGGACCCGAGATCCCGCAGGAGAACGCACCCGTCATCGCGCAGTTCCTCTACCCGACCATCGGCAAGGGCTGCATCGGAGAGGGCGCCGACTCCGTGGGCACCGCACTCGCGGTCCCCGGTCCCGCCCAGCTGCCCCCGCCCGGACCCAAGGCAGGTCAGGCCGGTTTCGTGTTCACCGCCCTCGGAACCAGTTCCGTTGCCGCCGAACAGCCCAATCCACTGACCGTGACGTGGATCAACCTGGACAACCAGCGGCGCGCCACCCAGAACCTCACCAACGAGGCCAAGATCAACCCCGACGGACCGGCAACCTTGTCGGCGATCGCGGACACCGGCCCGGGTCGCGTCCTCGCGGTCGTGTCGGGCGGACTGACCACGCAGAAGGAAGGCGCCGCGCCGATCACGTGCAGCTTCCTCCCCACCGTCGGCATGTTCCAGGTCGCGTAACTCTCCACAGCTGAGCGAAGGGCCCTTCCGGATTTTTCCGGAAGGGCCCTTCGCTCATGTCTGCACCGCTTCTCTGTTTGCCGACGGCACCACCGTGGTAGACCGAGGGATGCCCTCGACGCACCACACACCAGACCACTCACTGCGATCGCGACACGCCCGGCGTTCCATACTGTCGATCCGTTCGGAGGGATCGATCCTCTCGATCGGTTCCGCCTACTCCATCCTGTCCATCGGGAGTGTCGGCTCGGTGCTCTCCATCGGGTCGGTCGGGTCGGCCGGCTCGGCACTGAGCACCGGCTCGTTCGCCAGCCTCGGGTCTGCACTGTCGGGGCTGTCGCGGTGGTCCCTGATGTCGTGGAAGGGGTGGCACGACTCGCCGCCGGAACACCCTCACCTCACGGTCATCGCCGAGGAACCGGACCTCGCCCGGGACGCGACCGCGCACGTCCAGTCCTGACGCGATCCGGTCAGGACGTCCGTCCGGCGCGCGGCCAGGAGTTGCCGTCGTACTTCTCGATCTCACCGTTGAACTTCGTCAGCAGCCGCCGCAGCTCGTCCCGGTCGTGGTCGCTCCACTCGGCGATGATGCGCTCGACTCCTTTTCGGCCCAGCGCCCGGTCGGCGTGAAGCTGTTCGAGCCCCAGCGCGGTGGCCTCGACCTTGCGGGCCATTCCCCCGTCCGGGTCGGGGACGCGATCGACGAGCCCGCGCTTCAGCAGGGCGCCGATCTGCCGGTTGATCGTCGAGATGTCGAGCCGGAATGCCTCGGCAAGCTGTTTGAGGCTGAGCGGATGTTCCAGTTCCAGACGTCCGAGGAGGAGGTAGGCGGAACGGTCGAGTTGGAATCCCGCCCGTTGCGCATGGGCGTGATAGCGCGACAGCAATGTCAATTCGTTCTCGACATCTGCCGCCACCTCGTCGCGTTCGGACACCGACACCTCCCCTAGTTACCGTCATTCTGCCCGAGGCATTATTGTGCACCATACACACAGTGTGTAGTGTGCACATTTTTCATCAGGATCCGTTGACGAACAGCGCGGTGTAGAGGACCGAGGCGACGGTGTACACGAAATTGACCAGCAGTTCCATCGGGAGAACCTCCGGGTTCAGAGTGAAAAGAGTGACAACAGGTAATCGGAGTTGCCTCGCGGAGCGTTTCACACTCCCATCCACCGGATAACGCCCCACACTCGAACTGAAACGTGTTCTTATTTTCCGAGGCGCTCACAATCGGGGCGCCGGACGAGAGAAGGGATGCACACATGCCGTGGAGTCGTGCCGAGCTCGAAGAGGCCTTCGCGCACTACCAGCGGACCGTCAGCCGCTGCGTCGAACTCGGAGACTGGAACGGCTTCGCCGACCTCTTCACGGAAGACGCCACGTACGTCGAGCACGCCTTCGGAGACTTCGACGGACGCGAGGCCATTCGGACATGGGTCACGCGGACCATGTCGGCCTTCCCCGGCAGCCGGATGACATCGTTCCCGGCGAACTGGTACGTGATCGACGAGGACCGCGGATGGGTGATCTGCGAGATAGACAACCCCATGGAGGATCCCGGCGACGGTTCGGAACACGCCGCAGCCAACATCACGATCCTGCACTACGCCGGCGACAACCTGTGGTCGCGCGAGGAAGACGCGTACAACCCGATGAATTTCCTCGCCGCGGCCAAGAAGTGGTGCCGCGCAGCGGAAGCCGTCGGCAGGCTACCTGACGACGCCCGGGAGTGGCTCTCGAGGATGGGCGGGCAACCGGCGGCCTAGCCGTCACCACTGCCCGTAGTCGGGCTTCAGAATGTCGTTGAGGTCGATGCCCACCCCGTCGACGTTGCTCGCATCGATCTCGTACTGATGCAGGTGCGCCGACGGGTGGACGTACCCCTCCGGCGTGCCCCAGTCGTGCTGCCAGTACCACGACCCGAGCCCGGCGAGGACCGCCAGATCCAGTGTCTTGGAATTGGCGTAGATACCGGTATTGGCCTTGCCGACCACCGACTCCCACCCGGCGAGATACGGGGCGATCATGGTCAGGAAATCGGCGGGCGTGGGATTGTCGTCGATGGACGCGTAGATGGGCCGGTCCTCGGAACCGCCTGCAGCGAGGTGTAATTCGAGTCCGCGCTCCGCGTGCCGCTTCCCCGCCTCGAGCCCGCCGCGCCAATCGGCCGTCGGCCCCTTGCCGAACTGGTAGCACGAGACGACCGACAGTCCGGCGTCGAGCAACGCCTGCGCCTCGTCGGCGAGCATCGGCTTGCCTTCCATCCATTCGGCGCTTGGACGGCGGTCGGACACGTAGCGGATGGCGCCGGCATAGCCGGCTTCGAGGATGGCGTCCGCCGACGGCACCCCACCGGCGTAGTCGATCAGGATGCCGAGGCTGTCCGCCTTCGCGACGGCGACCGAGGACGTGGTGGACGTGAGCGCCGCAATCCCGGCCACGGCGGATCCCGCTGCCGCGTACCGGAACAGGTCTCGTCGAGAAATCTGCACTGTGGCCCCCATATCCGATCGGTCGCGCTCCGGCGTGTCTCCGACATTCACTCTCGCTCAGTCGGTATGTTGTCCGTTTTGCATTCCACCACACTCACACGGGTCCCGCCAGCCACTTGGACTACATCCGTCACATCGGGCACTCGCGACCCGCACCGGCCTGGCGGCGCCCCGAGTCAGCGGAAGAACACCGCAGCCTGGTCCGCGAGATCGAGTGCACCCTGCGGCAGGATTCCGAGCACCACCGTCACCACCACTCCGACCGCGATGGCCGCGGCGGTGAACATGCTGGGCACCACGATCGTCGGGGCGTCGCTCTGCGGCTCCGAGAAGAACATCAGGACGATGACGCGGACGTAGAAGAACGCCGCGATCGCGCTGCTGACGACACCGACGAGGACGAGCGGAACGGCACCGCCCTCGATGGCGGCCTGGAAGACCGCGAACTTGCTGACGAACCCACTCGTCAAGGGGATTCCGGCGAACGCCAGCAGGAACAGCGCGAAGACGCCACCCACCAGTGGCGAACGCCGCCCCAGCCCCGCCCAGCGCGACAGGTCCGTCGCCTCGCCCCGGCTGTCCCGCACCAGGGTGACGACGGCGAACGCGCCGAGCGTGCTGAATCCGTACGCCAGGAGATAGAACATCGTGGACGACAGACCCGCCCGGTTGGCCGCGATCAGACCGGTGAGGATGAACCCGGCGTGCGCAACCGACGAGTACGCGAGCATCCGCTTGACGTCGTTCTGCGTGACCGCCATGACCGCACCGACCACCATGGTGAGGATGGCGACGCCCCACATCACGGGCCGCCAGTCCGCGCGCAGGTCGGGCAGTGCCACGTAGAAGATGCGCAGCATCGCACCCACTGCCGCGATCTTGGTGGCCGCCGCCATGAACGCGGTGATCGGCGTCGGCGCACCCTGGTAGACGTCGGGAATCCACGAGTGGAACGGGACGGCGCCGATCTTGAACAGCAGGCCCACCGACAGGAGCGCGGTACCGATCAGCGCCAGCGTCTTGTCGTCGGTGCCCCGGGCGAGCGCGTCGCCGATCCGCGGCAACTCGACCGTGCCGGCGTAGCCGTACAGCAACGCCACACCGAACAGGAAGAACGCCGACGAGAACGCCCCGAGCAGAAAGTATTTGAGCGCCGCCTCCTGCGAGAGGAGGCGGCGACGCCGCGCCAGCCCGCACAGCAGGTACAGCGGCAGCGAGAGCACCTCGAGCGCCACGAACATCGTGAGGAGGTCGTTGGATGCCGGGAACAGGAGCATTCCGCCGACCGCGAACAGGGTGAGGGGAAAGACCTCGGTATGCCCCGGGGCGTTCTTGGTGGCCTCCCGTTCGGCGACGCTGCCGGGGACGGCGAACGCCTGCGGGGTGAAGGCGTCGGTTCCGCCTTCCGGCTCGGCTGCACTAGTGGCCGTGACCTCCGCGGTCGCCGCGCCGACCCCGCTGTCGACGCTCCGCTCGGCGATGAGCAGGATCGCGGGGATCGAGATCAGCAGGATGGTTCCCTGGAGGAACAGCGTCGGACCGTCGACGGCCACCGCGCCCCCGACGGCGGAGTCGCTGGTCCCGGCGAGCATGACGACGGCCACGAACGCGGCGGTGAGTCCCCCGAGCGCGAGTACGAGATGGCTGGAGTAGCGGCCGCGCCGGGGCAGGAACGCCTCGACGAGCACGCCGGCGACCGCCACGCCGAACACGATCAACATGGGTGCCAGCTGACCGTATTCGATGTCCGGCGCACGCAACGTCGTGGACTGGGCGAGTAGCAGTTCGGAGGTACTCATCGGTGTGTGCCTCCCTCTGGGTCCTGCCCGGCGACGGTGGGTGCAGGATCGTGCTGACCGACGGTGACGAGGACGTGGCTCACCGCGGGGGTGATGACGTCCAGCACGGGCTTGGGGTAGACGCCGAGGACGAGCAGCAGGGCGATCAGCGGCGCCACGACCGCGATCTCACGGCGCACGAGATCGCGGACGGTCTCGTTGCCCTCCTTCAGCGGCCCGGTCATCATCCGCTGATAGAGCCACAGCACGTAGATCGCGGCGAGGACGAGCGCGAAAGTCGCGACCACGGCAGCGATCTGGTAGCGCGAGAACGTGCCGACCAGGACGAGGAACTCACTGATGAACGGCGCCAGGCCCGGCAGCGACAGCGTGGCGAGCCCCGCCACGAGGAACGTGCCCGCCATCACCGGCGCCACCTTCTGCACGCCGCCGTAGTCGGCGATGAGGCGGGTGCCGCGCCGGGACACCAGGAACCCCGCGATCAGGAACAGCGCCGCGGTCGAGATGCCGTGGTTGACCATGTACAGCGTCGATCCGGCCTGTCCCTGGCTGGTCATGGCGAAGATGCCCAGAATGATGAACCCGAAGTGCGAGATCGACGTGTAGGCGATCAGTCGCATCACGTCGGTCTGGCCGATGGCCAGCACCGCGCCGTAGATGATTCCGATCACCGCCAGCACCGTGACCAACGGCGCGAAGTACGCCGACGCCTCGGGGAACATCTGCAGGCAGTAGCGGAGCATGCCGAACGTCCCGACCTTGTCGACGACGGCCATCATGAGCACCGCGCTGGCCGGGGTGGCTTCCACCGCGGCGCCCGGCAGCCACGTGTGGAACGGCCACAACGGCGCCTTGACCGCGAACGCGAACATGAACCCGAGGAACAGTGCCTTCAGCACGCCGGGGTCGGCGTCCAGCCCTTCGGCGACGATCACCCGGAAGTCGAAGGTGCCGCCGCCGAAGGCGTCCTGACGCGCCGTCACCACGTACACCCCGATGACCGCGGCCAGCATGATCAGGCCGCCGAACAGGTTGTAGAGCAGGAACTTCACCGCGGCGTACGTTCTCCCCGCCCCACCGAATCCTCCGATCAGGAAGTACATCGGGATGAGCATGGCCTCGAAGAAGATGTAGAAGAGCAGGACGTCGAGAGCGGTGAACGACACGATCACCATCGCCTCGACCATCAGCGTCAGCGCCACGTATGTGTGGGCCATCCGCCGCTGCCCGTAGTCGGGCGCGGTGTCACCGTCGTTCCACCCCGCGAGCAACAGCAGCGGCACCAGAACGGTGGTGAGGAGCACCAGGACGAGCGCGATGCCGTCGAGGCCCAGGATGTACCGGGTGCCGAACGCCGGGATCCAGGCGTGCGATTCCACGAACTGGTACTGCTCGCCGGTCGGATCGAACCGGATCGCCAGCACGACTGCCAGGCACAGCACCACCACGGACACGCCCACGGCGACGGATTTCGCGAGCGCGCGCTTGTGGACGGGCAATGCCAGGACCACACCGGCGCCGACGAGTGGCAGCACCCAGAGGGCGGTCAGCCACGGGAAGCCGCTCACCACAGCCTCACCAGCATCGTGGCGACCAGAAGGGCCGCACCCGCGAACATGAACAGCGCGTACGACCGGACGAACCCGGTCTGCAGGCGCCGCACCCGCATCGACGTGCCGCCGACGAGCGCGGCGAACCCGTTGACGGCACCGTCGACTCCCCTGCCGTCGACGGTCACGAGTGTTCGCGTCAACTCCTGCCCGGGACGCATCAGCGCCGCCTCGTTGAACGCATCGCCGTACAGGTCCTTCCGGGCCGCGACGGTGAACGCGGTGACCTCCGCCGGCGCGACCTCGGGGATCGGCTGCCCGGCGTACTGCCGGTAGGCCACCGCGACTCCCGCGAGCACCACCACCAGGGTGAGTACGGTGATCGCCCACACGGGCAGGGCGGGCTCGCCGTGGTGGGCGCCGACGACCGGTTCCAGCCAGTGCTGCAGGGAGGAGCCGACCGCGAGTAGGGCGCCTGCGGCGACCGAACCCACCGCGAGCAGAATCATCGGCACCGTCATCACCCCTGGCGATTCGTGTGGGTCGGCGTCCGGCGCCCATCGGCGACGTCCGAAGAACGTCATCAGCATCACCCTGGTCATGTAGAAGGCGGTCAGTCCCGCGCCGAGCAGCGTGACCGTTCCGAGGACGACGCCCTGGACGCCCTCGGCGGCGAACGCCGCTTCGATGATCTTGTCCTTGGAGAAGAAGCCGGAGAACGGCGGAATCCCGATGATGGCCAGGTATCCCAGCCCGAACGTGACGAACGTGATCGGCATGACGGTGCGCAGACCGCCGTAGCGGCGCATGTTCACCTCGTCGTTCATGCCGTGCATCACCGAGCCTGCGCCGAGGAACAGGCCGGCCTTGAAGAAGCCGTGGGTGAGCAGCAGCATGATCGCGAACGCGTACCCGGCCGGCCCCAGACCGGCGGCCAGCACCATGTACCCGATCTGGCTCATCGTGGATGCCGCCAGCGCCTTCTTGATGTCGTCCTTCGCGCAGCCGATGATCGCGCCGAACAGCAGGGTCACCGCGCCGACGATCACGACGGCGAGCTGGGCGCCCGGGGCCAGGTCGAAGATCGCGTTGGACCGGACGATCAGATACACACCCGCCGTGACCATGGTCGCGGCGTGGATGAGCGCCGACACCGGTGTCGGGCCCTCCATCGCGTCACCGAGCCAGGACTGCAACGGGACCTGCGCCGATTTGCCGCAGGCGGCGAGCAGCAGCGCGAGCCCGATCGCGGTGAGCACCCCCTCGCTCGCGGCGTCGGCACGCGTGAACACGTCGGCGAATTCGATCGAGCCGAAGGTCGAGAACATGATCATGATCGCGAGGACCAGTCCCATGTCGCCGACGCGGTTGACGACGAACGCCTTCTTCGCGGCCGCCGCGGCGGACGGCTTGTACTGCCAGAACCCGATGAGCAGGTACGAGGCGAGACCGACGCCCTCCCACCCGACGTACAGACCCAGGAAGTTGTCGGCCAGCACCAGCAGCAGCATCGCCGCGAGGAACAGATTGAGGTAGGCGAAGAATCGCCGTCGCTCCGGATCGTGCGCCATGTAGCCGACCGAATAGATGTGGATCAGCGAACCCACCCCGGTGATCAGGAGGACGAAGCACACGGACAGCTGGTCGAGTTGGAGACCGAAATCCACCTGGAGTTCACCGACCGGCACCCAGCTGAACAGGGTCTGGTGCACGACCCGCTCGGCTGCGTCCCGGCCCAGCATGTCGACGAAGAAGACGACGCCGAGCGCGAACGAGACCAGCGCCGTCGCACAGCCGAGGAGATGGCCCCACGCATCGCTGCGCCTTCCCGCCAGCAGGAGCACGGCGGCTCCGAAGAGCGGCAGAACGGGCAGCAGCCACACGGCCGACGAGAGCGTTCCGCTCATGCCGCACCGCCGATCGGGTCGTCGTCGTCGGGCAAAGTCACCTTCTCGAGGATGTGCGTCATCGGGGACCCGTCAGTTCTTGAGGAGGTTGGCGTCGTCGACGGAAGCCGAACGGCGGGAACGGAAGATGGTCATGATGATCGCCAGACCGACGACGACCTCGGCGGCCGCGACGACCATCGTGAAGAACGCGAAGACCTGACCGTCGAGGTTGCCGTGCATCCGGGCGAACGTCACGAACGCCAGATTCGAGGCGTTGAGCATCAGTTCGATGCACATGAACACGATGATCGCGTTGCGGCGGATCAGCACCCCGGCCGCACCGATCGTGAACAGCAGCGCCGACAGGTAGAGGTAGTTCTCGGGGTTCATCGCCGACTCCCCTCGTCGGTCGCACCGGGTTCGGGGGTCGCGACGTCCGCGGTGCCCAGCGCCCGGGCGGGCAGGCTCGGCCGCCGTTCGAGCGACCGGCTGACGGACAGCTCGGAGAAGGTGCCGTCGGGCAGCAACGCCGGTATGTCAACCGCGTTGTGCCGCGCGTACACACCCGGACTGGGCAGCGGAGTGACACGGGCACCCTCGCGGACGCGGTCCTGGGACAGCTCACGCTGATCCTTCCGCCGCTCGAAACGCTCCCGGTGGGCGAGCACCATGGCACCGATGGTCGCCGTGATCAGCAACGCACCGGTCAGTTCGAAAGCCCACACGTACCGGATGAACACGAGTTCGGCGAGCCCCTCGACGTTGCCCCCCGCGTTGGCCTGATCGAGACCGGTGAACGCGGAGACGGACGCACTCCCGATGCCGCCGATCAGCAGGAGTCCGAATCCCAGTCCCGCCGCGATCGCGGACACCCGCTGACCGCGGAGGTTCTCCACGAGGGACTCGGAGGAGTCGACGCCGATGAGCATGAGCACGAACAGGAACAGCATCATGACGGCGCCGGTGTAGACCACGATCTGCACGACGCCGAGGAAGAGCGCGCCCTGGGCGATGTAGAACACGGCCAGGATGATCATGGTCGTCGCGAGGAAGATCGCCGAGTAGACGGCCTTGGTTGCGCTGACCACTCCGAGCGCGCCGATCACGGCCACGGTCGCGAGGACCCAGAACTGCACACCCTCGCCCGTCGAGGTCTGGGTGAAGGGTTCCGCGACCAGCTGGACCGCGGACGGCATCGTGTTCACCACGTCGGCTCTCCTCCCTCGATCACGGCCTGTCCCCCGCCGTGTCGTCGACCCCGGATTCGTCCTGCGGCGCAGCCGCCGCTCCCCCGGTCACCGCGCCGCGGTAGTAGTCCTCGGCGGTGGTGCCCGGGGCCATCGGGTGCGGCGACTCGACCATGCCGGACTCGAGCGGGGCCAGCAGCCGGTCCTTCTCGTAGATCAGGCCGGCACGGTTGTCGTCGGCCATCTCGTACTCGTTGGTCATGGTCAGCGCCCGCGTCGGGCACGCCTCGATGCACAGCCCGCACCCGATGCAGCGCAGGTAGTTGATCTGGTACACCCGGCCGTACCGCTCGCCGGGCGAGAAGCGTTCCTCGTCGGTGTTGTCGGCGCCCTCCACGAAGATCGCGTCGGCGGGGCACGCCCAGGCACACAGTTCGCACCCGATGCACTTCTCCAGCCCGTCCGCGTAACGGTTGAGCTGGTGCCTGCCGTGATAGCGGGCAGCCGTCGGCACCTTCTCCTCCGGGTAGAACTCGGTGTTCGATTTCTTGAACATCGTCGAGAAGGTCACGCCGAAACCCGCTATGGGGCCGAGGAATTTAGTCATCGCTGTTCTCCTGGGTCGATCCGGTGGAGTGCGCGGAGGTGACGGAGACGGGCGTGCGCCGGAACGCGGGCAGCGTCTGACCCGGCATCGGCGGAACCGGGTATCCACCGGCCATGGGGTCGAACGGTTCGAGTGTCTCCGGGGACGGTTCCGCGCGTCCCTGCGGCTCGACCCGTTTCTCGGGTGCGGGAACGCGGCCCGGGCGCAGCCGCTTCCACAGCAGCATCACCACGACGAGGGCGACGACGAGGCCCGCGACGACGAGTGCGATCGACCGGACGTCGTAACCCTCGTTGCGGAAGGCCCGGACGGTGGCGACGATCATGACCCACACCAGCGAGATCGGGATCAGGATCTTCCAGCCGAGACCCATGAACTGGTCGTACCGCAGCCGGGGCAGCGTGGCGCGCAACCAGACGAACACGAACAGGAAACCCCAGACCTTCAGCGTGAACCACAGCACCGGCCACCAGCCGGAATTCGCGCCGTCCCACAGGCTGAGCGGGAACGGGGCATGCCAGCCGCCGAGGAACAGCGTGGTCGCGAGCGCCGAGACCGTCACCATGTTCACGTACTCGGCGAGCATGAACATCGCGAAGCTCAGCGAGGAGTACTCGGTGTGGAACCCGCCGACCAGTTCGCCTTCGGCCTCGGGCAGGTCGAAGGGCGCCCGGTTGGTCTCGCCGACCATCGACGTGACGTAGATGAGGAACGACGGCAGCAGCAGGAAGACGTACCAGGTGTGTTCCTGGGCGGCGACGATGCCCGACGTGGACATCGTTCCGGCGTCCAGGAAGACGGCCGCGAAGGACAACGCCATCGCGATCTCGTACGAGATCACCTGCGCCGTCGAGCGCAGCCCTCCCAGCAACGGGTACGTGGAGCCGGACGCCCAGCCGGCGAGCACGATGCCGTAGACGCCGATCGACGTGGCCGCGAGGACGTAGAGGACGGCCACCGGCAGGTCCGTCAGCTGCAAGGGCGTGTAGTGCCCGAAGATCGACACCGCCGGGCCGAACGGGATCACGGCGAACGCCATGAACGCGGGTACCGCGGCGATGATCGGCGCCAGGATGTAGATCGGCTTGTCCACACCCTTCGGGACGATCCCTTCCTTCAGCGCGAGCTTGATGCCGTCGGCGAGGCTCTGCAGCATGCCCCGCGGACCCACCCGGTTCGGGCCCACGCGCATCTGCATCCAGGCCATGACCTTGCGTTCGGCCAGGATCGTCAGAAGCGGAGTGAGGACGAGGAACACGAAGATGGCCAGGGCCTTGCCGAGAACCAGCCACCACGGGTCGTGGCCGAACAGCGCCGGGTCGGGGTAGACGGCCTCGATCGTCACAGCGCACCTCCCGGGACCATCCCGTTGGTGCCTGCCGCGCGGCGGACGTTCACGACGCTCCCCGACCGGGCGGCCAGTTGCTTGTAGACGGCGGACCCGGGCGAGTTGAGGGGCAGCCACACCACTCGATCCGGCATGTCGGTGATCACCAACGGCAGGGTGACGCCGCCCCGCTCCGTCGTCACGGTGACCGGATCCCCGTCAGCGGCACCCGACTCGGCCGCCGAGGCCGCGGACATCCGCACGACCGGAGTGCGGGCGGTGCCTGCCAGGTGCGGTTCCCCGTCCTGCAGCCGCCCCGAGTCGAGCAGCATCCGCCAGGTGGCGAGCACCGCCTCCCCCGGCCCGGGTTCCCGCCGCGGCGGTTGCGGATGGTCGGGCGGATCCGGGAAGTCACCGTCCCAGGCGCCGAGCCTCTCGAGTTCGCGCCGTGCGGTGGCGGCGTCCGGAAGACCCAGCGGGACACCCATTTCGCCGGCGATCGCGTGGAGCACGCGCTGATCGGGCATCGACCCGGTGGCCCGGAGGGCGGCGTCGAAATCGCGTGTGCGCCCTTCCCAGTCGAGGAAGGTGCCCGGCTTCTCCATGACCGGTGCGATGGGGAACACCACGTCCGCGCGCTCGCTGATCGCACTGTGGCGCAGTTCCAGACTCACGACGAACCCTGCCGCCTCGACCGCGGCCAGCGCGGCCTGCGGGTCGGGGAGGTCGTCGGCCTCGACACCGCCGATCACCAGCGCCCCGAGCGTCTTCGCCTCGGCCGCGGCGAGGATGCCCGCGGTGTCCCGGCCCGCGGTGTCCGGCAGGCCCGCGGCGTTCCACACCGACGCGACCTGCCGCCGCGCCTCCGGATCGCCCACCGGTCTGCCACCCGGGAGCAGTCCGGGCAGCGCACCGGCCTCGAGTGCGCCGCGTTCGCCGGCCCGTCGCGGCACCCAGGCCAGCCGGGCCCCCGTGTCGTCGGCCAGTCGGACCGCCGCGGACAGCGCCCCCGGCACCCCGGCGAGTCTTTCCCCGACCACGATGACCGCACCCGGCCGGCGCAGCAGTTCAGTAACGCCCGGGTCCGGGTCTCCCGCGCGGAGTCCGTCGAGGACCTCCGCCTCCGCACTCGGCGCGGACCGCAGCAGGCGGCCGGACATCTTCTCCAGGCCACGGGACGCGTACGGGGTGATCGAGTAGACCGGAACGGCCTTCGCGCGTGCGGCCTTGCGCAGCCGCAGGAAGACGATCGGCGATTCCTCCTCCGGCTCGAATGCGACGAGAAGAACGACCGGTGCGGCGTCGAGATCCTCGTAGGTGACCGCGAGTCGCTGCCCCGCCACCCGGGCAGCCAGGAACTCGGCCTCCTCGCCGGAGTGCGCGCGACTGCGGAAGTCGATGTCATTGGTGCCGAGCACTGTTCGTGCGAACTTCGCGTAGGCGTAGGCATCCTCCCAGGTGGACCGGCCCCCGACGAGAACACCCGCGTTGCCCCGCGCGGCGGCCAGTCCCCGCGCCGCGACGGCCAGGGCCTCCGACCAGGAGGCGGGTGCCAGCGTGCCGTCGTCGCCGCGGACCAGAGGGGTCGTGGTCCGGTCGCGCTCGGTGGCGTAGGCGAACGCCCACCGCCCCTTGTCGCAATTCCACTCCTCGTTGACCTCCGGATCGTCGCCCGCCAGCCGGCGCAGCACTTTCCCCCGCCGGTGGTCGGTGCGCTGGGCGCACCCGCTCGCACAGTGCTCGCAGACGCTGGGGCTGGAGACCAGGTCGAACGGGCGGGCCCGGAAGCGGTACGCGGAACCCGTCAGCGCACCCACCGGACAGATCTGGACGGTGTTGCCGGAAAAGTACGACTCGAACGGTTCCTTCGCGTAGATCCCCACCTGCTGCAGCGCGCCCCGTTCCATGAGTTCGATGAACGGGTCGCCGGCGACCTGCTGGGAGAACCGGGTGCACCGCGCGCACAGCACGCACCGCTCGCGGTCCAGCAGGACCTCCGTGGACAGCGGAATCGGCTTGGGGAACGTGCGCTTGACCTCCCCGAAACGCGATTCCGCGCGCCCGTTGGACATCGCCTGGTTCTGCAGGGGGCACTCGCCGCCCTTGTCGCACACCGGGCAGTCCAGAGGATGGTTGATCAGCAGCAACTCCATCACGCCCTTCTGCGCCTTGTCGGCGACGGGCGACGTGAGCTGGGTGTGGACGACCATGCCGTCGGTGACGGTCGTGGTGCAGGAGGCGAGCGGCTTGCGCTGCCCCTCGACGTCGACGAGGCACTGACGGCACGCGCCGACCGGGTCGAGCAACGGGTGGTCGCAGAACCGCGGGATCTGGATGCCGATCATCTCCGCGGCACGAATCACCAACGTGCCCTTGGGGACACTGACCTCGACACCGTCGATGACAACGTTCACTGCATCAAGGCTCGTATCATGGCTCGCTACGCTCGCAGGCGCGGAGCCCTTCACGCGCGCCCTTCCCTCATCGCTCACTCGCTGCGCTCCCTCGCTCCTCGGTCCAGAACGCGCGGCCTCCGCGCCGAAACATCGCTCGCTACACTCGCAGGCTTCATGCATGCACTCCCGCCATGAGCGTGGACTGATGCGGGTCGAACGGGCAGCCACCCTGCTCGAAGTGTGCGAGGTACTCGTCGCGGAAGTACTTGATGGAGGACATGATCGGGCTGGCCGCACCGTCACCGAGAGCGCAGAACGACTTGCCGAGGATATTGTCGGCGATGTCGAGCAGCTTCTCCAGATCGGCGTCGGTCCCCTCCCCCCTCTCGAGCCGCTCCAGGATCTGCACCAGCCAGTAGGTGCCTTCCCGGCAGGGCGTGCACTTCCCGCACGACTCGTGCGCATAGAACTCGGTCCAGCGGAGCACGGCACGCACCACGCACGTGGTCTCGTCGAAGATCTGCAACGCCTTGGTGCCCAGCATCGATCCGGCGGCGCCGACACCCTCGTAGTCGAGGGCGACGTCGAGATGCTCGTCGGTGAAGATCGGCGTCGAGGAACCGCCCGGGGTCCAGAACTTCAATCGGTGCCCGGCGCGGACTCCGCCCGCGTACTCGAGCAACTCCCGCAGGGTGATTCCGAGCGGGGCCTCGTACTGTCCGGGCTTCGTCACGTGCCCGGACAGGGAGTACAGGGTGAAGCCGGGCGACTTCTCGCTGCCCATCGACCGGAACCACTCGATGCCGTTCACGATGATCGGCGGGACACTCGCAATCGACTCGACGTTGTTGACGACGGTCGGTGACGCGTAGAGACCGGCCACCGCGGGGAACGGCGGACGCAACCGAGGCTGACCGCGGCGCCCCTCCAGCGAATCGAGCAGCGCCGTCTCCTCCCCGCAGATGTACGCCCCCGCACCCGCGTGCACGACCAGTTCGAGGTCGAAACCGGTGCCCAGGATGTTCGTGCCGAGGTAGCCCGCCGCATACGCCTCCGCGACCGCGGCCTGCAGCCGGCGCAGCACCGGCACCACCTCGCCGCGCACATAGATGAACGCGTGCCCGGCGCGGATCGCGTACGCCGCGATGATGACGCCCTCCACGAGCGCGTGCGGCGTGGCCAGCATAAGCGGCATGTCCTTGCAGGTGCCCGGTTCGGACTCGTCGGCGTTGACCACGAGGTAGTGCGGCTTGTCGTCGCCCTGCGGGATGAACGACCACTTCATCCCGGTCGGGAACCCGGCACCACCACGACCGCGCAGGCCGGCCTCCTTGACCGTCGAGATGACCTCGTCCGGCTCCATGCGCAGCGCCTTCTGCAGGCCCTCGTACCCGTCGTGGCGACGGTACGTGTCGAGGGTCCAGGACTCGGGCTCGTCCCAGTAACGGCTGAGGACAGGGGTCAGCGGCATGTCAGTCTCCCTTTCGACCCGGGTCGGTGTCCGCCGGATCCGTCTCGGAGGTGGACCGATCCGGCGGCACCGTCGCGGACGGGGCAGGCGCCGGCTGGTCCTTCGCCGATTCCGCCGCCACCGGCTCGGTGTCCCGCGACGGCGGCTCCGGGATCAGCGACGTCTCCGCAGGATCCGGCGCTGCCATACCCCGTTCGTGCGCCACCCGCAGGCCGGCCAGTGTGGCGTCGCCCGCGGAGCCGCCCTCCGCCAGCGCACCCGGACGCTCGTCGGGGAACCCAGCGAGAATTCTCGCGGTCTCCCGGAACGTGCACAGCGCCGCGCCGCGGCTCGGCGACACCCGCTCCCCCGAACGCAGGGAATCGACGAGCGAGCGAGCCGACTCCGGGGTCTGGTTGTCGAAGAACTCCCAATTGACCATCACCACCGGGGCGTAATCGCACGCCGCATTGCACTCGATGTGCTCCAGCGTGACCTTGCCGTCCGCGGACGTGCCGCCATGCGGCAGGTCGAGATGCTCCTCCAGCGCGGCGAGGATCGCGTCGCCGCCCATGATCGCGCACAACGTGTTGGTGCACACACCGACGTAGTAGTCGCCCGTCGGATCGCGCCGGTACATCGAATAGAACGTCGCCACCGCAGCCACCTCGGCGCCGGTCAACCCGAGCCGGCAGGCACAGAACTCGATCCCCGCCGGCGTGATCCAGCCGTCCTCCGCCTGCACCAGATGCAGCAGCGGCAGCAGCGCGGAACGCGAATTCGGGTACCGCGCGACGACGACGTCGGCATCGGCATCCAACCGCGCACCGACCTCCGGCGGGTACTCCTCACGCGCCCCCGGCCGCACCAGCAGCCCGTGCTCCTCCGGCCGGGGCCCGAACTCGATGAAGATGGGGGTTTGCTTCGGTGCTGCTTGCTCGGTCATCGGTCCACGCCCCCCATCACCGGATCGATGCTCGCGACCGCGGCAATGACATCCGCAACCATGCCGCCCTCACACGTGGCCGCCACCGACTGCAGGTTCGTGAACGACGGATCCCGGAAATGCACCCGGTACGGTCGGGTTCCGCCGTCGCTCACCATGTGCACACCGAGCTCACCCCGCGGCGACTCCACCGCCACATACACCTGGCCCGGCGGCACCCGGAAACCCTCCGTCACCAACTTGAAGTGATGAATCAGCGACTCCATCGACGAATCCATGATCTCGCGGACGTGCCCTGGCGAATTGCCCAGACCGTCGGGACCCAACGTCAGATCCGCCGGCCACGCGATCTTCTTGTCCTCCGCCATGATCGGGCCCGGCCGCAACTTGTCGAGGCACTGCTCGACGATCTTCAACGACTCCTTCATCTCGTCGACCCGGATCAAATAACGGCCGTACGCGTCGCACCCCGTATCGGTGCTGACGTCGAACTCGTAATTCTCGTAACCGCAATACGGCTGCGACTTACGCAGATCGTGCGGCAGACCCGTCGCACGCAGCATCGGACCCGTGATGCCGAGCGCCATGCACCCCGTCAGGTCGAGATACCCGATGCCCTGGGTGCGCCCCTTCCAGATGCGGTTGTCGTTGAGGAGATTCTCCATGTCCCGCAGCCGTTCCGGCATCAACGTGAGCAACTCGCGCACCTTCTCCACCGCACCCTCCGGCAGATCCTGCGACAAACCCCCCGGCCGGATGTACGCATGATTCATGCGCAACCCCGTGATCATCTCGAACACGTCCAGAACCAGCTCACGTTCCCGGAAACCGAACAACATCGCCGTGACCGCCCCCAACTCCATGCCGCCCGTGGCCAACGCCACCAGATGCGAAGAGATGCGGTTGAGCTCCATCAACATCACCCGGATCACACTCGCCCGCTCCGGCACCTGATCCGTGATGTCGAGCAACTTCTCCACACCGAGGCAATACGCCGTCTCGTTGAAGAACGGCGACAGGTAATCCATCCGCGTCACGAACGTCACGCCCTGCGTCCACGTCCGATACTCGAGGTTCTTCTCGATCCCCGTATGCAGATAACCGATCCCGCACCGGGCCTCCGTGACCGTCTCACCCTCGATCTCCAAGATGAGCCGCAACACCCCGTGCGTCGACGGATGCTGCGGACCCATATTCACGACGATCCGCTCCTCGCCGCCCTCCGAACCCGCACCACCCGACGACGCCTTCACCGCATCGACAACCTCGTCCCAGTCCTGACCGGCGACAGTGAAAACCGTGTCCTCGCTCATCAGTTGTACCCCCGCCGCTCGTCGGGCGGCGCGATCTCCGCGCCCTTGTACTCGACGGGAATGCCGCCGAGCGGATAGTCCTTCCGCTGCGGATGACCCGGCCAGTCATCCGGCATCTCGATCCGGGTCAACGACGGATGACCATCGAACACGATCCCGAAAAAGTCGTACGTCTCCCGCTCGTGCCAATCGTTCGTCGGATACACCTCATACAACGACGGGATGTGCGGATCCGCATCCGGCGCCGCCACCTCCAGACGGATCCGACGATTGTGCGTAATCGACAACAACGGATACACCGCATGCAACTCCCGGCCCACATCCTGCGGGAAATGCACACCATTCACACCCAGACACATCTCGAACCGCAGATCCGGCTCATCACGCAACGCCCGCGCCACCAAAGGCAAAAACTCCCGCCGCACACCGAACGTCACCTCACCCCGAAACACCACAACCGACTCGATCGCCACCTCGAAACCCACACCCGACTCCGCCAACGCCGCCCCCAGCCCATCCGCGACATCATCGAAATACCCCCCATACGGCCGCGGCGTACTCCCCGGCAACAACACCGGACGCACCAACCGCCCATACCCCGACGTATCCCCACTACCCCGCACCCCGAACAGCCCCTTGCGCACACCGATCTGTTCTGGGACATGGCTCGCTGGGACATTGCTCGCTTCGCTCGCGGGCGCCGGGGCCTTGTCGTGCGGTCTTCCCTCGTCACTCACTCGCTACGCTCCCTCGCTCCTCAGTCCAGACCGCACGGCCCCGGCACCAACTACTCGGTTCGCTACGCTCCCTCGCTCCTCAGTCCAGACCGCACGGCCCCGGCACCTTCTGCTCGGTTCGCTTCGCTCCCTCGAACCACGGCCGCTCGCTCCGGTCATCTCAGGAGGCCCTTCATCTGGATGGTGGGGGTGGCGGCCAGCGCCGCCTGCTCCGCCGCCCGTGCCACCTCCTCGCGGTGAACGCCGAGCGGCATCTGCTGGATCTTCTCGTGCAGGGTGAGGATCGCGTTCAACAACATCTCGGGCCGGGGCGGGCACCCGGGCAGATAGATGTCCACCGGCACGATGTGGTCGACGCCCTGCACGATCGCGTAGTTGTTGAACATGCCGCCCGACGACGCGCAGACGCCCATCGCCAGCACCCACTTCGGCTCCACCATCTGGTCGTAGATCTGCCGCAGCACCGGGGCCATCTTCTGGCTCACCCGGCCGGCCACGATCATCAGGTCCGCCTGCCGCGGCGACGCCCGGAACGCCTCCATGCCGAAACGGGCGATGTCGAAGCGTCCGCCGGCGGTGGCCATCATCTCGATCGCGCAGCAGGCGAGCCCGAAACTCGCCGGCCACAGCGAGCCCTTGCGGACATAGCCCGCGAGCCCTTCGACCGTGGTCAGCAGGAAGCCGCTCGGCAGCTTCTCCTCGATGCCCATATCCGACTCTTCTCTTCCGACTTAGCTTTTGGATCGCTGGGGGGACAGGTCAGTCCCAACTGAGACCGCCACGCCGCCACTCGTACGCGTAGGCGACGGAGACGTTGAAGATGAACAGGGCCATGGCCCCGAGACCGAAGAAGCCGAGAGCATCGAAATGGACAGCCCACGGATAGAGGAACACGATCTCGATGTCGAAGATGATGAACAACATGGCCGTCAGGTAGTACTTCACCGGGATGCGGCCCGCACCCAGAGGCGAGAGCGTCGGCTCGATGCCGCACTCGTAGGCGTCGAGCTTGGCACGGTTGTAGCGCCTCGGACCGACGATCCTCGCCACGATCACGGAGAAGACCGCGAACGCGACCGCAATCGCCCCGAGCACGAGGATCGGCACGTAGACATTCATGCCGTCTCAGCTCCCCTCTTCCCGAGCCTGTCCGCCCGATTCCCGGACGGTCGTTTCCGAAGCTACGCTCTTGTGAGTTATGCCACAGCGTACAAGGGAAGTCGTCGAGCCCGGTCGATTTGACCGTGCGAGTTCCAGGCGATCTCGAAGTACGGAAAACCCCTGCGGCACAGGCGCTCGATGCACCTTCACGCAGCGGGAAACGGAGTCAGGGGAGCCTAAGCTGAGAGGCGGGTGCGTAGCAGCGCTATGACCGCTTCGGACAACCGGATCGGGTCGAGCGGGTGCGGCACCGCGGCCTCGGCCCGCGACCACGTGGCCAGCCAGGCGTCGTCGGGGCGGCCGGTCAGGACCAGGATCGGGGGGCAGTCGTCGATCTCGTCCTTCAACTGCTTCGCGATCCCCATCCCGCCCGCGGGGACCGCCTCCCCGTCCAGGATTGCAAGGTCGATACCGCCGGCATCCATCTGCCGGATCACCACGGGCGCGGTCGCCACCTCGACGTACTCCAACTCCGGGAGGTCGGGGTGCGGACGCGTCCCCAGCGCCAGAACGACCTTCTGGCGGGTGGTCGCATCGTCGCTGTAGACGAGGACACGCAACCGATCAGCACGGCTGGTGTGGGCGGTCGCGTCGGTCACGGACCCGATGCTACCGGTCCCCCGCCCTCCAGACCGGAGGCTCGCGTCGATCGAAAAACGGCGCGTCTACATCGAATTGGTTCCACCGGCGGCGCGAGCCGCCCGGCTACAGCTTCTCGGCGATGGCGAGCGCCGTCGACCCGAGCTTCGGCAGGCGGAGATCGGCGATGGGGGTCAGCATGTTGCCGAGCCGGTTGGTGACGAAGGCGATCGACAGCCCGGTGTCGGCGTCGGCGAACGCACCCGACCCGCCCAACCCGTAGTGCCCGAAAGTATTCGACGGCTGCCTGCGACGTGCCACCATCCCCGCGTGGTAGCCGAGCCGCCAGTTCATCGGAATGCCCAGAACGTAGTCGCGGGCCGTCGTCTGCACCTGACTCAACGTCGCCACGACGTCCGGTGGGAGGAACTCCACACCGCCGACCGTTCCGCCGTTCGCCAGCGCCCCGTACATCCGCGCCAGCGCGCGGGCGCTGAACACGCCGTTCCACCCCGGCATCACGCTGTCGTGGATCGCGGGGTTGCGGACGAGGGCGTCGAAACCGGCGGGCATGCCGGCGTCGGCCACGTTGCGCAGACCGGGCAGCCGCGACATCGCGAACGACGTGGCTCCCCACGGAACGCCGAACGGGTTGATGTGCGGGAAGGTCCTCGCGATCCGGGCACGCTCGGCCGGCGGCACCTCGTACCAGAATTCCTTCACCCCGAGCGGTTCGGCGACCTCGGTGCGCACCAGTTCCGTGAAGGGTTTTCCGGCCGCGCGGGACGTCAGTTCGGCGACGAGCGAACCGAATGTCACCGCGTGGTAGCCGGGGACCTTCAGCCGACGCCGATCCGGGGTCGCCGCGGCCAGTGCGGCGCTGACCAGGGAATGGTCCATCAGACTCAGCGGTCCGGGCACGAGCCCGCGTACCCGGTGCAGTCCGGCGCGGTGCGACAGCAGTTCGCGCACCGTGATCTCGTCCTTGCCCTCGGCGGCGAACTCGGGCCAGTACTGCGCCACCGGCGCCTCGTAGTCGATGATCCCGCGTCCGGCGAGACGGTGCAGAACGGTGGACGCGACGCCCTTGCCCGTGGAGAACGTGAGGGTGACGGTGTCGTCCTGCCAGAACGTGTCGCGGCTCGCCCACCCGGCCCACACGTCGACGACCGGTTCACCGTGGAGATAGACGGCCAGCGCGCCGCCGCCCTGGCTGGCGTCGTGGAAGAGTCCGAAGAACTGGTCGACGAGCATCGCGAACCGCCGGTCCGCCAGCATCCCCGCCGGCGGCCGTACCGTGCGGCCCATCAACGGCCACGGCGATGTGGTCGTCATATCGACTTCCCTCGGTCGCTTTTCACGTCAGTGACATGTGTATTTAACTTCCTCTTTACACACGGGAAGACGCTGTCGGCACCGCTTCAGGGCCTGTGTGATCGCTTCGTGGCCATACCGCAACGGGAAAGAGTGTCCTGGCGCTGGGGCGGTGACCCGACGCTGATCATTTCGGCTCCAGCGAGTGGAAGTAATCGGACCTGACCTCGACGTCCTCGACGAGACGCGTGGTGGTCTGGACACCCAGTGAATGCTCCTTCAACAGGTCGCACAGCCGGTCGCCGTCGATGAGGTCGATCGGCGGTGCCCCGTCCCTCTTGGACTCCGTGCGGGCGTCACCGGTGAAGGTCCCGGTGGTGATGAGCAGGCCCTTCTCGCCGCGGCCCGCCATCGCGCCGCGGAAATCGCGCACCGCCCCCGCCCCGACGCTGCCGCTGTAGCGCTTGCACTGGAAGAACACGGGGAAACTGAGCAGCGACAACTGGTACACGCCGAGCCCCTCGATATCCCCGTCGCCGCCGCGACCGGTGACGGACGCGCTCGAGAATCCCGCCTCCCGCAGCAACCGCTGGGTCAGCCGCTCGAACGCGGGCGGCGACATCTTCAGGACCGTATCGAGGAGGAGGTCTTTCCAGTCCGCGTCGTTCTCGGCCTCGGCGATGTTGGCATCCGGCTCGTCGTTGCGGCGGGACGCCGCCTTCGCCGATTTGCGGGCGGCATTCTTCTTGCGGTTCTCGGCGGAGAACTCGGCGTGCAGCGGTCGGATCTCGCTCTCGGCGACCTCGCGGCCCTTCTCCGTCACACTCCACACCCCGCGCCTGCTGTTCGTGAGCAGACCCATCCCCTTGAGGTAGGTACGGGCCCACGCCAACCGGTACTCGATCTCGGTGCTGGGACCGTCACCGTGCAGCACACCCTGCACGTCGGACGAAAGCCCTTCTCGCTCAACGACGGCGCTGTCGAGCTCCTCGTTGGACGCCGAACCACCGAGAGCAATGGCAGCCTGAAGCGCTGGCCAGAGGAGGTCGACGTACTGAGGAACGTGAACAGTCATGGCCACAAGCATGCCGGAATCCACCCGGCCCTCCACACACGGACCCCGATCCGATCATCCCGGGGCGAGCCGAGCCTCCGCACGGTTCTCGCGCTGCGCCCGGTAGATCGTCTTCCCCGATCGCCGCACGATGAGATAGGCGAGTCCGACAGCGATCATCCCCGGCACCAGCACACCGACGCTCCCCGTCATCTCCGCGACCATCAACATGACCGCGAGAGGAGCGCGGGCGATACTGCCGAAGCAGGCCATCATGCCGACGATGACGAAGGGCGCCGGATTGTCGGGGACTCCCGGGGCGATCGGTTCCAGCAGTCGCCACACTGCGGCGCCGGTGAACGCCCCGATCACCATTCCCGGGCCGAAGATGCCGCCGGATCCACCCGAGCCGATGGACAGCGACGTCGCGACGATCTTCGCGAACGGCAACAGCAGCACGACCCACAGCGGGATGGCCGTGAGGTCGCCGCGGGCCATGGACTGCTGAATCCAGCCGTAACCGCTGCCCAGCACCTCCGGCAACACGAGAGCCATCAGTCCGACGAGCAGCCCGCCGACCGCCGGTTTGACGATCCGGCTGCCCGGCAGACGGTGGGTGAGATCGACGGCCGTGTAGAACGTCCCGCTGTACAGCAATCCGATCAGGCCGCCGAGCACACCGATGAGCGCGAACCACACCAGCTGGACCGGGGTGTCGAACACGTAGTCCTGCGCGGCGTACCCGAACAGTGGCCCGAAACCGAGGAAGCTGCCGAACACGGTGTAGCTGACGATCGACGTGACCAGCGCCGGCACGAGCACCTCGAAATCGAAGTCTTCCTTGTAGGGAATCGTGCAGCACAACACCGCGCCGCCGAGCGGGGCGCCGAAGATCGCGCCGATACCGGAGCCGATGCCGATCGCCACGGCGATTCGACCGTCCCGTGGGGACAGGTCCAGCCTGCGGGCGAGGAGCGATCCGAAACCCGCCGAGATCTGTGCGGTGGGTCCCTCGCGACCGCCGGACCCGCCGGACCCGATCGTGATCGCGGACGCGACCAGCTTCACGAGGACGACCCGGACGCGGATCATGCGGGGGTCCCGGTGGACGGCTTCGATCGCCGCGTCGGTGCCGTGCCCCTCGGCCTCCGGAGCCAGCGTGAACACGATGATGCCCGATACCAGACCACCCAGGCACACCACGAGCGGGATCGCCCACGGTCTCGTGAACTCCCTGCTGCCGACCGCCCCACCGTCGCCCGCCGCGGTCGGCGGGTGGTAGCCCCCGATGCCGACGATCAGCAGTTGCGTCGCTTCCGACAGCGCGACGTAGAACACGACCGCTCCGAGCCCGGCGACGATCCCGATCACGACGCCGAGAACCAGCCATTTGCGGGTGTAACCCGAAGTCCGGATCCAGTTTCCGGCTGACGTCCCGATCGACCGCAGAGCCCTCGACCCGGGCGCCACCCGGATCACTCCAGCTTTCCGAAGACCGTTCGACCCTCCAGGATCGTGGCGAGCACCTCGAGGTCCGCGATGTCGTCTGGCTCCACCAGGAGCGGGTTGGCCGACAACACGACGAGATCGGCGTGCATGCCGGCGACGATCGCCCCGATGGCGTCCTCACTCCGTAGGTGCCACGCCGAGTTGATCGTCTCGGCGCGCAGGGCATCCGGGACGGAGATCCGTTCCTCGGGAGCGAGCACGCGCCCCGATCGGGTGCGGCGGGTGACGGCGTCGGCGATGTTGCGCAGCGGGTTGGTCGGGGTGACCGGGCCGTCGTTGTGGAACGAGATCCGCTGTCCCGCCTTGATCGCGGAACCTGCAGCCGCCCAACATGCTCCGCGTTCGGGGCCGAACAGGTCATCGACGAGCACGTCGCCCCAGTAGTAGAGGTGATCGACGAAAAGGCTGCACGTGACGCCGAGTTCGGTCGCTCGGCGGAACTGGTCCGGGGTCATCGCCCCGACGTGCTCGAGCCGGAGTCGGTGATCCTCGCGTGGGGAGTCGGCGAGCATCCGCTCCCACGCGTCGAGGACCAGGGCGACCGCGGCGTCACCGTTGGCGTGGCAGGAGATCTGCCAGCCGTTCTCGAAGTACGGCTTGCTGATCTCGAGAATCTCGTCCTCCGTGTAATTGGCCTCGCCGCGCGTTCCGGCGAGGCCGAGCGACCGGGTGACCTCCGTGTCGAGGTACGGAAAGCTGGTGGCCGCGTTGCCCACCCACGGCGAGCCGTCCGACCAGATCTTGATGCCCACCTGGCGCAGCAGGTCGTTGCCGACTCCGGGTGACACCTCGGAGGCGCGCTCCGGGTTCGACATCTCGTACAGCCGCAGTCGGGTGGTGAGCGCACCGGATCGGGCGATCGCGGTCAGGGCGCTGCGGAACCGTGGGTCGAAGGCCATTTCGCTGGCGGTCGTGATGCCTGCCGCGTTCATCCGCGCGCACTCGGCGGCGAGGAGTTCGGGCAACCGCTCGGCGGCACCCGCGAGGATCGTGGCGGCCACCACCATCACGGCGGGCGCCTCGAATGCCGAACCGTCCAGTTCACCCGACTTGTCGCGGCCGAAGCTGCCGCCCTCCGGGTCCGGCGTGTCCTTGCTCAATCCGGACTCCCGCGCGGCGACGTCGTTGAAGTAGGCGACGTGCCCGGTGTTGTGCAGGATCACCAGGGACGTGTCGGGGGCGACGGAATTGAGCCATTCGCGGGTCGGTTCGGGCAGCCCCTTCTGGAGCAGGGGGTCCCAGCCATTGAGCACGGCGCCGTCGGGGTGTTCGTCGACGGCGCGGCGAACCGCGTCGACCACGTCCCCCGCGTCGGCGATCGTGACCGGTCTGATGTCCACCACCGGTTCGCCGAGCAGCACCGCGGAGTTCAGCGGGTGACCGTGCGCCTCGATGAAGCCTGGGAGTATGCATGCGCGATGCAGGTCGACCGTGATCGTTGCCGGCCCGATCAGCGGAAACACCGCGGAGTCGTTGCCGACGGCGGCTATCCGCCCGTCGCGCACCGCGACGGCCCGAGCGCGTGGCGCGGCGTCGTTCATGGTGACCACGTCACCGAACAGCACCAGATCGGCAGCTTTTCCGTCGTTCGTGCCCATCAGTGCACCCTCCCGTCAGACCGGGCGCGGGCGAGAGCCCACGCGCCGGCAGCGAGTGTCGACTGTGACTTCAGATTACAACTACACAGCAGGTCGTATGCAGGAATAGTGCGTAACCAAGATCAGTTGCAGACAGGCATGACCGAAACACCGCTGCCCGTGGACGGCCTCTTCGAGCCGTTCGCCGTCAAATCCCTCCGGCTACGGAATCGCTTTGCAATGGCGCCCATGACCAGGGCATTCTCCCCCGACGGCATTCCCGGGGACGATGTGGCGGCGTACTACCGCCGGCGCGCGGCGGGCGGGGTCGGACTCGTCATCACCGAGGGGACGTACATCCCCGACCCGGCCGCCGGATCGCACACCCGGGTGCCGCTCCTCTACGGGCACGACAGCCTCGCGGGCTGGAAATCGGTGGTGGACGCAGTCCACGACGAGGGCGGGCAGATCATCCCGCAGCTGTGGCACCTGGGCGTCGAACGTGGCCCGCAGCCCCGCCTGAATCCGGAGGTGACCACCGCCAGCCCGTCCGGGATCGCCCTCGACGGGACTCGCCTGGGACGTGAACTCACCGCGTCCGATCTCGACGCGCTGCGCGAGTCCTGGGTCGCGGCCGCCGTCAATGCGCGCGACGTGGGCTTCGACGGCATCGAACTGCACGGCGCGCACGGCTACCTGCTCGACCAGTTCCTGTGGGACCGCACCAACGTCCGATCCGACGGCTACGGCGGGTCGCTCGAGGCCCGCACCCGGTTCCCCGTCGAGGTGGTCGCAGCGATCCGCGACGCCGTCGGCGAGGACTTCGCGATCGTCTACCGCTTCAGCCAGTGGAAGTCGAACCACTACGACTCGCGGATCGCGCAGTCCCCCGACGAACTCGCGGCGGTGCTCGCGCCCCTCGTCGCCGCCGGTGTCGACGTACTGCACCCGTCCACCCGCAGGCACTGGGAACCGGCGTTCCCCGAGCTGGCCGGTGACGACGGGGAACTCGGTCTCGCGGGTTGGACCAAACGGCTGACCGGACTCCCCACCATCACGGTCGGTTCGGTGGGTCTCGACGACGTGTTCACGACAGCCTTCACCTCGGACGGCGCCTCGAACACCGCCGGTATCGACCGCCTGCTCCGGCAGTACGAGAACGGCGAGTTCGATCTCGTGGCCGTCGGCCGCGCGCTGCTGTCCGACCCCGAGTGGGTGCTCAAACTCCGCGAGGGCAGAACCGCCGAGCACGTCCCGTACAGCAACGAGCACCGGGCGGTCCTGCACTGACCGGGCCGGTCAGCTGTCCTCGACGGTGATCTCCACCTGATCGACATTGACACCTTCGGGCGGGTTGGCCGTTCCGTCGACCGAGATGCGGCTCTTGTCGACACCCTGCGCCTCGAGCGCGTTGGCGACGGCCTGGGCGCGCTGATCGGCCAGGAGTTCGGCGGCCGCCTCGTCCGTGTTGCTCGCGTAGGCCTCGATCTCGATCTTGCTGTCGCCGGCCTTCATGGCGGCGGCCACCGCCCTGACCGTCACGTCCGAGACGGCGTTGAGCTCGGCGGTTCCCGACTCGAATCCGATCGGGACCGCCGCGATGGCCGAGTTGATCGCGTTCTGCGTGGCCTCGCGCGCGGTGTTCACGGCGGACGACGCCGTGGCCTGCACGCTACTGATCGCGCCTTCCACCCGGTCGGACGCCGACGAGGTCGTCGTGGTCGCGATCGGAGCCTCGTTCGAACTGTCGTCGGAGCAACCGGCCGCGCCGAGCAGCGCGATGGCGGCGACCGCGATACCGGTGACGATGGTCTTGCGCATGATGGATTCCCCTATACGTCGGTATGTCCGGAAGGCGCTACACGTCGTGGGACGAGGATAGCCCCGCCGACGCCCGTCGACGGTGGTATTCGGGCACTGCCCGGCTCCCACATCGTGGGATCCTGCCCGCCGGATGTGAATCCGGACACGGGCTTCTCACCTGGTCGGAACCCGGTAATTCGTCTCGCGTTTCATTTCGGTTAAACCCTCGGATTGCGATCTCATTTCAATAACGGTAGGAAGGAATCCGGCGCCCGCTCAGCGCCGACATAAATGCCCACAACCGAGCAAGGAGTTAAAAGCATGGATCTCGCCTTCCTGTCCGAATTCTTCTCCGCCTTCTCCGACCTCGCCGGTGCCCTGGACTTCTTCTCGGGCTCCGCCGACGCATTGGGCGGTGGCGCAGACGCCGCAACTGCGGCCGCGGCCACGATTGGCTAGCATTTCCGCTGGCACAAGACTTGAACACCCGCGACGGGGTTCGCACGCTCAGGCGCGCGGACCCCGTCACGGCGTTGTCGGCATCCTTGATCCGACTCAATCACGTATCTATCACGACGAGTAATTCACAACGTGAACATGTTCATTATCCGCGTCACCAGCGATTTTCCCGGAATTGGTCGGTCGACCAATTGCACCGACCGTAGAAGATCAACTTTTCCGCTTCACCGTTGATTTATTCCCGAAATAATCGGCCGCGGTGCATATTCTCGACACCCTCGTAACACGCGCACATTTCAGTGCACATGCGTACACTCAAATCTCGTGACCGACGCGCAGATCAGACGCCGCACCGAGGTGCGGGCCCTCGCCCGGCTGGCCCTCGAAGAAATCGGGGGCGCCGCCACCGGCATCGGCAGCATCCACCGCGCGATCTCGGATCGCGTCTTCGCCGGGATCCGACTCGGCGTCGGCTCCCACACGATCCCCGCCAAGCTGCTCCACGACGAGATCTCGGGCGCCGTGTACGCACTCGTCGCCGACACCGCACGTCTCAGTGGTTCCCTCGCAGGACGGTTCCTCGACCTCCCGTCGTCGGAGAACGTCGCGCCGTCCCAGACTCGCCGCGGAGCCCAGGCGATCGCCGCGATCCAGGGGCTGATCGGCGACGTACTGGAATCCGAGGGGTCACCGCTCGCCGAGCCCCTGGCGATACGGGTGAACGGTGTCGCGCTCGCCCCGGACGCGCCCACGCTCGCCGACGCCTTCCCGCGCGCCGGCGGCCGCATCGTCGTCTTCCTGCACGGCCTCGTCGAGACCGAGGACGCGTGGTCGCTGGGCCGCCGCCCCACCTACGGTGAACGGCTCGGGACGGACCTGGGGTACACGGCGCTGCAGATCCGGTACAACTCCGGCAGGCACATCTCGGACAACGGCAGGAGCCTGTCCGAACTTCTGGACGCGGTCACCGAGAACTGGCCGGTCGAGGTCGAGTCGATCGCACTCGTCGGGCATTCCATGGGTGGCCTCGTGGCCCGCAGCGCCTGCCGGATCGCCTTCCTCGACGACCGCCCGTGGGTGAGACGGGTTCGGCACGTCGTGAGTCTCGGCTCGCCTCACCTCGGCGCCCCGTTGGAGCAGGCCGTCCACTACGCGAGTGCCGGACTGGCCGCGCTGCCCGAGACGCGCGCGATCTCCGGGCTCCTGCGCAGAAGGAGCGCCGGCATCCGGGATCTGAACCAGGGTTCGCTCGTCGACGAGGACTGGCGCGATCGCGATCCCGACACGCTCCGCGCCGCGGCGTGCAGCGAGGTCCCCCTGCTCGACGGCGTGACGTACTGCTTCGTCTCCGCGACCATCACGCGCAGCCCGAGGCATCCGCTGGGCCGCCTGCTCGGCGACGGCATGGTGCTCGTGCCGAGTGCGTCCGGCCGCAACCGGACGCGGATGATCGGCTTCCGCGACGAGGACGGCATGCACCTCGCGCCCGCGAACCACTTCACGATGCTCAACCACGAGTCGGTGTACGAGAAGCTGCTGGAATGGCTCGGCACGCCGGAAGCCTGCTGACTCCGGACTCAGGCCATGGTCGTGTGCCACACGATGGCGGCGGCGAGCGCACCCGCGCCGTTCAATGACCAGTGCAGCGCGATGGGCGCGATCAGACTGCCGCTGCGGCGACGGAGCCAGGTGAACACGACGCCCGCGGCCGCGGTCGCGACCACCGCCGCGAGGATGCCGAGCACCTGACCGAGGACGCCGCCGCCGAGGAAGCTGGACAGCCCCTTGTTGCCCGACGTCAGTCCCAGCGAAGACGCGATGTGCCAGAGACCGAACATCAGCGAACCCGCCGCGAAGACACCACGGGCGCCGTACACGCGGTCGAGGGTGCCGTGCAGCACGCCGCGGAACGCGAGCTCCTCGGGGATGACCGTCTGCAACGGGATGACGATCATCGACGCGATGAGCGCACCGGACAGGGTGGCGTACCGGTCGGCCATGAAGAAGGGGCGGGTGATCGGCAGGGCTGCGCCGATCGCCACGACGCCGATCACGAGTCCCATCGCCGCCAGCGCGTACAGCGAACCCTTTCGCCAGTGCCGGGGCGAGAGCCCCAGTTCTGCCCAGCCGAGCCCGCGGCGCCGCGTGAGAACGAGCAGCACGACAGCGGCGATCGGAACGGTGGCGATACTCGCCCACGCGGTGGTGAAGTGCGCGATCAGATTCGTGGCCGCGAGGACGACCACCACGATCGCGATGTCCAGGTAGGCATGCAGCACGGGACGCTTGGCGCGTGCACCGGACTTCTCGCCGTCGACAGCTCCGGCGTACTGGACTTCAAGGGTCATTCGGCCGGCCGATCTGCTTCGTGTACACGCATCAAGTCAAGTGTACGGATTCGCCTCCGAAACCTCTGTGAGCCACGCCACTGCGCAGGTCGAAGCATGCCCCCGCGTCACAGGGCCGCCTGAGCCCGCGGCTAGCCTGAATACGAACTTCACACAACCCGCTGTCCAGGAGATAGAATGGCCGACTTCCTCTACGAGGACTTGCTGCCGATCGGTGAGGACCCCACCGAGTATCGGCTGCTGACCACCGAGGGGGTGTCGACTGTCGAAGGACCCGACGGCCGCACCTTCCTGTCCGTCGAGCCCGAGGCGCTGCGGCTGCTCACCGAGACCGCGCTCCACGACATCTCGCACTACCTGCGCAGCGACCATCTGACGCAGCTCGCGAGCATCCTCGACGATCCCGAGGCGTCGGGCAACGACAAGTTCGTGGCACTCGATCTGCTCAAGAACGCCAACATCTCCGCCGCCGGCGTGCTGCCGATGTGCCAGGACACCGGTACCGCGATCGTCATGGGAAAGCGCGGCCAGCACGTCCTCACCCCCGGCGACGACGAGAAGGCCATCGCCCGGGGCGTCTATGACGCCTACACCCGGCTCAACCTGCGGTACTCGCAGAACGCGCCGATCACGATGTGGGACGAGAAGAACACCGGGAGCAACCTCCCCGCCCAGATCGAGCTCTACGCCGACACGGCGAGCGGGCACGAGAACGCCTACAAGTTCCTGTACATGGCCAAGGGCGGCGGCAGCGCCAACAAGTCCTACCTGTTCCAGGAGACCAAGGCGATTCTGAACCCGGACGGCATGATGCGGTTCCTCGAGGAGAAGATCCGCGCCCTCGGCACCGCAGCCTGCCCGCCGTACCACCTCGCGATCGTCGTCGGCGGCACGTCCGCGGAGTTTGCGCTCAAGACGGCCAAGTACGCGTCGGCGCACTACCTCGACGAACTCCCGAACGAGGGGGCGATCACGGGCCGCGGCTTCCGCGACCTGGAGCTCGAGGAGAAGGTGCTCGAGCTGACCCGTCAGATCGGCATCGGCGCACAGTTCGGCGGCAAGTACTTCTGCCACGACGTCCGCGTCATCCGCCTCCCCCGCCACGGTGCGTCACTGCCCGTCGCACTGGCCGTGTCCTGCTCGGCGGACCGGCAGGCCAAGGCGAAGATCACCCCCGAGGGCGTCTTCCTCGAGCAGCTCGAATTCAACCCCGGCAGGTTCCTCCCCGAGGTCACCGACGCCCAGCTCGACGCCGAGACCGACGGTGTCTCCGGCACCGGCAAGGGCGCGGCCGTGAAGATCGACCTCACCAAGCCGATGCCGGAGATCCTCGCCGAGCTGTCCAAGCACCCGGTGAAGACACGACTGTCGCTCACCGGCCCGCTCGTCGTCGCACGCGACATCGCCCACGCCAAGATCAAGGAGCGGCTCGACGCCGGCGAGGACATGCCGCAGTACCTCAAGGACCACCCGGTGTACTACGCCGGTCCGGCCAAGACCCCCGACGGCATGGCGTCCGGTTCCTTCGGACCCACCACCGCCGGTCGCATGGACTCCTACGTGGAGCAGTTCCAGGCCGCGGGCGGCTCGATGGTGATGCTCGCGAAGGGCAACCGCTCCAAGCAGGTCACCGACGCGTGCAAGTCGTACGGCGGCTTCTACCTCGGGTCCATCGGCGGTCCCGCGGCGCGTCTCGCCCTCGACTGCATCAAGAAGGTCGAGATCGTCGAGTACGAAGAGCTCGGCATGGAAGCGGTCTGGAAGATCGAGGTCGAGGACTTCCCCGCGTTCATCGTGGTCGACGACAAGGGCGAGGACTTCTTCGCCGGTGTCTCCACCCCCACCCTCACCATCGGCAAGCGCCCCGGCCTGTAGGCGGCTCCGCCGCCCGTGAGTGGTTGACGAGTCCCTGGACTCGTCAACCACTCACGGGTGCTACGCGCCTACCGCGATCTCGATCACCGGATTCTTCGCCGGGTCGAGCCGGCCGAGGACTGTGGCCAGCGTGTCGCGGTCGATGGCGACACAGCCTTCGGTGGTGGTGCCGTCCGTGACGTGCAGGAACATCGCCGACCCGAGGCCGGGAATGCGGGCGGCGTTGTAGCCGATCGCGACCGCGTAGTCGTACAGCGGGCCGGCCGCGTAGAGGTTCTCACTGTTACCACCGGGGCTCGCATCCTGCCGGACGTGCGTGTTGTACGTCGGCGAGAGCGAATTCGAATCCCACCAGTCCCGCCGATCCGATTGGAAGTACGGCATCGCCGTCTCGGGGGCGGGCTGCCTGCCGAACGCCTGCGCCAGCGGAAAGACACCGGCCGGCGTGCGGGTGGAGAATTCGTTCGCCGCACCGATTCCTTCCGCGCCGACGTCGGCAGGGACGGGGCCCGCGAACACCTGCCACGTGCCGTCCGCATTCCGTTCCCACGCGGTCAGTTCGGCGACCACTGCCCCCGCGGACGGGGCGTAGACCGTGATCACCTGGTCCGAGGCGCCGGAGAAGACCGCTCGGTCCGGGGCCGCGGAGGCGCCAGGTGCCAGCACCAGCCCGATCAGAGCCACCATCAGTCCCGCCAACCACAGTCGACCCACCCGTAACGTCGTCATGGGGCGAGTGTTCCATCCTCGGGCAGTCGTCGCGAGATTTTCCCTCCCCGCTGCTACACGCGGCAGAGGATCTCGCTGTGCAGGAGCGCGAACCAGCCGTCGTCCTCCCGCACCCACGAACGCCAGCCCGCCGCGATGCGTTCCAGGTCCGCCGCGGTGGCGAGCCCCAAGTCGAGCGCCCGGTCCGCGTAGTTCGACTGCAGCGAGCGATCGGCCCAGGACCCTCCCCACCACTCGCGATCCTCGTCGGAGGAGAAACACCACGTGCTCGCAGTGTTCACGACGTCGCCGAGACCCGCCTCGTGCGCCCACGCCCGCAGGCGGCGGCCCGCGTCCGGTTCACCACCGTTCGCCCGCGCGATGGCCTTGTACAGCGTCAGCCATTCGTCGAGTGCCGGTGTCGCCGGAAACCACGTGAAGGTGCCGTAGTCCGCGTCGCGGGCGGCGACGATCCCGCCGGGCCTGCACACCCGCTTCATCTCGCGCAATGCCTGCACCGGATCTCCGACGTGTTGCAGGACCTGATGTGCATGCACGACATCGAAGCTGTCGTCGGGAAAGTCGAGGGCGTGGACGTCGGACACGACGGTCAGGGTGTTCGGGACTCCCCGCTTGGCGAACTCGTTCCGGGCCAGGGACAGCGCCTCATCGGTCATCTCGACGGCGGTGACGACTCCGGGAGCGACGAGTCCCGCGAGGTCGGCGGTGATCGTGCCCGGCCCGCACCCGACGTCGAGCAACGTCATGCCTGCGCGCAGGTGCGGGAGCAGGTAGCCGGCGGAGTTCTCGGCGGTGCGCCATCGATGGTTCCGCAGCACCGATTCGTCGTGTCCGTGGGTGTAGACCGTCTCGTCGCCGTTCATGCCTCCGACGCTAGCAACCTCGACCAGATAATGGGATCATCATCTCACCATCCAAGATCGCGGGAACCCCGGTCGCGGCAGGTCGTGAGTGTTACGTTGTTGCACACCAACAGGCAACCGAGGGACTGCCATGACTTTCAGCCTCGCTCTCACTCCGGCGCAGAAAGACCTCGTCGAGCGGACGCACGCCTTCGCGGAGAATGTGATCCGGCCGGTGGCGGCCGAGCACGACCGCGCGCAGGAGTTCCCGTGGGACGTTCTCGAGAAGGCCGCACAAGAGGGCTTCTACAGTCCGCTGTTCTACCGCGACCTCATCGGCGACCCGACGGGACTATCTCTTCCCCTGTTCATGGAGGAGTTGTTCTGGGGTTGCGCCGGAATCGGGCTGGCCGTCGTGATGCCCGCGCTGGCGCTGTCGTCGATCGGGCAGGCCGCGACGCCCGAGCAGATGCTGCGGTGGGCGCCCGAGTGCTTCGGCGAGCCCGGCAACCTGAAACTCGCCGCACTGTGCATCTCCGAACCCGAGGGCGGCAGCGACGTGCGGAATCTGCGGACCACCGCGACGCGCGACGGCGACGAGTGGGTGATCGAGGGCCACAAGATGTGGATCGGCAACGGGGGAATCGCCGACGTGCACGTCGTGAACGCCACCGTCGATCCGGATCTGGGCCATCGCGGGCAGGCGCTCTTCGTGGTGCCCGGCGGAAGCCCGGGTATCGAACTCGTCCGCAAGCTCGACAAGCTTGGCTGCCGCGCGTCGCACACGGCGGAGCTGAAATTCCATCAGGTTCGGGTGCCCGCCGACCATCTGCTCGGCGGCGACGACAAGCTGCAGAACCGCATGCGGAAGGCCCGTGAGGTGCAGGAGGAGGTGGCCACCGGCGCGCCGCGACGGAAATCTTCCACCCTCGGCACGTTCGAGCAGACCCGGCCCATGGTCGCAGCTCAGGCGCTGGGCATCGCCCGCGCCGCGCTCGAATACGCCACCGAATACGCGAACCGCCGGGAGGCATTCGGCGGCCCGATCATCGACAACCAGGGCATCGCGTTTCCGCTGGCCGACCTCGCGACCCAGATCGACGCCGCGCGACTGCTCACGTGGCGGGCGTCGTGGATGGCGGCGGCGGGCGTGGAGTTCCGCCACGGCGAGGGCTCGATGGCGAAACTCGCGGCGTCGGAGGTCGCGGTGAAGACCACGGAACGCGCACTGCAGACGATGGGCGGGTGGGGGTACATCAGCGACCACCCCGTCGAGAAGTGGTACCGGGACGCCAAGCTGTACACCATCTTCGAGGGCACCAGCGAGATTCAGCGGATGGTGATCGGGCGCGCTCTCGGCGCCGCGGACGGCGCCCCGCCCCTGCACTTCGATCAGCCGACCGAGGGATCCGCCTTCAACCGGCGGTTCGGCAGGGGCACGTCCGTGCGCACGAAGGCAGGCGAATTCGTGATGTCGATGAAGGACCGGATGCCCGAGTCCGCGCAGCGACTGGCGATGAAAATCCTTGCTCCACCGAAGAAGTGAACCCTGTGAGATCAGGTCCAGAGAGCTGCCACCAGTACGGTGACGATGCCGAGCCCACCGACCACGTGGACCAGGTTCTGGTTCTCCTGCCCCTTGTTCTGCTTGCCCCGGACGATCTCGGCGAGCGCGACCACCACCAGTGAGAGCAGAAGCTTCACACCGATCTTGACGTGGTTGTAGTCCTTGTCCAGTGCGGCCTCGCCGAGCCCGACCAGGATCAGTCCCGTCACGAACTGGAGCCGCGCACCCCACACCATGACCTCGGAGATCCGCGGCGCCCCGAGCACCGCGAAATAGCCGCCGACGAGGGCGGCCATGCCGAGCAGGTGGCAGACGAAGACGAGGTTGTAGACGACGGTCATCTCCGCAGCCTAGCGACCTGCCCGGTCAGCCGGATACGATTCCCGCCTCGATCGCCGCCTCCCGGTACGACGCGGCCAGCGTGGCGACGGTTTCGTGGGCGTTCAGTCCGCTGGGGTTCGGGACCAGCCACAACTCCGCGCCCTCGAGGTCGCGCGGCTGCTTGCCCTTCTTCGCGGCACGCTCCCCGAAAGCCGTGCGATAGGCGGTGATTCCGGCGACGGCGACCACCCGGGGAGTGGTGTCGCGGACCACGGTGCGCAAGCGCTCGGCGCCGACGGCAAGCTCCTCACCGGTCAACTCGTCCGCCTTCGCCGTGGCACGCGGGGCCAGGTTGGTGATGCCGACGCCCCGCTCGATCAGGTGCTCGCGATCCGCGTCCGACATCCCTGCCGTCGGATCGATCGGACGCTCGATGATCCCCGCGGCCAGCAGAGCCGGATAGAACCGGTTGCCCGGGCGCGCGAAATGTGCCCCGGTCGCGGCCGTCCACAGTCCCGGGTTGATCCCGACGAACAACAGTCGGCAGCCCGGTCCGATGAGGTCCGCAACCTCGGCATCGCGGAACGACTCCAACTCCGCACGCGTGAAGCTCACAGTCGGCCCGCCTCCGTCAGCCCCGCGACGGTGTCGGCCAGGGTCTCCGCCGAATCGCGGTACTTCACACCCAGTTCGCTCTCGCTCGGCCGGTCGTCGGTGTCCGGCATCCGCGTGTAGTACTCCATCGCGGCCTCGGAGATCGGGGTGTCGATGTGGACGAACCGGTCGACGGCGTCGACCAGCCTGCCCACCAGGCGCAACGCGACGTCCGGAACGGGGAACACCCCCATCCATTTGCCCGTGATCACGCTCAGCATCTCGGAGATCCCCGCGATCGGAATCCGGGGACCACCGAGCATGTACCGGCGGGCGCCGCGCCCCGGCTCGAGGAGGGCGGCGTGCGCGCTCGCCACCTCCCGGACGTCGACCATCGTCCACGCGGCGCTCCGCCCGGGCAGACCCCGCAGGTGGACGGCGGCCTCGACTGCCTGGGCGGCCTCGCCGAACTGGTTCCCGGCCGGCGGGCCGACGATCATGCCCGGATAAGTGATCGCGATCGGTGCGCCGTCGGCCTGAAGGTCGCGAGCGTACTGCTCCACACGCGCCTTGCTCCGGCCGTAGGCATCGGGAGGCCCGCACACCGGAAGGTCTGGAGTGAGCATCCGGGCGTCGGGCTGGAACAGTGCGGCGATACTCGAGACGTAGACGATCGGGTCGAGGCCCAACTCGACCGCGATTCCCAGCACGTTCTGTGCGCCGGCCAGGTTGGTCTGCAGCATCTCCTCCGCGCGGCGCGGGTCGACCGCGACCACGGCCGCGGCGTGGATGACGGCGTCGCAGCCGTCCAGCGCGCGGCGCACGGACTCGGCGTCCGTGATGTCACCGACCACGTGATCGGACGTGTCGAGTCCGAGTGCCGCGGCACTGGTCACGAGGCGAGCAGGATCCCGCACGAGGAAGCGCACCCGGTGGCCGGCGTCCACCGCCGCCTTCGCGCTCCATGCCCCGACGAAACCTGTTCCCCCCGTGACCAATACCAGCAACGTGAACTACACCGTCCTGGCGAGACGGTTGGCGAGCATGGTGGTGAACCGGGCGGGATCCTCGAGTTCGCCGCCCTCGGCCAGCAACGCCATCCCGTAGAGCAGCTCCGCGGTCTCCCCCAGCGCCGGATCCTCGTCGCGTTCGCCGTGCGCCTCCCGCAGCCCGGTGACGAGCGGGTGGGTCGGGTTCAGCTCGAGGATGCGCTTCGTGACGGGAACGGGCTGCCCGGACGCCCGGTACATCCGCTCGAGTGCCGGCGACATGCTGAACGCGTCGCCGACGATGCAGGCCGGTGACGTGGTCAGCCGCGTCGACAGCCGCACCTCCTTGACCTGCTCGCTCAGCGCGTCGGCCATCCAGGAGAGCAGGCCGGCGAAGTCCTTCTCCTGCTCCTCCCGCTCCGACTCGTGCGCCTTCTTGTCTTCCTCGGTGTCGAGATCGACCTCGCCCTTGGCGATCGACTGGAACGACTTGCCGTCGAACTCGGGGACGGCACCGACCCACATCTCGTCCACGGGGTCGGTGAGCAGCAGCACCTCGAAGCCCTTCGCACGGAACGCCTCCATGTGCGGTGAACTCTCGAGCAGCTGCCGGGATTCGCCGGTGGCGTAGAAGATCTGGTCCTGACCGTCCTTCATGCGCGCCACGTAGTCTTCGAGCGAGGTCAGCTCGTCCTCGCTGTGGGTGGACGCGAACGACGAGATACCCAGTAGCACCTCCCGATTGTCGGTGTCCGACATCAGGCCTTCCTTGACCGCACGGCCGAACTCCGCCCAGAACGTGCGGTAGTCGTCGGGCCGCTCGGCCTTCAGGTCCTTGATCGTGGTGAGGACCTTCTTGGTGAGCCTGCGCCGGATCGCGCGAATCTGCCGGTCCTGCTGAAGGATCTCACGAGACACGTTGAGGGACAGGTCCTGAGCGTCGACCACACCCTTGACGAAGCGGAGGTACTCCGGCATCAGCTGATCGCAGTCGTCCATGATGAAGACGCGCTTGACGTACAGCTGCACACCCGTCTTCCCGTCCCGCATGAACAGGTCGAACGGGGCGTGGGACGGGATGAACAGCAGGGCCTGGAACTCGAACGTGCCCTCCGCTTTCATCGGGATGACCTCGAGCGGATCGTCCCAGGCGTGGGCGATGTGCTTGTAGAACTCCTTGTACTCTTCTTCGGAGACGTCGTCCTTCGAGCGCGCCCACAGCGCCTTCATCGAGTTGATCGTCTCGGACGTCGTGGTGACCTCGTCCTCGCCGTCGCCCTCCGCGGGGACCGTGCGCTCGACGTTCATCCGGATCGGCCACGCGATGAAGTCGGAGTAACGCTTGACGAGTTCCTTGATCTTCCGTTCCGACGTGTAGTCGTGCAGGTGATCCTCGGCGTCCTCGGGCTTGAGGTGCAGGGTGACGGAGCTGCCTTGCGGGGCGTCGTCGACCGCCTCGATCGTGTAGGTGGCCTCGCCGCTCGACTCCCAGCGCGTGGCCTCGCTCTCGCCGGCCTTCCGCGTCAGCAGCGTGACCTTGTCGGCGACCATGAACGTCGAGTAGAAGCCGATGCCGAACTGTCCGATCAGTTCCTCGGAGGCGGCGGCGTCCTTCGCTTCCTTCAACTTGCGGCGCAGGTCTGCGGTGCCGGACTTGGCCAGCGTGCCGATGAGGTCGACGACCTCCTCGTGGGACATGCCGATGCCGTTGTCGCGGACGGTGAGCGTGCGCTGCTCCGCGTCCACCTCGATCTCGATGTGCAGATCCGACGTGTCGACGTGGAGTTCCTTGTTGCGGAAGGCTTCGAGCCGCAACTTGTCCAGCGCATCGGAGGCGTTGGAGATGAGCTCCCGCAGGAACGAGTCCTTGTTGGAGTACACCGAGTGGATCATGAGGTCCAGGAGCTGGCGGGTCTCCGCCTGGAACTCCAGTTGTTCGATTTTCGTGCTCACTTCGATTCCCTTCGACAGCAGAACCCTCGACACCAGATTCGTCGTCGGAATGATAGCCCGCGGCCGAATACCGGATTCATCGCGGCGAGAGGTCAGGATCCCGCCGCACCCGTGCCGAGACGGTCAGCCGGCGGCGTCCTCCTTCAGGGTGTACGCGACCAACGCGTTGGCGTGGCCGTGCCCGAGGCCGTGCTCGGACTTCAGCCAGCTCACCAATTCCATGTGCTTGGTCAGCTCGGACGCCCGGATGAGCGTCTGCCATTCACTGATCGGCCGACCGTACTTCTCCTCGATCGACGGGAAATAGGACGCGGGCCCCTTCACTGGTTCAGCCATGCGCGACAGGCTACCGGCACCCGCCGACACATACTGTCCGACAAGCATCTTCGGATGTCGCGCCCTCGCCGACGCCGACGTCCGTAAGCTGACTGCATGGAACGAACATCGGCAGGATGACGTCATGGCGGAGCTGATTCTGGGGCCACTGCTGAGACATGTCGGCACGAGCGACGCGACGGTGTGGGTCGAGACGTCGGAGGCGTGCACCGTCCGGGTCCTCGGCCACGAGGAACGCACGTGGAACGTGTCGGGTCACCACTATGCACTCGTCGTCGTGGAGGGTCTGGAGCCCGGGTCGACCACCCCGTACGAGGTAACCCTCGACGGCCGCCCGGTGTGGCCGTTACCGAGTGCCGTCCCGTCGGTGATCCGCACGCTCCGGGAGGACGACGACACGCTCGTCCTCACGTTCGGGTCGTGCCGGTTCGCCACGATGTCCACGACGGAGGGCAACCGGCACCTCGGCGCCGACGCCCTGGACGCGTATGCGGTGCGGATGGCCGAACAGTCGCCGGACCAGTGGCCCGACGCCCTGCTGCTGCTCGGGGATCAGGTGTACGCCGACGAACTCTCCCCGGAGACCGAGGCCCGGGTCGCCGAGATCCACGACGTGAACGAACCACCGGGGCCGCAGGTGCGCAATTTCGAGGAGTACACCTGGCTCTACGCCGAATCGTGGACGGACCCTCAGGTGCGCTGGCTGATGTCGACGGTGCCGACGTCGATGATCTTCGACGACCACGACGTCCGGGACGACTGGAACACCTCCGAGTCCTGGCGCGCCGAAATCGAGGCCACGTCGTGGTGGGAGGAGCGCATCGTCGGCGCGCTGTCCTCGTACTGGGTCTACCAGCACCTCGGGAACCTGGCGCCGAGCCACCTCGCCGAAAACGAACTGTACCAACGCGTTCGGAAGCACGGCGGCGACGTCGAGCCGATGCTCCGCGAGTTCGCGTCGGCCGCCGACGAGGAAGCGGACGGGGCCAAGGGCATGCAATGGTCGTATCGCCGGGACCTCGGGGCCGCGAGGCTGCTCGTCATCGACTCGCGGTGCGGTCGCATCCTCTCCGGCGGTCGCCGCGAGATGGTGTCCGACCCCGAATTCGCGTGGATCGAACATCAGACCGAGGGCGACTACGACCACCTGCTCGTCGGGACGTCACTACCGTGGCTGCTGCCTCGCGCCCTTCACGACCTCGAGTCCTGGGACGAACGGCTCGCCGCCGGGTCCCGCGGCCCGCGGGTGGCGGCCGTGGCGGAGAAGATCCGGCGGGGTGCGGACCTCGAGCACTGGGCGGCGTTCCGTGACTCGTTCGACCGGCTGGCCCGCCTCTTCGCCGAGGTCGGCGCAGGCCGCAAGGCCGGCCCGGCCGGCCGGGCGCCGTCCACCATCTCGGTGCTGTCCGGCGACGTCCACCACGCCTACGTCGCGCAGGCGCACTACGCCGAGAAGCTGCAGTCACTGGTGTACCAGCTGACGTGCTCACCCCTGCACAACTACGTTCCGGCCGCCATGAAAGTGACGTTCCGGATCTCGTGGCGGCGCGCCACCGAGCGGACCGTGCGTTTCATCCTCGGCCGGGTGTCGCGGGTGCCACCCGTCCCCATCGACTGGTCGAAGGTCGCCGGACCGTTCTTCGGCGACCAGGTCGCGACGCTCCACCTGAACGGACGGGCCGCCCGCCTCGTGATGGAACAGGCACGCAACGACAGCGACGGCACGCCCCGCTTCAAGACCATGACCGACCTCGAGTTGACGACGGGAAACGACTACTGACGCTGCTCGGCCGTCGCCTTCAGCTGCGCGAGCCCCTTCTCGAAGTCCTTGCCCACCATCTTGTCCATCGGGAAGAGGACTCCCACGATCTTGAAGAAACGGTTGGTCTTGCCGGTCATCTGCCAGCGGACGGTGGTCCCGGCGCTGTTCGGCTCGAGGAGGAACGTCGTGACGTTGTCGGCCTTGAACGGTTTGAGGAACTTCAGGTCGAGCACGACCTTCGAACCGGGCACCGACTCGGTGATCACCATCGACCCCGCCCCCGCCTTGCGATTGCCCTCCCAGGCGTAGGCGGCGCCGACGCCCGACTCCGGGCCGGAGTACGTGCGCTTCAAATCGGGATCGACGTTCTCCCACGGCGACCACGACTGCCACTGCCGGAAGTTGTCGAGAAGCGGCTGAACGACGTCGGGGCTCGCATCGATGACGGTGGAACGTTCGACGAGGAAGTCGTCCGAGGCCATGCCGGTCTCCATTCGGTAGCGGGTGTGGTGGAACGAGGTCGCGCCCACCTGTCCAGGTGGAAGATAACGCCTCGCCGGCGGTCGCGCGCGCGGTATCGTCGGGAGCGACCCAACGACAGTGCTGTGGTGGGGGTAGCAGTGACGACCGAGACGGATCTGATCCGCAATATCGCTCTGGTGGGACATCAGGGTAACGGGAAGACGACGCTCGCGGAGGCGATGCTGTTCCGCGCCGGTGTCGTCACCCGGCCCGGACGCGTCGAGAGCGGTAACACCGTGCTCGACACCCAGCCGGAGGAACACGACCGAACCCAGTCGCTGACGCTCGGCCTGGCCTCCTTCTCGTGGGGCGACTACCGGATCAATCTCCTCGACCCGCCGGGCTACGCCGATTTCGTCGGCGACGCGATGACCGCGCTCCGGGTCGCGGACGTCGCCGTGTTCGTGATCGACGGAGTCAGCGGTCTGCAGGTGAACGACGAGTTGCTGTGGCAGGTGGCCGGCGAGCGATCCATCCCGCGCATCCTGTTCGTGAACAAGATGGACAAGGAGCGGGCGTCGTTCGATGTCGTCCTGGCCGGGATCCGCGACCATTTCGGGTCCGGAGTCGAGCCGGTCGACCTGCCCGTCGGCGAAGCGTCGGCGTTCACCGGGGTCGCCGATCTCCTCACCGAGCACGTCATCCTCTACGACAGCGGGTCCGCGAACACGAGCGACGAACTGCCCGCCGACATCGCCGACCGCGAGCACGAACAGCACGAGCATCTCGTGGAGGACGTGGTCGAGATCGAGGACGACCTGCTCTCGAAGTATCTCGACGGGGAGGACATCTCCGTGGCCGAACTCGAGCACGCCCTCCGCGCGGGTTTCGCCGCGGGCTCGCTGTGGCCGGTGCTGTGCGGGTCGGCCGTCGATGCGATCGCCGTCGACCGGTTGCTCGACTTCGTGTGCCGGATCGCGCCCGCACCGTCGGAGGTCCCCGGCATCGAGGTCGTCGGCGACGGGGTCGCGGAGGTGCGGTGCGATCCGTCCGGAGACCCGCTCGCGTACGTCTTCAAGACGCAGACCGACGAATACGTCGGTCAGGTGGCGCTGTTGAAGATCCTCTCCGGCACCGTGCATGCCGACGACATCCTCGTCAACCAGCGCACCGGTGCGAAGGAGCGCCTGCACAACCTCCTTCGCGTCCTCGGCAGCAAACACACCGCGATCGACACCGCGGAGGCGGGCGACATCGTCGGCGCCATCAAGCTGACCGACGTCTCGACGGGCGACACCCTCGCGCCGATCGGCTCGTCCCTCACCGTGCCCCCGATCGTGCACCGGCGTCCCGTCTACGGAATTGCCGTGGCCGCCGAGAGCGCGGGCGACGAGGACAAACTGGCGACCGCCCTGGCGGAGCTCGTCAGCGACGACCCGACGCTGGAGGTGACCCGCGACAGCGAAACCCATCAGACGGTGGTCCGGGGCGCCGGCGACGTGCACGTGCAGGTGGCGCTGACCCGATTGAAGCGGCGGTACGGCATCACCCTCCAGACCGAACCGGTCAAGATCGCCTACCGCGAGACGCTGCTCGGCACCGTGGAGACGGAGGGCCGCCACAAGAAGCAGAGCGGCGGCCACGGCCAGTTCGGGGTGGCGACCGTCCGCTTCGAGCCGCTCCCCCGGGACGAGGGCTACGAGTTCGTCGACGAGACCCGCGGTGGCGTGATACCCAAGTCCCTCATTCCCGCCGTCGGCAAGGGAATCGCCGAATCGATGGGACGCGGAGGCCGGCACGGATTTCCGCTCGTCGACCTGCGGGCCACCGTTCTCGACGGCAAACATCACTCGGTCGACTCCGACGATTTCAGCTTCCGGATGGCGGGGGCACTCGCCCTCCGTGCGGCCATCGACAAGGTGGGCACTCTCGTCCTCGAACCCGTCGACCACGTCGAGGTCACGGTGCCGTCGGCGCTCCAAGGTGACGTGATGGCGGATCTCGGACGGCGGCGCGGCCAGATCGAGGGCACCGAACCGGCAGGGGACGGCGAGATCACCGTGATCGCGTCGGTGCCGACGAGCGAGGTCACCGACTATCCGGTCGCCCTGCGCTCGATGACACACGGGCGTGGCCGTCTCGCACTGAGTTTCAAGTGCTACCAGGAGCGGCCCGAACCGCGCTGACACTGAACGCTTCGTGAGCCGCCGCTAGTGCTCGCGACCGGTCCGCAGCCGCGCGGCGAGTTCCGCGCGGCTGCGGACCCCGGCCTTCGCGTACACCGATTTCAGGTGGTCCTGGACGGTGTTCACCGTGATGCCGCGGCGGTCCGCGATCTCGGACGTCGCGTAGCCGGCCATCACGTCGGCACACACGTCACGCTCGCGTGCGGTCACCGCATACGCCGCGAGCAGCAGTCCCGTGAGCTCGCCGCCGACCGCGGGTTCGAGGGTGACCACCGTCTGCGGTTCGTCGCCGCCGATCAGGGCCGTGGCGCGCACCAGAATCCAGCCTCCCTCCGCATCGCGGACACGCGCCTTGAAGATCCCCGAACCGCTCGACCGCGCCCCGAACGTGGCGGCCCGCAACACGACGGTAAGCCTGCCCGGGGCCACCGCGTCGAAGCGATCCTGCCAACCGCGGGCAGCGGCCGTGAGGGCAACCGGATCGCCGGCGGCATCGGTCAGCACCACCGCCGGACCCTGGTCACCGCCACCGGAGATCGCCGGGGCGTGCACGGACGCGGCCCGTGTCGCGACCGCCAGGCCGGGGGCCACGAGCGTGAGGAACTCGAGCTCACGGTCGGTGAAATCCGGTCCGGACCGCACGAATCCTGCTGCGCCCCAGCACACGCCGTCGACGCGGAACACGAGGCGGACCTCGCTGCCGAGCCCCAGCGGCGCCCACACCGCGCCGTGACGGATGCTGTGCGCCACGTCGTCCGCGGGTAGGTCCGAGGCCCGCGCGACGGTTCGGCCACTGCGGGCGAGTTCGGCGAACGTGCCCGGATCATCGCCGTTGTACTCGGATTCGGCGAGCAGCGGCTCGTACTGCTGCGGTATCCGGCTGCGCCCGCTGGTCATCGAACTGATCGCGAGTGTCTCCGGGTCGAGCATCGCCCAGCACGTCAGGTCGCTGCGCACTGTCTCACCGACCAGTTCGATGGCGCGCTCGTGCAGCTGCGTGACACCGGCACCCGATCCCGCGACCGCAAGCACCTCCCGGCGCAGCTTTTCCGCCCGGACCTCCAGCATGCACACAGTATGCGCTGGTCACAGGCACACCACCATCCCAGATTCCGGGGATGGGCAGCGAGGTGCGCCGGTTCTACCGTCGCAGTATGTCCACCCACGTTCACGTCATCAGAGCAGGCGACGGCAGGCACCTCACCGCACCGGACGCCGACATCACGGTCCTGGTCGGTGGCGATCACGCCGGCCGGGCGTACGAAGTCTTCCTCGTCGAAGCGTCCCGGTACGCACCGGACGGCCCGCTGCACGCCGAGCCGTGGTCGAAGTCCTACCACGTGCTGCGCGGCCGGATTCTCGTCCAGGCCGGAGACACCGGATACGAGCTCGAGGCCGGGGAAACCATCGCCATCGAGGCGGGAACGATGAATACGTTCACGGTCCTCTCCGAGTCCGCCGACTTCCTCCTCGTCACCGCCGGGGCGTCCAACAGCGGCTTCTTCGGTGACCTCGACGCGGTCGGCCGTGGCAGGTACTCGCCGGAGGAAATGGACCGGCTGCTGCACGAGGTCACCGACCGGTACGGCGTCGAACTCGCGACCGGGGCAGGTGCGCCGTGATCATCGTCGCGCAGATCGCCACACTGATCGCCGCAGGCGTGCACCTGCTGGCGTTCGTGTGGGAATCGTTCCTGTTCCGCAGGCCGTCGGTACACGAGGGCATCTTCCGGATCCCGAGCGGCGACGTGCCCGCCGCCCATCTGTGGGCGTTCAACGTCGGTTTCTACAACCTGTTCCTCGGTTCCGGCGCCATCGCCGGCGTCATCCTGTGGTGGGCGGGCCACGACACTCCGGGTCGCACCCTCGTCGTCTACACCTGCCTCTTCATGTTCCTGGCGGGCATCGCCCTGGCCGTGTCGGACCGCATGGCACTCAGCCGACAGCGCGGCGACGGCGTCGTCGGCGCACTGTCACAGAGCGTGCCCCCGCTGGTGGCCCTGATCGCGCTGGCGATCGGGTGACACCCACGGCGTCCGATTGCCAGGAACTTCTCAGGGTCGACCGAACGGATCCTGATTCGCGGTCGGCATGATGGGAGCCATGTCCCAGGTGACCGTTCTCGCTGTCGGTGGCACCGGAGAGTCCCACCCCGACGACCACCGACGCCACGTCACCGGACTGTTGCGTGACGTCACCGACGCCCTCGACGACCGGTTCGCGTCGCGGTGGGTCGGCTATCCGGCGTCGTACGGGCCGGTCGCGGCGGGCGGACTGAGTTACCGGCAGAGCACCGAGGTCGGCGTCCGCCGCTTGATCGACGCCATGGAGGACGCTCCCGGACCGGTCATGCTGATCGGGTACTCGCAGGGATGCACCGTGATCCGTGAGGTGCTCGGGCAGATCGCCACCGGGGCCCTGCGCGCCGACAACCTCTCCGCGGTGGGTCTGGTCTCCGACCCCGAGCAGCCCGCGGGGGTGGTACCGGGCTGCCGCGGGCGCGGTGTCGCGGGCGACGGCGCCCCGATCCCGGACTCGGTGCCGGTGCAGTGGATCGCGCACCCGGACGACATGATCTGCAATGCCAGCGAAGACAGCTATGTGCGCGACATCGCGGACCTCACCCGGTGGATGTCGTTTCGCGCGATGCGGACGTGGCTTGCGCAGACGTGGGAACTGATCCGCAACAACAGCTTCCAGAACGCGACCAAGACACGTGTCAGCCCTCGGCAGTGGCGCACCGACCTGCGCCGCCTGCGGACCGCGGCGATCGAGGTGCTCGGCTACCTTCCGCCGCGCCTCGTCTGGCGCGGTGTGCGCGTCGTCAACGCACGGGGCGGGCGGCACGTCGCGTACGCCAGCGAACCACTCGATGCGAGCGGGCTCACCGGATGCCAGATCCTCGCCCAGTGGCTGCAGGTGCGGGCGACGTTCGAACCGCCTCTGCGCGTCGCGGCGTAAGGGTCGCGCCGATCAGGCGTCACCGCGCGGACGCAGCGGAGTGAGCATCCGGCGGGGTGCACGCAGAGCCACGGCGACGGCATCGCTGCGGGGATGGACTGCCTCCCCCGGTCCCGGCGCGACCACCAGGTCCTCGGGGCCCGGGATCGTGCCGCAGTCGGGGCATTGCCCGAAACGATCGAGTTGCGTTCCGCACTCCGCGTGCGAGAACACGCGGCCCGGGTAGCTGCCGGGCGACACGTACTGCTCACCCCATTGCGAGAGCGCATAGATGCTCGGCCACAGAGCTTTTCCGGCCTCGGTGAGTTCGTATTCGGGATGACCGCCGTCTGCGACCCGGACGAGCACTCCGGCCTCGACGAGAGCGGTCAGCCGATCAGTGAGGACGGCGCGGGAGATGTCGAGGTGGGCGAGCAGATCGCTGAAGCGGCGGACGCCGTAGAAACAGTCGCGCAGCACGAGCATCGTCCACCGCTCACCCACCACCTCGAGGGCGCGAGCGAGGTTGCAGTTCTGCTGCGAGTACCCGGTTCCCAGTGCCACGCCCACATGCTATCGCACCTCAGTCTTGTCACCAGACCAAATTAGTTCTAAGTTCAGTCTTGTGAACAGACCAACCGCGCTTGCCCCACCGATTCGCGCACGCTCGCCCCGCCCGGGGACCACACTGTCCGTCGCATCGCTCGGGACGTTCGTCGCCCTGGTCGCGTTCTGCGCCCCGCTGGGCAACATGCCCACCGTTGCCGCGGCTCTCTCGGCAGGCCCGGCAGCGCAGACGTGGATTCTCAGTTCGATGAGCGTGGGCCTCGCCGCGGTCCTGCTGACCGCGGGCGCACTCGCCGACGACTACGGCAGGCGCCGGGTGTTCCACTGGGGCGCCTGGCTTCTCGCGGTGGGCGCCGTGGTCGGCGCGGTCAGTCAGGAACCCGTCCTGTTCATCGTCGGGCGACTGATCCAGGGAGTTGCGGGCGCGGCATTGATCGCGGCCAGCCTCGGCGCCGTCGCACACGCCTTCACCACGCCGGCGGCGCGGGCGACGGCGAGCGGGATCTGGGGCGCGAGCGTCGGCGCCGGCATCGCCGTCGGCCCCGTCCTCGCGGGCCTCCTCGACCTCGCCGGGTGGTGGCGCGGCTTGTACTGGGCACTCGCCGTCGCGTCACTCGTGATCGGACAGGTCGCGACACGTGCACTGGCGGAATCACGCTCCGCCGTCCCGAAGCGGATCGACGTTCCGGGAGCGGTCACGCTGTGCGCCGCGATGGTCCTGGTGCTCGTCGCACTCGTCGAGGGCAGGCAGGGGAACACCGCCGCCACCGTGCTCTGCGGTGTCGGCGCAGCCGTGTTCACCCTCGCCTTCGTCGCGGTCGAGCGGCGGCGACCGTTCCCGATGCTCGACCTCGCGTTGTTCCGTCGACGCGACTTCCTGGCCGCCACCCTCGCGGCCCTCGCGACCGGGGCCGGCATCATCGGCCTGATGTCGTTCGCGTGCACGTTCCTGGTCAAGACGATGCACGTCAGCACGCTGGCCGCGGCCGGCGTGATCGCCCTGTGGTCGGGCACGAGTGTCGTGGCGTCGCTGCTCGCCCGCCGACTCCCCGCCCGGCTGGCCGGGTCGCCGCAACTCGTCATCGGACTCGCCGGCGTCGGCGTCGCCATGCTCACGATGACAGGCCTCTCCCCCGACTCGTCCCTGCTGCGCCTCGTCCCGGGACTGCTGCTCGCCGGCGTCGCCAGCGGGCTGCTCAACGCCGGCCTCGGCCGCCAAGCCGTCGCCAGCGTGCCCGCCGACCAGGGCGGACTCGGCAGCGGCGCCAACAACACCGCCCGCTACCTCGGCTCGTCCATCGGCGTCACCGTCGTCAGCATCATCGCCCTCGACCCGGCAGGCACCGTCGACGGCATGGTGTCGGGCTGGAACCATGCGGCCGTCACCACGGGGTTGATCTCACTCGTCGGCGCAGGAGTCGTCGGATTGCTCGTGCGGGGCGCAGCCGTCAGACGTTGAAGCGGAACTCCACCACGTCGCCGTCGGCCATGGTGTAGTCCTTGCCCTCCATGCGGACCTTGCCCGCGGCCTTGGCTGCGGCCATGGATCCGGCGGCGACGAGGTCGTCGAAGGAGACGATTTCGGCCTTGATGAAGCCGCGCTCGAAGTCGGTGTGGATGACGCCGGCAGCCTGCGGGGCGGTGTCGCCCTTGTGGATGGTCCAGGCGCGCGATTCCTTGGGGCCCGCGGTGAGGTAGGTCTGCAGGCCGAGGGTGTGGAAGCCGGTGCGGGCGAGTGCGTGCAGGCCGGGCTCGGACTGTCCGATCGAGTCGAGCATCTCCTGCCGGTCCTCTTCGTCCAGTTCGAGCAGCTCCTGCTCGACCTTGGCGTCGAGGAACACGGCGTCCGCGGGGGCGACGGAGGCGCGCAGTTCGGCGACCTTCGCTTCGTCGGTGAGCACGGCCTCGTCGGCGTTGAACACGTACAGGAACGGCTTGGTGGTGAGCAGGCTCAGCTCGCGCAGCAGCGCGAAGTCCAGCTTGTCCTTCGCGCTGAACAGGGTGTTGCCCTCGTCGAGGACTTCCTGCGCCTTCAGCGCCTCCTCGTGGATGGGCTTGAGTTCCTTGTTCTTCTTCGCTTCCTTCTCCAGACGCGGCAGCGCCTTCTCCAGCGTCTGCATGTCGGCGATGACGAGCTCGGTCTCGATCACCTCGATGTCGGATGCCGGGTCCACGCGGCCGTCGACGTGCACGACGTCGTCGTCGTTGAACACGCGAACCACCTGACAGATGGCGTCGGCCTCGCGGATGTTGGCGAGGAACTTGTTGCCGAGGCCGGCGCCCTCGGAGGCACCCTTGACGATGCCGGCGATGTCGACGAACGACACCGTGGCGGGCAGGATGCGCTCGGAACCGAAGATCCGGGCGAGCTCGGACAGCCGCGGATCCGGCAGTTCGACCAGGCCGACGTTGGGTTCGATGGTCGCGAACGGGTAGTTCGCGGCCAGCACGTCGTTGTTGGTCAGCGCGTTGAACAAGGTGGACTTGCCGACGTTGGGCAGTCCGACGATTCCGAGGGTAAGGCTCACGGTCGTTGGATTCTACGGCGTCGGCGACCGATCAACGACCATCGGCCTCACCAGCTGGAGGTATCGCTGTTCGCGACGAGCGCGATGATCAGGATGGCGTACCCGACGACGAAGACGACGATCAGCGCCACCCAGATCCACAGGGCGATCTTGCCGAGTGCCTTGGCACGGTCCGACGCGTACTGGGCGCCCTGGTAGTCGCCCATCGCCCACTTCGGGTAGACGTCGTGGACGTGGTTGAACGCCGCGAACGCGAGCGGCCAGAAGAAGAGGACGGCGGCCACCGCCCACCCGGCGTTCGAGGGCGGCAGCGGCGGCGGGCCGTACTGCCCCGGGTACGGCTGCGACTGCGCCGGCTGCTGTTGCTGCGTCGGGTACTGGTAGCCGAACGCACCCGTGTCGCCGGGCTTCGGCGGCACCGGATTACTCGACGATTCCGGATTGCTCGGTGACTCCGACATGACTCCCCCTGTCGTGGCAGCTGACCTCGTGCGTCCACTATTCCACCTGCCTCCCCATGTGAGTGGGAAAGTGCGCCGGAGTACGCGTCGGCACTCACGTGAGGTTCTACTCTCAGCGAGTGACCCGCTGGTTGATCGTCCTCGCGATATGGATCCTCGGACTGGGCGCTCTCGCCCTGACCCTCGGTGTGGCGACCGGGTGGTGGTTCGCCGCGGTCGTCGTTCTCGCGCTCGCAGCCCTGGGGACGTGGGATCTGCTGCAACGGCGGCACAGCATTCTGCGGAACTACCCGGTGCTGGGGCACGCACGGTTCCTGCTCGAGAAGATCCGCCCCGAGATCCAGCAGTACTTCATCGAATCGTCCACGGATGGAACGCCCTTCGACCGCGACACCCGCGACCTCGTCTACGAGCGCGCCAAGGGCACCCTCGCCGAGGAACCGTTCGGCACCGAACGGGACGTGCACGCCGTCGGCTACGAGTTCATGGCCCATTCGCTGCGCGCCCGGATGGCGCCGCCCGAGCCGCCGACCGTCCGCCTCGGCGGCCCCGACTGCGAACGGCCCTACGACATCGCGCTTCTCAACGTGTCGGCGATGAGCTTCGGCTCGCTCTCCGCCAACGCCATCGAAGCCCTCAACGCCGGGGCCGCACGCGGCGGGTTCGCCCACGACACCGGCGAAGGCGCGATCAGCCCGTACCACCGCAAACACGGCGGCGACCTGATCTGGGAGATCGCGTCCGGCTACTTCGGCTGCCGGACGGACGACGGCCACTTCGACCCCGGCAAGTTCGCCGAACACGCGGCCTCAGACCAGGTGAAGGCCATCTCGATCAAGCTGTCGCAGGGCGCGAAACCCGGGCTCGGCGGTGTGCTGCCCGGAGCGAAGGTGTCACGGGAGATCGCCGAGACCCGCGGCGTGCCGGCCGGACAGACGGTGATCTCCCCGCCCTCGCACACCGCGTTCTCCACCCCGAACGAGCTGATCGACTTCATCGTCACCCTGCGAAAGCTCTCCGGCGGCAAACCCGTCGGGTTCAAATTGTGCGTCGGATCGCGCACCGAGTTCCTCGGCATCTGCAAGGCGATGCTCGAACGCGACGTCACCCCGGACTTCGTCATCGTCGACGGCTCCGAGGGCGGAACCGGGGCCGGTCCAGTGGAATTCGAGGACAACATGGGCATGCCCCTGACCGAGGGGCTGATGCTCGTGCACAACGCGCTCACCGGCGCCGGACTGCGGAACCGCATCAAGATCGGCGCGTCCGGGAAGGTCGCCAGCGCATCCGACATCGTCAAACGGATCATCCAGGGCGCCGACTTCACACTGGCCGCCCGCGCGATGATGTTCGCCGTCGGGTGCATCCAGGCGCAGATGTGCCACACCAACCGCTGCCCCGTCGGGGTGACGACGCAGGACCCGGCGCGAACCCGCGCACTCGACGTCCCCGACAAGGCGGCCAGGGTGTTCCGGTTCCAGAAGTCGACGGTGGCCGGCGCCCAGCAGATGGTGGCATCGATGGGTCTCGACAGCTTCGACCAACTGACACCGGCGATGCTCAACCGGCGGATCGACGGCGTCACCACCCGCACCTATGCGGAACTGTACGAGTGGCTGATGCCCGGTGAACTGCTCGAGGATCCGCCCTCGGATTGGCTCACCGACTGGATCGACGCCGATTCGTCTCGCTTCTGACGTCGTTTTTTCGTCGAACCGAACGTCGGCACAATAGGGTGACGGGGGCCACAAAAGATGTGGCAACTGTCGACGGCGTCACCCCTGGCACACAATGACGACGGGGGCGCTGGGAAGGAGTTCGCGATGGCCCTGAGAGCCGCCCCCGAATCCGAGATCGAGTACCTGAAAACGGATCCGGACCTGCCAGCGGTCGGCGTCGTGGACCGCACCCCCATCTCACCGGCGGCGCGGATCACGTTCGCCGTCCTCGGCCTTCTCGGCGGCATCGCCTGGGTGATGATCGCGTTCGTCCGCGGCGAGAACATCAACGCCGTCTGGTTCGTGGTGGCCGCCGTCTGCACGTACCTCATCGCCTACCGCTTCTACGCGCGGCTGATCGAGCGCAAACTCGTCCAACCCCGTGACGACCGGGCCACCCCCGCCGAGATCCTGGAGAACGGCAAGGACTACATGCCGACGGACCGGCGGGTGCTGTTCGGGCACCACTTCGCCGCCATCGCCGGCGCAGGCCCCCTCGTCGGCCCCGTCCTCGCCGCGCAGATGGGCTACCTGCCCGGCACGCTGTGGATCATCATCGGCGTCGTCTTCGCCGGAGCCGTCCAGGACTTCCTCGTCCTGTGGATCTCGACGAAACGCCGCGGACGCAGCCTCGGTCAGATGGCCCGCGACGAACTCGGCGTCGTCGGCGGTGTCGCCGCCATGATCGGCGTCTTCGTCATCATGATCATCCTCATCGCGGTGCTCGCCCTCGTCGTCGTCAACGCGCTCGCGGAAAGCCCGTGGGGTGTGTTCTCCATCGCCATGACCATCCCGATCGCCCTGTTCATGGGCGTCTACCTGCGGTACCTGCGCCCGGGCAAGGTCGCGGAGGTGTCGCTGATCGGCGTCGTGCTGCTGCTCCTGGCCATCGTGTCGGGCGGCTGGGTGGCCGACACCGGATGGGGCGCCGACTGGTTCACGCTCTCCAAGGTGACCATCGCCTGGCTGATGATCGCCTACGGTTTCGCCGCATCCGTACTGCCCGTGTGGCTGCTGCTGGCCCCGCGCGACTACCTGTCGACGTTCATGAAGATCGGCACGATCCTCCTGCTCGCCATCGGCATCCTGGTCGCACGACCCACCATTCAGATGCCGGACGTCACCACCTTCGCGATCCAGGGCAACGGTCCCGCCTTCGCCGGATCGCTGTTCCCGTTCCTGTTCATCACCATCGCGTGCGGCGCGCTGTCCGGCTTCCACGCCCTGATCGCGTCCGGCACCACCCCCAAACTGCTGGAGAAGGAGAAGCAGACCCGCCTGATCGGCTACGGGGGCATGCTCACCGAGTCGTTCGTCGCGATCATGGCGCTCGTCACCGCGTGCATCATCGACCAGCACCTGTACTTCGCGCTCAACGCGCCGGCCACCCTCACCGGTGGGACCCCCGAGACGGCCGCCGCGTATGTGAACAGCCTCGGACTGTCCAGCCCGAACATCACCGCGGACACCCTCTCGCAGGCTGCGGCGGGCGTGGACGAGGAGTCCATCATCTCGCGCACCGGCGGTGCGCCGACGCTCGCGTTCGGCATGTCGCAAGTGCTCAGCCAGTTCCTCGGCGGCGCCGCCCTCAAAGCGTTCTGGTATCACTTCGCGATCATGTTCGAGGCGCTGTTCATCCTCACCACCGTCGACGCCGGTACCCGTGTCGCCCGGTTCATGCTGTCCGACTCGCTCGGCAACTTCGGCGGACCCGCCCGCAAATTCAAGGATCCGTCGTGGCGGGTCGGAGCCTGGGTGTGCTCGCTGGCCGTCGTCGGCCTGTGGGGCGCCATCCTCCTGATGGGCGTCACCGACCCGCTCGGCGGAATCAACACCCTCTTCCCGCTCTTCGGCATCGCGAACCAGTTGCTCGCCGCAATCGCCCTCACCGTGGTGCTCGCCGTCGTCATGAAGAAGGGCCTCTTCAAGTGGGCATGGATTCCCGGCGTCCCACTCGTCTGGGATCTCATCGTGACCATGACCGCGTCCTGGCAGAAGATCTTCTCCGGCAACACCTCCGTCGGCTATTGGTCCCAGCACGCCGCGTTCAAGGAAGCGAAGGAAGCCGGCAAGACCAGTTTCGGTTCGGCCAAGACCCCGGAGGCCATCGACGCCGTCATCCGCAACACGTTCATCCAGGGCACCCTGTCCATCGTGTTCGCCGGACTCGTCCTCGTCGTCGTGGTGGCCGGCGCGCTCGTCTGCATCAAGGCGTTCCGGGCCGGCGGACTGCCGACCACCGAAGCGCCCGAGGAACCGTCGAAGATCTTCGCCCCGGCCGGATTCGTCCCCACCGCCGCCGAGAAGGCACTCGAAAAGGAATGGAACGAACTGATCGCTTCGGGCGCCGTGCGCGCGCCCGGTGCCGCACACACCCATACGGACAGGGCACATCACCATGATGAATAGGGTCGTGGGGGCCGTCCGGACCGCCTGGTGGTGGACCGGGTCGCTGATGGGCGACCACGACTACAGCAGATACGTCGAACACCTTCGCCGGAACCATCCGGACGCCGAGGTGCCGACCGAGCGCGAGTACTGGAAGGCGCGCTACGCGGACGCCGACACGAACCCGGGTGCCCGCTGCTGCTGACCTCACCGACCCGTCCCGGCGTCCCCCAGTACTGTCAGTACTGATCGGCTGAGCAGACACGGTGAGGGAGGACCATCTGTGACGGAGAAGGAAGCCCCGGCGCCGTCCGGGAGCACAGTCACGAAACCGGACCGCGGGCATCTCATCGGGGTGGGTGCGATGTGGGTGGCCAAATGGTCGCTGGTCCTCGTGGCCATCTCGCTGGGTGCCTTGTTGTTCGGGTGGATCATCGAAAAGCTGTGGGTGATCGTCCTCCCCGTGCTCCTGGCCGTCGTGGTGTGCACGGTGCTGTGGCCGCCGACGCGGGCGATGACGAGGCGGCGCATCCCACCGGCGGCGGCCGCCGCGACGTCCCTCGTCGTGTTCATCGCCGTCGTGGCCGGAATCATCGCGGGCATCGTGCCGTCCGTCGTGAGCCAGGCCCCCGAGCTGGCCAACAAGGCCACCCAGGGCATCAACCAGGTGCAGGACTGGTTGAAGGGTCCGCCGATCAACCTGCAGGACGATCAGATCGACCAGGGCATCCACACCATCATCGTGAAGGTCCAGGAGAGTGGAACGGTCATCGCATCCGGTGTGTTCACCGGGGTCAGCACCGCCAGCTCCCTGCTGATCACGCTCGGCCTCGTGCTGGTGCTGTCGTTCTTCTTCATCAAGGACGGTCCGCGGTTCATCCCGTGGCTGCACTCCGTCAGCGGCGGCCGCGCCGGCCGTCACCTCGAAGTGGTGCTGGGACGCATGTGGGACACGCTCGGCGGGTTCATCAGGACGCAGGCACTGGTCAGCCTCATCGACGCCGTCTTCATCGGCGCCGGACTGCTGATTCTCGGTGTGCCTCTGGCACCGGTCCTCGCGATCCTGACGTTCATCGGTGGCTTCATCCCGATCGTCGGTGCGTTCGTCGCCGGCGCTCTCGCTGTGCTCGTCGCGTTGGTGGCCAACGGTCTCACCACCGCGGTGATCGTGCTGATCATCATCCTCGTGGTGCAGCAGATCGAGGGCAACGTGCTCCAGCCCGTTCTCCAGAGCAAGAGCATGAAACTGCACGCCGTCGTGGTTCTGCTGGCCGTCACCGCCGGTGGCTCCGTGTTCGGGATCGTCGGCGCCTTCCTCGCGGTGCCCGCCGCCGCCGTCGCCGCCGTGGTGGTGCGCTACATCGGTGAGCAGATCGACGAGCACAGCGCCGAAAGCAACATCGCCGACGCCGTCGCCGCGAACGAAGACCTCGACGACGCCGAACGGGAGGGCGTCACCGTCGATCAGGCCGCCGTCGCACCCAAGGCGGACTGAGCGGCGGTCAGCCGGCGACGACCTCCACGGTGGAGCCGGTGCGTCCGCGAATCACGTGCAGCCGGCTCGGGATTCGCTGACGCATCTCGTCGACGTGACTGACGATCCCGACCACCCGGCCGCCGTCACGAAGCTCGTCGAGCACACCCATCACCGAGTCGAGGGTGTCCGCGTCGAGGGTGCCGAATCCCTCGTCGATGAACATCGTGTCGAGGACGACGCCTCCCGACTCCGCCGCAACCACGTCGGCGAGACCGAGCGCCAGCGACAGCGACGCCAGGAACGACTCACCGCCGGACAGGGTCTTGGCCGAACGCACCACCCCGGTGTAGTCGTCGCGGATGTCCAGCCCCAGACCACCGCGGCGGCCCCGCGGACCGGCCTCGTCGCTGTGGACGAACTCGTAACGTCCCGCCGACATCCGGCCGAGCCGCGCGGATGCCGAGACCGCCACCTCTTCCAGCCGGGCCGCCAGCACATACGACCGCAGCGACATCTTCCTGGCGTTCTGGCCACGGCCCGCGATCACCTCGGCGAGCGCCGCCAGCTCCTCGTGCGCGGCCTGCATCGGCGCAATCGCCTCGGCGGCCTTGTCGAGCTGACCGACGAACCGTTCCAAATCGAGCAGGCGGCGCTCCGCGTCGGATGCGGCCGCGACGGCGACGTTCACCACCTCCGCGGCCACGTCGTGCGCGTGCTGGACGGACGCCAATTCCACGGGCTCCGCCTCGGCGACGGCAACGACCTCGGGGTCGTCGAGCACGCTGCGCGCCCCGACCTCGGCGTCCCGCGCCGCGGCGAGGACGGCCTCGATCTCACCCTGGCGGGCGGCCGTCCGGACCGCGGTCACGGCGTCGGCAGTGCCGTCGAATCCGGCGTCCCCGGCGAGTGTTTCGGCCTTGGCCACGAGTTCACGGGCCACCGACTCGGCTGCGGCACCGGCGTCCCGCGCGTCGAGCAGCTCGGATGCGGATTCGGAAAGGGCGTCTAGTCGCGCGCGACGAGCCTCCACGCTCGGGTCGTCGCCTGCGGCCTCGCTCACCCGGGCCCGGATCTCCCCGAGCTGCGTCGTACTCGCCGCAATCCTCTCGGCGACGGTGGCGGCGTCGACGCCCACGTCCCGCAACCGTTCCTGCAGGTGAGCCTCGCGGTCCCGCAGTTCGGTGAGTGTTGCGGACCGGCGCTCGACCTCACCGCCCAGCGCGGTCGCCTCCCCGACCGCCGTCTCCGCGGCGGTGAGGGCCTGCGCGAGTTCGTCCGCGTCACCGTCGCCGCCGCGCTGGACGAGCACGTCTATCGCGCGCTCCACCGCGCCCAGCTTCTCGGTCGCGGTCGTCAGCGCTGCCGCGGCCTTCTGCTCCGCGTCGAGGGCCTTGTCCTCGTCGGCTTTCGTGACCGACAGCTCGGACGGTTCGGCGGGCTGCGGGTGCTCGGGTGAACCACACACCTGGCACGGGACACCGTCCTCGAGCGTGCCCGCCAGTTCGGCGGCCATGCCCGCGATCCGGCGTTGCAGCAGGTCGAGCCAGTGCTCCCGCGCGTCCTGATGCTTTCGCCGGGCATCGAGCACGCCGCGGTCGAGTCGATCCCGTTCGGTGCGGCGGGTGCGGAGATCCGCCGCCGCCGAGGCAGCGTCGGCTGCCCGGTCCCGGGCATCGACGAGGGCGGGCAGTGCGGCGCGGGCCTTGTGCGCCGAGTCGAGGGCATTCTCCGCTTCCCGCAGAGCGAGAGGCAATTGTTCCCGCTCCCGGGACAGAGCGTCACCCGCCTCGGCGAGTTCGACCTGCCGGGCGCGCAGCCGCTCCACTTCGACGGCGAGCCGGTCGGCGGCGACGGATTCGGTGAGTGCCCCGTCGAGGCGCACGATCTCGTCACGCCAGGCACGGATACTCGACCGGATGTGGTCCCGTTCGTCAGCGGTCGGAGGCCAGGTCAACTCCGCCACGAGATCGGCGCCGCCCACCGTCGAACGCAGACCGCCCGTGATCGCCTCGACGTTCCGCGCGGCGGCCGCGGCCTTGGCGCGGGCGGCGTCGGCGTCGCGCGCCACGGTCGCGACCGGTTCGGCCCGGCGCGCATCCGCCAGTTCGGCGGCGAGGACCGCCCGCTGCTCGGCACCCGCGGCGTGGGCGTCGAGTTCCGTCTCGGCTCGTTGCCGGCGGGTCTGCAGTTCGAGGACGCGGCGCGCCTCCGTGAGCGCGTCACGAGCCACCTTCGCCTGACTCTTGGCTTTCTGCAGGTCGTCGGCGGCCAGGTCGCGGGTTTCGCGCGCCTCGTCCTCGAGCTTGTGGGCCCAGGTCACCGGATCGGCGTCGGCGCCGCCTTCGATGCCCGCAGCCGTCGCGACCCTCGCCAGCAGAACGTCGATGGCCCGTTGATGCTCGTCCAGGTCATGGGCGCTGGCGCGCCTGCGGTCGAGGAACCACTCCTCCACCGTCCCGAATCGGGTGGTGTCGAACAGCCTCTCCAAGAGCTGACCGCGTTCCTCGGTGTCGGCGCGCAGAAACTTCGCGAACTCGCCCTGCGGCAGCAGGACCACCTGAAAGAACTGGTCGGCGCTCATGCCCATCAGCCGCCCGACCTCGTCGGCGATGTCGGGGATCCGTGACAGGTTTTCGCCGCGGCCGTCCAGCCAGGTCAGTGTGGCCTTCGCGTTCTCCTTGATGGTGCCCGACCCACGGCGCTTGGGGCGCTCGAACTCCGGGCTGCGGACGAGTCGCAGATGCCGGCCCGCGATCGTCGCCTCGAGCGTCACCGTCGGAACCGAACCGGCGGGCGCGTGGTCGGACAGGAGGCGTTTGCCGTCCTTCCGCGCCCCGGGCACCGTGCCGTACAGCGCAAACGCCACCGCGTCGAGGACCGTCGTCTTACCGGCTCCGGTGTGACCGTGCAGCAGAAAGAGCCCGTCCGCGCCGAGCCGATCGAAGTCGACTTCCACCGATCCTGCGAACGGCCCGAAGGCTTCGACCTCGAGTCGATGCAGCCTCATGCCGTCTGTTCCAGCGCGACGACCTCGGCGGTGTCCTCGCCGGCCCGGTCGGCGAAGCCGAGTGCAGCTTCCACCAGCCGGATCTCGCCGGTCGACGGTTCGCTGCGCACGTCGGTGATGAAGCTGCGCGTGATCTGCAGATCGCTGCGACCGTGCACCTTGTCGCGGTAGCGCAGATCGTCGCTGCCGTCGGGGCGTTGCCACTCGAGGTGAACGGCGAACGGGAATCGCGTCTGAAGTGAGCGCATGGCGTCGACCGGACGTTCCGTGTCGGTGAGCACCGCCGACACGTAGCAGTCCTCGGCGTCGCGGAAACTGTCGTCCTCGAGCAACTCCTGCACCGTCCCCGTCAGTTGCCGGAGACCGCGGACCACCGGTAAGTCGACCCGGTCGACGGCACGCAGTCCGTCGGCGTCGAGATCCACCAGGTAGACCGCCTTGCTGTGGGTGCGCTCACCGAACGAGTACGGCAGCGGCGAGCCCGAGTACCGGATGTTCTCGGCGAGAGTCTGCGGCGAGTGGAGGTGGCCGAGCGCGACGTAGTCGACCCCGCCGAACGCCGAGGCCGACACCGTCTCGACGCCACCGACGGAGATGGATCTCTCCGACCCGGTCGCCTCGGCGCCCACGACGAACGCGTGGGCCAGCACAACGGACCTGGTGCGCGGACCGGTGTCGTTCCGCGCGTCGAGGTCGGTGCGGACACGGTCCATCGCTGCGTCGAGGATCTCGGCGTGCGACCGAGCGGTCGGTACGTCCAGTTGCGCACGGGTGATCTCGGGCTCGAGATAGGGGATGCCGTAGAACGCGACGGGACCGTGCTCGTCCTCGAGCACGACAGGCGAGCCGATCCCGGCGACCGTCGTCATGAGGTGCAGCCCGCCGGCACGGGAGAACGCGGCACCCGCCCCGAGCCGCGCGGCGGAGTCGTGGTTGCCGGACGTGGCGACGATGACCGCGCCTGCGTTCCGGATGGCTTCGAATCCGCGGTTGCACACGGTGACGGCGTCCGCGCTGGGGATCGACCGGTCGTAGACGTCTCCGGGAACGACGACGACGTCCACGCCGTGATCGGCGACGAGGGCGGCGATCGCCTCGAGCACATCGGCCTGGTCGGTGAGCAGGTCCACCCCGTGGAACGTGCGTCCGATGTGCCAGTCAGAAGTGTGCAGGATCCTCATGTCCCGAGACCGTAGAGCACCGTGCCGACAACCTCGAACACCTCGGCCGCGTGGCGTCCGAGCGATTCGACGTGTCGCTGGGGCGGTGCCCCACATGTCGCTGGGGCGGTGCCCCACATGTTCGCTGGGGCGGTGCCCCACATGTCGGTGGGTCGGTGCACCATGAGCCACATGAATGCACTCGCTGCACTCGGAATGCTTCTGGCGCTGGCCGCGGGCACCGCCCTCGGGTGGCTGCTGCACGCGGCGCGGAGTGGCGATCGGGCGGCGCGAGCGGAGGCACAGCTCGCCGCGCTGCGCGAGAACGAGGCCCTGCTGCGGCAGTCGCTCGGCGCGGTCAGCGAGGATTCCGCGCGCCGCCACTCGGGTGCGATCGGCGAGCAGATCTCGCGACTTGTCGGACCGCTACACGAGGCCGTGGGCGCCCTGGCGGATCAGGTGGACCACGTCGAACGCAACCGGGTTCACGCATACGCCGGGCTCAGTGAGCAGGTCGAGGGCATGCACCGCACGTCACAGATGCTGTCCACGCAGACGAACAGGCTCGTCACGGCGCTGCGGGCGCCGCAGATCCGGGGCCGGTGGGGCGAAATCCAGCTCGAGCGGGTGGTCGAACTGGCCGGGATGGTCCGGCACTGCGACTTCGACACCCAGGTGTCGAAGGAGGGTGTCCGTCCGGATCTGCTCGTGTACCTCGCGGGCGGCAAGCAGATCGTGGTCGACGCCAAGGTCCCGTTCGCGGCGTACCTGGACGCCGCGCAGACCGAAGATCCGGCGGCCCGCGAACAGTACCTCTCCCGGCACGCCCGGCAGCTGCGCACGCACGTCGACCAGTTGGCCGACAAGACGTACTGGGAGTCGTTCGACCCGACGCCGGAGTTCGTGGTGCTGTTCGTGCCCGGTGATCCGTTCCTGGACGCGGCGCTGACCGCCGACTCCGGACTGCTCGAGCACGCGTTCTCGCGGAACGTGATCCTCGCCACCCCCACCACCCTCATCGCGTTGCTGCGGACCATCGCGCACACCTGGCGTCAGGAGGCGCTGTCTCAGGACGCCGCGAAGATCCACCAGCTCGGCCGGGAGCTGTATTCGCGGCTCGGCACGGTCGGCGCGCACCTCGACCGGCTCGGCTCACAACTCGGCAAGGCGGTCGACTCGTTCAATCTCACCGTCGCGTCGATGGAGTCCCGGGTCACAGTCACCGCCCGCAAGCTTCACGACCTCGACGTGTTCGACGGCGACGTCACCGAGGTCAGCGCCGTCGATTCGTGGCCGCGACGCACAAATCTCGAGGATCTCTCAGGCTCTACCGGTCACGCCAACGAGGCTAGTTAACAAGTTGCCGCTACTGTCGTTGTGTGTCTGCAACCCAACGTGCTCGCTCTGGGGTGCCGCTCGACAGGCGGTCGATTGTCCCTACGGTCCCCGGTCTCCCCTGGTGGGGTGTCATTCTCCTGGCCGTCGGAGTCACCTTTGTCGGATTCGCTGTCGATGCGGCTCGTGGCACCGAACTCACGGCTGCGTTCTCCACGTTCTATTTCCTCGGCTGTGTCCTCGCAGTGGCCGCTGCCGGCAATCGGGCGCTGTTCACCGCGATCGTCCAGCCACCGCTGATCCTGTTCGTCGCGGTGCCGCTCGGACAGAGCCTGATCGCGGAGGAGAACAGCACCGCACTGAAAGACCTGGCGATCAACGTCGCGTATCCGCTGGTCAACCGATTTCCGGTGATGCTCGCCGCCACCGTGGTGACCCTGCTGATCGGCGGACTCCGCCTCTTCCTGCTGCAGCAACGCAAGACCGGTCCCGCCCGCACGTCCGAGCGCCGACGCGCGCAGCGGACGCCACGCGCCGCCCGCCCTCGGCGCGCAGCCGAGGGGTCGGAGGAGACTCCACCGCCGCGTCGGGCGCGTGAGAAGGACAGTGCACGGGCGCGTGACAGGGACGCTGCACGGGATCACCCTCGCTCGGTGCGTCGGGCTGCCACCCCACCGCCGCGCCGCTCGTCCTCGTCGGGCGGACGCACCACGCCCCCACCACCGATGGTCGACCGGGCGGCGCAGGCACCCCGCTCGGCACCTCCACGCACCACTCAGGCGCCGCGTTCGGTCCCCCCGCGGACGACGCCGCGACCCCGGCCCAACCCCGACGTGCCTGCCCACCCCATTCCGCAGGTGCGCTACCGCGACCGGTACGAGCCGCCGTTCGAGACGGAGCAGCCCCGCTAGAGCAGGGTCAGCGCCGGTAGCGGTCCGATCAGTGCCGCGCGGCGCGAAGCTCGCGCGGCAGTGCGAAGACCAGCGTCTCGTTGGCCGTGGTGACCGGCTGGACGTCGTGGAATCCGTGCTCGTCGAGCAGATCGATCACACCGCGCACCAAAATCTCCGGCACCGACGCTCCGGAGGTGATCCCGACCGTCCGGACCCCGTCGAGCCAGGCCGGATCGACTTCGCGTGCGTAATCGACCAGGTACGACGCCTTCGCGCCCGCATTCAGTGCGACCTCGACGAGTCGAACGGAGTTCGAGGAATTGCGGGATCCGACGACGATGACGAGGTCGCATTCGGGCGCCATCGCCTTGACCGCGACCTGACGGTTCTGGGTGGCGTAGCAGATGTCGTCGCTCGGCGGGTCCTGCAGATTCGGGAAACGCTCCCGCAGCCGGGCGACCGTCTGCATCGTCTCGTCGACGCTCAACGTGGTCTGCGACAACCAGATGACCTTCGATTCGTCGCGGACCGTCACGGCGTCGACGGAGTCGGGTCCGTCGACCAGCTGCACGTGATCGGGCGCCTCGCCGGCTGTGCCCTCCACTTCCTCGTGGCCCTCGTGGCCGATCAGGAGGATGTCGAAGTCGTCGCGGGCGAAGCGCTTGGCTTCCTGGTGGACCTTCGTGACCAGCGGGCACGTGGCGTCGATGGTGCGCAGGTTGCGCGCCGCGGCCGATTCGTGGACCGCGGGAGACACGCCGTGGGCGGAGAACACCAGCAGCGCACCCTCCGGAACCTCGTCGGTCTCGTCGACGAAGACGACACCCTGATCGGTGAGCGTCTCGACGACGTGCCGGTTGTGGACGATCTCCTTGCGCACGTAGATCGGGGCGCCGTGCTTCTCGAGCGCCTTCTCCACCGTCTCGACGGCGCGGTCCACGCCGGCGCAGTAGCCGCGGGGCTCCGCGAGCAGTACGCGCTTCTCGCCGTCGGCGCGCGACGCTCCCGAATCTGCAGAACGTGTGATACCCACATTGAGTGGAACAGCCGAAGACATGGTTCCAGACTACGGGTCACCCCGGACGGACGACACTTTCGCGGGGCCTCGGCCGGGTAGTGTGCGCATCGTCGCACCGAAGTCGTCGACGCTGTGGGCACGTCGGCTACCCAAACATGCCGTTGTCAGGCAGGCTGTGGGAATGATTCGTCCCCCGTTCGTGGCGCGTGTCGCCGCTGGAATCGCCGTGACGGCCGTCGAAGAGGCCAGGAGACTGCCGACCACCGCGGCGACCCTGCCCATGACCGCGGTCAGTCAGGTACTGCAGACCACGATGCGTGTTCAGCAGTCCATGACGGCGCTGGCCATCAAGGGCGACCAGGCTTTCGCACTGATCCACTGGACCCACGACGACGAGCAGCCGGCCTGGGCCGTCTTCGACGAGGACACCGACCCGGCGCCCGGCGCCGACGGCGCGACCGACGAGCGGCCCGCCGGACCGGGCCGGTTCGCCCTGTACTCGCTGAGTCCGCAGGACGAGAGCGCTCCCGAGAAGGTCTCGACTCCGAAGGCTGCTCCCGTGGCCGCAACCAACGGCGCCGCCCCCGCGAAGCCCGCGGGCAAGAAGGCCGCGACCTCCGCGCCGACGGTTGCCGAACCCGAGATCGCCGTCGTGCTCGACTACGGCACGCTGACGCTCGCCCAGCTGCGGGCGCGCCTGCGCAGCCTGTCCGTCGAGGACCTCACGACGCTGCTGGACTACGAGAACGCGACCCTGGCACGCGCGCCGTTCCAGACCATGCTGACCAACCGCATCACCTCCGCCAAGGCCAAGTGACCTCCGCACAGCCCCGCGCAGCCAGTACCGGACCCAGCACCGCCGAGCAGCCCTGGCCGGTCCGCACCGTGTCGGCCAAGGTCGCACAGTGGATCGACCGGCTCGGGAGTGTCTGGGTCGAGGGACAGATCACCCAGATCAACGCGCGTCCGGGAACCCGGACCGCGTTTCTGGTGCTGCGGGATCCGTCCGTCGACATGTCGTTGTCGGTGACCTGCTCCCCGCAGCTGCTGCAGAACTCCCCCGTCCCGCTCACCGAGGGCAGCCGGGTGGTGATGTTCGGCAAGTTGTCGTTCTACACCGGACGAGGTTCGGTCTCGCTGCGCGTGACGGAGATCCGCGCGATCGGGATCGGTGAACTCCTCGCCCGGATCGAGCGGTTGCGCGCGCTGCTGGCCGCGGAGGGCTTGTTCGACCCCCGGCTGAAGCGTCCGCTGCCGTTCCTGCCCGGCACCATCGGCCTGATCACCGGCCGCGCCAGCGCCGCCGAGCACGACGTCCTCAGCGTGGCGCAGCGCCGCTGGCCCGCCGTGCGCTTCGAGGTGCGCAACACCCCGGTGCAGGGCGCGACCGCCGTTCCGCAGATCCTCGACGCGTTGAAGGAACTGGACGCCGACCCGCACGTCGACGTGATCATCCTCGCGCGCGGCGGCGGCAGTGTGGAGGATCTGCTGCCGTTCTCCGACGAGACGCTGTGCCGCGCGATCGTCGCCTGCCGAACTCCGGTGGTCAGCGCCATCGGCCACGAACCGGACAGTCCGCTCAGCGATCACGTCGCCGACCTGCGCGCCGCGACACCGACGGACGCCGCCAAGCGGGTCGTACCGGATGCCGTCGCCGAGCAGGCACTCGTCGGCGAACTGCGGTCGCGGAGCGCCGCTGCGCTGCGCAACTGGGTGCAGCGCGAGTCGCACCTGATCTCCCAGCTGCGGAGCCGGCCGGTGCTCGCCGACCCACTGCGCGCACTCGACCACCGGTCGGACGAGGTCGAGCGACTGCGGGAGGCCGGGCGACGCGACGTCAGCCGGGCGATCGCCGCGGAGAGCACCACGATCGAGCACCTGCGTGCACGGCTGACGACCCTCGGGCCGGCCGCGACCCTCGCCCGCGGCTACTCCGTGGTTCAGCGGATCGTGTCCGACGGCGATCCCGAGGTACTGCGTTCGGTCGACGACGCCCCACCGGGAACCCAGATTCGCGTTCGAGTCGCCGACGGCGCAATCCGTGCCGCGGTGATGGGAAAGGACAAGTAGGACATGAGCAATCCCACCGGAAACGACACCGACATCGCCGAGCTCGGCTACGAGGCGGCGCGCGACGAACTCGTCGACGTGGTCAAGGTGCTCGAACAGGGCGGCCTCGACCTCGACGCGTCACTCGCACTGTGGGAGCGGGGCGAAGCCCTGGCCAAACGCTGCGAGGAGCACCTCGCCGGGGCGCGCAAGCGCGTCGAGACGGCGCTCGCCCACGCCGAGGACGAGGGCTGACACTCCCCCGGTCGTCAGGCGGCGAGGATCGGGGCGTCGGCCGCGGCGGTGGTGAGCTGCTCGAAGGCCTCGGGTGACGCGCTGCCCGTCACGAGGAGCCGGACGTCGCCGAAGTCGGAGACCCAGATCGGCTCGACACCCTCCCCGCCGTACACGATCCAGCTGTGACCTGCGACGTCCTCGGTTCCCGTCGCGGTACGCGGACCACCCGCGACGAACGGCACCAGCACCGTCTCGGCGGCATTGCTCTGCGTCAGCTGGATGTAGCGGCCGGCTTCGGTGATGAATCCGACGGTGCTCGAATCGCCGCCGCCGTCGCCGCTGACGATGCTGCGGCTGCCCGAGTTGGGCGTCCAGCCCTCCGGCGTCTCCGGTTTGCGTACCGGGAACGGAAGGTCCTGCGCGTCGTACTTCAGCGCCGCGTCGACGTCGAAGCTGGGGATCGGGCCACTGGTGGGCCCGCCCGGGCTGAACGTGCACTGGCTGGCGATACCCGCGATCAGTACGCAGAACAGGACAAGGGGTACGAGCGACCACACCATGTCGCGGTTGTTGTGCAGGATGCGGGGTTTATCAGATGCCACGCCCACCAGTATCCAGGGTCGGTCCCGGAACAACGATTCTCGGTCCCGTGATTCGCGCCCCAGCAGCGCACGTCACACTTCTTTCTGGGAGAATCAGCAGCGAGATCCACCCGACACTCGGCGGCCGACGGCCACCGACACAGCGTCGACGTACAACGTCGACCGTGACTGCACCAGGAGGCACTGCCCATGACGGCTAGCACCACTTCGAGTCGCCGCGAGGCCCCGGACCGAAATCTTGCTCTGGAATTGGTCCGAGTCACCGAGGCTGGTGCGATGGCTGCCGGTCGCTGGGTCGGCCGCGGCGACAAGGAGGGTGGCGACGGCGCCGCCGTCGACGCCATGCGCCAGCTCGTGAGCTCGGTCTCGATGCGCGGCGTCGTGGTCATCGGCGAGGGCGAGAAGGACGAAGCCCCGATGCTGTTCAACGGCGAAGAGGTCGGCAACGGCGACGGACCCGACTGCGACTTCGCCGTCGATCCGGTCGACGGCACCACTCTGATGTCCAAGGGCATGCCGAACGCCATCTCCGTCCTCGCGGTCGCCGAGCGCGGCGCAATGTTCGACCCGTCCGCCGTGTTCTACATGGAGAAGATCGCCGTCGGCCCCGACGCCGCCGATGTCATCGACATCACAGCGCCCGTCGCCGAGAACATCAAGCGCGTCGCGAAGGTCCGCAAGGCGTCCCCCTCCGACGTGACGGTCTGCATCCTCGACCGTCCCCGGCACGCCCGGCTGATCGAAGAGGTCCGGGACACCGGCGCCCGGATCCGTCTCATCTCCGACGGCGACGTCGCGGGTGCGATCGCCGCCGCGCGTCCGGAGTCGGGCACCGACATCCTGCTCGGCACCGGTGGCACGCCCGAGGGCATCATCGCCGCCGCGGCCATGCGCTGTATGGGTGGATCGTTGCAGGGCCGGCTGGCCCCGACCGACGACGCCGAGCGCCAGAAGGCCATCGACGCAGGCCACGACCTGGACCGCGTGCTCACCACCGAAGATCTCGTGTCCGGTGAGAACGTCTTCTTCTGCGCCACCGGTGTCACGGACGGCGACCTGCTCCGCGGTGTCCGCTACTACGGTGGCGGCGCCTCGACCCAGTCGATCGTGATGCGGTCGAAGTCGGGCACCGTCCGCATGATCGACGCGTACCACCGTCTCGAGAAGCTGCGCGAGTACTCGTCCGTGGACTTCACGGGCGAGGACGGCGCCGTGCCGCCGACGTTCTAGGCAGCTCCGCTGCCCGTGCGCCTTTCCGGTAGCTCCGGCTACCGGAAAGGCGTACGGGGAGCGCCCCCACGACGCGCTCAGAAGTGGCATGTTTGACGCATGACCGAGAGCAACGAGCAGCAGTACCGGATCGAACACGACACCATGGGCGAGGTGCGGGTGCCCGTGGATGCCCTGTGGCGCGCGCAAACTCAGCGCGCCGTCGAGAACTTCCCGATCAGCGGTCGAGGTCTCGAGCGCACCCAGATACGCGCAATGGGTCTATTGAAGGCGGCCTGTGCGCAGGTCAACAAGGACCTCGGCCTCCTCGACGCCGAGAAGGCGGACGCCATCATCGCCGCGGCGGGCGAGATCGCCGAGGGCAAGCACGACGATCAGTTCCCCATCGACGTCTTCCAGACGGGCTCGGGCACCAGTTCCAACATGAACGCCAACGAGGTGATCGCATCGATCGCCGCGGCGAACGGTGTGGTCGTCCATCCCAATGACGACGTCAACATGTCGCAGTCGTCCAACGACACCTTTCCCACCGCGACGCACGTCGCGGCGACCGAGTCCGCGGTGAAAGACCTCCTCCCCGCCCTCGACCATCTGCGCCTGGCGCTGCTCGACAAGTCCACCGAGTGGAAGCACGTCGTGAAGTCGGGCCGCACCCACCTCATGGACGCCGTCCCGGTGACCCTCGGCCAGGAGTTCGGCGGTTACGCCCGCCAGATGGAGGCGGGGATGGAGCGGGTCGTCGCCTGCCTGCCCCGGCTCGGTGAGCTGCCCATCGGCGGCACCGCGGTCGGAACGGGACTCAACGCCCCCGACGGATTCGGCCCGAAGGTCGTCGCCGAACTGGTCAAGGCGACGGGCGTCGACGCCCTCACACCGGCGAAGAACAGTTTCGAGGCGCAGGCGGCGCGGGACGGCCTGGTGGAGGCGTCCGGTGCGCTGCGCACGATCGCGGTGTCCCTGACCAAGATCGCCAACGACATCCGCTGGATGGGGTCGGGGCCGCTCACCGGTCTCGGCGAGATCCGCCTCCCCGACCTGCAGCCCGGCAGTTCGATCATGCCCGGCAAGGTCAATCCGGTGTTGCCGGAGGCCGCCACCCAGGTCGCCGCTCAGGTGGTCGGTAACGATGCCGCGGTCGCCTGGGGCGGTGCCGCGGGCGCATTCGAGCTCAACGTCTACATCCCGATGATGGCGCGGAACCTGCTCGAATCGTTGACGTTGCTGGCCAACGTCTCGCGGTTGTTCGCCGACCGGTGCGTCGTGGGGCTCGTCGCGAACACCGAGCACCTCAAGACCCTCGCGGAGTCGTCGCCGTCCATCGTGACGCCGCTGAACTCCGCGATCGGATACGAGGAGGCCGCGGCCGTCGCCAAGCAGGCGCTGAAGGAGAAGAAGACCATCCGCGAGACCGTCGTCGACCGTGGTCTGATCGGCGACAAGCTGAGCGAGGAAGAACTCGACAAGCGTCTCGACGTGCTGGCGATGGCGAAGGTGAAGGACTGACCCTGCCGACGGAGAGGGCCCGCACTCGCCGGAGTGCGGGCCCTCTCGCGCAGAAGTCCTACAGCAGCGCGGACAGCTCGTCGCGGGCCTTCTCGCCCTCCGGGCCGAGATCGGCGCGCCCGGCGATGTTCCACGAGCGGAGCAGCGGGGCGAAGACCTTCTCCCCCTGCTGGGCGGGGTCGTAGATGCCGGCCTCGGCGAGCACCGCGGTGCTGTCGGTTCCGCCGGGCAGTGCCACGCTCGGCACGTCGAACGCGGCGATCCGCGACGCGATGGCCCGCATCGTCTGATCGGGTACCAACTCGAACGCGGCCTCGACGATGTTCCGGTAGAACAACGACTGCAGTTCGTCGTCCGTGGCCAGCCGCTCGGCGATCACGGCCACCAGCGCGTCCTCGCCGAGCGCTGCCGTGTTGTGATGACGCACTGCCGCGGCCTTTTCCTCGAACGCGGAGTTCGCGAGCATCTCGAGCAGGTGCATCGGCGGCATCGCGTACCCGCGGACCATCTCGTCCATCCGGGCGCGCTCGAGGGCGACGGGATCGACGGCGCGCGTCACCATCAGGTAGTTCCGCAGCACGATGGAGTGCCGATTCTCCTCCGCGGTCCAGCGACCCACCCAGCGCCACCACGGGCCCACCAGGGCGAGGTGCTTGGCGATCTCCCGGTGGTACGCGGGGACGTTGTCCGCCACCAGCACACCCACGGTCAGCGCGAGCGCCTCGACGTCGCTCAGCGTCGACTGATCTGCCGACCAATCCGTTCCACCCATGAACGCAAAGTTCTTGCCCTGGTCCCAGGGAACCAGATCGTGCGGCTGCCAGCCGTCCGCCTCGGCGATGTGACGTGTGAGGTTTTCGTCCACCACCGGGGCCAGCTCACTGAGCAGCTGCGAGTCATTCTTTTCAATCGGCATCCGCACACCGTAGCGTCCGCGACCCGGCGCCGGGTCGACCACCGGTGAATTCGACGGGAACAACGCCGGCGTTGTGACGAAAACGGCCAGGTCATGGACTTGCAGTCGTTAGGCTGGCAGTGTTCCCCGGGCCCGAGCAGAGGATCACCAATGCGCAGACATCGGAACCTGACGATCCTCCTGTCGGCTCTCGCGCTCGGCGGGTCACTCGTGACGGGTTGCGGCTCCGACACGGACGACTCCGGGTCCGCCGCGACGTCCGGCGGAACCCCCACCTCGGAGTCTTCCCAGCCGCCGAACCCGGGCACGGTCGCGGGCGTCGACATCCCGGACGGTCAGATCGACGACGCCGTGGGCCGTCTCGACGACCTCGCGAACGAGTTGATGGAGAGTTCCGGACTTCCGGGTATGGCGGTCGCCGTCGTCCACGGTGGGCAGACCGTCTACGCGAAGGGGTTCGGGGTGCGCGAGGCGGGCACCGATCAGAAAGTGGACGCCGACACCGTGTTTCAGCTGGCGTCGATGTCGAAGCCGGTGGGGTCCACGGTGGTGGCCCATCAGGTCGATGCCGGCGCGATCGGCTGGGACACTCCCGTGGTCTCGAAGTTGCCCGGTTTCGCGCTCGCCGACCCGTGGGTCACCGAGCACGTCACGGTGGGTGATCTGTACTCGCACCGGTCGGGGTTGCCCGATCATGCCGGCGATCTGCTCGAGGACCTGGGGTACAACCAGCAGCAGGTGCTCGACAAGCTCCGGCTCGAACCGCTGAACCCGTTCCGGATCACCTACGAGTACACCAACTTCGGCCTCACCGCGGCGGCGGAGGCTGTCGCGGCGGCGTCCGGGACGGACTGGGCGACACTGTCCGAGCAGACGATCTACCAGCCGCTGGGGATGTCGTCCACGAGTTCTCGATTCGCCGACTATCAGGCCCGCAGCGACCGGGCAGTCGCGCATCAACTCGTCGACGGCAAGTACGTCGCCGATGCGGTGCGCGACCCCGACGCCCAGTCCCCCGCAGGCGGAGTGAGCTCGTCCGTCAACGACATGGGCAAATGGCTGGCGATGCTGCTGGCCGACGGAACGTTCGAGGGCAAGGAGATCGTGTCCCCCGAAGCGCTGCTCCCCGCGGTCAGTCCTCAGATGGTGTCCAGCCCACCGCGGTCGATGGACAGCCGGCCGGGGTCGTACGGGTACGGGTTCAACGTCTCGACCACCCCAGCAGGGCGGGTCTCCCTCAGCCACTCCGGCGGGTTCCAGCTCGGGGTGGCGACGAACTTCGTCGCGATACCGTCCGCCGACGTCGCCATCGTCGCCCTGACCAACGGGTCGCCCATCGGCATCCCCGAGTCCCTCACCGCCGAGTTCGCCGACCTCGTGCAGTTCGGGGAGATCCGCGAGGACTGGAGGTCACTGTACCGGCAGGCCATCGCGCCGATGGACGAGCCCGAGGGCAGTCTCGTCGGCCAGACTGCCCCCGCGAACCCGGCACCGCCGCAACCCCTCCCGACCTACGCGGGCACCTACGGCAACCCGTATTGGGGCCCCGCCGTCGTCACCGAGAGCAACGGCGCGCTGACGCTCCAACTCGGGCCCGCCGGGCAGACCTTCCCACTCACCCACTGGGACGGCGACACCTTCACCTTCACACCCCGCGGTGAGAACGCCCCGCCCGGAACCATCTCGAAGGCCACGTTCGCCGGCAACAACGTCACACTCGAGTACTACGACACGGAAGGTCGCGGGACATTCGCCCGCTGAGCCGACACATCGACGGGAAGAAGACCATGAGCACGAACTCGCACGCACCCACGGGAACCGCTCGAACCGACACGGCAGATGTCCAGGTGGTCCGGGCATTCCTGGATGCACTCGTCGCCGGCGACCCGGACGCCGCGCAGCAGTATCTGCACCAGGACATCGTGTGGCACAACGTGTCCCTGCCCAAGATCCGCGGGCTCGGCGCCGTCATGCGGATTCTCCGCGGAATGAGCCGCCCCGGTGTCGGATTCGACGTGCGTCTGCACCACATCGCCGGCGACGGAACGGCCGTGCTGACCGAACGCACGGACGTCCTGATCTACAAGCGGCTGCGCAGCGAATTCTGGGTGTGCGGCACGTTCGAGATGAAGGACGGCAAGATCGCCGTCTGGCGCGACTACTTCAGCAGCCGGGACTTCCTGTGGGGCACGCTCAAAGGGATCGTGCGCGCCTTCTGACGTTTCCGCCCGATGCCGCACGGACCGTGCGACATCGGGCGGAACACGCTGCGGGGCAGGCGCCTACGGCGTCGGCCCGAACTCCTCCAGCATCTCCGTCACGAGCGCCGCGATCGGCGAACGCTCACTGCGCGTCAACGTGATGTGCGCGAACAGCGGATGCCCCTTGAGCTTCTCGATCACCGCGGCCACACCGTCGTGACGTCCGACCCTCAGGTTGTCGCGCTGCGCGACGTCGTGGGTGAGGATCACCCGGGAGCCGGTGCCGAGGCGGGAGAGCACCGTGAGCAGCACGTTGCGTTCCAGCGACTGCGCCTCGTCCACGATCACGAACGAATCGTGCAGTGACCGTCCGCGAATATGCGTGAGTGGCAACACTTCCAGCATGCCGCGGCTGATCACCTCGTCCATCACCTCGGTGCTGGCGAGGCCGTCGAGAGTGTCGAAGACCGCCTGGGCCCACGGGCCCATCTTCTCGCTCTCACTACCCGGCAGGTAGCCGAGTTCCTGCCCGCCCACCGCGTAGAGCGGCCGGAAGACAACGACTTTCCGCTGGGTGCGACGCTCGAGCACCGCCTCCAGCCCCGCCGTCAACGCGAGCGCCGACTTGCCGGTGCCCGCCTTGCCGCCCAGCGACACGATGCCGACACTGTCGTCCAGCAGGATGTCCAGGGCGATCCGCTGCTCGGCCGAACGTCCGTGCAGACCGAAGGCCTCACGCTCCCCCCGCACCAACTGCACCCGCTTCTCGGCGTTCACGCGGCCCAGCGCGCTCGACGAACCGCCCAGCAGCCGAATGCCCGTGTGGCACGGAAGCTCCCGGGCCTCCTCCAGGTCGACGACACCCTCGGAGAACAGTTCGTCGATCGACGAGGACGCCACGTCCAGTTCGGTCATACCCGTCCAACCCGACGGAACGACGTCGTGGGCGTGGTATTCGTCGGCGGGAAGTCCCACCGCACCAGCCTTCACCCGCAGCGGGATGTCCTTGCTGACCAGGACGACGTCGCCACCCTCGGCCTCCAGATTCAGTGCGCAGGCCAGAATCCTCGAATCGTTACTGTCCGTGCGGAATCCGACCGGGAGAACCGACGGGTCGGTGTGGTTCAGCTCGACCTGCAGGGTGCCGCCCTCGGTGCCGATCGGCACGGGCTGGTCGAGACGACCGTATTCCAGACGGAGGTCGTCGAGCATGCGCAGCGATTCTCTTGCGAACCATCCCAACTCGTGGTGGTGCCGCTTCCCTTCGAGCTCGCTGATCACGACGAGGGGAAGCACCACACGGTGCTCGGCGAACCTGGTGACGGCCCAGGGATCGGACAGCAGTACGGAGGTGTCGAGTACGAACGTACGAACTGCAGAATCCGACGATTTCCTGGGGGCGGCGGACGAACGTCCGACGCGGGCTGAGACGGAGCGTGAAGCAGTCACGTTGGCTCCTAGGTCTGCGTGGCACCCACGCAAACTCGGTTCGCTGGACCGGTCCGTCCCTGGTGTGTCACCACACGAGGGCCGGGCGCCGGCCCCCTCGCACTGAGTGTGTCAGCCACGATCAGGACCTCCCGTACAAGCAACTTCCCCGCTGCCTGTTACCCCCGACGGTACTGCCAAACACGCCGGACGGCCGTGCGAGCGGCGGGCGTGTCGGTGAACATCAAGTTACGTGGAGGCGCCTGCGGCGCCCGTGCGTGGTTAACGAGTCCCTGCACTCGCAGGCCACGCACGGGCGGCGGAGCCGCCTAGATCAGGCGCCAGTCCTCGAGACCCTCGTACAGCGGGAAGTCGGCGGCGAGCTTCGATACGCGGGACTTCAGCGTCTCGACGTCGGACGATCCGGCGAGCGCGGTGCCGATGATGTCGGCGACCTCGGTGAACTGCTCGTCCCCGAACCCACGCGACGCGAGCGCCGCCGTGCCGATCCGCAGGCCGGACGTGACCATCGGCGGGCGCGGGTCGAACGGCACCGCGTTGCGGTTGACGGTGATGCCGACCTCGTGGAGAAGGTCCTCACCCTGCTGGCCGTCGAGCTGCGAGTTGCGCAGGTCGACGAGCACGAGGTGCACGTCGGTGCCGCCGGTGAGAACGCTGACACCCTTGTCGACGACATCCGCGCCGGTCAGACGCTCGGCGAGGATCTTCGCGCCGGTCAGGGTGCGCTGCTGACGGTCCTTGAACTCCTCGGTGCCCGCGATCTTCAAGGAGACGGCCTTGGCGGCGATGGCGTGCATCAGCGGCCCGCCCTGCTGGCCGGGGAAGACGGCGGAGTTGAGCTTCTTCGCCCACTCCTGCTTGGCGAGGATCAGGCCGGAGCGCGGCCCGCCGAGCGTCTTGTGAACGGTGCTGGACACGACGTCGGCGTAGGGAACGGGCGACGGGTGCAGCCCGGCCGCCACCAGGCCCGCGAAGTGCGCCATGTCGACCCACAGGTACGCGCCGACCTCGTCGGCGATCGAACGGAACGCGGCGAAGTCCTCGTGACGCGGGTACGCGGACCAGCCGGCGACCATGACCTTCGGCTGCGCGGCGACGGCGATCTTGCGGACCTCGTCCATGTCGATGCGGTGGTCTTCCTTGCTGACCCCGTACGACTCGACGTCGTAGAGCTTGCCGGAGAAGTTCAGCTTCATGCCGTGCGTGAGGTGGCCGCCATGCGCAAGGTCGAGGCCGAGGAGCTTCTCGCCGGGGTTCATCAGGGCCATCAGGACCGCCGCGTTGGCCTGTGCGCCGGAGTGCGGCTGGACGTTCGCGAAGTCGGCGCCGAACAGTTCCTTCGCGCGGGCGCGGGCGAGGTCCTCGATGACGTCGACGTGCTCGCAACCGCCGTAGTAGCGGCGACCCGGGTATCCCTCGGCGTACTTGTTGGTGAGGACGCTGCCCTGCGCCTGGAGAACCGCGCGGGGAACGAAGTTCTCCGAGGCGATCATCTCCAGCGTGTCGCGCTGACGGGCCAGCTCACCTGCCATGGCCTGGGCGACTTCGGGGTCGAGTTCGGCGAGGGGGGCCGTGTTGACGTCGGTACCGGGCACAGCGGTCATCGAGGGATCTCCAAGCTGGATGCGGAAACGAATGCTCCCAGTCTACGAAGTACCCGTGAGGACTTCCTAACCGCCCGCGGTGAGGTACCCCTCACCGGCACGCAGGACGCTGGGAACAAGCGGCTCGTCGAGCAGTCGACGGAACCGCTCCGACCGCTCCGCGCCGACGGGCACCTCGGCCAGCCAGCCACCGAGCAGGCGGTACCCCTCCACATAGGTGCTGGTGTACGCCCGCCACAGTGGCGACGACAGGAAGCGCAGCGACTGCCGGGCACGCTCGGGGGTCGACAGGCTCCACCGCTGCAGGAACGCCGCGACGTCGTCGTGGCTTCGACCCTCGTCGTGCAGCATCATCGCGGCGTCCTGCCGCACACCGAGCAGCTGCCCGGACGCCCCGGACAGGCGTTGTGCCTGCTCACCGTCGAATCGGAGGCCGAGGTCGGCGTAGATTTCCTGCGCCCACAGCCCCCAGTCGGACCCGACGATCGATTCGAGCGCGAGATCCGCGAGGCCCTCGGCCATCAGGCACTGCGGGGTGTTGACGACGAACAACGTCTGCTCGAGCTGTCCCGACCCGACCAGTCCGGCTTCCTTGCGGCAGTGCTCGGTGTGGTGGCCCGGGTACGACTCGTGGGCGATCAGGCGCGGCAGGTTCGACATGTGCTGCTCGAGGTCGGAGTTGATCGCGACCCGGGAACGGTAGTCGCCGAGGTAGTAGTTGAACCCCGACCACGGCTTGTCGCCCACCACCTCGTACTCGACGACCTCCGAGTCGGGCAGTGCGTAGTGCTCCCGCACGAGGTCGCGCAGGGCGCTCGAGAAGGCGTCGACGCATTCCTGCAACCGCTCCGCGGGGATCGCGTCCTTCGCGCGGTGGGCCCGGATGCGTTCGGCGAGCGGGCCCGTTCCGGGCAGCACGGCGTCCATCTTCCGGTGCGCCTCCCGGTACTGCTCCTCGTCGCCGCGTTCGATGCGGACGTCGAAGTACGCCTCGACCTCGTCGACGAAGCCGACGTCGTCACCCGCGAACTTGCGCCCCGAGCATTCGAGGGCACGGAGATGGACGTCGAGGAACCGGGCCCGTTCCTCGGACAGACTCGCCGACGGCAGTTCCGCGCGGAGGTTCGCCGCCGTGCGCGCGAGGTCGCGCGGATCGGGCTTCGGCGCGTTCTCCACCTGCCTGCGCAGCGCGGGATCGCCGGTATACGCGTCGACGAATCCTTCCTCCAGCCGGTCGAAACCCAGCCCGAGCAGCAAGTATTCGCGTACGAACGAAACGGATTCCATGCCGTCCGACCTTAGTCGCAGACGCGTCTGCCCGACCCGCCGACAGCGCAGCCTGTGGCACCAAGCACAATCCGACTATGCAACCGCTACTCGCCAGCGCAACGACGACGGCAGAGATTCTGGGCATGGACCGCTCACTCCCCCGTGTACCCGAGTGTGAGCGGAACTGATGGCGCGGACGAGCGAGTCCAGTCCGTACGTCGAATTCGACCGGAAGCAGTGGCGCACACTGCGTAAGTCGACGCCACTCGTCCTCACCGAGGAAGAGCTGTACGGGCTGCGGGGCCTCGGCGAGCAGATCGACCTCGAAGAGGTCGCGGAGGTGTACCTGCCGCTGTCGCGTCTCATCCACCTGCAGGTCGCGGCGAGGCAGCGACTGTTCGCCGCGACCGCGACGTTCCTCGGCGAGAAGCACCCCGACCAGCAGGTGCCGTTCGTGATCGGCGTCGCAGGCAGTGTCGCGGTCGGCAAGTCCACCACCGCCCGTGTCCTCCAGGCCCTCCTCGCGCGCTGGGAGCACCACCCGCGCGTCGACCTGGTGACGACGGACGGCTTCCTCTACCAGACGGCCGAGCTGAACCGCCGCGGGATCATGCACCGCAAGGGCTTTCCCGAGAGTTACGACCGCCGCAAGCTGCTCCGGTTCGTCACCGAGGTGAAGTCGGGGGCCGAAGAGGTGGCCGCGCCTGTCTATTCACACATCTCGTACGACATCATCCCGGGCCAGTACCACCTGATCCGGCAGCCCGACATCCTCATCATCGAGGGTCTCAACGTGCTGCAGACCGGTCCGCGGCTGATGGTGTCGGACCTGTTCGACTTCTCGATCTACGTCGACGCCCGCATCGAGGACATCGAGAACTGGTACATCCAGCGTTTTCTCGCGCTGCGGAAGACGTCGTTCTCCGACCCCGACGCGCACTTCCACCACTACGCCGGGCTGTCCGACCGGGACGCGACGGCTGCCGCTCAGGAGATCTGGCACAACATCAACCGGCCGAACCTCGTGGAGAACATCCTGCCGACGCGTCCGCGCGCCACGCTCGTGCTGCGCAAGGACGCCAATCATTCGATCAACCGGCTGCGGCTGCGGAAGCTGTAGGTGAGTGGCGAAGTGCGTTCCGGCACGCTTCGCCACTCACGTCAGACGCCGAAGCGGCGGTGCCGGGCGGCGTAGTCGCGGAGCGCGCGGAGGAAGTCGACGCGGCGGAACTCGGGCCAGTACGCCTCCGTGAACCAGATCTCCGAGTAGGCGCTCTGCCACAGCAGGAACCCCGACAGCCGCTGCTCCCCCGACGTGCGGATCACGAGGTCGGGGTCGGGCTGGCCGGACGTGTAGAGGTGTCCGTCGATGCCGTCGACTGTGATCGATTTCACGAGTGCGTCCCCCGACAGTCCCGCGAGGAGCTTCTCACTGAGCAGCGACTGCACGGCGTCGGCGATCTCCTGACGGCCGCCGTACCCGATCGCGACGTTGACGTGGGTCCCGGTGCGACCCTCGGTCCCGGCGGCCGCGTCGCGCAGACGCCGCGACTGTTCGGCGGGCAGGAGGTCGAGGGCGCCGACGATCTTGACGCTCCAATTCTTGTCCGGGCCGGAGATCTCCTCGACGACGTCCGTGATGATCTCGAGCAGGGTGTCGAGTTCCTCCGGGTCGCGGCGCAGGTTCTCGGTGGACAGCAGGTAGATGGTGGCCATCTCGATGCCCGCGGCGTCGCACCAGCCGAGCATCTCGGAAATCTTCAGGGCGCCCATGCGGTGGCCGTGGCTGACGTCCTCGAAGCCGTTCTCCCGGGCCCACCGCCGGTTGCCGTCGCACATCACGGCAATGTGCCGAGGGTGCTGTAGACCGTCGAGCCGCTTGAGTAGCCGACGCTCGTAGATGCTGTACAGCAGTCCTCGCGCACTCACCTGGAGATCACCATGACACGCAAGACTACGCCGCAGCCGAAGGTGATCCGCGACGGCCGTCACACAGCGCACGACTTCCTGCTACCGACGGGTACGCTCTCACCACAAGCTAACCTACGGTTGCGTAGGTTAGTGCCACGCACAGCGAGAAGAGGTGTTCAGTGACCGCTTTCGGCCTCGACGAATTGCCCGTCAAGCCCCGACTGCGAGGGTGGATCCACCTGTGGGCGTTCGGCGTCTCCGTGATCGCCGGCATCGTCCTCGTCACGCTGTCGGGCACCCAGGTGTCCGGGGAAGCGGCGCTCGCCACTGCCGTCTACAGCCTCACGGTGTGCGGTGTGTTCGGGGTCAGCGCCACCTACCACCGCATCCACTGGAACACCGTCTCGGCCCGCACGTGGATGAAGCGCGCGGACCATTCGATGATCTTCCTGTTCATCGCCGGCAGCTACACCCCGTTCGCGGTGCTGGGACTTCCGCCCGACACCGGCCGGACGCTGCTGATCGTCGTGTGGGCGGGAGCGCTCGCCGGGGTCGCGCTGAAAATGCTGTGGCCGACGGCACCGCGCTGGGTCGGAGTGCCGCTCTACCTGCTGCTCGGCTGGGCCATCGTTCCGGTAGCCCCCGAACTGACGCACGAGGTCGGCGTCGTCCCGATGGTGCTGCTGCTGATCGGCGGCATCCTCTACTCGGTCGGCGCGATCCTCTACGCCACCAAGTGGCCCAACCCCTGGCCCACCACGTTCGGGCATCACGAGTTCTTCCACGCCGCCACCGTCATCGCCGCGCTGTGTCACTACATCGCCGTGTGGCTGGTGGTGTTCCGGTAGGCCGGACTACCGGCTCAACGCGGCACCGAGATCCTCGACCGTCGACACCGGGCGGTCGCACACGAACCCACGGCAGACGTACGCCGCGGACGCGCCGCCGACCAGCGGCCGGTCGGCGAGAAGCGGGGACGAGTCCGGTTCGCCGCCGACCACGACGGCACCGCCGGGCGCGAGTCTGCGCGCCTCCCGGAGCAGGACGGGATCGCCGTCGGTTGCCACGGCCACCTGGATCGGGCCGCGCACCGACGCCTCCGCCACTGCGAGCCAGTGCCCGGCCGATCGCGGTGCCCGCTCCAGCAGCAGGGCCACCCGGTCGAGCGATTCGGCGGCCGCGGTCGCATAACGTCCCGACGCCTCCCCGTCGGCCACCGCGGCCGCGGTGAGCAGCGCCTCGACCAGACACGACGCCCCGGACGGCGTCGCACCGTCGACCGGGTCGCGGGGACGGGTCACCAGGGACTCGGCGTCGTCGGCGGTGTCGAACCAGCTGCCCGGCCGCTCGTCGTCGGCGAAATGGATGAGGGCGCGGTCCAGCAGCGCCCGCGCGTGCGTCAGCCACTCGCTGTCGCCGGTCGCCTGATACAACGCGAGGAGGCCCGTCGCCAGGCAGGCGTAGTCCTCGAGCACCCCGGCCGATTCGCCCACCGACGCTCCCAGGGACGCCCTCCGCAGGCGCCCGTCGACGACGTGCAATCCCAGGACCGCACGCGCGCAGTCCGCGGCGGCGGCCACCCACTCCGGCCTGCCGAGCCCGGCGCCGGCCTCGGCGAGCGCGGTGATCGTGAGGCCGTTCCAGGCGGTGACCACCTTGTCGTCGCGCCCCGGCTGCGGCCGCGTCGCACGCCGGGCGAGCAGCGTGTCCCGGATCCGGCGCCAGCGGTCCCAGTCGTCCGGATCGCGCGGAAGCTGCAGGACGGACGTGCCTGCCTCGAACGTGCCGTCCGCGGTCACCGCGAACACCCGGGCCGCCCACTCCCCGTCCTCGGGACCGAGAACCTCGACGAGCTGCTCGGGGGTCCACACGTACGTGAGTCCCTCGACGCCCTCGGTATCGGCGTCGAGGGCGGACGCGAACGACCCGTTGTCGGTGCGCAGATCGCGCAGCAGGAACTCGACGGTCTCCTCGGTGACACGGACGGCCAGGTCCGAGCCCGTGCGCCGGCCCAGGTGCGCGTAGGCGCGCAGCAGCTGGGCGTTGTCGTAGAGCATCTTCTCGAAGTGCGGCACCACCCACGCGGCGTCGACCGAGTACCGGGCGAAACCGCCGCCGAGCTGGTCGCAGATGCCGCCGCGCGCCATCGCCGACGCCGTCCGCGCCACGACACCGAGCACGTCGTCGTCGCCGGACCGCTCGTACGTGCGCAGCAGGCCTTCCATCAGCGCGGACGGCGGAAACTTGGGGGCTCCCCCGAACCCGCCGCGGTCGGCGTCCTCGTCCCGCAGCACGGCTCCGGCGGCCGCGTCGAGCAGGGCCGCGTCCACCCGGACATCGCCCTCGGGGATGCCGCCGGCTCCCCGCCGCAGCTCGGCGACCACGGAGGCGGCCGCGTCGTCGACGTCACCGCGGCGGTCCCGCCACGTGTCGGCGATGGCACTCAGCAGCTGGGTGAAGGACGGCATGCCGCCACGCGGCTCGGCCGGGTAGTAGGTGCCGCAGTAGAACGGGGCGCCGCCGGGCGTGAGGAAGCACGTCATCGGCCAGCCACCCTGGCCGGTCATCGCGACCGTGGCGTTCATGTACACGGCATCGAGATCGGGACGCTCCTCGCGGTCCACCTTGACGCACACGAAATGCTCGTTCATCAGCGACGCCACCGCCTCGTCCTCGAAGGACTCGTGGGCCATCACATGGCACCAGTGGCACGCCGAGTATCCGATCGACAACAGGATCGGAACGTCCCGCTCGCGCGCCCACTCGGTCGCCTCCGGACCCCACTGCTGCCAGTGCACGGGGTTCTCGGCGTGCTGTCGCAGATAGGGGCTGGTGGACCCACCGAGTGTGTTCTGTGCGCGCGGGTCCATGTCCAGCTCCTGTTCGACTACTTCTGCAGGTTCGGCGGGGTGTCCGTGGGCTTCGGCGGTTCGGTGCTGCTCGGCCCGCCACCGTGGATCGCGCCGCGGTCGGTGCCCTCGTCCACTTCCTGGTCCGGTTCGGGGTGCTCCGGCTCGAACGTCTCGGGCAGGTTCTTGAGCTTCTTGTTCATCGACCGCACCAGCAGCACCACACCCGCGAGCAGCGCGAGAATGACGACGAGGCCGATGGGCGACGCCTTGCCGAACTCGGGACCGGACGGGGTGCTCGGCGTCTGCGCCAGGACGTCCGCCGCGCCGGCCACAATGCTCACCGTCAACGCATTCACTGCTGTCCGTCCTCATGGATGCCCGCGAACAGGTCGTTCTCCGGGATGGAGGTGGTGACGCGGGTCTTGGCGAGCTCGAATTCCTCGGTCGGCCAGATCTTCTGCTGAATCTCGAGCGGAACCGCGAAGAACGAGCCGTTCGGGTCGATCTGCGTCGCGTGGGCCCGCAACGCGTCGTCGCGCTGCGGGAAGTAGTCGCCGCACGTGATCTGGGTGGTGACGCGTGCCATCAGGTCGCCCTGCTCGGTCTTCCACTTCTTGAGCCACTCGGCCATCGGGAACTCTTCGCCGCGGCGGTCGTACTCCTCCTGGAACTGCAGCAGACGCTTCCGGATGAAGCCGTGCGAGTAGTAGACCTTCTGCACCTTCCACGGTTCCCCGGCGTCGGGGAACCGCTCCGGGTCGGCAGCGGCCTCGTACGCGGCCATCGACACCTCATGGCAACGGATGTGATCGGGGTGCGGGTAGCCGCCGTTCTCGTCGTACGTGGTCATGACGTGCGGACGGAACTCGCGGATTGCACGCACCAGTGCCTCGGTCGACTCCTCGAGCGGAACGAGCGCGAAGCAGCCCTCCGGCAGCGGCGGTTTCGGGTCGCCCTCGGGTAGACCGGAGTCGACGAATCCCATCCACTGGTGCTGGACTCCGAGGATGCGCGCCGCCTCGGCCATCTCCTCGATGCGGACCTCGTGGATGCGGTCACGCACCCCGGGCACGTCCATCGCGGGGTTGAGGATGTCGCCACGTTCACCCCCGGTCAACGTCACGACCTTCACTTCGTTGCCCTCTGCGGCGTAACGGGCCGTTGTCGCGGCACCCTTGCTCGACTCGTCGTCGGGATGGGCATGGACGGCCATGAGCCGGAATCCGCTCACGTATTCGTTCACCTCAACTTCGCCAGTAGCCGTTGCCGGCTTGTCCGTGTCGCACGCTCTCGCCCTCCGCCATCGCTGACGGCGCACTGACGCACGTCCTCTATAGTTCCACCCGAGAGTTCCGCTTGCAGCCGTGCCCCCGCTCGAGTGCTGTGAGTTACGTGGAACCGGAGCGGTACGAGAGTTGAGAGATGACGAGAACGCTTCCCCCGGGCCGATACACAGCCGCGGCAAAGCCTGCGCGCCCGAAGCGCTGGCTCGTGTGGGCCCTTTCCGCGGCGGTCGTGGTCGTGGGCGTGATCGTGGCGGTCGTCGCATACAACAAGTTCGCCGTCTCCGAGATCGACAGTGAAGCCACGTCGTTCGATCTGGTGAGCGACTCGCAGCTGGACATCACGTTCACCGTCACCCGTGAGGATCCGTCCCAGGCGGCGGTCTGCATCGTCCGCTCCCGCTCCAAGGACGGTTCCGAGACCGGCCGCCGCGAGGTCTACATCGCCGGCGGCGAAGACCAGACGGTGAAAGTCACCGCCCCCGTCTTCACGTCGCGCCCGCCCGCGATGGGCGACATCTACGGCTGCAGCCTGGACGTTCCCGCCTATCTGACCGGCGGCTGAGACCAGCACACCCGAGCGACCGTTCGGGTTATTAGGGGTTTGCGCTCCCCGATCGTGCTAGAATCGCCTGGTACACGGTTCCGGTTTGGAACCGTGTATTGCTGCATTGGCGGCAAGGCGGAAAACGAACGGCCCCGGCCGTCGCATTGCGCCGAGCCGTTGATCACTGCTGTTGCAGTGGTCTGTCGAGGGAGCCCGGCGGCTCCAACTACGAGGGAGTGATCGAGATGACCGAGACCCAGGTGACCTGGCTGACCCAGGAGTCACATGACAGGCTCAAGAGCGAACTCGACCAGCTCATTGCCAATCGTCCGGTCATCGCCGCCGAGATCAACGAGCGTCGCGAAGAGGGCGATCTGAAGGAGAACGGTGGCTACCACGCGGCCCGCGAAGAGCAGGGTCAGCAGGAGGCACGCATCCGCCAGCTTCAGGAACTCCTGAACAGCGCGAAGGTCGGCGAAGCGCCCACCCAGTCCGGTGTCGCACTGCCCGGTTCCGTGGTGAAGGTGTACTACGACGGCGACGAGAAGGACACCGAGACGTTCCTGATCGCCACCCGCGAAGAGGGTGCACGCGACAACAAGCTCGAGGTCTACTCCCCCAACTCCCCGCTGGGTGGCGCACTGCTCGAGGCGAAGGTCGGCGAAACCCGCGAATACACGCTGCCCAACGGCAGCAGCATGAAGGTGACGCTCGTCAGCGCGGAGCCGTACCACAGCTGATCTCGGATCCACCGCCGAAAACTCCGGTCCGGGCCCAGCGCCCGGGCCGGAGTTTTCTGCATCGACGCCTGTGCGTGGAATCAGAAGACCCTGCGGGCCTTCATGTCGGCGAACACGGGACCGATGCGCACCACGTCGCCCGTCGTCGGGGCGTGCAGCATCTGGCCGTTTCCGACGTAGATCGCCACGTGTCCCGGACCACCCGACTGCCAGTTGCCGAACAGCAGGTCTCCGGGCCTGGCCTGCGACAGCGGCACCTCCACACCGACTTTCCACTGCGTTTCCGACGTGCGGGGCAGTGTGACGCCGGTTGCGGCGTACACGGCGAACGACGTCAGACCCGAGCAGTCGAAACCGCCGCCGGACGGTCCGTTGATGTTGCCGCCACCCCACACGTACGGCAGACCGATGAACCGCATGGCCGCTTCGACGACGCGGCTCGTGTCACCCGCAGCAGCACCGTAGAAGAACGGCGACAGCATCCGCGCGAACGATTCCTCCAGCGATCGGATCCGTGCGACGTACGGCTGCGTTTCGTGCTCGTAGTCGAACTTTCCGGCGGGCATGCCACCGGCGGTCCGGACCGCACCCGCCCCGGCGTTGTAGGCGGCGATCGTGAGGTCGAGGGTGTCGCCCTTGACCACACCCTCCTTCTTCCACCCCTCGATCTGCCCGAACAGGTCGCACAGCATCTGACCGGACGCCATCATCGGGTCGGCGACACCGTTGATGTCGACCTTGCCGTCACCGTCCGCGTCCTTGCCGTATTTGGCCCAGGCAGGGGGCATGAACTGACCGGGACCGCGGGCTCCTGCCCGGGACACGGGTGAGGTCGCGCCGTAGCGGAAACCGTTCTCGACCGAGTACAGGGCCGCCAGCGTCGGCGGCTTGATGCCCTCGCACAGCGACCCGGCCTTGCGGATCCACGGCGCGAAGACGGCGATGGCACCGACCGGCGCGAGCGACACCCCGGGGAAACCGGCGGGGACGGACGGGATCAGCGATCCGAGTCCGCTGATCAGGGCCGGGACCCCCGGCAGAGCGGCAAGGCCCCCGATCGCCGTTCCGACGTCGGGGGCGCTCATCGCGGGGGGTTGGTCGAGCGGCGTGTCCGGGAGTGCCAGTGGGGGAACCGGGGCAGGAGGCGGTGCCGCCTCGACGGCGGGCGGCGGCGGAATGTAGGGGTCGGTTGCCTGCTTCACCACATCCGAGGCCTGCGCCACCATCTGCTCGGCCTGCACGCGGGCCGGTTCCGGGAGGGTCGATATCGCGTCGTTTACTTGTTTCTGAACGTCGGGTGAGGCCTGCTCGACCACCTGAATTGCTTCTGCTGCTTGATCTTTCACCGGCTGCGGTATGTCCGCTCCCTGAACGATGGCCCCCGCTGCGGTGGTGATCGCCACGATGATCGCCGCTGCATCAACTGACATACGTGCGCTCCTCCTCCTCGGTGCACCTAACCGAGTGAGTTCACGTTACGACGGGGCACAGCAGATGCGAGGCGATTCTGCGGGATTGATCCGTTTCCTACCGTGACCTGCGGCAGAGCGGCACCTGGCGAATCGCGTTTGTCGGGGCGGACTGCGCAGGACTGCGGGCGACTCGCCGGGCGTGCGCTGCACTCCTGCGCACTCCACGACGAGAGACAGATTCTTCCCAGGTTGTTCTAAGGTTCTTCGGGGAAGCTGGTCGGCATGAGTGAAGACCGACGGATTTCCCGCCTGCTTCCCGTTCGCCGCGTCCTCGCGGCAGCCGGAATCGCCGGACTGGTCGCCGGTGGCGGCATGGCGGCAGCAGCGGACCCCGCGACCCCCGATTCGACGGTGGCAGCGCCCCTCGTCTCGGCAGGATTCGGCGCGCCGGACGCCGTGTCCAGCGGTTCCTGAGATCCCGCGACCGGAGATCCACCACATGACCAGTGCACGCAGCGCAACCGAATGGTCCACCTGGGGTGTGCACGCACGCATCGTCGTCACCGACCCCGACGCCCTGAGCTCGGCGTCGAACCTGATCCGCGGTTACCTCGCGGCCGCCGATGCCGCCGTCAACCGGGACCGCGCGGACGCCGAGATCCGCTCGCTCGACGCGGGCCCGAACACGGTCACACCGATGTTCGCGCGGTTCCTCACCGACGCCCTCGCCGCCGCACGCACCACGGAGGGCGCACTCGACCCCACTGCGTCGGCCCCGGCACCCCAGTCGTGGCGGTCGATCACCGTCGACGGCACCGAGGTCACGCTCCCGTCCGGTGTGGAGCTCGACCTGACGGCCACCGCACGGGCGAGTTCCGCCGACCACTGCGCGTCGACGACAGCCGAGCTGCTCGGGTGTGGCGTCCTGGTGGCGCTCGGCGGAGACATCGCCACCGCCGGGACCACGCCACCGGGCGGCTGGCAGGTCCAGGTACAGGACCTGCCGGGCGACCCCACCTGCCAGGTGTCGATCCCGTCGGGTGCGGCCGTCGCGACCGCCAGCACCGTCAAGCCCCTCCACCCCGACTCGATCTCGCTGTGGCGGACAGTGTCCGTGGTGGCCGAGTCATGCACCACCGCGCACGCGTCGAGTACGGCGGCGGTCGGCATGGGCGGCGGTGCGATCGACTGGCTCACCACCCTCGAACTGCCGGCCCGGCTGGTGGATCAGGAGTTCCGGGTCATCACCCTCGGCGGATGGCCGAGCTAGATCCGGCTACTCCTGCAGGCGAACCGCGTACTGGGCGTCACGCAGGGCGTCGAGGAGATCCTGCCGGTGGCCGGGACCACGGGTCTCGACGGTGAGGAACACCTCCACCTCGTCGAGCGCGAGCGCGCCGCCGGTGCGGGAGTGAACGACGTCCACGACGCTGGCGCCGTTGCCGCTGATCACGCCGAGGAGGCTGACCAAACCACCCGGTCGGTCCGGAATGGTCACGTGCACACCGAGATACCGTCCGGCCGCCCGGAGACCGTGATTGACGACGTGCGTGAGCAGCAACGGGTCGATGTTGCCGCCGGACAGCACCGCGCACACCTTACCGGTGAGTCCCAGCTCTTCCGTCGAGCAGCTGATCAGCGCGGCCACCGCCGCCGCGCCCGCAGGCTCCACGATGAGCTTCGCGCGTTCGAGGCACAGGAGCAGCGCCCGGGACAGAGCGTCCTCACTGACCGTGACGATGGCGTCGACCTGCGAGCCGACGTGCGCGAACGGCACGTCGCCGGGCCGGCCGACCGCGATGCCGTCGGCCATGGTCGACATGGTCTCCAGCGGAATCGGGCGGCCCTCGGCCAGCGAACGTGGCCAGGCGGCCGCCTGCTCGGCCTGGACGCCGACGATCCGCACGTCGGGCCGGGTGGCCTTCACCGCCGCGGCGATGCCCGCGATCAGCCCACCACCGCCGGTCGGGACGACGAGGGTGCCGACGTCGGGTTCCTGCTCGAGGATCTCGAGCCCCACGGTCCCCTGCCCGGCGACGATGTCGACGTGATCGAAGGGATGGATGAGGACGGCGCCGGTCTCGTCCGCGAACTCCTTCGCGGCGACGAGCGCGTCGTCCACGGTGTCGCCGGTCAAGTGGACGGTGGCGCCGTAGGCCTTGGTGGCGACGAGTTTCGGCAGGGGCGCGCCGGTGGGCATGAACACGGTGGACGGGATGCCCAGTTCGGTGGCCGCCCAGGCCACGCCCTGCGCGTGATTGCCCGCGCTGGCCGCCACGACCCCGCAGGCCCGTTCGGCGACCGACAGATTCGCGATCCGGTTGTATGCACCACGGGGTTTGAAAGACCCTGTGCGCTGCAGATTTTCGCACTTCAGCGTCACGACGTGCCCGCATCGTTCCGACAGCGCCCGGGACGCGATCACCGGCGTCCGGCGCATGACGGGGTCCAGCAGCTTACGAGCTGCTCTGATCTGATCCAGCGTGACAGGCTCCACGCGGGCCAGCATAGGGCGCTCCGCGCCCGTGAGTGGTTAAGGAGTCCAGAGACTCGTCAACTACTCACGGGCGGCGGAGCCGCCTGCTACTTCAGCGCCTGCTCGATGTCGCCCACGAGGTCGGCGGCATCCTCGATGCCGACGGACAGCCGCACCAGGTCGTCCGGGACCTCGAGCAGCGAACCGGCGGTCGAGGCGTGGGTCATGGCGCCCGGGTGCTCGATCAGCGACTCGACGCCGCCGAGCGACTCGGCCAGCGTGAAGATCTCGGTGCGCGAGCAGAAGTCCAGCGCGGCCTGCTTGCCGCCGGCGAGGCGGACCGAGATCATGCCGCCGAAGCGGCGCATCTGCTTCTCCGCGACCTTGTGGCCGGGGTGCGACTCGAGTCCGGGGTAGATGACCTGCGACACCGCGGGGTGCCCGGTGAGCAGTTCGACGACCTTCTCGGCGTTGTCGCTGTGCCGCTCCATGCGCAGGGAGAGGGTCTTGATGCCGCGGAGCGTGAGGAACGCGTCGAAGGGCCCGGGAACCGCGCCTGCACCGTTCTGCAGGAACGCGAAGGCCGTGTCGAGTTCCTCGTCGTTGGTGACGAGTGCGCCGCCGACGACGTCGGAGTGTCCGCCGATGTATTTGGTGGTCGAGTGCAGCGCGATGTCGGCGCCGAGCTGCAGCGGCTGCTGCAGGTACGGCGAGGCGAACGTGTTGTCGACGACGATCTTCGCGCCGGCGTCGTGTGCCACGTCGGACAGTGCCTCGATGTCACCGATGTTGAGGAGCGGGTTGGTGGGCGTCTCGACCCACACGAGCTTGGTGTTGGGCCGGATCGCGGCCCGGACCGCGTCCACGTCCGACACCGCGGCGGGCGTGTACTCGATGCCCCACTGGGTGAAGACCTTGTCGATCAGGCGGAACGTTCCGCCGTAGGCGTCGTTCGGGATGACGAGGTGGTCGCCGGGGCGGAGCGCGGCACGGAGCAGGCAGTCGGTGGCGGCCATGCCCGAGCCGAAGGCGCGACCGTACGTGCCCGACTCGAGGGCGGCGAGGTTGGCCTCGAGCGGTCGTCGGGTGGGGTTGCCGGTGCGGGCGTATTCGAATCCGTTACGCATGCCGCCGACGCCGTCCTGCGCGAACGTCGAACTGGCGTAGATCGGGACGTTGACGGCGCCCGTCTGCGGGTCCGGGTCGAATCCTGCGTGCACGGCCTTGGTGGAGAACCCCTGCCAGCTGATGTTGTCCGCTTTGCTGCGCTGCTCACTCATGGCCCCCAGCCTAGTGGGGACCTAATTCTCCAGATACTCCGCGATGGCGAAGGCGATGTCGAGCTTGGTCGCGTCGCTGACGGAGGGGTCGAGCGCGTTGACGATGATGCTGTGTTCCGGGGTGAGCAGCGCCATGGCCACGACGTCGAGAACCACCCCGCCGAACTCGGCGGAACGGGTATCCGGGACGACGTTCGTCCCGTTCCGCATCTCGACGAGGACGGCAGGATCCGTCACCTGCGGCTTCACCGAAGCGGTGATGGTGCTCATCACGTTGGTCGGCCCCTTGGACCACGAGCACGTCGGATCGGTCGATCCGGGCAGGACGGCCTCGGTGAGATGCGGCCGGTCCGACACCAGCCGGCCGAGTGCCTTCGTGAGTGCGGCGCAGTCTTCGGACGCGTCCGAAGACGAGGTGCCCGAGGACACCGATCCCACGGGCGACGACCCCGACTGTGCGACGGCGGCGCCCTCGATGCTGTTCCCGCATCCGGCGGCCGCCAACCCGAGCAGGGCGACCGGGACCACCAGGACACGACGTAGACGAGCACTCACTGTGATTTCCCCCTCACGGACACCGGACCGGTCCCCCGCTGTGCACCGTACGTTCCGTGCGCAGCGGGGACCAGTGTTGTCGTGCCCGGCCCTCGACGTGTCGTCTAGGAGCCCGCGCTGAGGAAACCGAGAAGGTCGTGGCGGGTGATGACTCCGGCGGGCTTGCCGTCGTCGACGACCATCAGGGCGTCGGTGTCGCCGAGCGCCTTGGTGGCGGCCGACACGGGCTCACCGGAACCGATGAGCGGGAACGGCTTGCTCATGTGCTTCTCGACCGGGTCCGCGAGGTGTGCGCGTCCCTCGAACACGGCACTGAGCAGGTCGCGCTCGGTGACGCTGCCCGCCACTTCACCGGCCATGACGGGCGGCTCCGCACCGACGACGGGCATCTGCGACACCCCGTACTCGCGGAGGATCTCGATGGCGTCGCGCAGCGTCTCGGACGGGTGGGTGTGGACGAGGTCCGGGAGTTCGCCGGACTTGCCGCGCAGCACATCGCCGACGGTCTTCTCGTCGGGCTTGCCGTCGAGCGGCGTGCGGAGGAAGCCGTAGGACGCCATCCACTTGTCGTTGAAGATCTTCGACAGGTATCCGCGGCCACCGTCGGGCAGCAGGACGACGATGACGGCGTCGGGGCCCTCACGCTTGGCGACCTCGAGTGCGGCGACGACGGCCATGCCGCAGGAGCCGCCGACCAGCAGGCCCTCTTCGCGGGCGAGACGACGGGTCATCTCGAAGGAGTCGGCGTCGGACACGGCGATGATCTCGTCGGGGATGGACGGGTCGTAGGCGCTCGGCCAGAAGTCCTCGCCGACGCCCTCGACCAGGTACGGGCGACCGGTGCCGCCCGAGTACACGGAACCCTCGGGGTCGGCGCCGATGACCTTGACCTTGCCGCCGGACACCTCCTTGAGGTAGCGGCCGGTGCCGGTGATGGTGCCACCGGTGCCGACACCCGCGACGAAGTGGGTGATCTTTCCGTCGGTGTCGGCCCAGATCTCGGGGCCGGTGGTCTCGTAGTGGCTCTGCGGGCCGCCCGGGTTGGAGTACTGGTTGGGCTTCCAGCCGCCGGGGAGCTCGCGTGCGAGCCGGTCGGAGACGCTGTAGTAGCTGTCCGGATGCTCGGGCGCGACCGCGGTGGGGCACACCACGACCTCGGCGCCGTAGGCCTTGAGAACGTTCCGCTTGTCTTCGCTGACCTTGTCGGGGCAGACGAACACGCACTTGTATCCGCGCTTCTGGGCCACCAGGGCAAGGCCGATGCCGGTGTTGCCGGACGTGGGCTCGACGATGGTCCCACCCGGCTTCAGCTCACCGGACGCCTCCGCGGCGTCGATCATCTTGACCGCGATGCGGTCCTTCGAGCTTCCACCCGGGTTGAGGTATTCGATCTTGGCTGCAACGGTCCCGTGGTTCTCCCCGATGACAGAAGAGAGCTTGACGAGAGGGGTGTTGCCGATCAGGTCGACGACGTGTTCCGCGATGCGCATGCCTCCATGCTCCCAGATGCCCTGATCCGATGCTCACAGACGTCCGGCACGGGGGCCCCGATCCGACTAGATTGGTGCGGACGCAGTCCGCTGGAACCCGTGAGATGAGCACCAGGTAGCGGAAAGGTGAGACCAGTGCCCAAGAGGACCTGGCAGACCGGAGTGAAAGCCGGTGCCGCGGCTGTCCTGGCGGGTTCGAGCGCAGGCACGCTGTCGTGGGCGGCGTACTCCTATCTGATGTCCCAGGCGACGGCGGCCCGCGGTGTGATCGGACGCAACGTCGCCAAGCCGCCGGAGGCCGACGGCGTCTACTCCCCCGGCGCCGCGGTCCCCGAACGCTGGCTACGGACCACGCCCTACGACGTCCATCTGATGATTTTCGGCGATTCCACGGCCGCCGGGGTGGGGTGCCTGTCGGCGGACGAGGTGCCCGGCGTGCAGATCGCGAGGCGCCTCGCCGACGAGACCGGCAAGCGGATCCGGCTGAGCACCAAGGCAATCGGCGGCGCCACGTCCCGCGGGCTCAGCGGGCAGGTGGACGCGATGTTCGTGGCCGGACCGCCGCCGGACGCCGCGGTGATCCTGGTCGGCGCGAACGACGTGACGTCCAAGAACTCGATTCGGGCGTCGGCGCGCAGGCTCGGGGAAGCGGTGGAACGGCTCCGCGCCCGCGACTGCGCGGTCGTGGTCGGAACGTGCCCCGACCTCGGGGTGGTGACCGCGATTCCGCAGCCCCTGCGAACCGTCGTCCGGACGTGGGGGTTGCGCCTGGCGAGGGCGCAGGCGGCCGCAACCAGCGCGGCGGGTGGCCACCCGGTGGCGTTGGCCGACCTGCTGGCTCCCGAGTTCCTGGCTGCCCCCGACCGGATGTTCTCCTCCGACCATTTCCACCCGTCCGCGGCGGGCTACGAGTTGGCGGCGATACAGATCGTGCCCGTTCTCGCGACCGCCCTGGGCATGTGGCACGGCGGACCGCTCCCCGACCTGCCCGAGGTGTCGGAGGCCGCGGAGTCGCGCAAGCTGTCGACCCGAATGACCGCCTCGCTCAATCGTTTCCTGTGGCGGCGCACTGCCAGGCGACGCTCGCCTGCCCGCCTCGACGAACTCCTCGCGATCGAGGAGGCGTCTGCGTCCAGGACGCGACGGGTCGCTGAGTGAGATGGCGATGTCCCCGGTGCCACCCGGCAACGTAAGTTGTCGGGAAGGCCACAAAACGGGTGGTCTGCAACACAGTGCAGACCCCCGCAGTTGACAAAGGAGTTTTCATGCCCGAGGCAGTCATCGTCTCCGCAGTACGCTCACCGATCGGCCGAGCCATGAAGGGCTCGCTCAAGACCATCCGCCCGGATGATCTGACGACGCAGATGGTGGCTGCGGCTCTGGCGAAGATCCCCGAACTCGATCCCACCGAGATCGACGACCTGCTCCTCGGCTGCGGCCAGCCCGCCGGTCAGTCGGGTTTCAACATCGCCCGCGTCGTCGCGGTGGAACTGGGTTACGACTTCCTGCCCGGTGTCACCGTCAACCGATACTGTTCCTCCTCGCTGCAGACCACCCGCATGGCACTGCACGCGATCAAGGCCGGCGAAGGCGACGTGTTCATCTCCGCCGGCGTCGAGTCGGTGTCCAGCTTCGTCACCGGCAACGCCGACGGCCTGCCGAACACCAAGAACCCGAGGTTCGCCGACGCCGAGGCGCGTACCGCGAAGCTCGCCGAGGGCGGCGTCGCCTGGACCGACCCGCGCGAGAACGAGCAGATTCCCGACGTGTACATCGCCATGGGCCAGACCGCCGAGAACGTCGCCTCGGCCACCGGCATCACCCGTGAGGAGCAGGACCGCTGGGGCGTCCGCTCCCAGAACCGCGCGGAGGACGCCATCAAGAACGGCTTCTTCGAGCGGGAGATCACCCCGGTCACCCTCCCCGACGGCACCGTCGTCAGCACCGACGACGGCCCGCGCGCCGGCACCACCTACGAGGGCATCAGCCAACTCAAGCCGGTGTTCCGGCCCGACGGCACCGTCACCGCCGGCAACGCGTGCCCCCTCAACGACGGCGCCGCCGCGCTGGTGATCATGTCCGACACCAAGGCCAAGGCCCTCGGCCTGACCCCGCTCGCCCGCATCGTGTCCACCGGGGTGTCCGGACTGTCCCCCGAAATCATGGGCCTGGGCCCGATCGAGGCCGTCAAGAAGGCCCTCGCGATCGCGGGCAAGTCCATCTCCGACATCGACCTGTTCGAGATCAACGAGGCGTTCGCGGTCCAGGTTCTCGGTTCTGCCCGTGAACTGAAGATCGACGAGGACAAGCTGAACATCTCCGGCGGCGCCATCGCCCTCGGCCACCCGTTCGGCATGACCGGCGCCCGCATCACCAACACCCTGCTCAACAACCTCCGCGAGCAGGACAAGACGTTCGGCGTCGAGACCATGTGCGTCGGCGGCGGGCAGGGCATGGCGATGGTCCTCGAGCGCCTCAGCTAGGCCCTCCGGACCGTGAGTGGTTGACGAGTGCAGAGACTCGTCAACCACTCACGGGCGCAGCGGGAGGATCTCCCGGTACGCGTCGGACGCGTACCAGCCTTCGAGGTGCTCGCGGTCGGGGAACTCGATGACGATGAACGTGCCGTCGGACGTCCCCTCGACCACGTCCTGGCGTCCGCCGTGGACGATGAACTTGCCGGAGAAGGGCGCAGGGTGCCGTCGATGCGTTCGAGGTATTCGACGATCTGCGGACCCATGTCGACGTTCTGGAGGTGGGCCATTCCGTACGCGCTCATGTCGTGCTCCTTCGGGTGAGGCGGTTGCTGCACACGACATTCCTCCGCCCGGGTCCCGCGTCGATTACCTCCGAGGTAATCGAACCCGGCCCCGGCAGACGGAGAAGGCCCCCGAGAGCATGCTCTCGGGGGCCTTCTCGTGTGGGACTACTAGTCGCTGTTGAAGTAGCTCAGGAGTCGCAGGATCTCGACGTACAGCCACACGAGGGTGACGGTGAGTCCGAATGCGACACCCCACGCTGCCTTCTCCGGCGCCTGGGCGCGGATCAGCTGGTCGGCGGCGTCGAAGTCCAGCAGGAAGCTGAATGCGGCGATGCCGATGCAGACGAGGCTGAAGATGATCGCCAGGGGACCGCCGTCGCGGAGACCGAGGCCGCCTTCGGTGAAGAAGCTGGCGATCACGTTGCCGAGGACGAGGACGACGACACCGATGAGGGCGCCGATGATCATCCGCGTCAGGCGGGGCGTGACTCGGATCGCGCCCGTCTTGTAGACGACGAGCATGCCGAAGAACACGCCGAACGTGCCGAGTACGGCCTGGGCGATGAGTGCCGCTCCCCCGACTCCACCGAACGTGATGTCGGTGAACATGAACGACAGGGCGCCGAGGAACAGGCCCTCCGCCACCGCGTAGGCGAGAACGATGCCCGGGTTGTCCATCTTGCGGCCGAACGTGGCCACGAGGACCAGCACGAGACCGACGAGGCCACCACCGATGACCAACGGGCCCGCGAGGTTCGCATTGTTGCTCACCAGGAAGTAGGAGATGATCGCCGACACTGTGAGCACGCCGAGCGTGACACCCGTCTTGGTGACGACGTCGTCGATGGTCATCGAACGGTAGTCGGGGCCCGTCCGGTAGGGCTCGGCCTGCGTGTACTGCGGCTGACCGAACTGCTGCGTGACCTGCGCTGCGCCGGCCGTCGTAGATCCGAACGAGGCGTATCCGCCGCTGCCCTCTTGTTTGGGCAGGTTGCGGAACACCGGGTTACTGGTGGTGCGCACCGTGCACATCCCTTCTCGTGGCTCGCCGGGTGGATCCGGGTTTCTTGTACGTTGAACGTCCCGCACCCACCGCAAGTTCCCGTTCGTCGCTTTCGGGTCGGACAATTCGGACTCTACCGGTGCCGCGGGGACACCCGCCAGACGGACGCCGGTCGGCGTGGCGGTCAGGCCACCGACCGGGTGACCGTGAATTTGGGATTCCGGCCGACGACGTCGGTCGGACCGACGAGCCGCTGCAACCGGCCCCGGTACCCGAGATGCGAGTTGTACACGGTCCACAACTCGCCGCCGGGCCGGAGCACTCGCCCGGCTTCGGTGAACATCTTCGACGCGCCACCGGTGTGGACGGCCGCGCCCACGTGGAACGGCGGGTTGCACAGGACGACGTCCTGGCTGTCGGTGGCGAGGGTGGACATGGCGTCGTCGCGCAGCGTGCTGACCCGTCCGTCGAGTCCGTTGGCGCGGGCGGTGGCGGCCGCCGATGCCACCGCCGCGGAGGACTGGTCGGTCGCGATCACCGACGCCTCCGGGAGGAGCCGGGCCAGGCTGACGGCGAGGATGCCGGTTCCGCACCCGAGGTCGACCGCGGCACGGGCCCGGGGGTTCACGCGGGGAAGGAAGTCGAGGAGGTATCTGGTCCCGATGTCCAGCTTGGGTCCGGCGAACGCGGCACCGTACGAGACCACGTCCAGCCCGATCTCGGCGAGATGATCGGTGACGGGGTACGTCTGCTGCGCCGCCTGCACCGGGCCGCGAGCGATCAGCACCCGCGACTTCTGCCTGCCGAGGGTTGCGCGGACGTCGGAGAACGAACGACGGAGCACGTCGTTCATGGCGGTGGAGATGTGCTTGTTGCGTCCGCCCGCGTAGACGACGACGGACGGGTCGGCGTGGCGGGCGATCGCCTCGGCAACCTCGGTCAGTTCGCCGAGGCTCCGCGGTAGCTGCATCAGCACGACGGTTGCGCCCGCGAGCAGCTCCCCACCGAGCGCGCACGCCCGGTAGCGGTCGGCGAGCCCGACCGTCGCGGCGTTGGCGGCGAGCGCCAGTTCGCCGGTCAGCGGGTCCTGGTGCACGCGGATCCCGGTGGAGCCGTGTGTCACCGCGGCGCCGAGGGTGAGCGCACCGTAGTGGTCGCCGATCACGGCGAGCCTCCCGGGACGTGCCGCCGACAGGGCCTCCGCGGCCTCGTCGAGGATCAGCCGGTCGGCGGCGTCGACGGCCGTCAGGTTGGGTGCCTCGACGTCGGGGCGGCGACGGAGGCGGGCGAACAGGGCGTCCCGGTCGAACACTTCGGAGTCGAGCACGTTACTGCGACACCCACTGCGCGACGTTGGCGACGGGTTCCCGGCGGGTGCGGAATCCGTTGACGGGGTTCTCGGTGTCGGGGTAGCCGAACGAGATCGCGCAGACGACCCTGCGGTCTTCGTCGAGCGAGAAGAAGTCGTGGATGAACCGCGAACTTCCGGCGACAGCGGCCTGCGGGATGGTCGCCACTCCGAGGCTCTGCGCGGCGAGGAGGAACGTCTCGACGTACAGGCCGCAGTCGACGGCGCCGTACGTGCCGAGCGCTTCGTGGGTGGTGACGATCGCGACGTGCGGCGCGCCGAACAGGTCGAAGTTCTTCATCGTCTGCTCGGCCGACGCGGCCCGGTCGCCGGGCGCGATGCCGACGCTGGAGTACAGCTGCATGGCGCACTCGCGGCGGCGTTGCTTGTGCTCGCCCACGTATTCGCGGGGCCACTCGAAGTCGGACTCCTGCGGGTGGGTGCGGACGTACTCGGCCAGCCCGGAACGGAACCGCTCGGTTCCCTCTCCCTCGGTGATCGCGACCTGCCACGGCTGCGTGTTGCACCACGACGGCGTCTGCTGCGCGAGCTCGAGGATCCTCTCGATCACGTCGCGCGGCACCTGCGTCGGTAGGTAAGCCCTGCAACTGATCCGCGCGTCGAGGAGCTGGGCCAGGGTCCGCTCGGCCAGGCTCGTGTCCGCTGCTGCAATGCCGGTATCCGTCACCGTCGAATTCTCCTCGGGTCTACTCGTTCTCGAACACCGCTCTCGTGTCGTGCGACCGCGATATGCTGGCGTCAGTGCACCGAGAAGGTGATTTCATTGAGTGTGCCACGACACCCGGAAAGCAGTTCCGGGCCGACCGACTCGGATCCGCAGGCTACCAAGCGGATCGTCGTGACCGACATCGTCGCGGAGCTGGCCTCGGAAGGATTCGACGACGCCCGCGAGATCGGCCGGGGAGGGTTCGGGGTCGTGTACCGCTGCCTCCAGACGGCGCTCGACCGCACGGTCGCGATCAAGGTGCTGTCGTCCGATCTGGACGGCGAGGACCGCGAACGCTTCCTGCGGGAACAGCGTGCGATGGGGAAATTGTCGGGGCATCCCCATGTGGTCGACATCCTGCAGTCGGGGGTGACGCGCAGCGGCAGGCCGTACATCGTGATGCCGTACCACTCGCGCAATTCACTCGACGCCTGGATTCGCCGTGAAGGGCCGCTGCCGTGGAGCGAAACGCTGCGCGTCGGCGTGAAGCTGGCGGGCGCCCTGGAGACGGCGCACCGGCTCGGCACCTTGCACCGCGACGTGAAGCCGGCGAACATCCTTCTCACCGGGTACGGCGAACCGCAGCTCACGGACTTCGGCATCGCGCGGGTCACGGGTGGATTCGAGACCACGTCGAGCATGATCACCGGTTCGCCCGCGTTCACGGCGCCGGAGGTCCTCCGCGGCGACGCACCGTCCGCGTCTTCCGACGTGTACAGCCTGGGTGCCGCCCTGTTCTGCCTGCTCACCGGGCATGCCGCGTTCGAGCGGCGGAGCGGGGAGCGGCTCGTCGCCCAGTTCCTCCGCATCGCCACGCAACCCGTTCCGGACCTGCGGGGCGAGGATATTCCCGACGACGTGTGCGCGGCCATCGAGCGCGCCATGTCCGAGGAACCGACCGACCGCCCGGCTTCGGCCGCGGAGTTCGGCCAGGAACTCCGCGACATCGAGCGCAGGCACGGGCTCGACGTCGACGAGATGGCGCTCCCCGCGGCGGCGGACGAATTCCCGCGCACCGAGCACACGGCGGCGCCGACCACGCAGTCCTCGACGTCCGGGCACAGTCGCAGCTACCGCAGGCGGTCGGGTGCCACCCCGCCGAGCGCCGCGGCCCGCTTCCGGCCGCCGACCCCGATGCGGTCCCTGGTGGAACGCACCCGTCTTCTGGAACTGCTCCGGCTGGGTCAGCGGAGGCGGTTGACGCTCATCCACGCACCCGCCGGCTTCGGGAAGAGCACGGTGGCCGCCCAGTGGCGCGACGTGCTGATCGAGGACGGCTCCGCCGTCGCCTGGCTGACGGTGGACAACGACGACAACAACGTCGTGTGGTTCCTGTCCCACCTCGTCGAGGCGATCCGCCGGGCCGAGCCGAGCCTGGCGGACGAGTTGGGGCAGGCACTCGACGAGAACGGCGCCGAGGCGGAACGGTATGTGCTGACGTCGCTGGTGAATCAGGTCCACGACAGCAGGCGCCACGTGGTGGTGATGATCGACGACTGGCATCGGGTCACGTCGCCGGACACGATCGCCGCGATGGACTTCATCCTGGAGAACGGCTGCCACCACCTGCAGATGGTGGTGAGCAGCCGAAGCCAAGCGGGACTTCCGCTGGCCAAGATGCGGGTGCGCGACGAGCTCGTCGAAATCGATTCCGTGGCTTTGCGCTTCGACATCACCGAGTCGCAGCGGTTCCTGGTCGACCTCGGGGGACTGCACCTGGAGGACTCCGACGTGGAGGCGCTGGAGGAGACCACGGACGGGTGGGTGGCGGCGCTGCAACTGGCGTCGCTGTCGCTGCGTGATCGCACCGATCCCGGTGACCTCATCCGGCACATGTCGGGCCGCCACCACGCGATCGGTGAATACCTGGCGGAGAACGTGCTCAGCACTCTCGAACCTGCACTGCTCGACTTCATGCTGGCCACGTCCGTCACGGAGCGGGTGTGCGGCGACCTCGCCTGCGTGCTGGCGAACGTGACCCGCGGTCAGGCCCTGCTCGAACAGGTCGAATCGCGCGATCTGTTCCTGCGCAGCCTCGACGAGGACCGGGAGTGGTTCGAGTACCACCACCTGTTCGCCGAGTACCTCCGCCGCCGCCTCGAGCGCGATCATCCCTCACGCATCGCAGACCTGCACCGTGCGGCCGCGCACTGGTTCGCCGACCACCACTACGTCAGCGACGCAGTGGATCACGCGTTGGCGGCGGGCGATCGCGACGTGGCCGTCGCGGTGGTCGAGGAGCAGGGCATGTACCTGGTGGAGCACTCGCGGATGGTCGCGCTGCTCGGCCTCGTCGACAAGTTGCCGCGGCGGCTGGTCGAGTCCAGTCCGCGTATCCAGATCGCGGTCGCGTGGGCGAACATCCTGCTGCAACGGGTGGCGCCGACGCTGCGGTCGCTCTCGCTGGTCGCGTCAGCCCTCGAGTCCTCGACGCTGAGCGACACCGAGCAGGCCGACATCCGTGTGGAGGCCGACATCGTCCGCGCCGTGATCGCGGTGTCGTCCGATCGCATCGCCGGCGTCCCCGACCTCATCGCGGAATGCCTTGCCCGCCCGGAGACTCTACGCGCGTGGGTGGTTTCGGCGGGGTCGAATCTCGCCTCCGCCGCCGCGATCGCCCAATTCGATTTCGTGGAGGCACGCCGACTGCAGGACTGGGCGACCGGGTACCACCAGCGGACCGTCGGACCGTTCAGCAGGATGTACGGGTACAGCTTCGCCGGTATCGCCGCGATGGAACAACTCGACATCGCCGCGGCCGAGGACAACTTCCGGCTGGCCGTGCAGACTGCGACGAAGTTGGCAGGCACCCATTCGCATGCCGCACGACTCGCAGGCGCACTCCTCGGCGAGCTGATGTACGAACTGGGCCATCTCGACGAGGCCGAACGACTCCTCGACGAGAGCTACGAGCTCGGCCCCGAGGGCGGCATCGTCGATTTCATGATCGCCCGCTTCGTCACGGGCGCGCGGCTGAAGGCGGGGCGCGGCGATCTCGCGTCCGCTGCCCGCCACCTCGACGAGGGTGCGTCCGCGGCGGCGTCGCTGGGCCTTCCGCGGTTGCGGGCCCGGGTCGAGAACGAGCGGGTCCGGCTCGGTCTGCCCGCGTCACCCCAGCCGGCGGCCGGTGGCGGGAAGGCGACCCGGGAACCCGATTTCGGTTTCGCCGAGATCGTCGCCCAACTCGACGACGCCACCGAGATCCGGAAACAGTTGGCCGTCGATCCCGATGTCGCGTGTCGCCGCGCCGAGGAATGGGTGCGCAGGGTCGAACGGGAGAGCCGGCCGAGGGCGGCCATGCAGGCCAGTCGCCTTCTCGTCGCATGCCTGGTCGCGGCGGGCCGCGTCGACGAAGCCGAGCCGGTGCTGGCGTCCATCGCCGCGACGTGTGCACGAATCGGCTTCGTGCGCTATCTGATCGACGGCGGGCCGCGCATGGTGCCCGCGCTGACGGCTCTTCTCGAGGACAGGCGGGCCGGCCGCTGGCAGTCCGACTGGCCGGAGGTTCCGGAAGAGTTCCTGGTTGCGGCGTTGGAGACAGCGACTCCGATCGAAAGTTAGCCCGCGCTTTCTTGACTAATTCAAGAAACGGTGGTGCAGTGTGACCGTGAACACACGCGAGGGCGGGAGCCGGCCACCACCACGTCGCGCTCCGTAAGTGTGGTTCGATCCGCCGGCGTCGGCGAAGCCTCTTGCCCGACAGCCAGTTCCAGAAAACCCAGAGCGACCGCCAGCAACGAAGGGATCCACTGTGAGCCGAGAGACCACTGCGAACACCAGCGACAAGCTCACCACGGCCGTAGGCGCACCCGTCCCCGACAACCAGAACGTCGTGACCGCCGGGCCCCGCGGGCCGCAGTTGCTGCAGGACGTCTGGTTCCTCGAGAAGCTCGCACATTTCGACCGCGAGGTCATTCCGGAACGCCGCATGCACGCCAAGGGTTCCGGTGCGTTCGGAACGTTCACGGTCACGAACGACATCACTCGGTACACCAGCGCGAAGATCTTCTCCGAGGTCGGCAAGAAGACCGAGCTGTTCGCCCGCTTCTCCACCGTCGCCGGTGAGCGCGGCGCCGCCGACGCCGAGCGCGACATCCGCGGCTTCGCGGTCAAGTTCTATACCGAGGAAGGCAACTGGGACCTGGTCGGCAACAACACCCCGGTCTTCTTCTTCCGCGACCCGCTGAAGTTCCCCGACCTCAACCACGCCGTCAAGCGCGATCCCCGCACGAATCTGCGCAGCCCCGACAACAATTGGGACTTCTGGACATCGCTGCCCGAGTCACTGCACCAGGTCACCATCGTGATGAGCGACCGCGGCATCCCGTCGTCGTACCGGCACATGCACGGATTCGGTTCACACACCTTCAGTTTCATCAACGCCGAGGGCGAACGCTTCTGGGTGAAGTTCCACCACCGTGTGCAGCAGGGTGTCGAGAACCTCACCGACGCCGAGGCCGGGGCCCTGGTCGGCGCCGACCGCGAGAGCCATCAGCGGGACCTCTTCGACGCCATCGAGGCCGGAAATTTCCCGAAGTGGAAGCTGTGCGTGCAGATCATGCCCGAGGCCGACGCCGACACGGTCCCCTACCACCCGTTCGACCTGACGAAGGTGTGGCCGAAGGCCGACTACCCACTGATCGAGGTCGGCGAATGGGAACTCAACCGCAACCCCGACAACTATTTCGCCGAGGTCGAGCAGGCGGCGTTCAACCCGGCGCACGTCGTGCCCGGCATCAGCTTCTCCCCCGACAAGATGCTCCAGGGCCGGTTGTTCTCCTACGGTGACGCGCAGCGCTACCGCCTCGGTGTGAACAACTATCAGATCCCGGTCAATGCGGCCCGCTGCCCGGTGAGCAACTTCCACCGCGACGGTGCCATGCGGGTCGACGGCAACAACGGTGGCACCCTGCACTACGAGCCGAACAGCTACGGCAAGTGGCAGGAGCAGAGCCGGTACCGCGATCCCGCGCAGGGCGTGGGCGCGTTCGCCGACCGGTTCAACTTCCGCGAGGACGACGACGACTACTTCTCGCAGCCGCGCGTGTTGTTCAACAACATGAGCGACGAGCAGAAGCAGGTGTTGTTCGAGAACACCGCGCGGGCCATCAACGGCGCGTCGCAGCAGGTCGTGCAGCGGCACATCGACAACTGCACCCAATGCGACCCCGCCTACGGTGAGGGCGTCGCGAAGGCGATCTCCGCCCTGGGCTGAGAGAACATCCGGGTCCGCCCGGTCCGGAATCGTCCCGGACCGGGCGGACTCTTCTGCCACGAACAGGGACCGCCGCGGCATATCGTGGACTTCCGGACTCTTTCGTGGGAGGACTGATGACCGATCCGTCGCCGCAGGACGGTACCCCCCGTTTCAGCGGTCTGCGTGCCCTGTTCGTCAACTGCACCCTGAAGCGGTCTCCCGAAGTGAGCAACACCCAGGGGCTGATCGACCGCAGTGTCGGCCTGATGGAACGGGAAGGCGTCTCGGTCGACCAGATCCGGGCGGTGGACCACGACATCGCGACCGGCGTCTATCCGGACATGACCGAACACGGGTGGCCGAGCGACGAATGGCCCTCACTGTTTCGGCGAGTGCTGGACGCCGACATCCTGGTCCTCGCCGGTCCGATCTGGCTCGGCGACAACGGTTCCGTCACGAAGCAGGTGATCGAGCGGCTGTACGGGTGCTCGTCGATTCTCAACGACAACGGCCAGTACGCGTACTACGGGCGGGCCGGGGGTTGTCTGATCACCGGCAACGAGGACGGTGTCAAGCATTGCGCGATGAACATCCTCTACAGCCTCCAGCATCTCGGATACGTGATCCCACCGCAGGCCGACGCCGGATGGATCGGCGAGGCCGGCCCGGGCCCGTCGTATCTCGACGAAGGGTCGGGCGGCCCGGAGAACGATTTCACCAACCGCAACACCACGTTCATGACGTACAACCTGATGCACGTCGCCGCGATGCTGAAGAACGCCGGCGGGTTCCCCGCGTACGGAAATCAACGTTCGGAATGGGACGCCGGTTGCCGCCCCGACTTCGCCAACCCGGACTACCGCTGATCCGCCGCATCCGAGAGGGAAGTCATGTGCCGATTGTTCGGGTTGTCCGCAGCCCCGCACCGCGTCCGCGCGTCGTTCTGGCTGCTGGACGCCCCGGACAGTCTGGCCCAGCAGAGTCACCGCGAGCCGGACGGCACCGGACTCGGCACGTTCGCGGAGGACGGAACTCCGGTGGTGGAGAAGCAACCGCTCGCCGCGTACGAGGACACGGAGTTCGCACAGGAGGCGAAGCATCGGTATTCGGCCACGTTCGTGGCGCACATCCGTTTCGCAACCACCGGTGAACTGCTTCCCCAGAACACCCATCCGTTCGCCCAGGACGGTCGCGTGTTCGCCCACAACGGCGTGGTCGAGGACCTGCCGAAGCTCGAGGCGGAACTGGGGTCCGATCTCGCCCTCGTTCACGGCGACACCGACTCGGAACGCGTCTTCGCCCTGGTGACCGGTCACATCGGGAGGAACGGCGGCGACGTCACGGCAGGTATCACGTCGGCCGCCCGATGGCTGGCGGACAACGTGCCGATCTACGCGCTCAACATCCTGCTGACCACACCCGGCGAATTGTGGGCGCTACGATACCCGGACACCCACGACCTGCTCTTCCTCGAGCGGCGGGCGGGCGGTCCGAGCGGTGGTCGCCACCTCCAGCACGCGAGCACTCCCGGCCGAATCCGTGCCAGGTCCGAACATCTCGCCGACAATCCGGCGGTGGTCGTCGCCAGCGAGCAGATGGACGAGGATCCCGGCTGGACTCCGCTGCAGTCGGGCGAACTGCTCCACGTCGACCGCGACCTCGCCGTCACCCGGCAGGTGATCGTCGATCGCCCACCGCGGTACCCGATCCGCCTCGCCGACCTCAATGCGCGCGCCGCGGCCGCGCAGACGGAGAAATAGCGCGGACGCCCGTCAGAACTCGATCCGCACATGCTCGCTGACGGGGCGGGCCTGGCACGCGAGGATGTAGCCGCTCGCGATGTCCTCGGGATCGAGGATCGACGCGTTGTCCATGTCCACCTCTCCCTCGACCACCGTGCATGCGCAGGAACCGCATTCGCCCTCGCGGCACGAGTAGGGGACGTCGAGGCCCTTGGAGAGCATGACGTCGACGAGTGTTGCCTGGCGTGGCCAGCTCAGGTTGTGCGCTTCGCCGTCGAGTTGCACCTCGACCGTCGACGCCGTACCCGTGTCCGGCAGTTCCTCGACCACGACGTCCGCGAACGGATCCCCGGACAGTGACGTGAACACCTCGGCGTGCACCCGGTCGCGCGGGACGCCGGCGAGTGCGAGCGACTCGTGGATCGCGTCCATGAAGGGACGCGGTCCGCAGAGGTACGCGCGGTGGTCCCGGAACCGGTCCGACAGATTCGCCAGCTGCCGCGGCGTCGGCAGACCCTGCACGCTCTCGAGCCAGTGCACGACTGTCAGCCGGTGTTCGTGGCGGGCCGAGAGTCCCCGCAACTCGTCGGCGAAGATGACCGACTTCTCGTCCCGGTTCGCGTACACCAGGACGACTTTCCCGTCGCCCTCGCTCAGCGCCGACTTGAGGATCGACATCACCGGGGTGATTCCGCTGCCCGCGGCGAACAGGATCAGGTCTTCGTCGAGGCTGGCCGGAGTGAACACGCCCGCGGGAGGCAGGACCTCGATGCGGTCGCCGACGCCGACGTTGTCGCACAACCAGTGCGAACCGTACCCGCCTGCGGTGCGCTTGATCGTCACCTTCGGCAGGTCGTCGGTGAACGGCGAACTGGCCAGCGAGTAGCACCGCGCGACCGATCCCGTCCGGTCGCTCGGGATCCGCAGCGTCAGGAACTGTCCGGGCTTGTACGCGAATTCGTGCCGACGCTCGTCGGGGACGTCGAACACCAGCGACCGGGCGTCGGACGTCTCCTCCACGACAGCGGCCACGGTGACCACTACTGATCGCGAACTGCGTGGTGTTTCAACGGTCGTCATCGCGACGGTGCCCTCTCGCTACGGTAATTCGATCCTGCCGAAACTAGTGCAGATCGACGGCGGCGACCGCAGCTCTTCCCGCTGTGCGGGACCCGTCTCACCGGCGTCAGCCCCAACGGGACTGCCCGCCGTCCAGGGGGATGGTGGCCCCGGTGAGGTAGCCGGCGTCCTCGCTGACGAGGAACACGACGGCGCGCCCGATGTCGGTTTCGGCGTCGCCGACCCGTCCGAGCGGGATGCCCGCCACGAACTCCGCCGCCTCGTCCGGATTCTGCTCCATCCACCGCGAAAGCGCCGGACTCTTGGCGTGCGGGGCCACGGACAGCACCCGGATGCCGTCCCGGCCCCACTCGCACGCCGCCGACCTGGTCAGCGAACGCATCCCCTCCTTGATCGAACCGTAGGCGCCGTAGTTGCTCGCATCCCAGCGCACGGCCGCCGACGTGACGAGGTTGACGATCACGCCGCCGCCGCGTGACTTCATGTGCGGATGGCACGACTGCATCATGCGCAGCGTCGCGAGCGGTCCCGTCGCGAACGACCGCTCGTACTCCTCGTCGATCACCGACAGGATCGGTCCCGGTCTGCAGTCGTTGGCGTTGTTTACCAGGATGTCGACGCCGCCGAACACGTCCACGGTCCGCTCGACGGCGGATGCGATGTCTGCGCGTCTGCTGACGTCGCACACCACCGGTTCGCTGCGGGCGCCGAGTTCGGTGAGCCGCTCGCACGTGCGGTGCAGTTTCGCTTCGGTCCGTCCGGCGACGGCGATCGCCGCGCCCTCCCGGGCGAGGGCCAGGGCGATTCCCTGTCCGATCCCCTGTCCCGCACCCGTGATCAGCGCGACCTTGCCGTCGAGTTTGCCCATGTCCACTCCCGTTCCCCTACTATCGAACCAAGCATTTGCTTGTTTGCGGCTTTCGTGCCGATTCACCCGATCTCATTCGAGCGCCAGAAATCCTGACGCTCCCTCACTCCGAAGGTCTCCCGTGACAATCTCCCCTCCTCTCGATTTCAGTGGCCGCACCGTCGTCGTGACCGGCGGAACCAAGGGCATCGGTTTCGTCGTCGCCGAATCGTTTCTCGCCGCGGGGGCGAACGTGCTCGTGTGCGGCCGCTCCGCGCCGGAGTCCCTGCCCGCGCACGGTGATCGCACCGCCGCGTTCCGCGCGACCGACGTCCGCGACCATGCCGACGCCGCCGCACTGATCGACGACGCCGTCGCCCGGTACGGCCGTCTCGACGTCCTCGTCAACAACGCGGGCGGTTCGCCCGACGCCGACGCGGCCACCGTCTCCCCGCGTTTCGTCGAGAAGATCGTCGCACTGAATCTGCTGGCGCCCTTCACCGTCGCCCAGGCTGCCAACACGGTGATGCAGCAGCAGTCCGACGGTGGTGCCATCGTCAACATCGGCAGCGTCTCCGCTCACGATCCGCAACCCGGCACCGCCGCGTACAGCGCCGCGAAGGCCGGCCTGCTGGTTCTGACGAAAGCGCTTGCGCTCGAGTGGGCTCCGAAGGTCCGGATCAACCACATCACCACGGGTCTCATCCGCACCGAGAGCGCGGCGTCCGTCTACGGCGACGACGGCGGAGCCGCCGTCACCCGGACCCTGCCGATGGGGCGGATGGCGGTGCCGTCCGACATCGCGGACGCGTGCCTCTTCCTGGCGAGCGCGCAGGCGTCGTACGTGAACGGCGCCGATCTCGCCGTCCACGGCGGCGGCGAATACCCCGCGCGGTACCTCGCGACCCACTCCTGACGTCCTCGCCGAATGTCGCACCGGTGCGGTTCAACTGCACCGGTGTGACATTCGGCGGGCGACCGTGCGGTCAGCCGAACGCGGCGCGGGCCCCGGCGATGAGCGGCCGGTCGCCCTGGACGAGTTCGAACGACGCGTCCTCCGCATCACCCCAGGCTCGCAACGTCGGTGCGTCGCCCGGGTAGACCGGTGCGGCGAACCGTCCCTCCAGCCGGGCGAGGTCGGCCGGGTGGACGTCCAGCGCTCGGGCGAGTTCCAGCGCGCTCGCGGCGAGGGTGCACAGCCCGTGCATGATCGGCCGTGGCTGTCCGATCCGCTCGGCCGCCGCCGGGTCGATGTGGATGTGGTGCCGGTCGCCGGTCAGCCGGTACAGCGCCGCCTGGTTCTCCGCGGTCGGCAGAACGGCCTCCGCGACCGGTTTCCCCTCGAGCCGAGACGGTTTCGCGGGACCTCGATCGCCGCCGAAGCCGCCGGCGCCCGGCGCGAACAGCGACCAGGTGGCGACGAAGAACTCGGACTCGACGCGCACCTCGAACACCGCGGCCGAGCCCTTGTCCCACACCTCGCCGACCGACGCCGACAACGCGATCTCGCCGCGACGCGGAAGCGGCGCGAGCACCGTCAGTTCCTGCGATCCGTGCAGCGCCGTCTTCGTGTCGAAAGCGCCGCGCGACCCCAGTTCGTCCGGCGCCCACTGGGCGAGGGTGAGAGCGAACGTGGGCAGCACCCGCAGACGCTCCTCGAACACGAGGTCCAGTTCGGTGGCCCGTGCACCCACCGACAGGGCGTACAGGATGGCGTCGCGCTCGTCGTAACTCGCGGTGCGGGTGCCGAGGTCCTCGCCTCGCCACGCTCCTGCCGTCGTGCTTTCGGTTGTCGTCATGATCAGTCCTCTCTGCCCAGGATCAGGCCGCTGGTGGGCACGGCGGTGCCCGCGGTCACCAGCACGTTGCCGATGCCGTCCGGTTGTGTCGTCGACGTTCCGCGGATCAGGCGAACTGCCTCGGCGATGCCGTTGACGCCGTGCAGATAGGCCTCGCCGATCTGGCCGCCGTGGGTGTTGGCCGGGAGGCGGCCGCCGACCTCGAGGTTGCCGTCCCGGATGAAATCCTTCGCCTCGCCGGGGTCGCAGAACCCGAGTTCCTCGAGTTGCGGGAGGACGAGCGGGGTGAAGTGGTCGTAGAGGATCGCCGCCGAGATGTCGTCGGGCGCGAGACCGCTCTGCCCGTAGAGTTGCCTGCCCACGACGCCCATTTCGGGTATTCCGGTGATGTCGGGCCGGTAGTAGCTGGCCATCATGTGCTGGTCCTTACCGGAGCCCTGCGCGGCGGCCTTGACGATCGCCGGGGTGGCGCGGAGGTCCCTGGCGCGTTCGGCGGAGACGACGACGAGGGCCTGGCCGCCGTCGGTTTCCTGGCAGCAGTCCAGTAGGTGCAGCGGTTCGGCGATCCACCGCGACTTCTGGTGGTCGTCGAGGGTAATGGGCCGCCCGTGAAACCAGGCGGCGGGGTTGTCGGCGGCGTGCTTGCGTGCGACGACCGCGACCCGGCCGAAGTCCTCACTCGTGGCGCCGTACCGATGCATGTACCGGCGGGCGAACATCGCCACCCACTGGGCGGGCGTCGACAGTCCCTGCGGGGTCAGCCAGGCGTATGCCGCCCGGTCCGCGGTGCTGTCCATCGGGCGGTCGTGCTGCCCGAGTCCGTAACGCACACCGGACCGTTCGTTGAACGCGCGGTAACAGACGACGACGTCCGCGATACCCGTGACGACGGCCATCGCCGCCTGCTGGACCGTGGCGCACGCGGCGCCGCCGCCGTAACCGATGCGGGAGAAGAACTTCAGCTCGCCGATGCCCGTGTTGCGGGCGACGAGCACCTCCCCGTTCGTCTCGGCGGTGTACGTGGACAGGCCGTCGACCTCGGACGGGTCGATGCCCGCGTCGGCGAGTGCCGCGACGATCGCCTCGCACGCCAGTTGCAGTTCACTTCGTCCCGAGTGCTTGGAGAATTCGGTGGCGCCGATGCCGACGATGGCGGCGGCGCCCGACAGGGGGCTGATCACAGGTCTCCTCGTGCAGGCCAGGCGACGTCGACGGTGCCGGTGGCGTGATCACCGAGGCTGTTCACGCCGCGGATCTTCACGGTGACGAGACCGTCGTCCTTCGCGACCACCTCACCGGTCAGGGTCATCTCGTCACCGGGGTAGTTGGGGGCACCGAGCCGCACCGCGATCCGCCGCAGCGACGCGTGCGGGCCTGCCCAGTCGGTGACGAATCGCCCCACCAGCCCGTTGGTGGTGAGGATGTTCATGAACACGTCCGCCGATCCCCGTTCCACCGCGAGTGCCGGGTCGTGGTGCACGTCCTGGAAGTCGCGGGTGGCGAGGGCGGTGGCGACGATCAGGGTGCGCGTCAGCGGAATCACCAACTCGGGCAGCCGATCGCCGATCGTGACGGTCTCGTAGCCCGTGGCGCCGACGGTCGTGGTCATGCGACCACCTCGACCCCGGCCGCCAGCTGCGCGCCCAGGCGTGCCAGGTCGGAGCCGGCGCCGCCGAGTGTGGCGGCGAGCTGTTTGCCCCACAGCAGGTGCCGGTGCACCGGGTAGTCGGTGTCGACGCCGATTCCGCCGTGTACGTGCTGCGTGCGGTGAACGACCCGCTGGCCGCCGTCGGTCGCCCACCATTTCGCGACCAGCACAGCGGTTCCCGGATCTTCCCCGCTCGCGAGGAGCCAGACGGCCTGCCACAGCGTCACCCTCATGGCCTCGAGGTCGATGTAGCAGTCCGCGAGCTGATGGGTGACGGCCTGGAACGTCGCGAGCGGGCGGCCGAACTGGGTGCGTCCGTTGAGGTACGTCACGGCCTGGCCGACCGCGCCTTCCCCCACGCCCAGTTGCAGCGCGGCGAGTGCCAGTTCCGCCCGTTCGAGCAGCCACCGCACCGCGGTACCGTCCGCCGGGCCGACCGGTTCCGCGGGGGCCGCGTCGAACGTGACGTTCGCGCAGATCTCGTGGGTGGTCGACTCCGCCTGCTGCACGGTCACTCCCGCGGCGCCGGGGTGCACCAGGAACAGCGCCGGACCGCTGCCGGTCGTCGCGGAGACGAGGAGGTGTTCGGCGAGATGCGCCACCGGCACCGCGGCCTTGGCGCCGTGCACCTGCCACCGGCCGTCCACCTCGCGTGCCGTCGTCGCCGGTTCGCCGGCGACGTACGGCCCGAACTCCTCGAGTCCGACCGTGAGGATCAGGCTGCCGTCGGCCGCGGCGGGAACCAGCGCGCCGCGCTGGTCCGGCGTCCCGAACTCGGTGATCGCGAGCGCACCGAGCACGTGCGGCCACAACGGAACCGGCGCCACGGTCCGGCCCTGCTCCTCGAACAGGACGCACAGTTCGGCGAGTCCCATGCCGCCGCCACCGAGGTTCTCGGGCAGGGAGATGCCGAGCAGCCCGGTCGTGGCCAGTTCACGCCACAGTTCCCGGTCGATCCGGTCGGCGGTCGACTCGACGTCCTTGATCCGCTCGGGTCGCGACGTGGCAGCGAACACGTCCGCGGCCAGTCCGCGCACCGCCTCCTGCTCCTCGCTGAAGGTGAAATCCATCAGTGGTCCTCCAATGGGGTGGGCCGGAATGCGGGAAGCGTCAGTTCCGGGTCGGCGTCGATCCAGACCAGTTCCACCGGCATTCCGATGTGCACGTGTTCGGGTTCGACACCCGTCATGTTGGCGATCAGGCGGGTGCCCTCCTCGAGTTCGATCACCGCGACGATCAGTGGGTAGTCGAAGGCGTCGATCTTCGGGTGGTGATTGACGACGAACGTGTAGACGGTGCCCCGCCCCGACGCGTCGACGGTGTCCCACTCGGTGGAGCGGCACTCCCCGCACATCGGTCCGGTCGGGTGCCGCAGCACCCCGCAGCTCGCGCACCGCTGGATGACGAGGCGGTGCTCGCGTGCGGCCGCGAACCAGAAGGCGTTGTCGTGGTCGATGGCGGGCCGCGGGCGCAGTGCGCGCGGAGCCGGACGCTCGGCGGGCCGGAAGCGGAGTGTCCGCCACCGCTGGGTGCCGACGATCTCGCCGCCGCCGTTGCGGTATGTCTTGAGGGTGGTGACGAAATGTCCGGCGCCGAGACCTGTCTGTTTCTCCGCGGACACGGACTCGACCACTTCGGTCGTGCTCACCCGGTCGCCGGGGCGCAGTTCGGCGAAGAACTCCTGGTCGGAATCGGTGGCGACGACGGACGTGAATCCCGCCTCGTCGAATGTGGCGATCAACTCCGTCCAGACGGGTGACGGGTCGGCGCCGGACATCTTGTCGGCGTACGTGCGCATCGTCCACACCTGCAGCATCTGGGCGGGTGCCACGGCGCCGCCGCGTCCGGTGGCGTGCGCGGCGTCGTCGTCGAGGTAGACGGGGCTCGTGTCACCCATCGCCTCGACCCAGTGCCGGATCATCGGAGTGTTCACGGGGTCGGGGCCCCAGGTGGCCGGGACGATCGTCCGTCCCTCGAACGCGCGCAGCCGGGTGAGGAGTTCGCTCATTTCACCCTCTTCTCGCGGACGAGTCCGAGGCCGAGAGTGCCGACCATGTCGCGGAGCACCTCGTTGACGCCGCCGCCGAACGTGTTCACCACACTTTGACGGGAGATCTGTTCGATCTGGCCGGCGAGGATCGCGCCGGGTGAGCCCGGACGCAGCCGTCCGGCGGCGCCGAGGATCCCGAGCAGAGTGCGGTAGACGTCGACGTGGGTTTCGGTGCCGTACGTCTTGGTGGCACCGGCGTCGGCTCCCGACAACGCATCCCGCGCGACCGCGGCGGTCATCTTCCAGTTCAGCAGTCGCATCGCCTCGAGTTTCGCGTGAGTGCGCGCGAAGTCCATCTGCACCCACGGGATGTCGAGTGCACCGTTCTGCCTGGCCCAGTCGAGGACCTGCTGCCACAGGCCGAGCGTGCGTCCGCCGAGCGCCGCGAGCCCGATGCGTTCGTGATTGAGCTGGGCGGTGATCAGCTGCCACCCGCCGTCGACGTCGCCCACGACGTCCTGATCGCCGACCCGGATTCCGCTGTAGTAGGTCGACGTGACCGTCAGCCCGCCCACGGTGTAGATCGGCGACCAGCTGAAACCGGGATCATCGGTGGGCACGATGAGGATCGAGATGCCCTTGTGCTTGGGTGCGTCCGCATCGGTGCGGCACGCCAGCCACACGTAGTCGGCTGTGTTGGCGCCACTGGTGAAGATTTTGTTGCCGTCGACCACCCACGCATCTCCGTCGCGAACGGCCCGGGTCTGCAGCGAGGCGAGGTCGGTGCCGGCTTCCGGTTCGGTGTAGCCGATGGCGAAGACGATGTCGCCGGCCAGGATGCCGGGAAGGAACCGCGCCTTCTGCTCCTCGGTGCCGTACTTCATCAGGGTGGGGCCGACGGTGTTGACGGTGACGAACGGGAACGGCAGTCCGGCCCGTTGCACCTCGTCGAAGAACACGAACTGGTCTTCGATCGACCGTCCCTGCCCGCCGTACTCCACCGGCCAGCCGACACCCAGCCAGCCGTCCTTGCCCAGCAGCCGCACGATGTCGCGGAAATGCTCTCCGCCCACACCTTGCTCACCCGCGATCCGCCGCGTCTCCTCCGGCAGCAGCGCCGCGAAGTACGCGCGCAACTCCCGCCGGAGTTCCCGTTGCCCGGGCGATTCCCTCACATCCATCGGCGTTCTCCTCAAGCCTGTGCGTGGCTGTCGCCACGTGTGTTCTGGACGCTAACCAGCACTCCCACACCGCACTGCCGATGTCTCGGTCAGCGGGAGGCGGCTGTCGCCGAGGCCGGATGTCCGCTGGAATGGTGGAATGGCCACCGGATTCGCTCTCACCGAACTCACCGCCCGCTATGCGCGGGCCGTCGACCGGCGCGAGGCGGCAACGCTCGCGGCGTTGTTCGACTCCGACGCGACGCTCGTCCTGCCGCCTGCGTTGACGGGCACCGGCGCGGCAACCGAACTCCGCGGCAGTGACGTGCTCGCGTCCGCCGTCGTGGACGCGGTCTCGCATCTGCAGTCCACCCGGCACGTCGTGCACCAGCAGGTGATCGACGTGGACGGGTCGAGCGCGTCGGGTGAGACGTACTGCACGGCGCACCATGTCTATGCCGGCCGAAACGGATTCCGCGACAATCGGATCGCACTGCGCTACCACGACCGGTTCGTGCTCGGCGACACCGGCTGGCAGTTCTTCCGGCGCGAACTGATCGTCGACTTCAGCGAGGACGTGCCGGTCACCGTGCCGGACTGAGTCCCAACCGGGCGGAACAGGCTGCCATCTCGTCGATGACCTCGCCGAGCGAGTGCGCGTGCCGGGACGCCGACAGGACGAGCCGATTCGCGCCCAGTTCCCGGGACCGGTCGAGTTTGGCCTCGTCCAGCCGCGGCAGCGTGGCACCCAGCACGAGGTCGACATCGGCGGGATCGCGGCCGGCGTCCGCTGCCGCCGCCCGCATCCGGACGATCGCAAGGTCCAGGTCGTCGCCGGCCAGGCCGAGCGGCTGGAAGCCGTCGCCCAGCCGCCCGGCCCGCCGTGCGGCCGCCGGGCTGTGTCCGCCGATGTAGAGCGGCACTCCCGAATCCCGGTGGGGTTTGGGCCAGCTCTGGGCGCCGCGGAAGGAGAAGTGTTCGCCCGCGAAGTCGACGGCGGTGGTGCCCGACCACAGCTCCCGCATCACCGCGATCGCCTCGTCGGAGACAGCGCCGCGCCGGTCGAAGTCGCCGCCGCAGGCCTCGATCTCCTCGCGCATCCAGCCGAGACCGAGGCAGATACGGAGGCGCCCCGCGGACAGCCGGTCCAGGGTGGCGAGGCGTTTCGCCAGCACCACCGGGTGGTGATTGGGCAGGACCAGCACTCCTGTCGCGAGACCCAGGGTCGTCGTGGCGCCGGCGACGAACGACAGCAGTTCCAGCGGGTCCGGCAGGCTGCAGTCGTCGGGTAGGTGCGACTTCCCGGTGGGCGAGTACGGATAGGCACTCGCCGTGTCCGCGATGACGACCGAATGCTCGACGGCCGAGATCTCGTCGAATCCGAGTGATTCGGCAGCCCTCGCGAATTCGAGTATCCACTCGGGCTCGCCCGCCCGTCCCAGCTCGACGGGAATCACCACACCCAGTTTCATGTCACCCTCACCGTCACACCTGCAGGAATCGTTGCCGGCCGTGCGTGTGGAACTCCTGCTCCAGCGCGGCCTTCTCACTCTCGGTCATCTCGTGGTACTCCGGAACACCACGTCCCGCCCACCGGAAGACCGGATCGCCGCAACGCCAGCGCTGCTCCTGCAGCGTGCGTTTGAGGACCTTGTTCGATCCCGTCACCGGCAGGTCCGTCGACACCCGGACGAATCTCGGTGCAGCTTTCGTGCCCAGGTCGTCCTGGCTACCGAGGAACACGGCGAACTCCGCCGGATCGAAATCGGTGGGGTCGGACACCTCGACGGCCGCCATCACCTGATCGCCCGACCGCGGGTCGGGGACGGCGTACACGCCGGTGGCGACCACCTTCGGGTGTCGCCGCAAGATCCGCTCCACCATCAGCGCCGAGGTGTTCTCCCCGTCCACGCGGATCCAGTCGCCCTTCCGGCCGGCGAAGTAGATGAAGCCGGCCTCGTCGACGTACCCGAGGTCGCCCGTCCAGTACCAGCCGTGCCGGATGCGGTCCGCGATCGCGTCCTCGTTCTTGTAGTAGCCCTCGAACCGCGCCGCGCCGGCCTTGTCGACCATCTCGCCGATCGCCTCGTCCGGGTTGAGTACGCGTCCGTGCTCGTCGAGCCGCGCCCGGGCCTTCTCCGCTCGGGTGTCGGGGTCGACGATGAGGATGTTCTCGTTCGCGGGCCTGCCGAGCGCGCCCTCGGGGGCGTCGGGGTCGAGCGTCACCGAACCGGCACCCTCACTCGAGCCGTACCCTTCGTACAGTTCGGCGCCGAACCGGCGGACGAATTCGGTCTTGTCCTCCGGGGACGCCTCGGTCCCGAAACCGCGGACGAGCGTGTTGTCACGGTCGTCGGGTTGCTCCGGTGTGGCCATCAGATATGCCAGCGCCTTGCCGACGTAGGTGAAGAATGTGGCGCCGAAGAACCGGACGTCGGGCAGGAATCCGGACGCGGAGAATTTGCGCGGCAGGCAGACGGTGGCGCCGTTGGCGAGGGCGGGCGCCCAGAGCGCCATCAACGCGTTGCCGTGGAACAGCGGCATGCAGCAGTAGTCGACGTCGTCTCGCACGTGCCCGTATTTGGCGGTGTTCGCGTACGCCAGCCGGGCGAGCCGGCCCTGGCTGCACCGCACCGCCTTCGACGCGCCGGTGGTGCCGGACGTGAACAGCAGAAGGAACAGCGTCGACGCGTCGATCCCGGGATGCTCCACCGGACACTCCACCGCGTGGGAGGCGACGAGTTCGGTGTAGCCCGGATCGTCGACCAGCAGGAACCGGTCGTCGGACAGCCCGAGGTCGAGACCGGCGAGCTGCGCCTTCCCGGCGGTGTCCGTGACGATCAGCTGACAGTCGACGTACCGGATCTCGGCCTCGAGTTCCGCCCCGCGACGGGTCGGATTGATGCCGACGACGGTGGCCCCGGCGAGCGCCGCGCCGCCCAGCCAGAACAGGAACTCGGGGGTGTTCTCGAGCAGGACACCGACGTGGAACGGTCCGTCGCGCCGCAGCGAGGACGCGACGGCGCCGCGGGCCGCGCTCTCGCGCACCGTCTCGTCCCAGGTCCAATCCTGGTCCCGGGTACGGACTCCCAGCCTGTCGTCACCCAGCCGGTCGAGCAGCATCCGGGCGATCGTGGTGCGTTCCAACTCCATCTCTCCTGTCGACACGGTGTGCACGCTCACGGCACGCGGAGCACGCAGTGGGTGCCACCGTAGATCGCCGTCATGCATTTGTTGCAGTGAATGCACAGACCGGGGTTGTGGGTCTCCTCCGTGATCCGGTTGACGAGGTCGGGTTCCCGCAGGAGGGCCCGTGCGACGGCCACGAACTGGAAGCCTTCCGCCATCGCCAGGTCCATGGTCGCCTTGCCGGTGATGCCACCGAGTAGGACGAGCGGCATCGTCACGGCGGCCCTGATCTGGCGGGCGTCCTCGAGGAGGTAGGCGTCGCGGTAGGGGTATTCCTTCAGGAAGTGCTTGCCGACCAACCGGATTCCCAGTTTCGTCGGTTGCGGCATGACGGCGGCGAACTCACGGAGCGGCGCGTCGCCCTTGAACAGGTACATCGGGTTCAGCAGCGAACTGCCCGCGGTGAGCTCGAGCGCGTCCAGCGAACCGTCCCGTTCGAGCCATTGCGCCACCTGGATGGCCTCGTCCACCCAGAAGCCCCCGGGCACACCGTCGTCCATGTTCAGCTTGGCGAGGATCGCGATCCTGTCCCCCACCGCGTCGCGTACGGCGCGGGCGGTGTCGAGCGCGAACCGGGCGCGGTTCGCCAGGGATCCGCCGTACTCGTCCGTGCGCTTGTTGACCTTCGGGCTGAGGAACGAGCTGATCAGGTAGTTGTGGCCGAAATGGATCTCCACGGCATCGAACCCCGCCTCCACCGCGCGGCGAGCCGCGTCGGCGTGTGCCTCGACGATCCGGGCGATATCTGCCGTGGAGGCCGGCTTGGAGAAGTTCTGAGTGGTCATCCGGAACGCGCGGGACGGACCCAGGGCCGGGGATCCGATGTACTTCGCGGCCGCGACCGGTCCCGCGTGGCCGATCTGCGCAGACACTGCCGCACCCTCGGCGTGGATGGCGTCGGTCAGCTTCCGCAGGCCCGGCATCGCCTCGTCGGTCCACTGGATCTGGCCGGGCGACGTACGGCCGTCCGCGGCGACCGCGCAGTACGCGACGGTCGTCATGCCCACGCCTCCGGCAGCGGGCTGCCGATGGAATTCGATGAGCTCGTCGGTGACCAGCCCCCTCGGGGTCAGGCCCTCGTACGTCGCTGCCTTGATCACGCGATTGCGCAGGGTGATCGGCCCGAGTGTGGCCGGGGCGAGCGGATCGACCTTCACTGTGGGCGGGTCGAGATCTATCGTCATATGAGTTCCTCCAGCTGCGATTCGCTGTCGAACGTAACGGCGCCGGGATGTCACGGATCGCGGCAGTCTCGCTGAGTGGTAACCACGTCCGGGCGCCCGTCACGGCGTGCCATCTTGTGTCGGTACGAGTGCCCGAGGACGAAAGGTCGCCCCGATGACTGCCCCTACAGATCCACAGTTGCACCTGGATCAGGTGATGTCCCGTCTCACCGGACCCGGTGGCCGGTTCGAGCTCGTCGAGGAGCCGGTACTCGGCACCGGGATGCCGGTGATGAAGAACCGCGGGCGCTCGGTGGGCGAACTCCTCACCACGTCGCTCCGGTGGGGCGACCGCGACTACCTCGTGACCGCCGACCGCCGGATGTCCTATACCGAGCACGCCGCCGCGGTCGCGGCCCTGGCGACGGCGCTGCGCGAGGACTACGGCGTCCGGAAGGGTGACCGGGTGGCGATCCTGGCCGCGAACACCCCCGAGTGGGTGGTCGCGTTCTGGGCCACGCAGGTGCTCGGCGCCATCAGCGTCGGGTTGAACGGCTGGTGGGTGCCGCGGGAGGTCGAGTACGGGCTGACGCACAGTCGCCCCACCGTGGTGGTCGCCGACGCGAAGCGCGCGGAGACGCTCGCCGCGGTCGGCACCGATCTTCCGGTCCTGACGATGGAGGCGGATCTGCCTGCGATCTTCGCGCGGTACGCAGGGTCCCCGATGCCGCACACCGACGTCGACGAGGACGATCCCGCCGCCATCCTCTACACGAGCGGCACGAGCGGCAGGCCCAAGGGAGCGTTGCACTCTCAGCGCAATATTCTGGCCGTCGTCGACTACCACCGGTTCAGCGACGCCGTGGTCGGCGAATTCAGTGGACGGCCCGTCGATCCGACGGTGCCGAGTTCGCTTCGCTACCTCCTGACGTCTCCCCTGTTCCACATCGCGAGCCTGCACAATCTGGTGATTCCGCGGCTGGCGACGGGCGGCGCGGTCGTCATGCACCAGGGCGGTTTCGATGTGGACGCCGTGCTCCGTCTCGTCGAGCGGGAACGGGTCACCAACTGGGGAGCGGTGCCCACCATGGCGTCGCGTCTCGTGGAACACGACGACCTCGGCAAGTACGACCTGTCGTCGCTCACGTCGTTCTCGCTGGCGTCCGCACCGTCGTCGGTCGCGTTCAAGGAACGCCTGCGCGAGAAGGTGCCGTTCGCGCGCAACGCCCTGGTGGACAGTTACGGGCTCACCGAGTGCAGTACCGCGATCGCCGTCGCCACCGCCCCCGAACTCGAGCAGTTCCCGGGCACTCTGGGACGTCCGATCATCACGGTGAGCATGGAGATCCGCGACCCGTACGGGGAGTGGCTGCCCGACGGCGTCGAGGGCGAGGTGTGCGTGCGCAGCCCGTTCGTGATGCTCGGCTACTGGGAGGACGAGACCGCCACTGCCGCGGCGATCGCCCCGGGCCGGTGGCTCCGGACCGGCGACTACGGACTCGTCGAGAACGGTCGCCTGCGGCTGACCGGACGTCGCTCCGATCTGATTCTGCGCGGCGGGGAGAACGTGTACCCCACCGAGATCGAGCAGTGCCTCGACGAACACCCGGACGTGCTCGAGTGCGCGGTGATCGGGACGCCCCACGAGGATCTGGGGCAGGAGGTGGCGGCCGTCGTGGTGTTGCGACCGGGTGCCGCGACCACCGAGGCGCAGCTGCGCGAGTACGCCGCCGATCGCCTGTCGTATTTCAAGGTCCCGACCCGCTGGCGGATCACCACGGACCTGTTGCCCCGCAACGCGACCGGCAAGATGGTCCGCCGGGACATCACCGTCTGACCGTCAGCAGGTCGCCGAATGTCACAGTGGTGCAGTCGCACTGCACCACTGTGACATTCGGCGAACACAGACTGCGAACCTCAGCGGATGAGATTGCCGAGGTCGACGGGAATCTGCGCACCGGTGATGTATTTCGCCTCGTCGGAACAGACCCAGGCGACGACGGCGGCGACGTCCTCGGGCGCGAGGATGCTGTAGGGCAGCGAGTTCTGGTAGATGGAGCCGAGCGTCGACGCGTACCGGGCGATGAGCGGGTGCAGGTCGCGCACCTTCATGCCGGTGTCCACGCCCGCCGGGTGCACCGTGTTGACGCGGATGCGGTGCTCACCGAGTTCGTTCGCCATCGTCTTGGCGAGCCCGGTGATGCCGTGCTTGGTGGCGACATAGTGCCCGGTGAACGGGGTTCCCTTCAGCCCGGACACCGAACTGGTGAAGACGACGGCGCCGCCCTCCCCCTGTTCGATGAGGTACGGGATCGCCGCCTTCGCGGTGTGGAAGGTTCCCGTGAGGTTGACGTCGACAGTCTCCTGCCACTGCTCCGCGGTGATCTCCCACGACAACGCCCCCGAGCAGATGCCCGCGTTCGCGATCACGACGTCGAGGCGCCCCAGCCGTTCGATGCCGCCCGCGAGGGCGCTGGAGAGTCCGTCGAAATCGCGCACGTCCGCGGTGGCGGCGACGATCCGCCGGCCGGTCGCCTCGACGAGCCGGACCGTCTCGGCCAGGTCGTCCTGGGTGGCGCCGGGATACGGCGTGGACGCGAATTCGGTACAGGCGTCGATTGCGATGACGTCGGCGCCCTCGGACGCGAACCGGACGGCCTCGGCGCGGCCCTGCCCGCGGGCCGCGCCGGTGACGAAGACGACCTTGTTCTCGAAACGGCCGGGTGACGTCATTGTCTGTTCCTGCTCATCGTCTGCTCCTGATCGGTGTCATCGTGGGCGGGGCACGGTCTTGTCGACGAACAGTCCCTCGACCGAGACGCACACCTGGCCGTCCGCGGTCCGGATGTCGCCGACGGTGGTGATCTTGCGGCCGTCGACCGACATCAGCTTCCCGGTCAGGGTGAGTGGTTCGAACAGCGGCGTCGGGCGGTGGTAGCGGGTGCTCAACTGCGCTGTCATGCCGGCTTTTCCACCCCAGGCGTTGGCGACGCCGAGGACGTGGTCGAGCAGGAGCGCGGACACACCGCCGTGGACGTGCCCGGGCGGACCCTGGTACGGGATGGTCAGTGTGACGGTGCCCCGGACCGATCCGTCGGACAGCCCCTCGAGGACGACGGGCGGCGCGAGCGCGTTCTCGGGTCCGGTGACGGGATCGTGCCGGGTGACGCCCTCGCCGTTCCACATGTCGATCAGCCGTTCGGCGACGGCAGGCGCGTGTTCCTCGAGGTGCTCGGCGATGCTGTTCAGCTCTTCCGCGACACGTTCGAGGTTGGCGTTGCCACGATCGGTGCGGAGCAGCGCGTCGACCACGCGGCGGGCGGCCTCGGTTGCCCGGTCGACGGGAGATCCGTCGGGCGGCGACGTCAGCACCGTCCCCGGCGGGCTGTTCTCGTGGGTGGGATGTGTACCGACGTTCACCCGGTCACCTCCATCGTCGCCTGGGTCAGGACAGGTTGCCCGTCGCGGTCGGGGCACGTCGCCCGCAGGGTCAGCCGGTCGCCGTCCTGCCAGACCGCGGTCTCGACGGTCTCGCCCGGGTACAGCGAGCCCGCGAACCGCACCGCGTAGTGTCGCAGTCGTGTGGGATCGCCGTCCAGCATCCCGTCGACGACGGCCTTGCACACCACACCGTACGACGCGAGCCCGTGCAGGATCGGCCTTTCGAACCCGGCCGCGGCCGCGAAATCAGGGTCCGCGTGCAGCGGGTTGAGGTCGCCGCTGAGCCGGTACAGCAGGGCCTGCGCCGTCCCGGTGCGCGATACGAGCACCTTGTCGGGTTCCCGGTCGGGCACCGTGGCCACCGACTCGGGTCCCGGGGAGCCGCCGAACCCGCCCTCATCACGGGCCCAGATCTGCATCCCCGTTGTCCACAACGGGTTCCCGCCCGAGTCGGTGGCCGTCTGTTCGAGCACGATGACGGCAGCCTTGCCCTTGTCCCACACATCCGCCACCCGCGAGGACACCCTGGCCCCGCCCGGGGCGGGGATGGGCGCGTGCACGGTGAGCGACTGTCCGCCGTGCAGGATCCTGCGCAGGTCGATGTCGATGCCGGGCAGGTTCAGCCCGGCCGCCGGTGCGTCGCCGGCCGAGATTCCCTGCCCCGCGACGAGCGCGAACGTCGGGAGCACCTGCAAGTCCTTCTCGTACACCCAGCGCAGTTCCGCGGGGTCCTGTGGGTTCTCGCCGGCGCCGAGTCCGAGGTGGTAGAGAATGACGTCGCGCTCGGTCCACGCCACGTCCCGCACCGCCGGTTCCGCGGTCAGGGCAGCGTTCACGTCGATCGGCATGTCAGGTCACACTCCCTTTCCGGGCTCGGGGTCACGCGGCAGACCCAGCAGTCGTTCGCCGATGATGTTGATCTGGACATTGGTGGTGCCACCCGCGATCGACATGCACTGCGAGTTCAGGAACATCTGCGTGCCGGACGTCCGGGGCTGGTCGCCGAGCAGGGCGCGCGGTCCGGCCCAGTCCATCGCCACCTCCCACACCTGCTGGATGTGTTCGACGCCGAGCAGTTTCGCGACCGACGACTCGGCGCCCGGTTGCCCGCCCGCGATCGATCGCAGGGTGGTGCGCAGCCCCATCAGGCCGCCGGACTGTGCGTCGCAGAGGACCTTGCCGAGCACGGTCAGCTGCTCGTCGTCGATGCCGCCGGGCAGTTCGCTCGCCAGCGTCAGCAGAGCCTCGCCGCCGGAACCCAGTGAGGAGTCGTGCGACAGCGACACGCGTTCGTTGGCGAGGGTCGTCCGGGCGAGCTTCCAGCCGTCGCCCGGTTCGCCCACCAGGAGTTCGTCCGGGACGAACACGTTGTCGAGGAACACCTCGTTGAACAGTGCCTCGCCGGTGATCTCGCGCAGTGGCCGGATGTCGAGGCCGTCGCTGGCCGACATGTCGATCAGGAAGTACGACAATCCCTTGTGTTTGGGAGCCGAGGCATCCGTGCGGGCGAGGCAGATGCCCCAGTCCGCGTCCCGGGCCATCGACGTCCACACCTTCTGCCCTTGCAGCACCCAGCCGCCGTCCACCTTGGTGGCCTTGGTGTTCAGGCCGGCGAGGTCCGATCCGGCGCCGGGTTCGGAGAACAGCTGGCACCAGACGAGGTCGCCGCGCAGCGACGGCGGCACGAAGCGCTGCCACTGTTCTTCGCTGCCGTGCGCGATGAGCGTGGGCACCACCCAGTTGCCGATGATCATGTCGTGGGGCTTCAGCGCGGCCGCGCGCAGTTCGTCCGCGATCACGAGTTGTTCCACGGCGCCGGCTCCCCTGCCCCACGGTGTGGGGAGGTGCGGTGCGGTGTAACCCTTCTCGGCCAGGTACGCCCTGCACTCCGTCTCGTCCAGTGCGGCGGCGGCCGCGAGTTCCGCGCGGACGTCGGCGCGGATGTCCTCGGCGTCCGGCGGCAGGTCGATGCCGAGCACCCGGCGGGTGCCACCCAGGGTCGCGCGGGCAACGCGCCGCCGCCACGATGCGGTGGACCCGAGCAGGATCCGAAGCGACTGCGCCCGGCGCAGGTACAGATGGGCGTCGTGTTCCCAGGTGTAGCCGATGCCCCCGAGCACCTGGATGCAGTCCTTGGTGACGGAGAACGCCGCGTCGGGGGCGGTGGCTCCGGCGACCGCGGCCGCGAGTGACTCCTCCGCCGCACTGCAGCGCTGCGCAGCCGTCGCGGCCCTGGCACTGCTCCCGAAATTCATCGCACGGGCCGCGTCCCACGCACACACGCGGGCCTGTTCGGCGAGGCAGAGCATGCGTGCCACCCGGTGCTTCACGCCCTGGAACTGGCCGATGGGGCGGCCGAACTGGTGGCGCACCTTGGCGTAGTCGGCGGCGGTGGTCACGGCCCAGTCCGCGACGCCCGCGGCCTCGGCGGCGAACAAGGTGGCCGCCAGATCGAGGACGCGCTGCGAATCGATCTGCAGAACATCGGCTTCGGTGATCTCGAGTCCGTTCGCCGCCGCGGTCGCGTTGCGGCGCACCACGTCGTGGCTGGGCAGGTCGGTCACGTCGAGCCGGTCGCGGGCGAGCGCCACGAAGACGGTCTCGTCGCCGTCCCTCGCCGCGAGCAGGAACAGGTCGCCCACCTGCCCGCCGAGGACGTACCCGGACTCGCCGTCCAGCGTCACCACTCCGCCGCCCCGGGCGAGCCGCAGCGAACCCGGCTGCAGGGCCACCGCGCCGAGGGTCGAACCGTCCGCAAGCCCGGAGAGCTCACCCGCGCGCCCCGACTCGTGCAGGACGGCGCCGAGCAGCACGGTCGGGAGGAAGGGACCGGGCAGCAGGACCCGGCCCAGTTCCTCGGTGACCACTGCCAGTTCGACCAGCCCGCACCCGGCCCCGCCCATGTCCTCGGGCAGGTGCAGTCCCAGTACACCCAGTTCCGCCAACGACTTCCAGAACAGCGGCCGTCGCTCGGTCTTGGCCTCGACGGCCTCCCGGAGCACGGCCGGGGTCACGGTCCGCGTGGCCCAGCCCCGCACCGAGTCGCGTAGGTCGCGTTCTTCTTCGGTCAATCCCATTGTCATGTCGGCCTCGTCGATCGTTCGGGGTCAGATGCGTTCGATGATGGTTGCGGTGGACAGTGCGCCACCGGCGCACATCGTGACCAACGCGGTGGAGGTGTCGGAGCGCTCCAGTTCGTACAGGGCGGTCGTGATCAGCCGGGCCCCGGTGGAGCCCACCGGATGTCCGAGGGCGATGGCGCCGCCGTTGACGTTCACCTTCGACAGGTCGGCCCCGTGCACCTGCGCCCACGACAGCACGACGGACGCGAACGCCTCGTTGATCTCGACGCGATCGATGTCGCCCAACGACATTCCGGCGCGTCCGAGGACCATCCGCGTGGACTCGATCGGCCCGTCGAGGTGGTAGTACGGGTCGGAGCCGACCATGCCGGACGCGACGATCCTCGCGCGCGGCCGCAATCCGAGTTCGCGGGCACGGCCGCCGTCCATGAGCAGGACGGCGGCGGCGCCGTCGCTGATCTGGGACGAGTTGCCCGCAGTGTGAATGTGGCCGTCGATCACGGGTTTCAGGGCCGCCAGGGCCTCTGCTGTCGTCTCCCGCAGTCCCCCGTCCCGGGTGACCACCGCGAGTTCACCGGTGGGTGCGCCGGACTTGTCGACGACGGGGGCGGTGACGGGAACGATCTCGCGGTCGAACCGTCCTTCCGCCCAGGCCTGGGCGGCGTGGCGCTGTGACTCGAGCCCGAAGGCGTCGACGTCGCCGCGCCCGAGTCCGCGCAGGTCGGCGATCCGCTGGGCGGACGTGAACTGGTCGCCCATGTCGATCGACCAGTCGCCGGGGTACGGGTTGCCGGTCTCCGGTGTGACGGCCTGGCCGAGGAACACCCGGCTCATCGCCTCGACACCGCACCCGATTCCGGCGGAGATCTGGCCGGACGCGATGAGCCCCGCCACGACGTGCACGGCCTGCTGGGAAGACCCGCAGGCGCAGTCGAGCGACGTGGCCGCCGTCGCGTACGGCAGTCCCGCGTGCAGCCACGCCTGCCGGGTCACGTTGTTGGACTGTTCACCGGCCTGGGTGACGCATCCGCCGACGACCTGCCCGATGTCCGCCGGGGCGACACCGGCCCGTTCGAGGACACCCCGCTGTGCGGCGCCGAGCAGTTCGGCCGGGTGCAGTCCGGACAGTGCCCCGCGCCGACGCCCGATCGGTGTCCGTGCCGCGTCGACGATGACGGCGTTGCCCATGTTCCGCTCCTTGGGTTCTTCTGGCTCGCGGACGTGTCCGCGCTCATTTTTGAAATGTATTCTATTTTTGAATAGACATCAATGCCCTTTGCCTTGCAAAATAGTTTTCGGCGCAGCTCAGGTGTCAGGAATGAATTTCACTTCGACGTCGACGGTGACGCGGCCCGACGCCGGCGAGCTGTCAGCGGTGCGACAGGTTGACCAGCAGCAGGTCGCACGCCTTACGGATGTCGGACTCGGCATCGGGAATCGAGACCCGGCCGTTGAGGCAGGACTGGATGACGCCGAACCACAGCTGCACCAGCAGGCGCAGCGCCGTGAGGTCTTCCTCCGTCGGATGTTCGATCCCGGCGGCGTCCAGCATGATCTGCCGGAATGCCCGGTCGACCTTCCCCGCATCCGGCACGGACGCGACGTTGGCGGTGCTCGTGGACTGGATCATCGCGGTGGACAGTGCGGGCCGTCGCAGCAGCCCGCGGGTGGCGCGGACGAGCACGTTGTACACCGCATCCTGCGGCGATTCACCGGGGGGTGCGCTCTTCTTGAACCCGACACCCATGCGGTCGATCTGGTCGACCATCACCGCGACGAACAGATGCGTCTTCGACGGAAAGTACCGGTACAGCGTCCCTATAGCGACGCCGGCACGTTTAGCCACCTCGTGCATCTGGACTCGGGCGAGTTCCTTCTCGGTGGCCAGTTCGATCGCGGCCTCGAGCATGCGGACGTGGCGGGCCCGCTGTTCCTCCGAACTCGGTTCGGCAGCGTCCCGCACTTCGGCGATTCTCGGCACCCTCGATCCCCCTTCACTCCGCACACAGCCCCGGATCCGGTGTCGATTCTCGCATTGGTTCGGGAAAGCATCGAATTTCGTCCGGTGAGTGGGACCGCACGTGCCGCAGGTCCCCAGGATGCGATTGCGTGAACACCACGACTGGACCGCCAGTCACCACAGACCATCAACGGAGGAAACGACGATGCAGGACTGGACAACCGAGTGCGACGTGCTGGTGGTCGGTTCGGGGGGAGGCGCGCTGACCGGCGCCTACACGGCCGCTTCGCAGGGTTTGCGCACCCTCGTCCTCGAGAAGACCCCACTGTTCGGCGGCACGTCCGCGTACTCCGGCGCCGCGGTGTGGCTGCCGGGCACCGCCGTGCAGGAGCGCGCCGGCATCGGCGACTCCACGGACAAAGCGCGCACGTACCTGCGCGCAGTGGTGGGTGAAGAGGAAATCGACCGTCAGGAGGCGTACGTCGCCACCGCGCCCGAGGTCGTCGACCTCCTCGAACGCGATCCCCACATCGAATTCGAGTGGCGCGCGTTCCCCGACTACTACAAGGCGCCCGGCCGGATGGACTACGGTCGCGCGATCAACCCGCTCGACCTGCCGAGCGACGAGGTCGGGGACCTGCGTGAGGTCATCCGGCCCGAGGCCGACGTCGACCGGGCCGGGGAACCGCATCCGGAGGGAACACTGAACGGTGGCCGCGCCCTGATCGGCCGTCTTCTCATGGCTCTGCACGGCACCGGGCACGCGGAACTGCGCACCGAGACCGCCGCGCGGTCGCTGATCGTCGAGGACGGCCGGGTCGTCGGCGTCGAGGCGACGAACGCCGCCGGTGAGACCGTCCGAATCCGGGCGACGCGCGGCGTGCTGCTCGCGGCAGGCGGGATCGAGGGCAACGCGGCGCTGCGCACCGAGAACGGAACGCCGGGCAAGGCGAACTGGAGCATGGGCCCGCGCGGCGCGAACACCGGCGACCTCCTGCGGGCGGCGGTGGAGATCGGCGCGGACACCGCACTCCTCGACGAGGCGTGGTGGTGCCCCGGGGTCGAACTTCCGGACGGCTCCGGCGCGTTCATGGTGGGCGTGCGCGGCGGCATTCTCGTCGACACGTCCGGAGAGCGGTACCTCAACGAGTCCCTGCCGTACGACCAGTTCGGTCGAGCGATGATCGAGCACGGAAGCGGCAGTTCGTATCTCGTGTTCGACTCGAAGGAGGGTGGGCCCGTGTTGCCTGCCATCTCCATTCCGAACATCTCCGCCGAGAAGCATCACGCGGCGGGCACCTGGGTCTCGGCCGACACGGTCGAGGAACTCGCGGAGAAGATCGGCGTTCCCGCGGACGCTCTGCGCCGCACCGTCGAACAGTTCAACGACTTCGCCAAGCACGGCGTCGACGAGGCGTTCCACCGGGGAGAGGACCCGTACGACAACTTCTTCTGCCCGCCGGGCACGGGTGCGGACGCGCCACCGAATCCGGCACTGAGCCCGGTGTCGCAGGGCCCGTTCCACGCGGCCCGCATCGTGCTCAGCGATCTCGGCACCAAGGGCGGGGTCCGGACCGACGCCGACGCCCGGGTCCTGCGCGCCGACGGCACACCCATCGACGGACTGTATGCGGCGGGCAACACCAGTGCATCGCTCAGCGGCCGGTTCTATCCCGGCCCCGGAGTGCCGCTCGGCACCGCAATGGTCTTCTCCTACCGGGCAGTTCAGCACATGCGGAGCTGACTACACGAGGTTGTCCTCCACCGGGAGCCCGAACGCGCCCCTGCCGAACAGGGCGAGGGCGCGTTCGGGCTCGTTGGCCACGTGCACGCTGCCCGCGTGGGCGTCGCGCCACGACCGTTCGATCGCGTTGCCGCGCGACAGCGAACTTCCGCCGGCGGTCTTGAACAGCAGGTCGATCGCGTCGAGGGCTCGCTCGGTCGCGCGAACCTGATCGCGGCGCACCCGCAGGCGCAGACCCATGGGGAGTTCCTCACCGGCCTCGGCCAGTTCCCACAGTTCACGCACGTTGCGATCCATCTGCAGGATCGCGGCGTCGATCTCGGACGACGCCCGGGCCACCGCGACCTGGGCGAACTGGTCGTCGACGAATCTTCCGCCACCGAGGCTGAGCCGCACTCGTTCCCGCATGAACGTCAGATAGCGTTCGTAGCATCCCGCGACGACACCCACTCCCGGGGCCGCCACGGCGGTGGTGAAGAGCGTGGCGAACGGCAGCCGGTACAGCGGTCCCCGGTTCACCTTCTGTCCGGGTCCGCGCAGTTGCGCCGTCTCGTAATTCCTCTTGATCCGGTAGTCGGGAACGAACACGTCCTCCGCGCTGATCTCGTTGCTGGCCGTGCCACGCATCCCCACCACGTCCCAGACGTCGTGGATGCGGTAGTCCGACCGCGGCACCAGAGCGGTCATGAAATCGACCGGGCGGCCCTCGGTCCCGACCACCATCGCGCCGAGCAGTGCCCACGACGCGTGCTCGCAGCCCGAGGAGAAATGCCAGTCCCCCGTCAGCCGGTAGCCACCCTCGACGGGGACCAGCCGTCCGACGGGTGCGTAGGCGGACGACACGAGCACCGAATCGTCGTGGCCCCACACGTCACGCTGCGCCCGGTCGTCGAACAGGGCCAGGTGCCACGGGTGCACCCCGAGCACGGACGCCAGCCAGCCCGTCGAGCCGCACACACCCGACACGGCGCGCACCACCTCGTAGAAGTGCACCGGATTGCTTTCCGTGCCGCCGTACCGCCTGGGCTGCAGCATCTTGAACATTCCGGCGTCGCCGAGTTCACGGATCACCTGTTCGGACACGCGCCGCGACTCGTCGACCTTGTCCGCGCGTTCCGCGATCATCGGCAGCAGGCCGCGGACCGATCTCAGGACCTCGTTCGTCATCTGTCGGAGGGTAGGGCGATCACACCCGTGCGTGGACAGGCATCTCGCTCAACGGGAAACACCGCCCCACCGCCCGGTCCCGTCCAGTGGGACCACGTCATGCGGGCCGTCCACGCTCACTTAGCGTGCAGGGCACCGCACAAGCCCAGGAGAGGACGGGACGCATCGTGACCACCCAACAGTCCGAGACAGTCGAGGTACGCGAAATCGACGCGGGCGCAGCGCCCACCCGATTCGCCCGTGGATGGCACTGCATCGGATTGTCCGAGGCGTTCCGGGACGGCAAGCCGCATTCCGTCGAAGCGTTCGGGACCAAGCTCGTCGTCTTCGCCGACAGTGCGGGCGATCTCGCCGTGCTCGACGGCTACTGCCGGCACATGGGCGGCGACCTCAGCCAGGGCACGGTCAAGGGCGACGAGGTGGCGTGCCCGTTCCACGACTGGCGGTGGGGTGCCAACGGCCGGTGCAAGAAGATTCCATACGCGCGCCGGGTTCCGCCGCTCGCCCGGACCCGGTCGTGGCACGCGCTCGACCAGGACGGGATGTTGTTCGTGTGGAACGATCCGGAGGGCAATCCGCCGCCCGCGGACGTCACGATTCCCCGCATCGACGGCGCTCTCGACGACGAATGGACGGACTGGGTCTGGTACCGGACCACGGTCGACACCAACTGCCGCGAGGTGGTCGACAACATCGTCGACATGGCGCACTTCTTCTATGTGCACTACTCGTTCCCCACCTACTTCAAGAACGTCTTCGAGGGCCACGTCGCCAGCCAGTTCATGCGCGGGCAGGCCCGCGACGACATGCGCCCGCACGCGTCGGGTCAACCCAAGATGGTCGGAAGCCGCTCGGATGCGACGTATTTCGGCCCGTCGTTCATGGTCGACGACCTGACGTACCGGTACGAGACGCACGAGGTCGACTCCGTGCTGATCAACTGCCACTACCCAGTCAGCGCCGACAGGTTCGTGCTGCAGTACGGCATCATCGTCAAGAAGTCGAAGGATCTCGACGGCGACGCGGCCACCGAGATGGCGAAGAATTTCGGCACGTTCATCGCGAAGGGTTTCGAGCAGGACATCGAGATCTGGAAGAACAAGACCCGCATCGAAAATCCGCTGCTGTGTGAGGAGGACGGCCCGGTCTACCAGCTGCGCCGGTGGTACGAGCAGTTCTACGTCGACGTCGATGCGGTGACCCCGCAGATGACCGAGCGGTTCGAGTTCGAACTCGACACCACCCGGCCGGTCGAGTCGTGGAAGCGCGAAGTGGAAGAGAACCTCGCACGAAAGGCGCGCGAAGCCGATGCAACCGCTGCAGTGCACTGAGTGCGGCGCGAGCGTCCTGGTCCAGAAGAACAGCTGGGAGCACACTTCCGTTCAGTGGGACGACGCGGCCCGCGCCCGGTGCCGCGAGATCGGCAGCGCGGGGCCGGGGCGCCCCGGCGCTCCCCGGAAAGGATGTTCGGCGCTGACGGCGTCGATCACCCGGGCCGCGGAGGCGGGCGTCGTCCCGGTGCGCGATCCCGACCCCGTTCCGACACCCGTCGTCGCCCACTGAACGATTTCCGGAAGGACACAACATGATCGACACCGAACACTACGGTCCGTGGGCCGTGATCGCAGGCGGCTCCGAGGGTGTTGGCGCGAGTTTCGCCGAGGAACTGGGCCGCGCCGGGATCAACCTCGTGCTGATCGCCCGTAAGCCCGGGCCGCTCGAGGAGACCGCGGCCACGGTCCGCGCCCACGGCGTCCTGGTGCGCACTCTCGCGCTCGATCTCCTCGATGCGGACGCCCTCGACCGGATCCGCACGGCCACCGACGACGTCGAGGTCGGGTTGCTGATCTTCAACGCCGGAGCCAACAGTTACGGACACGAGTTCGTCAGCGGAGACCTCGCCGGCTTCCAGCGTGTCATCGACCTGAACATCACCTCTCAGCTGCACCTTTCGCAGCATTTCGGCACGAGGATGAAGAACCGTGGCCGAGGCGGCATCGTGCTGGTCGGTTCGCTGGCCGGGTACCTGGGTTCGGAGGACCAGAGCATCTACGCCGCGTCCAAGGCGTTCGGCCGGATCTTCGCGGAAAGCCTCTGGCTCGAACTCGCGCCGTTCGGCGTCCACGTGGTCGAACTGGTCCTGGGCGTCACCCGCACGCCGGCGATGGTCCGGGCGGGCCTGAACTTCGACCTTCCCGGAATGAAGGTCGCCGAACCCGAAGACGTTGCCCGTGAGGGGCTCGCACACATCGCCGACGGGCCGGTCTGGGTGGCGGGCGGCAACTACGACGCGGCCCGGAAGCGCAGTGGTTTCCCCCGCGACGCACTCGTGCGCGGGGCAGCCGAGGGAATGCGGAAGTTGCTGGGCCGCCGGTAACCGCCGACGTCAGAGGGTGGTGACGAGTCCGCCGTCGATCACGAAGTCGGACCCCGTCACATTGCCCGCCCGGTCGCTCGCGAGGAACACGACGAGATCCGCCACCTCGTCCGGGCGGGTGAACCGGCCCGTGACCGCCTGCTTCGCGGCACGCTCCGCCACTGCGTCCGGGTCGCCGCCCGCGGCGCGCGCAACCGTGGCGGCGACCCCGTCGTCGCCGAGCCACAGAGCGGTCGACACCGGGCCGGGACTCACGGTGTTCACCCGAATACCCAACGGTCCCAACTCTTTCGACAAAGCCTTCGAGAAGTTGGTGAGCGCGGCCTTGGACGCACAGTAGTCGATGACGGTGGGGTCGGGCAGGAAACTGTTGACCGAACTGGTCGTCACGATGGAACCTCGGCCCGCCGCGATCATCGTGGGCAGGGCGGCGCGGATCGTTCGCACCGCCGACATCAGGTTGAGATTCATCGTCGTGATCCAGTCTTCGTCGGTCACGTCGAGGAAACCGGTCAGTCTCGGGTGGGCAGCGCCGACGTTGTTGACGACGACGCCGAGACTGCCCCGGGCAGTGGCGGCGGCGACGAGTTCGGACGGGCCGGTGGGGGTCGACAGGTCGACGCTCACCACCTCCACCATTCCGCTGCGGACGAGTTCTTCCAGTTCGGGGCTGGGTGAACGCGCCCCCGCCACCACGAACGCGCCTTCCGCGGCGAGCGCCCGGGTGATGGCGAGCCCGATACCCTTGCTGGCTCCGGTGACCACGGCGACGGTGCCGCGCAACGCGAGATCCACGGGGTTCCTCCTGACGACGGCGGAGCGTGCATACACGAGCGGAACGTCCCCCTCCGATCACGCTAGCCGAAATGATGCCGACCGCGCTGTAGGCGAGTAATCTCAGCGACGAAGGGCCAGGCCACGGCGTTGCTCTCGTACGACGGCGTCTCTCCTACTACGGTGCCTCACGTCTACACCTGGCGCGCAGGCCCCTTCACCCCTGACCACTGTGTTCTTTCCTGACTCGGGAGACGAGTGATGCGACTTCTTCGACTTCGAACAGCCGTTGCCGCATGCGCGATCGCGGCTGCCGGAACGCTCACCGTGGGGGCCGGACCGGCCCTCGCCCAGGATCTGCCGACGGTGGTGCTGGTCCACGGTGCGTTCGCCGACACGACCAGCTGGGATGCGGTGACCGCGGAACTGCGCGGCCGCGGATATGAAGTCGTGGTCCCGGACAACCCGTTGCGCGGACCGGCGTACGACTCCGCCGCCATCGAGAAGGTGCTCGCGGACATCCCGGGACCGGTGGTCCTCGTCGGTCACTCGTACGGAGGCGCGGTCATCACCAATGTGCACTCGCCGAACGTCGAGGCCCTCGTCTACGTGGCGGCATTCGCCCCGGCGCAGGGCGAGCCGGTCATGCTGAACCTCGACCCGATCCGGTTCCCCGGCAGCCAGCTGCTCCCGCCGGTGCTGCAGGTGAAGGTGGTCGAGAACGATCCCACCGGAATCGCCGGGAGAAACCTCGACGGCTACATCGATCCCGGCCGCTTCCACGACGTGTTCGCACAGGACGTCCCGGACGCCACGGTCGCAGGCATGATCGCGCACCAGAAGTCGGCGGCGCTCGTCGCGAACCTCGAACCGACCGCCGATCCGTCGTGGGCGTCGACACCGAGCTGGGCCCTGGTCGCTCAGAACGATCGTGTGATTCCGGCGGCGGCGGAGCGGTTCATGGCCACGCGCGCGGGAGCCCGGATCACGGAAATCCCGGCGTCGCACGCCGTCCTGGTGTCCCAGCCCGGCGCGGTCGCGGACCTCGTGGTGCAGGCAGACCAGGGAACTCCGTAGCGGACCGCCGTGAACGCGCCCGGACAACCGGCACCGAACAGCAGGAACCTCGCCCACCGTGTCCAGAGGATGGTCGGGCGTGATCCACACGAGGAGCACCGTGCGGCAACGCCGTTGGAGCTGCTGTTCGACCTGACGTTCGTCGTCGCGTTCGGTGTCGCGGGCGATCAGTTCGCGCACCTCGTCGCCGAAGGACACGTCGCCGCCGGGCTGGCGGGATTCGCGTTCGCGATGTTCTCCATCATCTGGGCGTGGATCAACTTCTCCTGGTTCGCGTCGGCCTACGACACCGACGACTGGATCTACCGGGTCACCACCATGATCCAGATGATCGGCGTCGTCATCCTGGCGCTCGGTATGCCTCCGATGTTCGCGTCCATCGACCGTGGAGTCGAACTCGACAATTCCGTGATGGTGTCCGGCTACATCGTCATGCGGGTCGCCATGGTGTTCCAATGGCTGCGCGCCGCCAAACACGACCCCGAGCACCGTTCCGCGTCACTGACGTACGCCACGACGCTCGTCATCGCGCAGATCGGCTGGGTCGCCTTGGTGATCGCTCCCCTCACCGTCGAATACGCGTTCGGCCTCGGCGCGATACTCATACTCGTCGAGCTGACCAGCCCCGTCATCGCCGAACGGTACAAGGGCGGAACGCCCTGGCACGCACACCACATCGTCGAGCGTCACGGCCTGCTCGTCATCATCACACTCGGCGAGGGTGTGATCGGCACCGTGGCATCACTGTCCGCCGTGGTCGAACACCAGGGCTGGACATTGGACGCGGTACTCGTCGCGGTGGCGGGCATCGGACTCACGTTCGGACTGTGGTGGGTGTACTACACCCTGCCGTCGGCCGAGGTGCTCGAGGTGTACCGCAGCCGGTCGTTCGTCTGGGGTTACAGCCACATCGCGCTCTTCGCGTCGCTGGCCGCGGTGGGGGCCGGACTACACGTGGCGGCGTATTACATCGAACACGCCTCCCATATCGGCGGGACGGCGACGGTGCTCTCCGTCGCCGCGCCCGTCGCGATCTTCCTTCTGGGCGTCTACGCGCTGTACACGTATCTGCTGCGGGTGCCCGATCCATTCCACGTCCTGCTCCTCGTCCTGACCGCGGCCACGATCGCGCTCGCACTGGTGCTGGCGGCGCAAGGCGTGTCGATGGCGTGGTGTCTGATCGTGGTGATGCTGGCACCGGTCGTCACGGTCGTCGGATACGAATTGCTCGGGCACGCGCACGAGGCCCGTGCGCTCGAGGTCGTCCTCGGGCGCACCGACACCGGTGCCGGCGAGGAGACCTAGGACCAGGGAGTCACCGGCCGAGGGCGGGCCACACCGTCGACGACCAGATCGAGCCGCTCGTCGAAGAAGGCCACGAGCCCCCGAACTTCCGACGCGTCAACGAGGGGCTCGTCGTATCGCCACGCGATGTCGTGAAGCACTCCGCCGGCGGTGACCGCGGACCGGTAGGCGGCCTCGCCCTTGTAGGCGCAGTACGACGTCGTCGCACTCGGTTGCAGTTCCGCGACGACGTCGCCGGCCGGCAGGTAGTAGCGGACCGGCAGCAGTGTTTCGAACAGCATTTTCGCCCGCCGGGTGTCGGCGAGGAGGGTGTCGCCCAGCATCACCCGGATGTGCCGGGACGTGCGGCGAACGTCGATGCGCTGGAACGGGTCGTGCGGATGTCCGACGATCTCGTCGTCCTCCTCGAGCCAGCGGTCGAAGCCGTCGAAATCGAGCACCACGTACCCGGTCAGGTCCTGGTCTCCGGGCCGGAACCCCCGGGCGTACCCGGCGCCGGTGCGGATCGCAACGGGCTCCCCTTCCGTGCTGTGCACCGAGAACGGCACCCGCGGATCGAGCACCGGCATCGTCGTCACGTCCGGCAGGGCGAAGCCGACGTCGCCGGTCTCCCCCGCCGGCACCGAACCCGTTGGCTCCGGCGACAACTCCGCGTCGATGTCCTCCGCCGGCACCGCGTACGCGGGAACGACGCGCCGCGGCTCCCAGACCAGGATCGCACGGTCACTGTCGACCACCGTGGTCCCGTTCAGCACCGCACGAATCCGCTTCGCCGTCGGCTCGTAGCGAAGCTCGCGCAGCTGACGTCCGATGCTGTCGCGCAGTCGTAGGCCCATAGTTCGAGACTAGCCGTGTCATCGGGTCAGGCCGAGGGAAGCGATGAGGTCCTCGTGGAACTCGAACCAGACGCGGTGGCAGGAGTCGCGGTCGGTTGCGGTGATCCAGGCCGGCTCGGTGCCCGCCCGCTCGACGGCGCCGGCGAACCGCTGGTGATACCCGGCGAACCGGTCCATGCCGGCGACCAGGCGCGCCTCGAGTTCGGCGAGGGCGTCCGCCGCGGTCCCCAGCCGGGAGATCGTCTCGCCGATGGTCACGGTCGCCTCGCCGAGGCCGATCTCGGCCAACTGCCAGGCGGTGCAACTGTCCGCCACGGCGACGTTGTGCGGCAGGAAGTCCCGGTGGACCCGCACCACCACGGCGCGGGTTCCGCATCGGTCGAGCTCGGCGGCGAGCAGTCGCTCGCCGTGGACCTTCCCGGCTTCGGTCAGGGACCATCTGCTGTCCCCGGCGAAGGCGATGTGGGTGACCCATCCACGCGCCTCGGCGTCGAGCAGGTGCTCGGCGGCCAGTCCTGCAGGCAGGGCGAACCGGGCGGCGATGCGGTCGGTCTCCGCGTAGCCCAGGATCCGCACGGCGTGCAGCACCAGGATGTCCGTCGGTGTGCGGTGCGACATCAGTTCCGCCCACCGATCCCGGTGGCGGTGCCGACGTGCCCGCGGGTGCCGTCGACGCGGACCAGCCGGCCCTCGGCCAGTGCGGTCATGGCCCCCGGCGCCGCCAGGACCGCCGGGATGCCGAACTCGCGGGCCACGATCGCGGCGTGCGCCAGCATCCCGCCCGTCTCGGTGACCACCGCGCACGCGCGAGCCAGGAGCGGGGTCCACGCCGGCGAGGTCGTACGGCAGACCAGCACGTCGTCCGGACGGAAGCGGGCGAAGTCGTCCAGGCTGCCGATGATCCGCGCAGGCCCGACGGCGGTGCCCGGGCTGGCTGCGATGCCTGTCAGCAGCACCTCGCCCGGCGTTGCTCGCACTGGCGGTGCGGTGGTGGGAGCGGTCGTGATCGGGCGAGCCTGCAGGACCCAGGTTTCGTCTCCGGCGATCGCCCACTCGATGTCCTGCGGTTGCCCGAACAGATTCTCGATGTCACGTCCCAGAGCAGCGAGGGCGCAGGCCCGGGCAGTGGACAGCAGTTGCCCGCCCCGGTGCCTCGCTGTCTGCACGTGTACACCGTCGACCAGGTACGACTCCGGAGTGACGGTCCCGGCCGCGACTGCGTCGCCCAGGCCCCTCGCCGCCTCGATCACCACCTGCTCGGCCCCGGTGACCGGGTGCCGGGTGAACATGACTCCGGCCGTCTCGGGTTGCACCATCACCTGCACGATCACCCCGGCCGTCGCGGGGGCGTCCCGATGTGTGCGATTCGCATACGCGACGGCCTCGGGCGAGGAGCCGGAGGAGGCGCTGCGATGCACCGCCTCGATCACCTCGGCGGCGGTGGTGACCCCGAGCGTCGTCGCCAGCTGTCCGGCGAACGACGACTCCAGGCCGTCCTCCGCGAGAGCGGACGAGCGCACCGCGACCGGACCCGGACCGAGACGGCGCAGTCCGGCCTCGATCTCCCGCTCCCACCCGGGATCGCCGAGCGGATCGGGGATCACGAATCCTGCGGGCACCCGGAATCCGGCACGTAGCAGCAGGCCGAGGTTGCGGGCCTTGCCACCGCAACGCTCGGACGCGTCCGGCAGCGGGACGAGCGGCACCGCTCAGGCCTCCGCGTCACGGTCGCCGGCCCGAGCACGAACCCGGTTCAGCCGCTGCCGGACAGCCTGCGCCGAACCCTCGATGGTCACCCGACCACCCCACACAATCAACACTCTGTTGTCAACACGCTGATGACGGCCGGTGGTCAGGGTGAGGTCCCGGCATCCTCAGCGAGCAAGGATCCCGGCGACGAAATCCTGCGCGTCCTTCTGCGACACCCCGATCGTTCCGCGATGGTCCGCACCCTCGTACGTCCGATACGTGAGTTCGTTTCCGTTGTCCTGCAACGTCTTCACCATCAGGTCCGTCGACGGTTTGCTCACCACCAGGTCGCCGGAGCTCTGCGCGACCAGCGTCGGCACCTGCACGTGGACTCGCGACGGCTCCTGGCGGGCCAGGTAGTCCGTCAGCGGTCTCAGGTCGGCGTCGGGACGGAACACTTGACCGGCGGGCACGGGTGGCACCTTCCGGATGTCGTCGATGCACCCGGTCCGCGCCGCCGTCACCAGCGGTTGCGCCTGCTCCGTCAGCAACGCCGACGGGTCGATCGCGGGGTCGGCCGCCTGGGCTCCGAGGAGGATCAGCGGGAGGAACGCCTCGGCCGCTTCGATACCCGGAACACCCGAGCGGAAGTACTGCGGCGTCTGGTCGAGCCCGTTGCCCGGGGCGATCGCCACGGCACCACCGAGATGCAGTTCCGGGGCGCGCTCCCCGCCCTGCGCCGCGGTGAACAACGCCGCCTGCCCGCCCTGGCTGTGGCCGATCACGAACCACGTCGGGCCGACAGCCGGATCCATCGCGCCGGCGGCGCGGACGATGTCCACGACGGCGTTCGTCTCCGTGTCACCGTTGATGTACGGATGGATACCCGGCGTGCCCAGACCCTGGTAGTCCGTGCTCACCACCGCGTATCCCTTGGCGACCCAATCGTCGAGGGACGCGTTCACCCCGGATAGATAGCCGTGGGCAGGGCCGCCCACGAAATCCGTGGACGGGGCGCAGGCGTCCGCGACTCCGGTCGTGCCGTGCGCCCAGCTGATCACGGGATACCCACCCTCGGGTGCCGGCGTGCGGGGAATCGACACGGTCCCCGACACCACCACGGGGTCGCCGTTGCCGTCCTGCGACGCGTAGGTGATGATCTCGTTCCGTCCGGCGCTCGGCAGTGCGGGACCGTCCGCGACGGCGCGGGACGAGAGAAGCTGGCCCGGCCGGAGCGCCGCCGGGTCGGCCGCCGTCTCGGATGTCGCAGTGGAACAGGCGGTTCCACCGAGAATGACGAGCGCGGCCACCGCTCCGATCCCGGCGCGCGACGACATCACGAGAACGCCGCCAGCGGCTCGGAACCCGACCAGTCGTGACCCCAGTAGCTGTCCGCCGTGATCTCCTCGGCGGTGTAGTGCGTCTCGTCGACGAGCATCCCCTCGGTGCCGAACTCGAGGTCCCAGCCGCCGGGGGCACGCACGTAGAACGACACCATGCGGTCGTTGGTGTGGCGGCCGAGGGTCGACGAGATGGAGAAGCCGAGCTTGCCGAGCCGGTCGAGCGCCTGGCCGACGGCGTCGAGCGTGTCGACCTCCGTCATCAGATGCACCATCCCGGGTTCGCCGCTGTGCGGCGCAGGGCACAACGCGAGGCTGTGATGGCGCTCGTTGACGCCCATGAACCGCACCCGGCGGGCCGGTCCCGGGGCGTCGGCCGGCCCGAGCCGGATCGCCCCGCGGGGCAGGAAACCCAGCACCTCGGTGTAGAACGTGTAGGCCTCTTCGAATGCCGGCGTCGGGAGGACCACGTGCCCCAGACCCTGTGCGCCGGTGACGAACCGCCCGCCGTGTGGGGTGACGACCGGACTGTGGTCGAGCACGGGCCCGAAGAACACCTCCACCCGTGTGCCGGACGGATCGTCGAACGCGATCACCTGCTCGGCGTCGCGGTAGCGCGATTCCTCCTCGGACAGGACGTCGACCGTGACACCCGACTTCTCCACCTGCTCACGCACCCGCTGGAGAGCGAACTGGTCGCGCACCTCCCACCCCACCGCGAGTGCCGTGTCCGTGTCACCGGGGAGGACGATCAGCCGCGACCGCCGCTCGTCGACGCGCAGGTACAGGCCGTCGGGCTCGGGGCCGGAACCCTCGGCCATGCCCAGCCCGTCCACCACTAGCTCACGCCAGCGGGGCACGTCCTTCGTCTGGATCCTGAGGTAGCCGAGTCCTCGAATGTCGGTCATGTGAAAGTCCTTTCCTGAAGGCGGCTCCGCCGCCCGTGCGTGGTTGACGAGTCTCTGGACTCGCTAACCACGCACGGGCGCGGAGCGCCTAGATCATGGAGCGGTGGATGCCCTGGGGTTCGCCGCCGAGCTGGGTCAGGGCCGAGGAGTGGAAGATCGATCCGGGCACGTGGATCGCATGCGAGAGGCCGGCGTGGGCATCGCGCCAGAACCGCTGCATGGGTGTCTTCAGTTGCAGCGCACCACCACCGGAGCGGGCGAAGATCTCGTCCACGGCGCGGACCGCCCGCCAGGCGGCGGCCGTCTGCGTGCGGCGGCCGATGGAGCGGAGTTCGAACGAGACGTCCTGGCCCTTCTCGGTCATGTCCCAGAACCGGTCGACCGTCTCGAGGATCGCCGCGCGCGACGCCGCGATTTCCGCCGCCGCCTCGCCGATCGCGAACAGCACGTACGGGTCCTCCTTGATCGCGGTACCCGACACGGTGACACGTTCACGCTGCGCATTCAGGTGGCAGGCCAGCGCGCCCTCGGCGATGCCGATCAACGACGACGTGATGCCGAGCGGGAAGATGCACGAGAACGGGAAGTTGTAGAGCGTCTGGGTGCGGCCGAACTCCTTCGGCGCGGAGCCGTCGAACACCTTGTCGGCCTGCAGCGTCCGGTGCAGCGGGATGAACGCGTCCTTCACGATCAGGTCCTTGGACCCGGTGCCGCGCAACCCGACGACGTTCCAGCTGTCCTGGTCGATGTCGTAGTCCGCGCGCGGGAGCAGCACGTGCAGGATCTTCGGCGGCATCACCCGGTTGCCGTCCCGGTCGCCGACCGCGGCGCCGATCATGATCCACCCGCAGTGGTCGGTGCCCGAGGAGAACGACCACCGTCCGTTGAGAACGTAGCCGCCGTCGGTGGGCACGGCCACACCCATCGGGGCATACGGCGAGGCCATCCACATGTCGGAATCCTCGCCCCACACCTCGTCCTGCGCTTTGCGGTCGAAGAACGCCAGTTCCCACGGGTGGACGCCGACGATGCCGCTCACCCAGCCCGCGGCCCCGTCGATGGCGCCGATGCCCATCGCGGTCTCCGCGAACTCACGCGGATGCGATTCGTAGCCGCCGTACTCCTTGGGCTGCAGCATCCGCATCACGCCGGAGTCGCGCAACCGTTTCGCGGAGGTGTCGGACAGGCGCATCAGCTTGTCGCCCTCGGCACCTTCCGCGCGGATCTCGTCCGCGTACTGTTCGATCCGGTCAAGAACCTGGCCCATGATGATCTCGGCTTTCTGGTGTCGGTGCCCGGCGAAACGCCTAGGCGGACTTCTTCTCGGCGACTGCGGAACTCGCGGACTTCCGGTCTGCGAGACCGAGGGCGATCTCGATCAGCTGGTCCTCCTGACCGCCGACGAGCTTGCGTCGACCGGCCTCGATGAGGATCTCCGCACCGGACACCCCGTACCGGCGGGCGTGCGAATCGGCATGCTTGAGGAAGCTGGAGTAGACACCCGCGTAGCCCATAGTCAGCGACAGCCGGTCGAGCAGGCAGTCGCCGTCCATGATCGGCCGGACGACGTCCTCTGCGGCGTCGATGATCTTCAGAGTGTCGATGCCGGTGCGGATTCCGAGCTTCTCGGTCACGGCGGCGAATGCCTCGACCGGGGTGTTGCCCGCGCCCGCACCGAAACGCCGGGTCGAGCCGTCGATCTGCAGGGCGCCGGCCTCGACGGCGAGCACCGAGTTGGCGACACCGAGCCCGAGATTCTCGTGCCCGTGGAAGCCGACCTGCGCGTCGTCACCGAGTTCGGCGACCAGGGCGGACACGCGGTCGCTGACGGCGTTCAGGATCAGCGCCCCGGCCGAGTCCACCACGTACACGCACTGGCAGCCGGCGTCGGCCATGATCCGGGCCTGTGCGGCCAGTACCTCCGGCGGCTGGCTGTGCGACATCATCAGGAAGCCGACCGTCTCCAGCCCGAGTTCGCGAGCGAGACTGAAATGCTGCACGGAGATGTCGGCCTCGGTGCAGTGCGTGGCGATGCGGCAGATGCTCGCGCCGTTGTCCGCGGCCTCACGGATGTCGGACTGGACACCCAGTCCGGGGAGCATGAGGAACGCGATCCTGGCCTGTTCCGCCGTCTCCACAGCGGCCTTGATCAGCTCCTGCTCCGGGGTGTGGCTGAAGCCGTAGTTGAACGAGGATCCGCCGAGTCCGTCGCCGTGGGTGACCTCGATGACCGGGACCCCGGCGGCGTCGAGCGCCCCGACGATCGAGCGGACGTGTTCGACGGTGAACTGGTGTCGCTTGGCGTGGGAGCCGTCGCGCAGGGACGAGTCCGTCACCCGGATGTCGAGATCAGCACTGTAAGGCATCGGTATTCCTTCGAAGAGTGAATGGGGCGGACGCGCTCAGACGCTTGCGCCGAGGATCTGCGTCGCGAAGCTCTCGCCGACCTTGGTGGCGGCGGCGGTCATGATGTCGAGGTTGCCGGAATAGGGCGGCAGGAAGTCGCCCGCTCCCTCCACCTCGAGGAAGATGCCGACCCGGGCGAGGCCACCGCTGATCGGCGTCGGGTCGTCGAACTGCGGTTCGGCGCGCAGACGGTAGCCGGGGACGTACGCCTGCACGGATGCCGCGACGTCGTGGATGGACGCGGTGATCGCGTCCCGGTCGGCGTCGGCGGGAATGGAGCAGAACACGGTGTCCTTCATGAACATCGGCGGTTCGGCGGGGTTCAGGATGATGATCGCCTTGCCCTTCTTCGCCCCGCCGATCGTCTCGATGCCCCGGCTCGTGGTGATCGTGAATTCGTCGATGTTCGCGCGGGTGCCCGGGCCTGCGGACGGCGACGCGACGCTGGCGACGATCTCGGCGTACGCCACCTCGGTGATCCGGGAGACGGCGTGCACCATCGGGATGGTCGCCTGGCCGCCGCACGTGATGAGGTTGACGTTCGGCGCGGTCCGGTGCTCGCCCATGTTCACGGCGGGCACCACGGCGGGTCCGAGCGCGGCGGGGGTGAGGTCGACGGCCTGGATGCCGAGTTCCCGGTAACGGGGTGCGTTCACCCGGTGCACGTAGGCGGACGTGGCCTCGAAGACGATGTCGGGGCGCTCGTCCTGGGCGAGCAGCCAGTCGACGCCCTCGGCGCTGGCGGTCACACCCCGGTCCGCGGCGCGTTTCAGTCCCTCGCTGTCCGGGTCGACGCCGATCATCCAGCGGGGCTCGATGATCTCCGAGCGGAGGAGCTTGTACAGGAGGTCGGTGCCGATGTTGCCGGATCCGACGATCGCGGCGAGAGCCTTGGTCACAGTTGTCGCCTTTACTTGAATTCTACTGATACGGAACCGATGTCACTGAAATCGGCGCGGAACACGTCGCCGGGCCGGGCGTCGATCGCGCGGGTGCACGAGCCGGGCAGAATCACGTGCCCGGCCTCGAGTCGCACTCCGAAGCTCGCGACCTTCCGGGCCAGCCAGGCGACGGCCTTCGTGGGATTGCCGAGCACCGCCGACGCCTCGCCCCGCGCGATCTCCTCCTCGCCCTGATACAGCACGGCGGAGATCCCGCCGATGTCGACGTTCGCCGGTTCCACCCGTCCGGCGCCGAGGATCACCCCGGCCGAGGACGCGTTGTCGGCGATCGTGTCGGCGAGCCCGATCTTCCAGTCGGTGATGCGTGAGTCGATCAGTTCGATGCTGGGAACGATGTATTCGGTGGCCGCCAGCACGTCCGCCTCGGTGCATCCCTCCCCCGGCAGGGTCTCGCCGAGGACGTATCCGATCTCCACCTCGATGCGCGGGTAGCAGAACCGGGCGGTGTCGATCGGCGTCCCCTCGGCGTACACCATGCTCGACAGCAGATGCCCGTAGTCGGGTTCGTCGACACCCATCATCTTCTGCATGACCTCGGACGACAGCCCGACCTTGTGGCCGTACACCGTCTCCCCCGCGCCCAGCCGCGCCCGGATGTTGATCAGCGCGATCTCGTAGGCGTCGACGACGTCGATCCCCGGGAACACGGTGGTCAACGGGTCGATCGGCGCACGGTCCCGTTCGGCGTTCCGCAGGAGGTGTGCGGCGGACAGTCGCTGGGCATCGCTCAGCATCACGCCACCTCTCCCGCACGTGAGTGCTGTCGTGTGCCCGGGGACGCCTTGCCACTCACGTGGGCGACGTGCAGCGCGGCGATGTAGCCGAACACCATGGCGGGACCGATGGTCGCGCCCGCACCGGCGTATTCGTTGCCCATCACCGACGCCGACGTGTTGCCGGTGGCGTACAGGCCGTCGATGACGGAGCCGTCCTCGCGGAGCACCCGCGCGTCGGCGTCGGTGACGAGGCCGCCCTTGGTGCCCAGGTCGCCGGCCTCGCACCGGATCGCGTAGAACGGTCCCTGGACGATCTCGTCGAGGCACGGGTTCTTCATCGTCGGGTCGCCGTAGTACCGGTCGTACGCGCTGTCGCCGCGGCCGAAGTCCTCGTCCTTGCCGGTGCGGGCGAAGCCGTTGAACCGGTCGATGGTCGCGACCAGGGTGTCGGCCTTGACGCCGATCGCGTCGGCGAGGTCACGCACGGTGTCCGCCTTGTGCACGACTCCGGAGTCGTAGAACCCCTGCGGGAACGGCACACCCGGCAGCACCTGCGCGAACGGGTACCGCGACTTCGCCTTGCCGTCCATCACGAACCACGCCGGGACGTGGCCGCCGTCGAGCTGGTCGTGGACGAAGTTCACGTACGGCGACGACTCGTTCGTGAAGCGTTCACCGCGGCCGTTGACGATCACCGACGGCGGAATGCACCGCTCCGACACGAGCGGGATCACGGCGCCCATCGGGTGGAACACCGACGGCATCCACCACGCGTCGTCCATGAGGTCGACTGCGGCGCCGAGCTTCTGGCCGGCGACGATGCCGTCGCCGGTGTTCTCCCGGGCACCGGCACTGACGTCCGGGACGCCGTGCCTGGGCAGGTACTTCGCGCGCATGTCCTGGTTGTGGTCGAACCCGCCGGTCGCGAGCAGCACGCCGCGACGGGCACCGATCCGGACCGTCCGTCCGTCACGCTCGGCGAGAACACCGACGACCGCTCCGGTGCCGTCGACGATCAGTTCCGTCATCGACGTCTTCAGCCACAGCGGCACCCCGGCGTCCTTGAGGACCATCCGCATCCGCGCCACGAGCGCGCGTCCGCCGGTAGCCATGTGCCGTCGGCGGATCACGTTGGACGCCACCCGCCACGCCGCGACCAGTGATGCCTTGCGGCCAGTCCACGTGCGCTTGACCATGGCGAGGTCGTGGTAGTCCTTGGACGTGACCCACAGTCCCAGCGGGCCCTTCATGCTGTTCGGACGCTGGTACTGCTCGTCCTCCTTCAGCGCCCGGGTGTCGAACGGCGTGCATTCGATGGTGCGTCCGAGCGGACGGCCGCCGTCGTACTCCGGGTGGTAGTCGGAGTAGCCCTTCACCCAGTAGAGCTTCATGTGCGGGCTGCGGTCGAGCAGTTCCATCAGCTCGGGGCCCTTGTCGACGAACGCGTCGAGACGGTCGGCGGGAACCGTGCCCTCGGTGATGATGTCGAGGTAGCGGCGGATCGACTCCCGCGAGTCGATCACACCCTTCTCCCGCAGTGTGGGGGCGTTGGGAATCCAGATGCCGCCGCCGGAGATGGCGGTGGATCCGCCGAACGTGGCGCCCTTGTCGATGACGAGGGTGTCGAGTCCCCGGTCGGCCGCGGTGATCGCCGCGGCCATGCCGCCGCCACCGCTGCCGACGACGAGGAAATCGACTGTGGTGTCGAAGTTCTCTTCGGTGCCGCTCATCGCCCGCTGCCGTCCTTGCGGAGCAGGAAGGCGAGGACGGCGCTCTCGAACGCCGTCTTCTGCTCGATCATCGCCCAGTGCCCGCAGTTCGGGAACACGTGCAGTTCCGCCCGCGGAATCGACCGCATCGGGATGATCGCCATGTCCAGCGGGCTGACCCGGTCGTCGCGACCCCAGGTGAGCAGTGTCGGCGCCTTCACCTTGTGCAGCTGAGCCCAGTACGGGGCCGCATCGGACTCGAGTGCGGCCCGGGCGCCGGCCTCGAACGCCGCCCTGCTGTACATCTTGCGGGCGCTGGCGAGGGTCTCGGGATCGGTGGCCTGCGTCCAGCGTTCCTCGATCAGTTCCTCGGTGACCATCGCGGGGTCGAACACCATCGAGTGCAGCCACGCGATCAGTCGCTCCCGGGTGGGGTCGTCCGTGAACTCCATCAGGAGGTTGATGCCCTCACCGGGGCCGGGGCTGAAGAGGTTCCTGCCGATGCCGCCGATGGTGATCAGCTTGGCGACCCGGTCGGGGTGCGCGATGGCGAACTGGGTGGCGACGATGCCACCCATCGAGTTTCCGAGCATCGCGACCTCGTCGAGTCCGAGCCCGTCGAGGAAGCGGAGCACGGCGTCGCCTGCGGTGAGCATCGGATGGCCGCCGAAGTCGTCGCTGACCCCGAATCCCGGGAATTCCAGGACGAAGGTGCGGAAGTGCTCGGCGAAGACGCCGAGGTTGCCGCGGAAGTTGCGCCACCCCGTCACACCGGGGCCGGAGCCGTGCAGCAGCAGGAGGGGCGGGCCGTCGCCGGCCTCGTGGTAGCGAAGCACGCCGAGGTCGGTCTTCAGCTCCTTCAGGGTGCCCTCGTAACTCGAGTCAGTCGTCATGGTCGGTCACGTTGCCAGCGCGCTCCCGGCTCGGACAGAAGCGATCCCGGTCAGCGAGACATCGCCCTGCTCGCGCAGCCATCGGCCGGGGATTTCCACTGACCGAGACGGCATCTCGTGACCGTTCGGCGCCGTCCCTAGCCTCGGGGACGATCGTCGAACGGGTCGGCGACGGAAGAGCAATCGGAGGCGGTCTGATGGCAACCGAACCGGCCGGCACCCAGCCCGGGACACGCTCGGACGCACCGTCACCGGACGAGATGCGCCGTGCCCTCAGCCAATTCGCCAGCGGAGTCACGGTGGTGACCGGCCTCGACACGGAAGGTCCGGTGGGTTTCACGTGTCAGTCGTTCGCGTCGGTGTCCCTGGAGCCGCCGTTGATCCTGTTCTGTGCCGATCACCGCGGGCGGGCATGGCCGCGCATCCGGCGGTCGGGGCGTTTCACGATCAACGTGCTGCGCGAGGACCAGACGGACCTCTGCTTCCGGTTCGGCTCGCGCCGGGGTTCCAAGTTCGACGGCCTGTCCTGGGAGCCGTCGCGGTGGTCGACGCCGTCGCTGCCGGGGGTTCTCGTGCGCGTGCACGCGGGCGTGCAGTCGGTGCACACCGCCGGCGACCACGACGTGGTGATCGGACGGGTCCTGGAACTCGAATCGGTGTGCGAGGAGCGTCCGATGGTGTTCTTCCGGGGCGGTTTCGGCCTCGACGCCGCTCCGCGGCCCGTGCGCGCGTAACGAGTCCGGAGACTCGTCACGCGCGCACGGGCGCTACAGCCATTGCCCGGACTGCACCGCGAGGAGCTGGTCCAGGGTCTCGGTCGACCACGAGCTGTCCGGGATCTCCGGGGTCCGGCGGCCGCGGCGGGGTGTTCCCAGTTCGGGGTGGAGCGTCCGGGTGACTTCCCTGGCGGCGTCGACGACGAGCGGGGCGACGCGTTCGAGTTGGACGGTGCGCGCGTCGCCGCACAGCGAGATGCCGGCCACCGGCCCGTCGGCGCTGCGGACCGCGACACCGACACACCCGATTCCGCGCACCGCCTCCCCACGCTCGAACGCGAGTCCGCGGCGCTGCCGGATCCGGTTGAGTTCCTGGTGCAGCGTGGACAGTTCGGTGATCGTGCGGTCCGTGCTCCGGTTGAGCCGCGGCCCGTACATGCTGTCGACCCGCTCCGGGTCGACCCACGCCAGCATCGCCTTGCCGCCCGCGGTCGTGTAGGCGGGCACGCGCCCACCCACCCGCGACGGCAGGCTCGCGGCCATCCGTCCGCCCACCTTGTCCAGGTACACGCTCTCCGCGCCGTCCAGCACGGCCAGGTGCACCACCATGCCGGTCTGCATGTGCAGTTCGTGCAGCAGCGGGGCCGCCGCGGCCCGGACCTGGCTGTGACCGTTGTCGCCGCCGCCGAGCCCCATCGCGCGCCGTCCGAGGCAGTAACCGAAACTCGCGTGGTCCACCCAGTCGAGGCGGACCAGCTGGTCGAGGATGCGGTGCACCGTGGACCGCGGAAGGCGGGTGCGGCACGCGACCTCCTCGAGGGTCAGGCGCGACGTCCGGCCGTCGAACGCGTCGAGGATCAGCGTCATCCGCTCGACCATCGACGGTGGCAGATCCTTCTTCGCAGCGGGTACCGACAGTGCATCATCCGAATCGACGACAGTCATCGACGCCTCCAAATATCCTGGTCACACGCATACGCCCGACAAAAATTGAAATGAATTCTTAAAATGTACCAGCCGTGCCCGCCGCGGGGAAGAAATCGGACAATCGCCGCGTCCGGTCACCGGGAACGCCCGCGCGGCCACCGGGCGCCTCCACTACAACGGTGACGACAGACCGACCCCGACAGCGGAGTAACGAACTGATGCACATAGGAATCGCGCCGCCCATCGTCATCGCGCACCCCGCCGTCCGCGCGGACTGGGAACTCGGCGCCGGCATCGCGGAGTTGACCGCGATCGCCCGCACGGCCGACCGCCTCGGCTACCACCACCTCACGTGCAGCGAGCACGTCGCCGTGCCCACCGACGTCGCGGTCGAGCGCGGCGGCACCTACTGGGACCCGCTCGCCACCCTCGGGTTCCTCGCCGCCCAGACCACCGGTATCCGCCTCGCCACCCAGGTTCTGGTACTCGGCTATCACCACCCCCTCGCGATCGCGAAGCGCTACGGCACGCTCGACGTCGTCAGCGGCGGCCGGCTCGTGCTCGGCCTGGGCGTGGGCAGCCTGCGCGAGGAATTCGACCTGCTCGGCGCCCACTTCGACGACCGGGGCGCCCGCGCCGACGACGCCCTCGCCGCGCTCCGTGCGTCGCTGTCGCAACCCCGGCCCGAGTACCACGGCACGTTCTACGACTTCGACGGCGTCGTCGTCGAACCGCATGCCGTCCAGCCGCGGGTCCCGCTGTGGATCGGGGGGCGGACACTGCGTTCCTTGCGCCGCGCCGCAACGCTCGGCGATGGATGGGTGCCGTTCGGCCTGTCCCTCGACGAGTCGTGCGCGCTACTCGCCAAGGTCGACCTCCCCGAGGGTTTCGAGGTGGTCCTCAGCGCGGGCGCGCCACTCGACCCGATCGGCTCCCGCGACTCCGTCGCCCGCGCCCTCGAACGACGACGCGACGCCGGCACGACCGTCGTCAGCGCCACCCTCGCGTCCACGAGCGCAGCCCACTACTGCGAACAACTGGAGGCCCTCCGGCTTCTGGGCGACGAACTCGGCCTCTCCTTCCGCACCGCAACCGAAGACAGGATCCGTCCATGACCGGCACCGAAGAACTCGTCCGCGCGCTCGCCGAACGCGTCACCGCACTCGAAGACAAGCTCGCCATCCTCGAGCTGATGACCGCCTACGGTCCCGCCATCGACAGCGGTTCGGCCGAAGCGGTCGCGCGGCTGTGGACCGAGGACGGCGTGTACGACGTGGACACCGGGGTGATGCGCGGCCACGCGGCCATCACGGCGATGGTGCAGTCGCAGGCGCATCAGGGCTGGATCGGCGGTGGCTGCGCGCACATGCTCGAGCCCGGGCACGTGCGTGTCGACGGTGACACCGCGGTAGCCACGTGCAAGTCGCAGTTGATCATTCACGACGACGACGGGTTCCGCGTCCACCGGATCACCGCCAACCGGTGGGAGCTCGCCAAGATCGACGGCGAGTGGAAGGTGACCCGGCGCGTCAATCGGCTGCTCGACGGTCGCGAGGAGGCGCGCACCCTGCTGGCGGCGGGTGTGCGCGCCTGAGCACGGGCTCTGCCACACCGACACGAGGCCCGCAGATGCTGCGGGCCTCGTGTCGTCTGCGTGGCAGGGAGGTCAGGCGACCATCTCCGTCTTCGGCGACGCCACGTCGACCGGACGCTCGATCTTGTTGCGGGTGAGGAGAAGTCCCATCACCGATGCCAGCAGTCCGGCGACGGCGAGTGTGAAGAAGGCGTAGACGAACCCCCTCTCCGAGTATTGCGCGGCGCGTCCCACCAGCACGACACCGGGGATCGCGACGATGGCGATCATCACCTGACTGCCGATCGCACTGCCCAGCGAGCCGGACAGGTTGAGCATCCCGCCTGCGATCCCCTGCGTCTCCGCGGGCACGGTGCGCATGATGAGGTTCGGCAACGTCGCCGACGCGGAACCGAGTCCGAGGCCGATCACCAACTGCCCGAACATCATCTGGACGGTCGAGTCGTGCAGGGTGGCGAGCAGGACCGACCCGAGCGCGAGGGAGGCGCCGCCGAACACCAGAACCGGAGCCGGGCCGATGCGACGGGTGAAGTATCCGCCGACCGGGCCCGCGATCATCGACACGACGCCCGTGGGGACGGTGTAGATCGCGACGGCGAGCGCGGTGACTCCGAATCCGTAGCCGAGGCCGAGGTCGGGATCGGTCATCACGAACATCGGGATGAGCATCGAATGGCTGACCAGGACGAACTGGACGAAACCGCTGGCGGCCAGGGTTTTCGCAACAGGCCCGTGCTTGAGCATCTGGAGGTCGATGAGCGGTTCCTTCGGCGTGCGTTCGTACAGCAGCCAGCCGGCGAGAATGGCGAGACCGCCGCCCACGCACAGAAGCGTCTGCGGGGCCGTGTAACCCCATGCGGTGGCCTTGCCGATGCCGAACAGCAGCACGAATGCACCGAGGCCGAGGATGGCCGCGCCGAGCACGTCGAGCCTCGATCGCGTCCGCAGTGTGGTCTCGGGAACGAAGATCGCGACCGCGATTCCGACGACCGCCACGTGGAGGAGTTGCGCCCAGAACACGCCGGTGTAGCCGAAGTGGTCGATGAGGTAGCCGCCGATGATCGGGCCGAGGATGGTGCTGGCCCCCATTCCGGTGGCGACGAATCCCACGGCCACGGGAATGATGGACGGGGGCAGGATGTCTCGGATCAGCCCGTAGGCGAGCACGAGGATCGCCATGCCCGCACCCTGGAGTCCGCGGCCCACGAGGAAGAGTTCGAAGTTGGGGGCCAGCGCACCGAGTAGCGAACCGGCGCCGAACACCGCGGCGGACACGAGCATCATCCGCTTCTTGCCGTAGATGTCGCCGAGTTTGCCGACGAGCGGAGTCGAAGCTGCGAGGACGAGCGTGACGATCGTGATCACCCAGCCGACGTTCGCGGTGCCGAAGTGTTTCGCGATCTCCGGCAGCGCGGGGGTGACGAAGTTGTAGGCGAGCGGGATGACCTCGACCAGAAGGATGATCAAGGCCAGGAGGGCGAACGACCTCCCGCGTGAGAGCGGTGCGCGCTCCGCCTCACCTGGGGACAGGGGCATGTTATGCATATGTGGCTCCGGGGGATTCGAGAGGATCAGCACGCCCAACCTGGCATGCCACCCAGTGACGTCGACCACAGTTCCCACTCACCGAGACCTGCCTGCGGCCGGTGTCGTCAATGCCGAATCGGCAGGGAAAGTAGAAAACATTCCTCCATTAGATCGCGCTTCTCTAGTGACTGATCAGTAGTTCATGCGATACAACTAGAATGAAATCTAATTCTTCTCGCGAATCAGGAGTTCCCATGACGGAATCACTCAGCCTCACCGGACGCACCGCCGTCGTCACCGGCGCAGGCGCAGGCCTCGGCCGGGCCGAAGCCCTCGCCCTCGCCGCCGCGGGAGCCGCAGTCGTCGTCAACGACATGGGCGACGGCGCACACGAGGTGGCCGCGGAGATCGCGGCGGCAGGCGGCCGCGCCACCGCCGTGACCGGTGACGTCTCCGACTGGTCGCTGGGCGCACGCCTCGTGCACGAGGCCGTCAGCACCTTCGGATCGATGGACATCCTCGTCAACAACGCCGGAATCCTGCGCGACAAAATGATTTTCAACCTCTCCGAATCGGACTGGGACGACGTCATCCGCGTCCACCTCAAGGGGCACGCCGCCACCTCGCGCGCCGCGGCCGTGCACTGGCGCGAGGCGAGCAAGGCCGCCGGAGGCCCGGTATACGGGCGGATCGTCAACACATCATCCGAGGCGTTCCTGTTCGGATCGCCGGGCCAGCCCAACTACTCGGCCGCGAAGGCCGGGATCACCGCACTCACATTGTCGACCGCACAGGGTCTGTCCCGCTACGGGATACGCGCCAACGCGATCTGCCCCCGCGCCAGGACGGCCATGACCGCCGAGGCGTTCGGCGAGAACGCGGCCGACACCGGACTCGACCCCCTGTCCCCCGAACGGGTCGCCACCCTCGTCCGCTACCTGTCCTCCCCCGCCGCCGACGAGATCAACGGCCAGGTGTTCGTCGTGTACGGCAAGATGGTCGCGCTGATGGCGGCACCGAAGGTCGAGAACCGCTTCGATGCAGCGGGTTCCGCGTTCTCACCCGAGGAGCTCGAGGAGCTTCTCACACCCTATTTCGCCGGCCGCGGACCGTACGAGAACTATGCCGCGTTCAGCGTCGCCGATTTGGAGAAGTTCGCGCTGGCGACCGGCGACACCGCCGGTGTCTGAGCCACACCCGCAGAAGGAGCACACGATGAGGCTGTACGGAAAGACGGCGATCGTGACGGGCGGCGCCGGAGGCATCGGCCGGGCCGTGACCACGGTGTTCGTCCGCGAGGGCGCCAACGTCCTGTTCGTCGACATCGACGACGAACGCGGCCGGGATCTCGAGCAGCAACTCGGATCGTCGGCTCGCTTCCTGAACGTCGACATCTCCCGGCGCGAGTCCGCCGAACAGATCCGGGACGCCGCCGTCGCAGCGTTCGGATCCGTGGACGTGCTGGTCAACAACGCCCACGCATCGCGGCAGGCACTGCTGATCGACCACACCCAGGAGATGTTCGACCTCTCGTTCCGGACCGGGTTCTATCCGGTCGTGCACCTCATGCAGGCCTGCTACGAACAGCTGAAGGCGGCGAAGGGCTCGGTGATCAACTTCGCGTCCGGGTCCGGGCTCGACGGCATGCCCACCCAGACGTCGTACGCCGCGGCGAAGGAAGCGATTCGCGGCGTCAGCCGGGTGGCGGCCAACGAGTGGGCGGCCGATCAGATCCGGGTGAACGTGATCTGCCCGTTCGCCGCCACCGAGGGCGTCCTCGCCTGGCAGGAACGATTCCCCGACCGCGCCGCCGCGTCCGTGGCGAAGGTTCCGCTCCAGCGGATCGGCGATCCCGAGACCGACATCGCGCCCGTCGCGGTGTTCCTCGCGTCCGAAGATTCGCGGTACATGACCGGACAGACATTGATGGCGGACGGCGGCAGCATCAAGCTGCGCTGATCCGCCCGGACAGGAGAGCGACGATGAAAGACTTCGAAGGCCGGGTCGCCCTGGTCACCGGCGGTGCCCGCGGCCAGGGCCGCAGCCACGCGGTCGCACTGGCGGAACGCGGAGCAGACATAGTTCTGTGCGACCGCTGCGAGGACAGCCCGGCCGTGGGCTATCCCCTGGCCACCGCCGCCGACCTCGACGAGACCGCGGAGCTGGTGCGCGCCATGGGCCGCCGGTGCATCACCGCCAAGGCAGACGCCGCGGACCGAGTCGCGATGGACGCACTGGTCGCGGAGGCGGAGTCCGAGTTCGGGCGAATCGACGTCGCGGTCGCGAATGCCGGTGTCTCGGTGGCCGCCCCGGTGCAGTCGCTCACGCAGGAGCAGTGGTCGGAGGCGATCGGTTCCAACCTCACCGGCGTCTTCAACACCGTCGGAGCGGTGGCGCCCGGCATGATCCGGCGAGGATACGGCCGGATCGTCACCATCTCGTCGATGCTCGGCCGGGTCGGCAACGCCAACATGGCCGCGTACGCGGCGTCGAAGTGGGGCGTCATCGGGCTCACCAAGAGCGCGGCGCTCGATCTCGCCTCGCACGGCATCACGGTGAATGCGATTGCACCGGGCAATATCTCGACACCGATGATTCACAACGACGCCCTCTACCGGATGATGCGGCCGGACCTGGAGATGCCGGGAGCACAGGACGTGGAACCGGTGTTCCGGAGCCTGCACGCCCAGCCCGTGGCGTGGCTGGACGCCGCCGAGATCACCCGGGTCGTGCTGTTCCTCGCCGCCGAGGGCAGCGCACACATCAGCGGCATCGTCCTGCCCGTCGACGCGGGCAACGCCGCGAGGGTTACTGGCTGACGCCCCGTGAGTACTTGTTAACCGCCCGGCGTTGACAAGTACTCACGGGGGCTAGTTGATCAATGCTTTGACAATACGTGTTCCGACGCTAACCTGTGGTCATGCCCGAGGAGACGACCGACCAGAGCAACCTGGACTTCCTGTCCTTCGTGGACTTCGCGGTGGGCAAGACCGTCGACGAACTGCCCGAGGTCGATCCGGTCTCCATGCGGCTGGTCCTCGCGCTGCACCGCGTGACCAGTGCCCTCGTCTACGATCTCGAGTCGACGGTCCACCGGCCCAGCGGGTGGAGCTGGCCCGGATTCCGGGTGCTGTTCGTGGTGTGGCTCGCCGGACCGTGCGAAGCCAAGCGGGTCGCCTCACTGTCCGGGATGAGCAGGTCCGCCGTGTCGGCCCTGGTGAACACGCTCGAGCGCGACGGTCTCGTGACGCGGCGACCGTCCGCCGGCGACCGCCGGGCGGTCGCCCTCGAACTGACCGACGCCGGGCACGATGCCATCGTCAGCACGTACTCGGCGCACAACAAGCGCGAGCAGACGTGGACGGAGTCGCTGACACCTTCGGAACGGCTCGACCTGATCGGCCTGCTGGAGAAGCTCGCGTCGGGCACCGCCGCACGCGAAGCCGTCAAACGCAGTTGAGGTAGATGGTGGCCGTGAGCAGGCTCATCCGTCCGGTCGAACACGGCCTCGTCTCGTTCGACGAGTTCCGCGAGTCGGTCAGCGACGCGTTCGTCCCCCTGGAGATGACCTCGGCGGACCACGCCGACTTCCGGGGCGTCGTGCGCGGCGCGACGGTCGGTGCGATCCGGATCAGCGAGGTCACGGCCGCCCCGCACGTCATTCGCCGAACGCCCCGGACCATCCGCGCCGCCAACCCCGACTACTTCAAACTCGGACTGCAGGTCCGCGGGTACTGCGTCCTGAGCCAGGACGGCCGGGAAGCCGCGCTCACCCCCGGCGATTTCGCGATCTACGACACGACCCGGCCGTATCAGCTGTCGTTCGACGACCGGTTCCGGATGCTGGTCGTGATGTTCCCCCGGCACCTCCTCCGCGTTCCGCCCGCCGGCATCGCCCAGCTCACCGCGCGCCGGGTGTCGGGCAGGCAGGGGCTCGGCGCCGTCGTCACCCCGCTGTTGCGCGGGCTCGGCGAGCAGATCGTCGACGCCTCCCCCACCGTCGCGGTGCACCTCGGCGACGCCGTCCTCGACCTGGTCGCGGCCGCGTTCGCGGAGCAACTTCACCTCGCCGACGGGCCGCTGCCGCAGTCGCGCGCGGACGCACTACGCGCCAGGGTCACCGCCTTCATCGACGAGCGGCTCGCCGACCGGGAGCTGGATGTGCACTCGATCGCCGCCGCGCATCACATCTCGGTGCGGCACCTGCAGAAGATGTTCGAAGCCGACGGCGACACGGCAAGCGGATGGATTCGCCGCCGCCGCCTCGAGCAGTGCCGTCGCGATCTCGCCGACCCCCGTTACCGCGATGTGCCCGTCTCCGCCCTCGGCGCCCGCTGGGGTTTCGCCGACGCCGCCCACTTCTCCCGGCTGTTCAAGAACGCGCACGGATCGACGCCCGGCAGATATCGCGCCGACGCCACACCGGTCACCGAGTCGACGCGTCCGACCCGATGACCTCGGCGATCTCGTCGACGTGCACGGGCCTGCGCCAACTGTCCCAGCCCACGTGGATCTGCCGCGGGTGCACGGACGGGTCGAGCACGTCGTCCTGATGAGTGTGCCCGTGCAGCAACCAGTCTCCCTGGTCCTGCAACCGGTACTTCACGCCCCGGTCCTCCGCGGTGTGGTCGCCGACGTACGGGAAATGGGAGAGCAGCACGGTCTCGCCCGCGACCTTCCGCCGCGCGAACAACTGCACGGACGCGAACGTCTCCAGGAACACCCGCTGCCGGATGTGACTGTTGCGGTTCGCCATCGGGTGGCACGAGTCGTGATTGCCGGGGATCAGATGCAGTTCGACATTCCGGTTCCGCGCGAACTCGTCGAGCGCGCGCAGCGCCCAGTCCTCGGCGGCCGCACCTCCGACGGTGACGTCGCCGAGTATCCAGAGTTGGTCGCCGCTCCCGACGGCGGCGGCCAGTGCGTCGAGGATGGATTCGTCGTGCGCGTCGATCTCCGCGTCGAAGCCGCGGATCTCCACCAGCCGTGCGTGACGAAGGTGCAGATCGGAGGTGAACCAGACGCTCATGTCAGGAACCGCGACCGCACTTCTGCGAAGAACGCCGCCGACAGCCGCTCGAAGTCGTCGGCGCCCAAGCGGATCCGGTCGCCGATCTCGAGCTTCAGAACGGACTGGCCGGGGACGTACTTCAGGACGCTGACGCCGCGCAGGACGCCGTCGTTGTTCATCAACGAGTCGGCGATGATCTCGACTTCGTTGAGCGGGTTCCCGTCCTTGCCCGTCACCGCCCGGACCCGGTGGACGAAGTAGCGGTCCAGCACCAGGACCATGTTGTCGAAGAACAGTGACTCGAAGTCCTCGAGTGCGGCGAAGACCTTCTTGCCCGTGACCTCGCCCGCAATCGCCCCCGTCAGCGACGTGTACGCGGCGACCTGCTCCGCGATCGACGCCTCGGCGTGATCGATTTCTTCCTTCGTGTAGTTCTTCCGTCCGAGCACTTCGCCGTCTCCTTCGATGCACCGGGTGTCGGATCGACACGCTGAACTCCCAGACCAGCAGTGTTCCACCTTCCACATCCCAGCAGATGAGGGTTCGAGGTGCGATACTCCCGGGTGGCTCTTGCCTCGTATCAACCGGCAACCGAGAAGTCCGGAAGGATGCACCGATGAAGGTCACGATTGCACGAACCGTAGGTATCGCCGCCGCTGTCGCCGGCGCGGGCCTGCTCGCCGCACCCTCCGCGTCCGCGGCACCCGAAGACGTCACGGTCGACATCGGCGTCGACGGGAATGCGGTGGTCATGGACGTCCGGTACGACGTGTCCGGGGCAGTGGTGTGCGTGATGAACATCGTCCCCGTCGACGGAACCCTGCCTGCCGCCACCGTGGGCCCGACCGTCGTGATGGGCGGAGACGACGGCGAGCTGCGGGCCACCGTCGACCCCGGCGAGTACGCGGTGCAATGGTCCTGCTCGAGCGTGCCGTCGTTCGAGCAGTGGGGAAGCATTCCGCCGCTGACCAACGGCACCGTCGAACCCACAATCGTCACCGTCACCGAGACGTCGGGACCGGGCGGCGGAGGCTCGTCCGGCAGTCCGTTCGGTAGCTGACGGACCGTGCGTACGTGAGCGGCAAAGCGTGTTCGAGCACGCTTTCTCACTCACGTACGCGGGAATGGCGAACTTCTTGGACCGACGCGTAACGAAACCGCTGCGAGTGGGGATTGACAGTACGGAATCCCGCAACGGACAGGAACCCTCCGCCATGGCTACCGTCACGCACATCGATATCGCTCGCGCCCGCCGCTCCCGTCGGGTTCTCTTCATCGGCAACCCCACGCGGTACAAAGAGGTGTCGCACTGGGCGATGGTCAAGCAGTGGATGGTGGTCCACGGACTCGAGCCCGTCCGGAAGATGGACGGCCCCGCGCTCTGCGCGATCGTCACCGAGGACGTCCTCGACGGGGTCGGCTCACCCCAGGACGCGCTGAGCATGCAGCACGCCCGTGAGCAGGGCATACCGGTTATCAGCGTCCACGACAGCACCCAGATCTGGCAGGCCACGGCCCGCGTCCGCGCATCCATCGCGCGGGCCGGCGGCGGCACACACTCGAGCCCTCACCACCAGGGAGCCTGAGGCCTGGCCGTCATGGTCGACTGGGACGGCGAAGGCTACGCCGATGTCGGCGCCCTCCAGCGCGCCGTCGCGGAGCAATCGATCGCGGAACTCGCCCTCGCGGGAAATGAACGGCTACTCGACGTGGGATGCGGCGACGGATTCGTCACGCTCCGGATCGCCGAACGGCTCCCCGGCGGTTCGGTGGTCGGAGTGGACGCGTCGCCGCGGATGATCGCGAAGGCACAATCGAGAGTCGTGCCGGACGGCACCCGCGCCGAGTTCCGTATCGCCGACGCACGCGACCTCCCGTTCGACGGCGAGTTCGACGTCGCGGTGTCGTTCAACGCCCTGCATTGGATCCCCGACCTGCAGGTGGCATTGGCGGCGATCGCCCGCAGCGTCGTGGGCGGCGGACGGGTGATCATCCAGATGGTGTGCGCGAGCCCGCGGACAAGTGTCGAAGATGTCTTGATGGCCATGGCGGCGCGCCCGCGATGGGCGGAGTTCTTCACCGACTTCACGGCGCCGTTCGTCCACATCGAACCGCAGAAGTTCCGCGACGTCGCGAAGGCAGCAGGACTCGACACCACCGTCCTCGTCGTGCGCGACGTCGAATGGGATTTCGGTTCCCGGGAAGAATTCGCGCGGTGGTGCACCGTCGGATCCACCGACTGGACCACGCACCTCGACGACGCAGCCGTGCCGGAGTTCATGGACGACGTCGTGCGCGAGTACGAGCAGATCTCCGGACGCCCCGGACTGTTCCTGTTCACCCAGATGCGGGCGGAACTCGTCCGACCTTCCTGAGCCGCCGCCGAAGCACGCCTCAGTGATGGTGCCCCCAGTCGGACTCGAACCGACACTGTGCGGATTTTAAGTCCGCTGCCTCTGCCAATTGGGCTATAGGGGCTACCGGTCGCCGAGGGTGTCGCTCGGCGACCGTGCGCAGATCACCCTAGCTCAGGCGATCGACAATGCGATTCCGTCGAGGATGTCGTGTTCGCTGACGACGAGTTGGTCGATGCCCGCCTTCTTCTCGAATGCGTCGGCGAGCGTCAGGGTCACGATCGCGCCGCCGCCGATGACGTCGACCCGGCCCGGGTGCATCGGGCCGAGCGCGGCCCGTTCGGTGTGGGTCATGGCGATCAGCGAGTTGCAGACCTCGCGCAGCCGGGGCATCGGGATGCGGGACAGGTGCACTCGCTCGGCGTCGTATTCGGGCAGTTCTTCGGCGAGCGCGGCGATGGTGGTCATCGTTCCGGCGACGCCGACCCAGGTGTGTGCCTGTTCGACGGGGACACGCGCGAACGCCTCGTCCAGGCGTTCCTGCGCGAACGCGCGGGCCTCCTCGACCTGTGCGGGTGTCGGCGGATCGTCGTGGAGGCAGCGCTCCGTGATGCGCACGCACCCGATGTCGGTGGAGAAGGCGGCGTGGACGCCGGATTCGTCACCCAGGACCACTTCGGTGGAACCGCCGCCGAGGTCCACGACCACGAACGGTCCCTGCGACGGATCGAGTTCCCCGACTGCCCCGTTGAACGACAGCCGTGCTTCCTCGTCGCCGGTGATGACCTCGGCCCCGGCGCCGGGGATGACGGCGCCCAGCACCTCGCGGGTCATCGAGAAGAAGTCTTCCCGATTGGACGCGTCGCGGGTGGCCGACGTGGCCACCATCCGGACGGCGGTGGCGCCGGCGTCCGCGATCATTCCGGCGTACTCGCTCAACGCGACTCGGGTGCGTTCGATGGCCTCGGGTGCCAGTCGTCCGGTGGCGTCCACGCCCTGGCCCAGCCGAACGACGCGCATCTCGCGACGGACGTCGCGAAGTGCGCCGTGCTCGTCGACGTCGGCGACGAGCAGGCGGATGGAGTTCGTGCCGCAGTCGACGGCGGCGACGCGCGTCACTGCTCGGGACCTTCGACGTCGTCGATGCCGGGCCAGTCCGCGGGAATCGCGGTGCCCCGCAGCTTGCCGCCTGCCGCGGACGCGGCGAGGGCCACCGATTCGTCGCCCAGCGGGTTGACGCCGGGCCCCTTCGCCAGCGAGTGGGCCATCAGCACGTGCAGGCATTTGACGCGCTCGGGCATTCCGCCACCGGTGAAGTCCGTTCCCAGGGGCTCGATGGCGTCGCGCTCGGCGAGATACGACTGGTGGGCGCGCAGGTACGCGGCCGCAAGCTCCGGATCCTGCCCGAGACGCTCGGTCATCTCACGCATCACTCCCGCGGACTCCTGCCGGCTGGCCTCCGCGGTCAGTCGCGGATCAGTCAGGTAGTACAGCGTCGGGAACGGGGTTCCGTCGGGAAGTTTGGGCGCGGTCTTCACGACGCCCGGCGTGCCGTCGGGACTGCGGTACGCGATCTCGAGCACTCCACGCGGTTCGCGGCCCAACTGAGCGGCGACGGCGTCGAGGTCTTCCTGCGGCACGGGGCTGGACGGGTCGGACGAAGTGGTCACCCGGTGGGTTCTCCTGGTTCTGGCGGTACGGGCGGCGGCACCACGGGGGGCACCGGAGCCGGTGCCGGCTGCACCTCGGGTGCGGCCGGCGGTTCTGAAATGGTCTTCCACAGGTCGGAGTACCAGGGGCCTGCCATCTCGGCGTCCTTCTCCTCCGGCTTCTCCGGTTCCTTGTAGTCGCCGGGCAGCTGCACCTGGAACGGGGTGTCGCCGGGCTTCACCCACCGGAGCCGACCGCGTGCCTGCGCCTCGATGTAGGCGGGGTCGGAATAGCGCTCCTCGAGTATCCGCAGTTCCTGCAGATCCTTCTCGAGCTGAACCTGTTCCGCCGCAATACGATCCGCCTCCCCACGCTGGGTGAGGTAGTTGCGCAGCGGAACGGCGAGGGTGAGCGCGAGGAGCAGCACGACCATGACGAGGACGAGCGCCCGGCCGGTCGACAGCCCGAGGATCGTGTGCTCGGATCGAATTGCGCGGGCGGCCCCGGCCGCGCCCACCCGTCTCGGGCGGGCGCGGCCGGGGAGCACCTTGCCGGTGTCGGCGCCGTCGACTGCGTCCGGTTTGCCGTCGGCCTCCCCCGGCGTCGTCGACTTGGTGGTGCGGGGGCGCCGCGCTCCGGGAGCGCCGTCCGCCCGGTTTCCGCGGGCCCGTTCACCACGCCCGGAGCCCCGGCCGCCCGGACTCGCTCCGGACGACCGCGGCCTGCCGCGCTGTGCCACCTACCCCAACACCCCTTACTCGACTGTCGAACGTCAGCCTTCGAACGCGAACCGCGGGAACGCGACCTCGCCGGCGTAGCGGGCGGCGTCGCCCAGGTTCTCCTCGATGCGCAGCAGCTGGTTGTACTTGGCGACGCGCTCGCTGCGGGCGGGGGCCCCGGTCTTGATCTGACCGCTGCCCACGGCGACCGCGAGGTCGGCGATGGTGGTGTCCTCGGTCTCACCGGACCGGTGGCTCATCATCGTCTTGTAGCCGTTGCGGTGCGCGAGGTCGACGGCGTCGAGGGTCTCGGTCAGCGTGCCGATCTGGTTGACCTTCACCAGCAAAGCGTTCGCGGCGCCCTTGACGATGCCCTCTTCCAGACGCTCCGGGTTGGTGACGAACAGGTCGTCACCGACCAGCTGGACCTTGTTGCCGATCTGATCGGTCAAGGAGACCCAGCCGTCCCAGTCGTCCTCGTCCAGCGGGTCCTCGATGGACACGATCGGGTAGGCATCGACCAGCTCGGCGTAGAACGCCGCCATCTCCTCCGCGGTCCGGTTGCTGCCCTCGAACTTGTAGCCGGTTCCGTCGGTGTAGAACTCGGTGGCGGCGACGTCGAGCGCCAGCGCCACGTCGGTGCCCAGCACCAGGCCCGTCTTGCCGATCGCGACGCTGATCAGATCCAGCGCCTCCTTGGTGCCCGCGACGTCGGGGGCGAAGCCGCCCTCGTCACCGAGACCGGTGGCCAGGCCCTTCTCCTTCAGCACCGACTTGAGGGCGTGGTACACCTCGGCGCCCCAGCGCAGCGACTCCTTGAACGTGGCGGCCCCGATCGGGGCGACCATGAACTCCTGGACGTCGACACCGGTGTCGGCGTGCGCACCACCGTTGAGGATGTTCATCATCGGGACGGGAAGGACGTGGGCGTTGGGGCCGCCGACGTAACGGAAGAGATCCAGACCCGACGATTCGGCGGCCGCGCGGGCCACTGCCAGCGACGCACCCAGCAGCGCGTTGGCGCCCAGACGCGACTTGTCCGGGGTGCCGTCGGCGTCCAGCAGGGCCTGGTCGACGGTCCGCTGCTCGGTGGCGTCGATCCCGATGATGGCCGGAGCGATCTCGCTCAGGACGGCCTCGACGGCCTTCTCGACACCCTTGCCGCCGTACCGGTCGCCGCCGTCACGCAGTTCGACGGCCTCGTGCTCACCGGTCGATGCACCCGACGGGACCGCGGCGCGAGCGAAACTTCCGTCGTCGAGCAGCACCTCGACCTCCACCGTGGGGTTACCACGGGAATCGAGGATCTCACGGGCTCCGACCTGCTCAATGATGGACACTTGCTGATTCTCCTTATATGGGCTTCGCACTGTGCACCGACCGATCCGATCGTGCCAGGGACACCAGATCGTGCCAGCACACAGCGTAACGGCACACCGAAACCGGCGCGGGATGGCGCGCCCCGCGGACGGCGATCCGCCCGCGCGACACCTACCGATGTGGCGTCGATCACGTCACGGAGGGGTGACGGACCGATTACGGTCGAACCCCCACCGAATAGGCGGACGCCCGGTCGCGTACCAGCGTGAGGTACTCCCCCGACAGGTTGTAGGCCATCAGCGCCGACTGCCAGCCCTCCGGACCGGTGAGGTCGCCGCCCCGGTCACACAGGTAGCGGGCGGCGGTCAGCGCCGCGTCGTCGATGTTGTCGGCGTCGGCCACGCCGTCACCGTTCGCGTCGACACCCCACCGCTTCCATGTCTCGGGAATGAACTGCAGCGGACCCATCGCGCGGTCGTGCACCGGGTCGCCGTCCATCGCCCCGCCGTCGGTGTCGGGGATTTCGGCGACACCGGGTCCCCCGTCGAGGGGGATGCCCCGGATCTCGGGGGTGACCTGACCGGTGGGCCCGACCGTCGAACCGGCGTGGGTGCCGTGCCGGCTCTCCACGCTCGCGATTCCGGCGAGGGTGGTCCACCCGATCCCGCATTCCGGCTTCGTCTCGGCCATCACCGTCGCCGCGTAGCCGTATGCCTCGAGCGCGGTACTTCCGACGCCGATCGAGTCGGCCAACCCGGCGGACCATCGGTGCAGCTGATCCGCCGAACGTCCCGGCGCGTTGATGTCGATCGGAGGGGTCGCCGCCCCCGGACCGGGTGGGATGCCTTCCGGTATCGCGATCCTCGGTTGCTGCTCCCGCGAGCACGCGCCGTAGGCGAGAACCACGACCACCGTCGCCGCGAGAAGAGCGAACAGCGGTCCGGGCCATCGGGAACGACGTTTCGGCCGCGCGGGATATCGGTTCACGTCTCCATCATCCACACGAAACTCGTCGATCTTGGCCACGCGGGACGACCCCGCACCGCGCCGGGTCGCGGCGAGGCAACACACCAAAGGTAAAGGGTTGTAAAAGTGCTGGTGAGGGCTTCTTCGGACAAGCAGGCGCGGTGTATGTTTTCTTCAGGGCTAAGGTTCGCCTTGCCTACCGCAAGGTTGCCTACCCAACCTTGCGGACCACTCGGCTCGACCCCGCCTCGCCCAGGAGTGTGCATGTCAGTCCTCGCCGCAGGGACCGCGCCGTCGATCGCCACACAGCTGTTCGGCAGTGGATTGATCGGTCTGCGCGAGGGCCTCGAGGCAGGCATCGTCGTCATGATCCTTGCCGCGTTCCTCGTGAAAGCGGAGCGCAAGGACGCACTCAAGTGGGTCTGGCTCGGCGTCGGCATCGCCGTCGCGATGGTGGCGGCGATTTTCCTCGTCATCCACTACGGAACGTCCACCGTCACCGGACTCACCGCGGAGATCATCGCCGGCGTCGCGTCCCTCGTCGCGGTCGCGATCGTCACCGTCATGGTGCTGTGGATGCGCAAGGCCGCGCGGACCATCTCGCACGACCTCAAGGCGGGCATGGAGAAAGCATTGGTCGCGGGGCCCATCGCGGTGCTCACCCTCGCGTTCTTCGCCGTCGGCCGGGAAGGCGTCGAGACGGCACTCCTGATGGTCGGGTACGCCGAGAACACAGCGGGTAGCGCCTGGCCCCTCGTCGGCCTCCTGCTCGGTATCGTCGCTGCCGCGATATTGACGGTCCTGTTGTACTTCGGCGCCGTCCGGCTCGACTTCGCGAAATTCTTCAAATACACCGGCATCTTCCTGATCATCGTCGCCGCCGGAATCCTCGGGTACGGCATCCATGCCCTGCAGATCGGCGGCGTCCTGCCCGGCGGCTCGGCACTCGCCTTCGACATCTCGGACGGCTACGACGCGTCCAGCTGGTACGGCACCGTCCTGGCGGGCATCTTCAACTTCCGACCCGACCCGACGGTCCTGCAGGCCGTCGCCTGGGTCGTGTACGTCGTCGTGGTCCTGTTCCTGTTCCTCCGGCCCGTCTCCGCACCCACACCGGCCCCCGCGGCACCCGAGCGCACCGCCTCTCCCGCCCCCGACGAAACCGTTTCATGAAAGGCAACTTCCGCCCATGAAGACCACGCGCCGAACCAGCTTCGCCCTCGCCTCCGTCGCTCTGCTGCCGCTGGCGCTCGCAGGCTGCACCGAGAAGTCGACCGCGAGCACCGACGACATCACCGTCACCGCGAACGACGACACGTGCGATGTCAGCGCCGACTCCGGGACCACCGGGAACAGCACGTTCCAGGTCACGAACAACGGCACCAAGGTCACCGAGTTCTACGTCTTCGCCGAGGGCGACCGGGCGATGGGTGAGGTCGAGAACATCGGTCCCGGGCTCACCCGCCAGCTCATCGTGTCGCTGCCCGACGCCGGCACCTACCAGCTCGCGTGCAAGCCCGGCATGGTCGGCGACGGCATCCGCCAGGAGTTCACCGTCACCGGCGACTCGATGAGCGCGTCCGACGAGAGCGGACAGCTCGCCGAGGCCGCCGACGGCTACCGCCGCTACATCCGCAGTCAGGTCGTCGCCCTGCAGGACACCACGCAGCAGTTCGTCGACGCCGTCAAGGCGGGCAACATCGATCAGGCCAAGGCACTCTTCCCTGTCTCCCGCACCTACTACGAGCGCATCGAGCCCGAGGCCGAGAGCTTCGGTGAGCTCGACCCCAAGCTCGACCTGCGGGAGGCCGACCTCGAACCCGGGCAGGAATGGACGGGCTTCCACCGGCTCGAGAAGGATCTGTGGGTCACCGGCCCCCAGCCCGACACCAACGCGATCGCCGACCAGCTCGTCGTCGACGTCCAGTACCTCGCCGACCAGGTGAACGCCGAGGACTACACGATCGATCCCACCAAGATCGCCGGCGACGCTCAGGGTCTGCTCGACGAGATCTCGACGTCGAAGATCACCGGTGAGGAGGACATCTTCTCGCACACCGACCTGTGGGACTTCCAGGCCAACGTCGACGGCTCACAGGCCGCGGTCGCCGCACTGCAGCCGATCATCGACGAACGCAATCCCGAACTGGCCGCGAACATCACGCAGCGTTTCGCGGACCTCGATGCCGAACTCGCTCAATACCGCCAGGGTGACGGGTTCGTCTTCTACGACACTGTCAACGAACAACAGCGCCAAGAACTCTCGCGCAAGATCGACGCCCTCTCGGCAGAGGTCAGCCAGGTTCAAGGCGTGGTAGCAGGCGCATAATCATGACTGATCCGACCGGTACGACCGACACGACCACCTCGGTGGACGAGCGCAAGGGTGTGTCCCGACGACGTCTGTTCGGCGCCGTCGGGGCGGGAGCCGCACTCGCC
>NZ_UAUI01000010.1 GCF_900455735.1 Rhodococcus wratislaviensis | reverse complement strand
CCCGCCCCCACCTCCGACGAGGTACGGCGAGAGATACTGGCGGCGCCCGGATTCGGCCGGTACTTCACGGACCACATGGTGTCGATCACCTACTCCACCGAGCTCGGCTGGCACGACGCCAAGGTGGAACCGTACGGGCCGCTCCAGCTGGACCCCGCCGCGATGGTGCTGCACTACGGGCAGGCCATCTTCGAGGGGCTGAAGGCGTACCGGCAGCCCGACGGCGGAATCTCGACGTTCCGCCTCGAGGCGAACGCCGAACGGCTTGCGACTTCGGCTCGCCGTCTCGCGATGCCGGAGCTGCCGGCGGAGTTGTTCGTCAAGTCGATCACCGAACTGCTCGAGCTGGATCACGAATGGGTACCCGCCGCCGGCGGCGAGGACGCGCTGTACCTCCGCCCGTTCATGTTCTCCACCGAGGCCGGTCTCGGTGTGCGTCCGGCCGACGAGTACCGCTACCTGCTGATCGCCTCGCCCGCCGGCGCCTATTTCCCGCGTGGAGTGAAGCCGGTCAGCGTGTGGCTGTCGACGGAATACGTGCGCGCCGCACCCGGTGGCACCGGCGCCGCCAAGTTCGCCGGCAACTACGCGGCTTCGCTTCTCGCGCAGGCGCAGGCCGCCGACGAGGGGTGCGACCAGGTGGTCTGGCTCGACGCGATCGAGCGGTCGTACGTGGAGGAGATGGGCGGCATGAACCTCTTCTTCGTGTTCGGCTCCGGCCCCGACGCCCGTCTCGTGACGCCGTCCCTGTCCGGTTCGCTGCTGCCGGGTATTACCCGCAACTCGCTGCTGACCCTCGCGACCGACGCCGGTTTCGCGGTGGAGGAGCGTCGGATCAGCACCGACGAATGGCGCACGAAGACCAAGTCGGGCGAGATCACCGAGGTGTTCGCGTGCGGTACCGCGGCGGTCATCACTCCCGTCGGCCGGGTGAAGTCGGCCGAGGGTGAGTTCACGATCGCCGACGGCGAGCCCGGCGAGGTCACCATGGCCCTGCGCGACACGCTGACCGGTATTCAGCGGGGAACGTTCGCCGACACCCACGGGTGGATGACCAAACTGCGCTGAAGTCGGTTTCGGCGGTCGCTCAGAACGCGAGACCGATCGCCGAGACGGTGACGGTGATCTCGAGCGCGGCGCCGAGCACGTCGCCGTTCAGTCCGGCGAATCGCCGGACGCAGTGGGCCACCAGCAGCGCGGTGAGCGTCAGCGCGACCGCCGCGACGACCGGTCCCTGCCACCACGGCGAGGTGCACCACGCGGCCGCCGCGAGGAGCGGAACGGTCCAGGCGATGCCGGTCCACGGTGACTGGGTTTCGGCGACCAGTGCGCCGAATCCTTCCGTCGACGACGCGGGAATTCCGCGCCGGCAGGCGAACACGACCGCCACCCGCCCGGCCGCCACGGCGACGGCCACACACGCGAATTGTCCTGCGGCGGCGAGAGATCCGAACGCCAGTCCCTGTGCGCCCAGGAAGATCACCAGGGCGCACACCCCGAACGGGCCTGCACCGCCGCTGTGCATCACGGCCCGCGCCCGCTCGGGCGGTCCGTAACAGCCGAGCCCGTCGACCGTGTCGGACAGACCGTCGATGTGCATGCCGCGCGTGGCGAGAGCGTGAGCACCCACCGTCACCAGGCCGGCGAGGGCGGGGTCGAGCCCGGCGGACACGAGCGCCCACAGCAGCCCCGCGGCCAGAACTCCGAGCGCGATACCGGTCACCGGCGCCGCCCGGATCGCGCGGCGACCCGCCGCGCGGTCCACGGAATCCGGTCCGCGCAGGGGGAGGACGGTCAGCCAGGAGAATGCGAGCGCCACGCCCGACACGGTCAGCCCGCGGTGTCGGCGGCGGAGCCGGTCTCGGCGCCCTCGCCGTCCTCGGCGTCGCGGGTGCTGACTCCGGCCTCCGCGAACGTCGCCATCTCCGCGAGCGTGGCGACGGCGCCCTGCAGGATCGGCAGCGCGGTGACGGCGCCGGACCCCTCGCCGAGCCGCATGTCGAGTTCGAGGAGGGGGTCGAGTTGCAGGTGCTTCAGCGCGATCGTGTGGGCGGGCTCCGTGGAACGGTGGCCGGCCAGCCACCACGCGCGGGCGCCGTGTGCGAGTTCCTCCGCGACCATTGCGGCCGCCGTCACGACGACGCCGTCGAGAATCACCGGGGTCTTGCGGGCGGAGGCTTGGGCGAGGAAGCCGGCCATCGCGGCGAGGTCGGCGCCCGACACGGTCCGCAGGAGCGCCACCGTGTCCCGGACCACCGGGCGGGCGCGGCGCATCGCGTCGCGGATCGCGGCAGTCTTCCGGATCCAGCCGGCGTCGTCGACACCGGTGCCCCGGCCGACCGCCGCCACCGGTTCGGTGTCCGTCAGCGCGGCGATGAGAACGGTGGCCGGCGTGGTGTTGCCGATTCCCATGTCGCCGGCGATCAACAGGTCTGCGCCGGAATCGATTTCGGCGTCGGCGATGGACCGGCCTGCCTCGATGGCCTGCAGTGTCTCCTCGTGGGTGAGCGCGTCCTCGCGGTCGATCGCCCCCGACGAACGGCGAATCTTGAACGCGGACACCGTCGGATCCGTGTCGCCGTCCACGGACAGGTCGACGACGCGCACGCTGGCACCGGCCCGGTTCGCGAGAGCGTTGACGGCTGCCCCGCCGCCGACGAAGTTGGCGACCATCTGGGCCGTCACCTCGGGCGGATACGCCGAGACGCCGGTCCGTGCCACTCCGTGGTCACCGGCGAATACCACCACCCGCGCCCGCGCGAAGGGGACGGGCGGGCAGACGCCCTGGCAGGCCGCGGCCCAGCACGCCAGCGTCTCGAGACGGCCGAGCGAGCCGGCCGGTTTGGTGAGCTGCAACTGACGGGCCTCGGCCTGGGCGCGCACCCCTTCGTCGGGTGGGGTGACGGGTTCGAACCGACCGGGGTCGGTGCTCACGGACTCGCTGGTCACGCTTGGCCTCTCGCTCGAGTGGACACTTCTGCCCCGCACGACTCACGTGCGGGATCATCTTTCAGGGTCATGGTCAGCCCGGCGACGACGAGGACCACGCGATCGCAGACCTGGGCGAGCCTCGCGTTGAGGGCGCCGATCTCGTCGCGGAACAGGCGACCGGACCGGGTCTCCGGGATGACGCCGAGACCCACCTCGGGAGTCACCAGCACGAGTGCGCCGCGGTAGTCGCGGACGCTCGCGACGAGTTCGTCCGTGCGTGGGGTGACGGTTCCCCGCGGTGAGTCCCAGGCCGCGGCGCCGTCGAGTTCGACGGTGAGCCAGGTGCCGAGATCGTCGACGAGGGTGGCCGCGGCCTCGGTGGGGGAACGCAGTTGGTCGGCGAGGTCGAGCCGGTGCGCGGTTTCGACGGTGAGCCAGCTGTCGGGTCGCCGATCGCGGTGCTGAGCGATGCGGTGTTCCCAGTCGTGGTCGGCGGGGTCGCGGTGGCTGGTGGCGACGTAGCGCACCCGGCCTGCTCCGGCCAGGGCCTGGGTCAGTTCCTCGGCGTGAGCGGATTTTCCGGAGCGTGCACCGCCGAGCACCAATATTCGAGACGTCGGGTTCGGACGACTCGGACGGTCCGGGGAATCGGCGGTGGGCACGGAGGGAAACGCTACCAACCCGCCGAAGTGGCAGTATTTTGACGAAGAACGTCAATTCCGCCACTGTTGGCGGGAAGTGAATGGGCGGAAAATTTCAGCCATGACCGAATTCCTCGTCCTCGTTGCACTTCTCCTCGTGCTGCATACGGCCGTGATGTACGCCGGTCGGCACCTGGGTCCACTCCATCCGCGACTGCGGAAAAGCTACCGAGACAACTTCTTCCGACCGGCCGATCCCATGTCCGACCTGTCGTACGACCGTGACGCAGAACTGGGGCGGCTGCTCGCCGAGACGCACCGCGCGCCCCACAACTGACCGTCAGATGGCGTCGCCGGGGCGTACCCGCGGCTTGGGGGCCCGCAGCTTGCGGATCTGCGACGCACGCACGAAGGCGTACCACCCGAGCTTGAAACCGCCGTCGGGGGTGTCCGGGAAGCGCTCCCGCACCTGATTGTTGATCTTGCGGCCCAGCCAGACGCCCTCGATGGCCATGAACATCATCATGATGAGCATGGCGAGCGTCACGATGGCCTGCAGCGCCGGGCTGACGAACATCGCCATGATGAGAACCAGGGCCAGCGGCATGAACAGGCCGACCAGGTTGCGCCGCGCGTCGACGATGTCCCGGACGTACGCGCGGACCGGACCCTTGTCGCGGGGGAGCAGGTACTTGTCCTCGCCGGCGAGCATGCGGGCGCGTCGCTCGGCGGCGGTGGCGCGTCGCTCCGCGGCGGCGACCTTGCGCTCTTCCTTGCTACCGCGCGTGGCCTTCTTGCGGGCGCGTGCCTCTTTCGCCGTCAGCGGCGCGGGCGCGACCGGTCCGCGTCGCTTCGCCTCGGCGTCGCGTCGCTTGGGCGTCGGGCGGCCCTTGCCCGCCTGTTCGGCGGACTCCGCCTCCGGGGCCGTGGACGACTCGGCGACCTCGACGTCCCGCTTGTCTGAATTGTCCGAATCACCGCGGCGTAGCAATTTCACCCTTCCAGAGTATGGGAAGACGTCACCGGGAGGAAAACCGCCCTCACATCGAAATGCCGGGTCGCGCCCGTCGCCATACACTTCGCCGATGCGAGTGATGATCGCACCGGACTCCTTCGGTGAAACGCTGACCGCCGTCGAGGCGACCGCCGCGATCGCGGCGGGATGGTCGGCCGTGCGCCCGGACGACCAGCTGATCGAGGCGCCGCAGTCCGACGGCGGCCCCGGATTCGTGGACGTGGTCGCCGCCGCGGGCGGCACCGTCCGGACCGCGGTCGTGGAAGGGCCCCTCGGCGCCGCCGTCACGGCCCGCTGGCTCCTCGACGGCACCGACGCCTACCTCGAATCCGCCCAGGCCTGTGGGCTCGGACTGCTGGGCGGACCGCCGACGCCCCGCACCGCCCGCGACGCGCACAGCCGGGGTGTCGGCCAACTCGTGGTGGCGGCGCTCGACGCCGGAGCGCGCCGAATCGTCGTCGGTCTCGGGGGCAGCAGCTGCACCGACGGCGGCCGCGGCCTCGTCGAAGCCCTCGCGCAGGGTTTCGGGAGCGCGGATGCCGCCGTCGCCCGCCTGCGCTCGGTGGAACTGGTGGCCGCATCCGACGTCGAGCACCCGTTGCTCGGCGAGCACGGCGCCGCCCGCGTGTTCGGACCGCAGAAAGGTGCCGACCCCGACACCGTCGCATTCCTCGAGGACCGCAACGCCGCATGGGCGGGGCAACTGCAGCGGGTGACGGCCCGGGAGGTCGCCGCCGAGGCCGGAGCCGGCGCCGCCGGTGGCATCGGGGCCGCGCTGCTCGCCCTCGGCGCGACCCGCGAATCCGGTGCTCACGTCGTCGCGCAGCGCACCCGGCAGGACCGGCAACTCGCCTCCGCCCAGCTCGTGATCACCGGGGAAGGCCGCCTCGACCAGCAGTCGCTGCGCGGGAAACTCGTGATCGCGCTCGCCGCTGCCGCACGCAGGCGGTCGATCGCGACGCTCGTCCTGGCCGGGCAGGTCCTCCTCGACACCGCGGACCTCGACGGCGCGGGCATCGACGACGCACTGTCCCTGGTGGACCACGCGGGATCGGTCGAACTCGCGATGTCGGATGCATACGCGCAGCTGAGAGACCTTGCGGCGGCCGCAGCCCGCGGGTGGGAAGGTGCGGCCGCGGGGTAGTAACCCGAATCCGCGACGTCGGATACCATGGACGTGGATCGATCTGCGGAGGCTGCCGCAGGGAATGGAACCCGGGAATAAGTCGGGCGCGGAGTACCGTTGAAGCGTTCACGGGTTTGTTACGAACTACAGGGAGAGCCCATGACTGTGCAGAACGAGACCGCCGTCCACGGCGTCAAGATGACCGAAGCCGCGTCCGCCAAGGCGAAGGCGCTGCTCGATCAGGAAGGTCGTGACGACCTCGCACTGCGTATCGCCGTGCAACCCGGCGGCTGCGCAGGACTGCGTTACCAGCTGTTCTTCGACGACCGGAACCTGGACGGCGACCTGATCGTGGACTTCGGTGGCGTCGCCCTCGCGGTGGACCGGATGAGCGCGCCGTACGTCGAGGGTGCCTCGATCGACTTCGTCGACACCATCGAGAAGCAGGGGTTCACCATCGACAACCCCAACGCGACCGGTTCGTGCGCCTGCGGCGACTCCTTCAACTGAGTCCCGGGCCGAAGTACAACTGAATCGACAAGTCTGACGCGGCGCCGACCGGCTGCCGCGTCAGACTTTTTTCGTGCCCGATCTCGACGTACCGGGTCCCGTGCTGCCGACCGATCATGGTGGTACTCCGGGGTACGGTGAGAAATCCCGACCGAACTCATCGAAAGGCATCCGCCCGTGACAATTGCGGTAACCGGTTCCATCGCCACCGACCACCTGATGCGGTTTCCGGGCCGGTTCGCCGAGCAACTGCTCGCCGATCAGCTCAGCCACATCTCGTTGAGCTTCCTGGTCGACGACCTCGTAGTCCGGCGCGGGGGAGTGGGCGGCAACATCGCCTACGCCATGGGCGTCCTCGGCGGATCTCCGCTGCTGGTCGGGGCTGTCGGGGCCGACTTTGCGGACTACCGTCAGTGGCTCGAGAGCAACGGTGTCGACTGCACCGCCGTCCGGATCTCGACCACCGCGCACACCGCGCGTTTCGTGTGCACCACCGACGAGGACATGGCGCAGATCGCGTCGTTCTACCCCGGTGCGATGAGTGAGGCCCGCGAAATCCAGCTGTCGAGTATCGCGCAGGACGCCGAACCACTCGAACTGGTCCTCATCGGCGCCAACGATCCCGAGGCGATGATCCGCCACACCGAGGAATGCCGCCGGCAGGGCATCCCGTTCGCCGCCGACCCGTCGCAGCAGCTCGCCCGCCTGAACGGCGAGGAGGCGGCGGCGCTGATCCGCGGCGCAAAGTACCTGTTCACGAACGAGTACGAGTGGGGACTGCTGCAGCAGAAGACGGGATTGTCCGAAGAGGAGATCCGCGCTCAGGTCGGCGTCCGTGTCACGACGCTCGGTTCCAAGGGCGTCGAGATCGTCGACTCCGAGGGCAATTGGACGCGCGTCGCCGTCGTCCCCGAGAAGGCGAAGGTCGACCCGACCGGTGTCGGTGACGGATTCCGGGCCGGATTCCTCCTCGCCCACAGCGCGGGCCTGAGTTTCGAGCGCTCCGCGCAGCTGGGGTCGCTGGTCGCCGTGCTCGTGCTGGAGACCGTCGGAACCCAGGAGTGGACGTTCGACCGCGACGAGGCCGTCAAGCGCCTCGCGGATGCCTACGGCTCCACCGCCGCGGACGAGATCGCTGCCGTTCTGCCGTAAGAGGCGGCTCCGCCGCCCGTGAGTGGTTTGACGAGTCCCTGGACTCGTCAACCACTCACGGGCGCGAAGCGCCTACAGCGAGACCGGGTACGCCGGCTCGGCGATCTCCGGAACGATGCGGTTCTCCACGAAGATGCCGTGCCAGACCATGAAGATCAGCACGGTCCAGAGGCGACGGCTGTGGTCGGACACGCCGTCCCGGTGGTCGTTCAGCATCTTCGCGATCGCGGCCTTGTCGAGCAGGTGATCGGTGCCTGACGCTGCGATCTGCTCGTGTGCCCAGTCGAACAGTTCGGTGCCGCGCAGCCAGTGCCGCAGCGGCACCGGGAAGCCCAGCTTCGCCCGATGGAGCACGTGCCCGGGCACGATGCCCTCCAGCGCCTGACGCAGCGCGTACTTGGTGGTGCTCTTGGTGATCTTCTGATCCAGCGGCACCTGCGACGCCACCTTGAAGACCTCGGGGTCGAGGAACGGCACCCGCAGTTCCAGCGAATTGGCCATCGTCATCTTGTCGGCCTTGACGAGGATGTCGCCGCGCAACCACGTGAACAGGTCCAGGTGCTGCATCCGGGCCACCGGATCCCAGCCCTGCGACTGCGCGTAGATGGGGTCGGTGACGTCGCGGTGCGTCCACTCCGGCCGGAAGTCGCGCAGGACGGCGCGCAACTGTGCGTCGTTGAAGCTGCGCGCGTTGCCGTAGTACCGCTCTTCGAGGGTCAGGGAACCGCGGTTGAGCAGGCTCTTTCCGCGGGTGCCCTCGGGGATGCGCTCGGACAACTTCCCGGCGGCCCGCCGCAGTCCCTTGGGCAGGTACTCGAATGGTTTGAGCGAAATCGGCTCGCGGTAGATGGTGTAGCCGCCGAACAGCTCGTCGGCACCCTCACCGGACAGCACGACCTTGACGTGCTTGCGTGCCTCCTTCGCCACGAACCACAGCGGGACCAGCGCGGGATCGGCGACCGGGTCGTCGAGGTACCACACGATCTCGGGGATGGCGGCGGCGAACTCGGACGGGCTCACCACCTTCACCACGTGGCGTGCGCCGATCGCTTCGGCGGATTCGGCTGCGACGTCGACCTCGGAATAGCCCTCGCGTTCGAAGCCGGTGGTGAACGTGATCAGGTTCGGGTTGTGGCGCATCGCGAGCGCCGCGATGGCCGTCGAGTCGATGCCACCCGACAAGAAGGAGCCGACCGTGACGTCGGCGCGCATGTGTTTGGCGACCGAGTCCTCGAGTGCCTCGGCGATCTCGCGGTACCGGGCCTGCTCGGTGCCCGCGGCGAACGGACGCACCGGGAACGTGGGCGCGAAATAGCGGGTGATCACGGGTTCTTCGCCCGGGCGCACCCGCGCGAAGCAGCCGGACTCGAGCCGGCGGATCTGCTTGTGGAGGGTTTCCGGCTCCGGCACGTACTGAAGGACCGTGTAGTGCTCGACGGCCCGCGGATCGAGCTCGGTGCCGATGCCGATCAGGCTCGCCAGCTCCAGCAGGCTCTTCTTCTCGCTACCGAACGCGGTGCCGCCGGTGCCCGTCGCGAGGAAGAGCGGCTTGATCCCGAACGGATCGCGCGCGATGAACAGTTCCCGCGTCTCCGTGTCCCAGATCGCGAACGCGAACATGCCGCGCAGGCGACGGACGGCGTCCTCGCCCCAGTAGTGGAACGCGGCGACGATGGACTCGCTGTCGCCCTCTGTGACGAACTGCGCACCGAACTGCTCGGCGAGTTCGGCGCGAACCTCGAGGTAGTTGTAGATCTCGCCGTTGAAGGTGAGCGCGTAGCGTTCCGGATTCTCCGCCGGACCCCACCGCAGCGGCTGGTGGGAATGTTCGATGTCGATGATCGACAGCCGATTGAACCCGAAGACCAGGTGGTCGTCGTGCCAGGTCCCGTGCTCGTCCGGCCCACGGTGCCGCAGGCAGTGCATTGCCTGGTCGACCTGTGAGACGGCGTTGTCGCTGGTTTCTCCAGAGGTCAGTAGCCCGAGCAGTCCGCACACAGCGTCCGGTACCTCAATTCAGAATCTTGGAAGGCTCCACGAGGTGGAGTGGTCAGGGATCTCTGCCGGAAAGTATGCCGCAGATTCCCGGAGCGTCCGGTTCGGGCCGCCGGTGACGGTGCCCCGGCGCGAACAGCGGCACCGCCGCGGCGTCTGCAGCGACACGTCGTCGCCCGACCCGAGGATGGAGAGCCGCCACCTTTGGTCTACGCTGCGTAGTAATTGGGCCTTCCCATCGGGTGTGCCCTAGTGGAATTTGCGGCGATCAGGAAGGCGTGAACGTGGCGCAAGGTCGGATCCTTCGGCGGGCAGGGTTGGCAGTATCTTTGGGCGTTGCTGCCTTGCTGCTGTCGGGTTGTTCAATCGACAACGAGGTGCTTCGTTTCGGGTGGCCTTCGGGCGTAACCCCGCAGGCGCACCGCATGCGTGAACTGTGGACCTGGTCGGTCATCGCCGCCCTCGTCATGGGTGTGCTGGTGTGGGGACTCACCTTCTGGGCGGTGATCTTCCACCGTAAGAAGAAGGACTCACCCGAGTTCCCGCGGCAGACGGCATACAACGTGCCGCTCGAGCTGGCGTACACCGCGGTTCCGTTCGTCATTATCGCCGTGCTGTTCTACTTCACGGTGATCGTGCAGAACCATGTCCTCGAGAAGGAGGACAACCCCAACGTGGTGGTGGATGTCACTGCGTACCAGTGGAACTGGAAGTTCGGCTACCGCTCCATCGACCTCGGCGAGGGTGGCGGCAAGTACGACGGCGTCGATCAGGAAGCGCAGGCTGCGGTCGAGTCCGCACCCGCATCCGAGGCGGAGGCCGAGGGTGAGCACGCCCAGCCCGGACCGATCCACGGCAAGACCCCGCAGGACCTGTCCTACCTGCACTACGACAAGATCGAGACGATCGGCTCGAGCAACGAGATCCCGATCCTCGTCCTGCCGACCGGCAAGCGGATCCAGTTCGAGCTGGCCTCCGCCGATGTCATCCACGCCTTCTGGGTGCCGGAGTTCCTGTTCAAGCGCGACGTGAACCCGAACCCGAAGGAGAACCACTCCGACAACGTCTTCCAGATCAGTGAGATCGAGAAGGAAGGTGCCTTCGTCGGGCGCTGCGCCGAGATGTGCGGCACGTTCCACGCGATGATGAACTTCGAGGTTCGCGCCGTGAGCCCCGACAAGTTCGCGCAGTACATCGAGCTGCGTAAGCCGGCGAGCGAGGGCGGCCGGGATCTGACCACGGCGGAGGCTCTGCAGGCCATCGGCGAGTCCCCGGTTGCGACGTCGACGTCTCCCTTCACCACCGATCGCGGCTACAAGCAGGCGAGCGGTGTCGAAGGTAACTGAACCTGCTGCTGATACCTCACTGACCAAGGACAAGTGCTGATATGAAGATCGAAGCCAAGCTCTTCGAGATCCTGACGGTATTCTTCATTCTCGTCGCGATCGTCTACGGCGTCTTCACCGCCGTTTCACGAACCGGTATCGAGTGGGCGGGTCTGACGGGCATCTGCCTGTCGGCGGGACTGACGCTGATCATCGGAACGTACTTCCGGTTCGTCGCCCGTCGCCTCGACACCCGTCCCGAGGACTACGAGGACGCGGAGATCGCCGATGGCGCAGGCGACCTGGGCTTCTTCAGCCCCGGTAGCTACTGGCCGATCCTGCTCGCCGCTTCTGCTGCCTTCGTCGCAGTCGCGATGGCGTTCTTCCAGCCGTGGATGATCGTGGTCGCCGTGATTGCTGTGCTCGCGGCCGCTGCAGGCCTCGTCTTCGAGTACTACGTCGGGCCCGAGAAGCACTAGTTCCACCCACAGTTCGTGCAGCGGAGGCGCCGAATCCCACCGGGATTCGGCGCCTCCGCTTTGTCGTCGTCCGCCCTAGCCGACCGGGCCCGCTGCCGCGGCGAGGAGTGCCACTGCCTGAGCGGACGCGAGTCGCACCGCCTCGGGGAACACGTGCAATCCGTGCGAGACCAGGGCCCCTTCGTGGAGCAGCATGATCGTGCGCGCGAGTGTCTCCGGATCGCGCACCGACGCGTCCCGGCACACGCCGGTGAACAGACCGAGCATCCACCGCTTCTGGCCGATGATGACGGCGTACGCCGGATGTGACGGGTCGCTGATCTCCGCGTGCGCGTTGACCATGCTGCACCCCTTCGCACTGTTCTCCGCGGTCCACTCGTGGGACGCGTCGAAGATCGCCGTGAGGCGCCGGCGGGCGGAGTCGCCCGCGGACTCGAGGTGGCCTGTGAGAAACGCCCGCCACCGCTCGTCCCGGTCGGCGAGGTACTCGACCACGATCTGTTCCTTCGAGCCGAAACGGTCGTAGAGCGTCTTCTTCGTGACGCCGGCCTCGGCGGCGATGAGATCCACGCCGACCGCGTGAATTCCCCGCTCGTAGAAGAGGCGACCGGCCGCGTCCAGTGCTCGCCTCGCTCCCGGGGTCAGCGGGACGCGTCGCGGTGTCGGCACAGAATCCATGACAAAAGTATACAGATCGGTATAGGTTGGGGGAGGTATACCGATCTGTTTACTTGGGTGGTGGTCAGTCGTGAATGTGCTTCTCGCCGTGATGTTCGTCCTGTGCTGGAGCTCCGGCTTCATCGGGGCCAAACTCGGCGCCGGGGACGCGGACCCTCTGACGGTACTGACCTGGCGGTTCCTGCCACTCGCCGTCGCACTCGCCCTGGGAACCGCGCTGTTCGGACGCGCACGGTGGCGGGGGCTCGGGTCCCGTGCGTTCGGTCGTCAGGTGACGATCGGTGCGCTGTCGCAGACCGGATATCTGCTGACCGTCTACCAGGCGATCGGACTCGGCGTCTCGACCGGTACCACCGCGCTGATCGACGGCACCCAGCCCCTGGTCGTCGCCGTACTGGCCGGCCCCCTGCTGGGTCAGTACGTCGCACGCCGGCAGTGGTGGGGATTGCTGCTGGGACTGGTGGGGGTCATGATCGTCACCGCAGGCGACGCCACCTCTGCGTCCGGCGTGCCGTGGTGGGCGTACCTCGTGCCGTTCGCCGGGATGCTGTCGCTGGTGGCCGCGACCTTCGTGGAGAGTCGCTCCCCGACCGACACCGACCCCGTCGTGTCCATGACCGTGCACTGCGCGACCAGCGCCGTGCTCTTCACCGCCCTCGCCGCGTGCGCCGGACAGGTGTCGCCGCCGCCGACGGCGTCGTTCTGGTGGTCTGTGGCATGGCTGATCGCGCTGTCCACGTTCGGCGGCTACGGCCTGTACTGGCTCGTGCTGCGCCGGAGCGGGGTCACCCGGGTCAATGCCCTGATGTTCCTGATGGCACCGGTGACGGCGATCTGGGGGGCCGTGATGTTCGGCGAGCCGTTCGGAATCCTCACCGCGCTCGGTCTTCTCCTGGGACTCGGGGCGGTCGTGCTCGTGTTCCGCGCACAGCCGCGGGGGAGGGGAGCGGGCACGGTGCCCACAGACGAGCAGAGCCCCGAACCGGAAGTGGTTCGGGGCTCTGCTCGGTTGCGGAGGTGAGGCTAGTGGGCCTCGCCGTTGCCGGACGATCCGTTGCCGGAAGCCGACGAACCGTTGCCGTGGGCGCGGTCCTGGTACTCCCGCAGCATCGTGAGCTGCTCGTGCTCGCCGTGGTGCAGGGCGTGCTCGAGAGCCAGGCTCTCCTCGACCGGGTCGGCCGTGACGAGGCTGCCGGAACCGGGCTTGCCGGCGGAACCGAGCTTGTTCATCTTCTTCGGGACGGTCGCACCCTGGTACTCGAGCGGGATCGGGTGACCGTGGTCGTCGACCGGGCCGAGCGGCTGGTGGATCTCGATGTACTGACCGTTCGGCATCCGCTTGATGATGCCGGTCTCGATGCCGTGCTCGAGGACCTCACGGTCGCTGCGCTGGAGACCCAGGCAGAACCGGTAGGCCACGAAGAACGCGATCGGAGGCAGCAACACCATGCCGATGCGGCCGATCCACGTCATCGCGTTCAGCGAGATGCTCAGGTGGTACGCGATGATGTCGTTGATGCAGGAGATCGTCAGGACGGCGTAGAACGCGATCGCCATCGCACCGATCGCGGTACGCACCGGAACGTCACGCGGACGCTGCAGCAGGTTGTGGTGAGCGTCGTCCTTGGTCAGACGCTTCTCGATCCACGGGTAGGCGATCAGCACCGTGAACACCAGACCCATGATCAACGCGACAGCGAACACCGACGGAATGGTGTAGCGGTCGAACAGGTAGATGTCCCATGCCGGCCACAGACGGGCCAGGCCGTCCGTCCACATCATGTAGATGTCGGGCTGCGAACCTGCCGACACCTGCGACGGGTTGTAGGGGCCGATGGTCCAGACCGGGTTGATCTGCAGCACGCCACCCATCACGGCGAGAACACCGAACGTGATCGCGAAGAACGCACCCGACTTGACGGCGAACACCGGGAGGATGCGCACACCCACGACGTTGTTCTCGGTGCGGCCGGGGCCGGGGAACTGCGTGTGCTTCTGGTACCAGACGAGCGCGAGGTGACCGGCGATCAGGGCGAGGATGATGCCCGGGAACAGCAGGACGTGCGCGACGTACAGGCGGGGGATGATCAGGTCGCCGGGGAAGTCGCCGCCGAAGATCAGCCAGTGCATCCAGGTGCCTGCGATCGGGATGCTCAGCGTGATGCCGGAGAACGCGGCGCGCAGGCCCGTGCCGGACAGCAGGTCGTCCGGGATGGTGTAGCCGAAGAATCCCTCGAACATCGCCAGGATCAGCAGCAGGCAGCCGATGACCCAGTTGGCCTCACGCGGACGCCGGAACGCGCCGGTGAAGAAGATGCGCATCAGGTGCACGACGATCGACGCCGCGAACATCAGCGCAGCCCAGTGGTGGATCTGACGGACGAACAGGCCGCCGCGGACCTCGAACGAGATGTTCAGCGTGGTCTCGTACGCGCGGGACATCGTGACGCCGCGCAGGGGCTCGTACGCACCGTTGTAGACGACGTGCGCCATCGACGGGTCGAAGAACAGGGTCAGGTAGACACCGGAGATCAGCAGAATGATGAAGCTGTACAGCGCGATCTCGCCGAGCAGGAACGACCAGTGGGTGGGGAAGACCTTGTTGATCTGCCGCCGCATTCCCGCTGCGAGGTGGTAGCGCGAGTCCATCGCTTCGGCCTGGCCGGTGGCCATCGCACTCAGTTTGGACGGTTTGTTGTCGGTCACGGTCGACGCTCCCAAAATGCCGGGCCGAGAGCTTCGATGTAGTCACCCGTTGTGACTAGGAAACCCTCTTCGTTCACTGTAATAGGCAACTGCGGAAGTGCACGAGCGGCCGGACCGAAAATCGGCTTTCCGTAGGTCAGCGCATCGAACTGCGACTGGTGGCACGGGCAGAGGATTCGGTTGGTCTGCTGTTCGTACAGGGAGGTGGGGCAGCCGAGGTGGGTGCAGATCTTCGAGAAGGCGAAGTAGTCGCCGTAGTTGAAGCTCTCCTGGCCCTTGCGCTTGGTGACCCGTGCCGTGTCCTCCGTGCGGAGGCGGATGAGCATGGTCGCGTTGCGGATGCCGCGCAGCGCCTCGAGCAGCGCGTCGTGATCGCCGCGGTCGGACTCACGGAACGGGAACACCGTTTCCATGGCGCCGGCGTCCAGGTCTTCCGGGCGAACGAGGACGACATCCTCGGGGCGACCGGTGTCGCGGCGCAGGTAGATGGTTTCGCCCTCGTAGCGGGGGGTCCATCCCGAGACCCACAGCGGGGAGTCGTCGCGCTTGGCCCACGGGTTCTTGATCAGACCGCCGAGGGGCATGACGGACATGATGCCGAGGGCACCGCCGCCGAAGATGAGGGTGCGCTTGAGGAGCTTGCGGCGTCCCAGCGTCGACGTGTCGAACGAGTCGCCGAGTTCCGCGACGATCGTCTTGCGATCGACCTCGGACGATCCACCGTCGTGGCGGTCCTGGATGGACACCTCTTCGGGGATGAACTTCTTGGTGAACTGCACCGCTCCGACACCGAGGCCGAGGATGGCCAGACCCATGGTGAGGCCGATCAGCGGCGTGTACAGGCTGTAGGCCGAGTAGTGCTCCTCGCCGGCGCCTGCGTACTCCCAGGGCCAGAAGAGGTAGATCGCGATGAACGCGATCGCCGAGATGCCGGAGAGCGCGAACCAGAAGGCGACCGACCGCTCGGCGCGCTTCTCGGCCTTCGTTCCCGGAACCGCCCAGCGGTTGCGGCGGAACGCGACATCGACGTGGTCGAGGTTGGTGCCGAGCTCGACGAGTTCGTCGCGGCTCAGGTTCTCGAGTTCTGCATCCGTGTACTTCTTTGGCGTGGCGCCGCCCGGCTGGCCAGCGTCGCTCATGACCTTGCTCCGATCCACAGTGCTGCACCGACGACAGCGATGATTCCGATGACCCACATGGCCAAGCCCTCGGAGGCGGGACCGATGCCGCCGAGTCCGTAGCCGCCGGGCTGCTTCGTCTCGCCCGACGACTTGATGTAGGCGATGATGTCCTTCTTCTCCTCGAGGGTCAGCTGACGGTCCGAGAACTTGGGCATGTTCTGCGGGCCGGTGACCATCGCGGCGTAGATCTGCTGCTCACTGGCCGGGTCGAGGACCGGCGCGTACTTACCGGACGAGAGCGCACCGCCGCGCCCGGTGAAGTTGTGGCAGGACGCGCAGTTGAGGCGGAACAGCTCGCTGCCGCGTCCGATGTCGCCGCCGCGCAGCGACGACTGGGCGATCTCGCCGTTCTCGTCACGAATGACCGTGGGGCCGCCGCCGTTGGCCTGGACGTACGCGCCGATGGCGTCCGTCTGCTCGGCGTCGAACTTGACGGGCTTGCGCTCGACCTGGGCCTCGTTGCGCGAGGCGGGCATGCGTCCCGACGACACCTGGAAGTACACGGCTGCCTCGCCGACACCGATCAGGCTGGGGCCGCGGTCCTGCACACCCTGCAGGTTCGCGCCGTGGCACGTGATGCACGAGGTGTCGTACAACTGCTTGCCCTCGCGGATCAGTGCTGCCTGATCATCGGTGGCGGTGGCCACCTGCGGGGTCGGCGTCAACGCGGACGCGAGGAAACCGGCGCTGACCAGTCCCATCATCAGGACCATGGCGCCCGTGACGCGCCTGCGGAGCTTCCGCTGGCGGCGTGCCTTGGCGGCAGACGCGGTGGTATCGGATGCGGGAGGGGGGGATGAACTCATCTGTATCCCTTTGGTATGTCGGGACGGACTGGACGTCAGGGGGCTGCCTGGGGCGTTCAGCTGATCAACGGATGAAATAGATCGTGGCAAACAGGCCGATCCACACGATGTCGACGAAGTGCCAGTAGTACGAGACGACGATGGCGGCGGTGGCCTGGGCGGGCGTGAACTTGCTGACCTTGGTGCGCGCGATCAGGAAGACGAACGCGATGAGGCCGCCGATCACGTGCATACCGTGGAAGCCGGTGGTCATGTAGAAGACCGAGCCGTACACGCTGCTCGAGATGGTCGTGCCTTCTTCGACCAGGTGGATGTACTCGTATCCCTGTCCGAGGACGAAGAACGTGCCCATCGCCAGTGTCAGGAGGTACCACCGGCGGAGGCCGAAGACGTCGCCGCGCTCGGCCGCGAACACACCCATCTGGCAGGTGAACGACGAGGCGATCAGCACCAGGGTCACCGGTACGGCGAGGAACAGATTCAGCTCGGTCGGCTCCGGCGGCCAGTTCCCATTCGCCTGTGCTCGCGCCACGAAGTACATGGCGAAGAGCCCTGCGAAGAACATGAGCTCACTTGACAACCACACGATGGTGCCAACGCTGACCATGTTAGGTCGGTTCAGCGAGTGCACGCGTTGGGTGATTGCTGATCCTGAAGTCCCTACTGCGCTCGTCACAGACAGAAGTATGACGCTTCGTCGTAAGAGGCGACTACCCGGGTCCACCCTCGGCGCGTCGACGCGCCCCGCTTGTCCGATTCTCCCTGCTGACAGCCTGGTGGCGGACCGTGAAAGGGTGGAGTCATGCGCTCTCGTGACAACAGTACGGGGTGGCTGCGGAGGCTGTTCGGCAGTCGGCAACCGGCCCCTCTCGATCAGGATCGGCCCGACCTCGTGGTCGTCGCCTCGAGCTTCGACGACGTGGAGGCGTGCTCGACCGCGCTCGACCGCGCCGCCGCCGAGGATCCGCGGTGGGATGCCGGCGCGGAAGCGGTGCTGCGGCACCATCTGCGGCTGCCCGCGTCGTCGGTGGCCGACGCCGTGTCGATCGCCGCCCAGGACGGCTACCGACCACAGGAACCGGACGGGCAGGCGTCCCCGGCCGAGGACGGTGCGACGGTGGGACTCGTGCTGCAGCGGGTCCAGATCCTCGATGCGCTGCACTGTTCTCAGGAACGGTCGAGAATGGCCGGGCTGGCGCAGCGGCTCGGCGGCTCGGTCGACGGCTGGGACGCGACGCAACCGGCGCGCGAGTCCGATCCGCCCGGTGACTAGGCTGCCAGGACCGGATCCGCCACTAGTGCAAGGGGACACGACGATGCAGAGCCCGACTGCTCAGGGGACGAACGACGGTGTGCGGCCGGCACGCACGTGGCCGTCGGTCCTCGGCACGCTCACCGACGGACGTGACCTGTCGGTGGACGAGGCGAAATGGGCGATGGACGAGATCATGTCCGACAACGCCACGTCCGCGCAGATCGCGGCGTTCGGTGTCGCCCTGAAGATGAAGGGCGAGACACCGGAGGAGTTGCGCGGACTGGCGGACTCGATGCTCGGGCACGCGCGCAAGGTCCCCGTCGACGACGACGTCGTCGACATCGTCGGAACCGGTGGTGACCGATCCAACACCGTGAACATCTCCACGATGGCGTCACTCGTGGTCGCGGCGTCCGGCATCCGCGTCGTCAAGCACGGCAACCGGGCGGCGTCGTCCAAGAGCGGTGGGGCGGACGTTCTCGAGGCCCTCGGGGTGAAGATCAACCTCGGTCCCGACGAGGTGGCGCGCTGTGTCCGGGAGGTCGGCATCGGCTTCTGCTTCGCGCCGGTGTTCCATCCCGCCCTGCGGTTCGCGGGCGCGCCGCGCAAGGAGATCGGCATCCCGACCGTCTTCAACGTGCTCGGACCACTCACCAACCCGGCGCGTCCGCGGGCCGGCCTCATCGGCTGCGCGTTCCCGGGCCTGATCTCGGTGGTGGCCGGCGTGCTCGCGCAGCGCGGCAACTCGGCGCTGGTGGTGCGGGGTGACGACGGCCTGGACGAGTTGACGACGTCGACCACGTCGACCGTGCACATCGTGGCGGACGGGGCGGTGACCACCCGTCAACTCGACCCCCGGGACATCGGGATCGCGCGGGTGTCGCTCGACGAACTGCGCGGCGGCGATGCCGACGTGAACGCGGCGGTGGCGCGGCGACTCCTCGCCGGTGAGACCGGACCCGTCCGCGACGCGGTCCTCCTCAACGCCGCGGCGGCGATCGCGGCGTTCCGGGGGCTCGGCGGCCGCACGCTCGAAGACGCACTGTCGGACGGACTCTCGACGGCGGCACAGTCCATCGACAGTGGAGCGGCCGCGACGCTGCTCGCGCGGTGGGCCGAACTCACGTCGGGTCTGGCCACCAGCAAATAGCAGGCGGGGCTATTCGCCGATCGAGAAGCCGGCTTCGACGTCGGCGCTGGAGTAGGACTGGAACGCGATGTGCGTCGCCGTCCGGGAGACCCCGTCCACCTTGTTGATTCCCTCGGTGACGACCTCCGCGATCTTCGCGTGGTCCCGGACCCGCACGATTGCGATCAGGTCGACGTCGCCTGCGCAGGAGTAGACCTTGTCGACGCCCTCGATGTCGGCGACGGCCTGAGCGGTCTCCGGGATGCGGTGGGCTTCGGCGTGGATCAGGACGATGGCGTTGATCATGATCGCCAGCCTAAGCGGTGGTCGGCGGAAGTCGGCGCGGGTGGTCGGGTCTCGGCGTCCCGTGTCGACGTGCTCCCCGCTCGCGCGAGTGCGCACCACTCGGACCAGGATCCGGCGCCCCGGGCGGGCTCGCACCAGCCCGAGGAAGCGCTGACGATGCGGGTGTCCTCCTGGTCGAGCCAGCGCGCCAGCAACCCGGCCTCCTCGGGGGAGGCACCGCGAAGCGGAGTTGCGTCGGGAACGACGGTTTCGGCGGTGAGGACGAGCGCATCGACCACCGGCATCGGGTGGATCCCGCGCCGCGCGCAGCCGGCCGACGCGAGGCGCCCGGAACGGATCACCGCGAACTCCCAGCCGCCGGTCGCGGCCGGGCGAGCGGCGACGAGCTGATCGAGGGCGGTGAGGGCAGCCAGGCGCTGCATCCTCCGCAACGCGAGCACGACCTCCGCGGTGCGATCACGCAGGCGTGCGGCATTCTCGAACAGCTCGCCGGCGGCCAGCTCCTCCACCCGTGCGCGCATGCGGTGCAGCGGAGAGTCGTCCAGGCCGCGCAGGAACTGCCGGAAGAGTTCCGGCCCGGGACGGTAGGCGTCCTCCGTGACGCGGTCGTGGACGGACGCCGGGCAGCGTCCGAGCTCGCGGGGCGGGCAGTGCGGACCGTGCTCCCTTCCCTTCGGGATGCGGCTCGTGCAGGTGCGGAGAATGCAGTACTCGGCGAGGACGTCGGCGACGTCGACTGCGGTCGAGCGGGACCGGAACGGACCGAGCGAGTCGGCGGTCGGGGTCCGCACCACCGACAGCCGGGGGAAGGCCTCCGCGGTGAGCGTGATCCACCAACCGCGTTTCGGGTACTTGGATCTCCGGTTGTACGGCGGCGTGTGCGCCGCGAGCAGCCGGAGCTCGCGCACACCGGCCTCGAGCGCGTGCGCGCACTCGACGTGGTCGATCCGGGTGGTCAGGGCCACCATCTCCTTCATCCGGCCACGCGTCTCGGAGCCGGTGAAGTAGTTGCGCACCCGACGGCGCAGATCGGTCGCCGTGCCGACGTAGAGGACCTCGTCGGACGGTCCGCGGAACAGGTAGACGCCGGGAGCATGCGGGAGGTGGCCGGCGAGCGAGCGTTTCGCCCGCTGGTGCGAGGAGACGTCGGGCAGGTAGTCGACCAGCTCGGTGAGACTGTGCACTCCCTGATTGCCGACCCTCGCGATGAGGGCGTGCAGGACGTCGACGGTGGCGCGGGCGTCGTCGAGTGCCCGGTGCGTCGGAGTGGTCCCGACGTCGAACAGCCGGGCCAGCGACGACAGTTTGACGGACGGCGCCTCGTCGCGGCTGAGGACGCGCCGGGCCAGTTTGACGGTGCAGAGCACGGTGAACTTGGGCCAGGGGGTGTCGGTGGCGGACGCCGCGGCCTTGAGGAAGCCGGTGTCGAACGGGGCGTTGTGGGCGACGAGCACCGCCCCGCGCGCGAACTCCAGGAACGCCGGCAGCACTCGCTCGATCCGCGGGGCGTCGATCACCATGGCGGTGGTGATGCCGGTGATCTCCACGATGTGCGGGGGGATGGATCGTCCCGGGTCGACGAGGGTGGCCATTTCGGCGATCACCTCGCCGCCGCGGATCTTCACGGCGCCGATCTCGGTGATGGCGTCCTCGCCCGGTCGCGCGCCGGTGGTCTCGAGATCGACCACCACGAACGTGGTGTCCCGCAGTGGGGTGTCGAGCTCGTCGAATCTCAGCTGTTCGGGTACACCGGGGACACTCACGGCTCAGAGCGTATGGACGGGCACCGACAGACCCGCCCGGAGAGCCCGGAGAGACGAGGATCACACTGCCCGTCTCGGGCGGCGGTCGCGGGCGGTGCGAGGGGCGGGCGCGCGACCACGATCGAGGGGTCTGCGTGGGGCGGGGGCCGGTGTCGGCGGGTCCGGCGCGTGTCGCGGGTTCGATCCGCGGCACCCCCGTTGAACAGCGGGAACGCGGCGCGGGACGAAACCGGGGAGTGGGCAGGCTTCGCGAAATGCCCACTCCCGCTGTCGAAAAGCGATCGAAAACAAACCGCCTGTTATCCAGTCGTTACCGAATGTGGGTATCGCGCGCCCGCAAAGCCGGAATCGGCCCAAACGGACACTTTCCGCGTGTTCCGGTCGACATCTGGGTATTCCATTTCGTAACCTTCCTGAGACCTAGCGGAGTCTCGCAGCCCCAATACCGGGGCAGCATCGCTAGTCACCGCCTAATCGGCCACTCGCGAGAGCGGTCGTACCGGGAACCCAAGTTTCTACTGGGGTGAATCCCGCCGGGACGTCCTCACGCACCGGTGGGTAGGGCTGATCTTCCCAGCCCGAACCCGTCAGCTAACTCGGTCGGCGGATGAATGGAAGAAACGGAGTACCCCTTTCGTGGCGTCACAAGTTTCCAAGCGGAATGTGCGACGGGCAGTCGTCGCCGGCGCGCTCGCAGTCGGAGCGCTCACCGCTACCGCGGCCCCCGCGGCCGCAGATCCCGTCACCATCCCCGGAGTCGGAACCTTCGAGATCCCGGGTGTCGTCATCCCGCAGATCCCCGGTGTCCCGAACCTGCCCGCGCCCCCGGCGCCGGCCAATACCGCGGGTGACAAGGCCGTTCAGGCCGCCCAGACCAAGCTCGGCTCGCCGTACGTCTACGGCGCCGCAGGCCCCAACTCGTTCGACTGCTCCGGTCTGGTGCAGTGGGCGTTCAAGCAGGCCGGACTGAACCTGCCGCGCACCAGCTACGCGCAGGCGGCGGCAGGCACTCCCGTCTCGCAGTCCGATCTCCGCCCCGGCGACGTGGTCTCCTTCTACGGCGGATCGCACTCGGGCATCTACGCCGGCAACGGCAACGTGATCCACGCCTCCACCGAGGGGCAGCCCGTCAAGTTGGCGCCCATCGCGTCCATGCCTTTCGACGGCGCACGCCGCTACTGATCCACACGCGAGGCGACGCATCCACCGAGTCGAGGGCGGGGATGCACGGGGTAGCTTCGTAGGATCTCGCACGACCACCGAGGGTGGGTTCGAATCACGATTCGAACCCATCCTCGATGTCGTTGCGCCCCAGGCAGACAGCGTGTCGTTCACCCGTCGGGTGGTCCCCGCCACCCCGTTCGTGACATGGGTGGACACAAACGTATGCCATTCCGTAACCTATCCGAGACCTTGCGAAGTCTTGTCGCGCCAACCGGGCGGCAACGCGGGTCACCACCTCTTCGGCACTCCACGGTCGCCTCGGCCGAGGAAATCCCTGAGCCGCGCATCGGACAACCGACCCGGCTGGTGGAGATCGACGATCGGAGAACTGCATTTCCGTGGCCTCACACAAGATGAAGCGCTCCCTGGGCAGCGTGCTGACAGCCGGCGTGCTGTCGGTGGCGCTCGTGTCGCTGCCCGCGATCCAGGCGGGTGCAGACCCGGTCACCACCAACCCGACCGATGCCCTGACGAAGCTCGGTGACCTGTCCCGGCAGTCCGAGCAGACGTCCGAGGCACTCCACAACGCGCAGATCGACCTCGAGGCCAAACAGTCGGCGCAACGCGACGCCGACGCCACACTCGCGGCCGACCAGGGTGTGCTGGACGCCGCCAACGCGCGCGTCGCCGTCTTCCAGCCCGTGGTGAACAAACTCGCCACCGCCAACTACCAGGGCGCACGGACCAATCGCCTCTTCGCCGTCATGGTGAGCGATTCACCGCAGCAACTGCTGGACCAGATGTCCGCTCTGGACGCCATCTCCAACGACACCCGCAACCAGGTCGCGCAATTCCAGTCGGCCACGTCGGAAGCCACGAAGGCGGCCGAGGCGTCGAAGGAGTCGGCGGATGCCGCGCGGTCCGCGACCGAGCAGGCCAAAGCGGTGAGCGACGATCTGCAACGCAAGCAGAGTGACCTGCAGGCGCAGATCGCCGACGTGATCAAGGCCTTCGGAGATCTCACCGGCGCCGAACGCGACCAACTCGCGGGGACGCCCTTCCCGCCCGGCTTCGACCCGAACACGATCCTCGCGCATCTCACCCCCGGTTCGGGCACCAGCGCGCTGCAGGCAGGCATGACCCGCATCGGTGACCCGTACGTGTGGGGCGCCACCGGTCCGGACGAGTTCGACTGCTCGGGACTCGTCGTGTGGGCGTACAAGCAGATCGGCAAGACGCTGCCGAGGTCCAGTCAGGCGCAGGCCAGCGGCGGCACCCCGGTGTCCCGCGACGCCCTGCAGCCCGGCGACGTCGTCCTCTTCTACAACGACGCGTCCCACGTGGGCCTCTACGCCGGAAACGGCAACATTCTCCACGCCTCGACGTTCGGTGTTCCGGTGAAGATCGAGTCGATGGCGAAGTTCCCCTTCTACGGGGCCCGCCGCTACTGACGGCGACCGTCCGGCAGCGGCGCCGGGGCGTGCTCATACACTCACCGGCGTGCCCGCTTCAGACCCGTCTCCCGCAACGGATCCGACCTCGCGCCGTCAGGCGCGCCCGTGGGAGCTGGCCGCACTGGCCGGACTCGTCCTCGCCGTGGTCGTCGTACTCGCACTGACCGGGTTCTCACGGACCGGGCGGGGCGCCGACGGAGCCGTCGGCACCGCGCACGCCGACACCGAGGCGCGTGCGGCAGCCGTCCAGACGCTCCTCGACACCTGGGCGTCGGCCGTGCGGACGAACGACGCGGCCCGGCTGTCCGGTCTGATGGATCAGGCTGCGGCCCCGGGATTCCTGGCCGCCGAGACGCGGCGGGCGGGCAACGTTGCCGGGGTGGAGTTCTCGGACTGGGGCTACGAGATCGCCGAGGGCGCCGAGACGGCGGTGCCGTCGAGTCTCGTCGACGCGCTCGGGGCCGACGAGGTGTGGGCGCCCGCCGTGCAACTCCGCTACGCGATCGCGGACGAGAGTCCCACCCGCAAACCGGTGGCTCTCGTCGTCGCCCGGCGCGGTGACCGCTGGGCACTGGTCAGCGACAGCGCCACCGTGGACGGCGAGCGGCGGACCTGGCGCGGACCGTGGGATTTCGGACCCGTCGTGTCGCGACGCGTCGATACCGGCGACGGGCGGACGTCGGTAGTGCTCGGACATCCCGAGAACGCCGCCATGGTCGACCGGCTGGCGGACGAACTCCCCGCCGCCGTCGTCAACGCCACCCAGTTGTGGGGTTCGAACTGGGCGGGCCGCGCGCTCGTGTGGGTCGCGGGATCGCAGGACGAGTTCACGGCGCTCGTCGGCCCCAATCACGACGGACGCGACATCGCCGCCGTCGCCATCTCGGACGCCGTCGACCCGGACGCCGCCACGGTCACGGGCCAGCGGATCGTGTTCAGCCCGGCGTCGGCGGACCGGCTGACCGAGGTCACCCGGCGGGCGATCCTGCGGCACGAGCTGATCCACGTGGCGGCGCGCGCGGAGACGGTGGACCGTTCGCCGATGTGGGTGCTGGAGGGTTACGCGGAGTACGCCGCCTACCGGGGTACCGGCGAGGCCGAACGGCAGATCGCGCCTGCGCTGACCGCGCAGGTGGGGGCCGAGGGTCCGCCGACCGAGTTCCCCGAGGACACCGACTTCTCCGGCTACGGCGAACGCGGCTCGGTCGCCTACGAGACGGCGTGGTCGATCAACGCCTTCGTCGCCGAGCAGTACGGCGAATCGAGGCTGACAGCGCTGTACCGGACGCTGGCCGTGGGCGAGGCAGACCCGGAGACGGTCGACGGACGGCTGTCCGACGTCCTCGGCGTCGACGCCGACCAGTTCCGCGACCGCTGGACCGACTGGGTGGGCGCCCACCTGGGGTGACCCTGGGTCGGTTGCCGTGCGGTCCACCGCCTACGGTGATCACATGCGCCGAACCCTGTTGGTGACGAACGATTTTCCGCCGCGACCCGGCGGAATTCAGTCGTACCTGCACACCTTCGCCAAGCACCTGCCCGCCGACGACCTGGTCGTCTACGCCCCGCGTTGGCGCGGCGACTCGCACATCAAGTTCGATGCGCGGCAACCGTTTCAGGTCGTCCGGCACCCCACCACCTTGATGGTGCCCACACCGTTCGTCGCCCGACGTGCCGCCACGCTGCTCGCCGAACACGACTGCACGGGCGTCTGGTTCGGCGCAGCCGCCCCGCTCGCGCTGCTGAGTGCGACGGTGCGCCGCGCCGGGGCGGAACGGGTGGTCGCGAGTACCCACGGGCACGAGGTCGGCTGGTCGATGCTCCCTGCCGCCCGCCAGGCCCTCGGACGGATCGGCGACCGGACCGACGTCGTCACGTATGTCAGCCGGTACACGAGGGGCCGCTTCGCGTCCGCGTTCGGCGCGAGTGCCGCGCTCGAACACCTGCCGCCCGGAGTCGACACCGACCTGTTCACCCCGGACAGCGGCGCGAGGGCCGAGCTGCGGTCCCGCTACGGGCTGGGGGAGCGGCCGACGGTCCTGTGCCTGTCACGTCTCGTGCCGCGCAAGGGCCAGGACATCCTCATCAAGGCGCTCCCGGGCATCCGAGAGCACATCGACGGGGCCGTGCTCGTGATCGTCGGCGGCGGTCCGTACGAGGACCGTCTGCGCTCGCTCGCGCGCTCGGTGGGGGTGGAGGACCACGTCGTGTTCACGGGCACGGTGCCGTCCGCGGAGCTGGCGGCGCACCACACGATCGCCGACGTGTTCGCGATGCCCTGCCGGACGAGGGGTGCGGGACTGGACGTCGAGGGTCTCGGCATCGTCTTCCTCGAGGCGTCGGCGACCGGTGTGCCGGTCGTCGCCGGACAGTCCGGTGGCGCTCCGGAAACGGTGCGGCAGAACGAGACCGGGATGGTCGTGGACGGCACGTCGGTGGCCGAAGTGGCGCGTTCGGTGATTTCGGTGCTGTCGGATCGTGACCGCGCGGCCGCGATGGGTGCGGCCGGCCGCGAATGGGTCAAGGCGGAGTGGCGGTGGGACGTGCTCGCCGCCAAGCTCCAGGCACTGCTTGCGTGACCACCCGTGAGTACTTCTCAACCGCGGGCGGTTGAGAAGTACTCACGGGCCGAAGGCATTACTTCGCGTAGATGGCGGCGATGTCGTCGGCGAAGCTGTCGTGCACCACGTTGCGCTTGAGCTTCATCGTCGGCGTGAGCTCGCCGGTCTCCTCGGTGAAGTCGACGGGCAGGACCCGGAACTTCTTGATGGCCTCCGCGTGCGACACGAGCTTGTTGGCCTCGGCGACGGCCTCGTCGATCTCGGCCGTCAGGTCGGCGTCGGTGAGCAGGTCCTTGACCGTGGTGCCTGCGGGCTTGCCGTTGCGCTCGTTCCATGCGGGCAGTGCGTCGGCGTCGATGGTGATGAGCGCGCCGATGAACGGTTGCTGGTCTCCGACGACGATGGCCTGGCTGATCAGCGGGTGCGCACGCAGGTGATCCTCGAGCTGGGCGGGGGAGACGTTCTTGCCGCCCGCTGTGACGATGATCTCCTTCTTGCGGCCGGTGATGGTGATGTACCCGTCCTGATCGACCGATCCGAGGTCGCCGGTGTGGAACCAGCCGTTCTCGATCGCGTCGGCGGTCGCGTTCTCGTTGCGCCAGTAGCCGCCGAAGACGACCGGCCCCGACAGCAGGATCTCGCCGTCGTCGGCGATGCGAACGGAATTGCCCGCCAACGGCTTGCCGACCGAGCCGACCTTCTGCTCGCCGATCGTGTTGACCGCGAACGCGGCGGACGTCTCGGTGAGGCCGTAGCCCTCGTAGATGGTGATGCCGATGCCGCGGAAGAAGTGGCCGAGGCGGGCGCCGAGGGGGGCGCCGCCCGAGATCGCCAGCTGGCACTTGCCGCCGAGCGCGGCCCGCAGCTTCGAGAACACCAGCTTGTCGAACAGCGCGTGCTTGGCCTTGAGGACGAGCCCCGGCCCGCCCTTGTCCTGAGCCTCGCTCCAGACGATGGCGGTCTCGGCGGCGGCGTCGAAGATCTTGCCCTTGCCCTCGCCGTGCGCCTTGGCGCGGGCGCTGTTGTACACCTTCTCGAACACCCGCGGCACGGACAGGATGAAGTCGGGGCGGAACTCGCCGAACGTGGGGACGAGGTTCGGGATGTCGCTGGTGTGTCCGAGTGCGGCGCCGGCGTCGAACGACGCGACGCTGACGGCGCGCGCCAGGACGTGCGCCATCGGCAGGAACATGAGGGTGCTGACGCCGGGGGTCTTCAACAGGGTGCCGAGGCTGGAATCGAGGATGCCCTTGGACTCGGCGATGAGGTTGGAATGGGTGAGCTGGCAGCCCTTGGGCCTGCCGGTGGTGCCGGAGGTGTAGATGAGGGTGGCCGGATCGCTCGACTTCAGCGCGGCGACGCGCGCCCGGACTTCGGAGTCGGGCACGTCGGCACCCAGTTCGGTGAGTTCCTCGACGACGCCACGGCCGCCGTCGGACGCCTCGATCTGGTAGACGCCGCGGAGCGCGGTCGCCTCGGCGGCCACGGCCTTCACGGTGGCCGCGTGCGTCGCGTTCTCGACGACGAGATCGATTGCGGCGGAGTCCTCGAGGATCCAGCGGACCTGCTCGGCGGAGGACGTTTCGTAGATCGGGACGGTGACGCCGCCCGCCGCCCAGATCGCGAAGTCGACGAGGGGCCACTCGTAACGGGTGGCCGACATCAGTGCCACCCGGTCGCCCTGCTGGACGCCGAGAGCGATGAGACCCTTGGCGACCGCGGTGACCTGAGCGGCGAACTCGGCGGCCGTGACGTCGGTCCAGCGTCCGCCGATCTTGCGCTTGTACACGACCAGCGTCGGGTCGGCCGCGGCGTGGGCGAACACCGAGTCGACCGCGGACGCGTCCTCCGCGATCGTGAACGACTGTGGCGCGCTGAACTCGGGCACAAAAACCTCCGACACTGAAGATACTGACGAGTAGGATTGTCTTCCCAACTTTAGACCTTCGCCGGCCCGGTCTGCTTCCAGGCCGAAGAAGGGTGGTCAGAGCTTTGTTCACGAGGTGCGGCGGAACCCCGCGGCCACCGCCGACCGCGGTGTGTGAAGCTAGTCGCCGTGAGCAGCATTCAGGTCGCAGACCAGACGTTCATCGCGGCCCCGCCGCAGCAGGTCGCGGCGGCGATCGCCCCGCCCGCCCGCTGGCGTCGGTGGTGGCCGGATCTCACCCTCGCGGTCCGCGAGGACAGGGCCGAGAAGGGCATCCGGTGGACGGTGGCCGGGCCCCTCACCGGAACGATGGAAGTGTGGCTCGAGCCGGTGCTGGACGGAGCGATCGTCCACTACTTCCTCCACGCCGAACCGGCCCGCAGCGAGACCGCTCCGGATCTGGCCGCGCTGAACCGTCGCAGGCGCGTCGAGGGAAAGGTGATGTCCTTCGAGGTGAAGAAGGAACTCGAGGCGGGTCGCGCTGCGGGAGAACCGCCGTCCTGAGGGAGATTCGCCCGCCGCGGCGGGGTCGGCATTGTGTCAGGGCGCCGAGATCGTGTGTGATAGTCGGGCACAACACAGACATACGAAACCGGTAACGGCGTGGCCCCGCGTTCGACGAGCGGGTCGGCCAGGCGAAAGGAAGCGTTCACTCCATGCCCGAGAGGACCAAGAGGTCGATCAGTATCGAGGCGCCGCCCGCCCGGGTGATGGATGTGATCGCCGACTTCGACGCGTACCCAGCGTGGGTGGCCGCCGCGAAGTCCGTCGAGGTCATGGAACCCGGACAGGGCGGCCGGGCCGACCGGGTGCGGTTCGTGCTCGACGCGGGCATGGTCAAGGACACGTACGTACTCCGCTACGACTGGGCGCCCGACGGCAAATCCGTCAGCTGGGAGCTCGAGTCCGGTGAGATACAGAAGTCGCAGTTCGGTTCGTACGTGCTCGAGGACGAGCCGGGCGGCGGCACCACCGTCACCTACGAGCTCACCGTCGACCTGACCATTCCGATGATCGGCCTGTTCAAGCGCAAGGCGGAGAAGGCGATCACCGACACCGCGCTCAAGGAACTCAAGAAACGGGTGGAAGGCTGAGCAGCGAGGGCAGTGCCGGACCTGCGCGGGTCCAGTTCTTCGTAGGGAAGGGGGGCGTCGGCAAGACGACGCTCGCGGCTGCGACGGCGCAGGCGGCCGCAGAGGCGGGCAGCCGGACTCTCCTCGTCTCGCTCGACCAGGCGCACTCCCTTGCCGACGTGATCGGGATCGCCGCCGCCCGGGACCTCGTGTCCGTGACCGACAGGCTCGACGTCCTCGAACTCGACACCCTCACGTTGCTCGAGGACAGATTCCGGGGTCTGACAGCGGTTCTCGCGGCCGCCGGAACACACGATCACGGCGCCCAGTTGTCCGCGCTCGAACCGGAGGAGCTGACCGGGCTCCCCGGCGTGCAGGACGTGCTCGGGTTGCGGGAGATCGTCCGGTTCGCCACCGAGGGCGACTACGACGCCGTCGTGGTCGACTGCCCGCCCACCGCGGACTGTCTGCGGACGCTCGCCGCGCCTGCGATGGCTCTCGAGTACATCGAGCGGGTGTGGCCGCAGCACCGCCGCATCGTCGCGCTCCTGGGGTCCGATCCCCGCCTCGTCATGCTGGTGTCGCTGATCGAACAGGTCGTCGCCGCGGTCGGCGAGGTCCGGGAGATGCTCGCGAACCGGGCGAAAACCACTGTGCGACTGGTGACGACACCGGAGCGGGTGGTGCTGACGGAGACCCGGCGCACCGTGGCGGTGGCCGCGCTGTCCGGCCTGCGCGTCGATGCAATCCTCGTGAACAACCTTCTGCCGCACTTCGATTCGCCGGCAGGACACGACGATCCCGGTGTGGCATGGTTGATCAGACGGCGAGCCCTGCAGCAGCGGGTGCTCGCCGAGCTGACCGCCTCCGCGGGTACCACGGTGATCCTCTCGGTGACCCGGTCGGTGACGGAGCCGGTAGGGTGGGCCGATCTCGGCGGTATCGCCCGGGAGTTGTATGCCGACGACACGGACGCGGTTGCGGTGTTGGGGAAGAATCCACCTGCGGTGCGGGTGGGGCTGGAATCGGGGGCCGGTGTGGATTCTGTGTACACGATGCGGATGTATCTGCCGCTCGTGAACCCGTCGACCCTCACGTTGGGTCGAGTGGAGGACGACTTGGTTGTGGGAGCTGAAGGGGTGCGCCGCCGGGTACGCCTCGCCTCGGTCCTGCGCCGGTGCGTCGTCGCGGGCGCAGAACTCGACGGAAGTGATCTGGTCGTGCGCTTCACGCCCGACCCGCAGGTGTGGCCGGTATGACCGACGACCACGCGCAGCTGGTGGCGGAGCTGCGGGCGCTCGCCGAGACCGCCCTGGACCGTCTCGAGCCGATTCTCCAGCGCGCGGCGGCGCCGCACGCCCAGGCGGACGCCGAGGGAACGCCGCCCGGAACCGGACAGTGGTCGGGATGCACGTGGTGCCCGGTGTGCGCACTCGCGGCTCTGATCCGTGGTGAGCAGCACGATCTCGTGACCCTGCTCGCCGGCCAGGCGTCCGTGTTGATCGCGGTGCTGCGGCAGGTCCTCGACGAGCACGCCGTTCACGACACCCCGGGCCCCGACGCTCCGGAACCCGGCCCCGGCGGTGGACCGTCCGAACCCGAAGGCGGCTCTGCGTTCGAGCCGATCTCGGTCACCATCAAGCATTGAGCGTGCCTCGCGCGCGCGGGATCGCCGGACTCCTGCACGTCGGCGATCCGGCATGGGCACAATCATCTCCATGAGCACAGGCACGGGCAGCGAACGTGGCGGCAGTGCGGCGCTGACCATCGGCATCGACGTGGGTGGAACGAGCATCCGTGCGTCGGTGGTCGACTCGGCCGGCGAGGTGCTCGATTCGCTCCAGTCGCCGACCCCGGCGTCGGCGAAGGCACTCGAAAACGGCCTGGACCGCGCGGTCCGGGAGCTGTCCGCGCGGCACGAGGTCGCCGCGGTGGGGCTGGCGGTGGCCGGGTTCATCACCCCCGACCGCACGACGGTGCGGTTCGCGCCGCATCTTCCGTGGGTGGGTGCGCCCGTCGGCCGGGACCTCGGGCAGCGTCTCGGGCTGCCGGTGATCCTCGAACACGACGTGAACGCGGCGGCGTGGGCCGAGCACCGGTTCGGTGCGGCAGCGGGCGGCCGGAACGTGGTGATGCTCGCCATCGGCACGGGTATCGGGGCGGCGCTCCTCGCGGACGGTCGGCTGTACCGGGGCAGCCACGGCGTCGCACCTGAACTCGGCCACATCCAGGTGGTCCCCGACGGACGCCCGTGCGCGTGCGGCAAGCACGGCTGCTGGGAGCGGTACTGCAGCGGGACGGCCCTCGTCGACACCGCGATCGAACTTCTGGCCGCGGATCCGGCGACGTCGACCGTCCTGGCGCGGGAGGTGGCGGTCGATCCCGGTGTGCTCACGGGCCGGCGGATCGCGGGCGCGGCACAGGACGGCGATCCGCTGGCACTGGAGACCATGCGGGAGTTCGCCCGGTGGCTCGGTGTCGGCCTGGCGCTCATCGGGGACGTGTACGACCCGGATCTCGTCGTGATCGCCGGCGGGGTCGCGAGTTCCTCACCGCTGTTCATCGACGAGGCCCGCGAGCACTACGCGGCGCTGACGACGGGGGCCGGGCACCGGCCGCTGGCCCGCATCCGGCCGACCCAGCTGGGGGAGGCGGCGGGCATGATCGGAGCGGCGGAACTCGCTCGGGCCGTCCTGCCCGATCGGGTGGGTTGACGTCCGGCCCGTCGCTGTAAACCCGCAGAGTGTGATGCTGTGCGGGCCTCCCGGCCGTGTGTAGCGACCCTCACCCACCCGAAGTAGAGTCGACCCGAACGAAGCTTGGGTTGTGAACGGGAGGGACGCCATGTGGTACTGGCTCTTCAAGTACGTGTTTTTGGGGCCGGTTCTCTGGGGGCTGGGTAGGCCGACCGTGGAGGGTACGGAGAACATTCCGGCGGAGGGTGGGGCCATCTTGGCGAGTAACCATCAGGCCGTGCTGGATTCGTTCTTCCTGCCGTTGCGTGTGCCGCGGAGGATCACTTTTCTCGCCAAGAGCGAGTACTTCACCGGGACGGGACTCAAGGGCGCTTTCCAGCGCTGGTTCTTCTCGGTGGTCGGCCAGGTGCCGATCGACCGGACGGGCGCCGACGCCGCGCAGGACGCATTGAACGCCGGGTTGCGGGTCCTCTCGCAGGGCAAGCTGCTGGGCATCTACCCGGAGGGCACCCGGTCGCCCGACGGCCGCCTCTACAAGGGCAAGACGGGCCTGGCCCGCATGGCGCTCGAGTCCGGTGTGAAGGTCATCCCGGTCGCGATGATCGGAACGGAGAAGGTCAACCCGATCGGCTCCCGGGTGTGGCGTCCCTCGAAGGTGACCATCCGCGTCGGTGAGCCCATCGACTTCTCGCGTTTCGAGGGCATGGGCGGCAACCGGTTCGTCGAGCGGGCCGTCACCGACGAGGTCATGTACAAGCTGATGAAGCTGTCGGGGCAGGAATACGTCGACATCTACGCGGCCACGCTGAAGAAGAAGGCGCCCACCGCCGACGCCTCGGTGGCCGACGTGGCGCCGGCGAGCGACGCCACCACCGTCACCCGTCTGCCGGACACGCGGGCGAGCTGACCGCCGTAGCCTCTCAGCCGACGGGGACGGTGAGATCGTCGGAGGTCTCCGACCGATCGTCCTCGTCGGACTGTGAGGGGCGGGTGCGAAACGCGACGATCGCGACCAGCACCACCGCGAGTCCCCACCACACGTACGACGACGCCAGGAACTGATCCCCCAGGTTCCAGTGGGTTCCGCTCCAGCGGCCCACCCCGAGTTTCCAGTGCGCGGCGAGCCTCACGACGACGACGCCGGCCACGGCCGTGACCGCCAGGGCGACGCTCCGGCGACGGTAGGCGAGGACCCCGAGCACGAGGATCACCGGCACCGACCACACCCAGTGGTGCGACCAGGACACGGGGGAGACGAGCAGCCCGAGGACGGCGTTGAGTCCGAGCGCGAGCGCGGTCTCACCGGATCGGAGCGCCCGCACCATCGCGAGAACGACGAGTGCGAGAACCACGACGCTCAGCAGCAGCCAGATCGGGGTGCGCACCGAGTCGCTCAGGCCGAGCCGGGCCAGCACACCCGTGATGCTCTGGTTCGCCGGATATGCCGGTGTGCCGATCCGATCGGAATCGAAGAGGGTGTGCGTCCAGTAGGTGACGGAGTCGTTCCACGTCGCGATCGCGCCCACGGCGCTGAATGCGAGGAAGCTGACCGCGGTCACGACGGCGGAGCGAAAGTCCTTGCGCACCAGGAAGTACACGACGAACACGGCCGGCGTCAGCTTCACCGCCGCCGCGAGGCCGATCAGCACGCCGCGGGGCCACGCCGTCCTCTTCGGCAGGCAGTCCGCCGCGACGAGCAGCATCAGCAGAATGTTGATCTGCCCGTAGTCCAGGGTCGACGAGACGGGTTCGAGGGCCATCGACACCGCGAGCGCACCGAGGGCCGTCCACACCAGCGTGGTGCGGGGTGCGATGCCCAGCGAGTCGAGCGTGACGACGAGGACGCCGAACAGCGCGATCAACGACAACACCGTCACGACGGTCCCGGCCGTCGCCAGCGACACCGTCGACAGCGGACTGAAGACGACGGCGGCGAGCGGCGGGTACGTGAACGGCAGGAAGTTGCCCATCTGGGTGGCCGGCATCGACCCGTACAGGGTCGGTCCGTGCAGGAACACCGATCCGCCCAGACGGTAGACGTCGAGATCCAGCCGGTAGTAGCTGCCGAAATCCCGCAGGCCGGGCAGTCCGAGCAGGTTGTACGCGAATCCGACCGCGAGCCCGGCGAGGACGAGGACTCGGACGAGGAGACCTCCGACGCGGAGATGCAGAGGCACCCGCGGGGGGTCGAGCGGGTCCGCGACAGGGGCGGCGGACCGTCGACCGTCGGAGGTTGCGCGCACCGAGGCCTCCTTCACGAGGTAGGGGTGGATCCGGATGACGCCAACGGGTGAGGCATAGTTTGCGGGCGTGCGTTACTTCTACGACTGCGAGTTCATCGAGGATGGTCGCACGATCGACCTGGTGTCGATCGGGGTGGTCGCAGAGGACGGACGTGAATTCTACGCGGTGTCCACCGAGTTCGATCCCCACCGTGCGGGCAAGTGGGTGCGCAGGAACGTGCTGCCGAAGCTGCCGCAGCCGTCGTCGCCTCTCTGGAAGAGCCGCGCCCGCATTCGCGACGACCTCTACGCGTTCCTGATTCCCCGGCCCGGCATCGTCCCCGAGCTGTGGGCGTGGGTGGCCGCCTACGACCACGTCGCCCTCTGCCAGTTGTGGGGGGACATGACGGAGCTGCCGCAGTCGCTGCCCCGGTACACGCGGGAACTCCGCCAGTACTGGGAGGAGCACGGGAGCCCGACCCTCCCACCTGCACCGGATGACGCTCACGACGCCCTCGCCGACGCCCGGCACAACCTGGCGAAGTTCGAGGCAGTTCAGGCGGCGCGGTCACTGCGGTGACCTGACTCGCCATCGCTCCGGTCGAGCGAATATCCTGTATGGGTGAACTGGACTGTCGACGTGCCGATCGACCGCTTGCCCGAACTCCCGCCGCTCCCCACCGAGATGCGTGAGCGTCTCGACGCAGCGCTGGCCAAGCCCGCTGCCCAGCAGCCGCAATGGCCCGAGGGTCAGGCCGCCGCGATGCGGACCGTCCTCGAGAGCGTGCCGCCGATCACGGTGGCCAGCGAGGTCGTGGCCCTGCAGGAGAAGCTGGCCCAGGTCGCGCGCGGCGAGGCGTTCCTCCTCCAGGGCGGTGACTGCGCGGAGACGTTCGCCGACAACACCGAGCCGCACATCAAGGGCAACATCCGCACGCTGCTGCAGATGGCCGTCGTCCTGACGTACGGAGCGAGCCTGCCCGTCGTCAAGGTCGCCCGCATCGCCGGTCAGTACGCCAAGCCGCGGTCGTCGAACGTCGACGCCCTGGGCCTGCAGTCGTACCGCGGCGACATGATCAACTCCCTCGTCGCGGACGAGGCCGTGCGTGCCCACGACCCGTCGCGGCTCGTGCGGGCATACGCCAACGCCAGCGCCGCGATGAATTTGGTCCGCGCGCTCACCGGCGCGGGCATGGCCGACCTGCACAAGGTGCACGACTGGAACCGCGAATTCGTGGCGTCGTCGCCGGCCGGGGCCCGGTACGAGGCACTCGCCGCGGAGATCGACCGCGGGCTGCAGTTCATGAACGCCTGCGGCGTCACCGATCCCAGCCTCCACCACGCGCAGATCTTCGCCAGCCACGAGGCGCTCGTCCTCGACTACGAACGCGCGATGCTGCGCCTCGACAACGACGACGACCACGCCAAGCTGTACGACCTGTCCGCTCACTTCCTGTGGATCGGCGACCGCACCCGCCAGCTCGACGGAGCGCACATCGCGTTCGCCGAACTCGTGTCGAACCCGATCGGCCTGAAGATCGGACCCAGCACGACACCGGAGATGGCGGTCGAATACGTCGAGCGCCTCGACCCCACCAACAAGCCGGGTCGCCTCACCCTGATCTCGCGCATGGGCAACAACAAGGTCCGCGACCTGCTGCCGCCCATCATCGAGAAGGTCCAGGCCACCGGTCACCAGGTGATCTGGCAGTGCGACCCGATGCACGGCAACACGCACGAGGCGTCCACCGGGTACAAGACCCGCCACTTCGACCGCATCGTCGACGAGGTCCAGGGATTCTTCGAGGTCCACAACGGTCTCGGCACCTACCCGGGCGGCATCCACGTCGAGCTCACCGGTGAGAACGTCACCGAATGCCTCGGCGGCGCGCAGGACATCTCCGACCTCGACCTGTCCGGTCGCTACGAGACGGCGTGCGACCCCCGTCTCAACACCCAGCAGTCGCTGGAACTGGCGTTCCTCGTCGCGGAGATGCTGCGCGGCTGATCGCCCGCATCATTCGGACCCTCACTGCCCTGCTCCCGCGGGGTCAGGGCAGTGAGACCAGGGTGACCGTGCTTCCGGGCTTCACGAGGTCGCCGCTGCCCGGGTTCTGGCTGATGACGAACGACCTGTCCGTGTCGGTCACCGAACGCACCTTCACGTCGAGTCCGAGGCGGCTCAGCTCGTCGCGCGCGGAGCCGACCGTCCGGCCCAGCATCGACGGAACTCGGACCGCATTCGACACACTCAACGTCACGCTCGTGCCCGCATTGACGCTGGTGCCTGCCTTCGGGCTGGTGGCGATCGCGTCTCCGGCGGCGACAGTGCGGTCGAAGTCCGTCGTGACGTCCTGCACGACGATGCCCACCGCCTCGAGTGAGGTGCGCGCCTCGCCCTCCGACATGCCCTTCACGTCGGGAACGTCTACCGGCGGTGCACCTTTGCTGACGATCAGTTTGACCGTGGAACCGGTCGCGAGCTCGGTGCCCGGAGCCGGGTCGAGTGCGGCCACCGCACCGATCGGGACCTTCGCGCTGAACGCCTGACCGCCGTCGACCGGGGTGAACGTGCGGTTCCGCAGTTCCTGTTCGATTCCGGCGCGCTCACCGCCCGCGGGTAGGGGCGGGACGGTCGGTCTCCCGAGGGAGACGAGGAGGGCCACCGTGCCGTCGCGGGAGATCCGCGAGCCGCCGGTGGGATCGGTGCCCAGCACCGTGTCGAGCGCCGCCGTGTCGGAGTACTTCCCCCGGATCTCCGCCGACAGACCGGCCGCTTCGATCGCCGTCACCGCCGCACCGCGATCGAGACCGTCGGTGGTCGGGACCGCGGTGAACCGGCCCGAACCCATCCACCAGCCACCGAAACCGACCGCCAGCGCGAGCATCAGGATCACGAGCAGCCACACGATCGTGGTCCGGCGCGACCGCTGCCGTTCGGCGGCGAAGTCGGGGTAGTGATAGCCGTCGTCGGGCTCGTCCTCCGCCGCGAACGACGGTTCGTCGATCGGCGGGCGTGGAGTCTGGGTGGTGACGACCCGCGTGTGCTGGACACCGGGCTGCGCAGGCAGCGGGCTGGGCGGCGACAGCGGAGCAGCGGGGGGAAGGTGCACCGTGGGCGGTGCGACGGGCCCCGGCGGCGCGCCCAGGGGCGGCGCGCTCGCGGCGGCCGCGGCGCTGAGGTGCTGCGCCGAGCGTCGCGGGGCGGGCACCCGATACGCGGGCAGGTCGAGCGCCGCCGCGATGCCACGCAGGGCCGAGCCCATCTGCTCGGCGTTGGCGAAGCGGTGCGACGGTTCCCGGTGGGTGGCCTCCGCGACGAGTTCGTCGAACTCGGGCGGCACGCCCGCGATGAACGAACCCGGCCTCGGCACGTCCTGGTTGATCCGCTGATACGCGACGGACAACGACGTGTCCCCGGTGAACGGTGTCCGTCCGGTGAGGAGTTCGAACAGCAGGACACCCGTGGAGTAGACGTCGCTGCGGGTGTCCGCGATCCCGGACGTCACCTGCTCCGGCGACAGGTACGCCGCCGTGCCCAGAATCACACTGTTCGAGGTGGTGGTCGACGCGGCGGCGGCCCGCACCAGACCGAAGTCGGCGATCTTCACCTCACCGCCGTCGGAGATCAGGATGTTCTCGGGTTTGACGTCGCGGTGCACGAGACCGGCCCGGTGAGCGACGGCGAGCGCGTCGAGAACCGGGCCCGCGACCGCGGCCACCGCGTGCGGAGGCATGGGCCCGCGTTCCCGCAGCAGTTCGCGGAGCGTTCCGCCGTCGACGAGTTCCATCACCAGGAACGCGTGCTCGCGGTCGTGCCCCTGGTCGTAGACCGCGACCAGCGACGGGTGCTTGAGGCGCGCGACCGATCGGGCCTCGAATTCGAACCGGGTGACGAACGCCGGGTCGGCCGCGAACTGCGGATCCATCACCTTGATGGCCACCGGACGGTCGAGGCGGGTGTCGAGCCCCCTGTAGACGGTGGACATGCCGCCACGCGCGATCGTGGCATCCACCCGATAGCGCCGGTCGAGCAGCTCGCCGATCAAACGTTGACCTCCATCGTGCACAGTGTCCGTTCCCCCGTCAGTGCGCGCAGCCCGGCGACGCGCCCCTCAATCGTAGCCAGCGACACCGACCGGTAGCGCCACGCCGGAAGCGACCAGATAACGTTAGGGGAGTGAGTGCCATCCCTTACTGTGACGATGTCCTGGACCCTTCCGTCTCGCTCCTCCAGTTGGTGGACGTCGCGAAGAACCTCGGTGTGGCCGTCACCCGTGTGCAGCAGCTTCTGCGCGATCAGCAGTTGATCGCCGTCCGACGCGACGGCGTCCTCGGCGTTCCCGAACTCTTCTTCGACGAGACCGGCGAGACCGTCAAATGGCTGCCCGGTCTCATCGCGGTGCTGCACGACGGCGGATTCAAGGACGAGGAAATCCTGCAGTGGCTGTTCCGTGAGGACGACAGCCTGCCCGGTACACCCGTCCAGGCCCTGCACGGCGACCTCGCCCGCGAAGTGATCCGCCGCGCTCAGGCGATGGGATTCTGATCGTCGCTCACCGCACCCGGCCACGGGCAGGCACCGCGAGCCGGGCGAACTGAGGCAGCGCCGTCGCCCACCGGTTTCTCCGGGACACGGTGGCGCGCCGGTCCAGAACCCGGTAACCGCCTCGCTCGATCTCGTCGAGAATGCGGGAATACAGCACGAACGCGGTCCGGATGCCCGGTTGCACCCGTCGGTCCAGCATCGCGATGCCCGGTTCCGCCTCCCGGTACACCGACCGGGTGACCGAGATCAGATGGGCGAGAGCCCGCACGATCCGCCGGTCCGTCGTGCCGCTGCGGCGACTGTGCGCGAGAAGTTCGGTGTCGACGCCGAACGCGCCCAGTTCGTCAGCCGGGAGATAGACCCGGCCCCGATCCAGGTCCTCGCCGACGTCGCGAAGAAAATTGGTCAGCTGGAACGCCTCACCGAGAGCCGCAGCGTGCGGTTCGGCATCGGCGAGGGGCCCCGTGGTTCCGAGGACCGGCAGCATCTGCAACCCGATCACGACGGCCGATCCGTACATGTACTTCCGGAGCTCGGTCATGGTGTCGTACTCGGCCCGATGCTCCGCAGTCCCCGGAACATCCATCCGCATGGACTGCAGGAACGCGAAGAAGTAGTCGTGCGGGATGTCGAAGGACGCCACGGTGTCGAGAAACGCGGGAAGAACCCGGCGCATCTCCGGTGCGCACGCATCCGGCCCGACCGCGGTCCGGCAGGTGAAGCCGAGACGCAGTGCCGCGTCGATCCGATCGAGTTCGGCAGCGCAGTCGCCGGCCGTCCGACCGGGATCGACGTCCACGATGTCGTCGACCGTCCGGGCGAACCCGTAGAGGGAATGCACGGCGGCCCGGCGGCGCTCGGGAAGCAGCCGGGTCGCGAGATGATAGGTGCGACCGTGCTCCGCCGTCACCGCGCCGCAATACCGGTAACTGTCGGCCAGCTCGGTCATCGACCGGTCATTCGACGCGGGGCGACGTCGCAGCACCTGCGAGGTCGGAGGTGCGCTCTTCCTCGACGGGCCGGGGTGTCCGCAGCCGCAGCGGGTCGACCGTGCGGAGCGATACGGCCGCGACGACCGCGGCGAACGTCGCGAGCACGACGTGCGGGAACGTGTAGAGGCCGATCGACCCGTCGGGCTGGAAGACCAGCATCAACCAGGTGGACAGCCCGACGAGGATCATCAGGGTCCGCGTCGACAACGCGAAACCGGCGGCGATCGCGATCGGCCACGAGTAGTACCAGGGCAGCGCCGCGGGCGACAGAATTACGATCGCGACCAGGACGATGAGGATTCCGAGAATCGCGTCACGCTCGGTCTTCCGGTAGCGCCACCAGGCCGCCAGCACGATCGCGACCAGCGCAACGGCGCAGATCGGGCGGGTGACGGCCAGCACCTCACCCAGCCGCAGCTCCGCGAACCACGACGTTCCGACCGTCACGATGTGGGCGAGGATCGTCGGCAGCGACAACCAGTTGATGATCTTGTTCGACCCGGACAGCGCGGTCATCCAGCCGAGCCCGACACCGGCGACGGCGGACGCGGCCGCGAAGATGGCCACGAACACGGCGAATCCCGCGCCCGCGGTCTTCGCGAACGACGCGAGCGGAGACGCGGGTGTGCGCCCTTCCGCCTCGGCCTTCTCCTTCTCGTGGAGCATCCAGATCCACACCATGAAGGGCAGCGCGGCGCCGGCGGTCGCCTTGATCGCGACCGCGACCGCGACGAGGGCGATCCCGGCGAGATGGCGGCGTTCGAGGACGAGCGCGATGCCGGCGATCATCAGGCCGACCATCAGCAGTTCGTTGTGGACACCGCCGATGAGGTGGACGAGGACCAGCGGGTTGAGCACGGCGAGCCACAGGGCGATCGCCGGATTGCCGCCGAGGTGCCGCGCGAGGTGCGGCACGCCCCACACCATCAGCGCGAGTCCGGGCAGCATCGTCACGCGCAGAAGCATCGTCCCGGCGATCACGTTGTCGCCGGTCAGCCCGGTGATCCCCTGACTGAGGAGCAGGAACAGCGGACCGTACGGCGCGGTGGTGGTGGTCCACACGTTGCTGACGTTGTCGAGGAGGACTCCCGGGTTGACCACCGGCCCGACGGCGTAGGGGTCGAACCCGTCACGCAGGAGCGCACCCTGCGCCAGGTAGGAGTAGGCGTCCCGGCTGAACATCGGCACGGCCAGCAGCAGCGGCGCCGTCCACACCGGCACGACCATCCGCAACTGCCTGAGGGTGACGTCGCCGCCGAGCGTGGCGCGGCCCAGCCGCACCCAGGCCGTGATCATGGCGACGACACCCACCCAGACGATGACCGTCGACAGGATCTGACCGTGACCGAACCGGAGCCACGACAGGTGCATCGCCTCGAGGAGCGGGTCCTCGCGGCGGACGCTGCCCGCACCGAAACCACCGAACGTGATCATCACGGCACCCGCGAAACCGAGGATGGCGGCGTGCCCCTCCGGGCTGCGGAGGAAGTCGGCCGTGGTCTGGGGCCACGACCGCTGCGGCGTGGTCGTCGCAGCGGCGACGGTCGCCTGCGGGGCAGAGGACGTCATGAGTGCAGATTCCTCCCCCGAGGTGAGTTCGGTTGCGGTCGGTGCGCTCGTCGTCGTGCGCATCGCATGGTCGAGGACCCAGTTTAATTGCTCCCGGCACCAGTTCCCGCCACGCCTCGCCCTATCCTCCCGCACTTGATGCTTCCGTGTGTCTTTCCGCACTTCGTGCCGCGGTGGGTCTTTCCGCACTTCGTGCCGTGGTGGGCCCGGTGATGCGGGCGGCCGCGAGCTTCCCCGACAGCAGGACGGTCGGAACTCCGACGCCGGGGACGGTGCCGGAACCGGCGAGCACCGCGTTGTCCAGGCCCCTGACCAGGTTGGGGCGCCGGAACGGTCCGGTCTGCCGGAACACGTGCGCCGCCGCGAACGGACTGCCCGCGGCCATGCCCTTGCCGAGCCACGTGAGGGGGGTGTCGACGTGGTCGATCGTGAAATGTTCCGCGATGCCGCTGTACCCGCGCGTCTCGAGTTCGCGCAGCAGTTCGTTCACGTACGGGCCGGTCAGCGAGGACCACTCCAGCGGTGCGCTGTGCAGGTTCGGGCAGGGCGCCAGCACCGACAGCGGTTCCGAGGGAGTGCCCGCGCGGTCCACGACCAGGCCCGGATCCGACAGGGCGGGCCGGGTGATCAGCAGCGACGGGTCCGTCATCAGCCGTCCGCGCCCCGCGCGAGCGGTGATCTCCGCGAACGTCCGCTTCCACGCGTGACCGAAGTCGATGGTGTGGTGCCGTTGGGCGGCCCACTGCGACGCGACCGCGGAGGGGACGGTCCCGTGCAGGACCACGGCGGACGGCGACACTCGCACCCGGCGGGGGGTCCGGCGTGTCACCGGGCGGAGCAGTGCGTCGACGACGGCCGTGTCCGGGGTGAGTACCAGCGCGTCGCAGTCGATGCGCTCACCCGCCGCCGTGACGACGGTGCCGACGCGGTCGCCGTTTCGCTCGAGTGCCGCGACCTCGGTGTCGAACCGGATCTCGCCGCCCGCGGTGGTGAGGGCGTCGGCGAGGGCGAGCGCGATCGAGCGCATCCCGCCCTGGGGGAAGTAGACGCCGAGCGAGGTGTCCATGTGGGCGATCGCGCCGTACACCGCGAGGGCCTCGGCGGGAGCGACCCCGGCGTACAGGGCCTGGAACGTGAAGATCCGGCGGAGTCTCGGATCGGTGATCGTGCGGTCGACCCGGGCGCCGAGCCGGCCGAACCCGCCCAGGGCGGTGAGCGTCAGCAGATCCCGCGCGGCCGCGGGGGACGAGACGAGATCCAGCGGGGAGTCGAAGTTCGCGTCCATGAAGCGGTGGTATTCGGCGTCGAAGATCCGGCCCAGCCAGCGCCGCAGTCGCAGGTACCTGGCCGACTCCTCCGGCCCGCACACCCGGCTGACCTCGGCGACCATCGCGTCGGGGTCGGAATGGACGTCCAGCGAGGAACCGTCGGCGAACCGCGCGTGATACGCCGGTGCCAGCCGTTCCAGGACGAGCGGCGGCCGGGTGGACGCGAAATCCGCGCCGACGGCGGCGAGGGCCTCGCCCACCAGTTCGGGCATCGTGAGGACGGTGGCACCGTTGTCGATGTCGTAGCCGGGACCACGGTAGGTGCCCACCCGGCCGCCCGGTGACGACTCCCGTTCGAGGACGGTGACCCGCCTGCCTGATCCGGCGAGGTGCAGTGCGGCCGAGAGGCCGGCGAGGCCGGCACCGACGATGACGACGTGATCGGTGCGGCCGGAAACCGTCCGGAGCGCGCGGGCCATCCCGGACCCTCAGTAGTCGCGGCGCGTCGCGGCGACGGCCATCTCGGTGAGCTGCTGCTTCGCCTCGGCGGTGGCGGTGCTCGCCGCCAGCGTCGACAGCGCGTTCCCGACGAGGTCCTCGATCTGCTTCTCCACGTCCGCGACCGCGCCGAGTGAGGTGATCGTGGTCCGGAGGGTGTCCACGTCCGAATCGGACAGATCGGTGCCGATGCCCTCGCGGAGGAGTCGGGCCGCCGCGGGGTCGTCGGCGTCGGCGCGCTGCAGCGACATCGCGAACAGGACGGTACGCTTGCCCGCCCGCAGGTCGTCGCCGGAGGGCTTGCCCGTCACGGCCGGATCCCCGAACACGCCCAGCAGGTCGTCGCGGAGCTGGAAGGCGATACCGATGTCGGTGCCGAATCGGCGGTACGCCGACACCAGGGTCTCGTCGGCGCCTGCGAGCGCCGCACCGAGGTGCAGGGGCCGCTCGATGGTGTAGGCCGCGGTCTTGTACCGATTCACCTTCATGGCGGCGTCGATCGATTCGTCCGCCCGGGCCTCGTTGCTGATGTCGAGGAACTGTCCGCCGAGCACCTCGGTGCGCATCGCGGACCAGACGGGCGAGATGCGGGCCGACGCCTCCGGGGTGATGCCCGACTCACGGATCATGTCGTCGGCCCAGGCCAGCGCGAGATCGCCGAGGAGGATCGCGACGCCCTCGCCGAAGTGAGCGGAATCACCGCTCCACGCCCCGGCGCGATGCTGTTCCGCGAACTCCACGTGGACGGTGGGGAACCCGCGGCGCGTCGTGGAGGCATCGATGATGTCGTCGTGAACGAGCGCACAGGCCTGAACCAGTTCCAGCGCGGAGCAGGCGCGGAGCACGGGTCCGGCGTCCGGGCCGCGAGCGTCGCCGCCCGCCCCGAGCCAGCCGGTCCAGGCGAAGGCCGGCCGGACCCGCTTGCCTCCGCGCAGGACGAAGTCTTCGAGGGTGGTCACGGCCTCGCGGTAACCACCGCCCACGGAGTCGACGAGGTCCTGCCGGCTGGTGAAGAAGTCGCGAAGCGCATTTTCGACCTCGGCCGCGAGGGCGGCGGGGCGCGTTCCAACGGACAGTGTTGCCTCCAGGATCGAATTCTCGCGTGCGCGCCGAGACCGGCGACAGGCGTCGACACCACCATAGTGGGCGCTCTCCCGGGTGGCCGGATACCCGGATCCCGCCGCCCGTGCAGACGCAGTGGGTGCATTGCCCCGGGCACTACCTATGCTGGATGCGTGACATTCGATTCCGTCAGGGGGCGGGCCAGCGAAGGTTGGGTGACCCGCACTCCGTCCATCGTCGACCGGATCCGGTCGTCCAGCGACGGCCGGGTCCCCTTTTCCGTCGAGTTCTCGCCGCCGCGTGACGAGGCCGCCGAGGCTCGGCTGTGGCGTGCCGTCCGGGAGTTCGAGCGGCTGGGTCCGGCCTTCGTGTCCATGACCTACGGTGCGGGCGGCTCGACGCGGGACCGTACGGTCCGCGTCACCGGCCAGCTCGCCGAGGAGACCACCCTCCTGCCGGTCGCGCACCTCACGGCCGTGTCGCACAGCGTCGACGAACTGCGGTCGATGGTCGGCGCCTACGCCGACCGCGGAATCAGCAACATCCTGGTCCTGCGCGGCGACCCGCCCGGCGACCCGCTGGGCGAATGGGAGAAGCATCCGGACGGCGTCGAGTACGCCGAGGAACTCGTCCGGCTCGTCCGCGACCTCGGCGACTTCCATGTCGGCGTCGCGTCGTTCCCGGAGGGCCACTACCGCGCGCCCGATCTCGCGCACGACACCCGGTACCTGGTGTCGAAGCTGCGGGCCGGCGCCGAGTACTCGATCACCCAGATGTTCTTCGACGTCGACGACTACCTGCGGCTGCGCGACCGCGTGTCGGCGTACGACCCCGAACAGGGCGCCAAGCCGATCATTCCGGAGATCATGCCGATCACGTCGCTGCGGTCGGTCCGCCGCGTGCTCGAACTGTCGGGGTCGAGTCTCCCGGCGCACCTCGAGAAGCGTCTGGCCACGGCCGCCGGGGACGGTCCCGAGGAGAACCGCGCCGCCGTGCGCGAGATCGGCATCGACGTCGCCACCGAGATGAGTGAACGACTCATCGCGGAGGGTGCACCCGGCCTGCACTTCATCACGCTCAACTTCGCGCGCGCCACCAGCGAGGTCCTGGCCCGGCTCGGCGACAAGGTCGGTTCGGGTGTGGCGGATCCCGCCCCGGTCACCTCGGCGCGGGTCAGCTGAGCGTCCGCCCCTTCCACCGGGTGCGCCCGCGGCGGCGATTGCGGTGTGACGACACCGTCAGTGCCGTCACCGCGGCGACGGACAGCGGATGCACGACCGCACCGGCCACGTCGGCGACGGTGAGTCGGTCACCACGTTCGAGTGCCCGAGCGCACAGACGGGACGTCGTGGCCGCGAGATACCCCACCGCACCCCACCGGCGCACGCGTCCCCGTCCGGCCGCGAACGCGACCGGCGGCACGGCGAACGCCACACTTGCCGCACCGAGAACCGCCACGGTACCGAGGCGGGAGCCGAATGCCGTCCACAGCCAGCGGTCGTAACCGCGGCGCAGCGCATCGGCGTCCTCGTACATCCGGCACGACGCCGACCGGCCCGCCACGACCAGTGTGGTCGCGTGACCGCGCGTACGGAGCAGGCGCGCGATGTCGAGGTCCTCGGTCAGGCTGTCCGCGACGGCCCGGTGACCCCCGACGCCGAGGTACGCGACGGAGTCGAAGACCATGAACTGCCCGCACGCCACGGCCGTCGACGGGCGCCGCGACCGGTTGGCCGCGCCGACGGGCAGTGTCGCCGCCCACGACCACGCGAGCAGCGGCTGCACCAGGACCTCCGTCAGCGACCCCGTCTGCTGGAACGGCCACGGGCAGACCAGCGCCGCTTCGGACTCGCGCAGCGCGGCGCAGGCGGCGTTCAGTGCGCCCGGACGCAACCGCACATCGGCGTCGAGGAACACGAGTATCCCGCCGTCACCGCGGCCCTGTGCGAAGGCGTGCTCACTCACCCGATGGCAGGCCGCGGGTTTGCCCACCCAGCCCGGCGGCGGTTCCGCGGTTCCCCGCACCACGGAGAAGCGGGAGTCCGCGCCACACGCGGCTTCGGCGACGTCGGCCGTCCCGTCCGCGGAGGCGTCGTCGTAAACGAACACCCGCAGATCGTCGACGCCCCGCTGTTCTCGCAGTTCGTCGATCAGGTTCGGCAACCGGTCACGCTCGTCCCGGGCCGGAATGCACACCGTGACCGGTTCGGTGATCGGGCGGGCCGCCGTGGGGAGCCGCGGGGCGCGGCACAGGTTGGCGACGGTGGTGGCGAGACCGAGAACCGAGATCAGGGAGCCGATCCGGACGACCCGCTCGATCGGCGGAGAGGTCACACCTCCGAGCGGTCCCGTCCGCGACCGCTGCCGATCACCGGATCTTTGTTGCGGGCCATCCAGGCCAGCGCACCGACGATCACGGCGACACCCAGCGTCACGCCGGCCATGATGCCCGCCCAGCCCGCGAAGCTGCGGGTGCTCGGGTCCGAGTAGCGCACCTCGGCGCGGATCGTCGAGGTGTCGCCGGCGGGAAGTTTCCACGACACGATGGAGTCGCCCTCGCGGGTGCCGTTGGTGGTGGCGACCCGCGCCGGGAAGGCGATCGTGAACTGCACGTCCGTGCCCTGGGCGGGCACCGAGCTGAGATCGGCCTTCCCGTCGAGGGTCACGAGATCGCCGGTCCGCTGGAGCGAGATCTGGAAACTTCCGTTCGCCTGCTCCGACATGGTGCCGAGCTGTTGCACGTCGCCGAACGTGAGGTCGCTGAAGAACGCCTGGCTGCCGACGTACCCGTCCTTCTTGTACTCCTGGACGCGCACCTTGCCCGACAGCGAGTCGGGCGGAGTGAGTTGCGGGCCCTTGTCCTGATCGTTCGCCGGCACGGCGGCGGCCACGATCTGGCCGGACACCCGGTCGTCGGCGGACACACCCATCGACACCTGAACCCGCAGGCATCCCGCGAGGAGGGGCACGAGGAGGAGGCCGAGGGCCGCGAGGGACAAAGCCCTCCGCGAGCGGGTCGAGGTCGGAACTGAGGGCGGCTGCACAGTCGTATCGTGCCAGGGGAGTGGATCGGTGTCAGGCGTGAGGGTGCGTGTCGTGGGTCCCGGGTCGCCGGGCGCGCGGCCGAAGCAGCGACACGAGCAGCGGAACTCCCAGGATTCCCATCGCCAACCACCCGTAGATCGCGGAATACCGCAACTCAGGTGCGCCGAGGAACACCGAGTGGGCCAGCGCCGAACCGAGCCACGTCCACAGGAACAACCCGATCGGGACACCGTCAGGGTGCCGCGCCCCGGCGTCGAATCGACGGTCGATCCGGTCCACGGCGACGGCCATCACGGCCGCGACGACGAACCACCCGGCGTAGTTCGTCAGCGGAATGTGCTCGATACCGGGCAGGCCGGCTTCGGCGACACACCAGCGCCACTGCCCGTCCGCGACCATCTGCGGGTCGAGGTACAGGTCCCAGCCGACGACACCGATCGTCGTCAGCGCGATCCGCGTCAGCCGTCGACGCGGGCCGCGCGCGAGCACGGACGCCACGCACCACACCGGATAGAACCCGGCCGTCCAGGCGAACGGCACCACCAGAGGAACCCCCGCGAGAGCAGGCCCGAGCCGGTCGACGCTGTAGTCGTAGCAGCCGTAGGGGAAGCCGGTGGCCGTGCCGGCGACCTCGGAGCACAGACCGAGCCCCGCGGTGACGAGCACCAGTCCCACCGTCCAGCGGGCACCCCGGGTCACGGCCGCGTGGGTGACGGACGCCGCGGCGAGCAGCGCGACCACGAGCACGGTGACGACGTCGCGGGTCCCGCCGTGCACCAGCGGGTAGACGATCTGCGCCGCGATCGCCGCGCCCGCGAGAAACAGGGGCAGGCGGGAGGTCATCGCCGTCGCCGCAGGCGTCCCAGGCCCCGGCGGTCGTCGTGGAGCGCGATGCGCGCGGCGCTCCGGCCGCTCGCGCCGGACACCCCACCGCCCGGGTGGGTCGAGGCGCCGGTGAGGTACAGGCGGTCGGCGCCCGGAACCCGGTGCCCCGAGAGCTCGGGAAGGGGACGCCACATCATCATCTGGTCGAGCGACATCTCGACGTGCATGACGTTGCCGCCGAGCAACCCCATCTCGGCTTCGAGGTCCTGCGGTGACTGCACGTGCCGGTCGAGGACGGACTCACCGAAACCGGGTGCCAGCGCGTCGATCTCCGCGACGATCCGATCGGCCTCCGGCCCGGCGAGGTCGCTCCAGTGCCGGCCGCCGGTCAGCCGATACGGCTGCCACTGCGACCACAGGGTCACCTGGTGCCTCCCCTCCGGTGCGATGGTGGGGTCGAGGCCACTGAAGCTCATTCCCAGCACCGCCGGCCGCGGTGGGAGTTCCCCGGCGAGCGCCGCGCCGTGCGCGAGCCGCAGGTGCGCGCGATCCGAGACCAGCAGCTGGAGGCCGTGAGTGACCGAGGCGTCGGGCGCACTCGGATAGTCGGGGAGGGCGTCGGTGGCCAGCCGCACCACCATCCCGATACCCGGGCCGACGCGGATGCGGCGACGCCACCGGTCGAGGGTCTGCGCGTCGTACCCACCGCGCTCGAGCAGGCCGAGGGTGGTCAGCACGTGACACCCCGCGATCACCGCCCGTGAGCGGATCTCCCGGCCGGACGACGTCCGCGTCGTCCAGGAGTCGCCGTCGCGGCTCAGGGATACCACCGAGTCGCCGAGCGAGACGGTCCCCGAGTCGGCCCGCAGCCGCGCGGCGAGAGCCGCGGTCAGGGCTCCGCTGCCGCCGACGGCGCGGCCGGGCGGAACGGTGTGCATCAGGGCCGCGAATCCGACCATCGGCGCCGTCCCCGGCTCCGACATCGGCGGGCCGGACTGGGCGCCGAACCACGCGAGGGCGGCCTTCAGACGCTCGTCGTCGAAGTACTCGTCGAGCAGTGCGTCGCCCGAACCGAGGAACTGCCGGGACAGGTCGCTGCCGCCGCCGCCCGTGTCGAGCCCCCAGAACGACGAGAGCAGCGCGGGACCGGTCGGCGGTTTCGAGAACGCGCGCATGACGCGTGCGCTGCGCGGACCCCACACCGACACGAACCGGCGGTACGCGTCGGCATCGGCGGCGCCGCAGGACTCCTCGATGGACCGGCACGTCTGTTCGAGGCTGCGGCGGAACACGATCCCCGGCCGATCCGTACCCGTGGGGGCGGGGGCGAACGCCCACGGATCGCAGTCGAGGTACCGCAGGCCGTGCGCGCCGAGGTCGAGTTCCTCGACGATCCCTGTGTGGCGGACCATGATGTGCGCGGACGACCCGCGATCGACCTTGTACCCGGGGAAGCGTTCCACCGTGGACACCGCGCCGCCGAGCACGGTGTCGCGTTCGATCACCTCGACCGACCACCCGGACCGCGCGAGGTAACACGCCGACACGAGGGCGTTGTGCCCCGACCCCACCACCACGGCGTCGATCACAGGGGAAGCCCGCGTCCCAGCACGGCGAATGGCCGGTTGTCCCCGGCGAACCGGAAGTGGCGCAGGACATCTCTGAAGCCGAGGCGCCGGTACAGCCGCCACGCGCGGTTGTCCTCGTCCGCCACTTCCGGGGTGGAGAGCAGCACCCCGCGTTCCGGCCTGCGTGCGAGGAGGCGGAGCAGCAGGGTCTCGCCGAGCCGGTGTCCCTGGGCGTCCGGGTGGACGTGGAGTTCGGTGAGTTCGAAATAGTTGCCGAGGATCACGTCGATCTGGTCCCGGGTCCATCCCGTGTGGCGCAGGCCGGAACGGACCTGCTGATGCCACCACTGTTCGGGCGCCCCGCGGTAGCCGTAGGCGACGGCGACGAGGCGGTCGGCCGCGTTGTCGGCGGATCCGTCACCGGCCGGGACGAGCGCGCCGACGCCACGCCACCCCGATCGCTGCAGGTGCTCGTTCCACATCGGCGCCCGGTGGTATTCGGTGCCGTGGGGATAGCCCATGGCGGCGACGTAGATCGACAGCGCCTCGTGCAGGCGGTCGCGGAACTCGGCGGCCGAGAGTTCGACCACGAGCGGAGTCTGGTCAGCGTTCGTGTCGACCGGTCTCACCTTTCTCTTGACGACGTGTCGGTGGGTCCAGCTATATTGAATAGGTCGAACGCATGTTCGATAGCGGGGATCCGGCGATGCTCGAGGGAAGCGAGCATCGCCGGCCCCCGAACTCACGACCTGACTACGCCCGGCGGGGTGGTTGCACCGGGGTTTTGGAGGTGTTCGAAGTGATGACGAATCCGGTCACGGGACCGACCTCTGGGAACTCGCGCCGACCGGGTGACGTACGCAACCCGGCGTCCAGGCGGGGTTCGGTGCTGCTCGATCGCGCCGACGCGCTCCTCGCGCAATCGGTGGGGGCCGGTGGGCCGGCGGATCGATTCCACAGTGCGTATCTGGCCGCACTCCGCGGCGCGGGCGCAGTGCTGGCCGCCGTCGAGGGGGCTGCGGCGGGGAGCAGACGGACACGAACGCGTAACGCCTGGGTTCTCATGGCCGACGCGGCGCCGGAATTCGTGAACTGGGCCGACTACTTCGCCGGTCACTCGGCCACCCGCGCCGCGATCGAGGCGGGAATGTCGCGAACCCTCACCGATCTCGAGGCCGACGAGTTCTTCGTCGAGGTCGGGCGCTTTCTCCAGGCCGTCGAAGATCACATCGGACGTGGCGCAGGTCTCGATCTGCGGGCGTCGTAGCCGGCGACGGACCGGAAACGGCGGGAAAACGGTGAGGCGACCGCGACATTGCGGTGCCCCGAACGGGGTTCGGTGCGGGAGTCCGTAAGGTTGGCAGGGAACTCGTACGTGGAGTAGGTGGTACGGGGATCGAACTGCTCGTATTATTAAATCTAGGTAGCCGCCAAAGTCGGTTACCCACCGTCTCGCACCGTGAGGCGGTGGCCAACACTCCAGTGCCGGGGGAGGTACCGTGCCACTCTCCGAGCACGAGCAGCGCATGCTCGACCAGATCGAGAGCGCTCTCTACGCCGAGGATCCCAAGTTCGCCTCCACTGTGCGAGGCGGTCGCATGCGTGCGGCATCGAGTCGTCGTCGATTGCAGGCGGTGGCCCTGTTCGTTCTGGGGCTGGTCCTGCTGATCGCCGGCGTCGCCCTTCCGATCAAGCCGGGCGGTTTCCCCGTCATCAGCCTGATCGGCTTCATCGTCATGTTCGGTGCCGGAGTCCTCCTCCTGTGGGGTGGAGGAAAGAGCAAGTCCGGACAGTCCTCTCGTGGTGGCTCGACCACGCAAGGTGACACCGGCCGTGCCGAACGCGGTAAGCCCCGAAGCGGGCGCAAGAGTGGCGGATTCTCGTCGCGAATGGAAGACCGCTTCAAGAAGAGATTCGAGCAGGAGTAGTACGACCCGCTCAGTAGCACCAGTGGCGGCGTGGCATGTGATGTCACGCCGCCACTGCTGTGTCCGGGCCCGGTGCGGGGACGCCCGGGTGCGGTAGGCCAGGGTCGATCCGGTGGGGCCAGTGAACGCTTCCGCCCACGAATCCCCACCCGCACCCACCCCGTTTCCCCACTTTCCCCCCTCCGCTCCGCGATGAACCGCGAGGAGGGGGCGTCGCCCCCTCGCGTTGCGCTCTCACCTGGGCTTTTGGTGCATCTTGCGACGGTGTGCGGCAGAACCCGATCGGACGGTCCCGTGTCGGTGATCACGTCGGGAATTTTCCCCCACCTCCTTCAATAAGCGTTGACCAGCAAGTATTGGGCAAATTGCGAGACAACACGCCGTTATCCACCTTGTGGGTGGGGGAAAGTGGGGTACTGTGGTGCGCAGCGGGGAGCGAAGGTGAACCGCCCGGGCATACGGCGTTCGATATGAACGCGGTGGGAGGTGTCGAGTGTTTCTCGGTACCTACACGCCGAAGCTCGACGACAAAGGGCGGCTCACGTTGCCCGCAAAGTTCCGGGATGCGCTGGCGGGAGGGTTGATGGTCACCAAGGGTCAGGATCACAGCCTCGCGGTGTATCCCCGGGAAGAGTTCACCGCTCTCGCACGCAAGGCCGCGGCCGCGTCGAGAAGCGATCCGGAGGCGCGAGCCTTCGTTCGCGGACTGGCGGCAGGTACCGACGAGCAGCACGCAGATGCCCAGGGGCGCATCACCCTCTCGGCAGATCACCGTCGTTACGCGGGTCTCTCCAAGGACTGCGTAGTGATCGGTTCGGTCGATTTCCTCGAGATCTGGGATGCGCAAGCCTGGCAGACCTACGTCGAGGCGAACGAGGAGAACTACTCGCAGGCAACAGGAGTCGCGCTCGGCGAGATCGTCTGAGCGTGACCGCGCCCCCGCGAATGCCGCGAGGCCTCTGTCCGACGGAACCCTGACGCACTTCCCCAGCGCCAGGTTTTCATTTCGGGCAGGGACCTCGAAGCATTCGCCACGGCAACTGGCCGACAAGAGAAGTTCGAGCAGTGAACCCCGGCATCGGGCACTTCACCCGCACCACAGAGCAGGAGCCGGAGGGATCATGGTGGATCACGAGGGGGAAGATTCCTCGCCCGCCGATGGTTTCGGTCACATTCCGGTCTTGCTTCACCGCGCAGACGAACTGCTGGGCCCTGCCCTCACCGTGAACGACCCGCAGGGCGGGGGAGCCGTCATGATCGACGCGACCCTCGGTCTCGGCGGACATTCCGAGCACTTCCTGCGGACGTACCCCCAGCTGCGACTCATCGCCCTCGACCGTGATCCGCATGCGCTCGAGATCGCCGGTGGCCGGCTCGCGCCGTTCGCCGATCGCATCACGTTCGTGCACACCCGTTACGACGGCATCGAGGACGCGCTCACCGAGGCGGGCCTCCCCGCGCAGGAATCGGTGCACGGGATCCTCTTCGACCTCGGTGTCTCCTCGATGCAGCTCGACGAATCGGATCGGGGGTTCGCGTACTCGATCGACGCGCCCCTCGACATGCGGATGGACCCGACCACCGGCATCACCGCGGCCGAGGTCCTCAACACGTACAGCCACGGCGATCTCGCCCGCATCCTCAGCACGTACGGCGAGGAGCGCTTCGCAGGCAAGATCGCGTCGGAGATCGTCCGGCAGCGCGCGAAGGAGCCGTTCACCACCAGCGCAGCGCTGGTCGAACTGCTGTACCGCACCATTCCTGCGGCGACCCGCCGTACCGGGGGACATCCCGCCAAGCGGACGTTCCAGGCCCTTCGAGTGGAGGTCAACGGCGAGCTCGATTCACTGCGCGCCGCGGTCCCGGCTGCACTCGACGCGTTGACCGTCGGGGGACGCGTCGTGTTCATGTCGTACCAATCCCTGGAAGACCGGGTCGTCAAGCAGGAAATCACTCCCAGGTCGAAGTCGAAGAGCCCCGAGGGGCTTCCTGTCGAATTACCGGGGATGGGACCGGAGTTCCGGATCCTCACACGAGGGGCGGAGCGGGCGTCCGAACAGGAAGTCGTAGAGAACCCACGATCAGCCCCGGTGCGGTTGCGCGCTGCAGAAAGAATTGCCAGGAGGTCGGCGGCATGACGGTTCAGGTGAGTTCCACCGAGATGCGGCCCGCACGGGCGGCCAACCGGACGGGCGCGGCTGAGCGGGCGTACAAGAAGCGCACCCAGCGCGCGGCCGTGCACAGTGGGTCCGCGATCGCCGTCTCCGGCAAGAACCGCACCGGCACGCTCACCGCCCGCATTCCGTTCGTGGCGACGATCCTCGTTCTGCTCGCCATGGGCCTGGCCATGACACTGCTGCTGACGACCCGGTCCGCCGAGGACTCGTACCAGCTGAGCGCCGCCCGCGCCCACAACCAGTCGCTGGCGGAGGAGAAGGCGGCGCTCCAGCGTGACGTCGAGACCGCCAACTCGGCCCCGAAACTGGCGGAGGAAGCCGCCAAGCTCGGCATGGTGCCCGCCAACGATCCCGCTCGACTCGTCGTCCACCCCGACGGCAGCGTCGAGGTCGTCGGAAAGCCGGCCCCGGCGTCGGGTGCCCCCGTGCCGCCGCTGGACGTCGCCGCCCCGCCCACCCAGCGCGGCAACGCCGTCGCGACCGCCCCGAACCGAGGGACGACGACGCCGTCGCCGCGCGCCACGCCACAGCCCGGCAATGGCACGGAGATCCAAGCGCAGGGTGAACAATTGGTTCCCGTGATCCCCTCGGCCGCCGCTCCGACGACTGCTCCACCGTCCGGCGGTCGCCGGTGAGTCGAAGCGCACCGAGAAGTCGTCCCCGGCGCCCCAAGGGCGCCGGTACGGCGTCCTTTCCGTTCAGACAACGGTACGGACGCCTGGTGATGTTCTTGGCGCTCGGCCTCGCGGCCGCGCAGCTTCTGTGGATCCAGGTCATCGACGCACCACAACTGTCCGCGGAAGCGGCGAACCAGCGCACCACCACCGAGGTGGATCCGGCGCTGCGCGGATCGATCACCGACCGCAACGCCAACCCCATCGCATTCACGATGGAGGCGAAGGCCCTGACGTTCCAGCCCGCACGGGTCCGGAAGGAACTCGAGGAGGCGAAGGCCAAGAGCGACACCGCCCCCGACGTAGACTCCCGTCTCGACGCGATCGCGAAGGAGATCCACGACCGGCTCGGCGACGCCGCACCGGAGAAGGATCTGAAGGAGAAACTGCACGGCGACGACACGTTCGTCTATCTCGCGCGCAGCGTCGACCCCAACATCGCCGCACAGATCAGCGACAAGTTCCCGGAGGTCGGACTCGAACGCCAGGACATCCGCGAGTACCCCGGCGGATCCCTCGCCGCCAACCTCGTCGGCGCCACCGGCTGGGACGGTCACGGACTGCTCGGCCTCGAGGACTCGCTCGACTCCACTCTCGCAGGCACCGACGGCTCCCAGACCTACGACCGGGGCTCCGACGGCGCGGTGATTCCCGGCAGCTGGCGTGACAAGCAACCGGCGGTGGACGGGTCGAGCGTCGAACTCACCATCGACTCCGACCTGCAGTACTACGTCCAGCAGCAGGTGCAGATGGCCAAGGACAAGTCCGGTGCGAAGGACGCGTCGGCGGTCGTACTCGACTCCCACACCGGCGAGGTGCTCGCGATGTCGAACGACAGCACGTTCAATCCGGCGATCGGGGTGGGCAACAATCCGCGGACCGTGGAGATGGGCAACCTGTCGGTGAGCACGCCGTTCGAACCGGGCTCCGTCAACAAGATCGTCACCGCGGCGGCCGCGATCGAGTACGGGCTGACCACACCGGACGAAGTTCTCGAGGTCCCCGGCAACATTCAGATGTCGGGTGTGTCGGTGAAAGACGCGTGGGACCACGGGGTCGCCCCGTACACCGCCACGGGTGTGTTCGGTAAGTCCTCGAATGTCGGCACCCTGATGCTCGCCCAGCGCGTGGGGGAGGACCGCTACGCGGACATGCTGTCCAGGTTCGGCCTCGGCCAGCGCACCGACGTCGGGCTACCCGGTGAGAGCGCCGGCAGCGTCCCCAGCCGCGACCAGTGGTCGGGGGGCACGTTCGCGAACCTGCCGATCGGTCAGGGCCTGTCGATGACGCTGCTGCAGATGACCGGCATGTACCAGGCGATCGCCAACGACGGTGTCCGCATCCCGCCGCGCATCGTCAAGGCGACGGTCGACGCGTCCGGGAACCGGACGGAGACCGAGGCGCCCGAGGAGGTGACGGTCGTCAGCCCCCAGACCGCGTCCACGGTTCGCGACATGTTCCGGTCCGTCACCCAGAACGACACGGGCAACCAGCGAGGCACCGGGGTGCAGGCCGCCGTCGACGGGTATCAGATCAGCGGCAAGACGGGTACCGCCCAGCAGGTCGATCCCGCCTGCAAGTGCTACTCGAACTCGAACTACTGGATCACGTTCGCCGGGATCGCCCCGGCCGACAATCCGCGGTACGTCGTCGGAATCATGCTCAATGCGCCGACACGCAGCGCGGACGGCACAGGCGGCCAGTCCGCGGCACCGCTGTTCCACAACATCGCGTCCTGGATGCTGCAACGCGACAGCGTGCCGATGTCCCCGGACCCCGGACGCAGGCTGGTGCTGCAGGCCGATTGAGCGAAGGTCGGCCGAATCGGGTTCCGAGAGCTGTCGCGGTAATCTGACACGTCGGCCGTTCAGTGGACACGGACTTTTCCGTGGACGCACGGAACTGCCGAGGTAGCACGCTGTATCGATCCGTGCACTATGCCGTTGTCAGTGAGAGTCGACATCCGAGAGGAGCCCGGTGCCTGTTCCGTCCCGCCCGCAGTCGGCGTCAGTGGAGGTGAAGGTCACAGACAGCCTTCGCCCCGCCCAGCCGGTCCGTACCACGGTGAGCGCTCTGGCAGCGCTCGCCGGAGCGAGGGTCGAGGCACCCACCGGAACCGCCGAGCACGTGATCGTCACCGGGGTGGATCTCCGCGCCCAGGGGATCATCGAGGGCGATCTGTTCGCGGCCCTCCCCGGGGCCCGCGCGCACGGCGCGGCATTCGCCGCCGACGCTCTCGCACGCGGCGCGACCGCGATCCTCACCGACGAGGCCGGATTCGCGCTGGTATCCGCGCTGGGCTCCGACATGCCGGTGCTCGTCCACGACGACCCCCGCGGCGTCCTCGGTGAGCTGTCGGCCACCATCTATGGTCGACCCTCGGAGAAGATGCAGGTCATCGGCATCACCGGGACGTCGGGGAAGACCACGACCTCGTATCTCGTCGAAGCCGCCCTCACCGCCGCGGGGCGGACGACGGGCCTCGTGGGCACCATCGAGACCCGGATGAGTGGCCGCCGGGTGCCGAGCGCGCTGACGACCCCCGAGGCGCCGCAGCTCCACGCCCTGTTCGCCGTGATGCTCGAGCAGGGGATCGACACCGTCGTCATGGAGGTGTCCAGCCACGCGCTGTCGCTCGGCCGTGTCGACGGGGTCCGCTTCGATGTGGGCGCGTTCACGAACCTCTCCCAGGACCACCTGGACTTCCACCGCGACTTCGAGGACTATTTCGCCGCCAAGGCACGGCTCTTCGCGGCCGATTCGTCCGTCCACGCCCAGCACGCCGTCATCTGCGTCGACGACGTGTGGGGGCAGCGGATGGCCGACGTCGCCCGCGGCGCGCACTCGATGGTGACGACCGTCGCCACCACGCCGGAGAGCGAGGGCGCGGTGTGGACGGCAGGCCCGGCGACGGTGTCGCCCTCGGGCTCGCAGACCTTCGCGCTCACCACCGCCGAGGGCACGACGCTCGACGTGGAGCTCCGTCTGCCGGGGCAGTACAACGTCGCCAACGCGTCCCTCGCCGTCGCGCTGTGCGCGGCGCTGGGTGTCGATCCGCGCGACGCCGCCCGGGGCATCGCCGGGGTCGACGTGCCGGGCCGGGTGCAGCGGATCGACCGGGGGCAGGATTTCCTCGCCGTCGTCGACTACGCGCACAAGCCCGCAGCGGTCGAGGCCGTGATCGCGACGCTGCGCGAGCAGGTACGCGGTCGCGTCGCCGTCGTCGTGGGTGCGGGCGGCGATCGCGACGCAGGAAAGCGGCCACTGATGGGCGCCGCGGCAGCCCGCGGAGCCGACCTGCTGATCATCACGGACGACAACCCCCGCACCGAGGATCCGGCGAAGATCAGGGCCGCGGTCCGCGAGGGCGCTCTCGGGGTGCCCGAATCCGAGCGGGGACAGGTGTGGGAAGTAGCGGACCGAGCGAAGGCGATCGCCGACGCCGTCGGCTGGGCGCAGGCAGGCGACGTGGTTCTGGTCGCAGGCAAGGGACACGAGATCGGTCAGGAGATACACGGGGTGAAGTACCCATTTGACGACCGCGACGTACTGGGCGACGCGATCGAGCGACAGGTCGGAGGAGCGCGATGATTCCGATGACACTCGCTCGCATCGCCGAGATCGTGGGTGGCGAACTGCACGACGTCGCCGACCCGTCGGCCGAGGTGACGGGAACGGTCGAGTTCGACTCGCGGAAGGTCACCGCCGGGGGACTGTTCCTGGCACTGCCCGGCGCCCGCGTCGACGGCCACGATCACGCGGCCTCGGCAGTCGAGGCCGGCGCGGTCGCGGTCCTGGCGGCGCGCCCGGTCGGCGTCCCCGCCGTCGTCGTCACCCCGACACCGAGCGACATCCCGAGCAAGGCGATGGCACTCGAGCACGACACCGACGGATCGGGCGCCGCCGTGCTCGCGGCCCTCGCGAAGCTCGCGCGCGCCTCCGTCGACGACCTCACCGCGAAGGGGCTCACCGTCGTCGGCGTCACCGGATCGGCGGGGAAGACGTCGACGAAGGATCTGCTCGCCGCCGTCCTGCGCCCCCTCGGCCCCGTCGTCGCGCCGCCCGGATCGTTCAACAACGAACTGGGCCACCCGTGGACCGCGCTCCGCGCGGACGCGGACACGGGATTCCTGGTTCTGGAGATGTCGGCCCGCGACCGCGGCCACATCGCCTCCCTCGCGAACATTGCGCCCCCGAAGATCGGGGTCGTCCTCAACGTGGGAACGGCGCACCTCGGCGAATTCGGTTCGCGTGAGGCGATCGCCGTCGCCAAGGGTGAGCTCGCGGAGTCGCTGCCCCCGGCGGACGAGGGTGGCGTCGCGATCCTCAACGCAGACGATCCGCTGGTGGCGGCCATGGCCCCGCGCACGTCGGCCCGGGTGGTCCTCGTCGGTCGGTCGGAGTCCGCGCACGTGCGGGCCACCGACATCGTGCTCGACGAGAAGGCAAGGGCGCGTTTCACTCTCACGGCGCCGGCGGGCAGTGTCGCCGTCGAGCTCGCCGTACACGGCGAACACCAGGTCGGCAACGCGCTCGCCGCGGCGGCGGTGGCGCTCGAATGCGGGGCGGACCTCGAGCAGATCGCGCAGGCTCTCTCCGGTGCCGCCGCGGTCTCGGCGCGCCGGATGGACGTCCGCGACCGGCCGGACGGTGTGACCGTCGTCAACGATTCGTACAACGCGAACCCCGACTCGATGCGGGCGGCTCTGAAGGCGCTGGTGTCGATGGCCAGGACGGGCCGGGGGGCGGCGCGCCGGAGTTGGGCGGTGCTCGGAGAAATGGCCGAGCTGGGTCCAGAATCAGTGGTCGAACACGACGCCATCGGCAGATTCGCGGTCCGGCTGGACGTGAGCAGGCTGATCATCGTCGGAACCGGCAGGCCCGCCCGCGCCATGCACCAGGGTGCGGTCATGGAAGGTTCGTGGGGTGAGGAGTCGATCCTCGTCCCCGACATCGCCGGTGCGGTCGCATTGCTCGAAGCGGAACTGGCGCCGGGTGACCTGGTGCTGGTCAAGGCGTCGCAGTCCATCGGATTGTGGGAGGTTGCGGACACGGTGTTGGCGGGAAGCACGGGACAGAAGGGTTCGGAGGCTACGCGGTGAGACAGATCCTCTTCGCGGCGGGCATCGCGCTCGCCGTCTCGATTCTGCTGACCCCCGTTCTCATCAAGGCCTTCTCCCGTCAGGGGTTCGGCCAGGAGATCCGTGTCGAAGGTCCGGCGAGCCACCAGTCGAAGCGCGGCACCCCGACGATGGGTGGCGTCGCCATCCTCGCCGGACTGTGGGCCGGCTACTGGGGTTCTCACCTGATCGGCATCGGCTACAACGCGGACGGGCCGTCGGCTTCGGGACTGCTGGTTCTCGGTCTCACGACGGCGCTCGGCGGGGTCGGGTTCCTCGACGACTTCATCAAGATCCGCAAGCAGCGCAACCTCGGTCTGAACAAGACCGCGAAGCTCGTCGGACAGCTCATCGCGGCAGTGGCGTTCGGCATTCTCGCGCTGCAGTTCCGGGGCGCGAACGACCTCACCCCCGGCAGTGAGCACCTGTCGTACGTGCGTGACATCGCCACGGTCACGATGGGCTCCGTCGTGTTCGTCGCGTTCTGCTATCTGCTGGTGAGCGCGTGGTCGAACGCGGTCAATCTCACCGACGGACTCGACGGTCTCGCTGCCGGTTCCATGAGCCTGGTGCTGGGCGCGTACGTGATCATCACGTTCTGGCAGTACCGCAACGCGTGCGAGACGAGCCCCGGCAAGGGCTGCTACGACGTCCGCGATCCGCTCGACCTGGCCCTGATCTGCGCGGCCGGTGCCGGTGCATGCATCGGGTTCCTGTGGTGGAACGCGGCGCCCGCCAAGATCTTCATGGGCGACACCGGTTCGCTGGCACTCGGCGGCATGCTCGCCGGACTGTCGATCACAACGCGCACCGAACTGCTGATGGTCGTGATCGGCGCGCTGTTCGTCGCCGAGGCGGCATCGGTGGTGATTCAGGTCGCGGTGTTCCGGTCGAGCCGAAGACGGGTGTTCCGGATGGCTCCGTTCCACCACCACTTCGAACTCGCCGGGTGGGCGGAAACCACGGTGATCATCCGGTTCTGGTTGCTGGCCGCCATCGCCTCCGCGATCGGGCTCGCGCTGTTCTACAGCGAGTACCTGGCAGCGATCGGGGGCTGACGACGTGGCAGAGGAACACGGCGGGCTCGACTGGTTGCGGGGTCGCAGCGTCCTCGTCGCCGGTGCGGGTGTCTCCGGCCGGGCCACCATCGAACCCCTTCGTGACCTCGGTGCGCTCGTCACCGTCACCGATGCGAACGTCGACGCTCTCGCCGAGTGCGCGCGGCTCGGCGCCGCCACCGTCCCGATCGACGATCTGCTCGCCGAGCGGGACCGGGTCGCCGAGTTCGCGCTGGTCGTGACGAGCCCGGGATTCCGCCCGGACGCGCCGCTGCTCTCGCTCGCCGCCGGGGACGGGGTGCCGATCTGGGGCGACATCGAGTTCTCCTGGCACGTGGACCGGGCCGGGCTCTACGGCCCGGCCCGGCGGTGGCTGGTGGTCACCGGCACCAACGGCAAGACCACGACGACCTCCATGCTGCAGTCCGTCCTCGAGGCGGCCGAGTTGCCGAGTCTGGCCTGCGGCAACATCGGGTTGCCGGTACTCGACGCCCTGCGGCGGACCGAACCCCGGGCGGAGGTGCTGGCGGTCGAACTCTCGTCGTTCCAGCTGCACTGGGCGCCGTCGGTCCGGCCGACCGCAGGCGCGATCCTCAACATCGCCGAAGATCATCTGGACTGGCACGGCGGGATGCAGCCGTACATCGATGCGAAGGCCCGCGCCCTGACCGGTGAGGTCGCGGTACTGGGCCTCGACGACGAGGTCGCGTCCTCTCTCTTCTCCTCGTCCCTCGCAGTCCGGACCCTGGGTTTCCGGCTGGGTGTGCCTGCGCCGGGCGAACTGGGTGTCGAGGACGGGTATCTCGTCGACCGCGCGTTCGCCGATCGTGAGCGGCTGGCCCCGGCCGCGGGGATCACCCCGCCCGGGCCTGCCGGACTGATGGATGCCCTGGCCGCGGCAGCTCTGGCCAGGGCGATCGGAGTTCCGCCGGACGCCGTCGCCGCAGGCCTGGCCGCCCACGTCGTGGGCCCGCACCGTGCGGCACACGTCGCCGAGGTCGGGGGGGTGACGTTCGTCGACGACTCCAAGGCCACCAACCCGCACGCCGCTCGCCCGTCGATCCTCGCCCACGAGCGGGTGGTGTGGATCGCCGGTGGTCTGCTGAAGGGTGCGCGGGTGGACGACCTCGTTCGGGAGGTGGCCGGTCGTCTCGCCGGCGCCGTCCTGCTGGGCCGCGATGCGATGCAGATCGCAGAGTCCCTTGCGCGACACGCCCCCGAGGTTCCCGTGGTCACTGTCGAAACGGGAGACGATGCAGGTGTGAGTGCAGTCCCGCAGACCGCGACGCACCGGGTGGTGCTGCCGGCGGACACCGACAGCGACACCGTGATGGGTGTCGTCGTGCGCGAAGCGGCTGCGCTGGCAACGGCAGGGGATTCCGTGGTCCTGGCGCCCGCGGCGGCCTCGCTCGACATGTTCGACAATTACGGTCACCGGGGGCGCAGCTTCGCGGACGCCGTCGGCGGGCTCGACGAGTCGGACATCTCCAGGACGCTGCGATGACCTCCGCCGGAGCCCGCACCCGCCGCGTCCCCGAGGGACAGCGGTCCCCGGCCCGCGCGGCGGCCGGCCCGGGGGTGGCGAAACGTGCACCGTCGAGTCCCCGCACGCGCACGGCACCTCCGCGCGGCCCACGCACCCGGATCGGGGCCTGGCTGTCGCGGCCTCTGGCGTCGTTCCACCTCGTGGTCACGATCGCGTTTCTGCTGACGGTCCTCGGCCTGGTGATGGTGCTGTCGTCCTCGAGCGTCGAGGCCTACGCCTCCGACGGTTCGGCGTACACCCTCTTCACCCGGCAGGCGCTGTTCGCGGCTCTCGGACTCGGCCTGTTCTACGCGGCGCTGCAGATCCCGGTCCGGGTGATGCGTGCCCTGTCGTTCCCGGCCTTCGCGGTCACGATCATCCTGCTGGTCCTGGTCCTCATACCCGGCATCGGCACGGTGTCCCAGGGCACCCGCGGCTGGTTCGTCGTCGCCGGATTCTCGTTGCAGCCCGCCGAGCTCACCAAGATCGCGCTGGCCGTGTGGGGTGCGCACATCCTGGCGTCGCGGCGCAGCGACATCTCCAGTATCCGGGACATGCTCGTTCCGCTGGTGCCGGCCGCGCTCGTCGCGTTCGTCCTGATCATCCTGCAGCCCGACCTCGGTACGACGGTGTCGCTGGCCATCATCCTGATGGCGCTGCTGTGGTTCGCGGGCCTGCCGCTGAAGCTGTTCATCGCCATCGTCGGCACCGGTTTCGGCGGGATCGTGATCCTCGCGCTCACCGCCGGCTACCGTTCCGCTCGCGTGCGCGAGTTCCTCAATCCCGGTTCCGACCCGCAGGGCATCGGGTACCAGTCGCGGCAGGCGATGTATTCGCTCGCGGACGGCGGGATCCTCGGACGCGGGCTGGGGCAGAGCCGCGCGAAGTGGAGCTACCTGCCGAACGCCCACAACGACTTCATCTTCGCCATCATCGGCGAGGAGCTCGGATATCTCGGCGGCGCCGCCGTCCTCGGCCTGTTCGGTCTGTTCGTGTACACGGGCCTGCGCATCGCGGCCCGATCCGCCGACCCGTTCCTGCGCCTGCTCACCGGAACGGCGACGGTGTGGATCACCGGACAGGCGTTCATCAACGTCGGATACGTGATCGGGTTGCTGCCCGTCACCGGTCTGCAGTTGCCGCTGGTGTCGGCCGGTGGAACGTCGACGGCCACCACGCTGTTCATGTTCGGCCTCGTCGCCAACGCGGCGCGGCACGAACCGGAGGCGGTCGCGGCGCTGCACTCCGGGCAGGACGGCCCGTTCGGTCGTCTCCTGCGGCTCCGCAAGCCGGAGGCGTATTCGCCGGTGCGGGCCGACGCGGCGCGCGCCGAGGCGGTGCGCCGAGCCGAAGCCCGCCGGCGGGCCGGCCGCGAGATGGCCCCGCGGACCCGCAGCGTCACATACGAGAAGGGCCGCCCCGAACGCGGCAAGGGCCGCACCCCCGAACGGGGTGCACGTCAACAGCGAAGCTCGGGTGGCCGAGCAGGAGAGCGAGGATTTCGTAGGTGAACGGCGACAAGTCCACCCTGTCGGTGATCGTGGCCGGTGGTGGTACCGCCGGGCACATCGAACCGGCTCTGGCAGTGGCCGATGCGATCAAGGCGATCGACGACAGCGCGGTGGTGACCGCTCTCGGCACGGCGCGCGGCCTCGAAACCACCCTGGTTCCCGAGCGGGGCTACCCGCTCGAGCTCATTCCGCCGGTGCCGCTGCCCCGTAAACCCACCCTCGACCTGCTGCGGCTTCCCGGCCGGGTGCGCGCGTCGGTGCGCCGCACCCGCGAGGTGCTCGACGCGACCGGCGCCGACGTCGTCGTCGGATTCGGCGGGTACGTCGCGCTGCCCGCATATCTGGCGGCCGGCCCCGGACTGCTCCGCCGCAGGCGCCGCATACCGATCGTGGTGCACGAGGCGAACGCCAGCGCCGGGATCGCGAACAAGATCGGTGCCCGACGCGCCGCCCGGGTCCTGGCCGCGGTCGCCGGTTCCGGAGTCTCCGCGCGCGGCCGCTCGGACGCGGAGATCCTCGGGATCCCGGTCCGGGCATCGATCACCGGTCTCGACCGGGCCGCCCTGCGGGCGGAGGCACGCGCACACTTCGGCCTCCCCGCCGACGGTCCCGTGCTGCTCGTCTTCGGCGGTTCGCAGGGCGCGCGGTCGCTCAACGAGGCCGTGTCGGGCGCGGCGGAGTCGCTCGCCGCGGCCGGTGTGGCCGTTCTGCACGCGCACGGACCGAAGAACAGCCTCGACGTTCCCGCGACACCGGGCGGCCCGCCGTACGTGGCCGTTCCCTACCTGTCGCGGATGGATCTCGCCTACTCGGCCGCGGACGCGGTGATCTGCCGGTCGGGTGCGATGACGGTGGCGGAGGTGTCGGCGGTGGGACTTCCCGCGGTGTACGTGCCGCTGCCGCACGGCAACGGGGAGCAGGAACTGAACGCGCGACCGGTGGTCGCCGCCGGAGGTGGAATGATTGTCGCCGACGGAGACCTGTCCGCCGGATTCGTCGCGGAGACCGTGATCCCGCTGCTGCGCGACCCCGCACAGCTCGAGGAGATGGGGCGACGTGCGGCCGGCGCGGGTCACCGTAGCGCAGCCACCGAGGTTGCGCGCATCGTGCTCGACGTGGCCGCGCTGACAAGGGGAACCCGATGACCGACCTGCCCGCGGAGTTGGAACGTGTCCACATGGTCGGGATCGGCGGCGCCGGAATGTCCGGAATCGCGCGGATCCTGCTGGCCAGGGGAGGGCAGGTGTCCGGATCGGACGCCAAGGAGAGCCGCGGCGTCCTCGCGCTGCGTGCCCGCGGCGCGCACGTCCGCATCGGCCACGACGCCGGCGCACTCGACCTCCTCCCCGGCGGCCCGACCGTCGTGGTCACCACCCACGCCGCGATCCCCAAGGACAACCCGGAACTCGTGGAAGCGGCCCGGCGCGGGATTCCCGTGATCCTGCGACCCGCGGTGCTGGCCTCGCTGATGCAGGGGCACCGCACCCTGCTGGTGTCGGGCACCCACGGCAAGACGTCGACCACGTCGATGCTGGTGGTGGCGCTGCAACACTGCGGTTTCGATCCGTCGTTCGCGGTCGGCGGCGAACTCAACGAGGCCGGAACCAACGCCCACCACGGCAGCGGCGACGTGTTCGTCGCGGAGGCCGACGAGAGTGACGGTTCGCTGCTCCAGTACGAACCGGACGTCGTCGTCGTCACCAACGTCGAAGCCGACCACCTCGACTACTTCGGCAGCACCGAGGCGTACATCCAGGTGTTCGACGATTTCGCGGCACGTCTGTCGCCCGGTGGTCTGCTCGTCGCCTGTCTCGACGATCCGGGGTCCGCGGCGCTCGCGCAGCGGGTGGCGGCGCGGGGACTGCCCGGTGTGCGGGTGCTGGGATACGGCAGCGCCGAGTACGCCGACGGGGCCTTCGCTCCCGTCGACGGCGTCGAGGTCGGCGCGCGACTGCTGAGCTTCGAGGCCAGGGACGTCGGCGGAGTCCTGCAGTTCCAGCTGGCAGGCGAGCAGTCGCCGAGGACGGTCCGGATGGGTGTGCCCGGCAGGCACATGGCCCTCAACGCGCTGGCCGCTCTTCTCGCCGCCCGGGAGGCGGGCGCCGACGTGGACGAGATCCTCGAAGGTATCGCCGGATTCGGGGGAGTGCACCGCCGGTTCCAGTTCACCGGCCGCGAGCACGGGGTCCGCGTGTTCGACGACTACGCGCATCATCCGACGGAGGTGCGTGCCGTGCTCGGCGCCGCCGCCGATCTGGTGCGCCAGCCCCACGAGGCCGACCGCCGCGAGTCGGAGGATTCGGTGCGCAGCGGCAAAGTCATTGTGGTGTTCCAGCCCCACCTGTATTCCCGGACAGCAACATTCGCGGAAGAGTTCGGGCACGCGCTCGACCTCGCCGACGAGGTCGTGGTCCTCGACGTGTACGGCGCGCGGGAAGAACCGCTCCCCGGCGTCAGCGGCGCCCTGGTCGCGCTGTCGGTGTCGAAGCCGGTGCACTACCAGCCGGACCTGTCGCAGGCGCCGCGGCAGGTCGCGGCGCTCGCGTCCCCCGGGGACGTGGTGATCACCATGGGTGCCGGTGACGTGACGATGCTCGGCAACCAGATCCTCGACGCTCTGCGTGCGGCTCCGCACCACCACCCGTCGCGATGACGCGGGAGCGTCGGGGCCGGTCCGAGCGGCCGGACCGCCCTGTCCGCCGCGACGTCCAGCGCAGTCCGCGGCCGGGGGGTGCGGCCGGTGCCCGCGCGACGGCGAGCGATCGGACGTCGTCGCGCCGGCGCACCTCGACGGTCACCGACCCCGGAACCCGGCGCACCCGCGAATCGGCTTCGGCGGCACGGAAGTCCGCCGCGGTGGAGACGCCGCGGCGGCCGTGGTACCGGCGGCCGTCGGTGATGGGCGTCGTCGGCGTCGTCGTGGTCGTGGCCCTCGGTCTCGTCGCCTGGTTCACGCCGCTGCTGTCGGTGCGGGAGACGGACGTCGCGGGGGCGACGTCGATTTCCGGGGAGCAGATTCGCCAGGTGCTGGCGGTGCCGCAGGGACAGCCGTTGCTGCGTGTCGATACGGAGGGTGCGGCTCAGCGGGTCGCCGCGATCCCGAAGGTGGCGTCCGCGCGCGTCCAGCGGGTGTACCCGTCCACCATCCGGGTGACGGTAACCGAGCGGGTGCCCGTCGTGTTCGTCGACAGCCCCGGCGGTACCCATCTCCTCGACGCGGAGGCCGTGGACTACGAGATCGCACCGCCGCCGCCCGGGGTGCCGCGTCTGGTGACGGAGTCGCCGGGGTGGCGCGACCCGTCGACGGAGGCGGCGATCGAGGTGCTGGAGTCGATGCCGCCGCAGCTGCGCGGTCAGGTGGGACAGGTTGCGGCGAAGTCGATTTCGGATATCTCGGTGACGCTGCTCGACGGCCGGATCGTGGTGTGGGGCGGTACGGAGAAGTCCGAGCGCAAGGCTGCGGTCACCCTGCCGCTGCTCACCCAGCCCGGGCAGACCTACGACGTGTCGAGTCCCGACCTGCCGACGGTGCGGTGACGGGTGGTGACCCGGAAGCGAAAGAGTTGCGGGCGAGTTCGTCAAATAACTCGGCGCGTCTCGGCGCGCCTAATGGCGTATCCCTGTGCCGGTGCATAGCGTTTCGCTCTAGTCGAGCAGCACTTGACATAACCGTAACCCTATGGTTGAGGTTGAGGGTTCAGGCTGGACCGATCTGTACGAAAGCGTGATACACACTCATGGAAGGCGAGAGCCGATGACGCCCCCGCACAACTACCTCGCCGTAATAAAGGTCGTCGGCATCGGCGGCGGCGGCGTGAACGCAGTCAACCGGATGATCGAGCAGGGACTCAAGGGAGTCGAGTTCATTGCCGTCAACACCGACGCGCAAGCGCTGCTGATGAGTGACGCCGACGTCAAGCTCGACGTCGGCCGGGAACTCACCCGCGGGCTCGGCGCCGGCGCGGATCCCGAAGTCGGCCGCAAGGCCGCAGAAGACCACAAGGACGAGATCGAGGAAGTCCTCAAGGGCGCCGACATGGTGTTCGTGACCGCAGGCGAGGGCGGCGGCACGGGTACGGGTGGCGCACCGGTCGTCGCGAGTATCGCGCGCAAGCTCGGAGCCCTCACCGTCGGTGTCGTCACCCGCCCCTTCTCCTTCGAGGGCAAGCGCCGCGGCGGCCAGGCCGACACCGGTATCCAGTCGCTGCGCGAATCGTGCGACACCCTCATCGTGATCCCGAACGACCGCCTCCTGCAGCTCGGCGACGCCGCCGTAAGCCTCATGGACGCGTTCCGCAGTGCCGACGAGGTCCTGCTCAACGGTGTCCAGGGCATCACCGACCTCATCACCACCCCCGGATTGATCAACGTCGACTTCGCCGACGTCAAGGGCGTCATGTCCGGCGCGGGTAGCGCGCTGATGGGCATCGGATCCTCGCGCGGCGAGGGCCGGGCCATCAAGGCCGCGGAATCGGCGATCAACTCTCCGCTGCTCGAGGCGTCGATGGAGGGTGCGCGCGGCGTGCTGCTCTCGATCGCCGGTGGCAGCGACCTCGGCCTGTTCGAGATCAACGAGGCGGCGTCGCTGGTGCAGGAAGCCGCCCACATCGACGCCAACATCATCTTCGGCACCGTCATCGACGATTCGCTCGGCGACGAGGTGCGGGTCACCGTCATCGCCGCCGGGTTCGACGGCGGCGCCCCCGCCCGCCGGCCGGTCGAGTCGGGCGCTGCCGGTCGCAGCGCCATCGGAGCCGGGCGGGCAGGCGAGGTAGGACAGTCGGCCGAGCAGCAGCACAGCGAGCCGATGTCGGTGACCCGAGAGACGATCAGCTCCCACCAGAGCCCGAGCAGTCTCCCGCCACTGCCGGGAAACGGTCAGTCCCGCGCGGTGCCGGTGTCCGACGAGGAGGGTGAAGACGAAGTCGACGTGCCCTCCTTCATGCGTCGTTGAGCTCACCGTCCGCCCCCGATTTCAGGGTTCGCCGGGTCGTCACCACCCGTGCCGGAGGGCACTCCGTCGCACCGTACGACACGTTCAACCTCGGTGATCACGTCGGCGACGATCCGGCCGCGGTGGAGGCCAACCGGCGTCGACTGGCAGACAACATCGGCGTGGCCTTCGACCATCTGGTCTGGATGGAGCAGATCCACAGTCGCACCGTGACCGTGGTCGACGGGCCCACCGACGCGCCGGTGCCCGCCACGGACGCGCTGGTGACGACGGTGCCGGGGCTCGCGCTCGCGACCCTCAGCGCCGACTGCGTCCCGGTGCTGCTGTCCGACGACGAGGCCGGGGTGATCGCCGCCGTCCACGCCGGCCGGATCGGTGCCCGCATCGGCATCGTCCCGCGGGTGCTCGACGTCATGGTCGAGCAGGGGGCGCGGCTCGACCGGATCGGCGCGTTCCTGGGTCCGGCGGCGAGCGGCCGACAGTACGAGGTCCCCGCGGCGATGCAGGCGGACGTCGAGAAGTTCCTTCCCGGCAGCGCCACCCGCACCGTCAAGGGCACCCCCGGCCTGGACCTGCGGGCCGGCCTGCGGAAGCAGCTGCTCGACGCGGGTGTCGCGGGAGTGGCGGAGGATCCGCGCTGCACCATCGAGGACCAGACACTGTTCAGTCATCGCCGGCAGGCCCCGACCGGTCGGCTCGCGGCGGTGATCTGGATGGATACTGGGCAAGACAGCGTGTGACGAGTGCCGCCGGTGGCGGCGAGGGATTCGGTGTGGGAGTGGAAACGATGAGCAGGGTCGGGGAGATCGAGACTGCGCTCGGCGCCGTGCGCGCACGGCTCGACGCGGCGTGCCGGGACGCCGGCCGCGACCCCGCGGAAGTGTCGCTGCTGCCCGTCACCAAGTTCTTCCCCGAATCCGACGCGCGGATCCTGTACGACCTCGGGTGCCGCGAGTTCGGGGAGTCACGGGAGCAGGAGGCCACGGCCAAGATCGCGGAGTTCCGGACCGCGGTGGCGGATCCGTCGGTGCGGTGGCACATGATCGGACACCTCCAGCGCAACAAGGCGAAGGCCGTCGCGCACTGGGCGTACGCCATCCACTCGGTGGACAGCGAACGCCTCGTCGGCGCCCTCGGTCGCGCGGCGACCACGGCACTCGAGGCGGGGGAGCGGCCCGAGCCGCTGCGGGTGCTGCTGCAGGTCAGTCTGGACGGCGATCCGCAGCGCGGCGGTGCCGCGATCGCCGACCTCGAACATCTTGCCGCGCAGGTGCAGTCGTCGCCGGGACTCGAATACCGCGGGCTGATGGCGGTTCCGCCGATCGATGCCGACCCGGATGCGGCGTTCGAGGAACTGGAGAAGATACACGCGCGGCTGAGGCGCGACCATCCGGATGCGACGGAACTCTCGGCGGGCATGACGAATGATCTCGAGCACGCTGTCCGACACGGGTCGACGTGCGTGCGTGTCGGAACCGCGCTGTTGGGTTCGAGGCCTATAACCTCGAAATAGATCGCCCAGGTGATCGCCAACCCGTCCACACCGCTGCGACCGGTCGCAGTTGGATCCTGTCCGCCGCGCCAAGGAAGGTCGATCAATGAGCAGTCTGCACAAGTTCAAGGCTTACTTCGGCATGGTTCCCCTCGACGACTACGAGGACGAGTACCTGGACGAGCCGGAACCTGCCCGCAGGCCCGCTCGACCGGCCCGCGACAGTGGACGTGATCCCTACCTCGACCGCGACGACCGTGACTTCGCCGAACCGGCCTTCAGTAAGGCTGCCTACGCTCCCGGCCGCCGGGACGACCTCGACGACGACTTCGACCGATACGACGGCCCCCGGCACTCGTCCCGGGTGGAACCCGTGGCCGTCCGGTCGGCCCGTCCCAGCGCGAGCGGTGCGGTGCGCGGCAGCACCCGCGGCGCGCTGGCCGTCGACACGCGGTCCGAGCGGGTGGAGAGTCGTCGCGGACCCCTCTTCGACGAGGGCGGCCCGCTGTCCAAGATCACCACGCTGCGCCCCCGCGACTACGGGGAGGCCCGCACGATCGGCGAGCGGTTCCGTGACGGCACTCCCGTCATCATGGACCTCGTCGAGATGAGCAACGCCGACGCCAAGCGCCTCGTCGATTTCGCTGCCGGGTTGGCATTCGCGCTGCGTGGGTCCTTCGACAAGGTGGCCACGAAGGTGTTCTTGCTCTCACCCGCAGACATCGACGTGTCCGCCGAGGAGCGTCGCCGCATCGCGGAAACCGGCTTCTACAGCCAGAAGTAAACCGGGGAGCGGGGAAAACGACCATCGGGATCCGAACGTCCGAAACGACGCGGGCCGCGGCGGCTGTGGCGGAGAAAGCCCTGGCCACGCGGCTCGTTTTGATCGGCCGGACATTCTCAGGCAGAGTGAAGGTGTGGCCTTGTTCTCGGTGATCTACTTGATACTGTTTGTCTTTTGGCTGCTACTCATCGGCAGAATCATTGTCGAGTTCGTACGGACCTTCGCACGAGACTGGCGGCCAACCGGCGTCGTGGTCGTTATTCTCGAGGCGATTTTTACGGTCACCGATCCACCGGTCAAACTGCTACGGCGGTTGATCCCCCCGATCAATCTCGGTGGGGTGCGGTTGGATCTATCCATCATGGTCTTGCTGTTCATCGTCTTCATCCTGATGTCGATCGTTCAGGGACAAGCGCGTGCTACGGGTCTGGTGTGACAGAATGGACCCCATTGATCCAGTCTTGTTTCACCGTTACGTAGACTGCGCTGTAACTGAATGCTTGCTAGACCGCCAAATGACGCGTGAAGGGATCCTTCCATGCCGCTGACTCCCGCTGATGTGCACAATGTCGCGTTCAGCAAGCCACCGATCGGTAAGCGGGGCTACAACGAAGACGAAGTCGATGCGTTTCTCGACCTCGTCGAGCAAGAGTTGTCGCGCCTGATCGAGGAGAACGCCGACCTTCGGCAGCGAGTAGGGGAGCTCGACAAGGAGCTCGCCGATGCGAAGAAGGCTCCACGCCCTGCGTCCGCGGCACAGACTCCCGCTCCCAAGGCGGAGCCGGCTCGCGTCGTCGAGCAGCCCAAGGCTCCCGCGCCGGCACCGGCTCCCGCCGCTGCTGCTGCGGCAGCCCCCGCGCAGGGCGCCGACGCTCACATGCAGGCCGCCAAGGTTCTGGGTCTCGCCCAGGAGATGGCGGACCGCCTCACGAGTGACGCGAAGACGGAGTCCGAGCAGCTGCTCGGCAACGCGCGCACCAACTCGGAGCAGCTGGTCAGCGATGCGCGGACCCGTTCCGAGACGATGATCGCGGACGCCCGCCAGAAGTCGGAAGCACTGATCACCGACGCTCAGACCCGTTCCGAGACCCAGCTGCGCCAGGCCAAGGAGAAGGCCGACGCGCTGCAGGCGGACGCGGAGAAGAAGCACACCGAGATCATGGCGACGATCAACCAGCAGCGTTCCGTGCTGGAGGGCCGTATCGAGCAGCTCAAGACGTTCGAGCGCGAGTACCGGGTGCGCCTGAAGTCGTACCTGGAGTCGCAGCTCGAAGAGCTGGAGCAGCGGGGATCCGCGGTTCCGGTGGACGGCGGTCAGGATTCGTTCGCGCAGGGTGGATCGCAGTCCAATTACAGCCAGTCCTACGCCAAGGGCAATAGCTGACTGAGCGCGCGGTAGTTGCCCAGCCAGCGGCCCGGATAGAGGTTGAGCCGTGCTGGTCGTGACACTCGCTCTTGCAGCGGTGGGGTTCGCTCTCCTGGTGGTGGCTCTCATGACCGGTTCGGTCGTGTGGGCCTGGGGATGCATCGTAGTGTGCGTCGCCGGAGCGGTCCTGCTGCTCGTCAGCGCCCTCGCGGGCAAGAAGGCGGCGGCCGTGCCCGGGCAACCCGCGAGCGGTGTCCCCGGTGAACGTGGTCCCGCACGGGACGCGGACACGACGCCCGGATCCGACGAGGGCGACTGAGCTGCCGCACGCGGGTGGCGGCTAGACTGCATTCAGCGAGTAATTCAGTAACCGAGTTTCGCGGCGACGATCCGGCCATCACCGGGGAGCCTTCGGAAGAACGGCCGGCACGCCGGCTCAGTAGAACCGAACGGGTGGGCCCGTCACAGCCCGGCACCGAGAGGCGCCCTCCGGGGTGCAAGCGGGGTGGTACCGCGGTGGTGACGCAGGAGGCGTCTCCGTCGTCCCCGTGCCGAGTACGTCAGGCACGAGGAGATCGCGGTGACCGACACCAGCAACGTGACCAGCAGCAACGAGTCCTACCCCAAGGTCGACTACGGCGTCTCGCAGGATGCGGGTGTCCGGTTCCCTCAGATCGAGCAGCGTGTGCTGGCCGGCTGGGACGAGGACGACACCTTCCGGGCGTCGGTCGCCCAGCGCGACGACGCGCCCGAGTTCGTGTTCTACGACGGTCCGCCGTTCGCGAACGGTCTCCCGCACTACGGCCACCTCCTGACGGGGTACGTCAAGGACCTGATCCCGCGGTTCCAGACCATGCGCGGCAACAAGGTCGAGCGCCGATTCGGCTGGGACTGCCATGGTCTGCCCGCCGAACTCGAGGCCGAGAAGCAACTCGGCATCAAGGACAAGTCCGAGATCGACGTCATGGGTCTCGAGAAGTTCAACGAGTACTGCAAGTCCTCCGTGCTGCGCTACACGGACGAGTGGCGTGACTACGTCACCCGTCAGGCCCGGTGGGTCGATTTCGACAACGACTACAAGACACTCGACCTCGACTTCATGGAGTCGGTCATGTGGGCGTTCAAGGAACTGTTCGACAAGGGCCTGATCTACCAGGGCTTCCGTGTGCTGCCGTACAGCTGGTACGAGCAGACGCCGCTGTCCAACCAGGAGACCCGGCTCGACGACGCGTACAAGATGCGCCAGGATCCCGCCGTCACGGTCGACATGCCGCTGCACGGCGAGGGCCCGCTCGACGGCGCCAACGCGATCATCTGGACCACGACGCCGTGGACGCTGCCGTCCAACCTCGCTGTCGCGGTGCACCCGGACATCGACTACGTCCAGGTGACGGGCGCCGACGGTAAGCGCTACGTGCTCGCCAAGGATCGGCTGGGGCACTACGCCCGCGAACTCGGTGAGACGCCCGAGGTGCTGTCCGAGCACAAGGGTTCGGACCTCGTCGGGCTTCGCTACGACCCGCCGTTCGACTTCTTCGTCGGTCACGAGAACGCGCACCGCGTCATCTCCGCCGACTACGTCACCACCGAGTCCGGTACCGGAATCGTCCACCTCGCACCGGCTTTCGGTGAAGAGGACATGGAGTACTGTGCGGCGAACGGGATCGAGATCGTGCAGCCGCTCGACCCGGGCGGCAAGTTCACGGCGATGGTGCCGCCCTACGAGGGTCTCCAGGTGTTCGACGCGAACCCGGTGATCATCAAGGACCTCAAGGCTGCTGGAAAGTTGCTGCGGCACGAGACGATCGAGCACTCGTACCCGCACAGCTGGCGCAGCGGGCAGCCGCTGATCTACATGGCGGTCCCGTCGTGGTTCGTCGCGGTCACCAAGTTCCGCGACCGCATGGTGGAGCTGAACCAGGACATCACGTGGGTGCCCGAGCACATCCGCGACGGCCAGTTCGGCAAGTGGCTCGAGGGTGCCCGCGACTGGAACATCAGCCGCAACCGGTACTGGGGCAGCCCGATTCCGGTGTGGGTGTCCGACGACCCGGCGTACCCGCGCACCGATGTGTACGGCTCGCTCGACGAACTCGAACGCGACTTCGGTGTGCGGCCGACGGATCTGCACCGGCCGATGATCGACGATCTGGTGCGCCCGAACCCGGACGATCCGACCGGGAAGTCGATGATGCGGCGTGTGCCGGAGGTCCTCGACTGCTGGTTCGAGTCCGGGTCCATGCCCTACGCGCAGGTGCACTACCCGTTCGAGAACCGCGAGTGGTTCGACAGTCACTTCCCGGGCGATTTCATCGTCGAGTACAACGGGCAGACCCGCGGCTGGTTCTACACGCTGCACGTGCTGGCGACGGCGCTGTTCGATCGTCCCGCCTTCAAGACCGTTGCGGCCCACGGCATCGTCCTGGGCGAAGACGGACTGAAGATGAGCAAGTCCAAGGGCAACTACCCGGACGTGAAGGAGGTGTTCGAGCGCGACGGCTCGGACGCCATGCGCTGGTTCCTCATGTCCTCGCCGATCCTGCGCGGCGGAAACCTCGTCGTCACCGAACAGGGCATCCGCGAGGGTGTCCGGCAGGCGCTGCTGCCGCTGTGGAACGCGTGGAGCTTCCTGCAGCTGTACGCGCCCACGTCCGGTGAGTGGCGCACGGATTCGGCGAACGTCCTGGACCGGTACATCCTCGCGAAGCTGGCCGGAACCCGGGACGCCATCACCGGCGCGCTCGAGGCGAACGACATCGCGGGGGCGTGCGACGAACTGCGCACGTTCTGCGACGCGCTGACGAACTGGTATGTGCGGCGGTCGCGTTCGCGCTTCTGGGACGAGGACAAGGACGCCGTCGACACCCTCCACACGGTGCTCGAGGTGGTCACCCGGCTCGCCGCTCCGTTGCTGCCGCTGGTCAGTGAGGTGATCTGGCGGGGACTGACCGGCGGACGGTCCGTGCATCTCGCGGACTGGCCGGCGGGAGCGGAGCCTGCGGAGCGACCCGGAAGCACCGCGGGTGAGCTGCCGGCGGATGCGGAGTTGGTGTCGGCGATGGACGAGGTGCGGTCGGTGTGCTCGACGGTGCTGGGACTGCGCAAGGCGCAGAATCTCCGGGTGCGGCTGCCGCTGCCCGAGGTGACGGTCGCGTCCGACGACGCGGAGCGCCTGCGCCCGTACCTGGGTCTCATCGCCGACGAGGTCAACGTCAAGAAGGTCGACCTCACCACCGACGTGGACGTGCACGGCCGGTTCGAGTTGGTCGTCAACGCGCGCGCCGCGGGACCGCGCCTGGGCAAGGACGTGCAGACCGTCATCAAGGCCGTGAAGGCCGGTGACTGGTCGGAGAATTCGGACGGCGTCGTCGTCGCGGCGGGGATCGAGTTGCTGCCGGAGGAGTACACGCAGCGGCTCGTGGCCGCCGAACCGGAGTCGACGGCAGCCCTGCCCGACGGGGCCGGTCTGGTCGTCCTGGACTCGGCGGTCACCGAGGAGCTGGAAGCCGAGGGCTGGGCGAAGGACCGGATCCGCGAGTTGCAGGACGCGCGGCGCGCCGCCGGGCTCGAGGTGTCCGATCGGATCACCGTCGTCCTCGACGTGCCCGCGGAGCGGCGGGACTGGGCGCTCGCGCACCGGGAGCTGATCGCGGGCGAGATCCTCGCCGTCGAGCTGGAACTGGCCGAGGCGCCGGGTGACGCCGTCGAGCTCGGTGAGGGTGTGCGGGCGGCGATCGCCAAGGCGTGACCTGTCGGACCGGGCGGGTATTTTGCACCAGGTGAGTCGTCGGTGGGTGCTGCACCTCGACATGGACGCGTTCTTCGCGTCGGTCGAGCAGCTCACCCGGCCGACGCTCCGTGGCCGCCCGGTTCTCGTCGGTGGTCTCGGCGGACGCGGCGTCGTCGCCGGGGCCAGCTACGAGGCGCGGGTGTTCGGAGCGCGTTCGGCCATGCCGATGCATCAGGCCCGCAGGCTGGTGGGTCCGGGTGCGGTGGTGCTGCCGCCGCGGGGTCGCCTCTACGGCATGTTGAGCAAGTCCGTGTTCGACGCTCTCCGCGGTCCGATGCCGGTGCTCGAGCAACTGTCGATGGACGAGGCGTTCGGCGAACCCACCGAATTGGCTGGGGCGGATGCGGCCGCGGTGCAACGCTATTGCGAGGGACTGCGTGCCCTGGTGCTCGAGGAGACGGGACTGGTCGCGTCCATCGGCGCCGGGTCGGGCAAGCAGGTGGCCAAGATCGCGTCCGGTCTGGCCAAACCCGACGGGATCACGGTGATTTCGCCGGACGAGCAGCATGCGGTGCTGGACGAGCTTCCGGTGCGGAAACTGTGGGGCATCGGCCCCGTCGCGGAGGAGAAGCTGAAGCGCCTCGGCATCGAGACCATCGGCGGGTTCGCGCGGACTCCGGAATCGGAGGTGGCGTCCATTCTGGGCACCACGGTCGGACCGGGCCTGCACCGGCTGGCGCAGGGCATCGACAATCGGCCCGTCGCCGAACGCGCCGAGTCCAAGCAGGTCAGTGCGGAGACGACTTTCGCCACCGACATCGTCACGATGGCGGAGTTGCGGGGTGCCGTCGAGTCGAGCGCGGCGTCCGCGTTCGTGCGCCTGCAGAAGGACGGCCGGGCGGCGCGGACGGTGGTGCTCAAGCTGAAGAAGGCGGACATGAGCATCCTGACGCGCTCGGTCACGCTGCCCTACGCGACCCTCGACCGTCAGATCCTCGTTGCGGCGGCGCAGCGCCAGGTGATCGATCCGCTCGAACTCGGGCCGGTGCGTCTGGTCGGGGTGGGATTCGCCGGACTGTCGACGGTCCGCCAGGGTTCGCTGTTCCCCGAACTGGACCTGGACGTCCCCGGCTATCAGGAGTCGAAGATCACGATGGCGGGCGCCGACGACGGCCTCTCCGCGCCCGTTCCCGCACCCGCCCGGGCGATCGACACCCGGTGGCATCCCGGTCTCGACGTGACGCACCCGGACTTCGGCCACGGTTGGGTACAGGGAGCCGGCCACGGTGTCGTGACCGTCCGATTCGAAACGCGCACAACGGGTCCGGGGAAGGCGCGGACCTTCAAGGAGGACGACGTACAACTCGAACGGGCCGATGTGGAAGGCTCGCTCGAGTGACCGGATCCACCGCCCGGACGAAGGAGTGGAGACCGGCTCCACGAGAAGGTAGCCTCGGGCGCTGATGCTTACCCTTGGGTAATGTTGGCCCGGGTAGCGATAGATGCTCAGATCGTCCGAGAACGAACACCGAGAATGAAGAGGTTATTGAGTTGAAGCTTCGTAAGATCACGGTTGCCGGAGTAGCAATCGCCGCAGCCCTCACGATGTCCGCGTGTGGCTCCGACGAAAGCGACACGGCGACCAAGACCACGACGACGACTTCCGCAGCTGCCGAGACCTCGGAAGCCATCGAGGTGCCCACCGCGGCCGATCTCAACGCGCTTCTGGTGCAGGGCCTCGATCCCGCCACGCCGCTCGAGGTCAAGTCCGCGATGGTCGAGGGCTCGGAGCAGGATCCGGAGCTCATCAACCAGGTCGCCGCCGCAGCCAAGGCCAACAACGCCGAGGTCACCGTTCTCGACCCGGTCATCGACAACGGTGACGGCACCGCCAGCGGCCAGCTGCAGCTGACCGTCAACGGCCAGGTCCAGCAGGGTGGCGTTCCGGCCATCTTCGTTCCCGGCGAGAACGGAACGTGGAAGCTGTCGAAGATCACCGCATGCCAGATCGTGTCGCTCGCGCAGCTGACCTCGCCTGCATGCCCTGCCTGATTCCAGGCCGAACCGCGCGGTCCTGACGGATCGCCGCGTTCTCGCACCGATGCCGGTGTCCCCTCGGGGACACCGGCATCGGTCGCTTATGGCCTGGGTCGGTCAGCCGGCGGGTGCGGGCGCGAGCTTCACCACGGCGGTGCTCGTCAGGTCGCCGAAGACGCCGGCGTCGATCGGATCCTGGCCCGTCGCGACCAGTTGGGTGACGGTGCTCCCGACGACGACCACCACCACGTCCGAGACGAGACTGACGCCCTCGCTGGTGGTGACGAGCCGGAATGCCACCGACGCGTCACCGGCGGGCTGCTGCTCGCGGCCGCCGACCCGGTACTGCACCTGCACGCCGTCGGCGTCCGTGCCGGTGTACTCGGTGCATCCCACCAGCCGGTCCTGCACCGCCGCGAAGGCCTGGGACGCGTCGGCGCCGGTGCCGTAGCTCGCCGCGTCCTGGTCGATGGTCGCGAAGTCGGGGCCGGTGAACCAGCCGGACGCCGACGCCACCGCGCCCGGTCGCTGATCCGCGACGGGCGACAGCACGGCGCCGCATTCCGCGGGATCCGTGCTCGACTTGTCGGAGTCCGCCGACTCCGACGCCGGAGGCAGCCCCAGATCGTCCTCGGGATCGGGCACGGGGGTGAATCCGACGGGAAGGTCGCCGATGTCGAGCAGGGCCGCCTTCAGTGCGGCCTGATCGGCGAACGGTGTGCCCGCCGCGTCCGGTGCGGCGGTCACCACCGGTCCGAGCGGCGCGAGTGAGGCGGCGTCGCCGGCGTCGCCGGACGCGTTCGACGTGCACGACGACAGTGCGAGCACGGCGAACAGACAGCAGGAGACGGCGACGGGTCCGCGGCGCATCAGGAACCCCACCGGACCGAGTTCGACGTGGTCTGGTGCAGGCGGGTGGCGCCGTCCGGGTCGCTGTACTCCTGGTCGCCGCCCACCGTCACGGCCCCGGTGACGGGCAGCGGCAGGCCGAGGTCGACGGTCATCGTGCCCGAGCCCTGCATCACGTACTGGTCGACGTTCAGCGTGCCTGCCTCGCCGGGCAGCTCCCAGACCGGGGACTTCGGCTTCTGGTCGATCGTGTAGTCGACGGTGAGGCGGTTGCCGTCCCGGGCGGTCAGGGTGGCCACGGTGGTCTGGTCGAGGGCGATGCCGCTCATCACCTGCTGGCGGATCGTCCACTGGGCGCCCACCCCGACGGGTTCCGCCGGAAACGGGACCGTGCGATACACGGCCTGGTAGAAAGCCTGCTCGATCGCGGAGCGGGCGATGTCCTGGGCTTCGGCGTCCGGGCGCAGTCGCAGCGCGGTGATCGCACCGGTCGGGTCGACCGTGAAGCCGGCGCCGGAACCGGCACTGGCCTCGAGCGCGCTGCCGAGGCGGTCGTCGGGGCTGGTGACGTCACCGAGCGTCAGGTCGACGGTGGTGCCGCCGTCCGTGTCGTCGGTGGCCTGCCCGACGGCGGCGGTGAGCGGGAGTGTGATCTCGGGTGAGGAGAAGTCCTGGGCGGGCTGGTCGTCGATCTGCTGGAACACCTGCGCGTCGGTGGTCAGCTGCACCTGCTGCGTGACCCCCACCGGCGGTCTGCGCTGGATCACCTCGCGCGGTTCCTCGCCGGGCTGGATCAGTTCGACGGTGGTGGCGGAGATCGGGACGGTCACTTCGGCGGGAGTGGACGTGGACCCTGCGGGGTTCGACTCCGAGGAGTCGCCGTCACCTCCGCACCCGGCGGTCAGAGCGACCAGGGAGAGGGTTGTGGCGAGTAGGCAGAATCCGGGTCGCAGAGCTTTCGAGAACAGTGGCACGCCCCCAGGTTAGTGCGCGCGGGAGCGCGTGAACGGAGGCTTGCCTCCGTAGTGGATGATGAACGGGTGAGTCAAGACCCCACGGCAGAGAACGAGACCGACGCAGAAGACCGAAACGACGGTGACCCGTCCGGCACCGCAGCGCCCCAGCCGGTGAAGCATCAGCGCAGGCTTCTGCTGTTCGCGATCGCAGGTGCCGTCCTGGCCACGGACCTGCTGACGAAGATCCTCGCCGTCGCCAACATCGAGCCCGGCCGGCCGGTCTGGCTGATCGGGGACGTCGTCTCACTGCGGCTCGTGCGCAACCCGGGTGCGGCGTTCTCCATGGCCACCGGCATGACGTGGCTGCTCACGCTCGTCGCCGTGGGTGTGGTGATCGGTGTCGTCCGCATCGGCCGCACGCTGCGGTCGCCGTGGTGGGCGCTCGGTCTGGGGCTGGTACTGGGGGGCGCGCTCGGCAATCTCGTCGACCGGTTCTTCCGGGCCCCGGGAGTGATGCAGGGTCACGTCGTCGATTTCGTCTCCGTCGGCTGGTGGCCGGTGTTCAACGTGGCGGATTCCGGCATCGTGTGCGGTGCGATCCTGCTCGTCGTGCTCACCCTCATAGGGCTGGAACCGGACGGAACACGTAAGGGGGTAGAGAAGTGAGGGAAACACGGTCGATGCCGGTCCCGGACGGGCTCGAAGCGATGAGGGTCGACGCCGGCCTCGCTCGACTGCTCGGCCTGTCGCGCACCGCGGTGGCTCAGCTCACCGAGGAAGGTTCGGTGCTCGTCGACGGCGCACCCGTCGGCAAGTCCGATCGCCTGTCCGCAGGCACCTGGCTCGAGGTGGAACTGCCCGAACCGCCGCGTGCGCTGACCATCGAGGCGGAACCCGTCGAGGGCATGGAGATCCTGTACGCCGACGACGACGTGGTCGCCGTCGACAAACCGGTGGGTGTCGCCGCCCACGCCAGCGTGGGCTGGACCGGTCCGACCGTGATCGGCGGTCTCGCCGCCGCGGGCTTCCGGATCTCGACGTCCGGTGCGCACGAACGGCAGGGCATCGTGCACCGCCTGGACGTCGGCACGTCCGGAGTGATGGTGGTGGCCACGTCGGAACGCGCCTACACCCTCCTCAAGCGCGCATTCAAGCAGCGGACCATCGACAAGCGGTACCACGCGCTGGTGCAGGGTCACCCGGATCCGAGCAGCGGAACCATCGACGCGCCGATCGGCAGGCACCGCAGCAACGACTGGAAGTTCGCCGTCACCGCGGACGGCAAGCCCAGCATCACCCACTACGACACGGTCGAGGCGTTCCAGGCGGCGAGCCTGCTGGACATCCACCTCGAAACGGGGCGGACCCATCAGATCCGCGTCCACTTCGCCGCACTGCGGCACCCGTGCTGCGGCGACCTCACGTACGGAGCCGATCCGCGGCTGGCGGAACGACTCGGGCTGGAACGGCAGTGGCTGCACGCCCGGTCGCTCGGTTTCGCGCATCCCGCGGACGGGCGGTGGGTCGAGATCACGTCCAAGTACCCGAAGGATCTCGAGGACGCTCTCGAGGTCCTGCGGGCGAGCTGAGGTGAGACGCCCGCACTCGAGCGGTACCGCGGTGCCGGCAGTGCTCACCGCCGTCGTCCTGATCGCGGTGACGGTCGTGCTCGGAGTGCTGCATCCCGTCCGGCGCGCGCCCGTGTCGACGGACACCCTGGGACCGGACAACGGGGAAGTGGTGGCCGACTATCTGGCCCGGGCGGACCGATCGCTCGACGCGGCGGACGGGCGCCGAGAGCACTGGGCGCTGGTCTCGTTCACCCGCCCGGTGACGACGGAGGCCGTCCGGGACGTCGCGTCCGGCATCCGGGTGTCGCAGGTTCTCTTCCGCGTGCCCCTGGACCGGGTGCAGACACCCCTCGTCTCCGTGCCCGTTGCGGCAGGCGACGCGGCGCTCGCACGGGCGAGCGCCCTGGCCGCCGGACGCGCCCAGGCGGTGACGGGCGAAACGGAGCGGCAGGCGCAGATCGCGGCGGTGTCGTCGGCGGAACTCGCGCGGAACTGCGCCTGCGTGATCGGCGTCGTCGTCCGCGGCGATCGCGAAGCCCTCACCGCCCTGCGGTCCGCCCCGGACGTCCGGGCGGTCGAGGCACTCGGCGCCGACGCCGTCGCCGGGCGATTCGCCGTGCGCCCACTGCTGCCGGAGCAGGTCGAGATCGTCGGGCCCGGCCCCGACGACGGCATCGTCCCGGGGAGCGGTTCGTGAAGGCGAGGCAGGCGGAGAGTGTGGGCGCCGCCTGCGGAGTCGGCGCCTACGTGCTGTGGGGCGCGTTCCCGGCATTCTTCGGACTGCTCGGCCCGGCCGGGTCGGTCGAGATCCTCGCGCACCGGGTGGTGTGGACTCTCGCGCTCATGTTCGTCGTCCTCGCGGTCTCGGGCCGGCTCCGGTCGCTGCGCGGGCTGAGCGTGCGCACCTGGCTGCTGGTCACGGCCGCATCGACGGCCATCGCCGTGAACTGGGGCACCTACATCTACGGGGTCACCTCGGACCGGGTGGTCGAGACGGCGCTCGGCTACTTCATCAACCCGTTGGTGAGCGTGCTGCTCGGGGTCGTGATCTTCCGGGAACGGCTCGTCCCCGCCCAGATCGTCGCGCTCGCGCTCGCCGCCGTCGCGGTGATCGTGATCACCGTCGACTACGGGCATCCGCCGTACATTGCGCTGACCCTGGCCGCCTCGTTCGCGCTGTACGGGCTGTGCAAGAAGGTGGTGCCGCTCGACCCGCGGACGAGCCTCACCGCGGAGGGGATCGTGGCCGCGCCCGTCGCGGTCGGCTACCTCGTGTTCCTGGCCCTCACCGGGGCAGGCACGTTCCTCGGGTTCGGGCTCGGTCACACCCTGCTGCTGATGGCCGCGGGACCGGTGACCGCGCTGCCGCTGTTGCTGTTCGGCGCGGCGGCGCAACGGGTGCCGTTGCGCACACTCGGCATGCTGCAATACCTGACGCCGGCGCTGCAGATGGCGTGGGGTGTCGCCGTCCTCCACGAGGACATGCCGGCGTCGCGGTGGATCGGTTTCGCGCTGATCTGGGTGGCACTCGCGATCTTCAGTACCGATGCGCTGGTACGGGTCCGGCGCGAGCGGCGAAAGATCGAACCGTCCCAGGCGTCCGTCCCGTAACTCGCGTCACGACTTCGCCGACACCCGCCGTCGGCGACCGGTGCTGTCGGTCCGAGGGCCTACACTCGTGAGGCTCCCAGACCTTCAGAGAGGCGCACGTGGCTGACTCGTTCGTACATCTGCACAATCACACCGAGTACTCGATGCTCGACGGTGCGGCCAAGGTCGGCCCCCTGTTCGAAGAGGCCGAGCGACTGGGGATGTCGGCGGTGGGCATGACCGACCACGGCAACATGTACGGCGCCAGCGAGTTCTACAACGTGGCGAAGAAGCAGGGCATCAAGCCGATCATCGGCATCGAGGCGTACATCGCGCCCGAGTCCCGCTTCAACACCAAGCGTGTGCTGTGGGGCGACCGCAGCCAGAAGTCCGACGACGTCTCCGGTAGCGGTGCGTACACCCACATGACGATGGTCGCGGAGAACGCGACCGGTCTGCGGAACCTGTTCAAGCTGTCCTCGCTCGCCTCGATCGAGGGACAGCTCGGCAAGTGGGCGCGTATGGACGAAGAGCTCATCGCCACCCACCACGAGGGCATCATCGCGACCACGGGCTGCCCGTCCGGGGAGATCCAGACCCGGCTGCGACTCGGCCACGACCGCGAGGCACTCGAGGCTGCCGCCAAGTGGCAGGAGATCTGGGGTAAGGACAACTTCTTCCTCGAGCTGATGGACCACGGACTGTCGATCGAGCGACGGGTGCGTGAGGGCCTGCTCGAGATCAGCAAGAAGCTCGAGATTCCGCCGCTCGCCACCAACGACTGCCACTACGTCACCAAGGAGGCAGCGGAGAACCACGAGGCCCTCCTCTGCATCCAGACCGGGAAGACGCTGTCCGACCCCACCCGGTTCAAATTCGACGGCGACGGCTACTTCCTCAAATCCGCCGCGGAGATGCGGGCCCTGTGGGACGACCAGGTGCCGGGCGCATGCGACAACACACTGCTGATCGCCGAGCGGGTCCAGTCGTACGACGACGTGTGGGCGCACCACGACCGGATGCCGATCTTCCCGGTCCCCGAGGGCGAGACGCAGGGCACCTGGCTGCGCAAGGAGGTCATGCGCGGACTGGACCGCCGGTTCCCCGACGGACCTCCGGAGGAGTACCTCGCCCGCGCCGACTACGAGATCGGCGTCATCCTCGAAATGGGTTTCCCCGCCTACTTCCTCGTCGTCGGCGACCTCATCAACCACGCCCGGGAGGTCGGCATCCGCGTCGGCCCCGGCCGAGGCTCGGCGGCCGGTTCGCTCGTCGCCTACGCGATGGGCATCACCAACATCGACCCCATCCCGCACGGCCTGCTGTTCGAGCGGTTCCTGAACCCCGAGCGCGTCTCCATGCCCGACATCGATATCGACTTCGACGATCGCCGTCGCGGCGAGATGGTGCGCTACGCGACGGACAAGTGGGGAAGCGACCGCGTCGCGCAGGTCATCACATTCGGCACGATCAAGACGAAGGCCGCCATCAAGGACTCCGCCCGAGTCCAGTTCGGCCAGCCCGGTTTCGCGATCGCCGACCAGATCACGAAGGCGCTGCCGCCGCCGATCATGGCCAAAGACATCTCGGTGTCCGGCATCACCGACCCGAACCACGAGCGCTACAAGGAAGCGGTGGAGGTTCGCGCCCTCATCGACTCCAACCCGGACGTCGCGAAGATCTACCAGACGGCCAAGGGGCTCGAAGGCCTGATCCGTAACGCCGGCGTCCACGCCTGCGCGGTGATCATGTCGTCCGAACCGCTGATGGACGCGATTCCCGTGTGGAAGCGCGCCCAGGACGGCGCCATCATCACCGGCTGGGACTACCCGTCGTGCGAGGCCATCGGCCTGCTGAAGATGGACTTCCTCGGACTGCGGAACCTCACCGTCATCGGTGACGCCATCGACAACATCAAGGCGAACCGGGGAATCGATCTCGATCTCGACACCCTCGCGCTCGACGACGCGGCCACGTACGAACTGCTTTCGCGCGGAGACACTCTCGGCGTGTTCCAGCTCGACGGCAGCGCGATGCGCGACCTGCTGCGCCGCATGCAGCCCACCGGCTTCGAGGACATCGTCGCGGTGCTCGCCCTGTACCGGCCCGGTCCGATGGGCATGAACGCGCACAACGATTACGCCGACCGCAAGAACGGGCGGCAAGAGGTCAAACCCATCCACCCGGAGCTCGAGGAGCCCCTGAAGGAGATCCTGGCCGACACGTACGGCCTGATCGTCTACCAGGAGCAGATCATGCAGATCGCTCAGAAGGTGGCCGGGTACTCGCTCGGACAGGCCGACATTCTCCGCCGGGCGATGGGTAAGAAGAAGCTCTCGGTGCTGGAGGAGGCGTATGCCGGTTTCCGCGAGGGCATGCTCGCCAACGAATTCTCCGAGCCCGCCATCAAGGCGCTGTGGGACACCATCCTCCCGTTCGCCGGGTACGCGTTCAACAAGTCGCACGCGGCCGGATACGGCCTGGTGTCGTTCTGGACCGGGTATCTCAAGGCCAACTATCCGGCCGAATACATGGCCGGTCTGCTCACCTCGGTCGGTGACGACAAGGACAAGGCCGCCATCTACCTCGCGGACTGCCGCAAGATGGGGATCACCGTTCTGCCGCCGGACGTCAACGAATCGGAGGTCAACTTCGCCTCCGTCGGTGAGGACATCCGGTTCGGCATGGGCGCCGTCCGCAACGTCGGCGCCAACGTCGTGGGCTCGATCATCAAGGCGCGCAAGGAGAAGTCCAAGTTCGTCGACTTCTCCGACTACCTCAACAAGATCGACGCCGCGGCCTGCTCCAAGAAGGTCACCGAGTCGCTGATCAAGGCAGGCGGCTTCGATTCGCTGGGCCATCCGCGCAAGGGACTCATGCTCGTCCACGCCGACGCCATCGACGCGGTGATGGGCACCAAGAAGGCGGAGGCGATCGGACAGTTCGACCTGTTCGGCGGCGACGACGCCGACGAGTCGATCTCCTCGGTGTTCAACGTGAAGATCCCCGAGGAGGAGTGGGACTCGAAGCACCGGTTGGCGCTGGAGCGGGAAATGCTGGGACTGTACGTGTCCGGGCACCCGCTCAACGGCGTCGAACACGTGCTGTCGGCGCAGTCCGACACCGCGATCCCGACGATCCTCGAAGGCGACATCAAGGACGGCACCCAGGTCACCGTCGGCGGCATCCTCGCGTCGGTGAACCGGCGAATCAACAAGAACGGTCTCACCTGGGCGTCCGCGCAGCTCGAGGATCTGACCGGTGGTATCGAGGTGCTGTTCTTCCCGCAGGCCTACTCGGTGTACGGGATGGACGTCACGGAGGACTCCGTCGTGCTCGTCAAGGCGCGCGTGTCGATCCGGGACGACCGGATCTCGCTCATCGCCAACGACCTTGCGGTACCGGACCTCTCCGCGGTGGGGGTCGCGAAGCCGCTCGCGGTCAGTCTGCCGCTGCGTCAGTGCACCAAGGACAAGCTCGGTGCGCTGCGTCAGGTGCTCACGCGCCATCCCGGCACATCGGACGTGCACGTGCGGTTGATCGGCGGCACCGAGGTCACGTTGTGGAAGGTCGACGACGTGCTCCGGGTGGAACCGTCGTCGGCGTTGATGGGCGATCTCAAGGCGCTGCTCGGGCCGAGCTGCCTGTCCGTGTGACGGCTAGGGGCGCGGCGGGAAGAAGCGCCGCGCCCACCACACCACGACGGCCACCGCGGCGGCGGTGAGGACGGCCGCCTGCAGTGTCTGGGTGACGACGAGGATCGTGACGAAGACCAGCAGCGCGACGGCCAGCGCTTCCAGCTTGTAGAGGGGCCACGGGGTGCCGGCGATGTCGACGGTCCGGGCGGGGCCGCTGCGGCGAACCTCGCGGCGCACCCATGCGTCGTGTGTCGTCATCGCAGGTCACCTCACTGGCGCGGGTCGGGGGAGCGGACGTCCCCCGCGTGGGATCAGGGTACTCGGAACCCGGAGTTCGGCGCAACGAACAAACGGATGCGGTTCTTCGCATGTGCGCTCGTTCGGCGGAATCGGTGGCGCGTTCTCGCGGATCAGGTGTTGACTGGACGCATGCCACTCACAGGTGAATACGAGCCCAGTCCGTCCAAGTGGGCAGCAGATCAGGCCGAGTTGATGGAATCCACCGACGGAGCCAAGGGCACGACGCTGGGCGGCAGGCCCGTCGTCCTGCTGACCACGCGCGGCGCGAAATCCGGCAAACTTCGCAAGACGCCGTTGATGCGTGTCGAACACGACGGGACGTACGCGATCGTCGCCTCACTCGGCGGCGCCCCCAAGAATCCGGTCTGGTACTACAACGTGAAGGCCGAGCCGCACGTCGAACTCCGCGACGGCTCGACCACACAGGACATGGTGGCCCGTGAGGTCACGGGCGACGAGAAGGTCACGTGGTGGGATCGCGCCGTCGCCGCGTTCCCGGACTACGCCGAGTACCAGAAGAAGACCGACCGGGAGATCCCGGTGTTCGTGCTCGAATCCGCCTGACATCCGAACCACCGCTGTCCTTCGCCGTTCGACCGTCCCCCGACCGGAGGCCCGATGAGAGCGAAAACCGTTGCCGATCAGCTGGTGCGTCAACTCCAGGACGCCGGCGTCCAGCGGATCTACGGAATCGTGGGCGACAGCCTCAATCCCGTCGTCGACGCGGTCCGGCGGTCGGGCGGCGCGGAGAAGGGCGGAATCGACTGGATCCACGTGCGTCACGAGGAGGCCGCCGCGTTCGCCGCGGCAGCGGAGGCGCAGGTCACCGGCAAGCTGGCGGTGTGCGCCGGCTCGTGCGGCCCGGGAAACCTGCACCTGATCAACGGTCTCTACGACGCGGACCGCTCGGGGGCGCCGGTACTCGCGATCGCGGCGCAGATCCCGAGCGAGCAGATCGGGCTCGGCTTCTTCCAGGAGACCCACCCGGACCGCCTGTTCGTCGAGTGCTCCCGGTACGCGGAACTGATCGGAAGTCCCGCTCAGGCGCCGCGCGTGACCGCGTCCGCCATCGCGCACGCGACCGCGCTGTCCGGCGTTGCGGTGATCACCCTTCCGGGCGACATCGCGGACCGCCCCGCCGAGGGGAAGGCCCCGTCGGTGCCGCGCACCGGCGCACCGGCGATCGTGCCCGCCCAGGCCGACGTGCAGGCGCTCGCCGACGCCGTGAACGCGGCGGGAAAGGTCGCGATCTTCGCCGGCGAAGGGGTGCGGGAGGCTCGCGAGGAGTTGCTGACCCTGGCCGACACGATCGGTGCGCCGATCGGCCACACGCTGCGCGGCAAGGAATGGATCCAGTACGACAACCCCTTCGACGTCGGAATGACGGGGCTGCTGGGATACGGCGCGGCGCACGACGGCATGCACGGCGCCGACCTTCTGCTGCTCGTCGGAACGGACTTCCCGTACAACCAGTTCCTGCCCGACGGAGTCCGCACCGCGCAGATCGACTGGGCTGCACAGCGAATCGGCCGGAGAACGAACGTCGACCTGGCCGTGCACGGCGACGTGGCGAGCACGTTGCGTTCCCTCGCCCCGTTGATCCGGCGGAAGGACGATCGCCGATTCCTCGACGACATGCTCGAGAAGCACCGGACGCTGATGAACAAGGTGGTCGGTGCGTATACGAAACCCGCGAAGCAGCGCATCCCGATCCACCCGGAGTATGCGGCGTCGATCCTCGACGACCTCGCCGCCGAGGACGCGATCTTCACCACCGACACGGGAATGTCGAACGTCTGGACGGCGCGCTACCTGACGCCGAACGGGTCGCGGCGGTTCCTGTCCTCGGCCCTGCACGGATCGATGGCGAACGCCCTGCCGCATGCGATCGGCGCCCAGGTGTGCGCACCCGGCAGGCAGGTGGTGTCCGTGTCGGGCGACGGCGGGCTGTCGATGCTGCTGGGGGAACTGGTGACGGTCGCGATGTACCGGCTCCCGGTCAAGATCGTGGTGTTCAACAATTCCACTCTGGGCATGGTCAAGCTGGAGATGCTGGTGGACGGGCTGCCGGATTTCGGGGTGGACGTCGCGCCCGTCGACTACTCGGCGGTGGCGTCGGCACTGGGCATCTTCGCCCGCCGGATCGAGGATCCGGCCGACATCGAATCGGGTCTGCGGCAGGCGTTCGATCACGACGGACCGGCTCTCGTCGATCTGGTCACCGACCCGTTGGCGTTGTCGCTGCCACCGACCATCACGGGCGGGCAGGTCACCGGTTTCGCGTTGGCGTTGTCGAAGATGGTGATGAACGGGGGTGTCGGCGAGGCCGTGAAGATGGCGAAGTCGAACGTCCGCAACGTGCCGCGACCGTCCCAGTTCGATCCGCGCGGCTGAACCCGACTGGTATCCCATGGCGCGAGAGTGGGAACATATCCGGGTGTCCACATCGCCCGATACCGCAGCCCAGAACATCACCTTGCCCCTGACAGTGGGCGACATCGACGCGGCCATCGAGCGAATTTCCCACGTGATCGACGCGACCCCTTTGCAGCGGAGCGAGCGCCTGTCGTCGCTGACCGGCGCGAACGTCTACCTCAAGCGCGAAGACCTGCAGGTCGTCCGCTCCTACAAGCTGCGCGGCGCCTACAACCTCATGGCCCAGCTCGATGCCGGCGAGCGTGCGGCCGGAGTGGTGACGGCCAGCGCGGGCAACCATGCGCAGGGCGTTGCGTTCGCCTGCCGGACAATGGAAATCACCGGCCGCATCTATGTTCCGTCGAACACCCCCAAGCAGAAGCGTGATCGCATCCGCGCGCACGGCGGCGAGTTCGTCGAGCTGATCCTGACGGGGGAGACGTACGACGCCGCTGCCGCTGCGGCCGCCGACGACGTGCGGCGGACGGGCGCGACGATGGTTGCGCCGTTCGACGACGCCCGTACCGCGGCCGGGCAGGGCACCATCGCCGCCGAGATCCTCGCGCAGCTCGGTGCGGCCCCCGATTCCGTACTGGTCCCGGTCGGTGGCGGCGGGTGCATCGCCGGTATCGCCACGTATCTGCGTGCGCATGCACCCCGTACGGCCATCGTCGGGGTGGAGCCGACGGGGGCGGCGTCGATGACGGCGGCCCTGGTGGCCGGTGGTCCCGTGACGTTGACGGAGATCGACCCGTTCGTCGACGGCGCGTCGGTGAAGCGGGTCGGCGACCTTCCCTACGCGGTGGTCTCCGCCCTGGGCGCCGAGGTGGTGACCCACACGTCGCTGGGCCAGTCCGACCGGTCCACCACGATCCGGCTCGATCCCGAGAGCTTCGTGATGGCCAACCTCGACGAGGGCGCCCTGTGCACCACGATGCTCGAGCTGTACCAGAACGAGGGCATCATCGCGGAGCCGGCAGGCGCGCTGTCGGTGGCGGCCCTCGGGAACATCACGTTCGAACCGGGTTCCACGGTGGTGTGCCTGATCTCCGGAGGCAACAACGACGTGTCGCGGTACGGCGAGATCCTGGAACGCTCGCTGGTGAATCTCGGCCTGAAGCACTACTTCCTCGTCGACTTCCCGCAGGAGCCGGGCGCGCTGCGCCGCTTCCTGGACGAGGTGCTCGGCCCCGAGGACGACATCACCCTGTTCGAGTACGTGAAACGGAACAACCGCGAGACCGGCGCCGCTCTGGTGGGTATCGAACTCGGCAAGGCCGAGGGGCTCGGCGAACTGCTCGAGCGGATGGAGCAGTCCCGGATGCAGGTGGAACGCCTGGAGCCGGGGAGCCCCGCGTACCGCTACCTCACCTGAGCCGCTACTTCTGCAGCAGCCGCGCGACGACCATCTTGTACAGCTCGGGCTCGGGCATGGGGAGCCCGAGCAGGGCGGCCAGGTAGATGCCGTCGCCGACGAGGCGCACGATCTCGGCCTGCACGGGGTCGTCGATCTCGCTCTGGAGACCTTCGTCCCAGCCGCGCATCACTTCGGTAACGGCCTTCTGGATCTCGTCGTGCTGACCGTCGACGCTCCGTAGCGCGGCGATGGTCGACCGGTAGAGGGCGAGTTCCTCGGTGGTGCTCGCGTCGGGGACCTGGAGATACCACTCGGACAGTGACGTGCCGCCGGACACGGCGTCGGCGCGCTGGGCGTCCGCACGCTCACCGAGCCGGCGCACCATGGCGGCGAGGAGGGCTTCCTTGCTGGGGAAGTGGTAGAGGAGTCCGCCTTTGGAGACTCCCGCCTCCGCCGCGACGGCTTCGAGGGTCACCTGGGCTATTCCCACGTCGAGCAGCAGCTTCTCGAGGGCGTCGAGTATTCGATCGCGCGTACCGGCAGCCATGGTGACGGACTGTACCCGGGAAATAACTTTACCGTCCGGACGGTTCACGGTAATGTAACGGAACTGTACCGGCTGGACGGTTCATTACCGCCAGCTCTCTAATCGGAAAGTCGCAGGAAGATAAATGTCTGTCTCCACGGATCGCGGGATCAACGACGCTCATGGCGCGCCGGATCAGACCTCCGCATCACGCCGAGACTGGCTCGGATTGGTCGTCCTGGCCTTCGCCGTCCTCCTGATCGCCGTCGACGGCACAGTGCTCGACCTCGCATTGCCGTTCATCAGCGCAGACCTCGAACCCAGCAGCACACAGCTGCTGTGGATCATCGACGTCTACTCGTTCGTCCTCGCCGGCCTGCTCATCACGATGGGCACGCTCGGCGACCGGATCGGACGGCGTCGCCTGCTGCTCGTCGGTGCCGCCGGATTCGGCATCGCGTCGCTGATCGCGGCGTGGTCGCCGACACCCGAGATGCTGATCGCGGCGCGCGTACTGCAGGGAATCTCGGGTGCGACGCTGATGCCCGCGACACTCGGTCTGATCCGCACGATCTTCGTCGACCCTCGCCAGCGGACCCTCGCCATCGGCGTGTGGGGCGCGATGGCCGGTGGCGGCACCGCGGCGGGCCCGCTGATCGGCGGCTGGCTGCTCGAGCACTTCTGGTGGGGTTCGGTGTTCCTGATCAACATCCCCGTGATGCTGGTTCTGATCGCCGTGGGACCGCTCGTCATTCCCGAGTCCAAGGACCCCGCCCCGGGACGCTTCGACCTGCTCAGCGCGGCGCTGTCGATGACGACGATGCTGCCGCTGGTCTACGCGGTCAAGGAGACCGTGGTGCACGGTGTCGACCCGGTGCTGCTCGCCGTCGGACTCGTCGGCGTCGTGTCCGGTGTGGTGTTCGTGCGCAGGCAGAAGGCGATGAAGGACCCGATGATCGACATCGGCCTGTTCGCCAAGCCGGCGTTCTCGACCGCCGTCCTCACCAACCTGCTGTCCATCTTCGCGCTGGCCGGCGTGCTGTTCTTCGGCTCGCAGTACCTGCAGTTGGTGCTGGGTAACAGCGCGTTCGAATCGGGCGTGCTGATGCTGCCCGGCATGCTGATGAGCGCGGTCACCGCACTCGCGGCGGCCTGGATGGTCCGCCGGTGGGCCACGTCGCACGTGCTCGGCGGCGGTCTCGCGACCGCGGCGGTGGGTGCGGCGCTGATGCTCACGCTCGGTGTGGACGGTGCCCCGACGATGTTCGTCATCGGCTTCGGCCTCGCAGGCGCCGGTGTCGGAATCGCACTGACCCTGACGTCCGACCTCGTGGTCAGCGCCGTCGAGCCCGAACGGGCCGGCGCCGCCTCCGCGGTGTCCGAGACCGCGTACGAACTCGGTATCGCACTCGGCGTCGCAGTGCTCGGCAGCGTCGTCATGGCGATTTTCCGGAGCGGCCTCGACACGTCGATGCTGCCACCGGAACAGGTCGAGCCCGCGCAGGGCACGCTCGGTGCCGCCGTCGCGGAGGCCCAGCACCTCCCGGAGACGGTCCGGGCGGCGTTCCTGGAGTCCGCGCAGTCGGCGTTCGTCGACGGCATGCACGTCGCCGCGGGCGCGACGGCCGTGATCCTGTTCGCGACCGCCATCCTCGTCCTGCGGATGCTGCGCGACCGTCAGGGCGAGCTGTCGAGCACCACGAACGAGTGACCCGGTAGCACCGTCGCCGACGCGGTCTCGTCCTGTGTCGGCGGCTCCCACCACAGCACAGGGGAGCCGCCGACCGGGACGGTCACCGGTTCGGCACCCAGGTTGCACGCGATCCGAAGTGCCCCGCGGTGCACCACGATCCACTGCTCCGCCTCGTCGTAGTCGACGGACAGGTTCTCGAGCCACGGATCCGTCAACTCGGCGCGCTCCCGTCGTAGGTGCAGTAACGAGCGATAGCAGTCGAGCAGCCGGGCATGCGGTTCGCGGACCAGTTCGTCCCAGTCGAGCTTGGACCGCTCGAACGTCTCCGGGTCCTGCGGGTCGGGGACGTCGTCCGTGCTCCAGCCGTGCTCGGCGAACTCGGCCTTGCGCCCCTCCGCCGTCGCTCTCGCGAGTTCCGGTTCGGGGTGGGAGGTGAAGAACTGGAACGGGGTGCTCGCCCCCCACTCCTCACCCATGAACAGCATCGGCGTGAACGGCGAGCACAGCACGAGCGCGGCCTTCACGGCGAGCTGCCCGGAATCGAGATACGTGCCGGGGCGGTCGCCGATCGCCCGGTTGCCGATCTGATCGTGTGTGCACGTGTACGTGACCAGAGAACTGGCCGGGGTCCGGCGGGTATCCAGCGGCCTGCCGTGGGTGCGACCGCGGAACGTCGAGAACGTGCCCGCATGGAACCACCCCTGGCGCAGAGTGTCGGCGAGGCAGGCCATCGAACCGAAATCCCCGTAATAGCCCTGCCTCTCGCCCGAGACCGCGGCGTGAATGGCGTGATGCACGTCGTCGTCCCACTGGGCGTCGAGGCCGCAGCCGCCTGCCGACCGCGACGTGATCAGGCGCGGATCGTTGAGGTCGCTCTCGGCGATCAGCGTCAACGGCCGCCTCAGATGCGCGGACAGCCGGCGGGTCTCGATGGCCAGGTCCTCGAGAAGGTGGGTGGCGGTGTGGTCGACGAGCGCATGGACCGCGTCGAGGCGGAGCGCGTCGATGTGGAACTCGCGGAACCACCGCAGCGCGTTGTCGATGATGTATCGGCGTACTTCGCCGCTGTCCGGTCCGTCCAGATTGATGCTCCGGCCCCACGTATTGGCGCCCTGCGCCAGGTACGGGCCGTACCGGTCGAGGTAGTTGCCGGACGGTCCGAGGTGGTTGTACACGGCGTCGAGGACCACGCCGAGACCGCGGGCGTGGCACGCGTCGACGAGGGTCTGCAGTCCGTCCGGCCCGCCGTAACCCTCGTGCACCGTGTACCAGAGAACCCCGTCGTAGCCCCAGTTGTGGGTCCCGTTGAAACCGTTGACGGGCATCAGTTCCACGAAGTCGACGCCGAGGGCGACGAGGTGGTCGAGCTTGTCGACGGCGGCTGCGAACGTGCCCTCCGGGGTGAACGTGCCGACGTGCAATTCGTAGACGACGGAGCCGGCGAGTTGCCGCCCGGTCCACCGCGAGTCGGTCCAGAGGCTCTCGTCGAGGGTGTGGAGCTGCGACGGACTGTGGACTCCGTCGGGCTGGCGCGGTGACCGGGGATCGGGAAGTGGGGTGTCGCTGTCGTCGAGGAGAAACGCGTACCGGGAATCCGGCGACGCGTCGACGTCGGCTCGCCACCATCCGTCCGGTGACGGCGTCAAGTCGTGGCGTCGGCCGTCGACCTCTACAGAGACGGATTCCGGAATCGGGGCCCATACCTCGAATGTGTGCACCCGATCAGCATGCCTCGACGCGGCGGGCCGCGCAGAACAGTCAGCTCTCGGGCGTGCCGGAGTCCTCGACCTCCTCGATGATCTCGGCGCCGAGAACGGACAACCGGTGTTCCTCGGCGTCCTGCACGGTGCCGAAGTCCTGCTCCTCGAGCACGTTACGGTCCTTGTCGAGGTATCGATACGTAGCCATGTCCCCACGATGGCACACGCCGGCAGAGATGGCGGCGAGTCGGCCCTTTCGCCCCGGTTCCGGAAGTAGCAAGCTGAGAGTACGGACTCGAACGTCGCGAGGAGCAGTCATGCACGTAGCAGTGGGAGACCGGTTGCACGTTCAGGGGCGGGTGGTCGGAGTGCACGAGACGACCGCCGAGGTCGTGGAGGTACACGGAGAGAACGGCGAACCGCCCTATCTCGTCCGGTACGACGACGGCCACGAGGCGCTCGTGTTTCCTGGATCCGATGCCTGGGTGGAACACCCGAAGTCGTAGGTATCGGGCGTTTCGCCTGGTCGATGTGCGGCGAATCGCCGTGCCATATTGGTTGCACGAGTGATGTATCGAATGCGTCTATCGTGAGCCCATGCCCGAATCCGCCAAGAGGCCCTACAGTTCGCCGCTGCGTGCGGAATCGGCGCGCCGGACCCGTCTCCTCGTCCGGGACGCCGCGGCCCGGCTGTTCATCGACCGTGGATACGTCAGCACGACGGTGCGGACCGTGGCCGAGGCCGCCGGGGTCTCGACCCGCACGGTGTTCACCGCGTTTCCCGGTGGCAAGGCGGAACTGTTCCACGAGGTACTTCACGCGGCCATCGAGGGTGATGGCGCCGCGGCCCCCACACCGGTGCCCCGGGACGGCGACCCGGTCGAACGGATCCTCGACCAGATGGTCGGATTCAGCACCGACGTCCTGGAGCGGGCCGGGACCCTGATGACGACGTCGATCGAATCCTCGGGAGCGGACGACGACATGCGGCGGTTCGCCGACGAGGGAGCGCGGGCCTCGGCCGAGAATGCGATGACGCTCGCCGAGGGACTCGCCGCGCACGAACTGCTGCGTCCCGAGATCTCCGTCCAGCGAGCCGCCGACGTGCTGTTCACGGTCGTGTCGCCGCAGGTGTATTCGATGCTGCGCCGGCAGTGCGGGTGGGACGTCGACGAGTACCGGAACTGGGTGAAAGCGACGATCCGGGCGAGTCTGCTCCACTGATGCGAGGTGCGTCCCGCCTACGGCAGCAGGATGAACTTGCCCGCCGCGTGCGGTTTCCGGAGATCGGCGTGAGCCCGCGCCGCCTCGGACAGCGCGTACGTGCGCGCGACGCGCACCCGCACGTCCCCGTTGCCCGCGAGGTCGACGAGGTAGACGCGGGCCCGTTTACGCGGCTCCATGCCTTCCGGCCCCAGCGCACCCACGATCTGGAAACCGGCTTCCGCCGGCCGGGGCCCGGGGACGGTCGTCACCACCCGCGACCGGTCCCGCACCAGGTCCACGGACACGTCGACCGCCTCGTCGCTGCCCGCGGTGTCGATGACGGCATCCACCCCGTCCGGTGCCAGGACACGGACCCGATCGCTCAGGCCGGTGCCGTAGGACACCGGGGTGGCGCCGAGCGAACGGACGTAGTCGTGGTGCTCGGGGCGCGCCGTGCCGATGATCGTGGCACCGCGGGCCCGCCCCAACTGCACGACGAACGACCCGACGCCGCCTGACGCTCCGTGCACGAGCAGGAGGTCGCCGGCGCCGACGTTCGCCGTGTCGAGGGTGTCGACCGCGGTGGCACCCACCGCGAGAAGTCCGGCAGCCTCGTTCCACGGCAACGACGCCGGTTTCGGGATCACCGAATCACCGGACACGACAAGTCGATCCGCGTACGACTCCGACACCGGATACACGATCACCTCGTCGCCCACCGAGATCGGGCCCACCGGTCCGGCCGCGGTGTCACCCACCTCGCCGACGATGCCCGCAGCCTCGCTGCCCAGCCGCAGGGGCAGGGCGTCCGGGTCGGCGCCGAACGCGCCGCTGTAGAGCTTGTAGTCGATCGGGTTGACCCCGATGGCGCGAACCTCGATCACCACCTCGCCGGGTGCGGGACCCACCGGCTCCGCGTCGACGACCGCGAGGACCTCCGGCCCTCCATACGCCCGGGCAACCACACGTCGCGACATACCAGAGCCAGTACCCCTGTGAGTACTTGTTAACCGCGGGCGGTTAAGAAGTACTCACAGGGCCAGAAGGGCAACGGGGTAGCGGGCGAACAGCGTCGCGGTGTCGACGCGGCCGCCGGTGTACGCCTCGGAGGTGAGCAGATCGGTCCAGGTGCCGTCCGGGAGGGTCACGGTCGTGTCGCCCCAGCCGCGTTGCTCGAGTCCGACGGTGTGCCGGGTGGCCAGTGCCACGACGTCCGGCGCCGCTCCTTGTCGTCCGCGAGTGAAACCGATCAGATGCTCCGCCGCGGTCCCCGACGCGAAGACCGGCGCGTAGGTCCCGCCGACGAAACTGTCCGGACGTTCCCGGCGCAGGCGCAGAGCCGTGCGGACGACGTGCATCTTCGCCGCACCCGTCGCATCGACCGGGGGAGTGCCGAGCCCCGCGAGCACGGTCCGTCGCACGCCGTAGTCGACGGGACGGCGATTGTCCGGGTCGACGAGCGAGTCCTCCCACAGCTCGGTTCCCTGGTACACGTCCGGGATCCCCGGCCCGCACAGCTGCAGGAGCTTCTGACCGAGCGAGTCCGACCAGGCGTGCGGGGCCAGCTGGGTGCACAGCGAACCGAGCGCCCTGCCGACGGTGCCGTCGATCACCGTGTCCAGCCAACGGTGGAGGTCTGTTTCGAAGTCCTCGTTCACCTCGTGCCACGATGTCCGGGTCCCGGCCTCACGGACCGCTTTCTCCGCGTACGCGTGGACGCGGTCGCGGAAGTCGGGCACGTCGCCCGCGGCCCGGCCGTCGACCGGCCACACCCCGAACAGGTTCTGCCACAGGAACAGTCCGGTGACGGGATCCGGGCTGGGTGCGATGCGTTCCCACTGATCGACGCATTCCGCCCACAGATCCGGCACCTGCGACAGGATGCCGATCCGGGACCGGACGTCCTCCCCGCGCTTCGTGTCGTGCGTCGAGAGCGTCGTCATCGCCTGCGGCCACCGGGTGGCTCGCTCGGCTGCGGCCAGGTGGAATTCGGCGGGGGAGACGCCGACGTTCGCCGGATTGCCACCCACTTCCTGCAGCGACACGAGCCGGGCGGTGCGGTAGAACAGGCAGTCCTCCACGGATTTCGCCATCACCGCGCCACACACCTGCTGGAAGCGGGTGGCTGCCTCACCGCCGGCGATCAGGGCGGCCGCGAGGGCGGACAGCGCGTCGGACCGTTGCGGTTCGCGCCGTAGGACGTCACCGATCACGCGCTTCGCCAGCCCGGCCAGCGGACTGTAGTCGGACCGGTACACGGGCATGGCCGCGACGGCGTCCACGACGGCGTCGCGCAGGTCCGCATCGCTGCTGTCGGTGCCGGTCTCCGCGCGGATCGCGCGGACGAGGCGCCGGACCTCCGGGGCGAGGATGGTTCCGGCGACGTCGCGTTTGATCGCCGTTTCGTGATCGTGGATCCACGTCGCGTCACCCCGATCGCCCGTGCGGGCCGCCGACAGGGCAGTGAGCGCGGGCGCTCCCGACGCGTCGACGAAGACGCCGCCGAGTTCGGCCAGTGCGTCGTAGCCGGTGGTGCCCGCGATCGGCAGGTGGTCGTCCAGTGGTTCGGTGTGGCCGAGGATCTTCTCGATCACGAGCCACCGGTCAGCGCCGATCACGTCGCGCAGCCGGTCGAGGTACTCGGACGGATCGGACAACCCGTCGGGGTGGTCGATGCGCACTCCGTCGATCAACTCGTCCGCCACCCAGCTCCGCAGTTCGCGGTGCGAGGCCTCGAATACCCGCGGGTCTTCCTGACGGATGCCGGCCAGTTCGCTGACCGCGAAGAACCGGCGGTACCCGATGAGCCCGGAGTCCCACGGGACCAGACGGTAGGACTGCGCGTCGTGCACCGCCTTCGGCTCGGTGGCGTCGGTGCCGGGGGTGATCGGGAAACGGTGCTCGTAGAACGCGAGCAACGGTTCGGGTCCCGAGCGGTCGACGGTCAGCGACTCGAGATCGGCGTCCGATCCGAGGACGGGCAGCGCGAGCCGGCCGCCTGCGCCGTTGTCGTCGCTCCAGTCGATGTCGAAGAACTCGACGTACTCGGAGCGGCGACCGTGCGTGAGCACGTCCCACCACCACGCGTTCTCACGCGGATTCGCGACACCCACATGGTTGGGGACGAGATCGACGACCAGGCCCATGCCGCGGCCCCGCAACTCCTGGGCCAGCGCGGCCAGCGCCTCCCGCCCGCCGAGTGCGGGGGACACGCGGGTCACGTCGGTGACGTCGTAGCCGTGGGTCGACCCGGTGGTGGCCGTCAGGATCGGCGACAGATAGACGTGGGAGATCCCGAGGTCGTCCAGGTAGTCGGCGACGGCGGCGGCGTCCGCCAGGGTGAAGCAGTCACCGCGCAGTTGCAGCCGGTAGGTGGCCGTGATCGACATCGTCGTCCCCGGCTCAGGCGGTCCGGCGCAGCACGACCAGCGACCGGGCCTCGACCTGCAGCGGATTCCCGGCCTTGATCACCGCTTCCTTCGCCCCCGTCGGGACGGCGGTGTCGAGCACGACCGCCCATTCGTCGGCGTAATCGGAGTTCGGCGTGGAGAACTCGATCTCCTCGTCGTGCGCGTTGAAACACAGCAGGAACGAGTCGCCGACCACCCGCTCGCCGCGGTGGTTGGGTTCGGGGATGCCCTCGCCGTTGAGGAAGACCGCGAGCGACTTCCCGAAACCGCTGTCCCAGTCCTCGGGGGTCATCTCCTCACCGGCCGGGGTGAGCCACGCGATGTCGCGGGTCTGATCACCGCTGCGGATGGGGGTGCCCTCGAAGAACCGGCGACGACGGAACACCGGATTCTTCATCCGCAGTGCGATCACCCGTTTGGTGAACTCGACCAGGTCGGCGTTGGAGTCCGCCAGCGACCAGTCCATCCACGACAGTTCCGAGTCCTGGCAGTACACGTTGTTGTTGCCCTGCTGGGTGCGGCCCATCTCGTCGCCGTGCGCCAGCATCGGGGTCCCCTGGCTGAGCAGCAGGGTGGCCAGGATGTTGCGGCTCTGCCGCCCGCGCAGGTCGAGGATCTCCGGATCGTCCGTCGGTCCCTCGACACCGCAGTTCCAGGACCGGTTGTGGCTCTCGCCGTCGTTGTTGCCCTCGCCGTTGGCCTCGTTGTGCTTCTCGTTGTACGACACCAGGTCGTGCAGGGTGAACCCGTCGTGGGCGATGACGAAGTTGATGCTCGCGCCGGGACGGCGCCCGGTCGCCTCGTACAGGTCGGAGGAGCCGGTGAGCCGGGACGCGAATTCGCCGAGCGTCGCGGGTTCGCCGCGCCAGTAGTCGCGCACCGTGTCCCGGTACTTGCCGTTCCACTCCGTCCACAGGCCCGGGAAGTTGCCCACCTGGTAGCCGCCCTCGCCGATGTCCCACGGCTCGGCGATGAGCTTGACCTGGCTGACGATCGGATCCTGCTGGACGAGGTCGAAGAACGCGGAGAGCCGGTCGACGTCGTGCAGTTCACGGGCCAGCGTGGACGCGAGGTCGAACCGGAATCCGTCGACGTGCATTTCGGTGACCCAGTACCGCAGCGAGTCCATGATCAGTTGCAGCGTGTGCGGGTGCCGGGCGTTGAGACTGTTCCCGGTGCCCGTGTAGTCCATGTAATGCTCGGCGTCGCCGTCGACGAGCCGGTAGTAGGCGGCGTTGTCGATGCCGCGGAACGAGATGGTCGGACCGAGGTGGTTGCCCTCGGCGGTGTGGTTGTAGACGACGTCGAGGATGACCTCGATGCCCGCCTCGTGGAACGAGCGGACCATCGCCTTGAACTCCGACACCGCGGCGCCCGGCTTCTCCGCCGACGAATACCCGGTGTGCGGGGCGAGGAACCCGAACGTGTTGTAGCCCCAGTAGTTCCGCAACCCCTTGTCGAGCAGCGTCTGATCGTGCATGAACTGATGCACCGGCATCAGTTCGATCGCGGTGACCCCGAGGTCGACGAGGTGGTCGATGATCACCGGATGCGCGAGCCCCGCATACGTGCCGCGAAGCTCCTCCGGCACGCCGGGGTGCGTCGCCGTCATGCCCTTGACGTGGGCCTCGTAGATCACGGTGTCGTGGTAGGGGTGTTTCGGCGCGCGGTCGGCGGCCCAGTCGAAGAACGGGTTGATCACCACCGTCGTCATCGTGTGGCCGAGCGAGTCGTGTCCTGGCAGTCCCGGCACCGAGGTGTCCTCGGGTTCCGCTGCGAGTTCGGCGTCGTCCTCGGCCTCGATGTCGTCGTCCGTGTCGACGATCGCGATGACGTCCTCCGAGTCCTCGGAGGCGGGCTCGTCGGGCGCGTCGATGTCGTAGGAGAACAGCGACCGGTCTCCGTCGAACTCGCCGTCGAACGCCTTGCCGTAGGGGTCGAGGAGAAGCTTGCTGGGGTCGCAGCGGTGCCCGGCCGCGGGATCCCAGGGCCCGTGGATCCGGTACCCGTAGCGCTGACCGGGAACGACGGTCGGCAGGTACGCGTGCCACACGTAGCCGTCGACCTCGTCGAGGCGCACCCGCGTCTCCGTGCCGTCCTTCGCGATGAGGCACAGATCGACCGCCTCGGCGACCTCGGAGAACAAGGAGAAGTTCGTCCCGGCCCCGTCGTAGGTGGCACCCAGGGGGTAGGCGCTGCCGGGCCACACGGGAATGGGCGTGGTGCCGGTCGACTCGCTTGCTTCCATATCGAGAACACTAGCCCGCGTCGGCGTCGCTCTCAGCTCGACGAGAGCGGGCTAGCGGCCCGGGGTGGAGCTCCGTGCGGCAGCAAGCATTCCGGCTGTGATTTTCCGCACGTCCTCGGTGGTGCACACGTACGGCGGCATCGCGTAGATCAGGTTCCGGAACGGCCGCAACCAGACCCCGGCGGCCACCGCGGCGTCGGTGGCGGCCCGCATGTCGACGGGTTCGGCGAGTTCGATCACACCGATCGCGCCGAGCACCCGGACCTCGCGGACGCCGGGCAGTTCCCGCGCCGGCGCGAGTCCCGATTCGAGCTCGCGGCGCACGGCCTCGACCTCGCCTCGCCAGTCGCGCGACAGCAGGAGGTCGATCGACGCCACCGCGACGGCGCAGGCGAGCGGATTGGCCATGAACGTGGGACCGTGCATCAGCCCGCCGGCGTCCCCGGCGCTGATGGTCTCGGCGACGTCGGTGGAACAGAGCGTCGCCGCGAGCGTCAGGTACCCGCCGGTGAGGGCCTTGCCGACGCACATGATGTCGGGCCGGACACCGGCGTGGTCCGCGGCGAACAGCTCGCCGGTGCGGCCGAAACCGGTCGCGATCTCGTCGAACACCAGCAGCAGCCCGTGCTCGTCGCAGATCCGCCGCAGCTCCGACAGGTACCGGGGGTCGTGGAAGCGCATGCCACCGGCGCCCTGCACCACCGGTTCCACGATGACGGCCGCCAGTTCGCCGGTGTGCGACGCCACCAGACGCTCGAACTCCGCGACGTACTGCGGGTCGAACTCGCGGGGCGGCGGTCCCGCGAAGACCTGCCGTGCCAGGACGTCCGTCCACAGGGAGTGCATGCCGCCGTCCGGGTCGCAGACGCTCATCGGGGCGAACGTGTCGCCGTGGTACCCGCCGCGCCAGGTGAGTAGCCGATGTCGCTCCGGCCTGCCGCGGCTGCGCCAGTACTGCAGGCACATCTTGACGGCGACCTCGACGGACACCGACCCGGAATCGGCGAGGAAGACCTTGTCGAGTCCGTTCGGGGTGATCTCCACGAGCAGCTGGGCGAGCCGCGCGGCCGGTTCGTGGGTGAGCCCGCCGAACATCACGTGGCTCATCCGCCCGAGCTGCGCCGTCGCCGCCGCGTCGAGGACGGGATGCCGGTACCCGTGGACCGCGGCCCACCACGAACTCATGCCGTCGACGAGTTCGCGTCCGTCGGCGAGAGTGAGGCGCGTCCCGCTCGCCTCCGCCACCACGAGCGGGGTGGTCGAGGCGGGGAAGGCGCCGTACGGATGCCAGAGCAGGGAGGCATCGAGGGACGTGATGTCGTCGACGGACAGGCTCGGGGTGGTCACGGTCTCGACCCTAGCCACCCGAGGAAAACCGGGCCCACCCGGGTTGAACACCGTTCAAGTCGCGTATGGTGCCGGGGGTGAGTATCGACCGCACCTTCACCACCTGGCTCGACGACGTCGAGGACCGGCGGCGTGCCGCGGGACTGCGCCGCGAGTTGCGTCCACGCACGCCCGGCAACGCGCTCATCGACCTGGCGTCCAACGATTATCTCGGACTCGTACGGCACCCTGAGGTGCTGCACGGCGCGATGACAGCGCTGCGTCGCTGGGGTGCGGGGGCCACCGGCTCCCGTCTGGTCACGGGATCGACCACCGAACACGAACTCCTCGAAACGGAACTGGCCGAGTTCGTCGGCGCCGAGGCCGGGCTGGTGTTCTCCTCCGGGTACACGGCGAATCTCGGTGCCGTCACCGCACTGTCCGGCGCCGGATCGCTGATCGTCTCCGACGCGGGCAGCCACGCGTCGCTGGTCGACGCATGCCGGCTGTCCCGGGCCCGCGTCGCCGTCGCACCGCACTCCGATCTCGACTTCGTCCGCAGTGCACTGGCCACCCGGCCGGAGGAGCGGGCGCTGGTCGTCACCGACTCGGTGTTCAGCGCGGACGGTGATCTCGCACCCCTCGTCGACCTCCACCGGGTGTGCCGCGACCACGGCGCGTTCCTCGTCGTGGACGAGGCGCACGGCGTCGGAGTCCGCGGCGCAGGGGGCCGCGGACTCGTGCACGAGGTGGGGCTCGCCGGCGAACCCGACATCGTCGTCACGGCCACGCTGTCGAAGTCGCTGGCCAGTCAGGGCGGTGCGGTGCTGGCGTCGGAGAAGGTGCGCGCGCATCTCGTCGACGCCGCGCGCACGTTCATCTTCGACACCGGACTGGCCCCCGCGGCCGTCGGCGCGGCGCGGGCGGCGCTCGCCGTCCTGCGGCGTGAACCGGACCGTGCCGAATCCGTGCTCGATCGCGCACGGGATCTCGCGCGGTTTACCGGCGCCGGGACACCGGAGTCCGCCGTGGTCTCCGTGATCCTCGGCGACCCGCAACGCGCCGTCGACGCCGCCGCCGCCTGCCGGGAACAGGGACTGCACGTCGGCTGCTTCCGGCCGCCGTCGGTGCCGGAGGGGACGTCGCGTCTGCGGCTCACCGCGCGTGCGACGCTCGACGCGGACGAGCTGGCGCGGATCGAAACCGTGCTGACCGACGTCCTGACGGGAGCGTCGGCGTGAGCATCCTGGTGGTCACCGGCACGTCGACGGACGTCGGCAAGACGGTGGTCACGGCGGCGCTCGCGGCGGCTGCACGCGAGGCCGGCCTGTCCGTGGCGGTGTGCAAGCCCGCGCAGACCGGCGTCGCCCCGGGAGAACCGGGCGATCTGGCCGAGGTGACCAGATTGTCCGGTGTCACGGCGGTGGTGGAACTCGCCCGCTACCCCGAACCCCTCGCCCCCGACACCGCTGCCCGGCGCAGCGGCCTGCCGATGCTGCGGTGCGCCGACGTCGTCGAGACGGTCCGCGCTCTCGACGACCGGCACGATCTGGTGCTCGTCGAGGGAGCGGGCGGCCTGCTGGTGCGATTGGGCGCGGAGGGCTTCACGCTCGTCGATCTCGCGCGCGCCCTCGACGCACCGGCTGTCGTGGTCGCCGCGGCAGCCCTCGGCACGCTCAACCACACCGAGCTCACGATCCGGGCACTGTCGGCGGCCGGTCTCGCGTGCGCCGGAACGGTGATCGGGTCGTGGCCGGACGAGCCCGGCCTGGCCGAGCGGTGCAATCTCGACGACCTGCCCGCCGTCACGGGGGTCGACGTCGTCGGCTCGGTGCCTGCGGGCAGCGGACGCCTCGACTCCGCGTCGTTCGGTGCGGCCGCGTCCACGTGGTTCGACGGCACCTGGCTGAAGGCGACGCTGACGGCCCGCTGAGCGGCCGTCAGGATTCCGCCAGCACCGACAGCACGTTGCCGGCCGGGTCGGTGAACCACGCGATGTCGGGACCGTTGCCGCGCATGATTCCCTTGTCGTCCTGATCGAAACCGTCATACCGCAGGAACTGGATCCCGCGTTCGGTGAGCGCGTCGACGGCTTTCTCGACGTCCTCGACGGCGAAGTTGAGGATGGTGAACGTCGCCGGCGTGTGGTCGGGCTTGGGGTAGATCAGCACCACGGGCCCCTTCGGGAGATGCAGGCCCAGCAGGCCCATCTCCTCCTCGGTGACCTCGAGGCCCAGGGCGTCGGTGTAGAAGGACTTGGCCGCGGCGATGTCGTCGACGGCGAATCCACTGAATGCTCTCGCATTGTTCAACATGTCTGTTCTCTTTCTCTGCCGGTCAGGACATCTCGGCCCGCGCCTGCGCGCTGAGCTGGATGATCTGGACGTAGTTGCCGTCGGGGTCGACGGCGGTGCCGAACCAGCTGCCGTCACGATCCTCGAGCGGGGACAGCCACGTCGCACCGAGTTCGTCGATCCGGCCTGCTGCGGCGCGGGCGTCGGTGACCTCGACGTTGAGGAGTACGCGGCCGGGTTCGGGATTCGTGTCGCCGACGTCGTCGCGGCGGTCGAGCATGATGTAGAAGCCGTCGAAATCGAGGACGTCGTAGCCGGGTTCGCCGGGGGTGCGTTCGACCTTCGGCGAGAATGCGGCCGTGTACCAGTCCCGCAATCGCTCGGGGCGCGTGCTGGCGAGCAGGATGCTTCCGATCGTGGCGTCGGCCATGATTTCCTCCCGGTGGGGTTCGGTTTCGGTTGTCCTACAGGTATGGACTCGGCTGCCCGGCGAAATTCATCGCCACGGCGTTGCCGGGGGCCGAAAGCTGCCCCGGGTTCCCGGAATGTCGGTAGTGTGATTCGTGTCACGGCTACATCCGGCTGGGTTGGGAGGGGTCACATGTCGACCTCCGAAATGCTCGAATTGAATCGCACCATCGACCGTCTCCGGCGCGCTGTCGGGTCGTTGCATTCGATGTACGGCGACGCCGCATCCGTGCGGCGACTGACCAACGATCTGGAACGGCTCGAGATCGACGCGCGCGACCTCGACGCATCGCCGCCGAACGTCGTCCACCGCGAGCCGGTGGAGCGAATCAAGGTGTCGGACACCCCGTACGACGCGTCGATGTGGCTCGGCGTCGACGACGAGGGGCTGGGCGGGCTCCACTACGAGCGCGGATGAGCGCGCCGCCGAAGAAGCCCGAAAGTGCCGGTGTGGGGGCGCCGACGCGTGCCCGGATAGCGGAACGCACGCTCCGCACCGACCGGTGGTGGCTGGCCCCGCTGCTGACGGTGCTCGGCCTGTCCGTCTTCGTGGTGTATGCATCGGTCCGCTCGTGGGTCCGCACCGCGTACTTCGTCGAGGACTATCACTACCTGACGCCGTTCTACTCGCCGTGCCTGAGCGATTCTTGTGTGCCCGGTTCGAGCGACTTCGGGACACCCATCGGCGAGTTGCCGATGATCATCCCGCTCGGGTTCCTGGTGCTGCCGTTCCTGCTCGGATTCCGGCTCACCTGCTACTACTACCGCAAGGCCTATTACCGGTCGGTGTGGTTCTCGCCGCCCGCGTGCGCGGTCGCGGAGCCCCATGGCACCTACACGGGTGAGACGCGCCTGCCGCTGATCGTCCAGAACGCACACCGCTACTTCTTCTACGTCGCACTCGTCGTCTCGCTGATCAACACGTACGACGCGATCCGCGCGTTCCACGGCGCCGACGGCGGATTCGGAATCGGGCTCGGCACACTCATCATGGTCTGCAACGTGATCCTGCTCTGGGCGTACACCGTCTCCTGCCATTCCTGCAGGCACGTCATGGGTGGCAGACTCACCCACTTCTCCAAGCACCCGATCCGGTACCGGCTCTGGACCTGGGTCAGCACACTGAACACCCGGCACATGCAGCTCGCCTGGACCACCCTCGCCACACTGATCATCACCGACTTCTACGTGATGCTCGTGGCCAGCGGCACCATCTCCGACCTGCGCCTGATCAACTGACTTCATCGAAGAGGGAGTGGAATGACGGAAGTCGAACGGCACCAGTACGACGTCGTGGTCATCGGTGCCGGCGGCGCCGGACTGCGAGCGGTCATCGAGGCCCGCGAACAGGGTCTATCCGTCGCCGTCGTCTGCAAGTCGCTGTTCGGCAAGGCGCACACGGTCATGGCGGAGGGTGGCTGCGCCGCCGCGATGGGAAACGCCAACGAGAAGGACACCTGGCAGACCCATTTCCAGGACACGATGCGCGGCGGCAAATTCCTCAACAACTGGCGAATGGCCGAACTGCACGCCCGTGAGGCTCCCGACCGGGTATGGGAACTCGAAACGTACGGCGCCCTGTTCGACCGGACCCCCGACGGCCGGATCAGCCAGCGCAACTTCGGCGGTCACACGTATCCGCGGCTCGCGCACGTCGGTGATCGCACCGGACTCGAACTGATCCGCACCATGCAGCAGAAGATCGTGTCGCTGCAGCAGGAAGATTTCGCCGCCACCGGCGACTACGAGGCCCGGATCAAGATCTTCGCCGAGTGCACCATCTCCGAGCTGACCAAGGACGGCGACCGGATCTCGGGTGCATTCGGATACTGGCGCGAGAGTGGACGTTTCGTCCTGTTCGAGGCGCCGGCGGTCGTGATGGCCACCGGCGGGATCGGCAAGTCGTTCAAGGTGACGTCGAACTCGTGGGAGTACACCGGCGACGGTCACGCCCTCGCCCTGCGCGCGGGCGCCAACCTCATCAACATGGAGTTCGTGCAGTTCCACCCCACCGGCATGGTGTGGCCGCCGAGCGTCAAGGGCATCCTCGTGACGGAAGGCGTTCGCGGCGACGGCGGGGTCCTGAAGAACTCCGAGGGCGAACGGTTCATGTTCTCGTACATCCCGCCGGTCTTCAAAGGCCAGTACGCGGAGACCGAGGAAGAAGCAGACGGCTGGTACAAGGATTCCGACAACAACCGCCGCACACCGGATCTGCTGCCCCGCGACGAGGTGGCCCGGGCCATCAACTCCGAGGTCAAGGCCGGACGGCAGACCCCGCACGGCGGCGTGTACCTCGACATCGCCTCACGGATGCCCGCCGACGAGATCGTCCGGCGGCTGCCCTCGATGTACCACCAGTTCAAGGAACTCGCCGACGTCGACATCACGAAGGAGCAGATGGAGGTCGGGCCCACCTGCCATTACGTGATGGGGGGCATCGAAGTCGATCCCGACAGCGGATCGTCCAGCGTCGCGGGTCTGTTCGCGGCGGGGGAGTGTTCGGGCGGGATGCACGGTTCCAACCGGCTCGGCGGCAACTCCCTCTCCGACCTTCTCGTGTTCGGGCGTCGCGCCGGACTGGGGGCGGCGGAGTACGTGAAGTCGCTGCAGGAGCGGCCGGTCGTCTCCGCGGACGCCGTCGATGCTGCGGCACGGATGTTGTTGTCGCCGTTCGATCCCGCGGTCGGGGAGGGCGGCACCACCGAGAACCCGTACACGCTCCACACCGAACTGCAGCAGACCATGAACGACCTCGTCGGCATCATCCGGAAGGAAGACGAGATCGTCCGCGCTCTGGAGAAACTCACGGAGATCAAGGGCCGGATCGGGGGCGTGGAGGTGGAGGGGCACCGCCAGTTCAACCCGGGATGGCACCTCGCCGTGGACCTGCGGAACATGGTGCTGGTCAGCGAATGCGTCGCGCAGGCGGCCTTGCTGCGCACGGAAAGTCGCGGCGGGCACACCCGCGACGACCACCCGAGCATGGAGGCGGAGTGGCGCAATACCCTGCTGGTGTGCAGCGTGGTCGGCGACATGTCCGCGCATCCCGATTCGGTGGTGCCGGATGTCACCGTCACCCGCGAGCCGCAGCTCCCGATGCGCGCAGAGCTGTTGGAACTCTTCGACATCGACGAACTGGCCAAGTACTACACCGACGCCGAACTCGCGGAACACCCGGGAAGGAAGGCCTGAGATGGGTTACGACGCGCAGTTCCGGGTCTGGCGCGGCGACGCCGACGGCGGAGCACTCCAGGACTACTCCATCCCCGTCAACGAAGGTGAGGTGGTGCTCGACATCATCCACCGGTTGCAGGCGACGCAGACCCCGGACCTGGCGGTGCGATGGAACTGCAAGGCGGGCAAGTGCGGGTCGTGTTCCGCGGAGATCAACGGCCAGCCACGGCTGCTGTGCATGACGCGGATGTCGACGTTCACCGAAGACGAGGTCGTGACGGTCACGCCGCTGCGAGCGTTCCCGGTCATCCGGGATCTCGTCACCGACGTGTCGTTCAACTACGCGAAGGCGCGGGAGATCCCGTCGTTCACCCCGCCGCCGGGGCTCGGGCCGGGCGAGTACCGGATGCAGCAGGTCGACGTCGAACGGTCGCAGGAATTCCGCAAGTGCATCGAGTGCTTCCTCTGCCAGAACACCTGCCACGTCATCCGTGATCACGACGACAACAAGCCGGCGTTCTCCGGCCCCCGCTTCTTCATCCGTGTCGCCGAACTGGAGATGCATCCACTCGACACGGCCGATCGTCGTGACGCGGCGCAGGAAGAATTCGGTCTCGGGCTCTGCAACATCACCAAATGCTGCACCGAGGTGTGCCCCGAAGGGATAAAGATCACGGACAACGCCATCATTCCGATGAAGGAAAGGGTGGTCGACCGCCGGTACGACCCCATCGTCTGGTTGGGCAACAAGCTGCGGCGTCGCCGCCCGTGAGTACTTGTTAACCGCGGGCGGTTGAGAAGTACTCACGGGCGCGTCAGCGCACCGAGTGGAGGTTGCGGGCGGTGGGCGACTTCTCGACCGATTCGGGGTCGGGGTCGGTGCCCAGGATCCGGTCGGCGGTTCCCGAGGTGGTGACGGTGAACCAGTAGTGCTCGTTCTTGTAGTGGTGATGGCGATGGTTGCGCCAGATCGCGCGGTACAGGCGGGAGTTCGGCTTGTAGTCGCTGTGGATGAGGTAGTGCGTCCATTCGTAGAGGACACCCAGGACGCTCAGCACCACCAGGAACGTGAGTCCGAGTCCGGTGCGCGGGAACGCGAGCAGCGAGATGGCGACGAGAACCGGGATCAGCCACGTCAGCGTCTGCCACGGGATGAAGACCAGTGGAACATCGCGGGGATCGACGTGGTGCTCGCGATGCTTCCGGGCGAGCAGCGAATCGACGGTCAGGCCCAGAACCTTTCGGGGCTTCCAGTGCAGAATGCACACGTGGATGACCCACTCGGCGAACGGGAACACGGCCAGCATCACCAGCGGAAGGACGGCGTCGGTCAGCTGCCAGTCACCGACGACCAGGCGGGCGGCAACCGCGGCGACCAGCATGCCGCCGATCATCCACGGGGAGGGATGGCGGCGGAACTGGTCCGCGGCGTCGCGGAGGGTGATCGACCTGCGTTGGCGGCGATCAGCGGGAGGGTTCGTGGTCATGTGTCCTTCTCCGAATCGTGGTGGTGCAGGGTGTCGATCACGGCGGTGACGGCCGCCGTTCCGAGGTCGAGAAGTGTTGTGGCGGTCTGGCCCGCGGTGTCTTCGTCGTGAGCGGAGATCGCTTCTGCCAGCTGGTAATACAGGTCGGTGCGGCCGACTTCTGCGACCATGACGGCGGCCATCGCCGTCATGGTCGGTTCGTACGCGTTGCGGAGGCTGTTGAAGATGAGCCGGAACGCGAGGGAATCGGCGGTGTCGACGACGCGCTCCCAGAAGGCCAGGGCGCCGACCTGCTGCGCGACCGGGTCGCTGTCCGAGGCGAGGTGATCCACGGCGTCGCGGAGGGCGGCACCCGACTCGCCGGTCGCCCGTCCCGCGGCGAGGCGGGCGACCTGCACGCCGATCATCCGCCGGGCCTCGAGAACGCTTCGGACCACCGCCCAATCGGGTACGCCGTCGCGGACCAGCAGCTGGGACAGCAGTTCGGGCCCGCCGTGCTGCCGGAAGTCGCGGACCGAGGTGGCATCGCCTTGCCTGACCTCGACGAGTCCGGCCTGGGCAAGCTTCTGGATCGCTTCCCGGACCGCGGGCCGGGACACCCCGAAGGCTTCGGCCAGTCGTCGTTCGCTCGGCAGGGCGTCGCCGGCGGCGAGGTCGCCGCCGAGCACACGCGCGGTGATCTGGTCGAAGACTTCGGTGGACGCGGATTTCCGCGCGATCGGCTCGAACATCATGACACGACACTAAGGCGGCGATAGGTAAGAGGTCAAGTGGTCTTACCAGTGGATCGCGACTATCCGAATAGGCTCCGGACGAACGCGCTGGTGTCGGGCAGGGACGCGGGCATGGTGTAGAGATGGCCGGTGGGATACGTCCGGAACACGAACTGCTGCCCGTTCGCGGCGAGGTCGGACGTGAGTTTCCAGGTGAGGGGGATGGGGACGACGTCGTCGAACAGTCCCTGTCCGATGAACAGCGGCCGGTCGTAGCCCCGCACGGGAACTCCGAGGGTGGTGCGCAGCGCCGCCAGGACCGCCGGGTCGCCGAGGGGGCGGGACATCAACTGTCCGATCGAGATGCCGTCGAGTTGCGGGGCCGCCTCCTCGTAGCAGAGCGATTCGACGCGATTCAGGACATCGACGCCGAGTGGTGTGAGGTAGCTGTCGATGTCGAGGTCGGGCCGCGACGCACGCAGTCCGGCGAGTGCGTACGCCACGAACACCGTGCTCCCGGTGAGGGGGACCTCCGGGAAACCCGGGCCGACGAGGGGGGCCAGGTTTTCGAGATTGGACGGGGCGCCGGTGGCGACCGTGCCGCGGAAGTCGAGATCCGGTGCGTACGTGGTGGCCATCGACGCGGCGACGAGAGCGGCATGGCCGCCCTGCGATTGACCGAGGGCGACCCACCGGTTCGACAGGGACGGCGTGACGGTCCGCGCCGCGCGCACCATGTCGATCACACTGTGCGCCTCCGTCGGGCCGTCCAGGTACGGGTGCACCCCGGGTGTGCCGAGGCCGACATAATCCGTTGCGACGACGGCGTAGCCCTGGTCGAGCCAGTGCTGGACGTATGGTCCGACGAGTTTTCCCGTCACCGTGGGCGCGCACGCGTCGGCGATGCCGACCGTTCCGTGGGCCCAGGACACGACGGGCCACCCGCCGGGCGGCGCCGCACCGGGGGGTAGCAGGACCGCGCCGGTGCTGAGCGCGGGTTCGTTCATCGGCCCCGTCGTCCAGTAGGTGACGTACGTGGCGTCGGCGACGCCCGGTGGTCGCGCGTCCGGCGCCACCGGTGTCGCGACGACGACGGCACCCGGATCGCCGCCCGCAGTCTGTGCTGCCGCCGGGGTGGGCGCGCCGAGGAGCGACAGTGCGAGGGCCGCCGCGAGAACCATTCCGGTGCGGCGGCCGAGCGAAGACGTCATCGCGTCCGTCCCTGGGCCGTCGGAGGCGCCGCGCGGTCCTCGAGTGGCCGACGCGGCGTCGACTCAATTGTGCGCGCTCAGGGGCGGTGGGCGGAGTCTTTCAGGCGTGCGCGAATTCCGTCGACGAACAGCGACAGGCCGAAGTCGAACCGGACAGCAGGATCGCCGTCGAGGAGGTCCTCGTCGTACGCCGCGATCGGCGACTGCGGCGCATCGGGGGAGAGGGCGGCCCGGGTGAGGGCGCCTGCCGACTCCATCTGCGCCCGCGACTGCTCGTCGACCGTGTGGCCGAGGACGTAGTACAGCAGCGAGTAGGACGACAGTTCCGCGTGTTCGCGGGACAGTCCGGACCGCAGACCGACGGCGGCGAAGCTCTCCCGGACCCGGGAGTTGGTCATGCGGGACGCGTACGTGGCCGAGACCAGTTCGGCGCCGTCGCGATGGGCGAGTAGCGCGGTGCGGAGTCGGTGGGCGAGTTCGGTGAATTCGGCGTCCCAGCCGGGGGCCGTGACCGGGGCGTCGACGTCTTCGAGGATCTTGTCGGCGAGCGCGCCGAGCAGGGTCTGCTTGTTGGGGAAATGCCAGTACAGGGCGCCCGGCTGCACGCCGAGAGCGGTCGCGAGCCTGCGCATCGTGAGGTCGGCGAGGCCGAACTCGTCGAGGATGGCCATTGCGCCGTCGAGTACGTCGCCGCGTCGCAATTGCACTGTGTGATCTCCCAATCTCGTCGGAAAGCCGGCTTCGGCTTTGACAGTATTCCACCACGGATCTAACGTGAACACCGTTCAACTTGTACGGTGTTCAATTTTGCGGTTCCGTCGATCCACGACACGTGATCGGCCCGTTTTCCAGGAGATACGTGTGACATCGGCCCCGGTACAGACAGACATCCTCGCCCTCGCGCGTGAGCAGGTTCTCGAGCGCGGTGAGGCGCTGAACGAGAGCCAGGTGCTCGAGGTCCTGCAACTCCCCGACGACCGGCTCGAGGAACTGCTCGCCGTCGCGCACGACGTGCGCATGAAGTGGTGCGGTCCCGAGGTCGAGGTCGAGGGCATCATCAGCCTCAAGACCGGTGGCTGCCCCGAGGACTGCCACTTCTGCTCGCAGTCCGGCCTGTTCCAGTCGCCGGTGCGCGCGGCGTGGCTCGACATCCCGTCGCTCGTCGAGGCCGCGAAGCAGACCGCCAAGTCCGGCGCCAGCGAATTCTGCATCGTCGCCGCCGTCCGCGGCCCCGACGAGCGGCTGCTCGCCCAGGTCGCTGCCGGCATCGAGGCGATCCGCAACGAGGTCGACATCCAGATCGCCTGCTCGCTGGGCATGCTCACCCAGGAGCAGGTCGACCAACTCGCCGCGATGGGTGTGCACCGCTACAACCACAACCTGGAGACGTCGAAGTCCCACTTCCCGAACGTCGTCACCACACACACGTGGGACGAGCGCTGGAACACCCTCCGCATGGTCCGCGAAGCGGGCATGGAGGTGTGCTGCGGCGGCATCCTCGGCATGGGTGAGAGCCTCGAGCAGCGCGCCGAGTTCGCGGCCAACCTGGCCGAACTCGAACCCGACGAGGTGCCGCTGAACTTCCTCAACCCGCGCCCCGGAACCCCGTTCGGCGACCTCGAGGTCCTGCCCGCGAGCGAGGCCCTCAAGTCGGTGGCCGCGTTCCGCCTCGCGCTGCCCCGCACCATCCTCCGCTTCGCGGGCGGTCGCGAGATCACGCTCGGTGACCTCGGGGCCAAACAGGGCATCCTCGGCGGCATCAACGCCGTCATCGTCGGCAACTACCTGACGACCCTCGGCCGCCCGGCCGAGCAGGATCTCGACCTGCTCGTCGATCTGCAGATGCCGATCAAAGCCCTCAACGACACCCTGTGACGATCATGGCGGAGACCACGGTGGGCGACAGCCCCGGGGAGCGCTACAACCCGTACACCGGCCGCCGCGTGGTGGCCGGGGTGGACGACACCGTCCCCACCGCCGCACAGCTCGGACTCGAACCGCCCCGCTTCTGTGAGGCGTGCGGCCGCCGGATGGTGGTGCAGATCAGCCCGGACGGCTGGTGGGCGAAATGTTCCCGCCACGGTGTGTTCGACTCGATCTGCGGCGGACGGCGGTAGCGTCGGACGCGTGACCACGCTCCCGCGCTTCAGGCTTCGATCTGCCGCCGGAATCTTCTGCGGGACGGTGGTGGCGAGCGCGCTCGCCGGGGTGTTGTGGGGGGTCCTCGCGCCGCCCGAGCACCTGCTGGTGGTCGCCCCCGACCGCGGGGTGTCGCTGACGGGGGAGAGCGTGCACCGGTTCGACGCGATCGGGATGTTCGCGTGTGCGGGCATGGTGGTCGGCATCCTCACCGCGGTCGCGGCGTGGACGGCGCGGACAAGTCGCGGCCCGGTGGCGCTGGGCGCCGTCCTCGGGGGCAGTGTGGTCGGGGCCGGGGTGATGGCGCTCGGTGGAATCGGCGTGGCCGCGCTGCGGTTCCCCGACCCCGACACCTCGACCGCAGGCACCGTCGTGGCGGTCGCGCCGGGAATCGGGACCTTACTGGTGCTGATCTTCCAGCCCCTCGTCGCCTGCGCGGTGACGTTGGTGCTCGCCGCGCTCAACCCGTACGACGATCTCGGCGTCAGCGATCCCCCGGTCGAACTCGACGAGCCGGAAGAGCGCGACGCGACCCTTACCTCGTGACCGACGTCCGCATCCGCACGTCCCCGAGGAGGCGCCCGCTGGCGAGAGCGCCGATGCGGCGCGTCGCGAACCGGGTGCTGACCGACGACACCCAGTTCATCAGCCCGGAGATGACACTCGGCGGGGTGCTGCGCCGGTCCAGGGCCCGCAGCGCTGTCGACACCACCTGATCCGCGGTCTGCATGCGGCCGACCGCGGCGTCCTCGGAACCGACGACGTCGAAGAACTCGGTGCGGGTGGGGCCCGGGCAGACGGCGAGCACGGTGAGGTCGGTGCCCCGCGCCTCGGCCCACAGCGCCTCCGTGAAGTTGAGGACGAACGCCTTGGTCGCCCCGTAGACGGCCATGCCGGGAGTCGGCTGGAACGCGGCGGTGCTCGCCACGTTCACGAGTGCGCCGCGTCCCCGGAGCAGGTCGGGCAGGAACGTGTGCGACAGCTCGACGAGGGTGGTGACGTTGAGCTGGATCTCGGAGGTGAGGCGCTCCAGGTCGGCGGACGCGAAATCTCCGTGTGTCCCGAACCCCGCATTGTTGATCAGCGAGTCGACGCCGATGTCGCGGGCGGTGAGTTCGCCGCGCAACCGCTCCCCGGCGCCGGGGAGCGCGAGGTCGAACGGCAGCACGGTGACCGACACGTGGTGCGCGGCGCGGAGTTCGGTGGCGAGTTGTTCGAGCCGGTCGGCGCGGCGGGCGACGAGGACGAGATCTGCACCCCGCCCGGCGAACCGGCGGGCGAATTCGACACCGAGGCCCGCGCTGGCGCCGGTGATGAGGACGGTGGTTCCGGATACGTCGAAGGACATGTCTGCTCCTAGCGGTGGGGTGTCCTCGAATGTAGTCAGTGCCATCTATGTAGTCAATGACAACATCTTGCTAGGCTGGCGGCATGCCCGTCGCCGAACAGCCCTACCACCACGGGAGTCTCCGCCGGGTGCTGCTCGCGCGCGCCGAGAGCACGCTCGAGAAGGACGGCGTCGACGGACTCTCCCTGCGGCAGCTCGCCCGCGAGGCCGGGGTCAGCCACGCCGCACCCAGCAAGCACTTCCGGGACCGTCAGGCGCTGCTCGACGCACTCGCGGAGTCCGGCTTCCTGCGCCTCACCGCCGCCCTCGAACGCGCGGTCGAGGAGGCGGAACCGCACGCCCGGGCCCGCTTCGCCGCGCTCGCCGGTGCCTACGTGAGCTTCGCACTCGCACATCGGGAGTTGCTGGCCCTGATGTACGGCAACAAACACGCGCCCGGAGCCGCCTCCCAGGTGGTGGAGGCCGGCCACGCCTCGATGGACCTGACGGTCCGGATCGTCACCGAAGCCCAGGCCGCGGGCGACATCGGACCCGGGGACGCCTCGCGCATCGCCCTCGTCGCGTTCGCGACGTTCCACGGGATCGCGACCCTCGCCGCAGGCGGGATGCTCGACGGCGCGCCCGTGGACGAGGTCGTCACCGCCGCATCGGACACGTTCTGGCGGGGTCTCGTCCAGGGGTGAGGCGGCCCGACGTGCGGAGTCAGCTCGGTGGTCGAAGTGCCGCGAACTCGTCCGTCACCCGCAGGGTGGAGTCGGTGAACCGGTAGAGGGCCGCCGGACGCCCGCCGGTGCGGCCCGATGGCGCCGTGTTCCCGGTGGGAGTCAGCACCCCACGTCGTCCGAGGACGCGCTGGAGGTTGGTCGCATCCACCTGGTACCCGAGTGCGGCGCAGTAGATTTCACGCAGCGTCGACATGGAGAACTCGTCGGGGGCCAAGCCGAACGCGATGTTGGTGTAGGAGAGCTTGGCCGCGAGGCGGGTCCGGGCGTGCCGGACGACGGTGCCGTGATCGAACGCCGTCTCGGGCAGCGCGGACACCGGATGCCACGCGGTGTCCGGCGGCAGCTGCGGATCGGCGGGGAGCGGGACGAGCCCGAGGAAGGTCGACGCGATGGTGCGCGGACCGGGCACTCGATGCGGATCGCTGAACACCGACAGCTGCTCGAGGTGGGAGACCTCCTGCACGTCCACCTTCTCGGCCAGCTGGCGTCGCGCGGACGTGGTGAGGTCCTCGTCCTCGTGGAGCAATCCGCCGGGCAGTGACCAGGCGCCCGCCTGGGGATCGAGGGCCCGTTGCCACAGCAGCACGGCGAGCTCACCGGCGTGACGCGCATCACCGCTTTGACCTGCGGTGATGTGGTCGGGGAAGTTGCGAACCTGGAACACCGCGGTAAGCACTTCATGCGTGGTGTTACTATTGGGCATGTTTTCGATCCTAAGTCGAAAACCTCGATTGCGGAAATTCGGGCCAGCCCGCCCGAGTTCACGGTGAAGGAGCAAGCCATGACGACCACGACGTTGTGGGCGGGTACCAACCCGCAGATTCAGGACGGTCCCGGCGGTTACGCGGGCGTCGAGGCGAGCGAAGAGTGGGCTGCCGAGATCAAACGGCTGGCACGTGAGCGGGGAGCGACCCTCCTTGCGCACAACTATCAGTTGCCCGCCATCCAGGATGTGGCCGACCACGTCGGCGACTCCCTGGCACTCTCGCGCATCGCGGCCGAGGCCCCCGAGGACACCATCGTGTTCTGCGGCGTGCACTTCATGGCCGAGACCGCGAAGATCCTCAGCCCCGCCAAGACCGTGCTGATCCCGGACGAGCGCGCCGGCTGCTCGCTCGCCGACTCGATCAACGCCGATCAGCTTCGTGAGTGGAAGGCGGAGTTCCCCGACGCCGTCGTTGTGTCGTACGTCAACACCACCGCCGAGGTGAAGGGGCTGACGGACATCTGCTGCACGTCGTCCAACGCCGTCGACGTGGTCGCGTCGATCGACCCCGACCGTGAGGTCCTGTTCCTGCCCGACCAGTTCCTCGGCGCCCACGTCAAGCGCGTCACCGGCCGCAAGAACATGCAGATCTGGGCGGGTGAGTGCCACGTCCACGCCGGCATCAACGGCGACGAGCTCACCGCGCAGGCCAAGGCGCACCCCGGTGCCGAACTGTTCGTGCACCCCGAATGCGGCTGCGCCACCTCGGCCCTCTACCTGGCCGGCGAAGGGTTCGTGCCCGAGGACAAGGTGAAGATCCTCTCGACCGGCGGCATGCTCGACGCCGCCCGCGCGACCGGGGCGAAGCAGGTTCTCGTGGCCACCGAGGTCGGAATGCTGCACCAGCTGCGCAAGGCGGCGCCGGAGGTCGACTTCCAGGCCGTCAACGACCGCGCGTCGTGCCCGTACATGAAGATGATCACCCCCGCGGCCCTGCTCCGCTGCCTGCTCGAGGGCAAGGACGAGGTTCACGTCGATCTCGCGACCGCGGAGCGTGCCCGCAAGTCGGTGCAGCGCATGATCGAGATCGGAAACCCGGGCGGCGGCGAGTGAGCAGCCCGGCCCGGGGGATTTCCTGGGAAGAGCACGCCGACCTCGTGGTCGTGGGCGGTGGTGTGGCCGGACTGACGGCCGCACGCACCGCCTCGCTGCGCGGACTGACCGTGCTCACCGTCAGCAAGGGTGGGGCGACGGACACCGCGACGCAGTACGCGCAGGGCGGTATCGCGGTGGTGGGTGACGCCGTCACCGATTCGGTGGAGTCACACGTCGCCGACACCTGCGAGGCCGGGGTGGGTCTGTGCGACGAGGACACCGTCCGGTCGATCGTGGCGGGCGGCCGTGATGCCGTGGCCGCGTTGACCGATCTGGGTGCGGTGTTCGACCGCGGCCGCGACGGCGCCGTCTCGCGCACCCGCGAGGGCGGGCACAGCACCCGGCGGATCATCCATGCCGGCGGGGACGCCACGGGCGCGGAGGTGCAGCGCGCCCTGGGTGCCGCCGGGCTTCCCGTCCTGTTCGACAGTTGCGCCGTACGCGTGCTCACCGATGCGCGCGGCGTCACCGGCGTGCTCGTGGACTCGCCGCGCGGACTCGGCGTCGTCCACACACCGGCCGTCCTCCTGGCAACCGGCGGACTCGGGCAGCTGTACGCCTGCAGTACCAACCCGCCCGGAGCCACCGCGGACGGCATCGCTCTCGCGCTGGACGCGGGCGCGGCCGTCGCCGATCTCGAGTTCGTGCAGTTCCACCCGACCGTCCTGTTCACCCCCGGCGGTCTCGGACGGCGCCCGCTGATCAGCGAGGCCGTCCGCGGCGAGGGCGCGATTCTCGTCGACGCGAACGGCGATTCGGTGACCGCCGGCGTGCATCCGCGCGGCGACCTCGCCCCCCGCGACGTCGTGTCGCGGGCGATCGCGTCGAGGCTTCGGGAACTGGGTCACGACCACGTCTACCTCGACGCGCGTCACCTGTCCGGGTTCGCGCAGCGGTTCCCGACCGTGACGGCATCCTGCCTGGAAGCCGGAATCGATCCGCGCGAACAGCTGATCCCGGTCGCACCCGCCGCGCACTACTCGTGCGGCGGAGTGGCCACCGACGTCGACGGACGGACCGCCGTCCCCGGCCTCTACGCGGCGGGGGAGGTGGCCCGGACCGGGCTGCACGGAGCGAACCGGCTGGCCTCCAACAGTCTCCTCGAGGGCCTGGTGGTCGGCGAGCGGGTCGGCGCCGCGGCCGCCGAACGCGCCGGCCTCCGCGTCGAGGCGACCGACCCCGAGCGGCGGGCGCTGCCGTCCGCACCGCGGGACTTGGTGCAGCAGTTGATGACCGGCAACGCCTCCGTCGTCCGGGACGGTGCCGGCCTCGAGGCGGTGGCCGCCGCCCTGTCCGGTGCACCGCGCACGGTGCCCGAGGGGGAGACCGCGCTCGAAGACGCCGCGCTGACCCTGACGGCGTCTGCGCTGGTACTCGCGGCAGCTGCGCGGACCGAAAGTCGCGGATGCCACACCCGCAGCGACTACCCGCAGACGTCCGACGAGTGGCGTCGCAGCACGCACGTTCGCCTGCGCGACGGTGAACTCGAGCTTCTCGAACCCCAACTGACAGGAGTGCGGTGATGTCCGACCATGTCCTTCCCGACGGTCTGGACGCGGACGAGGTGCGTGCGCTCGTGCGTCTCGCCCTGGACGAGGACCTGCGGTACGGACCGGACGTGACGTCGTCGTCCACGGTCCCGGCCGACGCGGTGGCCAAGGCGTCCGTGGTCTCCCGTGCGCACGGGACCGTCGCCGGCCTCGACGTGGGACTGCTGGTGCTCGACGAAGTGATCGGCGCGGGCCGCTACCAGGTTCTCGACCGGGTCGCCGACGGTACCCGGGTCGCGCCCGGCCAGGCCGTGCTGACGGTGACCGCGCCGACGCAGGGGCTGCTCACCGCGGAGCGGACGATGCTCAACCTGGTGTGCCACCTGTCCGGCATCGCCACCGCGACGTCCGCCTGGGTGGACGCGGTCGACGGCACCGTGGCGAAGATCCGCGACAGTCGCAAGACACTGCCGGGACTGCGCGGCCTGCAGAAGTACGCCGTCCGGGTGGGCGGCGGCGTCAATCACCGCATGGGCCTCGGCGACGCGGCACTGATCAAGGACAACCACGTCGCGGCTGCCGGTTCGGTCGTGGCGGCGCTGCGGGCCGTGCGCGCGGCGGCACCGGACATCGAGTGCGAGGTGGAGGTCGACAGCCTCGAGCAGCTAGACGAGGTGCTGGCCGAGAACGTCGAACTGGTGCTGCTCGACAACTTCCCGCTGTGGCAGACGCAGATCGCCGTGCAACGCCGTGACGCGAACGCCCCCGGCACCAAGCTGGAGTCGTCGGGTGGTCTCACGCTGGACGTCGCGGCCGAGTACGCCGGCACCGGAGTCGACTACCTCGCGGTCGGTGCGCTCACCCATTCCGTCACCGTGCTGGATCTCGGCCTCGACATGTGACCCCACCCGTGAGTACTTATCAACCGCCCGCGGTTTGTGCTGTCTACGTAGATGTGAGACAGATTTTAGGCGGGGCGGAGTTTGCCTTGGTAGCGCTTGGTGTGGTCGAGGTGTAGGTGGCCGATCACGTCGCCGTCGGTGGTGTAGGCGGTGACGTGGTCGTCGTCGCGCAGCAGGGTGACGGTCTGCCCGGCCATCTTTCGGCCGACGCTCAGGCGGGCGCGGGAGTCGACGCACACGGTGCCGGTGGAGGAGACGACCAGGGCGTGCACGGTGGCGTCGTGTTGGATCGGAAGGTGCTGTGGCCCACCGTGGATCGCCGCATCCCGCCAGGCCTGCAGCGGTGGCATCTTGACGGCGCTGTGCGGGCGTTCGGTGTTGTAGAACCGCTGGTAGGTCTCGCACAGTTGCTGCAGTTCGGCGGTGGTGGCCGCGGTGGTGGGCCGTGCGGCCAACCATTGCTTGAAGGTGCGGTGGTGGCGTTCGACCTTCCCGCAGGTCTGCGGGTGATACGGGGTGGAGTGGATCAGCCGGGCCCCGGCCTGCTCCACGACCCGGGTGAAGCCGGAGATGCCGCCCTTGGTGCGGCGGGAGGTGAACGCGCTGCCGTTGTCGGCGAGCACCAACGCCGGGATCCCGAAGCCGGTGAACGCGGCGGTGATCGCCGCGATCGCCCCGGCGGCGGTCTCGGCGTCCGCGACCCGGGTGGCGACCAGGGTGCGGGTGCAGTCGTCGAGGACCTCGAAGACGACGACCTTCTCGCCGGTGGCCAACCGGACCTGGGTGGCGTCGATCTGGTAGCAGTCGCGGGGGTTGCGGTAGCAGAACCGGCGGTACGACGATTTCGGGCGTTTCTTCGGTTCCGGGATCACCAGGTCGTAGCGGGAGAGGATCGTGTTGATCGTGGCCCGGGACGGGATGGTCCAGCCCTCGGCGGCCCAGTGGTGTTTGTCGGCGACGGCCTGCAGGTGGTAGGCGATGGTGTCGGCGCCGCGCTCGTGGTGGGGCAGGTTCAGGCGGAGCCGCACGATTTCGATCTCGACCGGTAGTGGGGTGGCGTGTGGGCAGGAGGTGGGCCGGCGGGACCGGGTGGTCCACCGGCCCTCCTCCTCGATCCGTTTCTTGTGTCGGTAGGCGGTGGCGCGGGAGATCCCGTGGTCGGCGCACCAGCGGGCGAAGTTCCCGTCGAACATGTCGGCGCCGGTGGCGTGGGCGAGCACCAGCAGGGCGTGTAGCAGGTCCATGACGGCATCCGTTCCGGTCATGAACCAAGTTCACGACCAGTCAGGTGCCTCACACCTCGTCGACGGCAGCGTGTCTCACATCTGGGTAGACATCATCTGTCTCACATGTCCCCAGACTCAACAAACCGCCCGCGGTTAACAAGTACTCACGGGTCAGACGGCGCGGCGGACTGTCGCCAGGAATGTGGCCGCCACGAAGAACAATCCGGAGAACGTGCGGTTGGTGGCGCGCTGCTGGCGTGGCGAGCGCATCAGCCGCAGGACCTTCGACGCCAGACCGGTGTAGCCGGTCATGACGACGACGTCGACCGCGACCATGGTGGCGGCGATGATCAGGTACTGGGGGAGCAGCGGCGCCGACGGGGTGATGAACTGCGGCAGCACGGCCAGCATGAAGACGACGGCCTTCGGGTTGCTGGCATTGACCAGGAAGCCGCGCAACGTCATCACCGGACCGCTGGTCTCGGCGACCTCGCCGTCGACGCCGGACACATCGGTCGCGCTCGCCCGCCACTGGCGGACGCCCAGATACACCAGGTACGCGACGCCGAACCACTTGATCACCGTGAACGCGAGTGTCGAGTTCGCGAGCAGCGCCCCGAGTCCGGCGGCGACCACCGCGATCTGCAGCAGCAACCCCAGCTGGAGACCCGCGATGTTCCAGTAGCCGCGCCGCAGCCCGAACCTCATCCCCGTGGCCATCGACGCGATCGCGCCGGCACCCGGGGACAGACTGATCACGCACGAGGCCCCGAGCACTGCACACCACATCTGCCACGACACCAGGTGATGGTACGACGCGCCGCGGCAGCACACCCTGCTACGGGGGATCGGTGCAGCTGAGCGGCGGATTGACGAGGGAACAGGCACCGGCACGGCGTTCGGGTTCGTAGCCGGGCGGCAGCCCGTTCGCGACGAGGTCCCGGTAGGTGGTCACCGCATCGGTCGGTCGCCGGGTGAGGGCGGGATCGGTCAGCGCGTCGACGGTGAACAAACCGAACCGGGGACGGAACGTGCCCCACTCGTAGTTGTCGGTGATCGACCAGTAGTTGTATCCGATCACCGGGGCGCCGTCCGCCCGCGCCCGTTCCATCCAGTAGACGTGGTCGCGGAGGTGATCGGACCGGGTGTAGCCGTCCGGTCGCGGTTTCCCGTCGTCGGTGGGCATGCCGTTCTCCACGACGTACAGCGGCAGTCCCGGAAACTCGCGGGTGTACCGCATCAGGGCGTGGTAGATGCCGTCCGGCTGGGGGTTGATGTCGTAGAAGTCGTCGGTGATCGCGTGTACTGCGGTGAGGTTGTCGAGGGAGAGGCCGTAGTAGTAGTCGACGCCGAGGAAGTCGAGCTTGTCGCGGACCCGGTCGACGAAGGTGGCGTCGAGCGCGTCCATGGCGGCCGGGACGTACGCGAGGTTGCTGCTCACCCGGGCGCCCGGATCGTTCTCGTGGATGAGATCGTAGGCGCGGCGGTGGACCTCGACGAGCCGGTCGAGCATCTGCGGGGCCCGGTCGGGGCCGATGCCGCCGAACGTCAGCTCCTTCTGCACGTACACGGTCGGCTCGTTGATCGTGATCCAGAGCGCGCCGAGACCCGAGTAGCGTTCGATCACCTTCTGCGCGTTCGCGAGCCAGTCGTCGACGGTGTCCGGGTTGGCCCAGCCACCCTGATCGGCGACCCACCCCGGATACACCCAGTGGTCGAGCGTGATCATCGGGGTCATCCCGCGGCTGGTGATCTCGTGGACGACGTCGTCGTAGTACCGCAGCTCCGTCTCGTCCCACACGCCCGGGGCGGGCTGCAGGCGGGCCCATTCGACGCCGAACCGGAAGACGTCGACACCCAGGTCCGCGGCGCGGGTGATGTCCTCGGTGTACCGGTGACGGAAGTCGACGGAGTTGCCGATCGCGTCGTGGGTCCGTCCGGAGTCGGAATACCGCCGCCAGTTGCTGTCGGGCGAGGAGCCCTCCGATTGGAAGCCGGACGTCGCCACACCCCACAGGAAGTCGTCGGGGAGTGGGGCGGCCTGCGCGCCGGTGGCGGGCGCCAGCAAGCAGAGGAGGACCGCGCCGGCGCCCAGGAGTCGCGAGGGAGTCCGCATCGGCCGAAGAGTAGCGGAAACGCTGTCCCGAGTGCGCCGATTGGGTGATACTGGTGAGTAGGACTACCCGCCAGTAGGAGGCGCGTCATGGTCGACACCTCAGCTCCGAAGGTCACCGAGGAAGAAGCACGAGCGGTCGCGGAGGAGGCGAGGGAATCCGGCTGGGACAAACCCTCGTTCGCGAAAGAACTGTTTCTGGGACGGTTCCGGCTGGATCTGGTTCATCCCTTCCCCCGCCCGGCTACCGAGGACGCCGCCAAGGCCGAGGAATTCCTCATTCGCCTCCGCGCCTACTGCGAGGAGATGGACGGCAGCGTCATCGAATCCCAGTCGCGCATTCCCGACGAATACGTCCGCGGCCTCGCCGACCTCGGCTGCTTCGGCCTGAAGATCTCGGAGGAGTACGGCGGCCTGGGACTCTCGCAGGTCGCGTACAACCGGGCCTTGATGCTCGTCGCGTCGGTGCATCCGAGCCTGGGCGCGCTGCTGTCGGCTCACCAGTCGATCGGCGTCCCCGAACCGCTCAAGCTGGCCGGCACCCCCGAGCAGAAGCGGGAATTCCTGCCGCGCTGTGCCCGCGGCGCCATATCGGCGTTTCTCCTCACCGAACCCGACGTCGGTTCCGACCCCGCGCGGCTGGCGTCCTCCGCGACCCCCATCGAGGGCGGTGCCGCCTACGAACTGGACGGCGTGAAGCTGTGGACGACCAACGGCGTCGTCGCGGAACTGCTCGTCGTCATGGCTCGGGTACCCAAGAGCGAAGGCCACCGCGGCGGCATCTCCGCGTTCGTCGTCGAGGCCGACACCCCGGGCATCACCGTCGAACGGCGCAACGCGTTCATGGGGCTGCGGGGGATCGAGAACGGCGTCACCCGCATGTACAAGGTCCGCGTTCCCCGCGAGAACCTGATCGGCCGGGAGGGCGACGGACTCAAGATCGCGCTCACCACCCTCAACGCCGGCAGGCTGGCGATCCCGGCGATGTGCGCCGGGGCGGGGAAGTGGTCGCTGAAGATCGCCCGCGAATGGTCCGGGGTACGCGTCCAGTGGGGCAAGCCCATCGCCGAGCACACGGCCGTCGCCAACAAGCTGTCGTTCATGGCCGCGACCACCTATGCCCTCGAGGCGGTGGTGGACCTGTCGGCGCAGATGAACGACGAGGGCCGCAACGACATCCGGATCGAGGCCGCGCTCGCCAAGCTGTGGTCGTCCGAGATGGCCTGCGTCATCTCGGACGAGCTGATCCAGGTCCGCGGCGGTCGCGGATACGAGACGGCGGCGTCGCTGGCCGCCCGCGGTGAACGCGCGGTGCCGGTGGAGCAGCTGGACCGCGACCTGCGCATCAACCGGATTTTCGAGGGTTCGAGCGAGATCATGCGCCTGCTCGTCGCCCGCGAGGCCGTGGACGCGCACCTCACGGCGGCGGGCGATCTCGCGGACCCGCACGCCGACACCGGTGCGAAGGCGCGCGCGGCCGCCAAGGCGAGCGGTTTCTACGCGAAGTGGCTGCCGCAACTCGTGGCAGGCAAGGGGCAGGTGCCGACGTCGTACAGCGAATTCGGCGTCCTGGCCAAGCACCTGCGGTTCGTCGAACGGCACTCCCGCAAGCTGGCCCGCTCCACGTTCTACGGGATGGCCCGGTGGCAGGCGGCGCTGGAGAAGCAGCAGGGCTTCCTCGGCCGGGTCGTGGACATCGGCGCCGAACTGTTCGCGATGTCCGCGACGTGTGTCAAGGCGGAGATGCAGCGCGAGGAGAACGAGGCCGAGGGCGCGGCCGCCTACGAACTCGCCGACGTGTTCTGCAGGCAGGCGGCCCTGCGCGTCGAGAAGCTGTTCGACGGTCTGTGGCACAACACCGACGACGTGGACAAGCAGGTCGCGCACTCGATCCTCGAGGGGCGGTATGCGTGGCTGGAGCGTGGCGTGGTCGACCCCAGTGACGGCACCGGTCCGTGGATCACCGAGTGGACCCCCGGCGCGTCCACCGAGGAGAACCTGGCGAGGAGGTTCCTGCACTCCACCCGCCTCTAGGCCGTCCGGTTCCCCGCGTCTCCTCGGCGGTACCCTCCGAGGAGACGCGCACACCAGCGTGGCACCCGCCTGCGTTCTCGGACGCGGGCGGGACGAGCCGAGGGAACACCAGTGCGCAGCTTCATGTGTCGTAAATGCGGCCAACGACTGTCGTTCGAGAACAGTCTCTGCCTGAAATGTGACAGCGCTCTGGGATTCCACCTGCCGAGCCGGTCCATCGTCGTCCTCGACGGCCCGGACCGCGCGGTGGTGGACGGCGAGACCTGGGTGCGGTGCGCGAATGCCGCCGCGGCGAAGTGCAACTGGCTCGTCCGGAAAGACGACGTCCAGAACCTGTGCACGTCGTGCCGGTTGACGCGGACGCGTCCCGCGGACGGCGACGACGAGGGCATGGCCGCGTTCGCGACCGCCGAGACCAACAAGAGGCGGGTCGTTCTCGAACTCGACGAGCTCGGTCTCCCGATCGTCCCCAAGTTCGAGGACCCGGGCACCGGGCTGGCCTTCGACCTGCTGTCGAGCGCGCGGACCCCGGTGGTGACCGGGCACGCCGGCGGGGTGATCACCCTCGACCTGGCCGAGGGCGACGACGTGCACCGGGAGCAGCTGCGCGTCGAGATGGACGAGCCCTATCGCACGCTCGTCGGCCATTTCCGGCACGAGATCGGGCACTACTACCAGTTGATGCTGATCCGGGGCGACGCCGAGCGTGCCCGATTCGAGGAACTGTTCGGGGATCCGGCCCTCGACTACCAGGCCGCGTTGACACGTCACTACAGCGAGGGCGCGCCGAAGGGCTGGGGCCGGCTCTACGTGTCGTCCTACGCCACGATGCACCCCGCCGAGGACTGGGCGGAGACCTTCGCGCACTACCTCCACATCCGCGACGCCCTCGACACCGCGGCAGCCTTCGCGATGGCGCCCGCCGGAGCGACGACGAGCAGCGAACTCAGTGGTGACGTGGGGTTCGACCAGATCATCGACTGGTGGCTGCCGCTGTCGTGGGCGCTGAACCAGATGAACAGGTCGATGGGCCACCACGACCTGTATCCGTTCGTGCTTCCCGCCGCGGTGCTGGAGAAGATGCGGTTCATCCACTCGCTGATCCAGCCCGCCCCGGTGTGGGACGAGCCGACACTCGCGTCGACGGAAACCCGGTCGGCCGCCGACCGGTGAAAACGGGGTGCGCCTATCCTGGATAATCGGTGTCGAGCCCTGTTCTCCACAGAACGGGCCGCTCGTCCGAGACACCGTGTCCCGACAGTCGCAGAGAGGACCTCTCATGCTCGCCCGCACCGACCTTTGTGGTCGTACCCCTTCCACGGCCGAACTTCGCGCCGCACTTCCTCGAGGTGGAGTGGATGTGGACGCGGTCCTGCATCAGGTTCGCCCCGTCGTGGAGGCGGTCCGTGAGCGCGGCGCCGACGCGGCGCTCGAATTCAGCGAGAAGTTCGACGGCGTCCGTCCCGCGCAGGTGCGGGTGCCGCAGTCCGAGTTGGACCGCGCGCTCGGCGAACTCGATGCGGCCGTCCGCGCCGCCCTCGAGGTCGCGATCGAACGGACCCGCAAGGTCCACGCCGACCAGCGCCGCACCGACACCACCACCGAGGTCGTCCCGGGCGGCACCGTCACCGAACGGTGGGTGCCCGTCGACCGCGTCGGGCTGTACGTTCCCGGCGGCAACGCCGTCTACCCGTCCAGCGTCGTGATGAACGTGGTGCCCGCTCAGGCCGCCGGTGTCCGGTCGCTCGTGGTGGCGTCGCCGCCGCAGTCCGAGTTCGGTGGTCTGCCGCACCCGACGATCCTCGCCGCAGCGGCCCTGCTGGGCGTCGAGGAGGTGTGGGCAGTCGGCGGCGGTCAGGCCGTCGCCCTCCTCACCTACGGCGGCACCGACACGAATGGCGCCGAACTCGCCCCGGTCGACCTCATCACCGGCCCCGGCAACATCTACGTCACCGCCGCCAAGCGCCTCTGCCGCGGCCTCGTCGGCATCGACGCCGAGGCGGGCCCCACCGAGATCGCGATCCTCGCCGACCACACGGCCGACCCGGTGCACGTCGCGGCGGACATGATCAGCCAGGCCGAGCACGACGTGATGGCCGCGAGCGTGCTCGTCACGTCCAGCGTCGAACTCGCCGACGCCGTCGACACGGCGCTGGCCGCGCAGCTCGAGATCACCAAGCACAAGGAGCGCGTCACCGCCGCGCTGTCCGGCACGCAGTCGGGCACCGTCCTCGTCTCCGACGTCGAAGCCGGACTGCGGGTGGTCAACGCGTATGCCGCCGAGCACCTCGAGATCCAGACCGAGAACGCCACCGCCGTCGCCGCGAAGGTGACCAGTGCGGGCGCGGTGTTCGTCGGCCCGTGGGCGCCGGTCAGCCTCGGCGACTACTGCGCAGGGTCCAACCACGTCCTGCCCACGGCGGGTTGCGCCCGGCACTCCTCGGGGCTGAGCGTGCAGACGTTCCTGCGCGGCATCCATGTGGTCGACTACTCCGAATCCGCGCTGAAGGAGGTCTCCGGCCACGTCATCACCCTCGCGAACGCCGAGGACCTGCCCGCACACGGTGAGGCCGTGAGGCTGCGGTTCGAGGCGCTGCGGTGACCGCGGCGAACGTGCCGGGCTCGTCGATCGGGGTGGATGCCCTGCCGATCCGGGAGAATCTGCGCGGCAAATCGGCGTACGGGGCGCCGCAGCTGACCGTCCCGGTTCAGCTGAACACCAACGAGAACCCGCACCCGCCCACGAAGGCGCTCGTCGACGACGTCGCGGAATCCGTGCGGGAGGCCGCGCGGGAACTGCACCGTTACCCGGACCGTGACGCGGTGGCGCTGCGCACCGACCTCGCCGCCTACCTCGTCCGCCAGACGGGGGTGCCGGTGACGGTCGACAACGTGTGGGCGGCCAACGGCTCCAACGAGATCCTGCAGCAGCTGCTGCAGGCGTTCGGCGGTCCCGGTCGCAGTGCGATGGGCTTCGTGCCGTCGTACTCGATGCACCCGATCATCGCGGACGGCACCGAAACCGAGTGGCTGCCGATCTTCCGGCGTGCCGACTTCGCGCTCGACGTGGACGCCGCGACCGCGGCGATCGCCGAGCGCAGGCCCGACGTCGTGTTCGTCACCAGCCCCAACAACCCGACCGGGCACAGCGTCGGCATCGCGGAACTGCGGCGGGTCCTCGACGCCGCACCGGGCATCGTGATCGTCGACGAGGCGTACGCCGAATTCTCCGACGCGCCGAGCGCCCTGACGTTGATCGACGAATACCCGTCGAAGCTGGTGGTGTCGCGGACGATGAGCAAGGCGTTCGCGTTCGCCGGCGGCCGGCTCGGATACCTGGCGGCCGCACCGGCATTCATCGAGGCGCTGCTCCTGGTCCGGCTGCCGTACCACCTGTCGGTGGTCACGCAGGCCGCTGCCCGCGCGGCGCTGCGGCACGCGAACGAGACGCTCGCCAGCGTGCACGCTCTCGCCGCCGAGCGGGTGCGGGTGTCGAAGGCGTTGGCTGACACGGGTTTCCGCGTCATCCCCAGCGACGCGAACTTCATCCTGTTCGGTGAGTTCACCGACAGTGCCCGCGCCTGGCAGGCCTACCTCGACCGCGGAGTGCTCATCCGGGACGTCGGGATCCCCGGCTACCTGCGCGCCACCGTCGGGCTGGCCTCCGAGAACGACGCCTTCATCGTGGCGAGCGACGACATCGCCGCCACCGAACTCACCAGCTCAGGAGACCGAGGATGACCGACCGCATCGCCCGCGTGGAGCGCACCACCAAGGAATCCAGCATCACCGTCGAACTGAACCTCGACGGCACCGGCATCGTCGACGTCTCCACCGGGGTCCCGTTCTTCGATCACATGCTGACCGCGCTCGGCTCCCACGCGAGTTTCGACCTCACCGTCCACGCGAAGGGCGACATCGAGATCGAGGCGCACCACACGGTGGAGGACACGTCGATCGTGCTCGGTCAGGCGCTCGGTCAGGCGCTCGGCGACAAGAAGGGCATCCGCCGGTTCGGTGACGCGTTCATCCCCATGGACGAGACGCTCGCCCACGCGTCGGTCGACGTGTCCGGGCGCCCGTACTGCGTTCACACCGGCGAACCGGAACACCTGCTGCACGCCGTCATCGGCGGCTACCCGGGCGTGCCGTACGCGACGGTGATCAACCGGCACGTGTTCGAGTCGATCGCGCTCAACGCGCGCATCGCCCTGCACGTGCGCGTCCTCTACGGGCGCGATCAGCACCACATCACCGAGGCCGAGTTCAAGGCCGTCGCCCGGGCACTGCGCGAGGCCGTCGAACCGGATCCCCGCGTCACGGGTGTGCCGTCCACCAAGGGCAGCCTGTGATCCGGGCGCATTCGTGAGTGTCGTCCTCGTCTACGTCCTGTTCATCGCCGCGGGGATCGCGGCGGGCGGCGCGTACTCCATGTGGAAGTTCAACAAACTGGCCTCGGGCGTGCTGCTGGCACTGGCGGTGCTGGCAGCCGTGGCAGGCGTTCTCAGGTTGATGTAGTGCCCGTCGCTGTGGAGCCGCGCCGCGGCCTGCTCCGCACCCGCGGCATGCCCGCCGCGATGGTGATGGGCGCGGCGGCGTTCGGCGGCTGGGCGGTGCTGCTGCCCGTGGTGCCGCTGATCGTCTCCCTGTCCGGTGGCTCGGACACGCTCGCCGGCAGCGTGACGGCCGTGTTCATGGCCGCGACCGTCGTCACCCAACTCGGTGTGCCCCGGCTCCTGCGCAGGTGGGGGCATCGCTGGGTGCTCGCCGCCGGCTGCATGCTGCTCGGGCCGCCGTCGCTGCTCCTCCTCCTGTCGACCGAGGCGATCCCGGTGCTGGCCGTGTCGGCCGTCCGGGGATCGGGATTCGGCATGCTCACCGTCGCCAGTAGTGCGCTGGTCGCCGAACTCGTTCCCCGCGAGATGCTCGGCCGGGCGACGGGTGCGCAGGGAATCGCGGTGGCCGCCGCGCAGATGGTCGGTCTGCCCGCGGGGCTCGCGATCATGCAGCACTGGTCCGCGACCCCCGTCTTCGTGATCGGTGCCCTCATTCCCGCCCTCGCGGTGCTTGCGATCACGCGGCTCCCCGCGATCCACGCTCCCGCGGACCGCACGTCGCAGGGCCGCATCCCGCTCGCCGTCCTACTCACGCCGTGGCTCGCGATCGCGATCTCCGCAGCCGCATTCGGCGGCCTCTCCAGCCTGCTGCCGATCGCGATCTCGGAACGGGCCTCGCTCGCCGGGGTGATCCTCGCCGTCTCGAGCGGTGCGACGCTGATCGGGCGATACGCCGCCGGAACGTTCTCCGACCGGCTGGGCGTGGGTCGCGCCCTGGTTCCCGCCCTGGCGTTCGTGTGCCTCGGCCTGGTGTTGTTCGCCGTCGCCGCGGCGACGAGTGCGCCGGTGCCGCTGCTGGTGGGTGCGGCCCTGGCTTTCGGATTCGGCTTCGGCGCGGTGCAGAACGAATCCCTCGTCATGATCTTCACCGCCGCGGGACCAACCCGATTCGGCTCGGCGAGCGCCGGATGGAACATCGGGTTCGACGCCGGAACCGGTTTCGGTTCCCTCGCGCTCGGAGCCGTCGCGTCGGCGGCCGGGTACTCCTGGGTGTTCGCGGTCGCGGCGACCGCGGTCGCGGTGGTCCCGGCCGCCGGGATGGTCGTCGGCCGCGCCCTCGGGCGTCGTGCAGCCGCCGGATAAGGTTGTGTCATGACCGTCTCCACGATTGCCGTCCTCGACTACGGCTCCGGCAACCTGCATTCGGCCACCCGCGCTCTGGCCCGGACCGGCGCGCGCGTCGAGGTCACATCCGATCACAAGGTCGCACTCGCGGCCGACGGTCTGGTCGTTCCCGGCGTCGGAGCCTTTGCCGCGTGCATGGAGGGACTCCGCGCCGTCCGAGGCGAGCGGATCATCGGTCAGCGTCTGGCCGGCGGACGACCGGTCCTCGGGATCTGCGTCGGCATGCAGATCCTCTTCGACCGCGGAGTCGAGTTCGGCGTCGAGGCGGAAGGCTGCGGCGAATGGCCCGGCACCGTCGAACGGCTCCAGGCCGAGGTGCTGCCGCACATGGGCTGGAACACCGTCGAGGCTCCGGCGGGCAGCACGCTGTTCGCGGGCATCGATCCCGGCACCCGGTTCTACTTCGTCCACTCGTACGCGGCCCAGACCTGGGACATGCCGCCGTCCGAGCGGCTCGCGCCTCCGCTGCTCACGTGGGCCGACCACGGCGGCAAGTTCCTCGCCGCCGTCGAGAACGGCGCGCTGTCTGCCACCCAGTTCCACCCCGAGAAGTCGGGCGACGCGGGCGCGGAGCTGCTCCGGAACTGGGTCAACAGTCTGTGACCGAACCCGGGGACGGGCGCGGCGACCTGTCGATCGCCAGGCTCGCGGTGTACGCGATGGGCGCCGCCACGGCGGTGCTGGTACTCGCCACCGGGATCATTCTGGTGGTGAAACCGGGCCCCGTCCTCGGGCTGATCGTCGGACTGCTCGGTGTCGCAGGCGCGATCGCGGCCATGGGCTACGTGTCGAAACGCATGACCCGCAACGCCTACGGTCCCGATCCCGAGGACCCGGAGCCGGGTTCCGACCGCTGAGCGACTAGGGTTGTCGCACGTGAGCCTGGTCCTTTTGCCTGCTGTAGATGTCGTCAACGGTGAAGCTGTTCGCCTCGTCCAGGGGGAGGCGGGAAGCGAGACCGGATACGGCTCGCCTCGTGATGCCGCCCTCGCATGGCAGAACGACGGCGCCGAGTGGGTCCACATCGTCGACCTCGACGCCGCATTCGGTCGCGGCTCGAACCGTGAACTCCTCGCCGACGTGGTGGGCGAGCTCGACGTCCAGGTGGAACTGTCCGGTGGGATCCGCGACGACGCGTCGCTCGAGGCCGCACTGGCCACGGGCTGCGGACGCGTCAACCTCGGTACCGCCGCCATCGAGAATCCCGAGTGGTGTGCCCGCGCCATCGCCAAGTACGGCGAGAAGATCGCCGTCGGTCTCGACGTGCGCCTCGTCGACGGTGAATACCAGCTCCGCGGGCGCGGCTGGGTCACCGAGGGCGGAAGCCTGTGGGAGACCCTCGCCCGGCTCGACAAGGACGGCTGCTCACGGTACGTCGTCACCGACGTGAGCAAGGACGGCACCCTGACCGGCCCCAATCTCGAACTCCTCGCGCAGGTCTGCGCGGCCACCGACGCCCCCGTCGTGGCCTCGGGCGGCGTGTCCACCATCGACGACCTCCGGGCGATCGCCGCACTCGTCGATCAGGGGGTCGAGGGATCCATCGTCGGCAAGGCGCTGTACGCGGGGCGGTTCACCCTCCCCGAGGCGCTCGCCGCGGTCTCGGGCTGAGTTCCCGCCATGCCCCTGTCCCGTGATCCCCGGGAGCTCCTCGCCGTCGCCAGTGATCTGCTCGACGGAGTGCACGACCGGTTCGTCTCGGGCGTGGGTGCGCCCAGCGCCGTCCACAAGGGTCCCGACGACTTCGCGACCGCCGTCGACCTCGAACTCGAGAAGCGGCTGACCGGCGAATTGCGCGACCGCACCGGCATCGACGTCCACGGCGAGGAGTTCGGCGGCCCCGATCTGGGCAGCGGACCCGTCTGGGTGCTCGACCCCATCGACGGCACGTTCAACTACTCGGCCGGCCTGCCCACGGCGGGCACGCTGCTCGCGCTCCTCGACGACGGGGTCCCCGTTCTCGGTCTCACGTGGCTGCCGCTCGTCGGGCGGCGGTATGCGGCCGTCGCGGACGGCCCGCTGCTCGAAGGCGGCAAGCCGCTGCCTGCGCTCGGTCGCACTTCGCTGGCGTCGTCGATCGTGGGCCTGGGCGCACTGAACATCGACAGTCGCGGGCGCATCCCCGGCGCGTACCGGCTGCAGGTCCTCGCGCAGCTCAGCCGGGTGTCCTCGCGGATCCGGATCCACGGGTCCACCGGCGTCGACCTCGCGTTCACCGCGGCCGGAATACTCGGTGGCGCGGTGGTGTTCGGCCACAATGCGTGGGACAACGCCGCCGGTGTCGCGCTGGTACGCGCCGCGGGCGGTGTGGTGACGGATCTGGGCGGCAAGCCCTGGACCGTGACGTCCGACTCGGTGCTCGCCGGGGCGCCCGGGGTGCACGGCGAAATTCTCGATATCCTCGGATCACTGGGTGATCCTCGTTCCGAGCCTTCAGGAGGGCGTACGCAATGACTCTGGCGGTTCGAGTGATCCCGTGTCTGGACGTCGATGCGGGACGCGTCGTCAAGGGCGTCAACTTCGAGAACCTGCGGGACGCGGGTGACCCCGTCGAGCTGGCTGCCGCATACGACGCCCAGGGAGCCGACGAGCTCACGTTCCTCGACGTCACCGCGTCCACCGCGGACCGGGGCACCATGCTCGACGTGGTGAGCCGGACGGCGGAGCAGGTCTTCATCCCGCTCACGGTCGGCGGCGGTGTCCGCACCGTCGAGGACGTCGACCGGTTGCTGCGCGCCGGCGCCGACAAGGTGAGCGTCAACACCGCGGCGATCGCCCGGCCCGAGTTGCTCCGCGAACTCAGCGAACGCTTCGGCTCCCAGTGCATCGTGCTGTCGGTCGATGCGCGCACCGTGCCGCAGGGGCAGCCGGACACCCCGTCGGGGTGGGAGGTCACGACTCACGGCGGCAAGCGTGGCACCGGTATCGACGCGGTGGAGTGGGCGGTCCGCGGCGCCGAACTGGGCGTCGGGGAGATCCTGCTCAACTCGATGGACGCGGACGGCACGAAGGCCGGTTTCGACCTGCCGATGATCCGGGCGGTGCGCGCCGCCGTGCACGTGCCGGTGATCGCCAGCGGGGGAGCGGGCGCCGTCGAGCACTTCGCGCCCGCGGTCGGCGCCGGCGCGGACGCCGTCCTGGCAGCCAGTGTCTTCCACTTCGGCGACATGACGATCGGCGACGTGAAGAAGTCCATGCGTGAAGAAGGGATCACCGTCCGATGAGTCTCGACCCCGCCATCGCGTCCCGCCTCAAGCGCAACGAGGCGGGACTGTTCAGTGCCGTCGCGCAGGAGCGGTCGACGGGCGACGTCCTGATGGTGGCGTGGATGGA
>NZ_UAUI01000006.1 GCF_900455735.1 Rhodococcus wratislaviensis | reverse complement strand
GTGCGGTGCGATGTCGCCGACCAGGTCGAGCACGTGCGCGGAATCCGCGGTGCTGCGGACGGGGGTCACCTTGATCGCGGCCTTGCGCATGAGGACGGCGAGGTCCTTGCGCTGCTCGGGCAGCACGACCGTCACGACGTCGCCGGCGCTGCCCGCGCGTGCGGTGCGACCGGAACGGTGCAGGTATGCCTTGTGCTCGGCGGGCGGATCGACGTGGACGACCAGCTGCACGTCGTCGACGTGGACGCCGCGCGCTGCGACGTCGGTGGCCACCAGCACGCGTGCCTCACCGGCGGAGAACGACGCCAGGTTGCGGTCACGGGCCGCCTGCGACAGGTTGCCGTGCAGGTCGACCGAGGGGATTCCCGCCTCGGTGAGCTGACGGGCCAGCTTGCGGGCCTGGTGCTTGGTGCGCATGAACAGGATCCGGCGTCCGGTTCCGGAGGCCAGCCGCTCGACCAGCTTGCGCTTGGCTTCGACGCCGTCCACGTCGAACACGTGGTGCGTCATGGCCGCGACGGGCGAGTTCGCCTCGTCGACCGAGTGCAGAACCTCGTTCTTCAGGAACCGCTTCACCAGCTTGTCGACGCCGTTGTCCAGGGTGGCGGAGAACAGCAGCCGCTGTCCCTGCTGGGGGGTCGCGGTGAGGATGCGGGTGACGACGGGCAGGAAGCCGAGGTCGGCCATGTGGTCGGCCTCGTCGAGCACGGTGATCTCGACGGCGTCGAGGCTCACGAACTTCTGCTTCATCAGGTCTTCGAGCCGTCCGGGGCACGCGACGACGATGTCGACGCCGGCCTTGAGGGCGCTCACCTGACGGTTCTGGGAGACACCACCGAAGATCGTGGTGACCCGCAGGTCGTAGGCGGCTGCGAGGGGCTCGAGGGTGGCGGTGATCTGCGTGGCGAGCTCACGGGTGGGGGCCAGGATCAGGCCGACCGGGCGACCCGGGCGGCGCTTTCCGCCCGACAGTTCGCCCGCGAGGCGGGACACCATCGGAATGGAGAAGGCGAGCGTCTTACCGCTGCCCGTCTTTCCCCGGCCGAGCACGTCGCGGCCCGACAGCGTGTCGGGGAGGGTGTCGACCTGGATGGGGAACGGGGAGGTGATCCCCTTGTCGGCGAGTGCTTTCACCAGGGGGTCACGGACACCGAGCGCGGCGAACGTCGTGTCGGGAGTATGTGTGTCAGACAAGTGGTCAGGCCTTTCGGGCACAGGGTTGTGCCCGGAGGGCCGATACGGAAGGTCTCCGTCGGAGCTCGAGCACAGGTTGGCGGCGTTGCCGGTCGGCAAGCTTCTTCGCCGTAAGAAGAGCGGATGCGGTGGTGCACATCCAACAGGATTCGGGTGACCGAACTGAATGCGTTCTACGACGCTGGGTGACCGTCGTGGTCACCTAGTGATGGCCACTGTACCCGGTGGCGGCCCAACGGTCCGACCGAGGAGTCACAGACCCACCCATTCCGAGGCCCCGTCGGCGAACTTCTGCCGCTTCCAGATGGGTACCTCGTGCTTGATCCGCTCGACCAGTTCGGCGCACGCGGCGAATGCCTCGGCACGGTGGGGTGCGGCGACCGCGGCGACCACCGCGAGGTCGCCGACGGTGAGGGATCCGACCCGGTGGATGGCCGCCACGGGAAGTCCGGAAGAGGCCGCGACCTCCTCGCAGACGGTGCGGAGGAAGCGCTCGGCGTCGGGGTGCGACTGGTACTCGAGGGACGAAACGGATTGTCCGCCATCGTGATTGCGGACGACTCCGGTGAACACCACGACGGCGCCGTGCTCGGGCCCGGCCACGGCCGCGTCGACTACGGCGGGATCGAGGGGCTGATCCGAGATCTGGGCGAGGATGTCAGGCATCGTGCGTACCTCCGCCGGCGACCTGGGCGAGAAGGTGGTCGACGAGGGGATCGAGAACGGATAATCCGTCCTTGACGCCACCCGGCGAGCCGGGGAGATTCACGACGACTGTGCCGTTCGCCACACCGGCGAGTCCGCGGCTCAGCGAGGCGTGCGGCGTCACCTCCGTCCCGCGGTTCCGGATGGCGTCGGCCACACCGGGTAGTTCCCGGTCGAGCACCGCACGGGTGGCCTCCGGCGTGGCGTCGGTGGGGGAGACGCCCGTGCCGCCGGTGCTGATGATCAGCGCAGGATTGCCGGACAATGCGTCAGCGAGGCCGGCCGCGATGTCGGCGTCCGCGTAGACCAGCGGACCCCGGGTGGTGAAGCCACGCTCCTCGAGCCATGCCGCGATCACCGGGCCGGTCGTGTCTTCCCGGGTGCCCCTCGCGCCACCGGTGGAGGCGACCAGGACGGCCGCGGATCGCGGTGTCACCGTGAGGGTTCCGGTGCTCTGCTGCTCACGCGTCCAGTGTCCGCGTTTGCCGCCGTCCTTGGTGAGCAGCCGGACGCCGTCCAGTGTCGCGGCGGGGTCGACGGCTTTCACCATGTCGTGCAACGTCAATCCGGCCACCGCCACGGCGGTGAGGGCCTCCATCTCGACGCCGGTGGGGCCCTTCGTCTTCGCGGTGGCCTCGATGGTGATGGCATTCTCGGTGAACCCGAACTCCAGCTTCACCGAGGACAACGCAAGCTGATGGCACAGCGGAATCAGCTCGGACGTCTTCTTCGCCCCCGAGATCCCGGCGATCCTGGCCGTCGCGAGAACGTCCGCCTTCGGCAGATCGTCGGCCCGGACGAGTTCGATCACCCCGGGTGTGGTGACCAATTGCCCCGCGGCCACCGCGATTCGGGTCGTGTCCGCTTTCGCGCTCACGTCGACCATGCGGGCGCGGCCCTCACTGTCGAGGTGCGTCAGGTCGGTCATAGGGGGATCACCTTCACGAGTTGGCCGGCGTCGAGCGCGGTGACGTCGGCGGGAACGTCGAGGAGGACGTCCGCCCATGCCATCGCGGCGACGAGATGGGAACCGGGGCCGGATACGAGTTCGACTCCGGCGTCTGTGCGGCGTGCGCGGAGGAACTGCCGCTTGCCGGGAATGGAGGTGACGGCCGCGGCGAGCGGCAGTTCCTCGGATTCCGTCGGGGGGAGCCCGGCTGCGCGCCGGATCTCGGGACGCGCGAACACCTCGAACGAGACGAGGGTGCTCACCGGGTTCCCGGGAAAGTTGAGGACGGGCGTGCCGTCCACGACGGCGGTGCCCTGCGGGCCGCCCGGTTGCATCGCGACGTGACCGAACTGTGCGCCGAGCGGCGTGAGCGTCTCCTTGACCACCTCGAAGTCGCCCATCGACACCCCGCCGGAGGTGAGGACGAGATCGGCAGTGGTGGTCGCTTCCGCGAGCAGGGTGCGGAACTCGGCCGGGTCGTCGCCGCTGCGGGTGATCGAGACGACCTCGGCGCCGTTGGCCCGGGCGCTCGACGCGAGAGCGATTCCGTTGGAGTCGTATATCTCCCCGGGGTGCAGCGCAGTTCCGGCATCCACCAGTTCGGCCCCCGTGGTGATCACGGCGACGCGGGGACGGGGACGCACCGGGACGCGCTGCAGTCCGACGGCGGCGAGGACGGCGATGTGCCGGGCGGCGAGAACACTGCCCGCGGGCAGCAGGAGCGTGCCCTCGCGGACGTCGCTGCCGCGCTCGCGCACGAATTCGCCCGCCGTGCGCGAGCGTTCGATGCGGACCTGCCCGTCCGTGGCCTCCGTGTCCTCCACCGGGACGACGGCATCGGCACCGTCGGGGATCGGCGCGCCGGTCATGATCCGGTAGGCGGTCCCGGGTGTGTGGGTGGTGGCGCCGGCCGGTCCCGCGGCGATCACACCCAGCACCGGCAGCAGGGCCGGGACCGATGCGACGGATGCGGCGTCGACCGCGTATCCGTCCATCTGCGAATTCCGGAACAACGGCAGGTCGACGGGGGAGTGGACGTCGGCGGCGAGGGCGCGCCCGAGTGCCTCGCCCAGCGGAATCTCCTCGGCCGGCCGCTCGTGGAGCGTCGCGAGGAGTTCGGCGACGTGCTGGGCGTGCTGCTCCACAGAGCGTGCGGTCACGATGTTCCTCCGGCCATGGTCACCAATCCTAGGCACCTCTCCAGCGGAGCGACGCATGCCCCGCGCCGGACAACGGTCACCCCCTCGCGGCATACTGGACAGATGCAGGGAAAGGCAACTCGATGACGGCGGTAGCGATGGGAATCCCGACCGTCCGGCCGTCGGTCTCGCTCGAGGGGAGGCCCGACGTCGACCAGCTGGTCGACCGGTTCGGCCGGGTCGCGCGGGACCTGCGGGTGTCCATCACCGAAAAATGCTCGCTGCGCTGCACGTACTGCATGCCAGAGGAAGGTCTGCCTGCCATTCCCGCGGAGAACCTCCTCACCGCGAACGAGATCGTCCGGCTCGTCGACATCGCCGTCCACCGGCTCGGTGTGCGCGAGGTGCGGTTCACCGGGGGTGAACCGCTGATGCGGGTGGATCTCGAGCAGATGATCGCCGGGTGCGCCGAGCGCGCGCCGGGTGTCCCGCTCGCGATGACCACCAACGCGGTCGGACTCGAGCACCGCGCGGCCGGGCTCGCCCGCGCCGGACTGACGCGGGTCAACGTCTCCCTCGATTCGGTCGATCGTGAGCACTTCGCGAGACTGACGCGGCGCGACCGTCTGCCGTCGGTGATCGCCGGTATCCGCGCCGCCGCCCGCGCCGGACTGGCGCCGCTGAAGATCAATGCGGTGCTGATGCCCGAAACTCTCAGTGGAGCGGCCGATCTCCTGGAGTGGTGCCTGAGCGAGGGCGTCGCGCTGCGGTTCATCGAGGAGATGCCGCTCGACGCCGATCACGAGTGGGCACGCGAGAACATGGTCGCCGCCGACCGGTTGCTGGCCGTCCTCGGCGAGCGGTTCACCCTCACCGAACACGGGAGGGAAGATCCGTCCGCGCCCGCCGAGGAGTGGCTCGTCGACGGTGGACCGGCCACGGTCGGGATCATCGCGTCCGTCACCCGCTCGTTCTGCTCGGACTGCGACCGCACCCGTCTCACGGCGGAGGGAACGGTACGGTCCTGCCTGTTCAGCGACCAGGAGATCGACCTGCGGGCGGCCCTGCGGTCGGGTGCGGGCGACGAGGAGCTGGCGCAGTTGTGGCGCGGCGCGATGTGGAACAAGTGGGCGGGCCACGGAATCAACGCGGACGGCTTCGCACCGCCGCAACGCAGCATGGGAGCAATCGGTGGATGACGTGACGGGCATTTCCGTGCGGTACTTCGCAGCCGCCGCCGACGCGGCGGGCTGCACCAAGGAAACTCTCGACCTCCCGGCCGGCGCGGATCTCGGCCAGGTGAAGGCGCTTCTCCTGGCCAAGTACGGTCCCGACATGCAGCAGGTGCTGTCGGTCTCCGCGTTCCTCGTGGACTCCGAATTGACGCGCGATCTGACCCGCACCGCCGGTGCGCAGGTGGACGTGCTGCCGCCGTTCGCCGGCGGCTAGCGGCCCGCGTTCGCGGAGTCGGCCAGCCACCGGTCGAACGTGATCGTTCCGAACCGATTGTCGGGCACCAGGTTCGATCCGTCCCGAAAGAACCGACCCAACGCGCCGGGAAGGGGCACGTTCACCACGAATCCGTGCGTTCCGGTGGCCTTCTTCCACGCCGTCGTCATATCGCGGGCGGTGCGCACCTCCGGTCCACCGATGGTGATCGGCCCCTCCGGCGCCGGTTCCGCGGCCAGGGCGGCGTCGACCAGCGCGGTCGCGACATCCCTGGTGTCGATGGTCTGGAAACTCGTCTTGGAGAAGGCGGGGATCAACCCGGCCCGGCTCGCGGGCTTCGCGATCATGGGAATGAAGTCGTGGAACTGGGTCGACCGCACTATCGTCGTCGCCATCGCAGCACCCTCGTAGACCCGTTCCTGCTTCCGCTTCGCCTGGTAATAAGGGAACTCGGCCTGGTCGACGTTGACGATGGACAGCAGGACGGCGCGTCCGACGCCCGCACCGTCCGCGGTGGCGAGCAGGTTCTCGGCGCCCTTCTCGAGCACGGCCCGAGTTCCCCGGGTCTTGCCGTCGGTGGTGTCCACCAGGACGTCGACACCGTCGAGTGCCTCGGCGAGGCCGTCACCGGTGACGAGATCACCGTGGAAATGGGCGATCTCGCTGCCCGGCGCACCGCCGTGCCGGGTCAGGACCCGGACGGAGTGACCGCGCGCGAGGAATTCCTTGACCACCTGCCGGCCCGCCGTGCCGGTACCGCCCGCGACCAGCGCCTGGACCATCGGGTCACCGCCACCAGGTGTCGAGCGGGGTCACCGGGACCGTGCGCTTGTGGCGGGTATTCAGGAACATCGTCTCCAGCTTCTGCCCGACGGCGTCCGGCACGTCCTTGCCTTCGAGGTAGTCGTCGATCTGGGCGTACGTGACCCCCAGCGCTTCCTCGTCGGGGAGGGCGGGCCGATCATCCTCCAGATCGGCAGTCGGAACCTTCTTCCACGTGCTCTCGGGTGCGCCGAGTTCGCGCAGGAGCGCGGCGCCCTGACGCTTGGACAACCCGGTCAACGGGGTGACGTCCACGCCGCCGTCGCCGAACTTGGTGAAGAAGCCGGTGATCGCCTCGGCGGCGTGATCGGTGCCGACGACGAGATACCCGAGCTGGCCGGCGATCGAGTACTGGATCACCATCCGTTCGCGGGCCTTGATGTTCCCTCGGACGAAGTCGCGGAGTTCGCCGCCGTCGCCGATGATGTCGCGCAGCGCCTCGGACGACTCCTTCGCGGTGGCGTCCGCGCCGGGCTTCACGTTGACGACCACCGACCGGTCGGGCTTGATGAAGTCGAGGGAGATCTGCGCGTCGGACTCGTCGGCCTGGGTGCCGTAGGGCAGTCGCACGGCGACGAACTCGGCGTCGTGGCCCTCGTCGCGGAGCTCGCTCGCCGCAAGCTGGGCGAGGCGGCCGGTGAGGGTGCTGTCCTGACCGCCGCTGATACCCAGGACGAAACCCTTGGCCGGGGTCGACAGCAGGTAGTCCTTCAGGAACTGAACACGTTTGCGGATCTCGTCAGCCGCATCGATGGTGGGCTGGGCACCGAGTTCCTCGAGGATCTGCGCACGTAGATTCGCCATGCCAGAACTCTAGCGAGTGCCCCTGACGAACGCAGGGTACGGTTCCGCGCATGAGTAGATCGGACGTTCTGGTGGTCAGCGCGACCAAGGCGGAGGCGGTGCACGTCCCGTCCGAGTTCGAGGTCCTGATCACCGGGATCGGAAAGGTGAGCGCCGCCGTCGCCGTGGCGTCCGCACTCGCCGACTACCCGCGAACGGACAAACCGCTCGTCGTCAACATCGGTACCGCCGGCGCGTTGCACGAGCATCACAGCGGCCTGTTCACGCCGTCGACCGTCCTCAACCACGACATCAGTGGCGATGCCATCCGGGCGCTCGGGCACGAGGTGGCCGATCTCCTCGCCCTGCCGGACGGTGACGGTTCCGTGCTCGCGACCGGCGACCTGTTCGTGTCCGACGCCGGCGTACGCGACATACTCGCCCGCAGAGCCGACCTCGTCGACATGGAGGGCTTCGCCGTCGCCTATGCCAGCGCTCGCGGCGGCGCCCGGTGCCGGCTGGTCAAGCACGTCAGCGACACGGCCGACGACTCGGCACTGGACTGGCCCGCCCGGATCGATGCGAGCGCCCGGGAACTCGGGCGCTGGCTCGCGGCTCTCTAGCTCGCCCGCAGTGTCAGCCCGACCCCGTCGCTGTTGACCAGCCGCAGCGAGTCCGAGTGGACGCTGTAGCCCGTCTCCCCGGTCAACGCCGCGAGCACGGCACGCTCGACCTCGGAGACGTCCGGGGGGCACGCCATCCGGGTGGTGGCCCAGGGGCCGAACAGGATCGAACTCTGCTGCACGTCCGCGGTCCCGGTCATGCGGTTGCAGCCGGTGAAGCCGGACGCCGAACCGTCGCCGGCGATCAGCAACTGGGGTGCCGTCCTCTCCAGTGCCGCCGTCGTCGTGACCGCGTCCGGACTGATCAGCGCGGTCACCGTCCACGTGGTCCCGACGACGGGCCGATCCGGCCGGGCGACCTTCTCGTCCGTCAGCGTCACCGACCCGGTGGGGGTGGTGAGGGTGAGTGTGTCGCCGCCGAGGGTCCAGTTCGGTTGCGCATCCAGCAGTGCCGCCACCCAGGCGTCCGCGCCGGCCGCCTCTCCCGGACATGCCATCAGCGTCATCGCGAGTGGTCCCGCCACGACCTTGCCCTCGGACAGGTCGACGTCGGCGCTGCCCTGATTGCACCCGGCCTCGACGGAGAGGCGTCCGGTGTCGGTGAACCCGAGTACGAGCGGCCCACCGCCGGGAATGGGATCGCCCTCGACGGAGGTGGAGACGAAGGTGCGGCCCGACGGATCGGGGGGCGTGGTCTGCTCATCCCCGCCGCAGGCGGTGAGCGAGGCGAATGTCAGGAGGCCGAGAACGGCGGCGGTGGTGCGCATTCCCCGAGGTTAGACACATTGTCCGGATCCGGGATCAACATCGGGTGACGCGCCGGATCAGGTCCTCCCAGGCGGCGCCGAGCCGTTCGACGGACATTCCGAGGTCGCGCAATTCGTGCAGAACGAGCGTCGCCTCGAGGGGGGCGAGGAGGGAACAGGTGAGCAGTTCGTGGTCGCCCTGCACCCCGGCCGCGCGGAGCAGGGACACGACGTGGCGCACGGACACTGCCCGGGCGGGTGCGGCAAACCGGAACTCGAGGGAGTTCTCGGCCGCGCGCTGTACCTCGCCCTGCACCTCGACGATCGCGATGCGGGCGTGCCCGAAGGCGATCAGCCGGTCGATCGGGTCGCCGCCCGGCCCGAGCGGTGGTGGACCGAACATGAAGGACTGCTGGAGTTCCCGTTCGGTGTGGTCGAGGAGTGCGTGCATGAGGCCCGACCGGCTGCCGAACCGGCGGAACACTGTGCCCTTACCCACACCGGCCTTGCAGGCGACCGCGTCCATCGTGACGGCGTCGACGCCGCGCTCCGCGACCAGCAGTGCCGCCGCATCGAGCAGAAGACGCCGATTACGTGCGGCGTCTCCGCGTTCCGGGGGGTCGACCCCGATCTGGGGCAGCAGGGGACTGGTCACGCTTGGCATCCTACCGTGACGGGAACATAAGTGGACCGCGGTCCGTTTAGTTGCTATACATGTTCACGAGTCGCCCTACGCACCATCGAAGGATTATTGACATGTCACAGACCAACGTTCTCGTTCTCGTCGGCAGCCTGCGCGCCGCCTCGGTCAACCGTCAGCTCGCCGAGACCGCGGTCGCCGTGGCGCCCGAGGGTGCCGAGGTGACCGTGTTCGACGGACTCGGAGACGTCCCCTTCTACAACGAGGACATCGACGTCGCCGGTTCCATCCCCGCCGTCGAGGCGCTGCGTGACGCCGCAGGCCGCGCCGACGCGCTCCTGCTCCTCACGCCCGAGTACAACGGCACCATCCCCGCCGTCCTCAAGAACGCCATCGACTGGATCTCCCGGCCGTACGGCACCGGTGCCGTGAAGGACAAGCCCGTCGCCGTCATCAGCGCCTCGCCCAGCGGCAACGGTGCACAGTGGGCGCACGAGGACACCCGCAAGGCTGTTCGCATCGCAGGCGGCAAGGTCCTCGAGGACGTCACCCTCGCCATCGGCGGCACCATCGACAAGTTCGGTGACCGGCACCCGCGCGAGAACGCCGAGGTCGCCCAGCAGGTCGCCGGCGTCGTCGCCAGCCTCGTCGACGCCACGAAGCAGCTCGTCGACGCCTGACGATCCGCTCGCGCGGCACCGTCGTCGGCTACAGCCCGGTCCGATCCAGGGCTGCGTCGACGGCGTCGCGCACCGAGTCGAAGTCTTCACCGGCCGCCAGGGCAGAGTCCCTGGCGGCTTCTATCTGTTCGCGCACCGTCTCGTACCGCGCGACCCACTCCTCCTTGTTGTCGCGCCAATAACCGATGACGTCGTAGCGGTCCGCATGCCAGCCCAGGTCGTGGCGCAACCAGCGCCGCACCACCCGCGACACCTTCGCCTCGCCCGCGAACCACACGTATCCCGGTGCATCCGGCCGCGGCCAGTCGTGGGCCGCGTCGGCGAGCAGACTGGCCCCGGCGCCGTTGCCGCTCCCGTCCAGCCACGTCACGGTCAGCGCGGCCTCGGTGGCGAACTGCTGCCGGTCCTCGTGCGTGGTGACCTCTGCGATCACGTGCGCCCGCGCCGAGCCGGGCAGTTCCTCGACGATCCGGCCGACCGCGGGCAGTGCCGTCATGTCGGCGACGAGGAGTTGCCACGCGGCGTCAGCCGGCGGCGCGTACCACCCCGAGGCGGTCGAGAACCCGAGCGTCTCGCCCGGGCGGGCGTCCGCGGCCCAGTGCGCCGCGGTCCCGCCCGCGTGGACGGCGAAATCGATGTCCATCTCCAGTGCGTCCGGGTCCCAGCGGCGCACGGTGTAGCTGCGCTTCTCCGCGCCGTCCGGTGGGAAGGCGAGGAGCAGGCGCTCGTCCGGCCTCCCGCTGGACGCGAATCGACCGAGATCTCCACCCGCGAGGGTGATCCTCTGCATGTTCGGCGTCACCCGCCTCGTGCGCGCCACGGGCGCCGACCAGTCGAGGTGGTCCAGGGAGTCGTCGGACATGCGCTCAAGGTACCGGGCGGGCCGGCAGCTACCGGTGGGCAAGCGTCGGGCGAGCGTCGTCCGCGACGCCCTTGTGTGCCCGGCCGCGAGCGGTCGGGGAGTGGCGTCTCCGGATGTGGCGAGTACGGCGCCCGAAGGGTGTCACCACGGTCCGGCGGAGTCGTCTCCGGCCGGTCCGGACAGTGCTCTCCCGGGGCCCGCACCGCGGATGCGGGCGTGTCTCCGGAGGTGACGTAAGCTCCCGGAGCCTCCAGTGCACGAGCGCGATGCGAGGGGTGTTCCGCGTCACGCCGAAAATGTGATGTGCGACACGCCGGAGCGAGCACGAAATTTATGGTCGGCGGGATGACGACCTGGGAATTTCATCAATGTGACTCACAACATCTCGGGTTGAGTGTTTCTGTCGGCCACTAGGTGTAGTGTCTTGAGCACTGAGAGACCACAACGAGAACCGACTCGGTGAGCATCTCCATCGGGGGTCACCGCCATCTCGATCCGGGGAAGTCTCAGTGCGCTGAACACACACTTCGTCAGCTCCATTCGGCAGTGGAAAGAGGGACTTCATGAGCATCACCGTCTACACCAAGCCCGCTTGCGTTCAGTGCAATGCCACCTACCGGGCCCTCGACAAGGCGGGTATCGAATACTCCGTCGTCGACATCACCGAAGACCCCGAGGCCCGGGACTACGTCATGGCACTGGGATACCTGCAGGCGCCCGTGATCGTGGCCGGTGACGAGCACTGGTCGGGCTTCCGCCCCGACCGCATCAAGACCCTCTCGGCAAACGCTGCTTGAAGCGAGGCGATCGCACCGCCCGAGGCGGAGATCGATCCGATTCCCGGGCGGCAGTAAACGGTAGTACTACTCCAGATGGTGGAAACCGATGACATCGCTGGTGTACTTCTCCAGCGCCTCGGAGAATACCCATCGCTTCGTTCGGAAGTTGGGTGTCCCGGCCACGCGCATACCGCTGCACGACCGCGCGGGCACGTTCGAGGTCGATGAGCCGTACGTCCTGATCCTGCCCACCTACGGGGGCGGGATCACCGCGACCGGTCGGGACACGAGCTACGTGCCCAAGCAGGTCATCAGATTCCTCAACAACACGCACAATCGCTCCCTCATCCGTGGGGTGATCGCTGCAGGCAATACGAACTTCGGCGAGTCGTATTGCTATGCCGGAAACGTGATTTCGCAGAAGTGCAGGGTTCCGTACTTGTACCGCTTCGAGCTCATGGGTACCGCCGAAGACGTAGTAGCAGTCCTGGACGGGCTCGAACAATTCATGGAGAGTGAACAGTGGCACCGACAATCACAGACACAGCCCCGGCTGGGAGTGTAGAACGCGCTGTGGCACGACCCGACGTCTCCTCGGGAGAACTCGATTACCACGCGTTGAACGCGATGCTGAACCTGTACGGCCCCAACGGCGAGATCCAGTTCGAGAAGGACCGCGAGGCCGCGAACCAGTACTTCCTCCAGCACGTCAACCAGAACACCGTCTTCTTCCACAACCAGGACGAGAAGCTGGACTACCTGGTCAAGGAGAACTACTACGAGCGTGAGGTCCTCGACCAGTACACGCGCAACTTCGTCAAGTCGCTGATCGACCACGCGTACTCGAAGAAGTTCCGGTTCCCCACCTTCCTCGGTGCATTCAAGTACTACACGTCGTACACGCTGAAGACATTCGACGGCAAGCGCTACCTGGAGCGGTTCGAGGACCGCGTCTGCATGGTCGCGCTCACGCTCGCCGCCGGCGACGAGGAACTGGCGACCAAGCTCGTCGACGAGATCATCGCCGGCCGCTTCCAGCCCGCCACCCCCACGTTCCTCAACTCGGGCAAGAAGCAGCGCGGCGAGCCCGTATCCTGCTTCCTGCTCCGCATCGAGGACAACATGGAGTCGATCGGCCGCTCCATCAACTCCGCCTTGCAGCTGTCCAAGCGCGGCGGCGGAGTCGCGTTGCTGCTCAGCAATGTTCGCGAACACGGCGCCCCGATCAAGAAGATCGAGAACCAGAGCTCCGGGGTCATCCCGATCATGAAGCTGCTCGAGGACTCCTTCTCGTACGCTAATCAGCTCGGTGCGCGTCAGGGCGCCGGCGCGGTGTATCTGCATGCGCACCACCCGGACATCTACCGCTTCCTCGACACCAAGCGCGAGAACGCGGACGAGAAGATCCGCATCAAGACGCTGTCGTTGGGCGTCGTCATCCCCGACATCACGTTCGAGCTGGCGAAGAAGAACGAGGACATGTACCTCTTCTCGCCGTACGACGTCGAGCGCATCTACGGGGTGCCCTTCGCGGACATCAACGTCACCGAGAAGTACTACGAGATGGTCGACGACAAGCGGATCCGCAAGTCGAAGATCAAGGCACGCGAGTTCTTCCAGACCGTGGCCGAGCTGCAGTTCGAGTCCGGGTACCCGTACATCATGTACGAGGACACCGTGAACCGTGCCAACCCGATCGCGGGCAAGGTCACCCACTCCAATCTGTGCTCGGAGATCCTCCAGGTTTCCACGCCGTCGGAGTTCAACGACGACCTGTCCTACAGTCATATCGGCAAGGACATCTCCTGCAACCTGGGTTCACTCAACATCGCCAAGACGATGGACTCCCCGGACTTCGCGCAGACCATCGAGACCTCGATCCGCGCGTTGACCGCCGTCGCCGATCAGACCTCCATCGACTCGGTCCCGTCGATCAAGAAGGCGAACGACGAGGGACACGCCATCGGTCTCGGGCAGATGAACCTGCACGGATACCTGGCACGCGAGCGGATCCACTACGGCTCTGACGAGGGCATCGATTTCACGAACATCTACTTCTACACCGTGGTGTTCCACGCGATCCGGGCGTCCAACGAGATCGCCAAGGAGCGCGGCACGTACTTCGCCGGCTTCCCGGAGTCCAAGTACGCCTCGGGTGAGTACTTCGACAAGTACACCGATCAGGTGTGGGAACCGAAGACGGAGCGGGTGCGGCAGCTGTTCGCCGATGCGGGCCTGCACATCCCGACGCAGGACGACTGGCGTGAGCTGAAGGCGTCCGTGCAGCAGCACGGCATTTACAACCAGAACCTGCAGGCGGTGCCGCCGACCGGATCGATCTCGTACATCAACAATTCCACAAGCTCCATTCACCCGGTGGCGTCGAAGATCGAGATCCGCAAGGAAGGCAAGATCGGCCGCGTCTATTACCCGGCGCCCTACTTGACCAACGACAACCTGGAGTACTACCAGGATGCCTACGAGATCGGGTACGAGAAGATCATCGACACCTACGCCGCGGCGACGCAGCACGTCGACCAGGGGCTGTCGCTGACGCTGTTCTTCAAGGACACCGCAACCACCCGCGACATCAACAAGGCGCAGATCTACGCGTGGCGCAAGGGCATCAAGACGCTGTACTACATCCGGCTGCGTCAGATGGCTCTGGAGGGTACCGAGGTCGAAGGTTGCGTCAGCTGCATGCTGTAGCCCGTGAGTACTTGTTAACCGCCGGCGGTTAACAAGTACTCACAGCCGAACGAAGTGAGGAATCAATGGTCAAGCTGGTGAGTCGCGTATCCGCGATCAACTGGAACCGCGTCCAGGACGAGAAGGACGCCGAGGTGTGGGACCGTCTCGTCGGCAACTTCTGGCTGCCCGAAAAAGTGCCCGTGTCCAACGACATCCCGTCGTGGGGGACGCTCACGGCGCAGGAGAAGCAGCTCACGATGCGGGTGTTCACGGGGCTGACGCTCCTCGACACCATTCAGGGCACGGTGGGCGCCGTCAGCCTCATCCCCGACGCCATCACGCCGCACGAAGAGGCGGTGTACACCAACATCGCGTTCATGGAGTCGGTGCACGCGAAGAGCTACAGCTCGATCTTCTCGACGCTGTGCTCCACCCGCGACATCGACGACGCCTTCCGCTGGTCCGAGGAGAACCCGAACCTGCAGCGCAAGGCCGAGATCGTCATGGACTACTACCAGGGCGACGAGCCGCTCAAGCGCAAGGTGGCGTCCACCCTGCTGGAGAGCTTCCTGTTCTACTCGGGCTTCTACCTGCCGATGTACTGGTCGTCGCGGGCGAAGCTCACCAACACCGCCGACCTCATCCGCCTCATCATCCGTGACGAGGCCGTGCACGGGTACTACATCGGCTACAAGTACCAGAAGGGTCTCGAGCAGCTCACCGAGGCCGAGCGCGACGACCTCAAGAACTACACGTTCGAGTTGCTCTTCGAGCTCTACGACAACGAGGTCGACTACACCCAGGACCTCTACGACGAGGTGGGCCTCACCGAGGACGTCAAGAAGTTCCTGCGGTACAACGCCAACAAGGCGCTGATGAACCTCGGCTACGAGGGTCTGTTCCCGAAGGACGAGACGGACGTCAACCCGGCGATCCTGTCGGCGCTCTCACCGAACGCGGACGAGAACCACGACTTCTTCTCCGGCTCGGGCAGCTCCTACGTCATCGGCAAGGCCGTCAACACCGAAGACGAGGACTGGGACTTCTAGTCCTTTCGCCCAATGTCACACCGGTGCAGTTCGACTGCACCGGTGTGACATTGGGCGAACTGCGTTCAGCGGCGGAACCAGGCCTCGGGCTCGTCCTGCAGCGCCTTGTCGAGCCGCAGTCGCGACGACGGGGTGAGGTCCGACGGCAGAGCGTCGGGGGAGAACCAGGCGACGTCGTGGTTCTCGTCGTCCGACACGGCGGCCTCCCCGCCGACGTACCGCGCCAGGAAGCACACGTCGAGATACTGTGCGACGTCGCCGTTGGGGTAGGTGATTGGATCGGTGACGTCGACGCTCGTGATCCGGACCAGTTCCGCGTCCACGCCGGTTTCCTCGCGCACCTCACGCAGCGCCGCGGGTCCGGGTTCCTCCCCGGGCTCGAGGATGCCGGACACGACGGCCCACTTGCCGTTGTCGACGCGCCGGGTCAGCAGCACCCGGCCGTCGGCGTCGCGCACCACGACGCTCACCCCGGACAGCCACAGCGGCGCAGTGCCGACGTGGCCGCGCAGAACGGTGACGAACTCGGGGACGGGCACCGGGCCTCCTAGCCGACGTAACCGTTCAGCGTGTTCCTGAGGTCGGTGAGCATCGCGCGTGCGGCGACGACACCGTTTCCGCCCCACACGTCACCCTCCACGGCGAAGACCCGCTTGTCGGCGGCCGCCTCGAGGTCTTCCCACGCCTCACCGGACATCACGTCCTCCGCGTGCGCGGTGCCCTCCTCGCCGTCCAGGACGGCGTAGATGAGGTCGCCCTCGGCCTGGTCGATGTCGGACTCGGAGATCGGTTCGGTGACTGCGCCGTCGAGGTTCTGATAGGCGGGCCGCCGCACTCCGGCGTCGGTGAGGACCTGGCCGGCAAACGTGGCCGGACCCTCGACCTCGATGCTGTCGGCGTCGAATCGGACGACGGACGCCTGTGTCTGCGCGGCATCGATGTCGACGCCGAGCTGCCTCGCGTCCTGCTGGTATTGCTCGAGCGCGGCCGTCGCCGCGTCGGCCCGGCCCAGGGCGTTGCCGGCGAGGAGGAACTGGGCCTTCCAGTACACGGGGTCGGAGCCGACGAACACGGTGGGCGCGATGGGGGAGAGCGCGCCGTACAGCTGGTCGGACGCCGGACTCGATCCGAGGATCAGGTCCGGGTCCGCCTGCGCGATCTTGTTCAGGTCCGGGGCGTCGACGGATCCGACGCTGGGGATCTCGGAGACGCCCGTGCCGAGGTACCCGGGCTGAGGCGAGTCCCCGTCGACGGTCGCCGCGCCGACGACGTTCTTCCATAGACCGAGTGCGCACACCGCGTCCAGCGCGGCGCTGTCGAGTACCACGATCCGCTGCGGATCGGACGGAACGTCGCTCTCGCCCTTCGTGTGGACCACCCGGTGGGTCGAGCCGGCCGCGAGTGCGGCGTCGACCGGGGCCGGCTCGGCGCAGGCGGTCGTGGTGTCACGCTCGATGCCGACCACGCCCGCTCCGGCGATCTGCGTGGTCGTCCGGACGATGGACGCTGCGGGATCGTCGTCGGACGGTTGAGAGCAGCCGGCGACTGCGAGCACAGCGACGGCGGCGACGAGACCGGTGGACGCGCGGCGGGCGGAAAACCTACGAGGGGACAATTCGGCGACTTCCTGTGTGTGCGGGCGCGTTCAGGTTAGCCGCTGTGCTTGTCCACCCCGAACGTGTCCGACAGGTCGTCGAGGATGAGGTGCGCGCCCTGGATGCTGACCGGCGACATCCAGCGGGCGTCGTCGACGTCGACCTTGCGTCCCTTCAGCGTCTGCCACAGCGGGCTCTCCAGGAACGGCTTCGCCGCTTCGGCGCTCTTGCCCGCCGGGTCCTGCCAGGTGCTGACGAAGATGGCGTCGCCCTCCGCCTCGCTGATCAGCTCGGGGCTGATGGCTTGCATGATGTTGTCCGGATCGGCCGGATCGGGGCCCTGGCTCTGCGGACGAGCGAGCCCGGCGTCCGCGAGGACGATCCCGCTGAACGAGGTGGTGCGGTAGAGGCGTGCCGTGGGCTCGCCCGCGAACCGGACGACCGAGATCACCGGATTCGACGCCGTGTCGTTGATCTCCGCGCCGACGGCGGCGGCCCGCTCCTCGTAGGCGCCGATCTTCTGCTCCGCGAGTTCTTCCTTGCCCAGTGCCTTGCCGACGAGCCGGATGTTGTCCTTCCACGTGGGCCCGGTCGTCTCCGTGAAGATGGTCGGCGCGATCGCGGACAGTTGCTCGTAGTTCTTTCCGTCGCGCACCTCGGCGGAGATGATCAGGTCGGGTTGCAGCGCGGCGATCTGTTCGAGGCTCGCGGTGCTGACCTTGCCCACCGACTCGGCTTCCGCCGCGAACTCGTCCCGCGAGGAGCCGAGGTAGTCGGGCAGGCCGGGTTCGCGGTAGTCGACGTACCCGACGAGTGGCGCCTCGAGGAGGAGGACGGCGTCGGTGAAGCTGTTGTCGAGTGCCACGATGCGCTGCGGTGCGGCCGGGATCTCGGTGCTGCCGCGGAAGTGGTCGACGGTGCGGGGGAACTGCCCGGTCGACGACGTGGTGCCGGACTCGGCGGCGGAGTCGTCGCTGCTGGAGCAGGACGTGATCGAGAAGGTGGCTGCAGCGGCTAGTGCGACCGCGCCGGCGACTACCCGGCGTCGGGAAAGAACGTTCACATGGAGCTCCTGATCGAAGTTAGGTGAGCGAAACCTTAGCACCGGGGTTCCGGCGTGTCGGAGTCTCCGTAGGTCCGTGTCGAGCGGTCGCGTGCGACACGCCGGACCGCGTGACAGTGAGCACTCCCCGGTGGGACAAACCGCAGGTCGCATGAGTCACAATTTGCTCTGAGTCCGGGTAAGTACGACAGTGGGTAGGACCCAGTCGGAGGCCGCTCAGGGCACGGTCTACGATTCGATGAGCGCAAGCCAGAGACCGTTCGCCTCGCAGCCCGGGGACGGACGCGCATTCAGGAGGATCAGTGACTGCCGTAGCGCCCCAGCCAGTCCCCGCGATAGCTGCAGCCAGGCCTTACCCGCCGCGGCAGGGACCCAAGGGCTCGTTCATCTTCAAAATGATTACGACCACCGACCCCAAGGTGCTCGGAATCATGTACTTGACGACCTCGATCGCGTTCTTCCTCATCGGTGGTCTCATGGCCCTGATGATGCGCGCCGAGCTCGCTGTGCCCGGTATGCAGTTCTTGTCGAACGAGCAGTTCAACCAGCTGTTCACGATGCACGGCACGATCATGCTGCTGCTGTACGCGACGCCGATCGTCTTCGGGTTCGCCAACTTCATCCTGCCGCTGCAGATCGGTGCCCCCGACGTGGCGTTCCCGCGACTCAACGCGTTCAGCTACTGGCTGTATCTGTTCGGGGCGCTCATCGCGACCGCCGGGTTCATCACCCCGGGCGGCGCCGCCGACTTCGGCTGGACCGCCTACGCCCCACTCAGCTCCGCAATAAGTTCGCCCGGTATCGGCGCGGACCTGTGGATCGTCGGTCTGCTGGTCTCGGGCCTGGGCACCATCCTGGGCGGTGTCAACATGATCACCACCGTGGTCTGCCTGCGCGCCCCCGGTATGACGATGTTCCGCATGCCGATCTTCACCTGGAACATCTTCATCACCAGCATCCTGATTTTGCTGGCGTTCCCGCTGCTGACCGCGGCACTGCTCGCGCTGCTCGCCGACCGGCAACTCGGCGCCCACATCTTCGACCCGGCCACCGGCGGTGTGATGTTGTGGCAGCACCTGTTCTGGTTCTTCGGACACCCCGAGGTGTACATCATCGCGCTGCCGTTCTTCGGCATCGTCTCGGAGATCTTCCCGGTCTTCTCCCGCAAGCCGATCTTCGGGTACACCGGCCTGATCTACGCGACCCTGGCGATCGCCGCCCTCTCCATCGCGGTGTGGGCGCACCACATGTACGCCACCGGCGCCGTGCTGCTGCCGTACTTCTCGTTCATGACGTTCCTGATCGCCGTCCCGACCGGGGTGAAGATCTTCAACTGGATCGGCACCATCTGGAAGGGCCACCTGACGTTCGAGTCGCCGATGCTGTTCTCGATCGGCTTCCTCGTCACGTTCCTCTTCGGCGGTCTGTCCGGTGTGCTCCTCGCCAGCCCGCCGATCGACTTCCAGGTGACGGACACCTACTTCGTGGTCGCCCACTTCCACTACGTCGTCTTCGGCACCGTCGTGTTCGCCACCTACGCCGGCATCTACTTCTGGTTCCCGAAGATGACCGGCCGCATGATGGACGAGCCCCTGGGCAAGTGGCACTTCTGGACCACGTTCATCGGCTTCCACGGCACCTTCCTCGTCCAGCACTGGCTGGGTAACGAAGGTATGCCCCGCCGCTACGCCGACTACCTGCCCTCGGACGGCTTCACGTTCCTGAACTCGTTCTCCACGATCTTCGCGTTCGTCCTCGGTGCCTCGACGCTGCCGTTCATCTGGAACGTCTTCAAGAGCTACCGGTACGGCGAGGTCGTCACCGTCGATGACCCGTGGGGCTTCGGCAACTCGCTCGAGTGGGCCACCAGCTGCCCGCCGCCGCGGCACAACTTCACCGAGCTGCCGCGCATCCGCTCCGAACGTCCCGCGTTCGAGCTGCACTACCCGCACATGGTCGAGCGGATGAAGGCCGAGGCGCACGTCGGACCGGGCCACGGTGGCAAGCACGCCAGCACCGTGCTCGAGAAGGAACGCCACGAGCCGCTGACCGTCGGCGACGAAGGCGACCCCGGAACCGACACCGGCCGCTGACACCTCAGTTTCGGAAAGGCCCCGCCCCCACACCGGGCGGGGCCTTTCACTTGGCACAATGGGTGCCGGACAAGCCGCGCGAGCAACATGATCGGAGTACATCGGTGGGTGCAGCTGACACCACTGTTCTGGTGACCGTGACGGGCCCCGACCGACCCGGCGTCACCTCGGTGCTCTTCGGGTCGCTCTCCCGTCACGACGTGAGCCTTCTCGACGTGGAGCAGGTGGTGATCCGCGGGCGACTGACCCTCGGTGTCCTGGTGGCCTGCCCCGAGAACGGGGAAGCGCTGCAGGAGGAACTCGAAGAGGCGATGGCCACCGTCGGGATGTCGGTGGACGTCGAGATCGGTGCCGATCCCGGCAGGCAGTCGCTGTCCACCCATGCGGTGGTCGTCCTCGGTAGTCCGGTGTCGGCTCGCGCACTGCGTTCGGTGGCGCGGGAGATGGCGACGCTCGGGGTCAACATCGACTCGATCCGCGGTGTCGCCGACTACCCGGTGACGGGCCTCGAACTCCTCGTGAGCGCTCCCGGCACGGCGGAGGCGGACAAGAGTCTGCGCACCGTGCTGGCAGAAGTGGCCGTGCGCGAGAACGTCGACATCGCGGTCGAGCGCGGGGGACTGGCCCGGCGCGCCAAACGGCTCATCGTGTTCGACGTCGACTCGACCCTCGTCCAGGGCGAGGTCATCGAGATGCTCGCCGCTCGCGCGGGTGTCGAGGACGAGGTGCGCGCCGTCACCGAATCGGCGATGCGCGGCGAGATCGACTTCACCGAATCCCTGCACCAGCGGGTCGCGACCCTCGCCGGCCTCGACGCCTCCGTGATCGACGACGTCGCGGAAAACTTGGAACTGACACCGGGCGCCCGCACCACCATCCGTACGCTGCGCAGGCTGGGCTTCCACTGCGGTGTGGTGTCCGGCGGTTTCCGGCAGGTCATCGAGGGTCTGGCCCACGAACTGGAACTGGACTTCGTGCAGGCCAACACGCTGGAGATCGTGGACGGCAAGCTCACCGGCCGGGTGATCGGCGACATCGTGGATCGGGCCGCGAAGGCGACCGCACTGCGCAAGTTCGCCGCTCAGGTCGGCGTCCCGATGGAGCAGACGGTGGCGGTCGGCGACGGAGCCAACGACATCGACATGCTCAACGCCGCCGGCCTGGGAATCGCGTTCAACGCCAAGCCCGCTCTGCGGGAGGTCGCGGACACCGCACTCTCGCACCCCTTCCTCGATGCGGTGCTGTTCATCCTCGGGGTCACCCGCGACGAGGTCGAGGCCGCGGACGCGGTGGACGGCGTGGTGCGACGAGTCCCGCTGTCGTGACGGAATCGTGCCGGGACGCGGTCACCGGGGAGACCGGTGACGAGACCCTCTGGGCGGCGCGTCACGCCGTCCTCGCGGCCGGATACGGCGGCCGGCCGGATCCGGACGACCCGGCGCAGGTTCTCGCCATGCCGATCGTGCTGCACATTCCGAAGGCCGACCCCCCGCCGCGTAGTGCTCTGCTCGAAGCTGCCGCGACCGCGGCGGTGGCGTTGTGCCTCGACCCCCGCGTCGGCCCCGACGAGACGGGCGCGCCCGGACCGTGGCAGGAGGACTACCTCGCCTGGATCGGGTCCCGGATCCGCAAGGTGTCCCGGCGGGCGCGGGGAGCGGGGTGGCGTGCGGCGCAGGAGGTCGAGGGGATCACCGTCGACGTCGACGGTGCGCAGGCCCGCGCACTCGTGCCCGTCGCCGTCGGCGCGCTCGATCCCCGCATCCGGAAATTGCAGATCGGCGGCACCGATCTCGACCACGACGATCCCGGGGAGATCCCGGACGGGATTCCGGTGCTGTGGATCAACTCCGCCCTGGACATGACGGTAGGAAAGGCCGCGGCGCAGGTCGGGCACGCGTCGATGCTGCTCGCGGGCGCGATGACCACCGAGCAGGCACGCGCGTGGGCGGCCACCGGCTACCGCTGCGCGGTGCGGGACGCCGACGTCGGACTGTGGGAAGAGCTGACCATCGAGGTGGTGCGGGCCAGGGCGATCGCGGTGCGCGACGCCGGCTTCACCGAGGTGGCTCCCGGATCGATGACTGTGATCGCCTGCCCCTGAAGATCGATGCCTGAGACATCGTCGGTCCAGTGCCTGCGTCGTGGCTATGGGATGCGGCAGGTTTCCCCGGAACACTGACGGTCATGCTCGCTCGACGCCTGATCGCTCTGTTCGCCGGACTGTGGCTGTACGGTTTCTCGATGGCCATGATGGTCACCGCCGGCCTCGGTCTCGACCCGTGGGACGTGTTCCATCAGGGGGTCGCGGATCGCACGCCACTCAGTTTCGGTGTGGTGACCGCACTGACCGGGGTTGTGGTGCTCACACTCTGGATCCCGATCCGGCAGAAACCGGGATTCGGCACGATCGCCAACGTCGTGGTCATCGCCGTGTCGGTGGACACGTCGCTCGCGTTCCTCGAACCCGCCGAGTCCCTGGTCGTGCGGATCGTGGTGATGCTCGGTGGCGTGGTCCTCAACGCGCTCGCCACCGTGCTGTACATCGGTGCGGGGATGGGCCCCGGGCCGAGGGACGGTCTCATGACCGGTCTGGTCGCCCGCACCGGGCTGTCGGTGCGGGTGATCCGCACGTCGATCGAGGTGACCGTGCTGGCCACCGGCTGGTTGCTCGGCGGCACCGTCGGGGTGGGCACCGTCGTGTACGCGCTGGGCATCGGCCCGCTCATCCAGCTGATGATGCGGTTCGGCGGCCTTTACCCGACCGCACGGAAGACGAGCAGCGTCGGACCGGACAGTGCGATCGTGGAGTCTCCGGTGATCGGGCCGCCCGGCGGCGGTGCGCCGTCGGGGGACGCCGAGTCGAATTCGGCGAGCACCGTCCCGTAGAACCATTCGGGACGGCCGAGGGTGATCACGGTGGGTCCGCCCGAGTGGAAGACGAGGAGCCAGCTGTCGTCGGTGAGCTGGTGCCCGTCCTCGGTGTGGGAGCGGATGTCGGATCCGTCGATCCACGCCTGGAGGGTGCGCCTCGAGTCGTCGTACCACGCGGGGTCGTCCATCTCCGCGCCGTCGGCGCCGAACCACACGAGGTCGGGATGGCCGGTAGGTGTGCGCCTGCCCTCGAAGAATTCCGGCTGGCGCAGGGCGGGGGAGGCGCGTCGGAGGTCGAGGGCGCGCGTGACGAAGGCGGTGAGAGTCGTGTCCCCGGTGATCCAGTCGAGCGGCCAGGAGTCTTCACGCGGGGTGTCCTCGGGGACGCAGTACGCGTTGTTGTTGCCGCCCAGTGTGTGACCGAATTCGTCGCCGGCCGTGAACATCGGCGTGCCCGTCGACAGTGCGAGCGTGGCCAGGAGTGCGCGGACGTGCCGGGACCGTGCCTCGATGATCGACGGATCCTCGGTGGGGCCTTCGACGCCGTGGTCGACGGAGTCGTTGTGATCGGCGCCGTCCCGGTTGTCCTCGCCGTTGGCCTCGTTGTGTTTGCGGACGTACGACACGAGGTCCGCGGCGGTGAACCCGTCGTGGGCGGTCACGAAATTGACGGACGCCCACGGCCGCCGGTTTCCGAACACGTCCTCGGAACCCGCCACCCGGGAGGCGAGATCGCGCACCCCGGTGCCGCCGTTCCAGAACCGTCGAACGGTATTGCGGTACTTGTCGTTCCATTCCGACCACTGGACGCCGAAGTGCCCGACCCGGTATCCGTCCGACGTGGCATCCCACGGTTCGGCGATCAGTTTGCACCGGGAGAGAACGGGATCCGCCGTGATCGCGGAGAAGATCGAAGCGCGGGAATCGAATCGGCCGCCACCGGGCCGGCCGAGAGCGGACGCGAGGTCGAACCGGAAGCCGTCGACCCCCATCTCGTGCGCCCAGTAGCGCAGGCTGTCGCCGATCATCCGGACGACGACGGGCGACTGAGCGTCGACGGTGTTCCCGCAACCGGTGATATCGATGTCGCGACCGTCGGAGTCGAGGAGGTAGTAGCCGGGGGCGTCGAGGCCGCGCCAGCTGAGGCTGATGCCGTCGACGCCCTGTTCACAGGTGTGGTTGTACACCACGTCGAGAATGACCTCGATCCCCGCGGCGTGCAGCGCGTCGACCATCGTGTGGAACTCGGTGATCTCCTCACCGGGCACCACCGCATAGCCCGGGTGGGGGGCGAAGAACGCTGCCGTGGAGTATCCCCAGTGATTGCGCATGCCCCGGGAACGCACGGTGGCCTCGGAGACGAACGCCTGAACGGGAAGAAGTTCGACCGCGGTCACCCCGAGACGGACGAGATGGCCGACGACGGCGGGTTCGGCGAGACCCAGGTACGTTCCGCGGTACTGCGGCGGCACATCGGGGTGCCGTGCGGTGAACGATCCCACGTGAAGTTCGTAGACAACGGTTTCCTCCCACGGCCTTTCGATCCGCGGTCCGCTCGTGCGGGCGTGGTCGGCCGTGACCACCGACAGCGGTGTGTGGCCCAGGCTGTCGACGCGTGACGGGCCGCCGAACGGGTCGCCGTCGTGGGAGACGAGTGCGTCGTGGTCGCCGAGTTTTCCCGTGATGCGGGTCGCCCACGGATCCAGAAGCAGCTTGGCGGGGTTGAGGCGCACGCCGCGAGCGGGGTCCCAGCGTCCGTGCGCGCGGTAGCCGTAGCGCCTGCCCGCGCCGACACCCTCGACGATGCCGTGCCAGATACCGTACGTCCGCTGAACCAGATCGATCCGCGTCTCGTCGCCGTCCTCGGAAATCAGGCACACCTGTACCAGCTCGGCGTCGGGAGCGTGAACCGCGAACTGCGTTCCGGTGCCACGCACTTTCGCTCCCAGCGGAAACGGTGATCCGGGCAGCCGCAGACTCGGCGGGAGCGACGAGATCTCGCCGGGGTGCGAATCGATGTGAGGCGACACGCAACTGATCCTGCCGTGAATGCTCGGAAGATGTGCGGGAAGATGGGTGCGTGCATGAACCTGATCCCGATCTCCTCATCGAATTCGACGACGTTCTCCTCCGCCGCGGGGGCAACACTCTGGTGGGCCCGGTCACCTGGAAGGTGGAACTCGACGAACGATGGGTCGTCCTCGGGCCGAACGGGGCAGGGAAGACGTCGTTGCTCCGGATCGCGGCCGCCGAACTGCATCCCACGAGCGGAAGTGCCTACCTTCTCGGCGAAAGACTCGGCCGGGTCGACATCAACGAACTTCGACCGCGGATCGGACTGTCCTCCTCGGCGCTCGCCAACCGGGTGCCGTCCGAGGAGGTCGTGACCGATCTCGTCGTCTCCGCCGGCTACGCGGTACTCGGGCGCTGGCGTGAGCGCTACGACGACATGGACACCGACCGTGCCGTCGAGATGCTCGAGAGCCTGGGCGCCGAGCACCTCGCGAAGCGCACGTACGGCACGCTGTCCGAGGGTGAGCGCAAACGCGTCCTCATCGCCCGTGCGCTGATGACCGACCCGGAACTGCTGCTGCTCGACGAGCCCGCCGCCGGTCTCGACCTCGGTGGGCGCGAGGAACTCGTCGCGCGCCTCACCGACCTCGCCGCCGACCCCGACGCACCCGCGACGGTCCTCATCACCCACCACGTCGAGGAGATCCCGCCGGGGTTCACTCATGCAATGCTCCTCAAGGAGGGGGAGGTGGTCTCGCAGGGGCTCCTGGATCAGGTCATCACGGCCGAGAACCTCAGCGAGGCGTTCAGCCAGTCGATCAGCCTGGACAAGGTCGACGGCCGGTTCTTCGCGCGGCGGACCCGCGTCCCCGGCGCGCACCGGCGGGGCTGAGCACCGGCGGTCACACGGGGGGACCGACTGCGACCCGCGTCACCCGGCGGCGTAGGTTCCGAGACATGGTCTCGAAGCAAGAGCAGGCGCCCCGCGACAGTACCGACGTGGCACCCAAGGACGCGTCCACCGTCATCCTCATCCGTGACGCCGCGGCAGACGTCGCGGCGCCCGGAATCGAGGTGTTCCTCCTCCGCCGGGTGAAGGGGATGGCGTTCGCCGGCGGCATGACCGTGTTCCCCGGCGGCGGGGTCGACCCGTCGGACGCCGACGCCGAGGTCGACTGGGCGGGACCGTCCGTCGACTGGTGGGCCTCGCGGTTCTCGACCGACCCGGCGCGCGCGAAGGCCCTCGTGTGCGCGGCGGTGCGCGAGACGTTCGAGGAATGCGGCGTGCTTCTCGCGGGACCGAGCGCGGACACGGTCGTGGCGGACACATCCCGGTACGCGCAGTCCCGCACACAGCTCGAGAAGCGCGAACTGTCGTTCAGCGACTTCCTGAAGCGCGAGAACCTCGTCCTGCGGGCCGACCTGCTGCGGCCCTGGGCGAATTGGATCACTCCGGTCGGCGAGGGCCGCCGCTACGACACGCGGTTCTTCGTCGCCGCCGCACCACACGGCCAGATCGCGGACGGGGCGACGTCCGAGGCCGAGGACGTGCAGTGGCAGAGTCCTGCCGCGGCACTCGCGCACTGGCAGGGCGGCGGAAGCATCCTGCTGCCGCCGACGTGGAGTCAGCTCACGGCGCTCAGCGCGTTCGGTTCGGTCGCGGAGGTGCTGGCCGCGGAGCCGGAGATCCCGGTGATCCTGCCGACGCTGATCACGGGCGAGGAGCAGCTCCGCGTGGAGTTCCCGGGACAGGACGGCTACTACGAAGCGGGTCCGCATCCGTGGGCGTCCCGCGACTGATCGCGATGCGGCGGGCCGCGAAACCGCGTCGGAGGCAGACAAGTAGCCTTTTGCCTCATGGCTGAGTTTGTCACTCTCGAGGTATCCGAAGGCATCGGCACGATCCGGCTCGCGCGCCCCCCGATGAATGCCCTGAACCGTCAGGTTCAGCAGGAGTTGCGGGCGGCGGCGCGGGAGGCGACCGTCAACGCCGACGTGAAGGCCGTCATCGTCTACGGCGGCGAGAAGGTCTTCGCCGCGGGCGCGGACGTGAAGGAAATGTCCGAGATGGACTTCGGGCAGATGTCCGACGTGATCGGCGACCTGCAGTCCGACCTCGCGGCGGTTTCCGAGATCCCGAAGCCCACCGTCGCCGCCATCACGGGGTACGCGCTCGGCGGCGGCCTGGAGGTCGCGCTGTCGGCCGACCGGCGCATCGCGGGCGACAACGCCAAGCTCGGCGTGCCGGAGATCCTTCTCGGCGTCATTCCCGGCGGCGGCGGCACCCAGCGTCTGGCCCGGCTGATCGGACCGTCCAAGGCCAAGGATCTGCTGTTCACCGGCCGGTTCGTCGACGCCGAGGAGGCTCTCGCGATCGGTCTGGTCGACGAGGTCGTGGCGCCGGACGACGTGTATGAGGCGGCCCGCACGTGGGCGTCGCAGTTCACGAAGGGTGCGGGCCGCGCCCTGGCTGCGGCAAAGGCCGCCGTGGACCGTGGGCTGGACGTCGACCTGGGTACGGGGCTCGCGGTGGAGCGTCAGCTGTTCACCTCGTTGTTCGCCACCCGGGACCGCACGATCGGGATGGAATCGTTCATCGAGAACGGCCCAGGTAAGGCTCAGTTCACGGGCGAGTAGTCTGGAGCCCGAAACTAGAACCTGTTCACTCTTACCAGCGAGTAGGATTTGCCGCATGACTGCAAGCGCCCATGACGACCCAGCTCCTCATCCGCACGCCACCGCCGAAGAGGTAGAGGCTGCGCTGAAGGACACCAAACTCGCCCAGGTGCTGTACCACGACTGGGAAGCCGAGACGTACGACGAGAAGTGGTCGATCTCGTACGACGAGCGGTGCATCGACTACGCACGCGGACGTTTCGACGCCGTCGCGGGCGATCAGCCGCTTCCCTACGAGCGGGCGCTCGAACTGGGCTGCGGCACCGGATTCTTCCTCCTCAACCTGATGCAGGGTGGAGTCGCGAAGACCGGTTCGGTCACCGACCTGTCGCCCGGCATGGTGAAGGTCGCCCTCCGCAACGCCGAGGGCCTGGGATTGTCCGTCGACGGCCGCGTCGCCGACGCCGAAACCATCCCGTACGAGGACGACACGTTCGACCTCGTCGTGGGACACGCGGTCCTGCATCACATCCCGGATGTGGAGCAGTCGCTGCGCGAGGTTCTGCGCGTCCTGAAGCCGGGCGGGCGTTTCGTGTTCGCCGGTGAGCCGACCACGATCGGCAACTTCTACGCCCGCTGGCTGGGTCGCGCGACGTGGGAGGTCACCACCCGGGTCACCAAGTTGCCGTTCCTCGCCGACTGGCGTCGACCGCAGGCGGAACTGGACGAGTCCTCGCGCGCGGCCGCGCTCGAGGCCGTCGTCGACCTCCACACGTTCGATCCGAGCGACCTCGAGAAGATCGCGAAGTCGGCAGGCGCCGAGCAGGTTCACGCGGCCACCGAGGAATTCGCCGCCGCTCTGCTCGGGTGGCCCGTCCGCACGTTCGAGGCCGCTGTGCCGCCGGAGAAGCTGGGCTGGGGCTGGGGACGTTTCGCGTTCACCGGATGGAAGACGCTCAGCTGGGTCGACGAGAAGGTTCTCCGGCACGTGGTGCCGCGGGGGTTCTTCTACAACGTCATGATCACCGGCGTGAAGCCCGGCAACTGAATTGGGCTATGCGTTCACTCCCGGGGACGTGGAGTTCCTGCAGAGCCCGGACGGGGCGGCCGCTCTCGCGGAAGTGGACGGCTTCGCACTGACCACGTCTACGCGCCTGGCCGACATCGGCCGGGCGCGTACACGTTTCGGCTCACACGGGGCGTTACTGGTGGAGACCGTGCTGTTGCGGCGGAAGGCTGCCGCCAAACTTCCCGGCACCGACACCTGGTTCTTCACGGACGATGCTCTGCAACAGGCGACGCCGCGGGTGGTCGCCGCGCACCGTGCGCTGCGGCTGAAGGACCGGGACGTCCACGACGTCACGTGCTCCATCGGTGCCGAACTGGACGCGGTGGTCGGGACGGCCGCGACCGTGATCGGCAGTGACCTCGACCCGGTCCGGCTTCTGATGGCGCAGCACAACGTTCCCGGGGCGGCCGTTCTCCGCGCCGACGCGCTCGTCCCGTGCACCCGCGGCACCGTCGTCCTCGCGGATCCGGCGCGACGGTCCGGCGGCAGGCGCACGCACGATCCCGCCGCGCTGGAACCGCCGCTGCCCGATCTGATCGACGCGTACCGCGGACGCGATCTTGCAGTGAAGTGCGCCCCGGGACTCGATTTCGACCGGCTCGGCTGGGACGGCGAAGTGGAGGTGGTGTCCCTCGACGGCGGCGTGCGCGAGGCGTGTCTGTGGTCGCCGGGACTGTCCGGTGCCGGTGTCACCCGGCGGGCGAGCGTGCTCGGCTCCGACGGCACCGCGTGGACGGTGACGGACGCCGAGGACGACGACATCCCCGAACGCGCACCGGGGCAATGGATCATCGACCCCGACGGCGCCGTCGTGCGTGCGGGCCTGGTGCGGCACTACGCCGCCCGGCACGGACTGTGGCAGCTGGATCCCCGGATCGCCTATCTCACCGGCGATTCGGTTCCCGACGGCGTGCGGGGCTTCCGCATTCTCGAACAGGTGAAGTTTTCGGAGAAGTCGCTGCGGCAGGACCTGGCGCGGCACGACTGCGGGGTGGCGGAAATCCTCGTGCGCGGCGTCGACGTCGATCCCGCGGTCCTGCGTCCCAAGTTGAAGTTGCGCGGAAGTCGTTCGCTCAGTGTGGTGATCACACGGATCGGCCGAGCCGGCGTCGCCTTCATCTGCGCTTCGCGCCCGTGAGTACTTCTCAACCGCCGGACGTTGACAAGTACTCACGGGTCAGCGGAGGACGAACAGCTCCCCGAGCAGTGTCGGGGTGAGGACGTCACCCTTCGGCCCGATGGAGGTGCCGACCGTGAACCCCTTGGCCCCGGGCAGGGTGTCCTGGTCGAGGGTTTCACCGGTTCCGGTGTCGAACGTCAGCATCGCCAGTCCGTCCGTACCCTCGCGGACCACTGCGTAACCGGTCGACCCGGCCGTCTGTGCCGGGACGCCCAGCTGCAGCAGATCCTTCCGCTCCCAGACCAGTTCGGCGTGATCGCCCTTGTCCTGCAACGCCAGCAGGTGGCCGTCGAGTCCGCCCGCGGGGATGATCAGCCCGTCCGCGGACGTGGACGGGCTGCCGGCGGCGGCGTACCCGATGTCGTAGCTCCACTTCGGATCGCCGGTCGCAGAATCGATCGCCCACAACGTGCCCCAGTTGTCGTTCGCGTAGACGACGGAGCCGTCGGCCGACAGATCGGGGCTGGACGCGCTGCCGCCCGGCAGAGTGTCGCTGGACCATTCCTGGGTGATTGCGGGGTTGTCGCCGCCGGAGTACTTCATCGCGACGAGTTCCGCCTCGGGAGCGCCGGGCGCGAAGAACGTGAAATAGAACTTGCCGGACTCGAGGTCGATGGCCGGCATGTTGGCGACCGGGCAGTCGGGGTAGCCGAAGAAGCAGCCGTTGAGGCCCTTGTCGTCGGGGAGGATGTCGACGTTCGCGCCCTCGGCGACGGACGGCGGCGGGACGAGATCGTACGGTGCCACGACCTTCTGACCGGTCTGCGTGTTCACGACGTTGATCTGGCCGAGCTGGGTGATGAAGAGGAGGTTGCCGTCGCCGGTGAACTGCGCCGACAGCGGCGTCCCGACCACCGGTGTGCGCCAACGCAGCTGGCCGTACTCGTTGAACGAGTTGATGGCGCCGTTCTCGCCCACGTACACGTTGGCGGCGCCGTCGACGATCGGCGTGGACGCCACGACACCCGGCGCGAGCTGGCGGCACCAGCGTTTGCGGCCGCTGTCCATCTGGTAGGAGAAGAGGTTGCAGCCCTTCTCGGTGCGGGCCGTGATGAAGATCTGGCCGCTGGCGGCCACCGACGCGTAATTCGCGACCGGACCGCCGAGCGGGCGAGACCAGGCGAAGGAGATGTCACGGGAACCGGTGACGGGGCTGGTGTCGCTGTTGCGGGCGTCCGCGTGCATGCCGGGCCACCCGCCCGCGGAGAAGATGTCGTCGACCTGCGTTCCGCTGCTGCAGCCGCTGAGGACGACAGCCGAGATCGTCGCCAGCGCCAGTACTGACGAACGTAGGACCCGCCGCATTACATCTCCTCGTCTTCGATAACGCTCGGCCCAGAGACTATCCCGCCGAGGCTGCGCCGATCGGCACACCCCGATGCCGGTGTCGGAGTCCGGACACACCCGAACGGGGGCGCGAGCCGTGAACGTAGGCTGACAGGCTATGACGAGCATGTGGGGCGCACCGTTGCGTACGAGGTGGCGAGGATCCCGGCGGAGCGACAGCGAGCAGGCCCGCTTCCTGACACGCGACTCGCTGCGATGGGTGCTGGCGAACAAGGCGTACACGCCGTGGTACCTCGTGCGGTACTACCGGCTCGCGAAGTTCAAGCTGGCCAACCCGCACGTGATCCTGCGCGGCATGGTGTTCCTCGGCAAGCGGGTGGAGATCCATTCGACCCCCGACCTGTCGCGGCTCGAGATCGGCCGCTGGGTCCACATCGGTGACGGCAACGCGATTCGCTGCCACGAGGGTTCGCTGCGCATCGGCGACAAGGTGGTCTTCGGCAAGGACAACGTCGTCAACACGTACCTCGACATCGAGATCGGCGCGTCGACGCTCGTGGCGGACTGGTGCTACATCACCGACTTCGACCACCGTATGGACGACGTGAACGTCCCGATCAAGGATCAGGGCATCGTGAAGGGCCCGGTCCGGATCGGCCCCGACACGTGGGTGGCGGCCAAGGTCACGGTTCTCCGCAACACGCGGGTGGGGCGGGGCTGTGTCCTCGGCGCGCATGCCGTCGTGAAGGGTGACATCCCGGACTTCAGCATCGCCGTCGGTTCACCCGCCAAGCCCGTGAAGAACCGCAAGGCCGAGTGGGAGGCGGGCGCGTCCGAACGCGCGAAGTACATCGCGGCCCTCGAAGACATCGCCCGGAAGAAGGCGGCGCAGGAGAACTGACCGGCGCGGTGGCATAGTCGGCATCATGACCGTGTCGGACAGCGAACTCGAGGAGCGCATCCGGGCGCTCCTCGACGCCCGGGCCGACAGTGCGAGCATCTGCCCGTCGGATGTCGCGCGCGCCGTGGCACCGGACGACTGGCGGCCCCTCATGGAACCGGTGCGGGAGGCCGCCCGGCGTCTGGCCGACGCAGGGGAAGTCGAGGTCACCCAGAAGGGCGCCGTGGTGGATCCGGGGTCGGCGCGGGGTCCGATCCGGATCCGGCGGGTGCGCACGGACTGAGCGCCGCGTCAGCGGCCGGGCAGCGGACGCTCGGGAATCTCCGGTCTCGCCAACGGGTGCCGCACGCGACGCTTGGCGCCCGCGTAGACGTGGACGGTGTCCTCGGCCACCGTGTGCCAGTCGAAATCGGCGGTGAGGCGGTCGCGCGCGGCCACCGCGCGCTGCTGCGCCCCGGCGGGATCGTCGAGGACCTCCCGGACCGCGGACGTGAGCCCGGTGACGTCGCCGGGGTGGAACGACATGCCGGTCTCCCCGTCGACGACCGCTTCACCGAGGCCGCCGGCGGTGGACGCCACGAGCGGGGTTCCGGAGGCGGCGGCCTCGAGGGCGATGATGCCGAACGGCTCGTACCGGCTGGGCAGGACGATGGCGTCGGCGCCGTGCAGCCACCCGAGCAGTTCGATGTGGTCGAGGTTGCCGAGGAAGTTCACGGCGCGGGCGACGCGATGGGTGCGGGCCTGCTGGTAGAGCCAGGTGAACTGGGTGCCCTCGCCGGCGATCGACAGGGTCGTCCCGGGGTGGCTGCGGCGGATGCGGGGGAGCGCGGCGATGGCGTCCTGCACACCCTTCTCGTATTCGAGGCGGCCGACGAACAGCAGTTTCGGTGGACCGGACCGTGGCGCGCGCTCGCGGAAGCTCCAGGTGGTGACGTCGATTCCGTTGCGGATCACCGTGATCGGCGGGAGCAGTGGGCCGTAGAGTGTGGTCACTTCGTCCTGCATCGATGCGGAACAGGTGATGAGAGCATCGGATTCGTTGGCCAGCCACCATTCCACCGAATGCACCTGCCGGTTGATCCGGCCGGACACCCAGCCGCTGTGCCGTCCGGCCTCGGTGGCGTGGAGCGTGGAAACCAAAGGGACGTCGTAGAATTCGGCCAACGCGATCGCGGGGTGGGCCACGAGCCAGTCGTGTGCGTGCACCACGTCCGGCTGCCAGCCCTCCCCGACACCCGGTTTGTGCAGGGCGACGCCCGCGCGCACCATCGCGTGCCCCATCGCGAGTGTCCACGCCAGCATGTCCTCGCCGAAGACGAAGTGCGCGGGGTCCTCGGCGACGGCGACCACCAGGACGCCGTCCTCGATGTGCGTGACGGTGGGATGGGTGGCGGCGTCGGTGCCCGACGGCCGCCGCGACAGCACCACCACTTCGTGTCCGGCCGCCGCGAGTTCGGTGGCCAGGTGGTGGACGTGGCGACCGAGACCGCCGACGACGACGGGTGGGTACTCCCACGACACGATCAGGATCTTCACGACGCCCCTCCCTCGGTGCCCGTCAGCCGCTGGTCCCTGCCGGGCAGACGGCGCGCGTCGAGCCCGGGGAACAGGCCGTCGGCGCGGTTCCATCCCTCTGCGAGTCGGTTCGCGGCCACGTCCTTGCCCGCCGACACCGCGGCGGCGATCTCGCGGGTGGCGTGCGCGTGCTTGTGTGCCCGGTCGCGGGCATACCCGGCCGCCGAATCCTTGCTGACCATGAACGCCCAGTCGCTCGACACCGTCATGAGTGCCTCCCGCAGTATCTGATCGTTCACGCGGTTCCGGAGCGCGGGACGTCCGGGGGCGGTATCGGCGTCGTGGGTCTTGTCGACGGTGTCGAGGGCGGTCGCGACCACCTCGGAGTTGAGTTGCACCAGGTCCGACACCTGATCGCCGGCCCATACCCGCCAATCCTTGCCGGATCCCCACGACGAGTTCTCGAGCTGGACGGGCTCGCCCACGTAGCCCTGCCTGCGGGCGTCGTCGAGGGTGCCGACGCGAATTCCGGCCTCGGGCAGCGCCCGCAGTACCTTCTCGAGCCATTCGGGGCCCTCGTGCCACCAGTGCCCGAACAGTTCCGTGTCGAACGCGGCGACGACGAGCGCGGGCCGTCCGATGCGCTCGGACTCGTCGCGCAGCCGCTTGCGGACGGTGGCGACGAAGTCGGCCACGTGCCGATCGACCGCGGCCGACGCGAGCGCGGGGTCGTACGGCGCCTTGTCGGCCGAGTCGACCGTGCGGCCGGTCACCCGGGCCGGTTTGAGGCCCGTGTCGTGGTCGTACGTGTGGAAGTCGCGGTAGGCGCCGTGCCCGGGATAGCCCGACTTCGGGGACCACACCCGGTAGCTCACCTGCAGGTCGCGGCCGAACGCGACCACATCGGACTCACGGACCGGCCTGCCGAGCGACGTGTCGCCCCGCAGGGCGGGACCGTCGACCATGAAATGAGTGACGCCCGCCTCGGCGTATCCGGTCTCCATGCCGGGGGTGTACCCGCATTCGGGCCCCCAGATACCTGTCGGGGTGCAGTTCCACCGAGCGGCCGCATCGGCGAGTCCCTCGCGGAGGGAGTAGGCGCGCAACCGCGGATCGAGCAGCGGCTGGAACGGGTGGGCCAGCGGGCCGCCGAGCAGTTCGAACGCCTCGCGGTCGAGAAGGTCGCGCAGGACGGGTGAGCCGCCGTGCCGCCAGCGCAGCTCGAAGTCGGCGAGTGCGGCAGCGGACGCGCGGTGCTCGCGGGCACCGAGATCGCGGTGCGCGTCGTCGGGCATGCCTGCCGCCTCGTGCGCGCGGATCTGCCAGTTCCCGAGCCAGTGGTGCATTCCCGCCAGACAGTGCGGATCATCGAGCTGAGCTGCGAGAACGGGGGTGATACCGAGGGTCAGCAGATGCGCGCGACCCTCGTCGGACAGTCGCCGCAGCATCGCGGTGAGGGGGAGGTACGACGCCGCCCACGACTGGTACAGCCACTCCTCGCCCACCGGCCACCGGCCGTGGTTGGCGAGCCAGGGCAGGTGGGAGTGCAGGACCAGGCAGAACATGCCCGGTTCCGTCGCGTCGCCCGCTCCGGTGCGGTTGTCGGTTTCGGTCACCGAACAGGATCTTTCACCGCGACGGCCACCAGGTCGAGGCTGTCGTCGATGTCGCCCTCGTGCAGGGCGAAATCGTCGACGGTGATGCCCTCGACGTCGCGGGTCAGTTCGTCGGGCCAGGGTTCACCGGCGAGTGCGCGGTCGATCTGCGCGCCGATGAAGGAGCCGCCGTGCTTCGCGTCGAGGGACTTCAGCCGATCGCCGTGATGGACGCCGGTCATGAGGGCGAGCGTGAACCCGGCCTCCTCGAGGAGTTCGGTCAGCTCGGCCGCGTCGAGTTCGCGGGTGTGAAACGGATTGAGCGGCGTGTCGCGGCCCGGCGAGAACGTGATGCGGTTGGGGGTGCTGACGAGCAGTTCCCCTCCGGGCGTCAGCACCCGGAAGCACTCGCGCAGGAATTGGGCCTGGTCCCACAGGTGTTCGATCACCTGGAAATTGACCACGGTGTCGACGGATTCGTCGTCGAGGGGAAGCTCCGCGAGGTTGCCGTGCAGCATCTCGACGCGGGGGTATCGCGCACGCACGTGTTCGACTGCCGAGATGTCGTAGTCGAGTCCGGTGACGCTCTGTGCCACATCGGCAATCATGTTGGCGCCGTAGCCTTCTCCGGATCCGGCCTCGAGTACCCGGCGTTCCGCGCAGCGGGGGAGGAGGTCGCGGTAGACCACCTCGTGACGCCGGAACCAGTAGTTCTCCTCGGGGATCCCGGGCACGGTCCGCTCGCCCGTGAGGGGTAGTTGCTCGTCTCCGGTCGATGGCAATTGCTCGTGACCGTGCGGGGGCAGCGGTGCGTCCTCGCGGTCGCCGACAAATGATTCGCTCACCGCTGCGAGGTTAGTGCCACCGGCAAGGTCGCTCGTCCAGGTGGTCTACATCACAGGGATGAAATGCGCTTTCGGCCGTTATGGTGAACGAGACTTTCACGCAAGTTACCGACCGGTAACTTAACGTGGGGTAATCTGTCGCAGAGCCATCGTGCGACGAAATATCGACAACGAGAGCTCGGCCCACGCGGAGCAACTCACGATAACCACGCAAGAACACACAGGAGGTCGACGAAGACCCATGACGAACATCGTTGTTTTGATCAAGCAGGTCCCCGACACGTGGTCCGAGCGCAAGCTGACCGACGGTGACTACACGCTTGACCGCGAGGCCGCCGATGCAGTGCTCGACGAGATCAACGAGCGCGCCGTCGAAGAAGCGCTCCTGATCAAGGAGGCTCAGGGCGGCGAGGTGACCGTCCTCTCCGCAGGTCCGGACCGTGCCACCGACGCCATCCGCAAGGCCCTGTCCATGGGTGCCGACAAGGCAGTGCACATCAACGACCCGGCCCTCCACGGCTCCGACGCGGTGCAGACCGCGTGGACCCTGGCCGCGGCACTCGGACAGATCACGTTCGAGAACGAAGAGCCTGCCGACCTGATCATCGCCGGTAACGAGGCCACCGACGGCCGCGTCGGCGCCGTCCCGGCCATCATCGCCGAGTACCTGGGCATCCCGCAGCTCACGCAGCTGCGCAAGCTCACGGTCGCCGACGGCACCGTCACCGGCGAGCGCGAGACCGACGAGGGCGTCTTCGGCCTCGAGGCGAGCCTGCCGGCCATCGTCAGCGTCACCGAGAAGATCAACGAGCCCCGCTTCCCCTCCTTCAAGGGCATCATGGCCGCGAAGAAGAAGGAAGTCATCGTCTACACGCTGGCCGACCTCGGTGTCGACCCGGAGACCGTCGGTGTCGCCAACGCGGGCACCACCGTCACCGCCTCCACCCCCAAGCCCCCGCGTACCGCTGGTGAGCGCATCGTCGACGAGGGCGACGGCGGCAGCAAGATCGCTGCCTACCTCGTGGGCCAGAAGATCATCTGATCGCGCCCCTCTACAGACCAGCAGACACATACAGGGAGAGTTAGACATGGCAGAAGTACTGGTGCTCGTCGAGCACGCAGAGGGTGCGCTGAAGAAGGTCAGCACCGAACTCATCACCGCCGCTCGCGCGCTCGGTGAGCCGGCCGCAGTGGTCACCGGTCCCGCCGGTACCGCCGACAAGCTGGCCGAGGGCCTCGCCGCCGCAGGCGCGGCCAAGATCTACGTCGCCGAGTCGGACGACATCGACGGCTACCTGGTCACCCCGAAGGTCGACGTGCTCGCGTCGCTCGTCGAGTCGGCTGCGCCGGCCGCGGTCATCACCGCCGCCAGCGTCGAGGGCAAGGAGGTCTCCGGACGTCTTGCTGCCCGCATCGGCTCCGGCCTGCTCGTCGACGTCGTCGACGTCAAGTCCGACGGCAGCGCCGTGCACTCCATCTTCGGTGGCGCGTTCACCGTCGACGCCAAGGCCAACGGCGACGTCCCGGTCATCTCGGTCCGTCCGGGTGCCATCGAGGCGAAGCCCGAAGCCGGCGCAGGCGAGAAGGTTTCCGTCGAGGTTCCGGCCCAGGACGAGGGCGCCGTCAAGATCACCTCGCGTGATCCGATCGTCGGTGGCGACCGTCCCGAGCTCACCGAGGCGACCGTCGTCGTCTCCGGTGGCCGTGGTGTCGGCAGCGCCGACAAGTTCTCCGTCGTCGAGGAACTCGCCGACTCGCTCGGTGCCGCCGTCGGCGCCTCGCGTGCCGCGGTCGACTCGGGCTACTACCCGGGCCAGTTCCAGGTCGGTCAGACCGGTAAGACGGTCTCCCCGCAGCTGTACATCGCGCTCGGCATCTCCGGTGCCATCCAGCACCGCGCCGGTATGCAGACGTCGAAGACCATCGTCGCCGTGAACAAGGACGAGGAAGCCCCGATCTTCGAGATCGCGGACTACGGCATCGTCGGCGACCTGTTCAACGTCGCTCCGCAGCTCACCGAGGCTGTCAAGGCTCACAAGGGCTGATTCTCGACCGACGGCGGCCCCGTTCCCTTCCCGGGAGCGGGGCCGCCGTCGTATCTTCCGTCGTTCATCCGGGCTGCATCGACACGACACCCAGGCGATGCCCTCACGCCGCCCCTGCTCGGTAAACCTGCGCCATGACAACTTCGTCAGTTCTCCGCGCACCGAGTGAGACCGCCGATTCTGTTGTAACCGCACCCCGATACTCCCTGGTCGTCTCGTCCGACCGCGAACACCGCGTGGCCGCCCAGCGGCTGCGCTACCGCGTGTTCGCCTCCGAGCCCGGATTCTCCGTCCCCGCGCATGCGGACGCCCTCGACGCCGACCGGTTCGACGACTTCTGTGACCACCTCCTCGTCCGCCACGAGGCGACCGGCGAGTTCGTCGGGTGCTACCGCATGCTCCCGCCCGACGCCGCAGCCCAGGCCGGTGGCTACTACACCGCCACCGAATTCGACATCTCCGCTCTGGACCCCGTCGGCAACCGCATCGTCGAGATGGGCCGGGCGTGCGTCGACCCCGACCACCGCTCCGGTTCGGTCCTGAGCCTGATGTGGGCCGGGATCCTCCACTATCTGCAGCTCACTGGATACGAGTGGGTCATGGGGTGTGTCTCCGTGCCGATGCGGGAGCATCCGGATGCCGTGGCCGGTTCCAACGTCCGCGGGGTGCGAGACCTGCTGCTCCGCAAGTACGGCAATGACCCGGACGCACGGGCCGTGCCCAGGAACCCGGTGTTCGTCGACGGGTGGTCGCTCGACGAGATCGATCCGCCCGCCCGGCCGACCCTGCCGCCGCTGCTCCGGGGCTACCTGCGCCTCGGCGCCAAGGTGTGCGGTGAGCCCGCGCACGATCCGGAGTTCGGTGTCGCCGATTTCGTCGCCCTGCAGGGACTGCACGGCGCCAACGAGCGGTACCTCGAACGCCTGCGGTCGGCGTCGGCCACTCTCGAGGCGGGGGCACAGGCATGAGTACGGCCGTGTCCGAGTCGACCGGGGTGACCGTGCACTCGTGGATGCCGTCGAGTCCGTGCGGCGCGGGGTGTCTGCCTGCGGAGGCGAACGGAGTGTCGATCCCGACCGTGGTCGTTCGGTGGTGTCTCGTGGTGTCGGCCCTGGCGACGGCGCCGCTCCTGACCGCGGGATGGTTGCTGCCCCGGTCGTGGCGGACCGGTCTGCAGCGGCGGTACGCGGCGATCCTGTTGCGCTGCGTGGGAATCCGCCTCGTCGTCGTCGATCATCGCGGAAAGCGCCGCCATACCGGCGGGATACTGGTGGTGGCGGGCCACGTGTCGTGGACCGACGTACTGGTGCTCAGCGCACTCGCCCCGGCGAACTTCGTCGCCCGCGGGGATCTGCTCGACTGGCCGGTTCTGGGATCGCTCGCGCGGCGGATGAGGGTCGTCCCGATCGTGCGGCAGAGCCTGCGGGCGCTCCCGGCCACGGTGGCGACGACGGCGGGCAGGCTGCGCGCCGGCGAACGAGTCGTGGCGTTCCCGGAGGGCACCACGTGGTGCGGACGGGCGTACGGCGGTTTCCGGCCCGCGCTGTTCCAGGCGGCGATCGACGCGGAATGCCCGGTCCAGCCGATCTCGCTGCGGTACACCGGCCGGGGCGGGGAGCTGACGACCGGGCCGTGCTTCGTGGGCGAGGAGACGATCGGTCAGTCGATCCGGCGCATCATCCGCCAGAAGGGGGTCATCGCGGAGGTCAGGCTGGCGCCGATCGAGTATCCGGGAGAGTGCCGCCGCGATCTGGCGGCCCGGTGTGAGCGCGCCGCGCGAGGCGACGAACGGATCGATCTCGCAGCGCACGACATCGTCGATCCGCTGCAGGGTGCGGTCGGGGCGGCGGCCGCGGGCATCGAGGCGGCGGAGCGTCTCGTCGCCTGAGCTATCCTGGTCACGTCATGACCTCTGCCCGCAGTGCCGATCACCCCGTCTACCTGGACCACGCAGCCACCACTCCCATGGTGCCCGCGGCCGTCCGGGCGATGACCGACATCTTCAGGACCGTGGGCAATGCGTCCTCGCTGCACGGTTCCGGGCGCGCCGCCCGCCGTCGCATCGAGGAGGCCCGCGAGTCCATCGCCGCCGACCTCGGCGCCAGACCGTCCGAGGTCATCTTCACCTCCGGCGGCACCGAGAGCGACAACCTGGCCGTCAAGGGCATCTTCTGGGCCCGGCGCGACGCCGACCCGGGCCGGGTGCGGATTCTCGCCAGTTCCGTCGAGCACCACGCGGTGCTCGACGCGGTGGAGTGGCTCGAGAAGCACGAGGGTGCTCAGGTCACGTGGCTGCCCGTCGACGAACTGGGCCGGGTGTCCCCGCAGACGTTGCGCGACGAACTCGCCGTCCACGCGGACGAGACGGCCCTGGTCACGATCATGTGGGCCAACAACGAGGTCGGCACGATCATGCCGATCACCGAACTCGCTGCGGTCGCGGCCGAGTTCGGTGTGCCGATGCACAGCGACGCCGTCCAGGCCGTCACGCACATCCCCGTGGACTTCGCTGCGAGCGGGTTGTCCGCGCTGAGCATCGCCGCGCACAAGGTCGGCGGACCGCAGGGCGTCGGTGCACTACTGCTGGGACGGCAGGTGCCGTGTGTGCCGCTGCTGCACGGCGGGGGACACGAACGCGACCTGCGTTCGGGTACCCCGGACACGGCGGGTGTCGTCGGCATGGCGGCGGCGCTGCGCGACACGACGGCCGACCTCGACTCCCGTGCGACGGAACTGACCGTCCTGCGCGACCGCCTGATCGAGCGCGTCGGCGAGACCGTTCCCGACGCCGTGCTGAACGGGCCGGTGGGCAGCGCGCGACTGCCGGGCAACGCCCACTTCACGTTCCCCGGCTGCGAGGGCGATTCGCTGCTGATGCTGCTCGACGCCGCCGGGATCGAATGTTCTACGGGCTCGGCGTGTACCGCCGGGGTCGCTCGTCCGAGTCACGTCCTGACCGCGATGGGCGTGGATTCCGCGACCGCGCGGGGATCGCTGCGCTTCTCGTTCGGGCACACGTCGACCGTCGCGGACGTGGATGCAGTCGTCGCGGCACTGCCGCAAGTTGTGGAGCGGGCCCGGGCCGCCGGGCTCGCCGGTGTCGGAGCGCGTGGAGGGGATCGTTGATGCGAGTACTGGCGGCCATGAGTGGCGGCGTGGATTCCGCTGTGGCGGCGGCCCGGGCGGTCGCTGCCGGGCACGACGTGGTGGGAGTGCATCTCGCGCTGTCCGCCGAGCCGGGCACGCTGCGGACCGGATCCCGGGGCTGCTGCTCCAAGGAGGACGCCGGTGATGCCCGGCGTGCCGCGGACGTGCTCGGAATCCCGTTCTATGTCTGGGATTTCGCCGACCGTTTCAAGGAGGACGTGATCGATGACTTCGTGGCGTCGTACGCCGCGGGGGAGACCCCCAACCCGTGCCTGCGGTGCAACGAGAAGATCAAGTTCGCGGCGCTCGCGGACCGTGCGATCGCCCTCGGGTTCGACGCGGTGGCCACCGGCCACTACGCGCAGCTCGAGAACGGCGTGCTGCGCCGTGCCGTCGACGCGGACAAGGACCAGTCGTACGTGCTCGGTGTGCTCACCGCCGAGCAGTTGTCGCGGGCGATGTTCCCGGTGGGGGACACCCCGAAGGACCGGATCCGGGAGGAGGCCGCCGAACGCGGCCTCGCCGTGGCGAACAAGCCCGACAGCCACGACATCTGCTTCATCCCGTCCGGCGACACCCGCGCGTTCCTCGGCGCCCGCATCGGTGTCCGTCCGGGCAGTGTGGTCGACGCCGATTCGGGTGAGGTGCTCGCGGAACACGAAGGCGTGCACGGTTTCACGATCGGCCAGCGGAAGGGCCTCGGCGTCCAGGGTCCCGCAGCCGACGGGCAACCGCGGTACGTGACGTCGATCGAACCCGACACCGGCACCGTCCGTGTCGGTTCCGCACGCAACCTCGAAGTGCACGCGATCACGGCGGACCGCGCCGTGTGGACGTCCGGGAACGCGCCTACCGGGCCGGTCGAATGCACCGTCCAGGTACGGGCGCACGGCGGGCTCGCCGAGGCCGTCGCCGAAGCGGTCGACGGCGGCATCGCCATCTCTCTTCGGGAGCCGCTGACCGGTGTCGCGAAGGGGCAGGCCGTCGTCCTGTACCGGACCGACCCGGCAGGCGACATCGTGCTGGGCAGCGGAACCATCTCGGGTACCGACGCGCGTCCGAACACGCAGTGACGCAGGGTATCTCACTGGCCGGGGCCGTCACCGGCGTCGGCTCGTGGCCGGGCACCGATCCGCGTGAAGCCGCCACGATCGTCCTCGGCGAACTCGGCGGGCTCCCGCACCTCGTCGAGTTGCCCGCCCGTGGGCTCGGCGCCGACATGATCGGCCGGGCCAGCGCTCTGCTCGTGGATCTGCAACTGGACGTGTCCACGACGGCCTACCGTGTGGTGCAGCGTCGCGGCTCGGTCGCCAAGCGGGCGACCGACCTCCTGAACCAGGATCTCGACGCGCTGGAGGAGGCGTGGGAGAGCGCGGGCCTCGTCGGTGCCGACCACGTGGTGAAGGTGCAGTCGGTGGGCCCACTCACGCTGGCGGCCGAGGTGGAACTCGGCACCGGCCGGCGCGTGCTGACCGACCCCGGCGCGGTGCGCGACTTCGCCGAATCGCTGGGCGAGGGGCTCGCGCGGCACGCCGCGGAGGTCAACCGACGTCTCGGCGCGCAGGTGCTGGTCCAGTTCGACGAGCCACGACTGCCCGCCGTGCTGGCGGGCACGCTGTCCGGCCGGTCGCGGCTCGAGACCGTGCGGGCGATGCCGGAACCGGAGGCGCTCGCCGTGCTCGAGGCCGCCCTCGCGGGCTCCGGCGCGGTGACCATGGTGCATTGCTGCTCCGGCGATCTGCCCACCGACCTCCTGCGGCGCAGCAGTGCCCGCGCAGTGGGTCTGGACGTGGCACAGCTGACGTCCGCGGACCTGGACGGCATCGGCGAGTTGCTCGATGCGGGCAAGGAGCTCGCATTCGGCCTCGTTCCGACCGACACTCCCGCTGTGCCTGCCACGTGGCGCGACGTCGCTCGACCTGCGGTGACGTTGATCGACCGGCTCGGATTTCCGCGCACGACGCTGCGGACCCAGGTCGCCGTGACTCCCGTCTGCGGGCTCGCGGGCGCCGATCAGTCCTGGAGCCGGGAGGCGCTGAAGTTGTGCTCCGAGGTGAGCAGCGCGTTCACCGATGACCCCGAATCGCTCTGAGTCCGGCGTTCGGTGTCGGCCGGACCGGTTAATCTTCGGTAGTGAGTGAATCGACCGAAGCCCCGACACCGGCCCCCGGACACGTCCGGGAGCACTGGAACGAGCTGGCCGAGGAAGTGCGACAGCACCAGTTCCGCTATTACGTCCGCGACGCGCCCATCATCTCCGACGGAGAGTTCGATGTGCTGCTGGGCGAGCTGAACGACCTCGAGAACCAGTATCCCGACCTGCGGACGCCCGATTCGCCGACACAACTCGTCGGCGGCGGTTTCGCCACCGACTTCGCCTCCGCCGATCATCTCGAGCGGATGCTCAGCCTCGACAACGTCTTCGCCACCGACGAACTGCGTACCTGGATCAGCCGGGTGGAGCAGGAGACCGGGCCCGACCTGCACTACCTGTGCGAGGTGAAGATCGACGGAGTCGCGCTGAACCTGGTCTACGAGAACGGCCGGCTCGTCCGGGCGGCCACGCGCGGCGACGGCCGCACCGGTGAAGAAGTGACCCTCAACGCGCGGACCATCGACGACATCCCGGAAAAGCTCACCGGCACAGACGAATACCCGGTCCCGGCGCTCCTCGAGGTGCGCGGCGAGGTGTTCTTCCGGCTCGAGGACTTCGCGGCACTCAACGCGGCGCTCGTCGAGGAAGGCAAGGCGCCGTTCGCGAATCCCCGGAACTCCGCGGCCGGGTCGCTGCGGCAGAAGAATCCGGCCGTCACCGCCCGCAGGCGCCTCGGGATGATCTGCCACGGCCTCGGCCGGAGCGAAGGATTCGAGCCGGTCTCCCAGTACGACGCGTACACGGCACTGGCGGCGTGGGGCCTGCCCGTGTCGACCCACACCGCCCGCGTCACGGGCGCGGACGCCGTCGTGGACAGGGTGCAGTACTGGGGCGAGCACCGGCACGACGTGGAGCACGAGATCGACGGTCTGGTGGTCAAGGTCGACGAGACGTCGCTGCAACGCCGGCTGGGGTCCACGTCGCGGGCGCCGCGCTGGGCGATCGCCTACAAGTACCCCCCGGAAGAGGCCACCACCAAGCTTCTCGACATCCGGGTCAACGTCGGTCGCACCGGCCGCGTCACCCCGTTCGCCTACATGGAACCGGTCACGGTCGCCGGCTCCACCGTCTCCCTCGCCACCCTGCACAACGGCTCCGAGGTCAAACGCAAAGGCGTGCTCATCGGCGACACGGTCGTGCTGCGCAAGGCCGGTGATGTCATCCCCGAGGTCCTCGGGCCCGTGGTCGACGCCCGGACGGGCGACGAGTACGAGTTCGTGATGCCCACCCACTGCCCGGAGTGCGGCACACTGCTGGCCCCCGCCAAGGAGGGGGACGCGGACATTCGCTGCCCCAACCAGCAGTACTGCCCCGCGCAGCTCCGGGAACGCGTGTTCCACGTCGCGGGCCGCGGCGCATTCGACATCGAGGTCCTCGGCTACGAGGCCGCCACGAGCCTCCTCGAAGCCAAGGCGATCGGCGACGAGGGCGACCTGTTCTCGCTCACCGAGGACGATCTGCTCAAGACGTCGCTCTTCCGGACCAAGGCCGGCGGGTTGTCGGCCAACGGCCGCCGGCTGCTCGACAATCTCGACTCCGCCAAGGACAAGCCGCTGTGGCGGGTGCTGGTCGCGCTGTCCATCCGTCATGTCGGTCCCACGGCGGCACGTGCCCTGGCCGGTGAATTCGGGTCGCTCGAGCGGATCCGGGAGAGCTCCGTCGAGGAACTCGCGGCAGTGGACGGGGTCGGCGGCACCATCGCCGCGGCCGTCGCCGAGTGGTTCGGCGTCGACTGGCACCAGCAGATCGTGGAGAAGTGGTCCGCGGCCGGGGTTCGCATGGAAGACGAACGCGACGAATCGATTCCGCGCAACCTCGAAGGCCTGTCGATCGTCGTCACGGGTTCGCTCGAGACGTTCTCGCGCGACCAGGCGAAGGAGGCGATCCTCGTCCGAGGCGGTAAGGCCGCGGGTTCGGTGTCGAAGAAGACGGCGTTCGTGGTGGTCGGCGAATCACCGGGTTCGAAGCACGACAAGGCCGTCGAACTCGGAGTGCCGGTCCTCGACGAGGACGGGTTCCGCCGACTACTGGAGGGCGGACCGGACGCCGTCGCGGATTCCGGAGTGTGATCGGAACCTCACGCCCGCATTTTGGGCGGCGTGAGCCGTCCTGTCATAGTTCTGGACATGATCGAGATTCGGAATGCGACGCCGGACGACTACGAGGCCGTCGGTGACCTCACGCTGATCGCCTACGTGGGTGGCGGATTCGTCGAGGCGCACGATCCGTACACGAACCGGTTGCGCGACACCGCCGAGCGGGCGGAGAAGGCGGATGTGCGGGTGGCCGTGATGGAGGGCCAGATCGTGGGTTCCGTCACTATCGCGGAACCGGCTTCCCCGTACGCCGATGTCGCGCAGCCGGGTGAACTCGAATTCCGGATGCTCGCCGTGTCACCCGACGCCCGCGGTGCCGGGGTCGGGTCGGCGCTCGTGCGGCACGTGCTGGACACGGCATACGACCGCGGGGACCGCGCGGTCGTGATGTCCACCCAGCCCGACATGGAAGACGCCCGCCGGATCTACGACCGCAACGGTTTCGTGCCTGTGCCCGAACGCAATTGGGCACCAGTCCCCGGTGTCGAGCTGACCGTCCTGGTCCGCGAGCTCGTCTGAGGCGGCCACCGCCGGACCTCTCGGACCGGCGCGGTGGTCAGCTCAGCGGTGGTCAGCTCAGAACCGTCGCGATGATGCCGGCGAGGTAACCCAGCCGGGCGATCTCGGACGGACGGAATTCCGGGCCGCCGGGGCGGCCGAGCATCAGCACACGGCCGGTCGTCCCGAGGGGAGCCGCCGCGAGTGTGGTGTTCATGTCGCGCCACACCTGCGGCACCCAGTCACCCTCGCCGTCGAGCGCGGTGGGCTTCTCCAGCGGCATCCACGGGATCTCGGTGGCATGGGTCTCGGGAGCTCCCGAGCTGCCGACCACACGGTATGCGCCGTGCGGGCCGAGGTCGGCGACCACGGACCAGCCGACCCGGAGCACGCGCGGCGCCCCGTCGACGAGGACCTGCAGTCGATCGTCCGCCGCGGTGGCGACCTGGTCGATGAGCTCGAGCTCGCGGTGGGTGTCGAGGATTCCGGCGTACGGCCGGATGGAGTCGACGGTGACGCCGGGCAGGTTCTCGGCGGCCGTGATGAGGGTGTCGGGGAGCGATCCCGGCTCGACATCGACCACGAGGTCGTCGATGGCGAATCCGGCACCCCGTTCCACCACGTCGAGCGACAGAATGTCAGCACCCACCGAGCCCAGGGCGACGGCGAGAGAGCCGAGGCTACCGGGACGGTCGGGGAGCTGGACGCGAAGCAGATACGACACGTGCGTCCCTTTCACCACGAGATAGACGCGGGAGTACCTGCGACCCCCGTCGCTCACCATCCTTGCACTTTCGTTCCCGAGTATGCGGTCCCCCCTGCGGCTTCGCCGGGGACGGGACGGGGACGTGCAGGTCGCGCTCGATTCGTGACACTGCCGATACGGATTCGCCTCGTCCGCGAAACACGACAGCCCAAACATGGGTGCATGAACATCACGGCAACGGGAGTGACGACGTCCGTCTCGCGGCGGGTGGCGGCGGGCCGGGAACAGGAATTCCTGCGCTGGACGGACGCCGGGATGGCAATGGCGGGCACGTTCCCGGGGTTCCTCGGCGGGGGATGGCTGCGCGCGGCGACCGACCCCGAGCAGTACCACGTGGTGTACCGGTTCGCGGACGAGGACACTCTCGACGCGTGGACGACGTCGCCCGCCAGGAAGGTGTGGGTGGGCAGGGGAACCGGTCTCGCGCAGGACACGGTCACGCACCGGCTGACCGGGGTGGAGGGCTGGTTCGAACCGCAGTCGACGCTCACGCACGCCGTTCGGGTCACGCCGCCACCGCCGCGGTGGAAGCAGGCGGTCACCATCTGGCTCGGTTTCTTCCCGATCTCACTTCTCATCGCGTTGTTCGTCACTCCTCGGCTCTCGGCCCTGGACGTGGTGACGCGCACCGTGGTGGCGTCGGTGGTCACGACTCCGGTGATGGTCTTCGTGGTTCTGCCGTTCCTGACGGGCAGGTTGCGGCGCTGGCTGCACGGCTGATCGGGCCACGCTCTAGGCTGGGACCCACTTGTGTACGTCCGAACCGAAAGGGGCCCCGCGGTGCCTGCCATCTCCCGTGACGAGGTCGCGCACCTCGCGCGGTTGTCTCGACTCGCCCTGACCGATGCCGAGCTCGACGAGTTCGCCGGTCAGCTGGACTCGATTCTCAGCCACGTGAAGGTGGTCACCGAGGTGCCCGCCGAGGATGTTCCGCCGATGGCGAACCCGAACGCGGTCACCAACGTGACCCGTCCCGACGTGATCGTTCCCGGCTTGACTCCCGAGCAGGCGCTGTCCGGCGCACCGGCTGTCGAGCAGGGTCGCTTCGCTGTCCCGCAGATCCTTGGAGAGGGCGAATGAGCGCCGAACTGACCACTCTCGACGCCGCAGATCTCGCGTCGAAGATCCACAGCCGTGAGGTGTCGTCCGTCGAGGTCACCCAGGCGCATCTCGACCGCATCGCCGCGGTCGACGGTGACCTGAACGCCTTCCTGCACGTGGCAGGCGAGCAGGCCCTCGTGTCGGCGAAGGAAGTGGACAGCAGCCTCGCCGCAGGCAATGCACCCGCCTCCCCGCTCGCGGGAGTTCCGTTGGCGCTCAAGGACATCTTCACCACCACCGACATGCCCACCACGTGCGCGTCGAAGATCCTCGAAGGTTGGATCGCACCGTACGACGCGACGCTCACGAAGAAACTGCGCGAGGCCGGCATCCCGATCCTGGGAAAGACCAACCTCGACGAGTTCGCGATGGGTTCGTCCACCGAGAACTCCGCCTACGGCCCCACCCGCAACCCGTGGGACACCACGCGCATTCCGGGCGGTTCGGGCGGCGGCAGTGCCGCGGCCCTCGCGTCCCGGCAGGCCCCGCTCGCGATCGGCACCGACACCGGCGGCTCGATCCGTCAGCCCGCCGCCGTCACGGCGACGGTCGGCACCAAGCCGACGTACGGCACGGTCTCCCGTTTCGGCCTCGTGGCCTGCGCGTCCTCGCTCGACCAGGGTGGTCCCTGCGGCCGCACGGTCCTCGACACGGCGCTGCTGCACGAGGTCATCGCCGGGCACGACCCGCGCGACTCCACGTCGATCGACGCGCCCGTGCGTCCCGTGGTGGCGGCTGCGCGTGAGGGTGCCGGTGGCAACCTGAAGGGCGTGAAGGTGGGTGTGGTCAAGGAACTGCACTCCGACAGCTACCAGCCCGGGGTCATCTCGTCTTTCGATGCCGCCGTCGCGCAACTCACGGAACTCGGTGCCGAGGTCGTCGAGGTGTCGTGCCCCAACTTCGAGTACGCGCTCGCGTCGTACTACTTGATCCTGCCGAGCGAGGTGTCGTCGAACCTCGCACGCTTCGACGCGATGCGGTACGGCCTGCGCATCGACGAGGGTGACATGAGCGCCGACCAGGTGATGGCCGCGACGCGCGCCGCCGGTTTCGGCCCGGAGGTCAAGCGCCGCATCATGATCGGTACCTACGCGCTGTCGTCCGGCTACTACGACGCCTACTACGGTCAGGCGCTCAAGGTGCGGACGCTCATCGCCAGGGACTTCGAGAAGGCGTACGAGAAGGTGGACGTCCTGGTGTCGCCCACCAGCCCGTTCACCCCGTGGAAGCTGGGCGAGAAGGTCGGCGACCCGCTCGCGATGTACCTCTCGGACCTGTGCACGCTGCCCACCAACCTGGCGGGGCACTGCGCGATGTCGGTTCCGTCGGGACTGTCCGCGGACGACGGACTGCCGGTGGGGCTGCAGATCATGGCACCCGCGCTGGCCGACGAGCGGCTGTACCGCGTCGGTGCCGCCTACGAGGCCGCACGCGGTCCGATCGGCTCGCCGAACTAGGAGCAGTCGGGCAGGGCGGTGCCCTGCTCACTGCCGTAGCGGTGTCCGTGGCCGGCTGCGAAGTTCAGCGCGGACACCAGGTCGACACTCGTCTGCAGGAACGTGATGCCCGGAATCCATTGGGGTACCGGCGCATCGCGTACTGCGAGCGAGAGGTCGGGTCGGTGCAGGACCAGGTCGGGGGACCACCACACTACCGGGTCGGATGTGTTCGCCAACATCGTCGCCCCGTCCGTCAGAACCGAGCCGGCGGGCGGGCCGGCCCACAGTGCGCCGCAGACTCGCTCGCGCAGTGGGTCGGCGTCGGTGAAAATTGCACTGCCGCCGACGGATCCGAGGCTCTGACCGTAGACGTACAGCGCCGGGCGCAGGAGGTCGGGGAGGTCGGCGATCCGCTCGGCGACGGCATCGAACAACGCGGCCGCCGATTCGTCTGCGGCGGAACGCCCGAACACGAACGTGATCCAGCTCGGCAGGTACGAGTACTGCATGCCGACGATGGCGACGTCGTCGGCGAAGCGTTCCTCGAATCCCTCGGCGGCGTTCTCGTCGATCCACCCCGAGCCGGTGGGCACCGTGACGACGATGGCGGACCGGGTGAATCCGCCGGCCCGCTCGAGTTCCGAGACTGCCAGTGCCGCACGCGATTCGACGTCCGGTGCCGAATCCATCCCCACATAGGTGCGGATGGCGGCCGACTGCTCGCCCGCCGCCACGAACCGTCGTCCCTGGCGCCCGAGCGACTCCCAGCTGATCGCGGAGTCCGGGCTGCCGGACAGTTCGGCGGACATCGGCCGGTGCAGGGACACGTCGACGAGCGCGTTGGAGTCGCTGTAGGAACGCGACATCATTCCCCACAACGCCGGTCCGGCGACCAGTTGCAGTGCGGTCGCGAGAACGACGGCGGTGGTGGCGCTGCCGATCCAGCCGAGACGTCGGGCGACCGTGCCGACGACGCTGCCGATGCCGGCGAACAGCAGGAACGTCAGAGCAGCCACGATGATCGCCTGCATCCAGTGGTCCGGCCCGATGCCCGGCATGCCCATGGCGGCGCGCAGCGAATCCTGCCAGTGGTCGGCGAGCACGATCGCCCAGGACACGACGATCATGGCGCCGATCAGCACCAGCAGACGCACCGAGTCCCGCGGAGGGTGGTTGCTGCGCGAACGGGTGACGAGGTACCGCAGGCGGCGGGCGAGGACGACGAAACCGAAACCGATCGCGGCGAGGACGCCGGTGAACAGGGCCTGCGTCAGCGCACTCCGGGGGAGCAGTGAGGGAGCGAGAGATGCGAGTGTGACGGCGGTGACGACGATCGTGGAGGCGGCGCGGGGGAGGGCGGAGACCGGGATCGTCGTGACCAGAGTGCGGCGCAGGGCATTCGGCTTCGTGTGCGAGCGACTGTGCACCGTGCTCCGTCCGGGACCGGACAGAGCGGTGGTGGTCATGCGACGGCTCCGACCGGATGCGGCCGGCGGCGGATCGACCAGGCCGCGCCGGCGAGGAGCACGACACCGACACCGCCTGCCAGTGCATACGGGAGTCCGGATTCGGTGACCGGTGCCGAATAGCCCTGGCGCCAGCTGTTTCCGGTGACGAAGGTGGTCGCGACGTTTGCCATGACGAAGCACTGCGCCCGTGCCTGCTCGTCGGCGCGGGTGTCGCACGCCGCGTGCATGCGCTGATCCAGCTGCGTGTCGAGGCTCTGCCGCGCCCAGGGACCCAGGTCCTCGCCGGACCGGGACGCGTACCGCAGAAGGTCGTACCCGAGGTCGTGCGCCTTGCACGACGTGTCGAACTCGAGGGGCAGCGGCACGGGAGACGAGCAGTCCCCGCCGGGATTGGCGAGCATTCCGTCGATCGGCACCGGCGTGTAGCCCATCACGTCGGCGAAGTCCGCGGGAATGGAGTCCTCGGAGATTTCGGCCGGTGCGGTGAGGGTGTGCACCGCGGCGGAGGCGGCGGCGTTCTCGTGCCGGGGCGTGCTCGCGGCGCCGGTGCCTGCGAATCCTGTCGTGGTCAGTAGTGCGGTTGCGGCGCACGCCACCGCGGCCCAAGTCGTTCTCCGTGTCCCCGTCTTTCGCATGACGAGAACGTTATGAATTCGTGTTGCGGGGCCACATCACCCCGGAGTCCGGTTCGATCCCTGGCCTCGTGGTGCGAGGGGGCCCCGATCTCATACTCCGGGGCTACGCCGACATGAGCCCGGGGTATGAGGACACTGCGTGACCACGGTTTCTACTGTCGACGGTGTGAAGACGAAGACGCGCATCCGGAGAGCCGCCGAAGGCCAGTGGCTGAACGTGGCAATCGTCGTGGTCACGGCGATCCTGTTCGCCGTGGCGTGGCCGACCCTGCAGCTGACCCACCAGGTCAGTCCTCCCATTCAACCGTTCGTGGCGGCGCTCGCGACGTTCCCGTTCCTGCTCATCCGGTCGAATCCGGCGCTGGCCTGGGCCGTCTCCGCGGTCTCGGCGCTGGTGATTCCGCGCGTCTTCGCACTGCAGGACGGCTACGACTACCCCTGGCAGGTGGTCCACATCCTGGTGATGCTCGCCCTGCTGGCCGCCGTCAGCATGCGGGCCGCGATTCCGGTCGTGGGCGTGGCATGGATGTCCACCGTCCTGCTGTTCCTCGCCGACACCCCGGGCACCAACGGCCGCGGGTGGGCGGTGGGCCTGACCGCGATCGTCGTCTTCGGCCTGCTGATCCGGTGGCTGGTGCTCTCCCGCCGGCAACTCGCGCAGCAGGAGGAACTGAGCGAGCTCGAGCGCACTCGCCGGACGATCCTGGAGGAGAAGGCGCGCATCGCCCGGGACCTGCACGACGTCGTCGCGCACCACATGTCGATGGTCGTGGTGCAGGCGCAGAGCGCGCCGTACCGCATCGCCGACATGTCGGACGAGACGCGGGCCGAGTTCGAATCGATCGGGGCCGCCGGCCGCGCCGCGCTGAACGAGGTCCGCGGACTGCTCGGAGTGCTGCGCAGCGACGGCCAGCTGGCAGAGCACGCGCCCCAGCCCGGGGTGCAGCAGATCAGCGAGCTGCTCGAGGGCAGCCGCAGGGCAGGCATTCCCGTCGCCTGGCACGTCGACGGTGACCCGACGCTCGTGTCGGAGTCGGTCGGACTCGTGATGTACCGCATCCTGCAGGAATCCCTCGCCAACACGGCCCGCCACGCGGCGGGCGCCGCGGTCGAGGTGAAGATCGCGTACGAGTCGCCGATCGCGTCGGTGTCGATCGTGAACGGCCCGCCGAGGCGGAGCCTCGTCTCGGCCCTGACCAGGCACGAGTCGACCGGCGGCAACGGCATCATCGGAATGCGTGAGCGTGCGCAGGCAGTCGGGGGCGTACTCACCACCCACCTGCACGACAACGGCGGATTCGAGGTCCACGCCGAGTTCCCGGTTGCCTCCGCCTAGGCTGGCTGGGTGGCCATCACCGTATTCATCGCCGACGACCAGGCTATGGTCCGGCAGGGCTTCGGAGCCCTGCTCGCCTCACAGCCCGACATCAGTGTCATCGGTGACGCTCCGGACGGGGCGGTGGCGGTGAGCGAGGTCCGGCGTCTGCGGCCCGACGTGGTCCTGATGGACGTCCGCATGCCGGAGATGAACGGACTCGACGCGGCCCGCGTCATCCTGTCGGCCGGTTTCGATCCGCCGGTGCGGGTGCTCATGCTCACCACGTTCGACGTCGACGACTACGTGTACGAGGCGCTGAGCATCGGGGCCAGCGGCTTCATGCTCAAGGACGCGCCCGCGGAGGAACTCATCCGTGCGGTGCGGGTGGTCGCGGACGGTGAGGCGCTTCTCGCGCCGACCGTCACCCGGCGACTCATCGCCGACGTGACCAGCCGCCGCAGCACGGCGCGCCGCAAACCGGCAGCGCTGTCGGCGCTGACGCCCCGCGAACGCGAGGTGCTCGAACTCATCGCCCGCGGCATGTCCAACACCGAGATCGCGGAGCGCCTGTTCGTCGCCGAGCAGACCGTCAAGACGCACGTCGGCAAAGTGCTGTCGAAGCTGGATCTGCGCGACCGCGCACAGGCAGTGGTCCTGGCGTACGAGAGCGGTCTCGTCACACCCGGCTGAGTGAACCGGCCGGTCCGAGGTGCTCGAACGCGGTTCGAGCGGCAAGATGTGTAAAGAGAACCACCATCACCACACGAGACGACGAGGGGTGCTTGGATGCGGATCGGAATGCTCACCGGAGGCGGCGACTGCCCCGGATTGAATGCGGTGATCAGGGCGGTGGTTCGGACTGCCGCCGGCCGATACGGCAGCTCGGTGGTGGGATTCCGTGACGGCTGGCGCGGCCTGCTCGAGGATCGCAAGGTCGTGCTGTCCAACGACGACCGGATCGACCGAATTCTCACCCGCGGCGGCACCATCCTCGGCACCGCGCGGGTCAACCCCGACAAATTGAAGGCCGGTCTCGACCAGATCCGCCAGACGCTCGACGACAACGGGATCGACGCGCTCATCCCGATCGGCGGGGAGGGAACGCTCACGGCCGCCAGCTGGCTCGCCGAGAGTGGGGTGCCCGTGATCGGGGTTCCGAAGACGATCGACAACGACATCGACTGCACCGACGTGACGTTCGGTTTCGACACCGCGCTGTCCATCGCGACCGACGCGATCGACCGCCTCCACACCACCGCCGAATCCCACCAGCGGGTGATGCTCGTCGAGGTGATGGGACGGCATGCGGGCTGGATCGCGCTGCACTCCGGGCTCGCGACCGGTGCGCATCTCACTCTCGTTCCCGAGGTCCCGTTCGACGTCGGCGAAGTCTGCTCCCTCGTGAAGAAGCGATTCCAGCGCGGCGATTCGCATTTCATCTGCGTCGTCGCCGAGGGGGCCACTCCGACCCCGGAGTCGATGAGTCTGCGCGAAGGCGGCATCGACGAGTTCGGTCACAAACGATTCACCGGCGTCGCGCAGCAGCTCGGCGACGAGATCGTCCGCCGCATCGGCAAGGAGGTGCGGACGACGGTGCTCGGGCACGTGCAGCGGGGTGGAACCCCGACGCCGTACGACCGGGTGCTCGCCACCCGCTTCGGGGTGCACGCCACCGACGCGGTCCACCGCGGCGACTTCGGCAACATGGTGGCCCTGCACGGCACGTCGATCGACCTCGTGCCGCTCGAGGAGGCGACCCGGCGCCTCAAGACGGTGCCGCGGGAGCGGTACGAGGAGGCGGCCGCATTTTTCGGCTGACCGCGTTTTTCGGTGAACGCCCGGACGCATAAACTCTGTGGCATGACTGCTGTCGACGCTCCGGACCTCCTCGACTACGACGAAGTGCTCGCCAAGTACGAGCCTGTTCTCGGCATGGAGGTGCACGTAGAGCTCGGCACCGAAACGAAGATGTTCTGCCCGTGCCCCACCGAGTTCGGTGCCGAGCCGAACACGCAGGTGTGCCCGGTGTGCCTCGGTCTGCCCGGGTCGTTGCCCGTCGTGAACGAGGCGGCGGTCGAGTCCGCGATCCGGATCGGGCTCGCACTGAACTGTTCCATCACACCGTGGGGCCGGTTCGCGCGGAAGAACTACTTCTACCCGGATCAGCCGAAGAACTACCAGATCTCCCAGTACGACGAGCCGATCGCCACCGACGGTTACCTCGACGTCGTCCTCGACGACGGCACCACGTGGCGCGTGGAGATCGAGCGCGCGCACATGGAAGAGGACACCGGAAAGTCGCTGCACGTCGGCGGCGCGACCGGGCGTATCCACGGTGCCAGCCATTCGCTGCTCGACTACAACCGCGCCGGGGTCCCGCTGGTCGAGATCGTCACCAAGACCATCAGCGGCGCCGGTGCCCGCGCCCCCGAGGTGGCCCGCGCGTACGTCACCGCGCTGCGCGACCTGCTGAAGTCGCTGAACGTCTCCGACGTCCGCATGGACCAGGGTTCGATGCGCTGCGATGCCAACGCATCTCTGATGCCGATCGGGGCGACCGAACTCGGGACCCGCACCGAGACGAAGAACGTCAACTCCCTCAAGAGCGTCGAGGTGGCGGTGCGGTACGAGATGCGCCGGCAGGCCGCTGTGCTGGAGGCCGGCGGTGAGGTGATCCAGGAGACCCGGCACTTCCAGGAGGCCGACGGGACCACGTCGCCGGGCCGCCGCAAGGAGACCGCCGAGGACTACCGCTACTTCCCGGAGCCCGACCTCGAGCCGGTCGCGCCCAGCGCGGAATGGATCGAGGAACTGCGTGGCACCCTGCCGGAGCTGCCGTGGGTCCGCCGTGCCCGGATCCAGGCCGACTGGGGTGTCTCCGACGAGGTCATGCGCGACCTCGTCAATGCGGGCGCCCTCGACCTCGTCATCGCCACCGTCGAGGCCGGTGCGTCCCCGGAGGCCGCGCGGTCCTGGTGGGTGTCGTACCTGGCGCAGCAGGCGAACACCCGCGGGGTGGAACTCGCCGAACTGCCGATCACGCCGGCCCAGGTCGCGCAGGTGGTCGCGCTGATCGACAGCGGGAAGCTCAACAACAAGGTGGCCCGCCAGGTGGTCGACCACGTCCTCGAGGGTGAGGGCGACCCCGAGCAGGTCGTCGCGAACCACCCCGAGCTGGTCGTCGAACGCGACGACACGAAGCTGAAGGCGGCCGTCGACGAGGCTCTGGCCGCGAACCCCGACATCGCCGAGAAGATTCGCGGCGGCAAGGTCGCGGCGGCGGGCAAGATCGTCGGCGACGTGATGAAGGCCACGCGTGGTCAGGCCGACCCGGCCCGCGTCAAGGAACTGGTCATCGAGGCCTGCGGCTGATCTCCGTCTGCACCAACGGGACGCTCGTTCGGATGAACCGAACGAGCGTCCCGTTCGTTTCGACGGGGGCGGGCCGTCAGTCGAATCCGCCGCCACCGGAGGGCAGGGGCATCTTGATCACACGGTCGTCGTTGGGTCCGGGCTGACCGGCGGTCTTGTTGACGGTGCTCACCCAGATGAGACCGTCGGGTCCGAGTGCGGCGCCGCCGAGTTGGCCGTACCGGTCCTGGACGATGACACCGGGGGCTGTCGTGACGGCTCCCGTGCCGGGGTCGGCAGCGAGTGCGGACATGGCCTTCGCGGTGCTCAGTGACACCGCCACGACGTCACCGGCGGCGACGCAGCCGCCGACGCCGGGCCGCTCCGGCCACGTCCACACCGGAGATGACACGGCTCCGTCGGCGCTGACCCGCAGGAGCCGGTCCTCCAACGCGGTGCGGTCGGTGACCCACACGGCCACACCCGGGTCGACGCACACCCCGCCGGCGGTCCCGATGCCCGACAGCACCACCTGAGGGCGGGGCTGCGCCGGAGTCGGTGCGGGCGACAGGGCGGTGACCTTCAGCAGTTTCCCGGCGAGGGACGCCGGATCGGCGGCCGCGGCGGCGTTGCCCGCGTTGCCGGTGAGGACCATCAGTTCGTCGCCCGAGAACTCGAGCGACCCGGCGTTGCCCGCGTCTCCGCGCGGGATCCCGCCGAGAACTTCCTTGGCGGAGTCTCCCGGTGCGATCCGCACCACCCGGTTGTCGGTCGGGGTCGTGACGTACGCGTAGATGAGGTTGTCCTCGACGAAACTCGGCGACAGCGCGATGTCGAGGAGTCCACCGTCGGTGCTGCCGTCGACGTCGACGTGCGCGATCTCCTTGGGGGTCTGCCCCTGGGCGACCTGCAGGATGCGTCCGGTCCGCCGCTCCGCGACCAGGGCGGTGGCCCCGTCGGGGAGGACGACGAGTCCGCCGGTGGTGTCGAGGCAGGTGGCGATCACGCTGGGGTCGGGATCCTGGCACGGCCCGAGCGGCCCGCTCGGCGGTGGGGTGGTCGTGGTGGACGGCGGCGGGTTCTCCGGTTCCACCTCGCCCGCCGACGCGCCCGTCGGTTCGGGTGTGAAGGGGGAGGACGCGGAGTCGTCGAATTTCGCGCATCCGGCGGCGAGGACCGCCGTCACGCACAGTGCGGACATCGCCATCTTGCGGGACGCCGTGCGGCGCCGCCCACCCACCATCATGATGGAGACGTTACGGAAGAGTGCGAGGTCGCCGCCACGCCGGTTCCGCCTACCAGCGATGTCCGGCCGGTCGACCTAGGCTTGACGGTGTGACTGACATGCGGAAAGACCCCAGCGAGTCGTCGGACCAGGGTGCTGCGGACCAGAGCGCCTCACCCGGCTACGGCAAGGTCTCGAGCCCTTACGACCTTCCCACCGAGCGCTTTCCGTCGGCCACGCCGACGTCCGGTTCCGCGGGGCAGCGTCTGCCGCACACCGATGACGAACTCGACTACGGCGATGCGCGCGGCGCCGGTCTCCCCACCGAGCAGATCCCCGCGTACCGGCAGTCGGGGGCGTCCGACATGTCGGACCAGCCGACGCAGGTGATCGGCGCGGGTTCCGGCGCATCCCTCGGGGCCACGGCGGGTGATTCGTCGACCGACCGGATCGGCGAGGGCGACGTGAAGATCGGCCGCGGCACCCTGGACCTCGGACTGCTGGCCCTGCGACTCGCGGTCGGCGGAACGGCACTCGTGCACGGTCTGCAGAAGCTGACGGGGATGTGGAACGGTCCGGGACTCGACGGGTTCGAAGAGGTGCTCGTGAACTCGGGGTTCCAGCAGGCGAAACTGCTCGCGATCCTGGGTGCGATCGGTGAGGTCGCAGGCGGTGCACTGCTGATCCTCGGCCTCGTCACCCCGCTGGCCGCGGCCTCGGTGCTGGCCGTGATGATCAATGCGTGGGCGTTCCGGCAGATCGCGGAACCGGGGCTCGAGTACTTCGCGCCCGCAGGCACCGAGTACGAGACGCTGCTGGGTGTGTGCGCCGGCGTGATCATTCTCACCGGGCCGGGACGCATCTCGCTCGACGGCCGCCGGGGCTGGGCGACGCGCCCGTTCATCGGGTCGTTCGCGGCACTGATCCTGGGCGTCGCCGCCGGTGTCTGCGTGTGGATCTTCCTGAACGGCGCCAACCCGCTCATCTGAGCGTCTCTTGCATACACGACTGCGCCGCACCCCGGATCGGGAGTGCGGCGCAGTCGTTTTCGTCAGAGATCAGCGTTGGACGAGTTCCGGGATGTTCTCCTCCTCGGGCGGGCCGGCCTGTGCGGCGAGCTTCTGTCCGAGGACCGACTTGCGCCGGCCGTAGGCGAGGTAGACGACGACGCCGAGGGCCATCCACACGAGGAACCGGATCCAGGTCTCGACCGACAGGTTCAGCATCAGCCACCCGCAGGCCAGGACGGCGAGGATGGGGACGAGCGGGACCAGCGGAACGCGGAATCCGCGGGGCAGGTCGGGACGCGTGCGGCGGAGGATGATGACGCCGATGCAGACGAGGACGAACGCGAAGAGGGTGCCGATGTTCACCATCTCCTCGAGCGTGCCCATCGGGAAGAAGGCGGCGAGGAGTGCGACCACGGCGCCGACGAACAGGGTGATGCGGACCGGGCTGCCGTTCTTGCCGGTCTTGGCGAGACCACGGGGCACCAGTCCGTCGCGGGACATGGCGAACAGGACACGTGTCTGGCCGAGCATCATCACCATCACGACGGTGGTGAGGCCCGCGAGCCCACCGAAGTTGATCGCGGTCTGGGCCCAGGTGATGCCGTGTGCCTCGAAGGCGGTTGCGAGGGTGGCACTGCTGTCGCCGACGAGCGGGCTACCGGTCTTGAGGTCGGTGTACTTCACCATGCCGGTGAGCACGAGGGTGACGGCGACGTAGAGCACGGTGACGATGGCGAGCGAGCCGAGAATGCCGCGGGGGAGCGCCTTCTGCGGGTTCTTGGTCTCTTCGGCGGTGGTGGCGACGACGTCGAATCCGATGAAGGCGAAGAAGACGAGGCTCGCTGCGGCGAGGAGGCCGTACCAGCCGTAGCTGCTGCCGTCGGCTCCGGAGAGGAAGGAGAAGAGGGTCTGGTGCACACCCTGCGCGGCGCTGCCGTTGCTCTCGGCGGGCGGGATGTACGGGGCGTAGTTCTCCTTCTTGATGTAGAAGACGCCCACGGCGATGACGAGGAGGACGACGGCGATCTTGATGGCCGTGATGACGGCGGACACGCGCGAGGACACCTTGGTCCCGATGGCGAGCACGATCGTGATGCCGCCGACGATGATCAGCGAGCCCCAGTCGAAGTCGATGGGACCGAGGTGGGCTGTGGTGGATCCGCTGAACCCGAGGACGTTACCCAGATAGAGCGACCAGCCCTTGGAGACGACGGCCGCTGCGAGGGCGAATTCGAGGATGAGGTCCCAGCCGATGATCCAGGCGACGAACTCGCCGAAGGTGGCGTAGGAGAACGTGTACGCACTGCCCGCGACGGGGACGGTGGATGCGAACTCGGCGTAACAGAGGGCGGCCAGGCCGCACGCGATGGCGGCGAGGACGAAGGCGAGCGAGATGGACGGCCCGGCGACGTTGCCTGCAGTCCGGGCGGTGAGCGTGAAGATGCCGGCGCCGATCACGACGGCGACACCGAAGACGGTGAGGTCCTTCGCGGTGAGTTCCCTCCGCAGCCGGGTGTCGGGTTCGTCGGTGTCCGCTATCGATTGCTCAACGGATTTCGTTCGCCAAATGCCGACTCCTGGCATGTGTCGCTCCTTGGTTGTGTTCCCGATGGCCTCGTGGGCCGGAGATGTTCCGGTGGTGCTGCCGATTGTGATGTAGGTCTCAACGGCCAACTGAGGGAACCACTACTGAGCGCCGTGTGCAAGAAGCGCGGGCCCAACTGATCAATTCGATCAGTAGAACCTGTTCTGGGGTGTTGCCGCCTGAGCGAGTTGATCACCCGTGAGCGCGGTCACATCCGCGGCGGAATCGGTGGGCGCACCGACGACGGAAGCCGGGTGCCGCGGCAGGAAGCTCCTGCTGCGGCACCCGGCTTCGTGTCTGCTCGGTGCGCCCGGTGCGGGGCGTCAGGGGACCTGACGGACCGCGCCCTTGTCTGCGGACGTGGCCAGCGCGGCGTACGCCCGCAGGGCCGTGGTGACGGTGCGTTCGCGATTCACCGGCTGCCACGGACGCTCGGAAGACTCCATCTTCGCCCGGCGCTCGGCGAGCACCGCGTCGTCGACGAGGAGCTTCAGCGTGCGGGTCGCGATGTCGATGAGGATCTGGTCGCCGTCCTCCACCAGGCCGATGGCGCCGCCGCTGGCGGCCTCGGGGGAGATGTGGCCGATGGACAGTCCCGAGGAACCGCCGGAGAATCGGCCGTCGGTGATCAGCGCGCACTTCTTCCCGAGGCCGGAGCCCTTGAGGAATGCGGTGGGGTGCAGCATCTCCTGCATGCCCGGGCCGCCTGCGGGACCCTCGTAGCGCACGACGAGGACCTCACCGGGCTGAATCTTCTTGCCGAGGATCACCGACACCGCCTCTTCCTGAGACTCCACGACGCGCGCGGGACCCTGGAAGTGGAACAGGTCTTCGTCGATGCCCGCCGTCTTGATGACAGCGCCGTCGACGGCGATGTTGCCGCGCAGCACGGCCAGGCCGCCCTCGACCGTGTGCTTGTGCTCGAAGTCGCGGATGCAGCCGTTGGCGGCGTCCGTGTCGAGCGACGACCAGCGGTTGCTCGTCGAGAACGGCTCGGTGGTGCGGACACCGCCCGGTGCGGCGTGGAAGAGTTCGACGGCCTCGTCGGATGCCTTGCCGGACCGGATGTCCCACGTGTCGAGCCACTCGTCGAAGCTCTTCGTGTGCACGGTCGAGACGTCGCTCTCGAGCAGTCCGGCCCGCCGGAGTTCGCCGAGGATCGCGGGGATTCCGCCCGCCCGGTGCACGTCCTCCATGTGGTAGTCCGAGTTGGGCGAGACCTTCGACAGACACGGAACCTTGCGGCTGATCTCGTCGATCTTGTCGAGGTCGAAGTCGTGGACCTCACCCTCCTGCGCGGCCGCGAGGGTGTGCAGGACCGTGTTGGTGGACCCGCCCATCGCGACGTCCAGTGCCATCGCGTTGCGGAACGCGGCGGGCGTCGCGATGTTGCGGGGGAGGACGGAGTCGTCGTCGTCCCGGTAGTACCGCAGTGCGGCTTCGACGACGGTGGTTCCCGCACGGGTGAACAGCGCGCGACGGGCCTCGTGGGTGGCCAGCGTGGAACCGTTGCCCGGCAACGCCAGACCGAGCGCCTCGGTGAGGCAGTTCATGGAGTTCGCGGTGAACATGCCCGAGCACGACCCGCACGTGGGGCAGGCGCTGCGCTCGACCTCGGACAGTCCTTCGTCGTCGACCTGGTCGTTGGCGCTCGCCGAGATCGCCGTGATGAGGTCGGTCGGTGCCTGGGCGACACCGTTCACGACCACCGCCTTGCCTGCCTCCATCGGACCGCCGGACACGAACACTGTGGGAACGTTCAAACGCAGTGCGGCATTGAGCATTCCGGGGGTGATCTTGTCGCAGTTGGAGATGCACACGAGTGCGTCGGCGGTGTGCGCGTTGACCATGTACTCGACGGAGTCGGCGATGATCTCGCGGCTGGGAAGGGAATACAGCATGCCGCCGTGTCCCATCGCGATGCCGTCGTCGACAGCGATCGTATGGAACTCGCGAGGTACACCACCGGCGGCGCGGACGGCGTCGGCGACGATGTCGCCGACGTTCTTCAGGTGGACGTGCCCGGGAACGAACTGCGTGTACGAGTTCGCGATCGCGACGATCGGCTTCCCGAAGTCGGAGTCGGTCATTCCGGTGGCGCGCCACAGCGCGCGGGCGCCTGCGGCATTTCGTCCTGCGGTGGTGGTTCGGGACCTCAGCGGGGGCATGAGCGTATTCCTTAGTCAGCGTACGGAAGTACTGACAAACGCTACTCGCGCACTATTCCCCGTCTGTGTCCGGCCGGTTCTTCACGGGCTGCTCGCCGTTCGATTCGGCGCCGGCGTGGTCGGCCGCTTCGTCCGCCGCGGCGGCTGCCGCGTACGGGTCGGTGATGCGGCCGCCGCTCGCCTCGGCGATCTCGGGAAGGCGGTCGAACGTGACGACGGGCAGGGTCACCTCGCCCCCGTCGGCCAGCGTCGCCCGGGCCCAGCCGCGCTTGGGGAACCGGAATCCCGTGATCTCGGACCACGCCAGCGACCGGCCGCCGAACAGCCGGCGCACCTCGAGTCCGTCGGACGTGACCGTGGTGCGCACCCGCGCGACCCAGGCCACCGCGGCGATCGGGGCGATCACGAGCCAGCCGAAGGCGGCGGGCCAGCCGAAGATGGGGAACGACACGGCGAACAGGAGGAAGGCGCATCCCAGATAGGCCAGGGGAGAAATCCGGATGACCTGCTTGGGTGGGTTCGTCGTGTGGGATGATGATTCTGGTGGCACGGGCTGCTGCGGAGTTGACACCTCTACATCTTCGCACCGCAGCCGATGTATCTCATATTCTGGGACGGCCGACTCACCAAGTTGACTGTTCGCTATTAGCGCGCCTACCGTCGAGCGCGTGAAACAGAATGAGTTGCTCGTAATCGGCCGGCGCGTCGTCGCCTGAGTCGATTCCTTCAACTCGCCAGATAACGACGCGCCACCCTCGTACAGCATCAGCTGACGGGGGTTTTTTGTTGCCCGGAGCCAGAATCAGAGGATTTCCCAGTGAGCGCACCAACCGCACGGCCTCAACCCACGCCGCGCAAGTCGGGGGCAGCAAGCCCGACGACCGCGGCCGCCGCGACTCAGACCGGTAGCCGCCGCCAACTCGCCCCCGAGCGGGTCAGCGGCGCCCAGTCCGTGGTCCGAGCCCTCGAGGAGCTCGAGGTCGACACGGTATTCGGCATTCCGGGTGGTGCCGTTCTGCCTGTCTACGACCCGCTCTTCGACTCGAAGAAGGTCCGGCACGTGCTCGTCCGTCACGAGCAGGGTGCAGGCCACGCTGCCACCGGGTATGCCCAGGCGACCGGCAAGGTCGGCGTCTGTATGGCGACGTCCGGGCCCGGTGCGACCAACCTCGTGACACCGCTCGCCGACGCGCAGATGGACTCCGTTCCGGTCGTGGCCATCACCGGACAGGTCGGCCGCGGGCTCATCGGTACGGATGCGTTCCAGGAAGCCGACATCTCCGGCATCACGATGCCGATCACCAAGCACAACTTCCTCATCACCGACGGCGTCGACATCCCCCGGATCATCGCGGAGGCCTTCTATCTCGCCTCCAGCGGTCGTCCCGGCGCAGTGCTCGTCGACATCCCGAAGGACGTTCTCCAAGCGCAGACCACGTTCTCGTGGCCGCCGGAGATGCGGCTGCCCGGATACCGTCCCGTCACCAAGCCGCACGGCAAGCAGGTCCGCGAGGCGGCCCGCCTGATCGCCGACGCGAAGCACCCGGTGCTGTACGTCGGTGGTGGCGTCATCAAGTCGGAATCGTCTCCGGAGCTGCTCGAACTGGCCGAGCTCACCGGCATTCCGGTGGTCACCACCCTCATGGCGCGCGGCGCGTTCCCGGACAGCCACACGCTGAACTGCGGCATGCCCGGTATGCACGGCACGGTCGCCGCGGTGGCGGCACTGCAGCGCAGCGACCTGCTGATCACGCTCGGTGCGCGCTTCGACGACCGCGTCACCGGTCAGCTCGATTCGTTCGCCCCCGACGCCAAGGTCATCCACGCCGACATCGACCCGGCGGAGATCGGCAAGAACCGGTACGCGGACGTCCCGATCGTCGGCGACTGCAAAGAGGTCATCGTCGAACTGATCGAGGCGATCAAGGCCGACCTGGCCACCGGAACCACGCTGGACCTCACCGAGTGGTGGGCGTACCTCGACGGAATCCGTCGCACGTACCCGCTCAGCTACGACCGTCCGTCCGACGGCGCGCTGTCCCCGGAGTACGTGATCCAGTCGGTCGGCAAGCTCGCCGGTCCCGACGCGATCTACTGCGCCGGCGTCGGACAGCACCAGATGTGGGCCGCACAGTTCGTCAACTACGAGAAGCCGCGCACCTGGCTGAACTCCGGCGGTCTCGGCACGATGGGCTACGCCGTGCCCGCCGCGATGGGCGCCAAGATGGGCATGCCCGACACCGAGGTGTGGGCCATCGACGGTGACGGCTGCTTCCAGATGACCAATCAGGAACTCGCCACCTGCGCGCTCGAGGGCATCCCGATCAAGGTTGCGCTCATCAACAACGGCAACCTCGGCATGGTGCGCCAGTGGCAGACGCTGTTCTACGACCAGCGCTACTCCAACACCAACCTCGGCACGCACGGCGCGATCCGCATCCCCGACTTCGTCAAGCTGGCGGAGGCGTTGGGCTGCCACGGCATTCGCGTCGAGCGCGAAGAGGACGTCGAGGCGGCGATCCGTGAGGCGCAGTCCATCAACGACAAGCCCGTGGTGATCGACTTCATCGTCGGCGCCGACGCCCAGGTGTGGCCGATGGTCGCGGCGGGCACGAGCAACGACGAGATCATGGCGGCGCGGGGCATCCGTCCGCTGTTCGACGACGACGAGGCGGCCGCAGAGCCGGCCGTCATTCACGAGGCCATGGAGCGCGAGCAGCGTTCGGGCACGGCCGCAGCGGCCAGGGAGGAAGATCAGTGAGCACCAGCCACACCCTCAGTGTTCTCGTCGAGGACAAGCCGGGCGTGCTGGCCAGGGTGGCCGCGCTGTTCTCCCGTCGTGGGTTCAACATCGAGTCGCTCGCCGTCGGTGGCACCGAGCTCCCCGAGATCTCCCGCATGACCATCGTCGTGACCGTCGACGAGTTCCCGCTCGAGCAGGTGACCAAGCAGCTCAACAAGCTCGTCAACGTCATCAAGATCGTCGAGCAGGACGGTGAGGCCTCCGTGGCCCGCGAGCTGGTGCTCATCAAGGTGCGAGCCGACGCCAGCGTGCGCACGCAGGTGATCGAGACGGTGAATCTGTTCCGCGCCAAGGTGATCGACGTCTCCCCGGAGTCGGTCACGATCGAGGCGACTGGAACGCGATCCAAGCTGGATGCGCTGCTGCGGATGCTCGATCCGTACGGTATCCGGGAGATCGTGCAGTCCGGGGTCGTGGCCGTGGGACGGGGGCCTAAGTCCATCACGGCCACTCGCTAGTACTTTAGATACGCAAATCCAAGAAAGAGGTTGAACTGTGGCAGTCGAGATGTTCTACGACGACGATGCCGATCTGTCGATCATCCAGGGCCGTAAGGTCGCTGTGATCGGTTACGGAAGCCAGGGCCACGCGCACTCGCTGAGCCTGCGCGACTCGGGCGTCGATGTGCGTATCGGCCTCAAGGAAGGCTCGAAGTCCCGCGCGAAGGCCGAAGAGCAGGGCCTGACCGTCGGTACCCCCGCCGAGGTCTCCGAGTGGGCCGACGTGATCATGGTGCTCGCACCCGACACCGCGCAGGCGTCGATCTTCACCAATGACATCGAGCCCAACCTGAAGGACGGCGACGCGCTGTTCTTCGGACACGGCCTCAACATCCACTTCGACCTGATCAAGGCTCCGGAGTTCGTCACCGTCGGCATGGTCGCCCCCAAGGGCCCCGGCCACCTGGTGCGTCGTCAGTTCGTCGACGGCAAGGGTGTTCCCGCGCTCATCGCGATCGACCAGGACCCGAAGGGTGAGGGCCAGGCCCTCGCGCTGTCCTACGCCAAGGGCATCGGCGGCACCCGCGCCGGCGTCATCAAGACCACGTTCAAGGAAGAGACCGAGACGGACCTCTTCGGCGAGCAGGCCGTGCTCTGCGGCGGCACCGAGGAACTGGTCAAGACCGGTTTCGAGGTCATGGTCGAGGCCGGCTACGCGCCCGAGATGGCGTACTTCGAGGTGCTGCACGAGCTCAAGCTCATCGTCGACCTCATGTACGAGGGTGGCATCGCCCGCATGAACTACTCGGTGTCCGACACCGCGGAGTTCGGTGGCTACCTCTCCGGCCCGCGCGTCATCGACGCCGGCACCAAGGAGCGCATGAAGGCGATCCTGGCCGACATCCAGTCGGGTGAGTTCACCCGCCGCCTCGTCGCCAACGTCGAGAACGGCAACACCGAACTCGAGGGCCTGCGCAAGGCCAACGCCGAGCACCCCATCGAGGTCACCGGCAAGAAGCTGCGCGACCTGATGAGCTGGGTCGATCGCCCGATCACCGAAACGGCCTAGGTTTCACTGCTTTACAGTTCCACCGAATCACCGGCCCGATGTCGCATCGGTCTCGTCAGAGGCCCCCGATGCGACATTGGGCCGGTGTTGTTTCGTGTCCGATTCCGTTGTTGCAGGCGTCCACTATGTGGTATCGGAGACCAGGATGCGGTTTCCCTGTGAGGGCGGACTAAGCTGTGTGTGGTTAAAACACCCCCACACCCACCTATTCAGGGAGTTTGCACGTGAGCCAGCCAGGCCGTCCTGTAGTTCTGATCGCCGACAAGCTCGCGCCGTCCACCGTCGAGGCATTGGGCGACGGTGTGGAGGTGCGATGGGTCGACGGACCTGATCGCCCGGCCCTGCTCGCGGCGGTGCCCGAGGCCGACGCGATCCTCGTCCGTTCCGCCACCACCGTGGACGCCGAAGTCCTGGCGGCCGGTACCAAGCTCAAGATCGTCGCCCGTGCGGGCGTCGGCCTCGACAACGTCGACGTGCCCGCGGCCACCGAGCGCGGTGTCATGGTCGTCAACGCCCCGACGTCCAACATCCACACGGCCGCCGAGCACGCCGTCGCGCTGATGCTCGCCACCGCCCGCCAGATCCCCGCGGCCGACGCCACCCTGCGCGACCGCGAATGGAAGCGCAGCAAGTTCAACGGTGTCGAGATCTTCGGCAAGACCGTCGGCGTCGTCGGCCTCGGCCGGATCGGCCAGCTGTTCGCGCAGCGTCTCGCCGCGTTCGAGACGCACGTCATCGCGTACGACCCCTACGTGTCGGCCGCCCGCGCCGCGCAGCTCGGCATCGAACTGGTCACCCTCGACGAACTGCTCGAGCGCGCCGACCTCATCTCCGTGCACCTCCCCAAGACCCCCGAGACCAAGGGACTGCTCGGCACGGAGAACCTGGCGAAGACCAAGAAGGGCGTCGTCATCGTCAACGCTGCCCGTGGTGGTCTGATCGACGAGGCCGCGCTGGCCGAGGCCATCAAGTCGGGTCACGTGCGCGCCGCGGGCCTGGACGTGTTCGAGACCGAGCCCTGCACCGACAGCCCGTTGTTCGACCTGCCCGAGGTCGTCGTGACGCCGCACCTCGGTGCCTCCACGAGCGAGGCTCAGGACCGCGCCGGCACCGACGTCGCGAAGTCCGTACTGCTTGCTCTCGCAGGCGATTTCGTTCCGGACGCCGTCAACGTGTCGGGTGGAGCCGTGGGCGAGGAAGTTGCCCCGTGGCTCGAGATCGTCCGCAAGCAGGGTGTGCTCATCGGCGCTCTGTCGGGTGAACTGCCCGTCAACCTGTCCGTCGACGTGCGCGGCGAGCTCGCCTCCGAGGACGTCGAGGTGCTCGCGCTCTCGGCTCTTCGCGGTGTGTTCTCCGCCGTCATCGAGGACGCGGTCACGTTCGTCAACGCTCCCGCACTGGCGGAAGAGCGCGGTGTCACAGCCGAGGTCACCAAGGCCGCGGAAAGCCCCAACCACCGCAGCGTCGTGGACCTGCGCGCCGTGTTCGGCGACGGCAGTGTCATCAACGTCTCGGGCACGCTGACCGGCCCGCAGCAGGTCGAGAAGATCGTCAACATCAACGGCCGCAACTTCGAACTGCGCGCCGAGGGTCTCAACCTGGTGGTCAACTACACCGATCAGCCCGGCGCGCTGGGCAAGATCGGCACGCAGCTCGGCAACGCCGGCATCGACATCCAGGCTGCCCAGCTCAGCCAGGATGCCGAGGGCGAGGGTGCGACCATCCTCCTCCGCGTCGACCGGGAGGTGCCGAGCGAGGTGCGGGACGCGATCTCCACCGCTGTCGGCGCCACCAAGATTGAGCTCGTCAACCTGGCCTAATCCCCACTGTGCGCGTGTCGCGACCCCTGTCGTCGTGGCACGCGCACAGCTCTATCTGAAGTGAGGCGTTCATGAAGCTTGCGGTCATTCCGGGTGACGGCATCGGTGTCGAGGTCACGGCCGAGGCGCTGAAGGTGCTGCGGAAGCTCGTACCCGATCTCGAGACCACCGAGTACGACCTCGGTGCCCGTCGATACAACGCCACCGGGGAGCTGCTCCCGGACGCCGATCTCGCGGCGATCCGCGAGCACGACGCGATCCTGCTGGGCGCCATCGGCGACCCGTCGGTCACGCCCGGCGTGCTCGAGCGGGGTCTGCTGCTGAACATGCGATTCGCGTTGGATCATCACGTGAATCTGCGGCCGTCGCAGCTCTATCCGGGGTCGAAGTCGCCGCTGGCGGCGCAGCCGGACATCGACTTCGTGGTCGTGCGCGAGGGGACGGAGGGTCCGTACACCGGCAACGGTGGCGCGATCCGCGTCGGCACCCCGCACGAGATCGCGACCGAGGTGTCGATCAACACGTGGTTCGGTGCCGAGCGGGTGGTGCGGTACGCGTTCGCGCTCGCGCAGACCCGGCGTAAGCACGTCACGCTGATTCACAAGACGAACGTCCTCTCCAACGCCGGTGCGATCTGGACGCGTGCCGTGGAGACGGTGTCGGCCGAATACCCGGACGTGGAGACGGCCTACTGCCACATCGACGCGGCCACCATCTACATGGTCACCGACCCGTCGCGCTTCGACGTGATCGTCACCGACAACCTGTTCGGCGACATCATCACCGACCTCGCGGGTGCGGTCACGGGAGGCATCGGCCTGGCGGCGTCGGGGAACATCGACGCGTCGGGGACCAACCCGTCGATGTTCGAGCCCGTGCACGGCAGCGCCCCGGACATCGCCGGCCAGGGGATCGCGGATCCCACGGCGGCCATCCTGTCCGCGGCGCTGCTGCTGCGTCACCTCGGCCGGGACGGCGATGCCGCGCGCATCGAAGCTGCCGTCGAGGCCGATCTGGCGTCCCGTGGTGACTCGAAGGTCGTCACGTCGGAGGTCGGCGACCGGATCGCCGCCGCCCTCTAGGACCGCGATTCGACCTTGTCTCCCTCGATCCCCGTGGCCCGGTCTTCGGACCGGGCCACGGGGATCAGTGGTATCGAGGCGGCCGGAAATCCCGCAGCTATGGCGAAAGTCACCGGGAAGCCGACGATTCCGATCAGAGCGCCGAACACCGGGGGAACGATCGAGGCCGCGACGAACTGACCGGTGTTCTGGACGCCGAGCGCGCGCCCGCCCCAGAACGGCCCCGCGATCTCGGCGACGGCGGTGAAGGCGAGGCCGTTCGGTGCCACGGTCGCGACGGACGCCGCCAGCAGCGCCGCGATCGCCAGCGGCGAGTCCATCGCATCCGTCACGGCGAGCGCCGCCATCGACACTCCGCCTGCGACGGCGACCCAGCGAAGTGGGCGCATGCGACTGCCCACCACGTCGGACCAGAAGCCGACTCCCATCCTGCCGAACGCGCCGAGGATCTGGGCGACTGTCACGATCAGGCCTGCCGCCGTTGCTTCCCAATGCCTTTCGGAGATCAGCCACACGAGCGCGTACGTCCACACCGTGTACTGGGGCACGACGAGCAGCACCGAGACGGCGTGGATGCGCCACAGTGTGCCGCTGTCGCGATACGGATTCGCGAGCATGCCGAGGTCCTCCGCAGCGCTGCGACTCGGTCTGGGCGGATCGACCACCCAGAGTGCGCAGGCCAGCGCGGCAGTCGCGCACAGGGTGGCAGGCAGCGCGAGCGCCCATCCGATGCCGTGGTCGTGTGCGACCGAGGGGAGCGTCAGCGCAGCGCAGGCAATGCCCAGCGGCAGCGACATCTGCCGGATGCCCATCGCCAGTCCGCGGCGCTCGGGCGGGAACCATCCGACGACGACGCGCCCGCTCGCGGCATTCGCCGAGGCCGCCGCCATGCCGCCCAGAAGCAGGAAGGCTGCGGTGGCCGTGAGTGATCCGGACAGGGCCGCGCCGATTCCCGCGGCCGCCGTGGACGCCATTCCGGCGGCCAGCACCCGGCGTTCGCCGTAGCGGTCGGCGAGTGCGCCCCACGCGATCAGCGTCAGCATGACTCCGAGGGTGGGTGCGGCGACGAGGAGTCCGGTGCGGGCGAGGCTGAGCCCGTGATTCTCCTGGAGTTCGGGGATCAGGAAGGCGACGCCGTTGACGAAGACCGCCTGTGCGGCCTGCGCGAACATCCCGAGGGCGAGCATCCACCATCTGCGGGCAGTTCCGACGGTGGACGGCGTGTCGATCGATGCTGTCATGTCATCTCAATATCTAGGATTGAAGTCTCATATATTGGGGAACATGCGGAGTCTATACCTCGCGTCCCCCGGCGTCCCGGTACGGCGGTGAACCCGGGCCGATAGACTCGGCGCCATGCGTCTTGGTCGAGTGGCAAGTCCCGATGGTGTTGCGTTCGTCAGTATCGAGGGGGACGGGGAGTCCCGGATCGCGAAGGAGATCGCCGAGCATCCGTTCGGCAGTCCCACTTTCACCGGCCGGAGCTGGCCGCTCGCCGATGTGCGACTGCTGGCCCCGATCCTCGCGAGCAAGGTCGTGGCGATCGGAAAGAACTACGCTGCCCACGCCGCCGAGATGGGCGGCGAGGCACCGGCCGATCCTGTGATCTTCCTCAAGCCCAACACCTCGATCGTGGGCCCCGACGCCGCGATCGTCCTGCCGAAGTCCTCCAACGAAGTTCATTACGAAGGAGAACTCGCGGTCGTCATCGGACGCCCCTGCAAGGACGTGCCCGCAGCCAAGGCCCTCGACGTGGTGCTCGGTTACACGGCCGCCAACGACGTGTCGGCCCGTGATCAGCAGCGCCAGGACGGGCAGTGGACGAGAGCGAAGGGTCACGACACGTTCTGCCCACTGGGCCCGTGGATCGAGACCCAGCTCGACGCGTCCGACGTCGACATCACCACCGAGGTGGACGGAGTGGTGAAGCAGCGGAGCAACACTTCGCTTCTGCTGCACGACATTCCGAAGATCATCGAATGGGTGTCGGCCGTCATGACGCTGCTCCCGGGCGACGTCATCCTCACGGGCACCCCCGAAGGCGTCGGCCCGATCGTCGACGGTCAGAGCGTGAGCGTGACCATCGGTGGCATCGGCACCCTCACCAACCCGGTGACTGCCAAGCGCTGACGGCTCTCGTGTCGAAATCGGGAGCGGACTAGCCTGTAGGAGTCCGTTTTCCCAGCGTCGACCCAAGTGAGCCATGACCACAAGCGAAGTTCGCGTCCGTTTCTGCCCGTCGCCCACCGGAACCCCGCACGTGGGGCTCGTCCGAACCGCCCTGTTCAACTGGGCGTTCGCCCGACACAACGGTGGGTCGTTCGTGTTCCGCATCGAGGACACCGATGCTGCCCGTGACAGTGAGGAGTCGTACCAGGCGATCCTGGACGCGCTGCGCTGGCTCGGACTGAACTGGGACGAGGGCCCGGAGGTCGGGGGACCGTACGAGCCCTACCGCCAGTCCCAGCGGCGGGACCTGCATCTGGACGTCGTCGCGAAACTGCTCGCGGCGGGCGAGGCGTACGAGTCGTTCTCGACGCCCGAAGAGGTCGAGGAGCGGCACAAGGCAGCCGGCCGCGATCCCAAGCTCGGCTACGACAACTTCGACCGTGATCTGACACCGGAGCAGCGGCAGGCGTTCCTCGACGAGGGACGCAAACCCGTGGTCCGGCTCCGGATGCCGGACCACGACCTGACGTGGGACGACCTCGTGCGTGGCGAGACGACGTTCAAGGCCGGAACCGTTCCCGACTTCGCCCTCACTCGCGGCAACGGGATTCCGCTGTACACGTTGGTCAACCCCGTCGACGACGCGTTGATGAAGATCACACACGTCCTGCGCGGCGAGGACCTGCTGTCGTCGACGCCGCGGCAGCTCGCCCTCTACGAGGCGATGCAGCGGATCGGCGTGGCCGATTTCACTCCGAAGTTCGGGCATCTGCCGTTCGTCATGGGGCAGGGCAACAAGAAGCTGTCCAAGCGCGACCCCGAGTCGAACCTCTTCATTCATCGCGACCGCGGTTTCGTCCCCGAGGGATTGTTGAATTACCTGGCGCTGCTGGGCTGGGGTATTTCCGACGACCACGACGTGTTCTCGCTGGACGAGATGGTCGCCGCCTTCGATATCTCCAAGGTCAATTCCAATCCGGCCCGGTTCGACCAGAAAAAGGCCGACGCGATCAACGCCGAGCACATCCGGTTGCTGGAGCCCGCCGACTTCGCCGCGCGCCTGCGCGCGTTCCTGACGCTTCACGGCCATCTCGGGGAGAACGTGGACGAGTCCGTCTTCGCGACCGCTGCAGAACTGGTCCAGACGCGCATCGTCGTCCTGTCCGATGCCTGGGATCTGCTGAAATTCCTGTTCGTCGACGAGGCCGGCTTCGCGATCGATCCGGCCGCCGCTGCCAAGAACCTGGGCGCCGACTCCGCACCGGTTCTCGACGCCGCCCTCGCGTCGCTGGACGCACTCGAGGGATGGGATGCGGCCTCCCTGGAAGAGGCCCTCAAGACCGCTCTCGTGGACGAACTGGGCCTCAAGCCACGTAAGGCGTTCGCTCCGGTGCGGGTGGCCGTCACGGGCTCGCACATCAGCCCGCCGCTCTACGAATCGATGGAACTGCTCGGACGCGACGTTTCGCTGTCCCGGCTGCGCTCTGCGCGGGCCGGCATCGACGGCTAGGACGCCGCCCTCGGGCCGAAAAGGGTGCAAAAACAGCCTCTGACCATACGATTTGGTAAATCCCGGCAGTAGGCTGGTAATCTCTTCTTCGGCCCGAGGCGGGCCGCAGAGCCCACAAGCTCAGCGGTTCGAGAACGGCCATTGGGGTATGGTGTAATTGGCAACACAGCGGTTTCTGGTACCGCCATTCTAGGTTCGAGTCCTGGTACCCCAGCGGAAGTTCGGCCGATTTTGACTCCGAACTTCTGGAAGCTATGCTTGCTGAGCTTCCAAAGCAAGGCAAAGTTCCTGGCCCCGTCGTCTAGCGGCCTAGGACGCCGCCCTCTCAAGGCGGTAGCGCGGGTTCGAATCCCGTCGGGGCTACAAAGAGAAACACCCTCCAAGTAATTGGAGGGTGTTTCTTTATATCCGGATATGTGTCGTTTATCCGGTCTTGCGGCGGAATTCGCGTTTGTGGTCGGCAGGCCCGTGGGCCTCGTGCGCCTTGGAATGTCCGTCCTTGTGATCGGTGGACAGCCCGGCCTGATGATTCTTCCGCTCGAGTGCTTCGCGGAATTTCTTTTTCGTGTCCTCGTTACTGGCGTCAGTCATGGTGAACTCCCTCGGGTAGTCGGTTCACTCTGTGAAGCTACGCCGAGGGCACCGAGAATGCTCCCGTTTTTCCGCCCGCCCGGGATCAGGCGCGGCGGTCGGCCGTCTCCAGGTACGCGGCCGTGGTGCCTCCCACCGGCATCGCGGGCAGGCCGAGCTTGGCGTGATTCCAGCTCCTGATGCGCTCGGGAACGATCCGCACGACCACCCGCTTGTGCAGCAGCTGATCGATGGCGGGACGCAGATCGTCGGTGTAGGGGCCGGTGTACCGCTCCCACACGCTGACCCCGACCGCGAACATCGCGTCCGGGTCCTCCACGATCTCCGCCCGGCCCTCGACGGAAATACCGCGCAGGGTGTCGTACGTCTGGCCGTCCTCGATCAGGACGGTGACCCGGTCGTTACGGCGCAGGTTGACCGCCTTCTGCGATTTGGATTTCGTCTCGAACCAGATCTCGCCGTCGATCACGGCGTACCACATGGCGACCAGATGAGCTCTGCCGTCCGCTGCCACCGTTGCGAGCGTGGCAATCCGGCTCCGATCCACGAATTCGGCGATCTCCGAATCCGTCATCGTGATCTGCGATCGCTGGTTCTTCCCCATCGGCTTCTCCTGTTCGCGGTGAACGTCGGTCGTGAATGGTCAGAGTCTCTTGTGCAACGCCTCCGCGGCGGCGAGAAGGTCGGCCGCCCACCGGGCACCGGGGCGCCTGCCCATTCTGTCGATGGGTCCGGACACCGAAATCGCTGCGATGACAGCGCCGCCGGAATCCCGCACGGGAGCGGCGACGCTGGCGACACCGGGTTCCCGCTCGGCGGCGCTCTGTGCCCAGCCGCGTCGGCGGACCTCGAGCAGCACACGTTCGCCGAACGCCGCGTCGGGCAGAACTGCGCGCTGGGTCTGCGGGTCGGCCCAGGCGAGAAGGACCTTGGCGCCCGAGCCGGCGCTCATCGGCAGTCGTGCCCCGACGAGAACGGTGTCGCGCAGGCCCGTGGGCGGCTCCATCGCCGCCACACAGATGCGCTGCGTGCCTTCCCGGCGGTACAGCTGCACGCTCTCGCCGGTGATCTCGCGCAGCCGCGGGAGGACGAGCGCGGCCGCCGAGACGAGCGGATCGTTAGCCGTTGCAGCGAGTTCGGCGAGGCCGGGACCGGGGCACCACAGCCCCTCGGAGTCGCGGGTCAGGAGGCGGTGGACCTCGAGCCCGACGGCCAGCCGGTGGGCGGTGGCGCGGGGGAGTCCGGTGCGCGAGCACAGTTCAGTGAGGCTGCAGGGCTTCTCGGCCACGGCATGCAGCACGCCCACCGCTTTGTCAAGGACTCCGATGCCGCTATGCTGTCTCATAGGTCGATACCACTTTCTCGCATACTGGGATCATAGCGCACCTTCGTCTCACGTCGAGTGCGTGTCCGGGAAGAGGGTAACGACATCAAGCGCACGGCGGACCGGCCCGACGCCCGCGGTGCGAGAGGACACACAGAGGTGGAGAAGATGGCGGAGAAAGCACGCACCCTGGCAGAGAAGGTGTGGGACGACCACGTCGTGGTCCGGGGTGAGGGAGACAACCCCGACCTCATCTACATCGATCTGCATCTCGTTCACGAAGTGACGAGTCCGCAGGCATTCGACGGACTTCGGCTGGCGGGGCGCCCGCTGCGCCGTCCCGACCTGACGATCGCCACCGAGGACCACAACGTCCCCACCGTCGACATCGACAAGCCGATCGCCGACCCCGTCTCCAAGACTCAGGTGGACACGCTACGGCGCAACTGTGAGGAATTCGGTGTCCGGCTGCACCCGATGGGAAACATCGACCAGGGCATCGTCCACGTCGTCGGCCCCCAGCTGGGTCTCACTCAGCCCGGCATGACCGTGGTGTGCGGCGACAGTCACACGTCCACCCACGGCGCCTTCGGCGCGCTCGCGATGGGTATCGGCACCAGTGAGGTCGAACACGTCATGGCGACGCAGACGTTGTCGTTGCGTCCCTTCCGGACGATGGCGATCACCGTCGACGGCGAATTACCCGAAGGCGTGACGAGTAAAGATCTCATTTTGGCCGTCATCGCGAAGATCGGAACGGGCGGAGGCCAGGGTTACGTCCTGGAGTACCGCGGCGAGGCGATCCGCAAGATGTCGATGGAAGCGCGGATGACCATCTGCAACATGTCCATCGAGGCGGGTGCACGGGCAGGCATGATCGCCCCCGACGAGATCACCTACGAATTCATCAAGGGCCGTCCCCACGCGCCGAAGGGCCCCGACTGGGACGCCGCGGTGGAGGCCTGGGAGCAGTTGAAGACCGACGAGGGTGCGGTTTTCGACAACGAGGTCCACATCGACGCGAGCGCCCTGACGCCGTTCGTGACCTGGGGCACCAACCCGGGGCAGGGCCTGCCGCTCGGTGACGCCGTGCCGAATCCGGCCGAGATCGTGGACGAGAGCGAGCGTCACGCCGCGGAGAAGGCGTTGACCTACATGGGTCTCGAAGCCGGAACTCCGTTGCGTGAGGTGGCGATCGACACAGTTTTCGTGGGTTCGTGCACCAACGGCCGTATCGAGGATCTGCGGGCCGTGGCCGACGTGCTGCGCGGCCGCCACGTCGCAGACGGAGTCCGGATGCTGATCGTGCCGGGCTCGATGCGCGTTCGCGCGCAGGCCGAAAAGGAGGGTCTCGGCGAGATCTTCACCGCCGCGGGCGCCGAATGGCGGCAGGCGGGGTGCTCGATGTGCCTCGGAATGAACCCGGATCAGCTCGCGCCCGGCGAGCGTTCGGCCTCCACGTCCAACCGCAATTTCGAAGGCCGTCAAGGCAAGGGCGGCCGGACTCACCTGGTTTCGCCGCTGGTCGCCGCCGCGACCGCGGTCCGGGGAACACTGTCCGCGCCGACAGATCTGGCCTAGGACCCAAGGAATTTAGGAGATTTTTCGATGGAATCCTTTAGCACACACAAAGGTATCGGCGTTCCGCTGCGGCGATCCAACGTGGACACGGACCAGATCATTCCGGCGGTCTACCTGAAACGAGTGACCCGCACCGGTTTCGAGGACGGTCTGTTCGCCGCGTGGCGGAACGATCCGGACTTCGTTCTGAACGTCGCCCCGTACGACAAGGGCAGCGTTCTGGTGGCCGGGCCCGACTTCGGCACGGGCTCCTCCCGGGAGCACGCCGTGTGGGCGCTATCCGACTTCGGATTTCGGGTCGTGATCGCATCTCGCTTCGCGGACATCTTCCGGGGCAACGCCGGCAAGGCCGGTCTGCTGGCCGCTCAGGTGGCCCAGTCGGACGTCGAACTGCTCTGGAAGTTGCTCGACGAGCAACCCGGTCTCGAATTGATTGTCGACCTCGAGAACAAGACTGTGACGGCCGGAACCACCGTGGTGCCCTTTGCGATTGATGACTACACGCGGTGGCGTCTGATCGAGGGTCTGGACGACATCGGATTGACATTACGGCAGGTAGAAGCCATTTCCGAGTTCGAAAAGTCAAGGCCTTCTTGGAAACCTGCCACTCTTCCGGAGCCCACTCCGGCCGACTGAAAGTTGGAATCGGAGCCCTGTCTCCCAGATAATAAGTTCCTGAGAATGGTGCCGCGTTGTATGAGAATTGGCGTGGCACATAGACTCCTGCGGTATTCAGGTTTACCGTAGTTCGTAGTCGGTCCGATGATGGACCATTAGTTCGCGGAGGAATTTCAATGAATAAGGCAGAGCTCATCGATGTTCTGACCGAGAAACTGGGCACGGACAGGCGCACGGCAACGGAAGCTGTCGAGCATGTCGTGGACACGATCGTCCGGGCAGTGCACCGCGGCGACAGCGTGACCATCACCGGTTTCGGTGTCTTCGAGCAGCGTCGTCGCGCGGCACGTGTCGCACGGAACCCGCGCACGGGCGAGACCGTCAAGGTCAAGCCGACGTCGGTGCCGGCGTTCCGTCCGGGCGCTCAGTTCAAGGCGGTTATCGCTGGCGGCCAGAAGCTTCCGGCCACCGGTCCGGCAGTCAAGCGCGGCGCAGCGGCGCCCGCCACCAAGGCTGCCGCCAAGAAGGCCGCTGCAAAGAAGACGGCTGCAAAGAAGACCGCAGCCAAGAAGGCAGCTCCGGCCAAGACCACGGCCGCGAAGAAGACTGCAGCCAAGAAGGCTCCGGCCAAGACCACGGCCGCGAAGAAGACCGTGGCGAAGAAGGTGGCTCCGGCCAAGACCACGGCCGCGAAGAAGACCGTGGCCAAGAAGGCTCCGGCCAAGACCACGGCCGCGAAGAAGACCGTGGCGAAGAAGGTGGCCCCGGCCAAGACCACGGCCGCGAAGAAGACTGCAGCCAAGAAGGCTCCGGCCAAGACTGCAGCCAAGAAGACCGCAGCAAAGAAGGCTCCCGCGAAGCGCGCCAAGTAATACAGCGCACACAGGACTGCCCGAACACAGACAGGCGCCGACCCTGGGGGTTGGCGCCTGTCTGTGTTTTCCTGGCCTCCCGGTGAACTCCGGCCGGTGCTCAGTCCTTCCGAGTGGGAGGCAGTGGACTGTCGATGTGGTCGGCGGCGATGAGTTTGCCACCGGACAGCGAGAGCACCCAGGTGCTCGCCTTTCTGTTCCGAGCCGGGGGAAGTGCGATGCCGTCGATCTCCGCCCACCAGTCGAGCAGATCGGGAATGACACCACCCTGACTGCAGATCACCTGAACTCCGCCGAGAGAGGCGATCTTGCGGACCAGCGTGCGGGTGGCCACCGGGTCGGCGGTGTAACTCTCCTCGGACAGCAGCGGATCCAACCGGACGGTCGTGTCCAACGTGCGTGCCAGCGGCTCGACCGTCTGAGTGCACCGCGTCCGGTCGGCCGACGTGATGTCGGTGGCCCCGAATGCCTCGAGCTGCGTGACGAGCGCTTCGGCCTGGAGTAGGCCGTTCGTATCCAAGGGCCGGGTGGTGTCGTCGCCCTTGTACCGTTTCCGGCTTCCAGCCTTGGCATGCCGGACCAGGAGCACGGTTGCGGTGTCGGGTGGCTGAGCCGTGAATCGACGGAGCATCTTGCGATCCATGGGATACGACAGCTGGTCGGCCACCTCGGATACGGGAAGCCACCGCATCTCGTCCACTTCGCTGTTGGGAACGAATTCACCGGCGCGGGCTTCCGCCGCCCAGTATTCGACTCGTTTCAATCGGCGGTGGCCCGGAATCGGATATGTCAACGCACCGAGATGCCGGCCGAGGCGCCCGCGGATACCCGTCTCTTCTTCCACCTCACGCAGTGCGGCCACGACGGCGGTCTCGCCGGGGTCGAGCTTTCCCTTGGGGAATGACCAGTCCTCGTATTTGGGCCGGTGAATGAGCGCGATCTCGATCTCGTCGGGATTGTCGGGAGATTTTCGCCACAGCACTGCCCCCGCAGCGAAGATATTGGCTTTGACCGGTTTGCCGGGTGAACTGCTCACCGAATTCCTTCCTTCTGCCGCGGACTCGCCGCGATCAGGATCCGGTGCCCATTCGTTTGCGCATCATGGCTTCCTGGTGGTCGCGAACCTCCTCGCCGTGGGCGGGTGACGGAACCCACCGGCCGTCGGACCCGAGCACCCAGCACCGCGTGCGGGGATCGAGCGCGGAATCGGCTATCTCGGCTATCTGGGCGGTGAGTCGAGGATCTTTCACCTGCGCCATGACTTCGACGCGTCGGTCGAGGTTGCGGTGCATCATGTCTGCGCTGCCGATCCAGAATTCGTCGGCGCCGCGAAAATGGAAGACTCGGGAATGTTCGAGGAAGCGTCCGAGAATCGACCGGACGTGGATGTTCTCACTCAGGCCGGGAACTCCGGGTTTGAGGGCGCAGATGCCGCGCACCACGATCTCGACGGGCACACCGGCCCGGGATGCACGGTAGAGCGAGTCGATCACCTGTTCGTCGACCAAGGCGTTGGCCTTCAGCAGGATTCCGGCGTCCTCGCCCCGCAGTTTGTGCGCGATCTCACCGTCGATCCGCTCGATGATTCCCCGGCGCACACCGTACGGCGCGACGAGGAGGTTGCGGTACTGCGTCTTCCGCGAGTAGCCGGTGAGGGAATTGAACAGGTCGGTGAGGTCTGCGCCGATCTCCGGGGCGGCGGTGAGCAGACCGATGTCTTCGTACAGCCGGGCGGTCTTCGGGTTGTAGTTGCCGGTACCGATGTGGCAGTAACGCCGGATGGTGGACCCTTCGCGACGGACGACGAGGCACGTCTTGCAGTGGGTCTTGAGCCCGACCAGTCCGTACACCACGTGCACACCCGCGTGTTCGAGCTTGCGGGCCCACTTGATGTTCGCCTGCTCGTCGAATCGCGCCTTGATCTCGACCAGTGCCACAACCTGTTTGCCCGCCTCGGCGGCGGTGATCAACGCGTCGACGATGGGGGAGTCGCCCGAAGTGCGGTAAAGGGTCTGCTTGATCGCCAGAACCTGGGGGTCGGCCGCAGCCTGTTCGATGAAGCGCTGGACGCTCGTGGAGAACGAGTCGTACGGGTGGTGGACCAGGACGTCGCCGTCGCGGAGGGTCGAGAAGACGCTCTTGGGTGTTTCCCTCTCGCCGAATGCCGGATGCGTTGCCGGGACGAACGGTGCGTCCTTGAGGGCGGGCCGGTCGACCGCGTACACCTGCCAGAGGCACGACAGGTCCAGCAATCCGGGCACCTGGATGACGTCGCCGGGATCGACGTCGAGTTCGCGCAGGAGGAGTTCGAGCATGTGCTCGGTCATGTCGTCCGCGACCTCGAGCCGCACCGGGGAACCGAACCGGCGGCGCGCCAACTCACGCTCGAGCGCCTGCAGAAGATCTTCGTCGCGGTCTTCCTCGACCTCGAAATCGGCGTTACGCGTGATGCGGAATGCATGGTGCTCCACGATCTCCATGCCCGGGAACAGCATGTCGAGGTGAGCGGAGATCAGATCTTCGAGGGGCAGGAACGCGTCGATGGAGGAGGGTGTCTCGTCGCGGCGGACGCGGACGAACCGGCCCACGTTGTCCGGAACCTTGACCCTCGCAAAGTGTTCGCCACCCGTGACCGCATCCTTCACCGTCACCGCGAGGTTGAGACTCAGGCCGCTGATGTACGGGAAGGGGTGGGCGTGGTCGACGGCCAGCGGAGTGAGCACCGGGAAGATCTGGTCCTGGAAATGCACCGACAGGCGCTCGCGGTCGTCGTCGGTGAGATCGTCCCATCCGATGATGGAGATCCCTTCGGCGGCAAGCGCAGGACGAACGGAGTCGAGGAACACCCGCGCGGCCTTCTCCGAGATCTCCTGGGTCCGGGTCGCGATCAGGGAGAGCTGTTCGCGGGGGGAGAGGCCGTCGGCGGACCGCACGGACAGGCCGGTCTCGTCGCGGCGCTTGAGTCCGGCGACGCGGACCATGAAGAACTCGTCCAGATTGGACGCGAAGATGGCGAGGAACTTGGCGCGCTCGAGCAACGGCAGCGACGTGTCCTCGGCGAGGGCGAGAACCCGGGCATTGAAATCGAGCCAACTGAGTTCGCGGTTCAGGTAACGATCTTCGGGGAGCCCGTCGGTCAGCGCGCTCGTGAGGGCACTCGTCGCAGCGGGTGGCGCCATCGGAACGTTCGTGGGATTGGCCGTGACGATGCTGTCGCGGGTTCCGTTCTTTCCGTCGACGTCGGTCTGCTGGTCGAGCGCTTCTCGGTTACTCACCCCACGATCATCCCTCGAGAATTCGGCCGCGGACAATCGATGGGGCAAATTCACACGGCCTGCGCGGCCTACTCGTTTCCGCAGCGCGAGGGGGCGGTGTGTTCGAGAGCGTCGAGTGCGGCACGCGTCGCAGGTCCGACGCCGAGAGCCTGCGCGGCATCGAGATCGTCGGCGGTGTCGACGTCGGTTCGCAGACCCGGCCAGTGCCCGTCGAGGGGACGTGCCCCGGATTCGAGGTGCCGCTTCGCCGATCCTGGTCCGAAGCGGGGATCGAGCGGAATGTCCGGGTCGCAGGAGAACAGGGCGGCGGTGCCGGTGCCGTGATGATCGACGACCACAGACCTGCCGCCGGTTCTCGCCGCGGCGAGTGCTTCACCGAATTCGCCTCCGCGCAGAGACGGAAGGTCGGCCTGCAGTGCGACGACGTCGACTCCGCGCTCGTTGAGGCGGACATGCTCGGCCGCCGCTGACAGCGCCGCATTGAGACTGTGCTCGGTGCCGCCCTCGTCCGGCCGCTCGTCGGTGGACACGGGCGCGGGGTCGGCGTAGACGTCCGCGCCGACACTGCGTGCGAGCCGCGCCACCGCGGGGTCCGGCGTGACCACGGTGACACCGACGACCGTCGCGACGTCGCTGACGACGGCCAGGGTGTCGCGCAGCATCGACAGCACCAGTCCGGTGCGGTCGGCCGTGTCGAAGACACCGGACAGCCGCGTCTTGGCCGCGTGGAGTTCCTTGACCGCGACGAGTACGTGCGCGCGCGGCGCCACGGATCGGGTCGCTGTGCTCATGCGGATATCTTGCCAGCCCGCGCGGGGTGGTGCTCCGGACGCCCGGTCGCGGCTGAGCAGCGAACGAGTTCGGTAGCGGGGCGGCGCTCGACCTCGGCATCGGCAATACTGTGGGCGACGCATCGGGTAACGAACGACGAGGGGGCTGTGTGAGCAAGGCTGCGGTACTGGGAGCGGGTTCATGGGGGACTGCATTTGCGAAGGTCCTGGCCGATGCCGGGACCGATGTCACCATGTGGGCGCGACGCGCTGAGGTCGCCGAATCGATCGTGTCGCGTCACGAGAACGCGGACTACCTGCCGGGCATCGCCCTGCCTCCGTCGTTGACCGCAACGGACGACGCGCGGGCCGCACTCGATGGCGCCGACATCGTCGTCCTGGCGGTGCCGTCGCAGTCTCTGCGCGACAATTTGCAGGTCTGGACTCCGATGATCCCCGAGAACGCCACCCTGCTGAGCCTCGCCAAGGGCATCGAGACCGGCACCCTCATGCGGATGAGTCAGGTGATCATCCAGGTCACCGGCGCAGACCCGGGCCGGGTCGCCGTCCTGTCCGGGCCCAATCTGGCCCGGGAGATCGCTATCGGTCAGCCGGCGGCGACGGTTGTCGCGTGCACGGATTCGACGCGGGCACTGGAACTGCAGAAGGCCTCGGCAACCGGATACTTCCGTCCGTACACGAATTCGGACGTCATCGGGTGTGAGATCGGCGGCGCCTGCAAGAACGTCATCGCCCTCGCCTGCGGTATGGCATCGGGAATCGGATTGGGAGAGAACACGATTGCGAGCATCATCACTCGCGGTCTGGCCGAGATCATCCGGCTGGGGGTGGCGCTCGGTGCGAAACCTGCCACCCTCGCGGGTCTCGCGGGAGTGGGCGATCTGGTCGCGACATGCACGTCGCCCCTGTCACGAAATCGGTCGTTCGGTGAACGCCTCGGCCAGGGTGGTTCGATCGAGAGTGCCCAGGCGGCAACTCATGGTCAGGTCGCCGAGGGTGTGAAATCGTGCTCGTCCGTGCGGGCTCTCGCCGCCAGTTACGACGTCGAGATGCCGCTGACCGATGCCGTGCACAGGGTGTGCCACGAGGGTCTCGTGGTGCAGGACGCGATCGGTCAGCTGCTCGGCCGCCGCACGAAGCCGGAGTGAGCTCGTGAGTGGTGATTCCACCCGCTGCGTCAAAGCCGTTGCCGCAGAAAATATTCCCGGCTCGCCGATGCAGAGGGGGCCGGTTTTCGCGGCGCCGTATCAGCTGAGCGCCGACGAGGGAACCGAGTCCGACACCTACGCACGCGCCTCCAATCCGGGCTGGCGTGACCTCGAATCGGCGCTGGCGACGCTCGAGGGCGCCGCGGGCGCGCTCGTCGTCGGCTCCGGGATGTCGGCGGTCACCGTCGTGCTGAGGAGTCTGCTCACCGCCGGTGACACCGTGGTCGTTCCGTCCGATGGCTACTACCAGGTGCGTGCGTACGCGCGGGAGCGTCTGGAGCCGATGGGTATCACCGTGCACGAACTGAGGACCGCCGACATGGCCGGCGAGGCGGCCGCCGCACTGCTGGCGTCCGCCGAGGGGACGACGGTGGTGGTGGCCGAGACTCCGGCCAACCCTTCCCTCGACGTGGTGGATCTGCGCGCCGTATCAGAGCAGTGCGCGAACGCGGGCGCCGTTCTGGTGGTGGACAACACGACTGCCACCCCACTCGGCCAGCAGCCGCTCGAACTCGGTGCTGACGTGGTAGTCGCCAGCGGCACAAAGACTTTGAGCGGTCACAGCGATCTCCTCATGGGATACATCGCCGCGTCGGACGCCGACTTCCTGGCCGGAATGGAACGCGAGAGGGCGCTGTCGGGCACGGTGCTGGGGCCGTTCGAGACGTGGCTCGCCCATCGGAGTCTCGGGACGGCCGGTCTGCGCTTCGAGCGTCAATGCGCCAACGCCCTGGCCCTCGCGGCGCTGCTCCAGTCGCACCCCGCGGCCCACCGCGTCCGGTACCCGGGTCTGCCCGGTGATCCTGCACACGCCGTCGCCGCCGGTCAGATGCGTCGATTCGGCGGGCTGGTGAGCTTCGAGGTGGATTCCGCCGAACAGTTCCACCGCCTCGTGGCCGGAAGCGAACTCCTCGTACCTGCGACGAGCTTCGGCGGCATCCACACCACCGCCGATCGCCGGGCCCGGTGGGGTGACCCCGTGCCCGACGGGTTCGTCCGGCTCTCGTGTGGAATCGAGGACACCGAAGACCTGGTCGCCGATCTCGAGCGGGCACTGTCCGCATTGTGAGTGCGGGACCCGACGTGTCGTGAGGTCGGCGAAGGAAATGTGAGGAGAGGTGGGTGCGATGAGCGTGTCGCGGCGACGGTACGGTTTGTGTCGTGAGTAAACCGCGTACCCGGGTAGCCGTCATCTTCGGCGGCCGCAGCAACGAGCATTCCGTGTCCTGTGTGTCGGCCGGAAGCGTCCTGAGGAACCTCGACCCGGAACGGTACGAGGTGGTGCCGATCGGCATCACCACCGAGGGTTCGTGGGTCCTCGGCTCCACCGACCCCGAGACGCTGTCCATCCGCGGCCGGGCACTCCCGAGCGTCGACGCCGACGGGTCCGCACTGGCCCTCACCGCCGACCCGACGCGGTCCGGAGACCTCGTCGCCCTCGACGACGGCGAAGCGGGCAAGATCCTGGCCTCGGTCGACGTCGTCTTCCCCGTCCTGCACGGCGCCTACGGCGAGGACGGCACGATCCAGGGCCTGCTCGAACTCGCGGGTGTTCCGTACGTCGGTCCCGGTGTTCTCGCCAGCGCTGCCGGCATGGACAAGGAATTCACGAAGAAACTGCTCGCCGCGGAAGGCTTGCCCATCGGGTTCCAGGTCGTCCTGCGTCCGGGCACCGCCTCGCTGACCGACGAACAGAAGTCCCGCCTCCACCTCCCGGTGTTCGTGAAGCCTGCCCGCGGCGGATCGTCGATCGGGATCACCCGGGTGGCCGAGTGGGCCGCGCTCGACGACGCCATCACCCACGCCCGTCTGCACGACCCCAAGGTGATCGTCGAATCGGGGATCGTCGGCCGTGAGGTCGAGTGCGGAGTCCTCGAGTTCCCGGACGGCGACGTGCGGGCCAGCGTCATCGCCGAGATCCGGATGCCGGAAGGCGCAGGCGACGACGAGGCGTTCTACGACTTCGACAGCAAATACCTCGACGACGTGTGCGAGTTCGACGTGCCCGCCAAACTCGACGAATCGGTCAGCGAAGAGATCCGCGAACTCGCGGTGCGAGCGTTCTCCGCGCTCGACTGCCAGGGACTCGCGCGGGTCGACTTCTTCGTGACCGAGGACGGCCCGGTGATCAACGAGATCAACACGATGCCGGGATTCACGTCGATCTCGATGTACCCGCGCATGTGGGGCGCGGTGGGTGTCGACTACGGCACCCTCGTCTCGACCCTGGTCGACACCGCCCTCGCGCGCGGCATCGGCCTGCGTTAGCGAAACGGCGGTCCGGCGCTCAGGGATTCGCGACGGGCGCCGGATCGAGGGGCTTCTGCGGCAACGCCTGCGACACCGCGCCGGACATGTCCTGAAGCGGCGTCGGTCCCACCCCGGTGGGGACCGTGAGTCCGATGTACACGCCGCGGTCGACGGCGAAATAGCTGCTCGCGTCGATTCCGGCGCTCGCGCCCGAGATCTCGAACCACTGAACTCCGTCGATCACCTGCAGCGGCGAAGCCTGATCGAACTCCGCGGGACGGTCCAGACCGCAACGCAGGACGAGTGGTTCGCCCTCGACCGGCTGCCACGCGGCGGTCGCCTCGGGTGCGGGTTCGGTGAGTTCGGCGCGCGTGTAGTCGCCGAGCGCGTCGGGGAGGCCCCCCATCAGGGTGGCGCACTCCGCGGAGCCGGATGCGGGCGCGGGCACAGGGCCCAGCGACACGGGTTCCTTCACCGGGTTCCGCCCGGCGAACACCGCGGCGACGACGATGCCGATGACCAGGGCCACGGGGAGCGCCACGGCCGTCGCGATGAGTGCGGGATTCCGCCGCTCCGCAGGAACCGGGTCGGAGTTGCCGGCGGGTGTGCTCTGTTCGGGTTCGAGGTCGGACATGCTCAGTTCTTGTTCGCAGACTTTTCGGGGACATCGCAGGTGAGGGTGCGGGTGATGCCGGAGACCTGACGGATCTCCTTGACGACGGGAGCGACGTCGTCAGCGGACACCCGCACGATGACGTCGTACGGTCCGACCACGTCCTCGGCGGTGCGGACTCCGGTGATCTTCGCGATCTCGGTCGCGATCGCCGCGGCCTTGCCGACTTCGGTCTGGATCAGGATGAACGCTTGCACTCTCGCTCCGGCCCTTCCCTGCTCCGCGCCGCATGGGTCTCGGTAGAGTCGCGGGTGCTTCGGCGCGCTGATCGGTCACGTGCCGAGAAGTCCCGGCAACAGCTAAAAGGTACCGCAGTCGTACATTCCGTCGACCGGACCCACCGCCGCTGCACGGGCCACCCGACACTGGAGGCACACCATCACACCGACGGATTCCCCGGACCCGACCCCGCCCCTCACCGTCGCCGACGTCGGCGAGTTCGCCGTGATCGGCCGAGCGGTGGAGGGCCGGGTGCAGCCCCCGTCCACGCTGATCGGTCCCGGAGACGACGCCGCCCTCGTCCGGGCCGCCGACGGCCGGGTGGCGGTGTCCGCCGACATGCTGGTGCAGGACAGGCACTTTCGGCTCGACTGGTCGACTCCGCGCGACGTGGGCCGCAAGGCGGTGGCCCAGAATGCGGCCGACGTCGCGGCGATGGGCGCGCGGCCGACGGCTTTCCTGGTCTCTCTGGGCTTGCCGCCGGACACGTCGATCGACGTGGCGGACGGCATCTCGGCCGCAATCGGGGAGGGCGCCGAGGAACTCGGGGCCGGTGTCGTGGGCGGTGATCTCGTGCAGGCCGCGCAGGTCGTGATTTCCGTCACCGTCCTCGGTGATCTGGGTGGCAGGAGCCCGATCCGGCGGTCCGGCGCGCGGTCGGGCGACGTCGTCGCGGTGGCCGGCGAACTCGGCCGATCGGCGGCCGGTCTCGCACTGCTGCTCGGCGGGTCCTCGGATTTCCCGGACCTCCTCGCCGCGCACCGTGTCCCCACGCCGCCGTATTCCGCCGCCTGGGCCGCCGCGGACGGGGGCGCCCACGCGATGACCGACATCTCCGACGGGCTCCTCGCCGACCTCGGTCACATCTGCGACGCCTCCGGCGTCGGAATGTCCCTCACCCGATCCGAAATGATCGTTTCACCCGAACTGGTGTCGGCGGCGACGGTTCTCGGCGCCGACTACTGGGAATGGGTGCTCACCGGGGGAGAGGACCACGGCTTCGCCGCCACCTTTCCCACCGACGTCCCGCTCCCGGCGGGCTGGACCGCGATCGGCGCGGTACACGACGGGTCCGGCATCTCGGTCGACGGCGAGACCTGGCCGGGGGCCGGCGGCTGGCAGAGTTTCTCGGTATAGGTTGCACGCATGGCTATCTACGCGCTCGGGGACCGCGAACCCGACATCCATCCGGACGCCTACGTCCATCCCGACGCCGTGGTGATCGGGAACGTGACCCTGGCGGCAGGCACCTCGGTGTGGCCGCAGGCCGTGCTCCGCGCCGACTACGGCACCATCACCGTCGGCGCCGACACGAACATCCAGGACGGCACGGTGATCCATTGCACGATGACCGATCCCACCGTCATCGGCTCGGGGTGCGTCGTCGGTCACGCGGCGCACATCGAGGGATCCACGATCGGCGACCACTGCCTGATCGCCTCCGGATCGATCGTTCTCAACGGCTCGGTCATCGGTGCCGGTTCGGTCGTCGGAGCCGGCGCCGTCGTTCCGTTCAAGTTCGAGGTTCCGCCGCGGAGCATGGCGCTCGGCGTCCCCGCGAAGATCCGGCAGGGCTACGAGGTTCCCGAGCGGCACCTCGAGATGAACGTGAAGATGTATGCCGCGAACGCGGCCTACTACCGCGACTCGCTGCGCAGGCTCGACTGATGGCGGCGCCGCTGTCGGACCTCGTCGAGGCCGGATGGGCAGACGCACTCGAACCGGTGTCCGGCCGGATCACGGAGATGGGCGAGTTCCTGCGCGCGGAAATCGCCGGCGGGCGTGAATACCTCCCCGCCGGAGAGAACGTCCTGCGCGCGTTCACCCACCCGTTCTCCGAGGTCAAGGTCCTGATCGTGGGTCAGGACCCGTACCCCACACCCGGTCACGCGGTCGGTCTCAGTTTCTCGGTGGCACCGGACGTGCGCCCGGTGCCACGCAGCCTCGGCAACATCTTCACCGAGTACAGCAAGGACCTCGGCTACGAGACACCCACCACCGGCGACCTCACTCCGTGGTCACGCCAGGGCGTGCTTCTCCTGAACAGGGTGCTCACCGTGCAGCCCGGACTCCCGGCCTCGCACCGGAAGAAGGGCTGGGAGGCGGTGACCGAGCAGGCCATCCGCGCTCTCGTGGCGCGCCCCGAACCCCTCGTCGCAATTCTGTGGGGCCGGGACGCGTCCACGCTGAAACCGATGCTCGGCGATGTGCCGACGATCGAGTCGGCCCACCCCTCACCGTTGTCCGCGTCGCGCGGATTCTTCGGTTCGCGGCCGTTCAGCCGGGCGAACGAACTCCTCGACGGACTGGGCGCCGAGCCGGTGAACTGGCAGCTGCCGTAATTGGTGGCCGCGAGAAGTCGGCACGTCGCTTCACTGCACTGATGAGAAGTCGGCTCGCCGCTTCTCGACGAATGCGTCGACGCCCTCGCGTCCCACCGGGCTGTCGGCCGCGGTGGCGATCGACGCGGCCTCCGCGTCGAGTTGCTCGGCGAGCGTGCGATATCGGGAGTCGCGGACGAGCGTCTTGATCCCCGAGAAGGACGGCGTCGGGCCGGCAGCGAGGGTGCGGGCGAGCCGAAGTGCCTCGTCCTGGACGACGTCGTCGCCGACGAGGCGGCTGAGGATGCCCAGGCGGACGGCCTCGTCGCCGCTGAGAACGGCATCGGTGATCAGGATCTCGCGCGCGCGGGCGTCGCCGACGATGCGCGGCAGGGTCCAGGACATGCCGCCGTCCGGGGTGAAGCCGATGGACGGGTAGGCCGGGCGCAACTTGGTGCCCGGGCCGCCGATGGCGACGTCCGTTAGGCACACGAGGCTCATGCCGGCGCCCGCAGCCCACCCGTGAACACCGGCGATCACCGGAACGGTCACGGCGTCGAGCGCACGAACGAACTCGTGGAACACGCGCGCGACCTCGGCGACGTATTCGCTTCGCACCGGTGCGGACGCGAAGGCGTGCACGTTGCCGCCGGCGCAGAAGTTCGGGCCCTCCCCGACGAGAAGGACGCTGCCGATCCGGTCACCGACCGCTTCGAGTGCCCGGGCACCCTGCACCATGCCCTCGCCGTCCAGCGAGGTGCCGTTCTCCGCAGTCGCGATCGTGATGCGTAGCACGCCGTCTTCGAGCTGTACTTTGCTGAGTCCATCGAGAGAAGTCACCGTTGCACCTTACGTGGGTCCTTGCCGGTGCCCGACGTGCCCCGATGCGCTGCGACGATGCCGAATCGGACAGGTGCGGGAACATAAAAAACTGCGCCCCCGACACCGAAGTGTCGGGGGCGCAGTGACATCGCACGCAGCGTCGGGTCAGCCCCGAGCAACCTTTCCAGCCTTCAGGCAGGAGGTGCAGACGTTGACCTTCCGGGTGTTTCCGGGGGCAACCTCGGCACGAACAGTCTGAATGTTCGGGTTCCAGCGACGGTTGGTACGCCGGTGCGAGTGCGAGACCGACTTACCGAAGCCGGGCCCCTTGGCGCATACGTCGCAGACGGCAGCCATAGTCGCGAACTCCTTCAAGATAGTGAACTGTGAAATTTGCTGGCCTCGTGGAGACAGGACACAGCAAGCGCGCCCTGTACGAGGCAACCGTGCAAGAGTAGCCGCTCGAGTGTGGATTGGCCAAACCCGGTCCCGAAGGGCTCGGACCGCGGGCCCGATCATCGTCCCCCGACTAGTCTGACGGCACCTTCCCATTCCCTGGCCGGAGAGGACGACAGTGGCCCCTGAGCTCCCGATGGACGGGCGAGTCCTCGAATCGTGGGCGCGGACCGCCGTCGCGGGTCTGGAAAAGCGGTGCGAGGAGATCAACAGCCTCAACGTCTTTCCGATTCCGGACTCCGACACGGGCACCAATCTGCTGTTCACGATGCGTGCGGCGCTGGGTGCGATCGACGAGTACGCGGGCAGCGGCATCAAGGACGTCCGGCAGGTGGCCATCGCCCTGGCCCGGGGCGCGGTCGCGGGCGCGCGCGGGAACTCCGGGGTGATCCTGTCCCAGGTGCTGCGTGGGATTGCGGAAGCAGCCGTCACCCCCGCCGTCGACACAAGAACGGTCCGGACCGGGCTGCTGATGGCCACCAACCTGGTGACGGACGCGGTGAGCTACCTGGTGGAGGGGACCATCGTCACCGTGCTGCGCTGCGCCGCCGACGCCGCGGCGGAGTTCCCGGACGAGGCGCCGATCGCGGTCACGGCCCGCGCAGCCGCGGATGCGGCGGCGTCCGCGCTCACCAGGACGCCGTCGCAACTCGAGGTGCTCGGCACCGCGGGCGTCGTCGATGCGGGAGGACTCGGCCTCGTCGTGATCCTCGACGCTCTCGTCACGGCGGTAACGGGGTCGCCGCCGGATCGCGCACCGATCGCGCTCCACGTTCCGCGCCGCACACCGTCCACGCATCGCGCAGAGCCCGTCCCCGATTCCGTGCCGCACCCGTCGCAGGGCACGCACGCGCATTCGGGACCCGACTGCGAAGAGGGCCCGGATCAGGATTTCGAGGTGATGTACCTGGTCGCGGAGTCCGACGAGGACCGCATGGCGGAGTTGCGCACCACGCTGAACGCGCTCGGGGACTCGATCGTGATCGTCGGCGACGGCGGCGGAGGCTGGTCGGTGCACGTGCACTGCACGGACGCGGGCGCCGCCGTGGAGGCCGGACTCGCCGCGGGACGCATCCACGGAATCCGCGTCAGCAGCTTCCTCGTGGATGCGCGGGACCAGGGGTTGCTCGTCCCGCCGGTCCGGACCCGCCCGGATCAGGGGGAGCGGGGAATCGTCGCCGTCGTGGCCGGAGACGGCGCCGCCGAACTGTTCGCGAGCGAGGGCGCGACAGTCCTCCGGTGCGACGACGCGCCCGTCACCCGGGCCCAGCTCCTCGGCATCATCAGGCAGATGGGACGCACCGAGGTGCTCGTCCTCCCCAACGGCGCGCTGACGGCTCAGGAACTCGTCGCGGTCAGTGCCGCGGCGAGGGACGCCCGGCACGAGGTCCTGCTGCTCGCGACGTCCGCGATGGTGCAGGGACTCGCGTCCCTGGCGGTGCACGATCCCGAGCGTGAGGCGGTGGACGACGCGTTCGCGATGTCGGAGGCCGCCGCCGCCACCCGCTGGGGATCCCTGCGCATCGCCCGGGAACGGGCCCTCACCTACGTGGGAACGTGCGAACCGGGAGACGGCATCGGCCTGATGGGTCACGAGGTGATCGTCATCGAACCGGACGCGGTCGCGGCCGGACGGCGACTCGTCGACCTCGTCCTCGGCGCGGGTGGTGAACTGGTGACGCTCCTGATGGGGTCGGAGGCGCCGGAGGGGCTCGACACGGAATTGGCCGATCACATCTCGCAGCGGCACCCCGGCGTCGAGGTGATGATCTACCACGGTGGACAGCCAGGAGATCTGTTGCAACTCGGGGTGGAATGAGGAATTCGATGGCCACATTGTCCGATCGGCTCGATCATCTGCTGGGGAAGAAGACCGCCGACGCGCTCGAGGCGGCGTTCGACATCCGCACGGTCGAGGACCTGCTGCGGCACTACCCGCACCGGTACGCCTCCCAGGGCCGCGAGCTCGCGGAGAAGGACCCGCCGGAGGGCGAGCACATCACGATCATCGCCCGGGTCACGTCCGCGGCAGTCGTGAAGATGAAGAACCGGCCGGGCAGCATGCTCAAGGTGGTCCTGTCGACCGACACCCAGAACGTGGACGTCACCTTCTTCAGCCCGCAGAAGGTCAAGCACGTGATCAAGCCCGGTGTGCGCGCGATGTTCTCGGGAACGGTCAAGTACTTCCGCCAGAAGTGGAGCCTCACCCATCCGAGCTATCTCATCCTTCCCGAGCCACGTGCCGGCAGCGAGGACCCCGTGGTGAACGTCGGCCGGATCCGCGGTGCCGGGGATCTCGCGGGAATCGCCCGAGCGTCGCAGGAAGCCGGTGCGGGGGTCGACATGTCCGTGTTCGACCGGGCGCTGATCCCGCTCTATCCCGCCACGCGGGACGTCGAGAGCTGGACGATCATGAAGTGCGTCCGCCAGATCCTGGACCAGCTCGATCACGTCGACGACCCCCTGCCGGAGAACATCCGAGCCGAACGCGACCTGATCGGTCTCGACGAAGCTCTCCGGTCGGTCCACCTGCCCGACACACGTGAGGACGTGGAGAACGCCCACGACCGTCTGCGGTTCGACGAGGCGACCGCGCTCCAGCTGGTTCTCGCCCGACGCCGCCACGACAACGCCGAGCGCGTCGCGCCCGAGTGCCCGCCCGTGCCCGGCGGGATCGCCGACGTGTTCGAGAGCATGCTTCCGTTCCAGCTCACCGACGGTCAGCACGCGGTCGCCGACGAGATCTCCGCCGATCTGGCGCAGCCGCACCCGATGAGCAGGCTGCTGCAGGGTGAGGTGGGTTCGGGTAAGACGATCGTGGCCCTGCGCGCCATGCTCCAGGTGGTCGACGCCGGCTACCAGTGCGCTCTACTCGCCCCGACCGAGGTCCTCGCGACGCAGCACGCCCGGTCGCTGCGGGCGATGCTCGGCTCCCTCGCGACCGCCGGGGAACTCGGGGCGCACGAGAAGGCGACGCGGGTGGCGCTGCTGACGGGGTCGATGCCGGTCGCCGCCAAACGCGCGGCGCTGAACGAGGCGATTACCGGCGACGCCGGGATCGTCATCGGCACGCACGCCCTCATCCAGGACAATGTCGAATTCTTCAACCTCGGGATGGTGGTGGTCGACGAGCAGCACCGGTTCGGTGTCGAGCAGCGCGACCGGCTGCGGTCGAGGGCGCGGGAGGGTCTGAGCCCGCACCTGCTGGTGATGACGGCGACGCCGATTCCCCGCACCATCGCGATGACGGTGCTCGGCGATCTCGAGGTGTCGACGCTGCGCCAGCTGCCGAAGGGGCGGTCGCCGATCAAGAGCAGTGTGGTACCCGCGTCCCAGAAGCCGCAGTGGGTCGCGCGCGCGTGGGAACGGATCCGCGAGGACGTGGCCGAGGGGCGGCAGGCGTACGTCGTGTGCTCGCGCATCGGCGACGGCGAGAAGGGCGACGGTGAGGACGCGTTCGACGAGAAGGCGCCCGAGACGAAGTCCGCCGTCGAGGTGTTCGAGGAGTTGAGCGGCAGCATCATGCCCGACCTGCGGGTGGGACTGCTGCACGGCCGGCTTCCCGCGGACGAGAAGGACGCGGTGATGCGCGACTTCACGGCCGGTGACATCGACGTCCTCGTGTGCACCACCGTCGTCGAGGTCGGCGTCGACGTCCCGAACGCGACGATCATGGTGATCGTCGACGCGGACCGTTTCGGTGTGAGCCAGCTGCACCAGCTGCGCGGACGCGTCGGCCGAGGCAAACACCAGGGCCTCTGCATTCTCGTCACGGAGATGAATCCGGGCGGTCCCGCCTACGAGCGACTGTCGAACGTGGCCTCGACCAACGACGGTTTCGAACTCGCGCAACTCGACCTCGCCACCCGGCGCGAAGGCGACATTCTCGGTGCGGCGCAGTCGGGCACGACGTCTACGTTGCGGCTGTTGTCGCTGCTCGGCCACGAGGACGTCATCGCCGCGGCATCCGAGTTCGCGCGTTCGGTGATCGCGGACGATCCGCGACTCGAAAACCATCCGGGACTGTCGGCGATGGTGACGTCGGCTCTCGACGCCGACCGCATCGAATATCTGGAGAAAACGTGAGAACTTACTTCGCTTCACGTAAATCTTCGCTCGTCTGTTTCGGGTCTGTTGCAGAATTCGCACACGTCAGGGGGGTCTTTGTGAAGTTTGTGGAGGATCCTGAAATGTGGGATGCCACTTATCCGCGGCCGTCTTCGGCGGGGTAGTTTGCTCCAATGTTCTCCAAAGTCCTGGTCGCCAACCGTGGCGAAATTGCGATCCGCGCTTTCCGTGCCGCCTACGAACTAGGTGCTGGAACGGTCGCGGTGTTCCCGTACGAGGATCGGAACTCGATCCACCGTCTGAAGGCTGATGAGAGTTATCAGATCGGCGAGGAGGGACACCCGGTTCGGGCGTACCTCTCCGTCGACGAGATCGTCTCCGCGGCCAAGCAGGCAGGCGCCGACGCCATCTACCCCGGCTACGGCTTCCTTTCCGAGAACCCCGATCTCGCCGCCGCGTGCGCCGAGGCGGGCATCACGTTCGTGGGTCCCTCCGCCGAGGTGCTCGAGCTCACCGGCAACAAGGCGCGTGCGATCGCCGCGGCGAAGGCGGCCGGTCTGCCGGTGCTGGCGTCGTCGGAGCCGTCCGCCGATGTGGACGAGTTGCTGGCCGCGGCCGAGACCATGCAGTTCCCGCTGTTCGTGAAGGCCGTCGCCGGCGGCGGTGGCCGCGGCATGCGCCGCGTCGCCGAGCGGGCTCAGCTCAAGGAGTCCATCGAGGCCGCCGCGCGTGAGGCCGAGTCGGCCTTCGGCGACCCGACGGTGTTCCTCGAACAGGCCGTCGTCGACCCGCGTCACATCGAGGTCCAGATCCTGGCCGACGGTCAGGGCAACGTCATCCACCTGTTCGAGCGGGACTGCTCGCTGCAGCGCCGCCACCAGAAGGTGATCGAGCTCGCGCCGGCCCCGAACCTGTCGGAAGAGCTGCGGGCGAAGATCTGCGCGGACGCCGTCGCGTTCGCGAAGGAGATCAACTACGCCTGTGCGGGCACCGTCGAATTCCTCCTCGACACCCGCGGCAACCACGTCTTCATCGAGATGAACCCCCGCATCCAGGTCGAGCACACCGTCACCGAAGAGGTCACGGACGTCGACCTCGTGCAGTCGCAGCTGCGGATCGCGTCGGGGGAGACCCTCGCGGATCTGGGCCTGAGCCAGGACAAGATCACGCTGCGCGGTGCGGCGCTGCAGTGCCGCATCACCACCGAGGACCCCGCCAACGGGTTCCGCCCGGACACCGGTCGGATCACCGGCTACCGCACCCCGGGCGGTGCCGGTATCCGCCTCGACGGCGGGACGTCGGTCGGGGCAGAGGTCTCCGCGTACTTCGATTCGATGCTCGTCAAGCTGACGTGCCGCGGCCGCGACTTCGAAACCGCCGTCGCCCGTGCCCGCCGCGCGGTCACCGAGTTCCGCATCCGCGGCGTGTCGACGAACATCCCGTTCCTGCAGGCGGTGCTCGACGACCCCGATTTCAAGGCCGGCCGGGTCACCACGTCCTTCATCGAGGAGCGGCCCCAGCTGCTCACGCTGCGCAGCTCCGCCGACCGTGGCACCAAGATCCTCACCTACCTCGCCGACGTGACGGTCAACAAGCCGCACGGCGAGCGGCCGTCGGCGGTGTACCCGCGCGACAAGCTGCCCCAGATCGACCTGTCCACCCCGCCGCCGGACGGCAGCCGTCAGAAGCTGCTCGCCCTCGGGCCGGAGGGATTCGCCAAGGCACTGCGGGAGCAGAAGGCCCTCGCCGTCACCGAGACCACGTTCCGTGACGCACACCAGTCGCTGCTCGCGACCCGCGTGCGGACCAGCGGTCTGCTCGACGTCGCCGGGCACGTCGCCCGGCTGACCCCCGAGCTGCTGTCCATCGAGGCGTGGGGTGGTGCGACCTACGACGTGGCGCTGCGGTTCCTGCACGAGGACCCCTGGTACCGGCTGGCCGCGCTGCGCGAGGCCGTGCCGAACATCTGCCTGCAGATGCTGCTGCGCGGACGGAACACCGTCGGCTACACCCCGTACCCGGAGAAGGTGACGCGGGCGTTCGTCGAGGAGGCCACCAACAGCGGCATCGACATCTTCCGCATCTTCGACGCCCTCAACAACGTCGACCAGATGCGGCCGGCCATCGACGCCGTCCGCGAGACCGGCACCGCTCTCGCCGAGGTCGCCCTGTCCTACACCGGCGACCTGTCGAACCCGAACGAGAACCTCTACACCCTCGACTACTACCTGCGCCTGGCGGAGGAGATCGTCGAGGCCGGTGCGCACATCATCGCGATCAAGGACATGGCCGGACTGCTCCGCGCCCCCGCCGCCACCACCCTGGTGACGGCGCTGCGCAAGAACTTCGACCTGCCCGTGCACGTGCACACCCACGACACCCCCGGCGGTCAGCTCGCGACGTACCTGGCCGCATGGCAGGCAGGCGCGGACGCGGTCGACGGCGCCTCGGCCGCGATGGCGGGCACCACCAGTCAGCCGGCGTTGTCGGCGATCGTGGCCGCGGCCGCGCACTCGCAGTACGACACCGGCCTGGACCTGCAGGCCGTGTGCGACCTCGAGCCGTACTGGGAGGCGCTGCGCAAGGTCTACAAGCCGTTCGAGTCCGGGCTGCCTGCCCCGACCGGACGCGTCTACACCCACGAGATCCCCGGCGGTCAGCTGTCGAACCTGCGCACCCAGGCCGTGGCCCTCGGACTCGGCGACAAGTTCGAGGAAGTCGAGGCCAAGTACGCGGCCGCCGACCGGATGCTCGGACGCCTGGTGAAGGTCACCCCGTCGTCGAAGGTCGTCGGCGACCTCGCCCTGCACCTCGTCGGATCCGGGGCCTCCACCGAGGAATTCAAGGAGAACCCGGCGAAGTTCGACATCCCCGACTCGGTGGTCGGGTTCCTGCGCGGCGAACTGGGTACCCCGCCCGGTGGCTGGCCCGAACCGTTCCGCACCCGGGCCCTCGAAGGTCGCGGAGTCGCGAAGCCCGAGGTGCCGCTGTCCGCGGAGGACGAGAAGGCCCTCTCCGGCACCTCCGCGGAACGCCGCGCGACGCTCAACCGGCTGCTGTTCCCCGGCCCGACGAAGGAATTCCTCGAGCACCGCGACAAGTACGGCGACACCTCGCAGCTCTCGGCGAACCAGTTCTTCTACGGCCTGCGCCGCGGCGACGAGCACCGGGTCCGCCTCGCACCCGGTGTCGAGCTGATCATCGGGCTCGAGGCCATCTCCGAACCCGACGAGCGGGGATACCGCACCGTGATGTGCATCCTCAACGGGCAGCTGCGCCCGGTGTCGGTGCGCGACCGGTCCATCTCCAGTGAGATCCCCGCCGCGGAGAAGGCCGACAAGAACAACCCCGGCCACGTGCCGGCACCGTTCGCCGGTGTGGTGACCCTCGCCGTCACCGAGGGCCAGCACATCACCGCCGGCGACACGATCGCCACCATCGAGGCCATGAAGATGGAAGCGGCCATCACCGCCCCACGAAGCGGCACTGTCTCCCGGCTGGCCATCGGATCGGTCCAGCAGGTCGAAGGCGGCGACCTCCTCGCCGTCGTGTCGACAGGGGAGTCCGCGAGCGAGTGACTCGGATCATCGCGGGACTCGCGGGCGGTCGACGCCTGCGGGTCCCGCCGAGCGGGACCCGGCCCACCTCGGACCGGGTCCGCGAGGCATTGTTCAGCGCACTGCACAGCCGGATGGACCTCGAGGGCGCGTCCGTCCTCGATCTCTACGCGGGATCGGGGGCGCTCGGCCTGGAGGCGCTCTCCCGGGGTGCGGACCGCGTCGTCCTCGTCGAGTCCGACGCGAAAGCGGCGGGCATCATCAAGCACAACGTGACGACGGTCGGTCTACCGGGCGCGGAGGTGCGCGGCGCTCCGGTGGCGGCGGTGCTCGCGGGCACCGCCGACAGGCCGTACGACCTGGTGATGGCGGATCCGCCGTACGCCGTCGACGACGGGGCGGTGCAGACGGTGCTCGGCCACCTGCGGGGCAACGGCTGGGTCGGCGACGGCTCGATCGTGGTGCTCGAGCGGTCGTCGAGGTCGCCCGAGACGGTCTGGCCCGAAGGCTTCGCGCCCGTCAAGGCGAAGAAGTACGGCGAGGCGAGAATCGAATTGGCGACCTGCTACGGTCTGGACTCATGACTGGCGCTGTCTGCCCCGGATCCTTCGACCCCGTGACCAATGGCCACCTTGACGTGATCGGCAGAGCTGCCGCGCAGTTCGACGAGGTCATCGTGACGGTCATGGTCAACAAGAGCAAGCGTGGCCTGTTCACCGTCGAAGAGCGCATCGAGATGCTCGAAGACTCGACCAGTGAGCTGCCCAACGTTCGGGTGTCCTCCTGGCACGGTCTGCTGGTGGATTACGCCAAGCAGCAAGGGATCACAGCGATCGTCAAGGGCCTGCGCGGCGCCAACGACTTCGACTACGAACTGCAGATGGCGCAGATGAACCAGAAGCTCAGTGGCGTCGACACCCTCTTCATCCCGACCAACCCCACCTACAGCTACCTGTCGAGTTCGCTCGTGAAGGAAGTGGCCACGTTCGGTGGCGACGTCTCCGACATGCTGCCCGAGAAGGTGCACGCCCGTCTTCTCGCGAGGATCGCCGAGCGCGCCGCCGAGAGCAGCTGATACCCGACACACCGGCTGCCACGACACACCCGCGGCGTCCGGTCGGGCAGACTTGCACGAAGAAGGCTGCGCCGACCTGCTGAGGGTCATGGATGATTGGGGTTGCTTGTGTACCGGGTATTCGAGGCGCTCGACGAACTTGTCGCGATTGTCGAAGAGGCACGCGGCGTACCGATGACCGCCGGCTGCGTGGTTCCGCGCGGTGACGTCCTCGAACTGCTCGACGACGTGCGCGATGCGATTCCCGGTGAACTCGACGACGCCCAGGACGTCCTGGACCACAAGGACAAACTGGTGGGGGACGCGCGGTCCAACGCGGAGAAGACCGTCTCCAGCGCCAACGCCGAGGCGAACTCCACCATCGAGAACGCCCGGGACGATGCCGACCGCATCCTGGCGGACGCGAAGGCGCAGGCGGACCGGATGGTCGCCGAGGCCCGCGCACACGCCGAGCAGTTGGTCACCGACGCGCGCGCCGAGGCCGAGTCCTCCGTCGCGGAAGGCCAGCGCGAGTACGACGCACTCACGGGCCGTGCACGGTCCGAGGCCGATCGCATGATCGAGTCGGGCAAGGCGTCCTACGAGAGGTCCGTTGCGGAGGGCACGGCGGAGCAGGCGCGCCTCGTCTCGCAGACGGAGGTCGTCCAGGCGGCGCACGCCGAGTCGGCGCGGGTGATCGACTCCGCGCACGCCGAATCGGATCGTCTCCGCTCGGACTGCGACCTGTACGTCGACACGAAGCTCGCGGAGTTCGAGGACTTCCTGAACGGCACCGTCCGGTCCGTGGGGCGCGGACGTCAGCAGTTGCGGACCGGTTCGGGTGTTCCCGACTACGCCTCGGACTACGACGTCGACGACCGCCGGGCCGAGCGTCGCCGCTGAGCGACCGTCCGACCGGCGCCCGATCGAATTTGGCTCCACCGCGCAGATTGCGTATCGTGGAGTGGTTGCCCTTTGTCGTTTCCCTTTTCTCGAAAGTGAAGTTTGTTGTCATCCCATCGCCACAGCTCATCGCGTTCCCGACGGGACGCGGACTTCGTGCTGGACACGGTCAAACTCGGCCGTCGTCCCGGTTCGATGCGCACCGTGGAACGGGTGGTGACGGCGCCACAGCGCATCGGTCTCGACCTAATCGCCATCGAGGAAGGATCGGAGATCGATCTCGATCTCCGATTGGAGGCCGTATCCGAGGGGGTCCTGGTCACCGGTTCGTTGCGAGCCGACACCGTGGGGGAGTGCTCGAGATGTCTCGAGCCGTTCTCCGACGCGGTGGACCTGACTCTCACGGAGCTGTTCGCATACCCGGACAGCACCACGGAGGAGACCACGGAGGAGGGGGAGGTCTATCACGTCGTCGACGACGAGATCGACCTCGAACCCGTCGTGATCGACGCCGTCGGCCTCGCACTGCCATTGCAGCCGCTCTGCAGTGACGACTGCCAAGGATTGTGCCCAGAATGTGGCGTTCGCCTGGCGATTGCCGAATCTGGCCATGGGCATGACATACTTGATCCTCGCTGGGCTGGTCTTGCAGCCAAATTTGGCGTGGAATCAGAACCCAGCAAGAATCTTGTGAACACCGAAGCCGAGGAGAAGTAGAAGTGGCTGTCCCCAAGCGCAGAATGTCGCGATCCAACACGAGGTCGCGTCGCAGCCAGTGGAAGACCACTGTGCCTACCCTCGTCACCTGCCCCAACCGTGGCTGCGGCGAGAAGACGCTGCCCCACGTCGCGTGCCCGTCGTGTGGCACATACAAGGGCCGCCAGGTCACTGCCGCCGTCTAGTTCTCCGCGGAGAGGCGTTGTGACGAGCGACATCAGTAATACACCCGCCGGCGGCGAGGAGGATCATGCTTCCCTCCTCGCCGCCCTCGGCGTAGAAATCGAGCCTTCGCTGCTCACCCTGGCGTTGACGCACCGCTCGTATGCGTACGAGAACGGTGGTCTGCCCACCAACGAGCGTCTCGAATTTCTCGGCGACTCCGTGCTCGGAGTGACCGTCACCGAGAAGCTCTACCTTGCGCATCCCGACAAATCCGAGGGCGACCTCGCGAAGATTCGGGCGAGCATCGTCAACATGCACGCGCTCGCGGAGGTGGCCCGCACTCTCGGTGAGGGCGGCCTCGGTGCCCATCTCCTGCTCGGTAAGGGCGAGGAGATGACCGGTGGCCGCGACAAGCCGAGCATCCTGGCCGACGGCATGGAGTCGATTCTCGGCGCCATCCACCTCGAGCACGGCATCGACACGGCGCGACGCGTCGTGCTCGACCTCTTCAGCGATCTCCTCCAGCGAGCCCCCCGTCTCGGCGCGGGTCTGGACTGGAAGACGAGTCTGCAGGAGTTGACCGCGGAGCGTGGCGTCGGTGTGCCGGCGTACGAGATCACGGCGACCGGCCCCGACCACGACAAGGAATTCACCGCCACCGTGATCGTCGGCGGCAAGCCCCTCGGCGTCGGTATCGGCCGCTCCAAGAAGGAGGCCGAGCAGAAGGCTGCGAGTACGGCGTGGAATGCGTTGTCCGACGCAGGCCCCGACGTAGCGGCCGACGACGTCAGTGCCTGAACTACCCGAAGTCGAGGTGGTCCGGCGCGGACTCGAACGCCACATCGTGGGGGCGTCGATCGATTCCGTCGACATCCTGCACCCGCGGGCGATCCGGCGTCATCTGCCCGGCGCCGCCGACCTCGCCGGACAGCTCACCGGCGAACGCATCGCGAGCGCCGACCGTCGTGGAAAGTATCTGTGGCTGGTCCTCGAACCCAGCACGGTCGCTCTCGTGGTGCATCTCGGCATGAGTGGTCAAATGCTCGTGCAGCCACCGGATCTGCCGACCGAGAAGCATTTGCGCATCCGGGCCCGGCTCGATTCGGGTCTCGACCTCAGATTCGTCGACCAACGGACGTTCGGGGGCTGGGCGCTGGCACCCCTCGTCGACGTCGACGGCTCGCTCGTGCCGGACTCGGTGGCGCACATCGCCCGCGACCCGCTGGATCCGCGTTTCGACCTCGCGGCCACCGTGAAGGTCGTGCGCGGCAAGCACACCGAGATCAAGCGTGCCCTTCTGGACCAGACCGTCGTCTCCGGCATCGGCAACATCTACGCAGACGAGGCGCTGTGGCGCGCACAGATCCACGGAAATCGGCTCACCGACAGGCTGAGTGGTCCCAAGATCCGTGCAGCGCTCACCGCCGCCCAGGAGGTCATGCGTGAGGCACTCACTCAGGGCGGCACGTCCTTCGACGCGCTGTACGTGAACGTCAACGGAGCGTCGGGCTATTTCGACCGTTCGCTGTCCGCCTACGGTCAGGAGGATCGCCCGTGCCCGCGGTGCGGCACCGCGATCCGGCGGGAGAAATTCATGAACCGCTCGTCGTTCAGTTGCCCGAAGTGCCAGCCGGCACCACGGAGAAGCCCGGCGACATCGTCTGTGTGAGTGCGGCGGTCGCGGGCTCCTCGGCGAACTGATCGTCGGTGTCGTGGCGTGGTGTCGCCTTGGCGTCGAAGTAGTCGCCGCCCTTGCGTTTCACGTCGTCGGTTCCCCATTCGCGGTGCCGGGGAACCGGTGCCATTCTCGGAATGTGTTTGCGGCAGTGTATGTATGCCTCCTCCACCTCCACCACCACCCAGCGTTCCGGGATCCGGCCGTTCGTGTGGTCCGCAGGCAGATCCGCGATCTCGGAGCGAAGGACCGGGTCTTCGACGATCCGGGCCGAACCGTTCACGTGCAGTCCGATGAGGTCCTGCACGAAGTCCACGAGAATGATTCCGACGTGCGGGTTTTCCCGGATGTTGCCGAGGCTCGCCATCACGCCGTTGCCGCGGTACTCCGGGTACGCGAGGGTAGTGGAATCGATGACGTGCATGAATCCCGGTGTCCCGGCTCGCAGACTGTTGTCACACTCGCCGGACGCGTCGGCGGTGGCGATGAAGGCGATCTCCTGGCGTCCGATGAACTCGATCATCATGGGATTGAGATGGTCCAGCATCTGATCCGAGTAGAACTTGGCGGCACGATCCTCGGTGCCGTACTCGGACTGAAGTTGGCGCTCTCCCGCACTACCGATCTGGCCCATCTGCATTCCCCGCTACGTCTCGGCGTCATTGGTCGGTTCACCCTACGGCCCACCGATTCCCTCTGCTGAGAATCCTCGTTCACAATTCCGCGGAAACCACTGCCGCCCACCCACCTACCTGGCGTTGCGCCGACCGGTGGCAGGATTGAGCGCATGGCAGAACAGACTTCCGACACGACGGCGCCCACCTCACTGTGGGTCGAGCGAACGGGCACCCGGCGATACACCGGCCGCAGCTCGCGCGGCGCCGAGGTCCTGATCGGCTCCGAGGGCGTGGAGGGCGTGTTCACCCCCGGGGAACTCCTGAAGATCGCACTCGCCGCGTGCAGTGGCATGAGCTCGGACTTCCCGCTGTCGCGGCGGCTGGGCGACAACTACGACGCCACCATCCGGGTGTCGGGTGCCGCCGATCGGGAGAACGAGGTGTACCCGCAGCTGAACGAGGTGATGGAGCTCGATCTCAGCGAGCTCGACGCCGACGCGCAGGAGCGTCTGGTGGCGCTCGTCGAACGGTCGGTCGACAAGGTCTGCACGGTCGGACGGACGCTGAAGGCGGGAACGACGGTGACGTTGACCGTCGAAAGAGAAGCATGATGCGGCGTGAGCTGGCCGCGCTCGCGGGCGGGACCGCGCTCTGCGCGGGTCTACTCGTGGTCGCGCCCGCGGCTGCCGGGCCCGCGTTCGCGCCCCCCGGCGGCGCGTGCACCCCGTGGTCGGTGTCCGAGGTGACGTCCGGGGCGGGTGTTCTCGAGAACCTGGCCTTCGACGGCGCGGGCACCATGCTGGTGTCGCGGACAGGCCTGGTGGGCGGCGGAGCCCTCGACGGGGTCGCCCCCGACGGCTCCGTCACCCCGATCGTGCCCGAGGTCGAGTCGCCCGGCGGAATTGCCGTGGACGGCGCCGACGCGTATTTCGCCACGGGGAACTCCTTCGCCGCCGGGGTCACGGGCTCGGCCAGCGGCACGGTGGACGTGGTGAACCTCGACACGGGTGACACACGAACCGTGGCCGAGGGGCTGGTCATGCCGAACGGGCTGGTCCGGCTGAGCAACGGAGACATCCTCACCGCCCGGAATCTGGGCGCCGGGGCCGGACTGACCCGCGTCCCCGCCTCGGATCCCCACACACCGGAGGTCGTGCGCACCGATCTGGGAACGGTGGACGGTCTCGCCGCGCACGACGGCAACGTGTACACGGTGACGACGTTCGACACGACCACCACGCTGCGCATCCTCCGCGAAGACGACCTCGGCGGTCCGGTCGTATCGGTCGAGTTGCCCGGCTCCGGGCCCCTCAACGCGGCCGACGACCTCACCGTCGGACCGGACGGCATCGTCTACGTCGCCTACAACGGTGGCGGCAAGGTGGTGCGGGTGGATCCCGCGACGGGGGAGAGCTGCGCTCTGGCGTCCGGACTGCCACTCGTGTCCTCGGTGCGGTTCGGCGCCGGACCGGGCTGGGATGCGGACGCGCTCTACGCCACGAGTTTCACCGGGAAGATCTACAAACTCGAACGGTCGTGACGGACATGGAGAGAATGACCGCGTGGGTGCACGGATTCGTGCAGGGAGTGGGATTCCGGTGGTGGACCCGCGCCCGGGCGCTGGAACTCGGTCTCGTCGGCTACGCGGCCAATCAGAAGGACGGCCGCGTGCTCGTCATCGCCGAGGGGCCTCGCGACAAGCTGGAGACCCTGCTGACGCTGCTGCGGTCGGGGGACACGCCGGGCGCGGTGGATCTCGTCGTCGAGCAATGGGATTCCGCCCGCGGCGACCTCACCGGGTTCGTGGAACGGTGAACCGCAGGTAAAGTTCTCCGTCATGCATCTGAAGAGTCTGACGCTGAAGGGATTCAAATCCTTTGCGTCCGCAACGACTCTGCGATTCGAGCCGGGAATCACCTGTGTCGTGGGGCCCAACGGGTCGGGTAAGTCCAACGTCGTCGACGCGCTCACCTGGGTGATGGGGGAGCAGGGAGCGAAGGCTCTGCGCGGCGGCAAGATGGAAGACGTCATCTTCGCGGGCACCGCCGGGCGGGCACCCCTCGGACGCGCCGAGGTCACGCTGACCATCGACAACTCCGACGGCGCCCTGCCGATCGACTACTCCGAGGTGTCGATCACCCGGCGCATGTTCCGCGACGGCGCCGGCGAATACGAGATCAACGGCAGCTCGTGCCGGCTGATGGACGTGCAGGAACTGCTCAGCGACTCCGGCATCGGCCGGGAGATGCACGTGATCGTCGGGCAGGGCCGCCTCGCCGCCATCCTCGAATCCCGTCCGGAGGACCGGCGCGCGTTCATCGAGGAAGCAGCCGGCGTACTCAAACACCGCAAACGCAAGGAAAAAGCGGTCCGCAAACTCGACGCGATGCAGGCCAACCTGGCGCGTCTGAACGACCTCACCGCGGAATTGCGGCGCCAGCTCAAACCACTCGGACGGCAGGCCGAGGTGGCGCGCCGCGCACAGACGGTGCAGGCCGATCTCCGCGACGCGAAGCTGCGGCTCGCCGCGGACGACCTGGTCACGCGACGCGAGGACCTGGCCAACCAGGCTCAGGACGAGAAGGTCGCGCGCGAGCAGCACGACCAGGTCACCGAGGCGCTCGACGAGGCCAATCTCGAGCTGGGACGGCACGAGCAGGAACTGTCGAGGCTCACACCGGGTGCGGAAGCGGCCGCGCAGACCTGGTTTCAGCTGTCGGCACTCGCGGAGCGCGTCAACGCGACCATCCGCATCGCCCGGGAGCGGGCGCGCCACCTCGACTCCGAGCCCTCCGCGAACCGCGGTCAGGATCCGGACGAGATGGAGGCCCGCGCCGATCGGATCGCCGCGGAGGAGATGGAGCTCGTCGAAGCCGTCGAGATGGCGCGTGCGGCGCTGGACGCGGCCAAGGAGCAGCTGGCACTGGGGGAGGAGACCGCCGCCGAGGCGGAACGCGCTCACATGGCGGCGGTCCGGGCGATCGCCGACCGCCGTGAAGGCCTGGCCCGGCTGTCCGGGCAGGTCGACACTCTGCGCACCCGCGCCGACTCCGTCGACGCCGAAGTGTCCCGGCTGACCGTCGCGATCGAAGAGGCCCGCCAGCGCGGCGACGCGGCACAGTCCGAGTTCGAGGTCGTCCAGGACGAGATCGGTGACCTCGACGCCGGTGAGCTCGGGCTGGATTCGCACCACGAGCGTGCCGTCGAGGCGCTGCGCCTGATCACCGAACGCGTCACGGAACTCCAGGCCGAGGAGCGCGCCGCCGGGCAGGAAGTGGCGTCCCTGCGTGCCCGGATCGACGCGCTGTCGATGGGCCTCGAACGCAAGGACGGCGCCGGCTGGCTCGTCGAGAATCGGGGCGAGCACGGTATCCGCGGACCGATCGGTGGCCTCATCACCGTCGAGACAGGGTACGAGGGCGCCGTCGCGGCAGCGATGGGTCCTGCCGCGGACGCCGTTGTCGCCGAATCCCTCGACGCCGCCCGTAGCGCTGTCGGTGCGTTGAAGGAGACGGACAGCGGTCGGGCGTCCCTGTTCATCGGGACCGATCAGGCCGCGCCGAACGGCGGACTCCTGGACTCCGGCGCCCGGTGGGCCGTCGACGTCATCGACTGCCCCGCCGAACTGCGGACCGGGATCGCGGCGCTCCTGGGTGGAGTGGTCGTGGTCGATTCCCTCGACGACGCCGTCGAGACCGTCCGGCGCAGGCCCGACGTGCGCGCCGTCACCCGCGACGGAGATCTCCTCGGAGCGGGCTGGATGAGCGGCGGGTCGGACCGACAGCCGAGCACCCTCGAAGTCCAGGCCGCCATCGACAACTCCGTGCAGGATCTCGCCCGCGCCGAACGGCGCGCCGAGGAACTGTCCGCGGCACTGTCCGGCGCGGTCGCGGAACAGGCCGACCGCCAGGAGAACGCCGAGCAGGCACTGGCCGCGCTGAACGAGTCGGACGCCGCGATGTCCGCCATCTACGAGCGCCTCGGCCGCCTCGGTCAGGCCGCGCGGGCCGCGCACGCCGAATCCGATCGGCTCATGGCCCAGCGGGACAAGGCCGAGAGCGGTCGGGAGGACACGCTGACCGCGCTCGCCGAACTCGAGGAACGGCTGCGCCTGGCGGAACAGGACGGGTCGTCCGCCGGCGCCGACACGGGTGGATCCGACACGACGAGCATCGATCGTGAGATGGCGGCCGCGGCGCTGGCCGAGGTGCGGGCCGTGGAAGTGGAGGCCCGGCTGTCCGTGCGCACGGCCGAGGAGCGGGCCGAGTCGGTACGAGGCAAGGCGGACTCCCTGCGCCGCGCCGCACAGGTGGAACGCGACGCGCGCGCCCGGGCCGAACGTGCGATGAAGGCCCGCCAGAACGCGGCCGCCGTCGCAGCGGCGGTCGCCGAGTCGGGACAACGGGTCGCCGAGCATCTCGGTGACGTCGTCGACGCCGCGGTGGCACACCGTGACGAACTCGCCCGGGCCCGCACCGAGCGGACGACTCAACTCGAACAGGTGAAGGAAAGGGTGCGTCAGCTGACCGGACAGCTGGCGTCGCTCACCGACGCCGTGCACCGCGACGAGGTCGCTCGCGCCCAGGCCGCGCTGCGCATCGAACAGCTCGAGGAGGCCATCCTCGAACAGCACGGGATCGGCCTGGACGATCTGATCGCCGAATACGGCCCCGATGTCGCGCTGCCGCCGTCCGCACTCGAGATGGAGGAGTACGAGCAGGCGAAGGAGCGCGGCGAGCAGGTCACGATGCCCGCGCCGATTCCGTACGACCGCGCCACGCAGGAACGTCGCGCGAAACGTGCCGAGAAGGACCTGGCGACGCTCGGCAAGGTCAACCCGCTGGCACTCGAGGAGTTCGCCGCGCTCGAGGAGCGCTACAACTTCCTCTCTACGCAGCTCGAGGACGTGAAGACCGCCCGCAAGGATCTCCTCGGTGTGGTGGCCGACGTGGATGCCCGCATCCTGCAGGTGTTCACCGAGGCCTATTCGGACGTCGAACGCGAATTCGTGCAGGTCTTCGCGAAGCTGTTCCCCGGTGGCGAGGGCAGGCTGGTGCTCACCGACCCGTCGAACATGCTGACCACCGGCATCGAGGTGGAGGCCCGGCCGCCGGGCAAGAAGGTCAAGCGCCTGTCGCTACTGTCCGGTGGCGAGAAGTCGCTGACGGCGGTGGCGATGCTCGTGGCGATCTTCCGGGCCAGGCCGTCCCCCTTCTATGTGATGGACGAGGTGGAGGCCGCGCTGGACGACACGAACCTGCGCCGTCTCATCGGGTTGTTCGAGCAGCTGCGGGAGAAGTCGCAGCTGATCGTCATCACCCACCAGAAGCCGACGATGGAGGTGGCCGACGCGCTCTACGGCGTCAGCATGCGCGGCGACGGCATCACCACCGTCATCTCCCAGCGGCTCCGTGGCCAGGACATGGCGGCCGCAGACGCCTGATTGTGGTCCGGTCCGGGACTGTGCGGGCGGGAAGGCAGTGCGCGACGAAATCCGGAGCCTGAAACAATGGGCGGCGTGACTACCGGAGCTTGGATTGCCATCGCGGCCGCACTGGCCGTACTTCTCGTCGTTCTCGTCGTCGGGTCCCTGCTGTATCGGCGTCGCCGAATCTCACTGAAGGCGCCGGACACCCCGCAGGTCACCACGGCGGAGAAGGACCGTTCGGGCAGTTACCGGGCGGACGGCGGGTTCAACTTCAGTCAGGGGTCGACGGCGACGGCGCCGCCACGTCCGCCTGCGCCCGAGCCGGTTCTGCCGAAACCGGTGCCCGAACCCGAGGTGGCGCCCGTACCCGAGGTCGTCGCGCCCCCCGAGCCGGAGAAGGCCCCCGAGAAGGCCCCGGAGAAGCCGACGGCCCCGCCGGAGCCGGTCACCTACGAACCGGTCGTCGCGCCCGAGGTCGAACCGGAACCCGCGGTCGCGCCCGAACCCGAACCCGAACCGGCTCCCGCCGCGCCGGTGCTCGACGTCATCGCCCCCACGGAAGGACGGCTCGACCGTCTGCGTGGGCGACTGTCGCGTTCACAGTCCGCGGTGGGCAAGAGCCTGCTCGGACTACTCGGCGGTGGCGATCTCGACGAGGACTCCTGGGAAGAGGTGGAGGACACGCTCCTCATCGCCGACCTCGGCTCGGCGACCACCACGAAGATCGTCACGTCGCTGCGTGAGCAGATGGCGTCGCGCAGCGTCCGCACCGAGGCCGATGCCCGCGCACTGCTCCGTGAAGTCCTGGTCGCAGAACTCCGGCCGGAACTCGATCGCTCGATCCGTGCCCTGCCGCACGACGACCACCCGGCGGTCCTGCTGGTCGTCGGTGTGAACGGCACCGGCAAGACCACCACCACCGGCAAGCTCGCGCGTGTTCTCGTGGCCGACGGCAGGCGCGTCCTGCTCGGTGCCGCCGACACGTTCCGGGCCGCCGCAGCGGACCAGTTGCAGACCTGGGCCGAGCGGGTGGGCGCCGAGGTGGTGCGCGGGAAGGAAGCCGCAGATCCGGCGGCCGTCGCGTTCGATGCCGTGTCCAGGGGAATCGACAACGGCGTCGACGTCGTGCTGATCGATACCGCCGGCCGGCTCCACACGAAGACGGGACTGATGGACGAGCTCGGCAAGGTCAAGCGCGTCATCGAGAAGAAGGCCTCGGTTGACGACGTGCTCCTCGTCCTCGACGCGACCATCGGCCAGAACGGCCTCGCGCAGGCGCGGGTGTTCGCCGAGGTCGTCGACATCACCGGTGTGGTGCTCACCAAGCTCGACGGCACCGCCAAGGGTGGCATCGTGTTCCAGGTTCAGCACGAACTCGGGGTTCCCGTGAAGCTCGTCGGGCTCGGTGAGGGCGCCGACGATCTGGCGCCGTTCGAGCCGGGCGCGTTCGTCGACGCATTGCTCGGCTGACGCAGCGAATCGGGGTCGTCTCGGGCTCCCGGACGGCTCAGGGGCGATGAAACCGACCGCAAATCGCCTGGCGAAACCTGCACGCAACAAAATAGGCCGATGCGTTCACGCGCGCGAAACAGTGCAGTGGCATAGCCGAAACACCAACTGAGCACCCTTCTTCTCAGGTCGTCAGCCGCTACCGGCTGGGCAGAGAAGGAGGAGGCTCAAGGTGGATTTCCCCACTATCGGTGCACCGGACACCGGGGACACAGCGTGGATGCTGACCAGCGCCGCGCTCGTGTTGCTCATGACTCCGGGTCTTGCGTTCTTCTACGGCGGCATGGTGCGGGCCAAGAGCGTGCTGAACATGCTCATGATGAGCATCAGCGCGATGGGTGTCGTCGGCATCCTGTGGGTTCTCTACGGCTACTCCATGGCCTTCGGTGAGGACAAGGGGAACCTTGTCGGTGATCCGTTCCAGTACTTCGGGCTCAAAGGACTGATCGGCGGGTCGTACCTCGCCGAGACCGACGATGCCGGTTCGGTCATCGCCGATTCCGCGATCCCGCTCGTCGGCACCATCCCCGCGACGGTCTTCGTCGCGTTCCAGGCCATGTTCGCGATCATCACCGTCGCCCTCATCTCGGGTGCCGTGGCGGACCGCCTGCGCTTCGGGCCCTGGCTGCTGTTCGCCGGCCTCTGGGCGACGGTCGTGTACTTCCCCGTGGCGCACTGGGTCTTCGCCTTCGACGGCGTCACCGCCGAGACCGGTGGCTGGATCGCCAACAAGCTCGCCGCGGTCGACTTCGCGGGTGGAACCGCCGTCCACATCAACGCCGGCGCCGCCGGCCTCGTCCTCGCGATCATCCTCGGCAAGCGCAAGGGATGGCCGGGAACCCCGTTCCGTCCGCACAACCTGCCCTTCGTGATGCTCGGCGCCGGCCTTCTCTGGTTCGGATGGTTCGGCTTCAACGCCGGTTCGGCCGTCGGTTCCAACGGCATCGCCGGAGCAACCTTCATCACGACCGTCATCGGAACGTGCGCGGCGATGCTCGCCTGGCTCCTGGTCGAGCGGATTCGTGACGGCCACGCCACCACACTCGGCGCGGCGTCCGGAATCGTCGCCGGCCTGGTTGCCATCACGCCTTCCTGCTCCTCGGTGAACGTCCTCGGCGCACTCGCCATCGGCGTCGTGGCAGGCGCACTCTGCGCGCTCGCGGTCGGACTCAAGTTCCGCTTCGGATTCGACGACTCGCTCGACGTCGTCGGTGTCCACCTCGTCGGCGGCATCGTCGGAACGCTGATGGTCGGCCTGGTCGCAACGGCTGAGGCGCCCGCGGGTGTGGTCGGACTGTTCTATGGTGGAGGCCTCGACCAACTCTGGCGTCAGGCAGTGGGCGCCGGAGCAGTACTGCTTTACTCGCTCGTCGGGACGGCCGTCGTCGCATTGATCGTGAAGTTCACGATCGGTCTGCGGCTCAGCGACGAGGGTGAATCACTTGGAGTGGACGAGTCGGAACACGCAGAAACTGGCTACGATTTCGCCGCTCTCGGCGGAAACTCGGCAACTGCTCGTGTATCCGGCAAGGAGGGATGAGGAAATGAAGCTGATCACAGCAATTGTCAAGCCGTTCACTCTGGAGGACGTGAAGACGGGACTCGAGCAGGCGGGCGTCCTCGGGATGACCGTCAGCGAGGTCCAGGGGTACGGCCGGCAGAAGGGCCACACCGAGGTCTACCGAGGTGCCGAGTACTCGGTCGATTTCGTTCCGAAGGTCCGGGTCGAGGTCGTCGTGGACGACGCTGCTGTGGACAAGGTCGTCGAGGTGATCGTCGAGGCGGCACGCACCGGCAAGATCGGTGACGGCAAGGTCTGGGTTTCGCCGGTCGAGTCGGTCATCCGGGTGCGTACCGGGGAACGCGGCGCGGATGCACTCTGACCCCAACGGGTCCGGTAAGACCGGCCCTGGTCCCGTCGCCAAGGCGACGGAACCAGGGCCGGTTGCGTCAGGCGGATCGGACGAAGCAGCGGACCTGGCCCGCGCACGCAGGCAACTGCTCACCGGCGGCTCCGAGACCGGCCCCGGCGCAAGGAATCCCGCAGGTCACGGGCGTCGGCTCGACGCCCCTTCACTACGTCACGCGCTCGTCGACCTGCACGAGTTCTGGTTGACCACAAAGGGTGCCGAGCTGGGCATCAAGCCCGACAGCGGCTTCGCGCTCGTCGCGGTCGGTGGGCTCGGACGACGGGAACTCCTGCCGTACTCGGATCTCGACCTCCTCCTGCTTCACGACGACATGGATCCGGCGGTCGTCGCGCAGGTGGCCGACCAACTCTGGTATCCGTTGTGGGACGCGCACATCAAGCTCGACCACAGCGTCCGCACCATCCCTCAGGCGCTGCAGGTGGCGGACACCGACATCACCGCGGCGCTGGGAATGCTCGAGGCGCGTCACATCGTCGGCGACGTCGAGCTGACCAATCTGCTCATCAGCGGGGTGCGCCGGCAGTGGCGCACCGACATCCGCAACCGTTTCGACGGCCTCATCGAGCAGACGCGGTCGCGCTGGGAGCGCAGCGGCGAGATCGCCCACCGCGCAGAGCCCGACCTCAAGAGCGGTCGCGGTGGACTGCGGGACGTACAGTTGCTCAACGCGCTGTCCATCGCGCAGCTCACCGACGGCATGCCCGGGCTCGGTCCCGAGTCGCCCGGCGGGGGACTGGCACTCGCGCATCGCCGGCTCCTCGACGTCCGCACCGAATTGCACCGGGTCGCGGGCCGCTCCCGCGATCAGTTGCGGGCACAGGACGCCGACGAGATCGGCGCCGCACTGCGGATCGGCGATCGATTCGACCTCGCGCGCATGCTCAGCGATGCCGCGCGCACCATCAGCTATTCGGTCGACGTCGGGGTGCGGACGGCGGAACACGCCCTGCCGCGTCGCGGCCTGGCGCGGTTGCGCCGACCACCGGTGCGACGGCCCCTCGACGAGGGGGTCGTCGAGCACGCCGGTGAGGTGGTGCTGGCGCGCGACGCCCGGCCGGCGAAGGACCCCGGCCTCGTGCTGCGGGTCGCGTCGGCGTCGGCGACGACGGGCATGCCGATGTCGGCGTCGACGCTGAATCGCTTGGCCGACAACGCCCCCGAGTTGCGCGAGCCGTGGCCGAAGGAGGCGCTGAACGATCTGCTGGTGATGCTCGGCTCGGGTAGCCGTGCCGTCGCGGCGATCGAGGCTCTCGATCGGACCGGATTGTGGGGCAGGCTTCTTCCCGAGTGGGGTGCCGTCCGGGACCTGCCGCCGCGGGACGCGGTGCACACGTGGACGGTGGATCGTCATCTCGTCGAGACCGCTGCCTACGCCAGTGGGTTCACCACCCGCGTCGCCCGACCGGACCTGCTGATGCTCGGCGCGTTGCTGCACGACATCGGCAAGGGCCGTGGCGGCGACCACAGCGTCGTCGGCGCGGAACTGGCCACCCAGATCGGCAGGCGCCTCGGATTGTGGCCTTCGGACGTCGCGCTGCTGACGGCGATCGTGCGCCATCACCTGCTGTTGCCACACACCGCGACGCGGCGTGACCTCGACGATCCCGAGACCGTCGAGCGGGTCGTGGAGGCGCTCGGCGGCGACGGCGTCCTGCTGGAGTTGCTGCACGCGCTGGCGGAGGCGGATTCACTGGCGACAGGTCCCGGTGTGTGGGGCGACTGGAAGTCGTCGCTGATCGGGGAACTCGTGCGCCGTTGCCGCCTGGTCATGGCGGGAGAGGTGCTTCCCGCACCCGACCCGCTCGATCCGGAACATGTTGCGCTGGCGGCGTCGGGTGGCGTGCACGTCGCGCTGGTCCCCGCCGACAGTCCCCACACCTATGTGGTGACGGTCATCGCCCCCGACCAGCGGGGTCTGCTGTCGAAGGCGGCGGGCGTGCTCGCGCTGCACTCCCTGCGGGTCTACTCCGCGTCCCTGGGCAGCGCCGAGGGGTCGGCGGTCAACTCGTTCGTCGTGTCCCCGAGGTTCGGGGCGCCGCCGCAGGCGGGCCTGCTTCGGCAGGAGCTGATCCGGGCGCTGGCGGGGGAGCTGAACCTGCTGGAGATGCTCACGGCCAAGGAAGAGGAGGCCCGCGAGAGCCAGCGTGTCGCCGCCGTGGAGGAACGGGGCGAAGCCGCGGTTCCGGTGCAGTACGCGCAGGCGCCGCCGCGGGTCATCTGGTTCGACACCGCGTCGCCCGGCGAGATCATCCTGGAACTGAGGGCCGAGGACCGGCTGGGGCTGCTGTCCCGGCTCGCCGACGCGTTCGACACGTGCGGCGCGGATGTCCGCTGGGCGCGTGTGACCACCCTGGGTTCGTCGGTGATCGACTCGTTCTGCCTCGATCTGGGCGGCGGGGACACCCGGGCGAGCCGGGAACAGGTCGAGAGCGCGATCCTCGGCGTCGTTCCGCTCACGAAGCCGAAGAAGCAGGAGGGCAGCGGGGGAGAATGAACGACGGGACGTGAGCGGCTAGGCTGGGGCCCGAGAATATCCACCGCACACTCGCATGACTTCAGGAGCGCACTCGGTGTTCGAATCCCTTTCCGACAGGTTGACCGGAGCCCTCAAGGATCTGCGTGGCAAGGGTCGCCTTTCCGGAGCCGACATCGATGCCACCTGCCGTGAGATCCGGTTGGCCCTGCTCGAGGCAGACGTCGCGCTGCCCGTCGTCCGCTCGTTCATCGCCAAGATCAAGGAACGCGCCAAGGGCGTCGAGGTGTCGGCGGCGCTGAACCCGGCCCAGCAGGTCGTCAAGATCGTCAACGAGGAACTCGTCGGGATCCTCGGTGGCGAGACCCGCCGGCTGGCGTTCGCCAAGACGCCGCCGACGGTCATCATGCTCGCCGGTCTCCAGGGTTCCGGTAAGACGACCCTCGCCGGCAAGCTCGCGAAGTGGCTGCGCGACCAGGGGCACACCCCGCTGCTCGTGGCCTGCGACCTGCAGCGTCCCGGCGCCGTCACCCAGCTTCAGATCGTCGGCGAGCGCGCGGGAGCCACGGTGTTCGCGCCGCACCCGGGCACGTCCATCGGCGGCGGCGACAACGAGCTGGGCATCACCGCGGCCGACCCGGTCGAGGTGGCCCGGGCAGGTGTCGAGGAAGCCCGCAACAAGCAGTTCGACGTGGTGATAGTCGACACCGCGGGCCGGCTGGGTATCGACGCCGACCTGATGGCGCAGGCGGCGGGAATCCGCGACGCCGTGAACCCGGACGAGACGATCTTCGTTCTCGACGCGATGATCGGTCAGGACGCGGTCAGCACCGCCGAGGCGTTCCGTGAGGGTGTCGGATTCACCGGTGTCGTGCTCACGAAGCTCGACGGTGATGCCCGCGGTGGTGCGGCGCTCAGCGTCCGCGAGGTCACCGGACAGCCCATCCTGTTCGCGTCCACAGGTGAGAAGCTCGAGGACTTCGACGTCTTCCACCCCGACCGCATGGCCAGCCGCATTCTCGGCATGGGTGACGTCCTCAGTCTGATCGAGGCGGCCGAGCAGCACTTCGACGCCGAGCAGGCCGAGGCCACAGCCCAGAAGATCGGCTCGGGACAGCTCACGCTGGAGGACTTCCTCGAGCAGATGATGGCCGTTCGCAAGATGGGCCCCATCGGCAACCTCCTGGGCATGCTCCCGGGTGCGGGGCAGATGAAGGACGCGCTCGCGAACGTCGACGAGAAGCAGCTCGACCGGGTGCAGGCCATCATCCGCGGCATGACCCCCGCCGAACGCGATGATCCCAAGATCATCAACGCGTCCCGCAGGCTGCGGATCGCCAACGGTTCGGGTGTCAAGGTCTCCGACGTCAACCAGCTCGTCGACCGTTTCTTCGAGGCCCGCAAGATGATGGCCGCGATGGCCGGGCGTATGGGCATGCCCGGTTCGCGGAAGCCGCAGCGCAGCAAGAAGGGCAAGAAGGGCAAGAAGGGTGGCAAGGGGCCGACGCCGCCGAAGGTGCGCGGCGGATTCCCCGGCGGCCTGCCCGGCGGGTTCCCGGGTATGCCGCCCGGAGGTCTCCCCGCGGGGATGCCCGATCTGTCGAAGATGCCGAAGGGCCTCGACGAATTGCCGCCCGGACTCGAGGGCATCGACCTGTCCCAGCTGAAGCTGCCGAAGAAGTAGCCGATGGGCGCGTTGCACTTTCGCGGCACCGGTCTGCCCGACGAACAGCCGGTCGAATTCTGGGTCGACAACGGTGTGATCTCGGCGGAACCGGTCCCCGGCGCCGAGACCGTCTGTGAGTCCGGGTGGATCGTTCCCGGTCTCGTCGACGCCCACTGCCACGTCGGCATCAGATTCGGCGGCGGCGGTGGCGAGAGCATCGAGGGGTTGATCGCCCAGGCGGAGACGGAGCGCGACTGCGGTGTCCTGCTGATTCGTGACGCGGGTTCGCCGGTCGACACCCGGTTCGTCGACGACCGCCCCGACCTGCCGAGGATCATCCGCGCCGGGCAGCACATCGCCGCCCCCAAGCGGTACATCCGCGGACTGCCGGTCGATCTGGAGGACGAGTCGCAGCTGCCGGACGAGGTGGTGCGCCAGGCCAGGGCCGGTGACGGGTGGGTCAAGCTCGTCGGCGACTGGATCGACCGTTCCGCGGGCGACCTCGCGCCGTTGTGGAGCGACGACATCCTCGTCGAGGCGATCGCGGCCGCCCACCGAGAAGGGGCTCGCGTCACCGCGCACGTCTTCGCCGAGGATGCGCTTCCGGGCCTGATCAACGCCGGAATCGACTGCATCGAGCACGGCACCGGGCTCACCGACGAGACGATCGAGCTGATGGTCGCGCACGGAACCGCGCTCGTCCCGACGCTGATCAACATCGCGACGTTCCCGGACATCGCGGAGTCCGCCTCGCGGTTCCCGATCTATGCCGCACACATGCGTGACCTGCACTCGCGGGTGAAGGACACGATCGGAGCCGCTCACGACGCGGGGATCCCGATCTACGCGGGCACCGACGCGGGCGGATCGATCGTCCACGGACGCATCGCCGACGAGGTCGAGGAACTGAAGGCGGTCGGACTGACCCCGTCCGAAGCGCTCGGCGCCGCGTGCTGGGACGCGCGGACGTGGCTCGGACATCCGGGTGTGGAAGCAGGTGCGTCCGCGGATCTGCTTCTCTTCCGGAACGACCCGCGCGGGAGCAGCGACGCCCTCGCCGCGCCCGATGTCGTGGTGCTGCGGGGCAACGTCGTCCAGACCCGATGACCTGGTTTCCCCCGGACGGTGTTCGTCTGGCAGAATGAACCGCTGTTCGTCGCATCCGGTCACGTACCGCGCGGCGGTCACAGGTTAGAGGCAAAACCGGGCGCGCTATTCCTGCGCGTCGCCGAATTGCACGTGACACGTGGGCACATTCGTGTGCGCACTGAAGGAGAAGTACAGCAGTGGCTGTCAAGATCAAGCTCACCCGGCTCGGCAAGATCCGGAACCCGCAGTACCGCATCGTCGTCGCCGACTCCCGCACCCGCCGCAACGGCCGTGCGATCGAGACCATCGGCAAGTACCACCCCAAGGAAGAGCCCTCGCTGATCGAGGTCGATTCCGAGCGCGCTCAGTACTGGCTCGGCGTCGGCGCCCAGCCCACCGAGCCCGTCGAGGCCATCCTCAAGATCACCGGCGACTGGCAGAAGTTCAAGGGCCTGCCGGGCGCCGAGGGCACCCTCCGTGTCAAGGAAGCCAAGCCCTCCAAGCTGGAGCTGTTCCAGGCTGCGCTCGCGCAGGCCGAGAACGAGCCCGTCGGCGAGGCCATCACGCCCAAGAAGAAGAAGGCGAAGGCCGAGGACGCCGAGGCTGCTGCCGAAGCTCCCGCCGAGGCTGCTGCAGAGTCCGAGGCTGCTGACAAGTGAGTGCCGTCGTCGCCGATGCCGTGGAGCACCTCGTTCGTGGCATCGTCGCCAACCCCGACGACGTTCGTGTCGAGCTGATCACCGGGCGTCGGGGGCGCACTGTCGAGGTGCACGTCAACCCTGACGATCTCGGCAAGGTCATCGGTCGCGGTGGTCGCACCGCGACCGCTCTGCGCACGCTGGTCTCCGGTATCGGTGGCCGCGGGATCCGTGTCGACGTCGTCGACACCGATCAGTAGAGGCCTGACAGCAGTGGAGCTCGTCGTCGGCCGTGTCGCCAAGTCGCACGGCATCAAGGGTGAGATCGTGGTCGAGGTTCGTACCGACGAACCCGAGGATCGATTCGCCGTGGGTGCCGTGCTGCGGGGACACAAGCCGCGCGAGCAGACTGTGAGCACGTACACGGTGGAAGCCGCCCGGGACCATTCCGGGCGGCTTCTGCTGCGCCTCGAGGGTGTGTCGGATCGCACCGCGGCGGATGCCTTGCGGGGCACGCTGTTCGTCATCGACAGCGCCGAACTCGAGCCCTCCGACGACCCCGACGAGTTCTACGATCACGAGCTCGAGGGACTGTCGGTGCGCCTCGCGGACGGCACCGAGGTGGGAACCGTCATCGAGGTATTGCATTCCGCGGCAGGCGAATTGCTCTCGATCCGCCGGGCCGGCGACCAGTCCGGCGAACTTCTCGTCCCGTTCGTGGCCGCGATCGTCACGTCGGTGTCCGTCGCGGACGGTGTCGTCGAGATCGATCCGCCGGAAGGGTTGCTCGACCCCGACTTCGGTGAATCCGCCGACGGGAAGTGAGTCGGTAACCATGCGTCTCGACGTGGTCACCATCTTCCCCGAGTACCTCGAACCGCTTCGAGCGGCGTTGCTCGGCAAGGCCATCGACAAGGGCCTCATCTCCGTCGAGGTGCACGATCTGCGGGACTGGACGCACGACGTCCACAAGGCCGTCGACGATTCACCGTACGGCGGCGGCCCGGGGATGGTCATGAAACCCACCGTGTGGGGGCCTGCCCTCGACGACGTCCTCGCCGCGGGCGACGGCGACTCGGACACTCTGCTGGTAGTCCCCACCCCGGCCGGTGTTCCTTTCACGCAGGCCACCGCCGAGCGCTGGGCGGGGGAGAAGCACATCGTCTTCGCCTGCGGACGCTACGAAGGCATCGATCAGCGCGTGTTCGACGACGCCGCCCGCCGTGTTCGCGTCGAAGAAGTGAGCATCGGCGACTACGTCCTCATCGGGGGCGAGGCCGCCGTCCTGGTGATGACCGAGGCGTTCGTGCGCCTGATCCCCGGAGTTCTCGGGAATCAGCAGTCCCACCAAGAGGATTCGTTCTCCGATGGGCTCCTCGAAGGTCCCAGCTACACGCGGCCGGCGACGTGGCGCGGACTCGACGTCCCGCCGGTCCTGCTGTCGGGTGATCACGCGAAGGTGGCTGCGTGGCGACACGAGCAGTCGCTGCAACGCACCGCCGAACGCCGTCCGGACCTGTTGCCCTGAAACGACTTCCGGGCCTGCCCGGGCGCTAACCCTGGGGCTGCGCCCAGTCGTCGACGACACCGGTGGGGAACAGGGACTTCACGAACCCGGTCATCGTGTCCCGTGCATGCCGGGCGCTGGAATCCTCGGTGACATCCGTGATCGCGGTGTCCGGGTACGACTCCTCGTCGTCCTCGTACCGGATGTCCTCCCGCGACGCGACAGCCACGATATAGCGGTTGTCCGCACCGATCAGCCCCGTCGACACGTGAATCCACCGATCACCGACACAGCACATCCAACCCTGCTTCACCCCGACGACGCTCTCGCCGGGCAACCCGTCGGGGATGCCGAACCGCTGGTCGTAACCGTCGATCCCCTCGGGTGTCGACGAGCGCAGGTACCCGACGAACTCGGCGATGCGACCCGGGCCCAGGCCGTCGCGGTCGTCGAGAAGCCCGGCATAGAATGTCACGAGGTCGGCGGCGGTCGTCTCGGTGTTCCACCACAACCCGTCCCACGGCGGTGTGGTCGCGGCGAGTCCGTACCGCCCGGCGACGTCGACGACGATGTCCGAGCCGCCGAGATCGTCCCAGAGAGTGTTGGCCGCGTCGTCGTCGGACGATTCGAGCATCCGCTGCAGGAGGAGACGGTCGAAGTCGGACAGCGGCCGCTCACCGAGCGCGTCGAGGTGATACATCTGGGCGGCGATGAAGAGCTTGGCCAACGACGCCGTTTCGACCGGTTCGGCGGCGGCGCCCTCCAGATAGCCACCGGTGGCGCGGTCGAGGACGGCGATCGACATGTCGGCGCCGCGCTCGGCGGCTGCCGTCGCGACGGCAGCCGAGATGCGTTCGGTGAGGGGGGCGGACACGGGGACCCGCGCGGAGGGGAACGGCTCGGGGCTCACGGTCACACCGTCACCCGCCGGAGGGTCGTCGGCCGGGAGGAGGTCGGGGGTCGCGACGGCAGGTGACGTCGCCGGGATGTCGACCACCGAGTTCGTCTCGGTCGGAATGGTGCAGGCCAGCGGCGCGCCGAGCAGGAAGATCATGACCGTCAGGCACCGGATCAGCCTGGACATGAAATTCTCCCGAGATTTCCGTGACGGCCTCACCGCCGACGATATTGTCCCAGAGTAGCGGTAGGGTCCATTTCCGTGACTCTCAAGACCGTGAACCAGCGCATTGCCGAGGAGCTCGACGTCCGGGAGGGACAGGTCGCGGCCGCGGTGGACCTCCTCGACGGCGGAGCCACCGTGCCCTTCATCGCCCGGTACCGCAAGGAAGTCACCGGAACGCTCGACGACGCTCAGCTCCGCCAGCTCGAGGAACGCCTGCGGTACCTGCGGGAACTGGACGAGCGCCGGGTTGCCGTGCTCGAGTCGATCGACTCGCAGGGCAAGCTCGACGACCAGTTGCGTGGGCAGATCATGACCGCCGACACGAAGGCACGCCTCGAGGACATCTACCTGCCGTTCAAGCCGAAGCGTCGCACCAAGGCGCAGATCGCCCGCGAAGCCGGTCACGAACCCGTCGCCGACGCACTGATCACCGATCCGTCCACCGATCCGGCGTCCTACACGGCCGAACAGCTCGAGGGTGCGCGCGCAATCCTCGTCGAGCGTTTCGCCGAGGACGCCGACCTGGTGGGTGAGCTCCGTGAGCTGATGTGGACCCGTGGGCAGCTGGTGTCCGCGGTCCGCAAGGGGAAGGAGACCGAGGGCGCGAAGTTCGCCGACTACTTCGAGTTCTCGGAGCCGTTCGGCAAGCTCCCGTCCCACCGGATCCTCGCGGTCCTGCGCGGCGAGAAGGAAGAGGTGCTCACGCTCACCCTGGCACCCGACACGGAGGAGCCCGTCCCCGGCGAGCCCACCGTCTACGAGGGCCGGATCGCCGGCCGGTTCGGCATCGCCGACCGCGGCAGGCCCGCAGACCGGTGGCTGCTCGACACCGTCCGGTGGGCGTGGCGCACCAAGATGATCGTCACGCTGGGCATCGACACCCGGATGCGGCTGCGACAGTCGGCGGAGAAGGACGCCGTCGACGTGTTCGCCAACAACCTGCGCGACCTGCTCCTGGCAGCACCTGCCGGTACCCGCGCCACGATGGGCCTCGACCCCGGTTTCCGGACCGGCACGAAAGTCGCGGTCGTGGACGCCACCGGCAAGGTCGTGGCCTACGACACGATCTACCCGCATCAGCCGCAGAACAAGTGGGACGCCTCCCTGGCCACCCTCGCCGGTCTCGTCGCCAAGCACGGCGTGGAGCTCATCGCCATCGGAAACGGGACCGCCTCCCGCGAGACGGATGCGCTGGCGACCGAGCTGATCGCCAAGTCGGGCGCCACCAACCTGACGAAGATCGTGGTGTCCGAGGCCGGCGCGTCCGTGTACTCGGCGTCCGCGTACGCCTCGGCGGAGCTACCCGACCTCGACGTGTCGATCCGTGGAGCAGTCTCGATCGCGCGCCGCCTGCAGGATCCGCTCGCCGAACTGGTGAAGATCGACCCGAAGTCGATCGGCGTCGGGCAGTACCAGCACGACGTGTCGGAGACGCTGCTCGCCCGTTCGCTCGGTGCCGTCGTGGAGGACGCGGTGAATGCGGTCGGCGTCGACGTGAACACGGCATCGGTGCCGCTGCTGTCCCGCGTGTCCGGTATCGCCGGTTCGCTGGCCGAGAGCATCGTCGCGCACCGGGACCAGAACGGCCCGTTCCGCAGCCGCAAGGGACTCAAGGACGTCGCGAGACTCGGTCCGAAGGCGTTCGAGCAGTGCGCCGGCTTCCTGCGCATCCCCAACGGGGACGATCCGCTCGACGCGTCCAGCGTCCACCCCGAGGCCTACCCGGTGGTGCGCAAGATCGTCGGCGCCAGCGGCACCGGCGTGCGCGAGATCATCGGCAACACGTCGGCCCTCCGCAGCCTGAACCCGGCAGACTTCGTCGACGACCGGTTCGGCCTCCCCACGGTCACCGACATCATCGGTGAGCTCGAGAAGCCCGGCCGCGACCCCCGCCCTGAGTTCAAGACGGCCACGTTCGCGGCCGGCATCGAGAAGGTGTCGCACCTGAAGCCGGGGATGACGCTCGAGGGTGTCGTCACCAACGTGGCGGCGTTCGGCGCGTTCGTCGATATCGGCGTCCACCAGGACGGTCTCGTTCACGTGTCCGCGATGTCCCACAATTTCGTCAAGGACCCGCGCGACGTCGTGAAGTCGGGCGACGTCGTGAAGGTGAAGGTCCTCGAGGTCGACGAGGCCCGTCAGCGCATCGGTCTGACGCTGCGACTCGACGACGAGGTCGGGGCCGGCCGCAAGAACGACGGTCCCCGCAGCGGCGGGCAGCGGCAGGATCGGCGGGGCGGCGGGCAGCCGCAGGATCGGCGCGGCGGCAAGCCGCAGCAGCAGGGTGGACGCGATCGCGGGCGTGACACCCGCCCGGCGCCCGGCGGTTCGATGGCCGACGCGTTGCGGAAGGCGGGGTTCGGCAAGTAGAGAGGTCACCATCCCGACACGAGCCTCCACTTTTCGATGGAGTGACCAGTTCTTTACTGGGATAGTGGATGCCGATGTACGAATGGCTGGATCGGGAAATCGTCGGGCACGGGCGCCTGCCTCTGCTCTTTTTCCTGCTCGGGTTTCTCGCGGCTTTCCTGTTCATCCGGTTGAGCGTGCGGATGATCCGCGCCGAGGTGTCGTGGTGGCCGGGCAACGTGAAACCCGGCGGGCACCACGTCCACCACGTGGTGTTCGGTGTCGTGACGATGCTCGTGTCGGGAGTCTCCCTCATCGCCGTGTACGAGGACGGCACCCAGACCACCGGCGCCGTCCTCGCCACGTTCTTCGGGATCGGCGCCGCGCTGGTGCTGGACGAGTTCGCGCTGATCTTCTACCTGCAGGACGTGTACTGGGCGGATGAGGGCCGGACGTCAGTCGATGCGGTGTTCGTGGCGATCGCGGTGACGGGTCTGCTGCTGCTCGGACTCCGGCCGCTCGAACTGATCAACGTCACCGACTTCCGGGATTCGCCGGATCCGTGGGTGCGGGTCGCGATCGCGTTGTCGTCCGTGATCAACCTGCTGATCGCGGCGGTGGTGCTGCTGAAGGGGAAGATCTGGACCGGCCTGCTCGGCTTGTTCATCTTCCCGATCCTGCTGATCGGGGCGCTCCGATTGAGCCGGCCGAGCGCACCGTGGGCGCGGTGGCGCTACACCGCCAAGCCGAAGCGGATGCTCCGGGCACTCGAACGGGAGCGGAAGTGGCGTCGGCCCGTCATCCGCGCCAAGATCTTCGTGCAGGACTTCATCGCGGGAACTCCCAGCGCAGTACACGTGAAGGAAGCCGCGGAACACGCCAGGGTGGCGGCGGAGGTCGAACTCGACCACGTGGTGCACGCGGCGCCGCCGCCGATTTCTCTTCACCCGGTGGCGTCTGGCACAATGGACGGGTTGCCTGGACCAGGCAGCAGTACTTGATCTGGGCACGAACCAGACGAGCACCGGTGTTCTCCGAACGTCCGGGTGCCGCTCGGTTCCTCTGCTCCTGCGAAAACGCAAGGATGGAACACCGATGAACACTCTCGATTTCCTGGACAAGAAGTCCCTCCGCGACGACATTCCCGAGTTCCGTCCCGGCGACACCCTCAACGTGCACGTCAAGGTCATCGAAGGCTCGAAGGAGCGCGTGCAGGTCTTCAAGGGCGTCGTGATCCGCCGCCAGGGCGGCGGCGTCCGCGAGACCTTCACCGTCCGCAAGGTCTCCTTCGGTGTCGGCGTCGAGCGCACCTTCCCGGTCCACAGCCCGAACCTGGCGCAGATCGAGGTCGTCACCCGCGGTGACGTCCGGCGCGCCAAGCTGTACTACCTCCGCGATCTGCGTGGCAAGGCCGCCAAGATCAAGGAAAAGCGCTGACCTTTCCGATGAGCCCGGCACTGCGTACTCGCAGTGCCGGGCTAATCTGATTTCGTGACAGATTCTTCGAAGGAGCGGGCATTGTCGTCGGAATCCGAGACCACCGGCGATTCGGCCGCCACCTCCGCCATGAACGGCGGTACGGCAGAGCCCGAGAAGAAACCCCGCTCCTTCCTCCGCGAGTTGCCGATCCTGATTCTGGTCGCACTCGTCCTGAGTTTTCTGTTGCAGACGTTCGTCGCCCGGGTGTATCTCATTCCGTCGGAATCGATGGAACCGACGCTGCACGGGTGCGCGGGCTGCACCGGCGACCGCATCGTGGTCGAGAAGATCGGTTACCGCTTCGGTGAACCGCAACCGGGTGACGTCATCGTATTCCGCGGCCCCGATTCGTGGTCGCAGGATTTCGTCTCCACCCGGTCCTCCAACGTGGTGATTCGCGGTGCGCAGGAAGTCGGTTCCCTCGTCGGACTCGTCCCCCCGGACGAGAACGACCTCGTCAAGCGGGTGATCGCCACCGGTGGTCAGACCGTCGAATGCTGCGACGACCAGGGCCGCATCCTGGTCGACGGCAAACCGCTCGACGAGCCCTATGTCGTCATGGATTTCCCGTTCGTCCCCGGCTCGCAGGCCTGCGACACCGCGTTGAAGTCGGCACGGTGCTTCGGTCCGGTCACCGTCCCCGACGGCCACCTGTGGGTGATGGGCGACAACCGCAGCAACTCCGCGGACTCGCGGTACCACGTGGGCGACGACATGCAAGGCACCATCCCGCTCGACAACGTGATCGGTAAGGCGGTCTTCATCGCGTTGCCGCCGGCGCGGATGGGCACGATCAGCTCACCCGATATCCAGGGCAAGTGACTTCCTGGCCTCCACGCATCGTCATTCGCAGGTCGTCCGGTCTGCGGACGATGGAGTCGGCCCTGGTCCGCAGCGGTCTCGGGCCGGTGGCCGGTGTAGACGAGGCAGGCCGGGGTGCGTGCGCCGGGCCGCTCGTGGTGGCGGCCTGCGTGCTCGCACCGAAGCCGTATCCGGCGCTGGCGCGCCTCGACGATTCGAAGAAGCTCACCGAACGCACACGCGAAGAGCTGTTCCCGGCCATCACCAGGCTCGCGGTGGCGTGGAGCGTCGTATCGTTCCCGGCGGAGGAAGTCGACCGCATGGGTGTCCACGTTGCCAACATCGAGGGCATGCGGCGTGCGGTCGCCGGGCTCTCGACCACCCCGGGTTACGTTCTCACCGACGGCTTCCGCGTCCCGGGGCTGCCGGCCCCGTCGCTGCCGGTGATCGGGGGCGACGCCGCGGCGGCCTGCATTGCGGCGGCGAGTGTGCTGGCCAAGGTGTCGCGTGATCGGGTGATGGTCGCGATGGACGAGACACATCCCGGTTACGGATTCGCGATCCACAAGGGGTACAACACGCCCGCGCACCTGGCGGCGCTCGAGGAGCTGGGCCCGTGCCCGGAGCACCGCCGCTCGTGGTCGAACGTCGCGGCGCTGCTACACCGAGTGGATAACAGTTCCGGAAGTGCGAGATGATGACAATTCACACCAGAGCAGGAGGACTCCGAGACCGATGAGTGCCGAGGATCTCGAGAAGTACGAAACCGAGATGGAGCTGTCGCTCTACCGCGAGTATCGGGACATCGTCGGTCAGTTCTCCTATGTCGTGGAGACCGAGCGCCGGTTCTATCTGGCCAACTCGGTGGAGTTGCTGCCGCACAACGCGGACGGAGAGATCTACTTCGAGCTGCGTATGTCCGATGCGTGGGTGTGGGACATGTACCGTCCCGCGCGTTTCGTGAAGTATGTCCGGGTCATCACGTTCAAGGACGTGAACATCGAGGAACTCGACAAGCCGGACCTGCGGCTCCCGGACAACGGTCTGTCCTGACAGTCCGGAGTTCTCGTCCGCGTACGATCATCCGATGACCGGACCGAGGCGCGTAGCGCTGGCTCTGGGGAGCGGCGGTGCGCGGGGGTACGCCCACATCGGAGCGATCCAGGTACTCGAAGAGCGCGGATTCGAGATCGTCGGTGTCGCAGGATCGTCGATGGGTGCCCTCGTCGGTGGACTCCACGCCGCGGGCAAGCTCGACGACTTCACCCGGTGGGCGATCAGCCTCACCCAGCTGGACGTCGTGCGGCTTCTCGACCTGTCGGTGTCCGCACCCGGAGCCATCCACGCCGAGAAGATCCTGCAACGGGTCAGAGAAATGCTCGGTGAGATCCGCATCGAAGACCTTCCGATTCCGTATACGGCCGTGGCCACCGATCTCGCCGCGGGCCGGTCGGTGTGGTTCCAGCGAGGACCCGTCGACGCGGCCATCCGTGCGTCCATCGCCATCCCAGGCGTCATCACGCCGTATGTGCTCAACGGCCGGGTACTCGCCGACGGTGGGGTGCTCGACCCTCTGCCGATGGCGCCGCTCGTCTCCGTGAGCGCCGACCTGACCGTCGGGATCAGCCTGAGCGCCGAGGACAGGGACGGCCGCTCCCTCGCACCGGAGAACGTCAGCGCGGACTCGCGGCCGGTGGACGAGTGGGTGGCACGGTTCCGCCGGAGCGCCGCGCAGCTGCGTGACCTGGACATCGTGCGGTCGGTCGTCGGACGGTTCGGCGCCGCCCACACCGATCCGGATCCGTCGGACGAGCAGGACGGCCAGGTGATCGGCGATCAGACCGTGGTCGAGGGCGACGCCGTGGCCGTCCCGAAGTTCAGCCGGTTCGCGGTGATGAACCGTTCGCTCGACGTGATGCAGGCGACGTTGGCTCGCTATCAGCTCGCTGCGTACCCACCGGACGTGCACGTTCGGGTGCCCCGGAACGCGTGCCGCAGTCTCGACTTCCATCGTGCCGCCGAGATGATCGAACTGGGTCGGGTTCTCACCGGGAGTGCGCTCGACGACGCCGGTCTCGTCTCGCCGGCAGCCGCTGTGTCTCCGGCAGATTCGGACGGCCGGCCCACCTGACAGGGGGAAGGGCCGGTGCTGCGCACGCAGCACCGGCCCTTCCCGTCACGGGGTTGTCAGCTCGAGGCCGGAGCCCGGGCGGCGCCCAGGTCGCCCACCGATTGTTCGGACTCGCCGTCGACGTGATCGACGTGCTGCGGCGCTACGAGCAGGCAGAGAATGCTGACCGCGCACATTCCGATCAGGAGGCCGATCACCGGCCACACGCTGCCGGTGGCCTGGTACATGAGCGTGGACACCAACGGCGACAGTCCACCGAAGATCGCGCCCGCGCCCTGGTAGGCGAGAGAGATGCTGGTGTACCGGGCCTGCGGCCGGAACATCTGCGACAGAACCGCCGCGATCGGACCGTACGTCGCGGCCAGGACGAGCCGCATGACGGCGAACGTCAGGAAGATCAGGACCACCGACCCGGACTTCAAGACCAGGAACTGTGGTGCCGCGAGCACCGCGACGGCCAGCAACCCGTAGATCACCACGCGGATCCGGCCGACCTTGTCGCCGAGCCACGCCACCCCGAGCGTGGCGATCAGCTCCACCACCGCGGCGACGCTGAGCGCGTTGAGGACGAGCGTTTCGGACAGCCCGACGTCCGGGTCGGTGGCGTACGCCGTGATGAATGTCGTCACGAGGTAGTAGCCACCCACCGCGACGGGCAGGATTCCCATGCCGAGCAGGATCGGGCGCCAGTTGGTGACGATGGCGTACTTCAGCGGCAGCGCTTCGGGTTCGGTCCCCGTCTGCACCTCGGACTCGAAGACGGGAGATTCCTCCACCTTCAGTCGCACCAGCAGCCCCACGCCGATCAACAGCGCCGAGCACAGGAACGGCAGCCGCCACGCCCAGTCCCGCAGGGCGTCGTCGCCGAAGGTCGAGAGGACACTGAAGAACCCGGTGGCGAGAAGCGCGCCGGCGGGGTTACCCAGCTGTGCGAATCCGCCGTAGAACGTCTTCTTGTCCTCCGGCGCGTGTTCGACGGCCATCAGCACGGCGCCACCCCATTCGCCGCCCACCGCGAAGCCCTGCACGAAGCGCAGCATCACGAGTAGCAGCGGCGCCCAGAACCCGATCTGCGCGTATGTCGGGAGTGCGCCGATCAGGAACGTGCCCGCGCCCATCAGGGTGAGCGTTACGACGAGCGCCGTCCGTCGGCCGACCCGGTCGCCGACGTGTCCGAAGACGATGCCGCCGAGTGGGCGGGCGAAGAAGCCCACCGCGTAGGTGGCGAACGCGGCGGCGATGCCGGTCAGGCGGTCGGTGTCGGAGGGGAAGAAGATCTCACCGAACACCAGGGCCGCCGCCGTGGCGTACACGTAGAAGTCGTACCACTCGATGGTGGTGCCGACGAAGGCCGCGAAACCCGCCTTGCGGGCCTTCGCGATCTGAATGTCGTGACTCATAACTGATCCTCGGTGGTTGCAGTGGTCGAGAATAGGTCGCTGCGGGTGGAATGCGCCAGTTCGCCGTCGATCCAGGTTTCCCGGACCTCGATGTCGGCGATGGCGTGCGGGTCGACGGTGAGAGGGTCGGCGCCGAGAACCACGAAATCGGCGCGCTTGCCGGGGGAGATGCTGCCGAGCTCGGATTCCCGTCCGAGTGCGCGGGCCCCGTTCAGTGTGTGCGCGGTGAGGGCCTGCGCGGCGGTCAGTCGCAACGCGTTCGAGCCGAGTTGATGTCCCTGCCGGGTGATGCGGGTGACGGCGGCCTGGATCGCCTCGAGTGGTTTGGGCTCGGCGACGGGCGCGTCGGAACTGATCGTGACCGGCACGTCGGCCTCGACGAATTCGCCCAGGGGATTGAAGCGCTCACCCGGGGTGCCGATGGCCGCGGTCACGCCCTCGCCCCAGTTGTAGTAGTGCTGCGGCTGGTTGACGGGGTACACACCGAGTGTGTGCATCCGCGTGATCTGCTCGGGGGTCGGCAACCCGCAGTGCTCGATGCGGTGGCGGGCATCGGCGTCGGGATGCGCCTTCTGCGCGGCCTCGATCGCGTCGAGAACCATGTCGATCGCGGTCGGCGACTGCGCGTGGGTCGCCGTCTGCAGGCCGACGGCGTGTGCCTTCGCGATCAGCGCCGCGTAGTCGGCGGGCTCGTGATAGAGCTGTCCGGTCCGGCACGGGTCGCCCACGTACCCGTCCGGGAAATACGCGGTCCATCCGCCGAGAGTGCCGTCGGCGTAGAACTTGATCCCCCCGAACGCGAGTCGTGAGTTGCCGAACGCACCGTGCAATCCGGTGTCGAGCGCGTGATCGAGCAGGTGGCTGAGCAGGTACATGCTCACGCGGGTCTCGAGCCGGCCCTGCTCCGCCAGGCGCAGGTACATGTCGAATTCGCGCCGCGTCACCTGGCAGTCGCCGATCGTGGTGACGCCGCCCTCCAGGAACTTCTCCTGCGCCACGGAGAGCTGCCGCAGATGCTCCTCGGGTTCGTCCTCGAGGTGGAAGTTCGGGCCGTGATGACCGACCTTGACGCCGTTGACGCCGGTGAGGATGTTGCAGGCGGCGTCGGACAGTTCTCCGGTCAGTTCGCCGTCCGCGTCGCAGAAGAACTCGCCGCCGGGCGGATTCGGGGTGTCGCGGGTGACGCCGTGGAGTTCGAGGGTGAAGGTGTTGACGACGCCGCCGTGGCCGCTGGCGTTCATCAGGTAGACCTCGCGGTCGGTACCGACCCGGTCGAGTTCCTCCTTCGTGGGGTGACGGCCCTCGACGAGGTTGCGGTGCTCGTAGCCGTACCCGCGCACGGGTATCCCCGCAGGCTGGTTCCGGGCCGCCTCCTGCAGAAGCGCGACGATCTCGGGAATGGTGCGCGCCTTCTCGGGTCCGCAGTCCACCCAGCTGAGCATCTGGCCGTACATCAGGGGGTGGGCGTGCGGATCGACGAACCCGGGCACGACGGTCGCGCCGGCGAGATCGATGACGTCCGTGGTCCGGGTGCCGATCCGCCGCGCCTCCTCACGACATTCCGCGACGGTGCCGACGGCGGCGAACCGATTGCCGTAGACGAGGAAGGCCTCGGCGCCCTCGGTGTCTGCGTCCACGGTGCGGAGCGTGCCACCGGTGAAGACGGTGGCGGTGGCGTCGAGCGGGGACGCCTCGTGGTGAAACAGCTTGCGCATGGGGATCCTTCGAAATGGTGGTGTGGGTCACGTTCCGGTTGGGAGGGAAATTACGCCGTGACCATTGGCTGCGCAATACATCAAAGTTTCGAATCGAGTGGTGTGCGGCGAATGTGTTCGGCTTCTGAAGCAGATCCGCACTGATTCGCAGAATCTGGTGATGTGTGCGATTCTTCTTCTCTGTCGGGAGTGCAGAAAGAAATCGAGAAACTTCGGGGCATCATGAGTGTCGAACTGGATTCCAAGCTCATCGCGGCGTTGCAGTCGAATGGTCGCGCGACCTATCGGGAGCTCGCCGCGACCGTCGGCGCACCCCGCGCCGCGGTGTCCACGCGCGTGCAGACGCTGCTCGACACCGGCACGGTGAGTGTCGTTGCCGTCGCCCACCCTGAGTTGCTGGGCCTCAAGGCGATGGCACACGTGTCCGTCGCCGTGTCGGGGCCGGTGGGTCCGGTGGCCGAAGCGCTCTGCGCGTCGGAGGCGGCCGTCTACATTTCCGCCGTGAGCGGGCAGTACAACATCATCGCCGAACTGCGCGTCCCCAGTCAGCGGGACCTCTACGACGCCATCGCCACGATCCGTGCGGAACCCGGTGTCCGCACCGTCAACACGCTGTTCTACGCCGATGTCATCAAGGGAATCTTCATGCCCAAGAGCGCGTTACGGGCCGACGTTCGACTAGACGCGAAAGACGTCGCGCTCATCGAGTTGCTGGAACGGAACGGGCGGATGCCGTTTCTGGAACTGGCCGAGCGCACCGGGCTCTCGCCCAGTGCGGCGCGGAATCGAGTGAACCATCTGATCGACAGCACCGCGTTGCGCGTCGGAGCGGTCGTGAAGCGCCGCGGCGGCGGCAGAACCCTCGCGATGGGCATCGGGGTCAGCCTCGGATCGCGGGACCGGGAGGTGTGCGCGCAGATCGAGGCCCTGCCGGGCATCGAGTTCCTGGCGCGGACACTCGGCAGATTCGACCTGATCGGAACGGTCGCCGCCGATTCGTCGGGTGACCTCTACTCCCTCGCCGAGCACATCCGGACGATCGACGGTGTGATGGCCTTGGAGACCTGGACGCACCTCGAGGTGTTCAAGGAGCACTACGCCCGCAGCCTCGACGTCCGCGGCTAGGAGCGCGCGTCCCGGAAGTCAGCCACTTCGGCCGGGCAACTGTGAGACGATCGGCCGATGCGCCTCGGGTTGCACGCACTCGGGATCGGTACCGGCGCTCGTCGCGCGGTGATCGACTCGGTTGCAGTTGCCGCCGAAAACAGCGGATTCGCCACGCTGTGGGCCGGCGAGCACGTCGTGATGGTGGACCGGTCGGAGTCGCGGTATCCGTACGCGGACGACGGCCGGATCGCGGTCCCCGCCGTCGCGGATTGGCTCGACCCGATGATCGGGCTGAGCTTCGCGGCCGCTGCCACCCACACGATCGGCGTGGCCACCGGTGTGTTGCTGCTGCCCGAACACAATCCCGTCATCACGGCCAAGCAGGCGGCGACGTTGGATCTGATGAGTGGTGGCCGGCTGACGCTCGGTGTCGGCATCGGCTGGTCCAGGGAAGAATTCGCGGCGCTCGGCATTCCGTTCGAGGGCCGTGGCGAGCGGGCCGCCGAATACGTCGCGGCGATGCGCACGCTGTGGCGTGACGACGTCGCGACGTTCGAGGGTGAGTTCGTCCGCGTCGATTCGGTGCGGGTCAATCCGAAACCCGTGCGCGATCGCCGGATTCCGGTCGTGCTCGGCGGCAACAGCGACGCAGCGCTCGGCCGGGTCGCGGCGTGGGGCGACGGCTGGTACGGGTTCAACCTGGACGGCGTCGCGGCCGTCTCCGAACGGATCCACAAGATGAAGGCACTGTGCCGGGACGCGGGGCGTGACCCCGAGGAGCTGCGCCTGGCGGTCGCCCTGCGCGAGGTGGACCCCGCCGACGTCGAGGCGCTGGTCGATGCGGGAGTCGACGAACTCGTCCTCGTCGAGTCGCCGCCCGACGATCCCGGTGAGGCCGCCGAGTGGGTAGCGTTTCTCGCGCGCCGCTGGATGCCCGCGGTCGGCTGACCGTTCGATTACCGGCTTGACAGCCCTGGCCTGGTCCTTTGGGGTGAACACTTCCTCCTGAGCGGCGAGTTGTCCACAACGTGCGCTTCATGCACAGCCCAATTCGTTCGCCCAGTTCGAGGGCATCTTCCCGGAATTCGCGTCGGGCACGGTGGTGCGAGAGGCGCGGTTCGCATCGGTGGGCCGCCGGGGGACGGGGTGGAGGCTGCTGTGGCGCACAATCTCGCGCTTGGAGCGCATGGGGAGGATCTGGCCGCCCGGTATCTCACCGAGGCGGGCATGGAGATCGTCGACCGGAACTGGCGATCTCGGTACGGCGAAGTCGATCTCATTGCGGCAGAGGGAGACTGGCTCGTCTTCGTCGAGGTGAAGACCCGCCGCGGCCTGGGGTACGGCAGTCCGGCCGAGGCGGTGACGTTCTCGAAACAGCGCAGGATCCGCCTGCTGGCGGTCGAGTGGTTGCGGGACTCCGGCCGGCACTGGTCGCGGGTGCGGTTCGACGTGGTCGCGATCATGATCGGACACGGTCCGCAGCCCCAGATCGAACACGTCCGGGATGCGTTCTGATGGCACTGGGGCGAGCACACTCGGTGGCGGTGACCGGGGTCGACGGTCAACTGGTCGAGATCGAGGCGGATATCGGCCGCGGGCTTCCGGCTGTGCATCTGGTCGGGCTGCCGGACACCGCGCTGCAGGAGGCCCGGGACCGGATCAGGGCCGCGGTCGCGAATTCGGGCGAGGAGTGGCCGGATTCGAAGGTGATCCTCGCGCTGTCGCCGGCGACGCTGCCGAAAGTCGGGTCGGTCTACGACCTCGCGCTCGTCGCTGCCGTGCTGGATGCAGCCAAGCAGGTGAAGCGGCAGCGGCTGCGCGAGACCGTTCTGCTCGGAGAACTGGCGCTGGACGGGCGGCTCCGGTCGGTGCGCGGGATTCTGCCCGCGGTGCTTGCGGCGAAGAATGCCGGGTGGGCAACGGTGGTGGTCCCGGTGCAATCGCTGCCCGAGGCGGGTCTGGTCGGTGGAGTCGAGGTGCTCGGCGCGCACGACCTGCGGGCGGCGATCGCGTGGCTGCGGGAGGAGCGAGACCTCGAGTATCCGGAGCCGGTGCAGTGGGTCGCGCAACCGGTGCGCGCCGATCTGAGCGAGGTGGTGGGTCAGGCCGAGGCACGCTGGGCCATCGAGGTGGCGGCGGCGGGTGCGCACCACCTGATGCTCACCGGCCCACCCGGCGTGGGGAAGACGATGCTGGCGCAACGACTTCCCGGAGTTCTGCCGCCGCTCACCGAGAGCGAATCGCTCGAGGTGACGGCAATCCACTCCGTAGCCGGGCTCCTGCCGCCCGAGCGTCCCCTCATCGACGTGCCGCCGTTCATCGCACCCCACCACACCGCGTCCGTGAGCGCGCTCGTCGGCGGCGGAAGCGGTGTCGCGAAGCCCGGAGCCGTCAGTCGCGCTCACCGTGGGGTGCTGTTTCTCGACGAGTGCGCCGAGATCGGAACCAAGGTGCTCGAAGCCCTGAGGACCCCACTCGAGGACGGGGAGGTGCGTATCGCGCGACGGGACGGGGTCGCCCGCTATCCGGCGCGCTTCCAGCTGATCCTCGCGGCCAATCCGTGCCCGTGCGCGCCCGCACGGGAAGCCGACTGTGTGTGCGCACCCACTGCGCGGCGTCGCTACCTCGGGAAACTGTCGGGACCGCTGATGGACCGCGTGGATCTGCGCGTGCGGATGCACGCCGTCGCGACCGGGGCGTTCATCGACGAGGTCGGGGAGAGCACCGAGGACGTCCGGCAGCGGGTGGCCGAGGCGCGGGCCGCCGCCGGGGAGCGGTGGAGCGACTACGGGTGGCGCACCAATGCGGAGGTGCCCGGGCCCGCCCTGCGGCAGAAGTTCCGGTTGGCGCGGCCCGCGCTGGCGCCCGTGGAACGCGCGCTGCGGAAGGGGCTGATCACGGCCCGAGGTGCCGATCGGGCGTTGCGAGTCGCCTGGACGGTGAGTGATCTGGCAGGACTCGACATGCCGGGTCCGGAACAGGTGGTCACCGCCTTGGGGTTTCGTGATCGGAGCTTCCAGTGACGGTGGAAAGCCGAAGTGGTGCAGGAGATCGGAGTGGGGTTCAGGATCCGCGTCGGTTGGCGTGGGCGTACTTGTCGAAGGTGGTGCAGGGGCCGTGTCCGGCGCTGTCGCGTCTCGTGGAGGACGTGGGCCCGGAGGAGGCTGCGCGGGCCGTGCGGGAGCGGGATCTGGCGGAGATGCTGGGGGAGCGCACGGTTGCCCGGGCGCATGTGGATACCGCCGCACACGATCTCGAACTGGTGGCGGGAATGGGTGGCCGGCTGGTGACGCCGGACGACGACGAGTGGCCGCAGTGGCGGCTTCTCGGTTTCGGGAATCTGTCCCGGTCACGGGACGAGGGCCCGCCGTTGGCGTTGTGGGTGCTCGGTTCGCGGCCGGTGGACGAACTGACCGACCGGGCGATCTCGATCGTGGGGACGCGGGCGGCGAGCGGCTACGGCGAACACGTGACTGCCGAGATTTCCGGTGATCTCGCCGTCGACGGGTGGACGATCGTGTCGGGTGCCGCGTTCGGGGTCGATGGTGCCGCTCACCGTGCGGCGCTGGGTGTCGGGGGCCTGACGGTCGCGGTGCTGGCGTGCGGTGTGGATCGTGCGTATCCGGCAGGGCATGCGCGCATGCTGCGGCAAATCGCGCAGAACGGTGCGGTGATCAGTGAGTACGCGCCGGGCACTACACCGGCGAAGCATCGGTTCCTGGCGCGGAATCGGTTGGTGGCGAGCCTGTCCGACGGGGTGGTCGTGGTGGAGGCGGGGTGGCGCAGCGGTGCGCGGAACACGGCGAGTTGGGCGCGCAAATTGGGGCGACCGGTGATGGCGGTGCCGGGTCCGGTGACGTCGGCGTCGTCGATGGGCTGCAATCGGATGATTCGGGAGGGTGAGGCGCGGTTGGTCGCGAATGCCGGTGACGTGGTGGAGGAGGCCGGGCCGATCGGGCTGCGGGAAGGCCTCGACGTGGTCCGCGATCTGGATGCACTGTCGGGGGATGCGCTGCTGGTGTACGAGGCGTTGCCGGCGGTCGGGCCGCGCGGGGTCCGGGAGCTGTCCGAACTGTCCGGAGTCGCGATCGAGCAGGTTCGGGCTGTGCTGCCGCTCTTGGAGATGGAGGGCTTCGTCGCCTCTGACGACACCGGATGGTCGCGGCAGAGGTGAGGGGTGACGAGCCGGGCGAGAGTCCGCTCGGCGGCCACTTCATCGTGCTCGGTTGTCCGAAGTGCGAGTCGAAGCGACCGATCGACGACACATTGGGGTAGAAACTTTCCTACAACGCAGCTCACAACCGCATGAAGGAGTGAGATATGGGGTCAGCCGAGGACTTGTGGCGGAACTTCGTCGCGCAGGTGTTGAGCCTGTTGATCGCCTCCGGTTCGTAGGGGAGTTACCGGCCGGCATCTCATCCGCCCGCGTCACCCCGATCTCGACGTTCCCCGCGTGATGCCCATTGCCACGTGGGAGACTTCAGAATGGTCGGTGGACCACTCGGCCCTGATGTGAGGACGGAGGTGTGATGGACGACCTCAGCCTGTGGGGAATCCCCGAGTGGGCTCAGCCTGGCATCTTCGCGATCGCGTCGGGCCTCGCACAGATCGCGTACTGGTGGTTCAGCATCACCTGAGAGGCAAGCCGCAGGCCCCGTCGCGTCCGAGGCGATCAAATCTGTGAGTCCTCACAGCGCCTCCGGCCGACAGTTCCCATCCACCCCGCGTTGCGCCGGAGGGGTAGTTGCGCCCGTCATGGGTGCTCGGAGTCCAGTCGGTTCACCGATGCAGACCCCGGTCGGTGCACGTACGGTCTCCGATGAGGCAACTACCGGCGCTCCGGGAGTGCAGTCCGCTCGCGGGTGCGTCTCGAGGAGGAATCTCACATGACCAGGACCACGGCGGAACTGCTCGCTGACCTGGAGGTTCGGCTCGAACAATCGCTGAATCCGGGAAGCCCGAGGGCGATCGCACGGCGCGCGGAGAAAGGTCTGCCCGGCCCCCGCGAACGAATCCGAATGCTGCTCGACCGCGGCAGTTTCATCGAGGTCGGACAGATGGCGAGGAACCCGGGAGCTCTCGACAACCCCTACGGTGACGGCGTCGTCACCGGCCACGGAACCGTCGACGGACGTCCGGTGGCGGTGTTCTCGCACGACCACACGGTGTTCGGTGGCAGCGTGGGGGAGATGTTCGGCCGCAAGGTCGCCTCGATCATGGAATTCGCGGCGCGGATCGGCTGCCCCTGTGTGGGCATCAACGACTCCGGCGGCGCACGCGTACAGGATGCCGTCACGTCGCTCGCCTGGTACGCCGAAATGGGCCGCCGCCAGATTCCGCTGTCGGGAGTGTGCCCGCAAATCTCGATCCTCCTCGGCAAATGTGCGGGCGGTGCGGCGTACGCCCCGATCAACACCGATGTCGTTGTCGCCGTGGACGAGCAGGCGTACATGTTCGTCACCGGTCCGGGAGTCATCAAATCCGTCACCGGCGAGGACGTCACCCTCGACGAACTCGGCGGCGCCCGCGCCCAGGCCGAGAACGGGAACGTCCACCACGTCGCGCCGAGCGAAGACGCGGCGTTCGCCTGGGTGCGAGACTATCTCGGCTTCCTCCCGTCGAGCAGGCACGAGGAGGCGCCCATCGTGAACCCGGGACTCGAACCCGAGATCACCGACAACGATCTGGCATTGAACGAGTTCATGCCGGACGCCGACAACGCCGCCTACGACATGCACGACCTGCTGCTGAACATCTTCGACGACGGAGACTTTCACGAACTCGCCGCGCAGACGGCACCGAACGTGATCACCGGATTCTCCCGGGTGGACGGACGATCCGTCGGAGTGGTGGCCAACCAGCCGCAATTCCTCAGTGGGGCACTGGATCAGGTCGGCGCCGACAAAGCGGCCCGCTTCGTGCGGATCTGCGACGCGTACGAGATTCCCCTCGTGTTCGTCGTCGACACACCGGGCTTCCTCCCGGGGTTGGAGCAGGAGCGGAACGGTGTACTCCGCAGCGGCGGCCGCTTCTTGCAAGCGTTCGCGGCCGCAACGGTGCCGAAAGTGACTGTGGTGGTGCGCAAGTCCTACGGCGGCGGATATGCGGTGATGGGGTGCAAGCAACTCGGGGCCGACGTGAACTTCGCCTGGCCGACGGCACGCATCGCGGTCATGGGCGCCGAGGCCGCGATCAGTCTCCTCTACCACCGCGAACTCGAAGCCGCCGGCGAGGAACAGGAGGCGATGCGCCAGCAACTCGTCGACGCCTACAACGAGAACGTCGCGACACCGTATTCGGCCGCCGAGCGCGGCTACATCGACGCGGTGATCGAACCGTCCGCCACCCGGCTCGAGATCCGGCGAGCACTGACCGTGCTCCGCGACAAGCGTTCCGCCCGCGGCGAGCAGAAGCACCACCTGATTCCGCTCTGACCGCCGCCGGCAGCCACTCCTGTACCGTAGTTAGGTAACACTAACCAACTTGAGTTCATTGGAGAGATGCCTGTGGCAAAGCCGACTGCGACACTGACCGTGCTCCGGACCGAGTGGCTGACCCCGCACATGGTGCGGGTATTCCTCGGCGACCCGGGATTCGACAGTTTCGTTCCGAATGCCTTCACCGACGCGTACGCGAAACTCGAATTCGGGAGCCCCGAAGAGCCCGTCCTGCGCACGTACACGATCCGATCCGTGGATCCGGTAAAGCGAGAGATCGCCATTGACTTCGTGGTGCACGGTGACGCCGGTGTCGCCGGACCGTGGGCGGCCGCCGCGGCAGCCGGCGACGTCCTCCGGCTGCGCGGCCCCGGAGGCGCGTTCGCGCCCGACCCGGCCGCCGACTGGTACCTGCTCGCGGGTGACGAGACCGCAATTCCCGCCATCTCGGCGTCCGTCGAGAAGCTGGACGCGTCGGCGGTCGGACGGGTGATCATCGAGGTCGCCGGCCCCGAGGACGAAATCGCCTTCGACTCGCCCGCGGGCGTCGACGTCACGTGGATCCACCGCGGCGACACGTCGGACCGGATCGGCGAAGAGGCGTCGGGGGACAACGCACCCCTCGTCGCGGCGGTGCGCGACACCGCGTGGCTGCCCGGAACCGCGCAGGTGTTCATTCACGGTGAGGCGCAGGCAGTCATGCACAACCTGCGCTCCTACGTGCGCAAGGAGCGGGGTGTCGCCGCGTCGGCCGCGTCGATCTCCGGCTACTGGCGTCGCGGTCGCACCGAGGAGGGCTTCCGGGTGTGGAAGTCCGAGCTCGCCGCGAGCGAGGGTGCCTCCCGCTGACCCGGTGCGGCGGACGTGCTACGAGATGTGCGTCCGCCGCGTCAGCACCAGCAGCGACAGCATCGCCACGGCGCCCGCGGACGGGATCGCGACGGCCATCGGGACCGCGGTGTCGGGGCCGGCGATGCCGACGAGCGGCGAGACCACCGCGGCGAGGCCGAACTGGCCGGCGCCGAGGAGCGCGGACCCGGTGCCGGACGCCTTGGTCACCTCGCCCTGAGCCAGCGCCGTCGCATTGCCCATCACGAAACCGATGCTCGACACCGAGACGAACAGCGGAACCAGGATCGCCCACCAGGGCGGCGAATCGATCAGCGTCGCGGCGAGCAGCAGCACGACGCCCGCTGCCAGGAGCAGCGTGACCCCGAACCCCAGCAGCTGCCGGGCATGGAACGTGCCCACGAGCCGGGTGTTCACGATCGCGGCGCCCACCATGCCCGCGGCATTCACCGCGAACACGATGGAGAACTGCCCCGGGCTGAGCCCGAGGACGTTCTGCACGACGAACGGGGACGCGGAGATGTACGAGAAGAGCGCGACGAACCCGAACATGAACGTGAACGCGTAACCCAGGTAGACGCGATTGCCGACGACGTAACGCAGATTCCGGACGAGTGCAGTGAGCCCGCCGCCGTGCCGGTTCTCCTCCGGAAGCGTCTCCGGGACGAGGATCAGCACTCCCGCGAACATCACCACACCGGCGGCGGTGAGAACCCAGAAGATCCCTCGCCAGCCGACCGGGCCGAGCAGGGCGCCACCCATCAGCGGTGCGACGACCGGCGCGACCCCGCCGATGATCATCATGATGCTGAACAGCCGGGCTGCGCTGTCTCCGCGCGCGCGGTCGGCAATGCAGGCGCGCGCGAGCACGATCGCCGCGCCACCGCTCAGCCCCTGGAAAAGTCGTGCAGCGATGAGGGTTTCGACGGTCGGCGCGACTGCGCAGGCCATCGCGGCGAGGGTCGTGACGACCGTGGCGCCGATCAGCAGACGCCGGCGCCCGAGGCCGTCCGACAGCGGTCCGACGACGAGCTGACCGATTCCGAGCCCGGCCATGAACGTGGTCAATGTCAGCTGCACGCTCGGCGCCGACGTGTTCAGGCTCTCCGTCATCAGGGGGAGACCGGGGAGGTACATGTCGGTGGCCAGCGGGGCGATCGCGGACAGTAAGGCCAGGACACACAACATGGGAATGGAGATCGTTCGCTGCACAAAAGAACTCTAGCGGCGCGGCTGCTTGATTTATCTCCCGCCCGAGTCGACTGTTGCCTCTATGAGCAGCGACCTGCCGGCACCGTTGGAGCTGGTACTCGAGGAGTACGCGCGGCATCTCGGACTCGAACGCGGCCGATCGCAGCACACCGTGAAGGCATACGTCGCGGACGCGAAGTCGCTGCTGCGGCACTGGCTGTCGACGTCGCCGGAGGCACACCTCGGCGAGCTCGACATCCAGGCGCTCCGGTCGTGGCTCGCGGGCCAGTCCGCGGCCGGCATCGCCCGGACGACCCTCGCCCGGCGGACGTCCTCGGTGCGCAACTTCACAGCCTGGCTGCTGCGGACCCGGCGCATCGCCACCGATCCGGGCGCCCGGCTGGGTGCCGCGAAGGCCCACCGCACGCTGCCCCCGGTGCTGCGGCAGTCGCAGGCGGCCGACGTGATGGACGCCGCCGAATCGGGCGCGCAGCAGAACGATCCGATCGCCCTGCGCGACCGGCTCATCGTCGAACTGCTCTATGCGACCGGAATACGGGTGGGGGAGCTGTGCGGCCTCGACCTCGGTTCGGTGGATCGCGAACGGCGGCTGCTGCGCGTGATCGGCAAGGGCGACAAGGAGCGCTCCGTGCCGTACGGGAAACCGGCGGCCGACGCCGTGGACCTCTGGTTGCACGTCGGCAGGCCCGCGGTCGCGACGGACAGTTCCGGGCAGGCGCTTCTCCTGGGCAAACGAGGGAAGCGGCTGGACCAACGGCAGGCGCGCAGCGTCGTCCACGAGGTTCTGTCCGCGGTCCCCGGCGCACCGAACCTGAGCCCGCACGGCCTGCGCCACACGGCGGCCACACACCTCCTCGAAGGCGGAGCGGACCTGCGCGTCGTGCAGGAACTCCTCGGCCACGCGAGCCTCGCGACCACCCAGCTCTACACCCATGTGTCCGTGGCGCGGCTCCGTGCGGTGCACGATCAGGCACATCCCCGGGCCTGACCCGGTTTGGTAGCGTCGCGCCACGAATCTGCAGTTGTTTCTGCACTATCCCGGGGGAAACAGTGGACCGCGAAGACTTGACTCGACCGCAGCCGTCCTGGCTGAACGACGGTGGCGGCGCCCCGCTGGGCGACACCGCCGCCGATCCGTGGGGGCAGCAATCCTGGGAGGGTCCGGCCCCGGAGCCGAGCCGGCATCAGGTGACCAGTCAGGATCTGGTGGCGGATGCTCTCCTCGAACGGTCACACAAGGCGCCGAGCCGAGGGTGGCGCCGCGGACTGCACCGGCTCACCGGGGGATCGGTGAATCCAGGGGAGTCGGCAGGGGAGGCGCGCGAAGCGGCACTGCTGGACCGCATCCGGCAGCCGATCCAGGGGGACTATCGCATTGCCTTCCTGTCCTTGAAGGGCGGTGTCGGCAAGACGACGACCACGATCGGGCTGGGATCGACGTTCGCGTCACTGCGCGGCGACTGCGTGATCGCCGTCGACGCCAACCCCGACTTCGGGACACTCGCGCAACGCGTACCCCTGCAGACGCATTCGACCGTCCGTGATCTCATCGCGGCGGAGTCGACCATCCGGCGCTACTCGGATGTGCGGGCCCACACGTCGCAGGCGCCGAGCCGTCTCGAGGTGCTCGCGAGCGAACAGGATCCGGCGATCTCCGAGGCGTTCAGCGAGGACGACTACCGGCGGGTGATCGACATCCTGCAGGTGTACTACAACATCATCCTCACCGACTGCGGCACCGGGATCATGCATTCGGCGATGAACGGCGTTCTGCAGCTCGCCAATTCCCTGGTGCTGGTGAGCTCGCCGGCCATAGACGGCGCCCGCAGTGCCGCCGCCACGCTGGACTGGTTGCAGCACCACGGCTACGGGCATCTGGTGTCGCGGACGGTCGTCGTGATCAGTGCCGCCCGGCCCGGCTCGAGCACGATCGCCATGACGGAACTGACCAATCACTTCCTGCTCCGGTGCCGGGCCGTGAAGGTGGTGCCGTTCGACGAGCACCTCGCCGAGGGTTCGGTGGTGGATCTGGATCTGCTGCGTCCGGCGACGCGGAAGGCGTTCGTCGAACTCGCGGCGATGGTCGCGGACGACTTCCCGGAGTCGGCAGGCAGGCACGCCGTCGCGGAGTGGCGCTAGCCGCCGACGGGTTCGAGCCGTACCGGCGCCACGCGGACGAGTCCGAGCGGGTCGAGATACTCGCGGTCGCGGCGAAGACCCCAGTGCAGGCACGCGGCGACGGGTGCGATGCAGCCCGGATGCCCGGGTTCGAGCGTGCCGAGGACGGTGCCACGGCCGACGCGCAGTCCGGGGGTGACCCGAGCGGTCACCGGTTCGTATGTGGTGCGGAGCCCACCCGGGTGGTCGACGGACACGACGGGCTTGCCCGCCACCGTGCCGGCGAACACCACCACACCCGCCCCCGCGGACAGGACGGCCTCGTCGGGCACGCCGCCCAGATCCACGCCGCGATGGCCGGGAAGCCAGTCGCGCTCGGGGTTGTCGAACGCCCGGACCACCCGCGGTCGTGGGTGCAGCGGCCAGTCGAAATCACCGGTCGGCGCGGCATCGGCGGGCGGGGCGACGAGCGCCGCGGCGGTCAGCAGCGTGGACGCCGTGGCAGCCGCCGTGAGCGCCCGCACGATCGCCCCGAACTTCGTCATGGATGAACGATCCCGCACGTCCGGGCCGATGAACGGGCAGGGACGAGAATGTGGATCGAATGCGCTTTGTCCACAGATCCCGCAAAACCCTTGCACGCGCGGCCGCGGTGTGGCAGGGGCGGTTAGGGCGTTCGGCGTGGAGGCCGTACACTGATCGAGCGGTCTGTGCTCCCACAGTCCGACTTCGCGCGCCCGCGCAGGTTATCGGCCATCGGCTGGTCTCGCATCTCGGTGTGAGTCCGATGGTCTGCGGGCGCCAGGGTGGAGCGTCCCCGAGATGCTCTGCATCAACCGGCAATGAAAGAGAGATACACAGCCATGGCTGTCGTAACAATGAAGCAGCTGCTCGACAGCGGCACGCACTTCGGTCACCAGACCCGTCGTTGGAATCCGAAGATGAAGCGTTTCATCTTCACCGACCGCAACGGCATCTACATCATCGACTTGCAGCAGACGCTGACGTACATCGACAAGGCGTACGAGTTCGTCAAGGAGACCGTTGCCCACGGCGGCACCGTCCTCTTCGTCGGCACGAAGAAGCAGGCCCAGGAATCCATCGCGGCCGAGGCCACTCGCGTCGGGATGCCCTACGTCAACCAGCGTTGGCTCGGCGGCATGCTCACCAACTTCACCACCGTCCACAAGCGTCTTCTCCGCCTCAAGGAGCTCGAGGCCATGGAGCAGACCGGTGGTTTCGAGGGTCGCACCAAGAAGGAAATCCTCATGCTCACGCGTGAGATGACCAAGCTGGACCGCACTCTCGGTGGTATCCGCGACATGGCCAAGGTCCCCTCCGCGGTGTGGGTCGTCGACACCAACAAGGAGCACCTGGCCGTTGCCGAGGCTCGCAAGCTGAACATCCCGGTCATCGCGATCCTGGACACCAACTGCGACCCCGACCTCGTCGACTACCCGATCCCGGGCAACGACGACGCCATCCGCAGCGCCGCCCTGCTCACCAAGGTCGTCGCTTCCGCGGTGGCCGAGGGCGTGCAGGCCCGTGCCGGACTGAGCGCCGACAAGGACGCGAAGCCCGAGGCCGGCGCCGGCGAACCCCTCGCCGAGTGGGAGCAGGAACTGCTCTCGCAGGCAGCGCCCGCCGCTGAGGCAGCGCCCGCCGCAGAGGCCGCTCCCGCAGCTGAGGCACAGGCGGCTCCGGCTGCCGAGGCCCCCGCAGCAGAGGCACCCTCCACCGAGGCCTGATCCGATGCACACGGCCCTGACCAGAGATCTTTTGGTCAGGGCCGTTTCACGGTCTGGTCCGAGTACTACCCTGACTTACGTCCCGACAGACATATGAGGAGGCTCGCTCACCATGGCGAACTACACCGCCGCTGACGTCAAGCGGCTCCGCGAGCTCACCGGCTCCGGAATGATGGCCTGCAAGAACGCTCTCGCTGAGGCCGAGGGTGACTTCGACAAGGCTGTGGAGCAGCTGCGCATCAAGGGCGCCAAGGACGTGGGCAAGCGTGCCGAGCGCACCACGGCCGAGGGCCTGGTCGTTTCCAAGGACGGCGTCCTGCTCGAGCTCGACTGCGAGACGGACTTCGTCGCGAAGAACGAGGACTTCCTGAAGCTCGCCGAGTCGATCGTCACGGTCGCCGCGGCAGCGAAGCCCGCCGACGTCGACGCGCTCAAGGCGCTCGAACTCGACGGCAAGACGGTCGACACCGTCATCCAGGAGCAGTCCGCGAAGATCGGCGAGAAGCTCGTCCTGAGCAAGATCGCCTCGTTCGACGGACCGGTCGCGGTCTACCTGCACAAGCGCAGCGCCGACCTGCCGCCCGCCGTCGGCGTCCTCGTCGAGTACACCGGTGAGGGTGACGCTGCTGCGGAGGCCGCTCGCGGTGCCGCCATGCAGGTCGCGGCGCTCAAGGCCAAGTACGTCACGCGTGACGAGGTCCCCGAGGACATCGTCGCCAACGAGCGTCACATCGCCGAGGAGACCGCTCGCGCCGAGGGCAAGCCGGAGCAGGCTCTGCCGAAGATCATCGAAGGCCGCGTCAACGGCTACTTCAAGGACGTCGTGCTGACCGAGCAGTCCTCGGTGCAGGACTCCAAGAAGTCCGTCAAGGCGATCCTCGACGAGGCCGGCGTCACCATCAAGCGCTTCGTTCGCTTCGAGGTCGGTGCTTCGAGCTAGTCGTGTGAGTCGTATGGCCCCGTCGGACGAGTGCGCTCGCCCGGCGGGGCCTACGTATACCGCCACCGTCCTGATGAGGCAGGATGAAGATGGCCGTCTGAATGGGTCGAGTAGGCGCGTGGGCGCGCTCGGCCGCTGTCGAAATCGACGAGTGCTGTGGAACTGAGGAGAGCAATGTCCGAACCAGCCAACGAACGTACGGGATTCCATCGAGTCCTTCTCAAACTCGGCGGAGAAATGTTCGGTGGTGGCAAGGTCGGCCTCGACCCCGACGTGGTGACCAAGGTCGCGGAACAGATCGCCGAGGTCGTGCGATCCGGGGTGCAGGTGGCGGTGGTCATCGGCGGCGGCAACTTCTTCCGTGGTGCGGAACTGCAGCAGCGAGGTTTGGACCGCGCGCGTTCCGACTACATGGGCATGCTCGGCACGGTCATGAATTGCCTTGCTCTGCAGGACTTCCTGGAGAAAGAGGGCATCGACAGCCGCGTGCAGACGGCGATCACCATGGGGCAGGTGGCGGAGCCCTACATTCCGCTGCGCGCTCAGCGTCACCTCGAGAAGGGTCGCGTCGTGATCTTCGGCGCCGGCATGGGCATGCCCTACTTCTCGACCGACACGACCGCGGCGCAGCGCGCACTCGAGATCGGCGCCGAGGTCGTCTTGATGGCCAAGGCCGTCGACGGCGTGTTCACGGCGGACCCGAACCTCGACCCGACCGCGACGATGTACACGCAGATCACGCACCGTGAGGTCATCGAACAGGGGCTCAAGGTCGCCGACGCGACGGCGTTCAGCCTCTGTATGGACAACGAGATGCCGATCATGGTGTTCAATCTGCTGACCGAGGGGAATATCGCTCGGGCAGTGTCCGGTGAGAAGATCGGAACGCTCGTCAAGTCATGACGCGAGTGACACGCTCGACACAGAGTTTTCTCGAAACAGAGGCAGTGACGAATCGATGCAGAACGACATGGAGGAACAGCCGTGATTGATGAAGCTCTCTTCGAAGCCGAGGAGAAGATGGAGAAGGCTGTCACGGTGGCCAAGGACGATCTCGGATCGATCCGCACGGGCCGCGCGAATCCCGGCATGTTCAATCGCATCGGAATCGATTACTACGGCGCGTTCACCCCGATCACGCAGCTCGCCAGCATCAACGTGCCGGAAGCGCGACTGGTCGTCGTCAAGCCGTACGAGGCCTCCCAGCTCGGCGCCATCGAGACGGCGATCCGGAACTCCGACCTGGGCGTGAACCCGTCCAACGACGGAAACCTGATCCGGATCTCCGTACCCCAGCTCACCGAGGAACGCCGCCGCGAACTGGTCAAGCAGGCCAAGTCCAAGGGCGAGGACGCGAAGGTGTCCGTGCGCAACGTGCGCCGCAAGGCGATGGACGAGCTGTCCCGGATCCAGAAGGACGGCGAGGCCGGCGAGGACGAGGTCGGCCGGGCCGAGAAGGAACTCGACAAGACGACCGCCCGGTACGTCGCGCAGGTCGACGAACTGGTGAAGCACAAGGAAGCCGAGTTACTGGAAGTTTAGTCACGAGACGAGGAGTGGATCGGGGACAGTGACCGTGCCAGCAGAACACGGGACCCCAGGGGGACCCATCTCCGAGGGCGACCCCTCGGAACCGGTCTCCGGGGGTGCGCCCGCGCCGGAGGCGGCCCCGGCCGCGAAATCGAAGGCCGGGCGTAACCTTCCCGCCGCGATCGGCGTGGGCGTCGGTCTCGGCGTCGCGCTGATCCTGATCCTCGTCTACGTGCCGCTGGTGTGGATCGGCGTGGTGGCCGTCGCGATGGCCGTGGCCACGTGGGAGGTCACCAAGCGTCTGCGTGAGGCCGGGATCAGCGCACCCCGGATCCCGCTGCTCGCGGGCGGTCAGGCGATCCTGTGGCTCGGCTGGCCGTTCGGCCCGGTGGGGGTGCTCAGTGCATTCGCGGGGACGGTGCTCGTCTGCATGGTCTGGCGCCTGTTCGACCACGGGCTGAAGGCGGCACCACAGAATTTCCTCCGGGACACGGCGATCACCGTGTTCGTCGCCTCCTGGATCCCGTTGCTGGCGTCGTTCGCCGTGCTGATGGTGTTGCAGGACGACGGCGCCGGGCGGGTGCTGTGCCTGATGATCGGCGTTGTCTGCTCCGACGTGGGCGGCTACGCGGCGGGTGTGCTGTTCGGCAAGCATCCGATGGTGCCGGCGATCAGCCCCAAGAAGTCGTGGGAAGGGTTCTTCGGTTCGCTGCTGTTCTGCGTCATCGGCAGCCTGCTCACGGTCACCCTGATCCTCGACGAGAACTCGATGATCGGCGTGCTCCTCGGCGTTGTCCTGGTGGTCACCGCCACGCTCGGCGATCTCATCGAATCCCAGGTCAAGCGAGAACTCCGCATCAAGGACATGGGCACTTTGCTCCCCGGGCACGGGGGCATCATGGACCGTCTCGATTCCCTGCTGCCGTCGGCGTTCGTGACGTGGCTGGTGCTCACGGTCCTCGTCTGACCGTCCTGCCGTGACCATCCCCAGCCCGAACATCTGGCACTGGCCCGAGTGGTACGAGGTCGAGAATCGTGCCCAGGACGTGGACGGGGCGATCTTCCGGCACCTGCGCGGGGCCGTGGACTGGACGGGCGGCGCCGTCGCCGATGTGGGCTGCGGTTCCGGCTTCCACCTGCCGGTCTTCGCCGAGTCGGCGGCCACGGTCTACGGAGTCGAGCCGCATCCGCCCCTGCTGGAACGTGCCCGCACCCGCGTGGGGCACCTGCCGAACGTCCGGGTGATCGAGGGCTCGGCCGAGGGCATACCCCTCGGTGACGCGAGCGTGGACGTCGTGCACGCGCGGACTGCTTATTTCTTCGGTCCCGGCTGCGGCCGCGGAATCTGCGAGGCGATGCGTGTGCTGCGCCCGGGCGGCGCGCTGGTGGTGGTGGATCTCGACGCCACAGCCCATCCGTACGGCGAGTGGATGCGGGCCGACCTGCCGCAGTACAACCCGGCGGCCGTCGAGGCCTTCTTCGCGGCGCAGGGGTTCGACCTGGTGCGCGTGGAGACACGATGGCGTTTCCCGGATCGGGAATCGTTGCGCGGTGTGCTCGGTATCGAGTTCACCGGGAAGACGGCATCGAAGGCGTTCGCGCAGACACCCGGCGTGGCTCTCGACGTGCGCTATCGCGTGCACGTCCGCCGAAAGCCCGCCGGGCTGGAGATGCTCTGACCGGGGTCGTTACCGCGGTGCGATGTGGAAGAGCTTCGCGAGCGCGTTGATCTTCTTGGCCTTCGCCAGTTTGGGGAGGTCGCTGCCGTCCCGCACTCGGGAGCCGTCCTCGCCGAGGTCCGCGATCACGTCGCGGGCCCATTCGGCGTCGGCCGGGGAGGGGCTCAGTGCGTCGTTGACCGGGGCCGTCTGCGCAATGGTCATGCACAGCTTCCCGGTCATGCCCATCGACAGGGTCAGCGCCGATGCCCGGACCAGGGCGTCGATGTCGGTGCCGAGGGTGGGGCCGTCGATCGGCGGTGCGATCCGGGCGGCCCGGCTGGCGACCGTCAGCCGGGAGCGGGGATAGGCCATCGCCAGCGGCGAATCGTCCATCCCGGTGTCGCGGCGGAAGTCGCCGCTGCCGAACGCGAGCCGGAACGTGGCCTCCGTCCGGGCGATCTCGGGTGCCGCCTCGAGTCCCATCGCGGATTCGACGAGGGCGAGCACCTTCGTGCCCTCGGGGAGGCGCTCGGCGGTGGCGTCGACCTGCATGCCACTCTCGGTCTTGGCGAGCATGACGCCTTCGAGCCCGGGAACACCGTCCAGGGCTGCCAGGTCGTCCGCCCAGTAGGGGGTGGTGGCGTCGTTGATCCGCACCCACGCGCGCCGGTTCTCGCCGAGCCAGGCGACGACGTCGGCGCGGGCCCGGGGTTTGCGGTCGGGGGTGACGGCGTCCTCGAGGTCGAGGATCACGGCGTCGGCGGCGCTGGCATGGGCCGCCTCGAAACCCTCGGGCTTGCCGGCGGGAACCAGCAGCCAGGATCGTGCTTGTTCAGCCGCGATACGCGGTGCCACAGTCGTCTCCATGTCGGCCTTCACAGTCGTGCCCTTCCGGTGATATCCACGACAGTAATTCTGCTCGCTCAGCGTCTGCGCAATCCACTTGCGTAACTATTGTTCAGTTAGAAATTACTGTTCAGGCGCCGCTGCCGGTTCGCTGCCCGACGGATCTGGATGATGCGGACCCCGCCCGCGAGGGCCATGATCACCGCGCCGGCGATCGCCGCGAACAACAGCGTGACACCCAGCGGGAGGGTGAATTCCCAGGCGAACATTTCGAGAGTCACGCTGTCGAGGTTCTGCAGGATGAACACGAGAAGCAGTACCAGAACGACGATTCCGATCACCAGACCGGTCCACGTGGCGCCCACCCGGGTGTGCGTGATGCCCTTGCGGCGTGCGACGTCGGGATGCTCGGTGCCTGCCGGTGTGGTGTCGGGGTGCGGCGGGTCGGCAGGCACGGGTCCGGTGCCGGGACCGCGACCTGCCGGGACGTCCGGAGGGAAGTTCGAGGGGTCGTCCGGTGTTGTCGACATAAGTTGATCTTCACCCACCTGGACGGGTTCCGCATGCGCATCGGGCGGCGAAACGACGTCGATCAGGCATCCGCACGACAACGACCCCCGAATCAATGGGACAATGGAGAAACTATGGCTGTCTCGCTTCCCCTCGTTTTCACCGCGCCCCGGCGTGGGATGCCGCCCAAGCATCTCGCGGACCTCGACTCCGCCGAGCGGCGGGAGGCCGTCAAGGAGCTGGGTCTGCCCGGTTTCCGGGCCGATCAGCTGGCCCGGCAGTACTATGCGCGGCTCGAGGCGGATCCGGAGAGGATGACCGATCTCCCCGCCGCCGTGCGCGAGCAGGTGGGCGCGGCCCTGTTCCCGACGCTGCTGACCCCGGTCAAGCACCTGGCCTGCGACGGCGGCGACACCCGCAAGACGCTCTGGAAGGCCAACGACGGGACGCTGCTCGAGAGTGTTCTCATGCGTTACCCCGACCGCGCGACGCTGTGCATCTCCAGCCAGGCGGGGTGCGGAATGGCGTGCCCGTTCTGCGCGACCGGTCAGGGCGGGCTGCAACGCAACCTCTCGACCGCCGAGATCGTCGACCAGGTGCGTGCGGCCGCCGCCGCTCTGCGCGACGGTGACGTCCACGGCGGTCCGGGCCGGTTGTCGAACGTCGTCTTCATGGGGATGGGGGAGCCGCTCGCCAACTACAAGCGAGTGGTCGCCGCCGTCCGTCGTATCACCTCGCCCGCCCCCGACGGCCTCGGTTTGTCGCAGCGCTCCGTGACGGTGTCGACGGTGGGTCTGGCGCCTGCGATCCGCAAGCTCGCCGACGAGGATCTCAGCGTCACGCTGGCCGTGTCTCTGCACACCCCGGACGACGAACTGCGCGACACCCTGGTCCCTGTGAACAACCGCTGGTCGGTGGCGGAGGTCCTCGACGCCGCCCGGTACTACGCGGACAAGTCCGGGCGCCGCGTCTCGATCGAGTACGCGCTGATCCGGGACGTGAACGATCAGCCGTGGCGCGCCGACCTGCTGGGTAAGAAACTGCGCAAGGCGCTCGGGCCGCTGGTGCACGTGAATCTCATTCCGCTGAACCCCACACCGGGCAGTGAGTGGGACGCGAGCCCGAAGCCGGTGGAGAAGGAATTCGTCCGGCGCGTGCTGGCGCAGGGTGTGTCCTGCACCGTGCGGGATACCCGCGGCCAGGAGATCGCAGCCGCCTGCGGGCAGCTCGCGGCCGAGAACTAGGTCCGCCGCACCGACCGAAACGACGAAACCCCTCGTCCCCGAGTGATCGGGGACGAGGGGTTTCGCTTGTGGTTCGGTGTTACCGGGGCTTGCGCCGCAGGACGATGTCGCGAACGAGGATCAGGACCATCAGGGCCGCGCAGCCGATCAGCCACAGGTCCTCGACCAGGCCGGTGTGGTTGCCGATGATCATGAGCAGCAGGAACACGGCGAAGAACCATCCGAAGAATCGGAACGTCTTCGGCGCCTCACCGCTCCAGCCCCACGCTGCCGACGGGACCTCCGCGGTGTCGATGTGTGCGGCCACGATGGGGTCGCTGGACGAGGGCTCCAACTGGGTACCGGCCACGATCGATCCTCCTGCAGATTCGGTTGCGCTACTCGACATATCGTGACATACGACTGCCCGTCGTATGTAGCGGGGCCATCCATGGCGGGCCGTCCGCATTTCATCAGGAACAATGGGTGGGTGGATGAAAACAGGCCCACTCGCGTCCTGCTGCTCGGCAGCACAGGTTCGATCGGTACCCAGGCGTTGGAGGTGGTGGCCGCCAACCCGGACAAGTTCACGGTGGTGGGACTCGCGGCCGGTGGCGGAAACGTCGAACTGCTGGCCCGGCAGATTCGTGAGACGGGTGTGTCCTCTGTCGCAGTCGCGGATCCGCCGGCCGCCGCATCGCTGGATCGGCCCGGCGTGCTGAGCGGACCGGACGCCGTCACCGAACTCGTGCGGACCACGGAAGCGGACGTCGTGCTCAACGCACTGGTCGGTTCGCTGGGGCTGGAGCCGACCCTGGCCGCCCTCGAGTCCGGTGCGCGGCTCGCCCTCGCCAACAAGGAGTCGCTCGTCGCCGGCGGGCCCCTCGTCACTGCCGCGGCGGCTCCGGGACAGATCGTGCCGGTCGACTCGGAACACTCCGCGCTGGCCCAGTGCCTGCGGGGTGGCAGCGCGAACGAGGTGGACCGGCTGGTGCTCACCGCCTCGGGCGGACCGTTCCGCGGCTGGACGGCCGATCGGCTCGAATCGGTCACACCCGAGCAGGCCGGTGCCCACCCGACGTGGTCGATGGGGCCGATGAACACGCTGAACTCCGCGACACTCGTCAACAAGGGGCTCGAACTGATCGAGACCCACCTGCTGTTCGGCGTCGACTACGACCGGATCGACGTCACCGTTCACCCGCAGTCCATCGTGCATTCGATGGTCACGTTCACCGACGGGTCGACGCTGGCGCAGGCCAGCCCGCCCGACATGAAGCTCCCGATCGCCCTGGCGCTCGGTTGGCCGCACCGTGTGGCCGGCGCCGCCGCGGCCTGCGACTTCGGCACCGCATCCACCTGGGAATTCGAGCCACTCGACTCGCAGGTTTTCCCCGCCGTCGACCTCGCCCGCGAGGCAGGCAAGAGTGGGGGATGCCTCACCGCCGTCTACAACGCTGCGAACGAGGTCGCGGCTCAGGCATTCTTGGACGGGATCATCCGGTTCCCGCGCATCGTCCGCACCGTCGCCTCCGTGCTGTCCGAGGCGGACGAGTGGTCGGCGCCACCGGCTACCGTGGAAGATGTACTGGCCGCCGACGGCTGGGCACGTGAGCGAGCACGTCAGCTCGTGAAGCAGGAAGGCTAGAACTGCATGGTGTTCGCAGTGGGCGTTGTTCTCTTCGCCCTCGGGATCGCGCTGTCGATCGCACTTCACGAAGCGGGGCACATGTGGGTGGCGCAGGCCACCGGCATGAAGGTCCGCCGGTACTTCATCGGTTTCGGACCCAAAATTTTCTCCTTCCGCCGCGGTGAGACCGAGTACGGGCTCAAGGCGCTCCCGCTCGGCGGGTTCTGCGACATCGCCGGGATGACGGCGCTGGACGAACTCGAACCGGACGAAGAAGACCGGGCCATGTACAAGAAGCCGACCTGGAAGCGCCTCGCGGTGATGTCCGGCGGCATCGGCATGAACTTCGTCCTCGGGCTCGTGCTGGTCTACGTCCTCGCGGTCGGGTGGGGGCTGCCCGACCTCAACCGGTCCACGGACGCGGTCGTCGGTTCGGTCGGGTGCGCGGCGCCGACCCAGGGGCCCGGCCCCGACTACGCCCTGTCCGAGTGCACCGGCCCGGGCCCCGCCGAGCAGGCGGGCATCAGGACCGGTGACGTCATCACCGCGGTCGACGGCAAGGACACGCCCTCGTTCGCCGACGTGGCCGCCGCCACGCGTTCGCTGTCCGGTCCGGTCGACTTCACGATCGAGCGGGACGGCGAAGAGCAGACGATCGTCGTCCCGGTCCAGCAGGTGCAGCGCTGGGTCCAAGAGGAGGGGGAGACCGAGCCTCACGAGGCGACCGTCGGCGCGATCGGCATCGGCGCGACACCGAGCGTCGTCGAGCACTCGGCTATCACGGCGGTGCCCGCCTCGTTCGAGTTCACCGGCGACATGTTCGTGATGACCGCCGAGCGGCTGGTGCAGATGCCGAGCAAGGCAGTCGACCTGTGGCACGCGGTGACGGGCGGCGAACGCGACCCGGAGACCCCGATCTCCGTGTACGGCGCCAGCGTCATCGGCGGCCAGATCGCCGAACAGGGAATCTGGGAAGCGTTCGTGCTGCTGCTCGCGAGCCTGAACTTCTTCCTCGGGATGTTCAACCTCCTGCCGCTGCTGCCGCTCGACGGCGGGCACATGGCGGTCACCCTGTACGAGCGGGTCCGGGACTGGTTCCGCAGCAGGCGCGGACTTCCCAGCGGGGGACCTGTCGACTACATGAAACTTCTGCCCGTCACCTATGTGGTGATCGTCATAGGCGGCGCATACATGCTCCTCACGCTGACCGCCGACATCGTCAACCCGATCAAGCTCTTCCAGTGATCGCTAAACTCGGACTTGAAGCTACGAAAGAAGGCACCCACGTGACCAGCCCTGTCGGATTGGGTATGCCCGAAGGCCCGGCCGCCGTTCTCGCACCCCGCCGCACGACTCGCCAGCTCCAGGTCGGAACTGTCGGTGTCGGCAGCGACTTCCCGGTATCCGTGCAGTCGATGTGCACCACCAAGACTCACGACGTCAACGCCACCCTGCAGCAGATTGCCGAACTCACGGCGTCCGGCTGCGACATCGTCCGCGTCGCCTGCCCGCGGCAGGAGGATGCCGACGCGCTCGCGACCATCGCGAAGAAGAGCCAGATCCCGGTCATCGCCGACATCCACTTCCAGCCCCGGTACATCTTCGCTGCCATCGAGGCGGGCTGCGCGGCCGTCCGTGTGAACCCCGGCAACATCAAGGAGTTCGACGGACGCGTCAAGGAGGTCGCGAAGGCCGCAGGCGACGCCGGCATCCCGATCCGCATCGGCGTCAACGCCGGTTCCCTCGACCCGCGCCTGATGCAGAAGTACGGCAAGGCCACGCCGGAGGCGCTGGTCGAGTCCGCCCTGTGGGAGGCCGGGCTGTTCGAGGAACACGGGTTCGGCGACATCAAGATCTCGGTGAAGCACAACGACCCGGTGATCATGGTCGAGGCCTACCGGCAGCTGGCGGCGCAGTGCAACTACCCGCTGCACCTCGGGGTGACCGAGGCCGGTCCGGCGTTCCAGGGCACGATCAAGTCGGCGGTGGCGTTCGGCGCGCTGCTGGCCGACGGCATCGGCGACACCATCCGGGTGTCGCTGTCCGCTCCGCCCGCCGAGGAGATCAAGGTCGGCACGCAGATCCTGCAGTCGCTGAACCTGCGGCCCCGGAAGCTCGAGATCGTGTCCTGCCCGTCGTGCGGGCGGGCCCAGGTCGATGTGTACACGCTGGCCGACGAGGTCACCGCCGGGCTCGAGGGCATGGAGATTCCGCTGCGCGTCGCCGTCATGGGGTGCGTCGTCAACGGTCCCGGTGAGGCCCGCGAGGCCGACCTGGGTGTCGCGTCCGGCAACGGCAAGGGCCAGATCTTCGTCAAGGGCAAGGTCATCAAGACCGTGCCGGAGGCGCAGATCGTCGAAACCCTGATCGAGGAAGCAATGCGGATCGCCGAGGAGATGGAGGGTGATGCGACGTCCGGATCACCCGTCGTGACGGTCAGCTGAGTCGGCGCAGGCAGCGGGCAACGAAACGTCTCCCGTTTCCGGCGAGTTCATGGCAATCTGGTGGGCAGGTCCACTAGCTGACAAGGTTGGGTAGATGCTCAAGCTCCTCGGTGCCAAACAGTTGAGCAGTCGGGACGCAGCACACGTGCTCCGCGTTCTCGACGCCGATCCTGTCGCCGCCTGCATGGTTGCCGCTCGCGTTGAAGAGGGCGGCATCGATCCCCGGATGATCCACGGAGAGTTGTGGAGTCGGGGCGGGCCGCTCGAATCGTTGTGCTTCTCGGGTGCGAATTTCGTGCCGCTGCGCGGCAGCATCGACGACATGCGGGCGTTCGCCGACCGGGCCTGTCGCACGCCGCGGATGTGTTCGTCGCTGGTCGGCCGGGCCGAACTGACGCTGCCGCTGTGGGAGATGCTGGAGATGGATTGGGGGCCTGCCCGCGAGGTCCGGCCCGACCAGCCGCTGCTGGCGTTGGCGAGTACTCCGCAGTGCCGCCCGGACCCCTTGGTCCGGCAGGTGCGGATGCACGAACTCGAGCAGTACCTGCCTGCCGCGGTCGCGATGTTCATCGAGGAGGTCGGCATCGACCCCCGCGCCAACGACGGCGGACGAGGGTACCGCCGCCGCGTCGCCAATCTGATCGCCGCCGGCCGGGCGTGGGCCAGATTCGACGACGGTCAGGTGGTGTTCAAGGCCGAGGTCGGATCGGTGTCCTCGCGGGTCGGGCAGATCCAGGGTGTCTGGGTGCATCCGATGTATCGCGGACACGGGTTCGGGGCCGCGGGCACGGCGACGGTCGCGGAGGCCGTCATCGCGGAGGGCCGCATCGCCAGCCTCTACGTCAACAGCTTCAACACGGTGGCCCGCAGCGCGTACGCGCGGATCGGCTTCAGCCAGGTCGCGACGTTCGCCACAATTCTCCTGGACTGACTCGCTGTCCGCCTACCGTGTCGGCGGTGTCCGCCGACATACCATGGGCGGCGATGAACCTGCGGCCATATTCTCGCTTACGCGTCGTCCAGTCGATCGCCCTCTGCGGCGCCGCTGTGCTGACGGTGGGTCTCACGGCGTGCACGCCGAGACCGGACGGTCCGGAACCGGCCGCGCAGGCGTTTCTGACGGCGTTCGCGGAGCAGGACTCGGAGGAGGCCGCCGATCTGTCGGATCGCCCCGACGTCGCCCGCCAGGCCCTCGAGTCCGCGTGGACGTCGCTGCAGGCCGAGGCCCTCGACGCCCGGACGACGGACGTCCACGTCAGCGGTGACACGGCCACCGTCGGGTACACGTACGAATGGCATCTGCCGAAGAACCGGGTGTGGACGTATTCGGGCGAACTCCAGATGGGGCGGCGCGGCGGCGACTGGGCCGTGCGCTGGAGTTCCACCAACGTCCATCCCCGGTTGGGTGATCGGCAGACGATGTCGCTGCGTTCCACTGCCGCCCCGCGGGCGCGGGTCAACGAGCATTCCGGGTCGGACGTTCTCGTGCCCGGGGTGGTGTACCGCGTGAAGCTCGACGCTTCGCAGTCGGGCAACGTGATCGTCAGCGCCCAGTCCCTCGCGTCGGCCCTCGCCACGTTCGACAACACGCTCACTGCGCAGTCGATCGCCGAATCGGCGACGGCGGTCAAGGGCGACTACCTCGTCACCAGGCTGCGGTCGGACGACTACGAACAGGTCGCCGGCGTACTCGGCGCCATTCCCGGGGTGAGCGTGTCCGACGAGGCCGATCTCGTGGCCACCGACCGGAACTTCGCACCCGATCTGGTCGGTCAGGTGAAGAAGACCGTGATCGACGAGGTCGACGGCAAGGCCGGCTGGAGTGTGGTCACGGTCAACCAGAACGGTGTCGACACGGACGTGCTCACCGAGACCGCTCCGCAGACGTCCCCGTCGTTCTCGATCAGCCTCGACCGTCCCATCCAGATCGCCGCGCAGAACGCCGTCAATGCCCGCACCGACCAGACGATGATGGTCGTCATCCAGCCGTCGACCGGCGACGTGCTGGCCGTCGCGCAGAACAAGGCCGCGGACAAGGACGGACCGGTCGCGCTCACCGGCCTGTATCCGCCCGGTTCGACGTTCAAGATCATCACCGCAGGCGCCGCGATCTCGTCGGGCATCGCGACACCCGACACGATGGTGCCGTGTCCGGGACGCATCGAGATCGGTGAGCGCAGCGTCCCCAATTACAACGAGTTCGCGCTCGGCACCGTGCCGATGGCGACGGCGTTCGCCCGCTCGTGCAACACGTCGTTCGCGAAACTCGCCAGCGAGATGCGGCCCGACGCACTGACGGTCGCGGCGTCGCAGTACGGAATCGGGCCCGACTACGAAGTGGTGGGCCTGCCGACCGACTCCGGTTCGGTGCCGCCTGCCGAGGATCTGGTGCAGCGAACCGAGGACGGGTTCGGGCAGGGCAAGGTGGTGGTCAGCCCGTTCGGGATGGCGTTGGCCGCGGCGACCATCGCACACGGTTCGACGCCTGTGCCGCGGTTGATCGCGGGACGGGAAACCACGATCGACGGTGACCGTCCGCAGATCAGCCCGGAGATGGTCGACGGGCTGCGCGGGATGATGCGCCTCGTGGTGACGAGCGGCACCGCCGAGCGGATCGAAGACCAGGGTGAGGTGTACGGCAAGACGGGTGAGGCCGAGGTCGAGGGCGGTTCGCACGCCTGGTTCGTCGGGTACCGCGGCGACCTCGCGTTCGCGACGCTGGTGGTGCGCGGCGGCAGTTCCGACAACGCCGTCGCCGTCACCCGCGACATGTTCGCCGCGCTGCCCGAGGGGTACTGACACCGACGCTGTCCACCGATCGGAGGACGCGGAATTCATCCTGCTCAGGGGCTGATCGGTGGACAGACGCTGCCGCCGGGGCGGTTCATAGTTGGTTGCAGACGGAAGAACCCGCACAGTCGGGATCGAAAAGCCAACGTGGACAGGAAGTCGGACCATGACCATCAGTGCAGAAGTGAATCGCGTGGAGACAGCGCACGGCACCCGGAGGGTGTTGTTCGTCGGGCGCCCGGGCGCCGGCACCGAGCTCACGCGGTGGGTTGCGTTGCGGCAGTGGGCTTCCGACCGCGGAATCGAAACGATCAGCGAATGTGAGGGCGACGTCGTCTGCGCGATCGCGACCGAGGACGTCCTGGACGGACTCTGTTCGCCATCCGATGCGATGGCGATGCAGCTGGCGCGGGCTCGAGGGGTGCCCTGCGTCGGCGTTCGCGACGCACACGTGCTCGAGGATGCGATCTGACATGGGCTTCGAGATCATCGAACGCGGCGAGACCCTGGTGGCCGGTCTGCCCGTGCGCAGCCCCCAGCGCGCGTTGGGGAAACTGAGCGACCCTCGCCTCGACCGCGCATGGACGCGCGTGCTGCACCACGAGGTCGGGGGGCCGCTCGCCTCCACCTACATCGACTTCGCGCCCGACGTCGAGTCGTATTACACCCAGATCGTCGGCTACGAGTGCGCGACGGTGGACGACGCCACACGGGGGCACGTCATTTCGCGTATCCCGCCCGGCACGTACGCCAAGTTCTCCTCGCGGGGAATGTTTCCCGACGTGATGCTGCGGCTGTGGGCGCAGGTCAGCGAGGCGGAGACGAACGGCGACATCGAGCGGACGTACACCGGGGACCTCGAAGCGTATCCCCACGCCTACGCCGTGGACCTGTACATTCCGATCCACGTGGACGAGTCCGGCATGCCGTCGAGTGCGATGGGTGAGAAGCGATGATCGAGATCGTCAATCGGCAGGCGGAATCGTTTGTGGGCCTGACCATTCCCGAAGGCAAACCCGGACGTCCCGGGCCGGGACGGGAACTCGTCGACTACACGGTGGAGCGGATCAGGGATCGGGGGATCTCGGAGATCTTCGTGGTCTACGCGGCCTCACCGCCGCCGCGCACGTTCACGGTCGTCGTCGGATACCCGTGCGATTCGACCGACAAGATGGAGCCCGGCGACGTCCTGGTCGGCGTACTTTCCGGCTATTTCGCCCGATTCTGTTGCGAGGACGAATCGGAACCGGACGCGCTCGCCGAGACGTGGAGCGTCGCCGACTACGCGGCGGCACGCGGCCGGATCGAACGCGCCTTCACCGAGGATCTCGAGGTACATCATCCGGACGGGTCCGTCGAACTGTTCCTCTCGCTGTACTGAGGGAGAGGGTCACTCGTGCTCGGCGAGTTTCTCGGGGTCGATCTCGGGTCCGCCCTTGCCGAGCCGCTTGTTCACGAGGACGGTGCAGGCCCACAGCACGACACCGATTCCGAGGAGAACGCCCGCGATCTGGTACTGCACCGCGGGGCGGTCGGCGAAAGGAGTGACGAGGAAGCCACACGTGAGGGCGCCGATGATCGGCAGGACGGTCGGCACCCGGAAATGCTTGTGCTCCACTGGTTGCTTGCGGAGGACGAGCACGGTGATGTTGACGATGGTGAACACGCCCAGCAGCAGCAGCGCGGTGGTGCCGCCGAGTTCGGGAACCTCGCCGACGAACGTGATGAGGCCGAAAGCGAGGATCGTGGTGAAGACGATGGCAACGTACGGTGTGCGCCGTGTGGCGTGAACCTTGCCGAGTGGGGGAGGAAGGACGCCCTCCCGGCTCATGCCGTACAGCAACCGGCTCGCCATCAGCATGTTGATCAGCGCCGTGTTGGCGACGGCGAACATGGTGATGAACGCGAAGATCCCGATCGGGAACGCGGGCGCCCCGGCCTGAACGACCTTCAGCAGCGGAGTGTCACCCTCGCCGAGCTCGCTCACCGGCACGAGGGCGATCGCGGTGATCGACACGAACACGTAGATGCAGCCGGCGATGATCAGGCCGGTCAGCAGGACCTTGGGGAAGATGCGGCTCGGTTCCTTGCATTCCTCGGCCATGTTCACCGAGTCCTCGAACCCGACCATCGCGAAGAAGGCGAGGGCGGTTCCCGCGACGACCGCGCCGAGCGCGGATCGGTCGCCGGTGTCGAACGTCGCCACCCGGGAGAAGTCGCCGTCTCCGACGCCGAGGGCCCACAGCCCGATCATGATGATGATCAGGAGACCGGACAGCTCCACGCAGGTGAGTACGACGTTGGTCTTGACGCTCTCGCTGACCCCGCGGAAGTTGACGAGACCCACCAGCGTCATGAATCCGAGACCGAGCAGGGTGATGCCGATCCCGGTGGAGAAGTCGAGGTGGAACGCCTCGACGAAATTGGCGGCGAACGCCCGCGACGCCGTCGAGGCGGACGTGATTCCCGAACACATGACCGCGAACGCGACCATGTAGGTGAGGAAGTGCACCCCGAACGCCTTGTGCGTGTACAGCGCGGCGCCTGCGGCCTTCGGGAACTTGGTGACCAGCTCGAGATAACTGAACGCGGTGATGATCGCGACGACGAACGCCACCAGGAACGGCAGCCACACCGCGCCACCGACCTGATTGGCCACCTTTCCGGTCAGCGCGTAGATACCGGTGCCGAGGATGTCTCCGACGATGAACAGCAGGAGCAACCCCGGGCCCATCACCCGCTTGAGGCTCGGCTGTTCGGGCGAATTCGAATCTGGTGCGTTCGAACTCGTGGCGTCCGCTGTCGATCCCATGACCCACCGCCTTTCGCTACCGCCTGCGTCCCTCGTTCGAGAAGACGCGTGTCGCTAGGGGAGCAGCCCGAGCCTGCGCGCGGTGACCACCGCCTCGTGGCGCGACCGCGCGTCGAGCTTGCTCATGGCACTGCGCAGGTAACTCTTCACCGTCTCGGGTCCCACCGAGAGACGCTGTGCTGCTTCGCTGTTGGTGCATCCCAGGGCCACGTGGGACAGGACGTCGATCTCACGTGGAGTGAGGTGGACGCCGGGGTCCACCTCGGCGCCGTCGGCGTCCGGCCGCAGAATGCCCGCCAGTCGCTGTGACAGCCCGCGGAGGCGGGCCTGCAACGACGTGTCGGCGACAGTCTGCGCGACACTCCGCAGCTCCGCGTGGATGTCGCGGAGTTCCTCGGTGGTGGCGCCACCGGCACCGCTCACGTCGAGTGTCTTCATCATCTCGAGCCGGCGATCGACCTCGTCGCGGATGGCGATCTCGGTGCCGAGGCGCCGGGACGCCGCGACGACGATGTCGGCGGTGCGGTCGCCGATCGGTGCGCAGTCGCGGATGGCGGCGTAGAGCACGGCACGCGAGCTGCCCCGCACCATCACCGGCACCGCCAGGATGGACCGGAGCCCCTCGCTGAGGACGGGCCGGTCGTAGTGGTGGGTAATGGTCGAGGAGCGGCCGTAGTCGTTGACCGCCGCGGGCGTGCGCTGGGCGACTACTCGGCCGCCGAGACCGGAACGCGAGGGGATAGCGAGGCCCTTGAGGTTGTTGGTGCGGGTGCCGACGAACTCGCTGAGGTGCAGTGTGCCGTCCTGGACCTCGCCGCCGAACAGGACCGGCGCGACGCCGTGAGCTGCGATGGAACGTAGTTCACCGCGAAGCGCGTCCCCGTCCCGAGGGCGCAGCAGCGACGGTGCACGAGCAACCAAGTCGGTCACCCCTTTCCGGGGGTAGTCACAGCGGTCTGTGAGCTAGATCATAACCGTAGTGAGTTCGGGCGACGGCCCGACCATCCTTCACGGGCCATGAGAGCACAAGGAGTACCGCATGACCACCGATCCCACCGCACGCGTGCGTGAGCTGCTGGACCAGTACGACGCGCCGACGGCGTCCGCCGCGGAACTGCTGTGCGATCGGCACCCCGCCGACGACGTGGCGTTCACCGTCGTCGAATCGGACCTGTCGTCGACGGACCTCACGTACGGCTACCTGCGCGAGCAGTCGACGCGATTCGCCGCCGCACTAGCGGACCTCGGCGTCGAGCCGGGTGACCACGTCGCGACGCTGATGGGCAAGTCGGCCGAACTGGTCGTCGCGCTGCTCGGCATCTGGCGCCGGGGTGCCGTCCACGTTCCCCTGTTCACCGCGTTCGCCCCGCCTGCGATCGCGTTCCGGCTGGGTGCGAGCGGCGCGAAGGTCGTCGTCTCCGATGCCAACCAACTCGACAAGCTGGCCCCCGGAGAGGACATCCCCGCGGACGCGTCCTGGCAGGTCGTCGTCGTGGGCGGGGCAGGATCCGACGCGCTCGACTTCGCGACGCTCGTGGAGTCGCACGACGCAGCGGATGCGAAGGGTGCGGCCGTCACGGTCGGTGGCGACGGACCCCTCGTCCAGTTGTTCACCAGCGGCACGACCGGAACACCGAAGGGGGTGCCGGTGCGGCTGCGGGCACTCGCGTCGTTCCACGCCTACCAGGAGTTCGGCCTCGACGTCCGCAAGGACGACGTGTTCTGGAACGCCGCCGACCCCGGCTGGGCGTACGGCCTGTACTACGCGCTGCTCGGGCCCCTCGCCGCGGGCACTCGCAGCATCCTGCTCCACGCCGGGTTCTCCGCGCCCCTCACCTGGCAGGTGATGGAGCGCTTCGGCGTCACCAACTTCGCGGCCGCCCCCACGGTCTACCGCAGTCTGCGGGCGGACCCCACGCCGATCCCCGAGACGGTGACGTTGCGTCGCGCGTCGTCGGCGGGTGAACCGCTCACTCCCGACGTGATCTCGTGGGCGAAGGCCAACCTGGACGTGTTCGTCCGCGATCACTACGGCCAGACCGAGCACGGCATGTTCATCGCCAACTCCTGGGCCGACGGGCTGCGGGAAGAGGTGCGCGACGGGTCCATGGGCAAACCGTTGCCGGGGTGGGCGTGCGCCGTCCTCGAGGACGACTCCGACGCGATCGCGCCGCCGCGCACGCCGGGGCGGGTCGCGATCGACACGCACAACAGCCCGCTGATGTGGTTCACCGGCTACGTCGACGCACCGGAGAAGACGGCGCAGCGGTTCACGGCCGACGGTCGCTGGTACCTCACCGGCGACGCCGGGCAGACCGACGAGGACGGCTTCTACTTCTTCTCCGCCCGCGACGACGACGTGATCATCATGGCCGGCTACCGGATCGGGCCCTTCGACGTCGAGAGCGTGCTCGTCATGCACGACGACGTCGTCGAGGCGGCGGTCGTCGGGATGCCCGACGAGTTGCGCGGTGAGGTACTCGAGGCGTTCGTGGTCCTGCGCGACGGCGTCGACGGGACCGGCGAACTCGAGGTCGAACTGCAGACGCTGGTGAAGAAGAAGTTCGCGGCGCACGCTTACCCGCGCACCGTGCACTTCGTCCCCAATCTGCCGAAGACGCCCAGCGGAAAGGTGCAGCGGTACCTGCTCCGCCAGAAGTAGGCGGCTCCGCCGCCCGTGCGTGGTTGAGGAGTGTCAGGACTCGTCAACCACGCACGGGTGCGTCAGCGCCTGCGGATGCGGCCGACGGCCAGCAGGGCGAGGAGCGTGACCGCCAGCAGCAGGGTGGTGTCGGCCGCGGCGAGGAACACCCGACCGCGGTCGGTGAGCCCGAAGATGCTCACCGGCAGCGTCTTCCACGTTGCGGGGTACACCATCACGGTGGCGCCCAGTTCGCCCATCGACAGTGCGATCGACAGGCCCGCGGCGGCACCGATGGCCGGCAGCAGGAGCGGCAGCGTGATCCGCAGCAGGACGCGGGTGGGGCCGGCGCCGAGGGACTCGGCGGCCTGCCGGTACGCGGGATCGAGTCGGTCCAGGGCCGCCGAGACGGCGCTGAACGTGAAGGCAAGCACGAGGATCGTGTGTGCCAGGATCACGATCCACTTGGTTCCGCCGAGCAGGAGCGGTCGCGAGTTGAACGCGATCAGCAGACCGAGACCGATCGCCACGGACGGGATCGCGATCGGCAGGTGGAAGACGGCGTCGGTGGTGCGGCGCAACCACGTCGGCGCCTCCCGCGCTGCCAGTGCCGCCCATGTCCCGACCACGAGTGCCAGTGCGCCTGCGATGAACGCCGTCTGCAGGCTGACGGTGAGACTGGCGAGATTCTCGTCGGACAGTGCCGCCGCGAAGTTGCGGCCGCCGAGGTCCGAGGGCAGCGGGCCCGTCCAGGATCCGGCCAGCGCGGCAGCGATCACGGTCGCGATCGGCGCCGCGAACACGACGGTCACCACGAGGGCGAACAGGCTCAGGGCCAGTGCCCTAGATCTTCTCGTCCACAGCAGCACGGCTGCCTCCCGTCAGCTTGGCGAACAGAAATCGGTACGTGCAGTACAGGGTCAGCGACAACGCCACCTGGACAGTGGCGATCACGGCTGCGCCCGGCAGGTCGAACGTGACGATGCCGCGTGTGTAGATCAGGACGGGCAGCGTCATCACGTCCTTGGCGCCCGTGAACAGGACGATGCCGAATTCGTTGAGGGTCAGCAGCAGCACCAGCGAGCCGCCCGCCAGCAGTGCGGGCCACGCCTCGGGCATCACCACGGTCCGCAGCACCCGCAGCGGCGACGCCCCGAGACTGGCGGCGACGTCGAGTTGTTCGCGGGGGATCTGGGTGAACGCGGCGAGCAGAGGCCGGACGACGAACGGGGTGAAGAACGTGATCTCCGCGGCGATCACCCCGAGTGGGGTGCCGAGAAAGTTCAGTGGTCCGTGGGTGTCGCCGGTGATGCGCGCGATCAGGGCGTTCACCGCCCCGGCCGTGCCGTAGAGGAAAGTGAACGCCAGCGTGATCAGGAACGACGGGAGCGACAGCACCGCGTCGATCAGCCGTCCGACGACCTTCGATCCCGTGAACGGGACGAACGCCAGCACGAGCGCGAGGAGCGTGCCGAGGACCAGGCAGCCCAGGGTGGAGAGGGTGGCGATCTGCACCGTCCGCCACAGGGCCGTGCGGAACAGTTCCGAGCCGAGGACGCCGGACCAGTTGTCCAGACCGGAACCGGTTTCGGTGTCGAGCGATTCGGTGAGTACACGCGCCATCGGGTAGACGGCGAAACCGAGTACGAGCAGCAGCGGTGGCAGCGTCCACGCGATGCTCTGCCACCGGAACGGCGCGGGCCGGGGCGGCGTCGCTTCGGTGGGCGGACGCTCGAGGGTCGCGGTCACGTCGCCGGCACCAGGACGCTGCCGTCGGAGGGGAACTGCACGCCGACGGCGGTGCCCGGTGGGCGCTGGTCGTGACCGGAGACGTCCGCGTCTACCTGCACTCCCTCGAAGTCGTCGACGGCGAGCGTGATCCGCGTGGTCGATCCCCGCCACACCGTCGAGACGATCCGGGCCGAGAACGATCCGCGCGCGCCGGGCGCTGTCAGCGTCACCGCATGCGGGCGGACACACAGAAATGCGGGCAGGTCCGACTCCCACTCCACGTGCCCGATGTCGGGTTGCGGGGCCGTGGCGGTGACCGGGACGCCGCCGATCGACACGAGCGCCGACGTTCCGATCACCCGGGTGACGGTGCACGGCAGCAGGTTGGCGCCGCCGAGGAATTCTGCGGTGAAGCTGCTCGGTGGCCGTTTCCAGAGGTTCTCGGCGGTGTCGATGTCGGCGAGCCGGGAGTTCCGCATGACGGCGATCCGGTCGGCCAGCGCCAGCGCCTCGCTCTGATCGTGCGTGACGTAGAGCATCGCGGTGCCGGGTAGCGCCGCCCGCAGTCGCGAGAGCTCACCGAGCATGCTCTCGCGTAGTTGCGCGTCCAGCGCGGCGAGTGGTTCGTCGAGCAGCAGGACCGCGGGCCGGATCGCCAGGGCCCGTGCGATCGCGATCCGCTGCTGTTGTCCGCCCGACAGCTCACGAGGCAGGCGCTTGCCGTAGGCGGCCATCCCGACCATCTCGAGGGCCTCGGCCACCCGCGCGCCGATCTCCGCGCGTGGCACCCGCTGGGAGCGGAGGCCGAACGCGACGTTGTCGGCGACCCGCATGTGCGGGAACAGGGCGTAGGACTGCACGACGACGCCGATTCCCCGTTTCGCGGGCGGAAGGTCGGTGACGTCTCGGGATCCGAGCCGCACGGAACCCGAAGTGGGACGGACGAATCCCGCGAGGGCTTTGAGCGCGGTCGACTTGCCGGACCCACTCGGGCCGAGCAGCGCCACCGTCTCACCGCGGCCCACGCGCAGAGTGAAGTCGATCAGGGCGTGGGTGACGCTCCTGCCGCGGCCGTAGCCGACGGTGACCCGGTCGAAGGTGATGGCAGGCGCAGAGAAGTCGGTTGCTCCGCGGACCGCGGGGGCGTGCAGCGGGTGTGCCCGCCTGGCTGGAATTCCCGACACGATCAGCTCCCGGTGGCCTTCTGGTACGCGGCGACGTCCGAATCGAGTTCGGTGAGTACGTCGTTCCAGTTCGGCGACCACACCTGGACCCCCTGCAGTGCGCGCGCCGGGGCGCTCTCGCCTGCGGTGGCGCGCACGTCCTCACGGACCGACATGCCGAGTGCCTCGTCGGCGACGGTCTTCTGCGACTCCTCGGAGAGCAGGAACTCCATCAACTGCTTGCCCTGCTCGCTGCGGGGCGCGCCCTTCGCCAGACCCATCACGTACGGCAGGGCGACGGTGGTGCGGGTGCCGTCGGCGGCTGCGGGGAAGAAGAGGTCGAACTTCGAGCCGTCGTCGGCGATCGACGTGAGGTTCATCTGGACGTCGCCGTTGGCCACGAGCAGTTCGCCGTTGCTGACCTTCGGCTGCAGTTTGCCGGTCGAGGACGACGGTCCCACGTTGTTGGCCTGCAGGTCGGCGAGGTAGTCGAGTGCGCCGTCCTTGCCTTTCAGGTGCTGCAGGAGCAGCAGGACCGCGGTGCCGTCGCCGGCCTGACCGGGAGTGGAGTACTGGATCTTGCCCTTGAACTGGTCGGACAGTAGGTCGTCCCACGTCCGGGGAGTGGGCGAGGCCGCCGGGTTGGCGATGAACGAGAGGTAGTTGTCGACGACGGGAACGTAGTGACCGGCCGCGTCCTTTTCGGCCGCGGGAACCGCGGACGTGTCGATACCGCTCGGCACGAGGAGTCCCTGGGAGTCGGCCTTCTGAATGAACGGCGGCAGCGTGACGACGACGTCGGCCTGGGGGTTCGACTGTTCTTTCTCGAGACGAGAGACGACTTCGCCGGATCCGGCCTCGACGAGGTTCACCGCGATCCCGGTCTCTGCGGTAAAGGCGTCGAAACGCGACTGGTACCACCCCGAGAGCCCGT
>NZ_UAUI01000005.1 GCF_900455735.1 Rhodococcus wratislaviensis | reverse complement strand
CGCCGTCAGGGCTAGAACTTCTCGAGGTGGACGGCGTCGGCCAGTGGCCGGCGCCCCCGCCACCCGAACCGCTCGAGATCCGGTACCTGTTGGAACTCGGCGACCTTCCCCACGCACAGCCAGGCGATGGGGCGCACCGGCTCGGGGATTCCCAGCAACTCGGTGAGATACGGCTCGTCGTAGAACGACACCCAGCCGACGCCGACGTTCTCGGCGGCCGCGGCGAGCCACAGATTCTGGATCGCGAGCACCGCGGAGAACAGACCGGTGTCGTCGACCGTGTGCCTGCCGAGGATGTGTTCGCCGCCGCGGCTCCGGTCGTAGGTGACGACCACACCCATGCCGCTCTCGCAGATCCCTTCGATCTTGATGGGATCGAACGTCTTCTTCCGGTCTTCGGGCAGCGACTCCGCGAAACGCCGCCGCGCGCCGGCCACGTGGTCGGCGAATGTGGTCAGCGTCCCGGTGTCGCGGACGACGACGAAATCCCACGGCTGCGTGTTGCCCACGCTGGGGGCGCAGTGCGCCGCGCCCAGGATGCGGTCGAGCACGTCGGACGCGATCGGCTTCCCGGTGAACTCGGCCCGCACGTCGCGGCGACGACGGATCGCGTCGTACACGGACAGCGCGGGCTCGGGATTCGTTTCAGGACTACACGCAGACTCGGTCACGCGGTCACGGTATAGCGGTGCACACCCAGCATCGCGCCGGGGTCCGCCTCTTCTCCCTCCGCCACGACGCAGTCCGCGAGCCGGGTCCGCACGTGCCCGGCCTCGATGTCGGCGCCGATGAGCACCAACTGGGTCGCCCGCTCTTCACCGGGTTCCCAGCGCGTCGACGTGAATCTGATGTGCGGGCCGACCGTCTGCACCTCGAACTTCCGCGACTGCCCGGGCACCGCGAAGTGCACGAATCCCTTGATCCGGTAGATCCCGACCGGCCGCTTCTCGAGGAACTCGACGAGCCGCCGCGGATCGATCGGGTCGTCCGAGGCGAAATCGACTGCCTCGTAGGACGCGTGCAGATGATCGTGGTCTCCGCAGTGGTCGTGCTGGTCCAGCAGGAGCTGGTCGAGGGTGAGCTGCTCCCCCGCCGCCGGTTCACGCCCGGGTTCACGGTCGAACAGCAGGGTGGGCTCGATCCGGCCGTGGGCGGTGGTCAGCACGGGCGCCCGGTCGTTGTAGTCGCGGACCATCGCCTGCACGGCGGCGCGTCGGGCGTCGTCGATGCGGTCCGTCTTGTTCAGGATCACGAGGTCGGCGAGTGTGACGTGCTTTCCGAGGTCCGGGTGCTGCGCCGACATGTCCTCGAACTGCTCGCCGTCGACCATCACGACGAGACCGCCATACACGACGTGCGGGTTGGTGCTGCCGAGGACGAGCCGAATCATGTTGCGCGGCTCGGCAAGCCCGCTCGCCTCGACGATGATCACGTCGATCTGCGACGAGGGATGGGCGAGGCGGTCGAGCATCTCGTCCATGTCGCTGACATCCACGGCGCAGCACATGCACCCGTTGCTCAGCGACACCATGGAATCGACCTGACCGGCCACCATCATCGAATCGATGTTCACTGCGCCGAAGTCGTTGACGATGACGCCGACCCGGACCCCGCGGTTGTTGCGCAGCACGTGATTGAGCAGAGTGGTCTTTCCCGAACCGAGAAATCCGGCGACGATGACGACGGGAATCCGCTTCTTCGCCAACGCTGCGACCTCCGTGGACCTCGATGAGCTACCGGGCGCCCATCCTAGCGTCCGGCACACGGGTGGGAGTCAGCCCACCGCGGCGAGGATCGCCGCGGTGACGTCGGCAGCGGGTGCCATCGGCAGCGCATGGTGTGTGGCTGCGGGAATCGTCGTGACCGTGGCCGCCGGGAGCAACCGGCGGACGTTCGCCGCCACCTTGCCCGGATCGTGCGCCCGGCTGCTGCCGGCCAGCACCACAGCGGTGTGCGCGGTCAGTCGCTCCAGCGCGTCGGGCTTCGGGCGTGGCGGCACCACGAGCGTGGTGCGGCCGAAGGCCGCCGTCCCGAGCGCGGCGACGCCGAGCCACCTCGGGTCGACTCCGGCGCCGCCGGTCTCCCAGTCGATCAGGCTCCGCTGCCGCGTCTCCGTCGGCCGGATCAGCACCGGCAACGCCCGGAGCAGGTATTTCGAGTTCATGCGCGCAAAGCAGGACGTCGGGTCGAGCAGCACCAGGCTGTCGACGCGACGGGGATCGTGCAGCGCGTAGGCGAGGGCGATCATGGCTCCGTACGAATGGCCGACCACTGCGGACGCGTTCACCCCGAGGTGGTCGAGCACCGCGTCGAGCCACTCGAACAGGGTCTCGACCGTGCGCAGTGGTGCACCGTCGTTCACGCTGCGCCCCACGTCGCCCATGACGTCGACCGCGAACACCCGGTGACTGCGGGCGAGCGCCGCGACGTTCGCGATCCACACGGTCGACGTCGCCCCGCCCCCGGGGAGCAGGAGAAGCGGCGCCCCCGACTCCGGTCCGCACACGTTGACCCGGGTGGGCCCGAACGGTGTCGGGACGTCGACGGGTGTGACGTTCACCGGCCAGTGGTCCAGCAGCGCGTCGTAGGCCCGGACGAAGTCGTCGACCGTCGACATCAGCCCTCCTCGAATTATCTCGATAGTCGAGATACTAGACAATCGAAGGAATAGTCGCAGTAGATTGCGGGGCGTGGACCCGGACGAAGGCGCACAGACCGTGCACCGGCTGCGTGCCCTGGCAGTCGAGCTGAACCTGCTCGGTGCCGAATTCGCACAACTGCACGGACTGCACACCACCGATCTCCGCGCCCTGATCTGCATCCTCGACGCACACCGGGCGGGCCTCGCCGCCACACCCGGATGGCTCGGAAGTCAGCTCGGCATCAACTCCGCCTCCGTGACGGCCCTCCTCGACCGGATGGAGAAAGCAGGCCTGATCCGGCGCGACCGGGATGCCGACGACCGCCGCAGGTCGTTGCTCGCCGTCACCCCCCGGGCCGTCGACCTCGGTCAGACGTTCTTCGGACCGCTCATCGACCGGGTGACCGCCGTCCTCGACGACTTCGACGCTGTCGAAAGAGCCACCATTTCACGGTTTCTCGACGGCGTGAACCGTGCTGTCGCCGTCGAACGCCAGGCCGTCGCTCACCGCACGGACGGCGCGGAGTCGAGGTCGCGGACGCGACGCGCCGGCGACCCCGCATAGAGCCCGTTCGGCTCGCAGTCGCGGGTGACCACCGTGCCCGCCCCGACGACACAGCCGTCCCCCACCGTCACTCCGGGGAGGATGATCGCGCCTGCGCCGATCCAGCACCCGTCTCCGACCACGATCGGACGGTCGACCACTCGCCCGCCCCGGCCGGAACTCGGACCGATCTCGTGAGTGCTCGTGATGAACTGGGCACGGTGCCCGACAGCGACCTGCCTGCCCAGCGTGATGGGTGCGGTGCCGTCGAACAGCACTCCGCGGTTGACGAACGTCCCCAGCCCCATCGTGACGTTCCTGCTGCCGAAATAGCAGCCGGAATAGATGCCGGCTCCCCACACTTTCGCGCCCGCCGCCATCAGCAGCAGGACGCGCAGCCACACGGGGACGAACGCGGAGGCCTGGACGATGGTGACGAACCGCATCCCGTCACCCTATCCCCACGGATCAGGTTCGCTACCGGTCGTTGCTCGTCGTTAACTACGACATCGCCCGAAGATCCGAGGCGCGGCGTACGATGTGGGCGCCATCGTAGATGCCCGAGGGGGGACAGTGACACAACTGGATAGCGACGGATTCGCTGCACTGATGGAGTCCATCCCCCATGCGATCAGCGTTCACGACCGGGAACGAAACCTCGTGTTCAGCAACCCCGCGTGCGCGGCCCTGATCGGCTACGACACCGACGAATTCGCCGACCTCGAACACGAGAAACTCTTCCACCCCGACGACGCCGAACTGTGGGGCACCATGCTCGCCCGGGTCCTGGGCCCGGAAAGCACCAGCGCGACAGCACATCTGCGCATCCGCCACCGGGAAGGCCACTGGATCTGGGTGCGCGTCGCGGCATCCACGTTCACCGCGGGCACCGAAAGGTTGGTCGCCCTCGTACTCCAGGACGAATCAGACACGATCTGGGGCAACCCCACGGCCGCGAGGCAACCGATCCGATAACCACCCGCTCACCGACCATCGCCGGACGCCGCGCCACTGCACGGCGGAGTGCGGACGGTCGCGCCACATCGCCGGCAGAAATGAGTACGGTGCCCACCGTTGTTCGACGTCGCGCACCCGCAGACCTCCCACCCCACCAGGCACGTGTTGGCGGCCAGCGTGTGCCCGTTCGGACAGCGCCCCGGCGCGGTTTCGGTTCTGGCGGCCACACGTCGAATCTACCCGATAGTCGAACATATGTGCGATTCTACCCTGGGTTCCGTCGCCGCGATGGTCGGTCACATGTAGTTGCCGGGCGAACCGTCCTCCTGCCCGTCCTCCCGCTCCACCAGGAACCAGCTCCCGGGGGCGTAGATCAGCTCCCGGGCGGCACGGACGATGACGAGCGCCCCGGACTCGTGGATGCTGTAGCTGTCGTCGTCGCCGAAGTCGGTGACGGCGAACTCCGCCAATTGGTCGAATGATCGATGCGTCACAGTGAATGTCATGACGCCAGTGTCCCACCGGGACAAGAGGATGAACGAGGAAAGCCTCCCACCCGCATGGTCTGCGGATGAGAGGCTTCTCTCGAAAGTGGAGCTAAGGGGACTCGAACCCCTGACCCCCACACTGCCAGTGTGGTGCGCTACCAGCTGCGCCATAGCCCCGTATTCGGTTGTTCTCCGCACTCGGAATGACTTCCTCCGTGCTCGAAGAAAGTTACACCATTGCCGACCTGGCCAACAAATCGCCTGGTCAGAGGCGCTTCGCGCCCGTGCGTGGTTAAGGAGTCCAGACACTCGTCAACCGCGCACGGGCGGCGGAGCCGCCTACAGCTGCGACACCCAGTTCTCGTTGGACAATGCATCGATCACGGTGCCGTCCTCGACCACGGCAGGGGTGCCGGTAGCGCCGCTCGCGGCGAGGGCCTGACGGCCCGCCTCGGCGTGTGTCCGGGCCTGCTCGACCTTCGCGCCGGTGGTGATGCACTGGGCGGCCGCGTCGGACGCTCCGGCGTCACTGGCGATCTGCGCGAGCTCCTCGTTGGTGTGATCGGAGCTGCCGTTCTCCTTCGGCTGGTTCGACGGGGAGAACAGCGCCGCGTGGAACGCCGAATACGCCACGGCGTCACCGGTTTCTGCGACGCACTCGGACGCCGCGACGGCGCGGGTGGAGTAGTCACCGCTGGCCGAGAGCTGGTCGAGGAAGTTCAGGACGTGGTAGCGGACCGCTACCTTGCCGTCGTCGATGGCCTGCGCGAGTTCCTGGCCGTTCTTGTTCTCGAGCTCAGCGCAGTACGGGCACATGGGATCTTCGAACAGGTCGATCGTGGTGGCCGCATCGGGACGGCCGAGAAGCACGACGCCGTCAGCCTGCAGCGCCACCTGGACCTCGGAGTTCTGGACCCCGCCGTAACCGTCGTTGCGCGGCTTGCTGCGGTTGCTCTGCCAGATCACGCCACCGATGACCAGTACGGCGATGACCAGTACGGCGAGCCCACCGAGAATGTAGGTGGACCGGCTGGATTCCGGCTGCGGGTTGTACTTGTTCTTCGAGCTCACGTGGATGCAGTCCTTCGACGTCGGATCGATTTACCGGATGCTTACTCTGCCATCGCCTGCTGAGGGGTCACTGAGAAAGTGGTGCGTGAGCCGAGTCCCAGTGCGACCGGGGTACGGGGAAACACGATCAGCCACACCGCCAGTGCGAGGAAGCCCACATCCCGGAGGATTTCCTTGGTGTAGTCCCAGCCGTTCACGTCGGCCGCACCGCCGCCGCCGAAGCATCCGCAGTCGATGGACAGCCCGCGGGCCCACACCGAGACGATCACGCCGATGAGCACGAGCAGGAGCACGACGGACACCGCGGCCGTGGCGCGGACGGCGAGCCCGATCAGCAGGAGCAGACCGAGGGCGATCTCGAAGAACGGCAACGTGTTGGCGACGGGCCGGACGAGGTCCTCGGGGAGCAGTTGATACGCGCGGACCGCGATGATCGTCTGGGCGGGGTCGGCGACTTTGAGTGCGCCGGAGACCAGCCAGACGGCGGCGAGAGACAGCCGGGCGAGAAGGGAGACGACCTTGATCCACACCCGAACGAGCGTACCGAAGACGCCGGTCAGACCGCCTCGACCGACACCTTGGGCGCCGGCTTGTTCGGCACGAGCAGCCAGCCCACTGCGGCGAGAAGCATGACCCCGCCGGTCACGCCGAATGCGACCGCGTACGACAGGTGCTGGGCGAGCAGACCCGCCCCGACCGGGCCGAGGACCCCGCCGACATCGGCGACCATCTGGAAGGTGGCCAGCACGGGACCACCGCGGGACTTCGCGCCCACGACGTCGGCGACCGCGGCTTGCTGCGCGGGACTCATCACTCCGGAACCGATGCCTGCGATGCCGGACAGCACCAGGAACACCAGCAGGTTCTCGCTGAGGCCCATCCCGACGGTGCTGGCGCCACACACCAGCAGTCCGATCAGGACGAACAGCTTCCGGCCGTAGACGTCGGACAACCGTCCGGACACGATGAGGACGAGCGCATTGCCGACGGCGAAGACGGTGAGGGCGATGCCTGCGAGCGCGGCGTCGCGGTGCAGTGCCTCGACGACGAACAGTGGGACCATCGCCACCCGCACCCCGAAGATCACCCCGCCGAACGCGAAATTCGAGCCGAGCGCGGCGCGGTAGACGGGCTGCCCGAGGGCCTCCCGGAGCGTCATGGCGGCTCCGGCGGCGGTGGCGTCGGGCGCCGTCAGGTGCGAACCCCGCAGGCTGACGAAGACGACCGCGGCCGCGATGACGAGGGCGATCGCGTAGATGACGAACGGAACCCGGAGCCCGAATCCGACGAGCAGCCCGCCGACGAGGGGTCCGGAGATCGATCCCATCAGGAAGCTCGTCGCGTAGAGCCCGGACACTCGACCGCGGCTGTCCACGGGTGCGATGCGGATCACCAGGCCCATCGCCGACACCGTGAACATCGTCGAGCCGATGCCGCCGAGTGCGCGGAAGACGAGCAACTGCCAGTAGTCCCCCGCGACCGCGCAGGCGGCGGTCGAGGCGGCGACGATCAGGAGTCCGGAGATGTAGACCGGCCGCTCCCCCAGTTTCTGCACGAGCCGGCCGCTGACCGGGGCGAAGACCAGGCGCATGAACGCGAAGGACGAGATCACGACGGTGGCCGCCGTCACGCTCACGTCGAAGCTGCGGGCGAATTGTGGGAGGGCGGGTGCAACGATCCCGAATCCGAGTGCGATGACGAAGCTGGCCGAGACCAGCACCCAGATTTCCGAAGGGAGCCGCGGGCTGCGCCCGGCGGGCAGCCCGGCTGCGCGAGTGTTCATAGTTGAATCCGATGGTAGGTGCCCCCGGTTCCGCGGCAGCACCTACCCCGGCCGAGTTCCTACTTCAGGACGTCGGCCACCAGTTCCCTGGCCGCCGCCTGTACCTCCGCGAGATGGTCCGGGCCTTTGAAGGATTCGGCGTAGATCTTGTAGACGTCCTCGGTGCCCGACGGCCGCGCCGCGAACCACGCCGACTCGGTGGTGACCTTCAGCCCGCCGAGGGCTGCCCCGTTACCGGGGGCACTCGTCAGCGTCGCGGTGATCGGCTCCCCCGCCAGTTCGGTTGCCGACACCTGTTCGGGCGACAGTTTCGCCAGTACCGCCTTCTGCTCCCGGGTGGCGGGGGCATCGATGCGCGCGTAGGCGGGGCTGCCGAACTGCTCTGCCAGTTCCCGGTACCGGACCGACGGTGTCTTGCCCGTCACCGCCGTCATCTCCGAGGCGAGCAGGGCCAGGATGATCCCGTCCTTGTCGGTGGTCCACACCCCGCCGTCGTGGCGCAGGAACGATGCGCCCGCACTCTCCTCGCCGCCGAAGCCGAGCGAGCCCTCGAGAAGTCCGGGGACGAACCACTTGAAACCGACCGGCACTTCCAGCAGTTCACGGCCGAGGCTCCCGACCACCCGGTCGATCATCGACGAACTGACGAGCGTCTTACCCACCTTCACCGTCGAACCCCACCCCGTGCGGTGCGAGAACAGGTAGTCGATGGCCACCGCGAGGTAGTGATTGGGATTCATCAGTCCCCCATCGGGAGTGACGATCCCGTGCCGGTCCGCGTCGGCGTCGTTTCCGGTGGAGATGTCGAACCGGTCCTTGGCTCCGATCAGCGAGGCCATGGCGTCGGGCGACGAGCAGTCCATGCGGATCCTGCCGTCGGTGTCGAGCGTCATGAACCGCCATGTGGCATCGACGAGCGGATTGACGACCTCGAGATCGAGCCGATGGGTGTCGGCGATCGCACCCCAGTAGTCGACGCTCGCTCCGCCCAGCGGGTCGGCGCCGATCCGGACTCCGGCGCTCCGGATGGCGTCGAGATCGAGCACGCCGGGCAGGTCGTCGATGTAGAAGCGGAGGAAGTCGTACCGCTCGGCCCGCTGGATCGCCCGGTCCGCGGAGACTCTCCGCACACCCGAGAGGTCCCGGCGGAGTAACTCGTTCGCACGGTCGGCGATGATCGTCGTCGCCTCGGAGCCTGCGGGGCCACCGTGCGGCGGGTTGTACTTGAAGCCGCCGTCGCGCGGCGGGTTGTGCGACGGCGTCACGACGATGCCGTCGGCCCGCGACTCCGGGCCGCTGCGGTTGTAGCGGAGAATCGCGTGACTGACCGCGGGAGTCGGGGTGTACCGGTTCCGCGAATCGATCAGCACCGTCACGTCGTTCGCGGCCAGCACCTCCAGAGCCGACGTCCACGCCGGCTCCGACAGGGCATGGGTGTCGCGCCCGACGAACAGCGGTCCGTCGATGCCCTGGGACGCCCGGTACTCGACGATGGCCTGGGTGGTGGCCAGGATGTGTGCCTCGTTGAAGGCGTTGTCGAGGCTCGACCCCCGGTGCCCCGATGTCCCGAACACCACCTGCTGCAAGGGATTCTCGGGATCGGGCACGCCGCTGTAGTACGCCGTCACCAGGTGCGCGATGTCTACGAGATCCTCCGGCAGTGCCACCTGACCCGCTCTGTCGTGCGCCACGAGACCTCCTGGAAATTCATCGGGATCGAACTCGACTACCCACCCATCCTGCACCCTCGCACCGGAGTCTGCCCTCAAGACGTCAATCGGAATCCCAGCCAGGCGGCGGCCAGTCCGGCCGCCACACTCGCGACCACGTAGACGACGGACGTGAGCACCAGGCGGATCCGCAGCAGTCCCACCGATTCCACCGCGAACGTCGAGTACGTGGTCAGGCCGCCGCAGAAGCCCGTGCCCAGTAACGCGAACGTCTGCTCGGACATCGACGCCCCCGACAGCAGTCCGAGGATCAGGCACCCGGCGACGTTCACGAGGAAGGTGGCCACCGGAAAGCTGCGGTACGAGTCGACGTACCGGCCGGTGAGGTATCGCGCCGTCGCACCGAGCGCGCCGCCCAGCGCGACGAGGAGAACGGTCATGCCGCCGCCTTCCGCGCCAGCCGGTGCCGGTGACCGGCGAGCATCCCGAGCCGCGCCGCGAGCAGGGCAGGAATCAGGGTGGCCACCACGTAGAGCGTCGCGGTGACGGCGTCCTCCCGCACCGCGTCCACAGCGAACGTCGAGAACGTGGTGAAACCGCCGAGGACGCCGACTCCCAGGAACAGTCGCCACAACCGGTCCGGCCCGACCGTCTCGGCGAGGTAGCCGAGCAGCAGTGACCCGACCACGTTGATCAGAAGGACCGTCCAGATGCCCGGCCACAGCTCGGACAACAGGAATCTCGCGGACGCACCGAGCGCGCCACCCAGCGCGACCACGGCCACGGGTTTCGTCAGGGACACGGCACACATCGTGTCACGGCGGCGGGCCGCGGCGTTCGAACTCCGCCGGGCACAAAAAATCCGGGCCGGACACCTGGTGGTGTCCGGCCCGGACCTTGGTGGAGCTGCCGGGAATTGAACCCGGGTCCTCCGCAGCAAAGCTAGGGCTTCTCCGTGTGCAGTTTGCTATGTCTCTACTTGGATCTCCCAGTCTCGCAAACAAGCCAGGATGACGATCCCAGTCGCTGTTGGTTGTCCCATTCGACTCCGCGACCGAGTCGAACGGTAAAGCCCTCTAGCTGATGCCAGTACCCGGACCGAGGGCGAACCCGGACTGACAGACACGCAGTCGCTACTTAGGCAGCGAGTGCGTAGTCGCGCTGATTGGAATCGGCGCTTATATGTTTGCAGCGACGCTTACGGTGGTCTCTTGCCTGCACCGACACGCTTCCCCTACCTCAACGTACGCAGTCGAAACCGTTCAGCCCCGTACGTGCCCCACGAGTCTCGCGGGGCCACCTAGTGTAACGCGAACCCGGTCCGGTTTCATCCCGGTTTTCGTCCCGAGTGTCGGCGGCCGTATTTCAGCTGGCCACGGCGATCATTCCGACGGCCGCGAGGGCGAGGAGCATGCCCGCCTGCTGCATTCTGCTCACCCGTTCGCCGAGCATCACCATCGCCAGCAACACGGTGGCCGCGGGGTACAGCGACCCGATCACGCTGACGAGCGACAGCAGCCCGCCCTGGAACGCGTACATCATGGCCGCGTTGGCCAGGACGTCGAGGAAACTCACGTACACGGCGAGCTTGAGGGGTTCACCGTGGGGCAGCACGAAGTGGCCGGCGGACAACGCGACCAGCCACACCACCGCAGTCGCCGCGGCACGCGACACGGCGAGCGCCCACATCCCGCCGTCGTCACCGATCTGGTGCAACGACACGAACGAGAGCGCGAACGCGATGCCGGATCCGACCGTCAGCAGCGCCACGGTCCGGGTGAAGCGCAGCACCCTGCCCCCGGCCACCTCCCCCGCGGTCTCGTCGGGAGATTCCCGGCTGACGAGGACGACGGCGACGAGGGCCACGGCGATCCCGACGTACGCGACGGGCCCGGGCCGCTCACCGAATGCGAGCCCGATCAGCACCGGAATGCCCGCGACCAGCACGGCCGTCAGCGGCGACACCACCGACATCGGTCCCGACGCCAGCGCGAGGTAGAACCACCAGACAGCCACGCCACCGGCAGCTCCCGCGAGGGCGCCCCAGACGAGGGCGGACGAGGTGAGGGTGCCTCCGGCGAACGGGGCGATCGCGAGCACGATCAGCAGCGACAGCGGGTACGACACGATGACGACGCGAAGCGCCGCCACCCGGCGGGACGCGACTCCCCCGATGAAATCGCTCACGCCGTAACCGATCGCGGCCACGAGCGCGAGCAGGATCGATGTCAGCGCATGCCCTTGACTCGGCGGCCGAGTTCGCGGGTCACCTCACGCTCGGCGGTCCGCCTGGCCAGATCCTGGCGCTTGTCGTAGTCCTGCTTACCCTTCGCGAGCGCGAGCTCCACCTTGACCTTGCCGTCGGAGAAGTACATCGACAGGGGAACCAGGGTCTGGTTTCCCTCCCGCGTCTTGCCGACGAGATGCTCGATCTCCCGCTTGTGCAGCAGCAACTTCCGGGTACGGCGCGGCGCGTGGTTGGTCCACGTGCCTTGCGTGTATTCGGGAATGTGCAGGGAGCGCAGCCACACCTCACCGTCGTCGACGGTGGCGAACGCGTCGACCAGCGACGCCTTGCCCTCGCGCAGACTCTTCACCTCGGTACCGACGAGGGCGATCCCCGCCTCGTAGACGTCGAGGATGGTGTAGTTGTGACGCGCCTTGCGATTGGTCGCAATGACCTTGCGGCCCTTTTCCTTCACGTTCCGGGCCTTTCAGTCCGCGATGTCCGAGGTGAACAGTTCGTACCCTCCAGCATAGGAGAAGAAGCAAGCCGAATTATTCGCGGACGTACAAGCGCAGGGTCACGTACGCGGTGACCGCCGCCATTCCGACGCCCACGAGCACCAGCACCGGTGAGACGAACAGCACGTCGCTGTTGGAGATCCGGGCCACGATGTTGGCCTCGTACACGTCGGCGAGCACGTCGTCGATGAACATGTTCTTCGCGGTGAACAGGCCGACGATGGCGAGGACGGCACCCACCAGCGCGGCGACCACCGCCTCGAGCAGGAACGGCAACTGCGTGTACCAGCGGGTGGCACCGACCAGCCTCATGATGCCGACCTCGGTGCGCCGGGTGAACGCCGCGATCTGAACCATGTTCGCGATCAGCAGGATTGCCGCCACGGCCTGCACGATCGCGATCGCGAACGCGGCGTTGCGCACACCGTTGAGGACGCTGAAGAGCCGCTCCACCAGCTCGCGCTGGTTCAGGACGCTCTCGACTCCCGGGCGGGTGCCGAACTTCTCGTTGATCACGCCGAACCGCTCGGGATCGCTGAGCTTGACCTTGAACGAGGCCGGGAAGCTGTCGGGGCTGACCAGTGCGGCGAGTTCGGGCTGATCCTTGAACACCCGCTCCGTCGCGTCCTTCACGGCGTCGTCCCGGTTGAGGTACTCCACCGACACCACCGACGGCGTCTCCTCCAGTTCCGTGCGCAACGTCTTGCAGATCTCCCCCTCACAACCCGGGTCCGACGTGGAGATGTCGTCGGTGAGGAAGATCTGCACCTCGACGCGGTCCAGGAAGATCTGCTGGGTCTTGCCGGCCATCTGCACCACCAGCAACCCGCTGCCGAACAGGCCGAGCGAGATCGCGGTGGTGAGGATCATCGCGATGGTCATGGTGACGTTGCGACGGAGTCCGGTCAGGACCTCACTGAAAATGAAACTGGCACGCATCGGGGAATCAGAGTCCTTCGTAGGAGACTTGGGGACAGTACTGAAGCTGGAGTGCAGGGAGGGCGGCTAACGCCCCACGCCGTACACACCCCGAGCCTCGTCGCGCACCACTCTGCCGAGGTCCAGTTCCACCACCCGACGGCGCATCGAGTCGACGATGTGGTGGTCGTGGGTGGCCATCACCACCGTCGTTCCGGTGCGGTTGATCCGTTCGAGCAGCAGCATGATGTCCTGGCTGGTCTCCGGGTCGAGGTTTCCCGTCGGCTCGTCGCACAGCAGCACCAGCGGCCGGTTCACGAACGCCCGCGCGATGGCGACGCGCTGCTGCTCACCGCCCGACAGTTCGGTGGGGAGACGGTCCGCCTTACCGGACAGCCCGACCATCTCGAGCACCTCGGGGACGGTCCGGGAGATCATCGCGCGCGGCTTCCCGATCACCTCGAGCGCGAACGCGACGTTCTCGGACACGGTCTTCTTCTGCAGGAGCCGGAAGTCCTGGAAGACGACGCCCATGCTCTGCCGCAGCTTCGGCACACGCCGGGCGGACAGCTTGTTGACGTGGAAGTCCGCGATGTGAATGTCACCCGACGTCGGCGACTCCTCCTTCAGGAGCAGTCGCATGAAGGTCGACTTTCCCGAGCCCGACGGGCCGATGAGGAAGACGAACTCGCCCTTGTCCACCTCGACGCTCACCTTGTCCAGGGCGGGCCTCGTGGAGGTCTTGTACGACTTCGACACATTCTCGACGCTGATCACGAGGAGCCAGTCTAGACGTTATCGAACAGTGACCAAATGGAGCGACGCGCGGGCGTCATCGCCCGCTCGGCGGTGTCGCCGACGTCGTCGGGACGGAAGACGTGGTCGGCGGCATGCCCGTCGGCGGCGGCGGGAACGGATTGGGAATCCCGAACGGCAACGTCGGGGTGGACGTCACCTGACTGGTCCCGGTGGGCGCCGTCTCCTGCGGGGTCGGCTCGGGTGTCGTCTCGGTGGTCGTGACCGTCTCCGACGTCGGCTCGGTGGTCGTCTCGATCTCCGACGTCGGGAGCGTGGTCTCCTGAAGGGGCGCCTCCCGGGTGGGAACGACCGCCGGAGCGACGGGTCCCTGGACCACCTCCTCGGCGGGATTGAGGTACGTGTACAGCGTGTACAGCACTACCCAGAGGATGCACAGCACCAGCGTCGACGTGCGTACCCGTCCACCGAAGATCTTCGCGGGAAGGAACGACGAGTGCAGAATCCGGTCCAGTCCGCGCCGGGGTTCGTCGGTCATCCCTCGCCCTCCGCTGCCCGGACCGTCTGGAGGTCCGGTTCGACGGTGATTCCCTGCCGTCTCATCGCGGTGGCGATGCGCACGCGCAGCGCGCGACCCACCTGGAACTGCTTACCCGGCAGGGTTCGCGCCACGACGCGAACACTGACCTCGTCGACCGTCAGACTCTCCACTCCCATCACTGTCGGCTCGTCGAGCAGTAGTTTCTTCAGTCCGCGATCCGCGAAGGCCTCGACACCGACCTGGTGCAGCACCTCGTTGACCCGGTTGATGTCCGACGTGGCCGGGACGGGAACATCGATCACCGCACGCGCCCAGTCCTTGGACAGATTGATCGCCTTGACGATCTGGCCGTTGGGAACGGTGATGACCTCACCGTCCGAGTTCCGCATCCGGGTGACCCGCAGCGTGACGTCCTCGATCACGCCCTCGGCGTCTTCCGACGATCCCGTCACCGCGAGTTGCACCGTGTCGCCGAAGCCGTACTGGCGTTCGGTGATGATGAAGAAGCCGGCGAGGATGTCCTGCACCACGCGCTGCGCGCCGAAGCCGAGCGCCGCACCGAGCACGGTGGCCGGGGCCACCAGGCTGCCGATCGGCAGGCTCAGCTGGTCCAGCACCTTCATCGTCGCGATGACATAGATGATGGTGATGATCACCCAGGTGATCACCTGGGCCACCGAGTGCCGGTGCTTGGTCGCCTCGGACCGCACGAGGGCGTCGCCCTGCATGTAGTTGCTGTCGATCCGGTCGGTGACCTTGCTGCCGCCCCAATTGACGAATCGCGCCATCAGGATGGCTCCGAGCACGGTGAGCGACACCGCGAGCCCCGTCGACGAGAGCCAGTCGAGCAGGTTCTGGGTGGGAGCGAACATCGCCGCCGTCGCTTCCATAGGTATTAGGACGCCTGATTCTCGCGCATCCGCCACCGGATGCCCGATTCGAGGAATCCGTCGATGTCTCCGTCGAGCACCGACGACGGGTTGTTGACCTCGTACTCGGTGCGCAGATCCTTGACCATCTGGTACGGGTGCAGCACGTACGACCGCATCTGGTTGCCCCAGGAACTGCCGCCGTCGCCCTTGAGCGCGTCCATCTCGGCGCGCTCCTCCTTGCGCTTGACCTCGAGCAGCTTGGCCTGCAGGACCCGCATCGCCGACACCTTGTTCTGCAGCTGCGACTTCTCGTTCTGACAGGTCACGACGATGCCGGTCGGGATGTGTGTCAACCGGACCGCGGAGTCGGTGGTGTTGACGGACTGCCCACCGGGGCCCGAGGAGCGGTACACGTCGACGCGGACGTCGTTCTCGTTGACGTCGATGTGGTCGGTGGTCTCGACCACGGGCAGCACCTCGACCTCGGCGAACGACGTCTGGCGGCGGCCCTGGTTGTCGAACGGGCTGATCCGGACCAGCCGGTGCGTGCCCATCTCGACGGACAGGGTTCCGTAGCTGTACGGCGCCTTGACGGCGAACGTCGCGCTCTTGATGCCGGCCTCTTCCGCGTAGGACGTGTCGTAGACCTCGACGCCGTAGCCGTGCTTCTCCGCCCAGCGGATGTACATGCGCATCAGCATCTCGGCCCAGTCGGCGGCGTCGACGCCACCGGCGCCGGAGCGGATGTTGACCAGCGCGTCACGCTCGTCGTATTCGCCGGAGAGCATCGTCTTGACTTCCATCGCGGCGATGTCCTCGCGCAGGCTGTGCCGCTCGGCGTCGGCGTCCGCGACGGCCTCCGCGCCCTCGTCCTCGGCGAGTTCGTACAGCACCGGCATGTCGTCGAGCCGCGTCCGCAGTTCCTCGACGCGGCGCAGTTCGGCCTGGGAATGCGAGAGCTGGCTGGTGACCTGCTGGGCGTGCTCCTGGTCGTTCCACAGCTCCGGATCGGCGGCCTGGTGTTCGAGCTCGTCGATGCGGCGGCGCAACTCCTCCACGTCCAGCACCGATTCGACGGTACGGAGGGTGGTGTCGAGCTCGCTGAGGTCTGCGGATACGTCGGGATGCACGGTTCCCAAGGTTACCGGGTGCGCGCCCGGGCCCTCTCACCCCTGCTTCCCAGCCGAAGTCACCCCTTCCGATCGCGTCGAGTCAAACCCTTGCGGACCCCGGATGCACCTTGTTGCATGCACGGGTACGCACTTGTTCGTGCCGCCATTCCGGACGGAGTCGACGATGACCGTGACCGACCAGTACCTGAAGAACAACGAGGAGTACGCCGCCGGATTCACCGGGCCGCTGCCCCTCCCCCCGAGCAAGCACGTCGCGGTCCTCGCCTGCATGGACGCGCGTCTGGACGTCTACCGGATCCTCGGCATCCAGGAGGGTGAATCGCACGTCATCCGCAATGCCGGCGGGGTGGTAACCGACGACGAGATCCGGTCTCTCGCGATCAGCCAGCGACTGCTCGGCACCACCGAGATCATCCTCATCCACCACACGGACTGCGGGATGCTTACATTCACGGACGACGACTTCAAGAAGTCCATCCAGGACGAGGTCGGTATCAAGCCGGCCTGGTCGGCCGAGGCGTTCTCCGACCTCGACGAGGACGTCCGGCAGTCGCTGCGCCGCATCCAGTCCAGCCCGTTCATCACGGCGACCACGTCCCTCCGAGGGTTCGTCTTCGACGTCGCCACCGGCAAGCTCGCCGAAGTGAAGATCGACTGAGTCCGCCCCGGCGCGGTACGAGTAATCTGTGCGACCGTGACCGACCTCCACGCCGACCTGCAGCTCGCCCTCCGAATCGCCGACGAGGCGGACGCGATCACCAGGGCCCGATTCGGGGCGCTCGACCTGTCGGTCGACGACAAGCCGGACCTCACACCGGTCACCGACGCCGACCTGGCTGTGGAACGCGCAGTGCGCGCGACGCTGGAAGCCGAGCGGCCCGCCGACGCCGTCCTGGGTGAGGAGTTCGGCGGCGACGCGCAGTTCGCGGGACGTCAATGGGTGGTCGACCCGATCGACGGCACCAAGAACTTCGTCCGCGGCGTCCCCATCTGGGCCACGCTGATCGCGTTGCTCGAGGACGGCGTTCCCACCGTCGGCGTGGTGAGTGCCCCGGCACTCGCGCGCCGCTGGTGGGCCGCGTCCGGCGGGGGCGCCTGGTCGACGTTCGACGGGTCCGAGCCCGCACGCCTCGCCGTCTCCTCCGTCGACCGACTGGGATCGGCCAGTCTCACGTTCTCGAGTCTGTCGGGTTGGAAGGACCTCGGGATCCGCGAACAGTTCCTCTCCCTCACCGACGACGTGTGGCGGGTCCGCGGATTCGGTGACTTCTTCTCCTACTGCCTGCTCGCCGAGGGCGCCGTCGACATCGCCGCCGAGCCCGAGGTGTCGCTGTGGGACCTCGCGCCCCTCGACGTTCTGGTGCGCGAGGCCGGCGGCCGCTTCACCAACCTCGCCGGCGCCGACGGCCCGCACGGAGGCAGCGCACTGGCCACCAACACGCTGCTCCACGACGAGGCGCTGTCCCGCCTGCGCTCGAACCGACACGGGGACTAACACAGACAACGGGTTCCGACAAGACTCCGACGGAGGAGTCCGGCTCACCCATCCTCGGCCCCGAGGAGGACGGAACGTCGGCGTCGGTCCCGAAGAATTTCTCCTGAGCCAATTCCGCCGCGATCCGCGCGGCGACGGAACCCAGGAGAATCGTGACAGCCCTTGCAAGACGTACCTTTCTGATGGGATTGGCGGCCGCGCCGTTCGTGGTGACCGCCGCCTGCGCCTCCGGAGGATCGGAATCCGCCGCCCCCGCCCGCGGGAAATTCGCCCGGCGACTGCCGATTCCGCCGTTGGCCGCGTCCACTGTGGACGATTCCGGGGTCCGCCACTTCACGCTCACTGCACGAGCGGGCACGTCCGAGATCCTGCCCGGTCGCGGGACCCCCACCTGGGGGTACGGCGAATCGATGCTCGGCCCGACCCTTCGCGCCCGGCGAGGTGAAGCGGTCGCCTTCGCCATCGACAACGAATTGCCCGAGCCGACGTCGGTGCACTGGCACGGCATGCACGTCCCGGCCAGGTGCGACGGCGGACCGCACCAGTCGATCGAGCCCGGCGCGCGGTGGGAACCGTCGTGGACGGTGAACCAGCCGGCCGCCACGCTCTGGTACCACCCGCATCCGCACGGCTCCACCGAGAAGCACGTCTACCGCGGCCTCGCCGGACTCTTCCTCGTCGACGACGACACGACCGACACCCTCGATCTACCGAAAACGTATGGGCTGGACGATATTCCGCTGATCATCCAGGACAGGCGGTTCACCGCGGACGGTGCACTGGACGAATCGGACCCGACGGACGTCGGCCTGCTCGGCGACACGATCGTCACGAACGGAATCGCCGGCGCACACCTTCCCGTCAGCACCGGTCTGATCAGATTGCGCGTCCTCAACGGCTCGTCGGGCCGCCTCTACAACCTCGGCTTCTCCGACGAGCGCGAGTTCCACCTGATCGCGACGGACGGGGGCCTCCTCGGCGAACCGGTACCCCTTCGACGGATCCAGGTCAGTCCGGGAGAACGGATCGAACTCGTCGTCGCAGCGGGTGACGGCCGCGCCGTGATGCTGCGTTCGCATCCGATCGAGGGCCGGGGCGGCGTCGACCGCGGCGACGCCGCCGGGTACGGCCTCGAGGATACGTTCGACGTCCTCGAATTGCGCCCGGACCGCGAGCTGCTCCCCTCCCGGCCGATTCCGCCCACGCTGGCGGCCGTCCCGCGACTCGACCCGGCCACCGCTGCCGCGGAGCGGAGTTTCGAACTGCGATGGTTCATGATCAACGGGGCGCGAATGGACATGAACCGCATCGACTTCTCCCCCGTCGTCGGCACCACGGAGGTGTGGACGGTGCGCAACGTCGACAACTGGCCACACAACTTCCATGTCCACGACGTGCAATTCCAGATCGTCGACCTCGACGGCTCCCCACCACCCCCGGCGCTGGCCGGCTGGAAGGACACCGTGTACACGCCTCCCGGAACCGAGATCCGGCTGGCGATGCGTTTCACCGACTACACCGATGCGACGTACCCCTACATGTTCCACTGCCATCTTCTGCTCCACGAGGACCGCGGAATGATGGGGCAGTTCCTCGTCCTGGAGCCAGGTCAGCGGCCGGCTCCGATGACGATGGCGATGCCGTCGGACGACCACCACGGCGGCTAGAGCCGGGTGTGGGCGAACACGGCCAGCCGAACCCGGTTGTCGCAGCCCGTCTTCTCCATCAGGTTCGCCACGTGCGTCTTCACCGTCGTGACCCCGATGTAGAGGCGGGCCGCGATCTCCTGATTGCCCAGCCCTTCCCCCACCAGCGTCAGCACTTCTCTCTCCCGCCCGGTCAGTGCGACCGACGTCGAGGAGCGCTCGTCCGGAGGTGCGGTGTCCAGCGCCCGGTCGACGAGGCGGCGAAGGAGCGCGGGGGTGAAGATCGTGTCACCGGCCGCCGTCCGGCGAATCGCGTTCAGGAGTTCGGCGGGATCGGTGTCCTTGACGAGGAATCCGGCTGCCCCCGCGGCCAGTGCGGGATAGAAGTGGTCGTCGTCGTCGAACGTGGTGAGAACCAGAACCTTCACCGCCGGGTGTGAGCTCGCGATCTGCCGGGTCGCCGCGATCCCGTCGAGTCCCGGCATGCGCAGGTCCATCAGGATCACGTCGGGTGGGCACTCGGCCACCAGCCGGACCGCGTCCAGTCCGTTGGACGCCTCGCCGACCACCTCGATGTCGTCCGTCGCCTCACACAACATCCGCAGTCCGGCGCGGACGAGCCGCTGGTCGTCGACTATCAGTACCCGTATCACTGGCCCACAACCTCATTCGTGCCGGTGTCGTCGCCGACACGACCGGGCAGCCAGGCATCGACCACCCACCCGTTCACGGTATCCGTCACTCCGAGGGTGCCGCCCGCGAGTTCCACCCGTTCGCCCATGCCGATGATGCCGTGCCCCTCCGAGTGATCCGCGGGGGTGGCGCGGTGGCCGGTGCTGGTCACCCGCAGAGCGATTCCGCCGGCGTTCGGTTCGAGTGTCACGGACACGGCACCACCGGGAGTGGAGTGCCGCATCGCATTCGTCAGCGATTCCTGCACCACACGCAGGAGGGTCAGCCGGCCGATCGCGTCGAGCCGGCCGATGCCGGCGTCGATCTCCGCCGACACCGGGAAGCCCGCCGCCCGCGTGCGGTCGACCGCAGCGGCGATCTCGATCGACAGCGCTTCGGGTTCCACCAGCGCCACGTCGCCCATCGAAGGGTCGCGCAACGCGACGAGCAGCCGCCGGATGTCGGCGAGGGCATCGGACGCGGTGCGGTGCACGTCCTCGAGCACCGAACTCGTGCGGTCGTCCACATCCGTCAGCACGTGCTGCGCCACCCCGATCCGGAGCACGATCGACGCCATGTGGTGCGCGACGAGATCGTGCAGTTCCCGTGCCAGCGCGTTGCGCTCGGCGACCACGGCGCGGGACCGGTCCTCCAGCCGGCGCGATTCGGCTTCGGCGGCGCGCAGCCGGTACGTCGCGGCGAGATCTCGTTGCGCGCGCAGATAGAGACCGAGCAGCAGCGGCAGTCCGACGTACGCGACGGTGGACACGACGGTGGCAACCCGCCAGAACGTGCCGTAGGAGTCCCACCGGAGACCTGCCACCACCGCCGCCGTCCAGCAGAGCGTGGCGGCGAGGATCGCCGGCGCCCGCCGGGCGCGCATCGCGACGTCGACCAGTGCGACCGCGCCGAGGTAGGGGACCAATTCGGAGAGCCCCCAGGCGTGCGCCGCGAACATCGGAACCGCGAGCACGGACGTGACGATCGACACCGCCAGCGGCCACCGGCCCCCGGCGGCGAACACGACTGCGGCCGTCATCGCGAGCAGCCAGTAGCTCGGGGGTACGCGGTACTCGCCGGGGAACGTGCTCGCCAGCAGCAGCAACGGCACGAGCAGGAGGGGCGCGAGACGTATGAGGGGACGCAGCCGACGAATCGCGGGGATCTCGATCACCGCTTCACCGTAGGTGAGTGGATTCGCCGCCACCTCCTCCCCGAGCAGGAGCCTGGACGTTTCCCCCGAAGGTCACATCCACCCGAACTTACTCAATAGTAGACACCAACCTTACTGCTGAGTAAGATAGATCGTGTCCACGCCCGAACACCGAGAAACAGCTGGTGATCATGAGCAAGCAAGACACTGTTGCCCCCAACGACAGCGCGAAGCGGAAGCCCCGCGACACGTCCGCCGTCGGACTGAATCCGGTCAAGCGCGACGCCATGGGTGCCGCGATGCGCGTGCTGACCAAGATCACCGGTTCCGATCTGGCCGAGAAGTACAACCTGCGCCAGACGATCGACCGGGTGACCTACGAAGGCACGAAGACCGGCTTCAAGACGCTCGGCGCCGCGACCCGCGGGTTCCAGAAGGTGTCCGGCGGCGGTGCGCCGAAGCGCCTCCCCGACAACCCGACCGCCAAGGCCGGCTACTTCGATCTCACCCCGAGCGACGAGCAGCAGATGATCGTCGAGACCGTGCGTGAGTTCGCGGCCGAGATCCTGCGACCCGCGGGCCACGACGCCGACGCTGCGGCCGCCGCCCCGGCGGACCTCGTGAAGCGCGCCGCCGAACTCGGCATCACCCTCATCAACGTCCCCGAGGAACTCGACGGGGCCGCCAGCGAGCGCGGGGCCGTCACCAACTCCCTCGTCGCCGAGGCTCTCGCCCACGGCGACATGGGACTCGCCCTGCCGATCCTCGCACCGAGCGGCGTTGCCGTCGCCCTCACCCAGTGGGGCACCGACTCCCAGCAGAAGACCTACCTGCCCTCGTTCACGGGCGAGCAGGTTCCGAACGCCGCCGTGGTCGTCAACGAGCCCCGCGCACTGTTCGATCCGTTCGCGTTGCAGACCAAGGCGGTTCGCTCCCCCAGCGGGTACAAGCTCAACGGCGTCAAGAGCCTCGTTCCCGCCGCCGCCTCGTCGGAGCTGTTCATCGTGGCAGCCGAACTCGACGGCAAGCCCTCCTTCTTCATCGTCGAGGCCGACACGAAGGGGCTCGTCGTCGAGGCGGACCCCAGCATGGGTCTGCGCGCCGCGGGCCTCGGCCGGCTCAACCTGACCGACGTCGCCGTGCCCGAGTCGGGTCTGCTCGGCGACGCCGACGCCGACGTGCGGAAGGCCGAGTACGCCGACGCCATCCGGCTGGCCCGCCTGGGCTGGGCGTCGCTCGCGGTCGGAACCGGACAGGCCGTTCTCGACTACGTGATCCCGTACGTCAACGAGCGGGTCGCGTTCGGCGAACCGATCAGCAACCGTCAGGCGGTCGCGTTCATGGTCGCGAACATCGGCATCGAACTCGACGGCCTGCGTCTGGTGACGTTGCGCGGGGCCTCACGCGCCGAGCAGGGGCTCTCCTTCGCCCGCGAATCGGCCCTCGCCCGAAAGCTGGCGTCCGAGAAGGGCATGCAGATCGGCCTCGACGGCGTCCAGCTGCTCGGTGGCCACGGTTACACCAAGGAGCATCCCGTGGAGCGCTGGTACCGCGATCTGCGCGCCATCGGCGTCGCCGAGGGCATCGTCCTGATCTGAGCGGCCGGATTCGAACTAAGGAAACTGTCATGATCAACCTCGAACTTCCCAAGAAGCTCAAAGCCTCCGCGAATCAGGCGCACCAGGTCGCCGCGGAAATCTTCCGGCCGATCTCCCGCAAGTACGATCTCGCGGAGCACGCCTACCCCAAGGAACTCGACACCATGGCCGCCATGGTGGAGGGACTCAACGACTCCGGTAAGGGCGCGGCCGGCGCCGCCCTCGGACGGGGCGACGAGCCGAAGGTCATCGGGAACGTCAACGGCGGCAACATGTCGTCGCTGATGAACGTCATCGAAACCTGCTGGGGCGACGTGGGTCTCACACTGGCGATCCCGTACCAGGGCCTCGGCAACTCGGCCATCGCCGCCGTCGCCACCGACGAGCAGCTCGAGCGTTTCGGCAAGGTGTGGGCGTCGATGGCCATCACCGAACCCGGTTTCGGTTCCGACTCCGCCGCCGTCACCACCACGGCGGTGCTCGACGGCGACGAGTACGTGCTCAACGGAGAGAAGATCTTCGTCACCGCCGGCGAGCGCTCCACGCACATCGTCGTGTGGGCCACCGTCGACAAGACGAAGGGCCGCGCCGCGATCAAGTCGTTCGTCGTCCCGCGGGACGCGCCGGGTCTGAGCGTCGCCCGCCTCGAGCACAAGCTGGGCATCAAGGCGTCCGACACCGCGGTACTGCTGCTGCAGGACTGCCGGATCCCCAAGGACAACCTGCTCGGCACGCCGGAGGTCAACGTCGAGAAGGGCTTCGCCGGCGTCATGCAGACGTTCGACAACACCCGTCCGATCGTCGCCGGCATGGCGGTCGGCCTCGGCCGCGCCGCACTCGAGGAACTGCGCAGCATCCTCTCCGACGCCGGTGTGGAGATCTCCTACGACACTCCCGCGTACAACCAGCACGCGGCCGCCGCCGAGTTCCTGCAGCTCGAGGCCGACTGGGAAGCCGCCTACCTGCTCGCGCTGCGCGCAACATGGATGGCGGACAACAAGAAGCCGAACTCACTCGAGGCATCCATGTCGAAGGCGAAGGCCGGTCGCACCGGAACCGCCATCTCCCTCAAGGCCGTCGAACTCGCCGGCACCTTGGGCTACTCGGAGCGCCCGCTGCTCGAGAAATGGGCGCGCGATTCCAAGATCCTCGACATCTTCGAGGGAACGCAGCAGATCCAGCAGCTCATCGTCGCTCGCCGTCTGCTCGGAAAGTCGTCCGCCGAGCTGAAGTAGCAGTTCGAGAGGACTTTCATCGAGGGGTGTAGCCCCCGCCGCGCTCACCTGCGGCGGGGGCTTCTTCGTGCCGGATTCGGCTGCGCGTCACCGCGAGCGTCCGGCTTCGCCGGACCGCGTGGCTGGACCGTCGTCTTCATCTACGCTGAACGGGAAATCCGTCACTGCAGCCGGAGGGGTTCTCCATGCCAGCTCAGCATTTCCTCACCAAGATCACGGACACCGTGGGAGCTGTGCGGGTGATGAACCGCGCAGGCCTCGTTCCCTTTCCCCGCGTCGACCAGGGCGTCCGATCGATCCTGGCCGTGCGGAAGTACGGTCCGTTCGCCGGGCCCGTCCACGCGAACGCCGAGGCCGGGCTGGATGCGGTGGCCCTGATCGACGAGCGCGGACCGCTCACCTACGCCGACATCGAGGAACAGTCCAACGCCCTCGTGCGGGCGTGGCAGGCCGACGGCATCACACCCGGTTCCGTCATGGGATGTATGTGCCGTAATCATCGCGGCCTGGTCCTCACGATGCTCGCCGCCGCCAAGAACGGCACCAAACTGGTGCTGATGAACACCGGGTTCGCCCGGCCCCAGCTCGTCGACGTCGCCGCCCGCGAGCAGGTTCAGGCCTTCGTGTACGACGACGAGTTCCACGCGGTCGCCGAGGCCCTCCCCGACGAGGTCATCGCCTATCGCTCCTGGGCGGAGGACGATTCGACGTCCGAGGTCCGCACACTCGACGACGTGATGAAGGATCGAGACCGCGGTTCGCTGCCCGCGCCGTCCACGCAGGGCGGATTCGTCCTCCTCACCAGCGGCACCACGGGCACCCCGAAGGGCGCTCCCCGCGGACACACGTCGCCGCTCGCGTCGGCCCAGTTCCTCGACCGGGTTCCGCTGCGACGCGGGCAGACGATGATGATGGCGGCCCCCGCGTTCCACGGGACCGGAGTCTCCCAGTTCGCACTCGCGCTGGCACTGGGCCAGACCGTGGTGATGCACCGCAAGTTCGATCCGGAGAACACGATCCGCCTGGTCGAGAAGCACCGGTGCGACACGCTGGTCGTCGTTCCCACCATGCTGCAGCGCATCATCGACCTCGGGCCGGGGACGCTGGCCAAGTACGACACGTCGAGCCTGAAGATCATCTTCGCGGCCGGGTCCGCACTCTCCCCCGATCTCTGCAAGCGCACCACCGCCGCCTTCGGCGAGGTCCTCCACAACCTGTACGGTTCCACCGAGGTCGCCGTCGCCACCGTCGCGACTCCGGCCGATCTTGCGCTGGCGCCGGGCACCGCGGGGCGGGCACCCGTCACCTGCCACGTGGAACTCTACGACGAGTCGAGTCAACGGATCACCGAACCCGAGACCGTCGGACGGATCTTCGTCGCCAGTGGTCTCAGCTTCTCCGGATACACCGACGGTCGCGACAAGGAGCGCATCAACGGTCTGCTGTCCACCGGCGACGTCGGCCACTTCGACCGCAACGGCCTCCTCTTCGTGGACGGCCGGGACGACGACATGATCGTCTCCGGCGGCGAGAACGTCTACCCCCTGGAGGTCGAGAACCTGCTCGCCGACCGCGGGGACGTGCTCGAGGCCGCGGTGATCGGTGTCGAGGACTCCGAATTCGGCCATCGCCTCCGGGCTTTCGTGGTACCCGGTCCGGGGTCCGCGAAGGACGCCGACGAGCTGAAGGCCCACGTCAAATCCAACCTGGCGCGGTACAAGGTGCCCCGCGAGATCATCTTCATCGAGGAACTCCCCCGCAATGCGACGGGCAAGTTGCTGCGTCGCGTCCTGATCGAGATGGACGTTACGGAGAGCTGATCCCGATTGAGGGATCGGTGAACCGGTTCGTGTAGATCTGTTCCGCGGTCAGCGAATCCGGGATCGCGGCGCCCCCGGCGACGAGGATCGGTTTCAGTTCGTCGACCGTCCCCTGCACTCGCGCCATGTCGTACGTCCCCACGGACCCGTCGGCCTCGTTCGCGATCAGCCCTTCGTCCTTCAGCAGGTGCGCACTGAACTCCGCCTCGCCCTCGGTGTAGGGCGAGAACGAGGAGTCCTGGGACACGACGTCCACGATGGCCTCGTTGGTGGCCTCGGGAGCGAGGACGTAGTCGGCGGTGGACTGCTGAATGATCGGCACCAGCCTCTGCAGGCACGGCGTCAGCGATTCCACCTTGTCCGCGCGAACGGAGACGTTGGACGCGTAGATGTCGAAGCCCGAGTCCTTCAGGAGGTCGTACGCGACCGGCTCGTCCCAGGCGGGAGTCTCGTACTCGTAGGTGTACGGCTCCGAGTTCGCGAAACCCTGTTGCGCGATGGCGGGATCCCCGACGAACCGGGAGGGGGCGCCGTCGTAACTCGTGTCGAGTTGCGACTCCTTCAGCAGACCCCGCGCCACCAGCCACTGGGGAAACAGCTGTTCCTTCGAGACCACCACGGAGGCATCCGACTTTCCGATGTCGGCGACCGTCCGCCAGTCCGGGTGAGTCTCCGGATCCCACATCAGGATCGCCGGGCTGTACTTCAGCAGCGGCGTCACCGCCACGACCGGTTGGCTCGCCGCGGCAGCGATCACCTGGTCCCCGTGAACCACGCCGAGTGCGATCGAATCATCCACGTACATCTGCGACGTCACCGACTGGAAGCCGATCGCCGGACCGCCTGCGCGGAGCGTCAGGTCCACACCCGTGTCCTTGCCGCCTGCCACCAGCGGTCCGGTCACGGACTTGTCGTCGGCGTCGACGGCATATCCGGGGCCGAGCATCCGGAACAGCCCACCCATGTCCGACTGCGGCTGCCACTGCAGCTGGACCACGACGTTCTCCGGGCACACCCCGGCGAGGTTCTGCGCTTCGGCGGCGGGTTCGAGGGGCACCCCGGCGGCGCTGCCGCCGTCGGACGAACTGCACGCCGAGAGGCCGAGTGTGGCCAGTACGACGGCGGACATGCCCGCCTGCCGGAAGGTCCTGCTGTTGCGGTTCATTGTTCTCCTCGCGAACACGATCGATGACGGCCGTCGCCGGGTACCGCGGAGGTGCGGTGAACACACGTGACGACCAAGGGAATTCGGTGCCGAGAGGCGCGTCGGCGACCGGTGCGCCAAGTCTGCATGCGGCGTGATTACATGCAATATCTGTTCTGTTTCATTCACGTGAACAGCAGGCTGCCCAATCATGATCACCCCGTTTTCGTCGATACTTCACCCCAGATCGACCACATGTCACCGCGTGTTAACACTCTGCAACCTGGCAGACATGCATGCAATCCAGACTCTTATCACCGAACAGATCGATTCTTTGCATGCACTTCACTGACCTGGAGGTTGGGATGAAACTCGCCGACACGACACTGGACGTCGACGCACGCCGGCTCACACGGGACGTCGCGATCGCCTTCAGCACTGTCGTCAAACGGTTCGACACGGGAACAATCGCACTGGACGGCATCGACCTCGACGTCCACCGCGGCGACTTCGTCGCCGTCGTCGGGCCTTCCGGCTGCGGGAAGTCGACACTGCTGAGAATGGCAGCGGGACTGGAACGTCCGACCGAAGGATCCGTGGCCCTGGCCACCGACTCCGTCGGGTTCATCTTCCAGGAACCCACGCTGCTGCCCTGGCGGACCGTGCGCGCCAACGTGGAACTCTCGGCCGAGCTCGGCCGCGGCGACGCGGCGGTCCGGAAGGCACGCGCGGCCGAGGCCATCACCGCCGTCGGACTGGACGGCTTCGCCGACCAGCTACCCCGGTCACTGTCCGGCGGAATGAAGATGCGCGTCTCCCTCGCCCGCGCCCTCACGCTCGCACCCGAGGTCATGCTGCTCGACGAGCCGTTCGGCGCACTCGACGAGATGACCAGGCTCGACATGCAGGTCGAACTCCACAGGCTGTACAGCAACAAGGGGTTCACGTCGATGTTCGTCACCCACTCGGTGTCGGAGGCGGTGTACCTCGCCAACCGGGTCGTCGTCATGACCGCGCGGCCCGGGCGAATCGCCTCGGTCATCGACATCGACTTCCCTCACCCACGAAGCCCCGGACTGCGATTCGACCCGAAATACACCGAGTACGTCGCCCAGATCTCGAACAGCCTGCACGGGAGCACACGATGACCGAAGCACCTGCCGTCCTGACCCGTCGCGTCGAGAGAGCGAGGACCCCAGCCGTCACGGCCACGAGCGGCCCCTCGACGCGGCGGCCGCGAACGGTCACGGTGGCCACGGGCCTGCTGTTTCCCGTGCTGTCGCTGGCGGGAGCACTCGCCCTGTGGTCCGCGGTGAGCTGGTTCGTCCTCTCCCCCGAACGACAATTCCTCCTTCCTCCGCCGAATCGCGTTCTCACGCAGTCACTCCTGGACTGGAAGCACCTGTCGCCGATGCTCGAGGCCCTCGCCGTCACTGCCCGCGTCGCGCTGGTCGGCTTCGTCGTCGCAGTGCTCGTCGGAGTCGGTACGGGAGTCCTGATGAGCCGTGCGAAGTGGATCGAACGGATCGTCTACCCCTATGCCGTGGTTCTCCAGGTGATTCCGATCCTTGCGATCGTCCCGCTGATCGGCCTGTGGTTCGGTTACGGGATGACGGCCCGCACACTCGTATGCGTCCTCATCGCGGCCTTTCCCATCATCACCAACACTCACTTCGGACTCCAGTCCGTCGACCGCGGCCTCCACGAACTGTTCACCCTCGGCCGGGCATCCCGATGGGATCGCCTGGTGAAGCTGGAACTTCGCGCAGCACTGCCCGCCGTCCTCACCGGCATCCGCACCGCGTCCGGCCTCGTCGTGGTCGGCGCGATCATCGGAGACATGTTCTTCGCCAAGGGCGAGCCCGGCATCGGCACGCTTCTCGACGTGTTCCGCAGCCGGCTCCAATCCGAGGATCTCATCGCCGCGATCGTGATCGCGTCACTCTTCGGCGTCGCCGTGTTCTCCGCGTTCGGCATCCTCTCCCGACTGCTCGTCGGCAGCTGGCACGCGTCCGGCCACAAGTCCTGAACACCCTTCCCCGAAAGGCCGTCATGCCCACCTCCCCGTTCATCGTCCCGACCGTCGACATCAGCCCGTATCTCGCCGAGGGAGCCCGCGCCCACAACAGTGCCGAATGCGCCCGCGTGGCAGCGGAACTCGACACCGCGTGCCGCGAGGTCGGGTTCGTGCAGATCGTCGGTCACCGGATTCCCGGAGCGACGGTCGATCGCCTGACCCGTGCACTCGACGAATTCTTCGGACTTCCGCTCGAGACCAAGAAGAAGTACCGGCGTTCCTCGTCCGAGAATCGTGGGTACTCGCCGCCGGTGTCCGAGTCCCTGAGCATGAGCCTCGGGGTGCAGTCCGCGAACCGGATGAACGACTTCTACGAAGCGTTCATCGTCGGTACCGAGACCACCGAGTACCCCGACCTCGACCTCCCCGAGGCCAGTTACGCCACCAACACCTGGCCTGGCGACGCCCCGTCCTTCCGTAGCGCGGTGGAGGAATACTTCACCCACGCCCAGGAATTGGCACGAATTCTCCTGGCCGCGTTCACCGATGCCCTTCGGGTGGAACCGGGATACTTCGACGCGATGGTCGATCACTCGATCAACGCATTGAAGATGAACAACTATGCGCTTCCCGAGGGTGAGGTCGCCTTCGACGGCGATGCCACCGGCATGGGCGCGCACACCGACTTCGGAATTCTCACGATTCTCTGGGCCGATCAGGTTCCCGGCCTGCAGATCCTCGGCTCCGACAACGCGTGGCACGACGCGCAGCCCGCCGACGACGCGCTTCTGATCAACCACGGCGACGCCATGGCCCGGTGGACCAACGACCGGTGGCGCTCGACCGTGCACCGGGTGAATCCGCCCATCACCGACGGACAGATCATTCGCCGGCGATCCGCAGCGTTCTTCTTCGACGGGAACCACGATGCCGTGATCGAACCGCTCCCCGGCACCGTCGTCGACGGGGAGCCTGGATACCCGCCGATCACGGTCGCGGAGAACATCGCGGCCAAGGTTGCGGGGTTGAAGGCGGGCGTCAAACCGACTGTGGCACTTCGCGAAGCCGCGCGGGTACTGTCCGCCCGCTAGCAGGATCAGCCGGTGGGACGCCCTCCCGCGGGCGATCGAATAGAGTCGACGCAGGAGCCGGGCCGGGCGGAGGGGCCACGACCCGCCCCGAGGAAAGGGTTCGGAAGGATCGATGACACACACGGAACGAGCCCTGCTCACCGAATCCGTTCACGACACTCTTCGTGAGCAGATCTTTTCCGGCGAGCTGCCGCCCGGCACGCCGCTCAGCGTTCCCGCGCTGGCCGCGAAACTGAACGTCAGCCGCACCCCCGTCCGCGAGGCCGTGCAGCAACTCATCTACGAGGGCATCGCGGTCTACACCCGCAATGCGGGCGCCAAGGTCGATTCGCTCGACGCGGACTCGATCCGCGCCGTCTTCGAGGTCCGCGAGGTACTCGACGGACTGGCCGCATTTCACGCGACTGCCGCCGCCACCCACGAGACGGTGCAGCAATTGAAGAAGATGGTGCAGGTCCAGCGCGAGCTGCTGGACAGTCCGGCCGATCAACGCCGCGATTCACGGCTCGACCTCGAATTCCACACCCTCATCCGGGAAACCGCCCGCAACAAGCCGCTCAGCGAAGCCCTCCTGCGGTTGGACGGGCAATCGCATCTGTACCGGTCGGACATGTGGAGTGCGGATCTGAATCGGAGACTCGCCGTCACCGAGCACGAGCGGATCGTCGGCGCCATCGAGTCCGGCGACGCGGTCGGAGCGCGGGCAGCAGCGTGCGCACACGTGGCGGGGTTACTGGTACGGACGACGCGTATGTGAGACCGCCCCCCTCGGGGGCGAGCAGAGACAAAAAAGAACCGGCGTCCTGGATTCCAGGACGCCGGTTCTTCAGTGGTAGCGGGGACAGGATTTGAACCTGCGACCTCTGGGTTATGAGCCCAGCGAGCTACCGAGCTGCTCCACCCCGCGTTGCATGAACAAAGTTACACGAGCGAACGAACGGATTGCAAATCGCCCGGAAAGCGTCCGGCTAGCAACCTTTGAGCACCACTCGAGTCACATCCGTTACCTAAACGTTATGACGCTCGTCACATTTTGGACGAAATCTGTAACGCCGCCGAAACCTGAAACTTCGGGACGACCTGGGGAAACGCGGGTCGTTAATCCCAGTATTTGGACGCCCGTCACAGAAAATCGACCCGTGACCATTCCGTGATCGCCGCGTACGTTCGTTGCCAGCCCGAAACTACCGGGCAACGCCGACCCGCCGCAGCTCGACCTGCCCCCGCGGGATTCGGAATCCCGACACCTCGAGGGGCAGGGACGAGGACAGATCGAAAAGCGGTTCGGCACACCAGCCGTCACTGCACCACCACCTCGTCAGCAGGCGCGGAGAGGAATCAACCACATGACCAATTCCAGCATCGTCAAGCGGACCATGGGCGCAATCGCACTCACCGGAGCAGTCATCGGAGTGCCGCTCGGCCTGAGCACCGGCACCGCATCGGCCGCTTCCGGAGACTGGGACGCCGTCGCAGCGTGTGAGAGCAGCGGCAACTGGGGCGCCGACACCGGAAACGGCTTCTCGGGCGGTCTGCAGTTCACCGACAGCACCTGGGCGGCGAACGGCGGCTCCGGCTCGCCTGCCAACGCCTCGCGCGAGGAGCAGATCCGCGTCGCCGAGAACGTCCTGGCGACCCAGGGTCCCGGCGCCTGGCCGGTCTGCGGACAGTACCTCTGATCCACACCTTGCTCGGAGTGCCCCCGCGCGCAGTCACGACTGCACGCGGGGGCACTCCTGCATTGCGCGGCCTCGCCCTACACCACTGAGGCCCACTTTCCTGCCATTTCGACGTGAGCCGCTGCACAAATTCGTGGTGATCCCCACCACATAACAACGGGGTAACGAATAGACGCCGAAACGATATCGAGATGGTCTGACCTGCAAAGACAGCGATAATTCGCCTTCGATGCCGGACAGCTGTCCATCATTTTCGCCAGGTGAACTGCGGGCAAAGCTCCCGTACGGTCGCTCTCGGCCCGAAACAACCGGGCGAAAGCCGGCCCGCCGCTGCTAGCTCTGCCCCGCGGGTTCGGAATCCCCGAAACCTTCGAGGGGCAGGGACGCGGCACAGAATCGCAGCCCGGCGTGACGACGCGAACGTCGTCGCCCGCAGGCCGGCCACGCCAGCAAGCGCGGAGAGGATTGACCCCGCATGACCAATCACAGCATCAGCAAGCGTGCCCTCGGCTGGATCGCCGTCACCGGAGCCGTCGTCGCCGTCCCCCTCGGACTGAGCACCGGCACCGCGTCCGCCGCTTCCCACAACTGGGACGGCGTCGCCCAGTGCGAGAGCGGCGGCAACTGGGGAATCAACACCGGAAACGGCTACTACGGCGGCCTGCAGTTCTCGCAGAGCACCTGGGAGGCCAACGGCGGCACCGGCTCGGCATCGAACGCCAGCAAGGCCGAGCAGGTCCGCGTCGCCGAGAACGTTCTCGCGACCCAGGGCCAGGGTGCATGGCCGGTGTGCGGTCAGTACCTGTCCACCGGTGGCGGCGACGTCGCCGAGGCCCCCGCCCCCGCACCGGAGCCCACCCCGGCTCCCGCCCCCGCGGCTCCGGCTCAGGTCCAGGCACCCGCCCCGGTCCAGCCCGCCGCACCGGAGCCCACCCCGGCTCCCGCCCCCGCGGCTCCGGCTCAGGTCCAGGCACCCGCCCCGGTCCAGCCCGCCGCACAGCAGGCGCTCGACGCCGCGCGTCAGGTCGCCGATCAGAACGGCTACGGACAGCAGTTCCAGCAGCTGGTGGACGCCAACCCGCAGTTGGTCGACGCACTGCGCTGATCTTCCGATCAGATACGACGAGGCCCTGTCATCCGGTTCGGATGACAGGGCCTCGTTCTCTCTGCGGCTGAAGCGCCCTTACTTCGGGATCGCCTCGTACGCGGCAACCGCCTTCTGGACGCGAGCGAGGGCTGCGCCGTAGGCCGCGAAGTCACCGCTGCGCTGCGCCGACGTCAAGGCGTCGAGCGACGCGTCCAGCTCCGCCACCGCCGCCGAGACGTCCGTTCCGGACGGCGGTGTCGCCGGGGCGGTCGGCGCCGGGGCCGCGCCCTGATCGACCGGCGGCGTGGTACCGGTCTCCGGAGGGGTCCCTTCTTCCGCACTGGGTGCCGTCGCCACCGAGCCCGTGCCGGCACCGAACACCTGGTCGAGCGCCTGAGCCAACGTCGGGGCGTACCCGACCCGCACACTGTTACTCGGCGGCGGCTCGCGGTAGCTCACCAGCACTCGGGACAGCTGCGGGAACGTCGACGTGTTCGGGCCCGTCGAACTTCGCTCCGTATACATCGGTTCGACGTAGAGAATGCCGCCGTCCGCGATCGGCAAGGTCAGCAGGTTGCCGTACTGAATCTTGTTCGATCTCTCGAGCAGGGTTCTCTCCGACGCCACCCGTGGATCCGAGATCATCGAGTTCTGCGTCTGCTGCGGACCCTGGGTCTGCGTGTCCGTCGGCAACTGGAGCACCGTGAACTTGCCGTAGTTGTCCGGATCCGATTTCACCGACAGATATGCGGACAGGAACTCGCGACTGTAACCCACCATCGCACTGGTCAGATTGAACGACGGTTTCCCGGTCTCGGGATCACCGACCAGCACGTAGTACGGCGGCTGGTTCGCGCTCGTGTCGATCGTGGGATCGCTCGGCACCGACCAGAACGCGTTGTTGGTGAAGAACTCCTTCGGATCGTCCACGTGGTACTTGGCGAGCATCTCGCGCTGCACCTTGAACAGGTCCTCGGGATAGCGGAAGTGCGCACGCAGTTCGTCGGGAATCGAGTCCGCCGGCTGAACCGCATCCGGGAACACGCCCATCCACGCATCGAGGACCGGATCGTTCTGGTCCACCTGGTAGAGCTTCACGGTGCCGTCGTACGCGTCGACGGTGGCCTTCACCGAGTTGCGGATGTAGGACACCTCCTTGCGGGGCAGCAGGCGGCCGGTGTTCTGGTCGATGCTGTCCTCGACGAGTCCGTCGAGCGAACTACGCTGGGCGTACGGGTAGTCCTGCAACGTCGTGTACGCGTCCACGATCCACACGACCTTGCCGTCGACGACGGCCGGGTACGAGTCGCCGTCCGCGGTCAGCCACGGGGCGACATGTGTGACCCGGTCCCGCGGGTCCCGGTTGTAGATGATCTTGGAATCCGAACCGATGGCACCCGAGAACAGGATGTTGCGCTCGGTGTACTTGGCCGCGAACGCCAGCCGGTTGAACCAGTTGCCGATCGGCACGCCACCCGAACCCGTGTACGTGTAGCGCGAGGTGTCGGTGTCGTACTCCCGCGGATCCGAACCTTCGGATCCGCCGACGATCGCGTAGTCGGCGTCCGTGTCGGCGATGACCTCGCCGTAATAGATGCGCGGCTGCTCGACCGGAATGACCTGATTACCCGCCTCCTGCGAGGCGATGTCGCTGACCATGTAGACGGGGTAACCGCTGTTGCTGTTGGCGGCTTCCTCCGCGGACTCGCCGGCAGCGGCGTTCACCCGGTTCGCGGGGGCCGCGACCAGTCCGTTGCCGTGCGTGTAGACGGTGTGCTTGTTGATCCAGTCCGTCTGGTTACCCGTCAGGCTCTTGGACGACAACTCGCGGGCCGCGACGATGTAGTCCCGCAACTGACCGTCGATGTCGTACCGGTCGATGTCGAGCGTCGGCGGGAAACCGTAGAAGTTCTTCAACTGCTGCTGCTGGGTGAACGTCCGCGACAGGATGTTCGGATCGAGCAGTCGCGTGTTCTCGATGGTGGTGACGTCAGCGGGCACGTCCCGCGGCGGCTTCGTTCCGTACCCCTGATAGTCCTGGTACTCCACCTTGTCGTCGGTGATGCCGTACGCCTGCCGCGTGGCGGCGATGTTCCGCTCGATGTACGCGCTCTCCTTGTCGGCGGCGTTGGGGCGCACCGAGAACTGCTCCACCACGAGCGGCCACACGGCGCCGACCAGGATCGAGGAGAGCACGAGAAGCGCTGTCGCCATTGCGGGAATCCGCAGATCGCGGAGGAAGATCGCCGCGAAGAACGCGCCCGCGCAGATGACCGCGATGGCCAGGAGGATCAGCTTCGCCTGCAGCACCGCATTCATATCGGTGTAGCTACCACCGGTGAACGTGGGTTCCTTGCGGCTGCTCGACAGCAGTGAGTAGCGGTCGAACCAGTACGCGACGGCCTTGAGGAGAATGAACGTTCCCGCGAGGACCGCCAACTGGACTCGCGCCGCATTGGTCAACGCCCCGCCCCGGCCCGCCAGCTTCAGCCCGCCGAAGATGTAGTGCGTCACCAGGCTCGCGAAGAACGCCAGTAGAACGGCGACGAACAGCCAGTTGAGGACGAAACGGTAGAACGGCAGATCGAACGTGTAGAAGCCGACGTCGAGACCGAACTCGGGATCGGCGACGCCGAATGCGCCGCCGTTGACGAACAACTGCACCGTCACCCAGCTGGACTGGGCGATCAGCCCCGCGAGCAGACCGACCGCGATCGGAACGGCCAGGCCGAACAGGCGCAGTCGAGTCATCACCGTGGTGCGGTACCGCGCCACCGGATCGTTGGGACCCGACACCGGAACGAACACCGGCCGCGAACGGTAGGCGAGCAGCAGTGCCAGCCAGACGATTCCGCCGACCACGACCCCGACTACGAGGAAGAGGAGCAGGCGGGTGACGAGAACCGTGGTGAAGACACCACGGAATCCGACCTCACCGAACCACAACCAGTCCGTGTAGGTACTGATGAGCCGAGGGCCCACCAGCAACAGGGCCGCGACGACAAGCGCCAGCACCAGCAGCACTCGGCTGCGTTTGGACAACGACGGTAAACCTGCGGGGGGCCGCATGCCCACGTGCCACACTCCAAGAACTCGGCGACGCTGTCGCGCCGCGATCAACTGCACCGTTCGTTCGTCCACACCCGAACAGCGAGGGCGTGACCGTTTCGTCCCACTCTACGTAACAACCGAGAGATGCGGCCGTCGGTCCTGTTCCGGGGGTGCGAAGATGGGTCTCGTGAGTGAAGAGAATGTGAACCCAGAGACGGACGCCCTCGCCCGCTGTGTGCGCGAGGTGATCGAATTCGTCGATGCCGGAGGGTGGGATCAGCCGCCCCAGATGTTCGCACTCGTCCCGACCGAACTGCTCGCGGCCGCCGAACCCAGCCTGCTCGACCAACTCGCCGACGGTGCGGAATTGACCCCGGTGGAACAGGATCCGTTCCCCGACGACATCGACGGCGGGTCGCGCGCACTCGACGAGTTCCTCGCCACCACCAGCTGGCCGGAGTCCGTGGTGGGGTGCGCCCTCGTTCAGGAGATCGTCGTTCTGCCGCCCGAGGCGGAGTCCGATCTCGACGACGCGCTCGTCCCCCTGCTGTCCGATCGGGACGCCGCCGACGACGCCGCGCGGGCCGCGGCCGAGTCGCATCCCGACCGCCGGTCCGCCCGGTTGATCGCCGCCGTGCTGCGCGACGGACCGTCGTTGTGCCTGATGCAGTTGCGCCCCGACGAGGACGCCGACCCGTACGCCGGGATCGAACTGCTCACCTACGAGGATCTGGCGCCGAATCTCATCAGCGCGTTGTACGCCACCCTCGACGCGACCGAGGACGACTGACCGCTCAGCAGTGCGGCGCGTCGGCTCCGGCGCTGATGGCCTCGAGCGCGTCGACGGCTCCGTCGAGATTCTCGACCTTCACGAGCCGGAGCCCGTCGGGTGCGCCCTGGCGTGCCTCGTCGCAGTTCTTCGCCGGCACGAGGAACGTCTCGGCGCCCGCCTCCTCCGCGGCGATCAACTTGTACTTGATGCCGCCGATGGGGCCGACGTCGCCGTCCGAGTCGATCGTGCCGGTGCCGGCGACGAACTTGCCGCCGTTGAGTTCACCCGGGCTGAGTTTGTCGATCACGGCGAGGGTGAACATGAGCCCTGCCGAGGGGCCGCCCACGTCGGCGAGGTTGAAGTCGATCGTGAACGGGACGTCCGGGATCTCCTCGGGAGTGATCCCCAGGTAGCCCTTGGACTCGTCGTCCGGGCGTGCGCCGAGGACCACCCGCACCGTCGTCTCGGCGCCGTCGCGCCGGATCACGATCGGCACCTCGGTGTTCGGGGGCACATCGGCCACCGCCTCCTGCACGCCACCGACCGTCGATACCGGCTTTTCGTCGACACTCACCAACACGTCGCCCTCACGCAGCAGTCCCTGGGAGGGGCCGTCCTCACCGACCTTGGCGATCCGCAGGTCCACCGGCTTGCCGAGGAAGTGGAGTGCCGCGAGTTCGGCGCTGTCCTCCGACTGCTGGAAGTCGGCGTCGTTCTCCTGCTTGACCTCGTCCTTCGACTTGTCCGGCGGATAGACCTCCTCACGGGGGACGATGCCCTGGCGCCCACTGGCCCACAATCCGAACGCTTCGAACACGTTGAGGTCGTCGCGCACGGCCACCGTCGTCATGTTGAGGTGGCCGGTGGTGTCGTCGACCTCCGTTCCCGCGATGGCGACCACTTCCTCACCACCCACTTCGCCGAGCGTGTTGAACGTGGGTCCCGGCCCGAGGGCCACATACGGCACCGTGATCACCGTGCCGAGAATTCCGAGTACCACGATCGGGGCCAGCGCAGCCAGAAGCGTCACGATCCGTCGATTCACCTGGACCAGCGTAGAGCGCGAACCGGCGGACACGACTGTCGGCCGTCCGCGTGTTCGCCGTCAGCGTGACGTGGTGGACAGCCACGGAACCATGCGCCTTGTACCGTTGAGTCATGAGCAATCCGCCCTTCGGCTTCTCCAAACCCGACGATGATCCCGATCGTGACAAGAACACGGGGGATCAGAACGGGCCCGACCGCGACCAGAACGCGGGCGGTTCCGGCGACTTCGGTTTCGGGGCGGGTGGTTTCCCCGCCGGGGGCTTCGACCCGGCCGCCCTCGGCCAGATGCTGACCCAGTTCGGCCAGATGCTGAGCGGGATGGGCACGTCGATGGGGTCCGGTGAGCAGACCGGCCCGGTCAACTACGAGATCGCGAAGAAACTTGCGCGCCAGCAGATGGGGTCCGTCGCACCCATCACCCAGGGCAACTCCGAGGCGATCGCCGATGCGTCACGGCTCGCCGAACTGTGGCTCGACGCCGCGACGACGCTGCCCGCGGGCGCGACGAAGACGGTCGCGTGGACGCCCAACGACTGGCTCGACAACACCCTCGACACCTGGAAGCGGCTGTGCGACCCCGTCGCGGAGAAGGTGTCCGGCATGTGGGTGCAGGGACTGCCCGAAGAAGCGCAGCAGATGGCAGGCCCGATGATCGGCATGATGAGCCAGATGGGTGGCCTCGCGTTCGGCTCCCAGCTCGGCCAGGCCCTGGGCCAGCTGTCGAAGGAGGTACTCACCTCCACCGACATCGGTCTCCCCCTCGGTCCGGCAGGCACGGGCGCACTGCTTCCCGCTGCGGTGGAGCGGTTCAGCAAGGGGCTCGAGCAGCCCGACCGCGAAATCCTCGTTTTCCTCGCCGCGCGTGAGGCCGCCTACCAGCGCCTGTACAGCCACGTCCCGTGGCTGCGTCAGCGTCTCCTCGCCACCGTCGAGGAGTACGCCCGCGGCATCACGATGGACTTCTCGGCCATCGAGGACATGGCGAAGGGACTCGACCCGTCCGCGTTGACCGATCCGTCGCAGCTCGAGAACATCCTGCAGCAGGGGGCGTTCGAACCGCAGACCACACCCGAGCAGAAGCAGGCACTCGAGCGACTCGAGACGCTGCTCGCCCTCATCGAGGGCTGGGTCGAGGTCGTCGTCGCGTCGGCGCTGAACGACCGCCTCCCCGGTGTCGCGGCCCTCAGTGAGACGCTGCGCCGGAGGCGTGCGACCGGCGGACCCGCCGAGCAGACGTTCGCCACGCTCGTCGGACTCGAACTGCGTCCCCGAAAGGTCCGGGAGGCCGCGCAGCTGTGGACTCGCCTCACGTCCGAGTCGACCGTCGACGCCCGTGACGGTGTGTGGGCACACCCCGACCTGTTGCCCGACTCGTCCGATCTCGACAGCCCGGATGCGTTCGTCCAACGTGTACTCGGCGGCGGCGACGGCGGCGATTTCGACAATCCGATGGCGCAGCTGGAGGCAACCGAGGCCCGCGAGCGGGCCGAGGAGGCCGAACGCGGCAAGTCCGGCAAGGACGACGAGTCCGAATCCTGACCACCTGATCCCACCAGTTTGTAGATAACGGGAAACCCACAGGTCGAAGTACGTTTCGGCCTGTGGACAACCCGTGTTTTCCGGGCCGACGCCCGCGTGTGGCCTGCGATCCTCAGCGTGTGACCATCCAGCCCACACCCCACGTCGGTGTCACTCTCGATCCCCGGATCGCCGTACTCGTCCGCCCCGACGGGCGCGTGCAGTTCGGCTGGGATCCCGAGCGCGCGCTCGTTCTCTCGCCGCCGCCCGGGGTCCGGACCGAGCAACTCCTCGCCGTCGTCCGACTGCTCGACGGCAAGAACTCGCGGCCGCACATCCTGTGGACTGCCGTCGGGTACGGCCTGGCGCCCACGGACGTGTCGAAGCTTCTCGGCGATCTCGACCGGGCCGGGCTGATCGATGTCGCCGGCACGTCACCCGTCGCGGACACGATCACCATCCGCGTGCACGGGCGCGGACCGCTGTCGGATGCGGTGTCGGCCGGGCTCACGGACAGCGGAATCCGGGTTTCACGCTCCTTCCGATATTCCGCCGACGCCGACGTCCGGCGGTGGAACGCCCTGTGCGTCGTGCTCGCGGACGACCTGGTGGCGGAACCTCGGCTCGTCGCGGATCTGGTCCAGAACGGGATACCGCACCTGCAGGTCCGGCTGCGTGACGGTCGTGGTGTGGTCGGCCCGCTCGTGCTCCCGGGCCACACCAGCTGCCTGCGGTGCGCCGACCTCCTCCGCGCCGCGTACGACGAGGACTGGCCGCACCTGTCCGCTCAGCTACTCGGGGCGGTCGGGCACGCCAGCCCCGCCGTGATCATGGCCACGGCCGCGGTCGCACTCGGCCAGCTCGAGGCCGTCTTGGCCGCACCGCGAGGTGCGCCGCCCAGCAGCCTCGACGCGACGCTCGAGATCGATCTCGGCGCGCACCGGCTGGTGACCCGGCGCTGGCCGCGGCACGCGAGCTGCAGCTGCACGTACCTGGCACCCGCTGTGGGCGAATCGAACAGGCTTCGGTCATGATGCATGATGGTGGGGTGTCCGACATCCCCCGCAGGAGTTCCGCCCGCACCGCCAAACTCGCGAGCATCCCGTTGGGGATCGCGGGGCGTGCTGCGATGGGCTTCGGCCGGAAGCTGACCGGCGGCGACAAGGACGAGATCGACGCCCAGCTGAGCGCGAAGGCCGCCGAGCAATTGTTCGCGGTCCTCGGCGAACTCAAGGGCGGCGCCATGAAACTGGGGCAGGCGCTCAGCGTCATGGAGGCGGCGATCCCCGAGGAGTTCGCGGAACCGTACCGTGAGTCGCTGAACAAGCTGCAGGCGCAGGCGCCTCCCCTACCCGCGCGGGCCGTCCACCGAATGCTCGACCAGCAGCTGGGTACCAAGTGGCGTGACCGATTCCAGTCGTTCGACGACACCCCGACCGCATCGGCCAGCATCGGCCAGGTGCACCGCGCGGTGTGGGCCGACGGTCGTGACGTGGCCGTCAAAGTTCAGTATCCGGGCGCCGACGAAGCCCTGCGCGCCGACCTGAAGACGCTCGGCCGGTTCGCGGGTCTGTTCGCCTCGGTCATGCCGGGCGTCGACGTGCGCCCGGTCATCGACGAGTTCACGGCCCGCACCGAGGAAGAACTCGACTACCGCATCGAGGCGAACAATCAGCGCCGCTTCGCCAAGGTGTACGACGGCGATCCGCAGTTCGCGATTCCGCACGTGGTCGCGAGTGCCCCCAAGGTGGTGGTCACCGAATGGATGTCGGCGAAGCCGCTGTCCGCCATCATCGCCGATGGCACCCCCGAAGAACGCAACACCGCGGGCGCACTGCTCGCGGAGTTCCACTTCGCCTCCCCCACCCGCGTCGGCCTGCTCCACTGCGACCCGCATCCGGGTAACTTCATGCTGCACAGCGACGGCCGCCTCGGTGTCATCGATTTCGGTGCCGCGGCACCGTTTCCGCACGGCCTTCCCCCGGTGCTCGGGGCCATGGTCCGGCTGGCGCTCCACGAGCAGTTCGACGAACTGACGGAGTTGCTGCACGCCAACGGATTCGTTCTGCCGGGCCGAACGGTCACCGACAAGGAGATCGCGGACTACCTGCGTCCGGTCACCGACCCGATCCGTACCGAATCGTTCCACTTCACCCGCGCCTGGTTGCAGAAGGCCGCGGGTTCCGCGACCGACTTCAACAGTGCGCAGTTCCGGACGGCACGGGCACTGAATCTGCCGGCGGAGTATCTGATGATCTTCCGGGTTCTCGTCGGCTCGGTGGGAATCTGCGCTCAGCTGGACGCATACGCGCCGTACATGGAGATCCTCACGCGGTGGCTCCCCGGGTTCGCCGAGCCCGCCCCCGAGGACGAAGACACCGTCTGACCGAACACACAGAACGGGCGTCCGCCCGGCCCACTCGTGTGAGTGGCCCGGCGAACGCCCGAATTCTCCCGCCCCGTACCGGTTCCTACGCACAGACCAGAGTCTGAGTCTTGCGCGGACGTCCCCGGGGACGCTTGCGGGCGATCACGACACCCTGGTCGAAGATCTCCCCACCCCACACGCCCCACGGCTCACCCCGATCGAGGGCCGCGTCGAGGCAGCGGGAGCGGATCGGGCAGGACGCGCACAGCGCCTTCGCCTGTTCCAGCTCGGTGGGAGAGTCCGCAAACCACAGGTCGGGATCATCGACCCGGCAGGGCAGGTCACCACGCGCGGACACTATCTGAACAAATCCGCTTGCGGCGGTTGAGGTTTCGGATACCCCTCGGCATGTCACGGTAGACACGTCCTTCTCCTCTGCTCTCATTGCGACGGTCAATCTCTTCGGTTCGATGAAATGGGTGCGAACCAGAGCCGAGGCTGCGAGCGGGAAGGGTGCTCGAACTACAAAGGCCACGGTCCGCGATGCGGGTCCGTGGCCTTGAAAAGACGGTAGGAGTTGGTCTACCGAGGGATTCCTCGACAACTCCGATACACGGACTCGACTGCTGCTGCGGGACGACGACGGGCTGCCGACCAGACAATCGCCGGTGCCGTTTCCGCCGCGTTCATGCCGAACAGTGCGGAGGCAGCAGCGACTGCCGTCTCATGTGCTTGGAACTTCGTCATTTCACTGCCACCTCCATTTCTTCTCGATCCGATGTGAACCACACGGGTCTCCCCGCGCACTGAAACCACAGTAGGCAATTCTCCAGAACCGCACAACCTATTTTTGACCTGCAGTGATGCGCGCTACTCCCCTGCGGCGTGGGAGTCGTTCAGGGACTACCGCTTCCCTTGATCACACCGAGGACGTCCTCGCCGAACTGCTCGAGCTTCTTCGCACCGATCCCGGGGATCGCGACGAGCCCGCGATCGTCCTGCGGCCGCTGCTCGGCGAGGGCCGTCAACGTGTTGTCGCTGAACACCACGTACGCCGGGACCTTCAGCTCCCGCGACTTCTCCAGCCGCCACGACCGCAGCGATTCGAGCAATTCGACGTCGACGTTCGACGGGCACCCCTCGCAGCGACCGAGCATGGTCGCGGTCGTCCCGATCAGCGGTTTTCCGCACAGCCGGCACCGTGGACGCTTCTTGTTGCTCTTGACGGGCGCCGCGATCCGCGAGGCAGGGGAATCTTCGGGGATGAGTCCGTGCAGGAACCGCGAACGACGCCGCGACTTGCGGCCGCCCTCGTTCCGGGACAGCGCCCACGACATCTGCAGGTGCTCCCGGGCGCGGGTCACGCCGACGTACAGCAACCGGCGCTCCTCCTCGACGGCCGCTTCGTCCGGTGCCGAGTTGGAGTCGCCGAGCACGTGCTGAATGGGCAGCGTTCCGTCGGTGAGCCCGACGAGGAACACGGCGTCCCACTCGAGCCCCTTGGCGGCGTGCAGGGACGCGAGTGTCACACCCTGTACGACGGGTGGGTGCCGTGCCTCGGCCCGCAGACTCAGTTCGCGCAACAGCGCGTCGAGGGTCAACTCCGGGTCCTGGGTCAGCTGTTCCTCGGTGAGCGCGACCAGCGCCGACAGCGACGACCACCGTTCGCGAGCCTGTGCACCCGCCGGTTCCGCGTCCGTCAGCCCCAGCGGGGCGAGGACGGCTCGGACGAGCGTGACCAGGTCGGCGCCGACCGCATCCGGCAGGTCGTCGCGGCCTGCGGCCTGGCGGAGCGCCGCCACCGCCTGGCGCACCTCGGTTCGCGTGAAGAACCCTTCTCCGCCGCGCACCTGGTACGGGATGTCGAGTTTGGTCAGCGCCTGCTCGTGCACCTCGGACTGGGCGTTGATCCGGTACAGCACCGCGATCTCCGCGGCCGGCGTGCCGGACGCGATGAGCCGCTTGATCGTGCGCGCCACCCCGGCGGCCTCCGCCGGCTCGTCGTCGAACTCGACGAAACTCGGCTCCGGCCCGGAATCGCGTTGGCCGATCAGCTGCAGACGGGTGCCCGCGATCCTGCCGCGGGCCGCTCCGATCACCCGGTTCGCCATCGACACCACCTCGGGGGTCGATCGGTAGTCGCGCTCGAGACGCACGACGGTGGCCTCGGGGAACCGGCGCGAGAAGTCGAGCAGGTAATTGGGTGTGGCGCCGGTGAAGGAGTAGATGGTCTGGTTGGCGTCACCGACGACGGTGAGATCGTCCCGCTCCCCGAGCCACGCGTCGAGGACACGCTGCTGCAGCGGAGTGACGTCCTGGTACTCGTCCACGACGAAGCACCGGTAACGGTCGCGGAACTCCTCCGCGACAGCCGAATGCTCCTCGAGGGCCGCCGCCGTGTGGAGCAGGAGATCGTCGAAGTCGAGAAGCATCCCGTCCTGGCCGCGGGCCTTGAGCTGCTCGTAGCCGTGATACACCTCGGCGACCTTCGCGGCGTCGACCGGCGCCTCCCGGCGTAACTTCGCCACCGCTCGCGGGTAGTCCTCCGGCGCGATCAGCGAGGCCTTGGCCCACTCGATCTCGCTCGCCAGGTCGCGGACGCTTTCCGTGCTGGTGGACAGCCCGACCCGCCCGGCGGCGGACGAAACGACCGCGAACTTGCGGTCCAGCAGCCGCCACTCCGTGTCGCCGATCACCTGCGGCCAGAAGTACCTCAGCTGTCGCAGCGCGGCGGCGTGGAACGTGCGCGCCTGGACCTGCGCTCCCCCGTCACCGATCCCCAGGCTGCGCAGCCGGCCGCGCATCTCGCCTGCCGCGCGGGCCGTGAACGTCACCGCCAGCACCTGCCCCGCCGCGACGTGTCCGCTGGCCACGAGGTGCGCGATACGCCGGGTGATGGTCCGGGTCTTCCCTGTTCCTGCCCCCGCCAGCACACACACCGGACCCCGGGGAGCGAGTACCGCTGCGGACTGTTCGGGATCGAGACCGGTACTCGTCACCTCTGCTGCGCCGGCTGCTGACATGGCGTCCATCATGACAGGGGCAACCGACACGGCGCGAAGCGGACGAACACCGCAGTGGGAACACACGACGGAGTCGTGGTGTTATATCCGCCGTGACTGCTACCGACACCCCCGCCCTGACCATCTACTCCACCACCTGGTGCGGCTACTGCCGGCGCCTGAAGACGCAGCTGGACGAATCCGGCATCGGCTACGTGGAGATCGACATCGAGGACGATCCGGCATCGGCAGAGTTCGTCGGCAGCGTCAACGGCGGCAACCACGTCGTCCCCACCGTCAAGTTCGCCGACGGCAGCACCGCGACCAACCCGTCGTTGTCGCAGGTCAAGAAGCTCCTCGGCGTCTAGGACTCCGTCGCTGCTCCCGCCCAGGACTCGATGATTCCGCGCGCGATGGAAATCGAACCCGGGAGCAGCAGCGGGGCGTCGGTGTCCGACGCCCAGTCGCCGAGTTCGAGTGCCGTGCGCACCTCGTCCCGGGTGAACCAGCGGGCCTCGGCGATCTCGCCGTCCGCGAACGTCAGCGGGGCGTCGGGATCGCCCACGGCCGCGAACCCGATCATCACCGAACGGGGAAACGGCCACGGCTGGCTACCGAGGTAGCGGACGTCACGGACGTCGACACCCACTTCTTCCTTGATCTCCCGGACGACGCACGTCTCGAGCGATTCGCCGGCCTCGACGAATCCGGCCAGGATCGAGAACCGCCGCGCCGGCCACGTGGGCTGCCGGGCCAGCAGGACCCGATCTCCGCCGTCGTGCACGAGGCAGATGACCGCCGGATCGGTGCGAGGAAATTCCTCGTGCCCGGTGCTCGTCGAGATCCGCGACCACCCCGACATCGTCGGCTCCGACGGGGCGCCGTCGAGTGCGCTGAAGCCTGCGCTGTCGTGCCAGTTGAGCATCGCGAGGGCCCCGGTGAGCACGCCGGCGTCCGCGTCGTCCAGCGTCCCGCCCAGCGTCCGGAGATCGGCCAGCTCGCCGGTCAGCGCCTGCACTCGCACCGCCCACACGTGCCGGTCCTTGCGGATGCCGAGGAACACCGCCCCCCGTTGCGGTTCGGGGCCGAGTTCGGTGGCGTCCGCGAACACCAGGCCCTCGTCGCCCACCCGCACCTGTCCGCGGTGATTGACGCGCAGCAGCAGCGCATCCCGCCAGCCCGCTCGCAGCGCGTCCGTGTCCGAACGCAATTCCTCGGCCCGGCCGACAGCGGAGCGGGACAGGAGCGGGGTGTCGTTCAGCCGGAATGCAGTCACGCCGTCGACACTACTGCCGATCAGTTGGCGACCCGACGGATGTACAGCAGTCGGTCGTTCTCCTCGATCGAATCGACCTCCGGCGAGCCGACCCGGATCAACCGCCCGTCCCGCACCACACCGAGCACGATGTCCGCGAGGTGACGCGGGGAGCCGCCGATCTCGTCCCGCTCCACCGGGCGCTCCGCGATCGCGAATCCGGCCTCCGGAGTCAGGAGGTCCTCCATCATCTCGACGACACTCGGCGTCTTCGTGGCGATGCCGAGGAGCCGGCCCGCGGTCTCGGAGGACACCACGACCGAATCGGCGCCGGACTGCCGCAGCAGGTGCGTGTTCTCGGATTCGCGGATCGCCGCGACGATCTTCGCCTTCGGTGCGATCTCGCGCGCCGTCAGCGTCACCAGCACCGCGGTGTCGTCGCGGTTGGCGGCGACGATGATCGCCGACGCGTTCTGCGCGCCCGCCAACCGCAGCACGTCCGATTTGGTGGCGGACCCGTGGACCGTGACGAGGCCCTTGCTGGCCGCCGAGTCGAGCACCGCGTGGTCGGTGTCGACCACCACGATCTCCGACGGCGGAACGTCGTCGCCGAGCATCGCGTCGATCGCGGTGCGTCCCTTGGTTCCGTAGCCGATCACCACGGTGTGATTGCGCACGTGCTGCCTCCAACGCTGAATTTTGAACGCCTGCCGGGAGCTCTGCGTGAGCGCGGAGAGAGTCGTACCGACCAGGACGATGAGGAAGAAGATTCGAAGAGGCGTGATCAGGAGAACGTTCACGAGCCTCGCGGACGGTGTGAACGGGGTGATGTCGCCGTAGCCCGTCGTCGACAACGACACCGTCGCGTAGTAGATGCAGTCGAGCAGCGACAATTCGTTGTCCTGCGCGTCGCGGTAACCCGCCCGGTCGATGTAGACGATGAGAACCGCCAACGCCAACGCCGCCAGGGCGATACCCACGCGGCGGTAGATCGCCCGCGCCGGACTGGTCTGCAGTTCCGGAATCCGGAGCACACCCACCAACGCGAAGTCAGGCCGGTCGGTCAGGGTGTCCGACCTGCTCAATCTCTCACGCAGCCTACCGGCCATATGTTCGTCTCCACGTTGCACTGAACTCCGACATCGGCTGGCAGCCTAACCCCGATTGCCCCATCGGTGACACGTCGGAGCCTCGTTGTCGCGAACCGAGTCGTTCGGGCAAGCTGACGTCATGCAACGAGAGAGCAACACACCACGACCGAGCCAGAAGCCCGCACTCCGCCTTGCCGCGCTGCTACTCGGCGCGGGCACGATGCACTTCGTCGCCCCCAAGTTCTTCGACTCCACGGTCCCCACCCAACTTCCGGGCGAGGCCCGCACCTACACATACGTGTCGGGGGTCGCCGAACTCGCCATCGGCACCGCGCTCGCCGTGCCGCGAACCCGCAGGCTCGGTGGCGGCCTCGCTGCACTCCTGTTCGTCGCCGTCTTCCCTGCCAACGTCAACATGGCGGTGGACTGGCTGAAGAGCTCCAAGACGACGAACGTGCAGAAAGCCGGTGTGCTGCTGCGCCTTCCGCTGCAGATCCCGTTGGTCACCGAGTCACTGAAGGCTCGGCGTCAGGCCTGACCTCCTCCTCGGGAGAACCGGCGGAACGGAGGAGACGGGCGAGTGCGTCGGCGTCGGGCAGGTGTTCCGGCGCGATCGTCCGTCCGGTCCGCACGTAGTGGAACGCGGCGCGCACCCGCTCGATCGGAACGTCCATCAGCTCGGCCCACGCCAGCCGGTACGCGGCCAGCTGCATCACGACGGCCTTCTCGTTGGCCGCGCTCGGCTCGGCGCCGGTCTTCCAGTCGATCACCGTCCACCCGCCGTCGGGGTCGGTGAACACCGCGTCGATCCGGCCGCGCAGCACCGTCCCCGCCACCGACGTCTCGAACGGCACCTCCACCTCGGTCGGGTTGCGGTCCGCCCAGGACGAGCGCAGGAACGCGTCCTGCAAGGTCGCGAGGTCGGTGTCGGGGCCCGCACCCGTGTCGGCGGCACCGGGCAGCTCGTCGAGGTCGAGCAGCCGGGTGGCCCCGAAGCGGCGCTCCACCCAGGCATGGAATGCGGTACCGCGGCGGGCCAGCGGATTCGGCGGGTACGGCAGCGGACGCCGCAGCCTGGCGGCCAAGGCGTCCGGGTCGGCTTCGAGTTCGACGAGCTGGCTCACCGACAACTGACCGGGTAACACCACCTCGGTGCGCGCATTGGCCCGCGCTTCCCGCTCCGCGAGAAGGGCGTCGACGTCGGCGGCCCAGTTCTCGGGATCGTCGTCCTCGCCGGCCGGTGCCGGCTCGCCGGCACCCTTCAGCGCCGCGACGACCAACGCCGCGCCCCGCTCGACCGACTCCCGGCGGAGGCCGAGCGGATCCCGCGGCCACACAGCCGACTTGGGGGTGCTGGTCAGCGGGTTCTGCTCCTCGGGTTCGGGTGCGGGCGCCCAGATGTCGACGATCCCGATTCCCTCGTGCTCTTCGTCGGTCACCGTGTCGCGCAGTTCGGTGAGGAACTCGGAGGGACCCTTGGGCTCGGTTCCAGATTCTGCCCAGTGGTGACCCGAAGCGAACAGCACCCGTTCGGTACGAGTGAGTGCAACGTAGAACAGCCGGCGGTCCTCGTCGAGTTTGCGCGCGGCCAGCGCCGCCTTGTGCGCCTTCACGGCCTCCTCGAGGTCCTTCCGGTCGTACAGGTTCTCGAGGTCGAGAACGGGCACGCCGTCGGCCGACTCCCCCGGCCGCGCACGATCTCCGCGCAGCGAGGGTGGCAGTTCACCGACGGCACCGAGCCAGGACCCGGACGCCGTCCGCGACGGAAAGACCCCGGCCGTGAGGTGCGGTACCGCCACCACTTCCCACTCCAGCCCCTTCGCCGAGTGCACCGTCAGCACCTGCACGCGATGCGGGTCCACCTCGACTTCACCCGGCGCCAAACCCTTTTCGACCGACTCCGCGGCCGACAGGAACGCGAGCAGTCCGGTGACGGTGGCCGACGTGCGGCTCGCGTACCCGGCGACGACGTCGGCGAAGGCGTCGAGATGTTCGCGGCCCGCACTTCCCCGCGCCGACCGCCGCGTCCGCGCCTGCGCTTCGATGCCGATACCCAGCGTCCGTTCCACCTCGGCCACCAGCTCGGTGAGTGGCTGCCCGATTCGCTCACGCAGAGACGCCAACTCCGCCGCGACGGCGGTGATCCGTGCGTAGCCGACCTGCGAATAGCGTTCGGCAGGACCGGGATCCGCCAGAGCGTCTGCCAGCCCGGCCTGCTCCGCGTGTTCACCGGGCAGCGCCTCGCCGACGGCGTCGGCCAGAGCGGTCGAATCGGTGACGGCGCCGGTGGTGCCGTAGCCGGTTCCGATGGCCAGTTCGGAGGCTCGCCGCGACAGCGCCGTCAGATCGGCGGCCCCGATCTGCCATCTCGCCCCGGTCAGCATCCGCACGGCGGCACTGCCCGCCATCGGGTCGGCGACCACCCGGAGCATCGCGATGACGTCGGCCACCTCGGGGGTGTGGAGCAGCCCGCCGAGACCGACCACTTCGACCGGCAGACCCCGGGACCGCAGGACCTCCGCGATCGGTGCGGCGTCCGCGTTGCGGCGGATCAGCACCGCGGCGGTCGGTGGGTCCTCGCCCCGGCTCGTGGCGTTCGCGTACTGTTCGGCGATGCGGTCGGCCACCCATGCGCGTTCCTGCACGACGTCACCGGTGAGGGCCAGCCGCACATCACCCGGGACGGCCTGTGGTCGCGCCCGCAGGGTGCTGACCGACACGCCCCGCTCACGCAGGGACGCCGACGCCATGTTGGCCAGGGCCAGGGCCTCCGGCGGGTTGCGCCAGCTCGTGAGCAGTTCCAGCGTCGGCCCCGGATCTCCGTTCGTCAGCGGGAAATCCGTGGCGAAGCGCGGTAGGTTGGCCGCCGAGGCACCACGCCAGCCGTAGATCGACTGCATGGGGTCGCCCACCGCGGTGAGCGCGAGTTCGCCGTCGAGACCGCCGCCGAACAGGGACGACAGCAGCACCCGCTGCGAGTGTCCCGTGTCCTGGTACTCGTCGAGCAGCACCACCCGGAAGCGTGTGCGCTCGGCGACTCCAACCTCGGGGTGGTCCGCGGCGACCCGTGCCGCCAGCGACATCTGGCTGCCGAAGTCGAGCGCACCTTCGCGGCGCAGAGTGTCCGAGAGACGCTGCACCAGTGGTAGGAGCTCCACCCGCCGGTGCTGGGTGTCGAGGATGTCGAGCAGTTCCTTGCCGGGGCCGCCGCGCTGCCGCGGTCCGGCGGGCAGGGTGTGGACGAGCTTGTCGAGCTCGGTGTGCGCCTCCCGCAGATCGTCCGGTTCGACGAGGTGCTCGGCCAGCTGCCCCGACAATGCGAGCACGGCTTCGGTGACGGACGCCGGATTCCGGTCGGTGTCGAGGTCGCCGTCCCACGAGCTGACCACCCGGTGCGCCAGCTGCCACAGTTCCGTCTCCGACAGGAGCGTCGCCGAGGGTTCGATGGGCAGCAGCAGCCCGTGCTCGGACAGCAGTCGTCCGGCGTAGGAGTGGTAGGTGCTGACTTCCGGTTCGCCCGCGAGGATTCGCGATCGCAGGTCGCCGCTCGGGTCGACCCTGCGGAGCAGGTCCGAACCCGCCAGCCGGGCAAGGCGTTTCCTGATCCGGGCGGTCAGCTGCTGCGCCGCCTTGCGGGTGAACGTCAGCCCCAGCACCGCCTCGGGGTCGACGACACCGTTGGCCACCAGCCACACGACGCGGGCCGCCATCGTCTCGGTCTTGCCCGCGCCTGCCCCCGCGACGACGAGGGTCGGGCCGAGGGGTGCCGCGATGACGGCGGCCTGCTCCGGGGTCGGTGGGTGCTGACCCAGGCCGAGGGCGAGTTCCACCGGGTCGATACGGATCGTCATTCCGACGTCACCTGCCGTCCCTCGTCGTGCGCGGGGCAACTCGTGCGCACCGGGCAGTGCCGGCAACCGTCGTTGACGCGGGCGAGGAACTCAGGCCCCTTGGTGGCCGCCGCTGCCGCGTGGATGACCGCGAGCCACGTCTCGAGGTCCTCGTCCGACAGCGGTGCCTGCACCCGCTGGGTCGCGCCTTCCTTCTTGTGTGGTTTGGCGACGAAGACCAGCCGCGCCCCACCGGGTTTCGACGCCGGCTCCCCGTCGATCGCACCGGTCGCCGCCGCCACCTGGTACGCCGCCAGCTGGGCGTGCTGCTGGGCGTCGTCCTTGGTGACCGGCGTGCGGGCGGTCTTCACGTCGACGATGACGGGCCTGCCCTCGGCATCGCGCTCGAGCCGGTCGATCCGCCCCCGCAGCCGGATCGTCGGGGAACCCTCTTCCCGCGGTTCCAGGACGCCGTCGACTGCCACCTCGACACCGACCTCGGTGAGTTCGGACCGGGTGTTACCCAGCCAGGAAGTGAAGGTGGCGAGCATGTCCCGGGTCCGGTCGAGTTCGCGCCGCGAGTACCACTGAGATCCCAGATCGATCGACTCCCAGGCGTTCTCGAGCGCGCGTTCCACCTGATCGGCCGGGATCCGCCCGGCGAGCGCCTGCACCAGCGTGTGCACGAGCGTTCCGGCGATGGCGTGGGTGTTGTCGCCGTCCGTCCCGCCGTGCCGTTCGAGCAACCACCGCAGCGGGCACGTGTTGAGCAGGTCGATGGTGGACGGCGACAGCGACACCGGTCCGCCCTCCTCGTTCCACAACGCCACGCCGGTGCTCGGTTCGGCTGTGCCGTACCACTGGTCCGGGTGTGCGCCGCGCACTCCGGCGTCGGCGAGCCGGGCGAGCTGGCGCGCCGCACGTTCCTGCCGGTCGGGGTCGGATTCCGCGACGTCCGGATCGCAGACGACGCTGCGCAATTCTGCGACGAGGGCAGGGAGGGCCAGGACCCGGGTCGCCGGATCCTCCGCCTGCACGACTGCCTCCTCGACGTCCGCATCCTGGTCTCCGGCGAGCAGTTCGTCGACGAAACGGGAGTGAACGAGATCGGCGTCGCCGCTGGCGGAGTCGACCGCGGTGACGAGCAGACTCCGCCTCGCCCGGCTGCACGCCACGAGGAACAGCCTGCGTTCCTCGGCCAAGAGCGGTGCGGTGCGCGACATCCGGTCGGCGGCCGTCTCGCTGCCGTCGGACACTCCCGCCGTCAGGTCGATCAGCGCCTCGGTGCCGAGCAGGCTGCCGCGGGCCCGCAGACTCGGCCACAGCCCTTCCTGCACACCCGCGACCGCGACGACGTCCCATTCACGGCCGGCAGCCGAGTGGGCGCTGAGCACCGAGACGGCGTCGACCGGGACCGCGGAGACGTTCCGGGTGGTGGGAATGGCCTGCCCGGTCAGATAGTCGACGAACCCGGCGAGCTGCGCGCGCGGGAGGCGGTCGACGTAACTCGCCGCCGCGTCGAACAGGGCGACCACGGCGTCGAGGTCGCGGTCGGCCTGTGCCCCGATCGGCCCCCCGCGAGCGGAGGCCGCCGACCAGCGGCGTTCGAGTCCGGTGGCCTGCCATGCCGCCCACAGCACGTCCTCGATGCCGCGCCCGCGGTCCAGAGGCACCTTCGCCTTGCGCAGCACGGACAGCACCCGGTTCAGGGATGCCGCTTCGACGTCGGTCAATTTGGCGGTGACCCTGCGGGTGCTGTCGGTCTCGCCCACCAGCACGAGACGAAGGAGCTCCGCCGAGTCGCGATCGCCGCCGGACGCCAGCTCGGCGCGCCGCAGGCCCCGGCGTAGACGCCGGAGCGCCACGGGTTCTGCGCCGCCGACCGGGCCGGCGAGCAGAGCGAGTGCGTCCTCGCCCGTGAATTCCTGCCCCGACAGTGCCCGCAGCACCAGCATCAGTCCCGACACCCCGTGTTGACGGGCCAGCGGCAACTCGGATGCCGCGGTGGTGACGGGCACACCCGCACCCAGCAGGGCGCGACGCAGCGGCGCCAGGGCCCGCGGAACCGAGCGCACGATCACCGCCATCTCCGACCACGGCACCCCGTCGAGGAGGTGGGCGCGACGCAGGGTGTCGGCGATGAGCGCGGCCTCCTTCGCCGCCGTGCTCAGCACCCGGACCGAGGTTCGTCCGCCGTCCTGCGCCGGGCTCCAGATCCGGTGCGGCAGATGCCCCGGAAGCCGGGACGTGATCCGGGCCGCCGTGGCCGCGACCTCCGTCGAACTACGAAAGTTGACCGGTAGCAACACCTGCCGGGGATCGCCCTTGTCGGCCAGCTCGGCGAGGAACGTCGGATCGGCCCCGCGGAAGCCGTAGATCGACTGGTCCGGGTCGCCGGCGACGACCGTGGTGCGGGTACCGGTGCCGACGAGCCGGACGAGTTCCGCGGCTTGCGGATCGAGGTGCTGGGCGTCGTCGACGAGCAGGTGCCGCACCCGGGCACGCTCGGTGCGCAGTAGGTCCGGGTCGGTGGCGAACGCGGTGAGGGCCGCGCCGATGAGTTCGGCGGCGTCGAGCGCAGGCGCCGTGGCCTCGGGGGCCTCGACCCCGACGGCACCGCGCAGCAGCATGCCGTGCTCGTACCGGGCGGCGAACATTCCCGCCGCCACCCACTCGGGACGGGCGTGACGTTGCCCCAGCTTGATCAGGTCTTCGGGGCCGAGGCCCCGCTCGCTCGAACGCAGCATGAGGTCGCGCAGCTCGACGGCGAAGCCGCCCAGTGCCAGTGCTGGACGCAGCCGTTCGGGCCACATCTCACCGCCGTCCGCGATGTCGCCGTGCAGCATCTCGCGCAGCACGGCGTCCTGTTCGGCGCCGGTGATGAGGCGCGGCGGCGGATTTCCGTGGGCGGCGGCCTGCAGTCTCAGCACCGCGAAGGCGTAGGAGTGGACAGTGCGCACGAGCGGTTCGCGCGTGGCGCGGGGGCCGTGGTGTTCGTCATGGCCGACGAGGGCGCCGGTGACCTCTTCGCGGACCCGGCCCGCCGCTCGCTTCGACTGCGTCAGGACGAGCACCGACTCCGGGTCTTCGCCACCGGCGATCCGGTCCACCGCGACGTCGACGAGAAGCGACGTCTTTCCCGTTCCGGGGCCGCCGAGCACCTGCCAGGGATTCCAGCCCAGGCCGAGGGGCGGCGCGGTGAGGACCCGCTGCGTGGCGTCGTCCCACACCCGCGCCTCGCGGACCGGGTTCCGGCGGTGCACGAGCCGAGCACGGGGAACCGACGTCCTGGTGCGCACCGCCGATTCCGTCATGGGTGGCATTCCACCAGAACGGTCCGACATCTCGTACGGCGACCCGATCCGGCATCATGGGTCACGTGTCAGCACTGAATACGTACCTGTTCGGCGCCGAGGACGGCACGGAGATCCTCGCCCTGCACGGACTCACCGGTCATGGCAGACGGTGGGAGGCGCTGGCCACCGACCAGCTGCCGGACGCCCGCTGGATCTCCCCCGACCTGCTCGGGCACGGCCGCTCCACGTGGTCGCCGCCATGGAATCTCGAGGCCCACGTCGCGAGTCTCGTCGACACACTCGACGCACACGCGCGGGGACCGGTCCTGGTGGTGGGCCACTCGTTCGGGTGCGCCCTGGCACTGCATCTGTCGCGGGCCGTCCCCGACCGCGTCCGGGGACTCGTGCTGCTCGATCCCGCGATCGGACTCGATCCCGAGCTGATGCAGTCCGTGGCGGATCTCACCATCTCCTCCCCCGACTACACCGACGTCGCAGAGGCCCGGTCCGAGAAGGTGCACGGCTCGTGGGGTGAGGTGGCACGCGAGGTCCTCGAGAACGAGATCGCCGAACACCTGGTGCCGCTGGCGAACGGCCGGGTGAACTGGCGGCTGTCCACCCCGGCGGTCGTCACGGCGTGGGGCGAGCTCGCACGCGAGGCCGTCCTGCCGCCCGCGCACCTGCCGACCGTCCTCGTGCAGGCGTCGAGGGTGCAGCCGCCGTACGTCACACCCGAGTTCCGCAAGGCTCTCACCGACCATCTGGGCGACAACCTCACTGCCGTCGACCTCGACTGCGATCACATGGTGCCGCAGGCCCGGCCAGACGAGGTCGCCGAGCTCGTCCGCACGCTCCTCTGATGGTCGAGTGATGGTCGCGACGACGGAGGAACAGGTCGAGGCGGTCCGCGCGCTGGTCGCGGCGATTCCGCCCGGCCGGGTTGCCACCTACGGCGACATCGCCTCGGCGGCAGGCCTGTCCAGCGCGCGGACGGTCGGCTGGATCATGCGTACCGACTCCGCCGACCTCCCCTGGCACCGGGTGCTGGGCGCGTCGGGACGACCGGCGCCGCACCTCGCGCACCGCCAGATCGCGAAACTCGAACTCGAGGGTGTTCCCATCCGGGACGGCCGCGTGGATCTCGCGGCCGCACGGCACCGGTTCGATCAGGCCGGCTGACGTCCCCGCCGCCTCAGCAGGTGCTCGGCGCGGGATCACCGCGGAACCGGGCGTCCATCCAGTCCAGCCCCTGGGGCAGTCCCAGCGCCGCCGCCGACAGGTGGTCGGGGGTCGGAGTGAGCAGCGTCTGCACCGGAGTGCCCGCGTCGCAGTACCGCCGCAGGGTGGTGTCGATCGAATCGACCGGGATCAGCGCGTCGGTCGGGCTGTGCCATTCGAAGATCGGCGTGGTGGGCACGCCCGGATAGAGCTCCAGGCTGTTCTCCTCCATCACCTTCCACGCTTCCGGGTCGTCCATGAAGTTCTTGTTGTCGGTCATCTGTGATGCGCTGCGCCCGATTCCGAACAGCATGATCTCGTTGGTGCATCCGTTGCCGATCATCTGCTTCATCCAGCGGCCCTGATCGTTGAGCTGGCCGCTGACGTCGATGCGGTCCGGGTATTCGCGTTCCAGCCCCAGCGCGGCGGCCATCGCGAGACCGAACGCGGGGTGCGGGTTGGTGCCCAGCGCCTCCGCCATCTTCACCAGGTTCATCGGGGTTCCGCCTTCGGCGGCGCCGACGATGTTCAGTTCGGGGGCGTAACTCGGGGCCAGCGCCGCCGCCCAGGCCGTGGCCATGCCGCCGCCGGAGTATCCGCCCAGTCCGACCTTGCTGTTCTGCACCTGGAGTTCGGGGACCTGCTGGACGGCGCGGATGCCGTCGAGGGTGATCTGGCCTCCGAGCTTCGCCGCGCCGTACGCCATCCTCGGTCCCAGATGGTCGGGCAGCGCCACTGCCCACCCGCGTGCGAGTGCGATGTTGAGTCCGGCGGCTTCGCGGATCTGGTGCAGCGGGTCGGTGGTGTAGAGCTCGGTGACGATCTTGCACTTGTTGCCCAGCGAATTGATGATGTGCTGGTACGACACCAGCGGACCGTCCGGGACGTGGTTCGGGGGCAGCACGTATGTGGTGTTCGCCGCGATCGGCCTGCCCTCGGAGTCGGTGGTCCGGAACAACAGCTCCCACATCGCGCTACCGGGGAAGTAGTACGACGGCGGCAGCTGGCGGATCTTCAGGACTTCGCCCGGAGCATGGTCGGCGACGTCCGCGGGTTGGATGTAGAACGGGTCCGGGTCGGCGACGGGGAAGATCGCGTCGGCAGCGGGTGGGGACAGCAAGGGGGGCAACAGCAACGGCGGTTGTGCCGCGGAGGTGCCTGCGCCCACGAGGGCGGCAGTCAGCGCGAGGACCGAGCCGAGTACAGCGGTGCCGAAGGATCTGCGGAACAACGAGCCCATGACATACCCCACAATTCAGCGAGCGGGTCGACGGCATCACTATGCCAGAGCGTCGATAAAGATCAGCCCCTTTCCCGGTACCGAAGTGGTCTCTGACCGATACTTCGATTCACAGGTACTTCACACGACGAGCGTCGGCGTCGCGGACATCGAGGCGTCGCCGGACACGACCAGGGTGGCAAGGACATTCACGGCCGCGGTCAGCTCGGACACCGGCCGCGTGAAGGGCAACCGCTGGTGGTCGTCGAACAGATGACCGGTACCGAACCGGGGCCCGGGAGCCAGGAGCAAGCCCCTCGACCGCGCCGAGGCGACGAGTTCCGTCGAACTCGTTCCGGCAGGAAGCGTGCACCACAGGGACAGTCCCCCGGCGGGCAGCACGTAGTCCCACCCGGGCAACCGCTCGTCCACCGCCGCCGCGAGCGCGTTCCGCTGCACCCGCAGGTCGCGGCGGCGCTGCGCGACCAGGCGGTCGTGCCAGGCGAACAACCGCACGGCGGCAAGCTGATCCAGCACCGAGACCGACAATTGCCTGCGCGCCATGATCTTGGCCATCTGCGCGGTGCGGGCGGCCTCGGCGCGCACCCAGCCGATGCGGATACCTCCCCACACGGTCTTGCTGAGGCTGCCGATCGCCACGGTCGCCGATTCCGGGACCGGGACGCCGAACGGCTCGAGGTCGTCCGAACCGTCCAGCACGAGTTCCGCCGCCACCTCGTCCACGACGGTCACCACGCCGTGGCGGGCCAGGGTCGCGGCCAGCCGCCGCCTGCCTTCGAGAGTCCCCCTGGCCCCCGACGGGTTGGAGAAGTCCGGCATCAGGTACGCCACCGTCGGGGCGCTCTGCCGCGCGGCCCGGTCCGCCTCGGCGACGAACGCGTCCGGGTCGGTCGCATCGATCGGCACCGGAACGGGTCTGCCGCCGGCCGCCTGCACGGACTCGACCGCGCCGGGGTAGGTCGGGTGTTCGACCAGGACGCGGTCGCCCGCCTCGACCAGAGCCTCGAAGACCACTTCGGTGGCATCGCCTGCGCCACCGGTGACGAGGATCTGGTCCGCGGTGGTGGGTCGACCCCGCCGCGTGTAATGGTCTGCTATCGCCGCCCGGAGCGTCGTCAGTCCGCCGGGGTGGTAACCGTGCTGGGGCATGAAACGGGGCAGCTCGTCGACTGCGTCGAGATACGCCTCCCTGAGCTCGGGGGCGGCCGCAGGCGCGGCGTTGACGAGGTCGATGACACCGTCCACCGGCGCGCCCACCATGCTCCCCCACGCCGGCGGACCCGACGGCATCGCCACGAACGTGCCCGATCCGTGCCGCGCCGACACCCAACCGGACTCGCGCAGTTCGCGATACGCGGCACTGACGGTCACCCGGCTGAGCCGCAGCTCCTCCGCGAGGGCCCGTTCGGCGGGCAGCCGGACTCCCACGGCCATCGACCCGTCCGCCACCCTCTCGCGGAGGGCGTCGGCGAGCCCGCGGTACAGCGGTTGCCCGCCGGTAGGCGCCGCACCGAGCAGCACCGCCAACTCGGCTGCCGAGACGCTTCGGACTGGTTCGACACTCATACAGGCCACTTTCCCACAGAGGACTGGAATTCGCGGTCCACTTTGCCCCGACAATCGATACATGCTGGTAATTGGAATCCTCTTGGCCCTCAGCCTGGCGTCGGTGGCCTGGCTCTGCGTCAGCACGGCGCACGGCGGACGGTCCGGGCTCGCCGGACCTCCGCGCAGCCACCTGCACAGCGACTGAGGGTGTGCGGCAGCATGAGGGAATGAACTCTGCCGCACCCGTTCACGCGATCGTCCTCGCCGGTGGACGAGCCACTCGGATGGGCGGCGTCGACAAGCCGGCCGTGGTGGTCGGCGGACGCCGGATGCTCGACACCGCTCTCGACGCCGTCGACGACTGTGAGCGCATCGTCGTCGTGGGACCTCGGCGCGCCGACCTCGATTCGACGGTGCTCCAGACGCAGGAGACGCCGCCGGGCGCCGGGCCGGTCGCGGGGGTGGCCGCCGGACTCGCCGTGCTCGACGCCGAACCGGACGACCGGGTGATTCTGCTCGCGTCGGACCTGCCGTTCGCGGAACCCACGATGGTGGCGGCCCTCGCCGCCGCCGTGCAGGACGCCGACACCGTGTTCGCGATCGACGAGTCGGGCCGCCTGCAGTTCCTGTTGTCCGCGTGGCGCGTCGGCGCGTTGACCGACCGTGTGCGCTCGCTCGGATCGGCGGTCAACCAGCCCATGAAGGCACTCGTTCCGGACACGTTCGACACGGTCCTCTTCCGCGGCGTCACGGACTGCGACACACCGGAGGACGTCGAGCGAGCCCGGAGCAGGGCCGCGGCGACGCCGGTCACGATCGACGAGGCCCGGGACGCGATCCTGACCGCCGTCCCCCCGCTCCCACCGCGGTCCGCGGCACTCGGCACGTCGCTCGGCGCCACCCTCGCCGAGCCGCTGCTCGCCGCCGAAGCTCTGCCTCGCATCGCCGTCTCCGCCATGGACGGATACGCCGTCGCAGGCGACGGTCCGTGGGTGCTGCGCGACGACATCCGGTACGCGGGGAGCTCCGAGGAACTCGAGCTGGCGGAGGGCGAAGCGGCCCGGATCGCGACGGGCGCGCACCTCCCCAGCGGTGCCACCGCCATCGTGCGGGACGAATTCGCCGTGGTGACAGACATTTCCGAGGGACCGCGACTGTCCCGCAAGGAGGACGCCCCCGTGCGCGACGACGCGCGGCGGCGCGGGGAGGACTGGCACGAGGGGTACCGGCTCGCAGTGGAGGGCACGGCCGTCACGCCCGCACTCGTCTCCGCCGCCGCGAGCGCGGAGGTGACCACCGCGGGGGTTCGCGGCCCCGTCCGCGCACACGTGGTGGTGACGGGTGACGAGATCCGGCGGGACGGTCCGCTGCGACACGGGCAGACGCGGGACGCCCTGGGACCCGTTCTCCCCCAGTTCCTCTCGTGGTGCGGCATCCGGACGGTCGCCGACACCCACCTGCGGGACACGTCCGACAGCTTCGACGAACTGTTCCGGGAAGTCCGCCAGCCCGATCTGATCGTGATCGTCGGGGCGACCGGTGGCGGCGCGGCCGACCAGTTGCGTGCCGCGCTCGACCGGGCGGAGGCCCGGATCGTGGTGGGGCGGGTGCGGTGCCGCCCGGGCGGTTCGCAGGTGACCGCCCTGCTACCCGACGGTCGGGTGGTGCTGGGGCTGCCCGGAAACCCGTACGCCGCGGTCGTCACGCTCCTGACCACGGTTCCGTCCATCGCGGCCGCACTCACCGGTCGCACCCCGGCGCCGCGTCAGCTGGGACGTATCGCGAATGCGTCCGAGGTCAGTGGCGACGCCACCCGGATCCTGCCCGCCGTCCCGCAACCGGACGGCACGTGGCGTGTCGACCCCGGAATCCGGACCGCGCATCTCGCGGGCCTGATCGACCGCGAGGCGCTCGCGCTGGTCCCGGCGGGTGCGGCCGACGGCGATCTGGCCGAGCTGATCCCGCTACCGCGCTGACGGTTCAGCGCTGGAACGACAGTGTGCGCAGCGCGGCCGGAATTCCACTGCGGTAGCGCTCCGCCACAAGGCCGACGATGGCCGGATCGACACCGAGCGGCTCGGCTACTCCGTCCGCACCGGCATCGGCGAGACGCGCGTGGAACAGTCCGTGGGCCAGGAGATACGACGCGACGAACACGCGCTTCTCGCCGTCCGCCCGCAGCCCGGCCACCACGTCGGGGACGCGCGGCTGCGCTGTCGCCACGTAGCCGATCCGGACCCGCGACGCCACGAGTTCCGACAGCAGCGCCGCGGCGCGCCGGACGTCGCGCAGGGCCCGCGGGTCGGACGAGCCGGCCGCGGCGAGCACGACCGCGTCGCCGGGCCGCCAGCCCGCGTCGACCAGCCGCCGCAGCAGGACCTCCGCGAGAACGGGGTCCGGTCCCAGCGCCCGGGTCACGGCCACCGACGGGTGACCGCTGTCCGCGACTTCCCGCGGAACATCGGTGTGGACGTGGTAGCCCGACGCGAGGAACGCCGGGACCACGACGGCGGGCCCGGTGATGTCGCGGAGCACCTCGGCGGGCGACGGCCCGAGAACGTCCACGAAGGACACCCGGGTCGGTCCGACCTGCTCGGCGACGGCGTCGGCGAGCGCGGCGATCATCTCCACGCCCCGGGGACTCCGCGTTCCGTGTGCCACCAGTACCAGTGCTGTCTCGTTCACTGCTGTCCCTCCTCACGTGAATCGACGCAGTCGACGGGGTCGAGCGCGAGGCGATATCCCCGCTTGACCACCGTCTGGACGGCTTTCGGTGCGCCCAGGGATGCGCGCAGCCTCGCCACGGCCGTCTCCACGGCGTGGGTGTCGCCGCCGCCACCGGGCAGCGCCGCGAGCAGTTCGTCCCGCGGCACGACCCGGCCGGGACGGGCGCCGAGTGTGCGCATCAGCGACATGGCGGCGGGGGGCAGCTGCCGCACCTCGCCGTCGACGACGACGCATCCGCCGCGGATGCTCAGCTCGTGTCCGGCGGTCTGGATCTTGTTCGCCCGCCTCGGCAGCTCGTCGGCGATGTGCCGGGCGAGTGCCCCCAGCCGCGAGCGTGCCGGCATCGTCGTCGGCACCTCGAGTTCGCGCAGCGGTCCGGCGGTCACCGGTCCCACGCAGGCCGCGAGAACTCGGTGCCGGAACGAGTGCAGCACCATCTCGATCATTCCGGTCTCCTTGGCGCGGGTCAGCAGCGAGGCCACCGCCGGTGCGCTGGTGAAGCTGACCGCGTCGAGTCCGCCGGAGGCGATCAGTTCGATCATCCGGTCCATCGGGGCCTGGTCCTCGAGCGGCGTCCACCGGTAGACGGGGACGGCGATCACGTCGGCGCCCGCGCAGCGGAGCACCTCGCAGAAGTCCGCGACCGGCTCCCATTCCGTGGTGGCACCGTGCAGCTGGACCGCGATGCGCTTGCCTTCGACGCCCTCACCGAGCAGGTGATCGAGCACCTCCGCCGACGACTCCGAGGCGGGTGACCACTCTTCCCGCAGGTCTGCGGCCCGGATCGCGCCCTTTGCCTTGGGTCCGCGGGCCAGCAGGCGGCTCGAGGCCAGTGCCCTGCCGAGCTCCTCCGCTTCGCCCCAGCCGTCCGCGGCCTCCATCCAGCCGCGGAAGCCGATCCCCGTCGTCGCGACGACGATCTCCGGCGGGTTGTCGATGATCTGGCGTGTGACGCGCTCGAGTTCCGTGTCGTCGGCCAGCGGGATGATGCGGATGGCCGGGGCGTGCACGACGGTGGCGCCGCGCCGCGTCAGCAGCGTGGCGAACTCTTCCGCACGCCGGGACGCCGTGATTCCGATCGTGAACCCGCACAGCGGCGTGTCGTCGTTCACGCGTTCGTGCTGTGAACCTGGACGACGCCGGCCCACACCCGCACGTCGTACACGGGCAGCCGCACCGACTCGTCGTCGAGGCAGCGTCCGTCGACCAGCGAGAACACCTGCTTGAGCAGCGGCGACGCCACGGTAGGCTCGCCGGCCCGGTCACCAACGAGGCCGCGGGACATCACGGCCGCGCGCCCGAACGGGTCGATGTTGCCCACGGCGCGCAGCGATCCGTCCTCGAGCAGGAACAGTGCCACCTGCTCCCCGCCCCGCAGCAGCACCGCCACCCCGAGACCGGGAATCAGCTGGCTGAGCGGGCACGCGGACGTCCATTCGAGACGGCCTGACTGGACGCTTTCACGCCTGGTTCCACTGGCACTGTGCACGTTCATGTCGACGACGGTCATCACAGTCCTCCTTCGGGCTGGTGTGTATCCGTGCTTGGATACATCGTTCGGGGTCGGTGTTTCCGCAGCGTTAAGCGGGGATTACTCCGATGTAGAAGCTGCGAATTTCGGCATTCCCATCAACACCGGGACCTTCCGGACGCCCGTGTCGTCGAACGAGACGGTCGGATCGGCCTCCTCGGGCGCGTTGACGAACGACACGAACCGCGACAGCTTCTCCGGGTCCTCGAGCACGCCCGCCCACTCGTCCTTGTATCCCAGAACGTGCTTGGCCATGGCCGCCTCGAGATCGGCGGCGATGCCCAGGCTGTCCTCGCACACCACGGCCTTGAGGTGGTCGAGCCCGCCCTCGAGGGAGTCGACCCACGGCGCGGTGCGCTGGAGACGGTCCGCGGTGCGGATGTAGAACATGAGGTACCGGTCGATGTAGCGGACGAGGGTTTCGTCGTCGAGCCCACCGGCGAGCAACTGGGCGTGCTTCGGAGACTGGCCGCCGTTGCCGCCGACGTACAGGTTCCAGCCGTTCTCGGTGGCGATGACGCCGACGTCCTTGCCGCGCGCCTCGGCGCATTCGCGGGCGCAGCCGGAAACACCGAACTTGATCTTGTGCGGGGACCGTAGGCCGCGGTACCGGTTCTCGAGGTCGACCGCCATCCCCACGGAGTCCTGCACGCCGTACCGGCACCAGGTGGATCCGACGCAGCTCTTCACGGTGCGCAGCGACTTGCCGTAGGCCTGACCGGACTCCATGCCCGCGTCGACGAGACGCTTCCAGATCGCGGGCAACTGCTCGACACGGGCGCCGAACAGGTCGATGCGCTGACCGCCGGTGACCTTCGTGTAGAGGCCGAAGTCGCGGGCCACCTCGCCGATGACGATGAGCTGTTCGGGCGTGCATTCGCCACCGGGCATCCGCGGCACCACCGAGTAGGTGCCGTTCTTCTGGATGTTGGCCAGGAAGTGGTCGTTCGTGTCCTGCAGACCCGCCTGGTTGCGGTGCAGGATGTGGTCCGAGTCGGTGGACGCCAGGATCGACGCGACGACGGGCTTGCAGATGTCGCAGCCCGAACCCTTCCCGTACTTCGAGATCAGCGCGGAGAACGTGCGCGTGTCCGTGGCCTGCACGATCTCGAACAGTTCGGCGCGGGACTGCTCGAAGTGCTCGCACAGCGCCTTCGACATCACCACGCCGGACGACGCGAGGAGCTGCTTGATGGTCGGCAGGCAGCCGCCGCACGTCGTTCCGGCGTTGGTGCAGCTCTTGACCTGCGCGATGTCGCAGGCGCCGTCGGCGATGGCACCGCAGATCGACCCCTTGGTGACGCCGTTGCACGAGCAGACCTCGGCGTCGTCGGGAAGGGACCCGGCGCCGGGCTTCTCCCCCGCCGGCGAGATGAGCGAGGCCGGATCGCCCGGCAGTTCGCGGCCGACGAGCGGGCGCAGCGAGGCGTACGCGGAGGCGTCGCCGACGAGGATGCCGCCGAGCAGCGTCTTCGCGTCGTCGGACACGACCAGCTTGGCGTAGGTGCCCTTGGCAGCGTCGCTGAGGACTACCTCCAGTGCGCCGGGGGTCTGAGCGTGCGCGTCGCCGAAGCTGGCGACGTCCACGCCCATCAGCTTGAGCTTGGTGGACAGGTCGGCGCCCGGGAACTCCGCCGCCCCGCCGAGCAGCCGGTCCGCGACGATCTCCGCGGTGGTGTAGCCGGGAGCGACGAGGCCGTAGCACCGTCCCTCCACCGCGGCGCACTCGCCGACCGCGTAGATGTTCTCGTCCGACGTGCGGCAGCCGAGGTCCGTGATGATCCCGCCCCGCTCGCCGACCTCGAGTCCGGCGTCGCGGGCGAGCTGGTCCTGCGGCCGCACACCGGCGGAGAACACCAGCAGCGCGGCCTCGATCACCGAACCGTCGGACAGTTCGACGCTGATCCCGTCCGGACCCTCGGTGATGCCGGCGGTGCCGACACCCGTGTGGACGGTGAGACCGAGGTCGGTGACCAGGTTGGCGAGCAGCGCTCCGCCGCCCTCGTCGACCTGCAGCGGCATCAGCCGGGGCGCGAACTCGACGACGTGCGGTGTCATGCCCATCAACTTGAGCGCGTTCGCGGCCTCGAGTCCGAGCAGACCACCACCGACGACGACACCGACGGCGCCGGGGCCGGCCGCGTCGGCACGCTTCCGGATGCCGTCGAGGTCGTCGAGCGTGCGGTAGACGAAGCACTCCGGACGGTCGTGCCCGGGGATCGGCGGCACGAACGGGTACGAACCGGTGGCCATCACGAGAGCGTCGTACGCGACGACCTCGCCCGAATCGGTGGTGACTTTGCGGGACTCCCGATCGATGGTGGCGGCCCGGCGGCCGATCCGGAGGTCGACGAGAGCGTCGTCCGGGTAGTCGTTACCCGCGAGCGCAAGCTCCTTGGGGTCCCACGCCCCCACGTAGGAGGACAGTCCCACCCGGTCGTACGCGGGGAGGGGCTCCTCGCAGAGCACCGTCACCGACCAGTCGTCCGACTCGTCGCGCGCACGCAACGCCTCGACGAATCGATGTCCGACCATTCCGTGTCCGATGACCACTGCTGACTTGCGGCTCATGCCGTCGCTCCTTCTAGCTGAATTGCTCGAGTTCATGCGGTACTGCGTGAGGTCACGCCGAGACCGACACCTTTTCGTCGTCGCCGTCGGAGACGGTGAGCCCACGAGTGACGGACGGGCGGCGCAGGAAGACGAACCAGGTGACGAAGATGCAGGCGATGTAGAAGGCGAGGAACACCCAGAACGCCATGGTCGCCGACTTCGCGGTGCCGCCGTAGGACGCGCGCAGCACCAGGTTGATGCCGACGCCGCCGAGGCCGCCGATGGCGCCCGCGAACCCGATGAGGGCGCCGGACATCGCCCGCGACCACGCCGCCTTGGCATCCCGGCTCAGTCCCTCGAGTCCCTGCGCCTTGGCCTCGAAGATCGACGGAATCATCTTGTAGACCGAGCCGTTGCCGATGCCCGCCAGCAGGATGAGGGTGATGAAGCCGAACACGAATGCCACCAGCACTCCGGCCGTTGCCGCGCCGGGCGTGCCGTCGTCGACGGTGCCCGCGGTCACCAGCACTGCGGCGGCGAGCGCCATGGCGACGAACGTGTACAGCGTGATCTTGCCGCCGCCGATGCGGTCGGCGAGCTTGCCGCCCATCGGGCGCGCGATGGAGCCGAGCAGCGGTCCGATGAAGGCGATCTGCGCGGCGCGCAGCGCAGCCTCCGCGGGGGTGGCGCCACCGGCGAGGAAGTTGATCTGCAGGACCTGGCCGAACGCGAAGCTGAAGCCGATGAACGATCCGAACGTGCCGATGTAGAGGAAGCTGATGACCCACGAGTCGGAGAACTTCAGCGCCTTGGCCATCGACCGGAGATCGGACTTCTGGTTGCCGAGGTTGTCCATGAACAGGGCGGCGCCGACCGCGGCAACGGCGATGAAGACCAGGTAGACGGCACAGACGATCCAGGGCTCCGTGTTACCCAGGGTGGCGATCACGAGCAGGCCGATCACCTGGATCATCGGGACACCGATGTTGCCGCCGCCGGCGTTGAGACCGAGCGCCCAGCCCTTGAGCCGCTGCGGGTAGAACGCGTTGATGTTGGTCATCGACGAGGCGAAGTTGCCGCCGCCGACGCCGGCGAGGGCGGCCACGAGGATGAACGTCGTGTACGACGCGCCGGGGTTCATCATCAGGTACAGGGTGAACAGCGTCGGCACGAGCAGGACCAGGGCGCTGAAGACGGTCCAGTTCCGGCCGCCGAATCGGGCCGTCGCCACCGTGTACGGGATTCGCAGAATCGAGCCGACGAGGGTCGGGACCGCGACCAGGAAGAACTTGCCCGCCGCGTCGATGCCGTAGATGTCGGTCGGCATGAACAGCACCATGACGGACCAGATCGACCAGACGGAGAAGCCGACGTGCTCAGCGACTACCGACCAGATCAGGTTCCGCTTGGCGATGTCCTTGCCGCCCGCCTCCCAGGCGTCGACGTCTTCCGCGTCCCAGTGCTCGATGTAGTGCTTCTTCACCCGGGCCTCCTCGTTGTGTGGGAGACCCAAAGGTAGAAAACCGGTGTTGCGGCGGTGCTGCGGTCGGTGACCGCGACGTCAACTGATCCTCACTTTTCAGCCGGGCCGATGTGAGGTTTCCTGCATGTTTCCTAGGCGTGTCGAAGAGCGTCCTGCGGCTCCGAATCGACGTGCCAGCTGTCCTCGAGCATGCGCGGCTTGCATGCCTGGAACGCAGCGAAGAGGAGGATCACCACACCGAACGTCAAGAATCCGAACGACAGGGTCCACCCGCCGGAGGCATCGTGGAACACCCCGAACAGTAGTGGACCGAGGCACGCGACGGCGTAGCCCACGCCCTGGGTGAAACCGGACAGCGTCGCCGAGCCGATGTGGCTGCGCGTGCGGAGGTTGATCAGCGTCAGCGACATCGGGAACGTGCTGGGCCCGAGCCCGAGCAGCACGATCCACAGGATGGGCGCGCTCATGGGGGCCAGCAGGAGCCCGCTGAAGGACACGAGGTAGCAGACCGCGCACCCGATCACGACCGGGAACGGGTTGCGCATGCGCGCGCACAGCGTGGGCGCGCCGAACGCCGCGACGAGGCCCATGAACGAGAACAGTCCCACCATGGCACCACCGAACGCCTCGCTCGCGCCGGCGTCGGACAGGATGTCGGGGATCCAGGTGAACATCGAGTACGTGATCATCGACGTCATCCCGAACATGCCGGCCATGCCCCAGCCGACGGGCGATCGCCAGGCCTTCCCGTGGGGACGGTCGGCCGGAACGTCCGCGGGCGGTTGCGCCGTCACGACCACGGCGCGACGTCGTTCGCGGGTGAGGAGGAGGATCCACGGGACCGCCGCGGCGAAGCCGAGGAGCGCCCACACGCCGATCGAGACCCGCCAGCCGAATGCCTCGGCGAGCGGGACGGCCACGAAGGCGGGGGCGATGGTGCCGATCTGCACGCCGACGATGTAGACCGAGCTCATCACGGCCAGCCGGTCGGAGAAGTAACGCTTGACGAGCGGCGGAATCACCACGTTGCCGATTCCCATGCCTGCCAGCGCCAGCGCCGACAGTGCCAGCAACGACCAGGTGTCGCTCATCAGGGCTCTCGTGAGCATGCCGACCGCGGCCATCAGCATCGCGACGAGGGCGGTCCGTTCCAGGCCCCACCGCTTGGCGATGAGCGGCGTCCCCAGTCCGAACAGCGCGAACATCGCCGTCGGCACCATTCCGAACACCCCGACGACCGTCGGCGAGAATCCGATGTCCTCCCGGATCTGCGAGGCAAGCGGGGTGAACGAGGTGACCGCCAGCCTCAGGACGAGAGCAGACATGGCGATCGCACAGAAGACGAGGAGGCGGCCGCGTAGAAGAGTCACGAGATAAATCATAGGATGACAGGATGACCTTTGGAAAACCCGTGCGCCGCTCGAGTCTGATCTCACAGGTCACCGAGCAGCTGCGCGACGAGATCTGCAGTGGTCGGTGGGCGGTGGGCGAGAAGATCCCCACCGAGACCGCGCTGTCCGAACTCACCGGGACGGGACGCAACACCGTCCGTGAGGCGGTGCAGGCGCTCGTCCACACCGGGCTGCTCGAACGGCGGCAGGGGTCCGGCACGTACGTCGTCGCCATCTCCGACGTCGGGGGCACACTGGGCAAGTACTTCGCCGGCGCGCACGAGCGCGATGTCACGGAACTGCGACAGGCACTCGACGTCACCGCCGCAGCCCTTGCCGCCCGGCGCCGCACCCCGGACGACGTCGCACGCTTGAAGGGTCTCCTCGACGAACGGTCCCGATGCTGGGCCGAATCCGACACGGAGGCCGCCGTCGCGGCGGACGTCGCCCTGCACCGCGCGATCGTCGAAGCGAGCCACAACGCCGTGTATCTGGAGTTCTACGACTCGCTGCTGCCCTCGATCGCCCAGACCGTCGACCGGCACGTGCACGCGACCGGTGCCGGGTTCCACGACGAACACGGGCGTCTGATCCAGGCGGTGGTCGACGGGGACGAGGCCGCGGCGACCACGGCCGCGCGCGACCTGTTCGCGGAGCTGCTCACCTAGAGCAGGAGGCGCACCACGTCGGCCGTGCGGGCGAGTCCGGGAAACGCCTCCGCGGTCGACCGGGGGTGCAGCACGTGGACGGCGAGCCTGAACAGCACCGCACGCAGAAGCATCTGCGGCCACTCGGGGAGATCTTCCCAGCGCCCGATGAGGGCCTCGTCGGCCCCGCCCCAGGAGATGGCGTCCACCACGGCCACCGCCGCCGCCCACGACGCGGGACGCCAGTACGGCGTGATGTCGGTGATCCCCGGCGCGAGGGCACCGGCGAACAGGACGGTGCCGAACAGATCTCCGTGGACCAGCTGGTCGGGGCTCGTGACGGGCTTGCGCAGCGTCGCGAGCCCGGTGATCAGTTCCAGGCTCTTGCGGCCGTCGGGGGACGGTGTCTCGAGCTGTTCCGCACCCTTCGCGCTGCGCAGCGGGATCTTCTCCCAGGCGGCCCGATCGGCCGCCACGAACACGTCGACCTCCGCCCACGGCGCGACCGGGGGCTGCACGAGGAACCGGGGACGGTCGAGCTGCGAGGTGGCGGCATGCAGCCGCCCCGACATCGACACGACCTCGTCGTGCCGCGGCTCGGGTGTGCCCTCGATGAACGTGTCGGCGCGCCACCCGGAGACCACGTACCTGCCGTCGGTGGACCGCACGGGGCGCGCGAGCCGCACCCCGTCCACCTCGAGCGTCTCGCGGACCTTGGCGGACCATGCGGCGCGCGCGTGGTCGGCGACGGCTGACAGGACTACGTCTCCACAGAGCCACCCGCCGTCCCAGTCCGCACCGAGTGGGATGGGCTCGACTTCCCGGAGGCCGAACGTGGAGCACACGTGCTGAGGGGGTTGGCCTGTGCTCACGGACTCAACGCTACCGCCGGGTGGGCCGGTGACACTGCAAGGCGCGCTGGCCCGGAGATCGCAATCACGCCACGACGAAGGTCAGACGAAGGTCAGTAGACGGGCAGGCTGGTGTCCACCTGTTTCGCCCACGCGATCACGCCGCCCTGCAGATGTGTGGCGTCCGAGAAGCCGGCCTTCTTCAGCGCGGCCAGCGCCTCCGCCGACCGGACGCCGGTCTTGCAGTGCAGCACGATCGGCTTGTTCTGCGGGAGCTCCGACAGCGCCTCGCCCGACAGGATGCGGTCCTTCGGGATCAGCACGGCACCGGGCAGGTGGACGATGTCCCACTCGACCGGCTCGCGCACGTCGATCAGTTCGATCTCCTTGCCGGAGTCGAGGAGGTCGCGCAGCTCCGTGGCCGTGATGGTAGAACCGGCCGCCGCCGCCTGCCCCTCGTCGGACACCACACCGCAGAACGCGTCGTAGTCGATCAGTTCGGTGATCGGGGTCCGCGCGGGATCGCGGCGCAACGTGATGGTGCGGTAGGTCATGTCGAGCGCGTCGTAGACCATCAGCCGGCCGAGCAGCGATTCCCCGATGCCGGTGATCAGCTTGACGGCCTCGGTGGCCATGATCGACCCGATCGACGCGCAGAGCACACCCAGCACGCCGCCCTCCGCGCACGACGGGACCATGCCCGGCGGGGGCGCCTCCGGGTACAGGTCCCGGTAGTTGAGTCCCCGACCGTTCGGCGCATCTTCCCAGAACACGGACGCCTGGCCCTCGAATCGGTAGATCGAGCCCCACACGTACGGCTTGTGCGCCAGGACGGCCGCGTCGTTGACGAGGTACCGGGTGGCGAAGTTGTCGGTGCCGTCGAGGATCAGGTCGTACTGCTCGAACAATTCGACGGCGTTGTCGGGCTCGAGCCGGAACTCGTGCAACCGGACGTCGACGTTGTCGTTGATCTCACGGATCGAGTCGCGCGCACTCTCGGCCTTCGGACGGCCCACGTCGGACCGGCCGTGGATCACCTGTCGCTGCAGGTTCGACATGTCGACTTCGTCGAACTCGACGATGCCGAGCGTCCCGACACCCGCCGCAGCCAGGTACAGCAGGGCGGGCGAGCCGAGGCCGCCCGCACCGATGACGAGGACCTTCGCGTTCTTCAGGCGCTTCTGCCCCGCCATGCCGACGTCCGGGATGATCAGGTGCCTGCTGTACCGCGCCACCTCGTCACGGGAAAGTTCGGCGTCCGGTTCCACCAGCGGCGGCAGTGCCTCGGTGGTCTTCACAGAACGGTCAAGCGACACGGTCCACTCCTGACGATTGCGCGACAGCTTCCGATGCGTCGGACAGCATTGAGTTCAACGCCCCGACGGGGTCCATTCTTCCCCTCCCGCCGGCAGTCGCGCGGGGCGGCCCCGGCTCACGCTCTCGGGAACGGCCACGGATTGAAATGGCAGGTCAGACCATTCATCGGGACGACACCCTCGGGGTCGAGCTGCGCGATGTCGTTGTTGGCCGTCCCGAACGTCTGCTGCATCATCACGGGCGCGAGGCCGCCTTCGGTCTCGCACGGCTGGTGGTCCTGGTAGCCGATGGCATGCCCGATCTCGTGGTTGATCTGGTATTGCCGGTACGACCCGATGTCCCCCTGGAACGCGATGGCACCCCGCACCCAGCGTGGCTCGTTGAGGACGACGCGATCGATGCCGGGGTTGTAGCACGACACCTCCAGCTGAATGTCGTAGCCGCACGCCTCGCGGATGGTCATCTGCGACGTCAGCGACACCCGGAAGTCGGGGTCGCCCTGGTCGACGCGGCGGAACGCGAACCGCGGGTCCTTCGTCCAGCTCTTCGGATTCGACAAGGTCTGGTCGACCATCCGGCCGAACGACTCGTCGCCGCCGAATCCGGAGGTGTCGACCCCGTCCTCGATCTCGACGCTGTACGTGAATTCCCGTTCGGTGCCCTGCCCGACCTTGGTCCCGCTTCCGGGAACCACGTGCCACGTGCCTGCGCCCACCGCCGTGAACGGACCGCCCTCGGGCAACGCGCCCGAGGGAAGTTCGGCGGCGAAGTTTCCGTCGGCTTCCGGGGGGATCCCGATGACGCTCGAACCGTCGGTGTCGCGGGACAGGGTGCCGAATCCGGGGGTGTCGGTCTCGGCCGTCGTCTCGTTGCCGCCGGTGTCCCGGACCGCGTCGACCACGACGAGAATGGTGACCACCAGGAGGATCGGGATGGCGTAGGCGCGCCACCCGTAGGTGGAGACGAACCGGCCGATGCGGCTCTGCTTCCTGGCCTGCCGCTCGGGGCGCGGGTTCCGGGGCCTGCCGACGTCGCGGCTGGTCGGGTCCCATTGCGCGCGGAGTGGTTGATGCGACTGCGCCTGCGGTGCCGACTGCGAAGCGCGGGGACGGACGTCACGCTGGTCGATGCTGCGCGATCGTCGCTCCCCGTCCTCGGAGCTCTGGGGAGCCCGGCCGCGAACACGCGGTCCTCCTCGGTCAGTCACGCAGCCCAGAATCTCACAGTCCGGCACCGCCCCGTCCCAGCGCACCGTCCGCAGGTCATTCGGCGTGTCACGCAGATGCGATCCGCAACGTCGCGGCTACCCGGATCACCAGGTGCCCCCGACCCCCGCAGGGCCCCAGTTACCGGTCAGGCAATATCCTTGACCGGGCGAGTCCAGCGAGTCCACCATGAACGGTTCACTACGCGCGGGTATCGTTCACACAGTTACACAGAATGTGACGCGGAATACTTGTGCAGATTGGAAGCGCTATGACTGAACTCGCGGATCGGACGAACTCCGATCGCGATGCCACCCCCGGAAAGGGCACCGGGGCCCGTCGCAGCACGCGACTCCCCCGCGACGCCCGGCGACTGCAGCTACTCGCCGCAGCCAGCGAGGTCTTCGTCACACGCGGATACCACGCTGCCGGTATGGACGAGATCGCCGAGTGCGCCGGTGTGAGCAAGCCCGTCCTCTATCAGCACTTCCCCGGAAAGCTCGAGCTGTACGTGGCGGTGCTGCAGAGCTATGTCGACAGCCTGATCTCCGGCGTCCGGCAGGCGCTGCGCTCGACCACGGACAACAAGCAGCGTGTCCGCGCCGCGGTGCAGGCGTTCTTCGACTTCGTCGACAACGACTCGCAGGGCTTCCGGCTCGTGTTCGAGTCGGACCTCATGGGTGAACCGCAGGTGCAGAGCCGCGTCGAGCAGGCCACCGAGGCGTGCGTGGACGCCGTGTTCGACCTCGTCAGCCACGACTCCGGTCTCGACCCGTACCGCGCCCGCATCCTCGCTGTCGGCCTCGTCGGCGCGAGCCAGTTCACCGCGCGGTACTGGCTCGAGGCGGCGCGCCCGATCCCGAAGGAAGAAGCGGTCGACACGACGGTCACGCTCGCGTGGGGCGGTCTGTCCCGCGTGCCGCTGCATCCCGAACAGCGCTAGCCACGACGCATGAGAAAGGGCCCGCAGTCGAGTTGACTGCGGGCCCTTTCTCGTGTGTTCACTTGGTCGGAGCGAATCCGACCTTGCGGATATCGGACGGGCCGATCTCCACGTAGGCGATCTTGCTGGACTGCACGAGGTACTTGCGTCCCTTGTCGTCCTGCAGAGACAGGATCCCGTCGCCACCGGTGAGGGCGTCCGAGACCAATGTCTCGACCTCGTCCGGGGTCTGCTCGCTGCTGACGATGAGCTCACGCGGGCTGTCGATTACACCGATCTTGACCTCCACGGTCAACCTCCGAACTCTCCGAGAAACATCAGCTGTCCTGGCAAGGCTAATGCAGCGGCCGCCGCCGGTGCGCGTCTGTGGGCTGTGCCCTGAGCGAACATGCCGTCAGACAAGCATGACGGCGGCGCCGTCAGACCAGGCCCAGCACGGCCATGCGTTCGGCGTGCATCTCCTGCATGCGGTCGAACAGTGCGACGACACCATTGAGGTCGCCGGACGCGGAGATGACGAGTTCCGTCAGCGCCTCCCGCTGCGCCAGGACGAACTGCGCCTGCGTGATGGCCTCCCCGAGCAGTCGCCTGCCCCACAGCATGAGGCGGTCCTTGTCGCGGTTGCTGGCCTTGATCGCCTGCTGCACCTCGTGGACGACGAACTCCGAGTGACCGGTCTGCGAGAGCACCTCCTCGACCGTCCGCGACACCTCGGCGGGCAGCGAGTGCCCGATCTCGCGGTAGAAGTCGGCGGCGATCCCGTCACCGACGTAGGCCTTCACCAATGCCTCGAGCCACGTCGACGGGGTGGTGGACGCGTGGTAGTTGTCGAGGGCACGGACGAACGGATCCATCGCCTCGAAGATGTCGAAGCCACGCGCGGTCAGCGCCGTCTCGAGCATCTCGAAGTGGCCCATCTCGGCGGCGGCCATGCTCGCGAGCGCCACTTTGCCCTGCAGGGTCCGCGCCATCTGCGCGTCCTCGGACAGCCGGTAGAACGCGGAGATCTCGCCGTACGCGAGGACCGCGAAGAGTTCACTGACGCCGGGGTGATCAGCGGGAATGGTGGAATCAGAGGATGCAGGCGTGTTGGGCTCCATGGCGCCACAGCCTAGTGCGTCGCCCAGTGATGTTTGCCATGCGTAACCGGTTGTGGGGCGTTCTCCGGCTACAATGATCATGGGCAACCGCTCGTCACCACGTTCGCCTCCATGGAGAACGCGGTTTGAGTGATGATCGATCACGATCCGATCAGCGGTTCCCACCGATAATGTGCGCGCACCTGATCGACGGTCCCAGCCGCGCCTCGCCGAAATCTTCGATTTCTGCGCTGAGGCAGAGGCAGGATCGACTCGGAAGAGGACATCGACGAGCGTCGACTGGGAAATCGGGCCGACCAGCGGCCTGGCCCTTACCTCGTGCGTGCGTGCAGCTACGAGGAAGGCCAGTCCCCTGAGCAAGATCACTGTCGACCATGAAGACGACGCAACCGAAACCACGCTGTCGGCGCAACTCGATTCCACGCACGTCGCCCCCACGTTCGCCGAGCTCGGAGTTCGTGACGAGATCGTCCGCGCTCTCGACGAGATCGGGATCGAGCGCACGTTCGCGATCCAGGAGCTGACGCTCCCCCTCGCCCTCGCCGGCGACGACCTGATCGGTCAGGCCCGTACGGGCATGGGCAAGACGTTCGGTTTCGGCGTCCCGCTGCTCCACCGCATCTCCAGCGGCACCACCGGTACGGCCGCACTCGACGGCACTCCCCGTGCGCTGGTCATCGTCCCCACCCGCGAGCTGTGCATCCAGGTCACCAAGGACCTCGAGGGCGCCGCGAAGTACCTGAAGGGCGAGAAGAACAAGCTCGAGGTCCTCGCCATCTACGGTGGCCGCCCCTACGAGACGCAGATCGCGACGCTCCAGAAGGGCGCCGACGTCGTCGTGGGCACCCCGGGCCGTCTGCTCGACCTCGCCAACCAGGGTCATCTGATCCTGGGCAAGGTCGAGGTCCTCGTTCTCGACGAGGCCGACGAGATGCTCGACCTGGGCTTCCTGCCCGACATCGAGCGCATCCTGGGAATGGTGCCGGACAAGCGTCAGACGATGCTGTTCTCGGCCACCATGCCGGGCCCGATCATCACGCTCGCCCGCACGTTCCTCACCCAGCCGACGCACATCCGCGCCGAGCAGGCCGACGACTCGGCGGTGCACGACCGGACCAGCCAGCACATTTACCGGGCGCATGCGCTCGACAAGGCGGAGATGGTGGCCCGGGTGCTGCAGGCCGACGGCCGCGGCGCGACGATGATCTTCACCCGCACGAAACGCACCGCCCAGAAGGTCGCCGACGATCTCGCCGAGCGCGGCTTCTCCGTCGGCTCCGTGCACGGCGACCTCAACCAGGTTGCTCGCGAGAAGGCGCTGAAGGCATTCCGCACCGGGAAGATCGACGTGCTCGTCGCAACGGACGTCGCGGCGCGCGGTATCGACATCGACGACGTCACCCACGTCATCAACTACCAGTGCCCGGAAGACGAGAAGACGTACGTCCACCGGATCGGCCGCACCGGCCGCGCGGGCCGCACCGGCATCGCCGTGACACTCGTGGACTGGGACGACATCCCCCGCTGGCAGCTCATCGACAAGGCTCTCGGCCTCGGCATCCCCGATCCGGCGGAGACGTACTCCAGCTCCCCGCACCTGTTCGAGGAGCTGTCGATCCCGGCCGACGCGACCGGCACGATCAAGCGCCCCCGGGTGGAGAGGGCCGCAAAGGCCGCACCCGAGCAGAGCGAGAACACGGGCACGGAGCAAAGCGAGAACACCGATACCGAGCAGGGCGAGAAGGCCGAGCGCACGGAGCGTCCGGCACGCACCCGCACCCGCCGCCGCACCCGTGGTGGCCGCCCCGCGGACTCCGTGGGCCCCAAGTCCGTCTCGCCGGAGCCGACGGCACCCGAATCCTCCGCTCCGAGCGGGGACACCGACGGCGAGGGTGCCTCCAAGCCCCGCCGGCGTCGTCGCCGCCGGACCACCAAGGTCGGCGCCGCCGCGACGACCGCGGAGTAAACAACCACCGTGCTGGCACCTGAGCGGCGCTCGCGCGCCGATCTCGTCGTCGCTGCCGGAATCGCCGTCGCGGTCGTGGTCGCCCTCACCGTGGTGTGGTTCCGCAGCGATGCCCGGGGCACCACCTCCGTCACCGCCGCCGAGCCGCCGCCTGCACTCGTTACGGCCCTGACGGTTCCGGAGACGCTGAGCCCGATCTGGGACTCCGCCAGTTCCGCCACGACCGCACCCCTCGTCGTCGGTGGTGCGGTCGTCACCGCCGACGGCGGGGACGTCGTGGGACGGGACCGGATGTCGGGTACCGAGCTGTGGCGGTACGAGCGTGATCTCGACCTGTGCGGTGTGACGGCGTCGTGGGAGAAGGTCGTGGCCGTCTACCACGACGACCGCGGCTGCTCCCAGGTCACCGAACTCGACGGCGGCACCGGCGAGCGCCTGGCGCAGCGCAGCAGTGACGCCGATTCCGAGGTGACGCTGAAGGCCGACGGAACGTATGTGGCGTCCCTCGGCGACCGCCGGCTGGAATTGTGGCGCTCCGACCTCGTCCGCACCGTCGAGTACGGACGGGTGGACGCGCCGGTGAATCCCAAGAAACAGCCACGCAGCGGGTGCACGCTGATCGACGTCGGTTCGAGCAGCAGCCGGCTGTCCGTTCTCGAACGCTGCCCCGGCGAGGTGGCCGATCGTCTGACGGTCATGAACCCGTCGCCGAAGGACAATCAGGAGCCCGAGGAGTACGGGTCGAGCGTCCTGGCGGGGGTGGATGCCGGCGTCGAGGGTGCACGCATCCTCGGGGTGTCGGGCGAGACCACGGCCGTCTATCTCCCCGCGGGCACGTCGTACGGACCGCGGATCGGCCTGTTCGACGGCACCGGCAACGCCGTGTCCGAATATGCCCTCTCCCTCCGGGTCGCACCGGATCCTGTCACGTCGACGAGCAGTTCGGTGGTCACCTGGTGGACCGGTTCGGACGTGGTGTCGCTCGGCGCATCCGATCTCGCACCGCGCTGGGTCTTCCCCGGCGCTCTCGGCCCGGGAGCCGTGATGGCCGGAAACCTGCTGGTTCCGGTGGAATCCGGGATCGCCGTGCTCGACCTGTCGACCGGTGCGGTGCTTCGCACGATCCCGGTGGCGCGTGACGCCGCGGCGGGGCCGATCACCACGACGGTGGCCGGCGACGTCGTGCTCGAACAGCGCGGCGACGATGTAGTGGCGCTGCGCTGAGGTCGCTGCTCACGCGGGTTCGGCGAACACCACGAGATAGCCGTCGAGATCGCGGATCCAGATCTCACGATGTCCCGCATTGGGATTGACGTGCACGTCCGTGACCACGTCGGCACCCGCCTCCCGCACCCGCGCGATTGTGCCGTCGAAGTCGGGGGTCTCGAACCAGATCGCCACCCCGTTTCCCCGCGGGAGTGACGGATCGCCGAGGGTGCCGTGGTGGTGGCCCTCGTCGAGCCGGTGCAGTTGCAGGATCATGTGCCCGTCGACGAGGAGTTGCTCGTAGTCCGGTCCACCGTGGCCGCTCCGCGCGCCGAGCACCTTCCGGTACCACTCGCCTGCACGTTCGACGTCGTCGACGGCGAGGAGCGGCTGAGCCCGCATCGTCAGGGTGTTGCTCCGAGGCGTATCCGAGACTGTCATGGCCCCGACGTTAGCGCCGTGTGCTCCCCGGCACTTGGACGAATGAGCATGCCGTCAACGGAAAGTGGCGCGGTACGCGGACGGTGAGACGCCGACCGTGCGCGAGAGGTGTTGTCGCAGCGACGTCGCGGTGCCGAAGCCCGCGGCCGCGGCCACGTCGTCCACCGGCAGGTCGGTGTTCTCCAGCAGTTCGCGGGCGCGGGTGATCCGCTGTTCGAGAATCCACTGCGTCGGCGACATCCCCGTCTCGGCCCGGAATCGCCGGGTGAACGTGCGCACGCTCATCGACTCCCACGCGGCCAGCTCCCGCAGCGACAGCGGTTGATCGAGATGCGACAGTGCCCGGGTCCGCGCCCGCGCCGTCGACGCACCGTCGGCCTCCGGGACGGGCTCGGTGATGAACTGCGCCTGGCCACCGCTGCGATGAGGCGGCACGACCGTTCCCCGCGCCACCTCGTTGGCCACCGACGCACCGTGGTCGAGACGAATCATGTACAGGCACAGATCGATTCCGGATGCGACGCCTGCGGCGGTGAGCACGCTGCCGTCGTGTGTGTAGAGCACGCCGGGGTCCAGGTGCACGTCGGGGTACAACCGCCGGAACGCGTCCGCCGACTTCCAGTGCGTCGTGGCACGCCGGTTCTCGAGAAGGCCGGCCGCCGCGAGGACGAACGAGCCGGTGCAGATCGATGCCACCCGCGTGCCCGGACGGATGTGCGCGAAGGCGTCCGCGAGGCGCCGGGGCAGGCGCCCGTCCTCCGGCGGGTCGTAGTCCTGATCGGATGCCGGGATCACGACGGTGTCGGCCGTGCCGAGCAGTGCCGGACCGTGCTCGACCGAGAGCGTCACGTCGGTGTCGGTCCGGACGGCGCCAGGGGTGAGGGCGCACGTGAGGACCTCGTACAGCGCCTCGCCGTCCCGCGATCTCGCCTCACCGAACAGTCGGTGGACGATCCCGAACTCGATCGGGAGCAGACCGTCGCGCACGAACACGACCACGCGATGGCGGCGCACACTCCGCCCGTTCCTCGGTTCGGACATGGCCCGATTATTTCACATATCGTCCCGCAGGCCACTGTCGTGACCACGTCCACGCGCCCATGATCGGAAGGGTCGGCACGACAGAGCGGAAGGTGGACCATGAAGATCCTGTGGGTATCGGCACATCCCGATCCGGAGTCCCTGAACGCGGCACTCCGCAGCGACGCTCTCGCGGCGCTGCGCGGCGCCGGCCACGACATCCGGACCTCGGACCTGTACGCGATGCGATGGAACCCGGTGGTGACGGCAGACGATTTCGGACACGACCCCCACCATCGCCTCCTGGTCGGCGCGCGGTCGGGTCAGGCCCTGACCGAGGGCACCCTGGCCCCCGACATCCGCGCCGAACATCGCAAGCTCGCGTGGGCCGATGCGGTGATCGTGCAGTTCCCGCTGTGGTGGTACGGCATGCCCGCGATCCTCAAGGGCTGGTTCGACCGGGTCTTCGTGGAGGGCTACGGCTACGGACTGCGCCGCGAGGACGGTTCCACCCGGCGGTACGGCGACGGAACCCTCGCAGGCAAGCGGGCGATGACGGTCGTCAGTTTCGGCGGCAGTGCCGACAGCGCGGGCCCGCGCGGGATCAACGGCCAGATGGACGAACTCCTGTTCCCGATCCACCACGGAATCTTCTGGTACACGGGGATGTCCGCACTGCCCCCGGTCCTGATCGACAGCGCGGACCGGTTGCCCGCCGAGCACTACCCCGGCGTCGCGGCGCGGCTGATCGATCGCCTGTCCGGCCTGTTCACCGACCCGCCGTTGCCTTTCCGCTCACAGAGCGGCGGCGACTACGACACCAGGTTCGTCCTGCACGAGGACCGCGCGCCCGGCGTCACGGGGTTGCGCGCCCACTACGCCGACGCGGATTCCGGCACGAGTGAATCGGCGACCGAAGTCCGCACTACCGCGGGATGTAACGTGTTCTAATTCACGGCATGGCAACCTACGTGATCACCGGCGCCGCCTCGGGCATCGGGGCGGCGAGCCGCCGCACGCTCGAGTCCGGCGGTCATACCGTCATCGGAATCGACCTCGCGCACACCGACGTGACCGCCGACCTGTCGACCCCCGGCGGACGGGCTGCGGCCGCCGACGCCGTGTCCGAGGCGAGCGGCGGCGTCGTGGACGGACTCGTGTGCTGCGCCGGACTCGGGTCGCTGTCCCACGTCCCGGGCGGCACACTCGTCGCCGTGAACTACTTCGGGGCCGTAGAACTCGTGACGGCCCTGAAGCCCGCTCTCGAGCGCGCGGGCGGCGCCTCGGTGGTGGTGATCTCGTCCAGTAGCACCACCACGCAGCCGGGGATTCCCGAGAATCTGGTGACCGCGTGCCTCGACGGCGACGAGACGGAGGCGGTGCGCATCGGCGATGAGGTGACCGCCATCCCGGCGTACCCGGCGTCCAAGCTCGCGCTGGCCTGGTGGATTCGGCGTGAAGCGGTACGGCCCGAGTGGATCGGCAACGGCATACGACTCAACGCGATCGCGCCGGGCATGATCGACACACCGATGACCAGCGGGGACGACCTCGACCCCGAACTCGCGAAGGCGCTGGATTTCTATCCGGTGCCGCTGGGCCGGCGCGGCCGCCCGGACGAGATCGCCGCGCTCGTCGAGTTCCTGCTCGGACCGGGGTCGACACTGTTCTGCGGCAGCGTCGTCTTCGCCGACGGGGGCACGGACGCCCAGTTACGCCAACAGGATTGGCCCGCCGCGTGGAATCCGACGCCCGAAGAACTTACTCGGCACTTCCAGGCGAAAACGTAGCGAGCTCGGATCCCGCCCAGTGCTTGGCGAGGTTCTCGGCCAGGTCCCGGTACGCCTGGGCACCCTTGTTCTTGCGCCCTGCCAGCACGGTGGCACCCGACGCCGTCGCTTCCGCGAATCGCACCGTCCGCGGGATCGGCGGAGCGAGGACCGGCAGGTTGTAGCGGTCGGACACGTCGGAGAGCACGTCCCGGCTGTGTGTCGTGCGGGCGTCGTACAGCGTCGGCAGCGCGCCGAGCAGGACCAGGTCGGGGTTGGTGATCTGCTGCACCTCGGTGACCGTCCGCAGTAACTGCCCCACACCGCGGTGGGCGAGCGTCTCGCACTGCAGCGGCACCAGTACCGACTGCGCCGCCGTGAGCCCGTTGAGAGTGAGCACACCGAGTGACGGCGGACAGTCGATGATGATCGTGTCGTAGTCGTCCAGCAGCGGCGCCAGAGCGCGCTTGAGGGCGAACTCGCGACCGGGACGCATGAGCAGCAACGCTTCCGCGCCCGCGAGGTCGATCGTCGCAGGCAGGAGGGCGACACCGTCCTCGGTGTCGATCACGGCGTCTTGCACCGCCAGATCACCGGTCAGCACCTCGTGGACGGAGGCGTCCAGGCGGTCCGGGTTGTGCCCGAGGGAGAACGTCAGACACCCCTGCGGGTCGAGATCCACCACCAGAACCTTCTGGCCCAGCCCGACGAGGGCTGCGCCGAGAGAAGCGACCGTGGTGGTCTTCGCGACCCCACCCTTCTGATTTGCCACTGCAAGAACCGTTGTCACGGCTCGATCCTTACCTACTTCGTCCCCGGAGGCGAGCCATACACGCAGATTGACTGACATGATGGATGGATGCCACCCAGTGATTCGCCGCGCGGCCGTCGGATCGTCCTCCTCCGACACGGCGAAACGGAATGGGCCCGTTGGGGTAAACACACCGGTCGGACCGACGTCCACCTCACCGAACTGGGTGAAGCCCAGGCACGGCGGGTGGGTCCGGCAATGGACGCCCTCGAGCTGCGCGACCCCCTCGTCATCGTCAGTCCGCGGCAACGCGCCCGGGAGACGGCGGAGCTGGCGGGATTGAAGATCCAGCGCACCTGGGACGCACTCGCCGAATGGGATTACGGGATCTACGAGGGCATGACGACCCCCGAGATCAGGCAGCAGGTGCCGGACTGGACCGTGTGGACGCATCCGTGCCCTCGCGGCGAGCAGGCCGAGCAGGTGCACACCCGGTGCGACCTCGTTCTGTCCGTCGCGCATTCGCAACTCGTCGACCGCGACGTGATCCTCGTCGGGCACGGCCACTTCTCGCGCGCGCTCATCGCTCGCTGGGCGGAGCTTCCGATCAGCGAGGGACGCCGGTTCGCGATGTCGCCGGGCGCGTACTCCGTCCTCGGCTTCGAGCACGGGGCGCAGCAGGTGGTCAGCCACAACGTGACAAGCGAGGAAGGTGCCCGATGATCAGACGCGCAGTACCCGAGGACGTCGCCGCGATCACCGCGATGATCTACGAACTCGCCGAACACCAGAGGGCCCGCGACGAGTGCACCGTCACCGCCGACCAGATCGACGACGCCCTGTTCGGCCCGCAGCCGTCCACGTTCGCCCACGTCGCGGCGAACGACGACGACCGGGTCGTCGGGATCGCGGTGTGGTTCCGGAACTTCTCCACCTGGGACGGAACACACGGCATCTATCTGGAGGACCTGTTCGTCAGCCCGTCCGAGCGCGGTTCCGGGCACGGCAAGGCCCTGCTCGCCACACTCGCGAAGGAGTGCGTCGACAACGGCTACACGCGACTGTCGTGGTCGGTGGTCAACTGGAACAAGCCGTCGATCGCGTTCTACGAGTCGCTGGACGCGCACCCGCAGGACGAATGGACCACGTACCGGCTCACCGGGGATCCGCTCGGCCGCCTCGCGTCCGAGGTGAGTTAGCGGTCCGACGGGTTGTCGGCGTCGGCCTCCTGGCCGTACTCGGCAGCCATCCACTTCGACGTCGGACTGCTGAACAGGCACCCGAGGGCCGCCACCACGACGACGCCGAGCAGCACACCGAAGAACGGCTGGTGCGAATCGGTGAGCAGCGACCACGCCACCGGGAGCAGGAGCAGTTGGGCGACGATCGCGATCGCCCGCCCCCAGCGCCGGCCGAAGATCAGGGCGAGCCCGGCGGCGAGCACGGCGCCACCGAGAATCGCGAACCAGGCCGCGGTGCCGTATCCACTGCTGACGCTCTGGTCGTGTCCGAGGAGTCCCCGGATCACCAGCACCACGGCGACCCCGACCGCCACCGCGCCCTCGAGCGACACCAGGGCGCCCGCCGCGCGGACCGTGGTGGGCGTGGACTTGCTGAGAGACGGCTTCGGCACGTCGGCCAGCCTAGAACACCCCGTCGCCGGCGGCCTCGGACGGTGACACGTGCCGCCCCGGCTAGGCTTGGGTCCCGTGCGCGCGCTGCTGATCGTCAACCCCAATGCCACATCGACGACCCCGGCCGGGCGTGATCTCCTCGCCCACGCGCTGTCGAGCCGGGTGCGGTTGACGGTCGCGCACACGACACACCGGGGTCACGCCGCCGAACTGGCGCAGCAGGCCTGCGTGGACGGGATGGGCCTGATCATCGTCCACGGCGGAGACGGCACCGTGAACGAGGTGGTCAACGGACTGCTCGGCACCCCGGAACCGAAGTCGATGAGCGCGGTGACGGTGGGGCCGATCCCCCCGATCGCCGTCGTCCCCGGCGGGTCGGCGAACGTGTTCGCCCGTTCGCTCGGCATCGCACCCGACCCGGTGGACGCCACCAACCAGCTCATCGACCTCCTCGCCCGCAGGCAGCGGCGCAGGATCGGTCTCGCGCACTGCGACAATCGCTGGTTCACGTTCAACGCCGGTCTCGGCTGGGACGCCCAGGTGTGTGAGGCGGTCGACATGCACCGCAAGAATGGGCGGCCGGCCACACCGGCGCAATATGTCCGCGCGGCGGTGCGCGTGTTCTTCCGATCGAAATACGCGGAGCCGACGCTCACCGTCGAGGTTCCCGATCGCGATCCGGTCGAGGGCGTTCATTACGCATTCGTGTCGAACGCGAGTCCCTGGACGTATCTGAACAAGCGGGAAGTCCACACCAATCCCGACACCACCTACGACACCGGCCTCGGCGTCTTCGCGATGCGATCCACCGCGATCCTCACCACGCTGCGGGTAGCCCGCCAGCTCCTGACCCCCGGAACCCGCCCGAAGGCGAAGAAGCTGGTCCGGGTCGACGACGTGCCGTGCGTGCGAATCACCGCGTCGGAGCCCATCGGACTGCAGATGGACGGCGACTACATCGGACTTCGCAAGGTCGTCGAGTTCGTGTCGGTGCCCGAGGCGCTGGATGTGGTCGCGCCGGCGCGACCCTGAGCAAATCTCGAGAATCCCCGTTTTCACCTAGCGGGAAGTGTCTGCACGGGGTACAAAGGACGGCGCGCCTCGAAGGGCAGCCTAAGTACGTGAGCTCCCCCACGGTGCGGCGGTTTTCTATTGACATCCCGCCAGTTCGTGAAAGCATTCACAAGCAACAGTGCGGAAACATTCTCTACGCACACATGAACTCATGAAGACGAAACGGTGCATTACGCACCCAGTTAAGGAGCAGAAGGATGGACTGGCGCCACAAGGCAATCTGTCGCGACGAAGACCCCGAGTTGTTCTTCCCTGTGGGCAACAGCGGTCCGGCTCTCGCGCAGATTGCTGATGCCAAGGTTGTCTGCAACCGCTGCCCGGTGACCGCCGAATGCCTCTCGTGGGCACTCGAGTCGGGCCAGGACGCCGGTGTGTGGGGCGGCATGAGCGAAGACGAGCGTCGCGCACTCAAGCGCCGCAACGCTCGGACGCGTGCCCGCACCACCGTCTGATACTTCGGAAGAAGACGGGCCCGGCACCACATGGTGCCGGGCCTTTTGCTTGCCCGCCGATCAGTACCGCGGCCCACGACGGCCCAGCGGCACGCGTAACACGGCATCCGTTCCACCGTCCGCCCCGGGATGCAGCCCGAGGGAACCGTTCAGCTCGGCGGCCACCAGGGTCCGGACGATCTGCAGACCGAGACGGTCCGACCGCTCGAGGCTGAAACCGGGCGGCAATCCCCTGCCGTCATCGTGGATCACGACGTCCAGCCACCGCGCGGAGCGTTCGGCCCTCATGGTGACCGTGCCCGGAGCGCCGGGCTCGAAGGCATGCTCGATCGCGTTCTGCACGAGTTCGGTCAGCACCATCACCAGCGGCGTGGCCCGCTCCGCGGAGAACACCCCGAAGCTGCCTTCTCGCCGGACCTTGATCGGCGTACTCACCGTCGCCACGTCGGACAGGATCGGCACCAGGCGGTCGACGACCTCGTCGAGGTTCACTTCCTCGTCCACCGACATCGACAGTGTGTCGTGCACGAGGGCGATCGAGGTGACGCGGCGCACCGATTCGCTCAGTGCCTGCCTGGCTTCCTCGTTGTTGGTGCGTCGGGCCTGCAGTCGCAGGAGCGCCGCCACGGTCTGCAGGTTGTTCTTCACCCGGTGATGGATCTCGCGGATCGTCGCATCCTTGCTGAGCAGGGCGCGATCCCGCCTCTTCACCTCGGTGACGTCCCGCACGACGACAGCGGCGCCCACCCGCTTCCCACCGGGTTTGAGGACCAGCGCCCGGAGCAGAACGGTCGCTCCCCTGGCCTCGATCTCCATGCGGCGGCCCGGCTTGTCGGCGATGGTGTCGCGGATGTACCCGGCGACCTCCTGCGACTCGAACGGATCCGTCACGAGCGACCGCGTGGTGGCGGCGAGGTTCTGGCCGATCAGGTCCGAGCTGAGCCCCATCCGGTGATAGGCCGACAGCGCATTGGGACTCGCGTAGACCACGCTGCCGTCGGTGTCGAGGCGGATGAAGCCGTCGCCGGCACGCGGACTCGAGTTGGTGTCCGACCGGGCCTCACGGATCGGGAAGGTGCCGTCGCTGATCATCTGGCACAGATCCTCGGCGCAGTCGAGATACGCGACCTCGAGGGGGCTCTGCGCCCGCTGATGCGACAGGTTGGTGTCCCGGCTCAGGACCGCGATCACCTCGCCGTTCCACCGCACCGGAACCGCTTCCCCACGCGGCGGCAGACCCGCGTGCCCGCCGCCGTCCTCGGGGCGCACGACGCGGCCCTCGAGCAGCGCCTGCAGCACCTGCGGGTGTTCCGACTCCGACACGACGGTCCCGACGACGTCCTCGGGGAACGCAGTCGACGCGGTGGTGGGCCTGCAGTGGGCGACGCAGATCACGGTGCCGGTGGCGTCGGTGGCCGCGGAATCCGTTCCGACCCAGAGCAGGACGTCCGCGAAGGAGAGGTCGGCGAGCAACTGCCATTCACCGACGACTCGCTGGAGATGATCGACGGCCTCGCCGGGCAGGTCGGTGTGTTCGGCGAGCAGGTCGCTCAGTGTGGACATCGTCGGTGGGTGTCAGCTCAGGAGATGACTGCGATCAGGTCGCCCTGCTGGATCACGTCGCCGACCTTGACGTCCACGGACGTGACCGTGCCGGGCTCTTCGGCGATGACGGGAATCTCCATCTTCATCGACTCGAGGATGACGAGCGTGTCGCCTTCCTTCACCTCGTCACCCGCGCTCACCACAACCTGATACACCGTCGAAACCATTTCGGCGCGCACGTCTTCTGCCATTGTGATCCTTCACTCCCGGGTGTCGAGAAAGCCCTGTTGCAAGGACACCCAACCACACGTGGAAGACTGTGGTGAAAAGAAGGGAGATCTACTCATGGGTAAGCGTGGTCGTAAGAAGCGCAGTCGCAAGGGCAACGCCGCAAACCACGGCAAGCGTCCCAACGCCTGACGCGCCGTAGAACGCACCAGGGGCCGGAAAGCAGCGATGCTTTCCGGCCCCTGATTGCTGTTCTGACGGATTATGCGTCGGGTTCCGTATTGGTGATGAGGATCGTCCGCCGCAACTCGATGGAGAGCCGCTGACGCAGGCTTTCCGGCGCGTGCTCACCGCCGCACTTGCGGTTCACGAGGCTCTTCACCTTCTCCTCGATCCCGTACGCCTCGAGACACGACCCGCACTCGTCGAGATGTCTCTGCAGCCGCGCCCTCGACGCCTCGTCGCATTCACGGTCCAGCATCAGCCAGACGTCTGCGATGACGGCGGAGCAGTCGAGCTGCTCGAATTCGTCCTGCTCGCTCACCGAGAAACCTCCTGCTCCGCACTCACTACACTGTCGCCGGGCACCTCGTGGGTGCCCCCACGGTTGAATCCACGTTCGCGTGCGACATCGGCGAGCAGACCCCGGAGCTGCTTGCGCCCGCGGTGCAGCCGCGACATCACGGTCCCGATCGGGGTGCCCATGATCTCGGCGATCTCCTTGTAGGGGAAGCCCTCGACGTCGGCGTAGTACACGGCCATCCGGAACTCCTCCGGCAGGGCCTGGAGCGCTTCCTTGATGTCGTCGTCGGGGAGCGCGTCCAGCGCCTCCACCTCGGCGGACCGCAGACCGGTCGACGAATGTTCCGCCGTCGCCGCGAGCTGCCAGTCGGTGATCTCGTCGGTGGGGTACTGCGCGGGCTGGCGCTGCTTCTTGCGGTACGAGTTGATGTACGTGTTCGTGAGAATCCGGTACAGCCACGCCTTGAGGTTGGTGCCCTCACGGAACGAACGGAACGCCGTGTAGGCCTTCACGTACGTTTCCTGCACGAGGTCCTCGGCGTCCGCCGGGTTCCTGGTCATCCTCAGAGCAGCACCGTACAGCTGATCCAGAAGTGGGAGCGCATCCCTTTCGAAACGCGCGATCAACTCGTCCTGTGGTTCGGCCTGGTCTGCCGTCGGACGGTCATGTTCCTGCACGCTGATCCCTTCGGTCGCCGTGGGCGTCAACGTTACCGCCAACTGCAGACGCGACGTGGGCTCCATCACCGAGGACATCACGATACGGACCACTCCCTTCGATGCACTGTTCTTCTGCAGGTACCAACACGCCTCCCGTCCGCTGTGTTCCCGACCGCGTGGCAGAGTGTCTGTCCATGGCCGGAACTGCCACTCCCGCGACGAAGCTGCTCGTCAAACATCGCATCGACCACACCGTGCACAGCTACGCGCACGATGCGCGGGCGGAATCGTACGGTTCGGAGGCCGTCGACGCCCTGGGCGAGACGGTCGGCGTCACCGCACACCAGGTGTTCAAGACGCTGGTGATCAAGCTCGACACCGGCAAGCTGGCGGTCGCGGTCCTGCCGGTGCCGGAGAAGCTGTCGCTGAAGGCGGCGGCCGCGGCGCTGGGCGCGGGCAAGGCGGTGATGGCGGAACGCACCGACGCGGAACGCTCCACCGGGTACGTCTTCGGGGGCATCTCACCGCTCGGACAGCGCAAGGCGCTCGCGACGGTCGTCGACGCGTCGGCGCTCGACTGGGACCGGGTGCTGTGCAGCGCCGGCAGGCGCGGACTCGAGATCGAACTCGCGCCCGCCGACCTGGTGCGGCTCAGCGGAGCCGTCACCGCCTCGGTCACAGCAGGCTGATCTGCTCCCCCACCTGCTCTTCGTCACGACCGGCCGCGTCGGGGTCGAGGAGTTCCGGTCCGTTGTTCTTCACACTGTTCACCAGCGTGGACACCCGCCGGACGGTGATGTCGGCGATCGCGTCGGGTGACACCGCGAGCAGATCCGTCGACGCGGGGTGCTCGGGATCGAGCCACGCGGTCCAGCGGTCGCGGGGCATCACCAGCGGCATCCGGTCGTGGACGTTCTCGAGCTGGGCGGCCGAGTCGACCGTGATGATGCTGCAGCTCAGGACCGGCGGTGAGTCCTCGACCGCGGGATCGTGCCAGACCGACCACAGCCCGGCCATGTACAGGCGGGAGCCGTCCTCCGGCGACATGTAGTACGGGATCTTCTTCGCCTTGCCGGGCTTCTTCCCGGCTGCTGCCGCATCGACCTCGGTCTGCCACTCGTACCAGCCGTCCATCGGAACGAGGCAGCGCTTGTACTTGAACGCGTTCCGGAAGGCCGGTTTGGTGTCGACCGAATCCGCTCGCGCGTTGAACAGCACCGGCCCCTTGCCTAGCTCCTTCGTCCAGGACGGCACGAGCCCCCACCGCATCCGCCGGATCCGCCGGGCGTCGTGACGGTCGACCACCGTCAGGACCTGCGTGGTGGGCGCCACGTTGTAGTCGGGCGGGCTCTCCTCCTCGCCCGCCTCGTCGATCGCATCGAGGTCGGCCGCGAGTGTCGCCGGATTCGCAGTGGTCGCATACCTGCCGCACATGCCCACCAGAGTGGCACGAACCACCGACACCCGCGACACACCGCCCACCCCGCCCGGCGACACGCCCGATAGGCGAAGATGGAGACCGTGAGCCTGAGCCTGTGGAACGCCCCCCGTGCCGAAGCGCCCGTCGTCGCGACGGTCGCCCTCCCCGGATCGAAGTCGATCACCAATCGCGCGCTGATCCTCGCCGCACTCGCGGACGGTCCGTCCACCCTCACCGGGGCATTGCGCAGCCGGGACACCGACCTCATGATCGGCGCGCTCCGCACGCTCGGCATCGGCATCGAGACGGCCGGCGCCGACACGACGCTGCGGGTCACCCCGGGTCCCGTCCATGGTGGTGCGGTCGACTGCGGCCTGGCGGGCACCGTCATGCGGTTCCTTCCCCCGGTCGCCGCGCTCGCGAGCGGAACGGTTCACTTCGACGGGGACGAGCAGGCGCGCACCCGGCCCCTCGACACCATCCTGGACGCGCTGCGCGGTCTCGGCGCGGACATCGACGGCGACTCCCTCCCGTTCACGGTCCGCGGTGCGGGTTCGCTGCGCGGTGGACGGGTCACGATCGACGCGTCCGGCTCGTCACAGTTCGTCTCCGGGCTGCTGCTGTCGGCGGCCGCTTTCGACGAGGGCGTCACGGTGCATCACGACGGCAAGACGGTGCCGTCCATGCCGCACATCGACATGACCGTCGAGATGCTGCGGGAGTCGGGTGTCGAGGTCTCCACCCCGGCGACGGGCGGGGAGGCCGACACGTGGCGGGTGAGCCCCGGTGTCGTCCGGGCCGTCGACCGGGCGATCGAGCCCGACCTGTCGAATGCCACCGCCTTCCTGGCCGCCGCCGCCGTCACCGGCGGTGAGGTGACGGTTCCCCTGTGGCCGAGCAGGACGACGCAACCCGGAGACGCAATCCGCGACATTCTGCTGGCGATGGGCGCGGACGTCCGGCTGGACGGCGCGAACCTCACGGTCCGCGGTCCGCAGCAGCTGAACAGCATCGACATCGACCTGCACGACGTGGGCGAACTCACCCCGACCGTCGCAGCGCTCGCCGCACTCGCACACGGTCCGTCGCACCTGCGGGGCATCGCGCATCTGCGCGGCCACGAGACCGACCGGCTGGCCGCACTCGCGCACGAGATCAACTCGCTGGGCGGGAACGTCACCGAGACCGAGGACGGCCTCACGATCGTCCCGGCAGACCTGCACGGTGGGACGTGGCGCTCCTACGCCGACCACCGAATGGCGACCGCGGGCGCCATCGTCGGGCTGCGCGTCGACGGCATCCGGATCGAGGACGTCGGCACCACGGCCAAGACCCTGCCCGGTTTCGAGAACCTGTGGGCCACAATGCTGTCCGCCGGTGCGGGCACCGAGCGGAAGGCGAGCTTCTGAGTCGCAGGCAGTATGACGAGTCCGACGTCCGGGTGCGCCCGGGCCGAGGAACGCGCCCGCGCACGAAGACCCGGCCGGAGCACCTCGCGGCGGAGTCGGCGATGGTCGTCTCGGTCGACCGCGGCCGGTGGGGTTGCGTGCTGGGCGGCGACCCCGACCGCCCCCTCGTCACCATGCGCGCCCGGGAACTGGGCCGCACCCCCATCGTGGTCGGCGACGAGGTGAGTGTGGTCGGCGATCTGTCCGGCAAGCCCGACACCCTGGCGCGGATCGTGCGGGTGGCCGAGCGCTCCACGGTGTTGCGACGCACCGCCGACGACACCGATCCGTACGAGCGGATCGTCGTGGCCAACGCCCAGCAGCTGCTGATCGTGGTGGCGCTGGCGGACCCGCCGCCGCGGACGGGATTCGTCGAACGTGCGCTCGTCGCCGCGTATGCGGGCGGGTTGAGTCCCATCGTGTGCCTGACGAAGAGCGATCTCGAGCCGCCCGAGGAGTTCGCGAGCGCGTTCGCGGACCTCGATGTCCCCGTCGTCGTGGCCGGTCGCGACGATCCGGTCGACGAGGTCCTGTCGATGCTGTCGGGCCGCCTCACCGCGCTGATCGGCCATTCGGGGGTCGGGAAGTCGACTCTCGTCAACCGTCTCGTGCCCGACGCCGACCGGGCCGTCGGCGTGGTCTCCGGCGTCGGAAAGGGCCGGCACACCTCCACGCAGTCGGTCGCGCTGCCGCTTCCGACGGGCGGTTGGGCGATCGACACTCCCGGTATCCGGTCGTTCGGACTTGCCCACATCTCCCCGGAGAACGTGGTGGCCGCGTTCTCCGATCTGGCCGCCGCCATCGAGGACTGTCCGAGAGGGTGTACCCACCTCGGCCCGCCCGCGGACCCGGAATGCGCGCTCGACCTACTGGAGGGCAAGGCCGCCAAACGCGTCGACGCGGTCCGTCACCTCCTCACGGCCATCGCGTCCAACGAAGCCTGGTGAGGGACGAACCGCGTCTGTAGCGGAACTTTCTAGCGGGACAGCAGCGCGCGTAGACCGCGGCGCTTGCGGGTGCGCTTGATCGCGGTACTCAGCCCCTGACGGCGGCCGGTCACGGGATCGATTGTCGCCGTGGTGTTTCCACCGAACTTGCGCTCCGACGCCGTCTCCGGCGCGTCATCCGCGGTCGCCTTGAGGTACTTGTTCGGCAACGACAGCTTGGCGATGGTGCGCCACGACTTCGCGTACTGCACGAGGAAGGGCCCGGTCGTGTACGGCAGGTCGTACTTGTCGCACAGTTCCCGCACCCGCACGGCGATCTCCGCGTAGCGGTTGCTGGGCAGGTCGGGGAACAGGTGGTGCTCGATCTGGTAGCTGAGGTTGCCGGACATGAAGTCCATGAGCTTGCCACCCTCGATGTTCGCGCTACCGAGCATCTGCCGCAGGTACCACTGGGCCGGCGTTTCCTTGTCGATGTCCGCCTTGGTGAATTTCTCGGCGCCGTCCGGGAAGTGCCCGCAGAAGATGATCGCGTTGGTCCACACGTTGCGGATCATGTTCGCGGCGATGTTGGCGGTGAGCGTGCTCTTCCACGCCGGACCCGTGACCGCGGGGTGGATTACGTAATCCTTGAGGATCTGCTTGCCGACCTTCTCACCGACCTCGCGGAGCTTGCGCTGGGTCTCCTCGCTCGGCACGCGCCCCTTGGCGACCTTGCCGAGTTCGAGATGCTGCGCCGCGATTCCGTACTCGAAGAACAGCGCGAGCAGCGTGTTGTACAGGAGATTGCCGGTGTTGAACGGCTTCCACCGCTGGTCGCGCGTGACGCGCAGCAGTCCGTATCCCACGTCGTCGTCCATGCCGAGGACGTTGGTGTACTTGTGGTGAATGTAGTTGTGCGTCTGCTTCCAGTGAGCGGACGGTCCCGTCACGTCCCACTCCCACGAGGTGGAGTGAATCTCGGGATCGTTCATCCAGTCCCACTGGCCGTGCATGACGTTGTGGCCGAGTTCCATGTTCTCGATGATCTTCGAGAGGGACAGCATGGCTGTGCCCGCCAGCCAGGCGGGACGCCGCTTGCTCGCGAAGAGGACGGCTCGGCCACCGATTTCGAGGGAACGCTGCAGTCTGATCGTGTTTCGCACGTACCGCGCGTCACGCTCCCCGCGGGACTCTTCGATATCGCGCCGGATCGCATCGAGCTCGCGTCCGAGCGACTCGATGTCGGCTTCGGTGAGATGTGCGTATTCCTTGACGTCTGCAATCGCCATGGGGGACCTCCTCCTGGCTGGGTCGACAGTTCGCACCCGAAAGGCGCTGACTCGACCTACCGTACCGTAAGTTACGACACCGTAGGTTACCTGAGTGTAGGTGTGAGTGAAATCACCGTCGGCGTCGGGGAATCTTGGCCTCCGCGCGGGCGCGCAACGCCGACAACAGACCCCGCCGCTGCCCCGTGACGGGATCCGTGCGCAACGTCTCGACCATCGCGGCACCCGCATCACGGGCGTCGCGGAACTTGCGTTCCGAGGACGTCTCCGGCGCGTCGTCCGCCGTCGCCCGCAAGAACCGGTCGGGCAGGGCGAGCTTGTGGATCGTGCGCAGAGCCAGCAGGTACTGCTTGGCGAGCGAACCCGTGGTGTACGGCAGGTCGTACTTCTCGCACAGCGCCCGCACCTTCACGGCGATCTCCGGGTACCGGTTGCTCGGCAGGTCCGGGAACAGGTGATGCTCGATCTGGTAGCTGAGGTTCCCGCTCATGAAACCCATGATCTTGCCGGAATCGAAATTCGCGCTGCCGAGCATCTGGCGGAGGTACCACTCGTGCCGGGTCTCGTTCTCGTACTCGTCCACCGTGAACTTCTCGGCACCGTCCGGGAAGTGCCCGCAGAAGATCACCACATAGGCCCACAGATTCCGCACGAGGTTGGCGGTGGCGTTGGCCGTCAGCGTCGACTTCCACGCCGGCCCCGCGAGCACCGGGAACAGGAGGAAGTCCTTGCCGACCTGGCGGAAGATCTTGCGCCCGAAATCCTTGTTGGCCTGGGAATTGAGCTGACCCTTCTCCGCACCCTCCAGCTCGGCGGCGAACGTGAGGTCGTGGAGCGCGATCCCCCACTCGAACGTGGCGGCCAGGATGATGTTGGCGAAGGGCTGCAGCAGATTGATCGGCCGCCACTCCTCGTCGCGGGTCATCCTGAGGATGCCGAACCCCACATCGGAATCCATTCCCACAATGTTGGTGAACGTGTGGTGGGAGTAGTTGTGCGCCCGCTTCCAATGCTCCGAGGGGCCCGTCTGATCCCACTCCCACGACATGGAGTGGATCTCCGGATCGTTCATCCAGTCCCACTGGCCGTGCATCACGTTGTGGCCGAGTTCCATGTTCTCGATGATCTTCGAGAGGGAGAGCATCGCGGTGCCCGCGAGCCAGGCCGGGCGGTAGCGGCTTCCGAACAACGCAAGCCGGCCACCGAGCTCCAACAGCCGTTGCGCCCTGATGGCCCGGCGGATGTAGCGGGCGTCGCGAACGCCCCGCGAATCCTCCACGTCGAGCCGGATCGCATCCAACTCACGCCCGAGCGATTCGATGTCCGCTTCGGTCAGATGCGCGAACTCTTTGATGTCGGTGATCGCCACCGTGCTCCTCCGTCTGGTGAGAGTCCGAGAATAGCGGAGTCAGGTGAACAACACGCTCACGCTCACGCGTCGAGCGTGCAGTCCCCTGCCGCCGCGGAGATACAAGTCTGGACTCGGTCACCTTCGGCGTGCTGCTTGCCCGACCTCAGGTCGATCGCATGCCCGGCGAGAATCGGCACGACACAGGTCTGGCAGATACCCATCCGGCAGCCGAACGGCATCAGTGCCCCGACCTGCTCACCGGCCTCGAGGAGAGTGGTGGCACCGTCGATCGACACGGTCTTGTCGGCCTTGGCGAACGTGACGGTCCCGCCCTCGCCGGACGTGTCCGCGCGGGAGACGGCGAACCGTTCGAGGTGCAACTTGCCCTCGATGCCCTCGTCGCGCCACAACGTCTCGATCTCGTCGAGCATCGGCAGCGGCCCGCAGGCCCACGTCTGCCGTTCACGCCAATCGGGACACACCTCGTCGAGCGAGGACAACGCGAACTTGCCCTGGCTGCGGGTGAGCTGGATCTTGCACCGGAAGTCGTCGTGCTCCTCGTGGAGCCGGGTGAGCTCGTCGGCGAACATCACGTCGGCGTCGGTGGGGGCCGAATGGACGTGGAAGACGTCGGGGAGCTGACCGCGCCGGTTCATCGTGCGCAGCATCGCCATGACGGGTGTGATGCCGCTGCCCGCGGTGAGGAACAGGATCCGCTCCGGCGGCGGATCGGGCAGCGCGAAGTTGCCCGTGGGCGTCGCGAGCCGCACGATCGTTCCCGAGGGCACGCCGTTGACGAGGTGACTCGACAGGAATCCCTCGGGCATCGCCTTGACGGCGATGGAGATGAGCTTGTCGTCCCAGTTCGGCGGCGACGTGAGGGAGTACGAGCGCCAGTGCCAGCGACCGTCGATGTGCAGACCGATGCCGATGTACTGGCCGGGCTCGTAGTCGAAGTCGAATCCCCAGCCCGGCTTGATGACGATCGTGGCCGAGTCCGCCGTCTCCGCGCGCACCTCCACGATCTGTCCGCGCAGTTCGCGAGCCGACCACAGCGGGTTGGCCAGGTGCAGGTAGTCGTCGGGCAGCAATGGCGTCGTGAGCCGTGCCGCCGCACCCCGCAACCAATTGAGCTTGGACCGCTTGGCGGGCACGACCGCTGCTGCGGGCGCCTCGATCCAATCCTTCAGACCCATCCGACCTCCACCTTTTCCGTCATGACCTACGCTACCGTAGGTTACCAAGCTACGGTACCGTAGGTTACCCCGAGGTAAGAGGACGGACCGGTCAGAGTAGTTCGAGAAGGAACGGAAGCTCCTGGGTGGCGTACCACGCCAGGACATGATCCTCCGCGTCACCGAGAACGAACTCGGCGTCCGGGTCCCCGAGATCCGCCTCGTCGATCGCCGACACGGCCCGTTCGATGTCCGGCTCCGCCTCCGCGAGATCCACGTGCACCGACGCGACCGTGCCGATCGTCACCGGACCGGGCAACCGGACCACGGCGTCGTCGAGGTCCGGTCGCGGCGTCACGTCGTCCACGTCCGCGGCGACCACGGCGCGACGGAAGCGAACCCCGTCGCTCCCGCTCTCCCCCACCCGGCCCGCAATCAGTCGTAGCGAGGCCCGGGCCGCCTCGGCCATCGCGACCTCGGCCAGTTCTTCGTCGTCGCCCGACGAGTACGCCTCGCGGAGCGTGGGGGTGACGGCGAAGGCGGTACGGCTCATCGGATCGAACTCCCGGTCGGCGACGAGCCGCTGAAGGATCTCGATCGTCGCGGGAACGTACACCCTCGTCATGCGTCACCCGTCATTCGCACCGCGGACTTCTCACCGGCTGGCATCCAACAACTCCTCGAGAGATTCGTACAGCAGCGCCGCCACCACGTCCACGTCGGCCATGGCGTCACGGTCTGCATTCAAACCGTAGTAGACGTTGCCGTCGTAGGACGTCAGGCCGATGCTCAAAGTCTGGTTTTTCAGCAGGGGCGACACCGGATACATCTCGAGCATCCGCGCTCCCCCGACGTACAGCGGCAACTGCGGTCCCGGCGCGTTGGTGATCATCAGATTGAACATCCGCTGCGAGAAGCTACTCGCCACACGGGCACTCATCGCGTGCAGCGTTGCGGGCGCGAATCCCGACAAACGCACCAGGGTCTCCGCGGTGACCCGCTGGCTCTGCTTGGCGTGCGCCTCCATGGCGTGCGCCACGTGCGACAGCCGCACCACGGCATTCGGTTCCCCGACCGGCAGGTCGATGAGGAACGACGACACCATGCTCCGCGGATCCGCCCACTCGCCGCGGCGTGACGCCTCGTCGTCGGCCTCGGGATCCGTTGCGTACACGGACATCGGCACCATGGCCCGGACCGTGGTCGACTCGGCCACCGGCTCACCGCGGGACAGCAGCCAGTACCGCATCGCGCCCGCCACGACGGCGAGGATGACGTCGTTGACCTCGCACCCGTACTGCGCGCGGATCTTCCGGTAGTCGCCCAGTTCGGTCTTGACCACCGCGAAGCGCCGATTGCGTGAAATGGTCGCATTGAGCGGACTTGCCGGCGCCACCTGCGTAGCGGTGCGCACCACGGCGGCGACCTTGCCGACGGCGCGCACGGTCTCGCCGAGCGCAGACGCCATGTCACCCAACGTCATCCGCAGCGCCGCCAGCCCTTCGCCCGGCCTCGACACCATCTCCGCCAGCGCCCCGGCGATGAGAGTGGACTCACTGGGGGCCGGGCTCGGCATCCAGAGTTCCTCGGCCATGGGCCGCCGGGTCTTCGCCGGGTCCAGGATCACCTGACCGATCTCGAGCGCCGTCTCACCGTCGACCAGCGAGGAATGGGACTTCGTGAAGATGGCGAAGCGGTTGTTCGACAACCCCTCCACCAGGTACATCTCCCACAGTGGTCGCGTGTTGTCGAGCGGCCGGGACGTGAGCCGTGCGACCAGATCGTGCAACTGGGCGTCCGATCCAGGCTTCGGCAGCGCCGACCGCCGGACGTGGTACTCGATGTCGAAGTCCTGGTCATCCACCCACACCGGCCGCGACAGCCCCAGCGCCACCTCCCGCACCTTCTGCCGGTAGCGCGGCACCAAGCTCAGCCGTTCCTCGACGAGGCTCAGTAATTCCTCGTAGGACAACCCGTTTCGCGGCTTGCGGAAGATCGCGAGCGACCCCACGTGCATCGGCGTACTGCTCGCCTCGAGAAAGTAGAACGACGCGTCCTGCGTAGTCAGTCTCGTCACCATGTCGGCGCCTGTCCCCCTTGCATCCCGTCTCGATCGACCTCGAGAAGTATCGCTATCTCCTCCGCGGTGGCGCCGCCGTCGACGTGGTGGATACCCACCATCCCGACGGCCACCGCACCCCGGACATTGACCGACAGGTCGTCGACGAAGATACAGTCCCCCGGGGCCAGACCGAGCGCGTCGGCCGTCAGCCGGTAGATCCGCGGGTCGGGTTTGGCGACACCGACGTCCCCGGACAGCACGACCTGATCGACCAGCCGGCCGTCACCGAGTTCCCGCAGCCACTGCGCGCCGGGACCACCAGGATCGTTGCTGAGGATCGCGGTCCGCACCCCACGGATCCGGGCACCGGCGAGAACGGACGACAGGCCGTCCATGTCCGAACCGGGACCCGCGAGAACGCCTCCGAAGTCCACTATCAATCCCCGCACGTCACCACCCTAGGGTCCGCTCCCCGGTTCGGCGACACGACGACGGGATCCGTGCGAGTATGACCGCTACGACGGCCGTCTCATGCCGAAACCGGGGGGTAAGAAATGAGTGAGTCCTACACGTTCCTGTCACGGGTGCCGCGCTTCGAACCGGCGGCCGGTGACATTCCCGGGCCACCTCGGCCTGGGCATTCGGCGGCGGCGCCGTCGGGCGGGCGGCACGCGTCCGGGCGCGGCAGGCACCGCTCGTCGCCCCATTCGGGGGCGTCGCCACGCACCGCCGCGACGCAGCCGGGAACTCTGCCTCTTCCGTCGCCGGATGTCCAGCGGTTCACGGAGCAGGCGTTCCGGCTCGTCCTCGAAGTGCTGGATCGGCGCCGCAACGTACGGCAACTGCGGCCGCTGGTGACGCCGTCGCTCGTCGACGTCGTGCGCACGCTCGCGCTGTCGGAGTCGCCCGCCCGGCGACTCGGTGTCGCGACGCTCGTCCGCGTGCACCTGCGTGCGGTGGAGCCGTGCGCATTCGAGGCCTTCGGCACCTACGGCCGAGGACCGCGGATCTTCGTGATCGCGGCCCGTGTCGAACAGGAGTCCGACACGGGCTGGACCGTCACCTCACTGGTGATCGGCTGATCGTCTTCTGCTGCGGTCAGCGCTTGCGCTTGGTCCGCGGGGCCTTCTTGCCCTTCGACTGCGACCGGGCGGCCTCACGCCGCTGGCGACGGGTTCCGGCGTCGGAGGTATCGTCCGACTCGGCCGCTCCGCGGCGGCTGAGCTGGGCGTTGCCGTCCTCGGCAGGCCCGGAGTAGGTGAGCCCGCGGGGCTCGCCGTCGTCCAGTCCCTTCGCACGGAGGGCGGACGGTGCCGCCGTGCCCTGCGCCTGCTGCGCCGCCTCCTGGGTGGGCAGTGGCCGCGGCGCGGCCGGGGCGGGCGAGGCCGACGCCGTCGCCGCAGCGGAGGCCGCGGTGACGCTGACGCCAGGGGCCTGTGCCGCCTGCGGGGCGGCCGCCTCGACCTGAAGGTTGAACAGGAATCCGACCGACTCCTCCTTCAGGCCCTCGAGCATGCCGCCGAACATGTCGAAACCTTCGCGCTGGTACTCGACGAGCGGATCACGCTGGGCCATCGCCCGCAGGCCGATGCCTTCCTTGAGGTAGTCCATCTCGTAGAGGTGTTCGCGCCACTTGCGGTCGAGCACGCTCAGCAGGACGCGGCGCTCCAGTTCGCGCATCGATCCCTCGCCGGCGACGCCGTCGATCTCGGCCTCGCGCCGGGCGTAGGCGTCGTGTGCATCCTTCAGCAGGGTCTCACGCAGTTCTTCGGCGGTGATGTCGTTGGTCTCACCGTCGTCGCTGTCGCCGACCAGTTCCTTGTAGTCGAGGCCGACCGGGTACAGCGTCTTGAGGGCCGTCCACAGTTGTTCGAGATCCCAGTCCTCGACGTACCCTTCGGCGGTGGCGCCGTCGACGTAGGCGGTGACCACGTCGGTGATCATCTTCTCGACCTGGCCCTCCATATCCTTGCCTTCGAGGATCTGGCGGCGCTCGTTGTAGATGACCGTGCGCTGCTGGTTCATCACCTCGTCGTACTTGAGGACGTTCTTGCGGATCTCGAAGTTCTGCTGCTCGACCTGCGTCTGCGCGCTCTTGATGGCCTTCGAGACCATCTTCGCCTCGATCGGAACGTCGTCGGGCAGGTTGAGCCGGGTCATGATCGACTCGAGCGCCGCGCCGTTGAACCGTCGCATCAACTCGTCGCCGAGCGACAGGTAGAACCGCGACTCACCCGGATCGCCCTGACGGCCGGACCGGCCGCGCAACTGGTTGTCGATGCGCCGGGACTCGTGCCGCTCGGTGCCGAGGACGTACAGTCCGCCCGCCTCACGAACCTTGTCCGCGTCCGCCTTCACCTCGGCCTTGACCTGGTCGAGGACGTCGTCCCACGCCGCCTCGTAGTCGTCGGGCGTGTGAACGGGGTCGAGCCCCTGCTTGCGGAGCGCGATGTCCGCGATGATGTCGGGGTTGCCGCCGAGCACGACGTCGGTACCACGACCGGCCATGTTGGTCGCCACGGTGACGGCGCCCGACCTGCCGGCCTCGGCGATGATCTGGGCTTCCTGCTCGTGGAACTTCGCGTTCAGCACGTTGTGTGCCACGCCGCGTTTGGTGAATTGCTTCGACAGGTACTCGGACCGCTCGACGCTGGTCGTGCCGATCAGGACCGGCTGACCCTTCTCGTGCCGCTCCACCACGTCGTCGACGACGGCGTCGAACTTGGCTTCCTCGGTCTTGTAGATCAGGTCGCCGTTGTCGACGCGGACCATCGGCCGGTTGGTGGGGATCGGGATGACGCCGAGGTTGTAGATCTGGTGCAGCTCGGCGGCCTCGGTCTCGGCCGTACCCGTCATGCCCGACAGCTTGTCGTAGAGGCGGAAGTAGTTCTGCAGCGTGATCGTGGCGAGGGTCTGGTTCTCGGCCTTGATCTCGACCTTCTCCTTGGCCTCGATGGCCTGGTGCATGCCCTCGTTGTACCGGCGGCCGACGAGGACGCGGCCGGTGAACTCGTCGACGATGATCACCTCACCGTCGCGGACGATGTAGTCCTTGTCCTTCGTGTAGAGCTCCTTGGCCTTGATGGCGTTGTTCAGGTAGCTCACGAGCGGCGAGTTGGCGGCCTCGTACAGGTTGTCGATGCCGAGCTGGTCCTCGACGAGTTCGACGCCGGCCTCGTGGACGCCGATGGTGCGTTTGCGGATGTCGACCTCGTAGTGCACGTCACGCTTGAGCAGCGGCGCGATGCGCGCGAACTCCGCGTACCACTTGCTCGAGGCGTCGGCAGGGCCGGAGATGATGAGGGGGGTCCGGGCCTCGTCGATGAGGATGGAGTCGACCTCGTCGACGACCGCGAAGCTGTGACCGCGCTGGACGAGATCGTCCAGGGAGTGCGTCATGTTGTCACGCAGGTAGTCGAACCCGAACTCGTTGTTGGTGCCGTATGTGATGTCGGCCGCATAGGCTGCGCGACGCTCGGCAGGCGACATGCCGGACAGGATCACGCTGGTGTCGAGGCCGAGGAAGCGGTGGACGCGGCCCATCCACTCGGAGTCGCGCTTGGCGAGGTAGTCGTTGACCGTGACGACGTGCACGCCGTCCCCGGCGATCGCGTTGAGGTACGCGGGCAACACGCAGGTCAGGGTCTTGCCCTCACCCGTCTTCATCTCGGCGATGTTGCCGAAGTGGAGGGCGGCGCCGCCCATGATCTGCACGTGGAAGTGCCGCTGGTCGATGACCCGCCAGGACGCCTCGCGGGCGACGGCGAACGCCTCGGGCAGCAGCTCGTCGAGCGTCTCGCCGTCGCGGTAGCGGGCGCGGAACTCCTCGGTCTTCGCGCGGAGTTGCTCGTCGGTCAGGTCTTCGACCTCGGGCGACAGCGAGGAAACGTGGTCGGCGATGTGCTTGAGCCGCTTGACCATGCGACCTTCACCAACACGGAGCAGCTTCGATAGCGACAGCGACGGCACAGTCTTGTTCGTCCTCAATCTTCGGCAGTGGATGGGTGACACACAAAATCCGGCCGGAGGTCCGAGAACCCCGGCCGGATTCCATGGTAGGCGCTTCCGCGATCGGACGAGTAGACCGACCGCTCGGATCGTCAGGCGGAACGGGAGTACATCACGCCAGACGGATCAATCCGTAGTCGAACGCGTGCCGTCGGTAGACGACGGTCGCCTTGTCCGACTCCTTGTCGTGGAACAGGAAGAAATCGTGTCCCACCAGCTCCATCTCGTACAAAGCGTCGTCGACGGTCATCGGCGTGGCCTTGTGTTCCTTGGTACGCACGACATGACCCGGCGTGTGCTCGTCCGACACCTGACCGTCCAGGGAGATGTCGGGACTGATGCCGAGACTGTCGTCCTCGGCGAGTGCGGCGGTGGCCTCCGCCACCGACACCGGGGTCTTTTCCCCGTAGTGGACCTTTTTGCGATCCTTGGTGCGGCGGAGCCTGCTCTCGAGCTTGGCGGTCACCGACTCGAATGCTGCATAGAAGCTGTCGGCGCATGCCTCGGCTCGGGCTACCGGCCCCTTGCCTCGGGCAGTGATCTCGACGCGCTGGCAGTTTTTCCTCTGGCGTCGATTGGGTTCGTGGTGAAGTTCGACATCGAACAGGAATATGGAGGGATCGAAGCGCTCGAGGCGCGACAGCTTCTCGGAGACGTACACGCGGAAGTGGTCGGGTACCTCGACGTTGCGTCCCTTGACGACGATCTCGGCGTTGGGGGTATCCGTCTTCTCTTGTGCATCCGTTGTGCGGTCGTCGACGAAAACCGAGGCTTGCGAAGGGGTCGTCACTCGTACCTCCCGATTACGGCCCCGCCCCTTGATGGGCGGCGGCGAGTTTGAGCAATGCCGGAAGGGGGTCCGCCCGGCACCAGGTTCGAAGTTCCACCTCCTACCTGTGTTTTCGGGTGTGTCCGCGACGCTAGTACGTAACGCGCGCGAGTGCCACTGTTCGGCAGAATTTCATCTGACACCCGCCACGACGACCACCGCGCTCACTCGGATACCTGCTCGCGACAGCACCCGGACCGACTCGGCGGCGGTCGCCCCGGTGGTCGACACGTCGTCCAGCAGTACCACCGAGATACGTTGCAGTGCAGCCGGTCCCGACGAGAGAAGCCGCGCGAATCCTTCCCCGCTGCGCGTCAACCGGACGCCACCCTCGAGGTTTACTCGACGTTGATCTGCGCTCAGTCCGACCGAATCGCGCACGGCGTGTCGCATCACGAGCGCGGGGCACACGCGTCTGCCTCCCACCGCGGCGACGGCGATCCGGGCGACGGGGTCGCCGCCGCGTGCACGGGCGGCCCGGGGACGCGTCGGAGCCGGCACCAGAACCACCGGGGCCACGTTCGGCGGGTCGAGTTCACCCCACTGCTGCAGACGGCCCAGGGCGCCAGCGACGGCGGATCCGAGGGGCGCAGCGAGATCACGCCGCCCGCGTTCCTTCGCGGCGATCACGGCCCGACGGCGGGCACCCGAGTACGGTCCGAGTGCCCACACCCCGACCCCGGGATCGACGCGGGGCCGGAGCAGCACGGGATCGTCTGCCAACTCCGTGGCGCAGCGGGCACACCACTGAGTGCCCGGCACCCCGCACCCGCCGCATTCGGCGGGCAGGATCAGGTCGAGCAGGCTCCGGAGGCCGGGCAGGGCGCGCATGCGGGCAGTATCGGCGACCGCACCGACAGCCTCAGCCCGGCAGGACCGGGATCGCCTTCACACCCGTCAACCCGGGAACCTCCCGCCAGTACCGGTCGCCCGCCGGATCGTTGTTGTTCAACTGGAACACCGCCCGGGAGTCGGCGACGAACTCCGTGGTCGTCGACGCGTCCACGGCGACCACCGGTGCGGTCAGGTTGCGACTCGGCAGCGCGTCCATCCGCGAGCCGTCGACGGCCACCTGCACCACCGGGATGTCCGAGGCGGCGCGCGCGACGACGATCGTGTCGCTCGTGCTCCAGTCCAGGGACAGCGCCGGGCTGCCCAGGCCGATCGCGACCGCACGGGGATTCGTCAAAGCGTACTCACCACCCGGCATCTGGGTGACGATGGCGAGATAGACCTTGCCGTCGACGATCAGTGCCGCCCGTACCCCGTCGCGGGACAGCCGCAACTCGGTGATCGTGGCACCGAGCGCGGTGACGGCGCCGGCGTCGACGTTGACCACCGACGTCCGGCCGGTGCCGGGCTCGCGCAACACCCGAATGACGGTGTTGCCGTTGACCGCTGCCCAGATCGCCGAATTGTCGGGTGCCCATGTCGGGCGGGTGATCGCGCCGCCCTCGAGCACCGACGCGGCACCGTCCTCGTACGCGCCGACCATGAGCGAACTCGCGGGTTCCGGCGCGGGACGCCCGGTGTCCGCGACTGCGGCGACCAGCTTTCCGTCCTGGGACAGTGCGAGCGAACGCATGTTGCGGGCCGAACCGAAGTACCCGGGCACCGGAGTGACACCGGTTTCGGTGACGCTCACCATCGACCCCTCACGCAGCGCGTGCAACCCCACGGTGGCGCTCGACGTCGCGAACGGGTTCATGGACGCGACGTCGGCGGTGGTCCACCCGTTCGGGAACCGCTCGTCGAAGGGCTCGCCGTCGGCGAGCAGTACATAGGGACCCGAGATCTCCGCGTTGGCCAGCGTCCAGATCACCTGCGCTGCGAACAGCTGCTTCGCCTGCGCGTCCATCGGCGGCACGCCGGCGAAGTCGATCCGGATCCCGCCGAGCCCCACCCCCACCTGCGCGGTGCGGCCGTCGGCCTTCGTGATTGGGCCCCGCACCGACACCCCGTCGCCGAGCTCGTTGCGCACGGCCGGGGCCAGGGCGGCCTTCGGGCCGTCGATCAGCAGGCCGATCAGCTGCGACGCCATCTGGTCCTGGGCGCCCGACACCCAGCGCGGATCCGGCACCACCGTCGTCCCGGCCGGGTCGAGGAAGTACAGCGATTTGCGCTGGTAGGTGTTAAGGAACTGCGCCCGGTCGAGGATCACGCCTGCGGGGAGCTCGGAGATCCGCCACTCACCGCCCTGCAGCTCCAGACTGATCTTCGTCTCGAAACTGCCCTCCTCCGCCACGTACAGTCCGCCGGGCTCGAGCTGCCCCACCTTGTTGGCGCGGATCGTGTACGTCGCCTGGTCGGCCGACCGTGTCTCCGGCAGGACGTCGACCTTGTCGACGATGGTCGCACTGGCCGCGTCGTCCCACCTGCCGGACACACCGGGGGTGAGGAATTGGCGGGCGGCGAGGTGCCGGTCGGACGGATCGGTGCTGGCCTTGAAGAAGTCGCGCAGCAGCAGGTCGGGTTCACGCCCCGGCGCCGGGGCCGCGACGCTCGATCCGGGCGAGTCACGATTGATCGTGCCGATCGCCTGCGGTGTGGAGGAATCCGGGAGGCTGGCGCACCCACTGACCGTCACGAGGACCGCGAGGGCGATCGCACCGCACACCGACCGCGACTGAAGGGCGGATCGCCGGCCGGGCATCACAGGTCCCGCTCCGGAAGGTGCGAACCGTCTCGGTCACCGACGTGCGCACGCTCACGCTTCTGGGGAACCGTGCGGGACTCGTCGGCCGCCGTCTCCGGACTCTCGTTGCGCACCGGCAACGTGGTGTCACCCGGGACGGGCTGCCCCTGAACGTATTTCGCGGTTCCCGGCTTCAGCGGCAGCGGGCTCGACACGACCTTCCGGCCCCGCACCCGCGGCAGCGTCAGCCGGAAGCAGGCGCCCTGCCCTGGTTCGCCCCACGCCTCGAGCCTGCCGTCGTGGAGATTCGCGTCCTCCACGCTGATCGCGAGTCCGAGGCCGGTACCGCCCGACCGTCGCACACGCGACGGGTCGGACCGCCAGAACCTGTTGAACACCAGCTTCTCCTCGCCCGGCCGCAGGCCCACGCCCTGGTCGCGCACGATGAACGCCGCAGCGCTGTCGTCGGCGCGCAGGCGCAGGAGCACCGGTTTGCCTTCTCCGTGATCGATCGCATTCGCGAGGAGGTTCCGCAGAATGCGTTCCACGCGACGCGGGTCCACCTCGGCCATGACTGCCTGATCGGGCAGGTCCACGATCAGTTCGGTCCCGCTCTCACGGGCGAGGTGACGGACCGTCGAGACCGCCGCGCGCGCACACATCCGGACGTCCAGTTGCTCGGCGGCCAGTTCCGCGACACCGGCGTCGTGCCTGCTGATCTCGAGGAGGTCGGCCAGCAGCCCCTCGAACCGGTCGAGTTCGGCGACGAGCAACTCCGACGACCGCCGGAGGACGGGGTCGAGATCGTCGCTGCCGTCGTGGATGAGATCGGCCGCCATGCGCACCGTCGTCAGCGGTGTCCGCAGCTCGTGGCTCACGTCGGAGGTGAATCTCTTCTGAAGGTTTCCGAACTCTTCGAGCTGGGTGATCTGTTTCGACAGGCTCTCCGCCATCTCGTTGAACGACATCGCGAGCCGGGCCATGTCGTCCTCACCGCGCACGGGCATGCGTTCCTTCAGCCGGCCGTCGGCGAACCGCACCGCGATCCGGGACGCCGACCGGATGGGCAGAACCACCTGCCGTGCGACGAGGAGCGCGATGGCCGCGAGCAGCACGGCGAGCACCGCACCACCCACCAGTAGCGTGCCGCGGACCAGCGACAGGCTGCGGTCCTCACTGGCCAGCGGGAACACGAGGTACAGCTCGAGCGTGGAGATCGCCGACGCGGTCGGGCTCCCGACTATCAGAGCCGGCCCCGAATAGCCTTCGGGATCGTTCACCGTGGCGAACTGGTAGGCCACCTGACCGGCCTGGACGAACGCCCGCAGTGATTCCGGGATCTGGTCCGCCGGACCGCTGGATGTCGGGGCGCGCGGACCGTCACCGGGCACGATCAGCACGGGATCGAACGTTCCCGCCGACCCCGACGCCTGACCGGCGTCGGGCTCCCGGTTCGTCAGCGCCGCCCGGGCGCCGTCGAGCTGGGTAGTGGGCGAACTACTGTCGTCCGCGCCGGCCAGCTGCCCCTCCACCGTGCTGCGGGCACGGTCCATCTCCTCGGTCGCCGCGTTGATCTTCGTTTCGAGCAGACGGTCGGTGATCTGACTCGTCAGCACGACGCCGAGCACGACGATGACGATGAGCGACAACGTCAACGTCGAGACGACGACCCTCAGCTGCAGCGATCGACGCCACGTGTGCGCGAGGGTATTGCTCAGTGAGTGACCCCACCGAAGGATCGGCGAAACGCGTCGGTTGACACGACGCCGCCATCGGGAAACACCTGTCACGGCGGTCCGGCCTTGTAGCCGACCCCCCTGACCGTCAAAACCACTTCGGGATTCTCGGGATCAGTCTCGACCTTGGCCCGCAGACGCTGAACGTGCACGTTGACCAGGCGGGTGTCGGCTGCATGTCGGTAACCCCACACCTGCTCGAGCAGGACCTCGCGGGTGAACACCTGTCGCGGCTTGCGCGCCAGAGCCACCAGGAGGTCGAACTCGAGGGGGGTGAGGGAAATCAGTTCTTCGCCCCGGCTCACCTTGTGGGCGGGAACGTCGATGACGATGTCGGCGATGCTGAGCAGCTCCGCCGGCTCGTCCTCGGTCCGGCGAAGCCGTGCCCGGACCCGCGCTACCAGTTCCTTCGGCTTGAACGGCTTCATGATGTAGTCGTCCGCGCCGGATTCCAATCCGAGGACCACGTCGACGGTGTCCGTCTTCGCGGTCAGCATCACGATGGGGACACCGGAATCGGCCCGCAGGACGCGGCACACGTCGATGCCGTTCATGCCGGGCAGCATCAGGTCGAGCAGCACCAGGTCCGGGCGTGTCTCCCGGACCGCGGTGAGCGCCTGGGTCCCGTCCCCCACCACATACGGATCGAATCCTTCGCCGCGGAGGACGATCGTGAGCATCTCCGCGAGCGCAGTGTCGTCGTCGACAACCAGAATCCTTGGCTTCATGTCCCTATCGTTGCATCTTCGGAGGCCGTAACAGCCCGTTCGCCGTTACGGCGTGCCGTGTTCTTTCTCGTCACGGCGTGCCGTGTCGTCACTCAAGAGTGCCAGGTTTTCGGCGAGCGTGACCGGATCGGTGTCCGGAGTGAGCACCCACCACGGCGAAATCCAGTCCTTCACGGCCAGCTCGCGGTACACCTCGCCGGTGCGTTCCTGCAGTCCACGGTCGCGTTCGTAGGCGTCGAGCGACCGGCTCGCATCCGCCGATTCGCGGCCGCGGGCGCGTTGCGCGGCGAGGGCAACGGGAACGTCCAAATACAGTTGCAGGTCGGGCCGGGGCAGCCCCAACCGTACGAATTCGAGGTTCGCCACCCACTCGACGAACTCGCCGTCCGCCCCCTGATGCAACCGGGCCGCACCGTAGGCGGCGTTGGACGCCACATAGCGGTCGAGAATCACCAGGTCGTGTTCGGCGAGCAGCGCGGACAGCTCCCCGACGGCGCCGGACCGGTCCAGCGCGAACATCACGGCCATCGCGTGCACGGAGTCGCTGAGGTCACCGTGCGCGCCCTTGAGAGCCTCGGACGCCAGATCCGCGTGCACGGACCTGCCGTACCGCGGAAAGTCGAGGGTGCCGACCGTCAGGCCCTGTTCGGTGAGGCGTGCCACCACTGCGCCGACGAGTGTTCGCTTGCCCGCGCCGTCCAGGCCTTCCAGCGCAATCAGTTTTCCCACGAGGAAGAAGGCTATCCCCCGGCCCGTACGCGACGGACCGGGGGACGCCGCGATCTCTAGTACCGGTAGTGCTCGGGCTTGAACGGGCCCTCGACGTCGACGCCGATGTACTCCGCCTGCTCCTTCGTGAGCTTGGTGAGCGTGCCACCGAGCGCTTCGACGTGGATCTTCGCGACCTTCTCGTCGAGGTGCTTCGGGAGGCGGTACACCTCGTTGTCGTACTCCTCCGGCTTCGTCCACAGTTCGATCTGCGCGATCACCTGGTTGGAGAAGCTGTTGCTCATCACGAACGAGGGGTGGCCGGTGGCGTTGCCGAGGTTCAGCAGGCGGCCCTCGGACAGCACGATGATCGAGTGGCCGTCCTTGAACCGGAACTCGTCCACCTGCGGCTTGATGTTGATGCGGGTGACCTCGCCGGAGCGCTCGAGGCCGGCCATGTCGATCTCGTTGTCGAAGTGGCCGATGTTGCCCAGGATGGCCTGGTGCTTCATCTGCTTCATGTGCTCGAACGTGATGATGTCCTTGTTGCCCGTGGACGTGATGACGATGTCGGCCCAGCCGATGGCCTGCTCTACCGTCTTCACCTCGAAGCCGTCCATCAGCGCCTGGAGGGCGTTGATGGGGTCGACCTCGGTGACCGCGACGCGGGCACCCTGTCCACGCAGAGCCTCCGCGCAGCCCTTGCCGACGTCGCCGTAACCGCAGACGAGCGCGGCCTTGCCGCCGATCAGCACGTCGGTGCCGCGGTTGATGCCGTCGAGCAGCGAGTGCCGGGTGCCGTACTTGTTGTCGAACTTGCTCTTGGTGACCGAGTCGTTGACGTTGATGGCCGGGAACGCGAGTTCACCGGCGGCCGCGACCTGGTAGAGACGCAGGACACCGGTCGTGGTCTCCTCGGTGACGCCCTGGACCGATTCCGCAACCTTGGTCCACTTGGTCTTGTCGGCTTCGAGGGACTGACGCAGCAGGGCGAGGAACACCTTGTACTCGTCGGAATCCTGCTCGTCGTCCGTGGGCGGCACGACGCCTGCCTTCTCGAACTGCGCGCCCTTGAGGACGAGCATCGTGGCGTCGCCGCCGTCGTCGAGGATCATGTTCGCGGGCTTGTCTGCGTCCGGCCAGGTGAGCATCTGCTCGGCGGCCCACCAGTACTCCTCGAGCGTCTCGCCCTTCCACGCGAAGACCGGGGTGCCCTGCGGCTCCTCGGGCGTGCCGTGCGGGCCGACGACGATCGCGGCGGCGGCGTGATCCTGCGTCGAGAAGATGTTGCACGAGGCCCAGCGGACCTCGGCGCCCAGCGCAACGAGCGTCTCGATGAGGACGGCCGTCTGGATGGTCATGTGCAGCGAACCGGAAATGCGAGCACCCTTGAGCGGCAGCACCTCTGCGTACTCGCGGCGAAGCGCCATCAGTCCCGGCATCTCGTGCTCGGCGAGCCGGATCTCCTTGCGGCCGAACTCGGCGAGCGAAAGGTCCGCCACCTTGAAATCGATCCCGTTTCGGCTCTCGGCCACGGGCGTGGTTGAAACTGAGGTCGTCATCTGCCTCTCCTGGTTGACTGCTGTTTCGATCAAGGCTATCGGTACTGCGGGCCGAGGGTCACACTCACGTGAGGCTGCGCCGCGGAGCGGTCACTCCCGATCGGCCCCGTCGACCGCCTCGTCCACGAAAGGCCCCAGAAGAGCACCCAGATCCTCGGCGACGTTGGCCTCGGATTCGGGTGGCATCGAGATGTAACTCATAGCGAGGCGCACGATGGCGCGGCTGAGAATCCCCGCGTCCGACGGGTTCGCCCGCACCCAGCACCGCTGGAAGACGTCGGCGAGCCGCGTGGACGCCCGCTCGATGATCGGCGCGCTCTCGGTCGTGATCAGACGCAGCAGATCGGGCTTGGTCTCGCCGCGCAGAAGTGACTGCACGAGCGGGTCGGACAGGCTCGCCGCGAAGAACGCGGTGAACCCGGAGAGCAGCGCGGCACGACCCTCCCCGACGTTCGCCACGAGCGCCTCGTCGACGGCGTCGACCAGCTCGTCGGCCAGCCGGAGGGCGTACGCCTCCGCCAGCCCCTGCCGGGACTTGAACTCGTTGTAGAGCGTCTGCCTGCTCACCCCGGCGCCGGTCGCGACATCCGACATCGTGATGTCCGACCAGTCCTTCTCGAACAAGAGATCCCGCATCGCATCGAGCACCGACTGACGCAGCAGCAACCGCGCAGCCTCCTGATAGGGCACCCGGACACGCGACGAAGTCATGGCGAAGACATTAGTGCCCGCCGCCTGCGGGGTACTCGCCCGGTACTGCCGCTCCGGCCCCCGGACGTCGAATCCCGTTGCGTGTCAGACCTCGCCGCGGCTTCGTCGCTCCATCATCGAGTGGCGGCGGCTGTAGGCGAAGTAGATGATCACGCCGAGCGCCATCCACACGATGAACCGGATCCACGTCTCCACGGACAGATTCACCATCAACCACAGGCAGGCGAGGACGGCGAGGACGGGCACCCACGGAACCAGTGGGACACGGAATCCGCGGGGCAGGTCCGGTCGCGTCCGGCGCAGCACGATCACGCCGACCGACACGAGGACGAACGCGAACAGCGTTCCGATGTTGACCATCTCCTCGAGGGTGCCGATCGGGAAGATTCCCGCGAGCACCGCCACCACGACACCGACCAGCACGGTGATCCGGACGGGTGTGCCGTGCTTGCCGGTCGGCGCAAGCCGCCTCGGCATCAGTCCGTCCCGGGACATGGCGAACAGAACCCGGGTCTGCCCGAGCATCAGCACCATCACCACGGTGGTCAGGCCCGCCAGCGCACCGAACGAGATCAGGTTCTTCGCCCACGTGATCCCGTGGATGCCGAACGCAGTGGCCAGATTGGAACTGTCCCCGGCCAATTCGTGGTAGTCGACCATGCCGGTGAGCACCAGCGTCACCGCCACGTACAGGATCGTCACGATCAGCAGCGATCCCAGAATTCCGCGGGGCAACGCCTTCTGCGGATCCTTCGTCTCCTCGGCGGTGGTGGCGACGATGTCGAAACCGATGAACGCGAAGAACACCAGGCTCGCCGCCGCCAACAGCCCGTACCAGCCGAACGTGCTGCCGCCGGCTCCCGTGACGTAGGAGAACAGGGACTGATGGATGCCCTCGCCCGTGCTGCCCGCCTCGGACGGGGGGATGTACGGGGAGTAGTTGTCGGTGTCGATGTAGAACGCGCCCACCACCACCACGACGAGCACCACCGCCACCTTGATCGAGGTGATCACGAGCGAGACCCGCGACGACAGCTTGGTGCCCGTCGCCAGCACGACGGTGATGATCGCGACGATGAGTACCGCACCCCAGTCGAACGTGACCGAGCCGATCTGCGCCACCGGTGTGTGGTTGCCGATCACCTCACCGAGATAGAGCGACCAGCCCTTCGCCACGACCGACGCGGCGAGCGCGAATTCGAGGATGAGGTCCCAGCCGATGATCCACGCGATCAGTTCACCGAACGTCGCGTAGGAGAACGTGTACGCGCTGCCCGCGACCGGGACGGTCGAGGCGAACTCGGCATAGCAGAGCGCGGCGAGCCCGCACGCGATGGCGGCGATCACGAACGCCGCCGACACCGAGGGACCGGCGACGTTGCCTGCGGTGCGCGCGGTGAGCGTGAAGATGCCGGCACCGATGACGACGGCGACACCGAAGACGGTCAGGTCCCACGCCGTCAGATCCTTGCGGAGTTTGGTTTCCGGTTCGTCCGTGTCTCGGATCGACTGCTCGATCGACTTGGTGCGGAACAATCCGGTCGGCCTGCCGCCTAGGTGCGGTTCTCCGCTGCCTTTGTCCTGGATGGCCACATCAGCCTCCTCAATCGAAAGTTGCCGTTCAGCCTATGCTTCGGTTGCCCGGAACAGGTCGGGTTCGATGTAGATGCGGCGAGCCGCGGGGACTGCGCCGCGTACGCGCGCCTCGGCCTCGTCGATGGCTTCCGCGACCGCGCTGATGTCCGATCCGGCGGCCACGGCCACTTTCGCGGCCACGAGGATTTCCTCGGGTCCGAGGTACTGCGTCTTGCAATGGATGACGCGCTCGATCTTCTCGCCGTCGACGAGCGCGGCGAGAATGCGTGACTCCTCGTCGGCGGTCGCTCCTTCACCGATCAGCAGGCTCTGCATCTCGACGATGAGGATGATCGCGATGATTCCGAGCAGGGCGCCGATGCAGAGGGTGCCGACACCGTCCCACACCGGATCCCCGGTGAGCATCGTCAGTCCGACACCACCGAGCGCGAGAACCAGACCGACCAGCGCGCCGGTGTCCTCGAGCAGCACGACGGGAAGCTCCGGGCTGCGCGACGTGCGAATGAATCCCCACCAGCTCGCCCGCCCCTTGAGGGGACGCGACTCCCGCACCGCGGTGATGAAGCTGAACGTCTCGAGCCCGATGGCGATCACCAGGATGACCACCGCCACGAGGGGGGACGTCAGTTCCTCGGGGTGCTGGATCTTGTGGATGCCCTCGTAGATCGCGAACAGCGAACCGAGGCTGAACAACACGAGTGCGACGACGAACGAGTAGAAGTATCGGCTACGCCCGTAACCGAACTGGTGCAGATCGTCGGCGGCGCGTTCGGCCTTCTTCTGGCCGAGCAGCAGCAGGCCCTGGTTGGAGGTATCGGCCACCGAGTGCACGGATTCCGCCAGCATGGACGACGAGCCGGTGATCAGGAAGCCGGCGAACTTGGCAACCGCGATACCGGCATTGGCGCCGAGCGCGGCGAGAATCGCCTTCTTTCCCCCATGAGCCGACAACTGACTTCTCCTCTCGGTCGCACACGACCCTCACGACGGGCCGCGGAGCCCTTCTCGGATCGCAGGGCGGGTCACAGGCTACGCGATCGGCGGGCCGACCCTCGCACTGAACAACTGGGCGCACTCGGTGCCCGCGGTCACCACCACTTCAGGGTCCTCGGCCGCAATCCAGACGGCGTTGCCCTGAGACAATTCGAGGGCATCGGTTCCGCACCGCAGCTCCACCGAACCCGAGGTGCACAGCAGAATGTGCGGCCCCTCCGAGTCGAGCCGGTGCTCGGTCGGGCCGTCCGGCGACAGGTCGATCCGCGCGAGGACGAACTCCGGCGCGGGCGTGGCGTACACGAACTCGCCACGGCCCGGGCGCTCCTCCGCCTCCAGTATCGGAATGTCGACGGTGTCGAAGTCGAGGACGCGCAGCAACTCCGGAACGTCCACGTGCTTCGGTGTGAGCCCCCCGCGCAGCACGTTGTCGGAGTTGGCCATGATCTCGACGGCCATCCCGTGCAAGTAGGCGTGGAGGTTGCCCGCGTCGAGATACAGCCCCTGCCCTGGTTCGAGGGTGACCCGGTTCAGGAGGAGCGCGGCGAGCACACCCGCGTCCCCCGGGTACACCTCGCTCAATTCGAGGGCCGTGCGGATCTCCGCCGCGAACTCACCGTCCTTGGTGTTCGACAGATAGGCAACGCATCCGTCGAGCACCCTCGGCATCAGCGCGCCGAGCACCGGCTGCGGCAACGTGATCCACGTGGTGAACAGCGCGCGGAGACCGTCCGAGTCGGGTTGCCCCGCAATCAGGCCGGCGTAGGGCTGCAGTTCCGGAACCGCGATCGCCTCGAGCAGTTTGACCGTGCGCTCGGGGTCCCGGAAACCGGCGAGCGCGTGGAACCGGCTGAGCGCCACGACGAGTTCCGGTTTGTGGCTGGCGTCCTTGTAGTTGCGGACCGACGATTCGAGGGGAATTCCCGCCTCGTTCTCCCGGGCGAACCCCTCCCACGCCTGCTCGGCGCTCGGATGGGCCTGCAACGACAGCGGTTCCTCCGACGCGAGCAACTTCAGCAGGAACGGGAGGCGTTCGCCGAACGTCTCCACACTCCGCTTGCCGAGCTGGCGTTCGGGTTCCGAGTGCACCAGGTCCAGAAGGGACCGGGGCCCCTCCTCGGTGAGGACGCGGGCGGGATCACCCGGGTGCGCGCCCAACCACAGTTCCGCCTCCGGATGGGCCGTCGGAACCGGAAGTCCACGCAGCTGTGCGATGGCTGTGCGCGATCCCCATGCGTAGGACCGGAGCGCACCTTCGAGTCGGTGCACTAGATACCGCCGATCAACTGGAGATACGCGGCAGTCATGTCGAGCCTGCCGACGAGAACCGCCGCCTGTTCCAGCTCGGGACGCTGCGACGGAACCTGCCCCTCGTCCGAGGACGCGACGACGAGGTCGACGTCGCCCAGGGCGGCGATCCTGCGTTCGACGAGCATCCGATCGGCGTCGGCCGACAACACGAACGTGCGCACCGGGCTCGCCGAGGGCGGACCGTCCAACTCGGGATCGTGGAATATCGAGTCGTGCGCGGAGAGCGCCTGGTCGACACGGAACGTGCCCGCCGCGCTCAGGACGTCCGGGAGTTCCGACGCGGTCGCCACGCGGCCCGCGTGCAGCAGCGCCTCGGCGCCGTGCCGGGCCAGTTCCACCGTGCTCTCCGTGTCACCCGTGAGCACGATGCGGCGTCCCTGCATGCGGGAGGCCAGCGATTTCGCGGGATTGTGGAACACCTCGCTGTTCGGCCTGTCACGCAGCGCCTCACCGTCGACGGCGTCGGCGATCTGCTCGAGGTCGGGAACCTCGTCGCCCCAGCGTTCCGAACCGACCACCCGGAGGACGGCCAGCAGTACGGCGAAGTACCGCAGCAGACCGTGCCGGGTGAGTGCCCGGACCCGCGGCGCGAACATGACGACCCGTCCGGCCGCCGCGGCCTGCAAGGGCCCTTCGTCCGGCGCCGCCACCACCACTTCGGCGCCGCGGCGCACCGCCGCGTCGATGGCCTGCACGAGCCGGGGGTCGCCTGCGTCGTCGCCGGCCACCACCACCACGTCGAGTGGGCCCACCCACACGGGGGTCCGGGTGGCACGCACCAGCGGGAAACCGATCCGTTCGGCGAGGACCGCCGTCAGGATCGCAGCCCCACGGCTGGCACGCCCCGCGCCGGTCACCACCACCACGCTGCGCGGACGCAGTCCCTGCAGTCGTTCGAGAGCCCCCTCCTCGACCGCGGACCGGGTGGCCCGGATCTGGGCACCCCCCATGGCGGCGGAACGCAACACACCCTCGGTGTCCGCCGCTACCAGTGCGTCCCCGTCGTCCAGATCGAACAGGGGCGTCGGCGCTGTCATGACACCGCACCCCCTTTCTTCATCGGTGCAAGCCACATTCGCAACACGAGCAGAACCTGTAGTTCCAACTATGGCAGTCAGGCTCGGACGATGCCCAGTATCTCGGTAACGAGTGCATCTACCTCGGCCGCCGTCGCCGCCTCCACGTTGAGTCGCAGCAGCGGTTCGGTGTTGGAGGCCCGCAAGTTGAACCACGCGCCGTCCGCCAGTTCGACCGTGACACCGTCGAGCCGGTCCACAACCGTGGTGCGGTCCGCGAACGCCGACAGCACCGCGTCGGTCCTTTCGGCGGCGTCCGCGACGGTCGAGTTGATCTCTCCCGACGCCGCGTACCGCTCGTACTTCGCCATCAGCTCGGACAGCGGACGGTCCTGCTCCCCCAGTGCCGCGAGAACATGCAGTCCGGCGAGCATCCCGGAGTCGGCGCCCCAGAAGTCGCGGAAGTAGTAGTGCGCGGAGTGCTCGCCGCCGAAGATCGCGCCCGTCTCGGCCATCTGCTGCTTGATGAACGAGTGCCCCACCCGGGTGCGGACCGGGTGTCCGCCCAACTCACTCACCAGCTCGGGCACCGCGCGGGACGTGATGAGGTTGTGGATGACGGTCGCGCCGGGCTCCTTCGCCAGCTCCCGCTCCGCGACCAGGGCGGTGACGGCGGACGGCGACACCGGGTTGCCGAGCTCGTCGACCACGAAGCAGCGGTCCGCGTCGCCGTCGAAGGCCAGACCGATGTCGGCACCGGTCTCACGGACGTACCGTTGCAGATCCACGAGGTTCGCCGGGTCGAGCGGATTCGCCTCGTGATTCGGGAACGTACCGTCGAGCTCGAAGTACAGCGGCTCCAGCTTCACCGGCATGGGCTCGAACACGGCGGGAACGGTGTGCCCGCCCATTCCGTTGCCCGCGTCGACAGCCACCGTCAGCGGGCGGAGGTCGGAGAGGTTCACCAGTCCGCGGACGAAACTCGCGTACTGCTCGAGCACGTCCTCCTCGGACACCGTGCCGGGAGCGCCGTCGAACGCAGGAACCCCGTCGACGACCTCGGCCGCAATCGTGGAAAGGCCCGTCTCCTGCCCCACCGGCTTGGCGCCAGCGCGGCACAGCTTGATGCCGTTGTACTTCGCCGGGTTGTGGCTCGCCGTGAACATCGCACCCGGGCAGTCGAACAGCCCCGAAGCGAAATACAGCTGGTCGGTGGACGCGAGTCCGATGAGGACGACGTCCAGTCCCTGGGCGGTGACGCCGTCGGCGAACGCTCGGGCCAGCTCCGGAGAGGACGCGCGCATGTCGTAGCCGATCACGACCTTCGTGGCGCTGTCCTCGCGGACGAGTCGTGCGAATGCGCCGCCCACGTCCTGCACGAATGCGGCGTCGATGTGTTCACCGACGACACCCCGCACGTCGTAAGCCTTGATCACGGCATGTACGGACTCGGCTGATCGCGCCACTTCTTGTTTCTCCTTTACGAGCACCAGTGCTGGCGCAAGCCTAATGCCTGCCCGTCGCGGGCCCGGCACGCCGCGGACCGCAGGCCCGGAAGCAGGCCGGGACGTCAGTTGGAAGGGTCGGGAAGTACCCGCAGGTGGCCGCGGCGACCGGTGCGCGCCGGGCCGGGCTGGGTGCCGGTCTCCGCGCGTTCCTCGGTGGACACGGCCCGGTCGGACCGCCCGCGATCGCCGAGACCCGCCTCCCGCACGGCCTCCGCCAGCGCGGTCAGGTCGTCCTCGTCCGGAGTACTCGACGAGAACCCACCCTCGTACCGAACCAGTTCCCAGCCCTTGGGTGCGGTGATCCTCGACGCGTGCGTTTCGCACAGATCCCACGAGTGCGGCTCGTCGACCGTGGCGAGCGGGCCGACGACGGCAGTGGAGTCGGAGTAGACGTACGTGAGCGTCGCGACAGCGGGGTTCTTGCACCCGGGGCGGCAGCATCGACGCAGAGATCTCACAGCTAGGGAGCCTAGCCCCACGAAGGCCCGACACCTACTCGGACACACCGAGAGTGTGCGGCTGTCGTAATGTCCACACCATGTCCAGAGCACGACGCAGGCGTCCCGTGACCACCCGATCCGTCGACCGACGGGGACGGGGAATCCGCGGGTCCGTGTTCCCTCCGGACGCACCGGCACGACGGAGCCGCGCAGAGAAGTTCGATCTGGTGGTGCTCGAGGCGTTCGCGCCGATCGACGCGCGCTGGCGCGAACGCCTGACGAAGCTGGACATTGCCGTCGACGAGGTTCCGAAGATTCATGCGCTCGACCCGGATTCGGTCAACTGGCCCGCCGAGGTCGTGGCGGACGGGCCCGTGCCGCTGTCCCGACTGATCCCGGCCGGCATCGACCGGCACGGATCCACGACGCGGGCGCGAGTCGTCCTGTTCCGGCGACCGCTCGAACAGCGCGCCAAAGACCCGGACGACCTCACCGACCTGGTGCACGACGTGCTCGTACAGCAGGTGAGTACGTACCTCGGAGTCGAACCCGAGGTCATCGACCCGGATTTGCCGGGCGACGAAGACTGACTAGACGATCCCCCGCTTCAGGCGCCGGCGCTCGCGCTCCGACAATCCACCCCAGATACCGAACCGCTCGTCATTGGCCAGTGCGTAGTCGAGGCATTCGTCCCGCACCTCACAGCCCAGGCAAATGCGCTTCGCTTCCCTGGTGGAGCCTCCCTTTTCGGGGAAGAAGGCCTCAGGGTCGGTCTGCGCACAGAGCGCGCGTTCCTGCCACTGGTCCTCGATGGTCTCGAACAGCTCGTCGAAACCGGTCACCAGACTCAACGCCGGGCGAGGGCCCGTCGTCTCGACTTCCTGTGCGACGAGTTCTCGCACAGGAATTTCTTTCACACTGTCTTCTTGCACACAGACTTCTTGAACACAGACGCCGTCCGCTGCGCCTGCTTCGGAATTGGTCTGCGGTTCGTCGCTTACTGTGCTCCAGCGAGTCTCCGACTCGATCTGCTCATTGGGCATCGTTCCGCCTCCTCACCTGTGATAGCGCAGAAAATTTCGATCGATCATGTACCCCGAACCGAACACCCCTGCCACCCGTTCGAACAACCGTTCGAATTGATCCCCGCTGCAAGTGATTCCACGCCCACAACGTCGGAATGACATATTTGTGATTAGACACGCCCAGCGTGTCGCGGTCAAGCTAACCGTCGAAAGTCGATTACTATTTCGCGCTCTCAAATCGCTCCGGGGAAGCAGCTCACAGGAGGCGGACAGCCACCGCCTAGGCTTGCATCGTGAACGTGACTGTATTGGTTGGCGGGGTGGGCGGGGCCCGGTTCCTGCAAGGTGTGCGGAGACTTCTGGGGGCCGATTCGGGCCATCGCATTACCGCGGTCGTCAATGTCGGGGACGACGTGTGGATGCACGGGTTGCGGATCTGCCCGGACCTGGACACCTGCATGTATACCCTCGGTGACGGTATCGACACCGAGCGTGGGTGGGGGCATGCCGGTGAAACCTGGAACGCCAAGGCCGAACTCGCCGCCTATGGTGCGAAACCGGATTGGTTCGGGCTCGGTGACAGGGACATCGCCACGCATCTGATCCGCACGCAGATGCTGCGGACGGGGTATCCGTTGTCGGCGGTGACCGAGGCGCTGTGCAACCGGTGGCAACCGGGTGTGACCCTGCTGCCGGTGACCGACGACCGTAGCGAAACTCACGTCGTGATCACCGACCCGCAAGACGGGGAGCAGCGGGCGATCCACTTCCAGGAGTGGTGGGTTCGGTACCGCGCCCAGGTCCCGACGCACAGCTTCGCGCACATCGGCGCCGAGCAGGCCGCCCCGGCGCCCGGAGTGCTCGAGGCGATCGAGAGCGCCGACATCGTGCTGCTGGCACCGTCGAATCCGGTGGTCAGTGTCGGCGCGATCCTGGCGGTGCCCGGGATCCGCGGCGGCCTGCGTACCACCGCCGCGAAGGTGGTCGGTGTGTCGCCGATCGTCGGCGGAAAACCGTTGCGGGGCATGGCCGACGAATGTTTGGACGTGATCGGGGTGGACACGTCGGCGGAGGCGATCGGCCGCTGGTACGGGGCCCGGTCCGGGACCGGGATCCTCGACGGCTGGCTGGTCCACGACACCGACACCGCCGAGATCCCCGGCGTGAACGTGGCCCGGGTGCCGCTGATCATGACCGACCCCGACGCGACCGCCGCGATGGTGCGGGCGGCGCTGGACGTGGCGGGGGTGACACTGTGACCGACCCCACCGGAGCGTCCCGGTCCGATCACGCCCCGGGCGGTGCGGTCGAGATCCGCCCGGTGACCGGCCTGCCCGAGTTCCGGCCCGGCGACGACCTCGCCGGCGCGGTGGTCGCGGCCGCGCCGTGGCTCGCGGATGGTGACGTGCTGGTGGTCACCAGCAAGGTGGTCTCGAAGGTGGAGGGCCGGATCGTGTCCTCGCCGACCGACCCGGAGGAACGCGACGCCGCCCGCCGGCGGCTCGTCGAGCAGGAAGCGGTGCGGGTCGTGGCCCGCAAGGGCCGGACCCTGATCACCGAGAACCGGCTCGGGATCGTGCAGGCGGCGTCGGGCATCGACGGCTCGAACGTCGAGGGCTCCGAACTCGCGCTGCTGCCCGAGGACCCGGACGGCAGCGCCCGCGCCCTGCGGGAGGCGATCGCGGTGGCGCTGGGGGTGCGGGTGGCGGTGGTGGTCACCGACACCATGGGCCGGGCGTGGCGCAACGGGCAGATCGATGCCGCGATCGGTGCGGCCGGGCTTGCGGTGCTGCACGGGTACGCCGGGTCCCGCGACAGTCAGGGCAACGAACTGGTGGTGACGGAGGTGGCGGTCGCCGACGAGATCGCCGCGGCGGGGGATCTGGTCAAGGGCAAACTCGGCGGGGTGCCGGTCGCGGTCGTGCGGGGCCTGGATGTGGCCGACGACGGGTCCGCCGCACAGGATCTGATCCGGCGCGGCGCCGAGGACCTGTTCTGGCTCGGCACCGCCGAATCCGTCGAGATGGGGCGGGCGGAGGCGCTGCTGCTCCGCCGCTCGGTCCGCCGGTTCGCCGACGACCCGGTCGAACCCGGCGCGGTCCGGGCGTCGATCGCGCAGGCCCTGACCGCGCCGGCGCCGCACCACACCCGGCCGGTCCGGTTCGTGTGGGTCCGCACCCGCACCGTCCGCGATGCACTGCTGACCCGGATGGCCGAGCAGTGGCGCACCGACCTCACCTCCGACGGGATGAGCGCCGACGCTGTAGCCGCGCGGGTGGCCCGCGGGAACATCCTGTTCGACGCACCGGAGGTGATCATCCCGTTCTGCGTCCCCGACGGCGCCCACCACTACCCCGATGAGCGCCGGCGGGCGGCGGAGTCGACGATGTTCACCGTCGCGGTCGGCGCCGCGGTGCAGGCACTGCTGGTGTCGTTGGCGACCAAGGGAATCGGCAGCTGCTGGATCGGGTCGACGATCTTCGCCGCCGACACCGTCCGCGCCACCCTCGACCTGCCCGCCGACTGGCAACCACTCGGCGCGATCGCCGTCGGCCACCCCCTCGAACCACTCACCCCCCGACACGCCGCCGACCCCGGCGACGCCCTGATCGAGAGATGAGCCACGCGCAATGAGCGCCGAATCACTACACCGCACCGCGACCGCCGCGCTCGAGGGCTGGAAAACGCTCGACGAGAACGACGAATCGTTGCGGCACACCATGCTCGCGTTCCTCGCGTCGGCGCCGCTCGGCTGCCTACGCGAGCACGTACCCGGACACATCACGGCGTCCTCCCTCGTCCTGGACGAGGAGGGATGTCACGTACTCCTGACCCTGCATCCCCGGGTCGGCCGGTGGATCCAATTGGGCGGGCACTGTGAGCCTTCCGACGAGACCGTCGTCGATGCCGCGCTGCGGGAGGCGTGCGAGGAATCGGGAATCCCCGACCTCCGGATCGATCCCGACCTGCTGTCGGCGCACACCCACCCGATCACGTGCTCACTCGGCCAGCCCACCCGGCACCTCGACCTCCGGTTCCTCGTCCGCGCGCGACCCGGCGCCCACATCGTGCGCAGCTCCGAATCGACGGACCTCCGCTGGTGGCCGGTGGACGCACTGCCGCCGAACGCGGAGAAGTCCACGATCGACCAGCTCGTGCACCTGGCCGGACTGCGCTAGCGGAGCGGCTCCAGCGTCAGGCGCTTCGCCGCGATACGGTCGCCGGAGGATGTTCCCCAGACGGGCCGCAAGTTGCTCGGCAACCCGATCCGATCATCCGCGTAATCCGTTGGGACGCCTCGGGTCCGGATCGCCGATCCCTCCGTAAACGAATCGTCGAGCGCCACTTAGCGTGTGAAGGCGCGCGTCACTTCACCAGCGCTTCGGCGGAAGCCGGGCCCTTCATGGCCGGAGGTAGCCGATCAGAGTTGCGTGGTAGCGCCGGGACTGCACGACTCCCCCGGGATCAGGGCTGTTTCTGGTTGGTGATGTATGGGGCGACGTTTGATAGCGGGGTCTCCGGCGGAGGCAACGAAATATGATGGTGGCGAAGAGTGACTGCAGAGGTTCGCCCGGGTGTGGTCGGGGAATTGCTGTCGCGGACAGTCGCGGGACTTCGTCACCTACAAAGCCGCGTCGGTGGGTGTCCCTGTGGAGGTCATTGACCCGCGGAACACCTCGCGGACGTGCTACCCGTGCGGGCACGTCGACAAGGTACCTGGGGTACGTGAAGTACATGACCACGACGCACGGCTATTGGGCCGCCTAATCAACCGGCCTACAGTCGGCGCGCACCTGACAGCCAGTCGGGGACGCGACTGCCAAACCCCGCCCTTCAGGGCAGGGGTACGTTGATCTCTCACACGTCCGTGCTGAACCGGACCCCACCGTCGGGCAGGGTCACTCCCGGCCACACCCGGGCGCCGCGCAGGAGTTCGCACCGGGCGCCGATGTCGGCTCCGTCACCGATCACCGCGTCACGCACCAGCGCCCGCGGCCCGATGCGTGCGCCGAAACCGATGATGGACCGTTCGACGGTCGCTCCGGCCTCGACCACGGCACCGTCGAACAGCACGGCGCCGTCGAGTCGTGCGCCCGCACCCACCTCGGCGCCGCGGCCGACGACGGTTCCGCCGATCAGCAGCGCACCCGGGGCGACACCCGCACCCGGGTGGACGAGCGATTCGCCGCGGGGCCCGTCGAGCGCAGGCGACGGAGCGATGCCGCGCACCAGGTCCGCGGAACCGCGCACGAAGTCCTCGGGGGTGCCCATGTCGCGCCAGTACGAGGAGTCGACGTGTCCGTACACGCGGGCGTCCTCGGCCAGCAGCGACGGGAACACCTCGCGCTCCACCGACACCGCGCGTCCCTCGGGGATCCGTTCGATGATCTCGCGCTTGAAGACGTAGCAGCCGGCGTTGATCTGGTCGGTCGGCGGGTCCTGCGTCTTCTCGAGGAACGCGGTCACCCGGCCGTCCGCGTCGGTGGGCACGCAGCCGAACGCCCGCGGATCCCCGACCCGCACGAGGTGCAGGGTGACGTCGGCGTCCCGGTTCCGGTGGGTGTCGAGGATCGCGCCCAGGTCGGTGCCGCCGAGGACGTCGCCGTTGAAGACCATGGCGTGGTCACCGCGCAGCTTCGGCAGAACGTTGCGGATGCCGCCACCGGTGCCGAGCGGTTCGGTCTCGGTGACGTAGTCGATCTCGAGTCCCAGCTTCGAGCCGTCGCCGAAGTACTCCTCGAAGACCTCCGCCTTGAAGGATGTGCCGAGGACCACGTGCGTGATCCCGGCCGCCCCGATCCGGGCGAGCAGATGCTGGAGGAACGGCAGACCCGCCGTGGGCAGCATGGGCTTGGGCGCCGACAAGGTCAGCGGGCGAAGCCTCGTTCCCTTACCGCCGACCAGCACCACTGCATCGGTCGTCTTCTCAATTGCCATGAGTCGTTCCCCCCTCGTTCTGGTTCGTGCGTCGTTCCCGGACTGCGGCAGCCACGGCGATCTTCGACCGCACTGCCAATCCTCCCCGAAGTGCCCACCGCAGCGGCGCCTGCCACCAGTGGGGATGACGATCGGCCTGGAACCGGTACGCGCTCTGATGGTGAGCGGGCAGCATCAGTTCCGGATGCTTGCCCGCGGCGTGCCCCTTCGCGTGGGTGACCTCCGCGGAGGGCACGTACACGTTGAGCCAGCCGGCCTTGCCCAGCCGGTCACCGAGGTCGACGTCCTCCATGTACATGAAGTAGCGGGAATCGAAGCCGTCGATCGAGTCGAAGGCCGCGCGGCGCATCAACAGGCACGAACCGGACAACCAGCCGACCGACCGCTCACTGACCGTCTCGTTCTCCTGGCGGTAGCCGGCAGTCCACGGGTTGGACGGCCACACCGTGCCCAGAACCGCGTGCCCGGCCCCGGACACGAGGTCGGGCACCTGGCGCGCCGACGGGTAGACGCTCCCGTCGGGTTCCAGCACGAGAGGGCCGAGCGCCCCCGCTCGCGGCCAGCGCTCGGCGGCCGCGAGGAGTACGTCGATCGATCCGGGCGCCCAGCGAACATCCGGATTGGCGATGACGACGAATTCGATCTCGTCGTCGATCTCCGCCACAGCCCTGTTGATGGCACCGCCGTAGCCGATGTTCCCGCCGGTCCGCAGCAGGCGCACGTGCTCGTGCGCCGCATCCGCGGCCTCGGGGGCGCCGTCCGTCGATCCGTTGTCGGCCATCACGACCTGCGGATCTTCTTTCGTCGCCTCGGCGAGAGTGCCCAGGAACTGCTCCAGATGCTCGCCTGGCGAATAGGTCACCGTCACCACGGCCAGCTTCGAACTCACGCGGGCAAGCGTAGCCGTTGAAACAGGGTCCGCCTCACACCACTGCATGCAGGGCTGCATGCAACGCGTCTCGCCACGGCCGCAACGGGGTCAGCCCGGCGTCGGCCCACGCACGGCCGGACAGGACCGAGAAGGCCGGTCGCGGGGCGGGCCGCACGAACTGGGCGCTCGTGCACGGGCGCACGCGCCCAGGGTCCGCACCTGCCTCCTCGAACACGGCACGCGCAAGGTCGAACCAACTCGCCCGGCCCGAGTTGGTCGCGTGCAGCACCGGTGCATCGACGTCGCCGCGCGCGGCGAGTTCGAGCAACGCATCGGCCAGGTCGCCGGCGAATGTGGGCGAGCCCACCTGATCGTCCACGACGTCGACCGTGTCACGTTCACGCTCGAGCCGGAGCATGGTGGAGACGAAGTCGGTGCCGACCCCGGTGTAGACCCAGGCGGTGCGCACGACGTGGGCGGACGGAAGCGCTGCGTGAACGGCGCGTTCGCCGGCGAGTTTCGTGCGCCCGTAGGCGGTCGCCGGTCCGGTCGGGGCGTCCACCTCGTACGGCGTGTCGGCCTGCCCGGCGAAGACGTAGTCGGTGGAGACGTGGATCAGCCGGGCACCCGCCCGGGCGCACGCCGCCGCCAGGTTCGCGGGCCCCGTCTCGTTCACCGCCCGGGCGGTGTCCTCGTCCGACTCCGCAGCGTCGACCGCCGTGTACGCGGCACAGTTGATCACCACCGATCCGTCTTCGACCTGCGCCTTCACCGCGTCGGGGTCGGTGATGTCGAGTTCGTCCGACCCCACACCCCGGGCCCGAATTCCGGTCGCCTCCGCTCGTCGGAGGACATGCCCACCCAACTGTCCACGGGCGCCGGTCACAAGGATGTTCGTCACGGGGGTCAGTCTGGCACGCCGATCGACGCGTCCCTGCTCCCGGCGCGTCGACCAGTAGCCTGGTTTCCGTGTCACACGAGCAACCCGCACCAGACGCACCCCCGAGCACAGCTCGGCGGCCGATTCACATCGCTGTGGCCGTGCTGTCGGTGCTCGCCCTCGTCGTGACGGGATTCGCCTGGCGGAGTATCGACTCGCTGCGCAACAATCTGGCAACCGCGGGCGGCCTGGGCCTCGGCGGAAGCGCCGACGGCGCCGTCGACATCCTCATGGTCGGCACGGACAGTCGCACCGACGCCCACGGCAACCCCCTGTCCCAGGAGGAACTCGACTCGCTTCGGGCCGGCGAGGAGGTGGCATCCAACACCGACACCATCGTCCTCATCCGCGTTCCCAACGACGGGAGCTCCGCCACTGCCATCTCGATCCCCCGCGACTCCTACGTCGACGTGCCGGGCATCGGCATGTCGAAGATCAACGCCGCGTACGGCGCCACGAAGGAGACCGAGCGGCTGAAGCTCGTCGAGGACGGAGCCAGCGACAAGGAAGCCGAGGAGGAGTCGACGAAGGCAGGCCGCGAGGCGCTCATCCAATCGGTGGCCGATCTCACGGGAATCACCGTCGACCACTACGCCGAGGTCGGGCTGCTCGGGTTCGTCCTCCTCACCAACGCCGTCGGCGGCGTCGACGTCTGCCTCAACGAACCGGTGGACGAGGACATGTCCGGCGCGCACTTCCCCGCCGGTGAGCAGACGTTGAAGGGTGCGGACGCTCTGAGCTTCGTCCGCCAGCGCCACGACCTCCCCCGCGGCGACCTCGACCGCATCGTGCGTCAGCAGGTGTTCATGGCCTCGCTCGTCGGCAAGGTGCTGTCCGCGAAGACTCTCAGCGACCCGGGCAAGCTGAACGAACTCAGCGGCGCGGTGCAACGCTCGGTCGTGCTCGACGACGACTGGGACATCATCGAGTTCGCCACCCAACTGCAGGACCTCGCCGGCGGCAAGGTGCAGTTCGAGACGATTCCGGTCGCGGATCTCAACGGCACGACCGACTACGGCGAGTCCATCGTCGAGGTCAAGCCGAAGGACGTGAAGAGGTACGTGGCCGGTCTGGTCGGCGAGGAGCCCACCGACTCGGAAGACACCACCACGTCCGAGACGCCCAAGATCGACGCCTCGACCGTCACCGTCGACGTTGCGAACGCCAGCGACGTCGGGGGCCTCGCGAACGGCGTCGCCGATGCCCTGACGTCGCTCGGCTACGGCCAGGGCGAGGTCGGCAACTACACGGGCGCGTCGGTGAGCGAGACCACCGTCTTCGCGCACTCCGCGGACGACGACAGCGCCAAGGCGGTCGCCGCAGCACTCGGCGGGCTCCCCACCGACACCGACGCGACACTGCCCGAAGGTTCGGTGCGGGTGGTGCTGTCGAGTGACTACCAGGGGCCGACGTCCGCCGAGACCACCGGCACCACCACGTCGTCCGAGTCGTCGGAGACGGGCCTCGAGCCCGCGTCCACGGCCGGAACGACCCCCACCCCGGCACCGCCCGGCCCGCCCATCGACGCCGGCTCGTCGGGCCCGCGTTGTGTGAACTAGAAAACGAGAGACGGATCGTGTCCATGAACCATGCGTCCCGCACGCTGACCGACGCCCTGCTCGACCCCATCCTGAAGAACGACCCGGCCGGACCGCGCGTCACGTTCTACGACGACGCCACCGGCGAACGGGTCGAACTCTCGGCCCTCACGCTCGCCAACTGGGCGGCCAAAACCGCCAACCTGCTGCGTGACGAATTCGGCGTCGAGCCCGGCGCCCGCGTCGCGGTGCTCCTTCCCGCGCACTGGCAGACCGCCGCGGTTCTGCTCGGCGCATGGTGGGCGGGCGCCGAGGTCGTGCTCGAACCCGATGCGGACGCCGAGATCGCACTCGTCTCGGCCCAGCACCTGGGCGACGTCGAGGACGTACCCGAGGTAGCGGCACTGTCGCTGGACGCGTTCGGCAGGCCCGTCCCCGACCTCCCCGTCGGCATCACCGACTACGCCACGTCCGTGCGCGTCCACGGCGACCAGTTCCGGCCGACGGTCGCCGGACCCGCACTGGCGGGCAAGAGCGTCGACGACGTTCTCGCCGCGGCGCTCGCCTCCGCCGAATCGCAGGGGATCACCGGTACCGACCGGGTGCTCTCCGAAGAGGCGTGGGACTCCCCCGACGCCCTGATCGACGGTCTGGTGGCCGTCTTCGCGGCCGGCGCGTCACTCGTGCAGGTCACCAACGCCGACCCCGCAGCCCGGTCGAGGCGCGTGGACACCGAGAAGATCACCCGTCAACTCTCCCGGTAGCCGCCGTCCGCGAGGCCCGCGGCGATCTCGAACCTGTTCCGGGCACCGCGGTGCCGCAACTCCTCGAACAGGTACCGCAGCGCGAAGGTCCACCCGTACGTAGCCCATTGGTCGGCGTGGACCGCTTCGTGCCGCACGAGCGCTCTCGCCGGGTCCCGGCCGGTGAGAAATGCGCCGCCGATCGTCGTCCCGCCGCGTGCGTACCCACCCCGCATCCCTCTGCACACGAAGATGCCGAAGTCGGCGTCGAACGTGATGCGGGCGCCCCACAGTCGGGCGTACGCCAGCGCGAGCCGTGTGATCGCCGCGGACTGGGGGTTCCCCCGCGACGCTCGGATCATCGGCACACCGCGGCTGCGTTTCACAGGCGCAGGATAAGTGCTCGAGGCGAGGTTCATCCACAACTTCTCGCCCATCCACAGACCAACCTGAAGTCCCAGTTCGCGCGCGGCAGGGATGACGCGCCCACCACGATGCTGTCGATCATGACCGCACGCATTCGTACCCTGAAAGAACTCACCGACGCCGGAATCACCCGCAGTACCATCGCCGCCCGGTGCCGAAGTGGCAGCTACCACCGCGTGCTGCCCACGGTGTATTCCCTCGTCGAACCCGACACGTACGTGCGGTGTGCCGCCGTGTCGGCATGGCGGCCGGCCGCGGTCCTGAGCCACCGCACCGCGGCCTGGCTCTACGGCTGGTTGCCCGAGCCGGCGGTCGTCGAGGCGACGATTCCCCGGGGCCTCCGCGTCACGCCGCCGGACTGGCTTCGGCTGTACCGCCGCGACCTCGCACCGCACACGGTGTCGATGGTGTCCCTTCTTCCGGCGGTGTCGCCCGCCCAGGCGCTCTTCGATTGCGCAGTCGTCATGCCCGAAGGAGACGTGGCGTCCCTCGTCGACAGCGAACTCGACCGCAGCGTCGATCCGCACGAGTTCCGTGACCTCTGCGCCGCTCACCACGGTCGGCACGGTGCGCCCGCGGCACGGCGACTGTTACGCCACGCTGCCCTCCGAGCCGCGTCGGAACCCGAGCGGGTACTCGGTCGCCAGCTCAGCCTTCGCGGTTTCCCGCTCGAGGCCAACCACCCGATCGGTCCGTACGTGGGTGATTTCGCCGACGAGCAGGCGCGGATCGTGGTCGAGGTCGACGGCCGCGAGTTCCACAGCGAGCCCGACGTGTTCCGGAACGACCGACGGCCTCAGAACTGGCTCGTCAGTGAGGGGTGGATGGTGCTCCGCTTCGCTGCCTACGACGTGCTGGCGCATCCCGATGTGGTCGCCGCCGAGATCATCGATGCGGTGCGTCGACGGCGTCGCAGTCGGCGCCCGAAGTGAACTGAGCCGCCACTCCTTGCTCCCCGAGGGCTGATTCGGCCCCGGAGCAGCGAAGAGTGGCGGCTCAGTTCGACGCGGTCAGCCCAGCAGCTTGTCGCGCAGTGCCTTGTCCTTGTCCAGGACCATCTTCTCGAGCCCGTCCTGGAACGCGACCATCTGCTGCTGCAGTGCGGGGTCGGAGGCGCCGAGGATGCGGACGGCGAGCAGACCGGCGTTGCGGGCGCCGCCGATGGACACGGTTGCGACGGGGACGCCTGCGGGCATCTGCACGATCGAGAGCAGTGAGTCCATGCCGTCGAGGTATTTCAGCGGGACGGGCACACCGATGACGGGCAGTGGGGTGGCCGACGCGACCATGCCCGGTAGGTGGGCGGCGCCCCCGGCGCCGGCGATGATCACCTGGATGCCGCGGCCGGCCGCGTCCTTCGCGTAGTCGAGCATGCGCTGCGGTGTGCGGTGCGCGGAGACGACACCCACCTCGAAACGCACCCCGAACTCGGCGAGCGCCTCGGCGGCGGCCTCCATGGTGGGCCAGTCCGAGTCGCTGCCCATGATGAGCCCGACCTGTGCGCCCTGCCGTGCTGCCGTGTCACTCACCGTGTACATCCCATCCGTCGGTCCATTCAGCGTGCGAGAGCCAGTGGGCGGCGCGCTCGGCACGCTCGCGCACCCGCGCCACGTACTCGGGGTCGTCGATCGAGCCGGGTCCGCCGACGATGTTCACGTGGCCGATCTTCCGGTCTTCACGCTCACCCTTGCCGTACAGATGAATCTTCGCGTCGGGCATCCGGGCGAAGAGGTGGTGGACGCGTTCGTCCATGCTCATCTCGGGGGCCGTCGGCGCACCGAGCACGTTCGCCATCACCGTGATCGGCGCGAGCGGTGCGGTGTCGCCGAGCGGGTAGTCGAGGACGGCGCGCAGGTGCTGCTCGAACTGTGAGGTACGGGCGCCGTCCATCGTCCAGTGGCCGGAGTTGTGCGGGCGCATCGCGAGTTCGTTGACGACGAGCGTTCCGTCGGTGGTTTCGAACAGTTCGACGGCCATCGCGCCGACCACCCCGAGTTCGGACGCGATGCGGAGCGCGAGTTCCTCGGCGGCCTCGGCGACCGAGTCGGGCAGAGCGGGGGCGGGGGCGAGGACCACGGCGCACTGCCCGTGGCGTTGCACCGTCTCCACGACGGGCCACGTGGCGCCCTGGCCGAACGGTGACCGCGCCACCATCGCGGACAGCTCACGCCGCATCTCGACCTTTTCCTCGACGATGAGGGAGACACCCTGGTCGAGTTGCCGGGTGACGATGCGCTCGGCTTCGTCGAGATCATCGGTGATCCACACGCCGCGACCGTCGTAACCGCCGCGGACGGCCTTGATCACGACCGGCCATCCGTGTTCGGCGCCGAATTTGACGACGTCCTCGGCCCAGGTCACCTCGGCGTAGGCCGGGACCGGTGCGCCGAGTTCGGCGAGCTTGCGGCGCATCGCCAGCTTGTCCTGCGCATAGATGAGTGCCGTCGGCGGCGGCTGCACGTTGACGCCCTCGGCGACCAGGATGTCGAGGTGCTCGGTGGGCACGTGCTCGTGGTCGAAGGTCAGCGCGTGCGACCCGACCGCGGCCCTGCGGAGCGCGTCGAGGTCGGTGTGGCTGCCGAGGACGACGTCGGGGCTCACCTGCGCAGCGGGTTCGTCGGCGGTGCCCGAGAGCACCCGCAGTGTCTGGCCGAGCGCAATCGCGGCCTGGTGGGTCATCCGCGCGAGTTGGCCGCCACCGATCATCGTCACGACGGGTTGCCCGGCGGTCAGATCGCGGGGTGTCGTGGGACGCGGTGTGGAGTCAGAGTTGCCGGTCACGGGTCACTAGTTTGTCACGTCCGGCGCGGGGTTCCGCCGCCGAGGTGCCGGTCCGCACTTTCTGTGATTCTCCTGATGATCTCGCCGCCAATTGGTGGTATCCGGTCCGACTTTCGTAAACTCATCCGTTGTGTCATTTGTCGACGGCGTCCTAGCACGCGTTCCCCAGCCTTTTCGGGCTCTCGCGTTGCGGCATCACGAACTGATCAAGTTCGCGATTGTGGGCGGCACCACCATGATCTTCGACCTCGCCATCTTTTATTCGCTGAGCCTGACGATCCTCGAAGAGAAGCCTGTTGTCGCAAAAGTTCTGTCCGGAATTCTCGCGACGGTCCTGAGTTACATTCTCAACCGCGAATGGTCGTTCAAGAACCGTGGCGGACGTGAACGACACCACGAGGCCCTGCTGTTCTTCACGATCAGCGGGATCGGCGTACTCCTCGCCGCCGCGCCCCTGTGGATCGCCAACAACGTGTTCGACATCCGTGCCAGCCAGGAGAACCTGACCACACTGGTGGTGGTCGACTTCGTGCTCAACTACATCATCGGAAACCTGCTGCAGATGGTGTTCCGGTTCTGGGCGCTCCGCCGGTTCGCCTTCCCCGACGAGAACGTGCACATCATCGATCCGGACCTCGTCGACGAAGCTGTCGAGGAAGAGTTCGGCCACTCCTGATCGTCAGCGCGGTTCCCGGATCCCGGTGACCCGTGTCGGCACGTGCTCGCGCGCGAGGGGAACGAAGATCGCGAACAGGGCCGGACGGCGACGCTGCAGTTCCAGCCGGCCACCGTCGGCCTCGATGAGTGCACGGGCCAGCGCCAGGCCCACACCGGTCGAACCGGCCCCCGAGAAACCGCGATCGAAGATGTGTGGCGCGAGGTCGTTGCTGACCCCGACTCCCTCGTCCGACACCTCGACGCACACCATCGTCTCGCGCGGCGAGGTCTCCTCGCCGGGCGTCCTGAGATTCTGACCCTGGATCAGACGCACCGCGACGGTGCATGTCCCCGCCCCGTGCATGAGCGCGTTGTCGACGAGCACCGCGACGGCCTCACGGAGCCGGGAACCGGTGGTCGACGCCATCACGTTCGTGTCCCCGCGCAGCACCAGTTCGCGGTCGGCGTCCTCGAACGGCCGCTTCCAGTCCGCGATGACCACACTGAGCTCCCGGATCACCGACACCTGGGTCTCGGTGCCGTTGCTGCGTGACGAGCGGACCAGTTCGTCGATCGCGACGGTCAGTCGGTCCACCTGCGCCATCGCCTCGTCGGCCTCGACCACGACCGCGGGGTCCGAGTGCACGGACAGTTCGTCGAGCCGGAGGCGGACGGCGGTGAGCCGGCTGCGGAGCTGGTGTGAGACGTCCGCGACGAGTGCGTGTTCGCGCTGCAGCCGTCCCGCGATCTCGACGGTCGCGGAGTCCAGGACGTCGGAGACGCGGTCGAGTTCGGGGATGCCGTGACGCCGCACGTCCGGCCGGAAGTCGCCCTCCGCGAGCCGGGCCGCCCGGTTGGCGACGTCCCGCAGCGGATCGGCGAGCCGCTTCGCTGTGACGTAGGCGACCACGGTGCCTGCCGCGATGGACACGAGCACCAGCAGCGCGACGGCACCGACGGCCTGGCGTTGCTGGGTGCGCATCTCGTCGGACGGCACTTCGAGGCGGAGCGAACCGGACGTGCCCATCGCGAGAGATTCCACGAGCGGCGACTGCACGGACGATTCGCCGATGTCCACTCGCGCGGCGCCGTCGTCGGTGGTCGGATAGACCACCACCAGGCGGCCCCCGGCGGGCGTCAGCAGACGCAGGGAGTTCGTGTCGAGATCACCCTCGACGACACCGTTGACGCCCTCCTGGGTGATGATCTCCGTCGCCATCCGATCGAGCCGGACCTGGAGATCGCTCCGGTTGAAATCCTCGACCCACAGCCACGCCGTGTAGATGAGCGGCACACCGAGCAGCAGCGCCGTCAGGATCACGACTGCGAGGATCGACTGGAGAATTCTGCGGCGCACTACCCCGCCTAGTCGGTGTTGATGCGGAAACCGACGCCGCGGACCGTCGCGATGCGACGCTCGGCGGCGGGGCCCTCGTCACCGATCTTCCGGCGAAGCCACGACATGTGCATGTCGAGTGTCTTCGAGCCGCGCAGTTCCACGTCGCCCCAGACCTCGGCGAGGATGGTGTCGCGGGAGACCACCTGACCCGCGTGTTCGAGCAGCACCCGGAGAAGCTCGTACTCCTTGTTGGCGAGGGCGATCTCGGTTCCGTTCACGAGCACCCGTCGGGCCGCCGGTTCGAGCCGGATGCCGCCGACCTCGACGACGGAATCCTCGCCGCCGCCGCGACGGCGCAGCAGGGCGCGCACCCGGGCCATCAGCTCCGCCAACCGGAACGGCTTGCCCACGTAGTCGTCGGCGCCCGCGTCGAGTCCGACGACGAAGTCGACCTCGTCGGTGCGTGCGGTGAGCATGAGCACTGCCAGTTCCGAACTGTGGGCGCGCACTTGCCTGCACACCTCGAGTCCGTCCATCCCCGGTAGGCCGAGGTCCAGGATCAACAGGTCGTACGCTCCGTCGAGAGCCTGCTCCAGCGCTGCCGGGCCGGTCTGCTCGATGGTGACGTCGTATCCCTCCCGGCCCAGTGCCCGCGACAGCGGGGCGGCAATGGCTTCGTCATCTTCGGCAAGCAATACAGCAGTCACCTCCACAGCGTACGGAGGTGCGAAGACGGCTGTGACCGGTTACCAGCCTTTGCCGGTGTCGGCGTCGCCGCGCGGGTCGTCTCGCTCCCGTTCGCGGTGGAGATCCATCGCGTCGAACACCTGGTGATAGAGCAGCGAGTGGACACGCTGGACGTCGGGGATGTCGTCGAATTCCAGCGGGTCGTCGGAAGACGACACGATGACGAGCGTTCCGGTGCGGAGCATCCGGTCGAGGAGGCCGTGCCGGAACTGGACGTTGCTGATGCGTCCCATCGGAATGTCGATCCCGGTGTGCGTCATCACACCCTGACGGATGAGGACACGACGGTCGGTGACGATGAAGTGGGTGAACTTCCAGCTGAGAAACGGCGCGACACAGCGCCATACGACGAGGCCCAGCCACACCACGAGGACGACGACGAGCACGACGTTCAGCGCGGAGCCGTCCAGCTTGTTCTCGGCGAACCCCGCCGCGAAACCCGCCACGGCCGTCGCCAGCAGAAAGGTGACGGCGGGGAGCAACAGCATCTTCCAGTGTGGATGACGGTGAAGCAGCAGTTCCTCGTCCTCGGCGAGGGCGTCCTCCGGATATCCCATGCGAAGAGTGTGCCTCTACCGCATGCGGCTGAGCACTATCGGGGTGATGACGATGATGATGCCGTACAGCACCATCCACACTCCGACCACGATCACGAACACCTCGAGCGACAGTTCGGGCTGCAGGAGCACGAAGCCTCCGGCGACGACGCTGATCACGCCGAGCACGATGGTCAGCCCGCGATCCGCGACCGAACCCGAGGCGCCTTCCACGATTTCGAGGACACCCCGGAACACCCACCATGCACCGACGACGAGCGCGATGATCACGACGGTCTGGAGCGGGCTCCTCAGCACGAGGAACGCGAGAAGTATTGCCAGGGCGCCGGATACGCCCACCAGCGTCCGTGCGGCTCCCCCGGCCTCGACGTCGGCGAACGCCCGGATGATCTGGACGATCCCGAAGCCGAAGAACTGGATGGCGATCAGGACGGCCAGAACCGTGAGCGTCACGTGCGGCCATACGAGCACCGCGATGCCGAGACCCAGTGTGAGCAGACCGAGCACCACCGTGAGGCCGGTCAACGTGCGCCGGGCCGCGGTGACGGAGGACTCCGGAATTGAGGTACTCATGTACCACAGTGTGGCACTACTCGGTGCGCACCGGGCGTAAATGTGTGATGTCACCTGCGGCGACGGCGACCGTTCCGGGCTGGCCGTCGGGGGCGATCACGACCCGGCCCTCCGCGTCGACGTCCGTTGCGATGCCGATCAGTTCGCGACCGCCGGGCAGTTCGGCGCGCACCCGCTGGCCGAGCGTGCCGCAGCGGGCGCGGTAGGCCGCGGCGAGTTCCGTGACGTCCCAGTTGGAGTCGTGCCATTGCTGCCAGCGATCGGCGATGGCGCGCAGCACCGCCCGCACGAGGGTGTCGCGGTCACTGACCTCGGCACCTTCGAGGACGAGGGACGTGGCGTGCTCGACGGGCAGCTCGTCCCTCGTGAGGCTCACGTTGAGACCGATCCCGACGACCACCGCGGGATCCGGTGCCGTGGCGGACACCTCGGCGAGGATGCCGGCGACCTTGCGGCCGTCGATGAGCACATCGTTGGGCCACTTGAGTTCCGCGGGCACCTCGGCGGTCGCGCGGAGCGCGTCGACGACGGCGACACCGGTCAGCAGTGGCAGCCACCCCATGTCCTGGACGCCCATGCCCGGCATCGTCAGCAACACGGAGACCGCGATCTGCGCCTGCGGCGGACTCACCCAGGCGCGTGAGTGGCGGCCCCGGCCGCTGCCCTGGAATTCGGCGAGCAGCACGTGCCGGTCGCAGCTCGACGACGCGGCGCGCGCGAGAAGATCGGCGTTGGTGGACCCGGTCTCCTGCACGACGTCGAGGCGCGCCCAGAACCTGCGGGTGTCGCTGTCGTCGTCACCGCGGACGAGTGCCGCACGCAGATTGTCGGCGTTGAGAGGAGGTCGGTTCAGGTCGGTCCACATCACCACAGCCTAGGACGAGCAGGAAAAGGTACTGGTCAGTAGCCGGGTCCGGGCAACCCGCCGCCTGACCACCTCCCTTGGCAGAAGCTCGCCGGCTCTCGTTAAGCTGACCTGTCATGACCACTGTTCAGGAGCCGAGCGCGGCGGAGTCGGCGAGTACGCCCGATATTCACACGACGGCGGGAAAGCTCGCCGACCTGCGTAATCGTCAGGCCGAGGCGCAGCACCCGAGCGGTGAAGCCGCGGTCGAAAAGGTCCACGCCAAGGGCAAGCTCACCGCCCGCGAACGCATCACCGCCCTGCTCGACGAGGGCAGCTTCGTCGAACTCGACGCCCTCGCCCGGCACCGCTCGGTGAACTTCGGCCTCGCCGACAACCGCCCCGTCGGCGACGGCGTCGTCACCGGCTACGGCACCGTCGACGGCCGCGACGTGTGCGTCTTCTCCCAGGACGCCACCGTCTTCGGCGGCTCCCTCGGCGAAATCTACGGCGAAAAAATCGTCAAGGTCATGGACCTCGCCCTCAAGACCGGCCGCCCCCTGATCGGCATCAACGAAGGCGCCGGCGCCCGCATCCAGGAAGGCGTCGTCTCCCTCGGCCTCTACGGCGAAATCTTCCACCGCAACGTCCAGGCGTCCGGCGTCATCCCGCAGATCTCGCTGATCATGGGCCCCGCCGCCGGCGGCCACGTCTACTCCCCCGCCCTGACCGACTTCGTCGTCATGGTCGACCAGACCTCCCAGATGTTCGTCACCGGCCCCGACGTCATCAAGACCGTCACCGGCGAAGACGTCACCATGGAAGATTTGGGCGGCGCCCACACCCACATGGTCAAATCCGGCGTCGCCCACTACGTCGCCTCCGGCGAACAGGACGCCCTCGACTACGTCAAGGACCTGCTGTCCTACCTGCCGTCCAACAACCAGGCCGCCGCCCCCCGGATGCTGCCCACCGACCCGATCACCGGGTCCATCGAAGACTCCCTCACCGCCGAGGACCTCGAACTCGACACCCTCATCCCGGACTCGGCGAACCAGCCCTACGACATGCACGAGGTCATCCGCCGCATCCTCGACGACGACGAATTCCTCGAGGTCCAGGCCGAACGCGCCGGCAACATCGTCGTCGGCTTCGGCCGCGTCGACGGCCGCTCCGTCGGCATCGTCGCGAACCAGCCCACCGTCTTCGCCGGCTGCCTCGACATCGACGCCTCCGAAAAAGCCGCCCGCTTCGTGCGCACCTGCGACGCGTTCAACGTCCCCATCATCACCCTCGTCGACGTCCCCGGCTTCCTGCCCGGCACCGACCAGGAATACAACGGCATCATCCGCCGCGGCGCGAAACTCCTCTACGCCTACGGCGAGGCCACCGTCGGGAAGATCACCGTCATCACCCGCAAGGCCTACGGCGGCGCCTACGACGTGATGGGCTCCAAGCACATGGGCGCCGACGTCAACCTCGCCTGGCCCACCGCCCAGATCGCCGTCATGGGCGCCTCCGGCGCCGTCGGCTTCGTCTACCGCAAACGCCTCCTCGAGGCCGCCAAGAACGGCGACGACGTCGACGCGCTGCGCCTGCAACTGCAACAGGAATACGAGGACACCCTCGTCAACCCGTACGTCGCCGCCGAACGCGGCTACGTCGACGCCGTCATCCCCCCGTCCCACACCCGCGGACAGATCGTGGCCGCCCTGCGCCTGCTCGAACGCAAAATGGTCACCCTCCCGCCCAAGAAGCATGGGAACATCCCCCTATGACCGCGATCACCGAGGACGAATTGCGCACCGAGACCGGCCCGGACGCGACGCCGTCAGTCAACGGTTCCGCAGCGGACACCACGACCACGAACGGCGCGGCGACCGACGTGCCGCGTGACACGGACGGAACAGCAGCCGACGCTGCGCGTGAGCCTTTCTTCACGGTGGTCAAGGGCTCACCCTCCGACGAGGAGATCGCGGCGCTCGTCGCGGTGTTGTCCGCGGTCGCTGCCGCCGGCAGCGGTGATCCCGATTCGCACGTCCCGCCCGAGTCCTGGGGTGCTCCCACGCGGATGCACCGCAGCATCGCCCCGTTCTCGCCCTACGCGTTCCCGAACGTGTCGGCGTACCGGCATTGATCCGGATCCGGTGACGTCCTTCGTTCTCGCCTCGGCTTCCCCGGCGCGGCTGGCTGTTCTGCGCAGCGCCGGGGTGGAGCCGGCCGTGCGAGTCTCCGGAGTCGACGAGGACGCTCTCATCGCGGCACTCGGTGCCGACGCCGCCCCGGAGCACGTCGTCACCGAACTGGCCCGCGCCAAGGCGAGCGACGTCCTCCCCGTTCTCGCCCGGGACGGGATCTCGGACGCCGTGGTGGTCGGATGCGACTCCATGCTGCTCATCGACGGGTCCCTCCAGGGCAAACCCGGAACCGTCGACGTCGCCCGCGCGCGGTGGTCGGCGATGGCCGGCCGTAGCGCGACCCTGCTCACCGGGCACAGCGTCCTGCGGATCGCGGAGGGCGCGGTGGTGGGTGACGCACACGATCACAGCGCCACCGTCGTCCATTTCGCGAGCCCACCGGACGCCGATCTGGAGGCCTACCTCGCGACCGGGGAACCACTGCAGGTCGCGGGCGCGTTCACCCTGGACAGCCTCGGGGGTTGGTTCGTGGACCGAATCGAGGGCGATCCGTCCAGCGTGATCGGGATCGGTCTGCCGCTCGTCCGGAGGTTGCTCGCGGAGGTCGGCGTCGGCGTCGCCGAGTTGTGGGCGTCGTCAGGCCGCGTCGGCTGACCGTTCGTCGACCTGCTGGTTCCGGCGCGGAAGCGTCAGCGACGCCACACCGATCGCGGCCGCCACCGCCGCGATGATCCAGAGGATGCGGCGTTCTGCCTGGAGGAACGCCTCGCCTGCCGCTGATCGCGTCGATTCCCGTGCGGCCACCACCGCGGAATCGGCGATCCGCTGCTGAGTCGCACCGAGCGCCGCACCTCCGGAGGCCGGAGAACGGCATTCGTCCGGCACCTTCATCGGGGACGTCGACCCGAGTTGCTCCGTCGCGCATCGTACGAACGTCTCCTCCGCCCGCGGAATCAGCGCCGGCGGCACCCCGGCCTCGGCGAGCTGCGCGGTCAGCGCAGGCCGCTCGGCCTGCACCGCGTCCGCCGACTGCGTCGCGACGAGGTTGAAGAACACGACGCCGATCACTGCGAGCCCGATCGAGCTGCCCACCTGCTGGACTGTCGGGAGCAGGCCCGACACCGAACCTGCGTTGCGCGGCTGCACGGTCGCGAGGATCGCCGTCTGGAGCGGCGCCACGAACAAACCGAGGCCGGCTCCCCCGATGAACAGGGGTCCGGCCAGCGCCGACCACCGCGGATCGGTGCCCTCGTGCTGCAGTTGCGCCGCCAGCACGACGAGGGAGCCGGCGAAGAGCACCATCCCGAGAGGCAGGACGAGGTTGCCGATGCGCCGGTAGACGACGGCGGACGCCAGCGCGGCGAGGCCGGTCCCCAGGGCCCACGGCAACGTCATCACCCCGGCCCTGAGCGGTGAGAACCCGAACCCGAACTGCAGCGTGAGGGAGATGGTGAAGATCAACGACGTGAGCGTCCCGAAGAACACGAACGCGATGGCCGCGCCGAGCGAGAACGCGCGGTCGGTGAACAACTCGAGGCGCAGAACAGGGTCGCCGCCGCGGCGCCCGAGCCGCCACTCGTAGACGACGAACGCGATCAGGACCGGCACCGAACACAGCAGCATCACCACGATCGACGTCGGCCAGCCACGTTCCCTCCCCTCCGCGAGCGGAAAGATCAGGAGGAACAGGCCGACCGCCGACAGCACGGCGCCGCCCACGTCGAGTCGGCGGATGCCGTCGGGCTTCGCATCGACCAGATAGAAGTAGCCGAGGACCAGCGCCGCGAGTCCGATCGGGAGGTTGACGAAGAAGATCAGCCGCCAACCCCAGTCGAAGAGGTCCCACTGGATGAGAAGTCCGCCGACGAGCGGACCGCAGATCGTGGCGAGCCCGATGGTCGCGCCGTAGATTCCGAACACGCGCGGGTGGGAGCGTTTCGGAAAGAGTCCCGAGATGATGGCGAACGTCTGAGCCGACATCGACCCCGCCGCGAGGCCCTGCAACGCCCGCGAGACCACGAGAGCGGTCGGCGACTGGGCCAGGCCGCAGAGCAGTGAGGCGACGATGAAGACGGCCAGTGCGGTGAGGAAGACGCGTCGCCGGCCGAGTAGATCCCCCAGTCGCGCCGCTGTGATCAGCGAACATGCGAAGGACAGCGTGTAGACGCTCACCATCAGCAGCTGCGCCGACACCGAGGCGCCGAGATCGACCGCGATGCTCGGAAGCGCGACGTTGACGATGGTCGCGTCCAGGAGTTGCATGAATACGGCGGCGAGACTGGTGGCCAGACCCAGCCACGGGACCCACCGACCGAGTTCGCCTCGATAGAGTGCGTCACGCTGAGTCGCAGGCATCCGGACAGGCTAGCGGCTCGAACCTCACAGAATGCTGTGAGGTGGTTCAAAGGTTGCTGGATAATACGCGAAGAACTTGCAGCGTAGAACCCTTTTGCCCGACACTTGACTGGACCGGGACCGACCTGTAATCAGTCTCATACTTCTTTACCTCTCGCGGTAAGGCACTCGGTGCCGCATCCTGTTGCGAGAAGTCCGTGCCACACCCGACCGAACTCGCAACCGATTCGACACCCGAGGAGCCGCTCGATGGACTTGAACTTGATCACCCACTGGAAGCCAGAGCCTGGGAGGGTCGTCGAGTGGAAAGTCACGGACGCGAGTGCACGTGCGGCTGCCGAAGCGCCGGTGGATCCGGCACTGCCGACCACCATGCAGGAGCGGCACCTGCGGCGGGCCCGGCTGGCGGCGAACAACGGCGAGACCCAGTCCCCGTGGATCGGCATCGCGTTCGACTTCCCGGGCAGGCTCGACCGCGCCGCGATGACCCGGACCCTCGAGCGTTACATCCTGCGGCACGACACGCTGCACAGCTGGTTCTCGTTCGAGAACGCGGACGCCGACCCCACGGACACCGCGAACGCGGTCCGGCGGCACGTCGTGCCCGTCGACTCAATCGCCCTCACGGCGCACGAGGGCGAGAACCTCACCACCCCTGAACAGGTCCGCGACCACATCGCCGCGCGCTTCGCGAACGACACGAGCGCGCTGGCCTGGCCTGCATTCGTGTTCGGCGTGGTGGAACATTACGACGCCGCGGCTCCCGGGACCGACGACAGCTTCACCCTGTTCCACGCCGTCGATCATGCGCACACCGACATGCAGTCGATGATCCTCACGTTCGCCGAGACACGAATCATCTATCAGGCCGAACTCGACGGTGTCCAGCCCGAGCTGCCCGATCCGGGAAGCTACGTGGAATACAGCCGGCGGGAGCGGGAGAAAGCGGCGACGCTGACCCTCGCCTCCCCCGAGGTGCACGGCTGGATCGGTCACCTCACCCGCAACGGCGGCACCTTCCCGAGTTTCCCCCTCGACCTCGGGGCGTCGGACGAACCGAAGCCGGCCATCGGCAGCCGATTCGACCTCGCCGACGCCGACGAGTGCGAACGGTTCGGTGCCGTGTGCAAAGCACACGGTTCCAACTTCATCGGCGGCGTGTTCGCGGCCCTCGCCATCACCGAACACGAACTGGTCGGGCGCGACCGCTACATGGCGCTGTCCCCCCTCACCACCCGCACCGACCCGCAGTTCTACTGGTCCCAGGGGTGGTTCATCAATCTCATTCCGGTCGGGTTCGCCCTCGAGGACGCCACCACGTTCACCGGGCTCGCCCAGCGCGCACAGGACGCCTACCGGTCGGGCAAGGCGCTCGGCGAAGTATCGGTGCAGCAGGTGATCGACACCGTTCTCGCTCAGGCCGGCCCCGAGGCGATGTCGCAGCCCACCACACTGGCGCCGCCTCCGATCGTGTCGTACATCGACGGGCGGCGATTGCCGCAGACCGAGAGCTTCACCTCGACGCGGGCGACCGGCATCGTGGGCGGCAAGGCCACCCAGATCGCGTCGATCTGGATCAACCGCGTCCTCGAGGGCACGTGGATGGCCGTCTCACACCCCGACACCGACGAGGCGCACCGGTCCGTGACCGCATATGCGGAACGGTTGTCGACCATCATGAGAACCGTTGCCCGCGAGGGCGATTACACGGTGTCACCGTTCGTGCCGGCGGCGGCGGACTCCGCGACTGCCGCAGGGGTGGAGTAGTGCACGTCACGTCGATCGACCGGTACATGCTCGAACCCGGCCTGGTGACGGAATGGTCCGTCGCGCCGGGCGAGATTTCCCCGTCCGCGGTGCCGCCGTCGTACAACCAGCAATTCCACCTCGACACCGCACGGACCCACGGGGTCGGGCGAAGCGTCTGGATGGCAGCGGCATTCGACCTTCCCGGGACACTCGACCGGGACGCGCTCGCGCAGGCTCTGGTGCATTTCATCCGGCGTCACGACACTCTGCAGACCGGCTTCGACGTGAGCCCGGACGCGATGGCGCGCGTGGACCTCGATCCCGAGGACATCACCGTCGTCGCGTCCGAGTCCTCGGCGACGACGTCACCGGACGAGCTCCGCGACCATCTGCGGTACCGGTTCACCGAGGCGTGCGACCCGCTGACGTTCCCCGCGTACCTGTTCGCCACCATCGAGCGCGACTCGCACTACACCGTCGTCAGCGCGTTCGATCACACACTCGTCGACGGATACTCGCTCGTCATCGCGCTGGGCGAACTCCGGCAGATCTATCAGCGAATCATCGGACTCCGCGGCTCCGCTGTGCTCACGGAAGCGGACCTGACGAAGGAACTCGGCGATCCGGGGAGCTTCCTGCGGTACTGCGAACTGGAGGCCGAGGCGCCCGTCACGGAGATCGGCGACCCCCGGGTGCGCGAATGGGCACGCTTCTACGAGCGCTGCGGCGGCACCGCGCCCAGTTTCCCGCTCGATCTGGGTGTCGAGGCGGGCAGGCCCGCCCCGCAGGGAGCGGACGTCCGCCCCCTCCTCGACGCCGCCGGCACCGAGCGGTTCGAGGAAATCTGCCTGGACTCGGGGGGAAGCCTGTTCACCGGGACGCTCACCGCGATGGGCATGGCAGTGCACTCGATCAACGGCATCTCCCGGATGCCGTTGCAGTTTCCGCTGCACATTCGCCAGGACCCACAGTGGGCCAATGCGATCGGGTGGCTCACGACGAGCGCGCCGCTGACGGTCGAACTGACCCCCGACTGCGACTTCCAGTCGTCCCTGGCGCACACCCACGCCTCGTTCCGGACGGCCCTCACGCTCAAGGGTGTGACGATGGCCCAGGTGCGGGCGGCTCTCGGTGACGGATATCGCCGCACCCGCACGGATGTGTTCATGGTCTCCTACATCGATTACCGCAGACTGCCCGGCACCGACGATCACGACGAGCTGAACGCACACCACATCAGCAACGTGACGGTCGCGGACGACGCGCAGTTCTGGATCTCACGCACGCAGCGGGGTCTCGCGTTGCGGTCGCGGTTCCCCGAGACGCCGACGGCACGCCGGGCGGTCACCGAGTTCCTGGTGCGGCTGCGGGACATCATGCACGACATCTGCGAGAACGGCGTCACTCCCATCGCGGAGCTCACCAGTCAGCTGAACCTGGAAGGCACTCCGGTCGTCTGACCGCCGGAGGGCTCGAACAGTCGTCGCCGCATCGCGTCGGCGATCTTGGCTGCCTCGACCGTGGCCCGGTGCGCGACGTCGCCCGCGAACAACTCGTCGACGCTGGACGTCCACAGTTCGACCCAGCGGTCGAAGTGGCGGTCGGTGAAACCGTGCCGGCCGTGCAGCGCCCGGTGTACGGCGAATGCGCTGCCGCGGTAGACGCCGGTGCGCAGCAGGATCGTCTCCCAGAAGTCGCACATGACGGGCAGGTGGTCGTCCAGGCCGATCACCGCGAGCGTCTCGAAGGCCGGTTCGAGGACCGGATCGGCGAATGCTCGGCCGTAGAAATGCCGGAGCAGCAGTTTCAGGTCGGCGCGCGTCGAGATGTCGGGCATGGGGCCTCCGTTCGGGTGCGAATGTACGCGCCCGCGCGGCCTCCTTCACCGTCCGCGGAAGGTAAGTGTGAACGCCGGTCGGAAGAACGTCCGGCGTCCGCCTAGAATTGACGCCGTCCCCGTCGCATCTGCCCCAGGAGCCCACCCGTGCCCGTAGCGCCAGATCCCACCCAGTCCTTCGCCGAGTACGCCAATCCCGGTCGGCTCGTGTCGACGGAGTGGCTGTCCGCGAATCTGGGCACACCCGGCCTCAAGGTGGTGGAGTCGGACGAGGACGTGCTCCTCTACGACGTCGGCCACATCCCCGGCGCCGTCAAGGTCGACTGGCACCTCGATCTCAACGATCCGGTGACGCGTGACTACATCGACGGCGAGCAGTTCGCCGAGCTGATGAGCCGCAAGGGCATCAGCCGCGACGACACCGTCGTGATCTACGGCGACAAGAGCAACTGGTGGGCGGCGTACGCACTCTGGGTGTTCACGCTGTTCGGGCACGAGGACGTCCGCCTCCTCGACGGTGGCCGCGACGCGTGGATCGCCGAGAACCGGGACACCGCGTTCGACGTCCCCGAGACCTCCCCCACCGACTACCCGGTGGTCGAGCGCAACGACGCCCCGATCCGCGCATTCAAGGACGACGTGCTCGATCACCTCGGCAAGGGGCCGCTGATCGACGTGCGTTCGCCTCAGGAGTACACCGGCGAGCGCACCCACATGCCCGACTACCCGGAAGAGGGCGCGCTGCGCGGCGGCCACATCCCGAGCGCGCTGAGCATTCCGTGGGCCAAGGCAGCCGCGCCCGACAGCCGGTTCCGCTCGCGCGGTGAACTGAACGAGATCTACGGCGGTGTGTCCGCCGACGACGACATCGTGGCGTACTGCCGCATCGGTGAGCGTTCCAGCCACACCTGGTTCGTCCTCACCCACCTGCTCGGTTACCCCACCGTCCGCAACTACGACGGTTCGTGGACGGAGTGGGGCAACATGGTTCGCGTTCCGATCGTCAGGGGTGAAGAGCCGGGAGACGTTCCCGGCGCATCGTCATGACCGAACTACCCGATTCGCTTGCCGAGATCGTCGACGACTTCGCTGCCGTCGACGGCTCGGACAAGCTGCAGTTGCTGCTCGAGTTCAGCCGGGAACTGGCACCTCTGCCCGCCGAACTGGAGCAGGACGCGATGGAACCGGTGCCCGAGTGCCAGTCCCCGTTGTTCCTGTCGGTCGACGACTCCGATCCGGAACATGTGCGGCTGCATTTCAGCGCGCCCGCGGAAGCGCCGACGACACGCGGTTTCGCGTCGATCCTGCACCAGGGCCTGGACGGGCACAGCGCTGCCACCATCCTCGGCGTTCCGGACGATTTCTATTCCGCGCTCGGGCTCGCCGACGCCGTCAGTCCCCTGCGGCTGCGCGGCATGTCCGCGATGCTCGCGCGAATCAAGCGGCATCTTCGCAGCTAGGCAGGGTCTGAACACACACTGATGGAATTCACCGAACTTGCCGACTACCCCGTTCCGGTGGGCGCGCTCACCGAATGGTTGCCGTGCGCCCGCTCGGAATGGGTGGACGATCCTCGCCCGGCCTCGTACATCCACGAGGCGCACCTGCGCCGGTGCTCCGACTCCGGCGGTCGCGAATCGTGGCTTGGTACCGCCTTCGAGATTCACGGCACGCTGAACGTCACCGCCTTTCGGTCGGCGCTGGAGAAGTGGACGGATCGTCACGAGGTGCTGCGCTCGCACACGACGTTCGACGCGGAAACCGAGCGCGTGCGCCGGCGCACCGTGCCGCAGGGCGGGCTGCACGTGGGGGTCGTCAGCCACGGGTACGACGCCGCCGGTGGCGACAACTTCGCCCACCTGCAGCAACTGTTCGACGAGTACGCCTCACCGCACAGTTGGCCGTCGTACGTCTTCGCGACACTCGAAACCGTCGAACGCGACCGGTTCACGGTGTTCTTCGCGGCGGATCACTCGATCATCGACGGGTTCTCCATCGTGCTCGTCGCCCACGAATTGACCGCCCTGTACGAGGAGGCACTGTCCGGCCGGACGGCCAACCTGTTCCCCGTCGGCAGCTACATCGACTTCGGCCGTGAAGAGCGTGAGAACTCCACCGACGCCGAGGTGAAACGTGAGGCCCTCGACGTGTGGCGGTCGGCACTCGAGGGACCGGGGCTCCCCGAGTTCCCGCTCGAGGTCGGCCCGCGCACCTCGTACGCCCAGCAGAACCTGTCTGCCTGGATTCTCGATGCCGACCAGGCAGCGGCATTCAACTCGGCGTGCCGCGAGGCGGATGTGGGGTTCTTCGCAGGCCTGCTCGCATGTCTGGGTATGGCCGGGGCGGAAGTGGCAGGGGATCAACGCTTTCGGACCGTCACTCCGGTCCATACGCGACACTCCCCGCAGTGGGCGTCCGCACTGGGATGGTTCGTGGGTCTCAGCCCGATCGACTTCGAGGTGACGTCGCACGACTTCGCCGCCGTCGCCCATGAAGCCGCCGAGAGCGTGGCCCGGACGAAACCGATCTCGGTGGTTCCGTTCGATCAGATCGAGAAGGAACTCGACATCCCCATCCGGCCGCGCTTCGTCGTCTCCTACATGGACGTCCGGTTCGTTCCCGAAGCGGGCCGCTGGCACGAGCGCAACGCCCGGGCGCTGCGGAGCCGGCAGTACACCCACGACGTCTACGCCTGGATCAATCGAACCCCCCGAGGTGTCAATCTGGCGGTCCGATATCCGGGCAACGACATCGCTGCCGCGAGCGTCCACACGTGGGTCGGGAGCCTCCGCAGACAACTGGAACAGGTTTCAACCAGCTACCCATCGGTAGGGTTGCGAAGCGTCGGACAGGCCTGACGGGAAATTTCGATCCGGTGACAACACGGATCGGTTCGGTGCTTAGACTCCGAAGTGATGCCGTAAACGACCGCTGGTGACACCCACGGGAGCCACCGCGGAGACAGAACATGCGAACCACAGGAGGCTCAGTGCCCAGTCATGCCAGCGCGCACATCACGAAGGTGCTCGTCGCGAACCGCGGTGAGATTGCAGTGCGGGTGATCCGGGCCGCAGCCGATGCCGGCCTGGCCAGCGTCGCCGTCTACGCCGAACCCGACGCCGACGCCCCGTTCGTGCGCCTGGCCGACGAAGCCTTCGCCCTCGGCGGGCAGACCTCCGCCGAGTCCTACCTGGTGTTCGACAAAATTTTGGATGCCGCCGCCAAGTCCGGCGCCGACGCCATCCACCCCGGCTACGGCTTCCTCTCCGAGAACGCCGACTTCGCCCAGGCCGTGATCGACGCCGGCCTGATCTGGATCGGCCCCTCCCCGCAATCGATCCGCGACCTCGGCGACAAGGTCACCGCCCGGCACATCGCCGAAAAAGCCCAGGCCCCGATGGCCGCCGGCACCAAGGACCCCGTCAAGAACGCCGACGAGGTCGTCGCCTTCGCCAAGGAATACGGGGTCCCCGTCGCCATCAAGGCCGCGTTCGGCGGCGGCGGCCGCGGCATGAAGGTCGCCCACACCATCGAGGAAATCCCCGAACTGTTCGACTCCGCCACCCGCGAGGCCGTCGCCGCGTTCGGCCGCGGCGAATGCTTCGTCGAACAGTATCTGGACAAGGCCCGCCACGTCGAAGCCCAGGTCATCGCCGACCAGCACGGCAACGTCATCGTCGCCGGCACCCGCGACTGCTCCCTGCAACGCCGCTTCCAGAAACTCGTCGAGGAGGCCCCCGCCCCGTTCCTCACCGACGACCAACGCCACCGCATCCACACCTCCGCCAAGGCCATCTGCAAGGAGGCCGGCTACTACGGCGCCGGCACCGTCGAATACCTCGTCCAGGGCGACACCGTCTCCTTCCTCGAGGTCAACACCCGCCTGCAGGTCGAACACCCCGTCACCGAGGAAACCGCCGGCATCGACCTGGTCCTGCAGCAGTTCAAGATCGCCAACGGCGAACACCTCGACCTCACCGAGGACCCCACCCCCCGCGGGCACTCCTTCGAATTCCGCATCAACGGCGAGGACGCCGGCCGCGGCTTCCTGCCCGCCCCCGGCCCGGTCACCACGTTCATCCCGCCCACCGGCCCCGGCGTGCGAATGGACTCCGGCGTCGAAACCGGCAGTGTGATCGGCGGCCAGTTCGACTCCATGCTCGCCAAACTGATCGTCACCGGCGCCACCCGCGACGAGGCCCTCGCCCGCGCCCGCCGCGCCCTCGCCGAATTCCAGGTCGAGGGACTGGCCACCGTCATCCCGTTCCACCGGGCCATCGTCTCCGACCCCGCCTTCATCGGCGACGGCACCGGCTTCGACGTCTACACCAAGTGGATCGAAACCGAATGGGACAACCAGATCGAACCGTTCACCGGCACCCAGCCGATCGACGAGGACGAAACCCTGCCCCGGCAGAACGTCGTCGTCGAGGTCGGCGGCCGCCGCGTCGAGGTGTCCCTGCCCGGCCAGTTCACCCTCGGCACCGGCCCAGCCCCGGCCGGGGCGATCCGCAAGAAGCCCAAGGCCCGCACCCGCGGCGGCGCCCACGGCGGCGCCGCCTCCGGTGACGCCGTCACCGCCCCCATGCAGGGCACCGTCGTCAAGGTCGCCGTCGAAGAAGGCCAGCAAGTCGCCGAAGGCGACCTCATCGCCGTCCTCGAGGCCATGAAAATGGAAAACCCCGTCAACGCCCACAAGGCCGGCACCGTCACCGGCCTCGCCGTCGAACCCGGCGCCGCCATCACTCAGGGCACCGTCCTCGCCGAACTGAAATAGGCGCCTGCACCACTCGTGAGTCCTTCTCGACCCCCCGGGGCCGAGAAGGACTCACAGTAGTCTGTACGCATGTCTGACGTTCCCGAGATCCGTATCGGCACTGCCGAACGTGAGCAGGCCCTGAACTTGCTGAGCGAACATTTCGCGGCGGGCCGTTTGACGGTCCCCGAGTTCGACGAACGCAGTCTCGCGGTCACGAATGCCGCCACCCGCGGCGAGCTCGATCGAGTGTTCACCGACCTCCCCGCGACCACGGTCGGCACGCCCGCCAAAGCCGAATCGGCCGGCACCGACAACGACCAGAACTGGCGTCGCATCGTGATGTCGGTGATCCCGCTCGTCGCCCTCGTGCTGTTCTTCGTCGTCCCGGTCGACAACAGCTGGTTGTTCTTCCTGATGATCCCGGCCGCCGGCGCCATCCTGTTCGGCACCCGCGACGACCGCCACGGCCGAGATCGCCGCCGCGATCGGGACCGCTGACGTGGAACCTGTCGAGGTCAATGCGGGTGGCTGGTACCTGCGCGCGCTGCGCGCCGACGAACGGGTCGACGATCGTCCGGCGCTCGCGGAGGGTGGAATCGCCGAACCCGAGTACGTCGCCCGCCGCACGGCGCAGTGGCTGAACGACGAGCACTACTCGTGGGCGATCTGCCAGCCCAACACCGGCGAACTGCTCGCCGAGGTGGGGCTCACTCCGTCCGGGGACTCCGCGACCCTCACCGGCTGGGCGCGGGCCGGCAACGAGGACGCGCTCGCGAGCGGATCGGATGCGGTGCAACGGTTTGCGGAGGGCGCACTGGGGTTCACGGTCCAGCGGTGAATATGCGATCCGTTCCGGTGGCGGCCCTCACCGTGCTGGCACTGGTCATGCTGCTGTCCCCTGCGTCCGCGACGCCGTCGGGTCCCGAGCATGCCGACAAGGTGGTGCACGCCCTGCTGTTCGCGGCGCTGGCGGCGGCCTCCCGGTATGCGCTCCTGACGCCACGGATCACCGTGCTCTGGCTCGCGGCGTTCGCGGTGATCACCGAGATACTGCAGGGCGTGCTGCCGATCGGCAGGCACGGATCGGTCTGGGATCTCTGCGCCGACATGGTGGGTGTGGCGATCGGGTTGGCCGCTCAGTCCGCGATCATGCGCTCCCGCAGCAACGTCTGAACCCCGGTGTCGAGGCCGAGGCCGTCGGAGAAGTACCGCTCGACGGTCCCGTACTTCTCGCGCATGGTGGCCAGGGACACTTCCAGGTACTGCTCACGGACTCCGAGCACGGGCTCGAGCAACGCCGGATCTCCACCCGCGTCGACGAATTTCTCGAACACGCCCGCGAACGACGGAAGCAGGAGTTCGTTGGTCAGCAGGTAGTCGTGGAACACGTCGTCCTCGCCGACTCCGAGGAGCAGCAGTAGCGCCGCCGTGGCCCAACCCGTCCGGTCCTTGCCGGTGGTGCAGTGCACGAGGGCAGGCGTGTTGCCGTTCGAGGCCAGGCCGCCGAACAGTTCCCGGTACGAGGAGACCGCGCTGGGCATCACGACGAAGTCGCGGTAGCTGCCCTCGAAGTAGTCGATTGCGCGTCCGCCGCCGAGTTCCCGTTCGGCGATCATCGGGTCGGCGATGACCTGGAGCATCTGCGCGGGGATCGATCGGATCCCCTTGTCGGCGAGGACGTCCAACGCGACCGCGCGGGCCCCGTCCGGGAGTTTGTCGGGCGCCGCGTCACGCTCGTCCGCGGTGCGCAGGTCGTACACCGTCCGGATCCCGAGGCCGTCGAGCAGCGGCATGTCCGTGTCCACGACCCGGCTGAGATCCGTCGAACGGAAGTACACGCCGGTGCGCACTTTCGCGCCGTCCCGGGTTCGGTAGCCACCGACGTCTCGCAGATTGGGCACGGACGTGAGCGGTATCGGCGTCATGCGTCGACGGTACCGCCCAGCACTCGGGCCAGTGCATCCACGGCGGCGTCGAGTTCGGCGGTCGTCACCGTCAGAGGTGGGCGGAACCTGATCCCGCGCTTGCCGGTCGGCAGGATCAGCACCCGCTCACGCTCCCTGAGTTCGGCGACGACGCGGTCCCGCCGCTGCGGGGTGGGGAGCGTGATCGCGCACATGAGGCCACGTCCCCGCGGCTCGGTCACCTCGGCGTGCGCTCGTGCGAGTTCCCGCAGTCGCTCGAGGAGATGCGCCCCGGTCATGCGGGCTCGGTCGACGAGCCTGTCCTCCTCGACGATCTCCAGGATCCGGCGGGACCGCACCATGTCGCTGAGGTTGCCACCCCAGGTGGAGTTGATCCGCGAGCTGACGGCGAACACGTTGTCGGGGATGTCGTCCACCCTGCCGCCGGCCATGATTCCGCAGACCTGAGTCTTCTTGCCGAACGCGACGACGTCCGGGTGCACTCCCATTTGCTGGTACGCCCAGGCGGTGCCGGTGAGACCGCACCCGGTCTGCACCTCGTCGAAAATGAAGAGGGCGTCGTTCTCACGGCAGAGCGCCTCCATCGCCTGGAAGAACTCCGGGCGGAAATGGTGGTCGCCGCCCTCACCCTGGATCGGTTCGGCGATGAAACACGCCACGTCCGAGGGGTTCTCGGCGAACGCGCGCCGCGCCTGGTCCAGTGCGCGGCGCTCGGCGTCTTCGACGTTCCGGCCGTCCGCGAGGTACGGGGAGTCGATGCGCGGCCAGTCGAACTTGGGGTACCGCGCCACCTTGCCGGGCTCGGTGTTGGTGAGCGACATGGTGTATCCACTGCGCCCGTGGAACGCCTCGGTCAGATGGAGCACCTTCGTGCCGAGCGACGGGTCGAGGCCCCGGCTCTCGTTGAGCCTGCTCTTCCAGTCGAACGCCACCTTCAGAGCGTTCTCGACGGCGAGTGCTCCACCGTCGATGAAGAAGAGATGCGGCAGAGCGGTATCGCCCAGCACCCGGGCGAACGTCTCCACGAACCGTGCCATCGGGACGGTATAGATGTCGGAGTTGCTCGGTTTGTTGACCGCCGCCGCTGCCAGTTCCCGGCGAAAGGCGTCGTCGTCCGCCAGTTCCGGGTGGTTCATCCCCAGCGCCGACGAGGCGAAGAACCCGAACATGTCCAGGTAGCTGGTGCCGTCTCGCTGGTCGACGAGATGCGTACCGCGTGAGCGTTCCAGGTCGAGCACCAGGTCGAAACCGTCGACCAGAATGCGCTCGCGCAGCACGTCGTGCACCTGGCTTGCCGGCAGCTCGCCCCCATCTCCGGTAAATCGAATCGCTGTGCTCATACCGAGAGATTACGTCAAAATTCCTGTGAACCGGCGACGATTCGGCAACATATCCGGAACAGAGCTCACCTGTCGTAAAATGTTTGCAAGATGATGGTGCTGCGCGTGTGTACGTTGGCGGTGGCACGGATCTCCTGCAGCAGGTGTTCCAGCTCCCGTGGGGAGGCGACGCGCACCACCAGCACGTAGCTCTCCTCCCCCGCGACCGAGTGACACGCTTCGATCGCGGGGAGGTTCCGCAACCGGGCGGGCGCATCGTCGGGCTGCGACGGATCGAGAGGGGTGATCGCGACGAATGCGGACAGACCGTGCCCGAGCGCATCCGGATCGATCTTCGCGGTGTACCCGCGGATCACTTTGCGGGCCTCGAGCCTGCGCACCCTGGACTGCACAGCGGAGATCGACAGCCCCGCCTTCTCGGCGAGTGTCGCCAGAGTCGCCCGGCCGTCGGCCACCAACTCCTGCATCAGTACCCGATCGATGTCGTCGAGAGGAGTATGGGGTGCGTCGCTACGAAAAGAATCCACCACCAGCGCAGGCTAGCCCAGCGGAGGTGCCTCATGGTCGAAACGTCAGAGCTCCCCGCCCGCGTTGCCCGAGCGCGGAAGCCGAACGCGAGACGAGGGCGCCGGCGTACTTCACCCACCGACCGCGCCTCGCCGAGACACTCGGCCGGCCCGTGCACGACCCGTTCACGCTCTACCGACAGCAGCAGGATCGAACCCGAGAGAGGACAGCATCGTGAACCTTCCCGCCCCCGAGGAGTTGTGCCGCCGCGCCGAGGAAGCACTGATCAGGTGTGGTGCCGAGATCACCGACGCCGGTGGACCGCTCGTCGCACGCACACCGATCACCGGGACCGAACTGCGCACGGTGACCGCGAGTAGCGCGGACGACGTGGACCGGGCGATCACCGCGGCGCACGACGCCTTTCTCGAGTGGCGTTCCGTCCCCGCCCCCCAGCGCGGCGCCGTGGTGCGTCGCCTGGGTCAGCTTCTGACGGAACACAAGACGGATCTGGCGGAACTGGTCACCCTCGAGGCGGGCAAGATTCCGTCCGAGGCGCAGGGCGAAGTGCAGGAGATGATCGACATCTGCGAGTTCGCGGTCGGTCTGTCACGCCAGTTGTACGGCAGGACGATGGCGTCGGAACGTCCGGGACACCGGCTGATGGAGACGTGGCACCCGCTGGGAGTTGTCGGGGTGATCTCGGCCTTCAACTTCCCCGTGGCCGTGTGGTCGTGGAACACCGCCGTCGCGCTGGTCTGCGGCGACACGGTGGTGTGGAAGCCGTCGGACCGGACTCCGCTCACGGCCATCGCCTGTGATGCACTGCTGGCACGCGCTGCCCGCGACGTCGGCGCACCCGCCGGGATCCACGCCCTGGTCCAGGGTGCGGGGGATGTCGGTGAGCGTCTCGTCGACGACGCACGCGTGGCGCTGGTCAGCGCCACCGGATCTGTGCGGATGGGTCGCGCCGTGGGTCCGCGCGTCGCCGCGCGCTTCGGCAGATGCCTGCTCGAACTGGGCGGCAACAATGCAGCGGTGGTGGCCCCGTCCGCCGATCTCGATCTGGCCGTGCGGGGAATCGTCTTCTCCGCCGCGGGCACCGCAGGCCAGCGCTGCACGTCCCTGCGGCGGCTCATCGTGCACTCGTCCGTCGCCGACGAACTGGTGCAGCGCATCTCTTCGGCGTACGGCCAGCTGAAGGTCGGAAATCCGTTCGACGACGGCGTCCTCGTCGGCCCGTTGGTGAACCGATCCGCGTTCGAGGCCATGCAGACCGCGTTGGACAAGGCCCGCGCCGACGGCGGGACCGTCGTCTGCGGCGGCGAACGCAGTGGGGGCAGCGACTCCGCCTACTACGTCTCGCCCGCCCTCGTCCGGATGCCCGCGCAGACGTCGGTGGTCGAGGAGGAGACGTTCGCACCGATCCTCTATGTCCTCACCTACGACGACTACGACCAGGCGATCGCGTTGCACAACGAAGTGCCCCAAGGCCTCTCGTCGTCGATCTTCACCACCGATCAGCGTGAGGCCGAGAGGTTCCTCGCGGCAGACGGTTCCGACTGCGGCATCGCGAACGTCAACATCGGCACGTCGGGGGCGGAGATCGGCGGCGCATTCGGCGGCGAGAAGGAGACGGGTGGCGGACGCGAATCCGGGTCCGACGCATGGAAGGCCTACATGCGGCGCGCGACGAACACTGTCAACTACTCCGATCGACTCCCGCTCGCGCAGGGGGTGGAGTTCACCTGATCGGCGGCGGCGACCGGCTACTCTCGGGGCGTGAGCAACTGGACCGAGATGGCGCGTGAGATTGCCGAGAACGTGTTGTTCCCGGTGGCCGACAGCGTCGATGCCGACGGCGAGATTCCCGACAGTCACTTCGAGACTCTCGCCGCCGACGGCTTCTACGGACTGGCGGCACCGGGCGAAGAGGGTGCGACGCCGTCGGTGCTGGTCGACGTGATGGAGACGTTGTGCGGCGGCTGCCTCGCGACGGCCTTCACGTGGATGCAGCACCACGGCGTCGTCGCCGGTCTCGCCGGTTCCCCGAACACGGCCCTGCAGGATCGCTACCTCGACGGGCTCATCGACGGGACCGTGCGGGCCGGTGTCGCACTGGCCGGAGCGATACCCGTCCCGCCCACACTGTGGGCACGCAGCGTCGACGACGGCTATGTACTCGACGGGGTGTCACCGTTCGTCACCGGCTGGGGCATCGTCGATCTGCTCCAGGTGTCGGCGCGCGACGAGTTCGACGACACCATCGTGCATGTCATCATTCCCGCGCAACCGCTTCGGGGACTCACCGCCGAGGAACTCCCGCTGATCGCCGCGCGCGGGTCCAACACGGTCCGGTTGAAATTCGACGGGCTCGCCGTGCCACGGGATCTGGTGAGCGCCGTCGTCTCCTCCGAGGATTTCGCGAAGAGCCAGCTGTTCGGGTCGTGGATCAACGGGTGCATGGCGATGGGGATCACCCGCCGGGCGATCAGCGAACTGGAGGCTCTCGGCGTCGACGCCGACCCGTTCGAGGAGCAGGCCGCCCGGGCTCGCCTCGACCTCAACGCCGCGCTCGAAGGCCGGGCGGAGATCGCCGAAGCACGGGCCCGCGCTTCGGAACTCGCCATCCGCACCGCCACTGCCCTCGTCACGGCGAAGGGCAGTTCGTCACTGCTCGCCGGGAACACCGCGGAACGACTGATGCGTGAAGCCACCTTTACACTCGTCGCAGCCGGACGTCCGGCGATCAAGTCGGCGTTGCTGGAGCGCCTCGGCCGCGACTAGCGGGTGCGGACCCTCAGGTCACCGAACAGCGAGTACGACACGATGCGGATCGTCGGCGCCCCGGGCCCGGGATCGTGTGCACCGGCATCGAGTTCGCGATCGCCGAAGAGGTCGAAACCACCCACCTCGACGTGCACGCCCTCCGGAACGGTGATCGTGCTGTCACCGAACAGTGTGACGAGCGTGATCGTCGACGTGCGGGCGCCGATCACGGCCGACCGGAGGTCGAGCTTCACGTCCCCGAACACGAGCAGGGCCAACGTCTTCACGGCGAGCGACCAGCGGCCGGACCGCTTGGTGTCGCCGAAGATTCCGACGATGGTGGACTGAGGTCGCGACACCGGTGCCGTCGGTGCCTCGACGGGCACCAGCCGCCGAAGACGCTCGACGTCGACGTCGCGTGACCAGGCGATCGCGGCTTGCTCCGAATACTCCTCCAATGTCAGCTTTCCGTCCCCCACCCCCTTCTCGAGGCGGGCTTGTGCAGCCTCGCGGAGTCGGTCGAGTTCGTGGCTGTCCCCTGCAGCAGTCATGGCTCCACCGTAGCTGTCGGTGCCCTCGTCTACTGTCTGACAGCTCCACCCGTGACGCACCGCCCCTTCGACCGAAGCGAGACAACGTGTTCAGGATTTTCCGCGCAGTTGCTCTGGCGCTACTCGCTGTGGGCGCCTATGTGGTGGTCTCCGAGCACGAACCCGCCACCGTCGAGTTGCCGTCGCCGTCGTTCGTTCCGGCGGCCGCGGATCTCACGACAGTGTGAGACCAACCCCCGACTAGGGCACTCCGTCCTCGGCTAGGGGCACTCTGTCCTCGGCTCGTGCCCGGTCGCGGGCTTTCCGGCAAGCGCGACCGATCAGCTCACCGGCGTGGTGTCGGTGATTGATTCGCGGTCTTCTGTCCGGGTCTATGTGCGGTGGCGGAATCCATTCGGTGCGTCCCGCGTACGTGTCACCTGGTGGCGCGCTGCTGGTCGCCCAGCCTGCAGGCCCGTCGTGGACCTGGGCGTGGCAGGCATCGCACGCGAGCGTCAGTGAGTCGATGTCGGTGTGTCCGCCCTTGCGCCACTCCTGCACGTGGTGCACCGCGCACATGCTGGCCGGGGTCGCGCAACCCGGTCGAGTGCATCCGCCTTCGGCAGCGATGAGAGCGAGGCGTTGATCCGCGCTCGCCACTCGCCGGCGCCGGCCCAGATGCAGGGGCCGGCCGTCGTGGTCGAACAGGACGAGCACCGGGTGCGCGCGTTCGGCGAGTTTCAGCGCGTCATCGACCGGAAGGAGTCCGCCGGTCGCCGTGGTGGCCACACCGCCGGCTGCCTTCTCGAGTTGGTCGAGGGTCATCGTGATGATCGCCGTGACGGGCAGACCTCGATGCTGACCTAGGATCCCGGATTCGAGCATGACCCGGAACATCGCACTGAGGGCGTCGTGGTTTCGCTGCGCAGCGGTGCGGTTGTCGCGCGCTGCCGCCGCTACCAGTGCTTCACGGTCGATCGACGGATTCTCGGCGTCGCCGCAGGGTGACTCCGGGTCGTCCGGGTTGTTCATGCCGGGGCGAGCCCATTTCGCGAGGATCGGGTCGAGCAGAGCACGCGCAGTGGGGTCGAGTTCACCGGAGATCTTGGACATCAGTTCGGAATCTTGACGGCCCAACGAAACACCACGCCGTCGGGAACGATCACGGTCGTCACCCAGGTTTCCGTCGGGATTGAGAAGAGCAAGGAGGCGGTGGCCGGCACTCTCGACATCTTCGGGCGTACCGCCTCGCGCACACTGCGCCAGAATCGACTCCGCCAATGCGACATCGGCATTGTCGACCGCATGCGGGATCTTTCGCATGATCTTCCGGACGGCGCGCGCATGGTCGGCGCCGATGTCGCCATCCCGTTGCGCGGCGGCGGTTTCCGGCAGCGCTGCCTCCATCTGCTCGCCCGAAGTTGTATGAAACAGACCGAGGTCGCGGGCCGACGCTACCCGAGCAGAGGCGTCCGCCGCCGAGACGCGGAGCACCTCGATCAGGAGCTTGTTCGGTGAGTTGTAGCCGAGCGTCGCGGGCAACGAGCGTTCGACACTCTCGACGATCAGTCGCAGCGAGACCGAACCGGCGCGGCGGAGGGACTTCTCGAGCTGCTGCATGATCAGCACCACATCAGAATCCGACACACCACTGAGGTCTGCGTCGAGCAGGCCTGACACGGCAGCGTCCAACGCAGTGAGGTGTTCCATCACCTGACCTGCCGCCAACCCCCCGGTCGAACTCATGTGCGAACCATACTGCGCCCCACCGACACGTTCGCCGAACGGGATTGTCGACCGCCCGGTATGTTTCCGCTACCTGTCGTACCTCAGGTGCACTATGGAACGGTGACCGACGTCCTGGGCAGGTTCTCCGCTGCCACCCGTGAGTGGTTCGACGGCGCCTTCCCGGCGCCGACGGCCGCGCAGCTCGGTGCGTGGGAGTCGATCGCCAGCCGCGCGCACACTCTCGTCGTGGCCCCGACCGGGTCTGGCAAGACGCTGTCCGCGTTCCTGTGGTCCCTCGACCAACTCGCCGCCACCGACGGGAAGGACCGCAAGACCAAGGTCCTCTACATTTCCCCGCTCAAGGCCCTGGGTGTCGACGTCGAACGCAACCTGCGCGCCCCGCTCGTCGGGATCACGCAGACGGCCAAGCGGCTCGGGCTCACGCCGCCGGAGATCTCGGTGGGCGTCCGCTCCGGCGACACACCGGCAGGCGACCGGCGCGCCCTGATCAAGAATCCGCCCGACATCCTCATCACCACCCCGGAGTCGCTGTTCCTCATGCTCACGTCCGCCGCACGCGAGACGCTGACCCAGGTCGACACCGTCATCGTCGACGAGGTGCACGCGGTGGCAGGCACGAAGCGCGGCGCCCACCTGGCCCTGTCGCTCGAGCGCCTCGACCAGCTTCTCGCCACCCCGGCCCAGCGCATCGGGCTGTCGGCGACGGTGCGGCCGCACGAGGAGGTGGGCCGGTTCCTGTCCGGTTCGGCGCCCATCCGGATCGTCGCGCCGCCGTCGCCGAAGACGTTCGACCTCACCGTGCAGGTGCCGGTCGAGGACATGACCGAACTCGGCCTCGCCGAACCCGCCGAGGGTTCGGCGTCGGCGACCCCGCAGGCGGGGTCGATCTGGCCGCACGTCGAGGAACAGATCGTCGACCTCGTCCTTGCGCACCGGTCGTCCATCGTGTTCGCGAACTCTCGGCGCCTCGCCGAGCGCCTGACGGCGAGACTCAACGAGATCTACGCAGAACGCGCCGGAACTGCCGTCGACAAGAACCCGAAACCGGCCTCGCAGATCGGCACACCGTCCGAGGTCAATTTCGGCGCGGACCCCCTGCTCGCGCGCGCCCACCACGGGTCGGTCAGCAAGGACCAGCGGGCCCTGATCGAGGACGACTTGAAGTCGGGGCGACTGCGGTGCGTTGTCGCGACGAGCAGCCTCGAACTCGGAATCGACATGGGCGCGGTCGATCTGGTGATCCAGGTGGAGGCACCCCCATCGGTGGCGAACGGTCTGCAGCGGGTCGGCCGCGCCGGACACCAGGTCGGGGAGATCTCGCGGGGTGTCGTTTTCCCGAAGCACCGCACCGATCTCGTGCACTGTGCCGTCACCGTCGAGCGCATGGTCACCGGCAAGATCGAGGCGCTCGCCGTCCCCGCCAATCCCCTCGACATCCTCGCCCAGCACACGGTGGCGGCCACCGCCCTCGAGCCGCTCGACGTGGACGACTGGTTCGAGACGGTCCGGCGCAGCGGTTCCTTCGCGACGCTGCCCCGCTCGGCGTACGAGTCCACCCTCGACCTTCTCGCCGGTCTCTACCCGTCCGACGAGTTCGCCGAGCTCAGGCCCCGCCTCGTCTGGGACCGCGAAGCCAACACGCTCACGGGACGTCCCGGCGCGCAGCGGCTTGCCGTCACTTCGGGCGGAGCCATCCCCGACCGCGGTCTGTTCACGGTGTACATGGTCGGTGAGAAGGCGTCCCGCGTCGGCGAACTCGACGAGGAGATGGTGTACGAGTCGCGGGTCGGCGACGTCTTCGCGCTCGGGGCCACCAGTTGGCGGATCGAGGAGATCACGTTCGACCGGGTTCTGGTCAGCCCCGCTTACGGGCAGCCGGGGCGGTTGCCGTTCTGGCACGGTGACGGTCTGGGCCGGCCGGCGGAACTGGGCGAAGCGCTGGGGCAGTTCCTGCGGGAGATCTCACTCGGGCACGAGACCGAGGTCCAGGAACGCTGCCGGACCGGCGGTCTCGACGAGAACGCGACGAACAATCTCGTTCAGCTGGTCGCCGAGCAGAAGACCGCCACCGGGCAGGTGCCCACCGACCGCACCCTGGTGGTCGAACGGTTCCGTGACGAGCTCGGCGACTGGCGACTGATCCTGCACTCGCCGTACGGTCAGCGCGTTCACGCTCCGTGGGCGCTGGCCGTGAGTGCGCGGCTGAGCGAGCGGTACGGCCTCGACTCGAACGCGACGGCGTCCGACGACGGCATCATCGTGCGTCTTCCCGACACCGAGGACACCCCGCCCGGCGCCGACCTGTTCGTCTTCGACACCGACGAGATCGAGGACATCGTCACCGAACAGGTCGGCGGTTCCGCGTTGTTCGCGTCCCGGTTCCGTGAGTGCGCGGCGCGGGCGTTGCTGCTGCCGCGCCGCACGCCGGGAAAGCGTGCACCGCTCTGGCAGCAGCGGCAGCGGTCCGCCCAGCTGCTCGACGTGGCCCGCCGGTATCCGACGTTTCCGATCCTGCTCGAGACCGTCCGCGAGTGCCTGCAGGACGTGTACGACCTACCGGCCCTGAAGGACCTGCTCCGCCGACTCGCACGTCGCCAGATCCGCATCGTCGAGGTCGAGACGCAGTCGCCGTCACCGTTCGCCGGCGCCCTGCTGTTCAACTACGTCGGCGAGTTCATGTACGAGGGCGACAGCCCACTCGCCGAACGCCGGGCAGCGGCACTGTCCCTGGACTCGACGCTGCTGGCGGAACTGCTCGGCAGGGTGGAACTGCGCGAACTGCTCGACGCCGACGTCATCGCCCACGCCGAACTCGAACTCCAGCGCCTGCTGCCCGACCGCAAGGCGAAGGATCTCGAAGGCGTCGCCGACCTGCTGCGTCTCCTGGGGCCGCTCACGACGGACGAGATCACCGCACGGTCGATCAGCGATCCCCTCCCCTGGCTCGACGAACTGGTCCGCGCGAAACGGGCGCTCGCCGTGTCGTTCGCCGGTCACGAATGGTGGACGGTCATCGAGGATGCGGCACGCCTGCGCGACGGGCTCGGGGTGCCGCTACCCATCGGTGTTCCCGCCGCGTTCATCGAACCCGTCGACGATCCCCTCGCCGACCTGATCAGCCGGTATGCCCGTACCCACGGTCCGTTCACGATCACCGACGCCGCCGCCCGATTCGGCCTCGGTTCCGCGGTTGCCCGCGACGTCCTGCAGCGACTCGCACAGGGCAAGCGGGTGGTCGAGGGCGAGTTCCGCCCCGGCGCGACGGGAAGCGAATGGTGCGACGCCGAGGTCCTGCGCCGTCTCCGCAGGCGCTCGCTGGCCGCGGCGCGTCAGGAGGTCGAACCGGTCAGCACCGCGACGCTCGGGCGCTTCCTCCCGGGCTGGCAGCACGTCGGGGGCACGCTGCGCGGCATCGACGGCGTCGCAACGGTGGTGGAACAACTCGCCGGTGTCCCGGTTCCCGCCTCCGCACTCGAGTCACTGATCCTGCCGTCCCGCGTGGCCGACTACTCCCCCGCCATGCTCGACGAACTCACCTCCACCGGCGAGGTCCTGTGGTCGGGCGCGGGCAGCATCTCGGGGAAGGACGGGTGGGTGTGCCTCCACCCCGCCGATACCGCACCGCTCACGCTGACCACGCCCGCGGAATCGGACCTGTCGGAGGTGCAGCGCCGGGTGCTCGACACGCTGTCGGGTGGCGGCGCGTACTTCTTCCGGCAACTCGCGGACACCCTCGAGATGTCCGACGACACCGCGCTGGCCACCGCGTTGTGGGATCTGGTGTGGTTGGGCCACATCGGCAACGACACGCTCGCCCCGGTCCGCGCCCTGCTGTCGGACACGTCCCGGACCACCACGAGCCACCGGTCGCCGCGACGACCGCCGCGCGCCCGCGCGTACCGCAGCCTCACGGTTCCCGTGCGCACCGCACCGCCCACGGTCGGGGGAAGGTGGTCGATCCTTCCCGCCGCCGAATCCGATGCCACGCTGCGTGCCAGCGCGACGGCCGAACTCCTCCTGGAGCGGTACGGGGTGGTGACGCGTGGGTCCGTGATGACCGAGAACGTTCCCGGCGGATTCGCTCTGATGTACAAGGTGCTGGGCACGTTCGAGGACAACGGCCGCTGTCGGCGAGGACATTTCGTCGAGTCGCTCGGCGGTGCGCAATTCTCCACTCCGCCCGTGGTGGACCGACTCCGGAGCTACGCCGACTCGCTCGAGGGCAGGCACACCACTCTTCCCGCCGTGACTCTCGCCGCCAGCGATCCCGCCAACCCGTACGGGGCGGCTCTGCCCTGGCCGAAACGCGGCGACGACGCGCCCGCGCACCGGCCGGGACGCAAGGCCGGAGGCCTGGTGGTGCTCGTGGAGGGTGAACTGATCCTGTTCGTCGAACGCGGCGGGCGCACGATCCTCACCTTCACCGACGACCCCGGCGTGCTCCGCACCGCGGCGGTCACGCTCGCCGGTGTGGTCAAGCGCGGCGGGATCGACAAGATCGTGGTCGAGAAAGTCGATGGCGACACCATCCACGGCAGCGACTTCGCGCCGGTCCTGACCGAGGCCGGTTTCTCGCCCACCCCTCGCGGATTCCGGTTGCGAGCCTGAGATGCCCGAAGGCGACACCGTCTGGCGCACCGCCAACTCGCTTCGCGACGCCCTCGAGGGCAAGGTGCTGACCCGCTGCGACGTGCGGGTCCCGCGGTACGCCACCGTCGACCTGTCCGGCCAACTCGTCGACGAGGTGGTCAGCCGTGGAAAGCACCTCCTCATCCGGGTCGGTGACTACTCGATCCACACGCATCTGAAGATGGAGGGCGCGTGGCACATCTACGCGCCGGACACGAAGTGGCGCCGCCCCACTCACCAGGCCCGGATCGTGCTCGCCACCGAAGACAGGGTGGCGGTCGGATTCTCGCTCGGCATCACGGAGGTCCTGGGGCGTGACGACGAAGAGTCCGCGGTCGGCCACCTCGGCCCCGACCTGCTGGGACCGGACTGGGACGCCGACACGGCGATCCGCAACCTGCGGGAGGCCGGCGACCAGCCCATCGGTCTCGCCCTGGTCGATCAGCGCAACCTGGCCGGTCTCGGCAACGTCTATCGCAACGAAGTCTGCTTCCTCCGCGGCGTCCACCCCTACACTCCGTCGAGCGACGTGGCCGACCTGCCCGCGCTGGTCACGCTCGCGCATCGCATGATTCACATCGACAAGAACAACTCCGTCCGCCATCGGCCGTGGGTGTACGGGCGTGCCGGAAAGCGTTGCCGCCGTTGCGGGACGGTGATCGAAGGCCACGACCTCGGTCAGCAGCAGATCTTCTTCTGCACGTACTGTCAACCACCGATCGTGGGTTAGCGGAGAACCGTGGTCGGCGGCCCGAGCGGCGGCGGTCGGCGAGTCCGTCGGCGGCCGAGCAACCACGCGGCACCGTCCGGCACCCACAGCACCGCGGCCGTAGTGATCGTCAGCAGATACGTCGGCGCGATGACGGGCAGGAGAAGGCACCCGAGCAGAGCGACGGGAAAGTCTCTGCGCCACACCAGCGACAGCACGACCGGAAGCACGAGAAGGAGCGCGGCCAGGCCGAAGTGCGAGGTCGCCAATGCCCACGGCACTCCCACCACCCAGCACAGCATGCCGAGCACCTGGTGCGCGATGAGCAGGAACCGGACGACGTCGGTGAACGTCCAGAACCGGCCGACCTCGACGCCGACCCAGAAGATGCGGCTGCGGAACGGTCCGACGCCCTCGTCGAGCAGGGCGAGCCGGAACAGTTCGTCCGCGTGCCGTCGCAGCGTGTTTCCCTCCGGTCCCTGCGCGCTCGCACGTTTGCACAGGTCGTCGTGCATGATCGCGGGAAGCAGCTGCCGGCCGTACGGGGTGAGCAGGCCTTGCAGCGGTGCGGGGATCGATGCCAGATCCGTGCGGAGAAGGCAGGGCATGGGGGCGCAGCCGGGCACCGTCACCACCGTGTCGCCGTGGACGTAGACGAACTCGCCGACGAGTTGGAAGAACTTGCGGTCGAGTACCCGAAGTTCGGGTTGCGGGCGAGTCGGATCGTCCACGGATACCTGGAACGGCATGCGCACCTCACTCGTGGCCGGCCTTGTTTGCCTCCACCACCAGAGTGACGCAATGAGCGACGAATTGCTCGCGCGACGCGGCAACGGTTCCGTCGAGATATCCGATGAACAGTGTCGTGAGAGCGCCCACCACACCGACTGCGACGAGTTGTTTCTCCACCTCGTCGTCGACGGCGGACAGCTGGTCGTGCACGAGTGCCACGAAGCCGGGCATCAGGTCGATGCCGCGCCTGCTCAGCGCGGGTTCGGACAGCGGCGCGAGGAGCAGCACCCGGCCCATGGCGGGATCGTCGACCATCAGTTTCACGAACGCGCCCACGGCGGCTTCGGCGCGCTGCCGCGCGGTCTCGGTGGATGCCACCGCCTCCACGAGGGCGCCCTGCGCCTGGTTGCCCACGGTGGTGTAGACCGAGCGCACGAACTCGTCCCGGTCCCGGAACGACTCGTAGAAGTACCGTTCGGTAAGCGCCGCGGCGCGGCAGACCGCGCGCACGTTCACCGCAGGCCCGTCCGGGGCTCCGAGCAGCGCGACTCCCGCACGCAGCAGCGAATTCCGCCGCGCTTCCCGCCGGTCCTCCAGCGTCACTCTTCTCACCCCAATCCTTGACTACGCGTGTTGTCAGATCCTAGTCTGACAACGTGCGTAGTCACTTGAACGCGGACGGTACGCCCGTCCCGGCCTCCGCCCCCGTCCCCCTCGGCCCCGACTCGTTGACCTGGAAGTATTTCGGCGACTGGCGCGGAATGCTGCAGGGTGTCTGGGCCGGATCGATGCAGAACATGCATCCCGGACTCGGCGCGGGCGTCGAGGAACACTCCCGCTTCTTCGACGAGCGGTGGGAGCGCCTCTACCGGTCGCTGTACCCGATCGGCGGCGTCGTCTTCGACGGCGACCGCGCCCAGCAGACCGCGGAGCAGGTGCGGGGGTATCACGACAACATCAAGGGAATCGACAAACACGGCCGCAGGTATCATGCCCTCGACCCCGACACGTTCTACTGGGCGCACGCCACGTTCTTCATGGGGACCATCCTCACGGGCGACCACTTCATGGGTGGCCTCACCGAAGATCAGAAGCGCCGGCTGTTCACCGAGCACATCCGGTGGTACCGCCTGTACGGAATGAGCATGCGCCCCGTCCCGGAAACCTGGGAGGCATTCCAGGAGTACTGGGATCACATGTGCCGCAACGTCCTCGAGGACAACAAGGCCACCCGGGACGTCCTCGACCTGTCCGGTCTCGGTGTTCCCCCGTTCCTGACCTGGCTGCCCGACCCGATCTGGGCGGTTCTCCGGATCCCGGTGGCGAAGGGCTTCGTGTGGCTGACGGTCGGCATGTACGACCAACCGGTCCGCGACCTCCTCGGTTACCGCTGGACCACACGCGACGAGCGCCTGCACACCCTCGTCGGCCGCGCAATCGGCGCCGTCTTCCGTCTGGTCCCCTGGCGATACCGCTACCACCCGCGCGCCCGCGCAGGCTGGGACCGCGAGACCGGACGCGCCCCCGCGCACGCACCGCTCGTCCACACGCCCCGACGCAATCTTCCGCCGCTCGGCCGGCGGGACGACCCCCAGCACTACAGCCCGAAAGTCTGAGTTCCCAGGGAGCTCACAGACAACGCCCACACTGCTCACGGGTTCCGGGACGACGCTGAATCACATGGAATTCATCGCTGTCACAGCCCTCGTCGTCATGGCGCTCTCCGGGGTCGTCGCCGCACACGCCCCGAAATCGCTCGTCCACACCCGCTGACCCCGTGCGCGTGGAATGCTCGGGGCCATGGAGTGGGACCTTCCGAAGCTCTTCAACCGCCCCGCGCAGCTGACCGACGCCTCGATCGACACCGAGCGCGTCGCCCGGCGCATCAGCGCCTACATCTACGGCAACATCCTCGTCCTCGCCGCGCTCATCCCCGTCACCAAGGCACAGGAAACCGTCGGCATCGCGATCGTCGTCGGAGCGGCGCTGTCCACATTCCTCGCGCACATATTCGCCGAGTCCGTCGGGCAGACACTGCGTCTCGACCGCACGCTCACGCGAGCCGAACGCAGCGGGGAACTCCGCGACGGCCTCCCCATCCTCACGTCGGCCGTAGTCCCCAGCGTCATCCTGTGCACCGCGCTGATCGGCTGGCTGGAGCCGAGGACCGCGCAGTTGATCGCCGAGTTGGTGATGATCACCCGGATCGCGTCGATCAGTTACGTGATCAGCCGTCTCCGCCGCGAGAGAGTCACCTCCGGCACCCACTGGGCGGCGTTCGGCCTCGCCGTGATCGCGACGATCATCGTGGTCATCAAGGTATTTCTGACACACTGACCGGTGGTTCGAGCAGTTCGACCCGCGACTCGGGCGCCGCCGCCCGCAACGCGTCGGCCGACAGGTCGTCCGGCTGGGCCTGCGACTGGACCTCCGCCTCCACCCGCGCCTGATACGTCTTCACCTCGCGGTCGACGGCGTCGGCATCCCAGCCGAGGACGGGGGCCACCAGTTGCGCCACCTGCTCGGCGCAGTTCACACCCCGATGCGAGTACTCGATGGCGATGCGCGTGCGCCGGGCGAGGATGTCGTCGAGATGCAGGGCGCCCTCGGCCGCCGCCGCGTACACGACCTCGACCTGCAGGTAGGCGGGTGCGTCCGTGATGGGCTGGAGAAGTTCCGGTTTCCCGCTCGCCTGGTCGAGCACCTCGTCGATCAGCGAACCGTACCGGTCCAGCAGGTGCTTCACGCGGTACGGGTGCAACCCGTACATCTGGCCGAGGTGAACCGTCTGATTGACCAGCGCGAAATAGCCGTCGGCACCGACGAGCGGAACCTTCTCCGTGATGGACGGCGCCATCCGCGCGGGAATGTCGTCGGCGGCGAGATCCACGGCGTCCTCGGCCATCACCCGATAGGTGGTGTACTTGCCGCCGGCGATGGCGACGAGACCCGGCGCCACGCGCGCGACGGCGTGTTCCCGCGAGAGTTTCGACGTCTCGTCGCTCTCCCCCGCGAGCAGCGGGCGCAGACCGGCGTAGACGCCGTCGATGTCGTCGTGGGTCAGCGACGTCACCAGCACCTTGTTGACATGACCGAGGATGTAGTCGATGTCGGCCTTGGTTGCCGCCGGGTGCGCGAGGTCGAGATTCCAGTCGGTATCCGTGGTGCCGATGATCCAGTGGCTGCCCCACGGGATCACGAACAGCACCGACTTCTCGGTGCGCAGGATGATCGCGGCGTCGCTCACGATCCGGTCGCGAGGCACCACGATGTGGACGCCCTTGGACGCGCGGACGCGGAACCGGCCGCGTTGCCGCGACAGCGCCTGGATCTCGTCGGTCCACACCCCCGTGGCGTTGATGACGACGTGCGCCTTCACGTCGGCGGTGCGCCCGTCCTCGCAGTCCCGGACGCGCACTCCGGAGACCCGGTCTGCCTCCCGGAGGAACCCGACCACCTGGGTGGACGTACGCACGACCGCCCCGTAGTGGGCGGCGGTGCGGGCGACGGTCATGGTGTGGCGGGCGTCGTCGACCACGGTGTCGTAGTACTGGATGCCGCCGGTCAGCGAGTTGCGTTTGAGCCCCGGCGCCATCCGGAGCGCACCCGCGCGCGTCAGATGCTTCTGCGCCGGAACCGATTTGGCGCCGCCCATGCGGTCGTAGAGGAAGATGCCGGCCGCCATGTAGGGGCGCTCCCACACCCGGTGGGTGATCGGGAACAGGAACTTGAGCGGCTTCACCAGGTGCGGCGCCAGGGTGGTCAGCGACAGCTCACGCTCCCGGAGCGCCTCCCGCACCAATCCGAACTCGAGCTGCTCGAGATAGCGCAGACCGCCGTGGAACATCTTCGACGAGCGACTCGACGTGCCGGACGCGTAATCGCGTGCCTCGACCAACGCCACCTTCAGCCCGCGGGTGGCCGCATCGAGGGCCGCACCGGCTCCGACCACACCACCGCCGATCACGACGACGTCGAACTGTTCGGTCTGCAGCTTGTCCCATGCGGCATCACGCTGCCGGGGACCGAGGAACTGCACACCTGGCTGACTACTCAACTCGGGCTCCTGTGAGATGACGACGGATTCTCTGCCAGGCTAGTAGCTTCATGCGTGTGATTCAGTACATCGCCGCGATAGACCAGGGCACCACCTCCAGCCGCTGCATGATCTTCGATCACGACGGCGCCGTGGTCAGCGTCGCACAGAAGGAACACGAGCAGTTCTTTCCGCGGGCAGGCTGGGTGGAGCACGACCCGGCCCAGCTGTGGATCAACACCCGCGAAGTGGTGGCGTCCGCGCTCGCGAAGGCCGATCTCACCAAACGCGACATCGCCGCGATCGGCATCACCAATCAGCGGGAGACGGCGGTCGTGTGGGACCGGAACACCGGAGAACCCGTGTACAACGCCATCGTCTGGCAGGACACGCGCACCGACGAACTGTGCACCGAACTCGGTGGCGACGAGGGCCCGGGCCGGTACCAGAAGCGCACCGGCCTGCCGCTGTCCACGTATTTCTCGGGGCCGAAGGTCCGGTGGATCCTCGACAACGTCGAGGGTGCGCGCGAGAAGGCGGAGGCGGGCGAGCTCTGCTTCGGCACGATCGACAGCTGGATTCTGTGGCACATCACGGAGGGCACCCACGTGACGGATGTCACCAACGCCTCCCGCACTCTGCTGATGAATCTCGAGACCCTCGACTGGGATCCGGAAATCTGCGCCGATTTCGGTATCCCGATGTCGATGCTCCCCGAGATCCGCAGCTCGTCGGAGGTGTACGGCGTCGGACGACCGCACGGGACACTGCCCGGCGTGCCGGTGGCCGGAATCCTCGGCGACCAGCAGGCCGCCACGTTCGGCCAGGCCTGCCTGTCGGAGGGCGAAGCGAAGAACACGTACGGAACGGGGAACTTCCTGCTGCTCAACACGGGAACCACTCCCGTGCACAGCAAGCACGGACTCCTCACCACCGTCTGCTACAAGATCGGTGACGCGCCGGCCGTCTACGCGCTGGAGGGGTCCGTGGCCGTCACCGGCTCCCTGGTGCAGTGGCTGCGCGACAACCTGGGAATCATCGAGTCCGCCAAGGACATCGAGGATCTGGCCAAGTCGGTCGACGACAACGGCGGCGCCTACTTCGTGCCCGCGTTCTCCGGGTTGTTCGCACCGCGCTGGCGGCCCGACGCGCGCGGGGCCATCGTCGGACTCACCCGGTTCGTGAACAAGGGACATCTCGCCAGGGCCGCCCTGGAGGCCACCGCGTATCAGACCCGCGAGGTGATCGAGGCGATGCGCGCCGATTCGGGCGTCGAACTCGCCTCCCTCAAGGTGGACGGCGGCATGGTCGTCAACGAGACCCTCATGCAGTTCCAGTCCGACATCCTTGCAGTGCCCGTCATCCGGCCCGTCGTCAACGAGACGACGGCGCTGGGCGCCGCGTACGCCGCGGGGCTGGCCGTCGGCTTCTGGGAGAGCGAGGACGACATCCGCGCGAACTGGGCCGTCGACAAGACGTGGGAACCCGCGATGGACGAGGCCGAGTCCACCCGGCTCTACGCCGAGTGGAACAAGGCGGTCGAACGGACCTACGACTGGGCGTGATCGGCGTACGCGTCGCCGAGTCTCGCCGCCGCGCCCGTCAGCACGTCCTCCGGACAGGTCGCGAAGCACAGTCGCAGAGCGCTCCGGTGCTCCGCGGCGACGCCGAAAGCCGATCCGGGGACGAAGGCGACACCGTGGTCCACGGCGGTCTGCAGTAGTGCCGCCGTGTCGAGGTCCGCGTCCGTGAACTCGGTCCAGCAGAACATCCCGCCCGCCACCGACGACACGCGGACGCGGTCGCCGAACGTCGAGGTGACGCTGTCCGCGAGCGCCCGGGCCCGGGACCCGTAGCGGGCGCGCAGCATCTCCAGGTGCAGGTCCAGCCAGGGCTCGTCCGACAGCAGTCCGGCGGTTATCTGGTGCGTCAGCGACGAACCGCAGAGGTCCGCGCCCTGCTTGAGCAGTTCGACGGCCTCGCACACCCGCCGGTCGCCGTGCAGCCACCCGACCCGCAGCGCCGGCGCCAGGATCTTCGACGCGCTGGACAACCGGATCACCCGGTCCGACAGCGCCGCGACGGGCGCGGGCGGTGGCCCGTCGAAGAAAAGTTCGCCGTATGGATCGTCCTCGATCACCCAGAAGCCGTAGCGGTCGGCCAGTGCAGCCAGGTGTTCCCGCCGGCCGGGCTTCAGGACGACGCCACGAGGGTTGTGGAAGTTGCTCACCGTGTGGACCACGGTGGGGCGGAGTCCGTCCGCGAGCATGCCCTGCAGGGCGGCGGTGTCCATGCCGTCGGCGTCGAGGGCGACGGACCGGATGTCGGCCTCCGCGGCCCGGAACACCTGCAGCGCTCCGGTGTAGGCGGGTTCCTCGACGATCACGACGTCGCCGGGATCGAGCAGCACCTGCGCGAGAAGGCTCAGCGCCTGCTGCGAGCCGTGGGTGACGACGACGTCGGCGGCGCCCAGCGGCCGGCCGATCTTGGCGCCCTCACGTGCGGCGAGCACGTCGCGGAGCCGGCGCAACCCGGTGGTCTCGCCGTACTGGACGGACGCCGGATCAGTGAGCGCGAGTTCGGCTTCCTTCCGGATCCGTTCGCGCGGAATGAATTCGGGATCGGGAAGCCCGCCTGCCAGGCTGACCACGTCGGGCCGGGCAGTGAGGGTGAGAAGGTCACGGATGGCGGAGCTGCGCAGACCATCCATGCGGCGGGCAAGTGATTGCGGCATGTCGACTCCCAGGAGGCACGTCAAAGCGGGGATCAGGTGAGGAACACCCTGTCCGTCCTGGGTCTGCGGGGCGGGAGAGCGCCGAGGCACGGGGCGATGATTTCGAACCGTGCCTCGACTATCTCACCAAACGAGCCACTATGTGAAATGCTTATCCCACACTTCGGGATCAGTCCAGGTCGTCGTGCCGCATCAGCTGGCGTGCCGCCTCGGTGATCGAACCCGTCAACGACGGGTACACCGAGAACGTCGCGGCGAGGTCGTTGACGGTGAGGTTGTTCTGCACCGCGATCGCGATGGGCAGGATCAGCTCCGACCCGTTGGGGGCCACCACCACGCCGCCGATCACCACACCGGTGGCCGGACGGCAGAAGATCTTCACGAAGCCGCGGCGCAGACCGGACATCTTGGCGCGCGGGTTGGTGTTGAGCGGCAGCATGACGGTGCGGGCCGGCACCTCGCCGTCGTCGATCGCGGCCTGGCTGACGCCCACGGTGGCGATCTCGGGGCGGGTGAACACGGCCGACGCCACGGTCTTCAGCTTGATGGGGCTCACGCCCTCACCGAGCGCGTGGTACATCGCGATGCGGCCCTGCATGGCGGCGACGGACGCCAGCGGCAGCAGGCCGGTGCAGTCGCCCGCGGCGTAGATCCCCGACACCGGCGTCCGCGACACACGGTCCACACGCAGGTATCCACCCTTGTCGAGCTCGATGCCGACCTTCTCCAACCCGAGACCCTGGGTGTTGGGAACCGAACCGACGGTCATCAGGGCGTGGCTGCCCTCGACGGTCCGGCCGTCGGCGAGCACGACGACGATGCCGTCCTCCGTGCGTTTCACGGCATCGGCCCTTGCGTGCTTGACCAGGGTGACGCCACGCTCGGCGAGGACGTCCTCGAGGACGAGGGCGGCGTCGGCGTCCTCACCGGGCAGGACGCGGTCGCGGCTGGACACCAGCGTGACCTTGACGCCCATCTCGGTGTAGGCGGACACGAACTCGGCACCGGTCACACCGGAACCGACGACGACGAGGTGCGTCGGCAGCTCGTCGAGGTCGTAGAGGTCGCGCCACGTCAGGATGCGCTCGCCGTCCGGCTCCGCCCCGGGGATCACCCGGGGACTCGCACCGGTGGCGATGAGGACGACGTCCGCGTCGAGTGTCTTCTTCTCGCCGTTCTCGAGGGTGGCACACACCTGGTGGGACGCCATGCCCAACCGCGGGTCGACGATCTCGGCGGTGCCCGACAGCAGTTCGACACCGACCGTCTGCAGGCGGGTGCGGATGTCGGAGGACTGCGCCTGCGCGAGGCTCTTCACACGGGCGTGGATCTGCGGCAGTGCGACCGTGGCCTGCTCGGGATCGAGCGCAATGCCCAGGTCGGTGGCGCGCCGCATGTCGGTGCGCACGCCGGTGGAGGCGATGAAGGTCTTGGACGGCACGCAGTCGAACAGAACGCAGGCGCCGCCCACCCCGTCCGAATCGATCAAGGAGACGGAGGCGCCGTGCTGTGCGGCCACCAGCGCTGCCTCGTATCCGGCAGGCCCGCCACCAATGATCACGATTCGGGTCATCTGTCCTCCAATTCAACTGTCGACCGGGGTCTCCGGCCGGCTTTTTCTGCTATCGCAGCGCGTCGTGTCGTGCACTGCATGCAACAGATTACTAGCCACCGTTTAGGCTTGCCGCCGTGTCGATCTATGCCGCCTACGGGTCCAACATGCATCCCTCATACTGACTGATGTATGGGTTCATACGATCCTGAGACTAACAGGCTTATCTTAAAGAAGCAATATACGTAATCTAAGCTAACGGCCTATACAAACGTATATACCGACCCAAATGTCTGTATGAGCCGGTATATACGTCCTAGGGAGATAGTGGCTGAATGTCTGTACAACCACTCCTTACCTTTCGGTAAGCTTATTCACCAAAGAGCACTGTCTCTCTTCAGTCCAAAATCAATCTTTGTAACCCATGGCTTTCCTGGTCTGAACTTATGTTCAATTGATAGGATGCGTCGGTTTACATCGATCTTAGTCTTGTACTTGAACTGGATCATGTCATAGATATTCATTTGTGTGACATAACCTAGCTCAGTGATATTACGTACTGGGAATGTGAAACCAGTGGCAGCAATAACAGGTGTGTCGTACTTATTGAAGATACTGTTAGCAATCGTTTCTAGGTTCGCCCCCGCATAAACCTGTAGCTTGATGCCTGACTGTCCCCATGCCTGAATACTTTCGCTACGACTTGAAGACAATTCTTCTTTCACAACCTGTGGATCAGCAACACCGTTGTCATCAATGATGGTTTGCCAATCGAATACTTCCCAATCAATGTAGTTCACAGTAGCGGTAGTGTCGTAAGCAACATCAGGCTGACTGTAACTGAACTCTCCTGTTGTTAGACCAGTATCCTTGAACACTCGTGTGACTGTCTCAGGCAATGAGTTGGCTAGCACTACGCGACCATGCTTATCTACCCATACATAGCCACGTGTTGAGTTGCGAGTAATCATCAAACAATCCTTCACAGTAGCGTCACCTGATTCATCGATTAGCTTCCACTGATCGAATGTGGATGGATTGAAGATACCTGCACCGTAGTCAACACCATTGCAGACAACGTTGATACCTAGTGGTGGTAGTCCCTGCACATAGTCTGATAGAGCAGTGAAAACATAATCAAAGTTCTTTTGTAGATCAGCACTGGTATCAACCACAGTTACTACGATCTCTGGACGAGACTTGTAGCCATAGCGAACCTTCTTATGCAGAACAGTTCCTGTGAAGATTACAGACTTTGGTAGTTCTTTGTATGTGGTGTAATCAACATCGTATGTGTTAGCTAGAGTATTAGTTCTGATTCTTACCTTCTTCCCCGGCACAATTGCGCTAGAGGTATCAAGACCATCATTTCGTAATACAATCGTTGCAATACCAGTCTGAGACTCTGACTTGAACGTGGTCGCTTCAGTTACGTACTGAGTCAAATCAGTGTATCGGTAGCCATAACCGTATTCGTAATCCTCAGTAGCCTTCTTACTACGAAGAACAATGTCACTCACACGAGTAGAGCCACTGGAAGGAATGTTCGCAGTAACCACCAAGTTGTTTGAACCTGAGAATGATGATGCAGGAACGTCCACAGTGATCCACTGAGGTACACCCTTCACCAGAGTCTTAAGACCACTTGTGTATGTGGTGTTGTTCGGTCCCTTTACCAGTATCTCAGCCTGTTCGGTAGTTGTACCTGTAGTACGAAGCACAAACATACGTGCTCTCGCTCCATAGGTCTGACACTGGTTCGTACTGTCCTTGGCCACTGATGCAAGAATCGGCGGGGACTGAGCAGAGAACTTGAAGTTAGGCTTACGTACATCCCAGTTCTCATAGATAGGGAACGTTGGGTAAGCATCAATGCTTGTTGATGTATTGGGAACCACGTATTCAGAAGTAGCTTCTGGAACAGAGTAGACGGTGCCACTGATTGAAGCAGCAGGCTCAATGTAAATAGGAGTTGTGTGTGCCCAATCGGTATAGTCATACGTCACACCTGGATTACCAAGAATCTTCATAGGTAGATTCCAGTTGGATGCATACTCAAGAGTCAGTCTGAACTGAGTCTTACCACTAGGCATAGCAGTGTGAGCATTCAGACCAACAGTCTTAAGCAGACCATAGCCACCATCGAATGCTAGATCCCATGATGTATAGCCCCCTGTGCCACCGCTGTAAGCCGGTAGAACTTCAGCAGAAGCTAGTTCAACGTCCTGTGAGACAGTGCCATTTGTTGCGTATAGAACCAGTCTCAACTGAGGCATACCGTTTAGGTGAAACTTATCTCCGTAGTATCCGGGAGACAACATAGCGCCTAGATCGACAGTAGCAACACCACTGTACAAAGTACCCGGTACACCAAACACTGTGCTATCTAGTCTGTATGTTACAAGTTTGTTAATAGTTGTTCCTGAAGCAATACGACCATTGTATTCAGACTCCAATGACCAACCGCTTGTTACACGATTGACACTTTGTGGACGATTGAATCCGTCTGTATAGTTCTGCTTTGTATAACCACTACCAAGAAACACTTCAGGTAGATCAGTCATTTTAATTGCTCCACCGGCCACGATCTCCGGGGCAAGGTTAGGAAGGCGAGTATCTTCTACTTCAAAGATTACGTCACCACTATAGATCTTATCTCCAATCACCTTCCGTTCACCGCCCACCATGAACTCATAGCTTCTTCAATCTTTCTACCGGCATGTTCGTCAGCAACCATTGCATCGATTTGAATGTGAGGTGCAA
>NZ_UAUI01000007.1 GCF_900455735.1 Rhodococcus wratislaviensis | reverse complement strand
GCGGGACGCGAACGAACTCGGTGACACCTGTCATGCCCGTGATCTTATCGAACGCCGTCCGCCGCCCCACGGCCGACAGGTCGTCCGCGACATGCGCTTACTTGGTGTTGATCTCCACGAACGGCGGAGACACCACCTCGGCCCGCAGCGAGCGCCCCCGGACGTCCACGGAGATCTCGTCTCCGGCCGACACGCCGGCTCCGGAGTCGAGCAGCGCCAATGCGATCCCGACCTTGAGCGTGGGCGAGAACGTGCCCGACGTGGTCTCACCGATCGACTCGCCGTCGCGCAGCACGGTCTGACCGGCGCGGAGAACCCCGCGATCCAGCGCCTTGATGCCCCACAACTTGCGCGCCGGGCCGGACTCCTTCTCGCCGGTGAGCGTCTCCTTGCCCCAGAACTTCGGCTTCTTCCACCCGATCGCCCAGCCGCATCGCGCCTCGAGCGGGGAGATCTCCAGCGACAGTTCGTGCCCGTGCAACGGGTATCCCATCTCGGTGCGCAGCGTGTCCCGGGCCCCGAGACCGGCGACCTGGCCGCCGTGGGCGCGGACCTGCTCGACCGCGGCCCGGAACAGCTTCTCGCTGTCCTCCCAGCGCGGCAGCAGTTCGAACCCGACCTCGCCGGTGTACCCGCTGCGGCACACGCGGACGGGAACCCCGTCCCAGGTGGCGTCCGCGAAGGCCATGTACTCGATGTCGGTGGGCAAGCCGAGGGCGGTGAGCACGTCCGCCGACTTCGGGCCCTGCACGGCGATCACACCGAAGTCCCGGTGCTGGTTCTCCACCGTGACGCCCTCGGGCGCCGTGGCGGCCAGTGCCGCGACCACGTCCGCGGTGTTGGCCGCGTTGGGGACGAGGAACACCTCGTCGGGGCCGACGTAGTAGGCGATCAGATCGTCGATGACTCCGCCCGACGGCGTGCAGCACAGCGTGTACTGCGCCTTGCCGGGACCGATCTTGTCGAGATCGTTGGTCAGCGCCGAGTTGACGAACGCGGCGGCGCCGCTGCCCCGCACGAGGGCCTTGCCGAGGTGGCTGACGTCGAACACCCCCACCGACTCGCGGACCGCGGTGTGTTCGGCGACGACACCGGCGTACGAGACGGGCATCTCCCAGCCACCGAAGGGAGCGAACGTGGCCCCGAGTTCGACGTGAACGGCGTGGACGGGGCCTTGCGACAACTGCTCCTCGGTCATGGGCCTCAACTTATCCGACCCCCGGGCGCACCGGGTAGGCGACGGCGGACGAGCACTACCATCGGGACGGACGTCGACCATCCGACACCACCCGATCCCGAACCGCTGCAGGAGAGACACCGTGAGCACTCACACAGCCCGACCCCTCGGACCACAACTCGCCCTGGCCGGCACCGTCGGCAAGCGGGTGGACGTGCTGGTGATCGGGCTGACGTCGACCTCGGACGGCCCCGAAATCGCGCTCGGCGACGGCATCGTCGACGAATCGGTGCTGACCGATCTGCTCGACACGCTCGTCGCAGTGGGGGCCTCCGGCAAGGCCGAGGAGACGACCCGCATCCCCGCACCCGACACCCTTCCGGTCGACAGCGTGCTCGCCGTCGGACTCGGTTCGGCCGAGAAGCTCGACGCCGAGCAGATCCGCAAGTCCGCGGGCGCCGCGGCGCGTTCGCTCAGCGGCGTCGGCACCGTCGCGACCACCCTGTCCGTACTCGATCTCGGTGCGGCAGCCGAAGGTTTCGCCCTCGGCGCGTACCGCTTCACCGAGTTCAAGTCCGCGAAATCCGCTCCCGGCCCCGACGCGCAGCCCGTCTCCCGGGTGGAGCTGCTGGTGTCGTCCCCCCGCGCCAAGGAGTCAAAGGACACCCTCGCGCACTCCACGGCGATCGCCGAAGCCGTCGCTACCGCGCGCGAATTCGTCAACACTCCCCCGAGCCACCTCTTTCCCGCCGAATTCGCCGACCGCGCAAAGACTCTCGGCACCGACGCCGGACTGAAGGTCGAGGTCCTCGACGAGAAGGCGCTCGAAAAGAACGGGTACGGCGGCATCCTCGGGGTGGGCAAGGGCTCGTCCCGGCTGCCGAGACTGGTCCGGCTGACCTATTCCGCCAAGAAGCGGAACGCCCCCAAGGTCGCGCTCGTCGGCAAGGGCATCACGTTCGACACCGGCGGCATCTCCATCAAGCCCGCCGCAGGCATGGAGAACATGACATCCGACATGGGCGGCGCCGCAGCCGTTGTCGCGACCGTGGTCCTCGCCGCCAAACTCGGTCTGCCCGTCGACGTCACCGCCACCGTCCCGATGGCCGAGAACATGCCGTCGTCCACCGCGCAGCGTCCCGGCGACGTCCTCACCCAGTACGGCGGAACCACGGTGGAGGTCATCAACACCGACGCGGAGGGACGTCTCGTCCTCGCCGACGCCATCGTCCGCGCGTGCGAGGACGACCCCGACTACCTCATCGACACCGCAACACTCACCGGCGCGCAGATGGTGGCACTGGGCAACCGGACGCCCGGCGTCATGGGCACCGACGAGTTCCGCGACCGCGTCGCCGCCATCTCCCAGGAGATCGGCGAGAACGCGTGGGCCATGCCGATGCCCGCCGAACTGCGCTCGGACCTCGATTCGAAGGTCGCCGACCTCGCCAACGTCACCAACCACCGCTGGGGCGGCATGCTCGCGGCGGCCCTGTACCTGAAGGAGTTCGTCGCCGACGGCGTCCAGTGGGCGCACATCGACGTCGCCGGTCCGGCCTACAACTCGTCGGGACCGTGGGGATACACCGGCCGCGGCGGCACCGGCGTGCCCGTGCGCACCATGATCTCGGTGATCGAGGACATCGCCGCCAACGGGTAGGCGCTCCGCACCCGTGCGCCTTTCCGGTAGCTGGAACAACCAGAAAGGCGCACGGGCGGCGACGCCGCCTACAGGTCGCGCTCGCGTTCGCGCTTCCGCTCGATGCGACGCCGCGCGTCGTGGTCCCGCATCCGCTGCGGGTAGCCGGTCTTGCGGACGTCGTACACGGGGATGCGGAGATCCTCGCCGAGTTTGCGGGCGCCGCGTTCACCGCCCACCCGGCGCCGGGTCCACTCCCCGTCCGCCGCAACGAGCACGACAGTGACTTCCGTCACTGTCGTCTGAGGTTCCACGTAAGCCTCCACACCGAGGTGCGTGCGAGTCCAGTTCGCGAGATACGCGGCATCCTCCGGGGAGGCCTGCGATCGGCCGGACCGAGGCCGCGAGAATCGGTCGAACAACCCCACGTCGAGCCTCCTCGAGTGCGTGCGCCGGACGATGCCGGCGACTGTCCTCCAAGTTTGCCAGCGAACGTCCGGTTTCCGCCGCACACGAAAACTACTGGCCGGTAGCGATTACGTCGCGACACACCGGAGTCCCCGACGGGTGCCCCTCGGCGGACACGCCCGTCGGATCAATGGAAAGATGTGGAGCGCCGACACAGCGAGTGGGTGACGACGAATCGGAATTACCTGCAAGTAGACGCAAGACACGTGCATCTCGAGCACAATGGTTCACGACCACAAGTCGACAAAATTCAACAACCCGAACACAACTGTCGAGGAGTCAAAAGACATGGCCTTCTCCGTCCAGATGCCAGCGCTTGGTGAGAGTGTCACCGAGGGAACTGTCACGCGGTGGCTCAAGCAGGAAGGAGACACGGTCGAAGTTGACGAACCCTTGCTCGAAGTCTCCACGGACAAGGTGGACACGGAAATCCCGTCTCCCGTGGCCGGCGTTCTCAGCAAGATCGTTGCTCAGGAAGACGACACCGTGGAAATCGGTGGCGAGCTTGCCGTGATCGGCGACGCCGGTGAGGCTCCCGCCTCCGACTCCGCTCCCGCACCCGCCGCCGAAGAGCCCGCCGCAGAGCCGGCTCCCGCCGCGGAGGCACCGGCCGCCGAGCCTGCGCCCGCAGCGTCCGGCAACGGTTCCGCCGAGGGCACCGCCGTGAAGATGCCCGAACTGGGCGAATCCGTCACCGAGGGCACCGTCACCCGCTGGCTCAAGGCCGTCGGCGACGAGGTCGCCGTGGACGAGCCGCTCGTCGAGGTATCCACCGACAAGGTCGACACGGAGATCCCGTCCCCCGTCGCCGGTACGCTCCTCGAGATCAGCGCCGAGGAAGACGACACCGTCTCCGTCGGCGGTCAGCTCGCCGTCATCGGTTCGGGTGCGCCCGCCGCCAAGCCGGCCGCGGAACCGAAGCCCGAGCCGACCCCGGAGCCCGCGAAGCCCGCTCCGGCCCCGGAGCCGGCGAAGCCCGAGCCCGCCAAGAGCGCCCCGGCCCCGGCCGCCGCACCGGCAGCGTCCGCGCCTGCTCCCGCAGCCGCCGCACCCGCTCCCGCGGCCACGTCCGGAGACAGCACCCCGTACGTCACCCCGCTGGTGCGCAAGCTCGCCGCGGACAACAAGGTCGATCTGTCCTCGGTGACGGGCACCGGAGTCGGTGGCCGCATCCGTAAGCAGGACGTCCTCGCTGCCGCCGAGGCCAAGAAGGCCCCGGCCGCCGCGGCCGCGCCTGCTGCCGCACCGGCCGCCGCAGCTGCTCCCGCAGCCGCATCCGCCGGGGTCCGCCCGGAACTGTTGCACCTGCGCGGAACCACGCAGAAGGCCAACCGGATTCGTCAGATCACCGCCACGAAGACGCGGGAGTCGCTGCAGACCACGGCGCAGCTGACCCAGACCTTCGAGGTCGACGTCACCAAGATCGCGGCCCTGCGTGCGCAGGCCAAGAACACCTTCCTCGAGCGCGAGGGCGTCAAGCTCACGTTCCTCCCGTTCTTCGCGAAGGCCGTCGTCGAGGCGCTGAAGTCGCACCCGAACATCAACGCCAGCTACGACGAGGCGAACAAGCAGATCACCTACTACGACGCCGAGCACCTGGGCATCGCGGTCGACACCGACCAGGGCCTGCTGTCCCCCGTGATCCACAACGCCGGCGACCTGTCGCTGGCCGGACTGGCCCGCGCCATCGCGGACATCGCCAAGCGCGCCCGCTCCGGTGGGCTCAAGCCGGACGAGCTGTCCGGTGGCACGTTCACGATCACGAACATCGGTAGCCAGGGCGCCCTGTTCGACACCCCGATCCTCGTGCCCCCGCAGGCCGCGATGCTCGGAACCGGCGCGATCGTCAAGCGTCCCGTGGTCGTGACCGACGAGTCCGGCAGTGAAAGCATCGGCGTCCGCTCGATGTGCTACCTGCCGCTCACCTACGACCACCGCCTCGTCGACGGTGCCGACGCCGGCCGCTTCTTGACCACGATCAAGCAGCGTCTGGAGCAGGGAGCGTTCGAGGCCGACCTCGGCCTCTGATCGTCACCGGACTTCGAGCCGAACGTAGTTTCGCAGGGGCACCATTTCCAGCAGGGATGGTGCCCCTGCGCTGTGAAGGAGGCTGTTGCACATGCGAGTGGTCATCGCCGGTTCCTCCGGGCTGATTGGCACCGCTCTCGTCTCGTCTCTCCGCGGCGACGGTCACGACGTCGTTCGCCTCGTCCGCCGGTCGTCCGCGGGCCCCGACGAGTCACGCTGGGATCCGCAGAAGGACCGGATCGACACGGGGATCCTCGCGGACGCCGATGCAGTCGTGAATCTCTGCGGCGTCGGGGTCGGCGACAAACGCTGGACCGGTGCGTACAAGCAACTGATCCGGGACAGCCGCATCGCCGCCACCGACGTCCTCGCCGAGGGTGTCGCCGAGGCCGGGGTGCCCGTGTTCGTGAATGCGAGTGCAGTCGGCTACTACGGCGACACCGGCGACCGGGTCGTCGACGAGACCTCGCCCTCCGGGACGGGTTTCCTCGCGGACACCTGCCGCGACTGGGAGGCCGCGACGGCCCCCGCCGACACCTCGAAGGTCCGGACGGTTCTCCTGCGGAGCGGCATCGTCCTCTCCCCCCACGGCGGCCTGCTCGGCAGGCTGAAGACGCTGTACTCGTTCGGGCTCGGCGGCAGGCTCGGCAACGGACGCCAGTACCTGTCGTGGATCTCGTTGGAGGACGAGGTCGATGCGATCAAGTTCGTCCTCACTCGCGACGACGTCGCCGGTCCCGTGAACGTCACCGGCCCGGCGCCCGTCACCAACGCCCAGTTCAACGGCGCGGTCGCGCGGACGCTGCACCGCCCCGCGCCGTGGATCGTTCCCGGGTTCGCGCTCAGCGCGCTGGTCGGAGAGTTCGCGCAGGAAGGCATTCTGGCCGGACAGCGCGCGATACCCATGGTGCTCGAGAATGCGGGATTCCGGTTCCGGCACAACACCATCGGGGAAGCGCTCGACGCCGCCCTCGTGCGGTGAACCCAGGTCGTGGCGGTGCGGCCGCCGCCCCGGCGTAACCTCTAGCGCATGAGCAGCGCGACACAATCCGCCCGTTTCAGCCCCTCCCCGATTTCCGTCGAACACCTCGGCACGATCGGGTACGTCGACGCCTGGGATCGACAGCGCGAGCTGGCGGCCGAACGCGCCGAGAACGTGGGTACCGACACGCTGCTCCTGCTCGAACACCCGGCCGTCTACACCGCGGGCCGCCGGACCGAACCCGAGGACCGTCCGACCGACGGCACTCCCGTCATCGACGTCGACCGCGGCGGGAAGATCACCTGGCACGGTCCGGGACAGCTGGTGGGCTACCCGATCGTCAAGCTGGCCGAACCGGTCGACGTCGTGCGGTACGTGCGCCGGCTCGAGCAGGCACTGATCACCGTGTGCACCGACCTCGGCATCGACTGCGGCAGGGTCGACGGCCGCTCCGGTGTGTGGCTGCCTGCGTCCCTCGACAACGGGCAGTGGCTGCCCGAGCGCAAAGTGGCGGCCATCGGGGTGCGGGTCCAGCGGGGTGTCGCACTGCACGGCTTCTCGCTCAACTGCAATTCCGTTCTCACGGGGTTCGACGCGATCATCCCGTGCGGTATCCGCGACGCCGGGGTCACGTCGCTGTCGCGGGAGCTGGGCCGCGACGTCACGGTCGAGGAGGTCACACCCGCCGTCACGGCCGCCGTCGTCGCCGCGCTCGACGGCGAACTTCCGGTAACCGAACACGACATCGAGCGGGTCACGTTCGACTCCGCCGCCGCCGAGACGACGTCCTCCGCGCCCACCTTCACTACTGTTCAGTACGGTTGACCCCCGCTCCCCGGCCCGCCGGGTGCGACGGGCCGGGCGTACCATCGTCTCCGTGACTGTGGCCCCAGAAGGACGCAAATTGCTCCGCCTCGAGATCCGAAATGCGGAGACTCCGATCGAACGCAAACCGAACTGGATCAAGACGAGAGCGAAGATGGGCCCGGAATACTCCGAGCTCAAAAGCCTCGTCAAACGCGAGGGTTTGCACACCGTCTGCGAAGAAGCCGGCTGCCCCAACATCTACGAATGCTGGGAAGACCGCGAGGCAACCTTCCTCATCGGCGGTGAACAATGCACCCGCCGCTGCGACTTCTGCCAGATCGACACCGGCAAACCCGACGACCTCGACCGCGACGAACCCCGCCGCGTCGCCGAATCCGTCCAGGCGATGGGACTGCGCTACTCCACCATCACCGGCGTCGCCCGCGACGACCTCCCCGACGGCGGCGCCTGGCTCTACGCCGAAACCGTCCGCCTGATCCACCAACTCAACCCCGGCACCGGCGTCGAACTGCTCATCCCCGATTTCAACGCCAAACCCGACCAACTCGCCGAGGTGTTCTCCACCCGCCCCGAGGTGCTCGCCCACAACGTCGAAACCGTCCCCCGCATCTTCAAGCGGATCCGGCCCGCGTTCCGCTACCAGCGCAGCCTCGACGTGATCACCGCCGCCCGCGAGGACAACCTCGTCACCAAGTCCAACCTCATCCTCGGCATGGGCGAAACCCCCGACGAGGTCACCCAGGCGTTGCACGACCTGCACGACGCCGGCTGCGACATCATCACCATCACCCAGTACCTGCGCCCCTCCCCCCGCCACCACCCCGTCGAACGGTGGGTCAAGCCCGAGGAGTTCGTCGCACACTCCAAGACCGCCGAGGAGATCGGGTTCGCCGGCGTCATGGCCGGACCCCTCGTCCGCTCCTCCTACCGCGCCGGCCGCCTCTACGCGCAGGCGATGGCCCACCACGGCCGCGAATTGCCTGCAGGACAGGCACATCTCACCGAAAGCGGAGATGCGTCGCAGGAAGCAAGTTCCCTCATGGCGCGGCTCGCGCGCTGACCTCCACGCGTGGGCGGTGGTCGACACCGGACGGGTCATCACCGCGCACGGCCAGGGACGTATCCTGAAGAGCATGGCGAACGGCAGTAAATCCGGTAAAGCGGGCAAACCCAGTAAAGAAGCAAAGGCAGCCGCCAAGGCAGCCCGCAGGCAGGCGTCGAAGGAACGCAGAACTCAGCTCTGGCAGGCGTTCCAGATGCAGCGCAAGGAAGACAAGCTGCTGTTGCCGCTCATGCTCGGCACGCTCATCGGACTCGCGGTGGTGTTCTTCCTCGTCGGTCTGATCTGGGGCCTCCAGTGGTTCCTCCTTCCGATCGGTCTCCTCCTCGGCGTGCTCGGAGCGTTCATCATCTTCGGCCGGCGCGTGCAGAAGACGGTGTACGGCAAGGCCGAGGGCCAGGCTGGCGCGGCCGCCTGGGCGCTCGACAACATGCAGGGCTCCTGGCGGGTGACCAGCGCGATCGCGGGCACCACGCAGCTCGACGCCGTTCACCGCGTGATCGGACGACCCGGCGTCATCCTCGTCGCCGAGGGATCGCCGCAACGCGTGAAGTCGCTCCTGGCCCAGGAGAAGAAGAAGACGGCGCGCCTCGTCGGCGACACCCCGATCTACGACATCGTCATCGGCAACGACGAGGGCCAGGTCCCGCTGTCCCAGCTGCAGAAGCATCTGAACAAGCTGCCGAAGAACATCGACACCAAGCGGATGGACGCCATCGAGTCTCGGCTCGCCGCGCTCAGCAGCCGCGGTGGCGGCGCCGCACTGCCCAAGGGTCCGATGCCCGGCGGCGCGAAGATGCGTGGCGTGCAGCGCACCATCCGTCGTCGCTAGAAGCCTGTCGCCCCCTACTCCGCCCGATGTCGAACCGACATCGGGCGGAAGACGTTCTGCGGGGTCAGCGCGTGCGGATCAGGGCGGTGCCGGTGGCCCGGTCCTGCATGCCGCGACCGTCGATGTCCGTGATGGTCCCGGGCACGACGAACACGAGCAGCGCCTGACGCACCAGAGCCCGGACGAAGCCGACCCGGGCGGGCCCGTCCACCCGCGCCACCTGCATGCCCAGGAACAGCTGCCCCGGCGTGAAGGAGAACAGCGACACCGTGGCGACACCGACGACGAACCAGACGAGCAGAGTGAAGGTCGAGAACGGACCCTCGAAGAAGTTGTCGCCGATGATCAGTGCCGCGACACCCGCCGACGACACCCAGTCGATCATCAGAGCGGCGAGGCGGCGTCCTGTGCTCGCGAGTGAACCGGGACCTTCCGCCTGCAAGCCGAGGCGCTCGCCCCGGAAGGACTGCGTCGTCTCGTCCGCGCCGTTCGGCAGTGCAGCCGAGGGTCCGGAAAGCCAAGAACCGGTGATACGTGCCATGCTGTCCAGGATAGGCGTCGCCTCTCGGAGGACCTCACACCGGAGCTTTGGGCTGTGTGCGCAGTCACAGCCGGTGCAAAAGCCCAGGAAGATTCGACGCGTAACACGGGCGAAACAAAGGGTTGACCAGCGGGCAACACCAAGTCCTTACCGTCTGGCTCGACGAATTCGCCAATATCCACTTGGCTGAAGCGACTTAAGGAGCACAAGCGTGGCGTTCACCACGGCCGAAGAGGTCATCAAGTTCATCAAGGACGAGAACGTCGAATATGTCGACATCCGGTTCAGCGACCTGCCGGGCGTGCAGCAGCACTTCTCGATCCCGGCGTCCGCGTTCAACCAGGACGTCTTCGAGGACGGCCTCGCGTTCGACGGTTCGTCCGTCCGCGGCTTCCAGTCGATCCACGAGTCGGACATGATGCTCCTCCCCGACGTCGCCACCGCCCAGATCGACCCGTTCCGCGCGGCCAAGACCCTGAACATCAACTTCTTCGTGCACGACCCGTTCACGCGTGAGTCCTACAGCCGCGACCCACGTAACGTCGCGCGCAAGGCCGAGGAATACCTGAAGTCGACCGGCATCGCCGACACCGCCTTCTTCGGCGCCGAGGCCGAGTTCTACATCTTCGACTCGGTCCGCTACGACTCCGGCATCAACGGCGCGTTCTACGAGCTCGACTCCATCTCGGGTTCCTGGAACACCGGCAACGACGTGAACGCCGACGGCAGCCCCAACCTGGGCTACAAGGTCCGCCCCAAGGGTGGATACTTCCCCGTCGCTCCGTACGACCACTACGTCGACCTGCGCGACGAGATCTCCACCAACCTGCAGAACGCGGGCTTCGAGCTCGAGCGCGGCCACCACGAGGTCGGCACCGGCGGCCAGCAGGAGATCAACTACAAGTTCAACACGCTGCTCGCGGCCGCAGACGACCTGCAGCTGTTCAAGTACATCGTGAAGAACACCGCCTGGCAGCACGGCAAGTCGGCCACCTTCATGCCGAAGCCGCTGTTCGGCGACAACGGCTCGGGCATGCACGTCCACCAGTCGCTGTGGAAGGACGGCAAGCCGCTGTTCCACGACGAGGCCGGCTACGCAGGCCTGTCCGACATGGCGCGTCACTACATCGGCGGCATCCTGCACCACGCACCGTCGCTGCTGGCGTTCACCAACCCGACGATCAACTCGTACCACCGTCTGGTGCCGGGCTACGAAGCCCCCATCAACCTCGTGTACAGCCAGCGCAACCGCTCGGCGGCCGTGCGTATCCCGATCACCGGCAACAACCCGAAGGCCAAGCGCCTCGAGTTCCGCGCCCCCGACTCCTCGGGTAACCCCTACCTGAACTTCGCGGCGCAGATGATGGCCGGCCTGGACGGCATCAAGAACAAGATCGAGCCGCAGGCTCCCGTCGACAAGGACCTCTACGAGCTCCCGCCGGAGGAGGCCCGCAACATCCCGCAGGCACCCACCAGCCTGTCGGCCGTCATCGATCGCCTCGAGGCCGATCACGACTACCTCACCGAGGGTGGCGTGTTCACGTCCGACCTGATCGAGACGTGGATCTCGCTCAAGCGTGAGCAGGAAATCGCTCCGGTCAACCTGCGTCCGCACCCCTACGAGTTCCAGCTGTACTACGACGTGTAAGTCGTCCGCAGCCGCTGACCTGCGTCGGGGCGTTCGGTAGAGCGCCCCGGTCCGCAGTCGGCACGCAGTAGCGTCAGTCGAGCCCATCCGCGTTGCGATCACCACACCGATCGCGACGCGGGTGGGCTCTTCCGCGTCCGGCCACCGAGGGCGGCCGAGGTCGTCGGACCGAACCCTCTATGTGTCGCCCTGCCGGCGCACCATCTCGGTGATCCACGCGGGCGCGAACGGAGACGTGCAGCCCGGGGACGTCGGGTAGCCCTTCAGCACCTCCAGGCGCTCACCGATATCGAGTGCGCGGGTGCGGTGCTCGGCGTGCTCGATGCCGATCTGGGCCAGGCAGTGGTTCATCGCCCACTGCAGGCGATCCGGGGCATCTTTCATTTCCGCCTCGATGACGTCGAGCAGTCCCGCGAGGTCGAGGCCCTGCGGCTTCTTCGCCACGCGGTCGGTGGTCAGCGCCCAGCCGGCACTCGCGACCACGGGATCCGGATCGGCGAACCAGGCCAGGCGCAGCTCCTCGGAGTGTGGGTTCTTCTTCACCACGTAGTTCACGAGCCAGTCGTGCACCTTGGGTGCGCGCGCCTCGCGCACCATGGCGTCCAACTCGTCACGCTCGAATGCCTTCGGGCGGCAGATCAGGATCGCCAGCAGTCGCGCCGCGGTGTCGCCCGTCTCCCACAGCTGGCGCGCGAGTTCCTGCTGCGTCTTCAGCCGCTTCGCGAGCGCGCGCAGCTTGCCGAGGTTCACACCGTGATCGTCACCGTGCTTCTCGTTCACCTCGCGTGCCCTCGGGTCCTCGAGCTCGGCCAGCTCGGCCATCACCTCGGCCACCGTCGTCTCGGTCAGCGCCGTCTCGGCCACCTGAGCCTCCTGTTCGTCACATGGGAGATTCAGCCTACGACGGAAGCCGGACGCCGTCGTTTCGTGTGTCCCTCCCCTGCCGCGCGGTCCGGAACCGGCCCGAGCGCCGCGGGTCGCGTCGTATGATCCAGGGAACCGACCGCACGGACCGTTGCGGAACGTGCGGTCGAAGCCTGTCGGGATACTTGCTCCGTTCTCCAGCCCCTCGGGTCGAGAAGCAGGTGGTGCGGGATGTCAGTGCCCACGACGCCGTCCGGCGTGCCGGTTCCGCGCCGTGTGGTGGTCATTCTGCTGCTGGTGATTCCGCTCAGCCAGATCCCGCTCGACATCTACACCCCGGCGTTGCCGCAGATGGTGCTCGACCTGGACGCGTCCGCGGCCGTGGTGCAGAACACGGTGACGGCCTACATGCTGGGGATGAGTCTGGCGTTCATTCCGGTCGGCCTGATCGCGGATGCGGTGGGGCGCAAACGAACTCTGCTGACCTGCCTGGCGATCCTCGTCGTCACCAGCGTGGGATGCGCACTCGTGCAGAACATCACACTCCTGCTCGGTCTGAGGTTCGTGCAGGGTATCGGCGGGTGCGCGTGCCTCGTCCTCGCCTACGCGATCGCCGCCGACTGCTATCGCGGTGCGCGGCTCACGTCCGTCTCCGGTCTCCTCGGGGCCGCGTGGGGGCTGGCGCCCGTTCTCGCACCCGCCGTCGGTGGGGTACTCGTGCAGTTCATCTCGTGGCGTCTGGTGTTCGGGCTGATCGCGCTTCTCGCGGCGCTCGCCGTTCCCCTCGTCGTCGCGGGACTGCCGGAGACCCTTCCGCCGGAACTGCGGGCACCGGTCGACGTGGGCGCCGCGGCGCGGGTGCTGGGTGCGGCCCTGCGTCACCGCATCTTCGTGGGGTTCGTGCTCGTGTTCGGGCTGATGGCGTCCGCTCAGATGGTGTTCGGTGTCGTCGCGCCCTTCCTCTACCAGCAGATTCTGGGGTTCTCCCCTGCCGCCTACGGTGCGGTGGCGCTGGTCGTGGGCGGCGCCAACCTCCTCGGCGAACTCGCCTGCAGCGCGCTGGCTGTTCGGGTCGGCACACGCCGGCTCGCGTTCGGCGCGTGGTGGGTGTTCGTGTCGGGCGCACTCGTGCTCACCGTCACGGCCGGGCTGTCCGTCGTCACCGCACCGGCCATCACGATCGGCGCCTGCCTCGCGCTCGCGGGATGCGGGGTGCTCTGCCCGCAGATGTACGGGCTGGCCCTCGGACTGTTCACCCGCAACCTCGGACTGATCGGGGGCGTCGTCACGGCGGCCTGCTATCTCGTCGTCAGTGCGGCGATGGCCGTCGCCGGAGTGTTGCCGGAGAACAGCCAGGCACCGTTGGGCTGGCTGTACCTGACCCTGGGCGCGGGAGCCGGGGTCCTGCTGCTGCTCACCACGTCGACCCGGCGGTCCCAGGGTTCCTCCGCCACCGCGCCCGCATCACGACCAGAACGGAGGTGACCTCACGTGCCGCACTCACACCCGCGCAGCCCTGCCGCGTCCCCGGTGTCGGTGATCTTCCAACGCCGGATCGACGACGCGAGTTACGCCGACTACGCACGGTGGCAGAAGCGCGCGGCGGAAGCCCTCGCGACGGTTCCGGGTTTCATCGATCAGGACATCGTGCCGCCGTCGCCGCCCGTGCAGGACGACTGGGTGGACGTGCTGCGGTTCGCCACCATCGAGGACGCCCGCGCATGGCTGGACAGCGACCTCCGGACGGAACTCGTGGCGGAGATCAAGCACGCCTTCATCGGCAACGAGGACGTCCACCTGCTCACCGGCGAGCAGACCCGGGAGCAGTCGGCGACGTCGGTGGTCATCTCCTGTCACGTCGATCCCGAGGACGAGTCGGCGTTCATGGACTGGCAGCGCAAGATCTCCGCCGCCGAGGCAGGGTTCCGGGGTTTCCGTGGGCACAAGGTCGAGAGGCCGGTGCAGGGGATCACCGAGGACTGGACGATCGTGCTGAGCTTCGACACGGAGGACAATCTCGCGTCGTGGATGGATTCACCCGAGCGGGCCGCCCTCCTGAGGGAAGGCGAGAAGTTCAACAAGAATCTCCGAATCCGCAAAGCGAGCTACGGTTTCGACTTCTGGTTCCGCGGCGCGGGCGGCGACGAGCCGCCCCCGGTGCCCGTCGCCCGAAGCAATCTCCTGGCGCTGCTGGTGCTGTATCCGCTGGTGGTGATCTGGGGCCATTTCGTCAGTGCACCGTTCATCGAGGCGCACGGGGTTCCGATCGCCGTGGCCCTGTTTCTCGCGAACCTGGTCACCACCCAGATCCTCGGCTGGTGGGCGGTTCCGGCGGCGTTCAAGGTGTTCGGGTGGTGGATGGACCCGGCGATCTCCCCCCGCCGGCGGAATCTCGGTTACGCCGTGATGATCGCGCTGTTCGGGATTTCGATCGCCGTGTGCACCCTGCTGTTCATGATCCCGACCACGTAACAGACTTTCCGATTCACCTGCGCGATGTTCGGGTACATAGCACTGTGAAGGACCGAGGTCTGTTTTCACATCTGGAGAAAGGTGTTCACGGTTGGACATGCAGCAACTGTGGGACTTCGTCTCCGCCCGCAAGCAGCAACTGGTCACCGACTCGTTCCTGCACGTCAGCGCCGTCGTGCAGTCGGTGGTGATCGCCACGATCGTCGCGGTGGCGATCGGTATCCTCGTGTACCGCAGTCCGGCGGGCTCCTCGATCGCCACCGCACTCGCGAGCACGATCCTCACCATCCCGTCGTTCGCTCTGCTCGGCCTGCTGATCCCGATCCTCGGCCTCGGTGTCGCCCCCACCGTCACCGCTCTCGTGCTGTACGCGCTGCTGCCGATCATCCGGAACACCATCCTCGGACTCGCCTCCGTCGACCCCGCGGTCACCGACGCCGCCCGGGGCGTCGGAATGAGCCGCACGACGGTGCTGAGCAGGATCGAACTCCCGTTGGCCTGGCCGTCGATCCTGACGGGCATGCGGGTGAGCACGCAGATGCTGATGGGCATCCTCGCGATCGCCGCCTACGCCAAGGGTCCCGGGCTTGGCAACCTCATCTTCTCGGGACTGTCCCGCGTCGGCAGCCCGACCGCGATACCGCAGGCCCTCACGGGGACCGTTCTCATCGTGATCCTCGCCCTCGTACTCGACGGCGTCCTCGCCGTCATCGGCCGACTCACCACCTCCAGGGGGATCCGTGACTGACCTCGATACACCGCACACCGACGGAAGCACCGTCTCGGGAGTGGACATCGTCCTCGAGGACGTCGTCAAGAGCTACCCGGGCCAGGAGAAGGCGGCCGTCGACAACGTGTCGATGCGCATCCCCGCCGGGGAGATCGTGGTTCTCGTCGGCCCGTCCGGCTGCGGCAAGACCACCACCATGCGCATGATCAACCGGCTCATCGAACCGACGTCGGGGAAGATCACGATCGGCGGGAAGGACGCCCTGTCCATCGACCCGGACAAGTTGCGGCGCGGCATCGGCTACTCGATTCAGCAGGCCGGACTGTTCCCGCATCTCACGATCGCCAAGAACGTCGGTACGGTCCCCGGTCTGATCGGCTGGGACAAGAAGAAGATCGCCGACCGCACCGACGAGATGCTCGACCTCGTCGGACTCGAACCCGACCTCTACCGCGAGCGCTACCCCCGGCAGTTGTCGGGCGGTCAGCAGCAGCGGGTCGGGGTGGCGCGGGCGCTGGCCGCCGATCCCCCGGTGCTGCTCATGGACGAGCCGTTCGGCGCGGTCGACCCGATCACGCGCGGACTGCTGCAGGACGAGTTGATGCGACTGCAGTCCGATCTCGGCAAGACGATCGTCTTCGTGACGCACGATTTCAACGAGGCGGTCAAGCTGGGTGATCGGATCGCAGTCCTGGGCAACCAGTCTCACATCATGCAGTACGACACTCCGGATGCGATCCTCGCCCATCCCGCCAACGACATGGTGGCCGGGTTCATCGGCGCGGATGCGTCGCTGAAGCAGCTGACGCTCACCCGGGTGGCGGAGGTCGAACTCCTCGACTGCCCCACCGCGTACGAGGACGGCTCGGTGGACGATCTGCGGGCGGCGATCGCACCCCGCAAGATCAAGTGGGGCGTCCTCCTGGACGCGCGGGACCGACCGACCCACTGGGTGTCGTTGCGGCATCTGGCCAACGCCACCTCGCTGCGCGGCATCGGCGACCCGATCGAAGAGGTGGTGTCCACCCAGTCGACGCTGCAGGACGCCCTCGAAGCGCTCCTGGCGGAGAGCAGTGCGTCGACGATCGTCACCGGCCGGCGGGGCGAATACCGCGGCCTGATCACCATCGACACACTGGTGACGCACCTGTCCGCGATGCGTGAGGAACACGCGCACGACGACGAAGACAGCGAGCCGAAGCAGAACGGGGCGAGCGAGGGCGGGACACCGTCATGACGGCTGCCGTCGCCACGAAGCCCACCGCACCTGCCGCCCGGCGGTCGGAGCGGGCCCGGTTGCTGGTCCAGCCGGTCATCGTCGTGATCCTGGTGGTGGGTGTGCTCGCCTGGGCCTTCAACCGCGAACTCACCGCCACGCAGAAGGGCAGTCTCAACGCCGCCAACATCGCGACCCTGACGTGGCAGCACGTGCTGATCACGGTCGCGGTGGTCGCGATCGTCGTCGTCATCGCGGTTCCGCTGGGGATCCTGCTGACGCGGCCCGGGTTCACCAAGCTGGCACCGATCTTCCTCGGCATCGCCAACATCGGACAGGCCGCGCCGGCGATCGGACTGCTGGTGCTGCTGTTCCTCGCGACGGGGACCACCGGATTCTGGATCGGCGTGCTCCCCATCGCGTTCTACTCGCTCCTGCCCGTTCTCCGGAACACGATCCTGGGTCTGCAGGAGGTCAATCCCGCCGTCATCGACGCCGGGCGCGGACAGGGCATGACCGCCGGTCTCGTCCTGCGCAAGGTCGAGTTCCCGCTCGCCGTCCCGTACATCCTCGCGGGACTGCGCACGTCGCTCGTGCTCGCCGTGGGCACCGCGACACTCAGTTTCCTCGTCAGCGCCGGCGGTCTGGGGATCCTCATCGACACCGGATACAAGTTGCGCGACAACGTGACCCTGGTGGTGGGGGCCGTGCTCGCGGTCGCGCTGGCGCTGCTCGTCGACTGGTGCGGCGCCCTGGCCGAGGAGTTCCTCGGTCCGAAGGGGCTGCGCTGATGAACCACCTCCGGAAGGCGATCGCCGCGACGGCCGTGACACTGTGCGGGATCCTCGCAGCGTCCTGCGGCCTCGAATCCGGTGGCGCCCTGCCGCTGTCGGTGGAACCGGGCAGCATCCAGCCGGTACCCGAACTCGAGGACGTCAAGATCACCGTCGGTTCCAAGGATTTCACCGAGCAGGTCACCCTCGGGTACATCATCGAGTTCGCGCTCAGCGCTGCCGGCGCCGACGTGCGTGACCTCACCAACATCCAGGGGTCCAACAGCACGCGGGACGCCCAGCTGGACGGGCAGATCGACGTCACCTACGAGTACACCGGGACCGGGTGGATCAACTACCTCGGCAACGAGATCCCGATCCCCGACCCGACCGCGCAGTTCGAGGCGGTCCGCGACGAAGACCTCGACAGCAACGGGATGGTGTGGGTCGATCCTGCCCCGATGAACAACACGTATGCACTCGCGATGAGCAGGCAGACCGCCGAGGAAACCGGGATCACCACCCTGTCGGAGTATGCGGACCTGGTCAACCGCGACCCCGCCGCCGCCACGACCTGTGTCGAAACCGAATTCAACGTCCGGCAGGACGGGTTCCCGGGTATGGCCGCCAAATACGGCTTCGACCCCGCCCGCGCGAACCGCCAGATCCTGCAGACCGGCATCATCTATCAGGCCACCGCGGACGGCACGCAATGCAAGTTCGGCGAGGTGTTCACGACGGACGGCCGCATCATCGCCCTCGATCTGGTTCTGCTGGACGACGATCGCCAGTTCTTCCCGAAGTACAACCCGGCGATCACGATGCGCAAGGACTTCGCCGAGGCGCACCCGCAGGTGGCGGAGGTGATGGCCCCGATCTCCGCGGCGCTGACCAACGAGGAGATCACCGAACTGAACCGGCGGGTCGACGTCGAGGGCGAGGAACCGGCGGACGTGGCCCGGGACTGGCTGGTGGAGAAGGGCTTCGTCACGCTGCCGTGACGGTCAGCTGCCGAGGGCGATCTTCGCGATCAGGCCTCGATGATCCGAACCCGTCAGGACCACCGATTCCACGGACTCCGCCTGAGCTCTGCTCGTGACGATGTGATCGATCGCGATCATCGGCGGGAACGGCTGCCGGTCGGCGGGATACGTGTTCTGGATTCCGGCACCCACCTGGTCGGCGGCATCGCGGTAGCGTCCGGTCACGAGGTTGCGGTACTTCACGTGGTCACGGGTGGAGTTGAAGTCGCCGCTGACGATCACGGGTCCCGAATCGTCGGGGACGGCGTCGAGAATGACTTTGATGCGGTCCATCTCGCGCGACCACAGCGACGGATCCGACGGCCACGGCGGAACCGGATGGAACGCGTACAGAGCCGTGCTCGCACCGTCCGGGAGTTCCACCCGGGCCGACAGCGCGGACAGGACGAATTCCGAGTGGTGGACCTTGTCGGTCAGCGGGTACCGGCTCCAGATCCCGGTTCCCTCGCCGCCACTGCCGGGCATGAGGAACGAGAACGGCAGCGTCGATTCGATTCCCGCGGCCACCAACCGGTCGACGGCCTCCGGTGTCAGTTCGTTGGTGGTGAGCACGTCCACATCGTTGTCCCGGATCTGCCGGACGAGGGAGTCCGCGTCCGCGTTCCCCAGCCAGATGTTGGCCTGCATCACCGTCAGTTCCGGCCCGGACGCCGTCACCGAACTGTTCGCCACGTACAGCGGGCCCTGCGACAGGGTGGCCACCGCGGCCACGGCCAGCGCGACCCCGAAACCGATCCAGTGCCGGGTGATTCCCAGCAACAGCACCCCGACCGCGGCGGCCGCCATCAGGTACGGCGCCGCGGACGCCAGCACGAGCAGGCGCTGGTTCTGGACGTCGAGGAACCTCAGCACGACGCCGAAGACACCGACGAGCACCGCGAGCCACCCGAGGGCCGTCAGTGCCCGCACCCCCCAGGCGGCGATCACTCCCCGAAGACTCTCTCCACCACAGCCTTGGCCCGCCGGGTCACCCGCAGGTAGTTGTCGAGGAACTCGCCGGCATCGCCGCCACCCCAGCCGGCGATCTGCGCGACCGCGGACAGCACCCGGCCCGAACCGGGCAGCTGATCGGTGGCCTTGCCGCGGACGAGCACGAGGCAGTTGCGTGCCTTCGTCGCCGTGATCCACGCGTCACGCAGCAGTTCGACGTCGGACTCGCTGAGCAACTCGGCCGCGCCGATCGCGTCGAGTGTCTCGAGAGTCGACGTGTTGTGCAGCGACTCGATCTCGTGGGCGTGCCGGAGCTGGATCAGCTGCACGGTCCATTCGATGTCGGCGAGGCCGCCGCGCCCGAGCTTGGTGTGCGTCGCCGGGTCGGCGCCGCGCGGCAGCCGCTCCGAGTCGACGCGCGCCTTGATGCGCCGGATCTCGCGGACCGCCTGCTCCGACACCCCGCCCTCCGGATAGCGGGTCTTGTCGATCATGTGCAGGAAGCGCAGGCCCAGATCGGCGTCGCCCGCGACGTGATGCGCGCGCAGCAGTGCCTGGATCTCCCACGCCTGCGCCCACTGCGCGTAGTACGCCTCGTAGGACGCCAGTGTGCGCACCATCGGGCCGCTGCGACCCTCCGGCCGCAGGCCCGTGTCGACCTCGAGCGGCGGATCGGTGCTGGGCGCGCCGAGCAGGGCCCGCACCTTGTCGCCGATGCTGTTGGCCCACTTGACGGCGACCGTCTCGTCGATCCCCTCGCGCGGCTCGCACACGAAGAGCACGTCCGCGTCGGAGCCGTAGCCGAGCTCACCGCCGCCGAGGCGGCCCATGCCGATCACCGTGAAGGTCGCGGGGGCGGGTGTGCCGAGTTCCTTCTCGCTCGCCTTGGTCACGGCCGCCAGGGCGGCATTGAGCACGGCCGCCCATACGGACGACAGCGCCTTGCACACGCCCGGCACATCGAGCATGCCGAGGATGTCCGCGGAGGCGATACGGGCCAGCTCGTACCGGCGCAGAGAGCGCGCCGCCGCGATCGCGCGGGCCGGGTCGTCGTGGCGTGCCGAGGCCGTCAGGATGCCGCGGGCGACGTCCTCCGGCTTCGACTCCAGCAGTCGCGGCCCGGCAGGCGAATCCGCGAACAGGCGCACCACGTCGGGCGCCTTGATCAGCAGGTCGGGGACGTAGGCCGAGGATCCCAGGACCGTCATCAGCCGCTCGGCGACCGACGCCTCGTCACGCAGCAGCCGGAGGAACCAGGTCTGATCGGTCATCGCGTCCGACAGCCGCCGGTACGCGAGCAGGCCCGCATCGGGATCCGGTGTGTCGGCGAGCGATTCGAGGAGTGTCGGCAGCAGCAGCGCCTGAATGCGGCCCTTGCGGGACGCGCCGCTGGTGAGTGCGGTGAGGTGCCCGAGCGCATTCTCCGGGGCGGTGTAGCCCAGCGCCGCCAACTGGCGGATGGCCGCGTCCGGGCTCAGCCGCAGCGCCTCCTTGTCGATGCGCGCCACCGATTCGAGCAGCGGCCGGTAGAACAGCTTGGCGTGGAGGCGCCGCACGCGGTGCGAGTTGCGCTTGATCTCCGCGTTGAGAACGCCGAGTGCGTCCTTGCTGCCGTCGGGCCGCATGTGCGCCGCGCGAGCCAGCCAGCGCAGCGCTTCCTCGTCGTCGGCGGGCGGGAGGGTGTGCGTGCGCCGCAGTTTCTGCAACTGCAGCCGGTGCTCGAGCAACCGCAGGAACTCGTAGGACGCAGCGAGATTCGCGGCGTCGTCGCGGCCCACGTAGCCGCGGGCGGCGAGAGCGGTCAGCGCGTCGATGGTGCTCTGGACGTGCAGCGCCTCGTCCGCACGCCCGTGCACGAGCTGCAGGAGCTGGACGGCGAACTCGACGTCGCGCAGACTGCCGCGGCCCAGTTTCAGTTCACGTTCGCGGAGTTCCGGCGGAACCATCTCCTCCACCCGGCGGCGCATCGCCTGCACCTCGGGAACGAAGTCCTCGCGCTCCGACGCGGTCCACACCATCGGGCTGAGGGCGTCGACGTATTGCTGTCCGAGCGCGGCGTCGCCGATCATCGGGCGGGCTTTGAGCAGCGCCTGGAACTCCCAGGTCTTGGCCCAGCGCTTGTAGTACGCGACGTGGGACTCGAGGGTGCGGACGAGTTCCCCGCGCTTACCCTCCGGCCGCAGCGCGGCGTCCACGTCGAAGAAGGCCGAGGACCCGATGCGCATCATCTCGCCTGCGATCCGGCTGGCGATCGCGTCGGCGGGTTCGGCGACGAAGACCACGTCCACGTCGCTGACGTAATTGAGTTCGCGGGCACCGCACTTGCCCATGGCGATGACGGCCAGGCGCACGGGGCACGGCGCGTCCGGGCACACGGCTGCGACGGCCACCGCGAGGGCGGCGTTGAGCGCGGCGTCCGCCAGGTCGGACAGCTGATGCCCGACCGTCTGGTACGGAAGGACCGGTTCGTTCTCGACAGTCGCCGCGAGGTCGACGGCGGCGAGCAGCATCAGCTCGTCGCGGTACGCCTTGCGCAGCGCCGCGATGGCATCGGGTCCGGTGACCTTCGCCCGGTAGAGGTTGGCGTCCGGGTGGGCGCCCTCCTCGGGTTCGGCGCCGACCGCTGCCATCATCGTGGCGGTCGCCTCGTCCTTCGACGGGAGGCGGACGTCGCCGGCGAGGATCTTCCACGACGAGGGATCCGCGACCAGGTGGTCGCCGAACGCGCTGGACGCGCCGAACAGACCGAACAGCCGGCCGCGCAGACCCTTGTCGGTGCGGAGCGCCGCATCGAGTTCGGCCCAGCCCTCGCCGAGACCTTCCTTCAGGCGCACCAGGGTGCGGAGGGCGAGGTCGGCGTTCGCGGCCCGCGACAACGACCAGAGCAGTTCGATGCTGTCTTCACCGACCCAGCCCAGATCGCGGAGTTCGGACGGAGCGGTCGGCTCGACGAGACCCAGACGACCCGGACCGGGAACGGCAGAACGCGCTGCCGGAGGCTTCACCATGCTCTTGCTCACAACCCCAGATACGTCTTGAGTTCGAACGGCGTCACGTGGCTCCGGTACTCCTCCCACTCGCGACGCTTGTTGCGCAGGAAGAAGTCGAACACGTGCTCGCCGAGGGCTTCGGCCACCAACTCCGACTTCTCCATCTCGCGCAGCGCACCGTCGAGGTTGCCGGGCAGTTCCCGGTAGCCCATGGCGCGGCGCTCGGCCGACGTCAACGCCCACACGTCGTCCTCCGCCTCCGGCGGAAGTTCGTAGCCCTTCTCGATTCCGCGCAGACCCGCGGCGAGGAGCACCGCGAACGTCAGGTACGGGTTGCAGGCCGAATCGGGGCTGCGGATCTCGACGCGACGCGACGACGCCTTGTTCGGCGTGTACATCGGAACGCGGACCAGCGCCGACCGGTTGGACGGACCCCAGGACGCGGCGGTCGGGGCCTCGCCACCGTGGATCAGCCGCTTGTAGGAGTTCACCCACTGGTTGGTGACGGCGCTGATCTCGTTGGCGTGCTCGAGGATGCCGGCGATGAACGCCTTACCGGTCTCCGACAGCTGCATCGGATCGTCCGGGTTGTGGAAGGCGTTGGTGTCGCCCTCGAACAGGCTCATGTGGGTGTGCATCGCCGAGCCCGCCTGATCGCTGAACGGCTTCGGCATGAACGTGGCGCGCACACCCTCGGCGATCGCGACCTCCTTGACGACGTAGCGGAACGTCATCACGTTGTCGGCCATCGAGAGGGCGTCGGCGTACCGCAGATCGATCTCCTGCTGGCCGGGAGCCGCCTCGTGGTGGCTGAACTCGACGGAGATGCCCATCGACTCGAGTGCGTCGATGGCGTGCCTGCGGAAGTTGGGCGCGGAATCATGGACGGCCTGGTCGAAGTAGCCGCCGGAGTCGGCGGGCTTCGGCGGCGTGCCGTCGATCGGCCCGTTCTCCAGGAGGAAGAACTCGATCTCGGGGTGCACGTAGCAGCTGAAGCCCAGATCGCTCGCCTTGTTCAGCTGACGACGCAGCACGTGCCGCGAATCCGCCCAGGAGGGGGAACCGTCGGGCATGGCGATGTCGCAGAACATGCGGGCGGAGTGCTGATGCCCCTTGCTCGAACTCCACGGCAGCACCTGGAACGTGGAGGCGTCCGGCTTCGCGACCGTGTCCGCCTCGGACACCCGGGAGAAGCCCTCGATCGCGGATCCGTCGAAGCCGATGCCCTCCTCGAAGGCACCTTCCAGTTCCGCGGGGGCGATCGCCACCGATTTCAGGTATCCGAGAACGTCCGTGAACCACAATCGGACGAACCGAATGTCGCGCTCTTCGAGGGTGCGAAGCACGAATTCCTTTTGGCGATCCATGTCCGCGAGAGTAAGCAAAGTTCGTTAAATCTGTGTTACTTCGTTGATTCGACCCTGCCGGATTCCGCATCGTGCCAGCGTGCGGGCACCTCGGCCGATCCCGTCACAGGCGTGCGTCAGCACGTCAGGTCCGCGGGCGGCGCGGCGAGGTCGACCAGATAGTCCGTGACGGCGTCGTCGACGCACGCCTCGCCGTCGAGAACGACGGTGTGCTGAGTGCCCCGGTACGTGACGAGCGAACCGTTCATCTGCTTCGCCAGATCCACACCCGCCTGGTACGGCGTCGCCGGGTCCTCGGTCGTCGACACGACGACGACCGGCGGGATCCCGGGCGCCGACACCGTGTGCGGCGAGCCCGTGTTCGGCGCGGGCCAGAACGCGCAGACGTCCAGCGGCGCACTGCCGGTGCCGCGTCCGTCGTCGAGGAACGGCGCCGCCTGGCGGTACCGCACGTCCGCCTCCCCGACGACCGCGCGGTCGGTGACGGGCGGGTCGTCCATGCAGCGGATGGAATTGAAGGCGTCGTTGAGATTGGAGTACGTGCCGTCGTCGGCGCGCCCCTCGTACAGATCGGCCAGCATCAGCAGCGAATCGCCCGTCCCCGTCTGCAGGCTCTCCAGGCCCCCGCGGAGCGGACCCCACAGATTCGGCGAGTACAGGGCCTGCTGGACACCGGTGATCGCATCGGTGTAGCTGAGCCCGCGCGGGTCGGTGGTCGCGGCAGGCTTGTCGATCAGCGGGTCGACGAGCGCCCGGAACCTCGCGTTCGCCTGCGCCGGGTCGGTGCCGAGCGGGCAGTCCGGCTGCTGCATGCATTCCGCGGCGAACGCATCGAACGCCGACTGGAATCCGGCCGCCTGCAGGATCACTTCCTCCGTCGGGTCCTGCTCGGGGTCGAGGGCACCGTCGAGGACCATCGCGCGCACGTTGCCCGGGAACGTCTCCGCGTACGTCGAGCCGAGCCTGGTGCCGTACGAGTAGCCGAGGTAGTTGAGCTTCTCGTCACCGAGCACCGCCCGGATGACGTCCATGTCGCGCACCACGTCGTACGTTCCGACGTGCGCGAGGACGTCGGAACCGGTCCGCTCCGCGCACTTGTCCGCGTACTCGCGGTTCTCGGCCTCCGTCTGCGCGATGCCGGCGGGACTCATGTCGACGTCGTCGTCCTTGCGCCGGGAGTCCACCTCCGGCGGGGTCAGACAGGTCACCTGCGGCGTGGACGCGCCGACGCCGCGCGGATCGAAACCGATGACGTCGAACCGCTCCGCGATCTCGGTGCCGTCGGCGACGGACGCCAGCCCGATACCCGACGCCCCCGGCCCACCGGGGTTCACGAGCAGCGATCCGACCTTGTCGCCGGTCGCCTTCGACCGTGAGACGGCGATCTGTGCGGTGGCGCCCCCGGGGTTCGCGTAGTCGTTCGGCACGGTCACCTTCGCGCACTCGAGAGTGTCGCCGAGCGGAGACCCGTCCGTGCTGTACCCCTCGCACGAACCCCACTGCACCTGCTGCGTGTAGAACTCCTCGAGCCCTGCGGGGATCGGTCCGGCCGGAGCCGCCTCGGCCGCCGACGGTTCGGCGACGGCCTCACCGGCGTCCCGTCCGCCTCCCGCACAGCCTGCGACGACAAGGACGACGGCGATGCACCCCGCGAACGCGGCAGGTACCCGAGCACTCTTCGACATAGGACGATCGTGCCAGGGGTTCCGCTCCGGCAGGCCTTCCCGCAGGTCAGAGGACAGGCGGCCGGTGTGACCTATTGCACCCGCGCGAGCCCTTCGCTCCCCCGCGGGCCGGTGGCACACTGTAGGCGTCATCACCCGCACCCGGGGACCCGTCAAGGGCCTCGAGGCCAGAAAGGGACAACGATGTCCGATAGCAAGTCGTCCGCGAGCACGTCAGAAGATCGGCTCTACGGATCAGCACCATCGCACGACGTTCCCAAGCGCAAGACCCGAACCCACCACCTCCAGGCCATGAAGGCCGAGGGTGAACGCTGGGCGATGCTCACCGCCTACGACTACTCCAGCGCCCGCATCTTCGAGGAAGCCGGGATTCCCGTTCTCCTCGTCGGCGACTCGGCCGCCAACGTCGTCTACGGATACGAGACCACCGTCCCGGTCACGATCGACGAACTCCTCCCCCTCGTTCGCGGCGTCGTCCGCGGTGCGCCGCACGCTCTCGTGGTGGCGGATCTCCCGTTCGGCAGCTACGAAAGCTCCCCGGAGCAGGCCCTCGCGTCCGCGACCCGGTTCATGAAGGAGGGGCTGGCGCACGCGGTCAAGCTCGAAGGCGGCGAGCGCGTCGCACCGCAGATCGCGGCGATCACCGCGGCAGGCATCCCCGTGATGGCGCACGTCGGGTTCACCCCGCAGAGCGTGAACTCGCTCGGCGGTTTCCGCGTGCAGGGCCGCGGCGACGCCGCCGAGCAGTTGGTCGCCGACGCGATCGCCGTGCAGGAGGCAGGCGCGTTCTCCGTCGTCATGGAGATGGTGCCCGCCGAGATCGCAGGCCAGGTCACCCGCAAGCTCACCATCCCCACCGTGGGCATCGGGGCGGGCGTCGAATGCGATGCCCAGGTCCTCGTGTGGCAGGACATGGCCGGCTACACCAGCGGCAAGACGGCGAAGTTCGTCAAGCGCTTCGGTAACGTCGGTGACGAGTTGCGTCACGCGGCCGCCGCATACGCGACCGAGGTACGCGCCGGAACGTTCCCGGCGGAAGAGCACAGCTTCTAGGTCGTCCTCGACTCACCGGGCCGGCACACATTCGAGGGGATGTTCATGGGACAGCGACACGTGCGGGGCACCGGGCGTCGCCGCCTGGCCGCGATGGCGGCCGGGACGGTGGCCGCCGCGGCGGTCGTCACGGGATGTGCCGGACCGGGCCCCGCCCCCGCGCCCGGCACCACCGCGCCGCCGGCACCGGCGACCACCGCGGTTCCCGGCACCGCCCTGGTGCCGGGTGGCGTCACCGAGGCGCAGGCCGCCCAGCTGTGCACCGACCTCGAAGGTCAGTTGCAGAGTTGGCGCACCTACACCCCGACCATCGGCAAGACCGGGTTGAACGGCCTGGTCGGCACGTGGATCGCGAAGAACAACCTCAACGCGCTCGACTTCCTGCAGGACCGGGGCCGGATCGACGTCATCACGACGGCGGCCTGCCCCGGCATCCGGCAGGAAGCGGTGACCGCGCTGGTGATCCCCGATCTGGCGTCCGGCCTGATCGGGTTCTGAGGCCGACGTGACCCAGCTGCGCACCCTGTACCCGACGCTCGAGCCGTACCAGTTCGGGCATCTCGACGTCGGCGACGGACAGCAGATGTACTGGGAGCAGAGCGGTAACCCCGACGGGAAGCCGGTCGTGTTCCTCCACGGCGGCCCCGGGGGCGGCACCGATCCCGCGCAACGACAGTTCTTCGACCCACAGGTGTACCGGATCGTGCTGCTCGACCAGCGCGGATGCGGACGTTCCACACCCCACGTCGCCGACGGGGCCGATCTGTCGGTCAACACCACCGACCGTCTCCTCGACGACGTGGAGTTGCTGCGCACCCACCTCGGCATCGACCGGTGGCAGGTCTTCGGCGGGTCGTGGGGCTCCACACTGGCACTCGCGTACGCCCAGAAGCATCCCGGCCGGGTCACCGAGCTGGTGCTGCGCGGCATCTTCCTACTGCGCCGCAGCGAGATCGACTGGTACTACAACGGCGGTGCCGGACACCTGTTCCCCGAGCTGTGGGAGGAGTTCCTGGCTCCGGTGCCGGAGCCGGAGCGCGGTGGTGACCTCGTCGAGGCCTACCACCGGCTCCTGCAGTCCGACGATCCCGACGTCGCGACGCGGGCCGCGGTCGCGTGGTCCACGTGGGAGGGCGCGACGAGTTCGCTGCTCCCCAAACCGGAACGGGTGGTGGAGACGTCCCAGCCGAGATTCGCGCTGGCCTTCGCGCGGATAGAGAACCATTACTTCCACAACCGCGGGTTCCTGGACGAGGGCCGGCTTCTCCGCGACGCCGCCGCGCTGGACGGCATTCCGGGCGTGATCGTGCAGGGTCGCTACGACGTGGTGTGCCCGGCGACCAGCGCGTGGGCGCTCCACCGGGCCTGGCCGGGTTCCCGGCTCGAGATCGTCGACGACGCGGGACACTCCGCGATGGAGCCGGGCATCGTCCATCACCTCGTCGAGGCAACGGACCGGTTCCGCGACTGACGCGCTATGCGGGGTAACCGAACTCGACGGTCCGCTTCGAGACGTCGGCGGAGACGAGCCTGACCTTCACCTGTTCGCCCTCGGCGGGGTCGCCCACGCATTTCGCCATCACGGACACCGACGGGACGAACACGTCCGCGGTGCGCTTGCCGTTTCGTGACCGCAGCACGGTCGCGTCGAACGTCTCCCCCACCCGGTCGGCGAGGACGGTTGCTTCGGTGAGGTCGATGCAGGCACGGTCGATCTTGCTCGCGAGGGAATCGGAGCCGACCATGATCTCGGGCATCGAGCCCAGGGCGTCCCGCACCCAGGACGGCACCGGCGTTCCGGCGGTGACGGCGAGGCACACCTCCGTGGAGTACCGGTCCGAGAGCCGGCGCAGCGGCGCGGTCACGTGGGCGTACGGGGCGCCGATGGCGGCATGCGCGGTCAGTTCGGGCAGGGCGCCGTCGAACGCCGCGTAGTCGGCTCCCCGCAGCAGCGACGGCGCCTCGGTCATCAGCACCAGCGTCGACGCCGAGTTCGGGTCGAGCCGCGCCAGGAGTTCACCGACCCCGACGTTCTCCGGCCAGTCGATCCCCAACGCCGACGCCGTGCGTCGCAGCGCCTCGACCGCGTCCGGTCCGGCGGGCGGCAAGGTGCGGAGCAGCCCGACCTTCGCGTCGAGCATCATGGCCGCAGCGCACATTCCGGTGAGGAGCGAAACCTCGGCGTTCCAGTCGTCGGCCTCGGTGCGGGGCGCGAGGTCGACGCGCCAGCCGTCGCCGTCCGGCACCACTTCCTGCTCGGGGAGCCGGAGTTCGATCGCTCCGCGCGCCACCGCCGCCGCCGTGCGGAGCCGGCCGAACTCCGGCAGCGACGCGATGGACGGATGCAGTCGTCCCACCTCCGAATCGGCTTGCACACCGGCGTAGTCCAGCCGTGCCACGGAACGCACCGTCGCACGGGACACCGTGCAGGACATGGGTGTGGCCGACTCGTCGAGTTCGATCCGCCACACCACCGCCGGACGGTCCTCGTCGGGGAGGAGACTCGCGGATCCCTCCGAAAGCTCTTTCGGGTGCAGCGGCACCTTGCCGTCGGGGAGGTAGAACGTCTGCCCGCGTTTGCGGGTTTCCACGTCGAGCACTCCACCGGGCTCCACGACGGCGCCGACGTCCGCGATCGCGTAGTGCAGGACGAATCCGTCGTGTGTCCGCTCGAGGTGCAGCGCCTGATCGAGATCCAGGGAATCGGGCGGGTCGATGGTGACGAACGCCAGATCGGTGCGGTTCTCCCGCTCGGACGCGTACCGGTCGGATGCCGCCCGCGCCTGCGCGACCGCCGCGGGCGGATACCCCTCCGGCAGGTGGAATTCGGTGCGCACGGTGCCGAAATCGATTCCGCGCGCAACGAAACGACTCATCGGCACCTCACGCACACCCTCTCCGCAACGCTAGTTGTTCCACTCCTCGTCTGCCCGGTCCGCCGCCTTGTTCCGCTCCGCGGCGATCTGCAGCGCCTTCTCGGCGGACGCGCGGTCGGGGTACGGCCCCATCCGGGACATCGACGATGCCGCCTTCCCCTGCGTGACCGTGCCGTCATCGACGTTGTAGTACCAGAGATGATCTTCGTCAGTCATTCCCTCAGTGTGGCACCGGTGGGACGTGTGGGGTTGTGGATCACGCTCAGACTGTTACCCTCGGAGTCCTGTCCGGTGATACGGTCCCCGGCGCCGGTCAGTGCGGTGCCGATGGCTCGCCTTCCCGGCGCAGTGCCCGAACAGAGAATGGAGCGAGCATGTCAACGATCATTTTTGATCAGCTACTTCCCTACCTCGGTGCCGAAGGCGCCACCTACTGGGCCCAACTGCTGATGGTCGATCCCGTCTGACGGCTATCGATCAGTCGATACCTCGAAGCCCCCGCCGGACGTGTCCGGCGGGGGCTTCGCTGTGCAGGGGCAGGCACGCCCGCGACACATTCGTGACGTTTGTCCGAACGCTTCGCCCTGCCCCCGGGACTGGACGTCTCTAGGCTGACCTGATGGCAGTGAATCCAGCGATCGAGGGTCGTGTCTACCCACCGACCGAGCCCTACCTCGTCGGCCGCGAGAAGATCAGGGAATTCGCCCGTGCCGTCTTCGCCACCAACCCGACGTCGTTCGACGTCGACAGCGCCCGCGCGGCCGGTCACGCCGATCTCGTTGCCCCGCCCACGTTTCCCGTCATCGTGCAGGAACGTGCACTGGCGCAGCTCGTCGCGGATCCGACGTCGGGAATCGAGCCCGTCAACCTCGTGCACAGCACCGAACACGCCACGTCCGTCCGCCCGGTCGTCGCGGGCGACGAACTCTCCGCCGTGCTCACCGTCACGAACGTGATGCCACGCGGTCCGCACACGCTGCTCGTCGCCGACATCGAGATCCTCGACGCCACAGGCGATCACGTGAGCACGATGACGTCGACACTGTTCGTCAGGGGGGACGAGGAATGACCGCCCCGCAACGAATCCTGCTCGGCGACACCGTCGCAAAGGCTCGATACCACGTGACCCGCGAATCCCTGGTCCGCTATGCCGGGGCGTCCGGTGACTTCAACTCCATCCACTACCGGGACGACGTCGCGGATGCCGTGGGCCTGCCCGGCGTGCTCGCGCACGGCATGCTGACGCTGGGACTGGCGACACAGTGCGTCGTCGACTGGCTCGGCGACCCGGCACGGGTCACCGGATACCGTGCCCGCTTCACCAAGCCGGTGATCGTCGCCCCGGACGAGGGCGCGGTCGTCGAGGTCGTCGCGAAAGCCGCGCACGTCGACGAGGCCGAGGGCACCGCGAGGATCGACCTGACGGTGACGTTCGACGGGCACACGGTGCTCGGCAAGTCCCAGGTCTGGATTTCACTGCGCTGAGCGCACCCGACATACTGGGCCGATGATCGGTGTCGTGGTGACCGCGTTCGCGGTGCTCGGGCTCCTGACCGTCATTCCCGGCCCGGACATGGCTGTGGTGACCCGCGCCGGCCTGTGCGGTGGACGCGGCGCCGCGCTGCGGGCGACGTTCGGTGTGGTCGCCGGGTTGATGGTGTGGGGCGCGCTGACCGTCGTCGGGCTCGGTGCGGTGCTCGCCGCCTCGGCGGAGGCGTACACCGTCGTGAAGGTCGTCGGCGGGCTGTACCTGGTGTATCTGGGGCTCTCCACCCTGTGGCGCAGCCGGTCGCGGAAACGCGCCGCCGCGGCCGCACCTGCGCCCGTTCCGTCGCCGGGATCGAGTTGGCGGGCCGGGTTCCTGACGAATCTCCTGAACCCGAAGATCGCGGTGTTCTACACCGGCCTGCTCCCCCAGCTCGTTCCGCCCGGGTGGCCGACCGCCCCGACCCTGGCGTTGCTCGTGCTCGTCCACGGGTTTCTCGGGATCGTCTGGCTCGGCGCGTACAGCCTCCTGCTGACCCGGGCGCGCACCACGCTGGAGAAACCGTCGGTGCGACGGGTCCTGGATCGGATCACCGGAACGGTCCTCTTCGGTTTCGGCGCCGTCGTCGTCGCCGAGGCGCGGTAGGGCGGAGGTCAGTCCGGGGAGTCGCGGGAACCTGCCGAGCTGCCGCCGAGCAGAATCGTGCTGATCAGATTCGGGTCGTCGGTCATCGGGACGTGCCCGATGCCGGGCAGGACCAGTATCCGCGCCTGCGGGAAGAATCGGCGCACCCGTCGCGCCTGATACACCGGCAGAATCAGGTCCCGCCGCCCCCACGCCACCGTGACCGGAACCGTCGCGTCGACGACCGGCGGGAGGTCGAACGAGGCCGTCATCCCCTTGTCGACCAGGGCATTCGTGGTGAGCGAGTGCGCGTCGATCACGGCGTCCTCGTACGGCACCCGGCTGGGCCGCGCAAAGAAGGCGGCAAGCGAGGGATAGCGGACGGCCTTGTATCGCAGCGCCTTCGGAGCGTTCGGCCCCAGCGCCCGGGCGATTCCGCGCAGGACCCGGAACGTGTAGATGGTGCGGGCCTGATCGGCGTGGTTGACGAAGAAGCCGGCGGGCGACAGCGCCGTGGCCGAGGCGACCTCGCCCCGCGCCGCGAGAGCGAGGGACAGCCAGCCTCCGAGCGAGTTACCGGCGACGTGCGGCCGTTCGCCGGGCGGCGTCACCGAGCGGACGAACCCGCTCAGTTCCTCGAGGAGTTGATCCATCATGTCCGGGCCGTCTTCGAGTGCCGCCGATTCTCCGTGTCCCGGAAGGTCGACGGTGACCACCCGGCGATAGGGCGTCAACTGGTCCAGCAGGGCGTTCCAGGCCTGCCGGCGATGCACCACCCCGTGCACGAGTATCAGAGTGGGGCCGGATCCGGCGATGTCGTGGGGCAAGTCCATGGACAGATGTTACCGCTATCACGAGTTACATTTACTGCTGCCGATAGAGGGGCCCCGTCGCCCACGGACGTGGGCGACGGGCCCCGGCATCGACCCCGATTCGGGTCAGTCGGGCCGTTGCGGGAAAGATGCTAACCGGTCTGTTTGTTACTCGCCAGTCAGGGTCGCGACCTCGCCGACCGGCGCGCAGGTGAGGCGGACGAGTTGGCGTGTAAGCCGGATCCTGTCCCCGAGCGCCGAAGCGCCGGGTGGCGACCATCCATCTGGGCACACCGTCGCCGGGTACCTCGAGCGGTTCACCCGCAGGCTCGGGCGAGCAGCCCTCGAACACCTGCGCAGCCGCACCGGAATCCCGAAGGATCCGGTGCGGCCTTCAACCTTGCTCCGGGCGGGGTTTACCTAGCCACCCCGGTCACCCGGGGTGCTGGTGCGCTCTTACCGCACCGTTTCACCCTGACCGACGCCTCACCCCGGAGGATGTGGCGCCGGCGGTCTGTTTTCTGTGGCACTGTCCCGCGAGTCACCTCGGGTTGCCGTTAACAACCGCCCTGCTCTGTGGAGTCCGGACTTTCCTCGACTCGGGGCCTGTGCACTGATGTGCTGGTTCCCTGTGCCGCGGTCGCCCGGCCAACTCGTCCGCCCGATCAGCCTACAGTTCGCGCGAACGTGTCATGCCGCCGCACTATGGTCTGATCATGACCCGATACGCCGCCCTCCTGCGCGGTATCAATGTGGGCGGCATCAACATCAAGATGGCCGACCTCCGCAACACCTTCGTCGACCTGGGATTCGAGAACGTGAAGACCGTTCTCGCGTCGGGCAACGTGCTCTTCGATTCCGACCGCGACGACGTCCCCGCACTGAAGAGTGAGATCGAAGCCGGGCTGCGTGCCGAATTCCACTACGAAGCCTGGGTTTTCGTCCTCGACCTCGACACGGTACGGAAGATCGTCGACGACTACCCGTTCGACCCCGAGCGAGAAGGCTGGCACCCGTACGTGCTGGTGACGCCCGAACCCGAGGTCCTGGACACACTTCTGAGCATCGGGGACGAGCTGGATCCGGACGTCGAACGGGTACAGGCCGGCGACGGCGTCCTGTACTGGGAAGTCGAACGGGGCATGACGCTGAAGAGCAGGTTCGGCAAGAGCACCGGCGCTCCCAAGCTCAAGGCGTTCACCACGACCCGGAATCTGCGCACGCTCCACAAGCTCCTGAAGTGACCCCTCGGTGACAGTTCTGGCGGTGGCGCTCGTCGCCGGAGTCCTCGTCTTCGCGGTCGTGCGTCCACGCAAGCTGCCCGAGATCGTCGCGGCCGCACCGGCCGCCGTCGTCGTCCTGGCCACCGGTCTGGTGACGCCGACGGCGGCCTGGGACGAAGTGTCCGAGATGGCCCCGACCGTCGGGTTCCTGGCGGCGATCCTCGTCCTTGCGCACCTCGCGGACGCCATGGGGGTGTTCACCTGGATCGCGGGCCGGTTGCGGCGCGGGGCGCGGGGGGATCCGAAGAGGCTGCTGACTCTCGTGTTCGGAGCTGCGGCGCTGACCACCGCGGTGCTGAGTCTCGATGCCACGGTGGTCCTGCTGACACCGGCGGTGATCGCCACGGCCCGCTCGCTGCGGATGGACCCGCGCCCCCATTCGTATGCCACCGCGCACCTGTCGAACACCGCGTCGACCCTGCTGCCCGTCTCCAATCTCACGAACCTCATCGCGTTCTCGGCGACCGGGTTGACCTTCCTGCATTTCACCGCCGTGATGGCGCTGCCGTGGGCAGTGGCGGTCGTCGTCGAACTGGTCCTGTTCCGCGTGTTCTTCCGGCGTCACCTCGACCGGCCCGAAGCCGAGCCGGAGCCGAAGCGCGATCCGCCGGCGCCGGTAGTCGCACTGTCGATCATCGCGGCCACACTCCTGGGGTTCGCGGTGTCCGGCTTCGTCGGTGTCGCCCCGGCGTGGGTGGCCGCGGCGGGGGCGATCGTGCTGGGCGTCGTCGCCCTGCGCGACGGCCGGACCAGCATGGGCCGGATCGTGTACTCGATCGACGTGTGGTTCTGCGGGTTCGTCCTGATCCTCGGCGTCGTCGTGGCCGGGGTCGCGAACGGTCCGATCGGCGAATGGATCGGGACGCGGCTGCCCACCGACACGTCGTTCACGGCACTGCTCACGATGGCCGTCGTCGCCGCGGTCGCCGCGAACCTGGTGAACAACCTCCCCGCCACGCTGCTCCTGCTGGCAGCGCTCGGACCGCACGCTCCGACCGGACTCGTGCTGGCGATGCTGCTCGGTGTGAACCTCGGCCCCAACCTCACGTACGTGGGGTCGCTGGCGATCATGTTGTGGCGGCGCGTGGCCGCGCGCGCCGGATCTCCCGCAGATCTCCGGACGTTCACGATTCTCGCGCTGGTGACCACGCCATTGACCCTGCTCGCCGCGGTCGGTGCCCTCTGGGCCTGTGAGTACTTGTCAACCGCCCGCGGTTAACAAGTACTCACAGGTGGGAGGTGTCGTTGACCAGGCGGACGGACGAGCCGCCGTCGGGATAGAACTCGGCGATGCTCAGCGACGCCAGATCCAGATGCAGCCGGTACAGCAGGGAGGGTCCCGCGTCGAGCGCCAACTGCAACAGGGTCTTGATGGGGGTCACGTGGGTGACCACCAGGATCGTGGAGCCGGCGTAGGAAGCGGTGAGGTCGTCGCGGACCTTCAGGATGCGCTCCCGCACCTCGTCGAAGCTCTCCCCCGCAGGCGGGCACACCGACGTATCCGACAACCACTTGCGGTGCAGTTCGGGGTCGCGGTCGGCAGCCTCCCGGAACGTGAGGCCCTCCCACTCGCCGAAGTCGGTTTCGGTGAGGCCCTCGTGCACGGTGACCGGGAGCCCGAGGACCTTCGCCGCCGCCGTCGCGGTCTGCTGCGCGCGCCCCAACGGGGACGACACCACGGCCGCGATTCCGCTGTTGCCCGCGAAGCGGGCGGCCGCGCCGTTCGCCTGGGCCTGCCCGATCTCGGTGAGGGCGGGATTCCCTCGACCCGAGTACCGCCGGTCGACGGACAGCGCGGTCTGCCCGTGCCGGAGCAGCAGCATCCGGGTCGGGGCGCCCGTCGTGTCCATCCAGCCCGGCGCCGCGGGGGTGGTCTTCTCCGACTGGACGGCAGCCGGTTCCGGTTCGGCGTCGGAAATGCCGGCGGCGCCGTCCATGGCCTCGTTGGCGAGGCGGTCGGCGTGCGCGTTCTCCGCCCGCGGAATCCACGTGTAGGACACGCGATCGAACTGCCGGGCCAGTGTGGACGCCTGACGCTGCAGCGGAATCATGTCCGGGTGCTTCACCTTCCAGCGCCCGGACATCTGCTCGACCACCAGTTTGGAGTCCATCCGCACCTCCACCTCGGACGCGCCGAGTTCGGCGGCGGCGTCGAGACCGGCGATCAGGCCCCGGTACTCGGCGACGTTGTTCGTGGCGATCCCGAGGCTCTCCTTACGCTCCGCGAGTACGGTGCCGTGGTCGGCGTCGAACACCACGGCGCCGTAGCCGGCGGGTCCGGGATTGCCGCGCGAACCACCGTCGGCCTCGACGACGACCCGACCGGCACTCACAGACCCGACTCCTTGGTGCGCACCAGGATCGCGCCGCATTCGGAGCAGCGCGCGACGACGTCGGGTGCGCTCGCGGTGATGCGGGCGATCTCGCCGCGGTCGAGTTCGATGCGGCACGCTCCGCAGCGCCGCGCCTGCAGCAGTGCCGCACCGACACCGTTCTGGCTGCGCTGCTTCTCGTAGACGGCGATGAGATCGGCGGGGAACTGGTCGGCCAGCGCCGTGCGGTCGCGGATGCAGCGCTGCTCGGCGGCGTCCAGATCCGCGACGGCGTCGTCCCGGCGGCGGGCGGCGTCGATGAGGTCATCCTCGATCTGCGACAGCTGCGCGCCGGCGTGGTCGTGGTCGGATTGCGACGCTTCGCGCCGTTCCATCACCTCGAGCAATTCGTCCTCGAGCAGTCCCTGACGGCGGACGAGGCTGCCGAGTTCGTGTTCGAGTTCGGTGAGCTGCTTCGATCCGACCGTTCCGCTCTGGAGCAGCGTGCGGTCGCGGTCCTCGCGCTGACGGACGGCGTCGACCTCACCTTCGAGCTTGCGGATGTCGCGGTCGAGATCGTCGAGGACGATTTCGACGGCCACGGCCGCGTCCTTACGGGTGACGCGCTCCGCCTCGAGCCGCTCGACTTCCTGACGCTCGGGAAGCGCGGTGCGTCGGTGGGCGATCCTCGACAGCTCCGCATCGACGCCGGCGAGGTCGAGAAGCTTGGACTGCACCTGTGGTTCGACGTTCACGCGTGGTAACTCCTGCTGTCTTCTGTGAAGGGTTCTTGTGTGCAGATTGCTGGGTGTCAACCGTACCCCGGCGGATCACGGGTTTCGGCCGGACGGCGCTACGACGGCGACGCGCTGACCGACCACGGATCGGTCCGTACGGCCGACACCCGCACCTGCCATTCCGGCGTCCGGCCGAAAGCGGTGTCGAGGACGCCCTTGGCCTGGTCACACCACGGCTGCTCGCTCGCCCAGTGCGCGACGTCGATGAGGGCCGGGCCTCCGGCGCGCAGGTGCTCGTCCGCCGGGTGGTGTCGCAGATCGGCGGTGACGTAGGCGTCCACGCCGAGCCGTGCGACGGCGTCCAGGTAGGAGTCGCCCGAGCCGCCGCACACCGCGACGGTGCGGATCGTGGCGTCGGGGTCGCCCGCCGCGCGCACGCCCCACGTCGTGGCGGGGAGCGCGTCCGCCACCCGGCCGGTGAAGTCGCGCAGCGACAGCGGCTCGGAGAGCTCCCCGACCCGCCCGAGGCCGCGGGGTCCGGGGAACGTCGCCATCTCGAAGACGTCGAACGCGACCTCCTCGTACGGGTGGGCGGCGCGCATCGCGGCGAGCACCTTCTGCCGGATGCCGCGCGGGGCGATCACCTCCACCCGGCTCTCCTCGACACGTTCGAGCGCACCGACCGCACCGAGGGTGGGGTTCGCGCCGTCGGTCGGGAGGAACTGGCCCTGCCCGGTGACGGACCAGCTGCAGTCGCGGTAGTTGCCGATGTGACCGGCGCCCGCGTCGAACAGGGCGCGACGCACCGCGTCTGCGTCGCCTGCCGGGACCAGGACGACCCACTTGTCGAGGTTCTCGGTGGGCTGCGGGTCGATCGGCCCGGTGACGGTGAGTCCGAGCGCCGCTGCCAGGGCGTCGGACACGCCGGGGTCCGCGGAGTCGGCGTTGGTGTGTGCGGTGAACAGGGCGCATCCGGCCTTGATCAGCTTGTGGACGAGCGCACCCTTCGGTGTGTGAGCGCCGACGGTGTCGACGCCCCGCAGCAGCAGCGGGTGGTGGACGAGCAGAAGGTCGGCGCCGGCGTCGATCGCCTCGTCGACCACCGCGGCGGTCGGATCGACCGCGATCGTCACCGTCGCCACCGTGTCGTCGGGGTCGCCGCATACGAGGCCGACGGAGTCCCACGATTCGGCGAGGGCGGGCGGGTACGCCGCGTCCAGGGTCGCGATCACGTCGGCGAGACGCACCGGGTTCACAGGATCTCCTTCATCGTCTCGATCAGGACGTCGGCCTGCTCTCGGGGGCGCACCGCGACCCGGAGGAAGTCGGGACCGAGTCCGGGGAACGTGTCGCACCGCCGCACGGCGATGCCGCGCTCGCGTAGTTGCTTCCGCACGAGTTCGCCGTCCGGCAGTCGGAGCAGCAGGAACGGTGCGGCGGCGGGCTGGTGCACCGCGACGCCGATCGCGTTCAGCCGCCGGATCATGTCGGCCCGCCACGCGCCCAGCACGACGGCGTGCTCGCGGGCGGCGGCGACGGCGTCCGGTTCGCTGCATGCGGCGATCGCCTCCACCTGCAGGCTTCCCAGTGGCCAGTGCGCCCGCCCCACCTGCAGGCGTTCGAGAACCTCCGGGGAGCCGAGGGCGTACCCGCAGCGCAGTCCGGCCAGAGCCCACGTCTTGGTGAGGCTGCGCAGCACCAGCACGTCGGGCAGCGAACGACCGGCGAGCGACTCGGCCTCGCCCGGCACCGCGTCGGCGAACGCCTCGTCGACCACGACGATCCGCCCGGGCCGGCGCAGCCGCAGGATCTCCTCCGCCGAGTGCAGTACCGAGGTGGGATTGGTCGGGTTGCCGATCACCACCAGGTCGGCGGATCCGGGGACCGCAGCGGCGTCCAGAACGTACGGATCGTCGAGCAGCACCTGCGTGACGGGCACGTTCGCCTCCCGCAGCGCCCACTCCGGTTCCGTGAACGACGGATGGATCAGCGCCGCCTCCCGGACCCCGAGCCGCGGGAGCAGGGAGAAGCCCTCGGCCCCACCCGAGAGCAGCAGCACCTCGTCGGGCGAGCGGCCGTGCCGGGAGGCCACGGCGCTCCGGGCGGCGCGATCGGCAGCGACGGTGGGATAGGAGCCCAGGCGCGGCAACGCGTCCGCAAGCCGCAGTCGCAGCCATTCGGGGGGCCCGTCGCCCTGCACGTTCACTGCGAAATCGAGGAGACCGGGGCCCGCATCCACGTCTCCGTGGTGACGCAGGCTCTCCCGGCTACCGGCACGAATGTCCACAGCTGTCGAGCCTAAGGGACAATGGTCCGGTGACATCTCTCTCCACCTCCCCGTCCTCCGCCCCTTCTGCTCTGTCGGCTCCGATCGTGCTGTTCGATCTCGACGGCACCCTCACCGACTCCGCGCCCGGCATTCACGCCGGGTTCCGTCATGCGCTCGCGACGATCGGTCAGCCGGAACCGACCGACGAGATGATCGACGCCGTCATCGGCCCGCCGATGATCGACACGTTCCGGTCGATGGGGCTGGACGAAGACGTCGTGCAGCGAGCGATCGCCGCCTACTTCGAGCGCTACGACAACGTGGGGTGGGCGGAGAACGCCGTCTTCGACGGCATCGAGAAGGTGCTGATCGACGCCCGCGACAGCGGCAGGAGGCTCGCCGTCGCCACGTCGAAGTCCGAACGGTTCGCGATCCGCATCCTCGAGCACTTCGAACTGGCCCACTACTTCGAGTTCATCGGCGGCGCCAGCGACGACGGCAGTCGCCGCGCCAAGTCGGACGTGATCGCCCACTCCCTCCGGAACCTGGGAGTCACCGCCACCGAGGGCGCCACCCCCGACGTCCTGATGGTCGGCGACCGTGACCACGACGTCCTCGGTGCCGCGCACTGGGGCATCCCTGCGGTGTTCGTCGAGTGGGGTTACGGTTTCCCGGCCGAGGCCGAGCGCGCGCACACGACGGCGCAGACCGTCGCCCACCTCGGGAAGATGCTCGATGACGCGGCCTGACACCCCGTTGCACGTGACGTTCGTGTGCACCGGCAACATCTGCCGCTCCCCCATGGCCGAGAAGATCTTCGCCGAACACCTCCGCCGGGAAGCCCTCGACGACCGGGTGATGGTGAGCAGCGCCGGGACCCACGGCTGGCACGTCGGCCGCGAGGCCGACATCCGCACCAACGAGACCCTGAAGCTGAACGGGTACCCGACGGGCCACACGGCAGCGGAGGTCGGGCCGTTTCATCTCGGCGCCGATCTGGTGGTCGCTCTCGCGGCCAACCACGACCGTGAGCTTGCCCACATGGGCGTGCCCGACGAACGCCGACGGCTGCTGCGCAGCTTCGACCCGGATGCGGACACGTCGTCCGTCCCCGACCCCTTCTACGGCGACCTCGAGGACTTCGAGCGGGTCCGCCTGCAGATCGAGGCCGCGGTGCCCGGGCTGCTCGACTGGGTGCGCAGCCGGTAACCCACGATCAGGGTCCCCACCTGCGAGCGGCTACCGTGGAGGCGTGCGAAGGCTGAGATTTCTGTTGCGACCCGGCTGGTTGGTGTTGGCCTTGGTGGTCGCCGGATTCGCATTCATGTGTTTCTACGTGCTCGCTCCGTGGCAGCTCGGCAAGAACACGTCGACGGAGCACCGGAACCAGCTGATCGCCGACTCGGTCGACGCCGATCCCGTCCCGCTGGAGACGCTGCTGTCCGGCGTGGCGCCGAATCCGGACGACGAGTGGCGCCGCGTCACCGCGACGGGCTCCTACGTCCAGAACAGTGATCTGCTGGTCCGGTTGCGGTCCATCGAATCGCAGCCCGCGTACGAGGTCCTGACGCCGCTGCAACTGGCCGACGGTCGCACGATTCTGGTCAACCGCGGCTACGTCCGACCGGTCCAGGGAACCGAGCCGCCGCCGGTGGATCCGCCACCGGCCGGGCAGGTGACGCTCGACGGTCGCGTGCGCAAGTCCGAGGGCACCATCGCAGGCAAGGAGCCGATCGACGAGAACGGGCTCCGCCAGGTGTACTACATCGACGCGGGTCAGATCGGCGGTTTCATCGGCACCGATCTCGTCGACGCGTACGTGCAACTCGAACCCGATCAGCCCGGCGGGCTCGGGACCATCCCGCTCCCCCAACTCGACGCGGGCCCGTACCTGTCGTACGGCTTGCAGTGGCTGGCGTTCGGCATCATGGCCCCGCTCGGCCTGGCCTACTTCATCCGCGCGGAGTGGCGGGAACGCCGCAAGGAGAAGTCCGCGAAGACCTCCGACGACTCCGCTCCGGTGGCGCGGAAGAAGCCGTTCACCCGAAGCAAGCCGGTGGAATCAGCGCCGCGGACGGCGGCGGAAGCGAAGTTGGCCGACCGCTACGGCAAGGGCCGCTGACACCAGCGCCGCACCGACCTGCACCGCCGCGGACAGCCGCACCGCACGGTCGAGGTCGACCGGCCGGGGCGACGGCCCGGAGCCGAGGACGGGTCGCATCTCGACGCCGTGCGCGTACTCGGTGCGCCCGCCCAACGAGATCCCGAGTGCGCCCGCCGCGCTGGCCTCCGCGACGCCGGCGTTGGGGCTGGGGTGCTGGGACGCGTCGCGCCGCCACGCCTCCCACGCCTCGTTCGGCGACCCACCCACCGTCGGTGCGGCCGCGGCGGACAGCGCACCCGTCAGGCGGGCGGGCAGCAGGTTGAGGACGTCGTCCCACCGCGCCGCTGCCCAGCCGAAGTTGCGGTACTTCGGCGAGCGGTAGCCGACCATCGCGTCCAGGGTGTTGGACGCCCGGTAGACGAACAGTCCGGGGATTCCGGCCACCGCGCCCCACACGAATGCCCCGACCGCCGAGTCGGACGTGTTCTCGGCCACCGACTCCAGCGTCGCCCGGGTGAGTCCGTCGACGCCGAGCACGCTGGGGTCGCGACCGCACAGCGACGGCAGCAGGGCGCGGGCGGCGGCGAGATCGTCCGCCTCCAGGTGTGCGGCCATGGTCGATCCGGTCCGTCCCAGCGACGTTCCGCCGAGCACGGCCCACGTCGCGGCGGCCGTTCCGGCCGCCTCGCCTGCCCATCCCCCGCGCCGCGCCACCCGCGTCGCGGCGACCCCCAGCCCTGCCGCTCCGCCGACGAGGACGGCCACGTGCAGGATCCCGGCCGACCGGGAGTCGCGGTACGTCGCCTTCTCCAATGCCATTGCCGTGCGGCCGAATCCGGCCACGGGATGCCACCGGACGGGATCGGCGAACACACGGTCGGCGGCGAAGCCGAGCAGCAGGCCGGCAGCACGCGCTGTCGCGGGACGGGAGGTTCGATGCACGCCGATATTTGTATCAACTAACGTTGCAGGCGATGTAAAGGAGCGTCCCATGAGTGCCGCGATCGACGAGTACCTGGCAGGCAAGGACCCGGACGCCACCGAGCGCCTACTGCAGTTCCGTGACCTCGTCCTCGCGTGCGGCGAGGTGGACGAGCGGGTCCACCGGACCGAGATCGCGTGGGCTCGTACCCGCGTCTTCGCTGCCGCGTTCATCTATTCGTCGCGGCTCGAGATCGCCCTCGACCTGCGCCGGCGCGTCCATCACCCGCAGCTACGCGAGGCGTTTCCCACCACGAAGACGGTGATCACGCACCGCTTGACGATCACCTCCGACGATCAGCTCGACGACACCCTCGCCGCGCTCCTCGCCGAGGCCTACGACACCGTGGGTCCGGGCACTCGCGCACGCTAGCTGGGGGCGCAATTGCGCACCGATTCGCCGGAAACCCGCGCAAGAGCGGGGTGCGTCTCACCACTCCGCCGGTAGCTGCGATCGACGCACCCGTCCCGGTCGGAATGTCGGATTCCTGAAACTCTGCTGAGTATCTCGCCAAGCGCCCTTTCCTGCGCCTACCATGGTAAATGCCGCCTCGTTCCCCCCATTCAGGGGCGGCGCACGGCCCCGCCCTGCTCACATCTTCGGTGCTGACTCAACACACCCACGTGGCCCGGCGGGGTTCTGCGCGTCCGCTGGAAATTCGTGTGAGGCATTGGTTTCGCCGACTGCGCCTGGGACGATCGAGAGGTGTGCAGCGACCTGACGAAGCTCGGCGACGACGAACTGCTCGCCCGGCTGGACGAGCACCGAGCCCTGCTCGGCGAGTCGATCGCGAACGACTACGGCTGCGAAACGGTCCGCGGAGTCACCAGCCGGATCACAGAATTCGAGGCCGAACTCGATCGCCGCGGCTCCGCGACCACGCGAGACGCGACCTGACGGGCTACGTGCGGGACCTGCGGCTCGTGGCGGGAGCGGACCAGAGCCCGCTCACTTCCCCGCCTTCCTCGTAGCGGTCGATCTTCACGATGCCCGCCCCGGGTTCGGTGGGCCGGTGCGTCTCGTTGACGGCCTGGAAGTCTGATTCGAAGGTCTTGTCGCTCGACGTGCCGTTGCGCAGCGTCACCTTGTACCTGGGCATGTCAGGAATATGCCACTGCAGGCGAAGCTCTGGGCGCTGAACAGGTTAACTCCACGAAACCGGTCACCGCACCGCAGCTGAACTGAAATGACACACATCTGTGTCATTTCAGTCAGAACTGCTATCTTCGGTGTTGTGCCGTCCGACACACAGCTGATCTTCGCCGACCACGTCGGCCGCTTCTACGCACGCCGGTACGGATTCCCGCCGATGGCGGGTCGGTTGCTGGGGTATCTGTTCGTCTGCGATCCGCCGCAACAGACGATCGACGAACTGGGCGAGGCGTTGCTGGCGAGCCGGAGCGCCATCACCGGAGCGGTCAAACTGCTCGAGGGCTATCGGATGGCGCGGCGGACCCGTGTCGCCGGTGAGCGGGTGGACCGGGTGAGCCTGGACCCGGCCAGTCAGCAACCGCAGAACTTCGATTCCGCCCTCCACCGGGAGCATGCGGCGCTGTTCCGGGAGGGACTGGCGTTGCTGGCCGACGCTTCACCCGAACGCCGCGCCCCGCTCGAGGAGATGGTCGCGCTTGCCGACTTCCTCAGCGAGCGACTTCCGGCTCTTCTGGACGAGTGGCACACGCATCGTGACGAACTCCGAGATCGGCACACGAGGAAACTCGATCGAGAAGAGGATGTACATCATGACTGAATCCGAACTGTCCGCCCTGCGCGAGCGTGCCGGCAACGGTGATTCGACGGCGCTCGACATTCTCATCGAGCTCGCCGGCGAGCGGGGTGACATGGACGAACTCCGGCGCCTCGCCGACAACGGCAGCTCCGACGCGGCCGACCAGCTCATCGAACTGGCCACCGAACTCGGCGACATGAACGAGCTCCGGCGCCTCGCCGACAACGGCAACATCACCGCCGCCGAGCAGCTCATGGAACTCACCGAGGAGTGAGGCGGGTGCGCGGCGGCCGAACGCGGGCAGCCGGTGAACACCGGCATCGAGAAAGCCCCGACCTGCGCGGAAACGCGGGTCGGGGCTTTGCCTGACGGTGGGCGCGGAGGGTTTCGAACCCCCGACCGCTGGTGTGTAAAACCAGAGCTCTACCACTGAGCTACACGCCCGAACATCCGGCGAGAACCTCGCCGGATGCGCATCAGGACTCTAGCGTGGCGAGCGCTTTCTCCCAAGCTCCCTGGTCACGGGCCTCTCCGGGCCCGTTCATCTCGGCGAACCGGATGACGCCTTCCTTGTCGATGACGAAGGTGCCGCGGTTCGCGAAGCCCAGCTTCTCGTTGAAGACGCCGTATTGCTGCGCGACCGCACCGTGCGGCCAGAAGTCGGCGAGCAGCGGGAAGGTGTATCCCTGCTCGGCAGACCAGATCTTGTGTGTCGGCGACGCACCGACGGAGAGCGCGAGAATCGCAGTCTCGTCGTTCTCGAACTTCGGCAGTTCGTCGCGAACCTTGCAGAGTTCACCCTGGCACGTTCCGGTGAACGCGAGGGGGTAGAACACGAGCAGGACGTTCTTCTTTCCGCGGTAATCGGAAAGCGTCACTTCCTGATTGTTCTGGTCCTTGAGGGTGAAATCGGGGGCGGTGGTGCCCACCTCGAGCGGCATGACGTGATCCTTCGGTGAGTGAACGAAAAGGTGAGGCTGTTCAGCGCTTGTTCGCGGGACGCGACTTCGGCTGAACCAGACGGCTTCCCGACCAGTCCCCGAGGTTTGCCGCCGACGTCTGGGTGAGACCCGCTGTAGGTGCGGACTCGGCGATCTCGCTGGGCTCCACGTGACCGGGCTGACCGGTCTTGGGGGTGAGGACCCACACGAATCCCTCGTCGGCCAGAGGGCCGATGGCATCCATGAGGGCGTCGACGAGGTCTCCGTCTTCGTCGCGCCACCACAGCAGCACGACGTCGATCACCTCGTCGGAATCCTCGTCCAGTAGTTCTCCACCGATGGTGTCCTCGACCGCGGCACGCAGGTCGTCGTCGGTGTCCTCGTCCCAGCCCAGTTCCTGTACCGCCATGTCGGCAGTGATCCCGAGTTTCTGAGCGTAGTTTTGGGCGTCCGCCGCGGCGACCACGGTGGGGTCCTCCTTTTGTTGACGGTGCTCGGATACCCGAACACCTGCCGGATGAAGATCAATTAGGTGAAAGCGAACATGCTCGAACGCTTTCGCGCAAGCCGACCGCGCGAATTTTTCTCAGAAAGTAGTGATGCGTGGTCATCGACCGAGCCTACGGTGCGGGAGTCACGATGTGGGGCAGGCTGCCCGAATCGAGTCGCTGAGCTCGTCTCCACGGCTGGCGAGCGTGTTCAGAATGTCTCCGCGCTGCCCGCCGTCGACGGCGGCCGCGAGTTCCCGATAGTTGTTTGCGTAATCGGTCAGCAGTCCGGTCAGTTCGGCGGGAAGAGTGGGGGTGGCGGCATTCGCCCCGTCGGCCGCCGCCCGGAGGGCCGCCGCCGCGGCGCTCGCCTTCGCGCCGGTATCCGCGGCATCGGCGTTGGCGGCGTCGATGAAGGCGTTGTAGGTGTCGATGGTGTCGCCGGCACGGTTCACGAACATCGTGCACTGCTCCACGAGCGCGTCCCGCTCGGCCGCGGCCTTCTGAGAGGACGACGCGGCGACCGATGAGGACGTCGCCTCCGCGGCGTACTCGGCGGCCTGAGAATCGTTCTGCTGCGCGGTCCCCTCGATCGCGCCGCCGCATCCGGCGATGACCGCCACACCGACGATCGCCGCGACGGCAGCACTCGCCGGCCCCCAGCGGCGCGTCGACGTGCGCATTCGTCTCCCCCATGTTTTCGACGACATCGATAAGTTCAACATTCGGCCCCGGATCTGCGCAAACGCTACCGGAGAGTAACCCGAACACAGTGTGCCGACTGCGCCGCGATGGTGAAAGATGAGGGTCGCGCCATATTCATAAAGGAGATGGGTCGGGCCTAACAAGGCCGCGATCGCATGGAGAGGACGCCACACCGCGCGTCCCACCACAATGAGGAGCAACGTTGTCAGACCTGATCCAGGGACCCGCGTCTCAACCGGATTCCGCCACACCCGGCGCCGGAGCGGCCCAACCTTCCAACCCCAGTGCGACCCCGGGTTCCGACGGCCGCGTTCGCGTCATCCGTGAGGGTGTTGCGTCTTATCTGCCGGATATCGACCCGGACGAGACCACGGAGTGGTTGGAATCGTTCGACGGACTGTTGGACCGGTCCGGACCGACCCGTGCCCGGTATCTGATGTTGCGGATGCTCGAGCGGGCCGGGGAGAAGCACGTCGCCCTGCCGGCGTTGACGTCGACCGATTATGTGAACACCATCCCGACGGAGAACGAGCCGTGGTTCCCCGGCGACGAGGAGACCGAGCGCCGGTACCGGGCGTTCATCCGGTGGAACGCGGCGGTGATGGTGACCCGCGCGCAACGGCCGGGGGTCGGGGTCGGCGGCCACATCTCGACCTACGCCTCGTCCGCCGCCCTGTACGAGGTGGGGTTCAACCACTTCTTCCGCGGCAAGGACCATCCCGGGGGTGGGGATCAGATCTTCATCCAGGGCCACGCCTCGCCGGGCATCTACGCCCGCGCCTTTTTGGAGGGGCGGATCCCGGCGGAGCGGATGGACGGGTTCCGGCAGGAGCACTCGCACGCCGATCAGGGCGGCGGGTTGCCGTCGTACCCGCACCCCCGGCTGCTGCCGGATTTCTGGGAGTTCCCGACCGTGTCGATGGGGTTGGGCCCGATGAACGCGATCTACCAGGCCCGGTTCAACCACTACCTGCACGACCGCGGCATCAAGGACACCGCCGATCAGCACGTGTGGGCGTTCCTCGGGGACGGGGAGATGGACGAACCCGAATCGCGGGGTCTGGCGCATGTGGCGGCCACCGAAGGTCTGGACAATTTGACGTTCGTGGTGAACTGCAACCTGCAACGCCTCGACGGCCCGGTCCGCGGCAACGGCAAGATCATCCAGGAGCTGGAGTCGTTCTTCCGCGGCGCCGGCTGGAACGTGATCAAGGTGGTCTGGGGCCGCGAGTGGGACGCGTTGTTGCACGCGGACCGGGACGGTGCCCTGGTCAACCTGATGAACGTCACCCCGGACGGCGACTACCAAACCTATAAGGCCAACGACGGCGGGTACGTGCGGGAGCACTTCTTCGGGAGGGATCCGCGGACGAAGGAACTGGTCGCGAACCTGTCCGATCAGGACATCTGGAACCTCAAGCGCGGCGGCCACGACTACCGCAAGATCTACGCCGCGTACGCGGCGGCGATGGCGCACAAGGGGCAGCCGACGGTGATCCTGGCGCACACCATCAAGGGCTACACCCTGGGCAAGCACTTCGAGGGCCGCAACGCCACCCACCAGATGAAGAAGCTCACCCTGGATGATCTGAAGAATTTCCGGGACCTGCAGCGCATCCCGATCTCCGACGAAGAGTTGGAGAAGGACCCGAAGATGCCGCCGTACTACCACCCCGGCACGGACGCCCCGGAAATCCAGTACATGCTCGACCGGCGGAAGGCGTTGGGTGGGTTCCTGCCGCAGCGCCGCACCAGCCCGGCGCCGTTGCCGCAGCCGGCGGACTCGACCTACGACGTGGTCCGCAAGGGCTCCGGTAAGCAGCAGGTCGCGACCACCATGGCGTTGGTGCGGATCATGAAGGAGTTGTTGCGGGACAAGGAGATCGGCAAGCGGATCGTGCCGATCATCCCGGACGAGGCCCGCACCTTCGGGATGGACTCCTGGTTCCCGTCGCTGAAGATCTACAACCGCAACGGGCAGCTGTACACCGCCGTCGACGCCGATCTGATGCTGGCCTACAAGGAGTCGGAGATCGGGCAGATCCTGCACGAGGGCATCAACGAGGCCGGCTCGACCGCCTCGTTCACCGCGGTCGGCACCTCCTACGCCACCCACGGTGAGCCGATGATCCCGCTGTACATCTTCTACTCGATGTTCGGGTTCCAACGCACCGGCGACGGCCTGTGGGCGGCGGCGGATCAGATGGCCCGCGGCTTCGTCCTCGGCGCCACCGCCGGACGCACCACCCTCACCGGCGAGGGACTCCAGCACGCCGACGGGCACTCGCTGCTGCTGGCGTCGACGAACCCGGCCGCCGTCGCCTACGACCCGGCGTTCTCCTACGAGATCGCGCACATCGTCAAGGACGGGCTGCGCCGGATGTACGGCGGCACCGAGGGGGTCGACGGGTTCGGCGGCGAGGACATCTTCTACTACATCACCCTCTACAACGAGCCCTACACCCAGCCCGCCGAGCCCGCCGACCTCAACGTCGAGGGCCTGCTCAAGGGCATGTACCTGTTCAAGAAGTCCGAGGCATCCGGCCCGAAGGCGCAGATCCTGGTCTCCGGTGTCACCATGCCCGAGGGCCTGCGCGCCCAGCAGCTGCTGGCCGACGACTGGGGTGTGGCCGCGGACGTGTGGTCGGTCACCTCCTGGGGTGAGCTGCGCCGCGAGGGCATCGAACGGGAGCAGCAGGCGCTGCGCGACCCCGGCACCGACGCCCCGCTGCCGTACGTCACGCAGGCGCTGTCCGACGCCGCCGGCCCGTTCGTGGCGGCCTCGGACTGGATGCGCGCCGTCGCCGACCAGATCCGCCAGTGGGTCCCCGGCTCGTACACCACCCTCGGCACCGACGGGTTCGGGTTCTCCGACACCCGCCCCGCCGCCCGCCGGTACTTCAACGTCGACGCCGAATCCATCGTCGTCGCCGTGCTGTCCGCCCTCGCCGGCGAAGGCACCCTCGACCGCTCCAAGGCCGTCGAAGCCGCCAACCGGTACCGCATCGACGACGTCCGCGCCGCGGCCGTCTCCTACACGGATACCGGCAGCGCGTAACGCCGACATCCTCACCCACCGCCGCCCGTGTGTCCGTCGGACAACACGGGCGGCGGTGGGCGTAGGTTCTTGACTATGGTCGAGCAGAGTCCGTTGGTCTCCCGCAGACGACAAACCCGGGATCCGTTGCCCGACGCACTGTTGCGTCGCGTCAAACAGTTCTCCGGTCGCCTCTCGACCGAGGCCGTCACGACGATGCAGGATCAACTGCCGTTCTTCGACGACCTCGACGCCGCTCAACGCTCCAACGTGCAGTTGCTGGTTCAGACGGCGGTCGTCAACTTCCTCGAGTGGCTCAAGAATCCGGACAGTGACATCCGGTTCAGCCTGGACGCGTTCCAGGTGATTCCGCAGGATCTCGCGCGCAGGCTCACCCTCAGCCAGACGGTGGACATGGTCCGCGTGGCGATGGAGTTCTTCGAGCAGTGGCTCCCGGCGCTCGCCCGCAACGACCAGCAGCTGATCGCCCTCACCGAGGCCGTCCTCCGCTACGGTCGCGAACTGGGTTTCGCGGCCGCCTCGGTGTATGCGAGTGCCGCGGAGTCCCGCGGTGCGTGGGACACCCGGCTCGAGGCACTGGTCGTCGACGCCGTGGTCCGTGGTGACACGGGCTCGGACATGTTGTCGCGGGCGGCGACTCTCAACTGGGACGCCACAGCCCCCGCCACCGTCATCGTCGGCACTCCCCCCGAGGACGAGCGGGTCTCCGTCGTCGGCACGGTGCACACCATCGCGCAGAAGCACGGCCGCGCCGCCCTCGCCGTCGTGCAGGGTTCGCGGCTCGTGATGGTCGTCAGCGGGGAACTCCAGGAGGGGTCGGGGCACTCGAGTTTCATGACCGACCTGCTCGGCAAGTTCTCGGACGAGCCGGTGATCATCGGGCCGACCACGCCGACGCTGGGCGCGGCTCATTTCAGTGCCGTCGAGGCGCTCGCCGCGATGCAGGCGGTCGCAGGCTGGCGGGGCGCCCCTCGGCCCGTCCACGCCGCCGAGTTGCTACCCGAGCGCGCACTGCTCGGGGACAACGCCGCCGTCACCGCTCTGAACGACCATCTGGTCGCGCCGCTGGCGGCCGCCGGAGGTGTTCTCACCGACACTTTGGACGCATATCTCGACTGTGGAGGTGCGGTTGAGACTTGTGCCCGGCAGCTGTTTGTTCATCCAAATACTGTGCGGTATCGACTCAAGAGAATCGCGGAAGTCACCGGTCGCGATCCGACGAATCCGCGGGATGCGTATGTACTCAGAGTGGCTGCCACGGTGGGTCGATTGACACATTCCCATAACGAACCCATATCACGTTTAACACCAGTCACACCCTTCCCATTCGGAGAAGCAGGGCTGTAACGAACGTCTGTCCAGATTCGATGCGAGGACCCCACGTGCAATTTTGTGGGAACCCAACAAATCCGCCGACGAAGGTTCATCCGCAACGACATCTCGCAGCACGCCGTTGACGGTGTTCTCTTGAAGAGTGATTTCGTTGCTCGCCCCGGGTCAGGGCTCTCAGACTCCCGGCATGCTCATCCCTTGGTTGGAGCTGCCGGGTTCTCATGACCGTGTCGCACTGTGGTCGAAGGCTGCCGGCCTCGACCTCGTCCGCCTCGGTACCACCGCGACAGCGGAGGAGATCACCGACACGTCGGTGACTCAGCCCCTCGTCGTGGCCGCCGCACTCCTCGCCTTCGAGGAACTCGACGCGCGTGGCCTGGTTCCCGCAGACACCATCGCGGCCGGGCACTCGGTCGGTGAACTCGCCGCAGCCGCGGTCGCCGGAGTCCTCTCCGCCGACGACGCCGTCGCACTCGCCGCCGTCCGCGGCGCGGAGATGGCGAAGGCCTGCGCACTCGAACCGACCGGCATGTCCGCGGTCCTCGGGGGCGACGAGACCGAGGTGCTCGCCCGCCTCGACGAACTGGGCCTCGAACCGGCCAACCGCAATGCGGCGGGCCAGATCGTCGCTGCAGGTCTGCTGTCGGCGCTCGAGGAACTCGCCGCCAACCCGCCGGAGAAGGCGCGGGTTCGCGCTCTTCCCGTCGCAGGCGCGTTCCACACCCGGTTCATGGCTCCCGCGCAGGAGGCCGTCACCGAGGCTGCGTCCAAGATCACACCGGGTGAACCCACCCGCACTCTGCTCTCCAACGCCGACGGTGCACCGGTCGCATCCGGAGCCGACGCACTGACTAAACTGGCCGCGCAGGTAACCCGACCTGTGCGTTGGGACCTGTGTACCGCAAGCCTGCGGACCGCTCAGGTCTCCGCGATCGCGGAACTTCCACCAGCCGGAACCCTCGTCGGTATCGCCAAGCGTGAAATGCGCGGCACTCCGACTCTGGCACTCAAGACCCCGGGGGATATCTCCGCGCTAGCCGAACTGACAGAACTCGGCTAGTTTGCTGCGCGCACCTCGGTGCGTGCAGGGCCCGCAGGCGCGGCCGATGGGGACGTGCCTGCACAACTCCAGATACATCTACACCGAATCAGAAGGGAGCCACTCAGTGGCCGCCACCCAGGAAGACATCATCGCCGGACTCGCGGAGATCATCGAGGAGGTCACCGGTATTGAGCCGTCCGAGGTGACCATCGAAAAGTCTTTCGTCGACGACCTCGACATCGACTCCCTCTCCATGGTTGAGATCGCCGTCCAGACCGAGGACAAGTACGGCGTGAAGATCCCCGACGAGGATCTCGCCGGACTGCGCACCGTCGGTGACGCCGTGTCCTACATCCAGAAGCTCGAAGCAGAAGGTGGCGCCGACGCGGAGGCCGTGAAGGCGAAGCTCGAAGCTGCCAAGAACGACGAGGAGTGAGCTCAGCCGTGACTTCCGCCTCGACCAACGGGAAGCAGTTCCCCAACATCGTCGTCACCAGCCTCGCGGCCACGACGTCGATCGCTGGTGACGTGGATGCCACGTGGAAAGGCCTGTTGGCCGGCGAGAGCGGCATCGACACCATCCGGGAAGCCTTCGTCACGGAGAACGACCTTCCGGTGACGATCGGCGGCAAGCTCAAGGTGTCGCCCGACGAGTCGCTGTCCCGGGTCGAGATCCGCCGGATGAGCTTCGTCGAGCGGTTGGCGCTCGTCCTCGGCCGTCAGGTCTGGGAGAACGCCGGCAGCCCGGAGGTCGACAAGGATCGCCTCGGCGTCGTGATCGGCACCGGACTGGGCGGCGGCGAAGCTCTGATCGACGCCGTCGAGAAGATGAAGGCCGGCGGGTACCGCAAGGTGTCGCCGTTCGCCGTCCAGATGGTGATGCCCAACGGTCCGTCGGCCACCGTCGGACTCGAGCTCGGGGCCCGCGCCGGAGTGATCACTCCCGTGTCGGCCTGCTCCTCGGGTTCCGAGGCCATCGCCCATGCGTACCGCATGCTGGTGATGGGCGACGCGGACATCATCGTCGCCGGTGGTGTGGAGGGTTACCTCGACGCCGTGCCGATCGCGAGCTTCGCGATGATGCGCGCGCTGAGCACCCGCAACGACGATCCGAAGGCGGCTTCGCGGCCGTTCGACAAGGATCGTGACGGCTTCGTGTTCGGTGAGGCCGGAGCGATGATGGTCCTCGAAACCGAGGAGCACGCCAAGGCTCGCGGTGCCACCATCCACGCCCGTCTGCTGGGCGCGGGAATCACCTCCGACGGGTTCCACATCGTCGCTCCCGATCCTTCGGGTTCGGGCGCTGCGCGGGCCATGACGAGGGCGATCGAGACTGCTGGATTGACGAAGACGGACATCCAGCACATCAACGCGCACGCCACGGCCACGCCGATCGGTGACACGGCGGAGGCGAACGCCATCAAGGCTGCCGTCGGCAACCATGCCGCGGTGTACGCACCGAAGTCCGCGTTGGGGCACTCGATCGGCGCCGTCGGTGCGCTCGAGGCGGTGCTCACGGTCCTGAGTCTGCGGGACGGAGTCATTCCGCCCACGCTGAATCTCGAGAATCAGGATCCAGAGATCGACCTGGATGTCGTCAAGGGCGAAGCCCGTTACGGCGAGATCGATTTCGCGATCAACAACTCGTTTGGTTTCGGTGGGCACAACGTCGCGCTCGCCTTCGGCCGGGCCTGACAGCCGGTCCTGCTAGATCGCGGGTGGAGACCCCTTCTCTGAAGGGGTCTCCACCCATCGACAGCCCACCCGGGCCCGCCACAAGGAGGACGCGATGACAATCTTGGCACCCGCGACTAAGTCCGATGCGTCGATCGATCCGCGCGATCCCCTTGCGCGCCTGGAGAAGCTGTTCGACGCCGGGACGGTCGTCCCTCTGCATCCGCGTGACAAGTCCGGTGTGCTGGCCGCGTCCGGCAACATCGACGGTGTCCGCACCATCGCCTACTGCTCCGATGCCACCGTCATGGGCGGCGCCATGGGTGTCGAAGGCTGCAAGCACATCGTGACGGCGATCGACACCGCCCTCGAGGAGGACGCCCCGATCGTGGGTCTCTGGCACTCGGGTGGCGCGCGTCTCGCCGAGGGCGTCGAAGCCCTGCACGCCGTCGGACTGGTCTTCGAGGCCATGGTCCGCGCGTCCGGCCGCGTCCCACAGATTTCCGTCGTCCTCGGCTTCGCGGCCGGCGGTGCGGCCTACGGTCCCGCGCTGACCGACATCGTCATCATGGCGCCGGAGGCCCGCGTCTTCGTCACCGGCCCGGACGTGGTCCGCAGTGTCACCGGTGAGCAGGTCGACATGGTGTCACTCGGCGGTCCCGACACGCACACGAAGAAGTCGGGGGTCGCGCACATCGCCGCCCACGACGAGGGCGACGCCCTGCACCGGGCACGCCGCCTCGTGTCGATGTTCTGTGAGCAGGGCGATTTCGATCAGGCCGCGGCCGCGCACGGCGACACCGATCTCCGCGCCCTCATGCCCGAGTCCGCGAAGCGCGCCTACGACGTCCGTCCGATCGTTCACGAACTTCTCGACAACGTCGAGGGCGAGTCGAGTTTCGAGGAACTGCAGGGCAATTACGCCCGCAGCATCGTCACCGGTCTCGGACGCCTCGGTGGCCGCACCGTCGGTGTCATCGCCAACAACCCGCTCCGCCTGGGTGGCTGCCTCAACTCGGAGAGCGCCGAGAAGTCGGCACGTTTCGTCCGGCTGTGCAACGCATTCGGCATCCCGCTCGTGGTGATCGTGGACGTTCCCGGCTACCTCCCCGGTGTGAGCATGGAATGGGAAGGCGTCGTGCGCCGCGGCGCCAAGCTGCTCCACGCGTTCGCCGAAGCCACCGTTCCACGCGTGACGGTCGTGACCCGCAAGATCTACGGCGGGGCGTACATCGCCATGAACTCCCGCGCGCTCGGCGCCACCGCCGTCTACGCGTGGCCCGATGCGGAGGTCGCTGTCATGGGCGCCAAGGCCGCCGTCGGCATTCTGCACAAGCGCGCCTTGGCCGCAGCGCCGGAAGAAGAGCGTGAGGCCCTGCACGAGCGTCTGGCCGTCGAGCACGAAAGCATCGCCGGTGGCGTCGACCGTGCTGTCGCGATCGGTGTCGTGGACGAGGAGATCGACCCGGCCAAGACGCGCAGCGTCATCACCGCCGCCCTCGCTGCGGCTCCCTCCACCCGCGGCGACCACAAGAACATCCCGCTGTGATCTGAGCTCTGTTCGAGAGAAGGCCCCCGCCGTTGTGGCGGGGGCCTTTTCGCGTCCGTGAGGCGGGTGTCAGCCGACGTCCCGGCGCAGCCAGGTGACCTCGGCGCCTTCTCCGCCGCTGCGGAACGGCTCGAGCGCCTCGTCCCAGGCGGTTCCGAGTGCATAGTCCAGTTCGGCGGCGATGTCGCCCCCCGCTTGCATCAGTGCCCGCAGGCGCATCTCCCCGACGACGACATCGCCGTTCGCGCTGGTGGACCCGTGCCACAGGCCCATCCCGGGCACGTGGCTGTACCGTTCGCCGTCCACGCCCTCACTGGCGTCCTCGGTCACCTCGAAGCGCAGCATCGGCCAGGCGCGAAGCGCGTTGACCAGCCGCGAGGCGGTGCCGACAGGCCCCACCCAGCTGGTGGTCGCGCGCAGAACGCCGTTGGAGGCCGGCTGCGAGGTCCATTTCAGGTTGGCTCGGCAGTCGAGGGTCGCGGTCAACGCCCACTCGATATGGGGGCACAACGCGGCGGGCGACGAGTGGATGTAGACCACACCAGCCGTCGCGTCCGCGAACTGATTCAATGCGCGCACTCGAGCCTCCTGCTTCGACGAGGGACGTCTTCCCCAACGGCCTCAGTCGGTGTGTGCAGCACGCTCGGTTGACCAGTGTGCCTTGTGATGCCTGTGTTGCGCCAGTGATTCGAGCAATCGGTGTGTCATCGTCTACTGCGTTCCGAGAGGATACCGTCGCTCAGCTCGGTCCACAGGGGCTTGGCCCAGTCACCGAAATCCCGGTCCGTCAACGCCACGCAGGCCAGTCCGGCGGCCGGATCGACCCACAGGAAGGTGCCGGCCTGCCCGAAGTGGCCGAACGTCTGCGGCGAGTTGCTCGTGCCCGTCCAGTGCGGGCTCTTGCCCGAACGGATCTCGAACCCCAGCCCCCAGTCGTTGGGCCGCTGTGAGCCGTATCCGGGCAGAATTCCGTCCAGCCCGGGAAACTGCACGGACGTGGCGTCCGTGAGCGTCTGGGGCGAAATGAGGGCCGGGCGGAACAGCTCTGCTGCGAACCGGCCGAGATCACCGGCCGACGCCTGCGCTCCGTGGCCGGCAGGCCCGACGAGCGCGGACGCGCCCATCGACAGTGGAGCGAAGACGGATTCCGCGACATAGTCGGCGAAGTCGATCGACGTCTCGGCGGTGAGGAAGTCGGCGAGCACCTCGTAGCCGGCGCTGGAGTAGATTCGCTTGCGCTCCGGTGCCGTCTGCACACGGTTCGCGTCGAATGCGAGACCCGACGCGTGCGCCAGCAGATGACGCACGGTCGAGCCTTCCGGGCCTGCGGGCTGGTCGAGTTCGACGGCCCCCTCCTCGGTGGCCACCAGTACCGCGTACGCGCAGAGCAGTTTGGTCACCGAGGCCAGGGGGAAGACGCGCCGCTGGTCGCCGTACTCGCCGATCACCCCTTCGTCGCGCGACAGGACCACCGCCGCAGCGTTGTCCACGGGCCATCGGGCAATCTGATCGAGACTCTGCACCCGGTCAGCCTACGAGAGCGGCCCGCGGTCAGCTGCGGCGAGCCGTCACCAGTCGGCTTCGGTGTACCGGATGACGCCGCGAATGTTCTTGCCGTCGAGCATGTCCTGATACCCGTCGTTGACGCCTTCGAGGGTGTAGGTGCGGGTGATCATGTCGTCGAGGTTCAGCTGCCCCGACTTGTACATGGCCAGCAGGTTCGGGATCTCGACCCGGGCGTTTCCGCCGCCGAAGATGGTGCCCTTCAGGTCCTTCTGCAGCATCGAGAAGAGGAACAGGTTCAGCTTGACGTCCATGTCGGTCATCGCGCCCATGGCCGTGACGACGCACGTGCCGAACTTGCTGGTGAGCAACAGGGCTTCCTCGACGTATTCGCCGTGCATCTCCCCGACCGTGATGATCGTCTTCTGCGCCATCAATCCGTTGGTGAGCGCGATGATCGGCTCGATTGCGGCCGCGGCACTCTCGAACGCGTGGGTGGCGCCGAACTTCAGCGCCTGTTCCCGCTTCCACGGCACCGGGTCGATGGCGAAGATCTGACGCGCTCCGGACGCCACCGCACCCTGCAGTGCACTCATGCCGACGCCGCCGACACCCATGATGACGACGGATTCGCCCGGCTTCACCTCCGCCATCCGCGTCGCCGAACCCCACCCGGTGGGTACGCCGCAGCCGACGAGGGCGGCGACGTCGAAGGGAATGTCCTTGTCGATCTTCACGACCGAAGTCTCGTGCACGACCATGTAGGGCGAGAACGTCCCGAGGAGACACATCGGGATGACGTTCTCCCCGCGCGCGTGGATACGGAAGGTGCCGTCGCTGATCGCCAGTCCGCTCAGGAGTCCCATTCCGAGGTCACAGAGATTCTGGTGTCCCGCCGAGCACGCCGGACAGCGTCCGCACGCGGGCACGAACGAGAGCACCACGTGGTCGCCGACTTCGAGATCCTTCACCTCCGGCCCCAGCTTGGTGATGACGCCGGACCCTTCGTGACCGCCCATCACCGGGAAGGACGCCATCGGCATCGACCCGGTGACGATGTGGTGGTCGGAGTGGCACATTCCGGCGGCTTCCATGCGAATCTGCACCTCGCCCGCAACCGGATCGCCGATCTCGATCTCCTCGACCGACCACGGCTCGTTCAGGCCCCACAGGATCGCACCCTTGGTCTTCATGTGACTCCCAACCCTTCATTCATGTCTGCGCATCTGCTGATGTGACGATAGACACAAACGGGCCGAATTGGAACACGTTCTACCGAATCGGGTCCGGGAATCCGAAACTGTTACCCCGACACGTCGTGGAGGTGGTGGATCGGATCGTGGACGAAGTACCTGGCCAGCGACTCCACCGTGAACGATGCGCCGTCGCTCCGCCGCCCGGTCCGCACCCGCAGTTCCGGCGCGACGGCCTCGAAGTCGTCCGCCACCGACGCGCCCGCCGCACGCAGTTCGGCGTCCACGACGGCCGGATCCTGCTCGTTGTAGCGCTCGGCGACCGCGGTCTCGTCCTGATCCCAGTTCGGGAACAGTGGATCCGTCTCGTCGAGGATGAGCCGGAGCCGGACGTCGAAGATCCGGAACACGTCGCGAACGTGTGCGGCGTACTCGAGCGCCGACCACGTCTGCTCGTCCGGCCGGACCGTCACGTCGGGGCGGGTGAGGACCGGCGACCATGCCTCCACGTTCTCCCGGACCAGACCCGGGATGTCCTCGTACCGGGTTGCCGCCGAGTCGAACCCGCAGTCGGGGCATGCCCGGTCCAGGACCCAGGTCCAGTTCTTCGTGTCGGGAGTGATCGCCATGGCGGTCATCGTAGAACGGCACAGATCCCGCCGTGCGGATGCCGCCCACCGGTACGGTCGCGAGCATGCACGCCACCTTCCTCGGTGTTTCCACGATCCTGTTGTCCGACGGCGAGACGTCGCTGATGACGGACGGGTTCTTCTCCAGACCGCCGCTCCTGCGATCGGTATTCCGGCCGCTGCGCCCCGACGGTGCCGCCGTCGACCGGGCTCTCACGCGAACTCGCACCGACCGCCTGGCCGCCGTCCTCGTCGCGCACTCGCACTACGACCACGCGATGGACTCCCCGACGGTGGCGAAACGCACCGGCGCGGAACTCGTCGGTTCACCGTCGACGCGTCACATCGCCGAGGGTTACGGGTTCGCGATGGACCGGTTCCGGACGATCCAGGTGCGAACTCCCCTGAGATACGGCGCATTCGAGGTGACGGCGCTGCCCGCCGAGCACAGCCCCCGGGCGAAGTTCCCGGGCACGATCGACCACGCGGTGCACCCGCCGGCGTCGATCGGCGAATACGCGCAGGGCGACTGCTTCTCGTTCCACTTCGCGCACCCCGACGGCCGCGTCCTCGTCCACGCCAGTGCGAACTTCGTGCCCGGCGCACTCGACGGATACGACGCCGACACCGTCTATCTCGGCATCGGCACACTCGGCAAGCAGTCCGACCGATTCCGCCGCGACTACTGGGACGCACTCGTGACCCGGACCGGCGCACGCCGCGTGATCCCGATCCATTGGGACAATTTCTGGAAGCCCCTGGACCGGCCGCTGACGCCGCTTCCCCGCTTCGCCGACAACGTCCGGCGGTCCGTGCGGTTCCTCACCGAGAGGGGCCTGGCCGCGGGGGTCGACGTGCAACTCCCCGTCGCCTGGGAACGCGTCGATCCGCTGGCCTAGTCCGGGCTCCGCTCGCTCAGAGCTTGTAGCCGATCGTCCGGAGCAACGCCTTGCGGTCGTCGACGTCGGCATCGGTCTCGACACCGGCGGGTGAGCGCCCGTCGATCACGCCGGCAATGCCGCGGCCGAGTTCCGTCTCGGCGACGATGATCTCGACAGGGTTGGCGGTCGCGCAGAAGATGCCGCACACCTCCGGCACCTGCTTCAGCGTGTTCAGGACGTTCACCGGGTAGCCGTCCTCCACGAACACGAAGAACGAGTGTCCCGCGCCGACCGCGACGGCGTTGCGGGTGGCCAACTCGACGAGACGGTCGTCGTTTCCGGAACAGCGCACGAGGCGAGGCCCCGACGCTTCGCAGAACGCGACACCGAACCGGAGGTGGGGGCTCACTCCCACCAGGGCCTCGTGCACGTCCTCGACGGTCTTGATGAAGTGGGACTGTCCGACGATCACGTTCATGTCGTCGGGCTTGTCGATCGCCACGATCTGCAGCTCCACGATGGCCTCCTCGGGTGCCTTTCAGTCTGCCCCGCCCCGGCACGGAGAACAACGACGCGGCCCCACGCACCCTCGACCACCTCATCGACGTGGGCCTACGACCCACTTCCCCGAGACCGAGCGGGACACCTGCCGTGAAAGGGACCACTGCGCGAGAGACGCCCGACGCGGCGCACGTCACAGCAGCCCGGACCAGTACGGCCAGAAGCGGTAGACGATCAGCCCGAGCAGTGCGAGCACCCAGACCGTGACGGGCACCAGGTGGTCGACGGTCGCCGCGGCGGCGGCCCGCTGCACCGGTGACGTCGGGCGGGCGGTGCGAAGGTTGCGGACCGTGACGTACCAGAAGAGCGGCACCGTCACCGCCCACACCACCATGCAGTACGGGCACAGGGCGCCGATGACGTAGAGGCTCTGAGCGATGAGCCAGTGCACGAACACCACCGCGGCGGCAAGACCGGCCTGCAGGACCAGCCAGAACCACCGTGCGACGCGGGCGCCGGCCAGCAGCGCGGCGCCGGCGGCCGCGACGACGGCGAAGCCGGCGATGCCGAGCAGCGAGTTCGGGAATCCGAACACCGCGGCCTGCTCGGTGGCCATCACCGAACCGCAGTTGAGCACCGGATTGATGCTGCAGGTCGGGACGTAGCTGGAATCGGCGGCGAGCGCGAACTTCTCGACGGTGAGCACGAACGAGGCGAACAGGCCGATCAGGCCGCCGACCAGCAACAGCCACGGCAGCACCCGCTCGAGACCGCGGACGCCGGGTGCGGCCGGCCCGGACGTCTCGACGGCGTCAGGCGAGCGCGGCGTCGAGGGCATCCTTCAGATCCTGGTAGCCGGCCGGCTCGAGCCGAACGCCGTCGACGAAGAACGTGGGCGTGCCCTGCACACCCAACGCGTGCCCGTCGGCGACATCGGCGTTGATCCGGTCGAGTGTGGCGGGAGCGGTGTAGGCGGCGTCGAACGCGGCCATGTCGAGGCCGAGGTCGACGGCGAAACCGCGAAACACCTCGTCCTTCGGGGCGCGCTGCTCACCCCACTCCGCCTGGGTCTCGTACATCCGCTGATACATCTGCTCGAACCTGCCCTGTTGCGCCGCGGCCTCGACCGCCCTCGCGGCCCGTTCGGCGTTGAAATGGGAGGGCAACGGGAAGTAGCGGACGACGAAACCGACCCGGTCTCCGTACTCGCGGCGCAACTGCTCGATCGCCGGATACACCGCCCGGCAGGCCTCGCACTCGAAGTCGAGGAATTCCACGAATGTCACCCGGCCATCGGGAGCGGAGGCCAGCCGACGGCTGTCCGGACGCGCCGCCACCGCCGCGGCCTCGGCTCCGCCGGCGGTCGGCCGACTGTCGGCGTCGGAGCGGTTGGCCAGCACCACCGCCGAAAGTCCGAGCACGAACACCACGATCAGGGCCAGTGAGAACGTGACGTTGCGGGTCATCGGGCACTCCACCCCGGGCACAGACCGGAAGCGGACGAAAGCGGCGAAGCGGACATGCGCGCCATACTAACGAGCGCTGAGATCGCCGAGATCGCCGGCCCGAGAGGGTTTCCGCCCATATCAACGCTCGTTAGTATATTGATATGACTCAGGAACGCGTCGATACCTGCGACCTGCTGTGCCTGGACCTTCCGCACGCCGAGCAGATCCGTGCCACGTTGCCGCCGCTGCGGCAGGTCGAGCCGGCCGCCGCCGCCGCCCGGGCACTGAGCGATCCCACCCGGCTGACGATCGCCACCGCCCTGTACTCCGGCGGTGAACTCTGCGTCTGCGACATGGCGTGGGTGGTCGTGCAGGCGCAGAACCTGGTCTCGCACCATCTGCGGCAACTCAAGATCGCCGACCTCGTCTCGTCCCGGCGGCACGGCCGGTTGGTGATGTACGCGCTGACCGACCGCGGTCACGGCTTGGTGCGCGCGGTACTCGGCGACGAACTCGCTTCGGCGACCACCGGACCCGAGAACAGTAACGACATTGCGGACGTCAGCCGTGGCTGACGCATGCTGCGGGCCTGCACCCGCGAGGCCGAACTCCGCCGGCGCGACGACATCCGATGACGGTCCGGAACGGCTGCGGCAGGTCCGCGAGCTGCAGTACGCGGCCATCGCTGCGGTCCTGCTCGGCGCCGGATGGCTCATCGGCACAGCCGGATCCGAGCGTGTGGCGACACTGCTCGCACTGCTCGCCGCCGTGGTCGCCGCGGTATCCTTCGTTCCCGGGGCGGTGCGGAATCTTCGGCACGGCCGGGTCGGGGTCGGCACCCTGATGACGATCGCCGCCATCGGCGCGATCGCACTCGGACAGATCCCCGAAGCCGCGATGCTCGGCGTCCTGTTCTCCATCGCCGAAGGCCTCGAGCACTACGCAGTGACCCGCACCCGCCGCGGACTGCGCGCCCTGCTGTCCCTCGTGCCGCCGACCGCGTCGGTCCTGCGCGAGGGCGCCGAGATCATCCTCGCTCCGGACGAACTGTCCATCGGCGACATCATGGTGCTGCGGCCCGGCGAGCGGGCAGCCACCGACGGGGTGATCCGGTCCGGACGAACCAGCCTGGACCTGTCCGCGATCACCGGCGAATCCGTCCCCATCGAGGCCGGCCCCGGTGACGAGGTGCATGCCGGGGCGATCAACGGCGGCGGTGCCGTCGAGGTACGGGTCACCGCACTCGCCGCCGACAGCTCGCTGGCACGGATCGTGCACATCGTCGAAGAGGCCCAGGAACGCAAGGGTGCCGGACAACGGCTCGCCGACCGGGTCGCCCGCCCTCTGGTCCCGGCGATCATGATCCTCGCCGCTCTGGTCGCCGGCCTCGGGTCCCTGCTCGGCGATGCGATGCTGTGGATCGAGCGGGCCCTGGTCGTGCTCGTCGCCGCCTCCCCCTGTGCCCTGGCGATCGCCGTACCGCTGACCGTTGTCGCCGCGATCGGCGCCTCCAGCCGACACGGCGCCCTCGTCAAGGGCGGAGCCGCACTCGAGGAACTCGGGCGCATCCGAGTCGTCGCGCTCGACAAGACCGGCACCCTGACCCGCAACACCCCGCAGGTCATCGCGGTGATCACCCGAAACGGGGTATCCGAGCACGACGCCCTCACCGCGGCCGCGGCGCTCGAAGCCCGCAGCGAACACCCCCTGGCGCAGGCCGTCCTCACCGCAGCACGTGACGTCACCGCCGCCGAGGACGTTACCGCCGTGCCCGGTCACGGGCTGCACGGCACCGTCGACGGAATCCCGCTTCGGCTCGGCAAACCCGGATGGATCGACCCCGGTGATCTCGCCGACGACGTCGCCCACCTCCAGGGCGAAGGCGCCACCGTGGTGCTCGTCGAGCGAGACACCACCGTCGTCGCGGCCATCGCGGTCCGCGACGAACTGCGCCCCGAGGCACCCGAGGCCGTCCATCGACTCCGGCGGATGGGCATCGACGTGGCCATGCTGACCGGCGACAACCGCCGCACCGCCGAGACACTCGCCGCCCAGGCCGGAATCTCCACCGTGCACGCCGAACTGCTCCCCGAAGACAAAGCAGCTCTGCTCCCCGCACTCGCCGGAGGCCGGAGAATCGCCATGGTCGGCGACGGCGTCAACGATGCCCCCGCACTCGCCACCGCCGACATCGGAATCGCGATGGGCGCCATGGGAACCGACGTCGCCATCGAAACCGCCGACGTCGCGCTCATGGGAGAGGACCTGCGCCATTTGCCCCAGGTCCTCGCGCACGCCCGCCGCGCCCGCCGCATCATGCTCCAGAACATCGGGCTGTCGCTGGCCATCATCGGTGTGCTCGTCCCGTTGGCCGCGACCGGTGTCCTCGGCCTGGCGACCGTGGTGTTCATCCACGAATTCGCCGAGGTCCTGGTCATCGTCAACGCCATCCGCGCCGCCGAGGCCGCCGCGCTACCCGGACTCACCGCAACCGGAGCGCGTCACGTGGACGTATGGATCCGTACACCACCGTTGGCGAAAGGGATCCGGAGTTGATCCGCCCGATTCTCTGACGGGTCTCGCGAACTGTCGACGAGCAGTGGCAGACACCGACTCGGCGGCGTCGGCACCGGCAGCCGATATCGGTGGGGCGGGCGGGGCTCGAACCCGCGACCAATGGATTATGAGTCCACGGCTCTAACCGACTGAGCTACCGCCCCATCGCCGCACTACTCGCGATCGCGGCGTGCCGATGTTACCGTGCGCCCGCCGTGGGCGCGTAGCCGGGACGAAGCCCGCCCTGACAGGACTTTTCGGGGTCGGCGGACCGGGGTTGTCGCATCCGCAGCCGATGCCGGGACGGACGGTGCCGATCCTCGCGTTCAACGTGGCCGGTCTACTCGTCCTCGCCGTCGCGGCGTTTGCCGTCGCTCGCGTGTGTGCGCGGTTCGACTGGCGCGACCGGCGCCGGCGCGTCGGCGACGAGTTCGTACCGTCGCCCGTACGTTTCGACGAGGGCCTCGATCGCGGCGACCACCGGCACCGACACCAGGGCGCCGACCGGGCCGAACAGCGAGGCGCCCACGATCACCGATCCGAACGCGACCGCGGGGTGGATCGAGACCGTCGCCGACGTGATGCGCGGGTGCAGCACGTAGTTCTCGATCTGCTGGTAGACGGTTCCGAACACGATCACCCACACACCGTCCATCGGCTGGGACGCGGCCGCGATGATCGCGGGGAGAGCGATCGCGAGGTAGGTGCCCAGGGTGGGGACGAACTGGGAGACGACGCCGGTCCACAGTGCCAGCGGAAGCCAGTAGGGCACGCCGATCGCCACGAGGAAGATGCCGGTGGCGACCGAACTCACCGCAGCGAGGATCAGCCGCGACACCACGTATCCGCCGGCCTTCTCGACCGAGATCTCCCAGACCACCGAGAAGACCCGCTGCTGCCGCGCCGGAAACCAGCTCGAGATCGTGCGGCGAAGGGCCGGCCCCTGCGCGGACATGTAGAACACGAACAGCAGCAGCGTCAGCATCTGGAACACGACGCCGAGCAGCGAGGACAACACACCCAGAACTCCCGGCGTGAATCGCTCGGCGAGGTCCCGGATGGTTTCGGGCGTGAGGTGGATCAGATCCTCACCGGTCGCGAAGTCGGTGTCGAACACACGATTGGACCAGTCGGTGACCGAGGACAACGCACCCGGCAGGGCCTTGAGGAGCTGAGCGAGTTGCTGGGCGAGCAGTGTCCCGAACAGCGCCAGGAATCCGATGGCGAAGACGAACAGTGCGAACAGCACCAGTCCGGTGGCGGCGCCGCGCCGCAAACCCCGGCGCTCGAGCCAGTCGACGACCGGTTCGATGGTGATACTGAACAACCACGCGAGGAACAGCAACCCCAGAAAGCTCCGCAGGTTGACGAACAGCCAACCCGACAGCTGGTAGGCGGCGACGGCCAGCAGAACGTAGAGGATCGAGGGCAGCAGCCACCGCGGGGCGTCGCTCGTGCCGAAGCGCCCGATCGACCCTGTCCGCTCGGTTTCGCCGCCGTCCTCGCTCATCGCACACCCCGCGGTCGATTGCTGCCGATACAGCGGGAATGTACTCGCCCGGGAGACGCACCGATCCGAATTGGCCGGGCGCAGCAGAAAACCCCGCCCGGACGAACCGGACGGGGTTTCGATGCTCCCCCGGCTGGACTCGAACCAGCAACCGTCCGATTAACAGTCGGAAGCTCTGCCAATTGAGCTACAGGGGATTATTCTGCTGTGCTTCGCCGTTCCCGGCGATGCGAGAGAAACTGTAGCGCATAGCCCCACCCCAGTACCAAATCGCCTGCCTGTCGACGCATCAGGCAGGATGGGTGCAGGTCGTTGTGCGTCGGGAGGAAGCGGGAATGATGCGGTTGTTGATCGGTATCGCTGCGGGGTACGTGCTGGGTACGCGAGCAGGACGTGCGCGTTACGAACAGATCAGCCGGGCCACCAAGGCCGTGGCCACCAGCCCGGCCACGAAGAAGGTGCTGCAGATGTCGCGTCAGAAGCTGTCCGACTCCCTGAACACTCAGCCGAAGCTCGAACCCATGAAGCCGCTCGACGAGGACACGACCATCCTGGTTCCCCAGGATCAGCTCAAGAAGAAGTAGCAGGCAGTAGCCGGTTCAGCCGGCCATCCCGTCCCGGTTGGTATCGCCGATCGCCTGATCGAGCAGGCTGCGGCGGTACTGCTCCAGGGCGACGAGGTCGCCGAGCAGTGAATGGAACTCGTCCGACGCCGTCGCCGGTGAGATGCGCTGCAGCTTGGACTTCAGTTCCGCCACCTGCTCCCCCACCCACACCTCCTGCAAGCGTGCGATCACGCCGGAAATGTATCGCGGCACGGTGTCCTCTTCGGCGGGCAACGGCTCGACGGCGAGTTCCGACACGAGCGACGCCGCGGTGACGTCGTCGACACCGCGGCTGACCGCGTCGACCCACTCGCCGCCGCCGAGTCCTGCGCTGGTGCCGCCGGACGCGATCATCGACTCACGGATCACGACATAGGTGGGATGCGTGAACGTCTCCACCGGCAGCGAGTCGAACACGGTGCCCGCGATCGACGGGTACTGCAATGCACCCTTCAGTGCCTCGCGCTGTGCCCACAACGTCGGATCGTTCGGCCGCGGCCGGGTGAGCCCGACCGGCAACTGCGGTGTGTCCTGGTCCGCGTCCCGGGCCGCCTTCTTCTTCAGCGGCGCGGGCAGCGACCCGCGGGTGGACGCCCGCTTGCGCGCCTCGTCCCGCACCCGTTGCCGGACCGCGGCGATGTCGTCCCAGCCCACCCAGCCGGACAATTGGACGGCGTAGCTGTCACGCAACGTCGCTTCCTTGATCTGGGCGACCACCGGCACGGTGCGCCGGAGCGCCTCGACCCGGCCCTCGGCGGTCTCGAGGTCGTGCTCGGTGAGAATCGACTTGACCACGAACTCGAACATCGGTGTGCGACGCGCCACCAGGTCGCGGACGGCGGCGTCACCGGACTTCTGCCGCAACTCGCACGGGTCCATGCCCTCGGGTGCCACGGCGACGAAGGTCTGCCCGGCCATCTTCTGGTCACCCTCGAACGCCTTCATCGCGGCGGCCTGGCCTGCGGCGTCCCCGTCGAACGTGTAGATGATCTCGCCGCGAAAGTAGCTGTCGTCCATCAGCAGTCGCCGCAGCATCGCGAGGTGGTCCTCACCGAAGGCGGTGCCGCAGGCGGCGACGGCGGTCTTGACCCCGGCCAGGTGCATCGCCATGACGTCGGTGTATCCCTCGACCACCACGGCCTGATGCCCCTTGGCGATGTCGCGCTTGGCGAGGTCGAGCCCGAACAGCACCTGAGACTTCTTGTACAGCATGGTTTCCGGCGTGTTGACGTACTTGCCGGGCATGGTGTCGTCGTCGAACAACTTGCGGGCACCGAACCCGATTACATCGCCGGACAGGTTCCGGATGGGCCAGAGCAGGCGCCGGTGGAAGCGGTCGATGTGACCGCGCCGCCCGGCTTTCGACAGGCCCGCGGCCTCGAGTTCCTTGACGTCGAAACCCTTGCCCAGCAGGTGCTTCGTGAGGATGTCCCAGCCATCGGGTGCATACCCGCACCCGAACTGCTGCGCGGCCTGCGCGTCGAAGTTCCGTTCCGTCAGGTAGTCGCGGGCGGCCTGCGCGTCGGGTTCCTGCAGGCGCGCCGAGTAGAACTCCTGCGCGGCCGCGTTCGCCGCGACCAGCCTCGAGCGGGTGCCGCGGTCGCGTTGCACCGAGGTGCCGCCGCCCTCGTACGAGATGGTGTAGTTCAACCGGTCGGCGAGCTGCTCGACGGCCTCGACGAAACTGATGTGGTCGATCTTCTGGAGGAAGGAGTAGACGTCGCCGCCCTCACCGCACCCGAAGCAGTGGTAGTGCCCGTGGTTGGGGCGGACGTGGAACGACGGCGACTTCTCGTCGTGGAACGGGCACAGCCCCTTCATGGAGTCGCCGCCCGCACGCTTGAGGGAGACGTACTCCCCCACGATGTCCTCGATCCGTGTGCGCTCGCGAATGGCCGCAACGTCACGATCAGGGATTCTGCCAGCCACGAACGACAGTCTAGGCGCTCCGCCGGAGCCCGAACTCCCCCCTCCAGGTCAGCAGTTCGACGGGGCGGGAATCCCGGCGAATCGGTCGCCGAGATAGCCGAATGCAGGGCCGGCACCGAGCATGGTGGCGGTACCGTGGTCGGCGCCCGGGATCACGTCGAACTGCACTCGCGCACCCTGTGAGCAGTACCGGGCGACGGTGTTCTGCACCGGCCCGATCGCGACGAGGGGGTCCGCGCTGCCGTGCCAGACGAACATCGGCGTCCTCGGGACTCCCGGATACAGTTCGACGCTGTTCTCGTCCATCACCGCGCGGCCGGACGGGTCGGCGAGAATACCGGGACCGTTGGTCAGGTCGGGCAGCGACTTCCCCGCACCGGCACCGAGGATCGAATCGGTGCACATGTTGCTCATCTGCGCCCGCAGGGCGAGTCCGTCGCCGTTGAGGCCGTCCCCGAGCGGTGAACGCGTCGGGTATTCACGCTCGAGCCCGATGGCGGCCGCGAACCCCAGCCCGAACGCCTGCGAGCGGGTGCCGCCCAGACGGTCGGCCAGTTCACCGATGTTGACCGGGGTGCCGCCCTGGGCGGCGCCCACGATGTTCAGTTCCGGGGCGTAGGTGGGTGCGAGTGCCGCAGCCCAGTTGGTCGCCATGGCGCCACCCGAGTAGCCCGCCAGCCCGATCGGACTGCCCCCGAGACCGGCCTCCGGGAGCCGCTGCGCGGCGCGGATGCCGTCGAGGACGAGCCTGCCGCCGAGTTTCGCGGCCCCGTACGCGCTGGTCGGTCCGAGGTGGTCGGGCACGGCGACGGCCCAGCCCCGCGCGAGCAGGGCGTTGAGGGCGGGCCCCTCTTGGATTCCGCCGTTGAACAGCTGATGCGACGGCGCGCACTCCAGCCCGAGCGCGTTGACGAACGGCTGATAGGACACGAGCGGCCGGTTCGCGGGAGCGCCGCGGGGTACCAGCACCGTGGTGACCGCGGCGATGGGCGCTCCGGCGGAGTTGGTCGACTTGTACTTCACCTGCCAGGCGTCGGCGGTGGGGAAACCCGTGGCGGCGACCGGTCGGCTCGCCAGCACGTCGCCGTCGGCGCGTGCCCCGACGTCGGCGGGCGCACCGTAGAACGGGTCGGGGTCCGCGAACGGGTACGCGGGCGCGGCCTGCGCCGCGGGTGGGGCAAGCAGGGCGGCACCGACCGCCACCGCCAGCGCTGCGGACGTCGAACCGATGATCTTGCGCACTGCAGACTTCATCCGGTCTCCCTGACCATTGGGGGGCGAGCTGTCTGTAGACCTATTCGTAGCACCGCGCCGGGCGGACGGGTCCGACTTCCGACTTTGTCAGCCCCAGCTCGCCTGGGCTCCCAGACTGGACTTGTCGACGCGTTCGAGCCTGCTCTCGGTGTAGGAGGCAATCTGGTCGACGACGACCCGGACCCGTGCGGGGTCGTCGGCCGCGGCGTTCCAGGCGGGAACCAGGATGGGGTCGAGACCGGCGGGTGCGGTCGCGAGCAGCCATTCGGCGACGCGGTGGACGCGGTCACGCTGGCGTGCCTGCCGCGCCCGGTGGCCGGCATCCGACATCACGTAGTTCAGGGCGAACGTCTTGAGCAGTGCCACCTCCGCCGCGACCACCGGCGGGACCACCAGGTCGGCGTCGTACCGGGCGACCGGCTTGTCGCCGTGGACGTCGCGGGTCCCGATGATCGCGGCGGTCGCGAACCGGCCGACGAGTTCGCTGGTGAGGTTCTTCAGGGCGACCGAACTGGTGAGCGTGCCGTCGTAGCTGCCCACCTCGACGACGACGGGCAGAAGACTCAACCGCGTCGCGGCCTCGACGAGTTCCTCGACGTCGAGTCCCGGGAACTCCGACGCACCGAACTCGGCGAGTGCCCGCTGATCCACCGGGTCGGCCAGCGAACGCAGATCGATGCGTCCGTCGATCACGCCGTCCTCGACGTCGTGCACGGAGTAGGCGACGTCGTCGGCCCAATCCATGACCTGCGCCTCGAGGCACTGGTGGCCGTCGGGGGCGCCCTCCCGGATCCACGCGAGCACGTCGGCGTCGTCGTCGTAGGCCCCGAACTTCGCGCCGGGGCGGGGCCGGGTCCACGGGTATTTGATCGCCGCGTCCAGCGACGCGCGGGTCAGGTTGAGCCCGGCACTGCTTCCGTCGGGGTAGAGCACCTTCGGTTCGAGGCTCGTGAGGATGCGCAGATTCTGGGCGTTGCCCTCGAACCCGCCGCAGCTTTCCGCGACCTCGTCGAGGGCCTTCTCCCCGTTGTGGCCGTACGGCGGGTGACCGATGTCGTGCGCGAGGCCGGCGAGGTCGACCAGATCGGGATCGCAGCCGAGACCGTCGGCGATCCCGCGGCCGATCTGCGCCACCTCGATCGAGTGCGTCAACCGCGTCCGCGGAGTGTCACCGTCCCGGGGGCCCACCACCTGCGTCTTGTCCGCGAGTCTGCGGAGGGCGGCCGAGTGCTGGACGCGGGCGCGGTCGCGGGAGAAGACGGAGCGGTGTTGCGCGGCGGCGATCTGACTGCCCGGGATCCCCGCCCGTTTCGGTGCCTCGCGGACCCGGCGGGCGACGTCGTGCGCGGAGTACACGTCGCCGAGTGGTGTCGTGTGTGCTGTCATCGAATGTCTACTGTCCCGCCGTGTAGGGGAAGTCGGCCGAGAAGTGGGTGAGCTGGTACCAGATCAACGCCCCTGTCTCCCGGGCGATTCCGTGCAACTGGGATTCGCGGGTGAACACGGCGGGCCCCTGCCGGGTGGGCGCCGTCCAGGCGTCGAGTCCGGCGTCGCGTGCCATCGTCCGGGTCCGCAGCGAATGCCAGGGGTCGCTGACGAGAACCGCCGAATCGATGCCCTGCTCCCCCATCGCCTCACTCACCGCCTCGATGCTGAGCAGGGTGTCGGAGCCCTCCTCGACCGCGGTGATGCTGTCGGCGGGGACGCCCCGCGAGATCAGGTAGTTCTTGCCGGACGCGGCCTCGGTGTACTCGTCGCCCTCCTGCTTGCCGCCGACCGTGATGACCTCGGGGGCCACCCCACGCTCGTACAGCTTGTACGCCTGCTCGAGCCGGGCCTCGAACACCGACGACGGGGTTCCCGAGTACTGGGCGGCGCCGAGCACGACGATCGCGTCGGCGGCGGACGTGTCGTCGATCCGCGCGACCTGCCACACCCGGACCGCGGTGCCGAGCACCAGCGCGGCGGCGAGGAGGACCACGCCGGCGATGATCCGGCGGGTCCACCGGGCCAGCGTGCCGGCGAACCCCAGGTGCGCGGGACGGCGCGGGAGGTCGTGGCGTTCACGGCTCGGTGCAGAATTCACTCCCTGATTCTGCCAGCTGTCGCCGAACTGTCCCGATGACGACTCGCCACACCCGATAGATTTGCTGCCATGCCACTCGCACCGCGCCTCGAGCAGACGCCGTCGTCCCGCCCCCGACTTCCCCGCGCTCGGCGGTTCGCCGCCCTCGGCGCCGTCTCCGCACTCCTGACTCTCGTGGCGATCCTGTTCTCTCCTGCGATCGCCTCGGCGGACGCACCGTTCCGTCTTCCCGGTCAGATCACGGACACCGTCGGCGTGCTCGACGCCGACCAGCAGAGCGACGTCCAGGCCGCGATCGACCAGCTGTACGACGAGCACAAGGTGCGGTTGTGGGTGGTGTACGTGCCCGACTTCAACGGGCTCGGCGCCGGTCCGTGGGCGGATCAGACGGCGCAGGCCTCCTCGCTCGGCGACCGCGACGCCCTGCTCGCGGTCGCGACGGTCGACCGCGAGTACGCCCTCATCGCGCCGGACGGGCTGTCGGAGATCACCAGCGACGAGGCCGAGTCGATCCGGGTGGATGCGGTGGAACCCGCTCTGCGCGAGGAGGACTGGGCCGGGGGCGCGATCGCCGCGGCGGGCGGGCTGGGCGACGCGATGACTCCGGGCGAGGGAATGTCGGTGCGCACTCTGCTGATCGGCGGCGGTGTGGTCGTCGTGGGTGCGGGCGGGGTCGTGCTGTATTCGCGGAAGAAGAAGCACGACCGCACCCGGGCCGGGGTCGAGGCGGCGCGCAGCATCAGCCCCGAGGACACGGCCGCGCTGACGGCACTCCCGCTGCCGACCCTGGACGAGCGCGCCAAGGAGGTGCTCGTCGAGACCGACGACGCGCTGCGCACGAGCCAGGAGGAACTCGAACTGGCCCGCGGCGAATTCGGCGAGCAGGCCACGGCGTCGTTCACGGCGGCGTTCGACAAGGCGAAGTCGACACTCGCGGCCGCGTTCACCGTCCGTCAGCGACTCGACGACGCGATTCCCGAGACCCCGCAACAGCAGCGGGAGATGCTCATCGACGTCATCACCTCGTGCGGGCGCGCCGACCGCGAACTCAACGAGAGGGTGCAGGAGTTCGACGGGCTCCGGGACCTGCTGATCAACGCCCCCGACCGACTCGACGCGCTCACCCGGGACATGGTCGCGCTGACCGTACGCATCCCCGATTCCACGCAGACTCTCGCCACCCTGCAGACCGAATTTCCCGCCGCCGCACTCGCTTCCGTCGCCCACAACGTGACGATGGCGGAGGAGCGGCTCGCGTTCGCGGAACGGGCCGTGGCCGACGGCCGGGACGCGATCACGCTGCCGCCCGGAAAGCAGGGGCCGGCGGTGTCGGCGATCCGCGGAGCCGAGGGCGCCCTCGAACAGGCCCGGACGCTGCTCGACGCCGTCGACCACGCCGCGGAGGACATCCGGCACGCCATCGCCACGCTGCCGGCCGCGATCACCGACGTGGAGGCCGGGATCGCGGCCGCGGCCCAGTTCACCGAGCAGGGCGGGGACCGGCTCGCGTCGGCCCGCGCCGCGGCCGAGACAGCGCTGGCGGCGGCCCGGACCGCCGCGGACACCGACCCGCTCGGCAGCTTCACCCAGATCGTCAAGGCAGACGCGGAACTCGACGCCGTCCTCGCCGAGGCGCAGGAATCCCGGCAGCAGGCCGAGCGTGCACAGCAGCGTCTCGCGCAGGACCTCACAGCCGCCCAGTCGCAGGTCACGGCGGCGTCGGACTTCATCGGCACCCGGCGCGGCGCGGTGGGAGCGGACGCCCGGACCCGCCTCACCGAGGCGCAGCGGCACCTGGCGGGCGCACAGCAACTGCGCCCCACCGACCCCTCGCGCGCGCTGCAGCACGCTCAGGCCGCGGCCGGGCTGGCAGCCGACGCACTGCGCCTGGCGCAGAACGACGTGAGCCGCTGGGAGTCCCGCCAGCGCCCCGGGCCCGGAAGCGGTGGCGGTGGCGGTGGCGGGAATGCCACCGGAGCGATCCTCGGCGGCATTCTGATCGACAGCATCCTGCGCGGCGGGTTCAGCGGCGGCGGCAACTGGGGAAGCCGGGGCTCCGGCGGCGGCCGCAGCAGCGGTCCGCGGTCCTTCGGCGGGCCGAGCAGCTCCGGCCGGATCAGTGGGGGCGGCCGATTCTGACGGCTTCCCGAGTCTCGGTCGTACTCGCCTGCGTCGCGGCCACCGCCGGCGGCGTCCTGTCGAGCTGTGCAGGCGACGACCGGACCGCGGACGCACCGGCGAGCCCCCTGTCGGCGGAGGCCTACCGCAGCCGGGAGGACGACGCGGCGGGCGGCCGGATTCACGTGCGGATAACGAACACCGGCGACGCACCCGTCGCCGTGACGTCCGTGGCGTTGGACAGTCCCGGCTTCGAGGCTGCGCCCGCGACCCGACGCGAGGTCGAACTCGGCCCCGGCAACCGGATCGACGTCGAGGCCGAGTACGGCACGGTCCGCTGCGACACTCCCCCGGAGCCGGCGTACGCCCTGATCGGTGTCGCCGATCCGAGCGTGTCACCCGTGCGGGTGCCACTCGCGGCCCCGTACGACGTCCTCGGCCGGATTCACGACGGCGACTGCGCCGCACAGGATCTGGCGCGGGCCGTACCGGTGACACTGATTCCGGCGGCGGCTCCGCCCGAGCCGACCGCGCCCCTCCCCGCACAGCTCGTCGTGAGCCGGGGAACGGCGTCGGGTGACGTCCGGGTGGACGAGATCGGCGGCAGCGTCCTGTACGCGCTGCACGGCGCGCTGCCCGCCACCATGCGGGCGGACGAGGACCGGCTGAGCGTCGACATCACGATCGATGCGGCGCGCTGCGATCCCCACGCCCTCGCGGAAGCGAAGAAGCCCTTCGTCTTTCCGCTGTGGATCGCCGTCGGCTCCTCGGCACCGGAATACTCGCGCATCCCGGTGTCCGAGGAGAACCGGCGAATCCTGACGAACTATCTGACCGTCACCTGCGGCGCGCGCAGGTGACGGTGGATCAGGAACCGATGAGGCGCTGCGCCAGGTAGCCCTCGACCTGGTCGAGCGCGACCCGCTCCTGAGCCATGGAGTCACGCTCACGGACGGTCACAGCGTGGTCCTCGAGCGTGTCGAAATCCACGGTGATGCAGAACGGGGTGCCGATCTCGTCCTGACGGCGGTAGCGGCGGCCGATCGCGCCGGCGTCGTCGAACTCGACGTTCCAGTGCTGACGCAGCGTCGCCGCGAGATCCTTCGCCTTCGGCGTCAGGTCCGCGTTACGCGACAGCGGCAGGACCGCGGCCTTCACCGGGGAGAGACGACGGTCCAGACGCAGCACGGTCCGCTTGTCGACGCCGCCCTTCGCGTTCGGCGCCTCGTCCTCGGTGTACGCGTCGACGAGGAACGCCATCAGCGAACGCGTGAGACCGGCCGCCGGCTCGATGACGTACGGCGTGTACCGCTCACCGGTGGCCTGGTCGTAGTAGTTGAGGTCGGTGCCCGAGTGCTTCGAGTGGGTCGACAGGTCGAAGTCGGTGCGGTTGGCCACACCCTCGAGCTCGCCCCACTCGCTGCCCTGGAAGTGGAAGCGGTACTCGATGTCGACGGTGCGCTTGGAGTAGTGCGACAGCTTGTCCTGTGCGTGCTCGTACAGACGCAGGTTGTCCTTGTTGATGCCGAGCCCGGTGTACCAGTCCATGCGGTAGTCGATCCAGTACTGGTGCCACTCTTCGTCCTCGCCGGGCTTGACGAAGAATTCCATCTCCATCTGCTCGAACTCGCGGGTGCGGAAGATGAAGTTTCCGGGCGTGATCTCGTTGCGGAAGCTCTTGCCGATCTGGCCGATGCCGAACGGCGGCTTCTTGCGCGACGTGGTGAGGACATTCGCGAAGTTCACGAAGATGCCCTGCGCGGTCTCCGGGCGAAGGTAGTGCATGCCCTCTTCGCTCTCGACCGGGCCGAGGTACGTCTTGAGCATCATGTTGAAGTCGCGGGGCTCGGTCCACTGACCGACCGTGCCGCAGTCGGGGCAGCCGACGACGTCCATCGGGACGTCGTCCGGGTTGTCGAGGCCCTTCTTCTCCGCGTACGCCTCCTGCAGGTGGTCCTGCCGGTGGCGCTTGTGACAGTTGAGGCACTCGACCAGCGGGTCGTTGAACACGCCGACGTGACCGGACGCCACCCACACCTCGCGCGGCAGGATGACCGAGGAGTCGAGGCCGACGACGTCCTCGCGGCTGGTGACCATGTTGCGCCACCACTGCTTCTTGATGTTCTCCTTGAGCTCGACGCCCAAGGGGCCGTAATCCCAGGCCGACTTCGTGCCTCCGTAGATCTCACCGCACGGGTAGACCAGGCCACGACGCTTGGCGAGATTGACGACGGTTTCGACTTTGGACTTCGGTGCCACTCGGGTGCTCTCCATCTGGGTAATAGATGCATGGTTCACGTGCGCTTTTCGGAGCCCAGCCTATCTGCCCGATCGCAGTCGGTTCACCCACCCGGTTGACATGCGTATTCGTGCATATCAAAATGGAATCGATTTGCAATAAGGTGAGGGTGATCCTCCCGGGGCCGACGGCCTCGCGGCCACGGTCCCGTCCATTGTCCGGCACACCGAAGGAGATCACTGGTGAGCGTCATCGATCCCGGGGATCTGCATCCGTTCGAGGCGGCGGCGCCCGCTCCCGTGCCGTCGAAGGAGACCCTTGCGGCGGCCGGCGACATCCTGCGCGCCCTCGCGGCCCCCGTCCGGATCGCGATCGTCCTCCAACTCCGCGAATCGGAACGGTGCGTGCACGAACTCGTCGGCGCACTCGGAGTGACGCAGCCACTGATCAGCCAGCATCTTCGCGTACTCAAGGCCGCGGGTGTCGTGCGCGGCGAACGCACCGGACGTGAGGTCCTCTACCGCCTGGTGGACGACCACCTCGCCCACATCGTCGTGGACGCCGTCGCGCACGCCGAGGAAGGATAGAAGCCTTGACCCAGAACACCGGCCAGCGCAAGCCCGTCGTCGTGGGAGTACGCGCGACCAAGCAGCGCAGCGCCATCTCCGCGCTCCTCGACGACATCGAGGAGTTCCGGTCGGCGCAGGAACTGCACGACGAACTCCGCAAGCGCGGCGAAGGCATCGGGCTGACCACCGTCTACCGCACCCTGCAGACGCTCGCCGACGCCGGAACGGTCGACGTCCTGCGCACCGACACCGGCGAATCCGTGTACCGGCGCTGCTCGTCCGGACATCACCATCACCTCGTCTGCCGTGCCTGCGGCTACACCGTCGAGGTCGAGGGGCCCACTGTCGAGCAGTGGTCGCAGTCGATCGCCGACGCCCACGCCTTCTCCGACGTCAGCCACACCATCGAGATCTTCGGCCTCTGCAAGGACTGCACCGCGACGCAGTGAGCGTCAGGGGATCAGGCCCTGCCGGGCGGTGTCCGCGCCGCTCAGCACGAGAAGCAGCATCGTGGTCAATGCCTCGTCCTCGAGCCCGGCGGCGGGGAACGTGTAGCGCAGGATGACGTCCGCGAGCCGGCCGTGACCGAACACCGCGATCGAACCGAACTGCAGTGCGCTGTTCCGTTCCGCGACCTTCTTGTGCATCGACGCGCTGACCGGACGATCCCAGGCCAGCACGCACGTCATCGACAGCACATCGAGACCCTCGGTGAGAGTCATCGCACTGATCGAGCACAGCGCCCCGGCATACTCGAAGCTCAGCGAGCCGTCGTCCGCCCGGGCGACGGTGGCGAAGTGCTCGAGCGCGTCCGCCGCCCGCCCGAGCAGCGCGGGCGCCCCGTCGACGGTCATTTCACCCCACCGAACCGACGGTCACGCGACGCGTACTCGACACACGCCGCCCACAGGTCCCTGCGGTCGAAATCAGGAAACAGCTTCTCCTGGTACACCATCTCGGCGTAGGCCGACTGCCAGATCAGGAAGTTGGACGTGCGCTGCTCGCCGGACGGCCGGAGGAACAGGTCGACGTCCGGCATGTCCGGCTCGTCGAGGTACCGGGCCACGGTCGCCTCGGTGATCTTCTCCGGGTCGAGCTGTCCCGCCGCGACCCGCCTGCCGATCTCCTTCGCCGCGTCCGCGATCTCCGCGCGCCCGCCGTAGTTGACGCACATGGTCAGGTTCATGACCGTGTTGTGCTTCGTGAGCTCCTCGGCGATTTCGAGTTCCTTGATGACGCTGCGCCACAGCTTGGGCCGGCGTCCCGCCCACCGCACGCGCACCCCCATCTCGTGCATCTCGTCGCGGCGACGCCGGATCACGTCGCGGTTGAACCCCATCAGGAAGCGGACCTCCTCGGGGCTGCGCTTCCAGTTCTCGGTGGAGAACGCGTACGCCGACAACCATTCGACGCCCATCTCGATGCACCCGCAGACGGCGTCCATCAACACGGCTTCGCCGCGTTCGTGGCCCGCGGTCCGGGGCAGCCCCCGCTCCTGCGCCCAGCGGCCGTTGCCGTCCATCACCAGCGCGATGTGCCGGGGCACGAGTTCGGGTTGCAGGCCCGGCGGGCGGGCGCCCGAGGGGTGCGGGTCCGGCGGCCGGATCTGGCGCTCGGCCCCGGAACTATGCGGGGCTCGAGGTTCGCGTCGTCGAATCACGGTCCCCATCCTGCCTGACCGAATCCTCAACCCCTACCGCCGCATGCGGCCGTGCGCGTTCGATCAGCGGGAGGGTGCGGAGTTGCCGTTCGAGGTGCCACTGCAGATGCGCCGCGACGAGACCACTGGCCTGCCCCCGCAACGACTCCGGCACCTGCTCCGTGCTCGCCCAGTCGCCGCGGATCAGCGCATCCATCAGGTCGAGGACACCCGGCGACGGGGTGGCGGCGCCCGGCGGCCGGCAATGGACGCACACCGCTCCCCCGGCGGCCACGTGGAATGCCCGGTGCGGCCCGGGTGCGCTGCACCGCGCGCAGTCGTCGAGGGCGGGGGCCCACCCCGCAAAACCCATGGCCCGCAACAGGAAGGCGTCGAGGATCAGCTCGCAGGGGCGGTGGTGCTCGGCGACGGCCCGCAGCGCTCCCACCGTCAGGCGATGCAGTTGCGGCGCCGGGGCCCGTTCCTCACCGGCGAGACGTTCGGCGGTCTCGAGGATCGCGCACGCCGTGGTGTACCGGGAGTAGTCGTCGACGATGTCGGTCGCGAACGCGTCGACCGTCTGGACCTGGGTGACGATGTCGAGGTTGCGGCCCGGGTAGAGCTGCACGTCGATGTGCGCGAACGGCTCGAGCCGGGCACCGAACTTGGACTTCGTGCGGCGCACCCCCTTGGCGACCGCGCGCACCAGACCGTGCTGCCGGGTGAGGAGTGTGACGATACGGTCGGCCTCGCCCAGCTTGTGCTGGCGCAGGACCACCGCATTGTCTCGATACAACCTCACCGGTCCAGTCTCCCACGTCGAGGCGACCGCATTCCGCAGGCCGAGCCGCGCGCGACGGTCAGGGCTCGGTGCGCCCGTCGCGCACGGCGTCGACGACGTCGCGGACTCCGTCGATGACGAGTTGAGGCTGCTCGATGTTGATGTTGTGGCCGCTGTTCGTGTTCGTGACATGCGTGGCACCCGGGACGAGTTGTGCCAGATCCGCCTGCGCCTTCGGCTGCACGGCGTCGAGGGCCGGGCCGTAGCCGGGATCGATGTCGGCGGGGAGGCTTCCGTTCGCAATGCCCTCCGCGATCTGTGGCGCCACCGAGCGGTCGGCGGAGAGGACGACGAGCGGCTGGGGCCGGATCGGTTCGGCGGCGCGGATCTCGTCGAAGCTGCGGACGAAGTCGACACGCTCGAGGTCCGGGTACTCGTCGAGACTGTCCTGCTGCGGGGTGTTGAGCCGCAGGAACTCCTCGAACTGCTCCGGGGGCAGTAGGGTCTGCAACTCCTCCGACTGCGCGTCGATCAGCACCATGCCCGCCACCTCGTCGGGATGGGTGCCGGCGAAGAGTCTCGCGATCTGACCGCCGTAGGAGTGGGCGGCCAGCACGTAGGGGCCGGGGCCGGCCTCGCCCGTGGCGCCCAGCAGCGACTGGAGGTCGGCGACCGCGTCCGTGGTGGTGATCGGCTGCGGAACCGGGTCGCTGCGGCTCAATGCGTCCCCGCCCAGCACGACTCCCGGCCGGTCGTACGAGCAGACTCGGGTGAACTCGGCGACTCCGTCGAAGGCCGAGGTGGCGGCCGGGTCGGCCGTCGTCGTCCACTGATCGGCACCGAACCGGAGACCGGACACGAACACGACCGTCGGTGTGCCTGTGCCCGCACACTCGAGATAGATGTTCCGGCCCCCGCCGATGTCGACGGTGCCGGCGAAATTCTCGCTCATGTTGCCGTCGTCGCTCGCTCCGCACGCGGCAACGAGCACCACGACCCCCAGAGTGGGGAGCCATCCCGACAACCGCGGCCACATCGGCACGACGCACCTCGAAACCCGTCCGGAAACGCAGATCGCTTCCGGGTGATCCGTACCCCGCTCTCCCCGGATCAAACCCCGGACGCCGCCCGGCGTCAGCTGAAACGCTGCTCGAGGTGCACCGTCACCTCCACTCCGGCACCGCCCTTACCGATCAGCGTGCACAATGCGATCTTCAGGGGAAGCCAGTGCGGACCTTCACCCGAGGGCATCAGGGTGGCATTGAACGGGTGGCCGTCGATCGTTCCGCCGACCTTCACCGGCCGCCTCGTTCCGAGAAGTTCGGCGGAGTCCGGCACGGTCACGTACGTCGCGAACGCCCCGTCCTTCTGGATCGGCGCCGTGAAGGTGTGCGCGAGTGGTTGCGGGGTCTTCGGTGCGGGCATGCGTGGCTCCTCCGGTCGAGTGTGAGGCTGCGGTCGAAGGTAGGACTCCCGGAGCAGGCCGGAATCATCGGTCGTGAGCCAGCGGGCCTCGCGACCGCCCGAACGCCGCGAAGGGTAGCCTAACTCGAACGGTCCTCGACGAACGGAACACTCCAGTGGCAGCGCACGCCCCCTCGCCGGAGCACACGATCACCGACCTCGACGAACTCGAGCAGGTCCTGGGCGTTCCCCACCCCTCCATCGTCACCAAGCACACCGATCACACGATGCCGCTCATCCGGCGCTTCATCTCCGAGGCGCGGTTCTTCGTCCTCGCCACCGCCGACGCGAACGGTCACTGCGACTGCTCGCCGCGCGGAGACATCACGCCGAAGACGATGTTCCTCGACGACCGGACGCTGGTGATCCCGGACCGGCCGGGCAATCGGCGCGCGGATTCGTACCGCAACATCCTCGAGAATCCGCACGTGGGCATCCTGTTCGTCGTACCCGGGATCGACGAGGTGGTGCGCGTCAACGGAACTGCCACCTTGACCGTCGATCCCGAACTGCTGCAGTCGATGTCGATCAACGGCAAACCCGCCAACCTCGGCGTGGTGGTCCGGATCGACGAGGTCTACACCCACTGCGCCCGGGCCATCCTCCGGTCACGCATGTGGAACCCGGAGTCCTGGCCGGATCCGGACGAGATCCCGTCGCTGCGGGAAATGCACGCCGAGCAGCACGAGTTGGACCACGACCCGGACGCGCCTCGCCGGCAGGAGTACTACCGCACCCTGCTCTACTGAGCGGGCGCCGGGTCAGCTCACCGCAGCCGTTCGGACACCAGAGGCACGACGGTGTCGAGTGCGTACCGCAACGACAGCACCGAGTTCGTGGAGTACGCCTTGGCGACACTCTGATCGTCGAACACGAGGGACCGTCCGTCGCGCACTGCCGGGATCGCCTGGAACAGCGGCCGGTTCGTGACGTCGGCGGCCGGCCTGCCGACCGGGAATACGACCACCATGTCGGCGTCCATCACGCCGAGATTCTCCTCCGACACCGGGACGGAGAACTTCACCGCGGGCTGCGCGTCCACCGCCGGATTGCTGACGAAGCCGAGTTTCTTCATGAACTGGAGGCGCTCGGTGTCGGCGGTGTAGGCGCCCCATCCCGCCCCCGAGAACGCGCCGACGGTGATCGTCTTCCCCGCGAACTCGGGATGGGCCGCGGCCGCTTCCGCGAATCGCCGGTCGATGTCGGCGAGCAGAGCTTCCCCCTGCTCCGGCACGCCGAGTGCGGTCGCGACCATCGACACCTGATCCTCGATCGGAGTCTTGTAGTTGTCGGCGCCCTCCGGCAGCGCAATCGTCGGAGCTATCTGCGACAGGTGGTCGTAGCGTTCCTTGTCGCCGGCGCTCTTCGTGTCGAGGATGACGTCCGGTTCGAGCGCCGCGATCTGCTCGTACGACGGTTCGAGGGTTCCGATGATCGCAGGCGCGGTGGTGTACATCCCGTCCGCCCACGGCCCGACGCCGTCGCCGCCGAACGCGACCCAGTCGCTCGCCCCGACGGGTTCGACACCGAGCGCCAGCGCGGTCTCGGCGTCGCCCCAGCCGAGGGCGACCACGCGCTCGGGCTTGGACTCGACGGTGACGTCACCGAATTTCGTGGCGACGACTGCCGGGAACGCGGCATCGCCTGAGCCTGCCGCCGCCTCGCGCTCGCCCTCGCCGCCGCTCCCGCAGCCGGCCAACACCAGGGCCAGCAGTGACACCGAGACGAGACTCCTCATTCGCATAAGGCAAGGCTAACCAATACCCAATGCGGTGCGGCTTCCGGCCCACTGCTCGCGACCTCACACCTGGAACCGGTACCCCATCCCGGCCTCGGTGATGAGGTGTCGCGGATGGGACGGGTCGTCCTCGAGCTTGCGCCGCAGCTGCGCCAGATACACCCGCAGGTAATGGGTCTCGGTGGCGTAGGCAGGGCCCCACACCTCCCGCAGCAGTTCCTTCTGCCCCACCAGCTTGCCCTTGTTCCGCACGAGCATCTCGAGCATCCCCCATTCGGTCGGCGTCAGGTGCACCTCGGCCCCCGCCCGCCGCACCGTCTTCGCCGCCAGATCGACCGTGAACGAATCCGTCTCCACCACAGGTTCACTCGTGTCGACAGCCGTCGTCGCCCGGCGGGCGGCCGCACGCACCCGGGCAAGGAACTCGTCCATCCCGAACGGTTTGGTGACGTAGTCGTCGGCGCCGGCGTCGAGGGCTTCCACCTTGTCCGCGGAGTCCGTCCGCGCCGACAGCACGATCACCGGTGCGGGGCACCACCCGCGGAGGCCGGCGAGCACCTCGGTGCCGTCCATGTCGGGTAGCCCGAGGTCGAGCACGATCACGTCCGGCGGTCGCTCGGCCGCGGCGCGTAGAGCGGCGGCCCCGGACGCGGCCGTCACCACGTCGTATCCACGCACACTCAGATTGATCCGCAGGGCGCGGAGAATCTGCGGTTCGTCGTCGACCACGAGAACTCTCGTCATGGATGCTCCCCTCCCGCCCCGGCCAGTTCCACCACCATCGTCAGACCACCGCCGGGGGTGTCGGTGGCGCTGATGGTCCCGCCCATCGCGTCGACGAATCCGCGGACGACGGAGAGCCCGAGCCCGACTCCGGTGGTCGTGTCGCGGTCCCCCAGCCGCTGGAACGGTGCGAACATCTCGTCTGCTCGCCCACGCGGAATTCCCGGCCCCGTGTCGGCGACGGTGACGACGGCGCGGTCTCCCACCGCCGCGGCACCGACCCGGATCACGGAGTCCTCACCGTAGCGGAGTGCGTTGTCGATCAGATTCGCGAGCACCCGCTCGAGCAGGCCCGAATCCGCCATCGCCGTGACAGTTCCGACGTCGACCTCCACCCTTTCCCGGGCCCGGGTCCCGGTCCGGCCGCCGATTCCCAGACCCACCAGCGCCCGGTGCACCACCTCGTCGAGGTACACCGGTCGCAGCGTCGGGGTCACCACTCCCGCCGCGAGCCGGGACGAATCGAGCAGGTTGCCGACGAGGGAGGTCAGGACGTCGGCCGATTCCTCGATGGTCGCGAGCAGTTCGGCGGTGTCTTCCGGGGAGAAGTCGACGTCGTCGCTGCGCAGACTCGACGCGGCGGCCTTGACGGCGGCCAGCGGGGTCCGGAGGTCGTGGCTGACGGCGGACAGCAGCGACCGCCGCAACCGGTCGGCCTCGGCCAGTGCCTGCGCCTGCCCCGCCTCCTGCGCGAGCTCGGCCTGGCGGATCATGCCCACCGCCTGGTTGGCGACGGCGAGCAGCACCCGACGGTCCCGGGCGTGCAGTTCGCTGCCGCGCAGGGCGAGCGCGTATTCCCCTTCCCCCACCTCGCAGACGGTGTCGGCGTCGTCCACACTCACCGGCGGGTGCGGCCCGACGGACCCCACCGGGCCGCGGTCCCGGTGCAGCACACTGACCGAATCCTGGCCGTACGTCTCGCGCACCTTCTCGAGCAGGGTGTCGAGGTCGGCTCCGCGCAGCACCGATCCGGCGAACAGTGCCAGCAACTCGGCTTCCTGCGACGCCCGGCGGGCCTCCCGGGCACGCTTCGCGGCGGCGTCGACCAGGACCGCGACCGCGACGGCCACCACGAGCAGCACGACGGTGGTGATGAAGTTGTCCGGCTCGGCGATGGTGAAGCTCCGCACCGGCGGCGTGAAGAAGTAGTTGAGGAACAGACCCGAGATCAGCGCGGAGAACGCTGCGGGGGCGACACCCCCGAGCAGCGAGACGAGCAGCACCACGATGAAGAACAGGGCCCCCTCGCCGACCAATCCGAGCCAACGGTCGACGGCGCTCATCACCACGGTGGCGATCGACGGTACGAGGACCGCGGCGATCCAGGCGATCGCCGTGCGCGAACGGGACCCCACCGGCGACAACCGCCTCAGGCGGTGGGATTCGCCGTGCGTCACCATGTGCACGTCGATCGACCCGGACTGGTGCAGCACGCTCGCACCGATGCCCTCGTCGAAGATCCGCGCCCACCGTGAGCGTCTCGACGTGCCCAGCACCAGTTGCGTGGCGTTCGCGGTCCGGGCGAAGTCGAGCAGCGTCGTCGGGACGTCGTCGCCGACGACGCTGTGCAAGCTCGCCCCGATGCTCGCGGCGAGCGTGCGCACCTTGCCCATTTCCGGAGCCGAGACACCCGCGAGGCCGTCGCCGCGCACCACGTGAACGACGATCAGCTCGGCGCTGGATCTCGACGCGATCCGGCCGGCGCGACGGACCAGCGTCTCCGATTCCGGCCCGCCCGTCACCGCGACCACCACCCGTTCCCGGGCCTCCCAGGTGTCGGTGATCTTGTTCTCCGCACGATATTTCGCCAGGGCGGCATCCACCTGGTCGGCCACCCACAGCAGGGCGAGTTCGCGGAGTGCGGTGAGGTTCCCCTTCCGGAAATAGTTGCTCAGCGCCGCGTCGACTTTGTCCGCGGCGTAGATGTTGCCGTGGGACAGCCTGCGGCGCAGAGCCTCCGGCGTGATGTCGACCAGTTCGACCTGGGTGGCGGCGCGCACCACCTCGTCGGGAACCGTTTCCTGCTGCACCACGCCGGTGATCCGCTGGACCACGTCGTTGAGGCTTTCGAGGTGCTGGACATTCAGCGTCGAGAGGACGTCGATCCCCGCGGCGAGGAGTATCTCCACGTCCTGCCAGCGTTTCTCGTGGACGCTGCCCGGCGTGTTCGTGTGCGCGAGTTCGTCGACGAGGACCAATGCAGGCCTGCGGGCGAGCACCGCATCGACGTCGAGTTCCCGGCCGAGCGTGCCCCGGTAGGCGATCAGCTTGGGCGGAATCAGTTCGAGGTCGCCGAGCTGCGCCGCCGTGCGGTCGCGGCCGTGGGTCTCCACCACGGCCGCGACCACGTCGCACCCCCGCTCCCGGCGGCGGTGCGCCTCACCGAGCATCGCGAACGTCTTGCCGACGCCCGGTGCGGCACCGAGGTAGATGCGCAGTTCACCGCGTCGGTGTTCGACGTCCCGGCGCTCGACGTCCGGTTTGGGACCACTCACCTCGCCATCATCCACCAGCGGCCGGGGCCGTGCACTCAGGTGCGGTCAGGCCGAGGGCCAGGTTCAGTTCGAGGACGTTCACCCGGTCCTCACCGAGGAAACCGAGTTGCCTTCCCTCGGTGTTCTCGTCGACCAGTTGCCGGACCCGGGTCTCGCTGAGGCCGTTCTCCGCCGCCACCCTCGGCACCTGCAACGCCGCATACGCGGGGCTGATGTGCGGGTCGATGCCCGAGCCGGATCCGGTGACCGCGTCGGCCGGAACGTCCCCGGCGTCCACCCCTTCCCGGGTCGCGATCGCCGCCCGCCGGTCGGCGATGAACGTCGCCAGGATCTCGCTGCTCGGCCCCTGGTTGGTGGGCAGGGCGGTGGCAGGGTCGCCCGGCGCGAACGGATCCTGTTCGGCCACCGACCCGGTGACGCGGTTGTGGAAGAACGGATCCGGCTCCCCCGCCGGCACCTGCGGGTCGACACCCACCCACCGGCTCCCGACGACGCACCCGGTGGTGTCGCGCACCGGAGACCCCTCGGCCGCTCCGGCGCCGATCCTGCTCACCCCCCACACGGCGGCGGGATAGAGCACACCGAGGATTGCTGTGAGTGCGAGCAGGACGAGTAGTCCGGCCCAGGTCTGCCGCAACAGACCGATGAGAAATCGCATGCGGGATCACCCAATTCCGGGAACGAGACGAACGACGAGGTCGATGAGCCAGATACCGGCGAACGGCGTGATCACGCCGCCGAGGCCGTAGATCAGGAGGTTGCGGCCCAGCAGCGTGGACGCCGACGACGGACGGTAGCGAACACCTTTCAGCGACAACGGGATCAGCGCGACGATCACGACGGCGTTGAAGATCACCGCCGACAGGATGGCCGATTCCGGGGTGGCCAGCCGCATGATGTTCAGCGTGTCCAGCTGCGGGTAGATGCCGCTGAACAGGGCGGGGAGAATCGCGAAGTACTTGGCCAGGTCGTTGGCGAGCGAGAACGTGGTGAGCGCACCGCGCGTGATGAGCAGCTGCTTGCCGATCTCCACCACCTCGATGAGCTTGGTGGGGTCCGAATCGAGATCCACCATGTTCCCGGCTTCCTTCGCCGCCGACGTGCCGGTGTTCATCGCCACCCCGACATCCGCCTGGGCCAGCGCCGGGGCGTCGTTGGTGCCGTCCCCGGTCATCGCGACGAGCCGGCCGCCCTCCTGTTCCTGCCGGATCAGCGCGAGCTTGTCCTCGGGTGTCGCCTCGGCCATGAAATCGTCGACTCCGGCCTCGGCCGCGATGGCCTTCGCCGTCAACGGGTTGTCGCCGGTGATCATCACCGTGCGAATCCCCATGGCCCGCAGTTCCGCGAACCTCTCGGCGATGCCCGGCTTCACCACGTCCGACAGCGCGATCACGCCGAGCACCGTCGCTGCGTCTCCGTTGACGGCGGCGACCACCAACGGTGTTCCCCCGGCCTGCGCGATCTCGTTCACACTGTCGGTGACGGCGGACGCCGCGTGCCCGCCGAGCGCCTGCACCCAGGTCAGCACGGCGTCGCTCGCGCCCTTGCGGATCCGGGCGCCGTCGATGTCGAGTCCGCTCATCCGGGTCTGCGCCGTGAACGGCACGAACTCCGCCGCTCGCTCCGCCTCGGACGGTGCCGGGTCCAACCCGAAGTCCCGGGCGCACAGGTCCACGATGCTGCGCCCCTCGGGGGTGCCGTCGGCGAGACTGGACAACCGTGCGGCCGTGGCCAACTCGATCGCGGAAACCCCCGGTGCGGGATGCACGGCCGTGGCCTGCCGGTTGCCGAACGTGATGGTGCCGGTCTTGTCCATCAGCAGTGTGTCGATGTCGCCCGCGGCCTCCACCGCCCGCCCCGACATCGCCAGGACGTTCCGCTGCACCAGCCGATCCATCCCGGCGATGCCGATGGCCGACAGCAGGGCTCCGATCGTGGTGGGGATCAGGCACACCAGCAGCGCGATCAGCTTGATCGGATCCTGCTCCTGGCCCGCGTACAGACCCATCGGACCGATCGCGACGACAGCCAGCAGGAAGATGATCGTCAGCGACGCCAACAGGATGTTCAGCGCGATCTCGTTCGGCGTCTTCTGCCGCGCCGCCCCCTCCACGAGGGCGATCATCCGGTCCACGAACGACTGTCCGGGGGCCGCGGTGATACGCACGACGATCCGGTCGGACAGCACGGTCGTGCCACCGGTGACGGCGCACCGGTCGCCGCCGGATTCGCGGACGACGGGCGCCGACTCGCCGGTGATGGCCGACTCGTCCACGGTCGCAATGCCGTCGACGACGTCGCCGTCGACGGGTATCACCTCCCCCGCCTCGACGACGACCCGGTCACCGACGGTCAGGTCGGTACCCGCCACCGACTCCACCCGGCCACTCGCCGTGATCCGGTGGGCGACCGTGTCCTGCTTCACCTTCCGCAGGCTCGCCGCCTGGGCCTTGCCCCGCCCCTCCGCGACCGACTCGGCCAGATTCGCGAACAGCACGGTGAACCACAGCCAGGCGACGACAGCCCAGGAGAACACCGACGGGTCGGCGACGGCCATGACGGTGGTGACGACGGAGCCGACGAACACCACGAACATCACCGGGTTGCGGGCGAGGTGCCGGGGGTCGAGTTTGCGCACGGCGCCCGGTAGCGCCGTCACCAGCTGGGCGGGGCTGAAGATTCCCGCCTTCACGGGCGCCGGGTCGTGGCCGGCCTCGGACGCCGTGGCCGCCTCGTTCTCCGGACGACTGGTCACGTTCACACTCACTGCAGAGCCTCCGCGATCGGTCCCAGCGCGAGGGCCGGGAAGAATGTCAACGCCGCGACGAGCACGACGGTGCCGGTGAGGAGCCCGGTGAACATCGGGCCCGCCGTCGGCAGGGTTCCGGCGCCTGCGGCCGTCTTCTTCTGCGACGCCAGGGATCCGGCGAGCGCGAGGACGAAGATGATCGGCAGGAACCGGCCGAACAGCATGCACAGGCCGAGAGCGGTCTGGAACCAGTCGCTCGTCACCGTCAGCCCGCCGAACGCACTGCCGTTGTTGTTCGAGGCCGACGCGAACGCATACAGCACTTCCGAGAATCCGTGGATGGATCCGGGACTTCCGGGGTCGCCGCTGTTGCCCTGGTAACCGGTGGTCGAGGACAGGATCACGGTGATTCCGGTCCCGATCAGGACGAGCGCCGGCATCACCAGCACGGACAGGGCGGCGAGCGTGATCTCCCGCTGCCGCAGCTTCTTGCCGAGGTATTCGGGTGTGCGGCCGACGAGGAGTCCGCCGACGAAGACGGCGATCAGGGCGAGGACGAGAATTCCGTAGAGCCCGGTGCCGACACCGCCGGGCGCGATCTCCCCAAGCAGCATGTTGAGCAGGACGGCTCCGCCGCCGAGGGGCGAGAGGCTGTCGTGCGCCGAATTCACCGCGCCCGTGGACGTTCCGGTGGTGCTCACGGCGAACAGTGCCGTACCGGGGATTCCGAAACGAACCTCCTTGCCCTCCATCATCGCGCCCGCGGCGGTGGCGGCGACACCGCGCCGACCGGACTCCGCGGCGAGCGTGACCGCGAGGAGCGATCCCCACAGGATGCCCATCACGGCGAGCAGGGTCAGACCCTGGCGGTGCCCGGACACCTTGCTCGCTCGGTCGTGAGGGTCGCCGACCATGGTGCCGAACGTGCGGGTGAGGGCGACCGGGATCAGCAGGATCGCGAGGATCTCGACGATGTTGCTGACCGGTGTCGGGTTCTCGAACGGGTGCGCCGAATTGGCGGCGAGGATCCCGCCGCCGTTGGTGCCGAGTTCCTTGATCGCTTCCTGCGAGGCGACGGGCGCCAGTGCGTTGGTGACGGAGTTGCCGTCCAGACCGGTGGACGCGAAACCCGGATGGAAGGACTGGATCACGCCCTGGCTCAGCAGGATCAGTGCGATGACGAAGGAGAACGGCAGCAGAATCCGCAGGCTGCCCCGGGTGAGGTCCACCCAGAAGTTGCCGATCTCACCGCCGCGCGACACCCGGACGAACCCCCGGATCAGCGCCACTGCGACGGCCATGCCCACCGCGGCGGACACGAAGTTCTGCACGGCGAGCCCGACCGGCTGGGTCAGGTTGCTCATCGTGGTCTCGGGCGCGTACGACTGCCAGTTGGTGTTCGTCACGAACGACACGGCCGTGTTGAACGCCACCGCGGGACTGACCCCGGAGAGGTCCCCGGACAGCGGCAGCACTCCCTGGATGCGCTGCAGGGCATAGAGGAAGAGCACACTCGCCGCGGAGAATCCCAGCACGCTGCCCGCGTAGCCGTACCAGGTCTGCTCGGTGTGGGGGTTGATGCGGCACAGGCGGTACAGGACGGATTCGACCCGCAGGTGACGGCGTGATTCGTACACGCGCGCCATGTAGTCGCCCACCGGCACGTACGCGACCGCGAGTACCGCGAGGACGAAGACGACCTGCAGTCCGGCCGCCAGGGCAGGCGTCATCAGAACCGCTCCGGGTCGATGAGCGCGATCAGGAGGTACACGACGAGTGCGGCGGCGATCGTGACGAGCGCGACCGCGAGTATTCCGGCGCCCGTCATTTCACGCGTCCGGACTGCAGGGCGCGGAGAACTAGCGCGCAACAGGCGAATCCGCCGAGCACGAGCGCGACGTAGGCCACATCGGCCATGTGAGGATCCCTCTTCGTACTGATCCTGCGGTTCAGCGCAGGCATGACACCCCACGGTTGCGGGGCGTCATGCCAGCATCACGCCGGATCTCGGCGGAAGAGGCGGCGCTGACGAAGCGCTTACGGGACTCCCACGGCTCTTGACGCTTTCCTTACGCGGTCCGGGTCAGCCGGGACACGGACGCGGGCACCGGTGTGCCGCTCGCCACCCACGGCGCCGGGACGGGCGCACCGGCGACCGACCGCACCGGGACCACCCCGGCCCAGGCGCTGCTGGTTTCGGTGGGTTCGCCCGGCGGTGCGTCCCGCACCTTGACGGTCCACTGGCCCGGCGTGATCGGGAGGGCGAGGGCCAGTGTCGCGGCGAGTTCCTTGCGCCGGTGCCCCCGGACCTCCGTGCTGCGGCCGGGGATCAGCACGTCCGACAGCGCGTTCAGGGCGTCGGCGGATTCGTCTTCGCCGAGGGTGACGAGGTTGCCCCGCACCACTGCCGAACGGTAGTTGGCGGACGAGTCGAACAGGGTGTCCGCGACGACGATTCCGTCGAGCATCGCGACGCACAGCACCGCAGGCGCGCCTGCCGCCACCTGTCGCAGTGCACCGGCCCCGGTGGAGCCGTGCAGCAGGATCCTGTCGCCGTCGCGGGCGTAGAGCATCGGCACGGCCCACGGCAGGCCGTCGACGACGGTGGCGAGGGTGCCCATCGGCGCGGCGTCGAGGACGGCGTCGAGTTGCGCTCGTTCGGTGCGGGCACGGTCCGGATATCTCATGATCTTGTCCACGACACCATCCTCACCCCCATGTGGATCAGCTTCCAGATCCACAATCACCATTATCGGCAGACCAGTATTGTCGGGGCCATGCCCCGGATCAGCCCCGAACTACACCTGACGTTGCGGCTCCCCGAGACCGACGCGCCACTTCGGCACCGCATCGCGGAGTCGATCCTCGACGAGATCCGCGTGGGGCGCCTCCGGCCCGGCGACCCACTGCCCTCCACGCGGGCGCTGGCCGAACACCTGACGGTCGCGCGGGCGTCGGTGGTCGACGCCTACGACGAACTCTGCTCGTCCGGATACGCGAACGCCCGCGCCGGGTCCGGCACGCGGATCGCACCGGGCGCCGACGTGGCGGCCCGAGCACACGTCGCCTCGCACACGACCACCCGATCCTCGGAGCGGGCCTCCTCCGCCGCCCCCGAGAAGCCCGCGGCGGTGTGGGATCTCACTCCGGGTCATCCCGATCCCGCCCTGATCTCCACCGTGGACTGGCGCCGGGCGTGGCGGTCGGCCGCCGCCGCTGCCGTGACGTCGGACGTCCCGGGTCCCGACGCGCACCCGGAGTTGCGACGGTCCCTCGCGGAGCATCTCCGCCGCACCCGGGGGATCGCGGCGCGCCCCGACGAACTGGTGATCGTCCCCGGAGTGGGCGCCGCGCTCCGCACCCTCGTCGCAGCAGCAGGACTCGGCGGCCGGGACGTGGTGTTCGAGGAACCCGGCTACAGCCGGGCCCGAACCGTCCTCGACGGTTCGGGCGTGCGCACCCGCTGCGTGACCGTGGACGGCGACGGCCTCGACCCCGCGCTGCTGCGTGCGACCGACGCCGCGGCCTACTGCACGCCCGCCCATCAGTATCCGATGGGAGCCCGGATGCCGGTGGGCCGCAGGGCCGGGCTCGTGGCCGACGCCGCGGCCGCCGGGACGGTGATCATCGAGGACGACTACGACGGCGAGTTCCGCTACGACGTGTCGGCGCTGCCCGCCCTGCGCAGCATCGACCGCGGGCCGGAATGCGTGGCGTACGTGGGTACCGCGTCGAAGATCCTCACTCCCTCGATTCGGGTGGCGTGGGTGATCGCGCCTCCGGCGCTCCGGCCGGGACTCGTCCGGGCCCTCGACGCGAGCGGTGAGGCGTGTTGCGCGATCACCGCCCTCGCGCTGGCGCATTTCATCGACTCTGGTGCGCTGTCCCGGCACCTCGCCCGCGCCTCCCGCACCTACTCGGCCCGCCGGGCGGCCTTCGTCGCCGCACTGCAGCAGCAACTGTCCGCGGTCGACACGGACGGTGTCGGGCTGGCCGGCATCGAGGCCGGTCTCCACGTGGTCCTGACGCTGCCCGGTTCCGTCGACGACGTCGCCGTGTCCGCCGAGCTGCGGGACCACGGTGTGACGGTTCCGAGCCTCGCCGATTACCGCACCACGCCGGGCGGACCGAGGGGGCTGGTCTGCGGGTACGCCCGGCTCCCCGAGTCGCAGGCTCGCGGGGCGGCCGAGGCGATCGGGAGGGTGGTCCGGCGACATCTCGGCTGATACTGTTCGTTCGAACGAACAGCACCGGGGAGGGGCAACATGAGCGCGGGACAGTTGGACGATCGACGGCAGCGCGACAACGACGGGGATCGGTCCCCGGGACTCGTCGAGCAGGCGCAGGCGCTGGCCTCCGGCGCCACCACCTCGGTCGCGGCCACCCGCGCCGCCCTCGACCGCATCGACGCGAGCCAGCCGACGCTCAACGCGTTCAAGGTGATCCGCCGGACAAAGGCACTGGCCGAAGCCGCCGAGGCAGACCGCCGGATCGCCGCCGGTGAGCGCCTGCCGCTGCTCGGGGTCCCGATCGCCGTGAAAGACGACGTCGACGTGGCCGGCGAGCCGACCGCATTCGGGTGCCCGGGCGACTTCCCGCCCGCGGTGCGCGACTCCGAGCTGGTGCGCCGGCTGCGCGCCGCCGGCGCCGTCGTCGTGGGCAAGACCAACAGCCCCGAGCTGGGACAGTGGCCGCTCACCGGCGGGCCCGCGTTCGGGTACACCCGCAATCCCTGGAACGGTGACCACACCCCCGGAGGGTCGTCCGGCGGCGCCGCGGCGGCCGTGTCCGCCGGTGTGGTGTCCGCGGCGATCGGTTCGGACGGCGCCGGGTCCATCCGCATCCCCGCCGCCTGGACCAACCTCGTCGGGATCAAGCCTCAACGCGGCCGAATCTCCACCTGGCCTGCAGCCGAGGCGTTCTACGGCCTCACCGTCAACGGCCCGCTGGCCCGCACGGTCGCCGACGCGGCCCTGCTCCTCGACGTCGCATCCGGACCGCACGAGGGCGACCTGCACACACCCGCACCGGTCACCGTCAGCGACGCCGTCGGCCGCGACCCCGGACCGCTGCGCATCGCACTGTCCCTGCGCATCCCGTTCACCGCGACCCCCACGACGCTGCATCCCGAGGTCCGCCGGGGCGTCGCACGGATCGCCGAGGCGCTGCGCAAGCTCGGGCATCGCGTCGTGGTGGACGACCCCGACTACGGAATCATGTTCGGGCTCGGCTTCCTCCCACGGTCGATGGTCGGTATCGACGACTGGATGCGGAAGGTCCCGGACCCGTCACTCGTCGACCCCCGCACGAAGGGCAACGCCCGGACCGGCCGACTGTTGCGCGGGACACCGCTACGTGCCGCCCGCGCCGCCGAGCCGAGGATGCAGCGACGGGTCGGCGCGATCTTCGACAAGTACGACCTCGTCCTCGCCCCGACCACCGCGACTCCCCCACCGAGGGTCGACGGGATCGACGGCATCAGCTCGTGGGCCACCGACAAGGTGATCACCGCGGTCTGCCCGTACGCGTGGCCGTGGAACGTGCTGGGCTGGCCCAGCGTGAACGTGCCGGCCGGGTTCACGTCCGGTAACCTGCCGACCGGAGCCCAGCTGATGGGACACGACGGTGCCGAGCCACTGCTGGTGTCGGTCGCGGCCCAGCTCGAGTCGGTGCTGCGGTGGGATCGGGAACGTCCCGAGAAATGGTGGTGACCGATGGCTTCGACGGACGTTCGTGACCGCATCCTCGCGGCGGCGCTGCACATCGTCGGCACGGAAGGCATTCCCGGCGTGACCAATCGGCGGATCGCCGCGCAGGCCGGCGTGTCGCTCGGCTCCATCACGTACCACTTCCCCACGCAGACGGACCTGTTGCGCGCCGCGCTGTCCGGGTTCGTGGCGGAGGAGACGCAGCGCCTGTCGGAGCTGGCGGAGGGGTACCGGGACAAGGGGCTGAGCCTCGAGGACGCCGCGGCGCTCACCGGGAAGGTCGCGAAGGATCTGGCGTTCTCCGCCGAGCGGATCGCCCCGTTCGAGCTGTACATCCAGGCGGGACGCGACCACGAGCTGCGTCAGGCCGCCGCCGAATGTTTCGCCGCGTACGACGATTTGACGGTGACGATCCTCACCGCCCTCGGTGTCCCGGACGCGGCGGCCGTCGCCCCGACCATCGTCGCGACCATCGCCGGCCTGCAGCTCAGGAGGCTCGCGACCGGAAGCGACGGCGATCACGACTTCGCGACGTCGGTGCTCCTTCTCCTCAGGGCCGCCGGCCCCGTGCGTGGTTGACGAGTCTCAGGACTCGTCAACCACGCACGGGCGGCGCAGCCGCCTAGAACCCCAGGCGGCCCAGCTGCTTCGGGTCGCGCTGCCAGTCCTTGGCCACCTTGACGTGCAGTTCGAGGAAGATCTTGGTGCCGAGCAACTTCTCGATCTGCAGCCGGGCCTTGGTCCCCACCTCACGGAGGCGGGCGCCGCCCTTGCCGATCACTATGCCCTTCTGGGAGGGGCGTTCGACGTAGAGCAGGGCGTGGACGTCGAGCAGTTCACCCTGCTTCTCGGTGCGTCCCTCGCGGGGGATGATCTCCTCGATGACCACGGCCAGGGAGTGCGGCAGTTCGTCGCCGAGCCCCTCGAGTGCGGCTTCGCGAATGAGTTCCGCCATCAAGGTCTCTTCAGGTTCGTCGGTGAGCTCGCCGTCCGGGTAGAACGCCGGGCCCTCCTCCATCTTCGACGCGAGGACGTCGACGAGCACCTCCACCTGCTCACCGGAGGCGGCGGACACCGGCACGACATCCGTCTCCGGGCCGAGGAGCTTGGACACGGCCAGCAACTGCTGCCCGACCATGTCCTTGCTGACCTTGTCGATCTTCGTGACGATGCCGACGAGCGTGGTCTTCGGCGCGATCTGGCGGACCTGCTGCACGATCCACCGGTCGCCGGGGCCGATCTTCTCGTCCGCCGGGATGCACAGGCAGATCACGTCGACCTCGGAGTAGGTGTCGCGCACGAGGTCGTTGAGGCGCTGGCCGAGGAGCGTCCGGGGGCGGTGCAGACCCGGGGTGTCGACGAGGATCAGCTGCGCGTGGTCGCGGTGCACGATTCCGCGGATGGTGTGGCGGGTGGTCTGCGGACGCGAGGACGTGATCGCGATCTTGCTGCCCACCAGGGCATTGGTCAGCGTGGACTTGCCCGTGTTGGGCCGTCCGACGAAACAGACGAATCCGGAACGGAATTCGGTTTTACTCATGTTGCTCCTCGATCACGGATCCATCGGTTCGCGCGAAGACGACGGCCGCCTGCGCACTGACTTCGTGTAGGGCGGCGATGCCCGGGTCGTCCGGATTGCCGCCGATCACGACTGCGGCCTCGAAACCCTCGGCGCCACTCGACACCGCCGCCGCGACGGCCGCCTGCAGCGCGGTCAGCGACAGCGCCGTCAGCGCGACCGCGCCCGCCGAGTAGGTGCGGCCGTCGAGATCGCGGACGGCGGCGCCCTGGCCACTTCCGGTGCGGCCGAACGCTCCTCGCGCGAGCACGACCAGCTTGGCGTCTTCCTCGCCCACTTCAGTCATCGTGATCCTCCCGGTCGCCGTCGCCGTCCTCGTCCTCGTCGATCGGGGCGCGTTGCACGAAGACCGTGCTGATGCGCACCCGCCCGCGCACGTCGGGTGAGCCCTCGCCGCGGAGGACGAGACCGTGCGAGACGACCTCCGATCCCGGGAGCGGGACCCTGCCGAGTTCGTAACCGATGAGCCCGCCGACCGTTTCGACCTCGTCGTTCTCCACCTCGATGCCGAACAGTTCGCCGAGATCCTCGATCGGCAGTCGCGCGGAGACCCGGTACATTCCGTCGCCGAGATCCTCGACGGGCGGTGTCTCGTCCTGGTCGTATTCGTCGGCGATCTCTCCGACGATCTCCTCTATGACGTCCTCGATGGTGACGAGGCCGGCGATTCCGCCGTATTCGTCCACCAGGACGGCCATGTGGTTGCGGTCGCGCTGCATCTCGGCGAGCAGGCTGTCGAGAGGCTTGGAATCGGGCACGAACACGGCGGGCCGCATCACGTCGCCGACGCGGACGCTGCGTCCGCCGTCGCGCGAGTGGTAGGTCTCCTGCACGAGATCCTTGAGGTACACCACCCCGAGCACGTCGTCGACGTTCTCCCCGATCACGGGGATCCGCGAATGTCCGCTGCGGACAGCCAGCGACGTCGCCTGCCCGGCACTCTTGTCGTTCTCGATCCACACCATCTCGGTGCGCGGCACCATCACCTCGCGGGCGGACGTGTCACCGAGTTCGAACACCGACTGGATCATCCGGCGTTCCTCGTCGGCCACCACGCCGCGTTCCTGCGCCATGTCGACGAGTTCACGCAGTTCGATCTCGGAGGCGAAGGGGCCGTTGCGAAATCCCTTACCCGGGGTGATGGCGTTACCGATCAGGATCAGGAGGCGACTGATCGGGCCGAGCAGGGTTCCGATGACCTGCAGGGGAAACGACGTGATCAACGCGATCGAATAGGCGTGCTGGCGACCGAGCGTCCGGGGGCCGACCCCGATCACCACGTAGTCGACGAGCACCATGATGATCGCGGTGAACGTGAGCGCCCACACGGGCTCGAGGAGATCGGACAGGCCACCGACGAGCACCACCGTCGCCGTGATCTCGCACAGGATGCGCAGCAGCACCATGAGATTCACGTAGCGGGGACGATCCGACAGGATGCGGAGCACACGGGTGGCGCCGGGACGATCCTCCTTCGCCATCTCCTCGATGCGCGCGGACGAGATCGTGTTGAGTGCGGAATCGACGGCGGCGAAGACACCACCGAGCGGGACGAGGACGATCGCGAGGACGATCAGCGCGATGGCGCTACTCACAGAAGACCCTTCACGTGGCGGTTACTGATCCGGTGAGTCGAAGAAGCCGGCCTTGCCGAGCAGCTTCTGATCCCGGGCAGCGAGTGCGGCGTCGCGTTCGGCCCTGCGCAGATCCTCGTACCAATCCTCGAGCAACTGGTTCTGCAGTCCGAACATCTCCTTCTCCTCCTCCGGTTCGGCGTGGTCGTAGCCGAGGAGGTGGAGCACACCGTGCACGGTGAGCAGAGCGAGTTCGTGTGCGAGCGGATGACCGGCCTTCTCGGCCTGGTCCGCGGCGAAGGACGGGCACAGCACGATGTCACCGAGCATCGACGGTCCGGGCTCGGGCGAGTCCGGGCGACCGCCGGGCTCGAGCTCGTCCATCGGGAACGACATCACGTCGGTGGGACCGGGCAGGTCCATCCACCGCATGTGGAGGTCGGCCATGGTCGCCGAGTCCACGAGGACCATCGACAACTCGGCCGCGGGGTGCACGTCCATCCTCGCGATCACGAAACGGGCGACGCTGATCAGCTCCTCTTCGGAGACGTCCATGCCCGATTCGTTCGAGACTTCGATGCTCATGTGTGTCGCTTCCTCCTGGTTCCGGCGACACTCACCCTACCGTCGTGGAGAACGCGAGTGCGCCGCTCTACGCTGTGCGCGGTTCCCGAGCTCGACCTTGCCGTCCCGGTCCGCCTCGAATCGCTCGTACGCGTCGACGATGTCGGACACCAGCCGGTGCCGGACCACGTCGCTGCTGTTGAGTTCGGCGAAGTAGATGTCGTCGATGTCACCGAGGATCTCGGTGGCCGCGCGGAGTCCGGACCGGGCACCGCCCGGCAGGTCCACCTGCGTGACGTCGCCGGTGACGACGACCTTGGAGCCGAAGCCCAGCCGGGTGAGGAACATCTTCATCTGCTCGGCGGTGGTGTTCTGCGCCTCGTCGAGGATGATGAACGCGTCGTTGAGCGTGCGGCCACGCATGTATGCCAGTGGCGCCACCTCGATGACACCCGACTGCATCAACTTCGGGATGGCCTCGGGGTCCATCATGTCGTGGAGTGCGTCGTGCAGCGGGCGCAGGTACGGATCGATCTTCTCGTGCAGCGTGCCGGGCAGAAATCCGAGCCGCTCCCCCGCCTCGACCGCGGGCCGGGTGAGGATGATCCGCGACACCTGCTTGGTCTGCAGGGCCTGCACCGCCTTCGCCATGGCGAGGTAGGTCTTGCCGGTACCGGCGGGCCCGATGCCGAACACGATGGTGTTGGCGTCGATCGCGTCGACGTACCGCTTCTGGTTCAGCGTCTTCGGCCGGATCGTCTTGCCGCGCCGCGACAGGATGTCGAGGGTCAGGACCTCGGCGGGCGATTCGCTCAGCCCCTGCGTGAGCATGCCGACCGTGCGACGCACCGCGTCGGGGGTCAGTGGTTGCCCGCGACCGACGATGGAGCCCAGTTCCGCGATCACCCGCTCGGCGAGGGCGACGTCGCCGGGCCGTCCCGTCAGCGTGACGGCGTTGCCGCGTACATGGATGTCTGCGTCCAGGACCCGTTCGAGAGCGCGCAGATTCTCATCGGAGGAACCGAGGAGAGGCGGGACCGTTTCGGGTGGGAGATCGATACTCGAACGCACGGTGCGTTCCGCCGGACGCGTGGCGCCGAACGTCTCGCCGTTCTGGTCTTGTTCGCTCACGTGAGGAATATGGCCTTCTTCCCGGTTCCTGGTCGGTCACGACGGTCGTCGTGATGAGGGAAGTCTATCGCTCGCAGGTCACAGCGCCCACCCGATTACGCGACGCCGTCACGACTTCGGGACATCCGGATGCTCGCGCAACCAGTGCCGCGCCTCGTCCACGACGCGGGCCCCGTCGGCCGGTGTCAGCCCGAGCACCGCGAGGTACGCGACCGCGAACGACTCCCCCGAATCCTGCACTTCGCCGGAATTCGCCTGGTCCAGCAGGGTCATCGTCATCGATTCCGCGAGCGCCACGAGCACCGTCGGCGACAGGTACGACGAGAACACCCCGGACCGCTGCCCGTGGTCGACGACCCGCACGTCCCGGTCGCGCACCACCCCGAGAAGGTCGTGGATGCGCTGCTCGCCGAGTTCGCGGCGGGCGAACGACAACAGCATGCGGAACCGGTCGCCGATCGGCCACGTCCGCAGCGCCATCACCGCGACCGCGAGGTCGGGGCGCTCCGGTTGCTGCGCCTCGTCTCCCATCGCGGCCACCAGGGCGGCGGAGGCCTCGTCCGCGATGCCCTCGACGAGCGCTTCCCGGCTGGGGAAATGCGCGTAGACGGTGCGGCGCACGACCCCGGCGCTGCGGGCGACGTCGTCCATGCTCGCGTCCGGGTCCGCAATGAAGGCGGTGACTGCCGCGTCGAGGATCCGCGCACGGTTGGCGCGTGCGTGACTTCGGCGGGTCTTCCCAGGATCTCCGGGCGACTTCGTCGGGACCGACACAGGCGGAACTCCCTCGCTGGTTGGTGTGATCTACGCCAATCTTACTTGCACACTCGTGTGTAAGTAGATAACTTACACATCACTGTGCAACTAACTGCCCAGGTCCGATCGAGCACTACCCGAGGAGCGTCGCCATGACCACCGTGTTGAACACACCGGTCTCCCGGATGGACGGGCCGTACCCCCGGCGCTGGGCCGCGCTCGGCGTGCTGTGCCTGAGCCTGCTGATCGTCGTGATGGCGAACACCGCCCTGATCGTCGCGGCCCCCGACATGACCCGCGACCTCGCTCTGAGCAGCTCCGACCTGCAGTGGGTGATCGACGGGTACACCGTCCCCTACGCCGCGCTGATGCTGCTGTTCGGCGTGATCGGCGACAAGTACAGCCGGCGCGGGGCGCTGCTCACGGGACTGCTCGTGTTCGGCGGCGGCGCCGTCGTCGGCAGCCTCGCCGACACCACCACGGCCGTCGTCACCGCGCGCATGATCATGGGCGTCGGAGCGGCAATCATCATGCCCGCCACACTCTCTCTCCTCGTGGCGACGTTCCCGCGTGCGGAACGGGCCCGGGCCATCGCCGCATGGGCGGCGACGTCCGGTCTCGCCATCGCCCTCGGCCCGCTGCTCGCCGGCTGGCTGCTGGAGAGCCACTCGTGGAGTGCCACCTTCCTCATCAACGTGCCGATCGCCGCCGTCGCGGCGGTCGCGGCGCTGATGCTCGTCCCGCCGTCCAAGGCGGACGCACGCGGTCCGATCGACTGGCTGGGCGGGCTGCTGTCGGTGGTGACCATCGGATCGCTCGTGTACGCGATCATCGACGGATTCCACTTCGGCTGGGGCGCAGGCGCTGTCGGCGCGGCCGTCACCGCGGCCGTGGGTCTCGGACTGTTCGTCGCGTGGGAGCTCCGCCATCCGCAGCCGCTGCTCGACGTCCGCAGGCTGGGCAGGCGCGAGGTGGGCGGCTCCACCCTGGCCGTGCTGCTGCTGTTCCTCGCAGCGTTCGGGTCGATCTACTACGTGTCGCAGGAATTCCAGTTCGTCCTGGGGCTGAGCCCCCTCGCCACGGGCGTCCACCTGCTGCCGCTCGCCGCTGCGGTGTCGGTCGGGTCGGTGCTCAGCGGGCGCGTCCACCCGAGGCTCGGCACCCGGGTCACCGTCGTCGCCGGCATGGTGATCGCGGCCGCGGGTGTGCTGCTGATGACGACCGTCGACGGTGGTTCGGGGTACCTCGATTTCCTCGTCCCGCTGGTCCTGCTCGGTATCGGAATCGGTCTGAGCGTGTCCCCCGCCACGGACGCCATCATGGGCAACTTCCCCGAGAGCGACCTCGGCGCCGCAGGCGGTCTCAACGACACCGCGATCGAACTGGGCGGATCGCTCGGGATCGCGATTCTCGGCTCGGTCCTCGCGTCGGCGTACAAGGACGACATCGCCGGCTTCCTCGGCACGCTGCCCGTCGGTCAGCTGTCCGGCGAGCAGGCCGCGCAGGCCGCGCAGGCCGTGGCCGTCGCGGGAGACTCGGTCGGCGGGGCGTCGGTGGTGGCAGGGGAACTGAGCGCCGACCCGCTGTTCGCGTCACAGTCCCAGGCACTGCTGGACGCCGCGGGCACGGCGTTCGGGCATGCCATCGCCCAGGCCAGCCTGGCCGGAGGAGTCGCACTGGGAGTCGGGGCCGTGATCGTGGCCCTCGTTCTTCCGGGCCGCCCGACGACATCCGAAACCGAGGGCCGCAGTTCAGAACTCGCCGGCGTCGGACAGTAGGGCGTCCCGGGAGATTTTCCAGCAGTCGGTCTCGGGATTCAGGAACGCGTAGTGGTCTTCGCCCTCGACGACATGCAGCGCGACCGGGTCCCCGGCCGCCCGCGCGGCCTCGCTGTACCGCACACTCACCTTCGCCGGAACCTGCGCGTCCTCCGTGCCGTGCACGCACACCACCGGCACCCCGGTGGGGATGCGGTGCAGTGGGGACGCGGCGCGGTACCGATCGGGGTCTTCGTCGAAGGGGACGCCGAGCAGATCCTCGATGTAGCCGATTCGCCGGCCACGCTCCCCCGCGGACGCGAGATCCAGGGCGCCCGCCTGGGACACGACCCGCTCCGGCCGGACCGTCGTCCGCTTCTCCCCGGCGAGCCACACTGCGAGCTGTCCACCGGCCGAGTGGCCGGCGACCCGGACCTTCGACAGGTCGAACGGGACGGGCGACTGCTCGGCGACCGGCCCGGCGATCGCGTCGAGCGCGGCGATAACGTCGGCGGACATCTCGTCCCACCCGCCGCCCGCACCGAGCCTGCGGTATTCGATGTTCCAGACGGCGACCCCGTGGCGGGCCAGGTCGACCGCGAAGCTCGTGCCCAGGTTCAGGTGATACTTACCGCTCCAGAAGCCGCCGTGGACGACCATCACCACCGGGACCTCGGCGGCCACGGGCTCCTCGGGCGGGTAGAAGTGACCGAACTGCTGCGGTTCGGGTCCGTAGGCGATGCGAATGCGGTCCACGGACAGTCAGGCTAGCGGGGCCGCGCCCCAGCGGTCCGTGAGGACTCCGATGGCGCCCAGCGCGACGGCGGCGGCGGTCGAGGTCCGCAGAACGTGCGGGCCGAGCAGCACCGGGACGGCGCCGGCGTCCGTCAGCGCGGCGATCTCCTCCTCGGAGATACCGCCCTCCGGACCGACGACGAGCACGATCTCGGCCGCCGAACGCAGCGGCAGCTCGGCGAGGCCCTGGGTGGCCGCCTCGTGCAGCACGGCGACGACGCCGCCCCGGCCGACCACCTCACGGACGACGGCGAGCATTCCCGCGGTGCGGTGCAGTTCCGTCACGTCGGGGACGATCGCCCGCCGGGACTGCTTGGCGGCGGCGAGCGCCGCGCTACGCCAGCGAGCGACACCCTTCGCGACCTTGGGGCCCTCCCACCGCGCCACGCATCGCGACGACTGCCACGGCACGATCGCGTCGACGCCGGCCTCGGTGGCCAGCTCGACCGCCAGCTCGGACCGCTCCGCCTTCGGGAGCGCTTGCACCACAGTCACACTCGGGGACGGTGCCGACACCTGACGACGCTCGTGAACGGTGAGTTCGAGCCGGTCCTTCCCGGCCGCCGTCACCTCGGTGTCGGCGAGACCACCCCGGCCGTCGGCCAGCACGATCCGCTCCCCGACACCGATCCGGCGCACCGTCGCGGCATGCCTGCCCTCCGGACCGTCCAGGACCGCGGTGCTCCCCACCTCGGGCAGCGGGTCGAGGAAGAAGACCGTCGCCGCCACGGTCAGCGACCGCTGAACGCTTCACGCAGGCGTGAGAACAATCCGCCGCTGTGCTGCGACTGGGTGGAGACGACCTCGGCGACGTCGCGGTCGCGGAGGTCCTTGAGTTCGCGGAGAAGCTTCGTCTCCTTGTGGTCGAGGCGCGACGGAACCACGACCTCGAGGTGCGCGTGCACGTCGCCGCGGATGCCGGAACGCAGCTTCGGCATGCCGTGCCCGCGCAGGACCGTCACCGATCCCGGCTGGGTTCCCGGCTCGATGGTGATCTCCTTGGGCCCGTCGATGATCGTGTCGATCGTCACGGTGGTGCCGAGGGCGGCGTCGATCATCGGAACCCGGATCGTGCAGTGCAGGTCTTCGCCGTCGCGCACGAACACCTCGTGTGCCTGCTCGACCACCTCGACGTACAGGTCGCCTGCCGGTCCGCCACCGGGGCCGACCTCGCCCTGCGCGGCGAGCCGGATCCGCATTCCGCCTGCGACGCCCGCGGGCACCTTGACCGTGATGTCGCGGCGGGCGCGCACCCGGCCGTCGCCGCCACACTTGTGGCAGGGGTCGGGGATCGTCTCGCCGGCGCCGCGGCAGGTGGGGCACGGCCGTGACGTCATGACCTGGCCGAGGAACGAACGCTGCACCGACTGGACCTCGCCCGCACCGCCACAGGTCTCACAGCGCACCGGCTTGGAATCGCCGTTGGTGCCCGCACCGGTGCAGCTGTCGCACAGGATCGCCGTCTCGACGGTGACCTGCTTGCTCACGCCGGTCGCGCATTCCGCCAACGTCAGCCTGGTGCGCAGGAGGGAATCGGCGCCCGGCTGGACGCGGCCGCGCGGCCCGCGGCCTGCACCGCCTCCGCCGCCGAAGAACGCTTCGAACACGTCGCCGAGGCCGCCACCGAAACCACCGCCGAAGCCGGCACCGCCTCCGCCGCCACCCGAGGAGAGGGGGTCGCCGCCGAGGTCGACGATGCGACGCTTCTCCGGATCCGACAGCACCTCGTAGGCCGTCGAGATGTCCCGGAACCGGGCCTGCGCCGCCTCGTCGGGGTTCACGTCGGGATGCAGTTCCCTCGCAAGCTTGCGGTACGCGCGCTTGAGCTCCTGATCGGTCGCCTTCTGATCGACGCCGAGCGTTGCGTAGTAATCCCGTGCCACGTTGAGTCTCTCGTCCTTCTCTACTTCGTTATCTCGCTACCGGTACGTGTGCTCGCCCACGGCGGCGGTGTCGCCGGGCCGGCCGTCACCGCTCGGCGAGCACCTGGCCGATGTATCTCGCAACGGCTGCCACCGACGCGATTGTTCCCGGATAGTCCATTCGGGTGGGTCCGAGGACGCCCATTCCGCCGAGCACGGTGCCTGCCGCACCGTAGCCGGTCGAGATGACGGAGGTGCCACGCATCTGCTCCACCTGGGTTTCCTCACCGATCCGCACCGTCACGGTGCCCGCGTCCTGCGTGGCGGCGAGCAGCTTGAGCACCACCACCTGCTCCTCGAGCGCCTCGAGGACCGCACGCAGCGAACCGGGGAATCCGCTGATTCCCGAGAAGTCGGCGGCGTTGCGGGTCAGGTTCGCGGTGCCGCCGAGAACCAGCCGCTCCTCGGGATGCTCGACGAGCGTTTCCACCAGCACGGTGGCCGAACGGATCACGGCATCGCGCAGATCCTCCGGGGCCTCGTCGGCGAGTTCCGAGACGGCGATGGACGCCGCCGCCAGCCGCTTACCGTCGAGGGCGCCCCCGAGCAGTCCGCGCAGCCGCGCCAGGTCCTGGTCGTCGAGCACGTCGCCGAGTTCGACGATGCGCTGATCCACTCGGCCCGAATCGGTGATGAGCACGAGCAGCAGACGGGCCGGTGTCAGCGCGACCACCTCGAGGTGCCGGACCGACGACGCCGAGAGTGTGGGATATTGCACAACCGCGACCTGGCGTGTGAGTTGCGCGAGCAGGCGCACACCGCGCCGGAGAACGTCGTCGAGGTCGACCCCGGACTCGAGGAAATCGAGGATCGCGCGCCGCTCCGCCGTCGACAGCGGCTTCACGTCGGCGATGCGGTCGACGAATTGCCGGTAACCCTTGTCCGTGGGAACGCGGCCGGAGCTCGTGTGCGGCTGGGCGATGTAGCCCTCGCTCTCGAGGAACGCCATGTCGTTGCGGACCGTCGCACTGGAAACACCCAGGTTGTGCCGCTCGACCAGCGCCTTCGATCCCACCGGCTCCTGGGTCGAGACGTAGTCGGCGACGATGGCGCGGAGAACCTCGAACCGTCTGTCGTCCGTACTCGACATCGCCGTCCACCTCCAGTTCTCGATCATCACGAGCAGCGGCGTCACCGAACCTGCGTTCGGATCGGCCGCCACATCCCCTGAGCTACGTGCAGTTGCACGTGCATCTCGGCTCGGTCCAGTCTAATCGTCGCGCCGCCGATACCGGTTCAGGCCTTACTGTGGTGACCGGAGACGGGCAGAGGCAACGACCACGGGCGGATGACGAGGCGATGATTTTCAAAGGTGTCATGGACGGCAAGCCGTACCCGGACCACGGGTTGTCGCTGCGCGACTGGTCCAAGATCCCACCCCGGCAGGTGCGGCTCGACGAGATCGTCACCACGACCAAGGTTCTCGAGCTCGACCGGCTGCTGTCGGAGGACTCGACGTTCTACGGCGACCTGTTCCCGCACGCGGTCCAGTGGCACGGGGTGCTCTACCTCGAAGACGGCCTGCACCGGGCCGTGCGCTCGGCTCTGCGGAACCGCGTCGTGCTGCACGCCCGCGTCTTCGACTACGACGAGATGCCCGGCATCGTCACGGCCTGACCGCTAGCGCAGCACCGTCCGGACCACGGCGTCGGCGAGGAGCCGCCCACGGTCGGTCAGCACCAGGTGCTCGCCCTCGCGCACCAGCAGTCCGTCGGCCACCACCGTCTCGGCCGCGCGCTGCTCCGCGGCATCCAGTTCCGCCACCGGAAGTCCCGTCCGCAGCCGCGCGGTGAGCATCACCCGCTCGACGTGGACGTCCTCCGTGGTCAGCTGCTCGCTTCCACCGACAGGCAGGCTTCCCGCCGCCAGCTGGTCCGCGTAGCGCGCCGGATGCTTGACGTTCCACCAGCGCACTCCGCCGACGTGGCTGTGCGCGCCCGGCCCGGCGCCCCACCAGTCCCCGCCGTCCCAGTACCCCAGGTTGTGCCGGCAGCGTGATTCCCCCGTCGCGGCGTCACCCGATGCCCAGTTGGAGACCTCGTACCAGGTCAGGCCCGCGTCGGCGAGCCGAGCGTCGATGCGCTCGTACCGCGACGCCAGGACGTCGTCGTCGGGCGCGGGCAGTTCGCCGCGGCGCACCTTCCTCGCCAGCGCGGTGCCGTCCTCGACGATCAGTGCGTAGGCGGACACGTGGTCCACCCCGGCGGACAGCACCGCGTCCAGCGAGAGGTCGAGGTCGGCGTCGCGCTCCCCCGGAGTTCCGTAGATGAGGTCGAGATTGACGTGCTCGAACCCGGCTGCCCTCGCCTCCTGCGCCGCCGCCACGGCACGTCCCGGTGTGTGGGTGCGGTCGAGCACCTTCAGGACGTGCTGCGCCGCCGACTGCATGCCCAGCGAGATTCTCGTGAATCCACCCGCACGCAACTGCTCGAAGAACTCCGGCGACGTGGACTCGGGGTTCGATTCGGTGGTCACTTCGGCGCCCTTCGCGAGCCCGAAACTCGAGCGGACCGCACCGAGGACGTCCGACAGTCCGTCGCCTCCGAGGAGTGACGGCGTGCCGCCGCCGACGAAGACGGTGTCGACGGCCGGGGCGCCCGTCATCTGCGCGGCGAGGTCGAGTTCGCGGCGCAACCCCTCCATCCACGACTGCGGCGACGCCGACGTCCCCAGCTCACCTGCCGTGTACGTGTTGAAATCGCAGTATCCGCAGCGTGTAGCGCAGAAAGGCACGTGCACGTAGATCCCGAACGGGCGGCTCCCCACACCTGCCAGCGCACTCCCGGGCAGCGCGAATGCCGCCGCCTCGTCGCGACCGACCGTGGTAGTGCTCGTTCCGTTCACCCTTCCAGTGTCCATGGTCGGCGGCCTGCGCTCCCCACCCGACCGTCGCGGGCCCCTCCTCGTGATATTTCCCGCAAAAATGGTGGAAATCGGTGCCCGGCTCTGCGTGAGCGATCTGACGTGGCACAATGGTCGGCATGACCGGACCCGGAGTGCGACTTGTGGCGCGTCGTCACGTCGATCTCAAGCGCGTCTGCAGCTGTTGTTGTCTGCCCTGTATCGCGCAGTAATTCAGCCTGTCAGCCCGTTCATCATTCTTCTCGACTTCCGGCCGGATTCGAATGCCCCGAGCGAGGACCAGCCCTCCTCCTCGGCCTCAGCCGGTGCATCTTGAGATTCAGGAGTGCTCCATGACGTCGACCACCGACGCCTCCCCCGCTGCCGTCGACGCAGCACCCGCGCGTACGCGCACGGCGAAGCCGGCCCGGCGACGTGCCGAAGGCCAGTGGGCCCTCGGTTACCGCGAGCCCCTCAATGCCAACGAGCAGGCCAAGAAGGACGACAACCCGCTCAACGTCCGGGCCCGCATCGAGAACATCTACTCGAAGCAGGGTTTCGACAGCATCGACAAGGGCGACCTGCGTGGCCGTATGCGCTGGTGGGGTCTCTACACCCAGCGCGAGCAGGGTTACGACGGCACGTTCACCGGTGACGAGAACATCGACCTGCTCGAGGCCAAGTACTTCATGATGCGGGTCCGCTGCGACGCCGGCGCCCTGAACGTCGAGCAGCTCCGCACCATCGCCGGGATCTCCACCGAGTTCGCGCGCGACACCGCCGACCTCTCCGACCGCGAGAACGTCCAGTACCACTGGATCGAGGTCGAGAACGTCCCGGAGATCTGGAAGCGCCTCGAAGGTGTCGGCCTCAAGACCACCGAGGCGTGCGGTGACTGCCCCCGCGTCGTCCTGGGTTCACCGCTGGCAGGCGAGTCGCTGACCGAGGTCCTCGACCCGACTCCCGCGATCGACGAGATCGTCCGCCGCTACATCGGCAAGCCCGAGTACTCGAACCTGCCGCGCAAGTTCAAGACCGCGATCTCCGGTCAGCAGGACGTGGTGCACGAGATCAACGATGTCGCGTTCATCGGGGTCAACCACCCCGAACACGGTCCCGGCCTCGACCTGTGGGTCGGCGGCGGACTGTCCACCAACCCGATGATGGCGCAGCGGGTCGGTGTCTGGGTGCCGCTCGACGAGGTTCCCGACGTGTGGGAGGCCGTCGTGTCGATCTTCCGCGACTACGGCTACCGCCGGCTGCGGAACAAGGCCCGCCTGAAGTTCCTGATCAAGGACTGGGGCATCGAGAGGTTCCGCGAGGTCCTCGAAACCGAGTACCTGAAGCGCAAGCTCATCGACGGCCCCGCGCCGGAGAAGCCCACCCGCCCGATCGACCACGTCGGTGTGCAGAAGACCCGCAACGGTCTCAATGCCGTCGGCGTCGCCCCCATCGCGGGCCGCGTGTCGGGCACGATCCTGGCCAAGGTCGCGGACGCCGCGGAGCGCGCCGGAAGCGACAAGATCCGCTTCACGCCGTACCAGAAGCTGATCATTCTCGACGTCGCCGACGACAAGCTCGAACAGCTGATCGCCGACCTGGACGAGGTGGGCCTGCCCGCGCGTCCGTCGCACTGGCGCAAGAACCTGATGGCGTGCTCGGGCATCGAGTTCTGCAAGCTGTCGTTCGCGGAGACGCGGAAGCGCTCGCAGGTTCTCGTCCCCGAACTCGAGCAGCGGCTCGCCGACATCAACGCGCAGCTCGACGTGCCGATCACGATCAACATCAACGGCTGCCCGAACTCCTGCGCCCGCTCGCAGATCGCCGACATCGGGTTCAAGGGGATGCTCGTCGACGACGGCGAGGGCAACCAGGTGGAGGGCTTCCAGGTCCACCTCGGTGGCAGCCTCGGATTCGATTCGGCCTTCGGCCGGAAGCTCCGCCAGCACAAGGTCACCAGCCTCGAACTCGGTGACTACATCGATCGCGTCGTCCGCCACTTCGTGAAGCACCGCAACGAGGGTGAACGCTTCGCGGAATGGGTCGTCCGCGCAGACGAAGGAGACTTGCGTTGAATCTCGCCACAGCCACCCAGGACGACCTTCGGCTCCTTGCCGCGCAGGGCGCGGCAAGCCTCGAGGGTGCCTCCGCGCACGAACTGCTGCGGTGGACGGAAGAGACATTCGGAAGCGACTACATCGTCGCCTCGAACATGCAGGACGGCGTTCTGGTGCACCTCGCCGCCCAAGTCCATCCCGGCGTGGACGTGCTGTTCCTCGACACCGGCTACCACTTCGCGGAAACCATCGGCACCCGCGACGCCGTCGAGCAGGTGTACGGCGTCAACGTGATCAACGCGCGGGCCGAGGCGAGCGTCGCCGAGCAGGACGCGGCGGAGGGCAAGGATCTGTTCGCCCGCGAACCCAACCGGTGCTGCGCACTGCGGAAGGTCGCCCCGCTGAAGAAGACCCTGTCCGGCTACAAGGCGTGGGTCACCGGTATCCGGCGAGTCGAGGCGCCCACCCGCGCCAACGCCCCCCTGATCTCGTTCGACGACGCGTTCGGTCTGGTGAAGATCAATCCGATCGCCGCGTGGTCCGACGAAGACATGCAGTCCTACATCGACGAGCACTCGATTCTGGTGAATCCGCTCGTCGACGAAGGCTATCCGTCCATCGGGTGCGCTCCGTGCACCAGCAAGCCAGCCCCCGGCAGCGATCCGCGCAGCGGCCGCTGGGCCGGTCAGGCCAAGACAGAATGCGGGTTGCACGCCTCATGACCATCGACATCTCCACTTCCCTCGCCGAATCCGCCCTCCGGCCGCAGTTGGACGGGGCGCAGTTCGACACGCTCGACGCGCTCGAGTCGGAAGCCATCCACATCTTCCGCGAGGTCGCGGGCGAATTCGAACGCCCGGTGATCCTGTTCTCCGGCGGCAAGGACTCCACGGTGCTGCTGCACCTGGCGATCAAGGCGTTCTGGCCCGCACCGCTGCCGTTCGCGCTGCTGCACGTCGACACCGGACACAACCTTCAGGAAGTCCTCGACTTCCGCGATCACGTCGTGTCCACGTACAACCTGCGCCTGCACGTGGCGAAGGTCGAGGACTACCTGGCCGACGGCCGGCTCACCGAGCGCCCCGACGGGATCCGCAACCCCCTCCAGACCGTTCCGCTGCTCGACGCCATCGCCGAGAACCGTTTCGACGCCGTCTTCGGTGGCGCTCGACGCGACGAGGAGCGGGCCCGGGCCAAGGAGCGCATCTTCTCGCTGCGCAACAGTTTCGGCCAGTGGGACCCGAAGAAGCAGCGCCCCGAACTGTGGAACCTGTACAACGGCAAGCACTCCCCCGGTGAGCAGGTCCGCGTCTTCCCGCTCAGCAACTTTACCGAACTCGACATCTGGCGGTACATCGCCCGTGACAACGTCGAACTGGCCAGCATCTACTACGCGCACCAGCGCGAGGTGTACCAGCGCGACGGCATGTGGATGACGCCCGGCGTGTGGGGCGGACCGTCCGAGGGTGAGGACCTGCAGACGCTGTCGGTGCGGTACCGCACCGTCGGCGACGGGTCCACCACGGGCGCAGTTCTTTCCGAGGCCGGCGACAACGAGGCGATTCTCGCCGAGGTCGCAGCGTCCCGGCTGACCGAGCGCGGCGCAACCCGCGGCGACGACCGAGTTTCCGAAGCGGCCATGGAAGACCGCAAGCGAGAGGGCTATTTCTGATCATGAGCGACCTCCACGTGCGTAGCCCGCGAAGCACGCAGTTGCTTCGGCTTGCCACCGCCGGCAGTGTGGACGACGGCAAGTCGACCCTCGTCGGCCGTCTGCTGTACGACACGAAATCGGTTCTCGCCGACCAGATCGACGCCGTCACCCGGGCATCGGTCGACAAGGGGCTGTCCACCCCCGACCTGTCGCTGCTGGTCGACGGCCTGCGCGCGGAACGTGAACAGGGCATCACGATCGACGTGGCGTACCGGTACTTCGCGACCCCCCGCCGCTCCTTCGTCCTCGCCGACACTCCCGGGCACGTGCAGTACACCCGGAACACGGTGTCGGGCGCGTCCACCGCGCAGATGGTGATCCTGCTGGTCGATGCCCGCAAGGGTGTCATTTCCCAGACGCGCAAGCACGCCGCCGTTCTCGCGCTGCTCGGCGTCCCCAAGCTGGTGCTGGCCGTCAACAAGATCGACCTCGTCGAGGATCCGGCGACCGTGTTCGCGAACATTTCGGCGGAGTTCAACTCGCTGACCAGTTCGCTCGGCTGGGCGTCCGAGGACGTCGTCGAGATCCCGGTGTCGGCCCTGCACGGCGACAACGTCGCGGTGCGTTCGGAGAACACCCCGTACTACGACGGCCCCACGCTCATCGAGCACCTCGAGTCGGTGCCCGTCGACGCCGAACCCCACCGGGTCGGTCTCCGCTTCCCCGTCCAGTACGTGATCCGTCCGCGAACGGCGGAGTTCCCGGACTACCGCGGGTACGCCGGACAGGTCGCCGCGGGTGAGGTGACCCCGGGTGACGAGGTCGTGATCCTGCCGTCGGGTGTCCGCACCACGGTCACCCGCATCGACACCGCGGACGGCGAACTCGACAGCGCCCACGCCGGCCGCAGCGTCACTCTCGTGCTGGCCGACGACGTCGACGTCTCCCGCGGCGACGTCATCGCCTCCCCCGCCGACGCCCCGGAGCCGCTCGGCGAATTCGACGCGACGGTCTGCTGGCTGGCCGAGAAGCCGCTGCGTCCCGGCGCGCGCCTGCTGCTCAAGCACGGCACCCGCACCACGCAGGCCATCGTCGGCACGCTCGTCGAGCGCTTCAACGAGCAGGAGCTCACCTCGGAGCCCAGCCCGGAGTCGTTGGAACTCAACGAGATCGGCAAGATCTCGGTGCGTGTCGCCGAGCCGATCGTCGCGGACGACTACACCGTGAACCGCCACACCGGCAGCTTCCTGCTGATCGATCCGGCCGGCGGCAACACGCTCGCGGCCGGCCTCGTCGGAGATGCCATCGCAGCGGTGGAGCTCGGCGAGCGCGTCTAGTGCGATGACCCCGCTGATCGCTGTCGCCCACGGCAGTCGCGACCCCCGCAGTGCGCGGGTGGTGGCGGCTGCCGTGTCGGCGCTCCGGGCGAAGCAGCCGGACCTCGACGTCCGCCTGTGTTTCCTGGACCTCAACGCACCGTCCGTGGACCAGGTGATCGACGCGGTCGCCGCCGAGGGGCATTCCTCCGCCGTCGTGGTTCCGATGCTGCTGGGCAGCGCGTTCCACGCACGCGTCGACCTTCCGGCACTCCTCGACGCCGCCCGCCTCCGCCACCCCCACCTGCACGTCCGGCAGGCCGACGTACTCGGTCACGATGCGCGGCTGGTCGAGGCCGTCCGTGACCGTATCGGCGAGGCCGGCGGTTCCGCCGGCGAGTCCGGTCTCGGGGTCGTCCTCGCCGCGGTCGGCTCCTCCGACCCGGCCGCGAACGACCGAACCCGCGAGCTGGCCGGATCGGTCGTCGCGGGCACCCGTTGGTCGGGAGCGGTGACGTGTTTCGCGACGTCGGCGGAACCGACAGTGCAGCAGGCGATCTCGACGCTGCGGCAGGCCGGGGCCGAGCGCATCGTGATCGCACCGTGGTTCCTGGCTCCGGGACTGCTCACGGACCGGTTGAGCCGTTCGGCGGAATCGTGCGGACCCGGCCTCACCTACGCGGCCACCATCGGACCGCACCCCCGGCTCCTCGACGTCATGCTCGACCGGTACTCGCAGACCCACACCGAGCTGCAGCGGTACCGGGCACTGTCGGCCTGAGCGCATCGATCACCGCACGCCCGGCGTCCGGGTTCCCGACCGCTATCCGGGCGTCACCATTGGGGTAGGTGCGCGCGTGGATGCCGGCGCGGGCCAATGCGTCACCGACCGCCTCTCCGGGGATGTACAGGAAGTTGGCGTGACTGCGCGGGACCGGAATTCCCGCCGCCCTCACCGAGCGCCACAGTTCGTCACGTTCGGCGACGATGGCGGCCACCCGGGCACGCAGCTGGCCCTCGGCGGCGTACGACGCCGTGACCGCGGGAACGGCGGCGCCGCCCATCCCGAACGGCAGTTGCAGCGTTCGAATCGTCCGCGCCAGAGCCGCATTCGCGAAGCCGAATCCGATACGCAACCCGGCCAGACCGTACGCCTTGGAGAACGTTCGCAGGAACACGACGTTCGGATGTTCGGCGATGATGCGATGCACGTCCAGGGCCAGTCGGCGGTCGACGAACTCCACGTAGGCCTCGTCGAGGACGACGACCACCCGTTCCGGCACACGCCGGAGGAATTCCGCCAGCTCGGCGGTGCCGACGAGGGTTCCGGTGGGATTGTGCGGGCGGCAGACGACGACGAGCCGGGTGCGGTCGTCGATCGCGGCCGCCATCGCGGCCAGATCCTGCCCGCCGTCCGGGAGAATCGGGATCGGCACCGCGTCGAGTGCCGCGATGCGCGCCATGATCGGGTACCCGTCGAACGTCGGGGCGGTGAACACGATCCGCTGCCCCGGCCCGGCGACGGAGCGCATGATCTGCAGTGCGACGCCGGTCGCACCGGCGCCCACCACCACCTGATCGGCGTCGAGCCCTTCGTGATCCGCAATGACCTCGATCAGCCGGTCGGGCAGGAACTCCGGATACCGATGTGCCCGGCGCATCACACCGTCGAGCGCGTCGAGCACGGAGGGCAACGGGGCGAACGGGTTCTCGCTCAGCGCGAGATCGAATCTCACACCGGGTCCCGCGAGGGTCGGGGTGGTCATCTCACACCCCCGCCGGGGCGGCGCCCCATCGGATCGCCCCGGCCCCGGCGAAGTCGCCGGCATGGGCGAACGCGGACATCATCACCAGCGAGCCGTTGGGGATGCGGCCTGCCCGGTTCTCGAGGTCGAGGGTGACGGGGATCGCGGCGCCGAACAGGTTCCCGCATTCGTCGAACGTGTCGGGGTGTCGTTCCGCCGGGAGCTCGAGTGCGTCCCGCCAGTTGCGGAGAAACAGCCGGTTGGGCTGGTTGGTGACCAGGGTGTCGATCTCGTCGGTGGTGATGCCGATCTGCTTGCACACCGCGAGTGCCACTTCGGGGACGAGCCGGTTCCCGCGGGCGAAGACCTTCGCGATCCTCGATTCGGTGAACCCGATGTGCAGTTGGCCGGTTCCCGCCTCCCAGTACTTGCGAGGCGGATCGACGGCGGCCGTCATGTCCCCGGCGAACTCGGGGTAGGTCCGGCATTCGAGCCCGAGCACCGGCGCGGCCTCCGACTTCACGAGCAGGCACGCGCCCGCGCCGTCACCGGGCACCGCCGACTGTGCCAGCGCGCGCACGTCCGATTGCGTGAAGATCTGGCCCGCACTGTTCTGCACCGACACGATCAGGGCGGTCGACGCGTCACCGGTCTGCATGATCTGACGTGCCAGTTTGATCATGTACACGAACGACGCGCAGCCGCCGTTGTGCAGGTCCACCACCCAGTCCGGGGTGATTCCCATCCGGCGCGCGAGTTCCCCGCCGGTGCCCAGGATGGGGACGTCGGGCAGCTGGGTGTGGGTGATGAGAATGTCCACGTTGGACACGAGTTCGGCGCCGTTCCGCTCGACCAGTGGGGCGATCGCACGTTCCGCCATGTCGACGGCGTTCTCGTCGCTCGCGATGTGGTGGCGGAATTTCGGCGCCCGGAACATGATGTTCTCGGCGAGCCGATCGGACGCGGCGAATTGGGCGAAATAGTCTGCTCCCACCCGGTTCTCGGGCAGGTAGCCGGCAATGTCGATCAGGCTGACGGTGTCCATGTCTCACTCACTCATCCAGGTCGGGGTCACGGGCAGGTCGTTCGCCCACCGGTATTCGCAGATCGCCTTGAGATTGCTCATCTCGAGTTGGTGTCCGGCGGCGAACATGTCCCAGAAGTCGCCCACCCACGGAACCCGGTCCGCGGGAGCGGTCTCGGGGTAGGGATTGTCGTCGTAGAACGGATGGTGGCAATTGGTCCACAGCACGACCGATCCGTCGACGTCCAGGACCGTGCGCGCGTCCACCACGCGCATCAGATACACCATCCACAGGTGTTTGCCCTGGTCCCAGGCACAGTGATAGTCGACGGTCATCGCGGCCGGGTGTGCCACGGTGCGCGTGTAGATCTCGGTCGTGTCGCCCAGGCGGTCGTACGCGAGCCACAGCCCGGGTTCACCGGCCGGGGTGAATCCCCGGAGGCTGTACGTCCATTCCTCGAGGCTGCGCGTGTCGGAGAGGTACCGGAACACCTCGTCCGGCGGGCAGTCGATGTATTCGTTGACAGTGCAGTACTTTCCGAACACCTGGTCGTGCGGATACACGGACCTCAGCATGTCCATGATGATCGGTGTCGTCGCCTGACGGTCGGAGGTCTCGATGCGGACGAGGCCGGGCAGGTCGGCGGGAAGGTCGGGCAGCGGGGCGATCTCTCGAGCGGTCATCGGCGGGCTCCTTCTCGGGATTCGGATCTCTCGGTCGGGCGTCGTGCGGGCAGGAACGGCAGGAACGGCGGCAACTCGTCGGCGTCGCAGGCGACTTCGATGACAGCGGGCCCCGCCGAGTCGGCCGTGGCCCGGAGCGAGTCGGCCAGGCCGGCATGCGTGTCGACCGTGTGGGACGGCAAGCCGGGAAACAGTGCGCCGACTCCCGCCGCGATGTGTGCGGGACGAAACCGGCTGTAGGTGTAGGTGCCCTCGAAGTACACCTGCTCGCGGGTCAGGCACATCGCGTGGGCGTTGTTGTTGAACACGACGAACGTGACCGGCACGTCGTACTCGACCGCCGTGTGGATCTCGAGCCCGTGCGCGTAGAACGCACCGTCGCCGGCGATCACGAACGTGCGGCGGCCGCGCGAGAAGGCGGAACCGATCGCGGCGCCGAACGTGTAGCCCATCCCGCCCATTCCGAGCGCCACCACGAACCGGCCTCCGGCGGTAACCGGAAGGTGATGCACCACAGCGGCACCCGTGTTTCCTGCGTCCGCGAACACATCGGCGCCCGTGGGCATCACCGCGGCGAGCGCCTTCACCGCGTCCGTGTAGCGCAGACCCGACGTGCCGGACGGCGGCACGTCGATCGGGGTCGGATCGCACTGCGCGACGGGCGGACGCGTCGCCGCCGGTCCGATCTCGGCGACGAGCCCACACAGTGTCGCCCGCAGATCCCGCGTCGACACGTGATGGGTCTGGAGATACGGCGTCGCCGAACCGACGCTGTACACCAGCGTCTTCTCGAGCACCGCATCGAGACCTCCCCGTGCCATCACCGGCAGTCGCGTGCCGACGAGCAGGCAGACGTCGGAATCCTGCAGTGCGTCCACGACATCCGGATTCCCCATCGCGCCGGTGACCCCGAGCCGCCCGGGCGCCGCAGGATCGAGCACGTCCCTCGCGTCGGGCGTGACGGCCACCCGGGCACCGAGCACGTGGGCGAGTTCCGCGAGTTCCGTTCGCGCGCCGGCTCGCGCGACCTCGTCGCCGGCGATGACGGTGATGCGTCCGTAGTCGTCGCGCAGCGCTTCGGCGAGCCGCGTGAGGTCCGTCGTGGTGGTGCGGGGTGTGGTCGTGACCGATCGGCGCGGTTCCGGGAACTCGCCGATCGCCTGCTGAACGTCCTTCGGCAGCAGGAGAACCGCCGGTCCGCCGCGGCGCGCGGCGGCGAGCGCCTCGGCGAGCTGGCGTGCGAGGTCGAGCGGCGAGTCGACGCGCGCGCAGTACACGGATACCTCACCGAACAACCGGGACGCATCGATCGACCCCGCCAGTCCACTCGTGTCCTGGAATGCGCCCATCCCTTCCAGCGTCGTCGGCGGTTGCCCGACCAATGCCAGGATCGGCACACGGGACGCGAATGCCTCACCGAGACCGGCGATCACATTGAGCGCACCCCCGCCCGACGTCGCGGCGACCACACCGATCCGGTTCGACGTCCTGGCATACCCGTCGGCCATCGTCGTCGCCGAGAACTCGTGTTTGGCGACGACGCCCTCGACGTCGCGGGAGCGGTGCAGCGCGTCGTACAGATCCTCGATGTTCGCGCCTCCCACTCCGAAGACGTGCTCGATACCCTCTGCGGCCAGCGCCGCGACGATGTAGTCGGCGACGCGCATGTTCCGACCGGTTTTCCGTGGCTCGTGATCCGTGAGATTCATCGGCAGACCCCCGTGTCGTGGATCGGACGGGGCGACCTACGGTCACCCACTGGATATACACACGAACCACGGACCGGTCGGGTTCACCGGTGGCAGAACATTTTTCCGGAAACGTTCGTGACGAACGAAACACGGCGGTGAAGCGTGCAGCGGGTACGAAAACCGACCCGACTCCCTGGCGGCCCGCTCACAACGCCGTGGTCAGCAGTACCTGGTGGTCGTCGTCGGATCGGACGTCGATGCTCGCGATCGCGTCGACGGGCAGGCTGGTGGTGGCTGTGGGCCGCACCGTCCTGCCTGCCTCACCGGTCCAGGTGGCCAGTGTGGTCACGACTCCGGAACGATCGGTGACGGTCAGCGCGTACCCCTCGGTGTCGGCGCCGTAGCGACCGTCGCCGGGCCACGTGTCCTCGTAGGAGCACTCGACGAAGATGACCGTACCCCAGGACGTCGACGCGATGGACGCGCTCGCCGTGATCGTCGTCGGGACCACGGGTGTGAACACCGCCTCGGTGGTGTTCGCGGGATTCGGGACGGGCATGGCCGTGACCGGGGCGGACGGGGTCCGGTCCTGCATGACCAGCACCCCGACGGGGACGGCGACGGCGACCACGGCGGCCGCCGCGGCGAGGGCCGTTGCCGCTCGCCGGTAGCGTCTGCGCCGCTGCACCGTGCCGACCAACTGGGTCAGTACACGCGGTGCGGGCGGCTCCTCGTCCTCGGACGCATCGGTCCCGGACAGCGTGCCGAACGCCTCTTCCGGTGTGATCAGGGCCAGCAACCCGGGCATGCCCGCCAATTCGGACACGGCCTGCGAGCACCGCGCGCAATGGGCGAGGTGCGCCTCGTACTCGCGCCGATCACTCGGGGACATCGCGCCGAGCACGTAAGCGGCGTCCCAGCGGACGTAGGGATCCTCGTGCGACTCGAAGTCGTCGAACGTCATCGGGTCACCCCCATTTCCTGCAGAGCCAATCGAAGGGCCCGCAATCCGTAATGCATGCGGGATTTCACCGTTCCCTCCGGTATTCCGAGTTCGTCGGCGATCTGGTGGGTGGACATTCCCCGGTAGTAACCGAGAACGAGGACCGCACGATGGTCGGGGCTGAGCCGGGCCAGCGCATCACCCATCATCCAGGCGTCGAGTGCGCCGTCCGAGCTGTCCGGGGCGGCGCGCTCGGGTGTGGAGCTCATCCCGACCTCACGCTGGGAGCGTGCGCTGCGGTGCTCGTCGAACACGAGGTTCCGGGCGACCGTGAACAGCCACGCCCGCGCCGACGACTCCGACTGGTCGAGCACGTTCGGATGCTTCCAGGCTCGCAGCAGTACCTCCTGCACGATGTCCTCGGCGCGGGCGCGGTCGCCGGTCAGCCGCAGGGCATACCGCCACACTGCGGGGGCATGCTCTTCGTACAGGGCGTGCATCAGCTCGGTCTGGGCATCCGCCATCGGTCACCACCTCCCAGCAGTACACACGGTTCACCCGCGCCTCCGGTTCACCGTGCCACCGAAACACGGGAAAACCCCAGGTGAACCGGGTCGCGGCGGCCGAAAACCCTTGGCCCGTACTTTAGGAGGTGTTCAGGGCCACGGCGGCGTGGACGAGCGCCTGGAACGCCTTCTCGTCGATCGTGTCGCCCTCGTGGAGATCGATGGCACGCCGGGTGTTGCCTTCGAGACCGGAGTTGAAGAGGCGGGACGGGTCGTCCAGCGACGCACCCTTGGCGAACGTCACCTTCACCGCATTCTTGTACGTCTCACCGGTGCAGATCATTCCGGCGTGCGACCACACCGGCACCCCTCTCCACTTCCACTCCTCGACGACGTCGGGGTCGGCCTTCGTGACGAGGGCGCGGATCCGGCCGAGCGTGTCGCCCCGCCAGTCACCCAGCTCCTCGATGCGCGCATCTATCAACTGCGAGGGAGAGTCGCCTCCGCCTCCCACTTCCGAGCCGCTCGTCCGCTTCTTCATGGTTGCCTGCTCCTTCTGGCTGTCGTCGCTCGCGGGTCACTCGAGTATCCCGCGGTCCACGTCGATCGCATCGAGAACGCGGCGGGATCGGCTGCCGACCGATTTACCTCTGGCGCGTCGCTGCCGACCTGGACCAAACTGGAATGGAGGTGAGGAGCACCCCCATGAGCACAGCACGGATTCGACGCGGCATCGTGGCAGGCATCGACGGATCGGACGGCGCGCTGGAGGCGGCGGCGTGGGCTGCATCCGCCGCGAAGCGCTTCGAGGAGCCGCTGCGCCTCGTCCACGTGGTACCCAAGCATCCGAATTCCGAGGACGGTCATCCCGAGGGCGATGAGTTCCTCGACGCCGCCGAGCGCATCGTCCTCGACGGGCAGCAGGACCTGGAGGTGGAGCGCAGTACCCACCCCGGTCCGCCCGCACACGCGTTGGTGGAACTGTCCAAGACAGCCCGGATGCTGGTTCTCGGGCCCGCGGCCACAAGTGAGATGAAATCGGTGGTTGCCGGTTCCGATGTCGTGCGCGTGTCGAATCGAGCCGAATGCCCGGTCGTCGTCTGGCGCGGCATCCAGGGCCACGAGGTCAGCGAAACCCGCCCCGTCGTGGTGGGTGTGGACGGCAGCGAACTGAGCGACATGGCGGTGGCCCACGCGTTCGAGTTCGCGGCGTTCTTCGGCGCTCCCCTCGTCGCGGTGCACACGTGGGCCGAGCACTCCACCCTCGGTGCGTGGTACTCGGAGGAACGACGCTTCACCGATTGGTCCGATCTGGTCCAGCACGAGGAGGCCTGGCTCGCCGAGAGCCTCGCCGGGTGGCACGAGAAGTACCCCGATGTCGAGGTCACGCGCTGCCTCGAGCGTGGTGGGCCGATGAAGGTGCTGCTCGAATACTCGTTCGGCGCGCAGCTGATCGCCGTCGGCAGCCACGGGCGAAATCCGTTCACCGCGTCGATCGTGGGCTCGACGAGCCAGAGCCTCATCCACCACGCCCGGTGCCCGGTGCTCATCTGCCGAAAAGGCTGAACACGGCAGCGTTCGTTTCACTCTTTCGATCAGCCTGATTCATATTCACCCGACGCGGCGCCATTCCCCGGGCGAGGAGTGAACCGAGTTCACTCGCCAGAAAACTGTCTCTACCTGCCGAATTACGAGCATCGTAGCGCCGATATCGACGACTCACACGCAGCAGAAAATGCCAAGTGTTTCAATCACGATAATTGGATTTCGTCCCGATTTCGGCACCGAATTTCGCGTTTATAGTTTCCGGCATGTCGGAGCCACGCTCATATCTCGTCTGTGCGTCACAGCGCAGCGGCAGCACCCTGCTCGTCGAATCCCTTCGCGCCACGACCGTGGCCGGCAACCCCGAGGAGTTCTTCCAGTACCTGCCGTCCACCAGTCGTTCGCCGCAGCCGCGGCAGTGGTTCGAGGGCGTCACCGACGAGTCGGTACTCTCACTGCTCGCCCCGCTCGAACCGGGGACCGCCGACACCCGCAGCGCGGAGCAGTGGCGCGATCAACTGCTCAGCCTCGGTCGCACCCCCAACGGGGTGTGGGGCGGAAAACTGATGTGGAACCAGGTGCCGCTCGTCCTCGACCGCGCCGCCGGACTTGCGGACCGGTCCGGCAACGACCTGCGGTCCGCCCTCGACGACCTCCTGGGCCGCGACCTCGCCTTCATCCACGTCTACCGGCGTGACGTCGTCGCGCAGGCGGTGTCGATGTGGCGGGCGGTGCAAACTCAGGTGTGGCGCGACGACGCCACCCCGCCCGCCCCGCACGACGGCGCCGAGTACCACGCGGGCGGCATCGCACACCTCGTCCGCATTCTGCGCGATCAAGATGAGCAGTGGCGCAACTGGTTCGAGGTCGAGGGACTCGACCACATCGACATCGGTTTCGACGATCTCGTGGCGGCGCCGCAGGCGACGGCGGCGAAGGTGCTCGTCGAACTCGGCCTCGACGCCGATCTCGCTCCCCCGCCCCCGCTGAAGCGGCAGAGCGACGGCCGCTCCAAGGAGTGGGCCCTGCGGTATCGGTCCGAAGCCGCCGTGAACGGACTCCCGCTGTGACCGCCGTCGGCGCCGCGGCGCCGCGTGACAGCACCGTCGGCGCCGCACGGGTGGACGAACTCCGCGCGCTGGAGGCGGAGGCCGTGCACATCATCCGCGAGGTGGTCGCGGAACTCGAGCGACCGGTGCTGTTGTTCTCGGCCGGCAAGGACTCCATCGTGTTGCTGCGACTGGCGGAGAAGGCGTTCCGGCCGTCCCCGTTGCCGTTTCCCGTCCTGCACGTCGACACCGGCCACAATTTCCCCGAGGTGATCGAGTTCCGTGATCGGCGGCTCGCCGAGGACGGTCACCGGCTGATCGTCGCGTCGGTGCAGGAGTCGATCGACAAGGGTCGGGTCGCCGAATCGGGCGGTCCGGGCACGTCCCGCAACCGGTTGCAGACCCGCACCCTGCTCGACGCCCTGGAGGAGCATCGCTTCGACGCCGCGTTCGGCGGTGCGCGCCGAGACGAGGAACGGGCCCGCGCGAAGGAGCGGGTGCTCAGCTTCCGCGACGAGTTCGGGCAGTGGGATCCGCGTGCGCAGCGGCCCGAGCCGTGGTCGCTGTACAACGGGCGGATCCGCCGTGGTGAGCAGGTTCGCGTGTTCCCGCTGAGTAATTGGACCGAACTCGACATCTGGCGCTACATCGAACTCGAGAATCTGGCGCTGCCGTCGATCTACTTCGCCCACGAGCGGCAGGTGTTCGAGCGCGACGGCATCCTGCTGGGGTTGTCCGAGTACACGCTGCCCACCGAAGACGAACTGGTGCAACGGCTCCGGGTGCGGTACCGCACGGTCGGGGACCTGACCATCACCGGTGCCGTGCGTTCCGACGCCGACGACGTCGCCGGCGTGATCGAGGAGATCGCCGCGGCCACGGTCTCCGAGCGCGGCGAGACCCGGGCCGACGACCGAACTTCCGTTGCCGCGATGGAAGACCGCAAGCGCGAGGGGTACTTCTGATGACCACCACCAGCCGGCCCCGTCAGTTGCTGCGGCTCGCCACCGCGGGCAGCGTCGACGACGGCAAGAGCACCCTGATCGGACGGCTCCTCCACGACACCGGCAGCCTGCCCACCGACCATCTCGAGGCGGTGACGAACACCGACGGCGAGGCGGACCTCGCCGCCCTGTCCGACGGGCTGCGCGCCGAACGCGAACAGGGCATCACGATCGATGTGGCGTACCGGTTCTTCTCCACCGCCACCCGCAGTTTCGTGCTCGCGGACACGCCGGGGCACGAACGGTACACCCGCAACATGTTCACCGGTGCGTCGAACGCCCACGTGGCCGTGCTGCTCGTGGACGCCCGCGCCGGGGTGCTCCGGCAGACCCGCCGCCACGCGCGGATCGCCGACCTTCTCGGCGTGCCGCACCTGGTCGCCGTGGTCAACAAGATCGATCTCGTCGACTTCGACGAGACCCGGTTCAAGGAAGTCGAATCCGAACTCGGGCTGCTCGCGCAGCGCCTCGGCGGCCGCGACCTCACGGTGATCCCGGTGTCCGCCACCCGCGGCGACAACGTCGTCACGCGGTCGGATTCGACACCCTGGTACGACGGGCCCACGATCCTCGAGTATCTCGAGGAGGTGGAACTCGCCGCGCCGTCCGCGGTCGCGTCCGAACTGCGACTGCCGATCCAGTGGGTGGCGCGTCCCACGGACGACCGGCGACGCCGCTACACCGGCCGGCTGTCCGCCGGCACCCTGTCCGTCGGCGACGAGGTGGTGGTCCTGCCTGCGGGTTCCCGCAGCACGGTCACCACCCTCGACACCCTCGATCCGAACCGGTCCGTGGCAGTGGCCCCGCTGTCGGTGTCGTTCGAACTCGCGGACGACCTCGACGTCGCCCGCGGCGACCTCGTCGTGAGCGCCGCCGCCGCGACCGCACCCGCCCCGGCCCGCGAGATCGACGCGACCGTGTGCTGGCTGAGCGAGACACCGCTGCGGGCAGGCGACCGGGTGGCGCTCAAGCACACCAGCCGCACCGTGCGCGCGACGGTTCAGGAATTGCACACCCGGCTCGACCCGGAAACCCTCGAAGAACACGACTCCCCCAGCGAACTCGCCCTCAACGACATCGGCCGGATCACGCTCCGGACGAGCACGGTGGTGCTCCCCGACCCGTACGCCACCAATCGCGATGCCGGCGCGTTCATCCTCATCGACGAGCAGAGCAACGACACCGTCGGCGCCGGCACCGTCAGCGAAGCCCGGGAAGTCGTGCCCGGCGAGCAGACCCGGCACGACATCAAGTGGCACCCGTCGTCGCTGGAACGGGATCGGCGCTGGTCCGCGACCGGGCAGCGCGGCGCCACCATCTGGCTCACCGGGCTGCCGGCGTCCGGCAAGTCCACGGTGGCGGTCGCGCTCGAACGGACCCTCGTCGACGCCGGACGGACCGCCTACCTGCTGGACGGCGACAACGTGCGGCACGGCATCTCGGACGACCTCGGATTCTCCCCCGGCGACCGAGCCGAGAACATCCGCCGCGTCGGGCACCTCACCCGGTTGTTCGCGGACGCCGGGGTGGTCGCCATCGCGTCGATGGTGTCGCCGCTGCGCTCGGACCGCGCGATCGCGCGGGCGCTCAACGAGGCCGCGGGACTGCAGTTTCTCGAGATCCACGTGAGCACGCCGGTCGACGAGTGCGAACGGCGGGACCCCAAGGGGCTCTACGCCAAGGCGCGGGCAGGCGAACTCCGCGGCCTCACCGGGATCGACGCGCCGTACGAGGCCCCCGAGAACCCGGATCTCGCGTTCGACACCACCGGCGCCGACCTCGACGACCTCGTCGCGCGGATTCTCGCCGAACTCGCCCGGCACGAGACGCTACTGGCCTAACCTGCGACGAGCCGGCGGAGTGCCTCGTGGAGCGCGAGCCGGTCGTCGAACACACGCCGGCGCGGTCCGTACGCCTGAACCCGGTCGTGCCCACGGCCCGCGACCACCACGACGTCGCCCGGTGCGGCGAGGGTGACGGCGGCGACGATCGCCTCGGCGCGGTCGGGAAGGACGAGCACTTCGGCGTCGCCACCACTGCGTGCTCCCCGCGCCACGTCCTCGCGCAGGCTGTGCGCGTCGTCGGAGTACGGACTCTCGTCGGTGACGATGACCGTGTCGGCGAAACGGGCTGCGGTCGCGCCGAGCGGGACCCGCTTACCGGGGTCGCGCTCACCGGTCGCCCCGACGACGGCGATGACCCGGCCTCGTGTCAGCGAGCGGAGGTACGGAAACAGGCGTCGCTGTCCGGCCGTGTTGTGCATGTAGTCGACGAATGCGAGGAACGGCTGGCCCGCGTGCACCGCCTCCAGGCGTCCGGGCACGGTGTCGAGGTTCTCGATCCCGGCGACCGCCGCGTCGAGGTCCACGCCGCGAGCCGCGAGGGCGGCGAGCGCCGCGAGCGCGTTGTCCACCTGATGCACTCCGAGTAGCCGGAGCCGCACCGGTGTCCGCGCCCCGGCACCGTGGAGCGTGAACGACGTGCCGCCCTCGTCCGCGTGCACGGCGGACGCGTGGACGTCGGCCGTCGTGCACCTCGACGAGAACGTCACACGGGGCACGGTGACCGTGGCGGCGAGGCGGCGTCCGAACTCGTCGTCGATGCCGATGGCTGCCGCGGCGCAGTGCCCCGGTTCGAACAATCTGGCCTTCGCCGCGAAATACGCGTCCATGTCGGGGTGAAAGTCCAGATGGTCGCGGGCGAGGTTGGTGAACACCCCCACCCGGAAGGACGTTCCGTCGATGCGGTGCAGAGCGAGGCCGTGACTCGACACCTCCATCGCGACGGCGCCGGTCCGGTGCTCGGCGAACGCGGCGAGTGTCTGCTGGAGTTCGCACGCCTCGGGAGTCGTCCGGGTCGCGGTGCGTGACCCGTTCGGTCCCCGGACGGTGATCCCCGTCATCATGCCGGTGGCGACACCTGCGGCACGCAGTCCCGCGTCCAGCAGATACGCGGTGCTGGTCTTCCCGTTCGTCCCGGTCACGCCGTAGACGTCGAGCGACTCGGACGGATTGCCGTAGACCCACGCCGCCAACGGACCGAGGAGAAGCCGCGGATCGTCGACGACGATCGTCGGCAGGACGTCCGACTCGCGGTCGCTGAGCATCGCGACAGCACCACGCGACGCGGCCTCGACCGCGAACTCGATCCCGTGTCGGTGCCGGCCCGGCAACGCCGCGTACACGTCGCCGGCCCGGACGAGACGAGAGTCCTGGCTGATCCCCGTCACCGCTGCCTCGCCGGACCCGGACAGAGTCGCCGAGCGGCCGAGGCGGTGCACCATCTCGCGCAGCAGCTTCGGCGGGGTGCACCGCGGGCAGTCGACGCTCACGCTTCCAGTGCACCACTGCCGCGCAGGTCGCGAGGACGGAACCGTCATCATCCGCCGGCAACCCGGCGGCTACATCGCGACGCCGCCCCTCGGCTCGTCCAGGATTCCGCGCTCCGAACTGTAGGCCGAACGCACGTCCGGCACCCGGCCGAGAGTGGCCAGATATTCCTCCATGGCCTTCCGGGCGTACGCGGTTCCCTCCTCCTCGCTCGGGATCGAGTCGCCGGTCGCCCGTCGCCACGTCGCGAGTTGCAGCGCCAACTCGGCCTGTGTCCCGGCGAAGTCCTCGGTGTCGGCCAGGTTGTCTCGCTCGTCGGGATCGGCGGCCAGGTCGTAGAGCTCCCGACTCGGACGCGGCCGGAGATGCTCGGTGCCCAATGCAGCACCGGAGAGGCTGTTCTCGATGTCGAGGGGCAGATCGAGCTTGGGCCGAGGTGCGTAGTTCTCGATGTAGCTGAACTGCTTGGTGCGCACCGCGCGAATGGGATCGAAACTGTCGTGGAAGGTCTTCTCCGTGAACAGGACGTCGCGCGCCGTCGACTCGGACCGGCCCAGCAGTTGCCCGGCGTGGGAGACACCCTCCACGGCCGCGGGGACAGGGACGCCGAGTAGATCGAGAAGGGTGGGAACCAGATCCACCCCGCTGAACAGGTCGTCGTAGACGCGGGGCGCCGCCCGCAGCCTCCGCGGTGGGCGGACGATCGCCGCAATTCCCGTGCCCGGCGCATACAGTGTCGACTTCGCACCGGGGAACGCCTCGCCGTGATCGGTGAGGAACACGACCCACGTGCTGTCGTCGAGCCCCTCGTCGTCCAGCGTCTGCAGCAACCGGCCGACGGCCGCATCGGCCACCTCGATCGACCCGTGGAATCCGGCGAGATCCTCACGGACCTGCGGCCGGTCGGGCAGGTACGACGGAACGTCGAAACCCTCCGGGTCGGCGGGCGCATACCTGTCGACCGGGTACGGGCGGTGGGTCTCGAAGAACCCCGCGGTCAGCAGGAACGGCTGCGGAGGGAACCGCGCCAGCCACCGCGACGCACGGTCGGTGACGTATTCGCAGTACGAGTTCGTCACGTCGTACTCGTGGAAGCCGAGCCGCTTGGGATACGCGGTCTCGTGCTGCATCCCGAACAGAGCCGTGTACCAGCCCGCCTCCGCCAACAGGGACGGCAGCGTGCGGACGTCGTCGTGGTACTGCCAGCCGTGGTGTGCGAGGCCGATCAGTCCGTTGCTGTGCGGGTACCGGCCCGAGAACAGGGCGCCACGCGACGGCGAGCACAGCGGCGCCGCCGCGTGCGCGTCGGTCAGCAGCACACCCTCCGCGGCGAGCCGGTCCAGGTTCGGACTCCGCACCCCGGACGCGCCGTAACACCCGAGATGACGGCCCAGATCGTGCCAGTGCACGATCAGAACGTTGTCACGGACGGGATTCACCGGGGTCGCCACAGTCGCCTCCTACATCGGCGGGGAGTTACAGGGAGACCGGAACTTCGGCCTCCGGGAGTTCGGGTGCCCGCGTGGCCCGCGCGTACACGGTCTCGCCTTCCTGCAGGCCGAGTGCGGCGCTGTCCCCGCGGGTCACCTGCGCCGAGAAGGGTTCACCGGTCGCCTCGTTACGCAGATCCACCCGCACCTCGAACCCCAGGTGCACCACGCGCTCGACGGTGGCCCGCGTGACGCCGAGCGATTCGGCCGTGCCTGCCTCCTGGGCGAGAGCCAGGTCGGGGTCGCGGCCGAGACGGATGTCGTGCGGTCGGACCAGCTGACCGTTGAGCTTGGCCACCGACCCGAGGAACGACATCACGAAGTCGTTGTGGGGACGGTCGTAGAGGTCCTCCGGTTCGCCGATCTGCTCGATCCGGCCCTTGTTGAGGACGGCGATCCGGTCGGCGACGTCGAGGGCCTCCTCCTGGTCGTGGGTGACCAGCACGGTGGTCACGTGCACCTCGTCGTGCAACCGGCGCAGCCAAGTGCGCAGGTCCGTGCGGACCTTCGCGTCGAGCGCGCCGAACGGCTCGTCGAGGAGAAGCACCTTCGGGTCCACGGCCAGGGCCCGCGCGAGCGCCATCCGCTGACGCTGACCGCCGGACAGCTGCGCCGGATACCGGTGCTGGAAGCCGTCGAGGCCGACGATCTCGAGAAGCTCGTTGACCTTCTTGTCGATCTCCGGCTTGGGCCGCTTCCGGATCTTCAGACCGAACGCGACGTTGTCGCGCACCGTCATGTGCTTGAACGCCGCGTAGTGCTGGAACACGAAGCCGATGTCCCGCTTCTGCGGGGAGATGTCGGTGACGTCGTTCCCGCCGATCACGACGGTGCCGGAGTCGAGGGACTCCAGACCGGCGATGGATCGGAGCAGCGTCGACTTGCCCGAACCACTGGGCCCGAGGAGCGCGGTCAGCGAACCCGAGGGGATGTGGATGGAGACGTCGTCGAGAGCAGCAAAGGACCCGTAGTTCTTCCGGGCGCCGGTCACGGTAATCATGTGGTGCTCCTCTTGCGGTCGAGCAGAGTCATCAGAAGCAGGGTGATCAGCGCAATGCCCATCAGCAGGGTGGCTGCGGAGTACGCCCCGAACGTGTTGTGGTCGTCGATGTAGCGCGAGTGAACGAGCAGGGTCAGGGTCTGGGATACACCGGGGAAGCCCGACGACACCATGATCACCGCTCCGAACTCGCCCAGCGAGCGGGCGACGGTCAGGACCACACCGTAGGTGAGGCCCCAGCGGATGGCGGGCAGTGTGATCAGCCAGAACGTCTGCCAGCGGCTCGCACCGAGAGTCGCGGCGGCCTGTTCCTGCTCCTCGCCGATCTCGTGCAGGACGGGCTCGACCTCCCGCACGACGAACGGCAACGTCACGAAGAGTGTGGCGATGACCATGCCGGGAAGCCCGAAGATCACCTTGAACCCCAGCGATTCGAGCCCGCCGAACCAGCCGTTGGCACCCCACAGCAGGATCAGCGACACGCCGACCACGATGGGCGAGACGGCGAACGGAAGGTCGACCACCGCCTGCACCAGACCGCGGCCGGGGAAGCGGCCCCGGACGAGCGCGAGGGCCGTGACGATCCCGAATACCACGTTCACGGGGACGACGATCGCCACGATCAGCAGGGACAGGTTGAGCGCGGAGATCGCGGCCGGTGTGCTGATCGACTGGACGAAGGCGCCGATCCCGTTCTCGAACGTGCGGAACAGGATGATGACGATCGGCACCACCAGCAGGCCGAACAGATAGAGCAGCGCGACCGCGCGCAGGGTGATCCGGGTGGACCCAGAGAGCTTCATTCCGCCTGCTCCTCACGACGCTGCCCCCGGCTGGCGAAGACCCGGAGGGCGAACAACGTCACGAACGCGATGGCCAGGAGAGCCACCGACACGGCCGCCGCAGCCGCCGGCCTGTCGATTTCGATCTGCTGTTGAATGTACTGGGAAGCGACCTGGGTCTCTCGGGGAATGTTTCCGCCGATCAGGACGACGGATCCGTACTCACCGATCGCGCGGGCGAACGCGAGCCCCGCGCCGCTGATGATGGCCGGGGTCAGCGTCGGCAGCACGACTCTCCGGAAGATCGTCACGTTGTCCGCGCCGAGTGAGGCCGCAGCCTCCTCGACTTCCCTGTCCACCTCGATGAGCACCGGCTGCACCGAGCGGACGACGAACGGCAGCGTCACGAATGCCAGTGCCACGATCAGACCGGGCTGCGTCGCGTTGAGGTGGACGCCGATCGGACTCTCCGGGCCGTACAGCGACAGCAGCACGATGCTGGCCACGATGGTCGGCAACGCGAACGGCAGGTCGATCAGCGCGTTGACGGCCCGCTTGCCGGGAAATTCATCACGCACCAGAACCCACGCGATGAGCGTGCCCATGATCACGTTGATCACGGCCACCACGACCGACACCACGACGGTGACGCGCAGGGACGCCACCGCCACGGGCGAGGTGATCGCGTCCACGAAGCCGCCGATTCCGTCGCCGAACGAGGCGACGGTGAGCGCGGCGAGTGGCAGGACCACGATGATGCTCAGCCAGAGCGTCGCGATGCCGATGCCGAGCGGTCCCACCGCACCGGTGACCCGGGCGATCTTCTTGCGCGTAGGCGGAACGGGCGGAGACGGCACCGTGGTGCCGCGTCCGCCCGTCGCCGTCGTCGTGTCGCTCATGTCGGTCTTACTTGGTTGCGTTGTCGTAGATCACCGCGATGGACCCGGTGTCCTTGGCGAACACCTCGGAGTCGACCTTGGACCAGCCGCCGAGATCGGCGATGGTCCACAGCTTGGCCGGTTCGGGGAACTTGTCGGCGAACTCCGCGGCCACCGCGGGATCGACCGGGCGGAATCCGGCCTCGCCCCACAGCTTCTGGCCCTCGGTGGTGTAGAGGAAGTCCTTGAACGCGTTGGCCTTCTCCAGGTTCTTGCTGTTCGACAGCACCGCGACCGGGTTCTCGATCTTGAACGTGGTCGGCGGGGTCACGTGCTCGACGGGGTCACCGTTGCCCTCGATGAACAGCGCCTCGTTCTCGTAGCTGAGCAGCACGTCACCCGTGCCCTGCAGGAACGCCTCCGACGCCTCGCGTCCCGACTTCGGCTGAATCTTCACGTGGTCGTTCACCAGCGACGTGATGTAGGCGAGACCGGCGGCCGGGTCCTGGCCGCCGTTGCTCTTCGCCGCGTACGGTGCGAGCAGGTTCCACTTCGCGGATCCGGAGCTGAACGGGTTCGGGGTCACGACCTCGACGTCGGGGCGCAACAGGTCGTCCCAGTCGCGGATGTTCTTCGGGTTGCCCTCGCGCACGACGATGGTGACGACCGAACCGAACGGAATCCCGTTGTAGGCGTCCTGGTTCCAGCTCTTGTCCACCAGACCGGCGTCGACGAGGCGGGTGATGTCGGGTTCGACGGAGAAGTTGACGAAGTCTGCCTCGGCGCCGTCCTTGACCTTGCGGGACTGGTCACCGGAGGCACCGTAGGACGGCTGGAAGGCCACGCCCTTGCCCTCGTCGGTGGCGTTGAACGCGGGGATCAGCTTGTCGAATCCCGGCTTCGGTACGGCGTACGCGTACAGGTTGATGGTGCCTGCGCTGCCGTCGGCACCGGCCGAGTCGGCGCCGGCGGTGTCGCTGGCGCCGCCGCTGCACGCGGTCAGCGCCACAGCTCCGAGCGTCACGAGGGCCGTGAGAAGACTACGAGAACGGCGTTTCATGGGAGAAACCTTCCTGGGGATCTGTCACAGAGGGGTGGTGCGAACAACGTGGGAGGTGGTGCGTGGGGAGGAACGCAGGGATCGCCCGAGCGGGAAATCAGGAATGCGAACGAAAATCAGCAGCGCGAGACCGGTCGAGCGGTGCGTGGTGTCACCCGCGCGCAGTTCTGTGTGCGAGGAGAAATCAACAACAGTCGATGTCGGCGACTGCGAGCATGCCGACAGCGATCAACGCCAATTCATGGCGGACCTGGTGTACAGCGGCTTCAGACACGCCGTGGACTGTAGCAGAGGCTGAACCAACCGCCCACATCGAACGGGATCTACCGGGTGACCAGCCAGGCGACGACGACGAGGACGAGCAGCGCGAGCAGCGCGAGCGTGACGCGTGAGCGCGGCATCAGGGTTCCTCCACCTTCGAGACGTCCCGCCTGAGCAGGACGAAGACTGCGGCCAGGCCACGATCGAGCAGCCACGCCAGTCCTCGGCACACCGGCACCATCACCAGCAGCACGAGGGCGACCTGCGGAACGAACGGGAGCCCGGCGATCCACAGCTCGAAGCCGTCCCACCAACTCGCCATCCGGTCCACCGTGCCACCCTATCGTTCGCCGGCCCGTGGCCGGCGCACAGGTGGACGCCGCGGCGACGACGGCCGATGATGATCAGATGGTGTCTCTCGATGCGCACTCGGACGACCAGCCCCGCTCCGCTGCGCATCGCCACCGTCGCGCGTTTCCGCCGATCGACGATTACGCATTCCTGTCGGACTGCGAGACCACCTGCCTGATAGCCCGGAACGGGGCGGTCGAGTGGATGTGCATCCCCCGGCCCGACTCCCCCAGCGTCTTCGGCGCCGTCCTCGACCGCAGCGCGGGCCACTTCCGGATCGCACCGTACGGGCAGAACGTGCCCGCCGCCCGCCGCTACCTCCCGGGAGGACTGATCGTCGAAACGACGTGGCAGACCGAAACGGGGTGGCTCATCGTCCGCGACGCACTCGTGCTCGGCCCGTGGCACAACGTGGAGCAGCGGTCCCGCTCCCATCGCCGCACCCCCACTGACTGGGATGCCGAACACGTCCTGCTGCGGACCGTCAAATGCGTGAACGGCACCGTGGATCTCGAGATGAGCTGCGAGCCCGCGTTCGACTACCACCGCGGCGACGCGGTGTGGGAGTACACGGGGAAGGTCTACGAGGAAGCCACCGCCACCTGCAAGTCGAGTGGTGCGGGCGACCACCCCACACTCCGGCTGACCAGCAACATGAAGCTCGGGCTGGAAGGGCGCGAGGCCCGGGCCCGGACCCGGATGGTCGAGGACGACAACGTGTTCGTCGCACTGTCCTGGACGCACATGCCTGCGCCGCAGACCTATGACGAGGCTGCCGAGAAGATGTGGCAGACGGCGAAGTTCTGGCGGGAATGGATCACGACCGGCCGCTTCCCCGACCACAAGTGGCGTGGCTACCTGCAGCGCAGCGCCCTGGCGCTGAAGGGGTTGGCGTACGCCCCCACCGGCGCGCTGCTCGCCGCGTCGACCACGTCGCTTCCGGAAACCCCCGGGGGTGAACGAAATTGGGACTACCGCTACGCATGGGTGCGGGATTCGACGTTCGCCCTGTGGGGGCTGTACAGCCTCGGACTCGACCGGGAGGCCGACGATTTCTTCGCGTTCCTCTACGACGTGTCCAGTGCCGACGACGGCAAGTACCGGCCGCTGCAGGTGATGTACGGCGTCGGCGGCGAGCGGACCCTCGTCGAGGAGGAGCTGCCGCACCTGTCCGGCCATGACGGCGCGCGTCCGGTGCGGATCGGAAACGGTGCGTACGACCAGGACCAGCACGACATCTGGGGAACGATCCTCGATTCCGTGTACCTGCACGTGCGATCGCGCGAGCGGGTGCCGGAGACGCTGTGGCCGATGCTCAAACGTCAGGTCGAGGAGGCGATCGAGCACTGGCAGCTCCCCGACCGCGGCATCTGGGAGGTGCGCGGCGAGCCGCAGCACTTCACGTCGTCGAAGATCATGTGCTGGGTGGCGCTCGACCGGGGCGCGAAACTCGCCGAGCAGCAGGGCGAGGCGAGTTACGCGGATCGGTGGGCCGACCTCGCCGACGAGATCAAGGCCGACATTCTCGAGCACGGCGTCGACGCACGCGGAGTCCTCACCCAGCGGTACGGCAGCGACGAGCTCGACGCCTCACTCCTCCTCGCTCCGCTTCTGCGGTTCCTGCCCGCCGATGATCCGCGCATCCGCGCGACCGTGCTCGCCATCGCGGACGAGCTGACCGAGGGCGGGCTGGTACTGCGTTACCGGGTGGAGACCACGGACGACGGGCTGACGGGCAAGGAGGGCACGTTCACGATCTGTTCGTTCTGGCTCGTGTCGGCGCTCGTGGAGATCGGTGAACTCGACCGCGCGAAGCGCCTGTGCGAGCGGCTCCTCGGGTTCGCGAGCCCCCTCGAGCTGTACGCGGAGGAGATCGATCCCGAGTCGGGGCGGCACCTGGGCAACTTCCCGCAGGCGTTCACGCATCTGGCGTTGATCAACGCGGTCGTTCACGTCATCCGCGCCGAGGAGGCCGCGGCGAGCGGCTTCCACCCTGCCCACTACATGGTGTGATCAGGCGCCGACCGCCTCCAGTTGCGGCGTGATCCGGCCCAGCGAGTACTGCAGGGACAGGCTCGACGGGGTGTTGAACCCGACCACCGTGGCGTAGTCCTCGACGGCGAGACCACCCGGCTGCACGGACGGCAGCTGGGCGAATCCGGGCAACCGCATCAGATCGTCGCGGGTGCCGCCGTTGGGCAGCATCACCACGAGGTCGGCGTTCAGGGCGTCCACCCGCTCCGGGCTCAGGGTGAGGCGGCCGCCGGTGGCCCCCGCTTCTTCCACCAGCGTCGGCGGCAATGTCAGCCCCAGCCTCCGGAACACCGCGCTCGCGCCGTCGTCGGGATCCGCGACGACGACGAGTTGTCCGGTGGCGAAGACGAACTGGGACAGCACCGCCGTCTTGCCGGACAGTGCGGGGAGCCGGTCGGCCAGGCCGTCGACGGTCCCGTTGGTGTTCGCGATGATCTCGGCCGCGCGGTCCTCCTCACCGAGGATCCGGCCGAGGACCTCGACCTGCGACTCCCACGGGTCGACCTGCACGTCGCCCAGCGCGGCGACCGTCGGCGCGATCTTGCTGATCCGGTCGAAGTCCTCCTGGTCGGCGACGGCGAACGAGCCGAGAATCAGATCGGGCGCGAAGCCGGCGATCTGCTCTTCCGGCAGCGACGCACCCACCTGCGTCATGCTTGCGCGGTCGAGTTCCACGGCCGAGTCGTCGACCTCCGACTCCCAGGGGTACAGGCCGCGCTCGTCGCCCATCGCGCCCGCGGACAGATACGCGACGGGTTGGACGCCGAACTCGAGGAGGGCGTCGACCCACTGGCTGCTGGTGGCGACGGGTTACTCCGCGAAACGGTGCAGCAACCGCTCCGCGTCGGCCGCGATCCGCCGCACCACGGCACCCGCAGGCCGCTCCGACGTGACGAGGCCCGCCGCCTCCCCGGCGTACACGACACCGAGGTCGGGGTTCGCGGGATCGTAGGCGGTGGCGAGTTCGGCGTCGGGGGCTCCCGCGCCGTGCCAGCGCGACGTGAACTCGTTGCTCAGGGCCCGTCCACCCCAGCGGGCCGGCCACGGCTGGCTGCGCGCCTGGTCGAACACCGACGTGTACACGGTGTCGCCGCTGCCCGCCGCGATCAGCTTGTCACGGGCGTACTCCGGTCCGATGGTCTCGGGGCTGGCCAGCAGCGCGGTCCCGATCATCGCGCCCTCCGCGCCGGCGGCGAGCACGGCGGCGAGACCGCGACCGGTCGCGATGCCGCCCGCGGCGAGCACGGGCAGCGCGGTGGCCTCCAGGATCTCCTGCAGCAGCGGCAACGTCCCGATCCGCCCGGTGTGGCCGCCCGCCTCACCGCCCTGGGCGATGACGAAGTCGACGCCCGCCGCCTCCACGACCCGCAGATCGTCGATCGTGTTGACCTGCGACACCGCCAGCGCCCCGGTGGCGTGGACCCGCTCCACGTACGGGGCGGGATCACCGAACGACAGCGACACGACCCGCGGGTTCTCCGCCAGCGCGGCGTCGAGCAGCGCGTCGTCGTCGTCGAGCGCCCAGGTCATCAACCCGATCCCGAATGCGTCGCCGCCGATGCTCCGCGCGACCGCCGTCTCCTTCGCCACCCACTCCGGGGTGGCGTAGCGCGCGGCGCCGAGCAGGCCGAGCCCACCCGCCTTCGACACCTCCGCGACGAGGGTCCCGCCTGCCCGTCCGCCCATCGGGGCGCCGAAGATCGGCACCTCGATTCCCAGTGTCCGGGTGAGCCAGGTTTCGAGGGCCACGTGCCGCACCTACCTTCTTTCGATCAGACGTCGACGGAGGAGAACAACCGAGCGGTCGCGGTGCCTACTTCTTCGGCTTGTCCCCCACCGATTCGGACGACAACGCCGCCACGAAGGCCTCTTGCGGAACCTCGACCCGGCCGATGGTCTTCATCCGCTTCTTGCCTTCCTTCTGCTTCTCGAGCAGCTTGCGTTTACGGCTGATGTCACCGCCGTAGCACTTGGCGAGCACGTCCTTGCGGATCGCGCGGATGTTCTCACGCGAGATGATCTTCGAGCCGATCGCCGCCTGGATCGGCACCTCGAACTGCTGACGGGGAATCAGCTCACGCAGCTTCGATGTCATCCGGCCGCCGTACGCGCCTGCCGCCGAGCGGTGCACGATCGACGAGAACGCGTCGACCGCCTCGCCCTGCAGCAGGATGTCCACCTTCACCAGGTCGGCCTGCTGCTCGCCGGACTCCTCGTAGTCGAGGCTGGCGTAGCCCTTGGTCCGCGACTTCAGGGCGTCGAAGAAGTCGAACATGATCTCGCCCATGGGCATCTCGTAGCGCAGTTCGACGCGGGTCTCGGACAGGTAGTCCATGCCTCCGAGTTCACCGCGCCGGTTCTGGCAGAGCTCCATGATCGCGCCGATGAACTCGCTCGGCGCGATGACGGTGCACTTCACCATCGGCTCGTAGACCTCGCGGATCTTGCCCTCCGGCCAGTACGACGGGTTGGTGACGACGTGCTCGGAACCGTCCTCCATCACCACCCGGTACACCACGTTCGGCGACGTCGAGATCAGTTCGAGTCCGAACTCGCGCTCGAGGCGGTCGCGGGTGATCTCCATGTGCAGGAGTCCGAGGAATCCGCAGCGGAACCCGAACCCGAGCGCCACCGACGTCTCCGGCTCGTAGGCCAGGGCGGCGTCGTTGAGACGCAACTTGTCGAGGGCGTCGCGCAGCACGGGGTAGTCCGAACCGTCGAGCGGGTAGAGGCCGGAGTAGACCATCGGCTTGGGGTCGCGGTATCCCACGAGGGGTTCCGTCGCACCGCCGCGCGCGGCGGTGACCGTGTCGCCGACTCGCGACTGCCGGACGTCCTTCACACCGGTGATGAGGTACCCCACCTCGCCGACGCCGAGTCCGATGCTCGCCTTCGGCTCGGGCGAGATGATGCCGACCTCGATCAGGTCGTGGGTGGTGCCCGTCGACATCATGGTGATCTTCTCGCGCGGCGAGATCCGGCCGTCGACGACGCGCACGTAGGTGACGACTCCGCGGTAGGCGTCGTACACGGAGTCGAAGATCATCGCACGGGCCGGACCGTCCGGGTCGCCGACAGGAGCGGGGATCTGCCGCACGACCTCGTCGAGCAGCTCCTTCACCCCCATGCCGGTCTTGCCGGACACGCGCAGCACGTCACCCGGTTCGCATCCGGTGATGTGCGCGATCTCCTCGGCGTACCGGTCGGGGTCGGCGGCGGGCAGGTCGATCTTGTTGAGCACCGGGATGATGGTGAGGTCCTTCTCCATCGCCAGGTACAGGTTGGCGAGAGTCTGGGCCTCGATGCCCTGGGCGGCATCCACCAGCAGGACCGCACCCTCGCAGGCCTCGAGTGCGCGGGAGACCTCGTACGTGAAGTCGACGTGCCCGGGAGTGTCGATGAGGTGGATGACGAACTCCTCGTCGCCGACCTTCCACGGGAGCCGGACGTTCTGCGCCTTGATCGTGATGCCGCGCTCGCGCTCGATGTCCATGCGGTCGAGGTACTGGGCACGCATCTGCCGCTCCTCGACCACACCGGTGAGCTGAAGCATGCGGTCGGCCAGCGTCGACTTGCCGTGATCGATGTGCGCGATGATGCAGAAATTCCGGATCCGGGCAGGATCCGTGAACGTCTTGTCGGCGAAGCTGCTGATGGGGGACCCCTTACCTGGACCGGCACCGGCCCGGTTCCGGGCCACTGTCACCTGTCAGGATATCCAAGTCACCGCGTTGCGGCTGCTGCGGCATACACGCACTAAGCTCGGCGGCCATGGCGAGCACGTGGAGCAGCATCGGGAAGACGTTGGGCCGACTTGCACGGGACAAGGGCCCGCAGCTTCTCCGGCAGCTGCAGAAGTCCGGCGCGCTGGACCGCGCGGCCGGTGTCCTGACCGGGTCGACGGCCGCCGCGCCGAAGCCGGCCCCGGGTCGTCCGGTCACCGCGAACTCCGCCCCGACAGCCCATCGGGCACGGAGGGTGGAGTACTCCCCCGACCTGGACGGTCGCGCGGATCCCGGTGAAATCGTCTGGACGTGGGTGGCGTACGAGGAGGATCCGAGCCAGGGCAAGGATCGGCCCGTGCTCGTCGTCGGACGCGACGGCGACACCCTGCTGGGTTTGATGCTGTCCTCGCAGAGCAAGCACGACGGCGACCGGGACTGGATCGCGGTCGGCTCGGGGGCGTGGGATGCGGAGGGCCGTCCCAGCTGGATCCGCCTGGACCGGGTACTGGACGTGCCGGAGGCGGGGATCCGCCGCGAGGGCGCTGTCATGGCCCGGGACAAGTTCGAGATCGTGGCGCGGCGTCTGCGGGCGGACTTCAGCTGGCAGTGAGGGGTTACCCGCCCAGATCTTCGGCGATGATCTCGGCGATCGCGGTCATCGCGAGCGCGTTGGGATGAGCCGGTTCGGCGGGTGACTGCGGCAGCAGGCCCTCGAACCACCGTTGCCCCGCCGGCGCGCAGGCGTCGTGTCCACCGTCCACGGCGGCCTGCGCGATGTCGACGTAGTGCACGCCGTACCTGGCCGCGGCCTCGACGTAGATCTGGTTGAACCGTGCAAAGTATCGCTCGAGCCAGACCGCGTCGGGGTCGGACACGGGCGTGTTCGGCCAGCAGCCGTGTCGTCCGACGGAACCGCCGTGCCCGATCAGGTAGACCTCGGCATGCGGTGCCTTCGCGACGATCGCGGCGACCACGGCGTCGACCTGGGGCGCCATCGTCGCGATCCCCTCGACCGTGAGTTGCTCCGCCCGCGGGTTGTCGCGGCAACCGGCATCCGCGCCGGGCACGAGGGCGCCGCAGCGCACCGACACGGGCAGATGATTGGAACCGCCCCCGCCGATGCTGAGCGTCACGACGTCGGTGTCCGGGCGGAGCGCGTCGATCTGCGGCGGAGCGAAACGCGTCCCCACGAACTGCGGGGTGCTGATCACATGGGCGGGTGTCGCGGCGGAGCAGGTGACGTCGGTGACGGTAGCCGCGCCGATCAGGTGCGCCAGCTTCGCCGGGTAGTTCAGGTCCGGTGAGCGCAGGCACAGGTCGCGGTGCTCGGAGAATTCGATGAGCGGCCCGGCCGCGCGGGAGTCACCGAGAGCCACGTATGTCGGTCCCGGCCGCGGTGCGCCCTCGGCGGTCGCGGTCGCGGGAAGCGCCCCGGTGAGCGCGAGAACGACGCACGCGAGAAATGCGCCTCGCAGGCCCCTGCTCGTCGGTGCTCAGCTCTGCAGTCGGTCGTACCGGCCGAACAGCGACCGGTAGACCAGCGCACCCACCGCGCCACCGATCAACGGGAACACGATGAACAACCACACCTGGGCGAGCGCACCGTTCTGGTAGGGCGCGACGGCGAGGCTGCGGGCCGGGTTGACGGAGGTGTTGTCGATCGGGATCGACACGAGGTGGATCACGGCGAGCGTGAAACCGATGGAGACACCGGCGAGCGGGACGTCGGAGATCTGGTCGGTGGATGCGAGGACCACGAACACGAGCAGCGCGGTGAGCAGGACTTCGATGATCATCGCCGCACCGATGCCGTAGCCGTTCTCGATGACCCCGCCGAGCGGTCCCTTGATGGCGGACGGACTGTGGGCGCCCCAGCCGTTGGCGCCGAGACCGTCGTCCGCCCGGTTGTACGAGGGCAGGCTCTGCGCGATCGCGTAGATCACCACTCCGGCGACGAGTCCGCCGATGACCTGGGCGACGACGTACAATCCCGCCTTCACGACGGACAACCGGCCGAGAGCGAGGTGTCCGACCGTGACGGCCGGGTTGACGTGGCAGCCCGAAATGGGGCCGATGGCGTAGACGAGGAAGAGCAGGGTCAGTCCGAATGCCAGTGCCACACCGAGGTTCCCGACCTTGGCTCCGGCGAAGACCGCCGTACCCACCGCCGCGAAGACCAGTACGAACGTACCGACCGCCTCTGCTACGTATTTCTTGAGATCCGAGATCGGTTCGACTTCTACGTATTCCTGTGCGGTTGGAGACATGAACCCACCTTCGTCGAAATGGATCGTTAGTCCTGCTTTCCACAGATAGATCTGGCTGGCACTTTACGCCAGGCGTGTGATCTCCACGACGACTTCGAGATCTGTCGCCCGGCCCCCGGAGAAGATGCCCTTGAGCGGCGGAACGTCCGCGTAGTCCCGTCCGATACCCACCGACACGTGCTGTTCGTTCACCGCGACGGCATTGGTGGGGTCGTATCCCCACCACGCGCCGGTCCACGCCTCGACCCACGCGTGACTCTCCCCCGCCACCGTGTCGTCCACCGCCGCATCGGGTTTCGGATGCAGATAGCCGGACACGTAGCGACTCGGAATTCCCATGCTGCGCAGAAGGACCAGTGTCAGGTGCGCGTAGTCCTGGCACACGCCCTGCCGTTCGGCCCAGGCGTCGACCGCTGACGTGTGGACGCCCGTCGTCCCCGGAACGTAATCCATCTCCCGATGCACCCAGTCCGCCGCCGCGACAACGGCTTCGTCGGGGGTGCGGCCCTTGCGGAGATCGCGGGCGATGGTGTCGAGCTTGCGGCTGCGCGGCACGAACGTGGTGTTGCTCAGCTGTTCGTTGAACCGGTCGGTGAGCGGAGGGCTGGCCAGCTCGTCCCAGTCCACCTTCTCCTCCGGCTCCCAGAACGGTTCGGTCTCGACCACGGACAGCCCGGTGACCTCGAGTTCCTTGTGCGGCGCATGGAGATCGAATGCGGTGACGGCGGTGCCCCAGTAGTCGGTGTAGCGGTACGACCGCGTCGCCGGCGTCGTCTCCACGCGGTTCAGGATCACCGTCTGCCTGCTGTCACCGCGCGGGGTCAGTCGCGCCTCGTTGTACGAGGACGTGACCGGTGCGTCGTAGGCATACCCGGTGGTGTGCACGACTCTCATACGCCAGCTCACAGCTCTCCCTCCACGACGGCTTCGCCGCCGACAGCCCGTGCATCGGTCCACGCCACCCACGGCGCGGCGTGAAAATACTGCAGCGCGATGGCTTCTCCGAGCTCGCGGCAGGTTTCCTGCAACCCCGCGAGCCGATCCTGGAGATCCTCGAGGAGCACGCCGGGCGGCAGGAACTCGAGTTCGCTCCGGGCCCTGCCGAGGAGACGCTGCGCCTCGGCCCTGTGTCCGACGCGGCTGTCGGGCTGGTGATCGAGCTCGGCGAGGCACAACTCCGCCTGCCGGATGGCGTGGAACACCGACCGCGGAAACAGCCGGTCCAGCAGGATGAACTCGACCACCCGGTTGGCGTCCAGCGCGCCGCGGTACGTGCGCAGGTAGGTGTCGTGGGCTCCCGCGGAACGCAGCACCGTCACCCACGCCGGCGAGGACGGGCGGTCGCCCGCACGGGACAACAGCATCCGCGCGAGCATGTCGACGCGTTCGATCGAGCGGCCGAGCAGCAGGAAGCGGTATCCGTCGTCGCGGCTCATCGTCGAATCGGCCAGACCCGCGAACATCGCCGCGCGTTCCTCCACGTACCGGAAGAATTCGTGCGGCCCGAGACGCTTGGACGCCCGCTCACGTTCGGCGAGACCGTTGTACGTGGTGTTGAGGCACTCCCACATTTCGCTGGACGTGACCTCCCTGGCACCCCGCGCGTTCTCGCGGGCGCTGGCGAGGGAGTCGATGATCGAGCCCACCTGGTTGCGGCTGAACGCCACCAGTTCGGTCACCGACCGGACGTCGAGCTGGGTGTCGGGCGCTTCGATGCCGAGCACCCGCAGCAGCAACCGGGACGTGCGGTCGGGGTCCACCGAGGCGTCGTCGAGCAGCTGGTGCACGGCGACGTCGAGAATGCGGGCCATGTCGTCGGCCCGTTCGACGTACCGGCCGATCCAGTACAGCGATTCCGCGTTCCTCGCCAGCATCAGCGATCACCTCCCTGGCCCTGTTGTTGCTGCTGTTGCTGTTGTTGCTGCAGTTGAGTGGTGCTGAGTTCGGGTCCCTGCTCGGCCTCGGCGGACTGCGCCGGCTCGGCCACGAGCTCCTCACCCGCGAGTTCCCGCTCCTCGTCGGAGCTCCTGCTCGCGAGCACCCACGTATCCTTGCTGCCGCCACCCTGGCTGGAGTTCACGACGAGCGACCCCTCGGGCAGGGCCACACGGGTGAGCCCACCCGGCAGCACCCACACGTCGTCACCGTCGTTGACCGCGAAGGGCCGCAGATCGACGTGCCGGGGAACCAGTTCGTCCCCGACCTTGGTCGGCACCGTGGACAGCTGGACGACGGGCTGCGCGATCCACCCGCGCGGGTCCGCCTTGATCTTCCGGGCGATCGTGTTCAGTTCCTTGGGTGATGCGTCGGGACCGAAGACGATGCCGTAGCCGCCGGAACCCTCCACCGGTTTGATCACCAGTTCGTCGACCCGGTCCAGGACCTCCTCGCACTCCTCGTCGAGCCAGCACCGGAACGTGTCGACGTTCGCGAGCAACGGCTTCTCACCGAGGTAGTAATCGATGATCTGCGGGACGTAGGTGTAGACGAGTTTGTCGTCACCGACCCCGTTCCCGACAGCACTCGAGATGACGACGTTGCCCGCCCGAGCCGCGTTCAGGACGCCGGCCACCCCGAGCACAGAGTCCGGGCGGAAGTGCATGGGGTCGAGGTAGTCGTCGTCGATGCGGCGGTAGATGACGTCGACCTGCCGTTCACCCTCGGTCGTGCGCATGTAGACCATGTTGTCGCGGCAGAACAGGTCGCGGCCCTCGACCAGTTCGACACCCATCTGGCGCGCGAGCAGCGAATGCTCGAAGTACGCGGAATTGGCGACACCGGGTGTCAGCACCACGACGGTCGGGTCGGCCTCGTTGAGGGCCGCCGAAGCGCGCAACGCGCGAAGGAGATGGGAGGCGTAGTCGCCGACGGACCGCACGCGGTGCGACATGAACAGGTCGGGGAACACCCGCGCCATCGTGCGGCGGTTCTCCATGACGTAGGACACCCCCGACGGCGAACGCAGGTTGTCCTCGAGCACGCGGAACACCCCGTTCTCGTCGCGGACGAGGTCGATTCCTGCGACGTGGATCCGCACCCCGTTCGGCGGAACGATTCCCGAGGCCTCACGGTGGAAGTGCTCGCACGAGGTGACCAACCGCTTCGGCAGCACGTGATCACGCAGGATGCGCTGTTCCCCGTAGACGTCGTCCAGGAACATCTCGAGCGCCTGGACGCGCTGCTTGATGCCCTTCTCGAGACGCGTCCACTCGGCAGCGGCGATGACCCGAGGAACGAGATCGAGCGGGAAGGGCCGTTCCTGACCGGACAGCGAGAACGTCACGCCCTGGTCGATGAATGCCCTGCCGAGGGCCTCGGATCTGGCGGCGAGGTCGGCTCGGTCCGCGGGCTCGAGCGCCTTGAAGACGCCCTTGTACGGCGGGCGGACGGTGCCGTCGCGGTCGAACATCTCGTCGAACGCCAGCCCGTAGCGCCCGATGTCGGTGTACCCGTCGAACACGTGGGCGGGTTCGACGGGCTTGCGCGGCCGGGCGGTCACCCGCGTCCGCGGCTGGGTTCCCGATGCCTTCGCACCCGCCTGCGTGCTTCCCCCCGATTTTCGGACGGGGGCTTTCGAGGTTGCCGACGATTTCGTTACTGTTGACGACTTCGATGCTGGGGGCGTCATCCCAGACATGCTGCTACATGCACACCCGTTCAGCAGCGCAGCCGCAGGATTTGTCGGCGCGTCCGGGTGCCGGTTTGAGATCGGACACCGATCACTGGTAATCTCGCCTGTCGGTGCATATGTGTGCGCCCAGAGCTTTCTCGACCGTAACCAGCTTAAGACGACAGGATTTTACGCGTGGCCAACATCAAGTCCCAGGTGAAGCGGATCCGTACCAACGAGGCGGCCCGACTCCGTAACCAGTCGGTGAAGTCCTCGCTGCGCACGGCGATCCGCTCGTTCCGCGAGGCTGCGGCGGCCGGTGACAAGGACAAGGCCAACGAGCTCCTCGTCGCCACCAGCCGCAAGCTCGACAAGGCAGCCAGCAAGGGCGTCATTCACGCCAACCAGGCTGCCAACAAGAAGTCTGCTCTCGCGCAGGCTATCAACAAGATCTGACGGTTCTTCCGTCGTAGGCTCTCCAACAGCCGCTCGATCCCCCGATCGAGCGGCTGTTGTCGTGTCCCCGTCAGATCTGGCGTAGCCGGGAGACGCGTCCCACGGCACTTTCGACGGCGTAGTCTGCGTCGGCCGCCGCACCTTTGACGTCGGCGTTCAGGGACGCCACGATACGCAGCGCCTCCCCCACCGACGTGGGTGTCCAACCCTTCGCCAGGGCCTGCGCCTTCTTGATCTTCCACGGCGGCATGCCCAGTTCCGACGCCATCCGGAACGGGTCTCCCCGCCCGGCCGGTGCCACTCTGGCGATCGAGTGCACCGCGTCGGCCAGCGCGTCCGCCAGCAGCACGTGCGGAACGCCGCGCAGCATCGCCCAGCGCAGCGCCTCGATCGCACCGGCGGTGTCGCCGGCGACGGCCTTGTCCGCGACGTCGAATCCGCTCACCTCGGCCTTGCCCGAGTAGTAGCGCTGCACGGCGGCGACGTCGATCTTTCCGCCGGTGTCTGCGGTGAGCTGCGAGCACGCGGCGGCCAGTTCGCGCAGATTCGAACCGACTCCCTCGAACACGCTCTGCACCACTTCCGGCGACACCCGGACGCCGAGGGTGCGGAACTCGCCGCGGATGAACCCGATGAGGTCGCCGGACTTCAGTTTGGCGCACGGGTGCACCACGGCTCCGAGTTTCTCCAGCGCACCGGTCATCGCTTTCGCACGTCCGCCGCCCGAGTGCAGAACCACCAGGACGACGCCCGGAGGTGGGTCGCCGGCCGCGTCGAGGATCAGTGCCACCGAGTCCTTACCCGCCTCGGCCGCGGCTTCCAGAACCACGACGCGGTCCTCGGCGAACAGGGAGGGGCTGAGCAGTTCGGCGAGTTCGGCCGCGCCGGCATCGCCCGCCCTCAACCGGTTGACCGGAAGCTCCGCGCCCGCGGCCACGTCCGCGCTCGCACGGACCTGGCTGATGACCTGCGACACCGCGCGTTCGACGAGGAACTCCTCGTCACCGAGGACGAGATGGAGCTGTTCGAGCTGAGTTGGAGTGCTCACGCGAAGATCGTGCCACGTGTGGCGGACACGTTCGCCGACACCCCGGAGCCGAGACCGCGCAGACCGAACAGGCGATAGCCGCGCAGCGGTCGCGTCGGCGGTGGACACTCGATCATATGACCGCGGAAACCGAGGTGGACGGCGTCACCCGCGAGGACTACGCGCACATGATCGACCTCGACGACGATCGCGCGGCAGGGCAACGGTACGAGCTGAGTTTCCGGTACACCTGCCGCGACGGGCTGCTCCTCCGATGGTCGGTGCACGTGGTGGCCCGCTGTTCGGCCTCCGGACACGCCGAGACGCTGTTCGCCGGTGGTCGATCCGTTCTCGAACCCGCATCGCCCTCGTGTCGCGACGTCGCGGCGGCCGGCTCCGACGACGACTTCGAGACCGCGTGCGACTTCTACGAACACCGCTGGCGGTCCCTGCTCGACCCGGCGGGCGACAGCGTGCGAGGTGACACCGAGCAGCGTCACCTGTCGGACGCGCTCACCCTGTACGGGCGTACGTGGCGCAGTGCCGCCGGCCGCGCGATCGCCGACCGGCTCGCGTCGTTCGCACATGTCACCGTGCTCGCCCTGGGAACCGACCCCGCCTTCCACGTCATGCGCCGCACCGCGGCCCACTACCCCGACCCGGTCGTCCTCGCCGTCTACCAACCCGCCGGACAGCGCATCGATCTCAGCCTCGTCGACACCGCGACCGTGGAGGCGTTGATCGACGACCCCGGACCGCTGCGCACCGGACCGGACACCAGCGCCGGCGCTCTGCTCACGGGTGTCCGATCCGCCGGACTGCTGCATCCCGGCTACATCGGCTCCGCCACCGCCGGCGTCACCGAGCTGACTCCGCCGCCCCCGGTCAGCTGACCACTTCGCACGTCAGGAGGTCGACCACCGCCGCCAGCGTGCCGACGCGGGCGAACTCGGCCCGTTGCCGCTCGGCGCCCGTGCCCTCCCGCAACACGGTGTCGAGCCCCGACTCGAGGAACGCCCGATCACTCGCGCCGAGCCCCGGGGCCACGCACTCGTTCAGCAATTCCAGCTGCCGGCGGATCGGCAGCGACCGATCGGTGGCCGGGCTCGTGCATTCCCCGTCGAGTCCGTCACGGGCCGCACGCCACAACTGCGCTCGCAGCAGCTCGGCGCGCAGCCACGGCACGGTGAGGCCGTTCTCCAGCGACCGCAGCGCCCACCCGACGAGCCCCTTCACGACCACCGCGTAGAGCGCCGCGTGCGCCGCGGTCATGGCGACGTCCGCGATCCGGACCTCGATGGTCGGTTGCTTGTCGGAGAGCCGGACGTGCCAGTAGATCATTCCCCGATCCATGGCGGCACCGGTCCCGATCATGGCGCCGACCGTCGCCTCGTACTCGTCCGCGGAGTCGAAGTGGGGCGGCGGTCCCGCCGACGGCCACCGCGACCACATGATGTGCCGCCAACTGTGATACGCGGTGTCGTGCCCACTGTGGAACGGCGAGTTCGCGGCGAGCGCGAGCAGCACGGGCAGCCAACTGCGAACCAGGTTGCTCACCCGCACACCGACGTCGCGGCTCGGGATCCCCACGTGCACGTGACAGCCGCACGTGGTCACCGTGTCCACGATCGACCCGAAGTGGCGGGCCATCTCCTCGTACCGCGGGCTCGGGGTGATCGCCGGCGGCAATCCCTCGACGATCAAGGACGTCCCGCTGGGCAGCAGCAACAGGTCGCGGCCCGCGGCGGCCTTCGCCAGCCGGCGGCGCAGGCTGCGCAGCTCCTCGTGCAGTTCCTCCCCGGTGTGGCACACACCGGTCGCCGTCTCGATCTGGCATCGGGCGAGTTCACGCTGGAGCCCGTGAATGTCGTGGCCGGCCTCCGCCACCACGTCGGGTCCCGCGGCGGAAAGGTGACCGGACTCGTCGACGAGGAAGAACTCCTCCTCGACTCCCACACTGAGGTCGCGACCCGATTCCGTTGCTGCAGGGCTCATTCAGCAGGTATCCCCCGTTACGCGGATACGAAACCGGACCCCCGCCGCTCAGGTGAAGCCGATGACCTCCTCACCCCAGGCCCGGCGGAGTTCCCGGTCCGGATCGGCGACGATCGCGTCGGACTTGCCGATCAGCAGGGTCGTGCGATCCGCCTCGTCGTAGCGCAGCCAGCCGACCTCGGCTCCCGTTCCGTCGGGGGTGCCCGCGGTGGCGAACGACAGCCACCGTCGCTGGATCCGCTCCGACACGTGCCCGGCGGTTCGGTGCCCACCGAGCTTGAACGTGGGGTCGTGCGGGACGACGCCGAAGTTCCCGAAGACGTATGGCACCTCGGTGCCATGGGTGGCGCCGATCCGCGCGGCGCGCAGGAACGGTGTCGCGTAGTCGAAGCGGTACAACCAGGTCGGGGCGACGCGGCTGTGCGCCTCCGCGATCCACAGCGTCGGCATCCGGAACGCGGCGTCCCGCGAGATCTCCATGGCCGAGCGTTTCTTCGGGTAGTCGGGATACGCGGCCGCCACCTCCTGCTCCTCGTCTGCAGGCAGGTCGGGATGGTCGGCGGCGATCGCCACGAACATCTGATGCACGGCGTCCGGGGTGATCGGCATCAGGGGCGACTTCATCAGCCGGAACATGGACGCCTCGTCCTTGTTCGTCCCGATCAGCAGCGGGATTCGATGCGCGAGGCCTGTGCGGAACGCCGCGACGGGATAGTGCGGGACCACGTCGCCGTCGACGGTCGGGGCAACCGCCAGGGTGCCCGGGACCCGCGCGGGCACCTGCTGGACGAGTTCGACGCAGGCCTTCGTCAGCACGTCGACGGGCAGGTCGCGGAGTCGGCCCGCGTCGGCGGGCGCGATGTCGAGCAACTCGAGGAACGACTCGGCGATGCTCGCGGCGCGATCACGGCCGTATACGGACGTCGCGGGCGAACTCTCGGCGATCGCGCGATGGAACAGTCCCTCTGCCGGTGGGGACGTCATCAGCGTGGTGACCGCACCGCCACCGGCGGACTCCCCGAACAGGGTCACGTCTTTCGGGTCGCCGCCGAATGCGGCGATGTTGTCGCGGACCCAGGTCAGTGCCGCGATCTGATCGCGCAGGCCCAGGTTCGTGTCGAACGGATGCTCCTCGGTCGAGAACGAGGAGAAGTCCAGGAACCCCAGCGCACCGAGCCGGTAATTGAAGGTGACCACCACGACGTCGCCGCGTTCGACCAGATGCGTCGGATCGAACATGCGCTGTCCGGACGAACCGAGGTAATACGCCCCGCCGTGGATCCACACCATCACCGGCCGCGGTCGCCGGGCATCCGACGCGGGGGCGAAGACGTTCACGGTGAGGCAGTCCTCGTCGAGGGTCAGACCGGGATCGATGGGCAGCGGGCCGTGCTCGTTCTGCGGTGCGATCGGGCCGAATCGGGAACAGTCGCGCACCCCGCTGAACGGTTCGGGCGCGCGCGGGGAGCGGAGCCGCCACTCGCCGACCGGCGGCGCTGCATAGGGAATGCCTTTCCACGACCGGACGCCGTCGAGGCGGACGCCCCGCAGCGTTCCCTGGCCGATGGTCACATGTGGGTCCTCGGTGCGCGAAACCATGACGTCATCTTCGCCCGGGGCCACCGTCCCCGGAGTCCGATCGGGAATTCCTGCGGCCCGGACCTGCGGCGACCTCCCTCTCTGGCAGACTGAATCGGTGAGCCGGGCACATGCCCGCACGCTGGAGGAACCGATGCGAGACACAATGCCCGATACGACGCGCTCGCAGGCTGTCGGCAGGTCGGCCGCGACGTTCGCGACCCTCGCCGATCTTCTCTACGCAGGCCAGGATTACGGGCACGTCCACCAGGCCATCTGCGACGCCGCGCCACTACTCGTCGAGGGCTGCGACCACGCGAGCCTGATGCTCCGGGAGGGATCCCGCTACGTGACGGTCGCGGCCAGCGACGACGTGGCCGCCCGCGTCGACGAGTTCGAGCGCGTCGAGAACGAGGGACCGTGCGTCGATGCCATCGTCAGCGACACGCCTCAGTTCGAGACGGACCTCGCCACGTCGTCGCAGTGGCCGCGCCTGTCGGCGCGGGTGCTGGCCCACACGCCGGTGCGCGGTGCGGCCGGATTCCGCCTCGTCATCCTCGGGCGCAAGGTCGGCGCCCTCAATTTGTTCTCCGACACGGCGGGAGCGCTGAACACCACGTCCGTCGATCAGGGCATCATGCTCGCATCGTTCGCGGCGGTGGCGTTGGCGGCCGTCCACGAGCACGCCGAGGCCGAGACACTGCGGGCAGGCCTGGCCAGCAATCGTGAAATCGGGAAGGCCGTGGGTCTGCTGATGGCGTTCCACAACATCCCCGAGACTCAGGCGATGGAGATTCTCCGCACCACCTCGCAGGACATGAATCTCAAGCTCGCGACGGTGGCGCAGGAGATCGTCGCTCACCATCACCGGAAGGTGACCTGACCGCCGTCAGTCCACCTCCGGTGCATCGGGGTTACCCGCAATGCCGAGCATGGACAGGAGCATGCGGCAGTCTTCGGCGTCCAATGACTGGGCAGCGACGACCCGCTGCGCTCTCCACACCTGCCCGGCGTCGAGTTCGTCGTCCACATCGAGATCTGTCCGCTCCGATTCCGACATTCGCCCTCCAATGCGGGTGCGTTCCAAGACCGTTCACCTCAGGCATCTGCCACCGGATGGTAGTCGGTGTTTCGGTGTCGCATACGCACATCGGGAATCGAAGTCGAAACGATACAGAACGCGTTCCGCACCCGCCGCCCCGAGCGTGCCGAGCGGTGCGCCGGGGAGTCGAAAGTTACAGCAGCACAGCCGATGTCAGGCCGTTGTCAGCGCCCGCAGCGGCTCACTCAACTCGGTGGCGAAGAACTCGAAGAACCCGTCGACGTCCGGCCCCGCGTTGATCAGCGCCAGATGATCGAACCCTGCGTCGACGAACGTGCCTGCCACCTCGAGGTGCCGCCGGACGTCGGGCCCGCAGGCCATGGCGTCGCGGACGTCCTCGGTGCGGATCGACGACGACGCCGCCTCGAAGTTGATCGGATTCGGCAGTTCCGCTTGAACCTTCCATCCGGTCAACCCGAACCGGAACAACCGGTGCGCCGACTCGGCCGCGGATTCCTCGTCACGCGCCCACGAGAGGGGCACCTCCCCGTACTTGGGTCCCGAACCACCGGCCCCGGTGTAGGCCTTCACGAGGTCCGGGTCCGCTTCGGTGGCGAAGAGTCCGTCGCCGAGTTCCGCGGCGATACGGACCGCTTCCGTGCCGCCCGCCGCGACGGCGATCGTGGGCGGCACGTCGGGGAGATCGAAGACGCGTGCGTCGTCCACGGTGAGGTGTTTGCCCTCGTACGAGTGGTAGCCGCCCGACCACAGCAGACGGATGATGTCGATCGCCTCACGGAGCATCTGGTGCCGGATGGTGACCGACGGCCAACCGCCACCGACGACATGTTCGTTCAGCCGTTCCCCCGAACCGAGCCCCAGGGTGAACCGGCCCTCGCTGAGGACGGCGGTCGTGGCCGCGGCCTGCGCGATGATCGCGGGGTGGTATCGGACGAACGGGCAGGTGACGCCGGTCGCCAGGGCGATCCGGTCGGTCCGTGCGGCAGCGGCCGCGAGCATCGACCACACGAATCCCGAGTGACCGTGACTGTAGAGCCAGGGGTGATAGTGATCGCTCACCTCGACGAAGTCGAAGCCGGCCCGTTCGGCCTCCACCGCCTGCCGCACGATCTCCCGCGGATCGAACGTCTCGGCCATCAGCTTGAACCCCACCTGCATGTCGTCGTCCCTTTCCTCGAGTTCTGCGAAGGTTTCCCGGATTCGGGCGCGCTCACACAAGGCGTCCCAGCGACGACGGCCAGACCGGCGCCCACAGCACCAGCGCACCTATCGCGATTCCCGCCAGCACCAGCCGGGGTCCGCGTCTGCGCAGCGTCACACCGAGCGCCACCACGGCACCGAGGACGATCGCCGCACCGGCGGGCCCGGAGGGCACCGGTATCGAGGCTCCGGGAATCCGCGCACCTCGCTCGGCCACGGTGACGAGCCACCACAGCGGCCACTGGGTCACGTGCACCACCACTTCCGCGACGGGAACACTGACCCCCGCGATCAGGGCGGTGATCGCTCCGGCCACGGTGATCACACCGACCACGGGGGCGACCAGGATGTTCGCGCAGATGGACACCAGGCTCACCGTCCCGGCCATCGCGGCCACGATCGGAGCGGTGACGGCGAAGGCGGCGACGGACACCGCCACCGTCTCGGCCACCGCCCGCGGCCAGCCGCGGCGCACCAGCACGTCGACCCCCACCGGCGCGATCACGATCAGCCCGGCAGTGGCGGTCGCCGAGAGTACGAAGCCGAAGTCCACCGCCAATTCCGGTGACCACGCCAGCAGGGCGATGACCGCGGCCGCGAGCGCGGGCATCGCCTGTTTCCGCCGTCCGGTCACGAGCGCCAGCAGAGCGACCGAGCCCATCGCCGCGGCGCGCAGCACGCTGGGCGACGGTCGCGCGATCACCACGAATGCGATCAGCGCCGCGGCGGCCAGCGCCGCACCCGCGCGGGGACCGAGTCCCACCCCGCGGACCACGAGCAGGACGGCTCCCAGCAGGATGCTGACGTTCGCCCCGGATACCGCCGTGAGATGCGTCAGTCCGGTCGCGGTGAAGTCGTCCTTCACCTCCCGGGGCAGCGCCGAGGTGTCGCCGATCACCAGCCCCGGCAACAGTCCTGCCTCGTCGGCGGGCAGAACGGCGGCGGCCGCGACGAACCGCGCACGCAGGGCGCCGGCCCACCGCTGATGCGGGGGCGCGGGACCGACGGCCGCGGGCGGTCCGGACACCCGGATCGTGGCCAGGCTCAGGTCCCGGTGCCGCGGAGGGCCCGCCTGCCCGCGCAGGACCACGTCCTGCCCCGGCAGGAGTCCGAGCCACCCCGCCGCCGGGGCAAGGACGACCACCGCACCGCCCGAGTGGATCGTCTCGGTGGCCCGGCGGATCTCGACGACGTCCGCGTTCACGAGGACGTGCCGTCCGAAGCCGGCGATCTCCCGGGGATCGTCGGCAAGGGTGACGACGAGCGTCACCCACGCCTCGTTCCGGCCGAGTTCGGTCATCGGGTGCCGTTCCACGGCCTGAACCCGCCAGGCCGTCCCCGCAGCGCAGCAGGACCCGAACAGTAGTACCGCCAGCACCCCGGCCGTCCACCGTCCCGGTCCCCGCAGGGCGCACCCCGCGGCGAGGAGAACTGCCGCTCCCGACAGGGTTGCCACGAGAACCCACGCCGCCCGGGAGCCGCCGTGGATACCGATCAGTGTTGCCGCCCAGCACATCCCGGCGAACGGAAGAAGCCGCAGGTCGAGGAGCCGCGGTTCGTCGTCGGGCATCACAGGGTGACCTGGCCGCGCAGCTTCTCCAGCCGCACCGGCCCGATCCCGTCTACCTCCCCCAGTTGCGAGATGTCGGTGAACGTTCCGTTGGTCGTGCGCCACGCGACGATCGCCGCCGCCGTGACGGGCCCGACACCGGGAAGTGCGTCGAGTTCCGTCTCGGTCGCCGTGTTGAGGTTCACGAGCCCTCCGCCCGGGGCGGCCGCTGCGCCTGCGGTCCCCGGCGATCCCGCGGAGGCTCCGCCCACAGCGCTCGGCGGCGCCTGGGTGGTCGCGGCACCCACGAGAACCTGATCGCCGTCCGAAAGTCGTTGAGCCAGATTCAATCCGAGGGTGTCACCGCCGTCGCGCACTCCCCCGGCAGCGGCGAGAGCGTCCGCGACCCGGGACCCCGGTGGCAGCCGGACGAGACCGGCCGACGCCACCAGTCCCACGACGCTGACGACGATCTCCTCCGCCGGGGCGGGTGCCGACGCCGCCGCGTCGGGACTCGTCGGTGCCGGTCCCGGTGCCGGAGTCGGAGAATGCACTCCGGCAGCGGGTAACGACGGAACCGCCTGTGCCTCCGGCCGATCGGTGCGCACTCCCAGCACTGTGGCGGTCGCGACGACGATTCCCACCACGATCAGCACCAACGCCCCGGAACGCCCGGGATCGAATCGTGCGTCCCGCCAGCGGTCCGGCAGCGAGAATCCACCCCGGCGGCGTTCGGCGGACCACGTCGTGTCGCCGTCGAGGACGGTCCCGCTCGGCTCGGCCAGCCACACCGGCGCCGCCGGTGTGTCGGCCGGGACCGCATCGCGTTCCCCCGACGTCAGGAACGCGAGCCGGGTCCGGCCCCTGGAACGTTCTTCCCTGATCCCCATGGACGCGACGGTAGAGTGCGCCGCCCACCGAATTGCCGCGACGACCCGACTTCCGAACCGGCCTGTGGATCAGTGCGAAGTTGTGGATGAATCGTGGTCTTCGTGGTGCAGGGCGGGTTCCGGGCACAGCACGATGCCGATGGCGCCCGCCCCGACGTGGGCACCGATCACCGAGCTGAAATCGGTGACGACGAGATCGCTGACCTGCGGAATCCGATCCTTCAGGTGCTGTGCCACCGCTTCGGCGCGCTGCCGGGCGTGCATGTGATGCACAGCGACGGCCGTCCTGTCCAGACCCGCCAGCTCCACCGCGGCGTCGACCATCCTGGCCATCGCCTTGGTCGAGGTGCGCGTCTTCTCCTTCAGAACCAGCCGGCCGTCCACGAGATGCAGCACCGGCTTCATCGCCAGTGCGGTGCCGAGCAGTGCGGCGGCGGTGCCGATACGGCCTCCGCGACGCAATTGATCGAGCCTGTCCACGACGATCAGGCACCGCCCGCGGCTCGCGACGTCGACCGCCCGCCGGTACGCCGTCTCGAGGTCCGCACCGTCCTTCGCGGCCCGCGCGGCCTCGAGGACCGGGTAGCCCAATCCCATTCCGGCGGACTGGGAGTCGACGATCCGCACCCGGCCGTCGAATTCCTGCGCCGCCTGGCGGCCCGCCTCCCACGTGCCGGACAGCTGCCGGGAGATGTGTACCGCGAGAACGCCTGCGCCCTCACTCAGCTCCAGCGCTGCCGCGTACGCCTCGGACAGCTCGCTCGGCGACGCGCCCGACGTGGTGACACCGGCAAGATCCTCGGGGAGCTCGTCGATTCCCTCCCGGAAATCCTGACCGCCGCTGAGGACATGGAGCGGGACCACCTGGATCCCGTACTGCTCGACGAGTTCGGGCAGGATCGAGGCCGAAGAATCGGTGACGACGACGACGGGCATCGGACTACTCGGCTCCGCTCGACACCGGGTCGGCCGGAACCGCGCCCTCGGCGGAGTCCGGAACGACTCCCGCGGCGCGAAGCGCGGTCAGCATCGCCGCGGCCACCTCGGTGTGTCCGTCCCAGCCCCAGTGGATGCCGTCCGGATTGCCCTGATCGCTGAAGACGTTGGCGCGCACCGCCTCCGCGAGGTCGACGATGGGCACGTTCTTCTCCTCCGACCATGCGGTGATGGCGGCAACGGCACCGGGGCGACCGGCGTGCACCTTGCCGTAGGCCTCGCTTCGATGCACGGACGGCAGGGTTCCGATGACGGGCAACTCGGGGCGCATGTACTCGAGCGCCGCCCGGGAGCTCTCCAGGTACTCGACACTCAGCCGCGGGGGCAACGCCACGGGCCACCCCAGCGGGGACAGCCTGGGCTGAAGCCACTGGTAGCCGGCCCGCACGACGCGGCGCAGCGCGGGTGGGCGGACGTAGCGCAGTTGTTCCCGCAGCGCCGTCGGGAGCGGGGACGGAAGGGAGTCCATGCCGCCGACAGCGAACACGACGGCACCGGCGCGGGGAACCGCCGACCACACACGTGGGTCCTGGGTCAGCGCCCACCACACGTCGCGGCTGGTCCAGCCGATCCGCGCCACCAACTCGACATCCCAACCGAGTTGACGTGCAACGATATTGGGCCAGATGTCGGGATGGTCGGATGGGAGACCGCCCTTGGGTCCGTAGTACGACAGCGAATCGGCGAGCACGAGCAGGACGGGGCGCGCCCCGGAACCGGCATCCACGTCAGAGGACGTCACTGGCCACACTCGCAGAAGCGTTCCACACGTCGAGGCGCCAGTGGAGCGAATCGGGGTTTCCGTACGCACTCAGCTGCACCCAGCTGGTGTTCCCCAGCCCGCCCAGCACCGGCCAGCGGTCGACGGGCAGATCCAGCAGCGCGGCGGTCAGCGCGGCGATCAGACCGCCGTGCGCGACCAGGACCACCGGTTTCTCCGCCCAGTCCTCGTGCTTCTCGACGAGTTCGGCAACCACCGGCCTGCTGCGGCGGGCGACGTCGATACGGCTCTCCCCGCCGGGCGGCGCCCACGTCGCGTCGCCGCGCCACGTGGCGCGGGCGCCGGGTGCGCGCGCGTCGACGTCGAGGTGCGTCAGCCCCTGCCAGTCACCGAGATGCGTCTCGCGGAGGCGCTCGTCGATCTGCACCGGCAGACCGGCGTTGTCGCCGACCTCCACTGCGGTGTCGTAGGCCCGCCGCAGGTCGGAGGACACGATGGAGATCGGTCTGCGACCGACGAGCGCGGTGGCGGCGGCGCGGGCCTGCGACCGCCCCAGCTCCGACAGTTCGGTGTCGAGCTGACCCTGCATGCGGTTGTCGGCGTTGTACTCGGTCTGCCCGTGGCGGAGCAGGATCAGACGTCGCGGGGCACGGGGGGCATCCGTCACAGCTCGGACTCCTCCGCCTCGGCGGCAGTGCCCGCACCGTTCGCGTCGGCCGGGCCGTGCTGCCCGAGACCCTCGACGGGCACGGTCGGGCAGTCCTTCCACAGCCGGTCGAGTGCGTAGAAGTTGCGCTCCTCGTTGTGCTGGACGTGGATCACGACGTCCACGAAATCGAGCAGTGCCCAACGGCCTTCGCGGGTGCCCTCGCGTCGCACCGGCTTGTGACCTGCCTCACGCAGCCGATCCTCGATGTTCTCGACGATCGCGTTGACCTGTCGCTCGTTGGGGGCGGAGGCGATGACGAAGCAGTCGGTGATGACCAGCTGCTCGGAAACATCGAGCACCACCACATCGGAGGCCAGCTTCTCGTCGGCAGCCACTGCCGCGATGCGTGCCATCTCGATGGCTTCGGTCGTTGCGCTCACGCGATGTTCTCCCAGTTCGTTCGAAAAGTGCTGACTAGCTCTTGGTCTTGTCCGGGGCCGGTTCGGACATCGTCGTCGCGCCGTCGAGGCGCTCGGAGTCCGGTGGCCGGTACAGGTTCCGTTTGGAGATGTACTGGACCACACCGTCCGGCACGAGGTACCACACAGGACGGTGTCGACTGGCCCGCCGCCGACATTCCGTCGAGGAGATCGCCAGAGCCGGGATCTCGATCAGCGTGACCGCGTCCTCCGGCAACGCGTCCAGGTGACCGGCCAGATGTTCGGTGTTGAGATCGAATCCCGGGCGCGACACCCCGACGAACTTCGCCAGCGAGAACAGTTCCTCCCAGTCCTGCCAGGACAGGATACTCGCCAGGGCGTCCGCACCGGTAATGAAGTACAGCTCGGCGTCCGGGTGGTAGCTGCGCAGATCACGCAGAGTGTCGACGGTGTAGGTGACCTTCTCCCGGTCGACGTCCACCCGGCTGACGGAGAAACGCGGATTCGACGCGGTGGCGATGACCGTCATCAGGTACCGGTCCTCGGCCGGGCTGACGCCCTTCCCCTGCTTCTGCCAGGGCCTGCCGGTGGGCACGAAGACGACCTCGTCGAGGCTGAATCGATCCGCCACCTCGCTGGCCGCCACGAGGTGACCGTGATGAATGGGGTCGAAGGTGCCGCCCATGACTCCCAGGCGGCGCCGACGCGCGCCCGCTGCTCCCTGTTCCACGAGTGACGAGCTTACGTGCTCACACCGGCAGCAACCCGGCGACCACCGACGCCAGCTGCTGAGCGGATCGGCATTCGTGCATGCTGATGACCTCGTTGTACACCTTGGCCGCCGAATCGCCCGTTCCCCACTGCCCGCGGGGCTCCGGGTTCAGCCAGTGCGCGTGTTTCGCCACCGACACGAGCCGGGCCAGGGCCTCCAGATTCGGGTCGCGGTAGTTGTTGCGACCGTCGCCGAGCACCAGCAGCGACGTCCGCGACGTGATGCTCTGGGTGAACCGCTCGGCGAACACCCCGAACGCGTTGCCGTAGTCGGAGTGCCCGTCGTAGCCGACGAGGTCGGCTTCCCGGATCATCCGCGACATGGCGCTGCCGAGGTCCGCTCCCGCGTCGAAGAAGCGGGTGACCTCGTCGGTGGTGTCGATGAACGCGAACACCCGCACCCGGGAGAACTGTTCGCGCAGCGCGTGGACGAGCAGCAGGGTGAAGTGGCTGAAACCGGCGACCGAACCCGACACGTCACACATCACGACGAGTTCGGGCCGCGCCCGCCGCGGTTTGCGCTGGACGAGGTCGATGGGCACTCCGCCGGTGGACATCGACTTGCGCAGGGTCCGGCGCAGGTCGATCGAACCGGCACGGTTGCGGCTGCGCCGCACGGCCAGGCGGCTGGCGAGCAGCCGGGCCAGCGGGGTGACGTTGCGTTTGAGCGCCGTCAGTTCGGCGTCGGACGCGCGCAGGAAGTCGACTTCCTCGGCCAGCCGGGGCACGCCGTACGACGCCACCCGTTCCTTGCCGAGGTTCTCCGCCGACCGCCGCCGCGTCTCCTTCTCGATCATCTTCCGGAAGTCGGCGATCCGCTGGGCGGCGGTGCGCTTGGCCACCTCGGATTCGTAGCTTTCCGTCGTCCGGGCGTCGGCGTCCTGCTGATTGCCCAGGAGTCCGTCGAGGATTTTCTTCAGCAGGGTTTCCGGCGCGACGTCCCGCAGCGCCTGGTACGCGGAGAACGACGGGCCGTTCGCCGACTGGTACTGCCCGAGTTCCTCGACCATCTGCGCGGTCAGGAGCTCGGTGAGCTCGATCGCCTCCGGCGACCCGTCGGTGAGGAGTTCGACGATCAGCTCGCGCAGCGCCTCGTAGTCGATCTCGCCCTTCGCGTTCCGCGGCAGACTCGTGTCGATCGCCCCGTCCGCCCGGCTTCCGACCGCCGCCGGGAACCAGAGTTCGAACAACGCGTCGAAGGTGGGCCGGTGGGTGGGCCGCCGCAGCAGCGCGCACGCGAGCCCCTCGCGCAGCGATTCGCGGTCGAGCAGATCGAGGACCGACATCACCCGACCGGCGTCGACCGTCTCGGACGGTCCGACCGTGATGCCGCGCCGCCGCAACGCCTCGACGAAGTCGACGAGATGCCCCGGCAGCCCGTGCGGCGCCGCGGGACCGCCCGGCTTCGACCGGGACGCGAGTGGACCACCAGCAGCCATGGGGAAGTCCTTCAGTTCAGTCGCAGCTCGGCAGCGGCCCGTAGCTGGTCGGATTGGTGTTTGAGGACGACACCCATCGTGGCGCGCACGGCGTCGTCGTCGAGGGTGTCGAGCCCGAGCGCGAGGAGTGTGCGACCCCAGTCGATGGTTTCGGCGACCGACGGCAGCTTCTTCAGCTGCATGCCGCGCAGCACGCGGATGGTCCTGACCAGCTGCTCGGCCACTGCCTCGGGCAGCTCCGGCACCCGGCTCGCGAGGATCCGCCGCTCGAGCTCGGCGTCGGGGAAGTCGAGATGCAGGAACAGGCAGCGGCGCTTGAGTGCCTCGGACAGTTCGCGGGTGGCGTTCGAGGTGAGGACGACGAACGGCTTGCGCGTGGCCGTGATGGTGCCCAGTTCGGGGACGGTGACCGCGAAATCGCTGAGCACCTCGAGGAGCAGGCCTTCGATCTCGACGTCGGCCTTGTCGGTCTCGTCGATCAGCAGCACCGTCGGGTCCTCGCGCCGGATCGCGGTCAGCAGCGGCCGCGACAGCAGGAACTCCTCCGAGAAGACGTCCGCCTTGGTGGAGTCCCAGCTGTGGTCGCTGCCCGCCTGGATGCGCAGGATCTGCTTCGCGTGGTTCCACTCGTACAGCGCGCGTGCCTCGTCGACGCCCTCGTAGCACTGCAACCGCACCAGCTCGGCGCCGGTGGTCTCGGCGACGGCGCGGGCGAGTTCGGTCTTGCCGACGCCGGCGGGACCCTCGATGAGCAGGGGTTTTCCGAGCCTGTCGGCGAGGAACACCGCGGTCGCGGTGCCCTTGTCGGACAGGTAACCGGTTTCGGCGAGCCGAGCGATGACGTCGTCGACGCTCGCGAAGAACGGCGTCGTGGTGGGCAGTGCGCGATCCACGCTCGCTCCTTTCAGAAGTGACGGGCAGAGGGGGCCGTAGGGAAAGGGGTTGGCGAAACGTCTAGACCGGGCGGGTGTGCCCGTCACCCCAGACGATCCACTTGGTGGACGTCAGTTCGGGGAGCCCCATCGGGCCGCGCGCGTGCAGCTTCTGCGTGGAGATCCCGATCTCGGCGCCGAATCCGAACTGCTCACCGTCGGTGAAGGCGGTGGACGCGTTGACCATGACGGCGGCGGCGTCGACCCGGGCGGTGAACTCGCGGGCGGCCGCGAGGTCGGAGGTCACGATGGCCTCGGTGTGACCGGTTCCGTAGCGGTCGATGTGCTCGACCGCGGCGTTCAGATCGTCGACGACCTTGAGGGCCACATCCAGGGTGAGGTACTCCTCCGACCAGTCCGACTCGGTCGCGGGTACCAGACCCGGCAGATCCCCGTGGACCGTCACGCTGTGCGTCTGCAGGGCCTGCAGCAGCTTCGGCACCGCCGTCTCGGCGATCGCGGCGTCGATCAGCACCGTCTCCGCGGTGTTGCAGACACTCGGTCGCCGCGTCTTGGAATTGAGCAGGATCCGTTCGGCCATCTCCAGGTCGGCCGCCGAGTGGACGTAGACGTGGCAGTTGCCGACGCCCGTCTCGATGGTCGGGACGGTCGCGTCACGCACCACGGCGTCGATCAGGCCGGCGCCGCCGCGGGGAATGACGACGTCCACCAGCCCGCGGGCCTGGATGAGGTGCGTCACGCTGGAGCGGTCGTCGCTCGGCAGTAACTGCACCGCGTCCTCCGGCAGCTGCTGCGCCGCCAGCGACGCCCGCAACGCCGCGACCAGCGCCGCGTTCGACTTCGCCGCGGACGAGGAGCCGCGCAGCAGGGCCGCGTTGCCCGACTTGAGTGCCAGCCCGAACGCGTCGACGGTGACGTTGGGGCGGGCCTCGTACACCATGCCCACCACGCCGAGCGGTACCCGCAGCTGACGGAGTTCGAGACCGTTGGGGAGGGTCGAGCCGCGCACCACTCCACCGACCGGGTCGGGCAGACCGGCCACCTGACGCAGTCCGGACGCGATTCCCTCGATCCGCTCCGGGGTCAGCCGCAGCCGGTCGAGCAGGGAGTCCTCGGTGCCCGACGCCCTGGCCCTCTCGATGTCGGCCGCGTTGGCGGCGAGGATGTCGGCCGAGGCGGCGAGCACGGCATCGGCCGCCGCATGGAGTGCCGCGTCCTTCTGCGCAGTGGTGAGCAGCGCGAGGACCCGCGACGCGGTGCGGGCGCGACGGGCCGCTGCGTGGACGGCTTCACGGGTATCCACCGCGGCACCGGCCGACGAGGTGGAAGTCACTGCAGTCATGAAGACAGCCTATATACAGGGGCCTGTACACCGCGGAGCGGGAACGACCGGGAATGATTTGGTCCCCCGCGCAGGTTGCGACTGGTCGAGACCATCAGAGGCAGGAGTGCTGTAGTGAGCGTGTTGTTCGAACCGATCACCTTCCGTGGAGTCACCGTCCCCAATCGGGTGTGGATGGCGCCGATGTGCCAGTACTCGGCCGACGTGACGGGCAGTGGTGTGGGGGTGCCCAACGACTGGCACCGGACGCACCTCGTGACGCGTGCCATCGGCGGTGCCGGGCTGATCCTCACCGAGGCGACGGCCGTCAGCCCCGAGGGCCGCATCAGCGCCGCCGACCTCGGCATCTGGAACGACACCCAGACCGAAGCCTTCGCGGAGATCAACGCACAGCTCGAGTACTTCGGCGCGGTCCCGGGCATCCAACTCGGTCACGCCGGGCGCAAGGGATCCGCGCACGTCCCGTGGCGCGGGGGCGGGAGCCTCGACGACGACGATCGGCTGTCCTGGCAGACGGTGGCGCCGAGCGCGATCGGTTTCGGCGACCACACCCCGCCCGCCGCGGCGACGACCGCCGACATCCGGAAGGTGGTCGCCGATTTCGCCGCCGCCGCCGAGCGGGCGTCGCGGGCCGGTTTCAAGGTGGTGGAAATCCATGCGGCACACGGCTACCTCCTGCATCAGTTCCTCTCCCCGGTCAGCAACCACCGCACAGACGAGTACGGCGGCAGCTTCGCGGGCCGCATTCGCCTCCTGCTCGAGGTCGTCGACGCGGTGCGCGGGGTCTGGCCGGCCGAGTTGCCCGTATTCGTCCGCGTCTCGGCCACCGACTGGCTGTCCGAGGAGCCCGGCCTCGACACGGACAGCTGGACGCCGGATCAGACCGTGTCCCTCGTGCAGGCCCTCGCCGACCTCGGCGTCGATCTCGTCGACGTCTCCAGCGGCGGCGTCGCGTCCGCCCGGATCCCGGTCGGACCCGGCTACCAGGTCCCGTTCGCCCGTCGCATCCAGAACGAGACCACGGTCCCGGCCGCCGCCGTCGGGCTCATCACCGAGCCGGAGCAGGCCGAGCGGATCGTGGAGACGGGTGAAGCCGTCGCCGTGTTCCTCGGACGCGAACTGCTGCGCGACCCGTACTGGCCGCGAAAAGCCGCACTCGCCTTGAATGCCCAGGTGACGCCGCAGATTCCGGCGCAATACGCGCGGGCGTACTGAGGCTCGGGCCGACAACCCCCCGTATCCTTTGCTACGGTAATCGCTCTTACAGCTGGTAGTCCCGCACCCCGGACGGTGGGGCGGGACCGAGCCACGAGCCAGAGCCGATCGGCGGGGGCCGCATCGCGCCGAAGGGCCGTGGGTTGCCGAACCCGACCAGCAATCGCCGTGCGGGCGACGAAAAGATGCGTGCATCAGGTACGTGCCCCGCGCGGGTGATAACTGCGCTGGGGAGCGCACGACATGACTGCACCAGATCACTCGATCACGTCGGCCGAGGTGGCCGAATCACCTGATGTCACGGTCACCGACGAGGCCTCCGTCAAACGAGCCGTCAAGGCCACCATGCTCGGTAACGCCATGGAGTGGTTCGACTTCGGCGTGTACGCCTACCTCGCGACCACCATCGGCAAGGTGTTCTTTCCCGAGGCCAGCGGTACCGCACAGCTGCTGTCGACGTTCGCGATCTTCGCCGCGGCGTTCATCGTCCGTCCCCTCGGTGGACTGTTCTTCGGTCCGCTCGGTGACCGGATCGGCCGCAAGAAGGTGCTCGCCACCACGATCATCCTGATGGCGGGCAGCACATTCGCCATCGGCCTCATCCCGAGTTACGGATCCATCGGGCTCGCGGCACCGATTCTGCTGGTGCTGTTCCGGCTCGTGCAGGGTTTCTCGACGGGCGGCGAGTACGGCGGCGCCAGCACGTTCGTCGCCGAGTACGCGCCGGACAAGCGCCGCGGCTTCTTCTCGAGCTTCCTCGAATTCGGAACCCTCGCCGGGTATGTCGCGGCCGCGGGCCTGGTCACCATCATCAGCACCGTGGTCAGCGCCGACGCTCTGGTGGACTGGGCGTGGCGAATTCCGTTCCTGCTCGCCGGCCCGCTGGGCCTGATCGGCCTCTACCTGCGGTTGCGGCTCGAGGAGACGCCCGCGTTCCAGCAGATGGAGCAGGCCGAAGAACGTTCGCTCGCAGAAGAATCCACGGGACGCAAGCTGCGCGAAACCCTGGTGGAGAACTGGCGGCCGCTGGTGCTGTGCGTCATCCTGGTCGCCACGTACAACATCGCGCACTACGGCCTGCTCAGCTACATGCCGACGTACCTGTCGAACACGCTCGGCTACGACGAGTCGCACGGACTCGTCCTCATGATCATCGTGATGCTCATCATGATGGTGTGCATCAGCTTCGTCGGAAAGCTCTCCGACCGGGTCGGTCGGAAACCGTTGCTGCTGGCCGGTTTCGTCGGATTCTTCGCGCTGTCGCTGCCCGCGTACCTGTTGATCGGGGTCGGCCACTACTTCACCGTCTTCCTCGGCCTCGCGATGCTCGGCGGCCTCCTGCTGCTGTTCGTCGGCGTCTTCCCGTCGGTCCTTCCCGCGCTGTTCCCCACCGGAATCCGCTACGGGGGGCTGGCGATCGGTTACAACCTCGCGGTGTCGATCTTCGGTGGCACCACCCCCCTCGTCCTCACGGCGTTGCAGGATGCGACGGGCAGTGACCTCGTCGCGCCGATGTACATGATGGTCGCGGCCGTCATCGGCGGTATCGCGGTTCTGCTCATCTCCGAGACCGCCCGGAAGCCGTTGGAGGGTTCGCCGCCCGCCGTGGCCACGGACGCCGAGGCCCGCCGCATCCTGAAGCGTCTCCGCCGCACCAAGGGCGAGGCATCCGCGACACCCGCACAGGAGACGGCGGCCGCCGACGCGGGTTAGTCTCGGAAGATGTCCGCTCCCAGGGTCGCCGTGGTCGGCAGCGTCAACATGGACCTACTGACGGCGGCCGAGCGGTTACCCGCGCCGGGGGAGACGATCCTGGGCAGCGCCTTTGCCGCCACCCCCGGCGGCAAGGGTGCCAACCAGGCGATCGCCGCGGCGCGGGCCGGTGGCGCCGTGACGTTCGTCGGCGCAGTCGGCTCCGACGTGTTCGCGCTCGACCTGCGACAGGCCCTCGTGGACGCCGAGGTCGACACGCGGTACCTGCGCGAAGTGGACGGGCCGAGCGGAATCGCGGCGATCACCGTCGACGCCGCCGGCGAGAACAGCATCGTCGTGGTTCCGGGCGCCAACAGCACCGTGGTGGACCTGACGCCCGCCGAACTCGCGGCCGTCGCGGACGCCGACGTCCTGCTCTGCCAACTCGAGATACCCCTGGGCACCGTGCTGGCCGCGGCGGCGCACGCCGCGGCACACGGCACCGTCGTGATGTTGAATCCGTCACCGGCGCAGACACTTCCGCCCGAACTCGTGGAGCTGGTCGACGTGCTCCTCGTCAACCAGACCGAGGCCGCGCAACTCGGCGCCGAGGTCACCGGCATCATCTCCCACGTCGTGACCACGCTGGGATCGTCGGGCGCGGACTACGCGGGCGGCGACGGCACCGCGCTCCACGCCGACTCCCCCGAGGTCGAGGTGGTCGACACGACCGGGGCGGGTGACGCGTTCGCCGGCGCCCTGGCCGTCTCGTGGCGGCGCGGGCCCGCGGCCGCTGTCCCGTTCGCGTGCACGGCGGGCGCGCTCGCCACCACCCGCCGCGGCGCCTCCACGTCATCGCCCACCCTCGCCGAGATCGAGGCGGCGCTGCCCGGCTGAGCGTGCTCCTGCCGTCGCCCGGATCCTCCGTGTCACCCGTGTCGTGCACCATGGGGGCATGACGACCGCCACCGAACCCGCACTCCGTGACGAGGCCGAACGGCTGCTCCGCGAGCTGGCAGGCGAGCACGCCACCCTCCGCGACGACCAGTGGACGGCGATCGAGGCGCTCGTGGTGGGCCGCAGACGGGCGCTGGTCGTCCAGCGGACGGGCTGGGGCAAGTCGGCGGTCTACTTCATCGCGGCAAAGCTCCTGCGGGCGCACGGGCACGGCCCCACGGTCATCGTGTCGCCGCTCCTGGCCCTCATGCGGAACCAGGTGGCCTCCGCCGAGCGGGCAGGCGTGCGCGCCGCCACCATCAATTCCGGCAACGTCACCGAATGGGACGACATCCACGCCCGGGTCGCGGACAACGAACTCGACGTTCTGCTGGTCAGCCCCGAGCGTCTCAACAATCCCGACTTCCGCGACCAGGTCCTGCCCTCCCTCGCAGCCGACGCGGGTCTCGTCGTGGTCGACGAGGCGCACTGCGTGTCGGACTGGGGTCACGACTTCCGTCCCGACTACCGTCGGATCCGCACGTTGATCGCCGAACTGGGCGAGGGCATCCCCGTCCTGGCCACCACGGCCACGGCGAACGACCGCGTCGTCTCCGACGTCTCGACGCAGCTCGGGGTGGGTGGCGCCGAAACCCTCGTCCTCCGCGGCGGCCTCGAACGCGAGTCGCTGCACCTGTCGGTCGTGCAGATTCCGGAGGCCACCGCCCGGGCCGCGTGGCTCGCCCAGAAGCTCGACAGCCTGCCCGGCTCGGGCATCATCTACGCGCTCACCGTGTCGGCGGCGCGGGATCTGGCGAGCCTGCTGTCCGAGCAGGGCCACACGGTCGCCGCCTACACGGGGCAAACCGACGCCGCCGAGCGCGAGACCCTCGAGCAGGACCTGCTCGGCAACCGCGTCAAGGCCCTCGTGGCGACGTCCGCGCTCGGCATGGGGTTCGACAAGCCCGACCTGGGGTTCGTCGTGCACCTCGGTGCGCCGTCGTCCCCCATCTCCTACTACCAGCAGGTCGGGCGTGCCGGACGGTCCACCGACCGCGCCGAGGTCATCCTGCTGCCCGGCTCCGAGGACAAGCAGATCTGGAGCTATTTCGCCTCAGTGGCGTTCCCCCGGGAGCACGTCGTGCGCCGGGTCATCGAGGTCCTCGACACCGACCGGCCGCAGTCCACGCAGGCGCTCGAGCCGCTGGTGGAGCTGGGCCGCACCCGGCTGGAGATGGTCCTGAAAGTCCTCGACGTGGACGGTGCGGTACGCCGGGTGCGCGGCGGCTGGGTGGGCACCGGGGAGCCCTGGACGTACGACGCGGACCGCTACGAGCGCCTGGAGCGGGCCCGCGAGTCCGAACAGCAGGCGATGATCGACTACCAGCGGATCACCACGTGCCGGATGGCGTTCCTGCGCGAGCAGCTCGACGATCCGGGTCTGGCGGCGGGAACCTCGGAGTGCGGCCGGTGCGACAACTGCACCGGAGTGCGCCACGACGCGACCGTGGACGCCGAGGCGGTGCAACAGACCAGGACGCGCCTCGAGCGGCCAGGCGTGGATCTCGCGCCCCGTAAACAGTGGCCCACGGGCCTCGCGAAGCTCGGCGTGACGCTGTCCGGGAAGATCACGGACGGCCCCGAACCGGGGCGCGTCCTGGGCCGGCTGTCCGACCTGGGCTGGGGTCAGCGGCTGCGGTCCCTGCTCGACGAACCGGACGGACCTGCCCCCGACGCCGTCCTGAAGGCCTGCATCCAGGTGCTGGCCTCCTGGGACTGGGCCGAGCGTCCCACCGCCGTCATGGCGGTCGAATCCGCCACCCATCCCCTTCTGTCGGCGTCGATCGCGGGGCAGCTCGCCGCTGTCGGACGACTCTCCGACCTGGGAGTTCTGCGGCTGCGACCGGAGCATCCGCCGGTGTCCGCGGCCAATTCCGCGTACCGGGTGGCCGGGCTCGTCGACGCCTGGGAGGTTCCCGACCTTCGCGACGCATCCGGACCCGTGCTGCTCGTCGACACCCTCACGGACACCGGCTGGACCCTCACGATGGCCGCCAGGACGCTCCGCGGGGCGGGCGCCGCGTCGGTCCTTCCCTTCGCGCTCGCGAGTCTCAAATAGGCGAAGTGTGTCGCTTGCGGTTCACCCAAAAGTTACATAATGTGATGAGCATCACTTTGCACGTCTCACCTGCAAAGCTCCGCCGCCTGAACTGTCCAATTTCGCGAGGCACGTGAAATCGAAGGGGATGGTTGTTAGGTTCGAATTTCCAATGACGCCTGTTCAGAAGAGTGCCATCCCGACCACCGCGCCGGACGCGGTGTTGTTCAGAAGTCCAGAGATCACTGACGGAGTCCGGCTCTGGGAGATCGCCAGGAACACGGAAGTGCTCGATCTCAATTCGAGCTACGCATACCTGTTGTGGTGTAGAGATTTCAGCCGCTCGTCGGTCGTCGCAGTCGTCGACGAGCGCGTCGTGGGATTCGTATCGGGCTTCATCCGCCCCGAATCCCCAGCGACGCTGTTCGTCTGGCAAGTTGCCGTAGACGCAGACCAGCGCGGCAAGGGAATTGCAGGTCGCATGCTGAGCGCGCTGCTCGATCGACTTGCACCCGAAGGGATTACCCATCTCGAGACGACGATCAGCCCCGACAACGAGGCCTCGATCGCGCTGTTCACAGCATTGGCGCGTCGCCGAGATACGGCGATCAACAAGCAAGAACTGTTCTCCCCTAATGATTTTCCCGATGGACACGAAGCCGAAGATCTGTACACGATCGGCTAAGAGCATGCCCCGGAGGAATGCAGCAACATGACTAACTTCGATACGAACATTTTCGACAACCTCGAATCCGAGGTTCGCAGCTACAGCCGTGGCTGGCCCGCCGTCTTCGAGTCGGCGTCCGGATCGTGGATCCGCGACGAGAACGGCCGCGACTACCTCGACTTCTTCGCCGGTGCCGGTTCGCTGAACTACGGCCACAACAACCCGGTCCTGAAGTCGGCGCTCGTCGACTACATCGTCAGCGACGGCATCACGCACGGTCTCGACATGTCGACCGTGGCCAAACGCGACCTGCTCCAGACCTTCCAGGACAAGATCCTGAAACCGCGAGGTCTCGACTACAAGGTCCAGTTCCCCGGCCCCACCGGAACCAACACGGTCGAGGCCGCACTGAAACTGGCGCGCAAGGTGACGGGTCGTTCGTCGATCATCAACTTCACCAACGCTTTCCACGGAATGACGCTCGGCGCCCTGTCGGTCACCGGTAACTCGATGAAGCGCGCCGGCGCCGGAATCCCACTGGTGCACGCCACCCCGATGCCGTTCGACAACTACTTCGACGGCGTCACCGAGGACTTCCACTGGTTCCGCCGCGTGCTCGACGACTCGGGCAGTGGCCTGAACCGTCCGGCCGCCGTGATCGTCGAGACCGTGCAGGGTGAGGGCGGCGTCAACGTCGCCCGTGCCGAGTGGCTGCGCGCCCTCGCGGACCTGTGCGCCGAGCGCGAGATCCTGCTGATCGTCGACGACGTCCAGATGGGCTGCGGGCGCACCGGGCCGTTCTTCTCCTTCGAGGTCGCCGGCATCACCCCGGACATCGTCTGCCTGTCGAAGTCGATCAGCGGCTACGGTCTCCCGATGGCGCTGACGCTGTTCAAGCGTGAGCTCGACGTGTGGGGCCCGGGCGAGCACAACGGCACGTTCCGTGGCAACAACCCGGCATTCGTGACGTCGAAGGTGGCCCTGGACCACTACTGGTCCGACGACACTCTCCACAAGTCGACGCTGACCAAGGGCGAGAAGATCCACCAGGCGTTCACCGATCTGGCGAACCAGTTCGAGGGCTCCGTTTCCACCCGCGGTCGCGGCCTCGTCCAGGGTCTCGTGTTCGACGAGCCGGAGAACGCGGGCAAGGTCTGCAAACTCGCCTTCGACGAGGGCCTGCTCGCGGAGACCTCCGGACCGTCCGACGAGGTGGTCAAGCTCCTTCCGGCGCTCACCATCACCGACGAGGAACTCGACCACGGACTCGCCATTCTCGCCGACGCCACCGGCAAGGTTTGCAGCTAGAGAGAGGACTGACACTCACATGATCGTTCGTACCACCGCAGAAATCACCGACACCGAGCGCGACATCACCAGCGAGGACGGAAACTGGCGCAGCAAGCGCATCATCCTCGGCGGCGACAAAGTGGGTTTCTCGTTCCACGAGACCACGATCAAAGCGGGCTCGGTCAACGAGTTCCACTACGCCAACCACGTCGAGGCCGTCTGGCTCGTCGAGGGAACCGGCAAATTGATCGACCTCGACAACGACAAGGTCTACGAACTCGGCCCCGGTTCGATGTACCTGCTCAACGGTCACGAGCGTCACCGTGTCGAGCCCGACACCGAAATGCGCATGCTGTGTGTGTTCAACCCGCCCGTCACCGGCCGTGAGGTCCACGACGAGAACGGTGTCTACCCCTTGGTCGAGGTTCCCGCGTAAGTTCGACCCCATGGCCGACGACGCTGCTGTTCCAGCTATAGCCATCGGACCCGCCCCGGACCCGCTCCTCGAGGATGCGGTGCGCCGGGGCGGTGCCCGTGTGGCCCGCCTCGAGTCCGCGGACGCTCTGGTCTGGACCACGGGTCCGATCGGGTTCCCGGACCCGCTTCCCGAGAACATCCGCTGGGTGCAGTTGAACTCCGCGGGTGTCGAGGAGTGGTTCGCCGCGAAGGTGATCAGACCCGACACCACCGTTCTGTGGACGTCGGCGGCGGGCGCGTTCGCCGCCACCGTCGCCGAGCACGCGCTGACTCTGCTGCTGGCCGGGGTGCGGGCACTCCCGGAGCACCTGGAGGCGAAGACGTGGCGCCAGCAGGAGTTCTTCTCGAAGATCGGCACCCTGCGGGGCACCACGGTCGCCATCGTGGGTGCCGGCGGCATCGGCCGGGCGCTGATCCCGATGCTCGCGGGCGTCGGGGCCGACGTCATCGCGGTGAACCGCTCCGGCAGCCCCGTGCCGGGCGCGATCGAAACGCTCCCCACCACCCGTCTGGGCGAGGTGTGGGCCCGCGCGGACCACTTCGTGCTCGGGGCTCCCGCGACCGACGCCACGCACCATCTGGTCGGGGCGGCGGAGTTTGCACAGATGAAGCCGACGGCGTGGGTGATCAACGTCGCGCGCGGTTCGCTCGTCCACACCAATGCTCTGGTGAAAGCGCTGCGGGACAACACGATCGGCGGAGCGGGACTCGACGTCACCGATCCCGAGCCGCTTCCCGACGGCCACCCGCTGTGGGATCTGCCCAACGTGATCATCACCCCTCACGATTCCAACCCGCCTGCGGTCCGCCCCCCGGCGTTCGCGGAGCACGTGGCACTGAACGTCACCCGCTTCGTCGCCGGTGAGAATCTCACCGCTCTGATCGATCCTGTCGTCGGGTACTGAACCGGCGCTACCCTGGAGTGCGTGTTCGCCCGACTGATCGACGTACTCGGTGGCCGGCGTCTGTGTGTGATCACGGGCGCCGGCATCTCGACGGACTCCGGGATCCCCGATTACCGGGGTCCGGATTCGCCACCGCGCAATCCCATGACGTACCAGCAGTTCACCGGTGACCCCGATTTCCGCCGCCACTACTGGGCGCGGAACCACCTCGGCTGGCGGCACATGGACGCCGCCCGGCCCAACACCGGCCACCGCGCTCTGGCGGGGCTCGAACGCGCCGGTGCCGTGAGTGCCGTCATCACCCAGAACGTCGATCTACTGCACACCAAGGCCGGCAGTCGCCGGGTGATCGACCTGCACGGCACGTACGCCCAGGTCCGGTGCCTGACGTGCGACGCCCTGATCTCGCGGGCCACGCTCGCCGACCGGCTCGAGCGTGCGAACCCGGGATTCGCCGAAACCGTCGCTGCCGCACAGGGAGTGGAGATCGCACCGGACGCCGACGCGGTGATTACCAGCACCGAGCATTTCCGGATGGTCGACTGCGAGACGTGCGGCGGCCTGCTCAAACCTGACATCGTGTACTTCGGAGAATCCGTCCCGAAGCCGAGGGTCGCCGCCGCCTACGACGTGGTCGACGAGGCCGAGGCGCTCCTCGTGGCCGGCTCGTCGCTCACCGTCATGTCGGGACTGCGGTTCGTCCGCCGCGCCGCCAAACGCGGAATCCCCATCGTCATCGTCAACCGGGGGACGACACGCGGCGACGAGTTCGCCACCCTCACCCTCCACGCCGGCTGCTCCGACGCACTCACCGCACTGCTCGACGCGTCCTCCGCACTGCCTGCGTAACCCTCAGAGCGGCACCAGATCGTCCGCGTGGACGACGGGGCGCTGCATCTCCGCGGGCAGTTCCTGGGTCGACTTGCCCAGGATGTCGCTGATCTCGGCGGAGTCGTATGCCACCACTCCCCTGGCGACGGGACGCTCGTCGGGGCCGAGGAGCGACACGACGTCGCCGCCGTAGAACCGCCCCGATACCGCGCTGATCCCCGCGGGCAGCAACGACCGCCGCTTGGTGACGACGGCACGCACAGCGCCCTCGTCGATGTGCAGGATCCCCTGCTCGTCCGCGGCGTGGCGTACCCAGAACTTGCGCGCCGACAACCGGGACGGCCGGGCCGCGAACGCCGTCCCCACCCCGGCGTCCCGCAGCGCTGCCCCGGCATCCGAGGCGGCGGCGAGCAGCACGGGCACGCCGGCATCGGCCGCGAGGCGCGCTGCCGACAGCTTGGACGCCATCCCGCCGGTGCCGAGAGCGCCGCCCGAGCCCGCGACCACCCCGTCGAGATCCTCGGGGCTGTTCACCTCGGGAATCAGCGTGGCGTTGCCCTTACGGGGGTCGCCGTCGTACAGCCCGTCGACATCGGACAGCAGGACCAGCGCGTCGGCGCCGACCAGGTGCGCGACGAGTGCCGCGAGCCGGTCGTTGTCACCGAATCGCAACTCCGCCGTGGCCACCGTGTCGTTCTCGTTGACGACCGCGACCGCGTGCAGCGCGCGCAGGCGGTCGAGGGTGCGTTGCGCGTTGCGATGCTGCGCGCGGCGCGCGATGTCGTCCGCGGTGAGCAGCACCTGCCCGACGGTGCGCCCGTACCGGGCGAACGACGTGCCCCAGGCGTGGGCCAGCGCCAGCTGGCCCACGCTCGCGGCGGCCTGCTTCGTCGCCAGGTCCCGTGGCCGCTTGGTCAGCCCCAACGGGGCCAGACCCGCGCCCACGGCCCCGGACGACACGACGACCACGTCGGAACCGGCACGCATCCGTGCCTCGATCGCGTCGGCCAGCGCGTCGAGTCGACCGACGTCGAGCCCGCCGACCAGGCTGGTCAGCGCGGACGATCCGATCTTCACGACGATGCTGCCGGCCGACGCGATCGTGCGCCGGGTGGCGCTCACTGGTCTTCGGGGTCGAGGCCTTCGAGACCGCGACGGACCCTGGAAGCGTGCTTGCGTTCGGTGGCGCCGATCCGCTCCACCTGGTCCAGACGCGGGTCGGTGCCGCGCCCGGTGCGGGTGAGATCGACACCGGCGGGTGTCTGGGGCTCCCAGTCGAAGCTCACGTTGCCGATCGTGACGGACGCGCCCGGCTCCGCACCCTGCTTGACGAGTTCGGTTTCCACCCCGAGCCGCGCGAGGCGGTCGGCGAGGTAGCCCACGGCCTCGTCGTTGTCGAACTGCGTCTGCCGCACCCAGCGCTCCGGCCGCGTGCCGCGGACGATGAACCCACCGGGAATCTCGGGATCGGCGACGACGCTGAAGCTGTTCTCGTTCGCGATCACCGGGCGGATCACCTGACGCTTCGGCTCGGCCTTCGGGTGCGCCTCACGGTAGTCCGCAACCAGCTTCGCCAGCGCGAACGTCAACGGGCGCAATCCCTCTCGGCTCACGGCCGAAATCGTGAAGATCGGCCATCCGCGAGCCTCGAGGTCGGGGGTCACCATCTCGGCCAGCTCCGCAGCCTCCGGCACGTCCGCCTTGTTCAGGATCACGATGCGGGGACGGTCCGCGAGGTCACCGAGCCCGGTGTCCCCGGACAACGCGCCCTTGTACGCCGCGAGTTCGGCCTCGAGCGCGTCGATGTCGGAGATCGGATCGCGGCCCGGGTCGAGCGTCGCGCAGTCGACGACGTGGGCAAGCACGGCGCACCGCTCGAGGTGGCGCAGGAAGTCCAGACCCAGTCCGCGGCCGTCGCTCGCGCCGGGGATCAACCCGGGCACGTCGGCCACCGTGAACGTGGTGTCGCCGCTCGACACCACGCCGAGGTTCGGCACGAGCGTCGTGAACGGGTAGTCGGCGATCTTCGGCTTCGCCGCCGACAGCACCGACACGAGCGAGGACTTGCCCGCAGACGGAAATCCGACCAGCCCGACATCGGCCACGGACTTCAGTTCGAGGACCAGTTCCCGCTCGACACCGTCCTCACCGAGGAGGGCGAAGCCCGGCGCCTTGCGCGCCTTCGACGACAGGGCCGCGTTGCCGAGTCCGCCGCGGCCACCCTGGGCGGCCTCGAAGCGGGTGCCGACACCGATGAGGTCGGCGAGTATACGGCCGTCCTTGTCGAGGACGACGGTGCCGTCGGGGACCTTCAGGATCAGGTCGTCGCCCTGGGCGCCGTCACGGTTGCTCCCCATCCCCTGCTTGCCGTTGGTGGCCTTCGCGTGGGGGTGGAAATGGAAGTCGAGGAGGGTGTGGACGTTGCCGTCCACCTCGAGCACGACGTCACCGCCACGCCCGCCGTTGCCGCCGTCCGGGCCACCGAGCGGTTTGAACTTCTCCCGGTGTACGGAGGCGCAGCCATTGCCGCCTTTTCCGGCGCTGACGTGCAGCACGACGCGGTCAATGAATCGGGACATGACTGCCGGATCCTTCCTCAGTCAATTGTGTTGATCTCACTCTTGAAAAAAACAATAGGGGCGGACCGGGTATCACGACCCAGGTCCGCCCCTATTGGGAGCGTGAAACGTCCCTCACGGGACGATGCATACTCGCGGCAGGACTAGGCCTCTGCCGCCGCCGGAACGATGTTCACGGTCTTGCGTCCACGCTTGGTGCCGAACTCGACGGCACCGGCAGAGAGCGCGAAGAGCGTGTCGTCGCCGCCACGACCGACGTTGACGCCGGGATGGAAGTGGGTTCCGCGCTGACGCACCAGGATCTCGCCAGCGCTGACGGACTGGCCGCCGAAACGCTTCACGCCGAGTCGCTGAGCATTTGAATCGCGACCGTTACGGGAGCTGGATGCACCCTTCTTATGTGCCATGTTCTTGACCCTCCTCGGGTGAAATCAGCTCTGAAGCTCTAGCTACTTGATGCCGGTGACCTTGAGGACCGTCAGCTTCTGCCTGTGGCCCTGACGCTTGTGGTAGCCGGTCTTGTTCTTGAACTTGTGGATCCGGATCTTCGGGCCCTTGGTGTGCTCGACGACCTCACCCGTGACCGAGATCTTGGCCAGCTTGTCGGCGTCGGTCGTCAGATCGGATCCGTCGACGACGAGAACGGGAGCAAGCGAGACAGCAGTGCCGGGCTCACCCTCGATCTTCTCGACCTTGACGAGGTCACCAACAGCGACCTTGTACTGCTTTCCGCCGGTCTTGACGATCGCGTACGTTGCCATCGGAGGGCTACCCCTTGCTTCTTCGAACTTGCTCGCGCCACAGTGTGCGCGACTGGTCTGGTGTGACGGCTAGCTCGGTCGAGATCGCGCAGCCTTCACAAGTGAGGGCACAGCTGACCTTCATCGCCGAGTAGCGACTGGTCAAGGTTACAGGAAGGCAACCGTTCCGTACAAACCGGCGTCGATTGCCTTCCCGAGGTCCCTCGTCAGTTGTCGGCGTCCACCGGCGGGCCGGCGGGACGTGCCGCGGCCCGGCGACGACGCGGCCTGCGCGGCGCTGCCTGCGAATCCGCGCCGTCGGGCGAGGACGCCGGCGGTCCGCTCACGGCCGAAGCCGACATGGCCGGTTCGGGCTCCGGTGCGTGCTCCGCGCCGGACTCCGATGTCGGAATCACGAATACCGTCCCGGCGCTCGGGGTTTCGGACACCGGCGCTGCCGCTGCCCTCGACACCCGCCGGCTCCGGCGCCGCGGCGGGGCCACCGGCTCCGGTTCGGGCTCGCGCTCCACGACGGGTTCCGGGGTCTCGGCGACCGGAGCCGCTTCGGCCGGCGCAGCTTCGACGACCGGCGCTTCGGCGACGGCTTCTTCGGCGACGGCTTCTTCGGCCACCGCTTCTTCCACGACAGCCTCCTCGACGACAGCGTCCTCCGCCTCGGGAGCCACGACCGCTTCCGCAGCCACCGCTGCCGGGGCCTCCGCCACGGCTTCCTCGATCCCGGGCAGGTCCGCCGCCGGCGTCTCCGCCGTGTCGGCGACCGCCCGCTCCGGCTCGGGAACCGCCGCGGCGGGCTGCTCCGCCGCGTGCCCGCTGTGTGCGTGCGCGGCCTCCTCCTCGTGATGGTGGTGTGCCATCGCGAGGGCGACCGGGTGGGCCCGCTTGACGGTGGCATCCACCGTCGGGGTCTCCTCGTGCACAGGAGGCTGCGAGGTCTCCCCGCCGGACGACTTGTCGCGTCCCCGCTTCTTGCGGGAGCCACCGGAATCGCCGCCGCGGGACGACGCGCGCGCACCGTTGTCCTCGGAGGTCTTCACCTCGATCGGCTCGGCGTGAACGATGATGCCCCGGCCGTGGCAGTGCTCACACGTCGTCGAGAACGCCTCGACCAGCCCGGTGCCCAGCTTCTTCCGCGTCATCTGGACCAGGCCCAGCGACGTGACCTCGGACACCTGGTGGCGGGTGCGATCCCGGCCCAGTGCCTCGGTCAGGCGTCGCAGCACGAGATCGCGATTCGATTCGAGCACCATGTCGATGAAGTCGACGACGATCATCCCGCCGATGTCGCGCAGGCGCATCTGCCGGACGATCTCCTCGGCCGCCTCGAGGTTGTTCCGGGTGACGGTCTCCTCGAGGTTTCCGCCGGCACCGGTGAACTTGCCGGTGTTGACATCGACCACGGTCATTGCCTCGGTGCGGTCGATGACGAGCGTGCCGCCGGACGGCAACCAGACCTTGCGGTCGAGCGCCTTCGCCAGCTGCTCGTCGATGCGGTGCGCCTCGAAGACGTCGACACTGTTGTCCGACGTGTGCTGCTCGAGCCTCGGCATGAGGTCGGGAGCCACCGACTTGATGTACGACTCGACCGTCGACCAGGCCTTCTCTCCCTCGATCACGAGCTTGGAGAAGTCCTCGTTGAACAGGTCGCGGATGACCTTCACGAGAAGGTCGGGCTCCTCGTACAGGGCCTGCGGGTTACCGGACTTGCCGGATTCCGCCTTCGCGGCCTGAGCCTCGATTCCGGCCCACTGATCCTGCAGACGCTTCACGTCGCGGGCGAGTTCTTCTTCGCTCACGCCCTCCGACGCGGTCCGGATGATGACTCCGGCATCCGAGGGCACGATGTCGCGCAGGATGTCCTTGAGGCGCTTGCGCTCCGTGTCGGGCAGTTTGCGGCTGATACCGGTGGACGTGCCGCCCGGCACGTACACGAGGAAGCGGCCCGCGAGGCTGATCTGCGTGGTCAGCCGCGCACCCTTGTGCCCGACCGGGTCCTTGCTGACCTGGACCAGCACCTGGTCGCCCGGCTTGAGCGCCTGCTCGATCTTGCGGGAATTGCCACCGAGGCCGGCGGCCTCCCAGTTGACCTCACCGGCATACAGGACGCCGTTGCGGCCGCGGCCGATGTCGATGAACGCGGCTTCCATGCTGGGCAGAACGTTCTGGACGCGTCCGAGGTACACGTTGCCGACCATCGAGGCCGACGCCGACGTGGTCACGAAGTGTTCGACGAGGACGCCGTCCTCGAGCACGGCGACCTGCGTCGTCGCGTGCGGTTGCCCGGTGGCGATGCGGTCGCGCACCACCATCACGCGGTCGACGGCCTCGCGGCGGGCCAGGAACTCCGATTCCGTGAGGATCGGTGGACGGCGGCGGCCGGCGTCGCGGCCGTCGCGGCGACGCTGACGCTTCGCCTCGAGCCGCGTCGAACCCGTGATGCCCTGGACCTCGTCCTTCGAGCGGCTCTTGTTGCGAGGTTCCCGCTCGTGGACGACGGTGTTCGGCGGATCGTCCTCGGACGTGGCCTCGCCCGAGCCCTCGCCACCGGACTTGCGACGGCGACGACGACGGCGGCGGCGGCTCGACCCGTCGGAGTCGCCCTCACCGGCCTCTTCGTCACCGGACTCCGCTTCGGCCTGCTCGGCCTCCGCGGGCTTGTCCTCGGAATCCTTCTTCGGCTTCTCTTCGGGCTCCCGAGTCGGCGCCTCGGCGACCTTGTCCTCGTGCGCGGACTCCTCGGCCTCGGCACCCTCGGTGTCGGTGTCGGTGTCGGTGTCCTGCTCGTTCTGCTGTTCGCCCCGTCCGCGACCACGGCCGCGACGGCCGCGGCGGCGACGGCGCGGCTGATCGCCGTCGACGTCGGACTCGTCCGACTCGGTGTCGGCGGTTCCGGTGTCCGTGGCCTTCGCGGGCTCGGTCACGTCCTCGCGCGATTCGGCGACGGACTGGCGCGATTCAGCGGCGGCCTGGCGCGATTCGGCGACGGGCGGCTGCTCGGTGGTGGGTTCCGGTGTCCCGGCATCCCGGCGACTGCGCCGGCGACGCGGCGGGGTCTCGACCGCCGCGAGGTCGGGCTGCAGGAAGAGCGGGACCTGCGAGACGGCGGGCGGGGTCTCCGCGGCGGGCTCGGCGGCGGGCGCCTCGACCTGGTACGACGCGGTGGTGAACAGGTCGCGTCCGAGGTCGCGCTCGGAAACCGCGGCCTCCTCGGCGACGGGCTCCTGCGCGGGAGCTTCCTGGGCCGGGGCTTTCTCGGCAGGAGCTTCCTCGGTGGGAACCTCCGGAGCCGCGGTCTGCTCGGCCGCCGCTTCCTCGACGTCCGCGGCCGCGACCGGTTCCGGCGCGACCTCGACGACCGGTTCGGCGGCAGGGGTCTCCGCGACCGCTTCGGCCGCGGCGGGTGACTCGGTGGGAGCGTTCTGCGCAGCGGTGAAGGCCGCGTGCACGCGCTCGGCAATGTCGCGTTGCAGGCTGGACTGCGCGCTGCGCAATTCCGTTCCGAGGGCCGCAGCCTCGGCGATTACCTGCTTGCTCGTCACGCCCAGCATCTTCGCGAGGGCGTGTACGCGAATCTTCTCCGGAAGAGCGGGAACCGTGCTCCCGGCGGTGGCCGTGTCGTTCGGCTCTGAATTTGTGGGCGGCGCTTGATCGGCCACGTAGTCTCCTCAGCCCCCGGGCGCGTCCACTCCCGTGTCTGGGGGTGTCACGCGGCCACGCGAGGGCGCAGTATGTGTACTCGCGCCCCAGATGTGAGCGCGAGATTGTCTGGTCTCGCTCCACACAGCGCGTGCAGTGTCCGTTTTCACTGCACACCCATGTAGTGCCTTACGGATGGCCGTGATCCACGGCGCGAGCGCCTGATCATCCAGCGTGCCGAAACGCCCAGGTATTTCCTGTTGACGCAGGGGCAGCGATGAAGGGCATCGAGCCGTGGTGTCATCCGGTCGAAGCCACGTGGTGCACAAATTGCGGTCCGACCACCCTCAGTATCCCACACGTGCGCCGCAGTCCGTGCCAGCGGCGCACGTATCGGTCTGGAACATGTTCCGCACGCGATGGCGCCGCCGGCCCGGAGGGCAGGTCGGTGGGTCGAAGGGTGGGTGAAGAGGTGGTGTCAGTTGGCGGCGAGGTGCGGGAACCAGAGGGCGATCTCGCGCTCGGCGGACTCGACCGAGTCGGAGCCGTGAACCAGGTTCTCCTGGGCTTCGAGCCCGAAATCGCCGCGAATCGTGCCCGGAACCGCCTTCTCCACCGGGTCGGTGCCACCGGCGAGCTGACGGAACGCGGCAATCGCTCGGGGACCTTCGAGCACTGCGGCAACGAGCGGGCCGCCCGTGATGAACTCCAGCAGGCCGGGGTAGAACGGGCGGCCTTCGTGCTCGGCATAGTGGGCGGCTGCGATATCGCCGGGAGCGGTGCGCAGGTCGAGCGCGGAGATCGTCAGACCTTTCCGCTCGATACGACCGAGGATTTCTCCTACATATCCGCGGGCAACGGCATCGGGCTTGATCAGTACAAGGGTGCGCTCAGTCACGGCGCACAGCCTAAATGGTCAGCCTCGCTGCCCCGGCAGCAGGCCCCGCTCCATTCGCTGACGGACGTTCCGGCGGAAGTAGAGGAGGTATCCCCACAGGATGGCGAAGACCACGCCGACCGAACCGATCGACACGTGGACGAAGAACCCGAGCAGGAGCCCCACCTGCAACAACAGGTTGTACTTCATCGCCCAGGGACGGCCCTGCAGGCCCGCCCCGAGGATCATGAGCACCGCGAGCCCCACGAGGTAGGTTCCGGACCACCAGGTGAGCCCCCCGCCGACCGTCGCGACGACCGGCAGGGCGAGAAGCACCACGATGGCTTCCAGGATCAGGGATCCCGCGACCACTCCGCGGAATCCCTTCCACGGGTCCTTGGTCGGCGGCCCGAACTCCGGTTCCGAAGCACTCGAGTCTGGCTCGCTCACGCTGGATCCTTTCCGAAGAGGGTGCGGGCCGCGCCGGCGGTCACCACGGATCCGGTGACCACGACGCCGGCCCCCGATACTGCTTCACCGGGCTCGGCGACCTCCTCGGCCAGTCCGATGGCCGTTTCCAGCGCGTCCGCGAGTGTGGGTGCCACGACGACGCGTTCGTCGCCGAACTTGGCGACCGCGAGATTGGCGAGATCGTCGACGTCCATGGCCCGCGCCGAACCGTTGTTCGTCACGACGAGCTCGTCGAACACCGGTTCCAGCGCCGACAGGATGCCGTCGACGTCCTTGTCCCCCATCACGCTGACGACGCCGACGAGCTTGCGGAAGTCGAACTCCGCGGTCAGCGCGGCCGCGAGCGCACGAGCCCCGTCCGGGTTGTGGGCGGCGTCGAGGAAGACGGTCGGGGCGCTGCGTACGCGTTCGAGGCGTCCCGGGTTGACGACCGAGGCGAATGCCTCCCGGATGGCCTCCTGGTCGAGCTGGCGTTCCGGGCCCGCACCGAAGAACGCCTCCACGGCTGCGAGCGCGAGCGACGCGTTGCGCGCCTGGTGCTCCCCGTGCAGGGGCAGGAAGATGTCGGTGTAGACCCCGCCGAGTCCCTGCAACTCGAGCTGCTGGCCGCCGACGGCAATCTGCCGGGCGAGCACCGTGAACTCGGAGCCCTCCCGCGCGACCGCGGCATCCACCTCGACGGCCCGGCGGAGCAGCACCTCCATCACTTCCGGTGTCTGTTCGGCGAGGATCGCGACGGCGTCGCGGGGCACGAGCGCGTCCTCGCGGCCCTTCTTGATGATGCCGGCCTTCTCCTCGGCGATCCCGGCGAGGTCGTCGCCGAGATACTCGGCGTGATCGAGACTGATCGGGGTGATCACCGCGATCTCGCCGTCGATGACATTGGTTGCGTCCCAACGCCCGCCGAGACCCACCTCGACGACGGCGACGTCGACGGGGGCTTCCGCGAACGCGGCGTAGGCCATCGCGGTGAGCACCTCGAACTTGCTCATCGCGGGGCCGCCGGCCGCCTGCGACTGCTGGTCGATCATCTGCACGTACGGTTCGATCTCCCGGTACGTGTCGACGTACCGGCGGGGCGACACCGGGCGCCCGTCGATGCTGATGCGCTCGGTGGCGAGCTGCAGGTGCGGGCTGGTGGTGCGGCCGGTGCGCCGGTGCAGCGCCGTGAGCAGCGCGTCGATCATTCGCGTCACCGACGTCTTGCCGTTGGTGCCGGTGACGTGGATGGCGGGATAGCCGTGCTGCGGCGAACCGAGCACGTCCATCAGGGCCGCGATCCGGGTGAGGGACGGCTCGATCTTCGTCTCGGGCCACCGCTTGTCGAGTTCCGCCTCGACCAGTGTCAGTTCCGCGAGGTCGACAGGACTGACTTCCTCCGGCGTGAAGTCGGGCGAGGTCACGCGCCTTCCAGCTCCTTCAATCGCTTGGTGATGCGTTCGATTTCTTCCGTTGCGATCTGCTGACGCATACGGATCTTGTCCTTGACGGCGTCGGGGGCCTTGGCCAGGAACGCCTCGTTGGACAGCTTGGCAGTGGTTCCGGCGAGTTCCTTCTGCGCGGCCGCGAGGTCCTTCTCCAGCCGAGCCTTCTCGGCGCCGAGGTCGACGTTGCCGGACGTGTCGAGGTCGACGGTGACGGTGGCCTTGCTCAACCGCACCTCCACCGACGCGGACACCGCGAAACCGTCCTCCGGGTCGGTCAGACGCGCCAGCGACGTGACCGCGGCGAGCTGCGTGTCCAGATCGGCCTCGGCGATGCCGCTGATCCGTGCGGGCACTCGCTGCGAGGGCTTGAGCCCCTGATCGCTGCGGAACCGGCGCACCTCGGTCACCAGTCGCTGCATGTCCTCGACGCGCTGCGCCGCAACCACATCCGCGGCGGCCCCGCTCGACTGCGGCCAGTCCGCCACGACGACGGATTCACGCTCGGTGAGCGCCTTCCACAGCGTCTCGGTGACGAACGGGATCACCGGGTGGAGCAGGCGCAACAGGGCGTCGAGGACATTGCCGAGCACGGCCCTCGTGTTCGCCGCGACCGTGTCGTTCTCGGCGAACTGCACCTTGGCCAGCTCGAGGTACCAGTCGCAGACCTCGTCCCACGCGAAGTGGAACAGTGCCTCGCACGCCTTGCTGAACTCGTACCGGTCGAATGCGGCGTCGACCTCCCCGCGCACCTGCTCGAGGCGATCGAGGATCCACCGGTCCGCGTCGGTCAGCTCGCCGCGTGCGGGCAGCGGTGCCGGCGCGGCTCCGTTCATGAGGGCGAACTTGGTCGCGTTGAACAGTTTGGTCGCGAAGTTCCGCGAGGACTGCGCGTGGTCCTCGCCGACGGACAGGTCGCTGCCGGGGTTGGCGCCGCGGGCCAGTGTGAAGCGGAGCGCATCGGCGCCGAAGCGGTCGACCCAGTCGAGCGGGTCGATGCCGTTGCCACGCGACTTCGACATCTTCTTGCCGAACTGGTCGCGGACGAGGCCGTGCAGGAACACGTCCTCGAACGGCATCTGCGGTCCGGACTTGCCGCCAGCGATGGCGTCGTCCTCCGACACATACGTGCCGAACATCATCATCCGCGCCACCCAGAAGAACAGGATGTCGTAACCGGTGACGAGAACACTTGTGGGATAGAACTTCTCGAGCTCGGGCGTCTTCTCGGGCCAGCCCATGGTCGAGAACGGCCACAACCCGGAGGAGAACCAGGTGTCGAGGACGTCGGGATCCTGCACCCAGCCCTCGGGCGCGGTCTCGTCCGGTCCGAAGCACGCGACCTCGCCGTCGGGGCCGTACCAGATCGGGATCCGGTGACCCCACCACAGCTGACGCGAGATGCACCAGTCGTGCATGTCGTCGACCCAGGCGAACCATCGCGGCTCCTGGCTGGCCGGGTGGATGACCGTGTCACCGTTGCGCACCGCGTCACCGGCCGCCTTGGCGAGGGATTCGACCTTCACCCACCACTGCAGCGACAGGCGCGGCTCGATGGACTCACCGGTGCGCTCGGAATGTCCGACGCTGTGCAGGTAGGGCCGCTTCTCCGCGACCACACGACCCTGCTCGGCGAGCGCCTCGCGCACCTTGACGCGCGCCTCGAAGCGGTCGAGCCCGTCGAATTGCGTTCCCGTGTCGGCGATCTTGCCGGTCTTGTCCATGATGGTCGGCATCGGCAGGTTGTGCCGCAGGCCCATCTCGAAGTCGTTGGGGTCGTGTGCAGGCGTGATCTTGACGGCGCCGGTGCCGAACTCGGGATCGACGTACTCGTCCGCGACGATCGGGATGTCGCGCCCGGTGAAGGGGTGCTCGAGCGTCGTCCCGATCAGGTGCTTGTAGCGCTCGTCGTCGGGGTGGACGGCCACGGCGGTGTCGCCGAGCATCGTCTCGACACGGGTGGTGGCGACCACGACGTGCGGCTCGTCGTCGTTCAGGGAGCCGTACCGCAGCGAGACCAGCTCACCCTCGACGTCCTCGAACTTCACCTCGATGTCGGAGATCGCCGTCTGCAGCACGGGCGACCAGTTGACGAGGCGCTCGGCCCGGTAGATCAGCCCGTCGTCGTACATGCGCTTGAAGATCGTCTGGACGGCGCGGGACAGCCCGTCGTCCATGGTGAACCGGTCGCGACTCCAGTCGACGCTGTCACCGATGCGGCGCATCTGGCCGCCGATGGTGCCACCGGACTCGCGCTTCCAGTCCCACACCTTGTCGATGAACAGCTCGCGGCCGAAGTCTTCCTTCGTCTTGCCGTCGACGGCGAGCTGCTTCTCGACCACGGTCTGCGTCGCGATGCCCGCGTGGTCCATGCCGGGCAGCCACAGCACCTCGTAGCCCTGCATCCGCTTGCGGCGGCTCAGCGCGTCCATCAACGTGTGGTCGAGAGCGTGACCCATGTGCAGGCTGCCGGTCACGTTGGGCGGCGGCAGGACGATGGAGTAGCCCGGCTTGTCGCTGTGCGGGTCCGCACGGAAGTAACCGGCGTCTACCCAGCCCTGATACAGATCGTCCTCGACGGAACTGGGGTCCCAGCTCTTCGGGAGGGCATCGGCACGGTTCTGGGGATTTTCTGGAGCTGCACTGGTCACCCGTCGAGTCTAATGAACGCACGGATGACCGACGACGGGGCTACCGGGCCGCCTCGCTACTGGTCGCTGAACAGCGCGCGGTGCACCTCGGTGGCGGTGCGATGCTCGGGGTCGACGGGACGCAGCGCCTCGCCGGCGTCCTCGCCGCCTGCCTGGGATCCTGCGGTGCTGTGCAGCTCGGAGAAGAGCTGCACGTGGTGGTCGTTCAAGGGATTCCTCCGGTTCGTCTGCCGCATCCAGTGCGGCAACCACTCGAGAGTGTCGAGTATGCATCGAAAACGCCGCCGATCGGCGGCGACACGGCGACGGGCGCGCCGTGGTGTTCCCACACACGCCGGCAGAAGGCTCAGCCGGCCCGCTGTGCCACCACACAGGCGAGGTAGAGCGTCATGCCCAGGCCCGGTTCGTCCAGCGGGCGACCGAGGAGCCGGGCGATCTTGTCGAGTCGATTGGCGAGGGTATTGCGGTGGACGTGCAGCCGCTTCGCCGCCCGGCTGGAGTTGAACCCGCACTCCCCCCAGGCGATCAGCGTCGCCTGCAGGTGCGGCCAGTCGCTGTCGGTGGTCAACGCGCCGAGCACGGCCCGTGACAGTCTGTCACGGGTTTCCGCGGGTATCACCGAGACGGCCTGATGGAGGCGGAACCGGTCGATGTCGTGGACCTGCCCGCGTGGGTCGAGTACCGCGCCGAGCCGGAGCGCGTCGTACGCGTCCTGGGACGAGAGATTGAGCTGTTCGACCCCGTGCGCGATCGAGCCGATCCCCACGCGAGTGTCCCATCCCCGTTCGCGGACCTGGGACACATACTTCCGGCACCGGTCCGCCAAAGCAGCGTCCGCCGCGGGTGTCGGTGCGGTCACCACGGTGGTGACCGCGACGACCTGCCGGGCGAGCGGTGCGACCAGATCGGTCGCGGAGTCGAAGGCCTCCTGCACGGCACGCAGCACCCTGTGGGACATGGGCTGCCCCGGGGCGGCGACGTCGTCGGTATGACTGTCGTAGCCGATCAGCACCATGACCCGGGGAAGGCGCAGGTCGTATCCCAGACCCCGTGCCCGCCGCACGATCTGGGCCTCGGTGAACGTGGAGCGATGCCAATCACAGATGTCGCGGAGCAGTTCTTCCGTCGCCCGCTCGTAGGTCAGCCGGGTACCGATCCGCGAGGCCTCCTGCATCAGAATTTCGGTCTGCCGCTTGACCACGAGCCCGAATTGCTCGACCTGCTCGGGTGAGCCGGACAACCCGATCGTGCCCACCACGTCACCGTCGATGACGAGCGGAATGGTGACGCCGGGCAGACTGCCGACGAGGTCGCGGACGTCCGCGGCGGAGTGCGCGATCATGCGCCGTGCACGGATCACCTCGATCGATGCCTCGTGAAATTGGCCGATGCGACGCTCGTCCCCGCTGCCGACCACCGTGCCGGACGCATCCGTGATGAGCACGTTGAACCCGATGACGTCGGTGATCTCGTTCGCGATCCGTTGCGCAAGAGCCTCACTCAGCATGGACGGCCTTCCGAATCTCCGCGTGGCGTTGTGCATGTCGCACAATCAAGGATCGATTTCAGTGTAGATCAAGGTCAGCTTGCCTAGTGACGACGGTCACAGACCGTTCCTACGATGGGTTCATCCCAACTAGGAGTTCACATGGCAATCCTCGACTGGATACTTCTCGGTGCCTACTTCCTGCTACTCGTCCTGATCGGCGTCCAGACCATGCGACGCGTCAAGTCGCCGGACGATTTCGCCGTGGCGGGCAACCGAATCATCTGGCCGGTCTTCTTCGGCAGCCTGGCCGCAGCCTTCCTCGGCGGCGGAGCATCGCTCGGCGTCGCCGGCGCCGCCATGCGCGACGGATACGTGTACATGTTCGCGTTCTGCGCGTTCGGCGTTCAGACGGTGCTCGTCGGCTACTTCGTCGCGCCCAGACTCAAGAACTACATCGGCGCCCACACCCTCGGCGACATCATGGAGGCCCACTACGGCCGGCCGGCACGACTGGTGACCGGCATACTGTCCGTCGTCCTGTGCGCCGGCATCCTCGGCGCCCAGGCCCTGGCCATCGGTACCGTCGTCAACGCCACCCTCGACGTGCCCACCGTGCCCGCGGTGATCATCGGCATGGGAGTGGTCGTGCTCTACTCCTCGTTCGGCGGGGCCTGGGCGGTGATCCAGACGGACCTGTTGCAGTTCGTCTTCCTGGGAGTCCTCCTGCCGGTCGCGCTCCTCATCGGACTCGACGCCGTCGGCGGACCGTCGGCTCTCCTGGACAGTGTTCCCGCCGAGCACCTTTCGTTCATGGGCGACTACTCCCCCGCACAGTTCCTCACGCTCTTCGCGGCACTACTGCTCGGCGAGACGCTGGTCCCGCCGTACGCGCAGCGGACGTTCTCCACCCCCGACTCGCGGCACGCCCGTAAGGGCTACGCACTGGCCGGGTTCTTCTCGTTCTTCTTCTTCTTCACCTCGGCGTCTCTCGGGTTGATCGCACTCGTCCTGTACCCGGACATCGAAAGCGATCAGGCGCTTCCGACGGTGGTGATGAACCTGATGCCGGTCGGCGTTCTCGGACTGGTGGTGGCGGCACTGATGGCAGTCGTGATGTCGACGGCCAGTTCCTACCTCAATTCCACCGCCGTCGTCCTCACCAAGGACATCTATCAGCCACTCAGCCCCACCGAATTGCCACCGTCGAGGCGGCTGACCATCGAGCGGGCCACCAGTGTCGTCGTCGGCGCCGGGGCGACCATCTTCGCCCTCAGCGTTCCGTCCATCGTCGACGCCCTCCTCTACAGCTACACACTGTGGGCTCCGACGATCATCGTTCCACTGTTCGGCGCCGTGCTGTTCGGCGTGCGGTCCGCTCCGGCGGCGCTGTCGGCGATCACGGCGGGCGCGATCGTCACCGCGGTGTGGCAGTGGGGCCTCGACGCTCCGTTCGGACTGGACGGGCTGGTGCCCGGCGTCGTCGCCAACCTGCTCGTCTTCGTGACGGTCGCCATGGCCACCGCGGCCCGTTATCCGCGCCGGCAGCAGCCTGCCGTCCGCGTCACCGAAGGAGAATTCGCATGATTCCCGTCCTCCTCTATTTCGGGGTACCCGCCGCCGTCATCGCCGTCACCCTCTGGGTCGGCTTCCTCGGCTGGCGCTTCTACGTCAAGGAAGTGCTGCGCGGCGACAGCGACACCGCCGAGGCCGGCGAGCGCGACCATGGGTGACATCGTGGATGTGCCCGGCGTGACCACAGGCACCAGCCCGTACCCGTCGGCGCGCAGGGTCGGGGACCTCGTATTCGTCTCCGGCCAGGTCTCGTTCGACGACACCGGCCACGTCGTCGGCACCGACGTGGTCGAGCAGACACGTCACTCCCTCACACGACTCGACCGGGTCCTCGCCGCGGCAGGCACCACCTTGCACGACATCGCCTCGGCCACGGTGTATCTCGCGAACGCCGGCGACGCCCCACGCTTCAACGAGGAATGGATGCGCTGGTTCGCCGCAGAGCACCGCCCGGCCAGGGCGACCGTGGTCGCGGACCTGCTGGACCCGCAGCTGCTCGTGGAGATACAGGCCATTGCCGTCACGGGCCGGGGCTCGACCGAAGGAAAGGAAGCGGAATGAAGGTGGCAGTACTCGGAGCAGGGGTCGTCGGTGTGGCGACCGCCCATGCTCTCGCCGAACGTGGACACGAGGTGCATGTATACGACCGGCGCAGCGACGTCGCGTCCGACACCAGCGCGAGCACCGCCGGACTGATCGCGCCCGGCCACTCCTACGCGTGGGCGTCGCCGTCGGCTCCCACCATGCTGTTCCGTTCGTTGCTCGGCGCGTCGACCTCGATCCGCGTCCGCCCCCGGGCGGACGTCGAACTCGCCCGGTGGGGAGTGCGATTCCTCCGCGAGTGCACGGCCTCCCGGGCGCGGTCGAACACTCTCGCGAAGCTCCGACTTGCCCGGTACAGCCAGCAACTGATGGACGAACTCGCGGCCCGCGAGAACCTCGAGTACTGCCAGACACGGAACGGCGTGCTGTACCTGTACCGGAACGAAGCGGAACTCGAACGAGCGCAGATCAACTCGCAGCTGCTCCGCGACCACGGACAGCGGCAGGACGTGCTGGGCCCCGAGGAGATCGCGGCCGCCGAGCCCGCCCTCCAGTACGGGACGGCCACGTTCGCCGGCGCGATCCACGACCGCACCGACGGCACCGGCGACCCGCACCGATTCTCGGTGGGGCTGGCCGAGGAATGCCGACGGCTGGGGGTCCGGTTCCACCTGGGCACGTCCGTCGTCCGCCTCGAGACCGACGGCGCGGCCATCACCTCAGCCGTCACCGATCAGGGTGAAGTCCGCGCGGATGCCTTCGTCCTCGCCGCCGGTGCCGCGAGCGCTCTCGTCGCGCGGAGTATCGGTCTGCGACTGCCCGTCTACCCGGCCAAGGGATACACGCTGACCGCGACCGTCAAGGATCCCGACCGCGCGCCGGTGGTGGGGGGCATCGACGAGAAGACGCTCGTCGCCTGGTCGCGGTTCGGTGACGAACTGAGAATGTCGGCCACCGCGGAGTTCGTCGGGTACGACCGCAGTCACTCCCCCGCCGACTACGCGGGAATCGTCGACGCGGGGAACGAACTGTTCCCCGGCGCCGTGGACTGGGACACGGCCAGATACCGGACGGGCCTTCGCCCGATGACGCCCGACGGCCCGCCGATGATCGGGCTGGGACGCCACGACAATCTGTACTTCAACACCGGTCACGGTCACGTCGGCTGGACCATGGCGGTCGGCTCGGCCCGCGTCCTCGCGGATCTCGTGGACGAACGACGACCGGACATCGACCCGACTCCGTACTCCCCGATTTCGTCCCGTCGGCATCCGAGCGCACGAGACGCGTAACGAAGCGCACCGGCTCGACGACTATCCAGGCGTGCCTCCGGAAACAGCGGCGC
>NZ_UAUI01000004.1 GCF_900455735.1 Rhodococcus wratislaviensis | reverse complement strand
CGGTTCCCGCAGGCGGTTCCGAGGGTGAGGACGGCCGCGGCCAGGGTGGCCGCGGCGATCCGGGGACGAAGACGCATGGCGTGTTTCCTAACGATGAGGAGGACTGTGAAAGGGAGCCTGCCGTTTGGTCTAGACCATTGGGCCACCGCTAGGAGAACGGCAGGTGAACAATTGGTATAGACCATTTTTCGGGTACGCTCGGCCGCATGAACGACGACAGTGACGCGTCCGGAGAGTCCGTGCTGATCGAAGTTGCGGCGGCGCTGCGGTCGCTGCGCGGCGTCTACGACGGTGAGCCGATCGACGAACTCGACCACGCCCTCCAGTCCGCGGGGCGGGCGATGGACGACGGCGCCGACGACGAGTTGATTCTCGCCGCCGCACTGCACGACATCGCCCGCAGTCCCGCGCTGGGGTTTCCCGGCGACTGCGCGCACGACCGCGAGGCGCGCGACTGGCTCACGCCGCGATTCGGGGAACGCGTCGGGTGGCTCGCCGGGGCGCACGTCGCCGCCAAGCGCTATCTGGTGGCCACCGAATCCGGTTACGCGGCAACGCTGTCCGGCCAATCGGTGGCGACGCTGGACAAGCAGGGCGGCGCCGTCGTCGACGCCGAGTTCACCGGGCATCCCTCTTGGCCCGACGCCGTCCGGCTCCGGCGCTGGGACGACGCCGCGAAAGTCCCCGGGGCGCAGGCGCCGAGCGTCGACGACGTGATCGCCGTCGCGCGCAGGGTGCGGCTCGCGGTGACACCCACGCCATGACGGAAACGCCGAACGTCCCCAAGTACTACCGGGTCCGCACCGAACTCGAGTCGATCCTCGCCGAACTCGAGGTGGGCGACGCGGTGCCGGCGGAGCGGGAGCTGGCCCTGCGGTTCGCGGTGTCCCGCGAGACGGTGCGGCAGGCCATCCACGAACTGTTGGTCGAGGGTCGCGTCGAGCGTCGCGGCCGCGGCACCGTCGTCGCCAGCCCCAAGCTCGTGCAACCGCTGTCGTTGCGGTCCTACACCGAGGGTGCGGTCAGCCAGGGCCGGGTGCCCGGGCGCGAACTGGTGACGTTCGAGGAACTCGGCGCCGACGCGGATCTCGCCGAGGCGCTCGGGCTCGCGTTCGGAGCGCCGGTGATCCACCTCGAACGCGTCCTCCTCGCGGACGACGAGAAGATCGGGCTCGAGAGCACCCATCTGCCCGCCGAGCGGTTCGGGGAGATGGCGCGCCGATTCGACCCGGGCACCTCGCTGTACGCGGCGATCCGCGCGACCGGCGTGGTGTTCGCGTCGGCGACCGAGCGGATCGAGACCGTGCTGGCCTCCCCGCGGGAGGCCGCGCTCCTCGACTCGACCACCGCGATGCCGATGCTGCGACTCCACCGTGTCTCGCTCGACACCGACGGCGTCCCCATCGAACGGGTGCGTTCCCTCTACCGCGGCGACCGGATCGCCTTCCTCACCACACTGCGGGAGTGACATCGACGCGCACGACGGGTCCGGACGCGCCCGGGCCATACACGGGTCTAACCTGGTACCCATGTCTGTCCGCACAGCACTGAGCCCCGGAACCGTGTCTCCCGTCCTCGCCGTACCGGCGGGGATCGAGCGTCCCGAGTACGCGTGGAAGCCCACGGCGAAGGAAGGCAACGAGCCATGGGTGCAGACCCCGGAGACCATCGAGGCCATGCGGGTGGCGAGCAAGATCGCCGCGCAGGCCCTGCAGGAGGCGGGTAAGGCGGTGGCGCCGGGTGTCACCACCGACGAGCTCGACCGCATCGCGCACGAGTACATGATCGATCACGGCGCCTATCCGTCGACGCTCGGCTACAAGGGTTTCCCCAAGTCGTGCTGCACCTCGCTGAACGAGGTGATCTGCCACGGCATCCCCGACTCGACGGTGATCCAGGACGGCGACATCGTCAACATCGACGTCACCGCCTACATCGGCGGCGTGCACGGAGACACCAACGCCACGTTCCTCGCCGGGGATGTCGCCGAGGAGAACCGGTTGCTGGTCGAGCGGACCCACGAGGCGACGATGCGCGCCATCAAGGCCGTCAAGCCGGGCCGCGCGCTCAACGTCATCGGCCGCGTCATCGAGTCGTACGCGCACCGCTTCGGCTACGGCGTGGTCCGCGACTTCACCGGGCACGGCATCGGCACCACCTTCCACAACGGCCTCGTCATCCTCCACTACGACGAGCCCTCCGTGGACACGGTCATCGAACCCGGCATGGTGTTCACGATCGAGCCGATGATCAACCTCGGCGACATCGGCTGGGAGATCTGGGACGACGACTGGACCGTCGTCACCAAGGATCGCAAGTGGACGGCTCAGTTCGAGCACACCATCGTGGTCACCGAGACCGGCAACGAGATCCTCACCCTGCCTTGAGCGAGAGCCGGTGGAAGGGCGCCCTGCTCGTCGCCGGCACCACGTCCGACGCGGGCAAGAGTGTCCTCGTCGCGGGACTGTGCCGGATGCTGGCGCGGCGAGGTGTCCGGGTGGCGCCGTTCAAGGCGCAGAACATGTCGAACAATTCCGTCGTCACGCTGGACGGCGGCGAGATCGGCCGGGCGCAGGCCCTGCAGGCCGCGGCCTGCGGACTCGAGCCGAGTGTCCGCTTCAACCCCGTGCTGCTGAAACCGGGCAGCGACCGCACGTCGCAACTGGTGGTGCGCGGCCGCGCGGTCACGTCCGTCGGAGCCCGCGACTACATCGAGCACCGGCAGCACCTGCGCGCGGTGGTGGCGGAGGAACTGGCGTCGCTGCGCGCCGAGTACGACGTGGTGATCTGTGAGGGAGCGGGCTCACCCGCCGAGATCAACCTGCGGGCCACGGACCTCGCGAATATGGGGCTCGCCCGGGCCGCCGACCTGCCGGTGGTCGTCGTCGGCGACATCGACCGCGGTGGAGTGCTCGCCCACCTGTTCGGCACCGTGGCGGTCCTCGCACCGGAGGACCAGGCGTTGATCGCGGGATTCGTGATCAACAAGTTCCGCGGCGACGTGTCGTTGCTGGCGCCGGGCCTCGAGCAGTTGACGGCCATGACGGGACGCCCCACGCTCGGGGTGATTCCCTTCGCCGAGGACCTGTGGCTCGACGCCGAGGATTCGCTCGGTGTGGTGGGGGACGCCCCGGTCGGGCGTCCGGCGCCACCGATCGGCGACGACTGGCTGCGGGTGGCGGCTATCCGCCTGCCCCGCATCTCCAATTCGACGGACGTCGAAGCGCTCGCGTGCGAACCCGGCGTGTCGGTGCGCTGGGTCACCGATCCGTCTCGGCTCGAGGATGCCGACCTGATCGTCCTGCCCGGCAGCAAGTCGACCGTGTCGGATCTGGAATGGTTGCGCCGCAACGGCATCGCGGATGCGGTCGCCGCACACGCGAAACGCGGTGGCCCGGTGCTCGGCGTGTGTGGCGGCTACCAGATGCTCGGGTCCGTGATCGTCGACGACGTCGAATCCGGCCGGGGTGCTGTGTCCGGTCTCGGACTGCTCGACCTCGAGGTGGAGTTCGCCCCGGACAAGGTGCTCGCGCAGGTGCGCGGCGACGCCCACGGAGTTCCGGTGTCCGGATACGAGATCCATCACGGCCGGGTGCGGCGCAACGGCGACCAGCCGCTCCTCCACGCGAGCAGCGGCGCCGCGGAAGGAAGTATCCGCGGCGCCGTCTACGGCACGCACTGGCACGGACTGCTGGAGACCGACCGCTTCCGCCGGCTCCTGCTGGACGACGTGGCCGAACATGCGGGCAGAACCGGTTTCGTCACCGCACCGGACACGGATGTCGCCGCGATCCGGATCGGTCAACTCGATCTGCTGGCGGACCTGGTGGAGCAGAATCTCGATCTCCGTGCCCTCGAGGACCTCCTCGGCGCAGGTGCCCCGCAAGGCCTCCCGGCCATCGCGTCGAACCTGGTGCGCTAGGCCGTCGCGCGGCGGACGAGCGTCCACGCCGCGACGATCCCTGCCGCCGCGGCCAGTGCCGGCAGCCACACCATCGGCACCGACCGGGGCACGTCCGCGAACCAGTGGCCGATGTCCGGCCACCACTTCTGCCACGTGATCACGAATGCGGCGGCGCCTGCGGCGAGGAGTGTGCCGACGCCGAGCGTGAAGAGCCCCACCACCCGCCACCGGTGATGCAGTGCACCCAGGAACATTCCCGCCGCCGCGGTCAGTGACAGGAAGGCGAAGTAGGCGGCCAGCTGGATCGCCGGGTCGGACGTGAAGTAGTTGGGTATCGCGAACATCCGCATCCCGACACCCCAGCCGCTGGTGGCCTCCTCGATCAGCGACAGTCCGTAGAGCATCACCCCGAACACGAAGACCTGGACGGCGGCGACGATCAGGGTGGCCGCGAAATAGTCGCGCCGGGTGACGCTCATCCCCAGTGCGAACGGGAACGTCTGTGTCATGGCCTGCAGGTAGAACGCGAGGGCGAACCCGAACAGGGAGAAGACACCGCCGGTGAAGTTGGTGTCGCTGCCGGTGTCACCGACCATCGCGAAGATGGCCGCACCGATCGTGAACGACGCGACCAGCACGCCCAGTGGCCACGCGACGAGCAGAGGCCAGGCGACGGTGTGGATGCGGGAGACGGTCAGGACCCGGTTCGTCATCGTGCGTCCTCCTTGGTGGCCGTGGTACTGCGGACCACGAGTTGTTGAAGGCTGAGCGGCTCGAAATGCAGACCGTCGTCGACCGCCCGGTCCCGTTCGGAGTCCGACAGGGTGGTCTGGACGGTCGCCCGTTCGTGATTTCCCAGCGATTCACGGTGCAGGACAGTCTTGTTCGAGGTGAAGTCTGCGACGAGCGACGCCAAGCCGGAGACGACGACAGCGCCTTCGCGAAGCGCGTCGGTGTCCTCGTCGAGGACGATCCGTCCCTTGTCGATCAGGATCACGTGTTCGATGAGGTCGCTGACCTCGTCGATGAGGTGTGTGGAGAGCACGACCGTGCGCGGGTGTTCGGCGTAGTCGGCGAGAAGCCGGTCGTAGAAGAGGTGCCGTGCCACCGCGTCGAGGCCGAGATACGGCTCGTCGAACAGGGTGAGTGGTGCGCGGGAGGCCAGACCGACCGTCACACCGAGCGCGGAGGTCATGCCCCGCGACAGCTTCTTGACCTTGCGGCACAACGGAAGATCGAAATCCTCCAGCAGTGTCTGTGCGAGTTCCTCGTTCCAGTGGGGGAGCAGGTGCCGTGCAGTCGCGAGGACGTGCGCGACCCTGAAGTCGTCCGGGTACTTCTGGCTCTCCTTGACGAAGCAGACGTCGGTGAGCACCCGGGAATTCTCGTGCGGAGCCTGACCGAAGATCTCGACCGCACCCGAAGTCTGGAACTCCTGGCCGGTGAGGATCTGCATGAGCGTGGTCTTGCCGGCGCCGTTACGGCCGAGGAGACCGTAGATCTTGTTCTCCTGAAGGGAGAAATCGATTCCGTCGAGGGCGACGAAGTCGCCGAATCGCTTACCGAGGCCCCGCGCCGAGGCGACCGTCTTCGTGTCGAACGCTGTGCCGATCATCGTGCTCCCTCCCGTTGGTCGAGCATGGTCTTGAGTTCGGCGATGCTGACGCCGAGTTTGTCCGCCTCGGTGACGAGCGGATCGATGAACTGGCGCGCGAACCGCTCGCGTCGCCGGAAGCGCAGCGCGTTCCGGGCGCCGGAGGTGACGAACATCCCGATTCCCCTCTTCTTGTAGAGGATCCCGTCGGCGACGAGCTGATTCAGTCCCTTTGCTGCGGTCGCCGGGTTGATCCGGTGAAAGGCGGCGAGCTCGTTGGTCGACGGCACCTGGCCTTCTTCGGGAAGGGTTCCGTCGATGATCGAGTTCTCGATGAGCTCTGCGATCTGCTGGAACAGCGGTCTGCCGTTGTCGATCATCGACGCCCGCCTCGTCGGTTGATCGGTTCATTACTCATGTAATGAACCATAGAACTAGGGAGGTCCGAGCGCAAGACGTCCCCGATCGCGTAGTTTTTAGCCCATGGAACTGACGCACGTGGCGGTGGGAAATGGAAACTGCACGGTCCGCATCGACGGACCGGAGAGCAAACACACCGTTCTCCTGCTACCGGGGGCCGACGACGGACCGGATGTCTACGACGGCGTCTGCGAGCGCCTGCACAATTCCGATCTGCGCACGATCGTTCCCGAGGACATCACCGGTCTCGACGAATCGACGATCATGGCGCTGCTCGACGAACTGAAGGTCGGGTGGGTCAACCTCGTCGGGAGCCGGGAAGGAGCCGAACTGGCGTGGTCGCTGGCGGCCCGCCAGTTCGGACGCTTCGCCAGCCTCGTGGTGGCCGACCGGGGGCATCCGGCCGCACCCGACGCCGCCGGTGCGGTGCGCGGATCCGACTGCCCGCCCGTCGAACTCCCCACGACCGTGATGGTCGGCAGCCCCGACCGGCGTGCCGAGGCGGACGCGAGCGGACGCTTCGTCTACTCCGATTTCCGCGTCGTACAACTCGACGGTGTCACCAACGTCCCGGCGGCCGCGGCGGCGGAGCTGGCCACCGAGATCGTTCTCCGCACCAGCCCCTGGTAGATCCCGGCCCCACGCCGGGCGCGACCGTGCTCAGCGTGGGGCGTACATGATGACGGCCATGCCCAGCAGGCAGATCAGGGCACCCGAGACGTCCCAGCGGTCCGGGCGGAAGCCGTCGGCCACCACGCCCCAGATCAGCGAGCCCGCGACGAACACCCCGCCGTACGCGGCGAGGATGCGGCCGAAGTTCGCGTCCGGCTGCATCGTCGCGACGAACCCGTACGCCCCGAGCGCCGCCACACCGGCGCCGATCCAGATCCAGCCCCGGTGCTCGCGGACGCCCTGCCACACCAGCCACGCGCCGCCGATCTCGAACAGCGCCGCGACGGCGAACAGCGCGACGGACTTGGCGACCGTCACTCGGGCGGCAGGTCGAGGCCGAGGAGGGCGTTCTCGACGACCTCGGGCAGCGCCGGGTGGATCCAGTACTGCCCCCGCGCCATCTGCTGCGCGGTCAGCCCGAAGCTCATCGCCTGGATCAGCGGCTGGATCACCGTGGGCGCCTGGGCGCCGATCACGTGCGCACCGAGCAGACGCCCGGTGCCGCGTTCGGCGACGACCTTGCACAAGCCCTCGTCGTCCTCCATTGCCCACCCGTAGGCGACGTCCCCGTACGCCTGCACCTTCACCGTGATGTCCCAGCCCGCCTCCCGGGCCTCGGCCTCGGTCAGCCCCACATGCGCGATCTGCGGGTCGGTGAACACGGCCGCCGGAACGAATCGGTGGTCCGAGGCACGCAGCCCCGACGTGTCCTTCCACGCATCCTGCAGGAGATTGTGCTGAACGACTCGCGCCTCGTGGTTGGCGACGTGCTTGAGCTGGTACGGCGACGAGACGTCGCCGAGCGCGAAAACGCCTTCGGCACTGGTTCGTTGGTAGTCGTCGACCACGACACGTCCCTCGTCGTCGAGGTCGATGCCACCGGCGGCGGCCCCGATGGCGTCCCCGTTCGACTGCCGCCCGGTCGCCACCAGGAGAACGTCACCCGAGACGACGGTGCCGTCCTCCAGTTCGACCGCGACACCGGAACCGTCCCGGCGCACGGCGGCGACGGCACTGCCGCGGTGCACGTCCCATTTCTTCTGGGCGAGATCCGTGAACCTGCGGGAGACGTCCTCGTCGAGGTGCCGCAGCAGGTGGGAGCTGCGCGCGATCACAGACACCCGGGTGCCCAGCGCGGAGAACACGTGCGCGAACTCGGCGGCGATGAATCCCGCGCCGATGATCACCATGCGCTCGGGCAGCTCCGGCAACCGCATGATGTCGTCGTTCGTGTAGTACCGCACGCCGGATTCCCGGACCACGCCGGGAACGATCGGCCGGGATCCGGCAGCGATCACCACCTGGTCGGCGGTGACGACCTCCCCGGTTCCCGTGTCGAGGGTCCGTGGTCCCACGAACGTCGCGTGCCCGCGAAACAGCGTGGTGTTCGGACTGTCCTCTGCGCGGTAACGCTCACCGCCGGACGAGATCGGGTCGATTCGGCCGAAGACCCGTTTGACGATGTCCGGCCAGCGCACCCCCTCGAGCTGCGCGTCGACGCCGTACTTCGCGGAATTGCCGACCGTGCGGGCCACCTCCGCGGCGTAGACGAACATCTTCGTCGGGATGCAACCCACGTTCAGGCACGTCCCGCCGAACGTGCCCTCCTCCAGGATCGCGACCGTCTTGTCCGCGAACCGATCGTCGGGCAGCGAGTTGCCGGACCCCGAACCGATGATCGCCAGATCGAAATGTGTCATCGGTTGGCCTCCGCGGCGTTGTGGCCGTGCAGCCAGTCGAGCCAGAGGTCCACCTCGGCGAACGCCTCCGCCCGGGGCTGGTCGGCGGACAGGAACACGTCGTGCCGGGCGCCCGCGATCGGGACGATCGTGGTGCGATCGCCGAGGCACCCCGCCCAGCGGGCGATCTGCCGGACGTCGAGGACGGCGTCGGCCGTGTCGACCCGGGGGTCGTACCGCGGCGCGAAGTACGACGCCTTGGACCGGAGGATCAGCGCGGGAACCCCGATGTCGAGACCGCGGTGCAGCTGGGCGTGCCCGCGGCGCACCGCGCGCAGCCACCCGAACGTGACCGGGAAACCGCTCAGTGGCTTCCAGTCGAGGTTGTAGTTCCAGATGCCGTTGCCCTCGACGTGCAGGCTCACACCGTATGTGTCGAGCCCGGTCTTCGGGACGATCGACTTGCGCCTGACGCGCCCGACCGCGTCGACGGCCACCGTCCCCACGTTCCGCAGGTACGACGGGCCCTGCAGGTCGAACCACGGGCTGTTGAGGATGACCCCGCTGATGCCGAGTGCGGCGGTGCCGCCCGGCTTGCGCTGCAGGCGGTGCAGCCACAGCGGCAGAACCAGACCGCCCGTCGAATGCGCGACGAGCAGGACCTCCCCGTCACCGGTCTGTTCCCGGACCTGGCGCAACGCCTCGTTCAGTTCGGCGTCGTACAGCGTCAGATCGGAGACGAAGTGCGGCGTCTGGCCTGGTTCGAGCGAGCGCCCGCACTTGCGCAGATCGAGTGCGAAGAACGCGTAACCTTGTTCGGCGAAGTGCTCGGCCAGGTGCTTCTGGAAGAAGTAGTCGGTGAATCCGTGGACGTAGAGCACGGCGCGGCCGGTCTTCTTCGTCTCCTGCGCGGGCTGGTAGCGGATCAGCGTGGCTTTCACCTCGCCCTCGCCGTCGGGGTCGGTGCCGAGAGGAATGGTCAGCTGCTGATAACCGTCGCCGAGAACGTCGGGAGCCCATGTAGTCACAGATCACAATCTAATGTGCGATTCGGGGGCGCGGGGAGGCGCACAATTGGGGCAGGTGATTCTCGCTCATACGCGCGGGTAACCTATCCGGCGAACACGGCAGGCGTATGCGCGTACGGCTATGGACAAGGAAGTCGATACTCCAGTGTCAGATCAGAATGCGGTAGAGACGAAAACGGATGTAGTGCTGGTTGGCGCGGGCATCATGAGCGCGACGCTGGGAGCGATCCTGCGTCAGGTGCAGCCCGATTGGTCGATCACCACATTCGAGCGGCTCGACGCAGTAGCCGCCGAGAGCAGCGACCCGTGGAACAACGCGGGCACCGGCCACTCTGCGCTGTGTGAGCTCAATTACACCCCGCAGAACGCCGACGGCACCGTGGACATCACGAAGGCCGTCAACGTGAACGAGCAGTTCCAGGTGTCGCGGCAGTTCTGGGCGCACGGCGTCGAAAGCGGTGTGCTGACGCAGCCCAAGGAGTTCATCAACCCCATCCCGCACGTGAGCTTCGTGCACGGCGAGGCCAACGCGAAGTACCTCCGGGCCCGCTACGACGCCCTCGCCGGTCACCCCCTGTTCGCGGGCATGGAGTACATCGACGCCCCCGACGAGTTCACCCGTCGCCTGCCGTTGATGGCGAAGGGCCGCGACTTCAGCGATCCCGTCGCCCTCAACTGGACCCAGGACGGCACCGACGTCGACTTCGGCGCCCTGACCAAGCAGCTTCTCGGTTACGTCGGGGCGTCCGGCGGCGTCGTCCACTTCGGGCACGAGGTCACCGGCCTCACCAAGCAGTCCGACGGCAGCTGGGTGGTCAAGGTCACCAACCGACGCAACGGTGTGAAGAAGGTCGTGCGCGCCAAGTTCGTGTTCGTCGGCGCCGGTGGCGGTGCGCTGCACCTGCTGCAGAAGTCCGGCATCGAGGAGGCCAAAGGCTTCGGCGGGTTCCCCGTCAGCGGCGCGTTCCTGCGCTGCACCAACCCGGAGCTCATCGACCAGCACCGCGCCAAGGTCTACGGCAAGGCCGCCGTCGGCGCGCCGCCCATGTCCGTTCCGCACCTCGATACCCGCGTGATCGGCAACAAGCCCGGACTGCTGTTCGGGCCCTACGCCGGCTGGTCGCCCAAGTTCCTCAAGCAGGGCCGCGTCACCGATCTGCCCACTTCGGTCAAGCCGAACAACCTGCTCTCGATGCTCGGGGTCGGGGTCAGTGAACTCGGTCTCGTCAAGTATCTGATCAGTGAGCTCGCGATGTCCGAGGCCGGCCGGATCGAGACCCTCCGGGAGTTCGTGCCGAAGGCGCTCGGCAAGGACTGGGAGCTGATCACCGCGGGCCAGCGCGTGCAGGTCATCCGTCGAGCCAAGGGCAAGGGTGGTGTTCTCGAGTTCGGCACCGCCGTCGTCAACGCTGCCGACGGCAGCATCGCGGGCCTGCTCGGCGCGTCGCCGGGTGCATCGACCGCGGTGCCCGCCATGCTCGACGTGCTGCAGCGCTGCTTCCCGACCCAGTACGAGTCGTGGAAGCCGAAGCTCCAGGAAATGGTGCCGTCGCTGGGCGTGAAGCTCTCCGACGACACCGCGCTGTTCTCTCAGGTGTGGGACTGGACGTCGAAGGTGCTCCAGCTCGACACCAGCAAGGTGGAGGACGCGTCGGTCGCGGTCTGACGGACCGCCCGGCCCGGGTCCACGGGCGCGCACACTTGCCGGTGCTGTGCGATAGTTGCCTGTCATGACGGCAACTGCAGCACTCAAGCGTTCGTGGGCACTCGATCTCGACAACAAGACGCTCTACGAGTTGCTCAAGCTTCGCGTAGAGGTCTTCGTCGTCGAGCAGGCGTGCCCGTACCCGGAACTCGACGGCCGTGATCTGCTGGTCGAGACCCGCCACTTCTGGCTGGAGCAGGACGGCCAGGTGGTCTGCACTCTCCGGCTCCTCGAGGAGCACGCCGACGGCAACAAGTCGTTCCGCATCGGTCGGCTGTGCACGTCGCGGCCGGCGCGTGGGCAGGGGCACACCACGCGTCTGCTGCGCGCCGCGCTCGCCGAGGTCGGCGACGCGCCGTGCCGCATCAACGCGCAGACGTACCTGGTGGACATGTATGCCAAGCACGGTTTCAAGCCGGACGGTGAAGAGTTCGTCGAGGACGGCATTCCGCACGTCCCCATGCGGCGCGGCGGCGGTGCCGCTTACGGCGACGCCTACGAGGTCGCGGAGGCGGCCCCGTCGAGCGCCGGGCAGTGAGCGCCGACTAGGGTCGTCAGGTGAATGTCCGCGGGGAAGTCCTGTTCGAATCAGGCGCGGTCCCGCCACTGTGACGGATCTCTGACCGGCTGCCACCACCCTGGTTGCCGATCCGGTCTCCCAGCCAGATTGCCGCGGCGTTCGTACCGGCCAAAGCTCTCGGCGAGGAAACCGGGACGTGAAGGGATGCAGCGTGCGTACGGATCGTGAAGTGGACCAGGTTCGACCCGACTTTTCGTGGGGATTCCCGTTCAGCGCTGTGGTCGGTCAGGACCGGTTGCGGCTGGCTCTCATCCTCTGCGCGGTCCATCCCGGTATCGGCGGCGTCCTCGTCCGCGGTGAGAAGGGGACGGCCAAGTCGACGGTGGTCCGCGCTCTCACCGCATTGCTGCCCGCGGTGCACGACGAGAACGGGACGCGCCCGGCGCGACTGATCGAACTGCCGGTCGGAGCCACCGAAGACCGCGTGGTCGGTTCGCTCGACCTCGAGAAGGTCCTGCGCGACGGTGAGCGGGCGTTCCAACCCGGACTGCTGTCGGCCGCCCATCAGGGTGTTCTCTACGTCGACGAGGTCAACCTTCTGCACGACCATCTGGTCGACGTGCTCCTCGACGCGGCGGCGATGGGTCGCGTCCACATCGAGCGTGACGGCATCTCGCACTCACACGCCGCCCGGTTCGTGCTGGTCGGCACGATGAACCCGGAGGAGGGTGAGCTCCGGCCACAGCTCCTGGACCGGTTCGGGCTGGCCGTCGATGTCGCCGCGTCGCGGGAGGTGGACGTGCGCATGGAGGTGGTCCGGCGTCGCCTGGACTTCGAGCGTGACCCCGCACGGTTCGCCGAGCGCTACGCCGAGCAGGACGCCGCCTTGGCCGCCGCCATCCTCGAGGCCCGAGACCGGCTCGGCTCCGTCGAGCTCGACGACGTCGAGTTGCGCCGAATCTCCTCTCTCTGTGCGTCGTTCGACGTGGACGGCATGCGCGCCGATCTCGTCCTCGCCCGGACCGCGACCGCGCACGCCGCATGGCGGGGCGTCGGCGCCGTCACGGCGGAGGACGTGCGGGTCGCCGCAGAGCTGACCCTGCCGCACCGCCGCCGCCGGGATCCGTTCGACGAACCCGGCCTCGATGAACAGCAGCTCGACGACGCTCTCCGTCAGGCCGACGAGGATGCCAGGTCCGGCGCCGAGGAATCGCCGGAGCAGGAGCCGGGATCGCCGCCGGAGACCCCGCCCGGACCGGACGGCTCGGACAACGACCCCGAGGGACCCGACGATCCCGACGGGCCCGGAGGCGGGGCTCCGGCACCCCCGGAACGCCCGGCGGGACCGACCGGCACCCAGTTCACCACCAAGCTCCTCGAGGTACCCGGAGTCGGCGAGGGCGCGCCCGGCCGGCGTTCCCGTTCGCGCTCGTCCCGCGGTCGCGCGGTGCGCTCCACCGCCGAACAGGGGCACGGACTCCACCTGGTGGGCACGCTCTTCGCCGCCGCTGAGCGGCAGGTCGCCCGCGGCCGGAGCACCGGTCGGATGATCCTGGACTCCGCCGATCTACGCGGGGCGATTCGTGAGGGCCGCGAGGGCAACCTCGTGGTGTTCGTCGTGGACGCGTCCGGGTCGATGGCGGCTCGTGACCGGTTGTCGGCCGTGACCGGTGCCGTCGTCTCACTGCTGCGCGACGCCTATCAGCGCCGCGACAAGGTGGCCGTGATCACGGTTCGCGGACGAGCCGCGGAACTGGTGCTGCCGCCCACCTCTTCGGTGGACATCGCCGTCCGCCGCCTGCGCGGAATGAAGACGGGCGGCAAATCCCCACTGGCTGAAGGGTTTCTGCGCGCGCGCGAGGTCGTGTTGCGGGAACGTCTCCGCGATCCGCAGCGCCGCGCCCTCGTCGTCGCGCTGACGGACGGGCGTGCGACCGGCGGCAAGGACGCACTGCACCGGGCGAAGGTGGCCGCAGGGCTGCTCGCGGACAGCTCCGTCGCGTCGGTGGTCGTCGACTGCGAGACCGGCATGGTCCGGCTCGGCCTGGCCGCGGAGCTGGCCCGCAGGCTGCGGGGCGGCTACGTCCGCCTCGGTGAATTGTCCGCGCAGCAGGTCGCGGGCGTCGTCCGCGCCGCGGCGTGATCCGGACGCGGATTCGGTAGGGGAGAGAGAAGACACATGCCCAAGGGTGTTCCCGAGAACGTTCCCGACGATGGCCTCACCACACGTCAACGACGTAACGCTCCCGTGCTCGCGGTCCACACCGGGCCGGGTAAGGGGAAGTCGACGGCGGCATTCGGCATGGCGCTGCGTGCCTGGAATCAGGGATTCGACGTCGGGGTGTTCCAGTTCGTCAAGAGCGCCAAGTGGAAGGTGGGGGAGGAAGCAGCCTTCCGCGCCCTCGGTCAGCTGCACGAGGACACCGGTGTCGGTGGGGCGGTGCAGTGGCACAAGATGGGCGAGGGTTGGTCGTGGACGCGCAAGCACGGCAGCGAGGAAGACCACGCTGCCGCGGCCGCCGAGGGATGGCGCGAGATCGCCCGCCGGCTCGGGGCCGAGGAACACCGGTTCTACGTGCTGGACGAGTTCACGTATCCCCTGAAGTGGGGATGGGTGGATGTCGACGAGGTGGTCGAGGTCCTGCAGAATCGGCCGGGTAACCAGCACGTGGTGATCACGGGCCGCGACGCCCCGCAGGCGCTGATCGACGCCGCGGATCTGGTGACGGAGATGACCAAGATCAAGCATCCGATGGACGCCGGCCGGAAGGGCCAGCGGGGCATCGAGTGGTGACCACGCTCCCCGCGGCGCCCGCAGTGGTCATCGCCGCCCCCGCATCGGGTAGCGGAAAAACCACCGTCGCAACCGGTTTGGTGGGGGCATTGCGTGAGTCGGGCTGCAGGGTGGCACCGTTCAAGGTCGGCCCCGACTACATCGACCCCGGATACCACGGGCTCGCGGCCGGACGGCCGGGACGCAATCTCGACCCGGTCATGGTGGGCGCGCAGAGGATCGCCCCGCTGTACCGGCACGGCAGTTCGGGGTGCGACCTCGCGGTCGTCGAGGGCGTCATGGGCCTGTTCGACGGCAAGATCGACGCCGCGTCGCAGGAGCCGTCGGCCGAGGGATCGACGGCCCAGGTGGCCGCACTGCTCGGCGCCCCGGTCGTGCTCGTGGTCGACGCCCGCGGGCACAGCCAGAGCCTGGCCGCGGTCCTGCACGGCTTCTCGACCTACGACTCCGGGGTCCGCATCGGCGGGGTGATTCTCAACCGGGTGGGAAGCCCGCGGCACGAACAGGTGCTGCGGCAGGCATGCGAGCGCGTCGGGCTCCCCGTGCTCGGCGCCGTGCCGCGGATGGCCGAACTGGAGGTCCCGTCCCGACACCTGGGTCTGATCCCGGCGGCGGAGCACGGATCCGACGCGGTGGACGCCGTCGATGCGATGACCCGATTGGCCGCCCGCCACCTCGACCTGCCCGCCATCCGCGCGCTCGCGGCCTCGGCGGTCGACGGGCCGGTGTGGGACCCCGCCGCCGAGGTCGGGCCGATTCCGCCCGGCCCGCGCCCGACCGTGGCGATCGCCGGGGGCCGGGCGTTCACCTTCGGGTACGCCGAACACCGCGAACTCCTGGGCGCCGCCGGTGCGGACGTCATCACGTTCGACCCCCTGCACGACGCGCTGCCGCCCGGCACGAGCGGCGTGGTGCTGCCCGGTGGTTTCCCCGAGGAGCACGCCGTCGCCCTCGGGGAAAACTCTGCGCTCCTGACACAGATCCGGGAACTCGCCGCGGCGGGTGCACCGATCCATGCGGAGTGCGCCGGTCTGCTCTACCTCGCCCGCAGCCTCGACGGGCACGCGATGGCTTCAGTGGTCGGGGTCGACGCCTCGTTCGGGTCTCGTCTCACGCTCGGGTACCGCGAGGCGGTGGCGGTCACGGACTCCATCCTCTTCGCCACCGGTGAGCGGGTGGTCGGCCACGAGTTCCATCGCACGTCGCTCGCCGCGGCCGAGGCGGACGGCTTCGCACCGGCCTGGGGATGGCGGCCGTGGGACGGCGACCCTGCGCGCGAGGGTTTCGTGCGCGGCGGCGTGCACGCGTCGTACCTGCACACGCACCCCGCGGGTCACCCGGAGGCGATCCCCCGTTTCGTCGGCGCGGCCCGCACCTTCGCCGCGCATGGGTGACGTCTGCGTCGGCGTCGGGTTCCGCGCGGCAGCGGGCAGCGCGGACATCCTCGCCGCCGTCCGGCAGATGCTGACGTCCGCGAATCTGGGTCCGGACGCGACGCTGGACTGCCTGTGCACCCTCGACCGCAAGGCAGCGGACCCGGCTGTCCGGGATGCGGCAGCGGCGTTGGGTGTCCCCGTCCGCGGATTCGCCGCGGGGGCACTCGCCACCGTCGAGGTGGCGAACCCGTCGGACCGGGTGCACGCGGCGACGGGATCGCCGAGCGTCGCGGAAGCGGCGGCGGTGCTCGGCGCGGGCGGCGGGCCCCTGATCGTGACCAAGTGGTCCGCGAATGGCGTCGTCGTCGCAGCAGCCCGTAAAGTTTCGTAGGTTCGAGACGAGACGTGCAGGATTTTCTGGAGAAACGGGGAGAGCGCGTGACTGCTGCCACCGGAGACGAGACCAACTACCTGGTCGGACTCAATTTGGCCGATCGTCGTGTGGTCGTGGTCGGTGGCGGAACAGTGGCACAGCGCAGGCTCGGGCTCCTGATCGCGTCGGGTGCGCGGGTGCACCTGATCAGCCGCGCGGTCACGCCGGCGGTCGAGGGAATGGCCACCGCGGGACAGATCACACTGGAACTTCGCGAATACCGGGACGGCGACCTCGCCGACGCCTGGTACGCCATCGCGTGCACGGACGAACCGGACACCAACGCGGCGATCGTCGCCGAGGCGGAGCGCAGTCGTGTCTTCTGCGTCCGCGCCGACAACGCCCGCTACGGCACCGCCGTCACACCGGCGAGCGCGAGCTACGACGGGATGAGCATCGGCGTGCTGGCGGGCGGCGACCACCGCCGGTCCGCCGCAGTGCGCACCGCACTCGTCGAGGGCCTGCAATCCGGTGCGGTCGCCGACACCGCCGACCACCCGGCGGCCGGTGTCGCACTGGTGGGCGGCGGCCCCGGCGACCCCGATCTCATCACCGTGCGCGGCCGTCGACTGCTGGCCCGGGCCGACGTGGTGGTCGCCGACCGGCTCGCCCCGCCGGAACTGCTCGCCGAACTCGGCTCCGACGTCGAGGTCATCGACGCGGCGAAGATTCCCTACGGCCGCGCGATGGCGCAGGAGGCGATCAACGCCGCCCTCATCGACGGCGCGAAGGCAGGCAAGTTCGTGGTGCGGCTCAAGGGCGGCGACCCGTACGTGTTCGGGCGCGGCTACGAGGAACTCGAGGCGTGCGCGGCGGCGGGTGTGCCCGTCACGGTCGTCCCCGGCATCACCAGCGCCATCTCGGTGCCGTCGGCCGCCGGCATCCCCGTCACCCACCGGGGCGTCACCCACGAGTTCGTCGTCGTCAGCGGTCACGTCGCCCCCGACCACCCGGATTCCCTCGTCGACTGGTCGGCCCTGGCCCGGTTGAAGGGCACCATCGTGTTGCTGATGGCCGTCGAGCGCATCGAGGCGTTCGCGACGGTCCTCATGGAGGGTGGGCGTCCGGTGGACACCCCGGTCACGGTCATCCAGGAGGGCACGCTGCGCACGCAGCGCACCGTGCGGGCCGATCTCCAGACCGTCGCCGCACGGGTGAAGGAAGAGCAGATCCGGCCGCCCGCCATCGTGGTCATCGGGCCGGTGGCCGGGTTTTCTGTGGACGCTGGGTAACGTGAACCCTCGTGTCTGAATCCCGAGTGCCCGAAGGCGCATCAGCGTCGAACAAGTCTGCGGCGAGAGCCACGGCGAATCCGCCCGCCGCCACCCGTGTGATGGGGCTTGCGATCATCGTGCTGAGCGGGCTGCAGATGATGGTGGTCCTCGACGGCACCGTCGCCAACCTGGCGCTCGCGCCGCTGCAGGCCGATCTCGGTCTCAGCGACAGCGGCCGCAACTGGGTACTGACGTCCTACGCGCTGGCATTCGGTGGCCTCATGCTCCTCGGCGGACGGCTCGGCGACGCATTCGGCCGGAAGAAGATGTTCGTCGGCGGTGTCGCCCTGTTCACCGTCGCCTCGCTGCTGTGCGGTCTCGCGGTGGGCGAGTTCATGCTGATCGCCGCCCGGTTCCTGCAGGGTGTCGGCGCCGCGGTGGCGTCCCCGACGGCGCTGGCCCTGGTCGCGACCACGTTCGCGGCCGGACCTGCGCGTAACCAGGCCATCGCGATCTTCGCGGCCATGACGGGCATCGGGTCGATCGCGGGTCTGATCATCGGCGGCGCCCTCACCGAGGTGTCCTGGCGCCTGATCTTCCTCATCAACGTCCCCATCGGTGTCGTCATCGTGGGGTGCGCGTTCGTGGCGTTGAAGGAGACCGCGGGCGAGCGCCTGGCTCTCGACGTTCCCGGTGCGGTTCTCGCCACCGTCGCGGCGACTGGCGTCGTGTTCGCGCTCACCGAGGGTCCGGAACTCGGCTGGGGGAGTCCGTACGTGATCGGCGCGCTCGTCGTCGGTTTACTGCTGTTCTGCGCATTCCTGTACGTCGAACGGACCGCCGACAACCCGCTGCTGCCGTTCTCCCTGTTCCGCGACAAGAACCGGGTGGCGACGCTCGTCGCGATCTTCTTCGCCGGTGCCGTCATGTTCACGGTCGCCGCCTTCGTCGCGTTGTTCGTCCAGGACATTCTCGGTTACAGCCCCCTCGAGGCGGGCCTTGCGTTCATCCCGTTCGCGTTCGGCCTCGGCGGCGCGGCCGCGGTGGCGTCCAAGCTCGCCGTGCGGATCCAGCCCCGATGGCTCGTGGTCGCCGGCGCCGCGATCATGGTGGTCGGGCTGCTCTACGGCTCGACCCTCGACAGTTCCGCCACCTACCTCGGCAACCTGTTCGTGCCGGTCATCGGGATCGGATTCGGTGTCGGACTCGCCGTCGTCCCGCTCCCGCTGTGCGCCATCGCCGGAGTGTCCGAGACGGAGATCGGTCCGCTCGCCGCCATCGCCCAGGTGGCGCAGACCCTCGGCGGACCCCTCGCCCTGGCCGTCATCGGGGCGATGGCCACCTCGCGGACGTTGTCCCTCGGCGGCATCTCCGGCAAGGTCGCCGACATGAATCCGACGCAACTCGAGGCGCTCGGCAACGGGTACACCTTCGCCCTCGTCGGCAGCGCCGGCTGCGCCCTCATCGCGGGACTGGCCGCGATGTTCATCCGCTTCACCCCGCAACAGGTCGCGCAGGCGCAGGCCGCCGAGAAGGCCGCGCAACAGGCGTGAACGGTTTCGGCCCGGTTGTCGGACGCCGTCTATAGCATCCGGTCATGGACTACAAAATCGAGCTGATCATTCTGCCGGTGTCCGACGTGGACCGGGCCAAGGCGTTCTACGCCGACCAGGTCGGCTTCGTCGTCGACTACGACCACCGCGTAAACGAGAACGTGCGTTTCGTCCAGCTCACACCGCCCGGTTCGGCGTGCTCGATCGCCGTCGGCGAGGGCCTCGTCGACACCCCGCCCGGCTCGGTGCACGGGTTGCAGATCGTCATCGACGACGCCGATGCCGCCCACGCCGAGCTGTCGGCCCGCGGCGTTCCGGTCAGCGAGGTTCAGGACCTCGCGTGGGGGCGCTTCGTGTACTTCGCCGACCCCGACGGCAACGAGTGGGCGCTGCAGCAGCTTCCGCCACGCAGCTGACCCGGCGGCCGGTCGCAGGATTCGGCCTGCCTTCGCGCGACGAGCGGCGCATGATGGTCCTGTGGTCACGCCCTCCCGCACGTCCGTCACGGGGGCAGCCGCGGTGGGCCTGCTCCTCGCTGCCTGCGTAGCCGGGGGATCGGCCGTCGCCGCGCCTGCGCCCGCGGCACCGGATCCTCGCGTCGGTCCGCTGTTCCTGGCCGGCACGCCCATCCACGTCTGCACCGGATCGGTTCTGGACAGCGCGGACGGCGACCTCGTCCTCACCGCCGCCCACTGCATCGCGGGGTCCGGGGGCGCGCTGTCGTTCGCGCCCGGATTCGATCGCGGCGTGGCCCCGTTCGGACTGTGGACGATGTCCCAGATCTATGTCGACCCCGCCTGGCTGGAGTCGCAGGACCCGCAGCACGACTACGCCGTGCTCCGGGTGGCCCCGAGCGGAACCACCGTGCCGGCGTCCGTCGAATCGGTGGTCGGTGGGGGATTCGAGTTGGCGTCCGCGCCGGAACCCGCGACCACCGTGGCCGTGACCGGCTACCCGACCCTTGCCGACGGTCCGGTGTCGTGCACCGCCGCGACCACGTCGACGGACAGCTATCCCACGGTGATCTGCGACGGTCTCGGCGAGGGAACGAGCGGCGGTCCGTGGGTCACGGGTTCGCGGGTCGTCGCGCTCGTCGGCGGCCTCGACCACGGCGGGTGCACCGATTCGGTGTCCTACTCGCCGACGTTCGGTTCCGGAACGCTCGCGCTGCTGGACCGCGCGGAGCGCCGCGGTGCCGGCGACTCGACACCGTTCGCCCTCGCCGGCGCCTGCACCCGATCCTGACCGACCGTGTCAGCGTGGCGCGGGCCGGTAGCGGCGGACGGGCCTGCCGGCGCCCCCGTACTCGAGCCGGACCTCCAGCAGACCCTCGGACAGGTAGTGCTCGAGGTAACGGCGCACGCTGACCCGGGACAGTCCGGCGAGTTCGGCGCATTCGGTCGACGACAGCTCGCCCTTCGACCGCAGGATGTCGAGCACCAGGCGCCCGGTTTCGGCGCTGAGCCCCTTCGGGAGCCGGCTCGGCTCCGGATTCTTGCCCTTGCCCCCGAACAGGGAGTCGATCAGGGATTGGTCTGCGCCGGACTGTGATTCGAGGGCGCGGGCACGGCGCCGGAAGTTCTCGAGTTTCTCCTGCAGCTGCGTGTAGTCGAACGGTTTGACCAGATAATCGGAGGCGCCGCCGTGCAGTGCGCGGCTGACGGTGTCGATCTCCCGGGCGGCGGTGATCATGATGACGCCGACGGCGTTGCCCTCCGCGCGCAGTCGTTGCAGGACGTCGAGGCCGGACATGTCCGGCAGGTACACGTCGAGGAGCACGAGGTCGGGGTGTGCGGTGCGCACCGATTCGAGGGCCTCGGCGGCGGTCCGCGCCACGCCGACGGTGGTGAACCCCGGTGTCTTGTCGACGAATCGGCGGTGGATCTCCGCGACCATGAAGTCGTCGTCGACGACCAGGACCTCATACATCGCCACGCCGTCCCGTCATGATCGGAGAGTCTAGCTACGCGGTACGTGGACGGTGAACAAGGCACCGCCGGTGCCGGGTGCGTCCGAGACGGCCGCGGACCCGCCGTGCTGGGAGCTGACGAGACGGACCAGGGCGAGCCCGATTCCGCGGCCACCGGGCGTGCCCGGCTTCGACGTGACCCCGCGCGAGAAGATCTCCTCCCGCATCGTTTCGGGAACTCCGGGGCCGGAATCGGCGACCTCGATGAGGATGCCGTCGTCGTCGGTGATCCGGATCGAGATCCGCGCGTCCCGGCCACCCTCGGACACGTCGACGGCATTGTCGATGAGGTTGCCGAGGACGGTGATGACGTCGGTGGCGAGTTCGGGGTCGAGGGCGTGCAGGTGCGAGTCGGGTTCCAATGTCAGCGCTACCCCGGTCTCGGCGGCGAGCGACGTCTTCGCGATCAGCAACGCGGCGACGGCCGGGTCGGAGATGCGTTGCGTGACAGCGTCACTGATCTCGGCGCGGCGCCGGGTGAGGGTGCCGACGAAGTCGGTGACCGCGTCGTAGTCACCGAGCTGCGTCAGGCCCGAGATCGTGTGCAGCTGGTTGGCGAACTCGTGCGTCTGCGCCCGCAGCGTGTCGGTGACACTCTTGTGCGAGGACAGCTGGCTCTGCATGGATGCCAGTTCGGTGCTGTCGCGCATCGTGGTGACGGTGCCGATCTTGTGCCCCTGGCTGGTGGCCGCGCGCCTGCTCAGCGCGAGCATGCGCGACGACGTCGACAGCACCACGTCGCGGCCGTCCTCCCCGTTGAGGAGGTATTGCCGGACGGCGGGGTCGAGCGCGACGTCGTCGACGTGCCGGCCGACGGCGTCGTCGGTGAGGTCGAGCAGTTCCTGGGCGCTGTCGTTGAGCACGGTGATCACCCCGTCCGGGTTCACCGCGACCACACCCTCGCGGATGCTGTGCAACAGGGCCTCGCGATGGTCGGCAAGGCTTGCGATCTCGGCGATTTCGAGTCCACGGGTGTGGGTCTTGATCCGGCGCGAGAGCAGCCACGAGCCGAGAAGCCCGAGACCGGCACCGATTCCGAGATACAGGAGCAGGCGAGCCCCCGCGCTGCTGAGCAGATCCCAGACGGACGGGTAGTCGTCGCTGACGGTGACGACCGCGAGGACGTCCCCGGTGGCGGACAGGATCGGGACGTGCCCGACGATGGCGCGGCGTCCGTCGACGTCCACGTCGCCCGACCAGGCCCGCCCCGTCATCACGTCGCTGGCACCGAGTTCCGCGGCCACCCCGAGTCGTGTCGGATCGGACGACACGGTCACCGCCCCGTTCGGCGCGACGATCTCGGCGAGTGTGGCGCCCGACAGGTTGACGGCACGGTCGACTTCGGGGGCCAGCACGCGCTCGACCGAGCGGTCCGACAGCTGGTCGCGCACCACCGGCGTCGACGCCACGTTCTCGGCCACCGCGATCATGCGCTGCCCCTGGAGGTCGCGGAACTCCACGGTCGACTGGTGGACCGACACGGCGGCCACCGCGAGCAGCACGACGCCGACGACGACGAGCTGGAGGAGCAGGACCTGGCCCGCGAGGCTACGCACGCGGGGATGAAGTGGTGACCACAATGAACTTAAGTTCCGTTTCGTTCGCATAGGTGACGTGCATCACCCCTGAGGTTCAGTATTGCGGAAGATCACATTCATGGCGAAATGAGGAACGATGTCGAGAACAGGTAGCGGGAGCAGGGTACGCGCGCTGCTCCTGCTCGCGCTCGTAGGCCTCCTCGTGGCCGGCTGCGGGGTCACCCGCGGCGAGGACGAGGGCCTGCACAGGGTGCGGATGATGGTTCCGAACAGTCCGGGCGGCGGCTACGACCTCACGGCGCGGACCGCGGTGAAGATCATGGAAGACGAGGGCATCACCGGCCGCGTCGAGGTCTTCAACGTGATCGGCGCAGGTGGAACGGTCGCCATGGCCAGGCTGATGAACGAGGCCGGCAACGACGACCTCATGATGATGATGGGCCTGGGCGTCGTCGGCGCCGGCTACACCAACGGATCCACCGCACGCGTCTCCGAGGCCACCGCGCTGGCGAAGGTGGTCGAGGAGCAGGAGGGCATCCTCGTGCCCGCGGATTCACCGTTGCAGACCATCGACGACTTCGTGGCCGCATGGCGCGCCGACCCGGCGTCGATCACAATCGGCGGCGGTTCCTCGCCCGGCGGTCCCGACCACCTGTTCCCGATGGAGACGGCGCGCGCGGTCGGAGTGGACCCGAACGCGGTGAACTACGTGTCCTACGACGGCGGCGGCGACCTGCTGACGGCCCTTCTCGGCCAGAAGATCACCGCAGGCACGTCGGGACTCGGCGAGTACGTAGACCAGATCGAGGCCGGCCAGGTCCGGGTCCTCGCGGTGTCGGGGAACGAGCGGGTCGAAGGAATCGACGCGCCGACGCTCACGGAGGCCGGCGTGGACCTGACCTTCACCAACTGGCGGGGAATCCTGGCGCCGCCCGGACTGTCCGACGGCGCAAAGGCCGACATGGTCGAGGCGCTCGAAAAGTTGCACGACACACCGGAATGGAAGGAGGCCCTGGTGAAGAACGGTTGGAGTGACGCCTTCACGACGGGACCGGAGTTCGAGCAGTTCCTCCGGGACCAGGACGAGCGGGTCTCGTCCACCCTGGCCGAATTGGGGCTGACATGACCGCGCCCGCAGAACCGTCGGCCGTCTCCGCGGACACGGCCCCGGCACCGAAGCGGCGGGACTACGCACAGTTCGTCGTCTGCGCGGTGATGGCCGTGATCGGGGTGTTCCTCGTCGTCGACGCACTGTCGCTCAGCGACGGTTTCGCGAAGGTCGACCCAGTGGGCCCGCGGCTGTTCCCGCTCGTCATCGGCGGGGGATTGCTGGTCTTCTCCGTGGTGCTCGCCGTCGCGATCCTGCGGGGCTCCACCGGGGAAGCCGACAGCGGCGAGGACGTCGATCCGGAGTCCCCGGGCGACTGGAAGACGGTGGGCCTGCTCGTCGGGTTGTTCGTGGTGACCATCGCGCTCGTCGACTTCCTGGGCTGGGCGATCATCGGCACCGTCCTGTTCGCCGGGGCCGCAACCATTCTGGGTAGCCGGCACTGGGTGCGGAACATCGCCATCGGGGCCGTGCTCGGATTCGGCAGCTTCTACGCGTTCTACGTCGGGCTCGGAATGCCGCTGCCCGCAGGCATTCTGGACGGAATTCTCTGACATGGACAATCTGAACTGGCTGCTGCAGGGGTTCGAGCAAGCAGCCACCCCCATGAATCTGCTGTACGCGTGCATCGGCGTCCTCCTCGGCACGGCGGTCGGCGTTCTACCGGGCATCGGACCGGCCATGACCGTGGCCCTCCTGCTTCCCGTCACCTACAACGTCAGCCCGAGCGCCGCGTTCATCATGTTCGCCGGCATCTACTACGGCGGCATGTACGGCGGGTCGACGACGTCGATCCTGCTGAACACACCGGGGGAGTCGTCGTCGGTGATCACGGCGATCGAGGGCAACAAGATGGCGAAAGCAGGCAGGGCCGCGCAGGCCCTGGCGACCGCCGCGATCGGGTCGTTCGTCGCCGGGTCGATCGGCACGATGCTCCTGGTGCTGTTCGCGCCCATGGTGTCGAGTTTCGCGGTTACTCTCGGCGCCCCGTCCTACCTCGCGATCATGCTGCTCGCGCTCGTGGCCGTTACGGCCGTCCTCGGAACCTCGAAGCTCCGCGGATGCATCTCCCTGCTGCTCGGTCTCGCGATCGGGTTGGTCGGCATCGACTTCCTCACCGGCCAGCCGCGTGCCACGTTCGGCATCCCGCAGCTGTCCGACGGGATCGACATCGTGGTCGTCGCGGTCGCCGTGTTCGCACTCGGTGAGGCGCTCTGGGTGGCCGCTCACCTCCGCCGCAAGCCGGCCGAGGTCATTCCCGTCGGCAGGCCGTGGATGGGCAAGAGCGACTGGAAGCGTTCGTGGAAACCGTGGCTGCGGGGTACCGCGTACGGATTCCCGTTCGGCGCACTACCCGCAGGCGGCGCCGAACTGCCCACCTTCCTCTCCTACATCACCGAGAAGAGACTGTCGAAACACAAGGACGAATTCGGCAAGGGCGCCATCGAAGGTGTCGCGGGGCCGGAGGCGGCCAACAACGCGTCGGCGGCAGGCACACTCGTGCCGATGCTGTCGCTGGGCCTGCCGACCAACGCCACGGCCGCGGTCATGCTGACGGCGTTCGTGTCGTACGGGATCCAGCCGGGCCCGACACTGTTCGAGAAGGAACCGCTGCTGATCTGGACGCTGATCGCGAGCCTGTTCATCGGCAACTTCCTGCTCCTGGTGCTCAACCTTCCGCTCGCACCGCTGTGGGCGAAACTGCTCCGCACGCCGCGCCCCTACCTCTACGCGGGCATCCTGTTCTTCGCCGCGCTGGGCGCGTTCGCCGTCAACCTCCAGTGGCTCGACCTCGCGCTGCTGCTGACATTCGGGCTGATGGGGCTGATGATGCGGAGGTTCGGGCTGCCGGTGCTGCCGCTCATCATCGGCGTCATCCTCGGACCGCGCATCGAACGGCAACTGCGGCAGAGCCTGCAACTCGGCGGCGGTGACTGGGGCAGCCTGTTCACCGAGCCCGTCGCGATCATCGTCTATATCGTGATCGCAGTGCTCCTCATCGCACCCCTCGTCGCCAAGGTCGTCCGCGCGCACTACCCCGTCGCGGCGCCCGACTTCCCCGACGGACCGGCCGGTGGCGACTCCACCGACACCAGAGAGAAGGCACACGCATGATCGTCGTCGGATACACCCCCGACCAGTTCGGAGGCGCGGCCCTCGAACACGGCGTCGCGGAGGCGCAGCTGCGCGGGACGTCGCTGCTCGTGATCAACACGTCGAAGGGTGACTCCCTCGCCGACCAGTCGTTCGCCGACAACGCGCACCTCCAGGAACTCGAAGGCAAGCTGTCCGCGAGCGGGGTCGACCACGAGGTCCGGCAGATCGTGGGGGACGAGACCGTCGACGTGATTCTCGAGGCCATGACGGCGCCCAGCGCGGAACTGCTCGTGATCGGCATCCGCGACCGCACCCCGGTCGGGAAGCTGCTGATGGGCAGTACGGCCCAGCGCCTGCTGCTGTCCTGCCGCAAACCGGTCCTGGCCGTCAAGCCCGAATGAACCTCCTGTGAGTACTTATTAACCGCCCGCGGTTAATAAGTACTCACAGGTCAGTCGGTGAGGATGATCAGCTCGCGGTCCGACGCCACCTCGACGCGCAGGCCGGCCTTCGACGCCACCCGCGCCACCCCGCGCACGTCCTGGGGTTCGGCGCGGGAGACGGTGAGCGCGCGTGCCAGCAGACCCTTGTGGTGCTTGTTGAAATGACTGACGACGGTGCGGGTGCCGTCCGGTTTCTCGGTGAGCACGGTGGCGATCACGGCCTCGGGGATCGGTCCGAGTTGCTGGTACGTCCCCGACCGCAGGTCGACGACGAGGCCGTCCGCTTCCGCGGCGATCGCCCGGCTCAGTTCCGGCTTCCACAACGCCCGGAGAGTGCTCAGCCCGGGCAGCTTCGATCCGCCCGACAGCCGGTAGGCGGGGATCAGATCACCGGCGCGCACCGCACCGAACAGCGCGGAACCCATCGCCAGACGCGACAACGCCTTGGACTTCTGCGCCTTGGTGAACGACTTCGCGTCGAGCGCATCGAACAGCACACCGGTGTAGCGCTCGAGTGCGGGCCGGGTGGGGGAGACCCACAGTTTGGCGTTCCGCTCGATCTCGTCGGCCTGGGTGGGACCGAGGCCGAGCGCGAGCTGCGACGCCTCCCCGTCCGCGGCCAGCGCGACCAGCGCCTGGACCAGCACTTCGCGGGTTTCGGTGAGCTGCGGCATCGACAGCTCGGCCAGGTCGAGGGGCGCGTCGGCACCGCCGTCGGACTTGGTTTCGGAGGGAGGAAGTAACACCAGCACGCACGAAACCCTACCGACGCGCCCGGCCCCGTCCCAGCCGACTATTCTGGTATCCCGTGATTACCCGCCTGTCCCACCTGTTCCTCCGCACTCTGCGCGACGACCCCGCCGACGCCGAGGTCCCCAGCCACAAGCTGCTGGTCCGCGCCGGTTATGTGCGTCGCATCGCGCCCGGCGTCTACTCGTGGTTGCCGCTGGGTCTGCGCGTGTTGCGTGAGGTCGAGCGGGTGGTGCGGGAAGAGATGAACGGCATCGGTGCCCAGGAGATCTCCCTGCCCGCACTGCTGCCGCGCGAACCGTACGAGGCGTCCAACCGCTGGACCGAGTACGGCGACGGACTGTTCCGGCTGAAGGACCGCAAGGGCGGCGACTACCTGCTCGGCCCCACCCACGAAGAACTGTTCGCGCTCACCGTCAAGGGCGAGTACAACTCGTACAAGGATTTCCCGGTCACCCTGTACCAGGTGCAGACCAAGTACCGCGACGAGGAGCGCCCGCGGGCCGGCATTCTCCGCGGCCGCGAGTTCGTCATGAAGGACTCGTACTCCTTCGACCTCACCGACGAAGGACTCACCCAGTCGTACCGGGCGCACCGCGACGCCTACGAGCGCATCTTCAGCCGCCTCGGCGTCAAGTACGTGATCGTGTCGGCGACGTCCGGTGCGATGGGTGGCAGCGCGTCGGAGGAGTTCCTCGCCGAGAGCGAGATCGGTGAGGACACGTACGTCCGCTGCCTCGAGTCGGGCTACGCCGCCAACGTCGAGGCCGTGAAGACGCTGGCTCCCGAGGCCGTCCCGTTCGACGGACTGCCTGCAGCGAAGGTGCACGACACCCCGGACACCCCCACGATCGCGACGCTCGTCGACTGGGCCAACGGCGCCGACCTGGGCCGGACCGTCACCGCCGCGGACACCCTGAAGAACATCCTGGTCAAGACGCGGCAGCCCGGTGGCAAGTGGGAACTGCTCGGCATCGGTGTTCCCGGCGACCGCGAGGTGGACGACAAGCGTCTCGGCGCGTCCCTCGAGCCCGCGGAGTTCGAACTGCTCACGGAGGCCGACTTCGCGGCCAACCCCTTCCTGGTCAAGGGCTACATCGGGCCGAAGGCGCTGCAAGCCAACGGTGTTCGTTATCTCGTCGACCCGCGGATCGTCGACGGCACCAGCTGGATCACCGGAGCCGACGAGAAGGGCAAGCACGTGGTGGGGCTCGTCGCGGGCCGCGACTTCATCCCGGACGGCACCATCGAGGCCGCCGAGGTCCGCGACGGCGACCCGTCACCCGACGGCGCCGGTGCGCTCGTCGCGGCCCGGGGAATCGAGATCGGTCACGTCTTCCAACTCGGCCGCAAGTACACCGACGTGTTCTCCGTGGACGTGCTCGGCGAGAACGGCAAGCCCGTTCGCCCGACCATGGGCTCCTACGGCGTGGGCGTCTCCCGCCTCGTCGCCGTGATCGCGGAACAGCACCACGACGAGAAGGGTCTCCGCTGGCCGGCCGAGGTGTCGCCCGCGGACGTGCACGTGGTGATCGCCAACAAGGACGAGACGGCCCGCGAAGGCGCTGAGGGACTCGCCGCCGAACTCGACAAGGCCGGTCTCGAGGTGATCCTCGACGATCGCAAGGCGTCGCCCGGTGTGAAGTTCAAGGACTCCGAACTGCTCGGTGTCCCGCTGGTCGTGGTCGTCGGCCGCGGCTGGGGCGAGGGCAAGGTGGAGGTCCGCGACCGCTTCACCGGCGAGAGCCGCGAGGTGGCCGCCGAGTCCGCGCTGAGCGAGATCGTCGAGACCGTCAGGGGCTGATCAAACCGCCCCACGCCTTTCGTCCGGACTGTTAGCTTGGCCTGACACGTCCGGACGAAAGGCCTGCTGTGACGAATTCCCTGCTGTTCGATCCGACCTCCTACGATCCCGAGCATTTCGATCCGGAGACACGCAGACTGCTGCGGGCGCTGATCGAGTGGTTCGAGTCGCGGGGCAAGAAGCGGCTGCTCGAGGACGATCTCGAGGCCGTGTGGCCCGACGACTTCCTGGAGTTCGTGAAACGGGAGAAGCTGTTCGCGAAGTTCCTCACGCCTGCCGATCTGGCGGGCGGCGACCGGGACAAGCGCTGGGACGCCGCACGCAACGCCGCCCTCAGTGAAATCTTCGGTTTCTACGGTCTGGCGTACTGGTACGCGTGGCAGGTGACCATCCTGGGTCTCGGCCCCATCTGGATGAGCGGGAACCGCGCTGCGAAGGAACGCGCCGCGACGCTCCTCGACGACGGCGGGGTGCTGGCGTTCGGGCTGTCGGAGAAGGAACACGGCGCGGACGTCTACTCGACGGACATGCTGCTGACCCCTGCGGAGAATGATACGGGCCGCGCGTTCACCGCGAGCGGCGACAAGTACTACATCGGCAACGGCAACGTTGCGGGCATGGTGTCGGTGTTCGGCAGGCGCACCGATGTGGAGGGCAGCGACGGGTACGTCTTCTTCGTCGCGGACAGCCGTCACCCGGCATACCACCTGCAGGGCAATGTGGTGCACGGCCAGATGTACGTCAGCACGTTCCGGCTCGAGGACTACCCGGTGCGGGAAGAGGACATCCTCCACACCGGGGTCGCCGCGTTCGAGGCGGCGCTGAACACGGTCAACGTCGGCAAGTTCAACCTGTGCACGGGATCGATCGGGATCTCCGAGCACGCGTTCTACGAGTCGATCACCCACGCGCACAACAGAATTCTGTACGGCAACCCCGTCACCGACTTCGCGCACGTGCGCGGAAACTTCGTCGACGCCTACAGCCGGCTGATCGCGATGAAGCTGTTCAGTGCACGCTCCGTCGACTATTTCCGCAGCGCGAGTCTCGACGATCGCCGGTACCTGCTGTTCAACCCGATGACGAAGGCGAAGGTCACCTCCGAAGGGGAGAAGGTGATCGCGCTCCTGCACGACGTGATCGCGGCGAAGGGCTACGAGAAGAACACCTACTTCCGCGAGGCCGCCCAGCTGATCGGCACCCTGCCGAAGCTCGAGGGCACGGTCCACGTCAACGTCGGCCTCATCCTCAAGTTCATGCCGAACTACCTGCTCAACCCGGCGGAGTACCCGGAGATCGGCACCCGGCTCGACTCCGCCGACGATGCCTTCTTCTGGGCCCAGGGCCCGACCCGCGGTGCCGGCAAGATTCAGTTCCACGACTGGACGAAGACCTACGAGGCGCACTCGGACATCCCCAATGTGGCCCGGTTCCACGAGCAGGCGACCGCGCTGAGGGAACTGCTCACCACCGCCCCGCCCGACGCGTCGCAGCAGAAGGATCTCGACTTCCTGCTCGACCTCGGGCACCTGTTCTCGCTCGTGGTCTACGGGCACCTGATTCTCGAGCAGGCCGCAATCGCCGGGATCGACCGCGACCTGATCGACCAGATCTTCGACTTCCAGATCCGCGACTTCTCCGGATATGCCGTTGCGCTGCACGGTAAATCGTCTGCCACCGAGGCTCAGCAGAAGTGGGCGCTCGGCGCGATTCGCCGCCCGGTGGTGGACGCGGAACGATTCTCACGGGTGTGGGCGCAGGTGGAGAACTACGACGGCGCGTACGAAATGCGGCCGTAGACAGCGCTCTAGGGGGTGGGGTGGCGTCATCCCTCGGGGTGCCGGTTGCGCCCCCTGGGGTACCTGTCCGGGTGGGTGAAATCGGCGCATTCTTATGTGGCAAGCAAAACCCCACCCCCACAGAAAGATCCACACATGGCACACACCCTCAAGCGCACCCTCTCCGCTCTCGCCATCGCGGGCTTCGCCCTCACAGCGGGAGCAGGAATCGCCTCGGCCGACCCCGCTGGTGGAGGCGGCGGTGCCGGGGCTCCGGGTAGTTCGCAGGGCGGCGCAGGCGGCGCCGGCGGGAGCGCCAACGGCGGCTCCGCAAACGGTAACGTCGACAACTCCGGTGGCGTCATCATCGGTGGCGCAGCGGTCGGAGACGGTGCGACCGTCAACACGAACGTCGGGAACGGCGGCAGTGCCAACGGCGGCAACGCCAACGGCGGCAATGGTGGCAGCGGTGGTCCTGCCACCGGCGGTGCGGGTGGCGCCGGCGGCGCAGGCGCCGGGGACAGCACCGAAAACTGCTCGTTCATCTTCTGCTTCTGACCGAGTTGTGATTGCGCGATCTTCCTGAAGTTCGAGGGGCCGCCACCCGCGGGTGCCGGCCCCTCGGCGTCAGTTCTGCCCCCGCCTCCCCGGCACCACCCACTGTGAAAGGTTCTTTCATGTCGATGTCCTTCGACTTCTCCACTGCTCTGACACGCACGGGCGCCACCGTCGCCGCCGCATTCTTCGTCCTCGCCGCAGGCGCCGGCATCGCGTCGGCGGCACCCGATGCCCCCGCCGATGACCCCTCGGTGAGCAACCTCGCGCCCGGACAGAACCCTCAGGGCGGCACCGTGACGATTGGCGGAGCGGCTGTCGGCACCGTGATCGCCATCGACGGCATCAACGCCGGTCCGGACGGCGCGAGCGTCGGAGGCTACGACTTCGGCGGCGGCCAGGGGCAACCCTGGGGGTGACGGGATTCGCACCCCAGGGTGTCTGGTTGCGCCGACACGGGCGCCGCATCCTGAAGTGGCAGTAGAGAATACCCTCCAGTCGCGAGCGGGCCGGACAGGTCGATTCGTCGCGGCGAGGACCCCGGAACCGGAACTCACGAGGCGAAGATTCCGGGGTCCTCTCGAACTGGCACTCTCGGGTGCCGAGTGCTAAATTAGCGATGCACAGTGAATCTGGCTGCCCGTCGGGGTGGCGGGCGCCTCGAGCGATGTGGGAGGTGTTTCCTGTGCTTCGTTTCGATCCTTTCAGTGATCTCGAATCCATGACCAAGAGCCTGCTCGGCACCGAAACCGGAACCGCGCGAGTGCCGCGATTCATGCCGATGGATCTGTACAAGGTCGACGACCACTACGTTCTGCACGCCGACCTGCCGGGCGTCGATCCGGGGACCGTCGACGTCAGTGTCGACAACGGCACGCTCACGTTGACGGCGCATCGCAGTGCGCCATCTGAGGAGAACGTGCAGTGGATCGCGTCCGAGCGGTTCAGCGGAACGTTCCGGCGCCAGTTGTCGCTCGGCGACGGCGTCGACCCCGACCGCATTTCGGCGTCCTACGAGAACGGTGTCCTGAGCGTGACCATCCCGCTCGCCGCACGGGCGAAGCCGCGGCGGATCGAGGTCTCCAGCCTCGGAACCGGTGAGCATCGCACGATCGAGGCGGGTCCCGCGAGCGATACGGCCTGACGCTGCAGCCGGTACATCGGCTGTGTGGAAGCCCCCTCGCCGAGGGGGCTTCGGCGTGCCCACGTCCACCCACCCAGGGGTGGAAAGGGCAACACCTCCGGGTGCACCGGCCACCACTGGGGGTCCTGGTCGGGTCGGACCGTGCGCGGCACAGTAGAGGACAAGCAAGAACGTAACGCTTCACCAGCCGCGAGCGAAGAAACCGAGGAGGCCATCATGACGAACACCCCGGTTGCACACGAGCACGAAGGTCGTCGCCTCACGGTCCGGACCGACGACGGGATCGCACTCGCGGTGCGCGAGTTCGGTTCGCCGGACGCAGCCACCACCGTGGTGTTCGTTCACGGTCACTGCCTGCGCACCGAGTCCTGGTGGGCGCTGCGCAAGCAGCTGGTCCGCTTCTGGCGCAACGACGTTCGCATGGTCTTCTATGATCACCGCGGACATGGAGAGTCCGGGGAGGCACCGGCCGCCACCTACACGATCGATCAGCTCGGCCGCGACCTCGGCTCCGTGCTCGACGCCGTCGCACCGCACGGTCCGGTCGTCCTCGTCGGGCACTCGATGGGCGGGATGACCGCGCTGTCCTACACCCGGCAGAACCCGCACACGATCGGCTCGCGGATCGTCGGCATGGCCCTGATCTCCACCGCGGCGTGTGATCTCGCCGAGGCGGGTCTCGGACGTCACCTGCGTAGCCCCGCGGTGTCGCTGTTCCGCACCGCGGTGCGCCGGGCACCCCGGGTCGTGCACGGGTCGAAGCGTGTGGGGCGCACCGTCTGCACGGCGATCGCCCGCGCGGCAGGCGCCCGCAACCGAGTTGTCGATCCTCGGCTGGCGGCGCTGGTCTCCGCCATGGCCAACACGACGTCCGTCGTCACCATGTCGAGCTTCCTCGAATCCCTGCTCGGGTTCGACGAGCGGCACTCCCTCGCAGCGCTCGCTCACATTCCGTCGCTGATCCTGTGCGGCTCGGTGGACATGCTCACCCCGCTCCAGCATTCCGTCGCGATGGCCTCGAAGCTCCCCGCCTCGGAGCTCGTGAGCGTCGACGGGGCCGGCCACTCGGTGATCCTCGAGCGCGCTGCCGACGTCGCACTCGCGATCATCGGCCTCGTCGAGCGGATCGCGCACGGTGAGACCGCCGCCTTCGACCGCGAACTGATGGCGGTGGGCTGATCAGAGATCGCGCTCGTTGATGATGCCGCTGCGCATGGCCCGCTCGGCCAGGCTGACCCGCTTCTGATTCTGCGGGAGATCACCGACGCCGAACTTCGCGAACAATGCCCGGAGGTGAGTCTTGATCGCGTCGACACTGAGAAACAGTTCCTGGGCGATCTGCTGATTCGACGCGGGATTCGCAAACGCGGCACCGTGCTTGTACGGGCGGCACAGTGCCGTGAGGACCGCCCGCTGGGTGTCGGTGAGGGACCGGACCTCGGGCATGTCGGTTCCCATCCGGGTGGCCTCGTCGAGTGCGCCGCCGAATTCCAGGTACCGGATCTTCGTCCCCCCGATGCGGATGCTGTCGCCCTGGCGGAGCCGACGACGCCCGGCGAGCCGTTCGCCGTTGACGAAGGTGCCGTTGCGGGAGAGCCCGTCGTCGAGGATGGTCCAGTGCGAGCCGACGCATTCGAGGACGGCATGGAGTCGCGAGACCTCGTCGTCCTCGGTGAGGAGCAGATCGGAACCGGGCGACCGTCCGATCGTGACGCGCGCGGAAGTGGGGGAGAGGTCCACGGTGTGGTGGTGACCCTCCCGGTCGGAATAGCTCAGTCGAGACTCAACGGCTCGGTCCACGGCGACACCCCTTCGGCACGCTTCCATCGTGCCCCGCCGCGTGTCCTCTGAGCAAGATCAAGAGCGGAAATCGCCGATCACTGATGAGTTCTCGGAGCCCGCGGCGTCCAGGGTGCTGCCGAACGCGCACACGGCCAGTTCCTCGAGCGCCGGATCCTGCCCCGCATGCTCGGGGACCTGCATGGCGAGCAGGGTGTTGAGCAGCATTCCGTTGGCGATGAACGTACGGGCCCGTTCCGGGCTGCAGCCGGTGCGCGTTCGGATCTGCGTGTAGAGCCGGGACATCCAGTCGCGGGCCAGCGCGCCGATCTCCGGGTTCGCGCCGGATGTGAAGCCGTGCATCATCACGAGCAGGAGGTCGCGGTCCTCGAGCAGCTCGGTGTACGCGATGCCCATCGGGAGCCACGACTCGTCGTTCTCCGGGTCGGCGGCGACATCGTCGAAGTAGGGCTCGAAGGTGTCCATGATCCGACGCATCGCGCGGTCGAAGACGTCTGCGAACAGCCGCGACTTGGAACCGAACATGCGCACCACGTAGGGCTGGGACACCCCGGCCTCGCGTGCGACGGCGTCGGTGCTGGTGCCGTGATAGCCGTCCCGCGCGAACGCCCGGGAGGCGGCGGCCAGTACGAGTTCGCGACGTTCGGTCGCACTCATCCGGGTCTGTTTCACGGGCGATGCCATGTTGACATGTTATCAGTCGATTACTAGTCTTCGAAATAAGTAATCATCTGATGCTTACAACGTCTTTCATCCCGCACTCACGACTCGGATACGAGGACCCGTCATGACGACACTCTCCGAACGCCTGGAACACGAAACGGCGGCGCCTCCCTCAGGACAGGGCCGCAGCCGGATGGTGCCGGTCTGGCTGGCGATCGTCGCCGCCTCGATACCGATGTTCATGGCCACACTCGACAATCTCGTGATGACCAGCGCGCTACCGGTCATCCAGCGCGACCTGGGTGCGTCGGTGGGGCAGTTGCAATGGTTCATGAACGCCTACACGCTCGCCTTCGCGACGCTGATGCTGACGCTGTCGGCGCTGGGGGACCGACTCGGTCGCCGCCGTGTATTCCTCTGGGGCATAATGCTCTTCGCGCTGGCGTCGATCGCGTCTGCCCTGTCGACCACCTCCGAGATGCTCATCGGCGCACGCGCTGTCCAGGGCATCGGTGCGGCAGCCATCATGCCGCTCTCCCTCACCCTGCTGGCCGGTGCCGTTCCGCTCGCCAAGCGCGCCCTCGCCATCGGGATCTGGGGCGGCGTCTCGGGACTGGGCATCGCCCTCGGCCCGGTGATCGGCGGCGCCGTCGTCGACGGGGTGTCGTGGCAAGCCGTGTTCTGGATCAACGTTCCTGTCGCAGCGGTCGCGATCCCGTTGGCGCTCTACGCGCTCGGTGAGTCGAAGGGAAAGCGGCAGCCACTGGATCCACTCGGTGTCGTCCTGGCCGGAGCAGCCGTGTTCCTCGGAGTCTGGGGCATCGTGCACGGCAACGACGACGGCTGGACCAGCGCCACGGTGCTCGGTGCCCTGTGCGCATCGGCGGTGTTGCTCGCGGCGTTCGTGGTGCGCGAGTTGCGCACACCGTTCCCCGTCATGCCTCTGCGGCTGTTCCGGTCCCGTCAGTTCTCCCTGGCCAACGTCATCGGGCTGACGTTCACGCTGGGAATGATGGGCGCCGTCTTCCTTCTGTCGCAGTACCTCCAGATCGTCATGGGGTACTCCCCGTTCGAGGCCGGCCTGCGGACTCTGCCGTGGACGGCGGCCCCCATGCTGGTGGCCCCGATCGCAGGCCTGCTCGCGCCGCGGCTGGGAGTCCGGACCCTCCTCGTCACCGGCCTGGTCCTGCAGGGATTGTCCCTGCTGTGGATGGCGTCACTCATCGTTCCCGGCGCCACGTACGGCAGCATGATTCCGGCATTCGTGATGGCGGGCGCAGGTATGGGTCTGACGTTCGCTCCCAACGCGACCGCTGTCCTGGCCGACATGCCCGAGGCCGACCACGGCATTGCCAGTTCGACCAATGCGACGCTCCGTGAGATCGGTGTCGCGCTGGGGATCGCGCTCTTGACCGCGGTGTTCCTGGGTGCGGGCGGCAGTCTGACGCCGTCGGGATACATCGACGCCCTTGCGCCGGCCCTGTACGTGGGAGCCGGATTCGTGGCCGTCGCCGTCGTCGCCGCGGCCCTCATGCCGGGACGATCGAAGGCCGTCCTGGCGTCGACGTGACCCTGCCGGAGTGCGGGCGGGCCCGGACCGTGAGTTCCGGGCCCGCATCAGTTCCAGGGCAGGGAGGAACGCATCGGAGACTTCGCCGGGAACGGCGTACTTGCGCGACCTGGCGGGCGTCACACGCCGGAGATCCGACGTCACCCGTCCCGACGAGCTGGGTCACGCCCATACTCGACCGCGAGTACCAGTGCGGCTTGTCCGCCGATCGGCCGAAGGGCTTCGTCCCCGCCAGACCCGCGGCACGGGTGCATTCGACCGCACCGTCCAGGTCCCCGATCCGTGCGGTTGGCGCGATCGGCGGGCTGTCCTCACCGAAACCCGCAGTGACGACAACAGCGCGTGGACGTTGCCGATCGCGTCGCGGCTCGCGAACTTGATCGTGGACAGCTCTTCCTGGGACCTTTCGGGTCTGCTGTCCCACAGCTCGAGCGAGACCGAGGCCTGCACGAGATCAGTTGGAGGCTGTGTGCGAGAACATCGTGCAGTCTGCGGGCGATCGCGAGCCGCTCCTTGCTGGCGCATCGACACTGCTCGTTCAGGGCGCTGCATTCCGCCGTCTCGGCGCGTTGCCGGCGGGCGTCGAGTGTCCCGCGCATCTGCCGGATGATCGCGGCGGCGCGGAGGGACCATCAGGCAGGCCGCGATACCCGTGAGGACGCACAGCGACGGCGACTCGGCAGACTGCGCAGCCGGCACGGCGAAGAGGATCCGGACGTAGCCGATCGCAAGGACCGGGTAGGTGCGCCATCAGGACCCGGCAGTCATGGCGCAGGGAGGCGCGACCACGAGCGAGAGGAACACCGGACCGTACGTGTAACCCCGGGCCACGTAGAGCATCGTGACGGCCAGCACGACGAGCAAGACCGTGACAGGAAGCCCGCGCCGTGTGCGTCGCTCGCGGCGTTCGGCCATCGATGTGAGTGCGGGCGACCAGAAGTGGTTGCTCCACAGGTTTTCGCATTTGCGTCCGGGGAACGCTTGCCGTAGACGGCGGGCGGACACGCCTGTGAGGCTGTTGACCAAGGCGCAGAGTTGCACTGTAGGTGGATCAGTAGGTGCCCGTGATGGTTTCGCCATCGTATTCGATAAGTGTTGCCCCCGGGACTTGTCGGACCCCTCTGTCATGATCTATTCACACATCGGGTCGGTGAAGGCTAGTCGGCTAGGGGAGGCGGTGGGTGCGAGGTGAAACGGATGGTGGTGGTCAAGCTCGTACCCACAGCTGATCAGTTTGCGGCGCTGGAGTCGACGTTGGTGTTGTGCAATGAGGTTGCCAATGAGGTGTCCGGGTTGGCTCAGTCGAGGGGACTGCGGTCGCGGCGGGCGTTGCAGGTCGCGCTGTATCCGATGGTGAAGACGCGGGGTCTTTCCGCGCAGCCGGCGTTGCATGTTCTGCGGAAAGTTGCCGACGCGTACACCACCCGGCAAGCGAACCTGGCCAACGGAAACTACCGTCGGCCGGGGTCGAAACGGTATACGTCGGTGGCAGAGACCGCGGTCGCATTCCGGCCGCATGCCGCCCAGCCGTTCGACGACAGGTGCCTGTCGTGGCAAATGGATTCCTCGACCGTGTCGATCTGGACCACCGCGGGCCGGCTGCGGGGGGTGCGGTTCGTGGGCGCACCATGGCAACACACACTCCTCGCCGACCGCAAAGGTGAAACAGACCTCGTCTACCGCGACGGGCACTTCTACCTGCACGCCACCGTCGACGAAGCCGCACCGGAACCGTCCCCGCCGCCGGACACCGCCGAAGGCTGGTTGGGTGTGGATCTGGGGATCGTAAACCTCGCCGTCACCACCGACGACGATCCCGCAGCCCTCGACGTGCGGTGGTCCGCCGGGGCAGTGACGGCGCGCCGGAAGAAGAACGCCGCCCTGCGCGCGAGTTTGCAGCGAGTGGGCACGAAATCAGCGAAGCGGAAATTGAAGGCACGGCGACGAAAGGAACAGCGGTTCGCCACCGACGTCAACCATCAACTGTCGAAAACTATTGTTGCCAGCGCACAACGCACCGGTCGTGGGATCGCGATGGAAGACCTGTCAGGTATCCGCGACCGGGTACGGCTAGCCCGACAGCAACGGACCCAACTCCACTCCTGGGCATACGCCCAGCTACGAGCGCAGATCACCTACAAGGCCGAGAGGGCTGGGGTGCCCGTCGCTGTCGTCGACCCCCGGAACACCTCGCGAACCTGCTCACAATGCGGGTACTGCGACAAAGCGAACCGGGTCTCGCAAGCAACGTTCCGATGCCGACACTGCCAGTGGACCGATCACGCCGACCACAACGCGGCCCGCAACATCGCCGCACTCGGACATCGCACGTACAGGGCCGCCCAATCAACCGCGCCCATAGCAGCCACCCCTCCCGCAGCCAGTGGGAACGTGAGCAGCAAACCCGGCCCTTCGGGGCCGAGTAGTTGATCTACATGACGTACACGACCGGTGGCACCACCGACATGGCGTCGTCTGCGCCCCCGGACGTGCTGCTCGCGCAGATGCTGCCCTCGGCGGTGCCCCAGGTGTTCACCCAGGGCATGGCCATGTTCGGGGGCGCGCTGATGCTCATCCTCGGCGCCCTCACCATCGGCAGCGGCTACGGGTGGGGAACGTGGAAGACCGTGTTCACCCAGGGGCCGCCGCGATCGGCCGCGCTCACCGGAACCCTGCTCGCGCTGCTGACCGTGGTGATCGGACTCGTTCTCACGGTGGCGGCCGTCGACCTCGGGGTGGCGTCCGTCATCGCTGTGGTCGAATCGGAGTCGGCGAGTCTGCCTGCCGCGGACGCGATGCTGAAGGCACTCGCCTCCGGGGTACTCATCCTCGGGATGTGGACCGCCGCCGGCGTCCTCGTCGGCGCCCTCGCGCGGGGGCCGGCGTTGTCCGTCGGGCTCGGCCTCGTGTGGGTGCTGGTGGTCGAAAATCTGCTCCGCGGAGTGGCGGCGATCCTCGACCCCGTGTCGGTGGTGACGGACTTCCTGCCCGGTACCGCCGCGGGCTCGCTCGCCGGCACCCTCCGCGACTTCGGCGGCGACACCACCCCCGGCGTCCTGAACATCCTCGACGGCGGCACGTCGGTGCTTCTCCTGGCCGGGTACGTCGCCGCGTTCGCCCTCGGCACGGTCTGGCTCGTCCGCCGGCGCGACGTGAACTGAGTGGACGGGCGCCCGGTGCTCAGAAGAGGGGGCCGCCGCCGAACGGTTCCCGGTGCGAGGGCGGGGTCCGGCCCTGAGTGTCGGTGATTCCGTATTCGACGGCCAGCTCCGCCGTGACGAAGGTGTGCCCGCTTCGGTCCGGGAGGGTGGAGTCCGCGGTCAGGGCGCAGATCACCTCGCCGATGAACTCGGGGGACTCGGCGTCCGCGACGGGAAAGCCGGCGATGGTCTCGAGGCCGCTGGCGACGATCATCTCCGTCCGCACGATGCCCGGCCACAGCGAGACCGCACGCACGTCGTGCGGAGCCAGCTCCGCCGCCATGTCGCTGGCCATCTTGTCCAGCCCGGCCTTGGACATGCCGTACAGCACCGAGTGCAGATGCCCGCGCGTCCCGAACGACGAGATGTTCGCGATCAACCCGGAGCGGCGGGGCACCATCAACCGCGCAGCCTCCACGGACGCGACGTAATGGGCACGCAGACCGACGCCGATCAGCGAGTCCCAGTCGTCCAGCGGCCGCTCCCAGAACGGCGTGCTGAACCCGCCGAATCCCTTGGGCGCGGCCCACACGTTGTTGACCAGCAGGTCGAGCCGGCCGGCCTGCTCGTCCGAGATCCGGGCGAACAGGCTGTGCACGTCGTCGTCGTCGCGGTGATCGCAGGCCACCGCGATGCCGGTCCCACCGGCATCGGTGACCGTTCGCGCCGACACCGCCAGTGGGCTTTCGTCCGTCAGCGGGCCGCGCCCGGTGACGTACACGGTCCACCCCGCGGCTCCCAGCGCCGTCGCCACACCCTTGCCGACGCCGCGGCTCCCCCCGGTGACCAGAGCTACCCCGGCGCTCACTGGACGACCACCGTGTCCTGGGGGAGCGGGCGGGTGATCGACCATCGAGTGGTGAAGTGGCATCGCGACATTCGCCAGACGCCGTCCTCGAGACGGTAGGCGTCGTCGTACTCGCCGGAGGATACGGTCTCCGTCCGCTTCAGCAGATCCACCTGGCGGAACTTCAGCGTCCACGCGCCCGACGCCTCGGTGTCGCTGTGCAGCACGATGTCCGGATGGAAGCCGTGGTGCATGTCAAGGATCACGTGCTTGCCGTCCACTTCATGGAGCGCGATCCTGCGGAAGATGTCCGTGAGCCGGTCCGCGTCGTCGAACCGGCCGAGCGGCCCGAAGTCGATCGACGCCCCGGACGAGACGAAGCAGGAACGGAACGCGTCCGGATCCTTGCCGTCGCACGCTCGCCAATAGCGGTACTTGAGCGCCTTGATCGCGTCGATCCGCTCCAGGTCCGCCAGACGCTGCTCCACCGAGCGCTCGTCCACGCCGCCGTCCTCCCGTTGCCGTTCACCGTGTCGGGACAGACGCTAGGCCGCGAACGCGACAGGCGGGTGCAGAATCCCGCTGGGCGGGAACCTGCGCGTCGTCAGGGCTGGCCGGGGAACGGGTCGGTCACCGGATCGGTCCCGAGAGCCACCCGCCAGGTGGCCTCCCTGACGGCCGCTTCGGTCAGCGCGGTGACGCCGAGCGTGCGGGTGTCCTCCGTCTCACCGTGTTCGACGACCGCCCGCCACGCGACGGCGGTGTCGGCCTCGACCTGGGCCGCCAACTGTGCGGCCGTGATCGGATCGGTGACGGGGAACGGCAGGGTGTAGCCCGCCTCGGCGGCCGGGGCCGTCAGTCCTGCCGCCGTCAACGTGTCCAGGAGCCCGTCCCGTCGCGCCCGGTGGGCTGCGGCGGCGGTGGCCACCTGGGTGGCCCGGGTGGGATTCGAGAATGCGGCGACCACTCCGTAGGCGAACACCGCGGAATGTTCGGCGGTCAGCGCGTCGGCGAGGCTCTTACCCTCGGCTTCAGTGGGTGTCGTCACGGCAGCACCACCGCCAGATACGTTCCGCATGCCGCGCTGATCGACGCGCAGAGCCCCGCCCGGTAGGCGGTCAGTGCGCGCGCCGAATCGGCTGCGCTGCGCTGCGACTCGGCCAGGAAGGCCCGCAATTGATCGAGGCCGGGCGGCGGCGCCGGTGCGGTCGGTGTCGTCGACGGGGGAGCGGACGTGGTCGGTGCGGTGCCGTCCAGGTAAGTTCCTGCAGCCCTGGCGATTTCGGCATCCAGTGCGTCGGCGTGCGCGGCGCGCTGGGCGCGGACGAGTTCGAGCGCCGCGCCGCGATCGGGGAGCAGCGCGATCGTGGCCGCCGCACCGGCGGCGTCACGACGAGCCAGACGCGACTGCTCGACGAGTGAATCGACCTCGGTGTCGGAGTCCGCGTCGTCGGCGCACCCCGCCAGCAGGGCGACGCTCGCGACGCCGAAGGCCGAGGCGGCTGCGAACCGGAGAGCGGTGCGCCGGGACACGGCCGGACCGGATGTCGGGGGCCGGGAGACGGTGGGCATGAGCACCGGTCCATGGTGCCAGGTCGGGCCGCGATCCCGGGAATCGAGCACCGGGGCTGGTCACGGGCGCGTCGAATCAGCGTTACTCTTAGATGCTCGAACCCGTCCCGGCGGGTTCGTGGTGCTGCGTGCGCGGCACGATGACCTGCCAGACCACGAAGACGACGAGCGACAACTGAAACGAGGAGCTTCCCCGATGCCGGTTCCATCCAAGGAGAGGGTGACGGAGCTCATCTCCGATCTGGTGCAACGCCAGGGCTACGACTTGGAGGGCGTTGCGGTCACCCTCGCGGGTCGGCACAGCGCGGTCCGGATCATGGTGGACAGCGACGCCGGGCTCGAACTCGACGCGGTCGCGAACCTGAGCCACGAGATCTCCGAGGTCTTCGATTCGGTGTCCGATTTCGGGGAGTCGCCATACACGCTCGAGGTCACGTCTCCCGGTATCGACCGGCCGCTCACGCACGAGCGGCACTGGCGCCGGGCCCGCGGCCGCAAGGCGCGCATCGATCTTGCGCACGAGACCGTCGTGGGTCGGATCGGCGTCCTCGACGGCGATTCGGTCGCGGTGGTGATCGGCTCGCGTACGGGCCCGGAGGTTCGGCGCGTCGCGCTCCCGGACATTCAGAAAGCTGTTGTGCAAGTGGAATTCTCGAAACCCGACCCGCGAGAGCTGGAACTCGCGGGCGGGATTCCCGAGGGTCGCGTGGCACCCGCGGACGCAGACGCGTCGGAAGATGAAGAAGTAGTAGAGGGGTTGGACAAGTGAATATCGACATTGCGGCGTTGCGCGCTATCGAGGCCGACAAGGGCATCTCGATCGAGACCGTCATCTCGACCATCCAGACCGCGTTGCTCACCGCCTATCGGCACACCGAGGGGCATCAGCAGCACGCGCGGATCGACGTCGACACCAAGAGCGGCATCGTGCGTGTGATGGCGCACGACGTCGACGCCGACGGCAACATGGTCGGCGAGGAATGGGACGACACCCCGGAAGGTTTCGGCCGGATTGCCGCGACCACCGCCCGCCAGGTCATCCTCCAGCGACTGCGCGACGCCGAGCACGAGCGCAGCTTCGGCGAGTACTCCACCCACGAGGGTGAGATCGTCGGCGGCGTGATCCAGCGCGACACCCGCGCGAACTCGCGCGGGATGGTCGTGGTGCGGATCGGCAGCGAGGCCAGCGGCGCCGAGGGTCTGATCCCGCCCGCCGAGCAGGTGCCCGGCGAGAACTACGAGCACGGCGAGCGGCTCAAGTGCTACGTCGTCGGTGTGGCCCGTGGACAGCGGGGACCGCAGATCACGCTGTCGCGCACCCACCCGAACCTCGTCCGCAAGCTGTTCGCGCTCGAGGTTCCGGAGATCGCGGACGGTTCCGTCGAGATCATCGCCGTCGCCCGGGAGGCCGGGCACAGGTCGAAGATCGCCGTCCAGTCGCGGGTGCAGGGACTCAACGCCAAGGGTGCGTGCATCGGGCCGATGGGCCAGCGGGTGCGCAACGTGATGAGCGAACTCGCCGGCGAGAAGATCGACATCATCGACTTCGACGAAGACCCGGCCCGGTTCGTCGGTAACGCGCTGTCGCCGTCGAAAGTGGTCTCCGTCACTGTGGTGGACCCCGAGGCGCGGGCCGCACGTGTCGTCGTCCCCGACTTCCAGCTGTCCCTCGCCATCGGCAAGGAGGGGCAAAATGCCCGCCTTGCTGCACGCTTGACCGGGTGGCGAATCGACATCCGCAGTGACGCCGCACCCGCCCCCGAGTCGGCAGGCGGACCCGCCGCGACCAGTCGTTGAGCCGGGAATGCGGAGATCGGGGCGAGTCGGCGGTAGAGTGGTCAATGGTTCAGCATGAGCACCCCGATTCCGCGCGCGTTCCTACCGGTTCACCGGTTCGAACATGCATAGGATGTAGGGAGCGCGCGCTGGCTGTCGATCTGCTCAGGGTTGTGGTTAGTGAGAGCGGGCCGCAAGGTCATGTTCTCGCCCCGGACCCGAGGCGCAGGCTTCCCGGTCGAGGTGCGTGGCTGCACCCCGCCGAGGCTTGCCTGAGTCTCGCGGAACGACGCCGAGCATTCGGCAGAGCGCTGCGAGTGTCCGGAAGTGTCGACAGTTCAGAAGTCGACCACTGGGTACGAGCAGGGCACCCACCCAGAGCAGTACCTCTCGAACAGAACAGGCACAAGCACTCATGAGCACACCGTGAAGCACCAGCGATGATCGTCCATCGGAGATAACCCGAGGTCGTGCGGGCCCCTCTCAGGGGAGCCTCCTGCTCGACCTCATCAGTGAGGAGAGCAGTGGCAGGCAAGGCCCGCGTGCACGAGTTGGCTAAAGAACTCGGTGTCACAAGTAAAGAACTACTCGCAACGCTCAAGGAGCAGGGCGAGTTCGTGAAGTCGGCGTCCTCCACGGTGGAGGCGCCCGTCGCCAGGCGTCTGCGGGAGTCCTTCCCGTCGGCGAAGTCCGCCGATTCCGCAGCCCGTCCGGCTGCCAAGCCCGGTGCACCCGCGCCGAGCGCCCCGGCGACCGCAGCGAAGCCGGGCGGTCCGCGTCCCGGCCCGAAGCCGGCAGCCCCGGCTCCGGCTCCGGCCGCACCCGCGGCGGCAGCCCCCGCAGCCACCCCCGAGGCGCAGGCCCCGGCTCCGGCCGCGCCCGCAGCAAGCGCAGCCACCCCGGCTGCACCGGCGACCAATGCTCCCAAGCCCGGTCGCCCCACCCCGGCTGCCCCGGCTCCGGCCGCACCCGCAGCCCCGGCCGCTCCGGCTGCGAGTGCCCCCGCGGCTCCGTCCACGGGCGCCAAGCCCGGCGGACCCCGTCCCGGCCCGAAGCCCCCGCGTGTCGGTAACAACCCGTACTCCTCGGCTCCCGCCGAGCGTCCGGCGCCCCGTCCCGCTCCCGGCGCACCGCGTCCGGGTGCACCCCGTCCGGCTCCCGGTCAGGGTGGACCTCGTCCGGCACCGGGTCAGGGCGGTCCCCGTCCGGCTCCCGGTCAGGGTGGACCTCGTCCGGCACCGGGTCAGGGCGGTCCCCGTCCGGCTCCCGGTCAGGGCGGTCCCCGTCCCAGCCCGGGCTCGATGCCTCCTCGCCCGAACCCAGGCGCGATGCCTGCTCGTTCGGCACGTCCCGCTCCCGGCGGTCGTCCCGGCCGTCCCGGCGGAGCCCCCGGCGGTCGTCCCGGCGGCGGCGGCGGTGGATACCGCGGTGGCGGAGCTCCCGGTGCCGGCGCAGGTGCGCCCGGTGGCGGAGCACCCGCAGGTGGTTTCCGCGGTCGTCCCGGTGGCGGTGGACGCCCCGGTCAGCGCGGTGCGGCAGCAGGCGCGTTCGGTCGCCCCGGTGGTGCCCCGCGTCGTGGTCGCAAGTCGAAGCGTCAGAAGCGCCAGGAATACGATTCGATGCAGGCGCCCGCCGTCGGCGGCGTGCGGTTGCCCCGTGGCAACGGCGAGACCATTCGCCTCGCCCGTGGTGCATCCCTGTCGGACTTCGCGGAGAAGATCGACGCGAACCCCGCAGCGTTGGTACAGGCACTGTTCAACCTCGGCGAGATGGTGACGGCGACCCAGTCGGTCAACGACGAGACGCTCGAACTGCTCGGCGGCGAGATGAACTACGTCGTCCAGGTCGTCAGCCCGGAGGACGAGGACCGCGAGCTGCTCGACAGCTTCGACCTCACCTACGGCGAAGACGAAGGTGGCGAAGAGGACCTCGAGTCCCGTCCGCCGGTGGTCACCGTCATGGGCCACGTCGACCACGGTAAGACCCGACTGCTCGACACGATCCGTAAGGCCAACGTCCGTGAGGGCGAAGCCGGCGGCATCACGCAGCACATCGGTGCCTACCAGGTGCTGACCGAGCTCGACGGCAACGAGCGTCTCGTGACGTTCATCGACACCCCCGGTCACGAGGCCTTCACGGCCATGCGTGCCCGTGGTGCCAAGGCCACCGACCTCGCGATCCTGGTCGTCGCCGCCGACGACGGCGTCATGCCGCAGACGGTGGAAGCGATCAACCACGCCCAGGCGGCCGACGTGCCGATCGTGGTCGCGGTGAACAAGATCGACAAGGAAGGCGCGAACCCGGACAAGATCCGGCAGCAGCTCACCGAGTACGGACTGGTCGCCGAGGAATACGGCGGAGACACCATGTTCGTCGACATCTCGGCGAAGCAGGGCACCAACATCGACGCGCTGCTCGAAGCCGTGCTGTTGACGGCGGACGCTGCCCTGGACCTGCGGGCCAACCCGGACATGGACGCTCAGGGTGTCGCCATCGAGGCGCACCTCGACCGTGGACGCGGCCCCGTCGCGACCGTGCTCATCCAGCGCGGAACGTTGCGGGTCGGCGACTCGATCGTGGCCGGCGACGCATACGGACGTGTGCGCCGCATGGTCGACGAGCACGGCGACGACGTGCTCGAGGCCCTGCCCTCGCGTCCCGTCCAGGTGGTCGGCTTCACGTCGGTCCCCGGTGCAGGCGACAACCTGCTCGTGGTCGACGAGGACCGCATCGCCCGTCAGATCGCCGACCGGCGCAATGCGCGTAAGCGCAACGCTCTGGCCGCGAAGAGCCGCAAGCGCATCAGCCTCGAGGACCTGGATTCGGCTCTCAAGGAGACGTCGCAGCTCAACCTCATCCTCAAGGGCGACAACTCGGGAACCGTGGAGGCCTTGGAAGAGGCCCTGCACGGCATCGAGATCGACGACGAGGTGCAGTTGCGGGTCATCGACCGTGGTGTCGGTGGCGTCACCGAGACAAACGTCAACCTGGCCGCTGCGTCGAACGCGATCATCATCGGGTTCAACGTCCGCGCCGAGGGCAAGGCGACCGAGTTGGCGAACCGCGAGGGCGTCGACATCCGGTACTACTCGGTGATCTACCAGGCCATCGACGAGGTCGAGAAGGCTCTCAAGGGCATGCTCAAGCCGATCTACGAAGAGGTCGAGCTGGGCAAGGCGGAGATCCGCGCGATGTTCCGTTCGTCCAAGGTCGGCAACATTGCCGGTTGCCTCGTCACCTCGGGTACCATCCGTCGCAATGCGAAGGCCCGGCTGCTGCGTGACAACACGGTTGTCGCCGAGACCGTCACCATCTCCTCGCTCAAGCGGGAGAAGGAGGACGCTGTCGAGGTACGCGAGGGTTACGAGTGCGGTTTGACGCTCACCTACTCCGACATCAAGGTCGGTGACGTCATCGAGGCCTACGAGCTTCGGGAAAAGCCGCGCGACTAGTCGCCATCCGTTTGGGGTGACGTAGCAGCGTCATCCGGCGTGCGCTTCTCCGGCCGAGTCGATCGGCCGGGGGAGCGCACGTCTCCCCGAAGGAGGAAAGTTTGTACGTCGGTGCGCTCGAGCTCGACATCTTGCTCGGTGACGTGCGATCTCTGAAAGAGAAGCGTGCAATGGTCAAACCGGTACTGGCGGAGCTGCGACGCTACGGCGTCTCGGCCGCCGAGACCGGCGAACAGGATCGGTATCGCCGGTCGATGCTCGGCGTCACGATGGCGAGTTCGGCGGTCGATCACGTACACGAGGTACTCGACACGTGCGAACGGCACGTCGCCGAGCTGCCGGAACTGCAACTCCTTGCGGTCCGGCGAAGGATTTTCGGCCCCGAGGACTGACTCGGAGTGCCCTGCCCGCCCGGCCGCGTCGGCGGCCCGGCGTGCAGAATGAAATACAGCTACACACGCAACTTCACAACTTATTCAGCGGCCAGGGAGAGGAGTCTGATTGTCATGGTGGATCCCGCCCGGGCACGCAAACTCGCCAAGCGCATCGGCACGATCGTCGCAACGGCGATCGACCACGAAATCAAAGACCCTCGCCTGGCGTTCGTCACGATCACCGATACCAAGGTGACGGCCGACCTCCACGACGCCACCGTGTACTACACCGTGATGGGCGCCGACCTCGAGTCCGAACCGGACCTCGCCTCCGCAGCCGCAGGGCTGGAGAAGGCGAAGGGCGTTCTGCGCTCGAAGGTGGGCGCAGGCACCGGAGTCCGGTTCACGCCGACGCTGACGTTCGTCGCGGACACGGTCCCCGACACGGCACGGCACATGGAGGAACTCCTCGCCCGTGCTCGCGCCGCCGACGACGAGGTCGCGCGTGTCGCGGCCGGTGCGTCCCCGGCCGGCGATCCCGACCCGTACAAGGAGCCCCGAGCCGAGGACGCGGACGACGCCGAAGTCGACGAGCCCTCCGGTTCCCGCCAGGCGGACTGACACGAACCGACATGACCCACACTCAGGAGACGTCCCTGTCTGATCTCGATCGTCACGAGGTGTTTCTGCCGCAGGCGGTCGCCGTTCTCGAGAACGCGACGTCGGTGACGATTCTGTGTCACGTCCAACCCGATGCCGACACGATCGGCAGTGGACTGGCCCTGGCGTTGGTGCTCGAGCGCAAGGGGATTCCGGTGCAGGTCGCGTTCGGCGCGCCCGACGAACTGCCGGAGTCGATGCGTGAACTGCCGGGCACCCACCTGCTGGTGCCTGCGGATCAGGTGCGCCGCAACGTCGACCTGCTCGTGACCGTCGACTGCGGCAGTGCCGGGCGTCTCGGGAAGCTCGCCGATCGGCTCGCGAACGCGGGGGAGACCCTCGTCATCGATCACCACCGGTCCAACACCCGCTTCGGTCGCATGAACGTGATCGACGAGTCCGCGGAGTCGACGACCGCTGTCGTGGCGCAGATGTTCGACCTGTGGGGTGTGGAGATCGACGCCGATCTGGCGCACTGCCTGTACGCGGGACTCGTGACCGACACCGGTTCGTTCCGCTGGGTGCAGCCCGGCACCCACACTCTCGCCGAGAGGCTGCTCGCCACCGGAATCGACGGAGCCCGCATCGCGCGGCGCCTGCTCGACACACACCCGTTCGGCTGGCTGCCCATGCTGTCCTCGGTGCTCGGATCGGCGACTCTCGTCCCCGACGCAGCGGGAGGGCGTGGACTGGTGTACGCCGTGATCCGGCAGGCCTACATCGGAGACCTCCGCTCGGAGGAGATCGAAAGCGTCATCGACATCGTCCGGACGACGTCCGAGGCCGAGGTCGCCGCGGTCCTCAAGGAGGCCGTGGACGGCACGTGGTCGGTGTCGCTGCGATCGAAGTCCGACGTGGACGTGTCGGTGATCGCCGGGTACCTCGGCGGCGGCGGTCATCGGTTCGCCGCCGGCTACACGGCCGAGGACTCTGCCGACGAGATCGTGACCATGCTCGTCGAATCGCTCGGCTGAGGTCCGAAATCATTGGCTGACGTCTCGGAAGTCACGGGCGACGCGACCGCCCGGACGGTGTTCGGGCTGGCGCTGCCCGCGCTGGGCGTGCTCGCTGCCGAACCGATCTATCTGCTCTTCGACATCGCCGTCGTCGGTCGGCTGGGCGCACTGGCGCTCGCGGGCCTTGCGGTCGGCGGTCTCATCCTCGCCCAGGTCAGCACACAGCTGACGTTCCTGTCCTACGGCACCACGGCGCGCGCGTCCCGTATGCACGGGGCCGGCGACGAGCGTGGTGCGGTCCGGGAGGGCGTGCAGGCCACGTGGCTGGCCTTGGGTATCGGCGCGCTCGTGATCGCGCTGGCCCACCTGTTCGCGCGTCCGGTCACGTCGGCGATCTCGGGCGGCTCCGACATCGCGGCGGCCGCCGAGAGCTGGCTGCGGATCGCGGTGTTCGGGGCCCCGCTCATCCTCGTCGCGATGGCGGGCAACGGGTGGATGCGCGGTGTGCAGAACACGGTTCGACCGCTGCGGTTCGTGATCGCCGGTCTCGTCGTGTCGGCCGTGGCCTGCCCAGTTCTGGTGCACGGATTGTGGGGTGCGCCGCGGCTGGAACTCGAGGGTTCGGCGGTCGCGAACGTGATCGGGCAGGCGGTGTCCGCGAGCCTGTTCATCGGAGCGCTGGTGGTGGAGCGGGTGCCGTTGCGTCCGCGGTGGCACGTCATGCGCGCCCAGATGGTGCTCGGCCGGGACCTGATCCTGCGGAGCCTGGCCTTCCAGGCGTGCTTCCTCTCAGCGGCCGCCGTCGCGTCCCGGTTCGGTGCCGCCGCGGTCGCCGCCCACCAGGTGGTGCTGCAGCTGTGGAACCTCGTCGCACTCACCCTCGACTCCCTGGCCATCGCCGCACAGGCGCTGGTCGGTGCCGCGCTGGGCGCCGGACATGCCAAGGGCGCCACGCGACTGTCGTGGCGCATCACCCGGTGGTCCACGATCTTCGCCACAGGGCTCGCCCTGATCTTCGCCCTCGGCCACGGGGTGATCCCCGAACTGTTCACCTCCGATAAGGCCGTACTCGACGAGATGGCGGTGGCCTGGTGGTTCTTCGTCGCGATCATGCCGGTCGCCGGAGTGGTGTTCGCCCTCGACGGAGTACTGCTCGGGGCCGGCGACGTCGCCTTCCTCCGGAATGCCACGCTGTCCTGCGCGTTGGTCGGATTTCTGCCACTGATCTGGCTGTCGATGCTGCGCGACTGGGGCCTGGCGGGAATCTGGACGGGACTCACGGTGTTCATAATTCTTCGGATGCTCGCGGTCGTATGGCGCGTGGGCACGGGCCGCTGGGCAGTGGTCGGGGCCGACCTGCAGACACGGCACGAATCGGACAGCGATCCCGCGGCGGAACACGATCGGAAAGGTGGTTGACGTGGCACCCAAACTGATGGCGGTGAGCGACATCCATGTGGGGCACCGGGGAAACCGCCCGATCGCCGAGGACATCTATCCCGACTCGCCCGAAGACTGGCTGATCGTCGCGGGCGACGTCTCCGAGAAGACCGACGACATCCGATGGGCGCTGAAACTCCTGCGCAGTCGTTTCGCCGAGGTCATCTGGGTTCCCGGCAACCACGAACTGTGGACGACGGCGAAGGATCCGGTGCAGATCCACGGCGCCGCCCGCTACGACTACCTGGTCACCATGTGCCGCGAGATCGGCGTCATCACCCCCGAGGACCCGTTCCCGGTGTGGGAGGCAGAGGACGGCCCGATCACGCTGGTCCCGATGTTCCTGCTGTACGACTACACGTTCCTGCCCGACGGCGCCACCACCAAGGAGGAAGGTCTCGCGATCGCGCGCGAGAAGAACGTGGTGGCCACGGACGAGTTCCTGCTGTCGAGTGAACCGTACGGAACCCGGGATGCGTGGTGTCGCAACCGCGTCGAGACGACGAAGGCCCGGTTGGACGCCCTGCCCGCAGGCACCCGCACCGTCCTGATCAACCACTTCCCGTTGGTGCGTCAACCGACGCAGGTGCTGTGGTACCCGGAGTTCTCCCTCTGGTGCGGCACCGAACTGACCGCGGACTGGCACACCCGGTACAACGCCGTCTGCGCCGTGTACGGGCATCTGCACATTCCGCGGACCACCTACTACGACGGGGTGCGGTTCGAAGAGGTGTCGCTGGGCTACCCGCGGGAGTGGCAGCGGCGGGGACTCCCGGACCGGCTCCTGCGGCAGATCCTCCCGGTGCCGGAGTACCCGCCGGGAACACTGAACAAGTGGGGAGGCCACTTCAAGGTCACTCCCGAACAGGAAGCCGAAGTGGAGAAGATGCGGGCGAGGGGGGCCCTGTGATCGAGAGAATTCTGCCTGCCGGAGTGGTGTCCTCGGAACTGTTCGAGGATCCGCCGGGCCTGCGTCCGCACCCGCAGGAGGAGGCGCTGATCGGCAGGGCGGTGGAGAAGCGGCGGCGCGAATTCACCACCGCACGGCACTGCGCCCGTCTGGCGATGACGAAGCTGGGCGTGGACCCGGCCCCTGTTCTGCGGGGCGACAAGGGTTCCCCCGTGTGGCCGCGCGGCGTGGTCGGGAGCCTCACGCACTGCGACGGCTACCGCGGCGCGGTGCTCGGCTACGCCATGCAGGTGCGGTCCGTGGGGATCGACGCGGAACCGCACGAGGCGCTGCCGGACGGTGTGCTGGATGCGGTGAGCCTGCCCGCCGAACGCGACTGGCTGTCGGGCGCGGCGGACTCCGGGCAGTGGCGCTCCGCCACCGGCGGGCCGGTGCACCGGGACAGGCTGCTGTTCTGCGCCAAGGAAGCCACGTACAAGGCGTGGTTCCCGCTCACGGCCCGGTGGCTCGGGTTCGAGGACGCGCACATCACGTTCGAGGCGTCCGGGGACGGCACGGGCACGTTCCATTCGGATCTCCTCATCTCCGGAGAGACCGTCGACGGCCCACCACTGGCGTCGTTCGACGGACGGTGGATGGTGTCCGACGGTCTGATCATCACCGCCATTGCGGTGCACTGATTTCGGTGCGGTGACGACGGCTGGCAGAATCGGACCTCGTGTCTGCACGTGAAAAGCCCTCTTCCGGTCTCGTCGGCGCCGGACTGCTCATCGTCGATAAGGACGCGGGCGTCACCAGCCACGACGTGGTGGCCCGGTGCCGCAAGCTGCTCGGCACCCGGAAGGTCGGGCACGCGGGCACTCTCGACCCGATGGCCACCGGGGTGCTGGTGCTCGGTGTGGAGCGGGCGACGAAGCTGCTGGGGCTCCTCGCTCTGACCACCAAGGCGTACACGGCCACGATCCGGCTGGGTCAGGCCACCACCACCGACGACGCCGAGGGCGAGGTCGTCGCGTCCGCCGATGCGTCCGGCGTGACGGACGACGAGATCGCCGCGCAGGTGCACACCCTCACCGGCGACATCCAGCAGATCCCGTCGAGCGTCAGCGCCATCAAGGTGGACGGCCGGCGGGCGCACGCACTGATCCGTGCGGGCGAGGAGTTCGAACTCGCTCCCCGTTCGGTCACGGTGTCTCGGTTCGAGGTGATCGGGAGGCGCACCGAGGGCACGTTCGTCGACCTCGACGTCGAGGTGGAATGTTCCTCCGGCACGTACGTCCGGGCGCTCGCGCGTGATCTGGGGATCGCGCTGATCGGCGTCGGCGGGCACCTCACTTCGCTGCGTCGGACCCGGGTGGGACCGTTCACGCTCGAGCACGCGCGGACGCTGGAGCAGCTGGCCGAGGAACCGGGTGTCAGTCTCGACATCGACGCCGCCGCGCAGACCGCGTTCCCGCACCGGCAGATCGACGCGGACGAGGCCGAATCGATCAGTCAGGGCAGGTGGCTCGAGCCGATCGGAATCAAGGGGGTCTACGCCGCCATCGATCCGAGTGGGCACACGATCGCGCTGCTCCAGGAGCGGGGACGGCGGGCAAGCTCCGTGATGGTGGTCCGCCCCGCGACCCTGAGGTAGCGGTTCACACCAGCCAGATGGCCTGGGCTGCGGGGTTTCCGAGCTCGATGGAGTCCTCGTGCGTGCCGAGCCGGACCGACACGGTTCCGGCGTAGTCGCGTCGCTCCAGCACCGTGACCGTAACGTCCAGTGCCACACCGACCGAGTCGAAGTACCGCAGCATCGCCGGGTCGGAGTCCGAGATCCGGGCGATGCGTCCGCTCTCGCCGTTGACGAAGTCGCTGAGCTGACGTGCCGGGGGAGTGGGCACCGAGCCGTCGACCGCGGGAATCGGATCGCCGTGCGGATCGCGCTCGGGATGGCCGAGCTTCGCGTCCATCCGGGAGATCATCAGATCCGAGACGGCGTGTTCGAGGACCTCCGCCTCGTCGTGCACCTCGTCCCAGCCGTATCCCAGTTCGTGCACCAGATACGTCTCGATGAGGCGGTGCCTGCGGACCATACCGACGGCGGCGACGCGCCCCGCCTCGGTGAGCGCGATGGACCCGTAGCGGGCGTGATCGACGAGGCCCTGGTCGGACAGTTTCCGAATGGCCTCCGACACGGTCGACGCCGACACCCCGATCTTCTCGGAGAGCAATTTCGTGGACACCCGCTCCTGCGACCACTCCTGAACGGTCCAGATGACCTTGAGGTAGTCCTGCGCCACTGCCGAGAGAGCCCCGGTCTCGGAGGTCGAGTCCTCGGTCACGCTCTGGTCATTCTTGTTCACGGCCACGCCAACGAGCTTAGGCAAGTCTTACCGGCGAGACACATCGACACACCTGATCCGTCGTCGGGAGACTGCCCGGGCGACCGCGAACCGCGAGGTCGTGGCGCTTCCCCGGCGAGCGGGGCGGCCGGACACCCGGTCCGGAGATGAACATCGGCGCGCGGCACCGTAGGCTGCCACTCGTGCTGAGATGGCGTGGTCTCGACGAGGTTCCTGCCGACTGGGGTCGTTGTGTTCTCACGATCGGCGTATTCGATGGCGTGCACCGAGGTCACGCCCAACTGATCAGTCGAGCGGTGGCGGCTGCCCGCACGCGTGGAATACCCAGCGTGCTCATGACTTTCGATCCTCATCCGATGGAAGTGGTTCGTCCGGGCAGTCATCCCGCCCAGCTCACGACGCTCGCCCGCCGGGCGGAGCTCGCGGAGGAGCTGGGCATCGACGTGTTCTGCGTCATGCCGTTCACCGCCGAATTCATGAAGCTGACCCCGGAGCGGTACGCCCACGAGATTCTCGTGGAGCGCCTGCACGTGGCGGAGGTCGTCGTCGGTGAGAACTTCACGTTCGGCAAGAAGGCGGCGGGCAACGTCGACCTGCTGCGTCAGATCGGCGACCGGTTCGGGTTCGCGGTCGACGGTGTGACGTTGCTCGCAGAGCATGCGGTCACGTTCTCGTCCACCTACATCCGTTCGTGCGTGGACGCCGGCGACATGGCCGCCGCGACGGAGGCCCTCGGCCGCCCGCACCGCGTCGAGGGTGTCGTCGTCCACGGCGACGGTCGTGGACGGCAGCTCGGCTATCCGACCGCGAACGTCGCGCCGCCCATGTATGCCGCGATTCCCGCGGACGGCGTGTACGCCGCCTGGTTCACCGTGCTCGGGCACGGAGTCGACCTGGGCACGGTCACCTCCGGCGAGCGGTACATGGCCGCCGTCTCGGTGGGCACCAACCCCACGTTCTCGGGGCGGACGCGCACCGTGGAGGCCTTCGTGCTCGACCGGGAAGCCGACCTGTACGGCCAGCACGTGGCCGTCGATCTGGTGGAGCGCCTCCGCGGGATGGAAAAATTCGATTCGGTCGACGACCTGATCGTCGCGATGGGCAAGGACGCCGAGCGTGCGCGCGCGATCCTGGCGGCGTCGGAGGACGTGCGGTAAAGCCGTCCCATTTCAGCTGGTAAAGTGGACCGCTGGCGTGCGCTGCGGTTCGTGGCGGCCGCGCCGAGTTTCGATCCTTGCACGCGAACGTCATCACCAGGAGTGAACCAGTGGCATTGACCACCGAAGAGAAGAAGCAGGTTCTGAGCGAGTACGGCCTGCACGAGACCGACACCGGTTCGCCGGAGGCGCAGGTGGCCATGCTCACCAAGCGCATCGTCGATCTCACCGAACACCTCAAGATGCACAAGCACGACCACCACTCCCGCCGCGGCCTCCTGCTGCTGGTCGGACGCCGTCGTCGTCTGCTCAAGTACGTCCAGAAGGTCGACATCGAGCGTTACCGCTCGCTGATCGAGCGTCTCGGCCTGCGTCGCTGAGTTTCGTACACAGCGGTCATTTCGATCGCAAATCACTCCGGTAGCCGGCGGGGCCTTGCTTAGACTGGGCCTCGCTGGCTATCGGCGTTAGCTGCCGAGGGCAGCACTACCGTATGCACCCGAGAATGTGGTGTCGGTCTTCGGTAGTGGTCTTCCGGACACGGTCCGGGGGACTTCGATCGACGGCCGCCTCCGCACAGTGACATCCCGAGAACTCGAGAGGGGGATGTTCCTCAGGTGCGCAGTTCTCGCCAGGAGGGTGAGAACGCCCCCGCGGGTACGGCGAAGACGAGAGGGAAGTGAAAAGAAGAGATGACAGAGAATTCCGCAGTAGAGGTCGATGAGGGCGTGTTCGAATCCACCGCCGTGATCGACAACGGGTCCTTCGGAACCCGCACCATTCGTTTCGAGACCGGTCGCCTCGCACAGCAGGCCGCCGGCGCCGTCGTCGCCTACCTGGACGACGAGACGATGCTGCTGTCCGCGACGAGCGCCAGCAAGCACCCCAAGGAGCACTTCGACTTCTTCCCCCTGACGGTGGACGTCGAGGAGCGCATGTACGCAGCGGGCCGTATCCCCGGCTCGTTCTTCCGTCGTGAGGGCCGTCCCTCCACGGACGCGATCCTGACCTGCCGCCTGATCGACCGCCCGCTGCGCCCGTCGTTCGTCGACGGTCTGCGCAACGAGATCCAGGTCGTCGTCACGGTGATGAGCCTGAACCCGCAGGACCTGTACGACGTGGTCGCGATCAACGCCGCGTCCGCCTCCACCCAGATCGCCGGACTGCCGTTCTCCGGACCCGTCGGCGGTGTGCGTGTCGCGCTCATCACCTCGGACGAGAACAAGGCCGGCCAGTGGGTTGCATTCCCCACCGTCGAGCAGCTCGAGAACGCCGTCTTCGACATGGTCGTCGCCGGCCGCATCGTCTCCGGCAGCGGTGACGACGCCGACGTCGCGATCATGATGGTCGAGGCCGAGGCCACCGACAACGTGATCTCCCTGATCGACGGTGGCGCGCAGGCTCCCACCGAGTCGATCGTGGCCGAGGGCCTCGAAGCAGCCAAGCCGTTCATCGCCCGCCTCTGCACCGCGCAGCAGCAGCTCGCGGCCAAGGCCTCCAAGCCCACCGGTGACTTCCCCGTCTTCCCGGCGTACCAGGACGACGTGTTCGCCGCCGTCGAGGCCGCCGCAGCGGAGAAGCTCAGCGCAGCACTGACCATCGCGGGCAAGCAGGAGCGCGACGACAAGACCGACGAGGTCAAGGTCGAGGTCCTCGAGCAGGTCGCCCCGAACTTCGAGGGTCGCGAGAAGGAACTGGGCGCGGCGTTCCGCTCGCTGACGAAGAAGCTGGTCCGTCAGCGCATCCTGCGCGACCAGTTCCGCATCGACGGCCGTGGCATCACGGACATCCGTTCGCTGTCGGCCGAGGTCGCCATCGTTCCGCGTGCACACGGTTCCGCGCTCTTCGAGCGCGGCGAGACCCAGATCCTGGGTGTCACCACCCTCGACATGGTCAAGATGGCGCAGCAGGTCGATTCGCTCGGACCCGAGACGACCAAGCGGTACATGCACCACTACAACTTCCCGCCGTACTCCACCGGTGAGACGGGACGCGTCGGTTCGCCGAAGCGCCGCGAGATCGGTCACGGCGCGCTGGCGGAGCGGGCACTCATGCCCGTGCTGCCGAGTGTCGAGGAGTTCCCGTACGCCATCCGTCAGGTCTCGGAGGCACTCAGCTCCAACGGTTCCACCTCGATGGGCTCCGTGTGCGCGTCGACGCTCGCACTGCTCAACGCCGGTGTGCCGTTGAAGGCTCCGGTCGCCGGTATCGCCATGGGCCTCGTCTCCGACCAGGTCGACGGTGAGACCCGTTACGTCGCGCTCACCGACATCCTCGGTGCCGAGGACGCGTTCGGCGACATGGACTTCAAGGTCGCGGGCACGAAGGACTTCGTCACGGCCCTGCAGCTCGACACGAAGCTCGACGGCATCCCGTCCAAGGTCCTCGCCGGCGCGCTGTCGCAGGCCAAGGATGCGCGTGCGACGATCCTCGAGGTCATGGCCGAGGCCATCGACACCCCCGACGAGATGAGCCCGTTCGCTCCGCGCGTCACGGCCATCAAGGTCCCCGTCGACAAGATCGGTGAGGTCATCGGCCCCAAGGGCAAGATGATCAACTCCATCACCGAGCAGACCGGCGCCAACATCTCCATCGAAGATGACGGCACCGTGTTCGTCGGTGCGACGGACGGCCCGTCCGCGCAGGCCGCGATCGACATGATCAACGCCATCGCCAACCCGCAGCTGCCGAAGGTCGGCGAGCGCTTCCTGGGCACGGTCGTCAAGACCACCGCCTTCGGCGCGTTCGTGTCGCTCCTCCCCGGCCGCGACGGATTGGTGCACATCTCGAAGCTGGGCAGTGGCAAGCGCATTGCGAAGGTCGAGGACGTCGTGAGCGTCGGCTCGAAGTTGCGTGTCGAGATCGCCGACATCGACAACCGCGGCAAGATCTCGCTGATCCCCGTCGAAGAAGACGGCGCTGCGGCTCCGGCCGAGCAGAGCGAAGAGGCGGCTGCCGAGAAGTAGCCTTCTCCCGGTCATCACGCCGGCGGCCCCGCACGAATTCTCGTGCGGGGCCGCCGGTGTCTTCGGGTCCGGTGTCGGTGGAGGGTCAGGAGGTCGGTGCCGCGGTGAACCGCCCGACATACCGCCGCTGCCACGGCGTCTCGACCGCGTGATGGTGGTAGTGCTGCCGGACGTACGCGACGGCGTCCTGCGCCGGGACCCCGTCGAGCACGGCGATGCAGGCGAGGGCTGTGCCCGTCCGGCCGCGACCGCCCCCGCACGCCACCTCCACCCGCTCCGTCGCGGCACGGCGCCACACCTCACCCAGCGCATCGAGTGTGTCGTCACGATCTCGCGGCAACGCGAAATCGGGCCAGCGGACCCATCGTGAATCCCACTGCACCGGCGGCGACGTTCGCCCCAGCAGGTAGACGGCGAAATCGGGGAGGGGACCGTCGGGAAGTGGTCGTTTCAGCCCGCGGCCGCGGACCAGGCGCCCGGACGGCAGGCGCAGGACTCCAGGAGCATCGGCGTCCCAGGTATCGAACATGGCGCTCACTCTATTGCGAAGCCGTACGGAAGGCCCGATCTTCGAGGACCGGGACGGCGGTGCTCCGGTCCACCTCCGCGGCGATTGCGACGTCCTCCGGATATCCCGAGGCACGCAACTCCCGTCCCGACGCACACGCCTCCAGGGACTGCGGGAGGGAGTGCGCGACCCCACGCCAGGCGGTCATGGCCGACAGGGCTTCCGGCGAAGCGTCTGCGCCCCAACCGTTCGCCGCCAGAGCGGACAGCACGGCGCCCGCGCCCCACAGATCCTCGACCGCCGGCCGTAGTTCGCCGCCCGGCCACTTTTCCCCGGCGGCGATCACCGACACCACCGACGTCGATGTGCAGTACCGGGCGATCCAGCCGGCGACCGCGGTCGCATTCCGTAAGGACGCTCCGACGCACACGCCGGTTCCTGCGCCGAGTTCGAAGCTGATGGTCGAACCGTTCGGCGAGGGAAGTACCAATCTGCGCGGCGCCGCGGTCCGCCGAATCGTATTCGGCGACAAGCTGATCTGCCCTTTCGCCGACTGGCTGCGGCCGACGGCGAGGACGGCATCCGAATCCCGGGCGTAGCGTTCTGCGGACTCGTCGTTCCACCGGTAGGGCAGGACGTCGATGCCGGCGTCGACCGCAACGGTGAGGGTGGTGGTGAACGACAGGACGTCCACCACGACCGCGACGTCGGCAGCGGCGCCGATGGCTTTCGCTCCCGGCAGCCCCCAGTCGAAGCGGAGGCCGTAATCGAGCTGGAGATGTTCGCGATTCACGTCGTCTCCCTGCTTTCCGACGACGTGAGGGTTCTGAGGGCAGCGATAACCGTGGTGACCGCGGCCCCCGGGGGACCGGACAGGCGCGCGGCACCGATGTCGCGGAACGCTCGGGGGTCGTCGAGGCGAATCTGCGCGCACCCGGGCGGGGGAGTGTCGGTGGCCGGCACGATGCCCACGCCCAAGCCCGATGCGACCAGGCCGTGCACGGTGTGCAGGTCCTCTCCTTCGAACGCGATCGTGGGAAGGGCGCCGGCTCGCGCGAACAGGTCGTCGAGGGATCCCCGGAGCCCGTAGCCCGGCTTGAGAGTGACGATCGGCTCGGAGGCAAGGTCACGGATCGTCGTCGAGATCGAGGCGGCTCGCGGGTGCTCGGAGGGCACCAGGACGACGAGCGGCTGTTCGAACAGCGGCGTGACCGTCAGGCCCTCCGGCGGTGGGGTGAGACGAGAGACGAGCGCGATATCGGCCTCACGGTTGAGGAGGGTGTCGAGGCATGTGCGGCGCGCGCCCTGGCTGAGGACGAACCGGATCGTCGGATCCGTCGCGCGGACGGTGCGAATCAACTCGGGCACGAGGTGCTCGCCGAGCGACATCTGAAAGGCGACGCGAACGGTGGCCCGCGCCAGTCGGTCTTCGGACTGCACGGCGTCGAGGCCGTCCACCACGGCCCCGAGTGCGCGTTGCGCGTAGGGCACCAGTGTCCGGCCGGCATCCGTCAGTCGCACGCCGCGGCCGTCGGGTTCCAGGAGCGGGGTGCCGAGTTGCTTCTCGAGTCGGCGGACTATCCGGCTGACCGTGGGTTGGGGCATCCCGAGCATCGCAGCAGCGACAGTCACATGTTCGACTTCGCCGAGGGCGACGAGAACGGGAAGATGCGGCAACAGCGCCTTGACGGACTCGCTATTCATGACTCAACTGTATGAGTCGGCGGACGCTTCTGCATTGGATTCATCAGTTCGCCGGATCTACCGTCGACGTCATGTCCGCCACACACCTCACGGAGAAGGACGCCCGCGCCGCGGCTGCCCTGCAGAACACGCCGCCGACGGGAAATCCGGACCGCCGACTCTCGGCGGCCCTGTGGTGTGCCGGCGTGGCGACCTTTGCCTTGATGTACGCGCCGCAGGGGCTCCTCACACAGATCGGGAACGACGCGTCCGTGAGTCCGGCGCAGGCGTCTCTCCTGGTCTCGGCGGCCACGCTGGGGCTGGCGTTGTCGGTTCTGCCGTGGGCCCGGTTCTCGGATCGAGTGGGGCGCCCCACCGCGATGCGGTACGCGGCGGCAACCGCGGGACTGCTCGCCGTGGCCGTCCCCTGGCTCCCGACGTTCGACGCCCTGGTGGCGGGACGATTCGTCCAGGGCGTGGCGCTCGGTGGACTACCGGCGCTGGCGATGACACTGCTCCATGAGGTCGCGGCGCCGGCGCGGACCGCAGGATTGGCCGGTTCCTACGTTGCGGCAACATCTTTGGGTGGTTTGAGCGGTCGCCTTCTGGTCGTCCCGGTCGCCGACCACCTCGGGTGGCGTCCGGCACTGGCGATCCTCGGGGGTGGTCTGGCGATCCTGATGACCATCCTGATCGCGCTGCTACCCGCCGGACGGGCCCGGCGTTCACCCGTCCCGTCCACCGGGATCCTGGCCATCCACCTACGGGATACCCGCCTGCTGGCATTGTTCGGCATCGGTGCGCTTCTCGTCGGTGGCATGGTGGCCGTGTTCAACTACCTCCCCTTCCGCCTCGAGGCCGCTCCTTACGATCTCGCGCCGACGGTGGTGTCGCTCATCTTTCTCGCGTACCTGGCCGGAACCGCGGGCTCTCGCGCCGCCGCCTGGATGGTCGGCCGGTTCGGTCAGCGAACCGTGCTCGTGCTGGCCTGCACCTGCATGGCCGGCGGGACGATGCTGAGCGTCGCCGGACCGCTGGTCCTGATCCTCCTCGGCGTGGCCGCGATCACCGCCGGACTCTTCGTCGGCCACGCCGTCGCATCCGGTATGGTCGGCGCCCACGCGAAAACCGGTCGCGCACAGGCGACTGCGCTGTACAACGTCTCCTATTACGCTGGATCCAGCCTGTTCGGGTGGGTCGGAGGAATCGCCTGGGCGAGCGGACAATGGCTCTCCGTGGCCGTCCTCGTCCTCGTGCTCACGGCGCTGGCCCTCCTCCTCGCGCTGCTCCCGTCGACCACCGCACGTCGCGTCGTCGCCACCGAATCCTGCTGAAGCGGGAGTGGGAACTCTCCGGCAGGCCGGAGCCCGAGCCGGCATGGGGGCCTGCTGTAATGGGAACAGGACGAAAAAGGGGGACGGTCGGATGACTGAGGTGTTCATGCTCGGTGCGGTGTTGGCCGGCGGTGTGGGCGTAATGGGGTTGGCGGTCGCACTGTTCGGGGGAGTGGAGCCGCATTGCCTGTGCGCGTTCGACGGCGACACCGAAGCGTGCGACACTCCGCAGCCTTGACCGGCGAGTCGGTCGGGTCTCGACCTATCTCAGCTCCTCGGCGGATCGATCCAGCACCGGTTTCGCCGGCGTTTCGTCGGCTTGTCTACACCGCTACCAGCGCTTTGATGCGCTAACCATCAGTGACAGCGACCCCGCGTAGAGGGGAAAATCAAACAGACCGGTCTCCTGTCTTCTGGCCCTACATCGCCTGAGGAGCGTGACGAGGCAGGTCGACTCCGATCCAGCCATCACCAGAAGGATGATCACCATGCCGGTTGTCGAGCAGTCCGTCGTCATCGCCCGTCCTGCGTCGGAAGTGTGGAGTTTTGTCACCGTCGCGGAGAACTGGCCGTCGTGGGAGGCGTCCACCGTTGAATGCGAGCAGCTCACCGACGGGGAACTCGGGGTGGGCACCCGGTGGCGCGGGGTAACCCGCATTCTGGGTAGGCGCCTCGACTGGGTGACCGAATTCGTCGAGTACGAGCCGTTGAAGGTGGCCACGTCCAAGTCGGTGGAGAGCAAGGTCGGCTTCACCGCGACGACGAGGCTCGAAGAAATCGACGGCGGCACCCTGTTCACCTATCGGGTCGACAGCGAAAGTGGCCTCGGAGGAATCTTCGGCAAGCTGGCTGACCCGATAGTCGCGAAGGCGTACTCACGCACGGTGCAGGCAAGCCTGGACAACCTCGCAGACCTGCTCACCATCGACAGCTGACCATGTGGGTCGGCTCTCATTCGGTCGTTCCCCGAGCAGCGATGAGATTCCGTGTCTCGACGAGTCTTACCGTGCATACGATGTGGCCGACCGAAGGAGCGAGCTGTGGAAGATGTCTGGTCGATGGTGCACGCGGAGCGTGCGGCGCTGATCGACGACCTCGGGAGTCTCGACGCCGCGCGGTGGGACGAGCCGTCGCTCTGCGGCGAGTGGACCGTGCACGACGTGGTCGCCCACCTGGTCGACACGGCTCGGACGACGCGTCTCGGTTTCGTGGTCGCCCTCGCCCGGGCCCGTTTCGACTTCGACCGCCAGAACGCACGCGGTGTGGAGCGCGAGCGCGGCGCCTCACCACAGGAGACGTGGGAGCGGCTTCGTCAGGTGGCGTCGCGCACCTCGACGCCTCCGGCGCCCCTCGACAGCCGGCTCGTCGAAGAGATCGTTCACGGGGAGGACATCCGTCGGCCCTTGGGACTCACCCGCTCCTACCCGGCGGAAGCCGTCGACAGGTCGCTGCGCCTCCAGACACGCACCCCGGCGTCCTTCGGTGGCGCCAAAGAAATCGTGGCCCGTGTCCGGCTGACGGCAGCGGACGCCGACATATCGATCGGCGACGGTCCCGAGGTGAGCGGCACCGCCCTTTCGCTCCTCCTGGCCGTCTCCGGTCGGAGGGTGGCACTGGACGACCTCGACGGACCGGGAGTCGCCGCGCTGGCTGCCACAGTCTGACGATCTTGCCTACGGGGGGCTGGTGGCCCTCTGAACGTATTCAGTTGAAGGTCACCTCGGTTCCCCTCATGGTCGGGGCGCCGACGAGTGTCGTCCAGCTCGGCACGTTCTCCGGTGCCATGCCCCCGGCCTCGCCGTAGACGACGTCCAACGTGTCCTGCTCCATCTTCGAACCCGCGTAACTTGCGGGCGTGACCTCGGCTCCGTACCCCGGGACCTGATCGGGGACCCCGGCGGGCGCCGGGAGGTATTCGATGGTCGAGGGGCCGGGATTTCGTGAGGGCACCTGGTAGGAGCCGTCGTTGAACGATCCGCCCGGGTATTGCGGAAAGTTCCCGCCGGGTGCGGTGACGTTGTCGTAGCAAGCCGGTCCGCGGTTGTCGAGCAGGCGCGGCTCGTCCTGGTTGGGCAGATAGCGACCCTTCGGGTTGACGAACTGAACAGAACCGCGACCGCCTGGATAGGGATCGTCGAGGGCGAGCAGTTCTCGGGCTATCGGTTCGGCCTTCACGAAGTCCGCCAGAGTGCAACCGAAGCTCGGCGAGTAGCGGCCGAGGAGCTGCAGCGCCTCACGCGAATCGGCGGCGATACTGACGATCGATTCGGCGTTGGTCTCCAGGAGGTCCGCGGTGGACGAACTCGTTCCGGTGAGCGTCACGAGCAGTCGCGCGATCTCACCTCGCTTCTCGACGACCGTGTTCCCGGTGGCGCGCAGGTTGTCGAGGGCGTCGACGAGGTCGGGCCCCGCCTCGGAATACGTCTGCGAGAAATCCGCGAGTCCGCGCAGATCCTCCCGGATGGCAGGAAGTTCGGTGTTCAGCCCGCCGAAGATCTCCTCGAGACGGTCGAGTGTCAGGCCGAGTTCGGCGCCGCGGCCGCTCAGTCCCTGGGACAACGCGCCGAGCGTGTTCGCCAGGTCCTGCGGCGGAATCGCCTGCAGCAGCGGCAGCAGACCGTCCAGAACCTCGCCGACCTCGACGGCGTTGCCGCTCTTGTCCTGACGCAGCGTGTCGCCGGCCTGGATCGGCGGAGCGGTGTCGCCCTCCGGAACGATCAGCGACACATAGCGCTCACCGAACAGCGTCTTGGGCAGCAGCCGCGCCGTCGCGTTGGACGGAATCAGCTCCGCCTTGTCCGGCTGGATCGCGAGGGCCAGGGTGACCTCGTCCTCCTCGGAGGACGCGGAGCGCACCTCGCCGACGATGAGGCCCCGGACCTTCACGTCGGCATCGGGCGGCAGGGCATGTCCGGCGGTGTCCGTGACGAGGTCGACCTCGACGACCTTGGTGAAGGTCTTGTCGAACATGCCGACGGAGAGTGCCAAAAACAGCGCGAGGACGAGGAAGAACACCAGCCCCAGCACCCGTCGACCCACGACAGATGTCGTGTTGCTCATCCGACCACCCTCACGATCGCCGTCGGTGGTTGCCGTTGAAATCCGTGTCAGCGGCGCCGACCTCCCGATCTATCGTGCCTCGCGCAGGGTGGGTCTCGTGCTGCATCGGCGCAGGTACCGGCAAATACTCGACGGTCGGCTTCGGCTTTGGCGGTCCCTACCGCCGTGGCCGATCCGCGCTTATGCCGCCCCTGCGCTCGTATCCGAGCGATACCCTTGAGCGGGGAGAGTCGGCGGAAGGACACAATGTGGGTCGACAACGACACAAGGCCGAACCGCGCGTAGTCGGCGTGTGATCGCCCGGGGCTGCACTCCGAGCTACCGATGTACGAGCCGGCCGATCTGGTCGAATCAGCCGAACGAACCCGCACAGCGCTTGCCACCGTCGTGGCACGATTTTCAGAGGCTTGGGGGTCCGGGTCCCCGCCTGACCTGTCCGCGTTCCTACCCCGCGAACCGGCGGAGCGGCGTTCGATTCTGATCGAACTGATCAAGATCGACCTCGAATACCGCTGGGTTCGCCACTGCTTCCCCAAACGACTGACCGAATACCGTGCGGAGTTCGCAGAGTTGCAGGAGGGTCCGCTTCCTGCCGACCTGGTCTACGAGGAATTCCACGCCCTGCGCCGAAGTGCGCACGGAGTCGATACGGCAACCATGGCCGCTGAGGCGGCCACCACTGCGGGTGGCCCCGACCTCGACGATCTGACGAGTGACTACTGCAGCACGATGATTGCCCGTCCATTGGCGCAAGTTGTTCTCGGCAACATCGATGTCGGCGACCGTGTCGACGATTTCGACCTTCTGATGAGGATCGGGTCCGGCGCCTTCGCCCAGGTGTATCTGGCTCGGCAACAATCGATGCAACGACTGGTCGCGGTCAAGATTTCCCACAACCACGGCATCGAGCCACAGACCCTCGCCCAACTGGACCACGAATACATCGTGCGGATCTTCGACCAGCGACTGATCGCCGACGGCGAGCTGAAGCTGCTCTACATGCAGTATCTACCAGGGGGAACGCTGCTCGACGTGGTGCACTTACTGCGCTCGACGCCGCCGGAACACCGTAGTGGTCAACTACTGCTCGATGCCGTCGACGGCGTCCTTGCCGCCAAGGGTGAGGTTCGGCCCACCGAGTCCGCTGTTCGAACACGTGCCGCCTCACTGACGTGGCCGGAGACTGTCGCCTGGCTGGGCCGCCGACTCGCGGACGCGCTTCAGCACGCATCCGAGCGGGGGGTTCTGCATCGAGACATCAAACCCGCGAACGTGCTGCTGAGCGCCGAGGGAATTCCGAAGTTGGCCGACTTCAACGTCAGCGCCAGCAATCGCATCAAGGGCACGAGCCCGCTGGCGTACTTCGGCGGGTCGCTGGCGTACATGTCGCCCGAACAGCTCGAAGCCTGCCATCCGGGCTCGCCGGCGACCGCCGCCGATCTCGACACGCGGAGCGACATCTTCGCGCTCGCTGTGATGCTGTGGGAGTTGCTCACGGGACGCCGTCCCTTCGCGGACGAAACGTCCGCCGGCGAGTCGGAGACGTCGCTGGCCCGCATGCTCGAACTTCGGCGAAGTCCCGTCGACGCGAAATTCTTGTCGGAGCTTCCGCCGGATTGCCCCATGGCGTTGCGCCGTGTGCTCCTGAAGTGTCTGTCGCCGGACCGCGAAGATCGCTACCCGTCCGGTTCGGAATTGGCTCAGCAGCTCGACCTGTGCCTCGAGGAGAGGTCCCGCGACCTGGTCTATCCACCTCCGAACAGTTGGCGGGCGCGACTGTCACGATCGCCGACCCCCATCCTGTGGTCGTCCTCGCTGGTCGGCATCGGCCTGGCCACCATCTATCTGGCCGTGCACCTCCAGGAACTGCTCAACGAGCGCCTGTCCGATGCCACCTACTCGAAGCTCTACACGAGCACGATCGTTTTCAACCTCTGTGCCTGGCCGCTGGCGGTCCTCATCTACGCCTACATGTCGCGCGATCTGCTCGCGGTTCCCCGCGGCTTACGCAAGGGCAGACGCTACGACGAGGCCGTCCTCGCGCGGGTGCGGTCGCGAACACTGGTCTGGGGCGATATGTGTGCTCTGAACACGTTCGTGTTCGCCGTCTGCGCGTCCGTGGCCGGGGTGATGTTCCTTCGCTGGTTCACCGACCTTCCGGCCCGGCTGATGGTCCATGCGGCGACGACTGTTCTTGTCGCGGGCACCATCTCCGTTGCGTACACATTCTTTCTGTCGACGTTCTACGTCGTTCGCTGTGTCTATCCCATCTATCTGCGTCACAGCGTCACGACTGCGCACGACACCGTCGTACTTCGTGGGCTGCGCCGAAGAACGACGATCTACCTGGCGGTGACGGCATCCGTGCCGCTCGTCGGGGTGCTGGCCGGATTCAGCACCCTCGAGCCTGCGGAGCTTCCCCTCGTGCGCGATTCGGTCCTTGGCTTGTGCGCGGCCTCCGGGCTCGCGTTCGTCGCCGTGTACTGGTTGTACCGGAAGCTCGATGCCGACGTGCGCGCGCTGGAGCGGGTGGTGTAGCGCACGCAAGAAGCCGCCGGCACCTGACGGTGTCAGCGGCTTCGTTTCCTTCGCAGGCACGCTACGCAATGTAGGTCTGACCCGGTCGGGGGTGACGGTGCCCGCCAGTGCGCCTCTCGGCAAGTGGTCGCTCGAAGCGACAATTTTCAATGTGGTACCCGGGGCATTGGGTCGAACACCGTCGAGTGTGTCAACGATGCGCGGTGCAGCCGTATTCCCTCCCTTGACGGGCGGCTTTCAGAGGTGCGCTTCGGCCCGTCGGCGCGCAGACTGGAACCAGGAGGTCAGGAGGTCGTCATGCGATTACTACGGGGCCTGCTCGACGTGGTGCTGGGTATCCTCACGGCCATCCTCGGCACGGTGCTGGGCATTGTCGCGGCGGTGGTATGGCTCGTCGGTGGGGTGCTCTGCGTGACGGTCATCCTGCTTCCTCTGGGCCTGCCCGTGGTGAGGCTCGCCCGCCGTCTCTTCACCCTCGCCGGGAAGCTGATGCATCTTCCCTGACGCGCAGGGTGAAGAAGATGAACGGTGCCTCACGGCTGAGCCGCTCGAAATGTTCGGGGGAGCGATCGCGCACCCCCGCACCCGGTCGTGGCTCCGAAATGCGTTCGACGGTGAATCCTGCTGCGGTGAATGCGTCGAACATGGCGTGCAACGGCCTGTGCCAGAACTTCATGGGGAAAGTCTCGCCGGACTTCACCCATTCCTCGGTGAACTCGTACGTTCCGAGATAGTCGCCCTGCCCGGCAAGCCTGAAGTCCACGAACGGGTGGTGGGTCGAGATGACGACGTACCCGCCTGGCACGAGTACCCGGCGAAACTCGGTCAGCGGTCTCGACCAGTCGTGGACGTAGTGCATCACCAACGAGGCGACGACGGCATCGAAGGCCGATGACCGAATGGGCAACTGCTGGTTGAGATCCGCCCGGATCAGCGGCACGTCGGGACCCAGGCGCCTTCGGGCGATCGCGAGCAGACCGGTGCTGAGATCGATGCCGGTGACGGCAGCACCAGCGGCGGCGAGTGCCTGCGACAGCGCACCGCTGCCGCAGCCCGCATCAAGTACTTTCCGGCCTGCGACATCGCCGACCAGCGCCAATGTCGCGGGTCGCTCGTACAACGCGTTGTACACGTTGTCCTCGATGTCGGCGTCGTACGCCGACGCGTATGTGTCGTAGTCGTTGAAGGTTGCCACGACCTGATCATGTCCGATCGGAGCTGCTGTCGGACACCAACCGTCGCGGTATCCCGGTGAGGGCGAGCGGGCCAGGCGTGGCGGTTGTCGCTCGGGCTGCACCCGAATCGGGTCCGGAACGCGCGGCTGAAGTGCGCGGGTCGGAGAATCCCGAGGAGAAGGAATTCTCGGAATTCGAGTTGTTCGCCGGCGAAGGCCCGGTACAGACTGCTGGGGGAGAGGTGGAGCGCGGGTACGAGGTGGGAGACGTTGCCCATGTCGGTGGATCCCTGCCGGGTGGGGGTGGCGTCGTCGATGGTGCGTCCGAGGGCTGTGGCGGCGTCGCGGTAGAGCCCGCACAGCGCGAGATCTTGGCGCAGATCGGCGTAATCGTGTGCCCGGCAAATGCAGACCGCACTTGTGGTGCGCACCTAAAGTCGGCAGGCGTGCTGATGTGAATACGGGGGTTCTGGTCCGGAACTGTCGCGGACGACCGTCGCCTGTGCGTCCGGTCGGCTTACCGGGACGGCGCCGGACTGTCGTGGACGCCGCGAGGGGACTATGAACTGCGGGGTTCGAGCTGTTCGGGCTTGCGGTGCGTGTCGCTGCGCAGGTCGCGTTACTGGCCGCGATCGCGGTCCACGTCGGGCTCGTGTTGACCTACACGGTTGTGCAGCGTCATCGGCACCTGGCGCGCATGGTGTGAGGGACCCCGAAATTTGCGGTGTTCTGGAAGGGATTCTCTCTCAACGTGTTCGGGTTGGCAGGGGCCTTCCCGGAAATCCCTTGAACAGTGTTGTATTGAAAACTCATGCGTTCTAGAATGAGGGTATGGCGACGGTCGAGTACGACTCGGCGGAGCCGGGCGGATCTGGGACCCGCCCGTACCGCTCTCCGCTGCGTCGGATGCAGGCAGCTCAGACGCGGGCGGTCGTACTGGAGGCCGCCACCCGGTTGTTCGCCGAGCACGGGTGGGTCGGCACCGGCATGAGGGAGGTCGCTCGGGCCTCGGCGGTTTCCGTCGAAACCGTCTACACGACGTTCGGATCCAAGGCCCGCCTGTTGACGGCAGCGCTGGAGGTCGCCATCGTCGGCGATGATGCCCAGGTGCCGTTGGCCGACCGGCCCGTCTACACGGCGATCGGTACGGGGAGCACGACCGGCGACCGCATCGAGATGGGTGCGCGCATGATCGCCAGGATCAACGAGCGCATCTACCGCCTGGCCGTCGCTATCCGCCAGGGTGCGACAGCGGATGCCACGCTCGCAGCGGCGGCCGCCGACCTGGAGGGGCAGCGCAGGCGCTCGGTCGCCGACGTCGCACAGCTGATCACGGGCCATCACGCCGACCCTGGCCAGGTCGACGAACTGTGGGTCCAGACCGGCGACCAGGTCTACGCCCTGCTCGTGGACGAATGCGGTTGGAGTCGCGTCCGCTACGAGTCATGGCTGATCGACCGCATCGAAGAGATCCTCGACCGCCCGGTGTGACATTCGGGCACATTGTCTGGAGTAGGTCATGACAACCGACACTCGGCCGCCCGCCGACACTCGAATCATGCGCATCGTCCACAGCGCGCTGCGCCGCGATATTGTGCGCGCCGCGCAGGTGCTGCGCACGGCACCGCCGCCCGCGCAGACCCAGCGGGTCGCCCTCGCCGACCATCTCGTGTGGATGATGCATTTCCTGCACCTGCACCACAGCGGCGAGGACAGTGGGCTGTGGCCGCTGGTCCGTGAGTTGAACCCGGCCGCCGGAGCACTGCTCGACGCGATGGACGCCGACCATGCGCGAATCGGCCCCGAGATAGAGCGGGTCACCGCCGCGGCAACCGAATACCGTGCCTATCCGGCTTCCCGAGAAGACCTTTCGCATTCCCTCACCGCTCTCGAACAAGTTCTGCTGCCGCATCTGCAGCGCGAAGAGGACGAGATGATGCCGGTGGTCGCCCGCACCCTGACCCGTCGTCAGTGGGACGACGTGGAGCAGCAGGTGTTCATCGCCTCGAAGACCAAGCGGGAGCTGGGGATCGAAGCTCACTGGATTGTCGACGGTGTCGACCGGGAAGACTACGACGTCACCGTTCGCAAAGTCGGTCCCGCCACCCGGTTCATGCTGATCCATACGTTCAAACGACCATACCGGCGGGCGTGCGCCGCCCGGTGGGGCGCAGACCTCGACGTCAGCCCGCGGCTCCACCAGCGACCCCGCACCGAGGGCTCGGCAGAACTGTGGATCGACGTCCCGGCCGGGCAGCTGTACGACGTGGTTGCCGATGTCACCCGCATCAGCGAACGCAGCCCCGAGTGCCGCGGCTGCGCGTGGCTACCGGGACGGTCGCCGGGGACCGTGGGCGCCCGATTCCGGGGGCACAACCGCGCACATCACATGCGCTGGTCGCGGGTGTGCGAGGTGACCGCCGCGGATCCCGGCAGGAAGTTCGAATTCCGGACGGTGTCGGATCGGCGCAACCCGCTGTACCACGACTCGACCACCTGGTCGTACATCTTCAGAGCGGACGGCGACGGGACCCGGGTGACGCACTCGTATCGGATCGACGTTCTGCCGTACCGCCCGCTGCTCGCGCTCTACTCGCGCCTGCAGCCGCAGCACCGGGATATGCGGCCGCAGATGCGGCAGAATCTGGAGGCGCTGCGGCGGCAGGCGCACGCCGGCACGTCTACAGGGTCGCCCCTGCCCCGAACGGCCTAGTGTTCTGTCACGTACAGGGTCGCGCCTCCGGCCACAGCATCATCGGTCCGGCGGTGGTCGATCGGTCCGCTCGGCATGCCGAGGCATTGTCCGCTGCTGGTCGCGGGGCCGCATGCCGGCGTGGCCGGCAGACTCGTGACGAAACATTCGGACATCCCGGACTGAATGAAGTTGCCGCTGTGCCGAATATGAAGCTGACCGATTCGAGTTGGCGGAGTCGCCGGTAGCGAAGTCTCCGGAGGCCGGCGAATCTACTCGCTGTGATCTGCAGGTGGGGCGTCAGGGTTGCGGTGAGTCAGGCTGTGGTCGGCCAGTGTCGGGCGTGTGTCGGCAGGTGCGGATTCTTTCGCTTCGCCACAGGCGGAGACGCGCGCTTCGCTGGAGACTTGTTGCTCCCAGTACGCATCCGATCGTGCCCGTGATGCCCACGGAAATCCCATGCGAAGTCCTCTCTGTGCGTGTAGGGGAGGAGATTGCTCTTCCCGTAACGCAGATCGCGCGGGTGGCGGCTTGTCTCGCCACTGCCGAGCCTATGGGCGTCTTTCCTTTGTACGCCTCACCAGTGAGGTCTGTCGTGCCGAGCGGGCCGGGTCGGTGACCTTGCAACTCGGCCACCCGGCGAATCGGAGGCGTTCGCGCTCATGTTCATTGCCTTATCCGGAAATGCGGGGTAGACCTGAGGTACGGATCCACGGCAGACCAAGGTTGGACCGGAAGAGAAGATTCCACCTCTCGGCCGTGGCGCCCAGCACGAGTTGTAGGCACCCACGCACAAGCACGGCCCACTAACTGGGCTCAGCGCGGTGGGCTTGCGTCAGGCGGGGGGATGTCTGACGCCGAGGCCACATTTCACCCCGCGCAACCATGCAGCTTGGTAACCAGACGTTCGTGCTCGCGGACGGCGCCCCCTGACAATGGGTGCCGTCCGACGTGTGTCTGTGGGTCGAGGTGATTCGATGGTGGTCATCGATCCCCGGAGAAGGAGAGCACATGCTGGTGGCATTCAGCGTCAGCCCGATGGGCGGGGACTCCGACAGTGTCGGTGCCGCGGTCGCCTCGGCCGTGCGGGTGGTCCGCGAATCCGGGCTGTCCAATGAGACCACGTCGATGTTCACCACCGTCGAGGGTGAGTGGGACGAGGTGATGGCCGTCGTGAAGCGTGCGACGGACGTTCTGCTGGAACAGTTTCCGCGGGTCAGTCTGGTACTCAAAGCGGATATCCGGCCGGGTCGCAGCGATCAGCTGCGAGCGAAGGTCGAGACGGTGGAGCGCTACCTGACCGACTGAGGTTCGGTCATTCCTGTTCGCCGGCGTACTTGTGGGCGAGTTCTGTGCCGATCCGGGCGAGCTCGGCTCGGACCGATCGCGGTTCGAGCACCTCGACCGTCGACCCCCAGCCGGCGAGGTTCCGGGCGATGTCCAACGGGGTCGGTGCGGCGAGTCGCACCCGGGCGCGACCGTCGTCGTCCTCACCGTGCGGGTGGCAGTGACGCCCGAAGTGATCGCGCAGGATCGGCACGAACCTGGCGTCGATGAGTACCGTCGCCCAGGTCGTCGAGCGCCGCTGTTCCACCTCGCCGACCACTTGGTCCCATGCCGCGGCGAGTGTGAAGTCGTCGGGGCGCTCCGCGGTCTGCTCCGTCGATTCGGCGTGGACGATCCGGTCGACTCGGAAGGTCCGCTGCCCCCGTTCGGTCCCGGCCAGGAGATACCAGATGTCGTCCTTGTCGACGAGACCCCACGGGTCGACCAGTCGCTCGGACCGTTGCCGGGAACTGTTCGTGTAGGTCAGGCGAACCTTCCGCCGCCGGATCACGGCGGCCTGCAGCACGTCGACCATCTCGGGCCTGCGGCGGTCGCGCTCGCCCCACCGGGTGGGATCGATCATGGTGGCGCTGGCGGCGGCCTCGGCATCGGCCCGGAAGGTCTGCGGCAGCGCCCGGACGAGTTTCCGCAGCGCCGCCTTCGCCTCGCCCGAGACGGCGGCCGCCGGGCCGACCAGCAGGAACAGGGCCTGCGCCTCGGTCGCGGACAACCCGCTCAGGTCGGTGCGAGCGCCGCCCACGAGCGACCACCCTCCGCCGCGCCCGGACTGCGGGTATACCGGGATCCCCGCAGCGGACAGCGCCTCCAGGTCGCGGCGAGCGGTCGCGACGGATACTTCCAGTTCGTCCGCCACCTCGGCGGCGGTCACCCGACCCCGGGACTGCATCAGCAAGAGGGTGGCGACGAGTCGGTCAGCGCGCATGTTCTCAGTTTCCCCCGGAAAGTGCTCAATTGGTGAGCACTTTGAACCGGAGGATGGGTGATGTAAACGACCGAGGAAGGGAACCACCCATGTTGCGAGGACTCACCACCGTCAACTTCTACGCCGACGACCTCACCGCCGCCCAGGCCTGGTACACCGAACTGCTCGGAGTCGAACCGTACTTCGTGCGCTCGGTGAAGGGGGCCCCCGCCTACATCGAGTTCCGGATCGGCGACTACCAGCACGAACTCGGCATCATCGACCGCCGATTCGCGACGCCCGACAGGTCACACGGAGCCGAGAACACGATGACCTACTGGCACGTCGACGATCTGGAGGCGAGCGTCGCGCAGTTGCTGGCCCTCGGTGCCACCCTGCACGGGAAGCCGGTCGAACACGGGCCGGGATTCGTCACCGCGTCCGTGACCGACCCGTTCGGAAACATCCTCGGCGTGATGTTCAACCAGCACTACCTGGACACTCTGGCTGCAAAGGCAGGCGCGTGATGGACACCCACGACGTGAACACCGTCATCGCTTGCACGACCGAGCAGTGGCGTGCCTGGCTTTCGGAGAACTGCCGGTCCGAGAAGGAGGTCTGGCTGATCATCCACCACAAGGACAGCGAAACGCCGAGCGTGCGATACCACGAGGCGATCGAGCAGGCGTTGTGCTTCGGGTGGATCGACGGCCTGCACCGCAGACGAGACGCCGACAGTTCTCAACTGCGTTTCACGCCGCGCACCCCGCGCAGTACCTGGAGCCGGGTGAACCGGCAGCGCGCGGCGGACATGATCGAGCAGGGGCTGATGACCGAGCACGGTTTCGCCGCCATCGAACTGGCCAAGGCCAAAGGGACCTGGGAGAACACGGCGAACGGGGACGGCACGGTCGTCCCCGGCGATCTGCGGGCAGCGTTCGGGCGACACGACGCTGCACGCGCGAACTTCGACAAGTTTCCGCCGTCTTCGACACGGTTGATTCTCGAGTGGATAGCGTCAGCCAGGAAGCCCGACACGAGGCAGCGGCGGATCGAGCGGACGGTCAGGCTGGCGGCAATGAACCTCCGGGCCAATCATCCGGGGGTCCGAGACCCGGACGGTGTGGGGTAGGCGACCCGGGGCCGGTGTCCGATCGGGCGACAAGGGAGAGGGGAGTCACGACATGGACTGGCCGCACGAACTTGCCGATCAGCTCGGCTGGCACTGGGAGCATCAGTTGCGTCCCCGGCTGGAGGGGTTGACCGACGAAGAGTATTTCTGGGAACCCGCGCCGGACGGCTGGAGTGTGCGCCCGCGCGGGGAGTCGCAGGCGCCGGTCCAGGCCGGAAGTGGCGCGTTCACCATCGACTTCGCCTTTCCCGCACCGGACCCGCCGCCGGTCACCACCATCGCGTGGCGGCTCGGGCATGTCGTCGTCGGCGTCTTCGGTATGCGGATTGCCAGCCACTTCGGCGGGCCGCCCGTCGACTATCAGACGTTCGAGTACGCCGGCACCGCTGCGGAGGCGCTCGCGCAACTCGACGAGAAATATGCCGCCTGGTCCGCAGGCGTCCGGAGCCTCGGAGCCGAGGGGTTCGCCCGGCCGTGCGGCCCCAGCGAGGGACCGTTCGCGGATTATCCGATGGCGGCACTGGTGTTGCACATCAACCGGGAAGTCATCCATCACGGCGCCGAGGTGGCGCTTCTCCGCGATCTCTACCTGCGCCGGCCGATAATCTGACCGGAATCCTGGCCGGCTCCACGGTTTTCACTCCCCGGGGCCGCCCGCATCTGCCAAGCTCGGGTATGGCACCGACTCGGCGGGTTCTCCTGTTGACGTGCGTCCTCGTTCTCCTGGCCGCATGCACGTCGAACACCTCGTCCTCCGATGTGTCCTCCTCGGACGCGAGCAGCGGATCTGCCCTCGCGTCGGCCGATCCGGCGCAGGCCGACGCGGTGATGACGATCGTGCGCGATGCCATGGCGGAGAGCCACCTGAAGGCGGTGATCGTGCGTGTCACGGTCGACGGCAAGGAAATCGTCACCCAGGCTCTCGGCGAGTCGATGACCGGGGTGCCCGCCACCACCGACATGCACTTCCGCAACGGAGCCGTCGCCATCTCCTACGTCTCCACGCTGCTGCTCCAGCTCGTCGACGAGAAGAAGGTGAGCCTCGACGACACGGTGTCGAAGTGGCTGCCCGACCTTCCGAACGCCGACCGCGTGACCCTCCGTCAGCTCGCCCAGATGACCTCGGGCTACGTCGACTACGTCATCGGCAACACCGAATTCGCCGACGCCCTCTACGCGGCGCCGTTCCGCAACTGGACGCCTGAGGAACTCCTGGCATTCGCCACGTCCAAGCCCCTGCTCTACGAACCCGGGACCAACTGGAACTACGCCCACACCAACTACATCATCCTCGGGTTGGCTCTCGAGAAGATCACCGGTCAGCCGATGACGGACCTCATGCAGGACAAGGTGCTCGGTCCGCTCGGCCTCGACGCCACCACGGATCCGGGGACGGCAGTGATCCCCGAACCCGTCCTGCACGCGTTCTCGTCCGAGCGGCGCGAGGCCCTGCAGATCCCGCCCGGTGCGCCGTTCTACGAGGAATCCACGTACTGGAACCCGTCCTGGACCATCACCCACGGAGCCATCCAGACCACGAACATCTACGACCTCCACGACACGGCCGTCGCCATCGGCACGGGCGAACTGCTCTCGCCCGAGTCCTACGCGGCCATGGTGTCTACGGACCTGCGCGGCAAGACGACTGCGCTGCCCGGCTGCACCACCTGCTTCCCGCAGTCGGAGAACTACACCTACGGGCTCGGACTGCCGATCGTGGGCAACTGGCTGATGCAGAACCCGCTGTTCAGCGGGTCCGCCGCGGCCGAGGCCTATCTGCCCTCCCAGAAGATCGCCATCGCCGTCGCCGTCACCTACGAACAGGCCGCCTTCGACGACACGGGGGCCTACAAGAACGAGGCCGACAGGCTGTTCCGGAAGATCGGCGCTCAACTCGCTCCGAACGACGCGCCGCCGGTGGCCGTCGGTTAGCGTTCACCCGCGACACGGGCGAGGCGACGGACGAGGGTCCGCACCACCGGGCCGTAGGCGGCGCCGAGCACCGAGTCGAGCGGGCCGGGAGCGGACATCGTCATCGTGATCCGTGATCCGGCACCGCGGGGCTCGACGGCGTGATCGAGCGTCATCGGTCCCACACGCCAGGTCCAGGAACGGCCCGGCGTCTTGGCCGAGATCGATGCGGGAACAGGCACGATCCAGAGCAGCCGCGCCGCGCCACGCCGGCCGGCCTGAATCTCGGGGGACCCGAGGCCCCACGCGCCGCGCACGTGCGGCGCCCATTCGGGCCAGCGCGAGGGTCGGGCGACGAGCGCCCACGCGACATCCACCGAGGCGTCGGAATCAGCTGAGAAGGAATGCGGCACGGGGGAGGAGTACCCGGTTTCGACCCCGGCAGACACCGCAGATGCGGTTCGGGGAGGGGCCGGAGGTGAACACCGGGTGAATTGGCCCGTGTCGAGTTGCGTGTAACTCGGGGTACTGGCCACGCTTGTAGGGAACGGCGAGGGAGGGAGCCGATCATGCTCGTTCGTCTGCCCGGGGTGTATCGCCCCCAGCGTGACACCTGGCTGCTCGCCGAGGTGCTGGCGGCCCGCGATCTCGGACCGGGTACCCGCGTGCTCGATCTCTGCTGTGGCACAGGGGTGTTGAGCGTCGAGGCGTGCGCGGCGGGAGCGGGGTGGGTGACGGCGGTCGACGTGTCGCGCCGGGCCGCGATCAGTACCTGGCTCAACGCCAAACTGAACCGCCGGACGATCCGCGTCGTGCGGGGTGACCTGGTGGACTCGGTCCGGACCCTGCGCTTCGACGTGGTGGTGGCCAACCCGCCCTACGCGCCGGCGACGGACGACGGCAGGCCGGGCCGGGTACTCGCGCGGGCCTGGGATGCCGGCGTCGACGGGCGCGCCGTGCTCGACCGGATCTGCAGCGAGACCCCCGACCTTCTCGCCCCCGGCGGCACCCTGCTCCTCGTCCAGTCGACGCTCAACGGTGTGGACAAGACCCGGGCAATGCTGGAGGAACGGGGACTGCGGGTGGACGTGGTCGCGTCGGAGGACGTGCCGTTCGGTCCCGCGCTCTCGTCCCGCACGAGGATGCTGGAGGCGCGGGAGATGATCCGGCCGGGCCAGCGCACCGAGCGCATCGCGGTGCTCGCCGCGACCGACCTCCGGTACGGCGACGCTCCACGCTGACCCGGCGATGGCGCCGCCACGTCCCCGGATGTTTGTCCGAATTATCACGATCTCGCGGCAACTGACGGTTCCATGAATGGGTGCGTTTAGGACATCCTGAGGTAACGAATTCGGCGCGGACTCTGAATCTGGCGTTGGCCACCTGGGTTTCCGCGATCAACTTCTGGGCATGGAACATGATCGGCCCCCTGTCGACCACGTACGCCGAGGCGTCGGATGGTGGGCTGGTTCGGCCTTCTTCCCACGCACGCGATCGTGGCCGAACCGTTGGGCACCGGCTGGTTTCGAGCCCGCACTCGGCGTCACCGCGCTGGTGTGTATCGCCGTGATGCGCGACGCGCCGGCATTCGCACCGCACACCGAACCGGTGCTGCCGAAGTTGAAAGCCGCTGCCCGCCTGCGGGTCACGTGGGAGATGTCGTTCCTGTATGCGGTGGTGTTCGGTGGTTTCGTGGCATTCAGCAACTAGCTGCCCACCTACATCAAAGACGATCTACGACTTCTCCGCCGTCGACGCGGGCACGCGTACAGCAGGATTCGCACTCGCCGCGGTGACCGCGCGACCGATCGGCGGTGCGCTGTCGGACCGCATACCTCCGAAGTTCGTGGTGCTCACGTCCCTCGCGGGCACCGGGGTGATGGCGGTGGTGGCCGCATTCCAACCCCCACCGGACTTCTGGTCGGCCGTCACGTTCATCACGCTGGCCGTGTTCCTCGGCATCGGGACGGGCGGTGTGTTCGCGTGGGTGGCGCGCCGATCCCCGGCCGCGAGCGTCGGCAGCACCTGGAACGACAAGCTGATGTACGCGGTGCTGCTCGCCGCGATCGTCGCGGGGCTGGCGACGACCCTGCTCGGATCCGGCGTCGTCGGGGAGGAGAGCAACTATCGCGAGACGGTGTCGCCGTGGTTCCGGTCGATCTGGATTCTGCAGCCCCGCGGCGACCTCATGGCCCAGGCGTCGCTCGCCTTCCACATCCACGTCGCGATCGCGATGGTGTTGTTCGCGCTCTGGCCGTTCACCCGGCTCGTGCACGCGTTCAGCGCCCCCGTGGCCTATCTGTTCCGCCCCTACATCGTCTACCGCAGTCGCGACGTCGCCCGGAACGGCGAGCTGATCGGCTCGCAACCACATCGCCGAGGCTGGTGACCGACGGCCGGGTGCCGCGTGTAAAGTTTGCCGTTCGACGACGCCCAGCTTTCGAGGACTGCTGAACCACTACATGGCCAAGATCGATCGCAGCCGCACTGCCGCACTGACCCAAGCGCCGACCCTCCACGAGCCGGATGCCGGCGTCCGGCGCACCGTGCTTCCCGGCGGACTCCGGGTGGTCACCGAATACGTTCCCGGTGTCCGCTCCGCGTCCGTGGGCGTCTGGGTGGGTGTCGGATCACGCGACGAACAGCCCACCGTCGCCGGGGCCGCGCACTTCCTCGAGCATCTCCTGTTCAAGGCCACGCCGTCGCGCAGCGCCCTCGACATCGCGCAGGTGATGGACGGCGTCGGCGGCGAGCTCAACGCGTTCACGTCCAAGGAACACACCTGTTTCTACGCGCACGTGCTCGACGACGACCTGCCCCTCGCCATCGACCTCGTCAGTGACGTCGTGCTGCGGGGCCGGTGCCGGTCCGCCGACGTCGACGTGGAACGCCAGGTGGTCCTCGAAGAGATCTCGATGCGCGACGACGACCCGGAAGACCTCCTCGGCGACGCGTTCCTGACCGCGCTCTACGGCGACCATCCCGTCGGCAGGCCCGTCATCGGCAGCGTCGAATCCATCGAATCGATGACCCGTACCCAACTCCACTCCTTCCACGTGCGGCGCTACACGCCGCCGCGCATGGTGGTGGCCGTCGCCGGCAACGTGGAGCACGAACCGACGGTCGAGCTGGTCCGGCGCGCGTTCGCCGGGCATCTCGAATCGGCGTCCGAGCCCGCCCCCCGACGCGCAGGGACGCTGCGCCTGCGGACGGAGCCGACACTCAGCCTGACCAACAGGGACAGCGAACAGGTGCACCTCTCCCTCGGGGTGCGCGCGTTCGGGCGGCACGAGTCGCACCGCTGGGCGCTGTCGGTGCTCAACGCCGCGGTCGGTGGCGGACTCAGTTCCCGGCTCTTCCAGGAAGTGCGGGAAATCCGGGGCCTCGCGTATTCCGTGTACTCGGGCATCGACACGTTCTCCGACACCGGCGCGTTCTCGATCTACGCCGGATGCCAGCCCGAGAACCTCGGCGAGGTCACCACGGTGATCCGGGAGGTGCTGTCGAACGTCGCCGCCGAGGGCATCACCGACGCCGAGTGCGCCCGCGCCAAGGGATCGCTGCGCGGCGGACTGGTTCTGGGACTGGAGGATTCGGGCTCCCGGATGCACCGCATCGGTCGCAGCGAACTCAACTACGGCAATCACCGCAGCATCAGCGAAACCTTGAGCAAGATCGACGCGGTCACCACCGACGAGGTGCGCGACGTCGCGCGAGTCCTGCTGCAGCGCCCGTTCGGAGCCGCCGTCGTCGGACCGTATCGTCGCAAGCGTGACCTGCCGGCCTCGGTGCGCGGCATCGTGCGGTAACGAGGATTCGCCGAAACAAGAGGAGAAGCCCGAGATGAAGATCCGTGGAGCGGTACTCGAGGAGATCGGGAGAACGCGCCCGTTCGCCGAGTCGGCACCGATCTCGATCTCCGAACTCGACCTCGACGAGCCCGGCGAGGGCGAGATCCTCGTCAGGATCGAGGCCGCGGGACTGTGCCACTCCGACCTGTCCGTCGTCGACGGCAACCGCGTGCGCCCGGTCCCGATGTTGCTCGGGCACGAGGCCGCGGGGCTGATCACCCAACTCGGCGCCGGAGTCGACGATGTCGCGGTCGGACAGCGCGTCGTCATGACGTTCCTCCCACGCTGCGGGGAGTGCGAGGGCTGCGCCACCGACGGCCGGATGCCGTGCGTGCCCGGCACCGGTGCCAACAACGACGGAACCCTGCTCGACGGGGGAGCGCGACTGCACCGCGGCGGCGACACCGTCCACCACCACCTCGGGGTGTCCGGATTCGCGACGCACGCGGTCGTCAACCGCCGCTCGGTCGTTCCCGTCGGCGACGACGTCCCCGCCGAGGTAGCGGCCGTGCTCGGATGCGCCGTCCTCACCGGCGGCGGCGCCGTCCTCAACGCGGGCGATCCGCAACCCGGCCAGGCTGTGATGGTCGTCGGACTCGGCGGGGTGGGGATGGCCGCGATCCTGACAGCGGTCTCCCTGGGAGTCGGCGAGGTCATCGGCGTCGACGCCGTTCCCGAGAAGCTGCAGACCGCCCGCGAACTCGGCGCGACGGCTGTCTACACCCCTGCGGAGCTCGAGGAGGCCGGTGTCCGGGCGCCCATCGTCATCGAAGCCGCCGGAAACGCGCGCGCGTTCGAATCGGCTGTTCGCGCGACCGCTCCCGGTGGCAGCACGATCACCGTCGGCTTGCCGTCCCCCGACGCGCGGTCGTCGATCTCGCCGCTCACCCTGGTGGCCGAGGCCCGCACCATCATCGGCAGCTACCTCGGGTCGGCGGTGCCGTCCCGGGACATCCCGATCTACGAGGACCTCTGGCGCGCCGGGAAGCTACCCGTGGAGAAACTCATCTCCTCTCGCATCACGCTGAACGACATCAACCGCGGCATGGACGAACTCGCCGACGGCAAGGCGATCCGGCAGATCATCGTGTTCGACTGACCCGGCGGGCCGGTCGCGGGCAGAATTCCGCCCATGAGGTTTCGCACCACCATCGAGTTGGGCGGCAAGACCGCGACCGGTTTCCGGATCCCCGAGGACGTCGTCGCGGAACTGGGGTCGGGTAAGCGCCCCGCGGTCCGGGTCACGATCGGCGGTCACACCTACCGCACCACGGTCGCGCCGATGGGTGGCGTGTTCATGATTCCGCTCAGCGCCGAGAACAGGGCAGGTGCGGGGGTCGCGGCAGGCGACGAGGTGGACGTCGACGTCGAACTCGACAGCGAACCCAGGGTCGTCACGGTTCCGCCCGACTTCGCCGCGGCGCTCGACCGGGAGCCGGACGCGAGGACGGCGTTCGATGCACTGTCGTACAACAATCAGCGGCGGCACGTGCTCTCGATCGAGGGCGCCAAGACGGACGAGACCCGGCAGCGCCGGATCGGAAAGGCCGTGGACGCGCTCCGGCAGGGCTGAGGCGAACCGGCGCGGATTCCGTCAGGGGGAGTCGCCCGGTCGCCCGGTGACATCCTCGACCGGCAGCGCCGACAGCGCAATCAGACCGGCCAGGAAACTCTCGCGGTCGCGCTCCGGCAACCTGGCCAAGAGCCGCTCCTCGCCCCGCCGGATCGCCGCCTGCGCCGAATCGCGCACGTCGTGCCCGGCAGGAGTCAGCGACAGCAGGCGCGCCCGGCGGTCCGCGGGATCGCGCTGCCGGTCGATCAGGCCACGGTCCTGCAGTTCGTCGAGCACGCCGATGATCCGGGTCTTGTCGGCGCCGATCGCCTCCGCGAGCGCGGCCTGGGTGCGCAGCGGATGCTCGTCGAGTGCCAGGAGCACGACGTATCCCCACATGGTCAGCCCGTGCTCCGCGAGCACGGGGAGTTCAGCCGCCACCAGCGAACGGTTCAGGGCGGTCGTCATCGCCGCGAGGTCGGGGCGGGTGCGTTCGTGCTGTCCGTTCGTCGGGTCGAGGCTGGGCATATCGCAGAAAATACACCTTGACCGATCATCTACATAGGTAGATGATAAGCGAACGCATATCAATTCGAGTCGAGTGACGAGGTGCCGACAATGGATGTGGACGAGGTCCGGCGCTGGGATCGCCGCGCCGTGCAATCGAGTGTGGAGTTCGTGTCGCAGGTGACGCGCGACGATCTGCAGCGCGCGACACCGTGTTCGGAGTGGACTCTCGGGGAACTGCTGGCCCACATGACCGTGCAGCACCGGGGATTCGCCGCGGCGGCCGCGGGCGGCGGTCCCGACCTGTCGAACTGGCGGCCGCGCGTGTCGGCGGACCCCGTTGCCGCGTACCGCTCGGCGGCCGGCGCCGTCATCGAGGCCTTCGCCCGGGACGGCGTCGGGAATCGGCAGTTCTGGTTGCCGGAGATCAGCACCGAGTTCCCGTTCCCCGCAGCCACGGCCGTCGGGTTCCACTTCCTCGACTACGTGGTCCATTCGTGGGACGTCGCCCGGTCACTCGGGCTCGACTTCGCGCCCGAATCCGGCATGGTGGCCGCGGTTCTCCCCATCGCACGTCTCGTGCCGGACGGGGCGGACCGGATGCGCGAGGGGGCCGCGTTCGCGCCCGGCCTGCCGACCGGCCCAGACTCCGCCGATTTCGACGTGGTGCTGTCGCTGCTCGGCCGATCACCGCACTGGCACCCCGAGTACGAGGCCGGCCGCGTCTGACGACGAGACGCAGGTCTCCTGCCCCGCCCCTGCGCAACGGTCCGCACCCGGCGATTGCGTAGGCTTTCGGGCGAATCGTTGTGACTGGACGGAGCGTGGAGAAGTGAGCGCAGCAACACCCATCAGGGTCGGGGTTCTCGGGGCCAAGGGCAAGGTCGGCCGAGCGATCTGCGAGGCGGTGGAGCAGGCACCGGACCTCGAACTCGTCGCAGAGGTCGATCACGGCGACAGGCTGGAGACGTTCGTCGAGACCGGCACGCAGGTCGTCGTCGACTTCACCCACCCCGACGTGGTGATGGACAACCTGAAGTTCCTCGTGTCCAACGGTATTCATGCGGTCGTGGGCACCACGGGGTTCGACGACGCCCGGCTCGACACCGTGCGGTCGTGGGTGTCGGAGCGGCCCGAGGTCGGTGTCCTGATCGCCCCGAACTTCGCGATCGGTGCCGTTCTCTCCATGCGCTTCGCCGAGGCGGCGGCACGATTCTTCGATTCCGTCGAGGTCATCGAGTTGCACCACCCCAACAAGGCGGACGCGCCGTCCGGCACCGCCTACCGGACCGCCGCCCTCATCTCGGAGGCGCGCCGCAAGGCAGGCGTGGGACCGAGCCCCGACGCAACGACCACCGAACTGGACGGTGCGCGCGGCGCCGACGTGGACGGCGTGCGGGTTCATTCCGTGCGGCTGGCAGGTCTCGTCGCCCATCAGGAGGTCATCCTCGGCACGCAGGGCGAGACGCTGACCATCCGGCACGATTCGATCGATCGCAATTCCTTCGCCCCCGGCGTCCTGCTCGGGGTGCGGGAGATCGGCTCCCGTCCCGGCCTGACCGTCGGTATCGACCCCCTTCTCGACCTGTGAAGGACGGCTCGACCAAGACCGTCGTCACGATCGGACTGCTGGTCGCGGCGCTGGCGTTCTACTTCGTCCTTCTCGGCCGGCGCGGGATCGAGTTGATCCAGGACGGCGGAGCAGCCGCGATCGGCCTGGGTGTCGGCGTCCTGATCCTGCCGTTCCTGGGCGCCTGGATCGTTTACGCCACGCTGCGTGCCGGATTCCAGCATCAGCACCTGTCCCGCCGGATCGCCGACGAGGGACTCGAACTGGACGTCAGCGATCTGCCGAAGCGACCCTCGGGCCGCATCGACCGGGACGCCGCCGACGCACTCTTCCAGCAGATCAAGTCCGAGTGGGAAACAGATCCGGACAACTGGCGGAACTCGTACCGCCTCGCCCGCGCCTACGACTACGCCGGCGACCGCGGCAGGGCCCGGGAGACGATGAAACGGGCCGTGGAACTCGAACGCGTGGAACGGGAAGGTGAGCCCGGCCGGTAGGTGACGGACGCGGTCGTACGCTGACGACTGTGAAGTCACTACTCGTCGTCCACCACACACCGTCACCGGTGACCCGTGAGTGCCTCGAAGCCGTGCTGAAAGGCGCGCGCGATCCCGACATCGACGGCGTCGAGGTGAAGTCGATCCCCGCTCTCGGCGCGACCGTGCCCGACGTCCTGGCAGCCGACGGGTTCCTGTTCGGGACGTCCGCCAACTTCGGCTACATGTCCGGTGCGCTGAAGCATTTCTTCGACACCGTCTACTACCCGTGCCTCGACGCGGTCGCCGGACGTCCCTACGGACTCTGGGTGCACGGCAACAACGACACCGCCGGCGCCGTGAAGTCGGTGCAGAAGATCGTGACCGGGTTGGCACTCACGCAGGTGGCGGAGATCCTGGAACTGACCGGATCGCTCGACGCGAGTGCGCGGGAGCGGTGTTACGAACTCGGTGCGACGGTCGCGGTCACGCTGGCCGAGGATGCGTGACGTCGCGGCCGGGACCGTGTCGGTGGTTGATGGCAGGCTGCGGTCATGCGTGAGATGACCGCTGCCGCGGCCCGGAGATCGGCGCTCTGGGCGCAGGGGTTCGCCGACAGGAAACCGGCCGGGGCGCCGACGCGCAGGCACGTCCGCTCGGTCCTCGACCGGGTGCGGCTGTTCCAGATCGACTCGGTGTCGGTGGCTGTGCGTGCCCACTACGTCCCGCTGTTCAGCCGTCTCGGTGGCTACGACCGGGGGCTGGTCGATTCGGCGGCGTGGTCGCATTCCGCCCGCGCACCCCGGATGCTGGCGGAGTACTGGGCGCACGAGGCCGCGTTCATCCCCGTCGAGGACTGGCCGCTGATGCGCTGGCGGATGCACCGGTACCGGCACGGTCGCTGGTCCGGCGAATCCCGCGTACTCGACCGCAATCCCACGCTCGCCGCCGACGTGCTCGACGTGATCGGCGCCGTCGGTGCGTGCAGCGCGAGCGACGTGGAGAAACACCTCGAGGTCGACCGTCCGGACCGCAAGGGGCCGTGGTGGGATCGCAGCGACACCAAAGTGGTGTGCGAGCAATTATTCGCGTCCGGCGCGTTGGCGGTGGACAAACGGGTCGCCTTCACCCGTCACTACGACCTGAGTGAACGTGTGCTGCCGAAAGCGATACTCGCCGAGGAAATCTCGGAGGAGGACGCCGTCCGTGGGCTCGTGCAGCGGTCCGCGCGGGCCCTCGGTGTGGCTACCGAACCCGATCTGCGGGACTACTATCGACTGTCGCCGGGGCAGACCGCCTCGGCCATCGAGGAACTCGTCGAGGACGGGGTGCTCGAACGGGTCGGGGTCCGCGGCTGGGATGCGCCGGCATTCGTGCACCGCGACGTCCGAATTCCCCGAAAGGTGGAGGGGGCGGCGCTGTTGTGCCCGTTCGATCCGCTGGTCTTCTGCCGTCCCCGGACCGAGCGGATATTCGACTTCCGGTACCGACTCGAGATCTATACCCCCGCGCACAAACGTGTCCACGGCTACTACGTCTTTCCGTTCCTGCTGAACGGTGAACTGGTCGCGAGGGTCGATCTCAAGGCCGACCGCGCGTCGGGAACGCTCGAGGTGCGATCCGCGTTCGTGGAACCCGACCGGAATCCGGGGCGCGTGGTGGAGGCGCTGCTCCCGGAACTGCGAAGAATGGCAACGTGGTTGGGTCTGGACGACATCCGGGTGGACGATCGCGGCAACCTCGGTGCCCTCCTCGCGGCCGCGGCGGCGCGGCCGCGAGGAGAGTGAGGAATTACAGGCTCTCGACGAACTTCGTCAGGCCCTTGCTCGCGGTCTCGAGTGCCGTCTTCTGTGCCTTCTTCACGAGGAACCCGGGCAGCGGGATCTTCGGATCGACCGTCAACTCGAAGGTGACCTTGGTGCCTGCGCCGGACTCGGTGAGGACGTACGAGCCGTCCTGGGCGTTCTGCTGGCCGCTCTCGACGAGGTGCCACGACACGGTGTCGTCGCCCTCGAACGTGTAGTCGACGACCTGCTCGTCGCTGATCCCGAGGATGGAGACGCTCATCCGGACTCGATGGGGGCGGCCGTCGTCGTGTGTGCTCTCGATGGTGACCGACTTGTGGGCCGAGGACCACTCGGGCAGGCGATCCACCGCAGCGATCGCGGCCATCACCGTGGCCGGATCGGCCTTGATCTCGAATTCCTTGACGCCGGAAACGGCCATGTTCTTCGCTCCTTCGAGCCCGTGGCGACTCTCACCGTGTGGCTGATGCGACGTAATTACATCACCGCCGCCGACGGGCGCGTGGAGTGAGTGCGCCGGTGCTCAGAAATTGTCTCTCCCGCTGCGGCGCATCTGGTCCTTGAGCGCGCCCTGGACCGCCTGCGACACCCAGGAATTGAGCGACACCCCGTTCTGGGAGGCGGCCTCCTCGGCCTTCGACTTGATCTGATCCATCAGACGCAGAGTGACGCGGCTGATGTCTCCGGTGACGTCATCGAAGGCGGCACCGATGTCCTCGGCAGCCGTCGTCCCTTCCCCCTCCGGCCCCGGCGCAGTGGGTGTGCGATGCACGTCGACCGCCACCTCGCTGCCGTCCAGTCGCACACCGACGGTGCGATTGCCCAGTTCGGACGACACTTCACCCGCGAAATCAGTGAGCGCCGAGAGGAGGAGCAGCCGGGCTGCGGGTTCGACCGCGGCAGCGAGTGCCGCCGCGGTCGCACGCGTCTGCTCGTCGCCGAGTGCTGCTGCTGCGTTCAGGTCGTCTCGCAGCCGGGAGACGTAGATGCCGAGGTCCATGACGCCAGCATGGCGTCATAGGTGACGTCAGTCAAGCAGTCGTGACTTCAGCTCGGTGATGTCGCCCTCGGACAACTTCAGCCCCTCCGACACGTAGGCGTCGAAGCTGCCGTACGTGGCGACGGCCGTGTCGAACGCGATGTCGAGCCACGCCTGGTCGACGCCGTCCAGGCCGGGATGTTCCGGGTCGGCCCCGCGGTAGGTGTTGCTGAGCAGGTAGTCCGCGGTGACCGTGTCCCGCGGGACCCCCAGGATGGTGAGCAGCACGGCCGTCGCCCATCCGGTGCGGTCCTTGCCTGCGCTGCAGTGGTAGATCACGGCGCCGTCGGACGCCGCGATGTCGTGGAGAACCGCGGAGAACGCCTCGTTCGCCCCCGGACCCGTCACGAAGGCGCGGTAGGCGGCGGGCATGTCGACCAGAGTGGCGATCGGCGACTGCCCGAGCACGTCGTACCAGTTCCCGGCTGCGCCGGCCGGAAGCCGGTCCGGCGCGAGCGCCCGCTCGTACGTCGTGCGGAGGTCGTCGACGACCGTCACGTTCGAGGATTCGAGCCGCGCGAGGTCACGCGGGGTCAGCCTGTCCAGCGCGTCCGTGCGGAACACCAGACCGGAACGGACGACGGAACCGTCGGCCGTCGGGTATCCACCGATGTCACGAGCATTTCGGGCACCCTCGAGCCCGAGCGAGCGCTGCCCGGCCCCGGGCTGCGCCGGACTCTCGGCAACCGACGGTCCCGTCGCGGGCGGCCCGGCGAACGCCGGGGGAGCGGCCCCGAGAACGGCGGTCCCGAGAACTGCGATCACGACGGCGCGGCGCGCGCGGCCGGTCCGGTACTGCACAGGAAGTCTCCCTCGCGAATAAGCGGCACCACGGAAAGTGTGGGCGAGACGAAGAGTGACACGCGCGGGCGACCACACGGGAACCGGGCCGTTGCCGGGGCGGGGCACACCGAGACCCCGATCAACGCTGCGACTAGGGTCGATGCATTCAGGAGGACTTCCGACCAGGGAGTTCGGTAGGAGGAACAGCGCAGTGCCGCAGACCGTGCCGCTCAGGGTGCAACTCGTCGCGAAGACGGAGTTCTTTCCGCCGGCTGACATTCCGTGGGAGACCGACGCCGACGGCGGCGAAGCGCTGGCGGAGTTCGCGGGCCGGGCGTGCTACCAGAGCTGGTCCAAACCCAACCCCCGCACCGCAACCAACGCCGGATATCTGCGCCATCTGCTCGAGGTCGGGCACGAGTCGGTCCTCGAACACGGCACCGTCAGCTTCTACATCACCGGCATCTCCCGGTCCTGCACTCACGAGTTGATCCGGCACCGCCACTTCTCCTACTCGCAGCTGTCGCAGCGCTTCGTGCGCGAGAACGACGGGAATGTCGTCGTCCCGCCCGCGATCGCCGGCGACCCGGAACTCGAGGAGTTGTTCGCGAAGGCCACCGACGCGAGCCGGGCGGCATACGGCGAACTCCTCGAGGCCCTCGAAACGAAACTGGCGGACACCTCCAGCGTGCCGCTGCGCAACAAGCAGGCGAGGCAGGCGGCGAGGGCCGTCCTGCCCAACGCGACGGAGACCCGCGTCGTGGTCACCGGCAATTACCGGGCGTGGCGGCACTTCGTCTCGATGCGGGCCACCGAGCACGCCGACGTGGAGATTCGCCGTGTGGCGGTCGAGTGCCTGAGGCAGCTGCAGGCGGCCGCGCCGAATGTCTTCGGCGACTTCGAGGTACTGGACTGGGGCGACGGCACGGAGGTGGCGCGGAGCACGTTTTCCGCCGACGCGTGACGGGAATGCAAAAGTACCTGGGTCACCGGGTAGCCTTCTGACCATGACCTACGGTGATTCCGCTTCTCCCGTCGAGCGTCCGTTCGGCACCGTGTCCACAGCGATGGTGACGCCGTTCACCTCGGACGGAAAGCTGGACGTCGACGCCGGTGTCCGCCTCGCGGCGTACCTCGTCGACAACGGGTGCGACTCCCTTGTCCTCGCCGGTACGACCGGTGAGTCGCCGACGACCACCGAGAACGAGAAGCTCGAGCTTCTCCGGGCAGTCATCGACGCGGTGGGCAACCGCGCGAAGATCATCGCCGGCGCGGGCAGCAATGACACCGCGCACAGTGTCGAACTCGCCCGTGACGCCGCCCGCGCGGGCGCGCAGGGCCTCCTCGTCGTCACCCCCTACTACTCGCGTCCGCCGCAGGCCGGACTGTTCGCGCATTTCACCGCCGTCGCCAACGCCACCGACCTTCCGGTCATGCTCTACGACATTCCACCCCGCTCCGTCGTCCCCATCGAGACGGAGACCATCCGGCGCCTCGCCGAGAACCCGCGGATCGTCGCGGTCAAGGACGCCAAGGGCGACCTCAACGCGGGCGCCGAGCTGATCGGTACCACGGACCTCCAGTTCTACTCGGGTGACGATCCGCTCAACCTGCCGTGGCTGTCGGTGGGCGCGACGGGATTCGTCAGCGTCATCGGGCACCTCGTGCCCGGCCGGTTGCGCGAACTGCACACGGCATTCGCGGCCGGTGACATCGCCCGCGCCCGCGCGATCAATCTCAGCCTGATCCCGGTCATCCGCTCGGTGGCGCGTCTCGGCGGCGTCAGCGCGTCGAAGGCGGGTCTGCGCCTGATCGGCCTGGACGTCGGCGAACCCCGGTTGCCGCAGGTGGCACCGACTCACGATCAGCTCGACCTCCTGGCCGCCGATCTGCACGCTGCGGGGGTGCTCGCGTGACCCGACCGCCTCGTCGTCGCAGCGCCAGCCGCCAGGCCGGTCCCCCTTCCCCCACCGCGAGCGAGCCGACGAAGTCGGCGCCCCCGGTCGCCGAGCCGACGAAGTCGGCGCCCCCGGTCGCCGAGCCGTCGAAGTCGGAGCCCGTCGTCGCCGACCAGCCGTCGGCTCCGAAGTCGGAGCAGGCCAAGTCCGCGCCCGTGAAGACCTCCTCCACGAAGGGCGGCGCCGCCAATAAGTCGTCGTCCCGCTCCGGCAGGCGCGGCGGCGGCAACAAGCGTCAGGACACGCGGCCGGCGTCGGTCGATCCGACGGCCCGGCTCGGCGCCCCGCCGAAGGCTCCGTTCAAGGGTCTGCGGGTGGTGGCACTCGGCGGTATCGGCGAGATCGGTCGCAACATGACCGTTTTCGAGCACCAGGGCAAGCTGCTCATCGTCGACTGCGGTGTGCTGTTCCCGGAAGACCAGCAGCCGGGTGTCGACCTGATTCTCCCGGACTTCCGGCACATCGAGGACCGGATGGACGACGTCGAGGCCGTGGTCCTCACGCACGGTCACGAGGACCACATCGGCGCCATCCCGTTCCTGCTGCGCCTGCGGCCGGATCTGCCCGTGGTCGGTTCGCGGTTCACGCTCGCGCTCGTCGCGGCCAAGTGCCGTGAGCACCGCCAGCGCCCCAACCTCGTCGAGGTCGTCGAGGGGCAGCGCACCGATCACGGTCCGTTCGAGTGCGAGTACTTCGCCGTCAACCATTCGATCCCCGACGCCATCGCCGTCGCGATCCGGACCGACGCCGGCGTCGTGCTGCACACGGGCGACATCAAGCTCGACCAGCTCCCGCTCGACGGCAGGCTCACCGACCTCGCCGGCTTCTCGCGGCTCGGCGACGAGGGCGTCGACCTGTTCCTCGTCGACTCCACCAACGCCGAGGTGCCAGGCTTCGTCACCCCCGAACGTGAGATCGGGGGAGTGCTCGACAACGTCATCGGCAAGGCGAAGCAGCGTGTGATCGTGGCCTCCTTCGCCAGCCACGTGCACCGCATCCAGCAGGTCGTCGACGTCGCCCACCGGTACAACCGGCGGGTCGCGTTCGTGGGCCGTTCGATGGTCCGCAACATGCAGATCGCGCAGGATCTCGGATACCTGACCGTGCCGGACGGCCTGGTGGTCGACATCGACACCGCGGCCAACCTGCCCGACGACCGGCTCGTCCTCATCTCCACCGGTTCGCAGGGTGAACCGCTGTCGGCGTTGTCGCGGATGGCCCGCGGTGAGCACCGGCAGATCAACATCCGGGCCAACGACCTCGTCGTGCTGGCGTCCTCGCTGATCCCGGGCAACGAGAACTCCGTTTTCGCCGTCGTCAACGGACTCGCCAAGCGCGGCGCCACCGTCGTCACCCAGCAGAGCGCGAAGGTGCACGTCTCCGGTCACGCATCGGCGGGCGAGCTTCTGTACCTGTACAACGCGGTCCGGCCCACCAATGCCATGCCGGTCCACGGCGAATGGCGTCACCTGCGCGCCAACGCCGCCCTCGCGAAGGCGACCGGCGTGCCGGAGGAGCGGATCGTGCTCGCCGAGGACGGGGTGGTGGTCGACATGGTCGACGGTCTCGCCGAGATCGTCGGGCAGGTTCCCGTCGGGCACGTCTACGTCGACGGACTGTCCGTCGGTGACGTCGGCGACTCCACGCTGTCGGACCGGCTGGTCCTCGGTGAGGGCGGATTCATCGCCATCAACGTCGTCATCGACGACCACACGGGTCGTGCGGTCAGCACCCCCGAGGTGTCCGGACGCGGATTCTCCGACGACCCCACGGCCCTCAAGGATGCGGCTCAGCTGGTCGAGGCGGAACTCCTCCGACTGGCCACCGAGGGCATCAACGACGCTCACCGCATCGCCCAGGCGATCCGGCGCGTCGTCGGCAAATGGGTGGCGGACAAGTACCGTCGCCGGCCGATGATCGTCCCGACCGTCATCGCGGTGCCGTCTGCGGAGGGCAAGTAGTTCTCCGGCAGGTAGATTCGGTCGGGTGACCTTCGCCCGAGAAGAACGCCTCGCCCTCGTCGACTCGATGGCCGAATTCGGTCCCGACGCCCCGACCCTCTGCGGGACGTGGACCAACCGGGACCTGGCCGCCCACCTGATCGTGCGCGAACGGCGCCTCGACGCTGCCCCCGGCATCGTCGTGGGTCGGCTCGCCGGCTACACGGAGCACGTCCAGAACGAGACGGCGAAACGTCCGTGGAGCCGCCTGCTGGACGAGGTCCGGTCGGGCCCGCCGATGTGGTCCCCGATGTACTGGGTGGACGCGCAGGTGAACCTGGGGGAGATGTTCGTCCACCACGAGGACGTGCGCCGCGCCCACGAGGGATGGGAGCCGCGGGTCCTGCCCGGCGAGCGCCAGGACGCGTTGTGGGGTCTCGCACGGAAGGTCGGGAAGCTCGGCTACCGGCACTCCCCGGTGACGGTGGTGCTCGAGCGGCCGTCCGGAGAGCAGGCCACAGTCCGTAAGGCCGGAGCCGGCCGGGTGATTCTGCGCGGTGAACCGTCGGAACTCGCCCTGCACGCGTTCGGCAGGGACCAGGTACGGATCGAGACCGACGGTGAGGCCGCCGACATCGAGGCCGTGACCTCCCTCGACCGAGGGTTCTGAGGGCATTTCGCCGCAGGTCTCACCGTGTTACGGGTGTTGCGGATGGTCCGGAAGGTGCCGTAGCGACTAATCTGAGAGCCATGGCAGGTAAGGCGAGCGCCCGCGGTTCGAGCACGACGACGTCCACGGCGAGGACGGGCGTGCGAGGCGGCTCGACCCCGTCCAAGCCCAAGTCCCGCACGACCCGGACGGTCAGCACTCCGCGTAAGTCGACCTCGCCGCGCGGTGGCGGCTCCCGCGGCGGCGCACGAAGGCCCGCCGCGAAGAAGTCGTCGACGTCCGGCCCCCTCAAGTCGGTGGGCCGGGGGATCGGTGCCGGCTGGTCACTCATGGCGAAGGGCGTCGGGGCCACCACCCGCACCGTCGGCAAGGCTGCCGAGATCGAACAGGGTCACCGGCGCGACGGCATCGCGCTCGGGTTGATCGCGATCAGCGTCGTCGTCGCCGGCGGAATCTGGTTCTCCGCAGGCGGTCCGGTGGGCGAGTGGATCGAGACCGGAGTCCGCGCCGTGTTCGGTGGGGCGTCCGGCGTCCTGCCCCTGATCGGTGTCGCCGTCGCGGTGATCCTGATGAGGACCGAACCGAAACCCGAGATCCGGCCGCGGCTGGTCCTGGGGTCGCTGCTGGTCGGTCTGCCTGCCCTCGGTCTCTGGCACATCGCGACCGGGTCGCCCACCGACGCCGAGGGCAGATCCCGCGGCGCCGGTTTCGTCGGGTACGCGGCGGGAGGACCACTGACGGACGGCCTGACCGTGTGGCTCGCCGCGCCGCTGCTGCTGATGGCCGCACTGTTCGGTGTCCTGCTGCTGACCGGAACCACGGTCCGCGAGGTGCCCGGCAAGCTGCAGTCGTACTTCGGGATGTCGTTCGGCCGCGACCACTACGCCGACTACGACAGCGAGTACTACGAGGACGGCGAATACGACCCCACGCTGTTCGATGCCGACGGCTACCCGGTCGACGATTTCAAGACCGGGGTCCGGGGTGCCCCGGCCGACAACTATCCCACCGACGAGTACGACGTCAGCGACACCGCGAAGACGGAGGTGCTCGGGCTCTGGGAGTCCGAGCCCGCCACGGAACCGGTGCCGTCGCCGGCCCCGGCGCCGAAACCGGCGCGCGCCAAGGCCAAGCCGGTCGCTGCCCCGAAGCCGGAACCCGAACCGGAACCGCTGCCCGACGTCGACAAATTCGTGACCGATCGGGTGATCGAGGGCGACTACACGTTGCCGCCGACGTCGCTGCTCATCGAGGGCGATCCGCCGAAGAAGCGCAGTTCCGCCAACGACGCGATGATCGAGGCCATCACCGAGGTCCTCGAGCAGTTCAAGATCGACGCGGCCGTCACCGGATTCACCCGCGGCCCGACCGTCACCCGCTACGAGGTGGAACTCGGACCGGGTGTGAAGGTCGAGAAGATCACCGCGCTCGCCCGCAACATCGCGTACGCCGTCGCCACCGACAACGTGCGCCTGCTCGCGCCGATCCCCGGTAAGTCCGCGGTCGGCATCGAGGTCCCCAACTCGGACCGGGAGATGGTGCGCCTCGCCGACGTCCTCACCGCCCCGAGCACCCGCAAGGACCACCACCCGCTGGTGATCGGTCTCGGCAAGGACATCGAGGGCGACTTCGTCAGCGCCAACCTCGCGAAGATGCCGCACCTGCTCGTCGCCGGTTCCACCGGTTCCGGTAAGTCGAGCTTCGTGAACTCGATGCTGGTGTCGCTGCTGTCCCGTGCGACACCCGACGAAGTGCGAATGATCCTCATCGACCCCAAGATGGTGGAGTTGACGCCCTACGAGGGCATTCCGCACCTCATCACCCCCATCATCACCCAGCCGAAGAAGGCCGCAGCCGCGCTGGCCTGGCTCGTGGAGGAGATGGAACAGCGCTACCAGGACATGCAGGCCAACCGGGTGCGCCACATCGACGACTTCAACGCCAAGGTGAAGTCGGGTGAGATCACCGCGCCGCTCGGCAGTGAACGGGTCTACCGGCCGTATCCGTACATCCTCGCCATCGTCGACGAACTCGCGGACCTCATGATGACCGCGCCGCGTGACGTCGAGGACGCGATCGTGCGCATCACCCAGAAGGCGCGCGCCGCCGGTATCCACCTCGTGCTGGCTACACAGAGGCCATCGGTGGACGTCGTGACGGGTCTGATCAAGACCAACGTGCCGTCACGGCTCGCCTTCGCGACGTCGTCCCTGACGGACTCGCGGGTCATCCTGGACCAGCCGGGCGCCGAGAAGTTGATCGGTATGGGTGACGGGCTGTTCCTGCCGATGGGCGCAGGCAAGCCGACACGCCTGCAGGGCGCGTTCATCACCGATGAAGAGATCTCCGCGGTCGTCGATTTCAGCAAGAACCAGGCGGAGCCGGAGTACACCGAGGGCGTCACCGCCGCCAAGGTCGGGGAGAAGAAGGACGTCGATCCCGACATCGGCGACGACATGGACGTGCTGCTGCAGGCGGTGGAACTCGTCGTCTCCAGTCAGTTCGGGTCCACGTCGATGCTGCAGCGGAAGCTGCGTGTCGGTTTCGCGAAGGCAGGCCGGCTGATGGACCTGATGGAGACCAGGGGAGTGGTGGGCCCCAGCGAGGGCTCGAAAGCCCGTGAGGTGCTCATCAAGCCCGAGGAACTGGACGGTCTGCTGTGGTCGATCCGCGGCGGTGACCCGAACGAGGCGCCGTCCGACCAGGAGTAGGGCCCGGCGCGCGTGTCCGAAATGGGCGATTCACGCGCAGTGTGGTTGAATGGTCACCGAATTGGAGGGGAGTATCCCCACCTCTGTGGCAGCATCGTCAACACGATCGGCACCATTGCCGATCCGGGGCTGTCAGTCGCTCGGACACGAGGTTCCGGCGCGGCGGGAGAGACCTCCGGTACCCGCTAGGTCTACCGGAGGTCTGTGTTCATGCATGTGTCACCGCTGGTCTGGGTCATCACCTGTGTGGTGATTCTCGGACTGTTCGTCTTCGACTTCTTCGCGCACGTGCGCACACCGCACGCCCCCACATTCCGTGAGTCGGCGTTCTGGTCGTCGGTCTACATCGGTATCGCCATCCTGTTCGGCCTGGTCGTGATGTGGTTGTGGGGAAGTCAGTACGGCGGCGAGTATTTCGCCGGTTACGTCACCGAGAAGGCGTTGTCGGTCGACAACCTCTTCGTGTTCGTCATCATCATGGGAACTTTCGCGGTGCCGCGGGAATACCAGCAGAAGGTACTGCTGATCGGCATCGTGATGGCGCTGGTGATGCGCGGAATCTTCATCGGGGTCGGTGCCGCGGCGATCAACGCCTACAGCTGGGTGTTCTACCTGTTCGGTGCGTTCCTCATCTACACCGCGTACACGCTCGTACGTGATCACGGGCACGAGAAAGAGGTGGAGGAGGAACGCGACAGCAAGATCGTCGCCGTCGCGAAGAAGATCCTCCCCACCACGGACACCTACGACGGCGACAAGCTCGTCACGCGAATCAACGGCAAGCGTGTCGTGACGCCGCTGCTGCTCGCGCTGGTCGCCATCGGATTCACCGACGTGCTGTTCGCGCTCGACTCGATTCCCGCGATCTACGGGCTCACCCAGGAGCCGTACCTGGTCTTCACGGCCAACGCGTTCGCGCTGATGGGTCTGCGTCAGCTGTACTTCCTCATCGGCGGCCTGCTGGACCGACTGGTGTACCTGTCGTACGGCCTGTCGATCATCCTGGCGTTCATCGGCGTCAAGCTCGTGCTGCATGCCCTGCACGAGAACACGCTGGGCTTCGTCAACGGCGGCGAGCACGTGGCCGTGCCGGAGGTGTCGACGGTGTTCTCGCTCGCCGTCATCCTCGGTGTGTTGGCAGTGACCACCGTCGCCAGCCTTCTCAAGACGCGGAACACGACGCCGGCGCAGTAGTTCCGCCGGGCGTCGTGCTCGAGGGTGTCCGGTGCTCGGTGAGTCAGGAACTGAATTCGCCGAGCACCGGAACCCATTCGACGATCCGCGAGGCCGCCACGAGTCCGTTGCGGGCGAACGGGTCGTGGGTGAAGAGCAGTTCCACGGTCTCCGCATCGGCGGCGTCGACGATGATGAATGCGCCGCTGCCATCGGCGAAGGGGCCGGACGAGACGACGGTCTTGCGCTCGGCGAGCTCACCGAGCCACTCGCGGTGGGCGGGGCGATGCTCGTCGCGTCCGGCGACGGTATCGGCCGAATACGTGTACTCCACTACGAACAGGGACATGTTCTCGCTCTCTCGGGACGGGTTCGTCGAACAAAAAATGGGATCAGGGCACTTCCGTCTCACGCACTGGGATTTCAGAGGGTGAGAAGCATTCGGGTATTGCCGAGGGTGTTCGGCTTGACGTAGCTCAGATCGAGGAATTCGGCGACACCGGTGTCGTACGAGCGGCACATCTCGGCGTAGACCTCGGCGGTCACGGGTGTGCCGTCGATCTCGACGAATCCGTGCTTGCCGAAGAAGTCCACCTCGAACGTGAGAACGAAGAGACGCTCGAGTTCGAGTTCCCGCGCGACCTCGATCAACTTGGCCACCACGTGGTGTCCCGCGCCCTGGCCCTTGGCCGACGGATCGACCGCGATCGTGCGTACCTCGCCGAGGTCGGCCCACAGCACGTGCATTGCGCCACAACCGATCACGTTGCCGTCGCGTTCGGCCACCCAGAACTCCTGGACGGATTCGTACAGGGTCACGAGGTTCTTCTCGAGCAGGATCTTGCCGGCGTAGATGTCGATCAGGCGCTTGATCTCGGGGATGTCGGAGGTTCGTGCTCGCCGCACGATCAGCTGATTGTCGGCGGTGTCCGGCGTCCGAGAAGTCATGTCGTGAACATTAGCCAACGGCCGTACCGATATTCTTAGGCACGTGCCGGTACGACCTACGAATCCTCCCCACTCCCCGCTGCGTCCCGGGGTGCAGTTCGACGCTGCGGTGCTGCGATGAGCGCGCAGCGCGAGGATTGGACGGCCGCCGACAAACCGGCGGCCCCGGACCCCTCGGTGGAGCCCGCGAGTGAGACTGCCGTACCACTTCTGAACATCGCGAACATCCTGACGATTCTCCGGATCCTGCTGGTCCCGGTCTTCCTGGTCGTGCTGTTCGTCGGCGACGGGCACTCGACGACGTGGCGCCTGATCGCCACCGGTGTGTTCGCGGTCGCGGCCATCACCGACCGGATCGACGGGCAACTCGCCCGCAAGTACGGCCTCGTCACCGACTTCGGCAAGCTCGCCGATCCGATCGCGGACAAGGCGCTGATCGGAGCAGCCCTCGTGGGGCTGTCGATTCTCGGAGACCTGCCCTGGTGGGTGACGGCGGTGATCGCGGTCCGGGAACTGGGCATCACCCTGCTGCGGTTCGCGGTCCTGCGACATGCCGTCATCCCGGCAGGCCGGGGAGGCAAGCTCAAAACTCTCGTGCAGACGATCGCGATCGGCTACTACCTGCTGCCGCTGCCCGACGGATTCGAGGTCGCCGGCTGGATTCTCATGGGTGCCGCCGTGCTGCTGACGGTGGTGACCGGGCTGGACTACGTCGTGCAGGCCGTCCGCCTGCGAGCCGGCGTGCACAAGGTCGAGGCGAACGCGAGCACCGGGGCGTGACCGACCCGCTGGTGGACGGCACGCGGGCCGGTGACCTCGTCGCCGTCCTCACCGCCCGCGGCGAGACGGTGGCCACCGCGGAATCGCTCACCGCGGGACTGCTCACCGCGACCATCGCCGGAGTGCCCGGCGCCAGCAACGTGCTCCGCGGCGGGCTCGTCGTCTACGCCACCGACCTGAAAGCCACCCTCGCCGGGGTCGATCCCACCCGGCTGGCGGCGGACGGGCCCGTGGCCGCGTCCACGGCACGCGCACTGGCGGACGGTGCCCGCGCCCGCTGCGGCGCCGACTGGGGCGTCGGATTGACCGGTGTCGCGGGCCCGGACATGCAGGACGGACACCCGGTCGGCACCGTGTTCCTGAGCATTTCCGGGGCGTCCGGTACGGCCGTCCGCGAGCTCGGATTGACCGGTGACCGGTGGCAGATCCGGAAATCTGCGGTTTCCGCCGCCGTGTCGGGACTCCTCGATCGTGTGCAGGAAACATCCGCAGGCTAAGGTCGGGAACCAATCGGTCCTGTTCGCGCGTTGAGATAGGCGAGACAGGTGACGGATGAAGGAGGAGCGAGATGGCGCTGCTATTGCGTGAGGCAATCGGTGACAGTCTTCGGCGTACGCGCGTTTCGCAGAGCCGGACCCTGCGTGAGGTCTCCAACAGTGCTCGTGTGAGCCTCGGGTACTTGTCCGAGGTCGAACGAGGGCGTAAGGAAGCTTCGAGTGAGCTCCTGGCGGCGATCTGCGACGCACTGGAGGTCCCACTCTCCGATGTGCTCGTCGACGTCAGCGAATCGCTGTCCGACGGTTCTTCGGCCAAGCGTGCGGACACCGAGCGGCACGCGGTCGAATCCGCGCCCGCCGAGGCTCCTGCCGCGAGCGCACGACCGGGTTCGACGACCATCGCCCGCGACACCCGGGTGGTCATCCCTGCACCCGCGCAGGCGCTGGCTGCCGCGTAGCAACACCCGTGCCGAACCGATAGATTTCAGTTAACCGCCGATCTCGTTGTCGGCGGGTCAGACAGGCAGTCGGGGCGCAGCCCTTGTTCCGGTGCGTGACGGTCGCGTATCGGGTCGCGCATCGCGCGGCGCAACAGATGGAGGCAGGATCAAACCCATGGCTAATCCTTTCGTCAAGGGATGGAAGTACCTGATGGCGCTCTTCAATTCCAAGATCGATGAGAAGGCTGACCCCAAGGTTCAGATTCAGCAGGCGATCGAGGATGCGCAGCGCCAGCACCAGGCCCTGTCGCAGCAGGCCGCGTCTGTCATCGGCAACCAGCGCCAGCTCGAGATGAAGCTCAGCCGCCAGCTCGACGAGGTGGAGAAGCTCAACGCCAACGCCCGTCAGGCCGTCAACCTGGCCGACCAGGCCCAGGCTGCGGGCGACACCGAGAAGGCCATCCAGTACTCCAACGCCGCCGAGGCGTTCGCCGCCCAGCTCGTCACCGCCGAGCAGGGGGTCGAGGACCTCAAGGCACTGCACGACCAGTCGCTGCAGGCGGCCGCACAGGCGAAGAAGGCCGTGGAGCAGAACGCGATGGCTCTGCAGGCCAAGGTCGCGGAGCGCACCAAGCTGCTCAGCCAGCTCGAGCAGGCCAAGATGCAGGAACGGGTCAGCGAGTCGCTGCGCTCGATGGACAGCACCCTGTCCGCTCCCGGCAACACCCCCAGTCTCGACGCCGTGCGCGACAAGATCGAGCGCCGCTACGCCGACGCTCTCGGTTCCGCGGAGCTGGCGCAGAACTCGGTGTCGGGCCGCATGATGGAGGTGCAGCAGGCGAGCATCCAGATGGCCGGACACAGCAGGCTCGAGCAGATCCGGGCCTCGATGAAGGGCGACGCCCTGCCGTCCGGCGGCGCCGCCAACGCGCCGGCGACTCCTGCCAGCCCGAACCTCGACAAGCAGCCGCCGGCAGCGGGCCAGACCGGCGCGGCGCAGTAGCCGAACAGTATTCGCATGAGTTCCACCCGAGGTGGCCGACCTGGACGCGCAGTCCGGTCGGCCACTGTCGTGTCCGGGCTCGCCGGGATCCAGGGCGCTTTGCGCGACGCCGGTGAGTCCGTCGCGGACGCGGCGCAGAGGTGGCGTGACCCCCGGGAACGGCTGCTGCGGAAGAAGCGGCGGGCCCGGCGCCGCGCGAAGCGCTACGGCATCGTGTCCGGATCCTCGGCCACCGGTGCCGCGGGTCTCGCCCTGATGGCCGCACCGGAGTGGTCGATGCTGATGGCCGGTGGCGGCGCCGTCGTGTTCGCGGTCCCTGCGGTGCTGGCCGCCAGCCGCTACCGCAAGCTCGCCGCCGTGACGTTGCCACCGGGCCTGCCTGCCCGTCGGGTGCTTCCTCCGCCGTCCTCGGCCGCCCGGGAGCCGATGGAGCGACTCGTGCACAGCGAACGGGCACTGCACGGCATTCTCGGCGTGCTGTCCCGGTCCGGGACCATCAGCGGCGAGGACGTCGAGGACACCCATTCCACGGCCCGTTCCGCGGCCGCCGCCCTGCAGGCGGTCGCCCTCGACATCACGTCCATGGAGGACGCCGCCCAGGGGAGCCGGGCCGCGGCAGCGCCGCTCCACCGTGCGATCGCCTCCGCTGCCGCGCAACTCGACGACGGCGTCGACCAGTTCGAAGAACTGGTGGCCGCTGCCGCCGAGGTCGCCGTTCCCGGAACGACGAGTGCCGTCGGCGAACTGGCCTACGAACGTGCAGAACTGGTGTCGGCGACGGAGAAGCTCGCCGGCCTCGCGGCGGCTCTCGGCGAGATCGACGAGATCGTTCGCCGCTATCGCTGATGTCGTCGATCGACCCGTCCGGCGACTTCCGGGAAGTCTGTGGGGGAGAACCCTGATCTTTCCCTGATCTTTACGCTGACCTGGTGATTTACCCGCTCCGCCGTGCCACGCTGGTGTGCGTACCCGATAAGTGGGGTCGACCAGATGTCGGGCGCAGAAATCGATCGGGGAGACGTGAGTGGAGGAAATCATGTTCTGGAAGATTGTTCTAGCGGTCGCGGCGATCTGGATCGCGTTGGCGGTCGTCGGTGCCCTCGTCAAGGGTCTGTTCTGGATTCTCGTGGTCAGCGCCGTGGTGTTCGGCGTGTACCTGTTGATCAAGGCGATGTCCGGATCCGGCGAGAAATCGGACATCACGCGGAGCTGACAGGCATGCTCTACCCATGGAACCGGTACCCGAGGACTGGCATCGTGGGCTCGTCGTCGTCGCGCACCCCGACGACATCGAATACGGCGCAGCGGCGGCCGTAGCGCGCTGGACCGAGCAGGGCAAGGACATCCGCTACGTGCTCGCCACCAGCGGGGAGGCGGGGATCGCGGGCCTGCATCCCACGGAGTCGGGCCCGCTGCGGGAGGTGGAGGAGCGGCGTTCCGCAGCCGTGGTCGGAGTGACCGACGTGGAGTTCCTCGGGTACCCCGACGGCACTCTCGTGGAGAGTCTCGCACTCCGCCGCGATCTCGCGACGGCGATCCGTCGTCATCGCCCGGATCTCGTGGTGACGGCGAACTTCGCGGACACCTGGGGGCCGGGCCAGCTGAACAGTGCCGACCACCGCGCGCTCGGCCGTTCCGTTCTCGACGCCACCGCGGATGCCGCGAACGAATGGATCTTTCCCGAGCTGGGGGAGTCGGGGTTGCCGCCGTGGCGCGGTGTCCGCTGGGTCGCCGTCAACACGATGACCCCGACCCACGCGGTGGATGTCACTCACACGGTGGATCGGGCGGTGCTCTCGCTGGCCGAGCACGTCCGCTATCTCGAAGCGCTCAGCGACGTCCCGGTGGGGCAGCAGGCGAGGGCTCAGGTCGAGATGGTGACCGGGCCGCAACCGGGATTCGACGCCGAACGCGCGGTGGGATTCGAGCTCTACTACTTCGGCTGAGGCCCGAACCGTCGGGATCGTGCCGGCGTACCGATCTCCCCGGAGAGTGACTCCGGCGGGGACGGAATGCCATAATTATCCGAAATTGGGTGGTTCTGGCCGACTCTCACCCGACGTGCACGCCTGTCCTGTCCGCTCACGCTCCGGCCATGCTTACGCCACCCGAATCCCCGGCGTCACGGGCGGTCGGGCGGACGTGAACGGCCTGGGCGAAGGTGATTCGCGTGCCGGTCCGGTGCCGGCGGGAGATTCGTGCGTTACGATGTTACACACAATGTCTATTCGTAATTCTCCGTCGCGAGACGACGCCTCAGCGAGCGTCGAGGACTCCATTCTCGACGCCGCACGCTCGTGCATCCTCGATTTCGGACTGCGTCGCACCACGCTGGCGGAGGTCGCCCGGCGCGCCGGCGTCAGCAGGCCGACCGTCTACCGGCGCTGGTCGGACACCAGGGCCGTGGTCGCCGATCTGATGACCCGCGAGATCGCTGCCGTGATGCCCCAATTCTCGGCGGAGGACTCGGTCCACCGTCAGCTGGTCGACGCCGTGGTCCACGTGTCCACCGAGGTGCGCGACCATCCGCTGTTCGTGAAGATCCTGCGTTCGGATCAGGAACTGTTCACCACCTACATCCTCGAGCGGCTGGGTACGAGCCAGCGGGCGATCATCGACCAGGTCGCGTTCGCGGTGTCGACGGGGCAGGACCAGGGCTCGATCCGCGCGGGGGACAGCCGTCAGATCGCCACGATGGTGCTGCTCATCGCGCAGTCCGCGGTTCAGTCGGCCGCGATGGTGGCCGAGGAACTTCCCGGCGACGCCCTCACGGAGCAACTCCGGCACGCCGTCGGCGCCTATCTGGCCCCGGACGCCGCCGACAACCACCCGACAGATCGAGGAGACCGGTGAACCATCCGAACACGCCGCCCGTGAGCCGTTCGTCGGCTCTGAATGCCGCGCGAAGGGCGCGCGAACTCGACCAGCTGTCGGACGGTGCACTCGTCGACGTCCTGGTGATCGGCGGCGGAGTGACCGGCGTCGGTGTCGCGCTCGACGCGGCGTCACGCGGCCTCGACGTCGTGCTCGTGGAGAAGCGGGATCTCGCGTTCGGGACCAGCCGGTGGAGTTCGAAACTCGCCCACGGCGGGCTGCGGTACCTGGCATCGGGCAACGTCGGCATCGCCCGCGAGAGCGCGGTCGAACGCGGAATCCTCATGACCCGTACCGCTCCCCATCTCGTCCGGGCGCTCCCACAGCTGGTGCCCGTCCTCGAGTCGACGACCCTGTTCGGCAAGTGCCTCGTCCGTACGGGATTCCTGGCCGGCGACCTGCTGCGTGCCAGTGCTCGCACACCGTCGTCGGTCCTCCCGCGGTCACGGACGGTCCGGGCCGACCGGGTGGTCGAACTCGCCCCCGCGGTGCGGCGGGAAGGCCTGCGCGGAGGCCTGATGGCGTTCGACGGCCAGCTCGTCGACGACGCCAGACTCGTGGTGTCCCTCGCACGCACTGCCGCGCTCCACGGTGCGAAGGTGCTCACGCGGACAGGCGCGTACGACGTGACCGGGACGTCCGCGACCCTGCGCGACGAGCTGACCGGCTCGGAACTGCCGATCAGGGCGCGCGCCGTGGTCAACGCGGCGGGAGTGTGGTCGGGGGAGATCGATCCCGGAATCACGTTGCGGCCCAGTCGCGGCACGCATCTGGTGCTCCCGGCCGAGCGGCTCGGCAACCCGACCGCGGCGCTCACGGTGCCGATCCCCGGTGAGACCAATCGCTTCGTCTTCGCGCTGCCCGCACAGCTCGGCCGCGTGTACCTCGGCTTGACCGACGAGGCGGCGCCGGGACCCGTTCCGGATGTTCCGGTGGCATCGGAGCAGGAGATCGACTTCCTTCTCGACACGGTCAACACCGCGCTCGAGGTTCCGTTGCAGCGCTCGGACGTCCTCGGTACCTTCGCGGGCCTGCGCCCTCTGCTCGACACCGGGGACGGATCCACCGCGGACCTCTCCCGCAACCACGCCATCCTGCGCTCGGACACGGGTCTCGTCAGTGTGGTCGGCGGCAAACTGACCACCTACCGAAAGATGGCGGAGGACGCCGTCGACGCCGCGGTCGAAGTGGCAGGACTGGACGCGGGCCGGTGCCGGACTCGGGCCCTGCCGCTCGTCGGCGCCGCGACACCCGAAGCGCTGCAGAAGGTCTCGGCCCCGCCCGCGCTGCTCGCCCGCTACGGAACGGAGGCGGCGCTGATCGCCGCCGCAGACGCCGAACTGCTCGCACCGATCGCCGAGGGTGTGGACGTGAGCCGCGCCGAGCTCCAGTTCGCGATGACCCACGAGGGGGCACTCGACGTCGACGACCTGCTCGACCGGCGCACCCGGATCGGGCTCGTCCCCGCCGACCGTGCCCGGTCTCTCGGTGCCGCCGAAGCAGTGTTCGAGAAACGGTGACGCCGACCGTGTGACACTCTGTGGTTCGTGCGAGTCGCCGTGGTCGCCGGGCCTGATCCCGGACATGCCTTTCCCGCCCTTGCGTTGTGCCTCGCCTTCATCGAGGCCGGAGACGATCCCGTCCTGTTCACAGGCACACGGTGGGTCGAGCCCGCACGCTCGGCCGGCGTGCCTGCCGAGCTGCTGAAAGGTCTCGCGCCCCGCCCGACGGACGACGACCTCGATGCGGGCGCGCGCATTCACGCCCGCGCCGCGCACATCTCCACCGAGTTGCTCCCCGACCTGCGCGCGATGGGACCCGACCTCGTGGTCTCGGACATCCTCACCGCAGGCGGGGGGATGGCCGCGGAGCGGCTGGGGATTCCATGGGTCGAGCTGTCCCCGCACCCGCTGTACGCCGCGTCCACGGGGTTGCCGCCCATCGGAAGCGGATTGGCTCCGGGCGTGGGAATCAGGGGCAGGCTCCGCGACACGCTCATGCGCGCCGCGACGGCGCGGTCGATCCGGCAGGGTGAGCGGCAGCGCTCCGCGGCCCGGGTCGGCGTCGGACTGCCTGCAAAGGACCCGGGACCGGTGCGCCGGCTGATCGCGACGCTCCCCGCGCTCGAGGTGCCGAGGCCGGACTGGCCTGCCGAGGCGCACGTCGTCGGTCCGTTGCTGTGGGAACCGACGAACGAGGTGCTCGAGGCGCCGGACGGCGCCGATCCTCTGGTCATGGTGGCTCCGTCGACCGCATTCACCGGTGCCGAGGGCATGCTCGAGACGACGCTCGCGGGTCTCGATGGGGCTGGCGTCCGGGTGATCGCGTCGATACTGGACGGATCGCCGGCGACGGTTCCGCCGTGGGCGCGAGCCGGTCTGGGCCGGCAGGACGCGATGCTGCGCGAGGCGTCGGCGGTAGTCTGCGGCGGCGGACACGGAATGCTGGCCAAGGCACTGCTCGCAGGGGTTCCGGCGGTGGTTGTTCCCGGCGGCGGCGATCAGTGGGAGCTCGCGAACCGGGCCGCGCGGCAGGGGAGCGCCGTCGTGGTTCGTCCCCCGAGTGCGGAAGCGCTCCGCGCGGCGGTCGAACAGGTGCTCTCGAACGGTGCCCACGCGGACGCCGCGCGGCGGGCCGCGCGGAGCAACGCGGACGTCGCCGATCCGGTGGAGGTGTGCCGCGACGCGCTGCGGTGAGAGCCCGGCTCGAGGTTCGGCTAGCGTGGATGCGTGCGACTGACCGAATTTCACCAACTCGTCCGCGAAGAGTTCGGGCAGATGCGCGGCGACGCACTACTCGTCGACCACGTGCTGCTCAGTCTCGGGGGCAAGACCGCCGCCGAAGCCATCGAGGACGGCAGGGAACCCCGCGAGGTGTGGCGTGAACTCTGCGTAGAGTTCGACGTCCCGCCGCAGCGCCGGTAGAAATCCGGCGTGTCGAACGGACCGACCGCACATATCGAACACACGTTCCCCTATGCTGGAGATGTTCGGTGGTCACGGTTCTTGTCGGTACCTGGATCTAACCTGACCGCAGATCACTGATGAGACTCGAGGAATGGGGACGACGATGGCACCACAGGCACACGATCGAGACAAGGCGCTCGACCTCGCGCTGGCGCAGATCGACAAGAACTTCGGCAAGGGCTCGGTGATGCGCCTGGGCGAAGGTGTCCGTCAGCCCATCGCCGTCATCCCTACCGGGTCCATCGCGCTGGACGTCGCCCTCGGCATCGGCGGGCTGCCCCGCGGCCGTGTCGTCGAGATCTACGGCCCGGAGTCCTCGGGTAAGACCACCGTGGCTCTGCACGCGGTCGCCAACGCCCAGGCGGCAGGCGGCATCGCCGCGTTCATCGACGCCGAGCACGCGCTCGACCCCGACTACGCCCAGAAGCTCGGCGTCGACACCGACGCGCTGCTGGTGTCGCAGCCCGACACCGGTGAGCAGGCGCTGGAGATCGCAGACATGCTGATCCGCTCCGGTGCCCTCGACATCCTCGTGGTCGACTCCGTGGCCGCTCTGGTCCCGCGCGCCGAGATCGAGGGCGAGATGGGCGACAGCCACGTGGGTCTGCAGGCCCGTCTGATGAGCCAGGCGCTCCGTAAGATGACCGGTGCGCTCAGCAATTCCGGCACCACCGCGATCTTCATCAACCAGCTGCGCGAGAAGATCGGCGTCATGTTCGGTTCCCCCGAAACCACCACCGGTGGTAAGGCATTGAAGTTCTACTCGTCGGTGCGCCTCGACGTGCGGCGGATCGAGACCCTGAAGGACGGCACCGACGCGGTGGGTAACCGTACCCGTGTCAAGGTGGTCAAGAACAAGGTCGCGCCGCCGTTCAAGCAGGCCGAGTTCGACATTCTCTACGGCCTGGGAATCAGCAAGGAAGGCTCGCTGATCGATATGGGTGTCGAACACGGGTTCATCCGCAAGTCGGGCTCCTGGTACACCTACGAAGGCGACCAGCTGGGGCAGGGCAAGGAGAACGCCCGCAAGTTCCTGCTGGAGAACACCGACATCCGGGACGAGATCGAGAAGAAGATCAAGGAAAAGCTCGGAATCGGCGCCGACGTCACTGCTGCTACGGATGACGCCGCCCCGGTCGAATTCTAAGGCGCCGCCGTGCGTCCGACGGGCGAAGGTGGAACGGAGACGCAGGCCAAGGATTTGTGCCTGCGTCTTCTGACGGACCGTGCCCGGAGTCGAGCGGAGTTGGCCGAGCGTCTGGCGAAGAAGGGCTACTCGGCCGAGATCGCTGAGCGTGTGCTGGATCGTCTCACCGAGGTCGGACTCGTCAACGACGCCGACTTCGCCCAGCAATGGGTGCATTCGCGGCACACGTACTCCGGTAAGGGGAAACGTGCGCTCGCACTGGAACTGCGCCGCAAGGGGATCGGTCAGGACGACGCTGCCGAGGCGCTCGCTCAGATCGACAGCGAAGACGAACGAGCGCGAGCGACGGAACTGGTCGCGAAGAAACTGCGGACGGTGTCCGCGGACGATCGGGACCGTGCGGTCCGCCGGCTGGTGTCGATGCTCGCGCGCCGCGGATTCCCCCAGGGCATGGCGTTCGAGGTGGTCAAGGAACAACTCGATCGCGCCGGTGCGGAAACCGACTGCCTGTTCGACGAGACCTGACCACGTCGTCACGACAACAACACTGACGAGGCACCAACACTGACCAGACGACCACACTGCGGTCGGGCGGAACAGAGTTCCCGTCCGACCGCAGTGTCATGTCACACCCGCGTCATGTCACAACCGCTTGTCGGTGATGTCCATACCCGGAACCGACACCGCCGGAAGCTCGGGAACGGCCCCCCCGGGGCCTCCGCCCTTCCGGCTGGCCCGTAGTCGCTTCTCCACCTTGGTCGCCACCACGGTGAGCGTGTAGTTGAGGATGATCATGATGATCGCCACCACGATCAGGGCGGGCAGGTAGTTGCCGTAGAACGCACCGAGCTGCTGGCCGGACCGCACCACTTCGACGTAGCCGATGAGGTAACCGAGCGCGGAGTCCTTCAGGGCCACCACCATCTGGGAGATGATCGCGGGCAGCATCGCCGTGACGGCCTGCGGAAGCAGGATGGTCCGCATGACCTGGCCCTTACGCATACCCAATGCCATGGCGGCCTCGCTCTGTCCCTTGGGGAGCGAGTTGATGCCTGCCCTGACGATTTCGGCGATCACCGAGCCGTTGTACAGCGTGAGGCCGACGATGACCGCGGCGAGCGCAAGGTATTTCGACTTGAAGACCTCGTACTCGGCGAACAGCTGGTACGAGAAGATCATCAGGATCAGCACCGGGATGGCGCGGAACAGTTCGACGATCCCGCCGGCCACCCATCGCACCGGCCGGTGGTTCGACAGGCGTCCGATACCGAGGATCGCGCCGAGGATCAGTGCGAACAGGATCGATACGGCGGCCGCCACGAGGGTGCCGCGGATGCCGGGAATCAGATACGTCGTCCACGACGTCGATTCGAGGAACGGATCCCACTTCGCGGCCGTCAGCTGACCCTTGTCGTCGAGCGCGGCGTAGACGAGGTAGCCGATTCCCAGTAGGACGACTGCGACCGCGACCGAGATCAGGCGGTAGATGTTCTTCGCCTTCGGGCCCGGTGCGTCGTAGAGGACGGTGGCGGAATTGCTCATCGTGCAACCTCGAATCGCTTGCTCAGGTATCCGAAGAGAAGCCCCATCGGCAGGGTCAGGATCACGAAGCCGAGCGCGAAGATGCCACCGACGACGAAGATGGCGGCCTCGTTCTCGATCATTTCCTTCATCAGGAGCGACGCCTCCGCCACACCGATCACCGAGGCGATCGTCGTGTTCTTGGTCAGGGCGATCAACACACTGCCGAGTGGGGCGGTGACCGCGCGGAATGCCTGCGGCAGCACGATCAACCGCAGATTCTGGGAGAACGTGAGGCCGAGTGAGCGGCCCGCCTCCGCCTGTCCGACGTGCACGGTGTTGATGCCGGACCGCAGCGACTCGCAGACGAACGCCGCGGTGTAGACGCTGAGGCCGAGCACGGCGAGCCGGAAGTTGTTCTCCTCGAAGAACGTCGGCGACTGCTCGGGGGCAAGTTTGACGCCCATCGTCTGGAAGAGTCCGAAGGAGCAGAAGATGATGATGAGCGTCAGGGGAGTGTTGCGGAAGATCGTCACGTACGCCGTGCCGACGCCACGCGCGACCGGGATCGGTGACACCCGCATCGCCGCGAGGATGGTGCCGAGTATCAGAGCACCGACAGCCGAGAACGCGGTGAGTTGCACCGTCGTCCAGAATGCGTCGATCAGCTGATCGCTGTATTTGCTCAGTAGGTCCACTTACCGTCTCCCCAGGTCACCGGTGGTTGGTGTCGAACCGGGCCGGACGACTCCACGAATGGAAGTCGTCCGACCCGGATGAGTGAGTTGCTCAGTACCGATCGACGGTCGGCGGGGCGGGGATCGGGTAGCCCGACGCACCGACGGTCTCGTTGAACGCGCGCTCCCACGAGCCGTCCGCGATCATGGCGTCGATGGCGTCGTTGATCTTGGCGCGGGTCTCGTCGTCGCCCTTGGCCAGGCCGATGCCGTAGCGCTCTTCGGTGAACGGCTCGCCGACCACCTTCAGCTCGCCGGGGTACTGCGCCGCGTAACCGGCGAGGATGATGTCGTCGGTGGTGACGGCGTCCACCGCACCGTTGCGCAGCGCCTCGACGCAGGCCGAGTACGTGTCGAACTCCTGCAGCTGCACGTCCTGCGCGTACGTGTCCTTGACCTTCTGCGCGGGAGTGGACCCGGTGACGGAGCACAGCTTCTTGCCGCCGTTGAGCGAATCGGGGCCGGTGATGTCGGTGTTGTCGGACTTCACCAGGAGCGACTGTCCGGCGATGAAGTACGGCCCGGCGAAGTCGACCTTCTCCTTGCGGGCGTCGGTGATCGAGTAGGTCGCGACGATGTAGTCGACCTCACCGTTCTGAATCAACGTCTCGCGCTGAGCCGACGGAGACTCCTTGAACTCGATGTTCTCGGGCGCGACACCCAGCTTGCCGGCCACGTACTCGGCCACCTCGACGTCGAAGCCGCTGAAGGAACCATCCGGGTTACGCAATCCGAGGCCGGGCTGGTCGTACTTGATTCCGACGGTGAGCTTGCCCTCCGACGCGCTCTGGGAGGCGCTCTTCTCTTCACCTCCGCCACAAGCAGATGCGACGACGGCGAGCGCCATGACGCCGATTCCCACGCGAATCGAGCGATTGATCCTCATCGAGTTCCTCCAATTGAAAATGACGGGTGTTGCGTGTGGAGCACGGTCGACCGAAGGAGCACCGGCTCCTTCGGGTCAGTGGCTGAGAATCTTGCCGAGAAAGTCCTTCGCGCGCTCGGATTTGGGAGCGGTGAAGAACGTGGTGGGCTCGGCGTCCTCGACGATCTGGCCGTCGGCCATGAAGAGGACACGGTGGCCGACCTTGCGGGCGAAGCCCATCTCGTGTGTCACCACGAGCATGGTCATGCCTTCCTTGGCGAGCGAGGTCATGACGTCCAGGACCTCGTTGACCATTTCCGGGTCGAGTGCGGACGTCGGCTCGTCGAACAGCATGACCTTGGGGTTCATAGCGAGTGCGCGTGCGATTGCGACTCGCTGCTGCTGACCGCCCGACAACTGCGCCGGGTACTTGTCCGCCTGATTGGCGATGCCGACCCGCTCGAGAAGCTCGTAGGCCTTCGCCTTCGCGTCGGCGCTGCTCTTCTTCCGCACCTTGACCGGTGCGAGCATCACGTTCTCGAGGATCGTCTTGTGGGCGAACAGGTTGAACGACTGGAACACCATGCCCACGTCGGCGCGCAGCGCCGCGAGGGCCTTGCCCTCGGCCGGGAGAACCTTGCCGTCCACCGCGATCTCACCGGAGTCGATGGGCTCGAGGCGGTTGATGGTGCGGCACAGCGTCGACTTACCCGAGCCGGACGGTCCGAGGACGATCACGACCTGTCCGCGGGGGACTTCGAGGTCGATCTCCTGGAGGACGTGGAGGGCGCCGAAGTGTTTGTTCACCGATTTCATCGAGATCATGGACGGGGCCGCGCCCGTGGAGGGTGTCGGCGTCGCGTCGTCGGCTTGCGTCATAGTCGATGACCCTATGTGTTCGGAGCGGGAGCACCTGCCATTTGCTCCGAGAATCCTCGGGATGTCACGGAAACTTTACTGTCCGGCTTCGGGCGTGTGTCCGGGCGCACACCGGCCGCGACGAGGCGATTTGGCGCGGGCCGTACCCTGGCATACGTGGACACGATCGACCAGACCCCTCACCGCAGCTACGAGGTGCGCACGTACGGCTGCCAGATGAACGTGCACGACTCCGAGCGGCTGTCGGGGCTCCTCGAGGACGCCGGCTACACGAAGGCGGCCGCGGGGCAGGCACCCGACCTCGTCGTCTTCAACACCTGCGCGGTGCGGGAGAACGCCGACAACAAGTTGTACGGCAACCTGAGTCACCTCGCGCCTGCGAAGGAACAGAACCCCGACATGCAGATCGCGGTCGGCGGGTGCCTGGCGCAGAAGGACCGCGACGTCGTCGTGAAGAAGGCGCCGTGGGTGGACGTCGTGTTCGGCACCCACAACATCGGTTCACTCCCCGCGTTGCTGGACCGGGCCCGCCACAACCAGCGGGCCGAGGTCGAGATCCTCGACGCGCTGGAGGCGTTCCCGTCGACGCTGCCCGCCAAGCGGGAGTCGGCGTACGCGGGCTGGGTGTCCATCTCGGTGGGATGCAACAACACCTGCACGTTCTGCATCGTGCCCGCGCTGCGCGGCAAGGAGGTCGACCGGCGCCCCGGCGACATCCTGGCCGAGGTGCAGGCCCTGGTGAACGAGGGCGTCGTCGAGGTCACCCTGCTCGGGCAGAACGTCAACGCGTACGGCGTGTCCTTCGCGGATCCGGACCAGCCCCGCGACCGCGGCGCGTTCGCCGCGCTGCTGCGCGCATGCGGAGAGATCGACGGGCTCGAGCGGGTGCGCTTCACGTCTCCGCACCCGGCCGAATTCACCGACGACGTCATCGAGGCGATGGCCGAGACCCCCAACGTGTGTCCCCAGCTGCACATGCCGCTGCAGTCCGGCTCGGACCGCGTGCTGAAGGCGATGCGCCGCTCCTACCGGAAGTCGCGATTCCTGGGGATCATCGACAAGGTCCGCACCGCGATGCCGCACGCGGCGATCACCACCGACATCATCGTGGGATTCCCGGGTGAGACCGAGGAAGATTTCCAGGACACGCTCGATGTCGTCCGGCAGGCGCGCTTCACCAGCGCCTACACCTTCCAGTACTCCAAGCGGCCCGGCACCCCGGCAGCGGAGATGGACGAGCAGCTGCCCAAGGCGGTCGTCCAGGAACGGTACGAACGTCTCATCGCGTTGCAGGAACAGATCACCCTCGAGGAGAACCAGAAGCTCGTGGGCGCCGAGGTGGAACTTCTCGTCGCCGCCGGGGAGGGTCGCAAGAACGCGGAGACCGCCCGGATGAGCGGGCGCGCCCGCGACGGCCGGCTCGTCCACTTCCGGCCCGAGGGCAACCTCGACGGGAACGTCCGGCCCGGCGACGTCGTCACCGTCGTCGTCAGTGCCGCCGCCCCCCACCATCTCGTTGCCGACACCCCGGTCCTGACCCACCGCCGCACCCGTGCGGGCGACTCCTTCGAGAAGGGCGTGACCCCGAAGACCCCGCCGATCGGTGTGGGACTCGGACTTCCGCAGATCGGTGCGCCCGCACCACTACCCGCCCAGATGGGATGCAACGCATGACCTCCCCGTTCGACGACAAGCGGCACGACGGAAACCACACTGGCGACAGCGGTTCGAGTGCCGGGAACGAGCCGATCGAGAGTTACCTGAAGGACTTCGACGCCGCCGAGAAGAAGGTGGCCGGCGAGATCGATCCCGGCGCGCGTGCGCTCGTCGTCGCGGTCGCGGTGGTCGTGCTCCTCGGCTCACTGACGTTGCCGCACTCCGGCATCGCCAACGGCTGGGAGGTGCTGGTGTACGGGGACGACGCCCGCGCGGAGACGATCGCGCTGCCGTCGCGGCTGTTCGTGTGGTTCGAGGTGGTGTTCGGGGTCGTCGTGTCGATGCTGGCGCTCGTCACCCGCCGCTGGGCCCTCGCCTGGGTCGCCCTCGCCGGGACCGCCGTGTCCATCGTGTTCGGCATGCTCGCCATCTGGTCGCGGCAGACACCGGCGCCCGGGGTCGAGGCGGCCGGCCCGGGGATCGGTCTGATCATCGGCTGGCTCACCGTCATCGTGCTCACGTTCCACTGGTTGAAGGTGGTCTGGAGCCGGACCGCCCTGCAGTTGGCCGCAGAAGAAGAACGCCGCGCCGCTGCCGCCGAAGCGGAGCGACGCGGCGACTGGAACGTCGGCTGATCGTGCCTACGGGCCGCTGACGGCGCCCTCGGCCGCCTCGGCCCATTCGCGCCACTGCTGGGCCTGCGCGAGGGCGCTCTCGGCGTCCTTCGTCTTGCCCGCGGCGGTCGCCTTGGCGGCCTGCTCCTCGAACTGAGTGACCCGTTCCCGGAACTGCGCGGCCCGGGCGAGGGCCTCCGGGTCGGTGCGGCGCCATTCCTCGTCGGCGGCATCGCGGACACGCTTCTCGATTGCCCGCAGCTTGCCCTCGAGGTCGTGCATCCGCTCGCGGGGCACCTTGCCGATGGCGTCCCACTTCTCCTGCAGGTCGCGGAGTGCGGCCCTCGCCGCGTCGATGTCCTTGGCCGGATCGATGTGGCCGGCGTTCTTCAGCAGCTCTTCCTTGGCGACCGCGTTCTCCTCGAACTCGGCGTCGCGTTCGGAGGACGCGGCGTTGCGGGCGGCGAAGAACACGTCCTGAGCGCCCTTGAACCGCTTCCACAGGTTGTCGTCCGCTTCTCGCGGTGCGCGGCCCGCGGCCTTCCACTCGGCGAGCAGATCACGGAAAGCCCCGGCCGTGGGACCCCAGTCGGTGGAGTCGGACAGAGCCTCGGCCCGTTCGACGAGCTCTTCCTTCTTGGTCTTCGCGGCGGCGCGCTCGCGGTCGAGTTCGGCGAAATGGGCGCCGCGACGCCGGTTGAACGCCTCCCGCGCCTTCGAGTAGCGCTTCCACAGGGCGTCGTCGACCTTCCGGTCGATACCGCGGATCGTCTTCCACTCGTCCAGAATCTCGCGCAACCGGTCGCCGGCGGCCTTCCACTGCGTGGATTCGGCACCGATCTGTTCCGCCTCCGCGGCCAGCGCTTCCTTGCGTTCGGTGTGAGCCTGCCGCGACAGTTCCTTCTCGTGCTTGGCGTGGGCCGCTGCCTCGTCGGATCCGGCGATGATGACGTCGAGCCGCGCCGCGAGTGAATCGATGTCACCGATCACCGCGGCGGTCGGGAGGGATTCGGCGAGCGCGAGCGCAGCCGCCTTGGTCTTCTTCGCGTCGCCCGCACCGGAACTGAGCCGGGCCTCGAGGAGTGCCACTTCCGTTGCCAGATCGTCGAAGCGCCGACCGAAGTGCGCCAGACCTTCCGCCGCGTCTCCGGCCTGCCACGACCCGATCTGCCGTTCGCCGTCCGCGGTCTTCACCCAGGCGGTGCCGTCGTCGTCCACGCGGCCGAACTTGCTCGGGTCACTGTGGGCGGGGGCGGCGACGGCGGGGGCGGAGAGGGCGTGTGTCGGGGTGGGGTGGGGCTTGGGTGCACCCGGTTTCGCGGCGGCACCGGGCTTCGGGACGCTGGACGTCGGTGTGTCGTGCTGCTGAGCGGCAGGCTCCACGGCGGGCTTCGCGTCGCTGCTGTCGGTCATCGGTTCCTCATCTCTGCCGCGCGTCACGGCTGCCTGAACGCAATACTGGCTCCATACGACCCGGGACGGGTGCTGGCTCCATTCAACCCGGTACGGGCCCCGTGGACTATTGAATCAGGTCGGACGGTCCGCGTTGGTACCGATTGACGGCAGCGTCCGAATCGGATGCCGGGTCCGCGCGGACGGTCGACTAGCGTGACTGTGTGTTCACCGCCGCAATCCTCGTGCCGTCCCCACCGCTACTGGTACCCGAACTGACCGGGGCGGCCGCTACGGAGACGGCGCCGTTGCGGGACGCGGTGCAGACGGCGGCGAAGGCGTTGTCCGCGCTCGCCACCGAGTGGGTCGCGGTCGGAGCGGCACCCGCCGCGGTGGACGTTCGACCCGACGCCCAGGGCACTTATCGCGGCTACGGCGTCGACGTGCGGGTCACGCTGCGGCCCGGTCCGGCAGCCGATCCCGACCCGGACCTGCCGCTCGTGGCGCTGACGGCCGGGTGGATCCGGGGGACGTGCGCGCCGGACGCCGTCGTCGACGCGCGGATCCTCCCCGCCGACCTGTCTCCGGAGCAGTGCGCCGAGTACGGCGCGGAACTGCGTAGGCTTCTCGACCGAGACTCCGAGCCGCGCGGGCTGGTGATCGTCGCGGACGGCGCGAACACGCTCACGGCGAAGGCGCCGGGCGCATTCGACCCGCGTGCGGAAGGCGTGCAGGCCGGGATCGACGCGGCGCTCGACACCGGCGACCGCGACGCGCTGCTGGCCCTCGAACCCACGGTGTGCGATTCCCTCGGCATCGGCGGGCGCGTCCCGTGGCAGGTGCTCGCAGGCGTGTTCGACGCGCCGCCCGCCTCCTGCCGGACGCTGTACAGCGCGGCACCGTACGGAGTCGGCTACCACGTGGGGGAGTGGCGACCGTGACGTCACCCGTGCCGATCGCCGTTGTCGGACCGACCGCGACCGGAAAATCGGATCTCGCACTGGACCTGGCCGAGCGTCTCGGCGGCGAGATCGTCAACATCGACGCGATGCAGCTGTACCGGGGCATGGACATCGGCACCGCCAAACTCGCCCCGGCGGACCGCCGTGGAATACCGCACCACCAGCTCGACGTGCTCGACGTGACGGAGACGGCCACCGTCGCGAACTATCAGCAGGCGGCGGTCCGCGATGTGGAGGCCATCACCGCACACGGCGCCGTGCCGGTCATCGTCGGCGGATCGATGATGTACGTGCAGTCGCTGCTCGACGAGTGGAGCTTCCCGGCCACCGATGCGTCGGTGCGGGCGCGCTGGGAAGCGGTCCTCGCCGAGAAGGGCGTCGCCGCCGTCCACGCCGAACTCGGCCGGGTGGACCCCGACGCCGCGGCGTCGATCCTCCCCACCGACGGCAGGCGCCTGGTCCGTGCCCTCGAAGTCGTGGAGATCACCGGAAAGCCGTTCGCGGCGTCGGCCCCTCGCATCGGCGAACCGCGCTGGGGCACACACATCGTCGGCGTCGACCGCGATACCGCCGAACTCGACGACCGGATCCGGCTCCGCACCCGGCTGATGTTCGAACGGGGACTCGTCGACGAGGTGCGCGGGCTGATCGACGTGGGCCTGCGCGAAGGCGTCACCGCTCCCCGGGCCATCGGCTACGCACAGGTCCTCGCCTGGCTCGACGGCGAATACGACCTCGACGAGGCGCAGGAACGCACATTCATCGGCACCCGGCGCTACGTGCGCAGGCAACGGTCGTGGTTCCGCCGCGACACCCGCATCCACTGGGTCGACGGAAGCGACCCCGACCTCGCGGACACCACGATCCGCACCCTCGGCGAGACCCGAACACTGGGAGAACGATGAGCCGCGCACCATCCGGACGCAACCGTCCGGCCCCGTCCCTGCTGGTGACCGCCCGCAACGCCCGCTTCCAGCAGTGGCAGTCGTACCTCACCAACCGCGCCAAACGAACGAAAGCGGGACGCTTTCTGATTCAGGGTGTCCGTCCCCTCAACCTGGCGCTGGAACACGACTGGCCGATCGAATCGCTGCTGCACCGCATCGACGGCCCGCCGCTGTCCGACTGGGCGCGGGAACTGCTCGAGACCCGGTCCGTCGAACAGATCGGGGTCAGTGCCGAACTGATGGCCGAACTGGGTGAGAAGACCACCACCGCGCCGGAACTGATCGCCGTCGCGAAGACACGAACCCCGCGACTGAAGGACCTGCGACTGCAGTCCGTCCCCCTGATCGTCGTGTTCGATCGGCCCGCCTCACCCGGAAACCTGGGCACCCTCGTGCGTTCCGCCAACGCGTTCGGCGCCGACGCGGTCGTCGTGGTCGGCCACGGCGCCGACCCGTTCGACCCCCGGAGCGTCCGCGCCTCCACCGGATCCCTCTTCGCGATGCCCGTCGTCACGGTCTCGTCCGTCGACGAGATCCTCGCCTTCCGCGACGCCCGGCGTGCGTCCGGAACCGACCTGCACATCGTCGGCACCGACGAGACCGGCTCCGTGACCATCGACGCCCACGACTTCGGCGGCGGCACGGTGCTCGTGATCGGCAACGAGACCCGCGGGATGAGCGCTGCGTGGCGCGACGCCTGCGACACGGTGGTCAACATTCCGATCGGAGGCGCCGCGAGTTCCCTCGGCGCCCCCTCCGCCGGCGCCGTCGCCCTGTACGAAATCGCCCGGCAGCGTCGACGAACCCGCACCCGCTCGACCGTTGGTTAGAGTGGTGCGCATGGATTTCAGCAAGGGACACGGCACCGAGAACGACTTCGTGGTCCTCCCGGATCCCGACGTCCGCATCGACCTGTCGGCCCCGCGGGTGGCGGCGCTGTGCGATCGCAGGCGCGGGCTCGGCGCCGACGGAATCCTGCGCGTCGCGAAGGCCGGTGCGCTGGCCGGCGCCGGTGTGCTCGCCGAACTCCCCGACGGCACGTCCGAGGACGACTGGTTCATGGATTACCGCAACGCCGACGGCTCGATCGCGGAGATGTGCGGCAACGGCGTCCGCGTCTTCGCCCACTACCTCCGGGCGGCGGGGCTCGAGACGCGCGACGAGTTCGTCGTCGGCAGCCGGGCCGGCGGCAAACCGGTGATCGTGCACTCGGCGGACGGCGCCTTCGGCGAGGTCACCGTCGACATGGGGGTGGTGCGGGATCTGGGAACCAGCGCCGCGACCATCGACGGCAAGGTGTTCAACGGGATCGGCATCGACGTCGGCAACCCGCACCTGGCATGTGTCGATGCGCACCTCACGGCGGCGTCCCTGTCGGCCCTCGACCTGACGGCCGCACCCGGGTTCGATCCCGGCTTCTTCCCGCACGGTGTCAACGTGGAGATCCTCACCCGCATCGAATCCGGCGCCGTGGACATGCGGGTGCACGAGCGCGGGGTGGGCGAAACCCGGTCGTGCGGCACCGGCACGGTGGCCGCGGCCACCGCCGCGCTGCGCTTCGACGGGGCCGACTCCGGTGAGGTGAATGTCCGTATTCCCGGTGGTCAGGTCACTGTTGCGGTGTCGGACGGCCGCGCGACGTTGCGCGGACCGTCCGTCCTGGTGGCGTCCGGGAACCTCGACGACGGCTGGTGGAACGGCCTCGGCTGATCGCCCTGCGCGAAATGCACGTGCACGCCCTCGACATTCCGTGGGATCATGAGGGTGTATGACGAAAACACATCGCACAGAAGAATCGCCGATCTCCGACTCCACTGAGTTCGCCTACGACGACGGGCGCCCTTCGGTCGGCGAGATGCAACTCGAGGACCGCAGCGCGCTGCGCCGGGTTGCCGGGCTCTCCACCGAGCTCACAGACGTCACCGAGGTCGAATACCGGCAGCTGCGCCTCGAACGCGTGGTGCTCGTCGGTGTCTGGACGCAGGGAACCGCGGCGCAGGCCGAATCCAGCATGGCCGAGCTCGCGGCTCTGGCCGAGACCGCCGGGTCCGAGGTCCTCGAGGGCCTCGTCCAGCGGCGGGACAAACCCGACGCGGCCACCTACATCGGTTCCGGTAAAGCCGAGGAACTCCGTGAGGTCGTCCTCTCGACCGGCGCCGACACCGTCATCTGCGACGGTGAGCTCACTCCGGCGCAGCTGACCGCGCTGGAGAAGGTCGTCAAGGTCAAGGTCATCGACCGGACGGCCCTCATCCTCGACATCTTCGCTCAGCATGCGACGTCCAGGGAGGGTAAGGCGCAGGTGGCGCTGGCCCAGATGGAATACATGCTGCCGCGACTGCGTGGCTGGGGTGAATCGATGTCCCGGCAGGCGGGTGGTCGCGCCGGCAGCAACGGCGGTGTGGGTCTGCGTGGTCCCGGTGAGACCAAGATCGAGACGGACCGCCGGCGAATCCGTGAGCGGATGGCGAAGCTGCGGCGTGAGATCAAGGGCATGAAGGCCGCCCGCGACACCAAACGCACCAGGCGTCTGCGCAGCGAGACGCCGTCCATCGCGATCGTCGGCTACACCAACGCCGGCAAGTCGAGCCTGCTCAACGCGCTGACCGGGTCCGGGGTGCTGGTGCAGAACGCCCTGTTCGCCACCCTCGATCCCACCACTCGGCGGGCGGCGCTGGACGACGGCCGCGAGTACGTCCTCACCGACACCGTCGGGTTCGTGCGTCACCTGCCGACCCAGCTGATCGAGGCGTTCCGCTCGACGCTCGAGGAAGTCACGGACGCGGATCTGCTGCTCCACGTCGTCGACGGCTCCGACCCGCTGCCCACGGATCAGATCAGGGCAGTCCACGAGGTGATCACCGAGGTGATCCGGGAGAACGACGCCGCGGCGCCGCCGGAGCTCATCGTGGTGAACAAGATCGACGCGGCCGACCCGGTCACGCTGACCCAGCTGCGAGGCCTGCTGCCCGGTGCGGCGTTCGTCTCCGCCCGGACCGGAGAAGGCATCGCCGAGTTGCGAGCGCATCTCAGCGACGTACTGATCCGCCCGGAGATCGAGGTCAGCGTGCTCCTCCCGTACAACAGGGGAGATCTGATGGCCCGGATCCACTCGGACGGTCAGATCCTCGATTCCTCCCACGAGGAGGACGGCACGCGTGTTCATGCGCGGGTGCCCGAAGCGCTGGCGTCGGCACTGGTTCAGTACAGCGGCAGTGCCTGACCGCTCACGGTGGTCGGCCCGTGTCGCGGTCGGAGTCCTCGCTGCGTGCACACCGCTCGCCGTGGCGGGGGTCGGATCCGCCGAGCCGTTCTTCCGTGATCAGACCGCCGTCGACGCGTCGGAGTTCGGTCCGCTCTGCACTCCCGACAATTCGGCGGTCGGCACCCCGGACGAGGCCTCCCTCGAAGAGCTGTCGGGGCTCGCATCGGCGGGGGGACTGCTCTACGCGGTCGGTGACAGCGGGTCCGATCGTGCGGTCGCGGTGATGGACGGGAACTGCGCCGTGCAGCGGTGGCTACCGCTGCCGGTCGATCCGTACGACGTCGAGGACCTGGCGTCCGGTCCCGACGGCCGGCTGTGGCTCGCCGACACCGGGGACAACGGACGCCGACGCGACACGGTGGCGCTGATCGCGATGGACCGCAACACGGGCGCGGGAGAACTGCATCGGCTGACGTATCCGGACGGCCCGCACGACGCCGAGACCGTTCTCGTCCAGCGCGACGGCACCCCGCTGATCGTCACGAAGGAAGTGTTCGGGGCAGGCAACGTGTACCGGCCTGCGGGGGGTGCCGCTGTGGGTGATCTCGCGAGCCCCGGGCCGACCCCGCTCGAAAAGGTGGGCACGCTGGACGTCGCGGAGACGAACGGCGCCGACGACGCCACCACCGGGAGCGGCACCACGGCCCCGGCACTGCATTCGACGATGTTCACGGGCGGCGCCGTCTCCGGCGACGGAACCGTGGCCGCCGTCCGCAGCTACTCCGACGTGTTCCTGTTCTCGGCACCGGACGGCGACCTGGCCGCGGCGTTCGCCGCGGGGCCCGTGGTGCGCGCGCACGTGCCGCAGCAGCCACAGGGGGAGTCGATCTCGTTCACCGAGAACGGCGACCTGTTGATCGCCTCCGAGGCGCGGGAGGGGCCCGTTCCGCCGATTCAGATGCTGCCCGGGGCGGTGTCGAGGGTGCAGGAGCAGGCCCGCGCGCAGACCGTCGGGGACGAGGCGTCGGCGCAGTCGCCGGGAACGCTGTGGGGAATCGGCATCGCCGGCGGCGCGGTCGTGCTCGTGGTCGGCGCGGGCTTCCTGGTCCGCCGCCGTGCCCGATAGGTCTGTTTTGCGAGAAATGTTGTGAGCCTGATTCTTTCGGTGCGCGACCTCGTGTGAATACTGGGCGGTGTGCAGGCCCACGAGTTGTTGTCGCATATTGCCCATCTGTCGCTGGCGCACGGTCGCGCCCGGGCGGCATCGACCGTCGCCGCGGTGGCGGGCATCGTCGTGATCCTCGCGCTGTCGCGTGCCGCCCGGCCGCCCATCCTCCGCGCCGCCGCGGTCGCGGTGCCCGTGACCGCAGCGGTCGGGGGTGCCGTGTGGGCGGCGTACCGGCCGCTTCCCAATCAGTTACCGCCGACGGGATACGCGTGGATCTGGCTCGCGGTCGGCACCCTAGTACTCGTCGCGTCGCTCCTGTTCCGGAGGCCCGGAGCCCGGCGCGCCTGGGTGATCGGTGTGGCGGGCGTAGTCGTGGCGGCCGCGGCGGCGGGGCAGGTCAATGCAGAGGTCGGCGTGTATCCGACCGTCGGGTCGCTGGTGGGACACCGCCCGCCGACCGTCGTCGAGCCGGTGTCGTTCGGTGACGTCCCCGGGTTCGAAAGCGCCGTGCAATCCGGGACCCCGATGGACTCGGTGTGGACCCGCCCGGTGCGCACACCCGGCTCCGGTGTGGTGACGGAGGTGCAGATCCCGGGCACCGAATCCGGATTCCCGGCCCGCCCGGCCGTGCTGTATCTGCCGCCGGCGTACCTGACGTCACCCCGGGCGGTGCTCCCCGTCATGGTGATGATCGCGGGACAGCCGGGGCGCCCCCAGGACTGGTTCAGCAGCGGACGACTGGGGTCCACGGTGGATGCGTATGCGGCGCGGCACGACGGCCTCGCGCCGGTCGTCGTGGTGGTCGACGCACTGGGGTCGCAGGACGCGAATCCGCTGTGCCTCGATTCGGCGCTGGGCAACGCCGCCACCTACGTGGCCCACGACGTCCCCGCGTGGATCGAGAAGTCCCTGCAGGTGTCGCACGATCCGGCGCAGTGGGCGATCGGCGGATTCTCCTACGGGGGAACCTGTTCGATCCAGCTGGCCGTGAACTATCCGCGGATCTACCCGACGTTTCTCGACTTCCTCGGTCAGGACGAACCCTCGCTGGGCGATCACGCAGGGACGGTCGCGGCGACGTTCGCAGGCGACGAGCATGCGTTCGCGGCGGTCAACCCGGTCGATGTGATGAGGACACGGCAGTTCCCGGAATTGACCGGGGTGTTCGTCGCCGGGGCCGCGGACGACGAATACCGCCCGCAGCAGCAGCGGATGTTCGCTGCCGCGCGGGCGGCCGGTCTGAACGTGCGGTACTACGAGCTCCCCGGTGGCCACGAGGGCGCCACCTGGGGCGCGGCGCTCGAACGGGAGATGGACTGGACCGGCCGCCGGCTGGGTCTCACCAGCTGACGGCCGGGTACCGGTCAGGCGTCGAGGTCGGCCGCCACCAGCTGAGCCACCTTCTCGACGGCGTCGGCGTCGTCGCTGGTGACCGTGACGTCGGTGCCCTTGGTGGCGCCGAGCGTCATGATGAGCAGTGCGGAACCGGCGTCCACTGGTTCGCCGTCCGCCACGGCGAGGGTGACGGGCACACCGGCGGCGGCAACCGCTTCGGCGATGACGGCGGCGGGACGGGCGTGCAGGCCGATGGACGAACCGACGGCGACTGTGGTGCTGGGCATGGACTCTCTCCTCTGTCGGTGGGGTTGATGCGGACGAGCGGGTCGATCTGTTTCTCTTACGCTGCGACTGTCGCAACGTCGGGGTCGAGTTCGGCGTCGGACGCGCCGGGCTTGATGAATTCTTTGGCGCCGACGACGCAGAGTGCGGCGACGACGACACCGGCGGCCAGCGCCACCAGGAACCACAGCAGGTTGCCGATGGCGAAGAAGACGAAGATTCCGCCGTGTGGTGCGCTGAGGGTGACGTCGAACGCCATGATCAGGGCGCCGGTGACGGCGCCGCCGGCCATCATCGAGGGAATGACGCGCAGCGGGTCGGCGGCGGCGAACGGAATGGCACCTTCGGAGATGAACGCCGAGCCGAGGAGCCAGGCCGCCTTGCCGTTCTCGCGTTCCGCCTCGCTGAACAGGCTGGGACGCAGGACGGTCGACGCGAGAGCCATCGCCAGCGGCGGGACCATGCCCGCGGCCATCACGGCCGCCATGATGCGCAGCGAGGCGGGATCGTTGACGTTGAGGCCGGCCACCGCGAACGCGTATGCCGCCTTGTTCACCGGGCCACCGAGGTCGAAGCACATCATCAGACCGAGGATGATGCCGAGGAAGATGACGGAGCTGCCGGACAGACCGTTGAGCCAGTTCGTCAGGCCCGACGTGATCGAGGCGAGCGGACGGCCCAGGACCAGGAACATGAGTGCGCCGACGATCAGAGTCGCGAACAGCGGGATGATCACCACCGGCATCAGGCCGCGCAACCACTGGGGAACCGGGATCCGGCTGATCCACAGCGCGACCACGCCGGCGATCAGACCACCGACGAGGCCTCCGATGAATCCGGCGCCGACGAAGACAGCAACGGCGCCCGCGGTGAAGCCCGGCGCCAGACCGGGCCGGTCGGCGATGGCGAAGGCGATGTAACCGGCCAGAGCGGGTACGAGGAAGCTGAACGCCAGCGAACCCAGTTGGAACAGCACCGCGCCCAGGTACGTCGCCAGGCCACCCTCGGGGAGTTGGCCGAGGGAGTTGCTGAGGACGATGTCCTCCGCGGGACCGGAGATCTCGTACCCGCCGAGTAGGAAGCCGAGGGCGATCAGCAGACCGCCGGCGGCGACGAACGGGATCATGTAACTGACACCGGTGAGCAGCACCTGGCGCAGGTGGGTGCCCCAGCCGACCGATCCGGCCGGTTCGTCGGGGGCGCCGGCCGCGCTGGTGCCGTCCACGGTCGCCGCGGACGGGTTCATGCCCGCGCGCAGTGCCTCGGTGATCATGGTGTCGGGCTCGTTGATGGCGCGTTTGACGCCCGACGCCACCACCGGCTTGCCTGCGAAGCGTTCCTTGCCCTTCACCCCGACATCGGTGGCGAAGATGACGGCGGACGCGCCCGCGATCACTCCCGGTGCCAGGGGTGTGCTTCCGCTCGAACCCTGCGTCTCCACGTGGACGACGACGCCTGCGCGTTCGCCTGCGGCGACGAGGGAGTCGGCGGCCATGTATGTGTGGGCGATGCCGGTCGGGCAGGCGGTGACCGCGACGATGTGCTTCGGTCCCTCTTCGGGCTCGGGTTCCTTTTCCGGGGCGACCGGTTCGGGAGCCTCAGCCGGAGCCGGGGCCGCGGCGGCCGCCGCGGGTGCTGCAGCGGCCGCCGCGGCGGGTGCCGGTGCGGGTGCCAGGACGTCGTTCACCAGGGTGACGATCTCGGCGGGGGTCTTCGCGTCACGCAGGGCCCCGACGAAGGCGGGGCGCACCAGCGCCCGCGCGAGCGAGGAGAGCAGCTTCATGTGTTCCGCGCCGGCACCTTCGGGTGCGGCGATGAGGAACACCAGATCTGCGGGTCCGTCGGGGGCGCCGAAATCGACCTTCGGGTCGAGCCGCGCGAATCCGAGGGACGCCGCCGCAACGGCTTCGGAACGGCAGTGGGGGATCGCGATCCCACCGGGAAGTCCTGTCGCCGATTGTGATTCACGCGCCAGCGCGGCGTCACGGAGGCCGTCCGCCTCGGTGGCGCGACCGGCGTCGGCCAGACGCCGGGAGAGCGCGGAGATCACGTCCTCCTTGGAGGCTCCGAGGTCGGTGTCCAGGGAGATCAGATCTTCGCTGATGATCTGCGGCCCCGAATCGCGGTCGGGTGTCGAGTGAGACATGGTGTTTCCTTCTGGTTCAGGCCGGATCGGGGGCGGGGGAGCTGAGGGCGGTGACAGTGACGGCGTCGATGTCGACGTGGTCGGGGGTCGGCAGGGTGGTGCCGGGAAGGGCTGCCGCCGCGCTGCCGTAGGCGACGGCGGATCGGAGGCAGTCCGCGGGCGTGGCACCGGACATGTGCGCTGCCAGGTAGCCCGCCAGCGACGAGTCGCCGGCGCCGACGGTGCTGCGGGCGACGATCGGTGGTGGCGTGGCCCACCAGGCGCCGGCCTCCGTCACGAGAACCGCACCCGCGGCGCCGAGCGTGGCGAGGACGGCTTCGACACCGCGGTCCACGAGTTGCCTGCCGGCATGGGCGGTGGCCGTCGGGTCCCCGCGCAGCGCGGACTCCTCGAGTAACTGCCCGTTGGCGCCGGTGAGCTGCGCGAGTTCCTCGCTGTTCGGTTTCACGAGGTCGGGGGCGGCCGCGGGGAACCGTTCCGCGAGCGCGAGCAGCGGGGCGTCCGACGTGTCGACGGCGACCCTGCACGACGCGGAGCGCAATGCCTCGACGAGGGTGGCGTACCAGTCGGTGGGAATGCCCGGGGGTAGGGAACCGGACAGCACCACCCACTCGGCCCGGGACCCGCGTTCGATGATCTCCGATTGGAGATCGGCGAGGGACTCGGCCGACATGACGACACCGGGTTCGTTGACCTTGGTGGTGGTGCCGTCGGGTTCGGTGATGGTGATGTTGGTGCGCGCCGGACCGGACGTCGCCACGGTCACGTGCTCGATCCCGTGCTCGGAGAGTGCGGTGAGCAGGGGGTCGCCCTCGTTGCCCGGGAGCACCGCGACTGCGGCGACACCGGCCGAGGTGAGCGCGCGGGCGACGTTGACGCCCTTGCCTCCGGGGTCGCTGTGGGTGGCGGCGGCGCGAAGGACGGTTCCGCGTTCGAGGCGCCCCACCAGGTTGACGGTGCGGTCGATGCTCGGATTGGCGGTCAGCGTGACGATCATGCGATCACCACCTCGATTCCCTGGTCGTGGAAGTGGGCTCGGTCTGCGGAACTGATGTCGGCGTCGGTGACGAGGATGTCGACGCTGTGGATGGGGGCGAAGCTCACGAGGTGCTCCCGGCCGACCTTCGACGAGTCGGCGACCACGACGACGTGGTTGGCGCACCGGACCATCGCGCGCTTGACGGCGGCCTCCTCGGTGTCCGGTGTGGACAGGCCGTGGCCGACGCTGAGCGCGTTGGTGCCGATGAACGCGACGTCGACGCGGAGGACGTCGAGGATGCGCAGCGCCTCCTCGCCGACGGCGGCCTGCGTGATGCCGCGCACCCGGCCGCCCAGCATGTGGAGCGTCACCGAATTGAGTCCCGCGAGCCGGGCCGCGATCGGGACGGAGTTGGTGATCACGGTGAGGTCCAGATCGGACGGGAGTTCCGGGATGATGCGCCCCGTCGTGGTTCCCGCGTCGAACAGCACGCTGCCTCCGGACGGCGGCAGGTAGGCGGCGGCGCGCTTGGCGATCCGGTCCTTCTGCTCGGCGCGGGTGTGATCGCGTTCCGTCATGCCGGGCTCGGTGACGGTGAGGGAACCCGCAGGGACCGCGCCGCCGTGCACGCGGCGGACGTGGCCGAGACGCTCGAGCAGCGCCAGGTCACGTCGCACGGTTTCGGTGGTGACGCCGAACGTGTCGGAGAGGTCCGCCACGGACATGCGACCCCGCTGCGAGATCAGCGTGGTGACCGCTTGCTGGCGTTCTTCCGGATACACCGTGACCCCGTTCCTGTTCTCGTCGATGAAGTGTTCGGTGACGTTGTCCGTTATGGTCTGCATCACACGAAATGTTGTGTCATGTTGTTTTACGCCCGAGTGTGTTGACATGTCAAGAGTTGAGAGTAATCTCCGTCACATAGTCGATTCGCATTTCCGACTGTGCGAAGACAGAACGAGCCGGCCAGGAGGACCCGATGACCGAAGACCGTGAAATCGTGCGAGGTACGCCGGTGGTACCGGGCATTGCCTACGCGCCGGTGATCTGGCCGGCTCCGCGGCCGGAGGTCGCACCCGGATCGGCCCGCATCGACGAGGCGTCGCGCGACGCGGAGAAGGTCCGCTTCGAGGAAGCGGCCGCCGTGGTGTCGCAGCGACTCCGCGACCGAGCGGCGAGCGTCTCCGGCGCCGCGGCAGAGGTGCTGCAGGCGAACGCGGCGATGGCGGCCGACCGCGGCTGGCTCGGTGCCGCGCAGAAGCTGATCGCCGGTGGAACCCCGGCCGAGGAATCGGCGGCGGAGGCCACCGAGCAGTTCGCGACCCTGTTCACCAAGATGGGCGGGTTGATGGCCGAACGCGTGACCGACCTGCGCGACATCCGGGACCGTGTCGTGTCCGAACTCCTCGGCCTGCCCGAACCCGGCATCCCCGTGCCCGCGACACCGTCGATCCTGTGCGCCCAGGACCTCGCACCCGCCGACACCGCCGGTCTCGATCCCGAGCTGATCGTCGGACTCGTGACCGTCCTCGGCGGCCCGACGAGCCACACCGCGATCATCTCGCGCCAGCTGGGAATCCCGTGCGTCGTCGCGGTGCGCGACCTCGAATCCGTCGTCTCGGGCACCCCCGTCCTCCTCGACGGCTCGGTGGGCGAACTCGTGGTGGAACCGGATCCCGTCGAGGCCCGCGCCGCCGTGGAACACGGCCGCGCCGAACGGATCCGCATCCAGTCGTGGGAAGGTCCCGGTCGCACGAGCGACGGACACGCCGTGTCGATTCTGGCCAACGTCCAGGACGGGGCCGGTGCGCGGTCGGCCGCCACGACCGCCGCCGAGGGCGTAGGACTGTTCCGTACCGAGTTGTGCTTCTTGGACCGCGATTCCGAGCCCGGCGTCGACGAGCAGGCCGAGATCTACGGTGAGGTGCTCGACGCGTTCGCCGGCCGGAAAGTGGTGATCCGGACGCTCGACGCGGGATCGGACAAGCCGCTGCGCTTCGCCAACCATGCCGAAGAGGCGAACCCGGCGCTCGGCGTCCGCGGAATCCGGATCGCCGAACAGAACCCGGGCATCCTCAGCAGGCAACTCGACGCGGTCGCCGCCGCGGCGAAGCAGACGCAGTCGCAGCCGTGGGTGATGGCACCGATGATCTCGACTCCCGCCGAGGCAGAATCCTTCGCTGCGGAGGTCCGCGCCCGCGGGCTCGTGCCCGGTGTGATGGTCGAGGTACCGGCCGCCGCGCTTCTGGCCGACCGTCTTCTGCGGCACGTCGACTTCCTGTCCATCGGCACGAACGACCTCGCGCAGTACACGATGGCCGCCGACCGGATGTCCTCCGATCTGGCGTCGCTCACCGACCCCTGGCAACCTGCGGTCCTCGCGCTCGTCGCCCGCACGGCCGAGGCGGGAATCGCGGCAGGCAAGCCCGTCGGCGTCTGCGGCGAGGCGGCCGCCGACCCGCTACTCGCCTGCGTGCTGATCGGACTCGGGGTCACGTCGCTGTCCTGCGCGGGTGCCGCCGTGTCCGGTGTGGGGGCGAAGGTGGGGTCGGTCTCGCTGGACGACTGCCGTCGTGCCGCCGAGGACGTGCTCGCCACGAGCGATCCCGCGGAGGCGCGGGCCGCGGCGGTCCGGGTGCTGGGGGCGTAGTCCCGGGTTTCGCGGGGGATCCGGTCCCGACGGCGCGAAACTCCCAGATCGTGCCTACTATTGGCGAACTGTGACGAAAAGAGAAACCGACGCCCCCGACGGTCCCGCCGGCGGCTCTGCCGGTCAGTCCGCCCCCACGCGGGCGTTCGGGTGGACGCTGCACGGTGACGGCAGGCGGATCAGTGAGGGTGAGGTGGTCGCTCCCGGCGAGCGCCTCACGTGGCCGCGCACGGTCGGAATCGGGATGCAGCACGTCATTGCGATGTTCGGCGCCACCCTCCTGGTGCCGACCATCACCGGGTTCCCGGTCACGACGACACTGCTGTTCTCTGGTATCGGGACGGCCCTGTTCCTGCTCATCACCCGCGGCCGTATTCCCAGCTATCTCGGGTCGTCGTTCGCGTTCATCGCGCCGCTGACGGCGTCGCAGAGTTCGGGACCCGCCGCGCAACTCGGCGGTGTCGCCGCGGCGGGTCTGTTGCTGCTCGTGGTGGGTATCGCCGTGAAGCTGGCTGGATCGCGGGTCATCGACGCCGTCATGCCGCCCGTCGTCACCGGCGCCGTGGTCGCGCTGATCGGACTCAATCTCGCACCCACCGCGGTGGATTCGTTCGAATCGCAGCCGCTGATCGCCGGGGTGACGCTGCTGGCGATCCTGCTCGTGACAGTGCTCGGTCCGGGATTGCTGGGCCGCCTCGGAATTCTGGTCGGGGTCGCCGTCGGCTGGGTGTTCGCCGCCGTGATCGGTGGGCTCGCCGAGGAGCGGGTGACGGCGCTGCGGGAAGCGGCCTGGTTCGGCGTGCCCGAACTGCGGGGACCGACGTTCGAATGGTCCGTGATCGCACTGACCCTGCCGGTGGTCATCGTCCTGATCGCCGAGAACGTCGGCCACGTCAAGGCGGTGTCGGCCATGACGGGTCGGTCGCTCGACGACGTCGCCGGCGATGCGCTCGTCGCGGACGGACTGGCCACGACCCTCGCGGGATTCGGTGGTGGGTCCGGAACCACCACGTACGCCGAGAACATCGGAGTCATGGCCGCGACGCGGGTCTACTCCACCGCCGCCTACTGGGTCGCGGCGGCCACCGCCGTGGTCCTCGCGTTCTCACCGAAGTTCGGAGCCCTCGTGTTCACCGTGCCGAACGGTGTCATCGGCGGCGCCACCCTCGTGCTGTACGGGCTGATCGGCGTCCTCGGTGTGCGCATCTGGATGGATGCCGAGGTGGATTTCACCGACCCCGTGAACCTCACCGTGGTCGCCGCAGCGCTCGTCGCCGGCATCGGCGACCTGACGCTGACGATCGGATCGGTGGAACTCGGTGGCATCGCGTGGGGTTCGGTCGGCATCCTCGTCGCCTACCCGGTGATGCGCTCGCTCGCGCGGTTCCGCAAGCCCTGACCCGGTGACCGGATGGGTCACGAATCCCGATCACCTGGGTCATTCACCACGTAGTTCCTCGCCTCTACCGTCGAACGAGACGTACCCAGATAGTTGATACGAGGAGTCGGCGTGGAGCGCACCCTGTTCGAACCGGAGCACCAACTGTTCCGGGAGTCGTACCGCAAGTTTCTCGCACAGCACGCCGAGCCGAACCACGCCAAGTGGGAAGAGCAGAACATCGTCGACCGCAGCCTGTGGGTCGAGGCCGGCAAGCAGGGATTCCTCGGCATGGCCGTGCCGGAGGAATTCGGCGGCGGCGGCGTGCGCGACTTCCGGTACAACGCAATCGTCACCGAGGAGACCACCCGCGGGGGATACAGCGGCATCGGCTTCACTCTGCACAACGACGTCGTCGCGCCGTACCTGCTCGAACTGAGCAACGAGGAGCAGAAACAGCGCTGGCTGCCCGGCTTCGCGTCGGGTGAGCTGATCACGGCCATCGCGATGACCGAACCGGGGACCGGCAGCGACTTGCAGGGCATCAAGACGCGCGCCGTGCGCGACGGCGACGACTGGGTCCTCAACGGTTCCAAGACCTTCATCACCAACGGCATCAACGCCGATCTCGTGATCGTCGTCGCGTGTACCGACCCCGACAAGGGAGCGCAGGGATTTAGCCTCCTGGTCGTCGAACGGGACATGCCGGGCTTCGAGCGCGGCCGCAACCTCGACAAGATCGGGATGAAGGCGCAGGACACGGCGGAACTCAGCTTCACCGACGTACGCGTTCCCGCCGCCAACCTTCTCGGCGAGGAGGGGATGGGCTTCCTCTACCTGATGAAGAACCTCCCCCAGGAGCGGCTGTCGATCGCCGTGGTGGCCGCCGCCGCAATGGAATCGGCGCTGGACATGACGATCCAGTACTGCCGCGACCGGAAGGCCTTCGGCAAGTCGATCGGCAGCTTCCAGAACACACGCTTCGTGCTTGCCGAACTCGCCACCGAGGCAACGGCGGTCCGAGTCCTCGTCGACAAGTTCATCGAACTGCTCAACGACGAGAAGCTGTCGGTGCAGGAAGCGGCGATGGCCAAGTGGTGGACCACCGAGGCGCAGGTGCGGCTCATCGACCGGTGCCTGCAGCTGCACGGCGGCTACGGATACATGAAGGAGTACCCGATCGCCAAGGCGTACATGGATTCTCGTGTCCAGACCATCTACGGCGGAACGACCGAGATCATGAAGGAAATCATCGGTCGTGGCCTCAATCTCTGACGAGGCACGACCTGCGTATCCGGGGTGGATGCGAGGAGGCCCCACGGCAATCGCCGTGGGGCCTCCTCGTGTCTACCAGCGGCAGTGACTAGATCTTGCGCATGACCGTGACGACCTTGCCCAGAATGACTGCGTCGTTGCCGGGGATCGGATCGAACAGGGGATTGTGCGGCATCAGCCACACCTCGCTGTCGGTGCGCTTGAACGTCTTGACGGTGGCTTCGCCGTCGATCATCGCTGCCACGATGTCTCCGTTCTCCGCCACGTTCTGCTGGCGGACCACCACCCAGTCGCCATCACAGATCGCGGCATCGATCATCGATTCGCCGACGACCTTCAGCAGGAACAGCGAGCCCTGGCCCACCAGTTCACGGGGGAGCGGGAAGATGTCCTCGACGGCTTCCTCGGCGAGGATCGGGCCACCGGCGGCGATCCGGCCGAGTACCGGGACGAACGTGGGTTCCGGCAGGGGTGCGCCGTCGGCACCGGACTTGACCGCAGCCAATCCGACGGCGGCGCTCGCGTTCGCCGCCGCTCCCGCCGCCACCTCGTCGAGACCGCGCACGTCCACGGCGCGCGGACGATTGGGATCCCGGCGGAGGAAGCCCTTCCGCTCCAGCGTGCGCAGCTGATGAGCGACCGAGGACGTCGAGGTGAGCCCCACGGCGTCGCCGATCTCGCGGATGCTCGGCGGATAACCGCGCTCGTTCACGGACGTGCGAATCACCTCGAGGACACGGCGCTGCCGGTCGGTCAACCCGGCGGCGGAGCCACCGCTCACACGTGGAGTCGAACCGTCGGTCGAGCTGTCGTCCTTCATGGCGAGGTGCCTCCGTCTGTATGTGGATCTTCTCGGTATGGGTCGCATGTGACTGCTGTGCCGCGTGACACGAATCTATCCCGCTTTCCTCGGAGTTTCAAACATCTGTTCGACACGTGTCGCGAGAAGTAGAGACTTTGTCGGAGTGCCGTGGTAGAAATCGAACATGTGTTCTTTCGAACGCGTGATCGAACGCCCGGCGGGATCGGACACCGACCGGGTCGGTAGCGGATACGACAACGGATCTGACAACGGACACGAGCAGCGGAGGTACCGATGAGCAACGCAGTTCTCCATCGGCAGGCAGTGCTGAACCAACAGGCAGTGCTGAACCGGCAGGCACTCGAACGGGGTGCCGTCCGTTCCGGGGCCGCGCGGTCGTACCGGACCGAGCCTCGCCGCAGGCGCACCGACGGCGAGCTGCGGCGCCCGTCGTCCGGTGCCGTCGCGTACCGGCCCACCCACACCGGTGTCTCCCGCGCCGATCACGTGCGCGGGGCGAACGAGGTCGGCTGGCGGATGGTGCTCGCGAGTGTCGTGATCACCGCGGGTGTGTTGTGCGGGCTCGTCGGGGTGGCTCAGCTGGCCACGACTGACGGTGTGAGCAACTCGGCGGCCACGGAGGTCGTGCAGGTGCAGCAGGGTGAGAGCCTGGCCGCGCTCGCGGCGCGGATCTCCCCGGAATTGCCGGTGGCACAGGTGGTCGAGCGGATCATGGAGCTGAACGCCATGTCCAATTCGGCGCTCCACCCGGGCCAGAGTCTGATCGTCCCGTCGTCCACTACCCGGTGACGGGGGTGGCTCTGCATGACTGTCCCATCACGCGGCCGAGTAGTCTCGGATGCTGTCAGTCCCACCACTTCGTGTGGTCGCGTCGAGATCGTGCATCCGCTGCGTGAATCCGTTTTCGTCGGTTCGCCATCGGGGGAGGCGAACAGTTGCGGCCACGACGGCTACGACGAAGGAATCGCCATGCACTGCCCGTTCTGCCGGCACCCCGATTCACGTGTGGTCGATTCGCGAGAAGCCGACGAAGGACAGGCCATCCGCCGCCGCCGTTCGTGCCCTGAGTGTGGTCGCCGATTCACCACCGTCGAGACCGCCGTGCTGTCGGTGGTCAAGCGCAGTGGTGTCACCGAACCGTTCAGCCGGGAGAAGGTGGTGCGGGGTGTTCGCCGCGCCTGCCAGGGCCGGCAGGTAGACAACGACGCATTGAATCTTCTTGCCCAGCAGGTCGAGGACGCGGTCCGGGCGTCGGGCTCCGCGGAGATCCCGAGCAACGAGGTGGGCCTCGCGATTCTCGGTCCACTCCGTGATCTCGACGAGGTGGCGTACCTGCGCTTCGCGTCCGTGTACCGGTCGTTCAGCTCTGCCGAGGACTTCGCCCGCGAGATCAAAGAGCTACGCGAACACCGCGAATCCCGCGACGACGCCTGAGCCGACGCCTCAGCGCACCTTCTCCATAGCGCTGAGCACGCGCTTCTCCGAGACCGGGATCGGTGTCCCGAGTGTTTGAGCGAACAGGCTGACGCGCAGTTCCTCGATCATCCAGTGGATGGCGTCGACCTCGGGTGAGTGCTGTCGTTCTTCCGGCAGGCCCGCGAGCATGCGTTCGTATCCGGCGTACACCCGGTCGAGGACGTCCATCCCCTTCTGATCGCGCGGTGCGCTCCCCGGAAGGGCTTCGAGACGTGCGGTCGCGGCGGCTATGTAGCGGGGCAGTTCGCGGAGGCGCGTGGCACCGATGTCGGCGACGAAACCGGGGAACAGCAGCGACTGCCGCTGTTCCCGCACGTCGTCGGCGGCCTCACCGGTGGCGCGTTCCAGTACGACGGCCAGCCGATGGTCCGCTTCGAGCACCGGCGACACCAGCCGCAAGAGAACCGCCACGTTCCGGGCCATCTCCGCGCGCGCCGTCGCCACGAGGGTGTCGAAGTCCTGCGGTGTGCGCACCGGCGTACCGTGTGCGGCGATCAACTGGTTCGCGGCGGCGTTGCGGCAGTCGTCGATGAGGGCGTCGAGGCTGCCGTCGGGGTTCTGCCCCAGTGCCAGTCGCTGTGCGTTGCTCAGACCGGACGTGACCGTCTTCGCCTGGGTGGGAACAGCGGCGAGGAGCAGCCGGCGCGTTCCGGCGCGCATCGCGGATCGTTGCTCCGCCGCGGTGCTGAGCACGCGGACGGCGACACCGTCACCCTCCGGGACCAGGGCGGGGTACCCGGTGACCTTCTGGCCGCCGAGTTCGCGTGTGACGGTGGCTTCGAGCGAACCGAGGGTGGCGGGGGTCCATGTGAGTGCGGGCGGTCGCTCCGAATTCGAGGCCGCCTTCGCCACTTCCACCTGGACGCGGGGAGCGAGCGACTTGCGCAGCGACACGAGGTCCTTGTCCCGGCCGAGGACGGCACCCTTCTCGTCCACGGCAACGAACGTCATGCGCAGATGGTCGGGGAGCGCGGTGACGTCGAAGTCCTTGGGATCGATGCGGCAGGCACCGAGCCGGGACAATTCGCGTGCCATCGCCGTGGTGAGTGGTTCGGAGCGGGGTTTCACGGCTGCCAGCGCGGCGGCCGCGAAGTCCGGTGCCGGAACCACCTGTCGGCGAAGGGTCTTCGGGAGCGTCTTGATCAGGGCGGTGACCAGTTCGACGCGCATGCCGGGGACCAGCCAGTCGAAGCCGACCGGGCGCAGACCTGCCAGCAGTGCGATCGGGATGCGGGCCGTGACGCCGTCGTCCTCGGTGCCGGGCTCGAACTGGTAGGTGAGCGGGAACTGCATGTCGCCCTGACGCCAGGCGTCGGGGTATTCGCCGCCGAGCACTGCGGCCGACTCGGCGTTGACGACGGTCGCCTGGGTGAATGTGAGCAGGTCGGGATTCTTCCGGCGGGCAACCTTCCACCAGGAGTCGAAATGCCGGGCGGAGACAGCCTCCGGGCCGACGCGCTGGTCGTAGAAGTCGTAGAGGGTGTCGTCGTCCACGAGGATGTCGCGCCTGCGGGCGCGATGCTCGAGTTCCTCGACATCTTCCAGGAGTGCGCGGTTGGCATGGAAGAACTTGTGCTGCGTCTGCCATTCGCCCTGCACCAGAGCGTGGCGCAGGAACAGGTCCCGGGACGTCTCGGGGTCGATGGTGCTGTAGGTGACCGCACGCCGGGCGACGAGCGGGATGCCGTACAGCGTCACGCGTTCGTACGCCATGGCGGCGCCGCGTTTCGACGACCAGTGCGGCTCGGAGTAGGTGCGTTTCACGAGGTGCGGCGCCAGTTTCTCCGCCCACTCGGGTTCGATTCTGGCCGACATCCGCGCCCACAGCCGGGACGTCTCGACCAGCTCGGCGGCCATGACCCATCGCGGGGGCTTCTTGAACAGGCTCGAGCCGGGGAAGATCGCGAATCGGCTTCCGCGGGCACCGAGGAAGTCTCGTTTGTCACCCTCGCGCAGTCCGATGTGCGACAGCAGTCCCGCGAGGAGGGACTGGTGGATCGCCGCCTCGCCGGCCGGGGTGCCGGTGGTGTCCCAGCCGAGCCCGCGGGTGATCTGCCGGAGCTGACCGTGCAGGTCCTGCCATTCGCGGATACGCAGCCAGTGCAGGAACTCGTTTCGGCACATCTTCCGGAACTGGTTGGACGACAATTCGTTCCGCTGCTCGCGCAGGTACTTCCACAGTTCGAGGAAGGCGAGGAAGTCGGAGTTCTCCACGGTGAACCGGGCGTGCTTCTCGTCTGCAGCCTGCTGGAATTCGGCGGGACGTTCCCGCACGTCCTGGATCGAGAGGGCGGAGACGATGACCAGCACCTCGGACAGGCAGCCGTTCCGGTGCGCCTCGACGAGCATCCGGGCCATGCGCGGATCGACGGGGATCTGCGCGAGTTCGCGTCCGACCGCGGTGAGGACGGGCTGCTCGTCCTGGGCTTTCCGTTCGATCGCTCCGAGTTCCTCGAGCAGGCCGATGCCGTCGCGGACGGCCCGCGGGTCGGGCGGCTGGACGAACGGGAACGCGGCGATGTCGCCGAGGCCGAGCGCCGTCATCTGCAGGATGACGGACGCGAGGTTGGTGCGCAGGATCTCCGGTTCGGTGAACGCGGGCCTGGCCTCGAAGTCCTCTTCCGAGTAGAGCCGGATGCAGATGCCTTCGGCCACACGGCCGCAACGCCCGGAACGCTGGCGGGCGGACGCCTGTGAGATCGGTTCGATCGGCAGGCGCTGCACCTTGGTGCGCACCGAGTAGCGGGAGATGCGGGCGGTTCCCGGGTCCACGACGTACCGGATGCCGGGCACGGTGAGCGACGTTTCCGCGACGTTCGTCGACAGCACGACCCTCCGCCCGCTGTGGGGCGTGAACACCTTGTGCTGTTCCGCCGCCGATAGCCGGGCGTACAGGGGCACGATCTCGGTGCCGCGCAGTCTGCGGTCGCGGAGCGCGTCGGCGGTGTCGCGGATCTCCCGTTCGCCGGAGAGGAAGACCAGGATGTCGCCGTCGCCCTCGCCGGACAGTTCCTCGACCGCCTCGCACACCGCGTCGACGGGGTCGCGGTCGAAGGTCTGGTCGCCCACTTCCACCGTGAGTGGGCGGTAACGCATCTCGACGGGGAATGTGCGCCCGGACACCTCGACGATCGGCGCGGGCACCCCGTCGGTGGCGAAGTGCTGCGCGAAGCGTTCCGGATCGATCGTGGCCGAGGTGATGATCACTTTCAGATCGGGCCGGCGGGGGAGGAGCTGCCGCAGGTATCCGAGGATGAAGTCGATGTTGAGGCTGCGTTCGTGGGCCTCGTCGATGATCAGCGTGTCGTACCGGCGCAGCATCCGGTCGCGCTGGATCTCGGCGAGCAGGATTCCGTCGGTCATCAGTTTCACCAGCGTGCCGTCCGACACCTGGTCGGTGAATCGCACGGTGTAGCCGACGGTCTCACCGAGTTCGCTGCGGAGTTCCTCGGCGATCCGTTCGGCGACGGTCCGCGCCGCGAGACGGCGGGGCTGGGTGTGTCCGATGAGTCCGCGGACGCCGCGGCCGAGTTCGAGGCAGATCTTCGGGATCTGCGTCGTCTTGCCGGATCCCGTCTCGCCGGCGACGATGACGACCTGGTTCTCGGCGATCGCCTTCGCGATGTCGTCGCGGCGCTGGCTGACCGGCAGCGAGTCGGGGTAGTCGATGACGGGGACGCTGTCGAGTCTTCGTGCGATGCGTCCGCGTGCGGATGCGATCTCGTCGGACAGGGACGCGAGCGCTTCGGGTGTGCGCGCACGGTCGAGTCGCCGGCGGAGCCGGTGTTCGTCGCGCAGAGTGAGTTCGCCGAGGCTGTTCTTCAGTTCCCGCCGGCTGGGTGCTGTGGTGGACATGCTGGACCCCAGCCTAGCCAACCCGGCGGAACACCTGTGCCGCGCCCGCCCGTGTGCGAATATCGGCGGATGGACGCTGCCGTCGTCACGGACCTGCGAGGTCAGAGGATCGTTCGGGTTCTGCGGGCGGTCTTCGCCGTCTACGGCCTGATCGCGTTGCTGTGGATTCCCCTCCGCAACCTCGCTAGCGACGACTTCTCATCGGCCAACTACCTCAGCTATTTCACCATCGAAAGCAACATCCTCGCCGTCGTCGTCCTGCTCGTCGGCGCGCTCCGGGATCCGCAGTCGCGGGGCTGGCAGCTGTTCCGGGGCGCAACGACGCTGTACATGGTGATCACCGGAATCGTGTACGCGGTGCTGCTGGCGAACATCGACGTCATGCTGCAGGACGGCTGGATCAACACGGCTCTGCACCGCCTGCTGCCGCTCGTGCTGCTGCTCGACTGGGTGCTCGCCCCGTCCCGGGTACGGATCTCCGAGGTGCAGAGCCTCAGCTGGCTGGTGTTCCCGGCCGTCTACGGCGCCTATTCCCTGATACGAGGTCCGATCGTCGACTGGTACCCGTATCCGTTCCTGGACCCCCGGCAGCAGGGGTACCTTCAGCTCGCCGTCACAGCGGTCGTGTTGTTGCTGGCGATGGCGTTGATGGCCCTCGCCGTGAACGCGGTGGGACGTCTCGGTGCGCGCCGGCGGTTCGGCCAGGACCGGTAGCGGCGAAGCTGCGCGCAGACGATTCGCGCGCCGCGCTATCCTCCACACGACAGGCGTCCGCGCGATCATCCGTGACTTCGGCAACGGCTGGGAGACTATGTTCGACGAGTTCGCAGGCGAGACCTTCGACCTGCTCGGCCGCGACCGCGGCAGTGTCGTGGCCGCCGACGACGGTGTGCCGCTCGCGGTGCGCGAGGTGGGTCCGGCGTTCGCCCCCTTGACGGTGGTGTTCGTCCACGGCTTCTGCAACCGGATGACCGGCTGGCACTTCCAGCGGGTTCAGCTCGAGGAGGCGTGGGGCTCGACGATCCGCATGGTGTTCTTCGATCTGCGGGGGCACGGCGACTCCGGGGTGCCGCGGCGCGCCACCTGCACCATTCCGCATCTCGCGCAGGACGTCGACGCCGTGATCCGTGCGCTCGTGCCGGAGGGGCCGATCGTGCTGGTCGGCCATTCGATGGGCGGTATGGCGGTCCTGTCGTACGTCGGACAGCATCCCGATCTGATCGGTTCCCGCGTCGTCGGGGTGGGTCTGATCGCCACCGCTGCGGAGAAGCTGGGTGACGTGGGGCTCGCGCGGACCCTCAACACGCCGGTCGTCGCCGGATTCAGCACCGCGGCCCGGCACCTGCCCCGGGTGGTCCAGAGCGGTCGCGGCGCGAGCAAGAGGGTGCTGGCGCCGATCCTGAGGTCTGCGTCGTTCGGTGATCGCAGCATCAGCCCGGCAATCATGTGGCACTCCGAGCAGATGATCAACGACACGTCCCTCAAGACGCTCGTCGACTTCCTGCCGTCGTTCAAGAATCACGACGAGACGGCGGCGGTGCCGTTGCTCGCCCCCATCGAGACGCTGGTGGTGTGCGGCGATCGCGATCTCCTGACCCCGTTCCGGTATTCGAAGTCGATCGCCGGGCATCTGCCCGACGCGGAACTGGTGAAGGTTCCGGGTGCGGGGCACATGGTGCAGTTGGAGCGCGCTGAGCTCGTCTCGGACGCGATCGATCGTCTCCTGACCCGTTCGGTCGAGACTCTTCCCACGCCGAGTGCCTGGAGCGAGTGGGTCCGGGTGGCGACGGATTACGCGGACCACGCACGGCACTGGGTCGCGCACGGCGGGCCCGCCGCCTGGTGGCGAGGGCTACGTGGCCGTCCCGTCGTCGGCCCCACGTTCCGGTAGCACGCAGAATTCGTTGCCCTCGGGGTCTGCGAGGACCACCCAGGGAACGTTCGGGTCGTCGCTCAGCAGGCGTGCGCCGAGCGAGAGGAGTCGCCGGACCTCCTCGTCGCGGGATCCGGACGACGGCGCGATGTCGAGGTGCAGGCGGTTCTTCCCGGGCTTCGGGTCGTCGACGGGCTGGAACACCAGTGACGGGGACCCCGGTGCCTTCGATTCGACGTACTCGAGCCCGTACGAGTCCTTCCATCGGCCGGTCGACGGGTAGCCCAGGGCGTCGCACCAGAATCGTGCCAGTGATTCGGCGTCACGGCAGTCGACGGCGATGGCGATGATTCGGCTGGTCATGGGTTGCGGATACCCGCGCGACGGTGGTCGCACACTGTCCCGGGGACGGCTCGGGCGCGCCTCCGTGACGTCTCTGTAAACGGCAAACGCGCGACAACACGTGCCACTCGGGCCACAATGAGTGAACGCGAAACCGGCCCGAGGAGACGGGATCACATGGCATCTGCGCATTCGTCAGCCGAGCAGGAAACCCTCCCACCAGGTGTTCTCCGTCGCGCGATCGCGGCGTCGGCGATGGGTAACGCCACCGAATGGTTCGACTACGGTGTCTACGCGTTCACCGTGTCGTACATCTCGGCCGCGTTCTTCCCCGGCGACACCGGTTCGGCCACCCTGTACGCCCTGCTCGTGTTCGCGGTGTCGTTCGTCGTGCGCCCGCTCGGCGGCCTCGTGTGGGGTCCGCTGGGTGACCGGCTCGGACGCCGCCAGGTTCTGGCCTTGACGATCATCCTGATGGCGGGTGCGACGTTCTGCGTGGGCCTCGTGCCGGGATACGACGTCATCGGTTTCTGGGCGCCCCTGCTGCTGGTGCTGCTGCGCATGATCCAGGGCTTCTCGACCGGCGGCGAATACGGCGGCGCGGCAACGTTCATGGCCGAGTACTCGCCGGACCGCAAGCGCGGGTTCTGCGGAAGTTTCCTCGAGTTCGGCACCCTCGGCGGGTACGCGCTGGGTGCGATCGTGGTCCTGGCGGTGGAGTTGTTCTCCAGCGATCCGTTCATGTCGACCTGGGGCTGGCGTATCCCGTTCCTGATCGCCGGACCGATGGGTCTGATCGGCCTCTACCTGCGGACCAAGCTCGAGGAGACACCCGTGTTCCGGGAACTGGACGCGGAGGGCGAGGTGGAGTCGACACCGACCCACGAGTTCAAGGATCTGGTGACCGAGTACTGGAAGCCGTTGCTGCTGCTCGGTGGCCTCGTCATCGCGTTGAACGTCACCAATTACACCCTGCTCAGTTACATGCCGACCTATCTGGAGACGCAGATCGGCCTGACGTCCACCGCGTCGCTGTCCCTGTTCATCGTCGGGCAGCTCGTGATGATGGCGGTCATTCCGTTCGCCGGCGGGTTGTCGGACCGGGTGGGCCGAAAACCGTTGTGGTACGGCTCGCTCGTGGGATTGATCGTGCTCGCCGTCCCGATGTATCTGCTGATGCGGCAGGGGTTCGGATGGGCGATCCTCGCGTTCGCGGTGCTCGGGTTGCTGTACGTCCTGCAGCTGTCCACGATTTCGGCGACGTTCCCGGCGATGTTCCCGACACACGTGCGGTTCGCGGGTTTCGCCATCGCCTACAACGTGTCGACGTCGCTGTTCGGTGGTACGGCCCCCGCGGTCAACGAACTGCTCATCGAATGGACCGGCAACACACTGATGCCGGCGTTCTACATGATGGCCGCGTGCGGGATCGGCCTCGTCGCGCTGTACTTCGTGGCCGAGACGGCGGGCGCGTCCATCCGCGGTCGCGGGATTCCGGGAATCGACACGGAGCCGCACCCCACCGCCCTGGCGGAGAAGTGACGCGTGTGGGTGGGACCCGGCCGCCTACCGGGGCGTGCCGAAGCCCCGACGTGCCGCCGTCGCGCCGGCGACTGTGGTGGTAGCGATGGTGACCAGCGCGCCGAGGATCAGAGCCGACGGTTCGCCGGGGCCCAGGAGATGCGATTGCGCACCGATCGCTGCCGCGGCCACGGGCACGCCGAGTTGAGCGGCGGCCAACGCGCCGAGGGGCAGCGGCACACCGACCAGCCATGTCAGGCAGTGGACGAGAACGGCAGCGAAGCCGAGTGCAACGCCGAGCAGTATCAGGGAGGGATCCGCCCCGAGGTCCCGGACATTCAACGATGCGCCGAGCCAGACGAAGAACAACGGCCCGAAGAATCCCTCGGTGATCGAGAACAGCTGCTTGGCCAGGCGTCGCGGCTCACCCACCGCCGCGATCACCAGTCCGAGTGCGAAACCGGCGAGCATGATCGACACGTGGGAATGGACGGCCAACGCCGCCAGGAGGAACAGGACCCCGAGATTGATCCGCAGTTCCAGTGCGAAGCCGCGTTCCTTGGACTCCTGGTGCAGATTGTGAAGCCAGCCGCGGCTGTCACTCGCACGGAGGACCGCGTAGAAGACGGCGGTCGCTGCCGCCACGGCCACCGCGCCTGCTGCGGCGCGTGGGGCCTGCGCCGGATCGATCACGAGCGGCAGGGCGACGATGCACGCGATGTCGGCCACCGCGACCTGGGCTGTCGTCTGCACGATCGGTGTGCCCTCGAGCCCGAGCGAGTCGATCAGGGGTAGGACGAGCGCTGCGGACGACGACGCGATGAGGACCGCGTACAGAGCGGCGTGGCCGGTACCGAATGCCTGAGCGATCCCGAACCCTGCCGGAGTGGCACCGACACCGACGAGAACGGCCCGAACCATGCCTTTCGCCAGCGCAGGCCGGATGCGTGCGTCCCGGATCGGCACATGTGTGCCGGCCACGAACATGACCAGCGCGAAGCCGATGTCCGCGAGGAACGTGAAGGTGGGATCGCCGGGATCGAGCGCGCGCACACCCGTGGAGCCGAGAAGGATTCCGGCCAGCAACTCGCCGAGCACGACCGGCAGATGCCAGGTCCGGCGACTCGCAAGCAAGGGTCCGGCCAGGGCTGCGGCCGAGATCAGCGCGAGTACCTCGAAGGACATGCGTATGTCAGTTCGGTGCAGTCGAGCTCGACGACCGGCACGGGGTCTTCCTGTTCTCGCGACATCGCACTCCGGGCATGCAGAGATTGTGCCTGCCGAAGCCCTCGGACCGACTCCGATCGAGGCAACGAGGTCGGGCCGACGCAGACGCGGGGGACTGTGGAGTCGGGCGCCGGGATCCGCAGGCCACATGGCATAGTCGGCTCGGGGTGGATTTCACGAAGGGATGAGCATGGCGTCGGCACTGTGGCACGGATTCGCGGACATGGGCGCGGTGGAACAGAAGGGCGCCTTCGTGGTGTCCCGCGGCGAGGGCGCCTACATCTGGGACGATCGCGGCAACCGGTACCTCGATGCGACGGCCGGTCTGTGGTTCACCAACGTGGGGCACGGCCGTGCGGACATCGCGGACGCCGTCGCGCAGCAGTTGCGCACCGTGGCCCATTTCTCGAACTTCGGTGACTTCGTTCCCGAGACCACCGCGGCCCTGGCCGATCGTCTCGCGACCATCGCGCCGGTGCCCGGCAGCAAGATCTTCTTCACGTCCGGTGGCTCGGATTCCGTGGACACGGCGGCCAAGCTCGCCCGCCGCTACTGGCACGAGATGGGCAAGCCGTCCAAGACGATCGTCGTCGGCCGCCAGAAGGCCTATCACGGGATGCACGTTGCGGGCACCGCGCTGGCGGGAATTCCCGCCAACCGCGAGGGATACGGCGAGTTGATGGCCGACGCCGCCACGGTCGCCTGGAACGACGCCAAGAGCCTGCTCGAACTGATCGAGAAGATCGGCGCCGACACGATCGCCGCGTTCTTCTGCGAGCCCGTCATCGGTGCGGGCGGCGTCTACCTGCCGCCGGAGGGCTACCTCGCGGAGGTCCGCGACATCTGCCGCGAGCACGACATCCTGTTCGTCGTCGACGAAGTGGTCACGGGATTCGGCCGCATCGGCGGCGACTGGTTCGCGTCGACGCGATTCGACCTCCAGCCCGACATGATGACGACGGCGAAGGGCCTCACCTCCGGGTACGTCCCGATGGGTGCGGTGTTCATCGCCCCGCGCGTGGCCGAGCCGTTCTTCGCCGGCGGGGTCTGGTGGCGGCACGGGTACACCTACGGTGGGCACGCGGGTGCCGCCGCGGCGGCTCTCGCCAACCTCGACATCATCGAGCGCGAGAACCTGCTGGCGGAGTCCAAGCGACTGGAGTCGTCATTGCACGAGTACCTCGCGCCCCTCGCCGACCATCCGCGAGTCGAGGAAGTGCGCAGCGGTCTCGGTGCGGTTGCGGCCGTGCAACTGGCCGATCCGGCGGAAGCGCTCCCGTTCGTGAACACGTTGCGTGAACACGGGATCTCGGGGCGCGCCGCCGGTCAGGGCGCCATGCAGATCTCGCCGGCGTTCGTGATGACGGACGAGCAGGTCGCTCAGCTCGCGGACGGGATCCGCCGGGCCCTGGGCTGATCGGTTCCGGTGCCCCGCCTGCGAAAGCGGCGCAGGGCACCGGTGACCCGGTCCCGCCACGTGGGCGGGGTCAGGTCGATCTCCTTCTGCCCGTCGTGCGCCGCGTACGCACGGGTGTAGCGCTCGTGGAGGCGCGCCCGAACCTCGTCGGGCGTGTACGCCTTGCGTTGTCGATCCGCTCGCACCGCGACGACCCCGGTCGCGGCGACACCCACCACACCGGCGAGTCCGAGAAGTTTCCACCATTGCCTGCCACGCGGTCGCATCCTTCTAGGCTAGGGCCCATGGACGCGCCACGGCACACGGACGCACGACGACACGGCTCCACCATCGACCTCGACACCGCGGTCGAGGTCACCCGCACCGGCGACATCTGGATCTTCCGCGGAGAGTCCCCGGCCGACAGGGCCATTCAGACGCTGACGAACAGTCCGGTCAACCACGTCGGCATGTCGGTGGTCCTCGAGGACCTACCGCCGCTGATGTGGCACGCCGAGCTCGGACATTCGCTGCAGGACATGTGGACGGGGCGCTTCCAGCGCGGTGTGCAACTCCACGACCTGCGCGCCGCGGTCCAGGTGTGGGGTGCGCGGTACGGGCAGCGGGGATGGCTGCGCCAACTCGCCGACCCCGCGACGTCGCAGCAGGAGGACGCGTTGCTGCGGACGATCGCACGGCTGGACGGAACCCCGTTCCCGTCCACCGCGAAACTCGCGTCACGATGGTTCGGTGGGCGCCTGCCCGGGACGGGGCGCAGGCAGGAGAAGTCGGGCGGCAGCCTCGAAAGTGCCTATTGCGCCGAGGTGGTCGCGCAGACGTACGAGGAGATGGGGCTGATCAGCGGGCGCAGGCGCACCAACTGGTACGACCCCGGCAAGTTCTGGAGCGGCGACAGGCTCCCCCTCGCTCCCGGGGTGACGCTGGGCCGGGAGATCCAGGTGACTCTGGGCGAAGCCGACCTCACCGCGGGGCGAGGCCGGCGGCCGCCGTCAGAGGGTGCGTGACTTCTCGGGGTGGACTCGTCCGCCGACCTCGATCCACCCGGCCGGATCGTAGGTGGTGCGCAGCACGGATCCCTTGCCCTGCGTGATCAGGAGGGCGTGCCGGAGGTGCGCCGTGATCCGGACGGCCGCCGCTCCAGTGGCCTCGTCCTCGGTGATGCCCATGTCCGGGGCGAACATTCGCGACCGGATCGAGTGCTCGACCTTGTCTGTCCAGGCCCACAGATAATGGTGTCCGGCACCGAACTTCTTCGGGTCCGCCGACTGCACCTCGCGCACGCTGTTCATGGGGTACAGCGAGAACTCGGGTGCCCACTCCGGCCGGGCCCGCACCCAGGTGATGGCGCCGGAACGGCGGGTGGCGACGGGGCCCGCGGGCACGTCGAGTGTGGTGACCGCGGCGCCGCGCTCGTGCAGCCACCAGGACAGCCCGACCGTGGGATGTCCGGCGAAGGGCAGTTCGGTGGTGGGGGTGAAGATCTGGGCGCGCGCGTGCTCGTCACCGGGTCCGGGGATGTCGACGAAGATCGTCTCGCTGTATCCGAGTGCGGCGGCGACGGACTGCCGGTCCTCGGGCGCGACGGCCGAGGAGTCGACGATGCCGAGCGGATTGCCGTGGCGTCCTTTGTCGTCGGTGAACACCCGGACGACGTCTACGTGGATGGGCATTGACGCACCCTATCGCTCGTCGACCTCGAGACAGTGCCTCGACCGTGGGAGACGTCGCGACCGGCGCCTCGACTGGTGTGATTCCCCGTGCACGAACCCCGGGGTAAAAGGTGGAGGCGATGGATGGCGTTAGACTGATAGGCATGGCCGATCAGAGCTATCAACCCACACTGTCGCAGCTGCGCGCGTTCGTCGCAGTCGCGGAGTACCGCCATTTCGGCACGGCGGCAGCACGATTGAGTGTGAGTCAACCCACACTGTCGCAGTCGCTCGCCGCCCTGGAGAACGGGCTCGGCGTGCAGCTCATCGAGCGCAGCACCCGACGCGTGCTCGTCACCCCGGCGGGGGAGCGGCTCCTCGGTCAGGCCAAGGTCATCCTCGAGGCGGCGGACGGATTCGTCGCGACGGCCGCGGGTGTCGGCGACCGGCTGGCCGGACCGCTGCGTATCGGGCTGATCCCCACCGTGGCCCCCTACGTGCTGCCTGCCCTGCTGCCGGCGCTGCGCGAGGAGATGCCCGCCCTCGAGCCGCAGGTCATCGAGGATCAGACGGCGCGGCTCCTGGAGGCGCTGCGAGTGGGCGCGCTCGACGTCGCGGTGCTGGCGTTGCCGAGCGGTGTCAGCGGTCTCGTCGACATTCCTTTGTACACAGAAGATTTCGTGATGGTCGTCCCCGAGGGGCATGCACTGGCGGGTCGCACCGACGTCTCACCGCAGATGCTGGACGCGCTTCCACTCCTGCTGCTCGACGAGGGGCACTGCCTGCGCGACCAGACCCTCGATCTGTGCCGCTCGGTCGATGCGCACCCGGTGGCGGGCGATACCCGCGCCACTTCGCTGTCCACGGTGGTGCAGTGCGTTGCCGGCGGACTCGGGGTGACCCTGGTGCCGGAGTCCGCAGTCCAGGTCGAGACGGGACGGGGACCGCTCGCGACCGCCCGCTTCGCGGCTCCGGCGCCGGGCCGCACGATCGGACTCGTGTTCCGCTCGTCCAGTGCCCGTGCGGACGGCTACGCGCAGCTCGCCGGCCTGCTCACGAAGACGGCGTCGGTCGGCGGACCCGCCTGACGGTCGGGGCTACGACCGCCGGCGCGGTTTGCCCTTCTTGCCGCCCTTCGTTCCGGAGCCGGACCGTGACGTCCTGGCCCCCGCGGCCGGTTTCTGGCGTGCCGCCGCCGCGGCGGGACGCTTCTTCTTCGGCTGAGCCGGCGTCGGGGTGCGGCCCCGGGAACTATTGACGGTTCGGCCTCGGACGATGCCGATGAACTCTTCCACCAGTTCGGTGGTCTCGTCTTCGGGCCACGACAGCGCGATCCGCGACTCCGGGCCGTCCGACACCGTCCGGTAGACGAGGTCCTTGCGGTGGTGGAGCCGGGCGAGCGACTGCGGGACGATGAGCAGCCCGATCCCCGCGGCAACCAGTTCGATCGCGTCGGCCGTCGTGGCCGGGCGGTCCTGGGCGGGCAATCCCGGCACGTTGTCCCACACGAGGATGTCGTCGTGTGGATGCAGCACGATCTCGTCGGCCAGATCCGCGATCGACACCTCGTCCACCGCCGCGACGACGTGGTCCTTCGGAGCCACCACCACGGGGATCTCGGTGTACAGGGGGATGGCGCTGAGACCGGTCCGGTCGATCGGCAGCCGCACCAGGCCCGCGTCCGCGCCGCCGCCGCGCAACTGGTCGGGCGCGTCCGCGGCCGTCACCGGGACGAGGGTGAGCGGGACGTCGGGCAGCCGTTCGTTCCAGATGCGCACCCACTTGGTGGGGGTCACGCCCGGGACATACGCGAGCCGGAACGATGGGGATGCATCCGCGTCTGTCACTCCGTCAGGCTACCGGCCTTGGTCAACGGCACCGCACACGCTCGTTACTCTTGACACCATGACGTCGCACAAGAGCCCTCAGACTATGAAGCCCGCCACCGCGGCGAAGAAGCTGGGCGTGTACCTCGAGGCCACCCCCGCGGAGTTCCAGGAGGGTCTCGTCTCCCGCGACGAGCTGAGTGCACTGCAGAGCGATCCTCCGGAGTGGCTGCTCGAGCTGCGCCGCAACGGCCCGCACCCGCGGCCGGTGGTCGCGGCGAAGCTGGGGGTGTCCATTGCCGGCCTCGCCCGAGGCGGCGTCACCGAGGCGCTCACCACCGAGCAGATCGACGCGCTCATGGCGGATCGTCCCGAGTGGCTGCAGCAGGAACGCGCCACCCAGGCCGAGGTCCGCAAGGAGACCGTCCGCATCAAGGAGAAGAACGCGGCGCGGCGTGATCAGCCTCGCCGGCCGCGTTCCTGACCGCTAACCCTCGACGATGCTGAGCTCGTCGAAGATCACTTCGCCGGCCGCGTCGGACTCGGGGAGGTCGACGACCGCCGTCAACGCCCACCCGTGATCGCCCTGCGGGTCCTCGAGGACCTGCCGGACCCGCCACAGCTCGGGCGCGGTCTCCACCTGGAACAGCTGGGGGCCGCGCGCCGAGGGGCCGGTGCCCAGGGAGTCGTATTCGTCGAAGTACGGCTGGAGCTGGTCCTCCCACTCGTCGGCGTCGATGCCGTCGTCGAGTCCCTCCAGTTCGGCCCACCGCCGCCGCGACGCGAGTTCGATACGCCGGAACATGGCGTTGCGCACCATGACCCGGAATGCCCGCGTGTTCGCCGAGATGGGACGCGGCACGTCGGCGCCGAACGCGACCTGCTGGTCGTCTCCCTCGGCGCCGGGGTCGGTGAGTGATTCCCATTCGTCGAGCAGGCTCGAATCCACCTGGCGGATCAGCTCGCCCAGCCACTCGATGAGGTCGTCCAGCTCCTCCGTCCGGGCCTCGGTCGGAACGGTCTGGCGCAGAGCGCGATACGCGTCCGCAAGATACCGCAGCACGAGCCCTTCCGAACGGGCCAGGCCGTAGTGGCTGACCATTTCGGCGAACGTCATGGCCCGCTCGACCATGTCGCGCACGACCGACTTGGGCGACAGCGCGAACTCCGTGATCCACGGATGCCCACCGCGGTACATCTCGAACGCGGGGAACAACAGGTCTGCGAGAGGCTTGGGCCAGGTGACCTCCTCGAGCAGTTCCATGCGTTCCTCGTACTCGATCCCGTCGGCCTTCATCTGCGCGACCGCCTCACCGCGGGCGAAGTGCTGCTGCGCCATGAGGACCTGCCGCGGGTCGTCGAGGGTCGACTCGATCACCGACACCACATCCAGTGCATAGGAATCGGATTCGACGTCGAGGAGTTCGAGGGCGGCCAGGGCGAACGGGGACAGCGGCTGGTTGAGCGCGAAGTCCCGCTGGAGTTCCATCGTGAGCCGGGCCATGCGGCCGTCGGCGTCGGGTTCGTCGAGTCTCTGCACGACGCCGGCGTCGATCAGCCCGCGGTACAACGACAGCGCCTTGAGGATGTGCTTGCGCTGCGCGGGCCGCGACTCGTGGTTGTCCTCGAGGAGGTGCCGCATGGACTCGAAGCAGTTGCCCGGTCGTGCGATCACGTTGAGCAGCATGGAGTTCGACACGGAGAACCGTGAGATGAGCGGTTCGGGAGACGCGGCGACGAGGCGATCGAACGTGGCCTCGCTCCACGACACGAAGCCGTCGGGCGCCTTCTTGCGCTGCACCTTCCGACGCTTCTTCGGGTCGTCGCCTGCCTTGGCCAGCGCACGCAGATTCTCGACCTCGTGTTCGGGCGCCTGCACCACCACGGTGCCCAGGGTGTCGTAGCCGGCGCGTCCCGCGCGTCCCGCGATCTGGTGGAACTCGCGGGCGCGGAGGTGCCGCGTGCGGGTGCCGTCGAACTTGGTCAGCCCGGTGAGGAGCACGGTGCGGATGGGGACGTTGATCCCCACGCCGAGGGTGTCGGTGCCGCAGATGACCTTCAGCAGACCGTCCTGCGCCAGCTTCTCGATGAGGCGGCGGTACTTCGGCAGCATGCCGGCGTGGTGGACGCCGATACCGTGCCGGACGAGGCGCGAGAGCGTCTTGCCGAATCCGGTGGTGAACCGGAAGCCGCCGAGCGCTTCCGCGATGGCGTCCTTCTCCTCGCGCGAACAGAAGTTGACGCTGGTCAGGGCCTGCGCCCGTTCCAGGGCTGCGGCCTGGGTGAAGTGGACCACGTAGACCGGGGCCTGATTGGTGGTCACCAGTTCCTCGATCGTCTCGCTCACGGGAGTCGTGGCGTACGAGAACAGGAGGGGAACGGGACGCTCGGTGCCCGCCACGACGGTGGTGGGCCTGCCGGTCCGGCGGGTGAGATCGGACGAGAAGAAGTCGACCTCCCCGAGGGTGGCCGACATGAGGAGAAACTGGGCGTGGGGGAGTTCGACGAGGGGGACCTGCCACGCCCAGCCCCGGTCGGGTTCGGAGTAGAAGTGGAACTCGTCCATCACGACCTGACCGATGTCGGAGTCGGGGCCCTCGCGCAGTGCGAGGTTCGCGACGATCTCGGCGGTCGCGCAGATGATCGGCGCCCGCGAGTTGACGGCGGCGTCGCCGGTCATCATGCCGACGTTCTCCGCGCCGAACACCTCGCACAGCGCGAAGAATTTCTCGCTGACAAGGGCTTTGATCGGGGCCGTGTAGAAGGTGCGCTTACCGGTGGCCATCGCGTAGAAGTGGGCGCCGACCGCCACCATCGACTTGCCCGATCCAGTGGGCGTCGCCAGGATCACATTGGCCCCGGACACCAGCTCCATGACGGATTCTTCCTGGGCGGGGTAGAGCGTCAGACCTCGTTCCTCGGTCCAGGAGGTGAAGGCGTCGAAAACGGAATCGGAATCCGCGTTGTCGGGGAGCAGGTCGGAGAGAAGCACTGCTACAGGCTAGCCGGACCGCGGTGCGCCGCGGCCGGGCCTATGTGGCGCTGCGTTCGTCCGATCCCATTGCGTCGAGGACCGCCATGCGGGTGGACGCGCTGCCCGTGATGGTGCTCTCACCGACGCCGGTGACGAGCATCTGCCGCCACTTCGCTTCGTCGAACTGCAGGGGATGAGTCACGGACAGGAACTTCTCGATGGTGCGCAGGAATCGCATCGGGTCGTCGCGGAACGGGAAATGGCCTGCGCCGCGGAAGATCTCGAGGTGTGAGCCGGGCATCGCCGCGTGCGCGAGGTGGGCGTGACTCACCGGAATGACGGCGTCTTGATCGCCCCAGATGAGCTGCACCGGGAGATTCTCGGTCAGATAACATCGGTCGAGCATGGTGACGACCTGGCCGCGCCAGTCGACGACCGCGCGCAGGGTGCGCAGGTACGCCTCGTAGGCCGTGGGGTCGTACAGTTCCGCGAGTACGCGTACCAGGTCGGGTGTGTCGTGCAGCATCGCACCGGGACGCAGTCGCGTTCCGTTCAGTTGGCTCAACACGTTGCCCACCAGACGCACAGTGGGCATCGCGCCGGGAATGCGCAGCAGTTTCAGGGCCTCGTTGACCACCGGAACCGACGCGAGACGGAGGAGCGGGTGAACGTCCTTGGTGACGCCGCCGGCCGAGACCAGGACGAGCCGGTCGACCATCTGCGGGAACTGGTAGGAGAACTGCATGGCGACACCGCCACCGAGGGAGTGACCGACGACGGTGACCTTGTCGATACCCAGGGTGGACAGCAGATCGCGCATGCCGTTGGCGTACGCCGCGACGGAGTAGTCGGCCCGCGGCTTGTCGGAGCGGCCGTGGCCCAGCAGATCGGGGGCGATGACGGTGTAGTTCTTGGCGAGGTGCGGGATGATCTCGGTCCAGGTGGACGAGTTGTCGCCGATGCCGTGGATCAGCAGAAGCGCGGGACCCTCGCCTGCCATGCGGAACGCGCGGCGGTAGCCGTGGATCGTGCGGAACATCATGCGGGTTTCGGCGTTCGGAACGGGCCTGAGCTTACGAATGCGAGTGTCGCTCATGTCGCCTCCTGAACTAGGTGCACTCCCGAATGTTGACAGCTCAATCATCCGCTTCATCTCGACGCTATTGCACCGCTGTCGGCCGAACAACTGGACCGTGCGGTCGCACAGTGTCCGAGTGGCGACCGCACAACCGCTCCTCGGTCACGCCCCGCCCTGCGATCCCCCCTCCTCCCCGGAGTCGCCGCCCTCGCCGTCCTGCAGGGCCTGTTCCGCGAGGAAACGCTCGAATTCTGCACCGAGTTCGTCGCCGCTCGGCAGGTCTTCCTCGCTGGCCAGGAGCGTGGACTGCTGTTCTTGAGCCGTTACGTACGCATCGTACTGACGTTCCAGGGCGTGGACGACGGTTTGTACCTCCTCGTTACCCGCGATGTGCTCATCGACCTGTTCGCGGACGCGTGCGGCGGCCTCGCCGAGCGCGGCGAGAGGCAGATCCAGGTCGGTGACGTCACTCACATTCTCGAGGAGGGTCTCGGCGGCCCCCGGGTAGTCCGTCTGAGCGAGGTAATGGGGAACGTGAACAGAGAATCCGACGGACTCGTGCCCGTGCTGCGCCATCCGCAACTCGATCAGCGAGGACGCGCTGCCGGGTACCTGCAGTTCACCGGACCAGCGCTGGTGGTCCTTGATCAGGTCCTTGTTGGTGGAATGCGCGGTCACCCCGAGCGGGCGGGTATGCGGGATGGCCATCGGAATGGCGTTGATGCCCACGGTCCGGCGCACACCGAGCTGCTCGGCCAGCAGGCGCACCGCCGTGGTGAACCGCTCCCAGCGGAGATCGGGCTCCATACCGGCCAGCAGCAGGAACGGGGTGCCCGCCGTGTCCTTCAGCGCATACAGGTTCAGCTCGGGCTGGTCGTAGTCCGAGAAGTGATCGGCCTTGAACGTCATGGTGGGCCGACGCGAGCGGTAATCGACGAGTTCGTCGACCGCGAAGGAGGCGACCAGCTCACTCTCCAGGCTCTCGCGCAGATGCGTCGTGGCGAGTTTGACGGCGTGGCCAGCGTCGGAGAAGCCCTCGAGTCCGTGGATCAGTACAGGGCCCTGGCCGTCCGCGGAGGACAGCTGCGGTGCCGGGAACTCCAGCTCGTACATCTTCGACTGTTCGTCCATCACAGACCTCTTCTCCTTCGTGCCTGGCCTCCAGTGTCCCCTATCGTCTCCGGCATCGATACGTCGGACTTTGCTCTCGGAGGTCCTGCTCTGGGGGAACACGGCGCGGACGACCGATAATTCCCGTCAGAAGCCTTCCGGTGTTCGCCCACAGCGAGATCCCGCGCACGGTCTGTGGCAATGTGAGGAACGGCACGGTCTGAGACGACGATCCTGGAGGTGCACGATGTCGGCACGGCTACGAAGAAGAAGTGCGGCCGCGTCGTGAGCGTGCGCATCGACCGGGTGGTCACCTCCGGCACCTTCAGTCTCGACGGGGGCACCTGGGACGTCGACAACAATGTGTGGATCGTCGGCGACGACTCCGAGGTGGTGGTGATCGATGCCGCCCACACCGCCGCCCCGATCGTCGAGGCTGTCGGCGGCAGGCGCGTGAAGGCCATCGTCTGCACCCATGGCCACAACGACCACGTCACCGTGGCGCCCGAACTGTCCACGGCACTGGACGCCCCCCTTTACCTCCACGCGGCCGACGACGTGTTGTGGCGACAGACTCACCCCGCCGTCACCTACACGCCGATCGAGGACGGGCAGGAGATCGAGGTGGCCGGGACCGGTCTCCGCGTGCTCCACACGCCCGGGCACTCTCCCGGTTCCTGCTGCCTGTATCTGCCGGAGGCGGGGGAACTGTTCAGTGGTGACACCCTGTTCTCGGGCGGACCGGGAGCCACCGGGCGTTCCTACTCGGACTTCCCGACCATCATCGGGTCCATTCGCGACCGTCTGTTCGCGCTGCCGCCGTCGACGACGGTCCGCACCGGGCACGGCGACGGAACCACCATCGGGACCGAATCCCCGCATCTGGAGGAGTGGATCGCCCGCGGCAGTTGAGCCGCAGCCTCCCCGCTGTCGGCGCGCCGGCGTGGCAGAGTGGCGGAAAGGCTCCCCGGGTGGGAGCACCACACATCCGACACGGGAGGTCGACGGTGAGGTCTCGGCGCACAGCGGTACGGACGGCCATCTATGTCCCGGTGGTCTCGCTGGCCGCGGTGACGTTACTTTCCGGGTGTTCCTCGACGGTCTCCGGCGTCCCGCAGCCGAGCACCACGATCGCGGCGGGTTCGCCGTCCGGAAAGGGACTGTCGAAGCTTCTGGTCGATCCGGCCGACTTCCCGGCCCGGTACGAGGCGATCGTGCTGCCCGCCCAGGCCGTGTCGATGGCGGCACCCGACCTGACGGGCGTACCACAGGGCGCGGAGGTGGATCCCGCGGACTGTGCGCCGCCTGCGCAGGACTACGGTCCGACCGGCACCGTCATGGTGGTGGGCACGGACAATGCGAGCCGTTCGACGATCTCGGTCGAGCTCACCAGAACCGATACACCCCTCGACGAACTGGCGGCACAGACGAAGAAGTGCGGCGAGGTCACCGTGACGGACAGTGGCGCCGAGTCCACCGTCACCACCGAGATCATGCCTGCCCCTCCGGTCCGGGCCGACGACACCCTCGCGCTGCGGCGGACCGTCAAGTCCGGCAACGAGAGCGACAAGGTCACCCAGTCGATGGTCACGTTGATCGCGCAGGTGGGCGACGTGCGGGTGTCCGCGACCTTCATGTCGTTCGGCGACGCGAAGGCCGACACCGTCGCTCTCGACGAGGTGTTCACCGCCGCGGTGCAGAAGGTGCAGAACAGCTGAGCGGGCCCTAGCACAGGGTTCCGACGACTTCTCGGCCGATCGGCGCGCCCGCGCGGCGCGGCGACCCGGTTGTCCACAAGCGATTGCCCATCCACAACCCTTTGTGTTTCGCCAGTTCGCCCGCGGCGCGCCGACGCGTCGGCCCGTCAGAGTCTGATGTATGACGACACCCGCATTCCCGCACGGTTCCGGTTTCTCCGACGATCCCGGCGGGGGACCGCCCCCGCATCAGCACACCGTCACGTTGTCCGCCCCGGGCGACCTTCTCGCCTCGGTTCCCGCACTGCTCGGATTCCGGCCTGCCCGGTCGATCGTGGCGGTGTGCCTGACCGGGGAGCGCAACCCGTCGGTCGGAGCCGTCATGAGACACGACCTGGTCCTCAGCGGTGGCGACGTGCCGACCCCGCCGATGTACGCGGCGTTGGGTCAGTTCGCCACCGTCTGCGAGAGGGAGCGGGCCACCGGGGTGCTCCTGGTGCTCGTCGACGACCGCTTCACCGACCCGGACGCGATCTCCCTGGACGAACTGTCCGCGATCGTCGAAGAATTCGAAGAGCTCCTCGACTGCACGCCGACCGAACTTCTCGACGTGTTCGTCACGGCGGAGATCGCGGCCGGCCGCGAATGGTTCAGCCTCCTCGGCGGCGGTGGGTACGGAGCCCAGTCCGATCCGACGTCCTCGCGGGTCGCGCTCGCACGGGTCGTCGAGGGCAGGGCCATCCGCTCTTCGCGCGAGGAGCTGGAAGCCACGATCGAGGTGGGCCCGGTGCTCGAACGGATGCAGATCGCCGCCCTCATCGAGCGCGGCCGTCAATCATCCCTTCTGCGAAGGGAATTGGCCGAACGTTCGGCCACGCCGGAGCGCGGTCACCGTCTCGAACTCGAACTGGTGCTGACGCACGTCGCACGAGTGTCGTCCGGGGAGAGGCTCCTCGCGCCGGAATATGCGGAACTGGCGCTCGCGCTGGACAATGTCACCGTCCGAGACAGCGCGCTCGCTCTGGCCGTCGGCCCGTACGCCGACGACGCGGAGCAACTGTGGATCCTCCTCGCCCGCAACCTCCCGGACCCGGAACGCGCGAACCCGGCGGCGCTACTCGGATACAGTGCCTACCTGCGTGGCGACGGGCCGTTCGCCGGCATCGCGTTGGCCGCCGCACTGGACTCGGAGCCGGGGCACGTACTGGCCACCCTGCTCGACGGTGCACTGCACTCCGGACTCCGGCCGGCCGAGGTGCGGGGCCTTGCCGACATCGGTCACGAGCGAGCCGAAGCGATCGGTGTCGTGCTGCCCCGGCAGATCGCGGACTGAGCCGGCGTCACCGGCGTGCCGCGTGCGACCGGTCGCCCAGTTCCTGCAGGTAGGCCCAGGCGTCGGCGACGATCTCGTCGAGGTCGGTGTGCTCCGGCCGCCACCCGAGATCCGCGATCGCCCGATCACTCGATGCCACGAGGACGGCGGGATCGCCCGCCCGGCGCGGTGCGTCCTCGACCGCGATGGGCAGCCCGGTGACCCGCGCACACGCGGAGATGACTTCGCGCACACTGAAACCCGCACCGCTGCCGAGATTGTAGATGCGGTGCCTGCCCTCGATCGACGACTCCAGTGCCAGCACGTGCGCCTCGGCGAGGTCGAGCACATGGATGTAGTCGCGGATCGCCGTTCCGTCCGGAGTCGGCCAGTCGGTTCCGAAGATCGAGATCTTCTCCCGCTGACCGAGCGCCACTTGGAGCACGAGAGGAATCAAATGCGTTTCGACGACCCGGTTCTCGCCCGCCGATTTGTACGCTCCCGCGACGTTGAAGTACCGCAGGCTGGTCGCCGCGAGCGAATGAGCCACCGAGTACGACGTGATGGCATGGTCGATCGCGAGTTTCGTCGCCCCGTACGGATTGGTGGGACGGGTCGGATCGGCCTCCGTGATCGGCGAGTGCTCGGGCTCGCCGTATGTCGCGGCGGTCGAGGAGAACACGAGTTTCCGCGTCCCCGAATGGCGCATGGCCTCCAGAAGTTCGAGCGTGGTGACGACGTTGCCGCGCCAGTACTTCTCCGGGAACTGGACGGACTCGCCGACGAGCGACTGCGCCGCGAAGTGCAGGACGCCGTCGAAGCGGGGTGTGCCGCTCGTGCCGAGCACGTCCGACACCACCTCCGCGACGTCGCCCTCGACGAACTCGGCACCGAGCGGCACCGCGTCGGCGTTACCCGTGGACAGGTCGTCGATGATGACGACCTCGTGTCCGCGTTCGAGCAGGACCGTGCTGCAGACGCTGCCGACATAGCCGGCGCCGCCGGTGACCAGAAGTTTCATCGACTATCCCTGAACCTGCTTCACCTGGACGGCGTGCGCCATCTCCTCGGACAGATCGAACCCGCTGTGGCCGGGCACCGTGATCGTGACCGAACCGGGCTTGGTCTCGACAGTGACGCGCGCGTCCGGAACGACGCCCGCCTCACGCAGCTGCCCGATGACGTCCGGATCCGACTGCACGTGCTCGGCGAGACGTCGGACGACGACAGCGGTCGGCTTGCCGGGCGGCACGTCCGTGAGCCGGATGAGCGTCTCGGGGGCGTCGACCGGGCGGTCCAGCCCGAGCAGCGCGAGCCCCGGAATCGGGTTGCCGTACGGCGAAGTAGTGGGGTTGTTGAGCACCTCCACGAGGCGCCGCTCGACTTCCTCGCTCATGACGTGCTCCCATCGGCACGCCTCCGCATGAACCTCTTCCCACTTGAGGCCGATGACGTCGACCAGCAGTCGCTCGGCAAGGCGGTGCTTCCGCATCACCGACACCGCGAGTTCGCGGCCCTTCTCCGTCAGTTCCAGGTGGCGGTCACCGGCGACCAGGAGGAGACCGTCACGCTCCATCCGGGCAACGGTCTGGCTGACCGTCGGACCGCTCTGCTCGAGTCGTTCGGCAATACGTGCTCGAAGTGGGACGACGCCCTCTTCTTCCAAGTCATAGATCGTCCGGAGGTACATCTCCGTGGTGTCGACCAGATCCTTCACACTCACACCCCTTCGTCTCGGTTGATTCTACCGGTGATTGCCCGCCACCGGCGCCGTCCGTCCCCGCAGCGCGTCGGTGCCGGTCGTGCCGGGGTCTGCTCGCACCCTCCGCGGGGGACCAGTAGCGTGAGTTCATGACCGCGTCGTTCAGTTCCGGGGAGGATTCGGCTGCACTGGTATCGCACCGTGCAGTCGTGTGGAGTCCGGACTATCTCAGTTATCGGTGGAGTGCGGACCACCCGATGAACCCCACCCGGCTCGACCTGACCATGTCGCTCGCCCGCAGCCTCGGGACTCTGGAGGGGGTCGAACTGTTGCGGCCCGACGCCGCCTCGGACGCAGACCTGTTGCGGATCCACACTCCCGCGTACGTCGAAGCAGTCAAACAGGCCGGGCACTCGGCGACGTCGGGTGTGCTCGGGGCGGACGCCCCGCACGGGCTCGGCACCGAGGACAATCCCGTCTTCCCCCAGATGCACGAGGCGAGCGCCATCCTCGCGGGCGGTTCCCTCGCCGCGGCGCAGGAGATCGCCGCAGGACGCACCCGTCGCGCCGTGAGCATCGGCGGCGGCATGCATCACGCGATGCCCGACTGGGCCTCCGGCTTCTGTGTGTACAACGATGTCGCCATTGCGATCTCCTGGCTGCTGGACCACGGTTTCGACCGGATCGCCTACATCGACGTCGACGCGCACCACGGTGACGGAGTCCAGCACGCGTTCGCGCACGACCCACGGGTCCTGACGATCTCGCTCCACCAGCATCCGGCGACGCTCTGGCCCAACACGGGGTGGTCGAGCGAGGTCGGTGAGGGATCGGGGGAGGGCACCGCCGTCAACCTCCCCGTGCTGCCCGGCACCGTCGATGCGTTGTGGCTGCGTGGTTTCCACGCCGTCGTTCCGGGCGCCCTCGCGGCGTTCCGGCCCCAGATCGTGATCAGCCAGTGCGGTGTCGACAGCCACCGCGAGGACCCGCTGGCCGACCTCGCGCTCACGGTCGACGGCCAGCGGGCCGCGTTCCTCGCGATGCGCGACCTCGCCGACCGCTACTCCGAAGGACGCTGGCTCGCCGTCGGCGGCGGCGGCTACGGCCTCGTCCGTGTGGTGCCCCGCGCGTGGACCCACCTCATCGCCGCAGCGCTCGACCGCGAGATCGACACGGGCCGTGCCGTACCCGAGGGCTGGCAGGAGCGGGCACACGCGCTCGCGCCCAGCGTCGACCTGCCGGACACGATGGGCGACGGCGGCGAGGTCGACTACCGGCCCTGGGACGGTCCCGGTGGCACACCGGAAACCGGGATCCCGTCGGTCGACCGCGCCCTGACACGGATCGACTCGGCCGTCATCGCCACTCGCCGCGCGTGCTTCCCACTACTCGGACTCGACCCGGAGGATCCCCGTGACTGAGCCGACGGACGGCAGTGAGACCACCGACGGCATCGACTCGTCGGGCGGCACCGAATCGTCGAGCGGCACCGAATCGTCGGTCACGACAGAGGCGAAAGCGAAACCCGACACCGCGCACGACTACCCGCGGCACTGGGTCGCCGATGTGCTGGCGGCGGACGGCGGAGCGGTGGCGTTGCGACCGATCGTGCCCGAGGACGCGGACAAACTCGTCGCGTTCCACTCGAAGCTCTCCGAGCGCACCCGTTATCTGCGGTATTTCGGCCCCTACCCGACCATGTCGCAACGGGACATCGTTCATTTCACCACCGTCGATCACCATGACCGGGTGGCGTTCGTGGTGCTGCTCGGGGACGAGATCATCGCCGTCGGCCGGTACGAGCGGCTCATCGGCGAGGGGGACGGCAAGTCCGCGGAGGTGGCGTTCGTCGTCGCCGACGCGCATCAGGGCCGCGGACTCGGGCCGATTCTCCTCGAACACCTGGCCGCGGCGGCCGCCGAGAACGGCCTGACGATGTTCGTCGCCGAGGTCCTCGCGGAGAACCGGAACATGGTGACGGTGTTCCGTGAAGCGGGATATCAGGTGAGCCGCAGTTTCGAGGGCGGAGTGCTCAAGCTCGAATTCGCGATCGACCCCACCGAAGCGATGGTGTCCGTGCGCAATTCCCGCGAGCGGGCCGCCGAGGCGCGCAGCATGCGCAACGTCCTCAGTCCGCGGTCGGTCGCGGTGATCGGTGCGTCCACCGATCGGGCAAAGGTCGGCAACGCCGTGCTGACCAACCTGCTGCGGGCGGGATTCACGGGCCCGGTGTATCCGGTCAACGCCGAGCACCGTTCGGTTCACGGTGTTCGGGCGTACCCGACCGTCCGCGACATCCCCGACGAGGTGGATCTCGCCGTCGTCGCGGTACCCGCCGAATCGATCAACGCCGTCCTCGACGACTGCCTGGACAAGGGGGTCAAGGCCCTCGTCGTCGTGTCTTCGGGATTCAGTGAAACCGGGATGGACGGACGGCAGTCCGAACGTCGCCTCGTCCACGCCGCCCGCGCGCACGGGATGCGGCTGATCGGTCCCAACGCGCTCGGCGTGGCCAACAACGACAGCGAGGTCTCGTTGAACGCCACCCTCGCGCCGGTGCTGCCGAGCCCCGGCAACGTCGGATTCTTCTGCCAGTCCGGCGCACTCGGCATCGCCATCCTCGACGAGGCCGCGCGGAGCCGAATCGGATTGTCCGCCTTCGTCTCCGCGGGAAACCGCGCCGACGTCTCCGGCAACGACCTCCTGCAGTACTGGGATTCCGATCCGGCCACCGAGGTGGTGCTGCTGTACCTGGAGAGTTTCGGTAATCCCCGCAAGTTTTCGCGAATCGCACGCCGGGTGGCGCGGAACAAGCCGATCGTCGCGGTCAAGAGCGGCCGGCATGCCGTCCCGCCCGCGTTGGCGGCCAGCGGCGGCGAGATGGACGATTCGATCGTCCGCGCCCTCTTCGAGCAGGCCGGTGTGGTGCAGGTCGGGTCGATCTCTCAGTTGTTCGACTGTGCGCTGCTGTTCGGGTATCAGCCGCTGCCCGCGGGCCCCCGGCTCGCCGTGGTCGGAAACTCCACCGCGCTCGGTGTGCTCGCCGCGGACGCGGCCCGCAGTGAGGGTCTGCAGGTCGGCGACCCCGTGGACCTCGGTCCGCAGGCCGGTCCCGAGGAGTTCGCGGCGGCCGTGCGGACGGCGCTCACGTCCTTCGACGTCGATTCGGTGATCGCCGTGTTCGTTCCACCGGTCGCCGTTCCCGTCGAACCCTATGCCCAGGCGCTGCGGGAGGCGGTGCGTGAAGCCGACAAACCCGTCCTCACGACGTTCCTCGCGGCGGAGGGTGTGCCCGACGTCCTGGCGGTCCGAGGTGAGGACGGGCACCCGACGCGCGGTTCGGTTCCCTCCTATCCCGGTCCGGAACGCGCGGCGCTGGCACTGGCCCGTGCCTGGCGGTACTCGGCGTGGAAGAGTAAACCGTCCTCGAAAGTTGTGCGCCCCAACGGGATCGATCCGGAGCGGGCGAAGACGATGGTCGACGGCTGGCTCTCGACGTCGGCGGGACGGTGGCTGTCGGACTTCGAGGCATCGCAGCTCCTCGCGTGCTACGGCGTGAACGTCGTGGAATTCCGTTCCGCCACCACCGAAGACGAGGCCGTGCAGGCCGCCGAGGAATTGGGATACCCGGTCGCGGTGAAGGCGACGGGGGAGCAGTGGCGGCACCGGCCGGACCTCGGTGGCGTCCGCCTCGATCTGGTCGGGCCCGATTCGGTCCGCTGGGCCTACCGCGACCTCGCCGCCGCGTCCGGTGAACCGCTACTCCACGTGCAGCGAATGGCCACCAAGGGAATCGGTTGTGTGGTGGGTGTGCAGGACGACCCGTCGTTCGGTTCGCTCATCTCGTTCGGACTCGCCGGCGTGATCTCCGACCTCCTCGGCGACCGCGCCTACCGGGTGCTGCCCCTCACCGAGGATGCCGCCGCGGAACTGATCGACGCACCGAAGGCCGCGCCGCTGCTGTCCGGCTACCGCAGCGCCGTACCGGTGAACAAATCGGCTCTCGTCGACCTCGTGCAGCGGATCTCCGCGCTCGCCGACGACCTCCCAGAGGTACGGGAACTGGCCTGCGAACCCGTGCTCGCCTCCGCCGAAGGCGCCCAGATCACCGATTCGCGCGTGCGGATCGGCCCCGAGCCCAGCGTCGCCGACCTCGGCCCCCGCCGCCTGCGCTGATCGATCAGAGGCCCGCAGACAGCGCAACGCCGGTGCCGGTCGCGTACGACCCGGCACCGGCGCTGATTCCGGTGGGAGACTCTCGTCAGCTGGCGTAGGAGCGCAGCCGCTCGGCGCGGTCGCCCTGACGCAGCTTGCCCATCACTTCGCGCTCGATCTGACGGACACGCTCGCGGGAGAGCCCGAAAAGCTTGCCGATCTGGTCGAGGGTGCGCGGCTGACCGTCGTCGAGACCGTAACGCAGGCGGATGACCTGCTGCTCACGCTCGTCGAGGGTGGCCAGCACGCTGCGCACATCGCTGTGCAGGAGACCGGCGATCACGGCGTTCTCCGCCGACGTGGCCTCGGAGTCCTCGATGAAGTCGCCCAGGGGTGCTTCCTCGTCGTTGCCGACCGGCATGTCGAGGCTCACCGGGTCGCGGCTGTGATCGAGGAGATCCGCGATCTTGTGCGCCGGGATTCCGGACTCTTCGGCCAGCTCGTCGTCCGTCGCCTCACGCCCGAGCTGCTGATGCAGCTCACGCTTGATGCGGGCCAGCTTGTTGACCTGCTCCACGAGGTGCACTGGGAGCCGGATCGTCCGGCTCTGGTCGGCCATGCCGCGGGTGATCGCCTGACGAATCCACCAGGTGGCATACGTCGAGAACTTGAACCCCTTCGCATAGTCGAACTTCTCCATCGCGCGGATCAGACCCAGGTTGCCCTCCTGGATGAGGTCCAGCAGGGGCATGCCGCGTCCGGTGTACCGCTTCGCGAGCGAGACGACGAGCCGCAGATTAGCCTCGAGGAGGTGTGCGCGGGCGGACTGTCCTTCACGGACGATCGTCGCGAGGTCGCGCTTCTTGGCGGGGGAAAGACGCTTCCCGGTCTCCAGGATGTGCGCGGCGTACAGCCCAGCCTCGATTCGCTTGGACAGTTCTACCTCGTCTGCGGCCGTCAGCAGAGCTGTACGGCCGATTCCGTTCAGGTAGACCCGGACCAGGTCGGCAGCGGGGCTCTGGGCGTCCAGATCGGCAGCGCTGGGGCGAATGCGAGTAGTGGTGCTGGGGCTTGTCATGACTTGCCTCCTCATCGGTGGTGTCTCATATGGATCAACGCGCCGAAGGCCTGGGAAAGTTCCCGGCCGGTAATTTGCGAGGAGGCTGTGACCTGCGGGTTCCTCGATTCGGTCCTGAGAAGTTGCTGAGAACACGTATAAGGGGGACGGATCGGGAACCCGGCGGCTACGCGGGAAGCACGAGGCCGTGCCGGACGAGGGCGTGCACGAGCGGCACCGCCGACTGCGCGAGTTCCTCGGCGTCGACGCCGTGGGCGGCGGCGAGGAGCTCGATCAATTCGCCCAGCACGAGGCCGTCGCCGCGCATGCCCGCGACGAGCGAGGCGACGAGATCGTCGACCTCGTGCTGCCACGCCGGGCCGTTCCCCCGGTGCAACCGGGCGACCACCTGGGTCCACCCCTCCTCGCCGGGCAGGAACACCCGCTCCAGGGCGGTGCTCTCCTCGACGCGGAAACGCGCGGTGAGCACGTCGTGCTCGCGCAGCCACGCCACCCGCTCGAAGTACGCGAGCGCCTCCGCGCCCAAGGGGTCGGTGAAGCCGTGGGTGAGATCCTCCGCCATCAGATCGGTGGGTGCGTCGGTCCGGCGCAGGTAGACGAACCCGAAGCCGACCCCCTCGACGTTCGCGCTCGCGAGGTGATCCAGCCAGTCCCCGGCGATCGTCGCGGTGGACGGGTCCCGGGTGTCGAGGCCGCCGTCCCGCATCCAGGTGCCGACGTACAGGGCCGGGTCCGCGACGTCCCGCTGCACCACCCACGCGTCGATCCCGTGGGCGGGAAGCCAGGACGCCACCCGGGCGCGCCAGTCCTCGCCCTCGACGTGGATCCAGGACGCCAGCAGCGCCGCCGTCCCGCCGGGCGCGAGGTAGTCGGCCACCTGGGAGATCATCAGCTCACTCGCGCCGTCGAGGTCGAGTCCGGAGTCGCGGTAGGTGTGACCCACCCGGGCGCGGCTGACGACGAACGGCGGATTGGCCACGACCTGATCGAACGTCCGGCCCTCGACCGGCTCGAACCACGACCCGGCGAGCAGTTCCACCTCTTCCTCGTTGAGCGCCGCCGTGACGGCCGCCAGATCGACGGCACGGACGTTCAGGTCCGTGGCCGTGACCGAGCCGGCGTAGGACGCGCCGTGCAGGGCCTGGATTCCGCAACCGGTCCCGACGTCGAGCAGTGTCCCGACCGGCGCGGTCGGGGTGGCCTGCAACAGCGACAGCGACGCGTGCCCGACGCCGATGACGTGGTCGACGGGGGTCTCGCGGGGGCGGAGTGCGCCGTCGAGGTCGGAGAGCACCCAGCGGTTGCCACCGCCGATGTCCATCGGACGGAGGTCGAGGGCTGCCCGGACCGCGTCGCCGTCGGATTCGAGTAGGCCGGCCGCGACGGCGTCCTCGACCGGAAGCGGGGACAGCGCCGCGGCCACCTCACCGACGGGACAGTCGTCGGTGAGAAGGAACAGGCGGATCAGGGTGCCGAGTTCGCCGCAGCCGGCGCTGGCCCGGCGCACCGGGACCGGCTCGTTGCGGCTCAACGCCGCATGGACCTCGGGGCCCAGCGCATCGAGCAGAGTGTCCGTGTCGTACCGGTTGCGGCGGAGGGCCTCACGCAGAGAGGGGCAGATCGACAGCAGCTCGTCACGGTTCACTCGTGCATTGTTGCAGCACGCCCGACTGCGTCAGCCCTCGATCGTGTGGTGTGGCGGCGCGGGCAGGGCCGTGGACGGCGACTCGCGGTGGTCGTACCGGCTGGGCTCGTCCTTGGTGCGCGGCGGCCGGTCGTTGGCGATGAGGACCGCGATCCACGGCAGCGGGATCGACACACCGATAATCGCCATCGAGATCCACGGGTTCTCCCAGATGCCGTACGCCACCGCCGCGAAGATCAGCGCGGGGAACCGGAAGGACATGATGAGCAGGTACTTGCGGACCCGGGCGCGGTGTTGATCCTCGATGGATTGCGCTGCCTCGGTGATGAGAACCGGATTGCTCGGTGAGCCGGCGTCGTGAGACCCGCCGAACCCTGCACTTCGTGCCATGTCTCCACTGTTCCACTGTCAGGCGGGAAATGCACACAGGGGGTGGGATCGTCGGCCGGTTGCGGCATTATTGAGGGGTGAGCACTCAAACCAAGGAACGGCCCGACGTCACCACCGACGAGTCGACCGATGACGACACTCCCAAGTTCTTCCACTACGTCAAGAAGAACAAGATCGCGGAGAGCGCCGTCATGGGCACTCACGTCGTCGCGTTGTGCGGCGAGGTGTTTCCGGTGACGAAGTCCGCGAAGCCGGGATCGCCGGTCTGCCCTGACTGCAAGAAGATCTACGAAGGATTGCGCAAGGGCGACTGAGGCTTCGCCGGCGCTCGTCGCACACCCGGTGGCTCGGGAGATTCTCGTACCGGGCCGTCGGGCTCGTCGTCGTTCCCGGACACCGGTTCGGCCGCATCCGGGCGGGCTCGGTCGCCGACGACCTTGATCGGACCGGTGGCGATACGACGAGTGAGGCTGGTCACCGGACCCGTCGACGGCGAACTCTCGGCCTGCGCGGCGATCCAATCCCGCATCTGGTCGATGCGGGTCGCACGGGCGGGCCAGAACTCCTGGACGGTGGCGTTGAACTCGGCGCCGAGCACCACCGCGAAACCGAGGAAGAACGTGAACAGCAGGAACGCGATCGGCGTGGCCAGCGCCCCGTACGTGTACCCGGTTCCGGCCACCCAGGAGAGGTAGCGGCGCAGGCAGGTGCTCGCGCCGAGGAAGAAGATCCCCGCGACGAGCGCGCCGCCGAGGAGTCGGTGCCAGGGCAGCGACCGGGGGAGCGCCACCTTGTAGAGCGTCGTCAGGCCGACGATGAGCAGCAGTCCCACGCCGGGGTAGTAGAACGTGTCGACGATCTCGGTCCCGATCGTGCGCCAGGCCTCCGGGAGCACCCTGCCGACGAGTGTCGGCCCCAGCGCGACCAGCGGCAGGGTGAACACGGCGAGGATCAGGAACATCACGTAGAGCAGCAACGCGAACACGCGCTGCCACACGGGGTGCCGCGCCTCCTGCTGACCGTGGGCCTCGACGATCGAGTCCACGAACGTGGAGATGGCGGACGACCCGGCCCACAGGGACAGCAGAAAGCTCAGTGACACGATCTCGGGACGCCCGCGTTCGAGTACGTCGCCGACCGTCGGGCGGATGATCTGTTCGACGACGCTGTCGCTGAACACCGTCCCGCTGAAGTTGATGATCTTCGACTGGATGATGTCGACGGTGTCGGGTCCGAACCACCCGCCGACATAGCCGAGCATCCCGAGGAGCCCTAGCAGGAGCGGGGGCAGCGACAGCGTCTGCCAGAACGCCGCCGTGGCCGCCTTTCCGAAGATCGAATCGTCCCAAGCCTTGCTCGCTGTGCGACCGATCACGCTCAGTGTGCGACGTAGCGGATGCCACCCGGACCGGGGTGGGTCACCGCCACTGCGCGGCGTTGTCGAGGGTGTTTCGGTCATGATGTTTCCAGCATCCCTGACGACACGCCCGGTTGCCCACCGCTGCTGTCCTCGTGTCGCGACAAATCTGTCACTATCGGAACTCGCGAATGCGGTTCGCGTCGGATCCGGGCGCTAGGCTCCTTGACGGACAGCGCCTTCGGGTCTGGACCCGGACATGTCGATCGAATACCGAGGAGTGCGAGCAAACAGTGCCATGCCAGCGGAGGGCAGCCCGTGAGTGCTGAGACAGTGGGCTCCCAGTCGGCGCCGAGAATGGAAACCGAGGCCGCGCAGATCGTGGGCACCGAGGCCTACCTCGCACAGACCGAACCTGCCAGACCCGCAGGATCGCTGCGCGCCTGGCAGCGTCGTGCGCTGACGAAGTATCTGTCCACCGGACCGCAGGACTTCCTCGCGGTCGCGACGCCGGGCGCCGGTAAGACCACGTTCGCGCTGCGGGTCGCGTCGGAGTTGCTGCGCGACCGCACCGTCGATCAGGTGACCGTGGTCGCGCCGACCGAGCACCTCAAGCACCAGTGGGCCGAGTCCGCCGCGCGCAACGGCATCGCGCTGGACTCGTACTTCTCGAACTCGACCGGGCAGACGTCCAGCGACTACCAGGGTGTCGTGGTGACGTACGCGCAGGTCGCCTCGCACCCGTTCAAGCACCGGGTCCGCACCGAGAGCCGGCGCACGCTGGTCATCCTCGACGAGATCCACCACGGTGGTGACGCGAAGAGCTGGGGTGACGCCATCCGGGAGGCGTTCGGTGACGCCACCCGCCGTCTGGCCCTGACCGGTACGCCGTTCCGCAGCGACGACAGTGCGATCCCGTTCGTGACGTACGAACCCGACCGCGAGGGTCTGATGCGGTCGAAGGCGGATCACTCCTACGGGTACTCGGACGCCCTCGCGGACGGCGTCGTCCGGCCTGTCGTGTTCCTCGCGTACTCCGGCGAGGCACGCTGGCGGAACAACGCGGGTGAGGAGTTCTCCGCGCGACTCGGCGAGCCGCTCAGCGCGGAACAGACGGCCCGGGCGTGGCGAACCGCTCTGGACCCGTCGGGCGACTGGATTCCCGCGGTCCTGCACGCCGCCGACACCCGTCTGGGCCAGCTGCGTACAGGCGGCATGCCCGACGCCGGAGGTCTCGTGATCGCGACCGACCAGACTGTGGCCCGTGCGTACGCGCAGACACTGAAGGCGGTCACCGGGGAAGACCCGGTCGTGGTGCTCTCCGACGACCCGACGGCGTCCAAGCGGATCGCCGAGTTCGGGGCGAGCACCCAGAAATGGATGGTCGCCGTCCGCATGGTGTCGGAAGGCGTCGACGTTCCCCGCCTGGCCGTCGGTGTGTATGCCACCAGTGCGTCCACCCCGCTGTATTTCGCGCAGGCGATCGGGCGTTTCGTGCGGTCCCGCCGCAAGGGCGAGACCGCGAGCGTGTTCCTCCCGTCGGTTCCGGTGCTGCTCGACCTGGCCAGCCAGCTCGAGGCGCAGCGCGACCACGTGCTCGGCAAGCCGCATCGGGAGAAGGACGGCTTCGACGACGACCTCCTCGCCGACGCGAACAAGCAGAAGGACGAGCTCGGCGAGGAGGAGAAGGCGTTCACCTCGCTCGGCGCGGACGCCGAGCTCGATCAGGTGATCTACGACGGATCGTCCTTCGGGACGGCCACGTTCTCGGGCTCCGACGAGGAGGCCGACTACCTGGGTCTGCCCGGGCTGCTCGACGCCGATCAGATGCGCGCGCTGCTGCGTCAGCGTCAGTCGGAGCAGCTGGACAAGCAGGAGCCTGCACCCGCGCCCGTGCACACGCCCGTTCCTCAGGTCGCGGACCGGGTGGCTGCCGCCGGACAGCTCGCGCAGCTGCGCCGCGAACTGAACAGTCTCGTCGCGATGCACCACCACAGGACGGGCAAGCCGCACGGCACCATCCACGGCGAACTGCGTCGTGTCTGCGGGGGACCGCCCACGGCGATCGCCACCGTCGAGCAGCTCACCGAGCGGATCTCCACCCTGCGCCAGTGGTGACCGGCGTCATCCGGTGACTCGAACGCAAAGAGACCGGCGAGTGCATCGCACTCGCCGGTCTCTGTGCTGAAGAGGTGAGCCTGGGACGGGTCACCCGGGCTGACGTATCAGATTGCAGCTTCGGCTTCGGACACGATCGTGGCGTTCATCTCGCGAAGACGGTCTGCGTGCTCGTTGGCGTGGTGACCGCAGAAGAGCAACTCTCCTCCGGTCGGAAGAACCGCGCGAACGCGGGCTCCCGCACCGCACCGGTCGCACCGGTCGGCTGCGGTCAACGGGGGGCTGGTCAGTGTTCCGGGCATGACTCCTCCGTACTGGCTTCGACTGATGCCGAGTGCCTGGGGCCTTGGTCCGCCGCGTCGGGGGTGGCGCGGTGGATCTACTCTGTCAGACGTTTGGGGTTTACGCGTTGTTCCCGTCGGCGTTTCTCAGTGTTGCATCACACACGAAACGCGCCGGAAACGCGCCGTCAGGGACGTGACGAGCGCAGATGTGAACAGACCGCACGGTCCGAGTTCGCTGACAGCTGATTCGTTTTCGGGCGTGACGCTAGTCTCACCGAGTGAAATCCGAAGACCAGCTGGTCCACATCTGCAGCCGCGACGAATGGCGCACCGCGGAACGCGAAGGCACCCGAGTGCCCGCGACGTTCGCGACGGACGGTTTCGTGCACCTTTCGACGCCCGCCCAAGTGCATCTGCCCGCCAACAGGTTGTTCGCCGGCCGCACGGACCTCGTTCTGCTGAGGCTCGACCCCGCCGCGCTCGGTGCGCCGGTGAAATGGGAGCCGGGCGTGCCGGCCGATCCGGCGTCGATGCTGTTTCCACACCTGTACGGGCCGCTGCCCGTCACGGCGGTCACCGCGGTCGAGGAGTACCGCCCCGACGCCGACGGAACGTTCCCGGCCCGGCGCTGACGCGAGCCTTCCGCGGTGGGCACACCGATCGGTCTACCGTGGAGGCATGAACGTTGAAGTGACGCCACTACCGGGTATCGGGGTGCGTAAGGACTTCGAACTCGCCGCCGGTCGCCGCATCGGTGTCATCACCCATCGCGACGGTCGCACCGATCTGATCGTCTCGAAGGCCGACGATCCCGATGCGTGCGCTGCGTCCGTGCCGCTCACCACCGAGGAGGCGGCAGTCCTCAGCAATCTGCTGGGGGCACCGCAACTGGTGGCGCAGCTGGAGGAGGAGCACCGGGACCTGCCCGGCATCCGCACCAAGCAGCTGTACATCAAGGAGGACTCCCGGTTCGACGGCCGCTCGCTCGGCGACACGGCGATGCGCACCCGCACCGGGGTCTCGATCGTCGCGGTCATGCGGGCCGGTCAGGTGTACCCGTCACCGAAGCCCGACTTCCTGCTCACCTCCGGTGACCTCCTGGTCGCCGTCGGAACCACAGACGGACTGGACGCGTCAGCCAAGCTCCTGGCCAACGGCTGACGGTCCCGTGAACACCACCACGCTCGCGCTCATCGAACTGGGCGCGGTGTTCTTCGCGCTCGGATTGCTGGGCCGTCTGGCCGCTCAATTCGGCATGTCGCCGATCCCGTTCTATCTCCTCGGCGGACTCTGCTTCGGCAGCGGCGGATTCGTCAACCTCGGCGACATCAGCGAGTTCAGTCACCTGGCGAGCGAGATCGGGGTGGTTCTTCTCCTGCTTCTGCTCGGGCTCGAATACACCGCGTCGGAACTCGTCACCGGGCTGCGACGGTCGTGGATGGCCGGTGTCGTGGACGCCGTCCTCAACGCCGCGCCCGGGGCGGTCGTCGCCCTGATGCTGGGGTGGGGGACCACCGGCGCGGTCGTGATGGCCGGCGTCACCTACATCTCGTCGTCGGGCATCATCGCGAAGGTGCTGAGCGACCTGGGTCGGCTCGGTAACCGTGAAACGCCGGTCGTGCTCTCGATTCTCGTGTTCGAGGACCTCGCGATGGCCGTCTACCTACCGATTCTGACGGCCCTCCTCGCCGGCGTCAGTTTCGCCGGTGGACTCGAGGCGGTGGGCATCTCCCTCGTCGTGATCTCGGTCGTCCTCGTGATCGCCCTGCGGTACGGCCGCTATGTTTCCGCTCTGCTGGACAGCCCGGACAGCGAGACCCTGCTCCTGAAACTGCTCGGTGCCGCACTCCTCGTGGCGGGGATCAGCTCGGCGATGCAGGTCTCGGCCGCGGTCGGGGCGTTCCTCCTGGGGATCGCGATCTCCGGTACGACCGCCCACAACGCGAGCCGTGTCCTCGAACCGCTCCGTGATCTGTTCGCGGCGATGTTCTTCGTGGTGTTCGGGCTCAACACCGATCCCCGTGCGATCCCGCCGGTGCTCGGCTGGGCCGTCCTCCTCGCCGTCGTCACGGCGCTGACGAAGATGATCACCGGCGCGTGGGCGGCGAAACAACAGGGCGTCGGGCGGCTGGGCCGGGCCCGGGCCGGAGTCGCGTTGATCGCGCGCGGCGAGTTCTCGATCGTCATCGCCGGCCTGGCGTTGTCGGCCGGAGCGGTGGAGAGCGAACTCGTGGCACTCGCCACCGCGTACGTCCTCCTGATGGCCGTCATCGGCCCGGTGGCGGCCCGCGTGGTCGAACCGGTGGCAGGTGTCTGGATCCGGGTTCGCACCAGCGCGTAGCGGGCCGCAGACGACAATGCCCCCGGACTCGCTCGGAGTCCGGGGGCATCGAGGTGTGTTTCGTCAGTCCAGGTAGTCGCGCAGCACCTGGGACCGGGACGGGTGGCGCAGCTTCGACATGGTCTTGGACTCGATCTGACGGATGCGCTCACGCGTGACCCCGTAGACCTGGCCGATCTCGTCGAGGGTGCGGGGCTGTCCGTCGGTCAGGCCGAAGCGCAGGCGCACGACGCCCGCTTCACGCTCGGACAGCGTCTCGAGCACCGACTGCAGCTGATCCTGCAGCAGGGTGAACGACACGGCGTCGACGGCCACGACGGCCTCGGAGTCCTCGATGAAGTCGCCGAGCTGGCTGTCGCCTTCGTCGCCGATCGTCTGGTCGAGGGAGATGGGCTCACGAGCGTACTGCTGGATCTCCAGCACCTTCTCGGGCGTGATGTCCATTTCCTTGGCGAGCTCTTCGGGAGTGGGCTCGCGGCCCAGGTCCTGCAGGAGTTCACGCTGGATGCGGCCGAGCTTGTTGATGACCTCCACCATGTGCACCGGGATGCGGATGGTGCGGGCCTGGTCGGCCATCGCGCGGGTGATGGCCTGACGGATCCACCACGTGGCGTAGGTCGAGAACTTGTAGCCCTTGGTGTAGTCGAACTTCTCGACGGCACGGATGAGGCCCAGGTTGCCTTCCTGGATCAGGTCGAGGAACGCCATGCCGCGGCCGGTGTAGCGCTTCGCCAGCGACACGACGAGGCGGAGGTTCGCCTCGAGGAGGTGGTTCTTGGCGCGGTTTCCGTCGCGGCAGATCCAGCTCATGTCCCGGCGCTGGGCGGCGGGGAGCTTCTCGCCGGAATCGGACAGCTCCTGCATGATCTGGGTCGCGTAGAGCCCGGCCTCGATCCGCTTGGCGAGCTCGACCTCCTCTTCGGCGTTGAGGAGGGCGACCTTGCCGATCTGCTTGAGGTAGGCACGGACCGAGTCGGCGGACGCGGTCAGTTCGGCGTCCTTGCGGGCCTGGCGGAGCGCTTCGGACTCCTCCTCGTCCCACACGAAGTCGCCGGAGGCCTTGTCCTTCTCGGACGGCTCCTCGGTCTCCTCGTCTTCGCCGACCGCGACGACCTCGACGACATCGGACTCGACCTCGGCGAGGTCGCCCTCGGTGATGTCGATGTCTTCCATGTCGGCGGAGTCTTCGTCGACGTCCTCGCCGTCCGCGCCCTTACCGGCCGTGGCCTTCTTGCCGCCCGCCTTCTTGGCTGCCGCCTTCTTGGCGGGAGCCTTCTTCGCTGCTGCCTTCTTGGCGGGAGCCTTCTTGGCCGCCGGCTTCTTCGCGGGAGCTTCCTCGGCTGCCGGAGCAGTGCCGGTGGCTGCCGCTCCGACTGGTGCTTCCGGTCCTGACTCCGAAGTCGAATCAGCAGTCTGACGTGTATCGGTGGCTGCCACGTACGCCCTTTCGTGACGGTGTCGTGCGGCGTCACGCCAGAGTGGTCATCCGGCGGAGAGGTCTACTGGTTTCGCCGGCGCGCAGCCGGGCTCTTCCATTGTAACGACCCATCCGAATTAGTTACGGAGCGATGCCCGTTTCCACTGCGAGCGCAGCACCGACGATGCCTGCCGTATTCAGCAGCGCAGCAGGTACGACGGGTGTCCTGTTGGTCAGATGCGGGATCCACTTCTCGTTCTTCCGGCTGATTCCGCCGCCCGCGATGAACAGATCCGGCCACAGGAGGTTCTCGAAGCGGGTGAGGACACGGCTCACCTCGCCGGCCCATTCCTTGTACGACTGATCCTTCTTCTCCTTGACCGAGGAAGCCGCCCGGTGCTCGGCTTCCTTGCCGTCCACCTCCATGTGCCCGAACTCGGTGTTGGGGAGCAGGACGCCGTTGTGGAGGATCGCCGAGCCGATGCCGGTGCCGAACGTGAGGAGGATGACGACCCCCTTCGCGTCCTTGCCGGCGCCGAGCGCGTCCTCCGCTATCCCCGCGGCATCCGCGTCGTTGAGGACGGTGACGAGCCGGCCGCCGAGTGCGTCGGAGAACAACGCGCGGGCGTCCGTCCCGATCCACTTCTTGTCGATGTTGGCGGCGGATCGCGCCACACCGCCGGTGACGACGCTCGGCAGGGTTATACCGACCGGTCCGTTCCATTCTGCCTGGCGGATGATCTCGGCGACGGTCTCCGCAACCGCCTCCGGAGTGGAAGGCTGGGGAGTGAGAAGCTTGATGCGGTCCCCGACCAGCTGGCCAGTCTCGAGATCCACGACGCCACCCTTGACGCCACTGCCTCCGACGTCGACACCGAACCCCGTTTTGGTCATGGCGTGTGCTCCTTCGTGTCGACGACGACGTGTTCTCCGGCGCTCTGCTGCTGTCCGTCACACTAGTGTGTCGGCGCGTGTTCGGTGGGCGATGACACCAGCTGTGCGAAACGTCAGCGGTGGTGTGAGGCAGCGAAAGTGTGTTCCGATGGGTGGGTGCATGCAGCCCAGAGTTCAGAGTCCGCGCCAGGCCATGTCGGCACCGATCCCCGGCGACTGCTCGAGGTCGCCGTGGCGGTGGCCGAGGAAGCCGCCGCCCACGTTCGGGCGCGACGGCCCGAGGTCTTCGGAAACGTCGGGAAGCGAGCGGGATCCGGCGATTCCGTTGCGTCGAAGAGCACCCCGACCGACCCGGTCACGGTGGTCGACACCGAGAGCGAGCAGGTCATCCGCGACCGGCTCGCGGAGCTTCGCCCCGGCGACGCGATCCTCGGCGAAGAAGGTGGGGGAGAGGAGGATTCCGCCGCCGAGGTGCGGTGGATCGTGGATCCGATCGACGGCACCGTGAACTTTCTGTACGGCGTCCCGGCGTACGCCGTCTCCGTGGCCGCCCAGATCGACGGCGTGTCCGTCGCCGGGGCCGTCGTCGACGTGGCGGCCCGATCGACCTACGCGGCGGCACGCGGCGGCGGGGCAACCCTCACCGACGCGGACGGACGGGTGAGCAACCTCCGGTGCAACCCGGTCACCGACGTGTCGATGGCGTTGCTCGCCACCGGATTCGGGTACGGCGCCGCGCGGCGCGAGGCGCAGGGCGCCCTCATCGCGGACATCCTGCCGAGGGTGCGGGACATCCGCCGGATCGGCTCGGCGGCCCTCGATCTGTGCATGGTCGCCGCCGGCCGTGTCGACGCCCACTTCGAACACGGGCTGAGCCCGTGGGACTGGGCCGCGGGGTCGCTGATCGCCACCGAGGCGGGGGCCCGCGTGCGAATCCCCTCCCCGCAGACGTCGAGTGCGGACGGCGACGTGGTGGTGGCCGCGGCCCCCGGGATCGCGGACGCGCTGGACGCGCTGTTCGCCGAGATCGGGGTGGATGCCCCGATCCCGGAAGGGTGACCGCCGGTCAGCAGCGGGCGGTGCGCGCCGCCTTGAGGAGGTCGATGTCGAGGGGGGCGGGCTGGGTTCCGGGCGGCGGATCCTTCAGGGACCGCAGGACTTCTTCGGCGTCGGTGTTCGGCGAGATCTTGCGGAAGTAGGTGCCGAGGGCGAGGTCGACCGTGTCGTCGGTGCGGGTGTCCTGGATGAGTTCGGCGCACGGGGCCACCAGCCAGAGCGCGCTCGCGGCGGCGGCGCCGTCGGGGCCGAACCGCAGCTGCCCCTGGCACTGCATGTTCTGGTCGACGTAGACCGGGTCGTTGCCCGCCTGGACGTCGGGTGCGCTCGCGAACCCGTAGTCGCTGAGCTGTGCGGCCACCTGCGCCGCCTGGCCGTGCTCGCCGTTGGCGTTGAACACGCGCACCTTGGTGGCGGACAGCGCGGCAGGCTCCACGTCCCGCAGGGTCGAACCGTCGACCTTCTCGCCCAGTGCCTGCTGCGGCGGGGCGGCGGGGTCGACGGGCTGCGCGGCCGGCTGCGGAGGGTTGCAGTCGACGGTGGTGGCCAGATCCTCGTCGTCGCCGAGGACGCCGATCCACACGACGGCGCCGAGCAGGGCGAGGACGGCGAACACCACGAGGATCGGCATCGCCCGCCGCCGCCGGAACGGACGACCCTTGTCGTCGAGCGGGCTGCCTTCGGTGATCAGTGAAACCACAGTGTGCCTCGACCTCTCCTACGAACTGCGCTTCGTACGTTGCACCCGTACAGCGCACCGATACAGGGCCCGGCCACACGTCGTGGCGCAGGTTCGGCACCTACCTTAGATCCCTGGCACGTCATAACCCCGAACCCGTCCCCGTTGTGGAATGTCACAGCTTGCTGTGGTGTTGGTGACGATTAGCAGACAATTTGCGCGATCGGTCGATTCGGTTACGACTTTTGTACTTCCTTCGGCTACTGTCTGGCGGCCCCAGTCGTTCAAAGAGTGCAGAACGAGGGTCGGCAATAGATGACAAAAGAGGCGTAGATCATGTTTCCGGGGCCTGGTTCCGGGCACGAACCCATCCGCTGCAGCGTTGTGCAGCCGCAGGGTGTGATCTGCGCCGAGGCGGTTTTCGTGTGGGCGGTCGACCGGCAATCGGTTCGACGTACCGCACGGGCCGGGATACACGGAAGAGGATGAGGGGAAGGCGACATGGCAACTGACTACGACGCACCGCGGCGAACAGAGTCCGACGAGGTTTCGGAGGATTCGCTGGAGGAACTGAAGGCGCGACGCAACGAGGCTCAGTCGGCTGTTGTCGACGTCGACGAGTCCGACACCGCGGAATCGTTCGAACTGCCCGGCGCGGATCTGTCCGGTGAAGAGCTCTCGGTGCGGGTCGTTCCGAAGCAGGCCGACGAGTTCACGTGTTCGAGCTGTTTCCTGGTGCACCACCGCAGCCGGCTCGCCAGCGACGCGGGCGGAGTGCTGGTGTGCAGGGACTGCGCGGCCTGAGCGGCGGCGAGTACGAGAGGCGGACGGTGGGAGGCCCACCGTCCGATCAGTCTCCGTCCGCCTGCGGGCGGGCACGGTTGACGGCGGCCAGCAACTCGGCCGGCCGTCGTGTGCTGATCAACCAGTAGGGGGTCGGGTCCTCGGGGTCGTCGAGCACGATCAATGCCATCGGCTTGACCCAGACCCGGTGTTGCACGAAGGCGGCGGGGTCGAGCTGGCGACCGAGAGCCGCGCTCTTCGCCGAACCGGGAACCTCGGCGACCCGCGCGATGACGTCCAGCGGCAGATGCGCCTGTCCGACCCGCAGGTGGACACCGTTCGGTTCCTCCACGACCTCGACGCGGAGACGGCTGAGCCAGACGAGGCCCCACACGGGCAGGGGGAGCAGGAGGACGTACGGCAGCCACGCGCGCAGTCCCGGCGCACCCATGTGCACCTCCGCGGCGAGCAGACCGGCGACGAACAAGCCCACTGCCCACCACCAGACGGGCACCCACAGGCGCTCGGAGTACAGCACGGGCGAGGTGTTATCGGTGGGCGCGACTTCGGGCCGGGACGTTTGTGACACCCGACCAGGATAGTCGGTGTCTGAGAGTAGGCTCGGTGCACGTGAGCGACCTATCTCCCGGCCTTTCTCCCGCCGCGACCCCCGCCCTTCCGCCCGTCGCCCTCCAGCGGCTGGACCCCGACATTCCGGTCCCGCGGCGTGCGCACGACGGCGACGCCGGTGTCGACCTGTGCAGCACCATCGACGTGACCATCGAGCCGGGGCGCCGAGTCCTCGTCGGAACCGGCATCGCGATCGCGCTGCCCCTGGGCACGGTCGGGCTGATCCACCCCCGATCCGGGCTGGCCGCAAAATCGGGTCTGTCGGTGGTCAACACCCCCGGCACCATCGATGCCGGGTACCGCGGCGAGATCAAGGTGTGCCTGATCAATCACGATCTCGAGACCCCGATCGAGATCCGCCGGGGCGACCGGATCGCCCAGCTTCTCGTGCAGCGTGTCGAACTGGTGTCGTTCGTCGAGGTCCAGTCGCTCGACGGCACCACCCGCGGCAGTGACGGGCACGGGTCGAGCGGAGGCCACGCCAGCCTTGTCGGCAATGCCAGTGAAGGAGTCTGATCATGTTCGGACGTCGTAAGAAGAACGAAGCCGAGGACGACCGGTCCGGTTTCTTCGAGGACGCCGAGACGGACGCTGCGGCCGGCGACGGCGACGCGGATTACGAGGAGGCGGATTACGAGGACGACTACGACGCCGTGACCGAGGTGGACGGCGGTCCGTACGACGCCGACGACCTCGAGTCGGGCGCCGATCTCACCGTCGGTGAGGTGGGTACCCGCCTCGACCTCGGTTCGGTCCTCGTGCCGATGCCCCAGGGCGCCCAGTTGCAGGTAGAGATGGCGCCGGACGGTTCGCCGCAGGCTGTGCATCTCGTCACCCAGCACGGGCGCATCACCGTGGCGGCGTATGCCGCCCCGAAGTCTCCCGGCCAGTGGCGGGAAGTCGCGGGCGACCTCGCCGAATCGCTGCGCAACGACAACGCGACGGTGAGCGTCGAGAGCGGACCGTGGGGGCGCGAGGTCTTCGCCGTCACCCCGAACGCCGACCTGCGCTTCATCGGCGTCGACGGCTACCGGTGGATGGTGCGCTGTGTGGTCGCGGGACCGAGCGGCGGCAACACGGCCGACTCGGAGCTCGTCGCGACCGCCAGGGCGATCCTGCGCGACACCGTCGTGAAGCGGGGAAACGAGCCGAACCCGGTGCGGACCCCGCTGCCCGTGGTCCTGCCCGAGGCCCTCGCCCAGCAGCTGGCCGCCGCACACCAGCAGCAGTTGGCGCAGCAGCAGGGTGCCGTTCCGCAGCAGCCCGCTCCGCAGCAGCCGGCTCCGGCGGGTCCGCAGGGCGAACAGCAGGCGCCGCCCGCGGAAGCCCCGGCTCAGCCGCAGCAACGTCGCGGCGAATCGGGTTCGGCGATGCAGCAACTCGGTCGCTGATCCCGGCCCCCGAGATTCGCGGCTCAGGTCGTGTGCAGGACCGAGTCGAGCGCACTGAGGGTGGCGTAGCCGAGAACCGCCGGGTCGGCGCCGATCTCGTCCAGCGACACCGTGACGAGGCCCGCGTGCGGTAGTCGTTCGGACCACGTGCGGGCGACCTCGAGGGGATGCACGGCGTCGTCGGTGGCGGCAGCGATCCCCACCGGCGCCGTGATGCGCTCGAGGTCGCCCACACCGGGGGCGTGGTACTCGGACGCCTCGTCCAGCGCGGCGGGAAGGTGCGGCCACTGCGATCGCCAGGATTTCGCCAGTTCCCGGCCGAGCCATGCCGGGCTGGAGGCGATCATCTCGGCGGTGACCTGTTCGAGGCCGTCCGCCCGCAGCCGGGCCGCGGTGAACCGGGCGCTGGCGGCGGCGGGAGCGTCCGCGGCGGTCCCGGTCCACGCGGGCAGCGCCGCGAGAACCCCCGCGACGCGATCCGGGTGTGATCCTGCCCACTGCAGCGCCACGGCGGCCCCGATGGAGACCCCGCCGACGAGGATCCGCCCGTGCTGCGCGGCCGCGGCGTCGAGCGCGTCGACGTAGCTTCCGACGACTCGACGGGGATCGGGTTCGACTGCGGCCGTGTGAACTCCACGGCAGGTCAGAGGCTCGGTGAAGGCGCGGGCCACGAAGTCCGCGTCGGATCCCGTACCCGGGAGCACAACGGCCACGGACGGCCGATCATCAGAGGGCATGAGATGATCCTGCCTCGTCCGTCACAGCGCTCTTCCGGTGGTGTGGTTGACGGGAACCAATGGGTCTACAGTGGCGAATACACAGCCCTACGAGCGGCGCGAAGATCTCGCGTCGCACATGCTCCAGGAGCGCGCAATGGCACCCGCCACGGCAGGATATTTTCGTCGGCTGACTCGCAGGCTCACCGAGGACCTCGAGCAGCTGGACGCCGAGGAAATGGCCGAGACGTCTCAGGCGTCCGGCGCACAACGTGCCTGCGACTGCAGCCGCGGCGAAGAGGTCACCATGCTGGGACGGCTCCGTAGTGTCGAAGCCTGTCCGAAGTCCGGGAACGCCAGCATCGAAGCCGAATTCTTCGACGGCACGGAACAGATCAAGTTGGTGTGGATCGGCCGACGGAGAATTCCGGGCATCGAGCCGGGGAAGACCCTGCTCGTTCGTGGCCGTGTCGGCGAACGCGACGGCCAGAAGGTGATCTTCAACCCGTATTACGAGCTGCGCGGCGAATCGTAGCGGCCGTCTCGTGTGGCACTCTCGTTGAGTGACTGAAACGAAGCAGCAATCCATACTCGAACAGCTCGGTGGGATCAGCGGGCTGATCTATTCGACCCTGCCCATCCTGGTCTTCGTTCCGGTCAACGGTGTGTGGGGCCTGGGTCCGGCGATCTGGGCGGCCCTCGGTGTCGCCGTTGCCATTCTCGTCTGGCGCCTCGTCCGCCACAGCCCCATCCAGCCCGCGGTGTCCGGGTTCTTCGGTGTCGGCATCTCCGCGTTCATCGCCTACCGCACGGGCGATGCCAAAGGGTACTTCCTGTTCGGGATCTACACGAGCCTCGCGTACGGGGCGGTGTTCCTGATCTCGATTCTGGTGCGCTGGCCGCTCGTCGGCCTGATCTGGGGATTCCTCAACGGCCACGGCAACCTCTGGCGGCGCCATCGCGGCGCGGTACGTGCCTACGACGTGGCCACTGCCGCCTGGGCGCTGGTGTTCGCGGCCCGGTACCTGGTGCAGTCGCAACTCTATGATTCGGACCAGACCGGCTGGCTCGCGTTCGCGCGCATCGCGATGGGCTGGCCGCTGGCGGGATTGGCTCTCCTGGTGACGATCTGGGCTGTGCGCCGGGCAGACCGGATCGTCGAACCGGGACCCTCGGACGACGCCGTCGAGCCGACGGACGACACGGAAGCGGGCGGCCCCCGCGACGAGCCCGGCCGCACCTGAGCGCGGCCCTCGGCGGGGACCGCGGGGGCGCAGACCGGTTGTGGCGGAGACGAAGTCGCCGAACCGATCAGGCCACGAGGTCCTGGTACTCGGGATGCTTCGACGCGAATGTCATGACGTAAAGGCACACCGGGTGCACCCGCAGGTGACGACGGTGCTCTCGGGTGTTGCGGCGGTACTCGACGGATCCCGGGTGTCGATCGGTCCCTGCCGGGTCAGGAGAGCCCGACGGCCGTGCGCAGGTCGTCCTCGACGTCCACCGACGCGACGAACAGCAGTTCGTCGCCGCCCTCGAGCGGATCGTCCTGCTGCGGCACGATGACCCGTCCGCCGCGGAGGATGGTGACCAGTGCGGCATCGCGGGGCAATTGCAGCTTGCGGACGGGTTTCCCGGCGAGCGGGGTGTTGTCGGGCAGCGTGACCTCGACGAGGTTGGCCTGCCCCTGGCGCAGCGTCATCAGCCGCACGAGGTCGCCGACCGACACCGCCTCCTCCACCAGTGAGGCGAGCATCCGGGGGGTGGAGACGGCGACGTCGACTCCCCAGGATTCGTCGAACAACCACTCGTTGCGGGGGTCGTTGACGCGGGCGACCACACGGCTGACCCCGAATTCGGTCTTCGCGAGGAGGCTGAGGACCAGGTTGGCCTTGTCGTCACCGGTGGCCGCGATCACCACCTCGTAGGTTTCGAGGGAGGCGGCCTCGAGGCTGCTCAGCTCGCAGGCGTCGGCGTGGACCCAGGTGGCCTCGGGCACCGACTCCTGCTCGACGTGCTCGAGCTTGCGCTCGATCAGCATGACGTCGTGTTCGCTGCGGACCAGTTCGCGCGCGATCGAGCGTCCGACTGCGCCGGCTCCTGCGATTGCGACTCTCATCGATTGCTTCCGTTCGGGTGGTCGATCGTGAACATTCTCACTGCCGTCTCAGTTGTCCGAAGGCGGGGGATTGCCCGCGAGCGCGACGGCCTCGGCCACCGTTCCCGACACAGCCGCGATGTACACCTGGTCGTCGGCCTGGAAGACGGTCTTGCGGTCGGGAAGGACGCCGGTGCCGAAGCGGATGATGAACGCGACACGCGAATTCGTCGCGGCCTCGAGTTCGGCGACCGGTCTGCCGATCCAATCCTCGTGCAGGGACAACTCGGTGACCGCGACGGTTCCGGACGGATCGCGCCACTTGGCGGTCTGGCTGTCGCGGGTGAGGGTGTGCAGGAAGCGGTCCGTCGACCACGGGACGGTCGCGACGGTGGGGATCCCGAGCCGCTCGTACACGGCGGCACGCTTGGCGTCGTAGATCCGGGCGACGACGCGTTCCACGCCGAACGTCTCCCGGGCCACACGCGCGGAAATGATGTTGGAGTTGTCTCCGGACGACACCGCGGCGAATGCCTCTGCGCGCTCGATACCGGACTTGACCAGCACATCACGGTCGAACCCCATCCCGACGACGGTATGGCCGGGGAAGTCGGGTTCGAGACGCAGGAATGCGGCAGGGTCGCGGTCGATGACCGCGACCTCGTGGCCGATCCGGGTCAGCGAGCCAGCGAGGGATGAGCCGACCCGGCCGCATCCCATGATGACCACATACACCTTGTACTCCGTTCATGGGCTCTGGCGTCACGTCTCGAGTACGTGCGTACCGAATCGAACCGTACAGTGCCCAGGCGGAAGAGCAACCGAGACAGAGATCGCAATCCGGACACATTGGTGGGTGAGGGTCCAGGTTTTCTGCGGACGGCTTACGCTTTGGCAGTGTCAAAGCTCTCGACCGCCACAAAGCGGCTACTGCTAGGCAGACCCTTCCGGAGCGACAAGCTCGGGCACACGCTGCTTCCCAAGAGGATCGCCCTCCCGGTCTTCGCCTCCGACGCGATGTCGTCGGTGGCCTACGCCCCCGAGGAAATCTTCCTCGTGCTGTCGGTGGCGGGCATCTCCGCCTACGCCTACACCCCCTGGATCGGACTCGCCGTCGCCGCGGTGATGGCGGTGGTGGTCGCCAGTTACCGGCAGAACGTGCACGCCTACCCGTCGGGCGGCGGCGACTACGAGGTCGCGACCGTCAATCTCGGTCCCAACGCGGGCCTGACCGTGGGTAGCGCCCTCCTGGTGGACTATGTCCTCACGGTGGCGGTCTCCATCTCGTCGGCCGCGTCCAACATCGGTTCGGCGGTGCCGTTCGTGGCCCAGCACAAGGTGCTGTTCGCGGTCGCGGCCATCGTGCTGCTGACCGCCATCAACCTGCGGGGCATCCGTGAATCCGGTGCTGCCTTCGCGATCCCGACATACGCGTTCATCGCCGGCATGGCGCTCATGCTGCTATGGGGGTTCTTCCAGATCTTCGTGCTGGGCGACGACCTGCGCGCCGAATCGTCCGGATTCGAGCTGGAGGCAGAAGACTCCCACCTGTACGGGATCGCGTTCGCGTTCCTGATCGCGCGGGCCTTCTCCTCCGGCTGTGCGGCACTGACCGGTGTCGAGGCGATCAGCAACGGTGTTCCCGCGTTCCAGAAGCCCAAGTCCCGCAACGCGGCCACCACGCTGCTGCTGCTGGGATCCATTGCCATCGTGCTGCTGATGGGCATCATCATCCTGGCCCAGAAGATCGGGATCGTGTACGCGCACAGCCCGGCCGAACAGCTGATCGGTGCCCCCGCCGGGTATCACCAGAAGACGCTGATCGCGCAGATCGCGGAGACGGTGTTCGGCGGGTTCCCCATCGGCTTCTACTTCATCGCCATCGTGACGGCCCTGATCCTCGTGCTGGCCGCCAACACGGCCTTCAACGGATTCCCCGTGCTCGGCTCGATCCTCGCGCAGGACCGCTACCTGCCCCGTCAGCTGCACACCCGTGGAGACCGCCTGGCGTTCAGCAACGGCATCCTGTTCCTGTCCGGGGCCGCGATCGCGTTCGTCGTCCTGTTCGGCGCCGAGGTGACCAAGCTGATCCAGCTGTACATCGTCGGCGTGTTCGTCTCGTTCGTGCTGAGCCAGACGGGCATGATCCGGCACTGGACCCGGCACCTGAAGACCGAGAACGACCCGGCTCAGCGCCGGCGGATGCACCGCTCCCGGGTGATCAACTCCATCGGCCTCGCCATGACCGGCGCCGTCCTGATCATCGTGCTCATCACGAAGTTCGCGGCAGGCGCCTGGATCGCGATCGTGGCCATGGTCGCGATCTTCGTCGTGATGAAGATGATCCGGAAGCACTACGACAGCGTCGCCCGGGAGCTCGAGGAACAGGAATGGGACGGGGTGCTGCCCAGCCGGACTCACTCCATCGTCCTCGTCTCCAAGCTGCACATGCCGACCATGCGCGCGCTCGCCTATGCCCGGGCCACACGGCCGGACACCCTCGAGGCGATCACGGTCAACGTCGACGAACCCGACACCCGGGCACTCGTGCGCCAGTGGGAGAAGAGTGACATCGCGGTGCCACTCAAGGTGATCGAGTCGCCGTACCGCGAGATCACCAAACCCGTGCTCGACTACGTGCGGCGCGTCCGGAAGGACTCACCGCGGGACGTCGTCACCGTGTTCATCCCCGAGTACGTGGTGGGGCACTGGTGGGAGCAGATCCTGCACAACCAGAGTGCGCTGCGGCTCAAGAGCCGCCTGCTGTTCCAGCCGGGTGTGATGGTCACCAGCGTTCCGTGGCAACTGAACTCGTCCGAGAAGGCGAAGACACTGAACATCGAATACACGGCCGGGGCCTCACGCCGCGGCTACGAACCCGACGACAAGTGACGGGTGAGAAGCGTTGAGTGAGAACTGGTCGGACCGCCGCCTCGAACTGCGGCTGGGAAATCCCGGGCACGGCGGTTTCGTCGTCGCCCGGCACGAGGGCCGCGTGGTCTTCGTCCGGCACGGACTACCCGGCGAGCGGGTGATCGCCCTCGTCACCGAGGACCGCGGCGGGTCCTATTGCCGGGCCGACGCGGTCGAGATCCTCGACGCGTCCCCGGAGCGGGTCACCCCGGTGTGCCCGGTGTCGGGTCCGGGTGGCGCGGGATGTTGCGACTTCTCGCACGCGAGCCTGCACGTGCAGCGGGACATGAAGGCGCAGGTCGTGTCCGAGCAGTTGGCTCGGCTCGCGCGATTGCAGTGGGAAGTGGACGTCGAGGAACTGCCCGGCACCGGAGACGGCACCGGCTGGCGCACGCGGGTACGGCTGGCCGTCGACCCGGACGGCCGCCCCGGCTATCACCGCCACCGCAGTTCCGGGATCGTCACGGACCTCGCGTGCCCGCAGATCGAGTCGTCCGCCTACGACGGTGTGCGCGAGCATGATTGGAAGCCCGGCAGCGAGGTGCAGATCGTTCTCGACGGCGCGGGGGAGCGGCACGTGGTCGAGATCGCTCCGCCGAAGGTGTCGCGGACCGGCCGCACGAGTCCCGGGCGCCGCGGTGCCATGGCCCGCCGCGCTGCCAGCGGTGCGCCACGCGCCGAGCGGGTGGTCGTCGGATCGGGCCGCCCGGTGGAGCGGGTGCGCGACCGCGAATGGGCGCTGGCCGCCACCGGGTTCTGGCAGGCGCATCGCGGGGCCGCGGAGACGTATTCGGCGGTGGTCTCCGAATGGGCCGGGATGTCCGGGGGCGACACCGCATGGGACCTGTACGGGGGAGTGGGTGTGTTCGCCGCCGCCCTCGCCCACGGTGCCGGGCCGGCCGGTCACGTGGATTCCGTCGAGTCCTCGCGCCAGGCCGTCTCGGACGGGAAGGCCGCGCTCTCCGACCTCCCGCAGGTACGCTTCCACGCGGATCGGGTCGAGCGCGCGATCTCCGGACTCGCCTCCCCGCCACGGGTCGTGGTGCTCGATCCGCCGCGTGCGGGTGCGGGACGTGAGGTGATCGAGGCGGTCGCCGCCGCGGGCGCCGAACGGGTCGTGCACGTGGGGTGCGACCCGGCGTCGTTCGCCCGCGACATCGGTCTGTACCTCGCGCAGGGATATCATGTCGACGAGCTGCGCGCGTTCGATGCGTTCCCTCTCACCCACCACGTGGAGTGCATTGCGTTGCTGGCGCGCTGACACCGGCGCATCGATGTTTACCGAACGCAACAAAACGCTATAGTCGGCCCGCAAGTAGTGGGTGTGTGGGACGGGGACTGGATGTCGGTACAGGCAGATACTGCGCAAGCGCTCGTCGATGCGGTGTTCGCACTCGGGCGATCACTGCGGGCGGTCGTCTCCGCGAGCGGCGAGACCCCGATCCCGCCCGCGTTGACGAGCGTGCTCTTCGTGCTCGCCGCCCGGGGGGAGTGCCGCCAGAACGAACTGGCCGCCGACCTGTGCGTCAGCCAGTCCTCGCTGAGCAGGCAGATTTCCGAACTGGTCGACGCGGGGTACGTGTCGCGCGCCGCCGACCCCCACGACAAGCGTGCCTCCCGCATTCGGGTGTCGCCGAACGGGATGGACATTCTGCGCGAGACGACCGAGCGCCGGGCCGAACGGCTGCGGGGCATGCTCGAAGGCTGGTCGCAAGAACAGGCACTGGCGGCGGTGACGTCGCTGACTCAGCTCAACGACACGTTCTCCGCGTCGGTCCAGCAGCGGGGCCCCCGGGTCTAGGCGAGACGCCACCGCACCCGGACGTCGACTCGGGTCGGCTTCTCGCCGCGTTCGACGGCGATCGGGGAGTCGGCCGCCGCGAACGCCTTCGCGACCGGCCGCGGGGACACGTCACCGATGTCGACTTCCGAGACGTCGAGCACCTCGCCCAGCACACGACGCGACAGCGAGGCGTACTGCTCCGCCTTGGCGAGAGCATCGGCCCAGGCCCGGTCCCGGGCGGTCGCCGTCAGCGCGGCAGGATCGGAGAAGTCGAATTCGAGTCCGCCGAGACGGATGGCGTCGCCGCCCGCGCCGACACAGGCCGCCACCACCTGCGCCGGTGACGATGCGGACGCTCCGGCCTCGCGGACGGTGATCTGCAGCGTCGTCGCGGCGGTGTAGCCGGTCACCTCGCTGCCCCGGCCCTCGGTCCAGGTGGTCTCGGAATGCACGGAGAGCCCGGTGGTCGCGAGGTCGGGCCCCGAGACGCCGTACCCGCGCAGGGTGTCCGTGACGGCAGTGGTGGACCGGGCGACGGCCTCGAACGCCTCGGCCACCGCGGCACGTGTCGCGGTCACGGTGACGGTGGCGCGGACGAGATCCGGAACCGCCGAGACGATTCCGGATCCCCGTACCGTCACCGATCTCTCGGCGTGATCGGTCGTCGCCACCGTTACGACTTACGGTTGTACAGGCGCATCGTGAGCGGTCCGAAGATCACCACGAACCCGGCGCACCACCCGAACACGATGGCGAGATCCGCCATCTCCACCGTCCCGGCCATGAGCCCGCGAATGGATGTCACCAGCTTGCTGATCGGGTTGACGCCGACGAACGCCTGCAGCCAGCCCGGCATGGTCGCGGGATCGACGAAAATGTTGCTGGCGAATGTCAGCGGGAACAGGATGAACATCGAGACGCCCATGACGGCCTGCTCGGTCCGCATGAGCATCGCGAACATCGTCCAGATCCAGGACAGGCTGAACGAGAACAGCAGCAGCAGGCCGATCGACGCCACCACACCGACGAGCCCGCCGTCCGGGCGGAACCCCAGCACGAGCCCCAGGATCAGGACGATGATCGAGGCGATCGTGTAGCGGACGACGTCACCGAGCAGCGCGCCCACCAGTGGGGAGGGACGCCAGATCGGGAGCGACCGGAACCGGTCGAACACCCCCTTCTCGATGTCCTTGTTGAGCGTCAGCCCGGTGTACATGGTGATCATGACGACCGTCTGCACGAGGATGCCCGGCAACAGGAACTGGACGTAGGCGCTGGTCGAACCGGCGAGCGCACCCCCGAAGAGGTACGTGAACATCAACGTGAACATGATCGGGAACATCGTCACGTCGAACAGTTGCTCGGGGACGTGCTTGATCTTGAGCAGAGCCCGCCAGCCGAACGAGAGGGACGTGGACCACGCGGTGGGTCGCGCGGGCCTCGGGCCGGGCATCTTCAGGACGTCGGCGACAGCGGTGGCGGTGTCGGCGGTCCGGTCGGTGGTGGAGGTCATGAGGCATGCTCCTCGGTGGGTCGGCCGGTGAGGGAGAGGAAGACTTCGTCGAGGCTCGGTTGCCCCAATGCGAATGTGCTGACGGCGATTCCGGCGTCGTCGAGTGCGGGCAGCGCCCGCGAGACCCGGGCCGGGTCGTCGATACGGGCGGTGAGTGCGGCCGGATCGGCTTCTTCGGTGATCGGCACCTCGAGCACGTCCCGCAACAGCGCCGCCGCCGCCGGACGGGTCGCGATGTCGGTGACCCGCACGTGCAGTGCACCCGATCCGACGGAGGCCTTCAGTTCGCCGGTGGTGCCCTCGGCGATCACCTTGCCGTGGTCGATGACGGCCACCCGGTCGGCGAGTTGATCGGCCTCGTCGAGGTACTGCGTGGTCAGCAGCACCGTCGTTCCGCCGGCGACCAGTGCGCGGACGATCTCCCACACCTGGTTGCGGCTGCGGGGGTCGAGACCGGTGGTGGGCTCGTCGAGGAAGATCATCTCCGGAGTGACGATGATGCTGGCCGCGATGTCGAGCCTCCGGCGCATGCCGCCGGAATAGTTCTTCACCTGCCGGTTGCCTGCTTCGTCGAGCCCGAAGGCGGTCAGCAACTGTTCGGACCGGGTACGCGCCGCCGCGCGGGTGTACCCGTACAGCCGGCCGAGCAGCAGCAGATTCTCGCTGCCCGTCAGATCCTCGTCGAGCGAGGCGAACTGTCCGGTGAGAGAGACCTTGCTGCGCACGGCGTCGGGCTCGCTCGCGACGTCGTGCCCCAGCACGGTGGCCGTTCCACCGTCGAGGGGCAGGAGCGTGGCCAGCATCCGGATCGCGGTGGTCTTGCCCGCGCCGTTCGGTCCGAGTACGCCGTACACGCCCCCGAGGGGGACGGCCAGATCCAGACCGTCGACCGCGTGGGTGGATCCGAATGTCTTGACGAGTCCCGTCGTCTCGATGGCCAGCTTGTCCGCTGTGAGCATTGCACCCTGCTTTCGATTCGAGCGTCGTCGATTCCGAGCCCCAAGCCTGTCCGATTTTTCCGATTCGGGCAATCGGATTTCCCGTGAATTCCTCGATCAGGGCCGCAGCAGCGACCGCAGCATCACGTCGAGTTGCTCGTAGGCACCGGCGGCCAGTCGTTCGAGGAGAGCGAGTTTGAGTCCGGGCTCGGTGGCGGCCATGTCGGCGTACCGGTCCGCGGGGAGTACGGCGACGGTGACCTCGGAGTCGGCGCACACGTCATTGAGAAAGCGCAAGTCGAGCAGCATCGTCATCTCGCCGAAGGTCATGCCCGTCGACAGGGTCATGATCCGGTACACGGCGCCCCCGGAATCGGCGACTCTCATGCTGACGCGGCCCGACAGGATCAGGAACAGCCCGCAGGCCTTGTCGCCCCGGTGGATGATCTGCTCGTCGCGAGCGAACGTGCGGATATCGAAGTCGCGGGTGAGTCGCCGCAACTGCTCCGGTCGAAGCCCGGCCAGCACCGGATGTTGCGCGACGTCGATCGCTGCCGGCTGGCGAAGGGTGGCGCAGTGTCGATCGAGGAGGGTGTCCTCGGACCACTGCAGTGCGGCTTCGAGGTCGGCGAACACGCGGCCACTCGTACCGCTGAGATCCGAATGCGTGTAGCCCAGCATGCCCGCCGGATCGACGAGAGCGACAGCGCAGCCGCGACGGGTGAGTTCGTCGCGCAGACTGTCGAGCATGCGGCCCGCGATGCCGCCGACGTCGTCCACCCGCCGGACGTCGACCACCACGACCTCGAGTTCGGTCTCGACCCCGCCGATCTCGCGGACCGCGGACTCTGCACCGGCGAAGAGCAGGTCCCCGTGCAGCTCGTAGATCCGGCTGCGCTTGCCGACGTCGTCGAGAGCGGCCCGCTCGGCGGGAGTGCGCCGCATCCGCGACGGACTGTCGACGACGGAGTAACTGGCACGGATCGCGGAACGGGCGGCACGGGTGACATGAAGGAAATGCAACTCCAACTCGGCCGACAAGGCCCGGCACGCCTCCACCCCGCGCACGCTGTTGCCGTGCTCGTCGAGGCGCGGCGAGTAGACGGCGATGCCGATCTGTCCCGGCAGGACCGCGATGATGCCGCCGCCGACGCCGCTCTTGGCAGGCAACCCCACCTCGTACACCCACTTGCCTGCGGCGTCGTACATGCCGCACGTCGACATCACGCTCAGGACCCGCTCGACGAGGGCCGGTTCGAGCACCGTCTCCCGGGTGACGGGGTTGACGCCGTTGTTCGCCATCGTCGCAGCCATCACGCTCAGGTCCCGGCACGTCACGTCGATGGAGCACTGGCGGAAGTAGAGGTCGACCGCCTCGTCGGGGTCGCCGGTGATGATGTCGAACGAGCGCAGCATGTGGCCGATGGCCCGGTTGCGGTGCCCGGTCCGAGACTCGGACTCGTACACCGACCGGTTGAACGTCAGGTCCCGTCCCGCGTACCGCGAGTACGTGGCCCGGATCCGTTCGAACCGGGTGTCCAGGTCCGGCCCGGCCACCAGCGACGCCGCGGTGATCGCCCCGGCGTTGATCATGGGATTGCGCGGTCGTTCCGTCCGCGGGTCGAGGCTGATCTCGTTGAACGGTTCCCCGGACGGTTCGACGTCGATCTTCTCCGCGACGGCGGCGGACCCGCGGTCGGCGAGCGCCAAGGCGTACGTGAACGGTTTCGAGATGGACTGGATCGTGAACGGCAGGCGGGTGTCGCCGACCTCGTAGACGTAGCCGTCCACGGTGGCGATGCAGATTCCGAACGAGTCGGGGGCGACCGCGGCGAGTTCGGGAATGTAGTCGGCGAGCTCGCCGCTGCGGTTCTCCCGGGTCGCGGCGAAGACGTTCCCGATCAGCGCGTCCACGACGGTGCTCATGAGTCGACCCTAGAGGCTGTTGACGACGCTGTCGGGTGTTCCGAGGGGCCCGTCCGGCGTCACAATTGTGTGAAGCCGGTCACGGCCGTGGCCGGGATGCCCGAGGACGAGCCCGCGATATGGGGCCGCACCGGCCCATACCGCGTGTCCCGCACTCCGGCGGCTCCGTAGACTGGTTCCACTGTGACGTGACACGAAGCCACGGCAGAGGCACGCAAGGCGGCGTGCATCACGGAGGGAGCGATCTCGTTGGGTGTTCTTGCCCGTATCCAGACGCCTGACGATCTTCGTCAGCTGAATTCGGCGGAGATGAAGCAGCTCGCCGCGGAGATTCGTGAGTTCCTGGTGCAGAAGGTCGCGGCGACCGGTGGGCATCTCGGCCCCAACCTGGGCGTCGTCGAGCTGACCCTCGCGTTGCACCGCATCTTCGAGTCGCCCGCCGACCCGATCATCTTCGACACGGGCCACCAGGCGTACGTCCACAAGATCCTCACCGGCCGCAAGGACGATTTCGACTCGCTCCGCAAGCAGGGTGGCCTGTCCGGGTACCCGTGCCGGGCGGAGAGCGATCACGACTGGGTCGAGTCCTCGCACGCGTCGGCTTCGCTGTCGTACGCGGACGGCCTCGCGAAGGCCTTCGAACTGACCGGTCAGGACCGCCACGTCGTCGCCGTCGTGGGTGACGGTGCGCTGACCGGCGGCATGTGCTGGGAGGCCCTGAACAACATCGCGGCGGGCAAGGACCGCTCGGTGGTGATCGTCGTCAACGACAACGGCCGCTCGTACGCGCCGACCATCGGTGGTCTCGCCGACCACCTCGCCGCCCTCCGCCTCCAGCCGGGATACGAGCGCATCCTCGACAGCGGTCGCCGGATGGTGAAGAAGCTTCCGTGGGTCGGCCGCACCGCCTACTCGGTCCTGCACGGCATGAAGGCGGGCCTCAAGGACGCCGTCGCCCCGCAGGTGATGTTCACGGACCTGGGCATCAAATACCTCGGACCGGTCGACGGGCACGACGAGGCCGCGCTCGAATCCGCGCTACGCCGCGCGAAGGCGTTCGGTGGCCCGGTCATCGTCCACGCCGTCACCCGCAAGGGCATGGGTTACGCGCCCGCCGAGAACCACGTAGCCGATCAGATGCACTCGACCGGCGTGATCGACCCGCTCACCGGTAAGTCGACCGGATCGGCGTCCGCCGACTGGACGTCGGTGTTCTCGGCCGAGCTGATCGATCAGGCGAGTCACCGGCAGGACATCGTGGCGATCACCGCGGCGATGGCGGGCCCGACCGGTCTCGCCGCGTTCGGCGAGAAGTACCCCGACCGGATGTTCGACGTCGGGATCGCCGAACAGCACGCCGTCACGTCGGCGGCCGGCCTCGCGCTGGGCGGTCTGCACCCGGTGGTCGCGGTCTACTCGACGTTCCTCAACCGCGCGTTCGATCAGCTGCTGATGGACGTGGCGTTGCTGAAGCTTCCCGTCACCCTCGTTCTCGACCGCGCAGGTATCACCGGCAACGACGGCGCCAGCCACAACGGCATGTGGGACATGTCGCTGCTGGGCATCGTCCCCGGTATGAAGGTCGCGGCTCCCCGCGACACCGCCACCCTGCGGGAGGAACTGGACGAGGCACTGGCCGTCGACGACGGCCCGACCGCGCTCCGGTTCCCGAAGGGCACGGTCTGCGACGACGTGCCCGCGGTGAGCCGCCTCGACGGCGTCGTCGACATCCTTCGCGCCCCCGCCGGTCGGAACGACGTGCTCATCGTGTCGGTCGGCGCGTTCGCCGGCCTCGCGCTCGCCGCGGCGGAACGCCTGGAACAGCAGGGCATCTCGGCGACCGTCATCGACCCGCGGTGGGTCCTTCCGGTCCCGGAGTCGTTGGTGAAGCTCGCCGAGGACTACACGATGGTGGTCACCGTCGAGGACAGCGGACTGCACGGCGGTATCGGTTCCACCGTGTCCGCCGCGCTGCGGTCGGCCGGGGTCGACGTCCCCTGTCGTGATCTCGGCGTTCCGCAACAATTCCTCGACCACGCGTCGCGCGCACAGATCCACGCCGAGCTGGGCCTCACCGCACAGGACGTCGCCCGGCAGATCACCGGATGGTTCGCCGGCCTCGGGAACCTGCGCCCCCAGCAGCAGAACGGCGTCGTCGCCGACCTCGACGCGCAGCGCGCGGAGAACAGCGGCCAGTAGCACCGAGCCCTCCACGCAGAAGTCCGGCCGAATCACACTGTGATTCGGCCGGATCCGTATGTGCGTGGGTCAGGTGTGCATCTCCTCGAGCTCCATCCCCTTCGTCTCCCGGACCTTCGACCGGACGAAGAAGAAGGACAGCAACGCGAAGAACGCGAACAGGCCGTACAGGAACCACAGCCCCACCGAGCGGGTGAGCGGCGGGAACGCCAGCGTGACCGTGAAGTTCGCGATCCAGTTCGCCGCCGTGCTGATGCCCAGTGCGTAGGCGCGCATGTTGTTGGGGAACATCTCGCCCAGCATCACCCACATGACCGGGCCCCAGGTGGAGGCGAAGAAGATCACGAACAGGTTGGCGCCGATCAGGGCGACCGCCCCCCACGGGCTGGGGAGCACGACGTCGTCGCCGCTGCCCGTCGCCTGGGAGAAGGCGATTGCGGCCATGAGCAGGCTCGCGAACATGCCGAGCGAGCCGACCATGAGCAGGATGCGCCTGCCGATCCGGTCGACGAACAGGATGGCGACGAACGTCATGCCCACGTTGATGATCGCGGTGATCACCGACGTGGTGAACGACTCGTTCTCGGTGAAGCCCACCGACTTCCAGAGCGTGGTGGAGTAGTAGAAGATCGCGTTGATACCCACGAACTGCTGGAAGATGGCCATGAAGATGCCGACCCAGACGATTGGCTGCAGCCCGAACTTCGGGCCGCGAATATCGTCGAACGACGCCGTCGATTCGTGGCGGAGGGTCAGCCGGATCTCGGAGACGCGCTCCTGCGGGTCGACCTCGCCGGTGATGTTCGCGAGGATGTCGGCCGCTTCCTGATCGAGGTGCTTGCCCACGAGGTACCGCGGAGACTCGGGAATGAGCAGGGCGAGAATGCCGTACACGACCGCGGGGACCACACCGACGATGAACATCCAGCGCCAGGCCTCGAGGTTCAGCCACAACTCGTTGGAGGCGCCGCCCGCGGCGTTCTGCAGCACCGCGTCCGAGAGCAGCGCGGCGAAGATGCCGAGAGTGATGGCCAGCTGCTGCAGCGACGCCAACGCGCCGCGGTAGCGGGCGGGTGCGATCTCCGAGATGTACGTGGGCGCAATGACCGACGCGATACCGATGCCGAGGCCGCCGAGGACACGCCACAGCATCAGGTCGGGGACGCTGAACGCGAGACCCGCTCCGAGCGAGGACACGACGAACAGCACCGAACCGAGCAGCATCACTTTCTTGCGGCCCCAGCGGTCCGCGAGGCGACCCGCAAACCACGCGCCCACAGCACATCCGAGCAGGGCGATCGCCACAGCGAAGCCCGTGAAGAACGACCCCAGCTCGAAATGGCCCTGGATGGAGTCGACGGCGCCGTTGATGACCGAGCTGTCGAAACCGAAGAGAAATCCACCTACCGCGGCGGCGACAGTGACGCCGATGACCTTCGCGGTGTGTCTTTCGGACATCTGCGTCATCGCATACCTGCTTTCGGCGAGCGTTCCTGATGCGGGCACAGCGGAAATTTGTGTCCCGGATTACGCTACGCCCGACACCGCCTGTCAGGCGGGAGTTCAGGCACCCGCTTTCTTCGCCGCCTCGCTCAGCTGCGGTGTCAGCTTGTCCAGAACCCACGGAGTCGCGAGAACGCTGGTCTGGCTGAGGCCCGAGATGATCTTCGTGTCCGACAGCGCGACCGCGGTTCCACGCCCGATGGCACCGAGATTCGCGTAGGCCGGGTTCGCGGCAACGGTGGTGTTCTCCGGGACGAACGCGACCACGACGTCGGCGTCCACATCGGAGATGTTCTCCACGGAGATGTCGGCGAAGAACTTGTCCGGATCATTGGTCGCGGCCAGCTTCTGCACGCCGGGTGACACGGTGAACCCGAGCTGGGTCAGTACCTGGACCCGGGGATCGGAGGGCATGTAGACGTTGACCGTCGCGGCGTCGGTGTCGAAGTTGATCACCGAGATCGTCTTGCCGGCGAACTCGGGATGCGCGGCGGCGGTCTGAGTGAGGGTGTCGTCGAGACCGGCCACCAGCTGCTCGGCCTCCGCGCTCTTGCCGAGCGCTTGTCCGACCAGCGTGGTCTGGTCCTGCCACGTGGTCTGCCACGCCTTGTCCGGGTATGCCACCGTCGGGGCGATTCCCGACAGCTTCTCGTACGTCGCCTGGTCGAATCCCTCGTACGGGGCGAGAACGACATCGGGCGCCAGCGAGGCGACGGCCTCGATGGGGGTGGACGTGGCCGTGTCGAGCAACGTGGTCGTGGACGGATCGAATCGGTCCTGCAGCCAGGGCATCACACCGTTCGCCTCGGCGCCGTACGTGTACTTCGGCATGCCGACCGGTGTCTCGCCGAGTGCGTAGACGACGTCCTGGGCGTTCCATCCGAGCGTGACGATCCGTTCGGGTGCCGCGTCGAGGGTCGTCGATCCGAACGTGTTCTCGATCGTGACCGGAAACCCCTCGCCGGACGCTTCCGTGGTGCCTCCGCTGTCGCCGGACGAGCACGCGGCGAGGACGAGGGACGAACTGGCCACAGCGAGTGCGACGGCGATCTGACGTCGTGCGGTGGGTACGAACACGGCAACGGCTCCTTCGGGACGAAAACAGTAGGTAAGCCTAACCTAGACTTGATCGCTCGACGGGCGGACGTCGCGACTTCGAATCACCCTGATTGAAACTTCCGTACCCGGCCCGGCCTGGCGTATTCCCGGGCCGGTGCCGTGTTCGCGCTGGTGAGGCGGTCCGGTCCCGGCGCGGACCCGGCCGAATCACGGGGGCGCCCCGAGCGGCTGTTCGCGGCGACTCCGGGCCCCGCCGACTGCCGTTAGCGTGTGTCTTCGTCCAGCTCACACGCACTATCGACGAAGGAACCATGGTGGTGAATCCGACTCCTCTCCAGACGGCGTCGCGCAGTTCCCGTGCGGACCATGCGCGCAGATTCGCCGACCTGCTCCGCCAGCAGATTCACACGGACTCCTTCGCCGAACGCGGACTGCCGTCGGAATCGGAGTTGGCGGCCGAGTTCGGCGTGTCGCGCAATGCGGTACGCGACGGACTGGCACTGCTGAAGCAGGAGGGGCTCATCGACCGGGCCCCGCGCGTGGGAACCCACGTGGCCCAGCGCAAGTACGACCACGGTCTCGACGCCCTGCTCGGGCTGAAGGAGACGCTGAAGGGGCACGGCGCGGTCCGCAACGACGTCCGCGCGGCCGTGGAGATCAGCCCGCCGCCCGCCGTCGCCCGCCGCCTGCAGTTGGAGCCGGGCGAACCCGCCGTCTACATCGAGCGGGTCCGCCATCTCGGCGACTTGCCGCTCAGCCTGGACCTCACCTACCTCGTCCCCGACATCGGAGCCGAGATCCTCGGCCACGACCTCGAAACCAACGACGTGTTCGCGCTGATCGAGGAGGTCTGCGGTCAGCCCCTCGGCTCCGCCGATCTGGCGATCGAATCGGTGAACGCCGACGCCCATTCCGCCGCGAACCTCCAGACGCCCGAAGGGGCGGCGCTCCTGTTGCTCGAACGCCTCACCCGGCTCGTCGACGGACGTCCCGTCGACCTCGAATACATTCGCATGCGCGGTGACCGAATCACCCTGCGCAGCAGCCTCGCCCGCCGACCCGACATCACGAACTGGGAGCTCACCTCATGACCTTGGTCAATCAACGAGCCGACGTACCCGTCACCATCGACGAGTCGCTGTGCATCGAGGGCTGCACCCTGTGCGTCGAGATCTGCCCGCTCGATTCGCTGGCCATCAACCCGGAGAACGGCAAGGCCTTCATGCACGTCGACGAATGCTGGTACTGCGGTCCGTGCGCGGCTCGCTGCCCGACCGGCGCGGTCACCGTGAACATGCCGTACCTCCTCCGCTGAGCGAAAGACCACACAGATGAAGCGACGTTCCTCCACCTTCGCGATCGCCGCCGCGGCACTGACACTCGTGGCGACGAGTTGCTCCCTCGAACCCGCGGCCGACGACGGTGACGCGGTCACGCTCGTGATCGGGTACCAGTCCAAGACGATCAACACCGTCACCGCCGGAACGCTGCTGCGCGCACAGGGATACCTCGAACAGCGCCTGCAGGACGTGACGGAGCAGACCGGCACGAAGTACTCCGTCGAGTGGCAGGACTACGACACCGGTGCGCCGATCACCGCGCAGATGGTGGCCGAGAAGATCGACATCGGATCGATGGGCGACTACCCCATGCTGATCAACGGCTCCCGCACGCAGGCGAACCCGCGCTCGAAGACGGAAATCGTCTCGGTCACCGGCTACAACCCCGAGGGTGCCCTGAACATGGTGGTGGTGCCACCGGATTCACCGGCGACCACACTCGGCGATCTGGCCGGCAAGAAGGTGTCCGCGAGCGTCGGCTCCGCAGGCCACGGCACCCTCGTCCAGGCACTCGATCGCGCAGGAATCGACCCGGGCACCGGCGTCGAAGTGCTCAACCAACAACCCCAGGTCGGATCCTCCGCCCTGGAATCCGGTCAGGTGGCGGCGCTTTCGCAGTTCGTCGCCTGGCCCGGGCTCCTCGTCTTCCAGGACAAGGCCAAGCTGCTGTACGACGGCGCCGAACTCCGAACCCCGACCCTGCACGGTGTGGTGGCCCGTGAGGCGTACGCGGACGAACACCCCGAGGTTCTCGACGCGTTCCTCCGGGCACAGCTCGACGCCACCCGGTTCGTCCAGACGAAACCACTCGAGGCATCGAGGATCGTGGCCGACGCGAGCGGCCTGCCTCAGGAGGTCGTGTACCTGTACAACGGCCCGGGCGGCACGTCGTTCGACACCACGCTCAAGCCGGCCCTGATCGGTGCGCTGAAGAACGATGTGCCGTACCTGAAGTCGATCGGCGACTTCGCCGACCTGGACGTCGACGGTTTCGTGAACGACGCTCCGCTCCGGTCCGCGTTCGAGGCCGACGGGCAGGACTACGACGCCACGCTCGCGTCCACGGCCAACCCGACGTCGGTCACCGGCACCGATCCCGTGTGCGCCACCGCCCCGAGCGATCCGGCGCTGGCCGGGGAGGTCTGGTTCGACGGCGCCACCGAGACACAGCCGGCCGCGAACCCGACGTGCCTGCTCCGGGCGGTGAAACAGGCCCGGGCCGAGGGCCGCACCGTCCGCGCCGCGTACGTGCCCGACGCCGAACTCGGCACCCGGTGGTTCGCCGACAAATCGGTGTGGGTGCGCGACGGCGACAACTTCCTGCCCTTCACCACCGGCGCGGCGGCAGACCGATATCTGCGCGCCCATCCCACGGGCGGCGTGACCACGTACGACCGCGCGGTCGAGGAGGTGCGGCAGTGACAACCCTGCAACAGTCGACGGTCCTGGTCGACACCGAAGCCGCTGTCGAAGAACACGATCCGGTATCGACGCGCCGACGAACCTCGCCGTGGCGGTCACGTCTCGTGCGGGTCACGTCCGTGGTCGCGGCAATCGTCGCGTGGCAGCTGCTGACCGCCAACGACGTTCGGGTGTGGTTGCGGTTCGACACGCTCCCCACCGTCACCGACGTCGTGTCCGCGTTCGGCACCCAGCTGCAGAGCGACCTGTTCTACCTCGACCTCGGGCAGTCGCTGATCCGCATCCTCAGCGGATTCGGACTCGCCACCGTGGTCGGTGTGGCCACCGGAATCGCACTCGGCAGATCGGAACTGTTCGCCGACGTCCTCGGTCCGCTGACGGAGCTCGCGCGTCCGATCCCCGCCATCGCGGTGGTACCCGTCGCGATCCTGCTGTTCCCCAGCGACGAGGCGGGCATCGTGTTCATCACGTTCGTTGCCGCGTTCTTCCCGATCATGGTGAGCACCCGGCACGCCGTCCGGGCCCTCCCGACATTGTGGGAGGACTCGGTGCGCACACTCGGTGGCGGACGCTGGGACGTGCTGTCCCGGGTGGTGCTGCCCGGAATCCTGCCCGGCGTGTTCGGCGGACTGTCGGTCGGGATCGGGGTGGCGTGGATCTGCGTGATCTCCGCCGAGATGATCTCCGGCAGGCTCGGAGTCGGGTACCGCACCTGGCAGGCGTACACGATCGTCGACTATCCCGGCGTCTTCGTCGGCATGATCACCATCGGCATCCTCGGATTCGCGACGTCCGGCGCAGTCGAACTGCTCGGCAGGCGCGTCACCCGCTGGCTGCCACGAGGGGAGCGCGCATGACCGCCACCGCCGGAGCGTCCGTGGCCGCCGGCATGTCGCTGGTCCTCGACGACGTCACCCTGTCCTACACCGGGAACCCCGTCATTCGTTCGCTGTCGCTGACCGTGGTCCCCGGCGAGATCCTCGTGCTCACGGGACCTTCGGGGTGCGGCAAGTCCACCGTCCTGCGAGCCCTCGCCGGCCTGCTGCCGCCGGATTCGGGCCGCGTCGTCGCCGACGGCGCGGCGGTGGAGTCGACGTCCCGGGACCGGGCCGTCGTCTTCCAGGACAACGCGCTCCTCCCGTGGCGCACCGTGCGCTCGAACATCGAACTGGCCCTCTCACTGCGCGGCGAACCCCGCAAGGGCCGGCGTGAGACCGCCGATCGCTGGATCGCGGAGGTGGGTCTGACCGGGTTCGGCGACTTCCTGCCCAAGAACCTGTCCGGCGGCATGCGCCAGCGAGTGCAGTTGGCGCGCGGCCTCGCCGGGGCACCGCGGGCCGTGATGATGGACGAGCCGTTCGGCGCCCTCGACACCCAGACCCGCGCCGTCATGCAGCGACTACTCGTCGACACGTGGAGCACTCACCCGACCACGGTGGTGTTCGTGACCCACGACGTGGACGAGGCGGTGCTGCTCGGTGACCGCGTCGCGGTCCTCGGCCGGGCCGGCGAGCCGCTGCGGGCACTCGTCGACATCCCGCACCCCCGGGACCGCGACCACCTCGACCACCCCGGCACCCGTGCCGCCCGCGCCGACGTGCTCGCCGCGCTGAACCACACTCCGGAGACCTGATGGACATCCCCGACCTCGCCGACACCGTCCGTCTCGATTGCGACGTACTCGTGATCGGCGGCGGCACCGCCGGCACCATGGCGGCACTGACCGCCGCCGAGAACGGCGCGAACGTACTCCTGCTCGAAAAGGCGCACGTGCGCCATTCCGGCGCGCTCGCAATGGGAATGGACGGCGTCAACAACGCCGTCATCCCCGGCAAGGCCGAACCCGAGGACTACGTCGCCGAGATCACCAGAGCCAACGACGGAATCGTCAACCAGCGCACCGTGTACCAGACGGCGACCCGCGGTTTCGCGATGGTGCAGCGCCTCGAGAAGTACGGCGTGAAGTTCGAGAAGGACGAGTACGGCGAATACGCGGTCCGCCGGGTGCACCGCTCCGGCTCGTACGTGCTGCCGATGCCCGAGGGCAAGGACGTGAAGAAGGCCCTCTACCGGGTGCTGCGGCAGAAGAAGATGCGGGAGAAGATCCGCATCGAGAACCGTCTGATGCCCGTCCGGGTGCTGACGGAGAACGGCCGGGCCGTCGGGGCCGCGGCGCTGAACACCCGCACCGGTGAGTTCGTCGCGGTCGGGGCGAAGGCGGTGATCCTCGCGACCGGTCCGTGTGGCCGGCTCGGGCTCCCGGCGTCGGGGTACCTCTACGGCACGTACGAGAACCCGACCAACGCCGGTGACGGGTATTCGATGGCCTATCACGCGGGAGCCGAACTCAGCGGCATCGAATGCTTCCAGATCAACCCGCTGATCAAGGACTACAACGGCCCGGCCTGCGCGTACGTCGCGAACCCGTTCGGCGGCTACCAGGTGAACGCCGAGGGGGAGCGGTTCGTCGACTCGGACTACTGGTCGGGGCAGATGATGAGCGAGGTCAAGAGCGAGATCGAATCCGCCCGCGGGCCCATCTATCTCAAGGTCAGCCACCTCCCGGAGGAAACCCTCGACACGCTCGAGTCGATCCTGCACACCACCGAACGCCCCACCCGCGGCACGTTCCACGCGAACCGCGGCCACGACTACCGCAGTCACGACATCGAGATGCACATCTCCGAGATCGGCTTGTGCAGCGGGCATTCTGCGTCCGGGGTGTGGGTCGACGAGCACGGTGCGACCACCGTTCCGGGGTTGTACGCGGCAGGCGACCTCGCGTGCGTGCCCCACAACTACATGATCGGCGCATTCGTGTACGGCGACCTCGCCGGATCGCACGCCACCGGCACCCTGCCCGACGTCGAGGCGCCGACCGCGCTGCCCGCGGAACAGCTGGCCGCCGCGCACGAGCTTATCTACCGGCCGCTGCGCAACCCGGACGGGCCGCCCCAGCCGCAGGTCGAGTACAAGCTGCGCCGCTTCGTCAACGACTACGTCGCGCCGCCGAAGACGGCGACGAAGCTGTCGATCGCCGTCGAGACGTTCGAACGGATGGCCGGGGAGATCGCCGGAATGGGTGCGACCACCCCGCACGAGCTGATGCGCTGCGCAGAGGTCACGTTCATCCGGGACTGCGCGGAAATGGCGTCCCGCAGCTCCCTCACCAGAACCGAAAGTCGCTGGGGGCTCTATCACGAACGCGCGGATCTCCCGGAGCAGCGGGACGACGAATGGGGATACCACCTGAATCTGCGGCGCGGCGAGAACGGCGACATGGAGTTCCTCAAGCGCCCCGTGGAGCCGTATTTCGTGCCGGTGCCCGGACTCGATTCCCTTCCGCCGGTGGACCGGTCGGTCGTACCCGTGGCGCAGCCGCCGCTGGTCGGGGGCCGGGCACCGGTGGAGGAACGTTCGCGCATCGCGGCGCCGGTCCGGAAGGAGCCGTCGTCACCGGCCATCGTCGCGGTCCTCGGACTCGACGCGCCGAGCGTCGCCGAGCTCGCACCGTATCTGCGCGACGCCGACCCGCAGGTCCGCGTCACGGCGCTCTCGGTGCTGACGGAAGGAACCCCCGACGGATTCGGGGCAGCCCTCGTCGGCGCCCTCGGCGACGGTGCCGTGACGGTGCGCCGCGCCGCCGCCGACGGCCTGCGCGAACTCGTCGAGGTGCTGCCGTCCGCCGACGGACTGGCCGACCACCTGGGGTCGGGTGACGCCGTGGTCCGGGCCGCCGTCGTCGACGTTCTGCGCGCCCTGCACGCCGGTTCGGCGGAGCAGTTCCTGACCGCACTGTCCGACGGCGATCACCACGTCAGAATCGAAGCGGTGCGGGCGCTGGTATCGCTGGACCGGTGGGAGTCGGTGGCGGAGGGGGCACGCGACGAGAACCGTGAAGTGCGGATCACCGTCGCACACGGCCTGGCCACCATCGGGCTCGGCGGTGTCGACATGGTGCGCTCGCTGGCCGGCGACCGCGATCCGCTGGTGCGCGCCGCCGCGCTCACGGCGTTCGCGAGCCTGGGCTGCCACGGCGACGACGTGAGCCGCGCGACGGCGGCGCTGCGGGAGTCGGCCTGGCAGATCCGGCAGGGCGCCGCGCGGGCACTCGCCGGAGCGGACCCCGGCGTCGCGGTGCCCGCACTGGCGGACGCCCTGACGGATGCGCACCTCGACGTGCGGAAGGCGGCCGTCCTCGCACTCGGCCGGTGGTCCGGCGACCGCGCCGCCGTCGCCGCGCTCACCACTGCCCTCGAGGACACGGACGCCGACGTGCGGGCGTACGCCCGCCAGGCGCTCGCCGCCGCCGACCACGTCCCCGTCCCCTGAGCACGTGAGTGGGGAAGCGTGCCGGGGCACACTTCCCCACTCACATGGGGGTCAGACGCTCGCTACGCCCGGCGCCAGGAACCGCTTGCCGTTGACGGCCTCGGAGGTGCCGGTGCGGTCCAGGTACGGGGTGATGCCACCGTTCCAGAAACCGAACCCGCCGCCCAGGATCAGGCAGAGGTCGATGTCCTCGGCCGCGGCGACGACACCCTCGTCGAGCATGATCTGGATCTCCTCGGCGAACGCGCGACGCGTGCGCTCCAGAACCTCTTCGGACGTGGACGCCTTGTCGCCCTGCTTCCACAGTTCGGCGACCTCGGGATCGACGACCTGCTTGCCGTCGGCACCGTAGCTCCACACCGCCGACTTCTTGGCCTCGACCAGCGCCTCGAGTCCGGGGGAGTTGTGGAAGCGTTCGGGGTACGCCTCGGCGAGGGTCTCGCCGGTGTGCAGCGCGACCGCCGGCCCGACGAGGGCCAGCAGGGTGAACGGGGTCATCGGCATGCCGAGTTCGGCGATGGCGTTGTCGGCCACCTCGAACGGGGTGCCCTCGTCGACCGCGTTCATGACCTCACCGAGGGTGCGGATCAGGAGCCGGTTGAAGACGAACCCGGGCAGGTCGGCGGAACCGACGGCCGACTTCTTGAGCGCCTTGGCGGTGGCGAACGCCGTTGCCAGGGTGGCGTCGTCGGTCTTCTCGCCCTTGATGACCTCGAGCAGGGGCAGCACGGCGACCGGGTTGAAGAAGTGGAAGCCGACCACCCGCTCCGGGTGCTTCAGGTCCGCGGCCATCTTGGTGATCGACAGCGAGGACGTGTTGGTCGCGAGGATCGTCTCCGGGGCGATGTGCTCCTCGAGTTCCGCGAAGATCTTCTTCTTCAGATCGAGGTTCTCGAACACGGCCTCGATGACGAAGTCGGTCTTCGCGAACGCGGCCTTGTCCAGCGATCCGGACACGAGACCCTTGAGGCGGTTCGCCGCGTCCGGCGACAACCGGCCCTTGCCCTGCAGCTTGTCGATCTCGCCGTGGACGTAGCCGACACCCTTGTCGATACGCTCCTGGTCGATGTCGGTGAGGACGACCGGAACCTTGAGCTGGCGGACGAACAGCATCGCGAGCTGGCTGGCCATCAGACCGGCACCGACGATGCCGACGCCGGTGACCTTGCGCGCGAGGGACTTGTCCGGTGCGCCGGCGGGACGCTTGGCGCGCTTGTTCACCAGGTCGAACGCGTACAGGCCTGCGCGGAGCTCGTCGGCGAGCAGCAGGTCGGCGAGCGCCTCGTCCTCGGCGGCGAAGCCCTTGTCGAGCGACGCGGGATCGGTGAGATCGGTGGTCCGGGCCAGCTCGAGGAGTTCGACGGCCTTGACCGGTCCGGGGGCGTTGTTCTTGGTCTTGCCCTCGACGACGGCCTTCGCGCGGGCGATCGCGTCGTCCCAGCCCTTGCCCCGGTCGATCTCGGGACGCGCCGGCGTGATCTCGCCGGCCAGGACCTGCGCGGCCCAGGCGAAGGACTGCTCGAGGAAGTCGGCCGAACCGAACACCGCGTCGACGACGCCGAGTTCGAGGGCCTTCTTCGGGTTGAGTGTCTTGTTCTGGTTCAGCGCGTTCTCGAGGACGACGGTGACGGCGTTCGAGGGGCCGATGAGGTTGGGCAGCAACTGCGTTCCGCCCCAGCCGGGAACGAGTCCGAGGAACGTCTCGGGCAGACCCAGTGCGCCCGCGCTCTCGGATGCGGTGCGGTAGTGGCTGTGCAGCGCGACCTCGAGCCCGCCGCCGAGTGCGACGCCGTTGACGAACGCGAACGTCGGCACGGACGATTCGCGCAGCCGGCGGAACACCTTGTGCCCGAGCCGGCCGAGTTCGAGCGCCTGATCACGGTTCGTGATGCTCGGAACACCCTTGAGGTCCGCGCCCGCGGCGAA
>NZ_UAUI01000023.1 GCF_900455735.1 Rhodococcus wratislaviensis | reverse complement strand
GGCATCGGTCTTAACTCTGCCTGAGATTCTCGCCCATGCAGCCTTAAGGTCATCGCTTGATGCACCGAATCGTGCAAGCGTTGCAACAACTTCTCTTACGCCCGATACCCTAACTCTCATACTCATTATGCAGTTGTCTTTCTAACTGGTGTGCCATTGATTTCTGCTCGGTACTCGAAAGACCAGACAGCAGAAGCTTCACCACCGACTGGTGGCTTTGGACCTAGATTCACTGTTCCTGTGAAATGAGGCTTGTCAGCAGTAGCGACAGCATTACCGTAGGGCTTGATTACGAACGCAACAGCAGTTGTACCTGCGTTTGTCCATAGGTATTCCCATAGGGTGCCACCGGCATAGTCGGCAACGGCTTCAAGATCCAAGAACCACTGAACTCCACCACCGGCAGCAGCATCAGCGAAGGTCACGAAGTCGTCTTCTGATTCCTCATTGACGATGTTTACAGACTTACACTCAGCAGCATACTCAACAGCGTTGATAGTGAAGGTAACGTTATTACCCTTGTACTTACCATTTGTTGGCATTTAGTTTTCTCCTTCTTCTAGATTTATTGTTGCTTCGATTGTGATTTCCGAACCGAACACGGTGACATCATTTAGTTGTATTAGTTCTCTAGGAAGAGGACTAGTAACATCGGTAATGTCATACTCTTCACGAAGTGCCAAGATCGCTTTAATGATCATGTCTTCGGTATCCTGTGCCTGCTTATTGCTTAGACCCTTGGGGCCGGCGACAAACACCTTAAATCTAATGTTTAACTTACCGCCAAATGTATCGCTTGGCATTAGGTAAGGATCATCAGGAATAACTACGGCAAACGGTGGAACAGCCTTGTTTTCCATGTAGTCATAAGCGCGTAGTCCAGCATCATTCAGTAGATCTTTTACTTCCTTACGAAGTTCTGAAAGTACGTTCACCATGGCAATACGTATCCTCTCAGAATGTGATACACAGAATTCATTGGATTACGGTTGACTGGAGTAGGAGCACCTTCCTGTTCATAGCCAGTGTTGGTTGCAACTGCTGACTGTTCGAACAGGCTGGAAGCAACTCGTGTGTAGCAAAGATCTAGAATTGCATCGGGGACTACTACGTCACCAATGTAATCATCAACTAGAATAACTGCTGCATCAAGTGCTGCTTTAACTTCGGTTTCATGTTCAAAACCTGTGTTCCATGCTTCTACTAACTGTTCCACCGATACCATTAGTTATTAGCTCGCATCCACAATCTTGGTGATTGCCTTTACGTCAGGAGTCTCGATAGCCATGTAGCCATAAAGTGAGAAGTCCTTAGTCAAGTTGACTACGTTCTCATCCTGTAGACGGAAAGGAGCACCTGGAGACTCAAGAGTTACTAGAGCTTCACGTGCAGCAACGATGATGGTTCCTGAGGTTAGGTTCTTGCCTACAACCATTGGAAGACCATTGATAACACCGGCAAGCTTGCCGTTTAGAGGCAAAGTACCGAAGGTGTTAGCACCGTCGTTGTTTACTGCGAAGATAGGACGACCGGTTGTATCTACGATCAAAGCAAGCTTCGTAGCAACGTCACGCGCTACTAGAATGAAGTCTGCTGTTAGACCAAGAGTAGAGTTGTCCTCAATTGCAGCCTGAGCCGCAACGATAGCTTCGATGTACTGTGCAGCAGTATGAGCAGCGTTATTAGCGCCACCAAGTTCTACAGAGTTAACACCTGATGCTGCTAGAAGTGCAGCCTGAACTGCTGCTTCTGTAGCGTTAGCGTATGCAACTGTCTGGAAGCGTAGAACTGCGTCCAAGTAGTTAACATCAGAACGCTCGATTGCCTGACGAGAAAGACTTGAGTAACCGCCGTAGGTCTTAACTAGGGCTGTTCCTGTATCGATCTCTAGCTTTAGGTAATTTAGGTTGTCACCTTCGGCTGCCTGTACACCTACGGTGCCAGTCTGTGCCTTTACGAAGGGGTATTCAACTGAGTTACGAGCCTGTGGCAATGGTGCAGAGTCGAATAGACCCTTTACAATGCGCTGCTTCTCAACAAGCTTAAGATTCTTATTCATCCAACTTGGGCGAATATTGTCTGCGTCTGTTGATGTAGCGAAGTCACGAGTGAAGATCTCACGTGCTGTGTCCTCGCCTTCGTGAAGACCCTTTAGGAATTCTCCACCTGTGCGGTACTGATCGAGAGCAGCATGGCTGTTGTCAGCCTCATTGATTCGATCAAACTTTCTGCTTAGGTCGGCAACAGCGTCGCGCACATCACCGATTTCAGCAGAATAGTCATTGACATTGTCTGTCATGTTTTTATTCTCCTTATCTTTTGTATCGGCTTCGCGTACACTTGTTACGCTTGCCTGTTCATACGCTGGGAAATTCACTACTGATACTTCTTTGAGTGTTGCCTTTGTGCGTACGATTACATCGTCTTCATTCCTTGATTCAACTGGAAGGAATCCGATGGAAAACTTATTTACATCGCCATTCTTAAGCGCAATGTATGCATCCTTGCCACGAGTTGTTTCATTCAACTGAGCATCGATCTCTAGACCGGCTTCAGTGTCTCGTAGCGCCGTTACTTTTCCGATGGGGATTTCCTTATGATCATGTCCCCAAAGCAAAGGTACTGACTGAGTGGTATCAAAAGCGCCACGTTCTACACGCTCTTGGAATCCACCAATGTTGATAGTCTGTCCATAAGGAACAGCAAGACCAGAAACAGAACGAGTCTGCTCGTCAGCAATCCTTACTTCGAACTCAACGTTACGTATTTCCATTCTCTTGGTTGTCCTTATTTGGATTAGTCTGGTTTTGAGTCTCAGACTTCACGACTGGTTTTGGTAGCGGCTTCTTTCCTTCTTCCGCGCGTAATTCGTCACCTGATGTATAGCCAATATCGACCTTTGTCTTGATAATTGTCCATGCCTTCTCAGGAGACATACGTAGCAACATTTCTTCGTTGAACTGAACCTTCTGGCCACGTGGCAATAGACTTGATAGGAAGTCTTCGATCTCATTCATGTAACGACTTAGAGTGTTCTGCATGAACTGCATGTTTGATTCGACGTAGTTGGTATACGTCATTGAAGTACCTTCGATTGCGGTCAACAGGTTGGCTGCTGGGATACCGAAGATTCGTGCAATGTTTCTGATGTTCGCTTCTGCTACATCGACGTACTGAAGTTCAATAGGCTTTACAGCCAAGGTTTCGTACTTGATGCCTAGAGGCAGCAGGACGTTCTTGTGGTCCTTGATGAAGGCTTCGAATGCCTCAATCAACTGCTTCTGCTGAGCAGCGTTGACGTTGGTTGTACTTGTCAGGATTCCCTTGGGAATGCCGTCAGTGTTGAACCATGTCTGCTGGAATGCGTCTAGTTGCTGAGCAGCCTTGAGTTCACCCGCGCATCCCTGCAACGGACCATGACCTAACAGAGCGCCTGGCATACGTTCGAACTTGAGGTGACGAATCTTCCCCTTCGGCTGTAGCTTGCCGTTCAGCCAGTACTGAACCTTGCCGGTCAATTCGTCACGTGACACAACTACGGTGTCTGGGTCTAGCACCTCTACGCTGGATACGGGATCTCCGTAGACCTTGACGTAGGCATTACCCCACAGTGCAAGACTGTGAACGATTTGCTGAACAAAACTAGTCTGAGACTCTTCATCGATTGGATTAGCAACGATAGGTGGAGTCTTAAGTAGCTTGCCGTCACGAAAGACCTGTAGGTCCATTTGACTGATAATGGTTGAGATAATATTGATAGAACGATAAACAGTACCGATTCTACGTGCTTCTTTAGGCTGAATTTCCTGCCATAGAGAACCAGGTGATGGAGGCAGAATGAATGGAGACGGATTTCCGTCCTCATCAACTCTTGTTTCTGGTACTTGATTGCTTGTTTGGTTTACCTCGGGGCCTAACCAAAATGTTTTCCATGCTCCCATAATGTTATTTATATTGTATCATAATTAAAATACAAGTGGAGTAAAGAACTGTGGTTCCATACTTTCTGCTTTGTAACAAGCCATAAGCATTGAACGTACAGCATCGATATCACCTGTAGATTCTTTAGTAGATACTTTTATTCCTTCCCCGGCGACTACTGCCACCGTATTTGGTAACTGCTTCTTGTAAATTGGATCTTTCTTATCCTGCACTAGTCTTGCTTCACTGATCATGTGTCCTACGATTGCCGTAGCACTGACCATTTGCTGATTAGTTAGGTACTCAGCAGGTAGACCATGGTTATCACGTAGATTAATGATCACCTCTTTAAGTGTGTCTACGTTTGCTACAAACAGTTCAGCACCCCAACGTGCATGTAGCTCTATACAGGTCTGCTCAATCCATTCGATAGTTGGATTACGCTGACGCATGATTCTTTCTGTATAGACAATCTCATCAATCTTTACAGCAGCAGTCATAGTTACCCATCCATACTGCTCTGTTCTGTCGATAGCAAAGATCACTGGACCTACATAGTCCTTCGGAATACCTTCGCCACTGCACTTAACCCACTGATCGATTCCCAGCCAAATGTTGTTGCTCGATACAAACTGATTGCGTCGATAACGTCTGAACTCAAAGTAGTCACCAGCAGTGTTTGACTTACCTTCTTTGATCTCTTCGTCAATGTCGATACGGCCGAAGTGGGCAGCAGGGTTAGCGCGTAGTAGTGCTTCCTTGTCCCATAGCTCTACCTCCGGTTCTACATACCAGTGCCAAAAACCGAATCGTTCGTCTGATGCAGGATTAGCGATAGCCTTACGCCCACGTTCGTAGAGGCGCTTCAATAGCTCTGAGTCGTCTGTTCCCGCCGTCGTGATACCGATGACAGGACCGTTGCGCACACCAACAGAGGCACCCTTGACAGCAGCGTCATAGGCTTCTGGCTTCGTGATGTGTAGTTCGTCAACCAGAACTGGGATGAGGCCGGCGAAAGTGATGCCCTGAAGCGAATCACCGTTACCAGCATGAATCTTGAAGTGAGCAGGCTTGTCAGCACGTTTGGACTCAATGCCCTTGAGGTGTGTGACCTTGAACCTGGTAGTCAGAGCCTCATTCGTGACGAAGGTGTACTTCACTCCGTCGAAGATCTCTTTGGCCTGTTCCTTCGTTGACGCTAGGACACCGATGTTCGGAGCAATGCTCAGCACCACAGAACCAAGAGCAAGGATCGATGCAACCGTTGACTTGCCGTTACGTCTTGGCATCGAGGTAATCGCCTGCTTGAACCTGTACTCTCCAGCCTTCTCATGACCCTCTGGATATAGCTCCAACTTTGAGTCAATGAGTTTGTCCTGCCAGTCATCAGGTTCTAGGTACTCGCCTGTTTCCTGCTTCTGGATACGACACGCAAGAGCTCGAAGCCTAGGACCATCAGAAGGTGCATCAGGGCTGAGCGGTGGGGTCCATTCCTGCGGACAGTAGGGTTCGTCACCGGTGAAATACTTTGGCTTGCCGTATCGGATCACTGGATCACGGGGCCTGCCAATAGTCGGGGCTGTTTCAGACTGGAATGGTCTAGAAATCCGAAATCAACTCGTCAAAGGCATCACGTTGTGCCTCAGTTTCTTCTTTGATTGCCGTCTTTGATACAGGCTTGCGCTTAATAACTTCATTAGTATTCAAACGAAGTTCAGTGAGCATCGCGGCGGATAGTTTCCTACCCGTTTGCCTATCAAGTTCATTTGCTGCCTGATACATAGCAGTAATGAAAGTTTGTTCAGTTGCAGTTAACCAGTCTTCATTTTCAGTGACAAACCTATCTACTGCCCCGGTAAAATCACTACTTCTGCTTATTCTTGTCATTCATTTTAACTCCTTATTAAAGTGTAACGCCTTCATAACGATGGAAGTTTGGTTACCTATACTTATTATAGCCTAATACCACTGGGGGCGAGGTGAATGACTTCAAATTCAAAAAAACTCAATCATTTCAGCACGTTATCGCATGTATTATGCAACGATTTGATAACTCTTTTTCATTCATTTCTTTTTGTTTCAATTTCATTTTGATTTGATTTGAATTGATGAATGTTTCGCATGTAGATTCGTTGTATGTGGATGGATTGGGGGCGAGGTGAATGACTTCAAATTCAAAAAAACTCAATCAAATCAGCACGTTATCGCATGTATTATGCAACGATTTGATAACTCTTTTTCATTCATTTCTTTTTGTTTCAATTTCATTTTGATTTGATTTGAATTGATGAATGTTTCGCA
>NZ_UAUI01000026.1 GCF_900455735.1 Rhodococcus wratislaviensis | reverse complement strand
CCGGCGCGCTGCTCGCCTGCGCGGCGTCGATCGCCAAGATCGCGATCGCTCCGATGCTGGCGTACGTCGCCGTCGCGTGGGGCTGGCGATCCGCCCTGGTGGCCCTGTCCATCATCGGCCTCGGCTGGTGCGTTCTGTGGCTGCTCGTGTGGTCGGAGGGGCCGTACCGGCGCCGCGACCATTCACCTGCCGCCGGCGGAGGTGACTCGGCCGCGCCCCACGGCGAGACCGAGCCGGCGGTGCCGTGGACGCGGATCTTCCGCTCGCCGACCTTTGTCGGCGGTGCCCTGATCGTCATCAGTGTGTATGCGCTGGTGTCTGTCGTGCTCACCTGGTTGCCGTCGTATTTCGAGACCGGGCTGGGCTACAGCCGACTGCAGGCCGGATCCATGTTCTCCATCCCGAGCCTGTTCGGACTCGTCATCATGCTGAGTTCCACGTGGTTCAGTGATCGTCTCGTCGTACGCGGCGTGAGTATGAGAACCGCGCGGGTGATCATGCCGGTGGTCGGACTCGTCATCGGTGGGTGCGTCCTCACGACGTTGCCGTACATCACCACTCCGGTAATCGCCGTGCTCGTCGTCTCGATCGGGTATGCCGTCGGTTCGCCGGTCTTCCCGTTGCTCAATGCTGCGGTGGCCGAACTCTGCCCCCCGCGGCAGGTCGCGGGGACGCTGGGTGTCTTCCTGTCCCTGATGGCGATCGGCGGGTTCATCGCGCCGTATCTCATGGGCCGCATCGTCGACGCGGCCGCGACGGCGGCGGGTGGCTACGCCACGGCGTTCCAGATACTCGGAATCGTGGCCGTCGCGGCCGGTCTTCTCGGCGCCCTGATCATCGACCCCGAACGCGACAAGCGGCGCCTTCGCGGGCTCGTGGCAGGCGATGTTCCGCAACAGGGAATCTGAGATGAGTTCGGTGACAGACGATGACGTCCCGCTCGACCTCGCCCACGGAGACCCTTCGGCGGACACATCGCGGCCCAGTCGCTCACTGCAGCAGGCGGTACCGTCACCCGGGAGCACGCGGCGCATTCCTTGCACGGCTACTTCCTTCACCTTGTCGGCATCGTTCAAGCTGCCGGAGGTCACGCCCGATCGCCAGCCCGTCATGCCCGCTGTCCCACCGCCGGAGGAACTTCCGGACCCCTACGAGGCCTGAGCCCGCGCACTCCCTCCCGGACGACCCGTTGATGCACGTCTGCGCCCTGACCTACGGCTCGGACATAACGCTGGCATCGACGGCCGCACTCGACCGTCAACCCCACCGCAGTCTGCAGCGAGGTCCGTCGCGGGTCTTCATGACGTCCCTCGACCACGCAGTGTGGTTCCACCGACCGTTCCGGGCCGACGACTGGATGCTGTTCGCGCAGCAGAGTCCGTCCGCCGTCGACGGCAGAGGCCTCTCGATGGGCAACTTCTGGACTCGTGACGGTCACCTGGTGGCCACGGTCGTCCAGGAATCGCTGATGCGGCCCGTGCGGCGTATCGACCACGAAAATGACTGATCTGCAACAACATTTATCAACCCTCGACAACCTCGAGCGAGAATTCGGAGGTCCGCGTGTACTCGACCCAATTCCTGCACCGTGCGTTGCAGCAGGCCCCCGACGGGCCGATGACAGTCTGCGGCGACCGCGTTCGGACCACCCGTGACATCGCGGACAGGGTCGCCCGGTTGTCGGGCGGACTGCACGGGCTGGGTGTGTCGGAGGGAGACAGGGTCGCCGTCCTCGCCCTGAACTCCGACCGCAATCACGAGATCTTCCTCGCGTGCTGGTGGGCGGGCGCGGTGGTGAATCCGGTCAACATTCGATGGAGTGGACGGGAGATCGCGGACTCGCTCCGGGACGCCGGGGCAGTGGTCCTGCTGGTCGACGACGAGTTCGTGGACATGGTCCCCGCGTTCCGCGAACAATGTGCCGACCTCCGCGCGGTGGTGCACTGCGGCAACGGTGTGGCCGGACACGGGATGGCAGGCTACGAGGAGTTGATCGCCGCGTCCGAGCCGGTGCCGGACAAGCGAATCGGTGGTGATGCGATGGGTGCACTGCTGTACACCGGCGGCACCACAGGTGTGTCGAAGGGCGTCATGGTGAGTCATCGGAACTTGCTGACGGCGGCGCTCGGCACCCAGGCGGCCTGCCAGTCGGTGTTCGCCGGTGGGGTCAATCTGGTCGTGAGTCCGATGTTCCACATCGCGGGGCTCGTGGCATGGGCGACGCAGAACCTCCTGGGTGGTACCCAGGTCTTCCTGCCGACGTTCTCACCCCGGGCCGTGCTGGAGGCGATCCAACGGCACCGGGTCACCACGGTCGGGGCAGTGCCGGTGATGCTGCAGATGCTGGTCGCGCACCCGGATATCGAGTCGTACGACCTGTCGAGCGTGAAGTCCGTTCGCTACGGCGCGTCGCCGATTTCGCCGACGTTGCTGCAAGGCGCCATGAGGGTGTTCCGGAACAGCGGCTTCGCTCAGGGGTACGGGATGACCGAGACCGCACACATCAGCGTCCTCGGGCGGGAAGACCATCTGGCCGGGGGCGAACTGCTCCGTTCCGCGGGACGTGCCCTGCCGCACTGCGAACTGCGCGTCGTCGACGCCGACGACGTGGAGGTGCCTGCCGGCGTGCTGGGCGAGATCGTGACCCGGGGCGATCACGTCATGCTCGGTTACTGGAACAGGCCGGAGGAGACCGCGGCCGTGTTGCGGAACGGCTGGATGCACACCGGCGACGTCGGTTACGTGGATCGGCACGGTTACGTCTTCGTGGTCGACCGGATCAAGGACATGATCATCACCGGCGGCGAGAACGTCTACTCGACCGAGGTGGAGAACGCACTCGCTGCCCATCCCGCTGTCGAAGCGTGCTCGGTCATCGGTGTGCCGGACACCCGGTGGGGTGAGCGCGTCCATTCCGTCGTCGTGCTCCGGGAGGGAGCACGTCCCGATGCCGAGGAATTGCGCGCACACGTGCGCGGGCTCATCGCCGGATACAAGGTGCCCCGGACGGTCGAGTTCCTCGACGCGCTGCCTGTCTCGGCGGCGGGGAAGGTGCTCAAGCGCGATCTCCGTGCGGCGGCCTGCCGGGCGGACGGCTGATACCACCGGTCGGGCGAAGAGCGATTCCCTAATCATGGATCATTCCGAAAGATTCTGTTGACATGCAGGAAGAAGTCGGACAAAGTGAATTAGCAATAACCTCTGCTTCGAAGGGCATTCTATGACCGCCACCTCGGCCGACGTCGTACTCTCCAGCCGTCGCGACCACGTCGTCACCTGGACGATCAACCTTCCGGAGGCCCGTAATCCCATCTCCGGCGACGACGTCATCGACCGGCTCGTCGAACTCGTCGAGGAGGCGAACGAGGACGTCGACACGCGCGTCGTCATCCTCACCGGCGCAGGCAGCGCGTTCTCCGCCGGAGGGAACGTCAAGAACATGGCGGATCGTGCCGGAATGTTCGGTGGCGCCCCGCACGTGATGCGAGAGGGATACCGCCGCGGCATCCAGCGGTTGCCCAAGGCGATCTACCACTGCGAGGTCCCGATCATCGCGGCGGTCAACGGTCCCGCAGTCGGCGCCGGCTGCGATCTCGCGATGATGTGCGACATGCGCGTCGCCTCGACCAACGCCTTCTTCGCGGAAAGCTTCGTCAAACTGGGAATCATCCCCGGCGACGGTGGCGCCTGGTTGCTACCGCGGGCGGTCGGTGCCGCACGCGCCGCGGAGATGGCCTTCACCGGCGACCGGGTGGATGCGGCCACCGCGCTCGACTGGGGAATGGTCTCGAGCGTCGTCGATCCCGAACTGCTGCTCGACACGGCGCACGAGCTGGCCGAGCGGGTCGCGGTCAATCCGCCTCACGCACTCCGGATGACCAAGAAGCTCCTGCGCGAGGGGCAACGTCAGGACCTCGACAGTCTGCTCGAACTCTCCGCCGCGATGCAGGCGCTGTCGCATCACACCACCGACCACGGCGAGGCCCTCGCGGCCTTCGTCGAGCGACGGGCCGGGCAGTTCACCGGGAGCTGAGCCACGCCCGGCGATTACTGCAACCCATCGACGTACAGCACTGAAAGGACCCGCCGTGAAGCGGACACTCTTCAACCGGGAACACGACGAATTCCGGACAATGGTCCGGGAGTTCATCGCCCGCGAGGTACTTCCCAACCGGGAGAAGTGGGACGAAGTCGGGCGTCCACCGCGCGAATTCTTCGAACGACTCGGTGAACTGGGAATCCTCGGAATCTCGGTGCCCGAGGAATTCGGCGGCGGTGGCGAGACCAGCTTCAAGTTCGCGACCATCGTCTTCGAGGAGGTCGCCAGGGCAGGAGTGTCGTTCGGCTCGTACACCGTTCACTCGTGCATCATCCTGGGGTACCTCCTCGAATACGGCTCCGACGAGCAGAAGCGGCGGTGGCTTCCGGACTTCGCGGCCGGCCGGCTGATGACGGCGATCGCGATGACCGAACCGGGAACGGGCTCGGATCTGGCCAACATCTCCACCACTGCCAAGCTCTCCGAGGACGGCACACATTACGTGCTCAACGGAGGCAAGACGTTCATCACCGGCGGGGTGACGGCCGACCTGGTTCTGACCGTCTGCCGCACAGCTCCTTTCGATCCGGAGAACCGGCGATCCGGGCTCTCCATCATCGCGGTGTCCAAGGAATCCGACGGTTTCGAGGTGGGCCGCAAGCTCGACAAACTCGGTCTGCATCAACAGGATACGGCCGAGCTGTCCTATCGCGACGTGCGTGTCCCGGTCGGGAACCTGCTCGGTGAGGAGGGCGAGGCGTTCGGCTACCTCACCCACAATCTTCCCCAAGAGCGGCTGAGCATCGCGCTGAACTCCGTGGCGCACGCCGAGGCGGCGATGCTGCACGCCACCCGGTACGTGCAGGACCGCACCGTTTTCGGCAAACCGGTGGCCTCGTTCCAGAACACGAAGTTCGTTCTCGCCGAGTGCTCCGCCGAAGTCCAGGCGGCACGCGTCCTCGCCGACAACGCGCTCGAACTGCTCGACCGAGGTGAGCTCACGGTGGCCGACGCTGCCCGGGCCAAGCTGTTCTGCACCGAGACCGCGGGTCGGGTGATCGACAAATGCCTCCAGTTGCACGGTGGATACGGCTACATCACCGAGTACCCGATCGCACGGCTCTACGCCGACACCCGCGTGACGCGAATCTACGGCGGCACGAGCGAAGTCATGAAGACCATAATCGCCAAGGACCTGGGGCTGTAGACCGGATCGCAGGAGGAACCGAATGTATCCCGGACGCCACGCCGCGACCACTCCCGACAAACCGGCTGTCATCGAAGCCGCCACCGGCAAGATCGTGACGTACCGCGACCTCGAGGACCGATCCGTGCAGTTCGCCCACTGGCTGACCGGCCAGGGCCTCGGTCCGGGCGACCACCTCGCGGTGCTCTCGGTCAACGACGCCAGAGTATTCGAAATCTACTGGGGTGCGGTGCGCTCCGGTATGGTCGTCACCTTCGTCAACACGCACCTCACCCCGTCCGAGGTCTCCTACATCGTCGACGACTGCGAGGCTCGGGCGCTCGTGGTGTCGGCCCGGCTGGCCGAGCTCGCGACGGCCGTCGTCGACTCCACCCCGAAGGTCCGCAGCAGGCTGGCCTTCGGCGGGGCCGTGCCCGGCCACGACGATTACGACCAGGCCATCGCGTCTCTGAGCACCAGCCCACCGTGCGACCAGCCCCGCGGCTCGGACATGCTGTACTCGTCCGGGACGACCGGGCGACCGAAGGGCATCGTGGTCGCCCCGACCGACGACCAGATCGGCGACGAGCCCGGTCCCCAGTTCGTCGGACTGTTGCGCAACTTCGGCTTCGACGAGAACTCCGTCTACTTCTCGCCCGCACCGATCTACCACGCCGCGCCGTTGCGCTACGGCGCCGGCGCCCACGCCCTCGGCGGAACCGTGGTGATGGCCGACCGATTCGACGCCGAGTCGAGTCTGCAGTTCCTCGAGCGGTACCGAGTCAGCCACAGCCAATGGGTGCCCACACACTTCATCCGGATGTTGAAGCTCCCCGAAGCCGTACGCAACCGGTACGACGTCTCGTCCATGAAGGTCGCGATCCACGCCGCCGCCCCCTGCCCGCCGGAGGTCAAACGGGCGATGATCGACTGGTGGGGCGAAATTCTCTACGAGTACTACTCGTCGACCGAGTCGGTGGGCAGCACGGTGATCACGACGCAGGAGTGGCTGCGCAAACCCGGCAGCGTCGGGCGCGGACAGGGTGCCACCAGCCGTGCGCACATCTGCGCAGAAGACGGGACCGAACTGCCGGCCGGGCAGGTCGGGCACATCTACTTCGCCCGGCCGGGCCATTCCTTCGAATACCACAACGACCCGGTCAAGACGGCGCAGTCGCGGCACCCCCGCAATCCCGGCTGGGTGACGACCGGGGACATCGGCTACCTGGACGAGGACGACTACCTGTTCCTCACCGACCGCGCGAAATTCGTGATCATCTCCGGTGGGGTCAACATCTACCCGCAGGAGATCGAGAACGTCCTCGCGGTCCACCCCAAGGTGTCCGACGTGGCGGTGATCGGCGTGCCGGACGAGGACATGGGGCAGTCGGTGCACGCGGTGGTGGAACCGGGGCCGGGCGTCGTCGGTGACGACACGCTGGTCGCCGAACTCCTCGACTACTGCCGTGGGCGTATCGCCGGGTACAAGTGCCCGCGCAGCGTCGCGTTCGTGACCGAACTGCCGCGAACGCCGACAGGGAAATTGGCCAAAGCAGCGTTGCAGGCGTGAGCCTGCGGAAGCATTCGACACACTCGTCGAGGGAAGTAGACAGCATGCACACACAAGTGGTGCCGGCCGCGGGCCCGCCCGATCACGAACTCGACGCGTTGCGGGCCGAGGTGCGAACGTTCCTGCGCGAGCAGATCGACGCCGGCGTGTTCACACCCGGTGTGGACACGTGGCTCACCCGATGGAATCCGGACTTCACGAAGGCCCTCGCAGCCCGCGGCTGGCTGGGCATGACGATCCCGGCGGAGTACGGCGGGCAGGGCCGCACGTTCATGGAGCGGTTCGTCGTCACCGAAGAACTACTGGCCGTCGGCGCACCCGTTGCCGCACAGTGGGTCGCGGACCGGCAGGCCGCGCCGTCGCTGCTCACCTACGGCACCGAGGAACAGAAGCAGCGGTTCCTCCCCGGTATCGCCAACGGCGAGATCAGCTGGGCGATCGGCATGAGCGAACCGGAATCGGGTTCCGACCTGGCGAGTGTCCGCACGAAAGCCGTCCGGGTCGACGGTGGCTGGCGAATTACCGGGACCAAATTGTGGACGTCCGGCGCCCACCGTGCCGACGCCTTCTTCGCCCTCGCGCGGTCGGCTCCGCTGGACCAGGCGCAGCGCCACGCCGGGCTCAGCCAGTTCATCGTTCTGCTCGACTCCCCGGGGGTGCAGATCCGGCCGATCCTGTCGATGTCGGGCGATCACCATTTCAACGAGGTGATCCTCGACGACGTGTTCGTGCCGGACGAGTTGGTGCTCGGCCGCATCGGCGAAGGCTGGAAGCAGGTCACCTCCGAGCTCGGGTTCGAACGCAGTGGTCCGGAACGTTTCATGTCCACGTTCCCGGTCCTCGCCGCGATGGCCGAGGAAATCCGGGAGGGACGGCAACCGGCCGATGCCCGCATCGGAGCGCTCGTCGCCCGGACCTTCGGCCTCCATCACATGTCCCGCGCGGTGTCGGAGGCACTGGGGCGTGGTGACGACGCCGAGCTGGGCGCCTCGGTGGTGAAGGTCCTCGGCACCAAGACCGAAGATGACATCGCCGACCTCGTCGAAGAACTGGCCGGCGAGCCGGCGGCGGGCGGCGACCACTTCGCCGAACTGGTCCGTGCCGGCGTGATGCAGCGCCCCGGATTCACCCTGCGGGGCGGCACGAGTGAGATTCTGCGCGGCGTCATCGCGCGGGGATTGGGGATGCGCTGATGACCGGACCGGCAACCGACACCGAGATGCGGGAGTTCGCACGCATGCTCGACCAGGTCTTCGCCACGGACCGGCGGGCCCCGGGCGAGGCCCGGGAGTTCGATCGCGAATTGTGGTCGACGCTCGCCGACCTCGGCCTCACGCGGCTCACCGGCCCGGAGTCCGAGGGCGGCAGCGACGCCGGGTGGACGGAGTCGGCGTACCTGCTCGCGGCCGCAGGCACCGCTGATCTCCCGATCGCCGAGAACGATCTGCTCGCGGGATGGCTGCTCGGCAGGTCCGGGTGCCCGACCGCGCACTCCGGCCCCGCCGTGGTCCGCACCGCAGCCGTGCTGGACTCAGACGGGACCGCGCGGCACGTCCCGTGGGCGCGCTCGGTGGATGCGCTGGTGGCCCTGTGGGAGGCGGACGGCACGTGGCGGGTCGCCGAATTCGCCCGCTCGGATGTCGAGGTGACGGAGGCGGCCAATCTCGCGTCGATGCCCCGGGACCACGTCCGGGTCGACGTCTCCGCGCAGCAGGGCACGCCGGTGCCTGCGGACGTGGTGACGGAGTTCCTCCGGCGCGGCGCGCTGGCCCGGGCGCTCGCGATGGCCGGGACCATGGAACGCGTCCTGGCCCTCGTCGTCGAGCACACCTCGGCGCGCACACAGTTCGGTCGCGCGGTGGGCAAGTTCCAGGCGGTGCAGGCCATGGTCGCCGACATCGCTGCGGAGGGCGCCCTGGCACGTGCCGCCGCGAACGCCGCGGTGTCGATCGCCGAGGAACACGGTTTCGGAAGCCCGGAGGCCGGTTTCGCCGTGGCCGCCGCGAAGTCGTGCGCCGGACATGCGGCGTCGGTGGTGGTGCGCAACGCCCATCAGTGTCTCGGCGCGATCGGTTTCACGATGGAGCACGAACTGCACCGGCACACGAACGCGTTGCTGGCCTGGCGTTCGGAATACGGTTCGGTCCGCTACTGGGACGAGGCGCTCGTCGCGGCCGCGGCTGCCGCCGGGGAACGTGGCCTGTGGCCGCTCATCACCGACGGTTAGGCGGCCCCGCCGCCCGTGCGCGGTTAGCGAGTGCAGAGACTCGTTAACCGCGCACGGGCGCGGAGCGCCTACGGCGTGACGATCGGGAATGCGCTGTCGGGTGCGTCGAGGAGTTCCGTGAGGACCAGGAGCTTCGACGGGTCGCCCGTCACCTCGATGCCCTCCAGCCCCTTGCCGGCGAACAGTCCGAGTAACTGCATCTTCGTCAGTGTCAGCGAGACGTCCGGTTGCGTCGGGGTCCTCGGCGACAGTGTCTGGATGAGTGCACCGTTGGACAGCGTCGTCCGGTAGTGCGCTTCGGGTTCGGTGAAGTGCCACTCCGCGACGAGGGTCTTGTCCCAGGCTCGTGGACCGTTGATGCGGAGGGCGATGGAGTCGAAGATCTGCTCGATCGTCAGGGCGCTCAGCATGTCGGCGCCGAGGTCGCTGAGCGGAGGGGCGACGATGCCGCCGCGCAGTTCGAGTGCACCCGTGAGGTAGAAGTTGCGCCACGTCGCGTTCTCCGAGCCGAACCCGAGTTGCTCGTAGGTGCGGGCCAGCAGGTCCTTGGCCGCACCGTCGGAAGGGTCGGCGAAGACGGCGTGCTTGAGCAGTTCGGCGGCGAACCGCAGATCGCCCTGCTCGAGGTACTGCGTCGCCTTCGACCGGACCTCGCTCTGGCCGCCCATGCACTCGACGTAGCGTGTGGCCGCGTTCTCGGGTGGGTGCTGCCACAGCGACGTCGGGTTGCCGTCGAACCAGCCCATGTACCGCTGATAGATCGCCTTCACGTTGTGACTGACCGAGCCGTAGTAACCGCGTGCGTGCCAGGCGGATTCGAGGGCCGGCGGCAGCGGGAAGTCCTCGGCGATCTCGATTCCCGTCATCCCCGTGTTGAGCATCCGCAGGGTCTGGTCGTGCAGGTACTGGTACAGGTCGCGTTGCTGCGACAGGAATTTCACCACCCGGTCGCGACCCCACGTCGGCCAGTGGTGGGAGGCGAACGCGACGTCGTAGCCGCCGTCGAACATCTCGATCGCCTGATCGAGATACCGCGACCAGGCGCGGGGATCCCGGACCAGCGCGCCTCGCAGCGTGAGGAGATTGTGCAGATTGTGGGTGGCGTTCTCCGCCATGCACAGTGCCCGATGGTCCGGGAACAGGAAGTTCATCTCGGCGGGCGCCTCCGTTCCCGGCGTCACCTGGAAGACGATCCGGATGCCGTCGACGGTCTCCTCCTGGCCGGTGTGGGTGATGTCGACGGTCGGTGGGATCAGACCGGGCCGACCCGCCGAGGTGTTCGTACCGAGCCCGGCGCCGAGGTGCCCGCGCGGGCCCTTGGGGAGCAGCGGCCCGTACATGTAGGTGGCGCGCCGGCCCATTGCCGTTCCGGCATAGACGTTCTCGGAGACCGCGTGCTCGAGGAACCCTTCGGGGGCGAGGATCGGGACGTCGCCGCGACCGTCCGGGAGGACGCCGACGACGCCGCCGAAGTGATCGATGTGGGAATGCGTGTAGATCACTCCGGTGACGGGCCGATCGCCGCGGTTCTTCCGGTACAGCGCGAGCGCGGCGGCCGCGGTTTCCTGTGAGATCAGCGGGTCGATCACCAGGACACCCGTCTCGCCCTCGACGATCGTCATGTTGGACAGGTCGATACCCCGTAGCTGGTAGATGCCCTCGGTGACCTCGTACAGGCCGTCCTTCGCGCACAGTTGCGACTGACGCCAGAGGCTCGGGTGGGCGGTGTCCGGGCAGTCGCCGTTCAGGAACGAATACTCCTGCATGTCCCACACCACGCGACCGTCCTCACCCGTGACCGTGCAGGGGTCGAGGCGGTCGACGAAACCGCGGTCGGCGTCCTCGAAATCGGTGGTGTCCGAGAAATCGGGTGTCATGATTCTTCCTTCTCGTGTCGCGGTGGGGCGGGGGCAGGGACCGGTGCAGGGGGAGTGGGGGCGCTGCTGAGGATCGTGTTCACCCACCGCGTGGACGGGTCGATGTCGATCAGCAGGGCCTTCGCCATCAACGTCAGCGGGATGGCCAGGATCGCGCCGAGGGGTCCGAGGATCCACGTCCAGAACACCAGCGACAGGAACGTGAACGTCACGGACAGGCCCACCGCGTCTCCGACGAACTTCGGCTGGATCACGGACTGGATGATGACGTTGATGACGCTGTACACGACGATGACCGTCAGCATCAGTCCCGGACCGCCCTGGAGGAGCGCGAGCAGGGCCGGCGGAACGAGCCCCAGGATGAAGCCGACGTTCGGGATGTAGTTGGTGATGAACGACAGCAGTCCCCACAGCACCGGCAGCGGAATCCCCAGCGCCCACAGTGCCCCGGTGTCGATGACGGCGACGATCAGCCCGAAGACCGTGGACACGATCAGGTACTTGCGGGTGCCGACCGAAAAGGCGCTGAGAGCGGTGGCGATTTCGGGGCGCATCTGCGTGACGATCCGCATCCGTGACCCGTAGGAGCTTCCGTCGACGGCCATGAACAGCAGGAGGGCGAGGACGAACAGCAGATTCGAGAAGACACCCAGCATTGCCTGCAGGATCCCCTCCACGAGTCCGAACACCTTGCTGTAATCCACCTGGGAGAGGAGGGTCTGGGCGTCCGTGGAGTTCACGCCGTTGCTGTTCAGGAAACTCTGGGCGCTGTCGATGAGGGCGGTGAAGTCGTCCGCGTACTCGGGTAGGAGCGTGGCGAGCTGGGCGACCGACAGGGCCAGCGACAGCACGAGAACGAGAATGATGCCGTTGACGACCAGGATCGCCGCGATCGTGGCGATCCACCCCGGGACACCCTTCCGGTGCAGCCATTCGGGCAGCGGGTGGACCGCGACGGTCAGCATGAGCGCGAGGAAGATCGGGCCGACTATCGACGCGGCCACCTGAATCCCCGCCACGGTGACGACGAGCGCGGCCAGGCCGAGAATCACGATCAGGCCGCGCGGCATCGACCACCGAGTTTCCGACGCCGCGCCGGAAATGTCCTGCGGATCGGTCATCGCGTGTCCCTTCGCAACAATCGGCCAACCGGGATGCCCCGAATCGACTGTTGCACCCGGCGGACGACGACACATCATCCGTTGCAGATGAGGATCACCCGGCGCGGATGATGCCGACACCGCCGCGAGGCCGCACGATTCCACTGTTCGAGCACATCCTTTCGAGAAGGGCATGGACATGACGACAAATCCGGAGTCCAGGACCAACAGCCCTGTCAAACAGGGTTTTGCCGCGGGAACGTCGCTGGCAGCGGCGATATTGCTGCTGACCGTCGGCGTGATCTCGTTCTTCCAGGGCATCGCCGCAGTCGCCTCCGACAATCTGCTGGTCATCGGCGTCGAGTACACCTACCAGTTCGACACCACCGCGTGGGGATGGATCCACATCGTTCTCGGCGTCGTCCTGGTCATCAGCGCGATCGGCCTCATGACGGGCGCCACCTGGGCCCGTGTCGTGGCCGTCTGCATCGCTGCGCTGTCGATCCTCGCGAACTTCCTCTGGCTGCCCTACTACCCGCTGTGGTCGATCCTGATCATCGCGCTCGACGTCGTCGTGATCTGGGCGGTCACCACCTGGGACACCGCCAGGGACTAGGACGATCACGACGTGGTGAGTTCTGCGACCGGCACCTGGCCGGTATTCGGCTCGCTGCAGGAATATCGGAAAGGATGGGTCAGGCCCGACGTCATCGCGGGCCTGACCGTGTGGGCCGTGCTGGTCCCGGAGGCCCTGGCCTACGCGACCATCGCGGGAGTTCCCCCGGTCGTCGGTCTGTACGCGGCGATTCCGGCACTGGTCCTCTACGCGGCGGCGGGCAGTTCCCGGCATCTGGTGGTCGGGCCGATGTCGGCGACGGCCGCCCTGTCGGCTGCCATCGTCGCGCCGCTCGCCGGGGCGGACGGCGGCAAGTATGCCGCCCTGACAGCGGTGCTGGCGATCGCGACCGGCATCGTCGGGCTGCTCGCGGGTCTTCTCCGACTGGGCTTCATCGCGTCGTTCATCTCGGAGCCGGTGCTGAAGGGTTTCATCGTCGGGCTGGCCCTGACCATCATCATCGGGCAGGTGCCTGCCTTGTTCGGCGTGGAGAAGGAGCACGGAAACTTCTTCGAACAGGCGTGGGGCGTCATCACCCACCTGGGTGACATCGACTGGGGCACGCTCGTCGTCGGTGTGCTCAGTCTCGTCGTGGTTCTCGGATTCAAACGGTGGCTGCCGCTCGTGCCGGGCTCGCTGCTGGCCGTCCTTCTCGGTATCGCCGCGGTCGCCGTGTTCGGTTTGGACGGAAGAGGTGTCGACATCGTCGGTCACATCGATTCCGGGCTGCCGTCGGTGGGACTGCCGGGCGGTGTCGGGTTCGACGATTTCATCGACCTTCTCGGGCCCGCAGTGGGCGTGCTGCTCATCGGGTTCGCGGAAGGGCTCGGTGCCGCGAAGACGTACGCCGCGAAGGAAGGCTACGAGGTGGACGCCAACCGGGAACTCCTCGGCCTCGGCGCTGCCAATCTCGGCTCCGGGCTGTGCTCGGGAATGGTGGTGAACGGCAGCCTCTCCAAGACAGCGGTCAACGGCGGGGCGGGCGCCAAATCACAGGTCAGCGGACTCGTCGTCGCGGTTCTCACCGTGGTGACCCTGCTGTTCCTCACCGGACTGTTCGAGAAACTCCCCGAGGCGACGCTTGCAGCGGTGGTCATCGCCGCCGTCATCGAACTCGTCGACATCTCCGCGCTCCGCCGGCTCTACGGGGTGTGGACCGAAAGGCTCGGCAGTATCTACGGATACGCCGCGCGTGCCGATTTCGCGGCCGCCCTCGCCGCGATGGTGGGCGTGCTCCTGTTCGACACTCTGCCCGGGCTCGTCATCGGCATCGGCGTGTCCATGCTGCTGCTGCTCTACCGGGCGTCGCGTCCCCACGTCGCGGCGCTCGCGAAGGAGGGGTCGCTGTGGGTGGACGCCGAGCGCCATCCCGATCTGCCGACCACACCGCACGTGGTCGTGGTGCGCGTCGAGTCGGGACTGTTCTTTGCCAACGCCGACCACGTCAAGGACCGCATCGAGGCCCTGTGCGCCGACGACACGCGAGTGGTGGTCCTCGACGCCGAGACGTCGCCGTTCGTCGACGTCAGTGCCGCGCAGATGCTCGTGCAGTTGCGGGATGTGCTTGCGCGCCGGGGAATCGAGCTACGTGTGGCACGGGACATCGGGCAGTTCCGGGACACGATACGACGCTCGGGCTCGGACGCGACCCCCGTCGGCCTGTATCCGACCGTGCGAGAGGCCCTCGGGGAACCGGATCGACGTAGCGAGGATTCATGACAGGGCCGACGTTTCGGTGTGAGTCACCGTGACCGTTCTCGCGCCGACCCTCGTCGGGTACCGGATGAAATGGCTCCGCGCCGACGTGGTCGCGGGCCTCAGCGCCGGCGCGGTCGTGATTCCGCAGGCGATGGCGTACGCCACCATCGCGAACATGCCCGTCCAGATCGGCCTGTACACCTGCATGGTGCCGATGGTGGTCTACGCGATGCTCGGTGGATCCCGCACCGCCAGTGTGAGCACCACCTCGACCATCGCGACCCTCACCGCGTCCACCCTGATCGGAGCGGGAATCGCCGCCGGTTCCGACGACGCCCAGACGTCGCTGATGACGCTGACGCTGTTGGTGGGCGTGATCCTGCTGCTGGCGAGGCTGCTGCGGCTCGGTGCGATCATCGAGAACATCAGCGAGGCAACACTGTCCGGGATCAAGGCCGGGGTGGGGCTGACGGTGGCCGCGAGCCAGCTGCCGAAATTGCTCGGCGTACCGTCCGATCCGGACGCCACCGGATTCTTCCGCGTCATGTGGTCGGCGCTCCGGCAGGTCGGCGACGCGAACGCCGCCACCGTGCTGCTGGCCGCCGGATCGATAGCGGCGCTGTACGCGATGGCGAAATTCATACCGCGGGTCCCAGGGCCGCTGGTCGTTGCGGTCGCGGGGATACTGCTCGTCGCGCTTGCGGGCATCGACGGCCGCGGGGTCGCGTTGATCGCCGAGGTGCCGCGTGGCATTCCGCTACCCGGTATCCCACCGCTCGCCGACATCGGTGCGCTGGTGCCCGGAGCACTGGCGATCGCGATCATGGCGTTCCTGGAGACGGTGTCCGTCGGGCGTGGAGTGCGGCGGCAGACGGAACCGCCGATCGACAGCGACCGCGAACTGCTCGCCAACGGCGCGGCGTCCGTGGCGGGCGCCTTCTTCCACACCCTGCCGCCGGCGGGCGGATTCTCGCAGACCGCGGTCGCGTTGCGGGCAGGGGCGAGGACCCAGCTGAGTGGGCTCGTCACGGCGGTGCTGGCGGTGCTCGTCGCGCTGTTCCTCGCCCCGGTGCTCAGCGACCTGCCGCAGGCCACGCTCGGCGCAATGGTGGTCGTCGCGACGCTCGGACTGCTCGATTTCGGGTCGTTCGCACGGTTCTGGCGCATCGACAGGACAGAATTCTGGGTGGCGCTCGCGACCGCACTCATCGGTCTGGTCGCCGGACTGCTGCCCGCCGTCGCGGTCGGGGTGCTGTTCACGTTGTATCTGGTACTGCGCGAGCTGAACCGGCCGCACGTCGTGCAATTGCAGAAGGACGGACACGGCCAGTGGCGCGCGGGGGAGGAAGACGCGCCGACCGTCCCCGCCGATCCTCTCGTACTCCGGCTGAACGTCGGTCTCTACACCGCGAACGTGCGGGCGAACACGGTGGCGATCCGCACCCGCCTGGGGGTGGTCGAGGGCCACGACACGTCGACCGTGCCCCACACGCTGATTCTCGACTGCTCGCGCCTGCAGAAGGTGTCGCTGACCGTGATGCGCAGCTTCCTCGACCTCGAGCGGGAACTGTCGGACGCGGGGGTCACCGTGTACTTCGCCGAGTTGCCCCGCGCCAACCGCGACACGGTGCTCCGCACGGACCTGGGGCGCGAATTCGACGGCAGGGGCCGGTTCTTCCCCACCGTCGACGACGCCGTAGGCGCTGCGCACCCGTGAGTGGTTGACGAGTCTCTGGACTCGCTGACCACTCACGGGCGGCGGAGCCGCCTACTGGTGGCGCAAGGCCGCGGCGAGGGCGTCCTCGGGGTCGATCAGGTGGTTGTGGTCGTCGTCGCCCAGTTCGATGTCGGCCCAGTCGATCTTGCCGTTGAACTTGCCCCGCGGCGTGGTGTACCCCTCGTAGACGGGCATTCCGGTGTCCACGCCGACGTCGAGTCCCTCGTCGAACGAGAAGTACAGCGGATGGGTCCGTTCGACGTGCTCGCTGCCGGCCTCGTCGCCGTCGATGTACAGGGTGGCGGTGCCGCCCTTGCCGATACCGCCGCCGTCGTACGCGAACTCGACGCGAACCTGATGCTCGCCCGCCGTGAGTGCGGTCGGCGCCAGCACCGTCGTTCTCCGTAGACCGCAGTAGTTGTAGTGGTAGCCGAGTGTGCCGCCGACGGTGAACAGGGCCCAGCCGCCGGTGCGTCCGCCCTGGGTGACGATCACCCCTTCGGCGCCCGATTCCGGAACCTGGATCTGCGCGGTGACCGAGTAGCTGCGGTTCTTGATGTTGATCGCGACGTTCTCGCCGAGCCGGGTCATGCCCTCGAACAGCCGGAGCTTGTCGCCCCGGACGAGGGTCGGCCGTCCCGCGATCTCCGGGTTCATCCGTTCGGCGGCCCGGTCGTCGAGCGGGAGCACGTTGTGCCGCACCGCCTCGATCAGGAACAGCTGCTGCAGTTCGGCGAGCTTCTCGGGGTTGTCCTTCGCGATGTCGTGGGCCTGCGTCCAGTCCGTGGTGGTGTCGTACAACTCCCACACGTCCAGGGAGAAGTCCGGGGCCTTCGCGACGACGTCCCACGGTGTGCGGTGTTTGGTGACGGCGGTCCACCCGTCGTGGTAGACACCGCGATTGCCCATGAGCTCGAAGTACTGCGTCCGGTGACGTTCGCCTGCGTCCGCATCGTTGAACGTGTATGCGAAGGACGTGCCGTGCATCGGCACCTGAGTGACGCCGTTGACCGTGTGCGGTTGCGCCAGTCCCGCCAATTCGAGGATGGTCGGCGCGACGTCGATGACGTGATGCCACTGGTGACGGGTCTCGCCCTTGGCCTGGATGCCGCCGGGCCAGTGCATGATCGTCCCGTTGCGGGTTCCGCCGTAGTGGGAGGCCACCTGTTTCGTCCACTGGTACGGGGTGCACATGGCGTGCGCCCACCCGACCGCGTAATGGTTGTACGCCTCGGGGCCGCCGATCTTGTCGAGGTGCTCGTTCCAGAACTCGACGGTCTCGTACTCGCCGCCGCCGTTGGAGGCGGTGGTGATCATGTACGTGCCCTCGAGCCCGCCCTCGGCCGAGGCACCGTTGTCGCCGATGATGTAGAGGATCAGCGTGTTGTCCAGTTCGCCGATCTCCTCGACGGCGTCGACGACGCGGCCGACGTGGAAGTCCGCGTACTCGAGGAACGCCGCGTACACCTCCATCTGGTGCCGGAGGATCGGTTTGCGCTCCTCCGGGATGTCGTCCCACGCCATGATGCCGTCGGGGCGTGCGGTGAGATCGGAGTCGGGTCCGATGACGCCGAGTTGCAGTTGCTTCCGGAACGTTTCGTCGCGGACGGCGTCCCACCCCTGGTCGAACCTGCCCTTGTACTTGGCGATCCATTCCTTCGGCACGTGGTGCGGGGTGTGCGTGGCACCCGGCGCGAAGTACGTGAAGAACGGCTTGTCGGGTGTCAGCGCCTTCTGCTGTTTGATGTAGTCGATGGCCTTGTCGGCCAGGTCGGGCATCAGGTGGTAGTCGGGGTCGTCGGGCGGGAGGACGGCGGTCACCCCGTCGACGAGCGCAGGCTGCCACTGGTTGGTCTCGCCGCCGATGAATCCGTAGAAGCGTTCGAACCCGCTGAACGCGGGCCAGTGATCGAACGGGCCCGTGGGCCCCGATTCCCAGACCGGAACCTCGTGGCACTTTCCGAATTGTGCGGTGTTGTAACCGCTCTGCCGCAGGATCTCGGCAAGCGGTGTGCACGAGTTAGGCCGCGTCGACCGATAGCCGGGTGCGGGGGTGGCGGTTTCGGTGATGTGGCCCATCCCGACCGCGTGATGATTACGGCCGGTGAGCATGGCCGCACGCGTCGGCGAGCACAGCGACGTGGTGTGGAAACGGGTGTATTTCAGACCACCCGCCGCGAGCCGCTCGGCGGTCGGGGTGCCGACCGGACCTCCGAACGCGCTCGACGCCCCGAATCCGACGTCGTCGAGAAGGATCAGCAGCACGTTCGGGGCGCCGGCGGGAGGGCGCTTGGCGGTGATGGGAGGCAGCTTCTCGGTGGCGTGTTTGGCGTCGAAGTACAGCGGCCCCTGATACTGCTGATCGGGGAGCGGGAGGATCGATCCGGGAAGCTCCTCAGGCATGGTGTTCGCCCTTTCCATGGACAGCACGGTCTCCCCGCCGACGCTAGGGCCGGCAACTCCGTTCCGGCTCACACTTTCCGGGTGAAGCCGTGACCCGTCCCGCCGTGGTCGCATGGATCGGAGACCGCGGGACAGGAGCCAGTCGTGAGTGCAGAACTGCAGGAACTCGCCGCCAAGGCGTGGGTGTACGGTTTCCCGCTGGTGTTCGACCTCGACCAGGTGAACCGCTTCGTGGCGGAGGGGATGGGGAGCCTCGATGCCGCACCCTTCAACACGTTCGGTCACGCGCGCACGCTCGCCGGGCCGCGGGACACCTTCGTCTCGGTGAACAACGACACCATCTACTCGATCGCCCAGATCGACCTCGCGCACGGACCGCAGTTGCTGCGAGTGCCCGACAGCGGCGGGGCGTACTACGTGCTGCAATTCGTCGATGCGTGGACGAATAATTTCGCGTACGTCGGCAAACGCGCGACGGGAACGGCGGCCGGCCGTTTCCTGCTGACCGGCCCCGAGTGGTCCGGTGAGGTCCCAGACGGTGCGACGCGGATCGCGTTCCCCACCGCGGTGGGCACCATCATCGGCCGCTGGGCCTGCGACGGCGAGGCAGACCTGGAGCGGGTGAAGGAACTGCAGTCGGCCCTCACGCTGGAACCCGTCGGAGACCAGGAACCGGCGCAGGGGTTGCCGGCACCCGACCCGAACGTCCCCGAAGAACTTCGGTTCTGGGAGAAGCTGAGGGTGTACTCGCAGGCGTACCCGCCCGCCGCGCAGGATCTCGTCGCGCAGCAGGCGTTCGCCCCGCTCGGGCTGCTCGAGACCGGGCCGTCGCCGTACCTCGAAGCGCCGCCGGACCTCGCGTCGGTGCTCACGGCCGGCGCCGAGGCAGGGCACCAATCGCTCGTCACCGCACTGAAATCCGGGGCGGGCGGAGCGGTGGTCAACGGCTGGCAGTTGATGTACCACGCCTTCGACTACAACGACGACTTCTTCGAGGTCGGCACGCTCGACTCACCCGAGTGGCGGATCGAGGACCGCTCGAAGGCGCTGGGACTGCGGGCCGGTGCCGCGATGGCGGGACTGTGGGGAAACCACGGTTACGAGGCCGCGTACGCGCCGATCTACCACGACAGCGAAGGCAACGAACTGTCCGGCGAACACGACTACACGCTCACGTTCGCGCCGACCCCGCCGGTCGACGCGTTCTGGTCGATCACCATGTACGACCTCCCGGAGTTCTTCCTCGTCGACAATCCCATCGACCGCTATTCGATCGGTGACCGCACGCCGGGACTGATATTCGCGGACGACGGTTCGCTGACCATCACGCTCAGCACCGTCGCGCCGGCCGATCCGGCGGCCCGCGCCAACTGGCTGCCGACACCGGCAGCCGGGTTCCGGCCCCTGCTACGGATGTACAGCCCGAAGGCGGAGGTGTTCGACGGAACGTTCGAGATCCCGCCCTTCGTGAGGACCAGGTGATCAGGGGGCGCAGGTGAGTGAGCTGATCTGGCTGCTCGTTCCCGAGATGATCGGTCTGGTCATCACACCCGCCGCCGTAGTCGGATGTGTGTTGCTGCTCGAGTCGGCGAACGCGGTGCGGAACGCCCTCGCCTTCGGTTCGGCGTTCCTGCTCGTCTATTCCCAGATCGCTGTCGCGGCGCTCCTCGGCGGCGCCGGTGATCCGTCGGCAACATCCAAGACGGTGAGCAACTGGGTGGGACTGATCGTCGGTGTGCTGTTCCTCGTCGTCGGCGTCGTCATGCTTGCGCAGAAACCGAAGCCGGCGGGCGCGACACCGAAATGGATGACGGCCCTCGAATCCGCCACACCGCGCACCGCCTTCGTGGCCGGACTCGCCCTCGGCACGATCAACCCCAACATCTTCATCATGCTGTCCGGGATGACCATCATCTCCAGTTCACACGTCGGGATCGGGGGTGCGCTGGTCGGGACCGCTCTGCTGCTCGTCGCATCGATGCTCGACTTCGCCGTCCCGATCGGGATCTACACCGTTCTGGGTGACCGCGCCCAGAAGGGGCTGAGCGCCGCCAAGACCTGGATGGTCCGGCACAACCGGGCGCTCGGGGTCGCGGTGTTCTTCGGCTTCGGCACCTTGTTCGCGCTACGGGGACTGCTCGCCCTCGTGTGATCCGCACGTCGGCGGGAGTCCGCAATGGGCGCGGACGCAGGCGCTGCGTCGTTTCAACGCGGACTGCCGGTTCGCGGGGGACGAAGCGGTCAGTGAGTCGATGGCCCGCAGGAGGTGGGGTCGCGAATCCGATCCGGACCGGGGGAACTCGGCTGCTCTGTTCACGGCGCCCGTTCCTCTCTCCGATGATCCCGAGTCGGCGGTAGTGTTCGGGCCGATTCGAGGGGGGATCGAGTGAAGAAAGTTGCCGCGGCGCTCCTGTGCGCCGTGATCACGTCCGGGTGCGCGCACAGCGTGTCGGGGACTGCGGGGGCCTCCCCGCTGCAGGAACTGACGCCGGAGCAGCAACGGCACGTCCACGTCGAGGACGCGCTGCGCGCCGCCGATCCGTGCGGCCTGCTCGACGAGTCGGTGGTGCGCGCCGCCGGGACGATTCAGCAGTACGGGTCCGCCGTGCAGCTGTCGGTGTGCTCGGCGCTCACGGCCCGGCCCGAAGGCGCGACGACCTACGTGGAGTTGTCCCTGCTGCCGTCGATGCTGTCCGATGCGGCGCTGACCCGGCCGGACACGGTCGACGGGGTGACCGTTTATCGCGGTGCGGGCGCCGACCTGGCGCGCGGGACGTGCGAGCGCGTCTTCCGGCTGAACGTCGGAACCGGCGAGGAACAGGTGGGACGGGACGCGCTGGCGACCGTCCGCGCCGGAACCGTCGCCGGCCAGGACGCCTGCCCGCTCGCCGACGCGGTGCTGGAGTCGGCGATCGACAGGATGCGGTCGGGCCTGCCCGCTCGGGACGGCACGTCCGCGCACCAGGTGGCGCTCGCGGTCCACGACCCGTGCGAAGTACTCGACGTGCTGGGGACCACGGCGGGCGGACGCGTCGTCGATCCGGAGTCGCCGCCCACCCCGTTCGACTGCGTCCTGTTTCCGAACCCGAACCGGGTGCCCGGGAGTGAGGTGACCGTGTCGTTCACGATGTCGCCGGTGAAGGAAAACCGACCATCCGTTCCCGCCGAGCCGGAGAGGGTCGGCGACCGTTGCCGGTGGACGAGCCCGACGGGTGAGCCGATCGACATCACACGGCCCGCAGCGGGCGTCGACGAGTTCACCCGCAGGCTCGGTCACGCGGGTGCAGTCGTCACTGTTCACGGCCCGAACTGCGCGGCGGTGGCGAGGGTCGCGGACGCCGCGAACACGGCGTTCGGATAGGCGTCCGAACGGACTCACCCGGGATCAGATTGGACTCCGCCGGTAAGCTCGACAGCTGGACCAGTACAGATTCATCGACCTGGAGGTAGAAACGCGTGGCTCTCGTCGTCCAGAAGTACGGCGGATCCTCGGTGGCAACCGCCGAGAGAATCCGACGAGTGGCTGAACGGATCGTCGAGACCAAGAAGGCCGGCAACGATGTCGTCGTCGTGGTTTCAGCGATGGGGGACACCACTGATGAGCTGCTCGATCTGGCTCAGCAGGTGTGCCCAGCCCCACCCGCCCGCGAAATGGACATGCTGCTGACCTCCGGTGAGCGCATTTCCAATTCTCTCGTCGCAATGGCAATTCATTCGCTCGGTGCGGAGGCCCGTTCGTTCACGGGCTCGCAGGCGGGCGTCATCACCACCGGTGCTCACGGCAACGCCAAGATCATCGACGTCACACCGGGCCGCGTCCGGGATGCGCTCGACGAGGGCTCGATCGTCCTCGTCGCCGGATTCCAGGGCGTCAGCCAGGACAGCAAGGACGTGACGACCCTCGGGCGCGGCGGTTCGGACACCACCGCGGTGGCCCTCGCAGCGGCCCTCGAGGCCGACGTCTGCGAGATCTACACCGACGTCGACGGCATCTTCACCGCCGACCCGCGCATCGTTCCGGACGCGCAGCGTCTCGAGACGGTGTCGTTCGAGGAGATGCTCGAGCTCGCGGCGTGCGGCGCGAAGGTGCTGATGCTCCGCTGCGTCGAGTACGCCCGCCGATACAACGTGCCCGTGCACGTCCGTTCGTCATACACGACCAAGCCGGGCACCATCGTGTCCGGATCGATGGAGGACATCCCCGTGGAAGAGGCAATCATCACCGGAGTCGCGCACGATCGCGGCGAGTCCAAGATCACCGTCGTCGGCCTGCCCGACACCCCGGGCTACGCCGCGCAGGTCTTCCGCGCGGTGGCCGAGGCGGAGATCAACATCGACATGGTGCTGCAGAACATCTCGAAGGTCGAGACCGGCAAGACCGACATCACGTTCACCCTGCCCACCGCCGACGGCCCGCGCGCCGTCGAGAAGCTCACCAAGCTGCAGGGCGAGATCGGCTTCACGCAGGTGCTGTTCGACGACCACATCGGCAAGGTGTCGCTGGTCGGCGCGGGCATGAAGAGCCACCCGGGCGTCACCGCGACGTTCTGTGAGGCCCTCGCGAAGGCCGGAGTCAACATCGACCTCATCTCCACGTCCGAGATCCGCATCTCGGTGCTCGTCAAGGACGTGGAGCTGGACAAGGCCGTGAAGGCGATCCACGACGCATTCGAGCTCGGCGGCGACGAAGAAGCCGTCGTGCACGCAGGAACGGGACGGTAGATATGACCACCATCGCTGTCGTCGGTGCGACCGGGCAGGTCGGCATCGTCATGCGCACCCTCCTCGAGGAACGGAACTTCCCCGCGGACAAGGTGCGGTTCTTCGCCTCCGCGCGGTCGGCGGGCAAGAAGCTGCCGTTCCGGGGCGAGGAGATCGTCGTCGAGGACGCGTCCGCGACGTCCGACGAGGACCTGAAGGGCATCGACATCGCCCTGTTCTCGGCCGGTGCGACGCTCTCTCGTGAGCAGGCCCCGCGGTTCGCGGCGGCAGGCGCCACGGTCGTCGACAACTCGTCGGCGTTCCGCAAGGACCCCGACGTCCCGCTGGTCGTCAGCGAGGTCAACCCGGAGCAGGCGAAGAACCCGCCGAAGGGCATCATCGCCAACCCCAACTGCACCACGATGGCCGCGATGCCGGTGCTGAAGGTTCTGCACGACGAGGCCGGTCTGCAGCGCCTCATCGTGTCGAGCTACCAGGCCGTGTCGGGCAGTGGCATCGCCGGTGTCGAGGAATTGGTGGGCCAGGCCCGCGCCGTGATCGACGACGCGGAGAAGCTGGTGCACGACGGCAGCGCCGTCGACTTCCCGGCCCCGAACAAGTACGTCGCACCCATCGCGTTCAACGTCCTGCCGCTGGCCGGCTCGATCGTCGACGACGGCAGCGGTGAGACGGACGAGGACCAGAAGCTCCGCAACGAGAGCCGCAAGATCCTCGGCCTGCCCGACCTTCTGGTGTCGGGCACGTGCGTCCGCGTCCCCGTGATCACGGGTCACTCGCTGTCGATCAACGCCGAGTTCGAGCGCCCGCTGTCGGTGGAGCGCGCGCAGGAGCTTCTGTCGAAGGCTCCCGGTGTGCAGCTGGTGGACGTCCCCACCCCGCTCCAGGCCGCGGGCAGCGACCCGTCGCTGGTCGGGCGCATCCGTCAGGATCCGGGTGTCCCCGAGGGTCGCGGTCTGGCACTGTTCGTGTCCGGCGACAACCTGCGTAAGGGTGCCGCCCTCAACACCATTCAGATCGCCGAACTGCTGGTCTGACCTCCTCCCCACGTGAGTGGCAAAGTGTGCTCCCGCACGCTTTGCCACTCACGTGCCGGTTGCGGGTGGATACTGGGCCGATGAGAGTCGTCGGGGCTGCGGTGGCCGCGGTCCTGTTGCTGCTCACCGGTGCAGGCGAGGCGTCCGCACAGCCGAGGATCCTGCTGTCGCAGGAAGAACTTCCACCCGCGGCAGTCCCCACCCAGGCCGGCGACAGCGTCCGGGTCCGCTACTCCACGATTCGCACCGCCACCGCGACCGGTGAGTCGACCGGATCGATCTTCCTTCCCCGCGGTGATCCACCCGACGGCGGCTGGCCGGTGGTGTCCTACGCACACGGCACGATCGGGGTCGCCGACCAGTGCGCTCCGTCCGTCGCCGGGTTCAACTACGTCGAACTGCCCGCGATCGAGCAGTGGCTGGCCGCCGGGTACGCCGTCGCAGCAACAGATTACGCGGGAATCGGCACGCCCGGGGTCAATGCCTATCTCGACGGTCGCGCCGCCGCCGCCAACGCCGTCGACATCGTCCTGGCCGCACACGACATCTACGGCGCCGTGCTCAGCGACCGGTGGATCGTCACGGGACTGTCGCAGGGCGGGCACGCGACCTACTTCGCCGCCCGCGAGGCCACCACCAGGGCACCGGCCCTCGACTACCGCGGTGCCGTCGCCGTGGCCGCGCCGACACACCTCGAACAGCTCTTTCCGGCCGCGGGTCCGGCGATTCCCGCCCTGCCGACAACTGGAATCGTGAACTACGCGTTGCTGACTCTCGCCGGCATCGACGACCAGCGTCCGGAGGTCGACATTCGGCACTATCTGTCGCCGAAGGGAATCGAATTGATGGAGTTGGCGAAGGTGACGTGCAGCCGGGAACTCGGCCGGTACCTGCTCGGCCATCCCACGTCGGTCGGGGACCTGTTCGCGGCGCCCCTGTGGAACGAGCAGTTCCGGGCGCTGTTCCGGGAGATGCAGCAGGTACCCGTCGACGGATTCGACCGCCCCCTGCGGGTGGTGCACAGCCTGTCCGACATGTCGGTGCCGATTCCGTTGACGTGGGCGCAGCTCGCCGAGATGCAGCAGCACGGGGTGAACGTCGAATACCAGCAACTTGCCGGGGAGGACCACCGCGAATCGCTGACGGCCTCCATGTCGGAGTCCCTCGCGTTCGCGGCGCGCGTGCTGTCCCCCATGTGAGTGGCAAAGCGTCCCCGAGCACGCTTCGCCACTCACCTGGGGTTCACCCGACACGTGCGAGGCGGAGACGGCGCCCCGACCCTACGGTTCGGACATGGGCTCAGTCATCGGAGAACTGTTACCGCTCGCCGTGGGTGTCGCGATCTCGCCGATACCGATCATCGCCGTCATCCTGATGCTGCTGTCGAAGCGGGCGGGCGGTGCGAGCGCGGGCTTCGGCGTCGGCTGGATCCTGGGCATCCTCGTCGCGACGGGCATCTTCATGCTTCTCGCCGGCAGTATCGACACGTCCGACTCCGACGGTCCCTCGGCGACCGCGTCGTGGGTGAAGGTGGTTCTCGGTGTGCTGCTGCTCCTGCTCGCGGGGCGGCAGTGGAGAAGCCGCAATGCCCACGCGGAGCCGCCGAAATGGATGCAGGCCATCGACGACCTGAACTTCGTCAAATCCACCGGTCTCGGATTCGCGCTGGCGGCAATCAATCCCAAGAACCTTCTGCTCTGCGTGTCCGCGGGCGTCGGGATCGGCACAGCCGGGGTGAACGGCGGCGAGCAGGTGGTGGCCCTGATCGTGTACACGGTGCTGGCCGGATCGACCGTCCTCGTCCCGGTGATCGCCTACGCCGTCGCAGCCGACAAGATGCGCGGGACCCTCGACAACCTCAAGGTCTGGCTCCAGGCCAACAACGCCGCGGTGATGAGCGTGCTGCTACTCGTGATGGGCGCCGTCGTCCTCGGCAAGGGGTTCAGCGGGTTGTTCTGACACGACGGCGTCCGGGCCGCGCAGGTACCGCCCGATGTAGCCCTCGTCGAGCGCGATGGCCTTGACGATCACCGCGGACCCCACGATCACGACGGACAGGACGAACAGCCAGCTGATCGCGGTGAACACCAGGCCGAGCGACCCGAACTGGTGTTGCGCGGCGGCGGTGATCCGGGGCAGGACGAGGCGTCCGCCGACGTGGAGAGCGGTGAGCGCGGCGGCGGTCAGCGCCCCCGTCGCCCAGAGCACACGACCCTTGAGGGTGCCCATCGTCAACAGGTACGGGCTGAGAGTCCACACGGCCATCCACACCGCGAACTCCCCGGCGACTGCGAGAGGTGGCCCGATGAACCGGACGTTCGTGAGCTCGCCGGCCAGGCCGATCGCCGTCCCCGACATCGCGACGGCGAACAGGACGACGAGCCACCGCCAGGCGTCTCGGAGGGTGATCGACGGGACGTTCCAGATCTTTCCGTAGATCCGGGCGAGCGCCCTCGCGAAGGACGTGCCGCTGATCGCGATCATCAGCAGACCGACGACCCCGAACGCGGCGAAGGAGGGGTTGGTGGTGTCGACGGAGCCGGACGTGGTCGTCAGTTCCGTGGGGTCGAAGCCGAACTGGGTCTTGATGGTGCGTGCGGTCACGTTCCAACTGCTCAGCGTCGATGCCGCAATCATCACGGGCAGCACCGACGTGAAGATCCGGGCGGCGAGCGTCATCGACCGGTCGACGAGTTCGATCGCGATCAGCCCGTCGATGACGCGTCGAACCGTGCGGCCGGGAGGTGTGCCCTGCAACCAGCCGTTGGCAGTTTCGGTCCGCGCGATCAGCGCTTCCCGGGCCAGCGCCACAGACAATTTGGTGGACCGCACATCACCGACTCAACCGCAGCGGACGCGGCGCGTCTTCATCCCCGTGAGGTGAGAAAGACCGTCACGGGCGGATGATGCACCGGAACCCGATGTGGCACGTCGACGTCTCCTCGGTGTCACCCTGCCGGGCCGAGGGTCGGTAGCGGAGGCAGTAGTTCGGCGCGCAGAGGTGCGAGCCGCCCTTGATCACGCGGCGCGCGTAGGGCTCGTCCGGGTTCTCGACGCGTGCCGTCTCGACTCTCGGGTTGGTGGGAATGCAGCAGGAACTGGTGGGCGCGACGTTCTTCCCGCCCTCGGAGTGATCCGCCGTGAAGTAATCGGTGGTCCATTCCCACACGTTGCCGGCCATGTCGCTGAGTTCGTAACCGTTGGGCCGGAAATGGCCGACCGGCGACGTTCCCGCGAAGCCGTCCGCGAGGAGGTTCTCCCACGGGAACTGCCCCTGCCAGACGTTTCCGCCGGGCCGGCCGCCCGGTTCGTGCTCCTCGCCCCACACGAACGGCTGCCGGTCCAGCCCGCCGCGGGCCGCGAATTCCCATTCGGCCTCGGTCGGGAGGTCCTTGCCCGTCCACTCCGCGTAGGCGCGGGCGTCGAACCACGACACGTGCGTGACGGGATGGCGTTCGCGTCCGCCGACATTGCTGCCCGGACCCTCCGGGTGCCGCCAGTCCGCACCCGGCGTGAACGACCACCAGCGGGTGTAGTCGTCGAGCGGGACGGGGCGGGCCGTCGGGGTGAACACGAGCGAACCGGGCACGAGCAGAGCCGGATCCGCGCCCGGGTACTGCGCGGGGTCGGGGGCGATCTCGGCGGTCGTGACGTGACCGGTGTCCTTCACGAATCGCCGGAACTCGGCCACGGTGACCTGGTGCGAGTCCATCCAGAATCCGTCGACGGTCACCTGGTGGACGGGGCGTTCCTCGGGGTAGAAGTCCTCCGAACCCATCCAGAAGGTGCCCCCGGGGATCCATGCCATGTTCTTCGGAGCTGCACCAGTCATGAGGTCAGACTGGCACGACGACGGCCGCCGTGCGAAGGGACGCCCCGTAAACCCGGTGAGAGGGGCAACGGTTGCGGTACCGTCGGCTACTCGATTCGCAATGCTGTTCTCACCGTGCAGGGGGCTCCTCGGAATGGATGGACGGATTCCGCGTAGGTCTTTCGTTCGTGGACTGGCGCTGACGGCCGGGCTCGGTGCCGTCGGGGTGGGCTCGGCGAGCGCCTACCCGTTCGGGATCGATCCGCTGCGGCCGTTCGTCTTCTCCTCGCCGCCGCTCCAGCCGTTCCGGGAACAGTTGCCGCCGTTGCCGATGGTGGGTGGGAGCGCCGTCGAGGTGCACGCGAGCAGCACGACGCACGTGTTCCACCCCGACCTGCCTGCGTCCCCGGCCCTCGGCTACGGCGGCATGGACTACCTGGGCCCGACGATCGAAGCCCACGTCGGCGAACGGACCTCGCTGACGTACCGCAACGACATCGCGAGCAACCCCCTCGCCGCCGACGTCGACACGAGGATCCACGGCGTGAGCGAGCAGGACCGCACCCAGGTGCCGACGTCGCTGCACCTGCACGGCGGGCGGACGCCCCCCGAGTTCGACGGACATCCCGAGGACACGATGCGGCCCGGGCAGGGAATGGTGCACGAGTTCCCGAACCGGCAGGAAGCCTGCGCGCTCTGGTATCACGACCACGCGATGGGCGTCACCCGGCTCAACATCTACGCCGGGCTGGCGGGCATGTACCTGCTGCGCGACGAGTACGACACCGGTGCGAGCGGCAACCCGCTCGGTCTGCCCTCGGGTGAATTCGAACTGCCGCTGGTGTTGCAGGACAAGAACTTCACCGACGACGGACGGCAGAGTGTCCGTTCCAACCCGCTGAATCCGCAGGGCAGCTGGGAGGCCGCCACACCCGGTGACGTGGGGGTGGTGAACGGCAAGGTGTGGCCGGAGATGTCGGTGGCGCGGGGCCTGTACCGCCTGCGGATGGTGAACGCCGCATCGTTCAGCGTGTGGAATCTGTTCTTCGAGAACCGGATGAGGTTCTGGGTGATCGGCGCCGAGGGCGGGTTGCTCGACGCCCCGGTCGCCACCGACCACGTCCGACTCGGACCGGGCGAGCGGGTGGACCTCCTCGTCGATTTCGGAACCCTCGCGCCCGGCACGACGGTCGAACTGCGCAACGACGAGCCGATACCGGCGCAGGTCGCGCAGCGCGGGGTGCAGATCATGCCGCGGTTCTGCCGGTTCCGGGTGGGCACCGCCGCCGGGTTCACCGGTGGCGTGCCGGAGACACTGCGGGGCGGAAGCCGTGGTCTCGCCGTCCTCCCGCCCGTCGCGCGGCCGTCGGTGGTGCGCAACGTGTCGGTGATGCAGCTCGCGCAGGGCCTGGGTCAGCCGTCGCCGCTGATGTCGCTGAACAACCTCCGCTACACGACCGACGACATCGAGATGCCCCGGCAGGGCACCGTGGAGCAGTGGAACATCGTGAACGTCACGCCCGAACCGCATCCGATCCACCTGCATCTGGTGTCGTTCCGGGTGATCGGGCGGCAGGCGATCGACACGAACGCCCTGATGCAGGCCGTCCCGGTGCCCGCGGTCGGGGTGCGGTGGACGCCGTCGGCGGACCCGTTCGTTCTCGGGCCGATCCTGGCGCCGCAGGTGTGGGAGTCGGGCTTCAAGGACACCGTGATTGCGGACGCGAACTCGATCACCCGGATCATCGTCCGGTTCCCGACCGCCGACGAACTCGGCTTCGACCCGGACGCCACGTTCGGGATGTCGGCGCACACGATGGATCACTCCGAAGGCGGACACGGCACCATGGGGCAGGCGTCGCATCCCCTGCAAGGCTACGTGTGGCACTGCCACATGCTCGACCACGAGGACCACGACATGATGCTGCGGTACCGACTCGTGCCCTAGGCCCGTGAGTACTTATTAACGTCCGGCGGTTGATAAGTACTCACAGGCGCGTAGCGCAAACTTACAAGCAGTCTGGACTGTTTTCTTTTTTCCGCCTACAGTGCTGTGTGTGACACCTGACACAGCAGTAGTCAAACCGACCCGCACGCAGGCCGAGCGGACTGCGGCGATGCGCACGAAGCTGCTCGACGCCGCCGTCGACTCGCTGGTCGAGCTCGGGTATGCCCGCACCACCACGCAGGGCATCGCCCGGCGGGCGGGGGTGTCGCGCGGAGCGCAGCTGCACCATTTCCCGACCAAGGAGTCGCTGGTGGTGGCAGCCGTGGAACATCTCGTGGACAAGCGGATGGAGGAGATCCTCGCCGCCGAAGTGGATGCCGGCCGCGGCGTCGAGGTGCTCGCCGACGCCTTCTCCGGACCGCTGTTCTATGCGGCCCTCGAGTTGTGGGTGGCCGCTCGCACCGACCCGGCGCTGTACGAGGCGACGGTTCCGCTCGAGCGGAAGGTCAACGACGCGCTGCGCCGCGGGTCGGCGGAGGTGTTCGGCGATCGGTTCGACGCCGACACCATCGAGCTCAGTATCGAATTGGTTCGCGGTCTGGCGGTGTCGGCACTGTTCCGCACCCCCGAGACCGAACAGTCACTACGCGCGCGGCTGTTGCCCGTGTGGGAATCGAAGGTGGAGAAGTCGTGAATCTTCCGCAACACGTACGCACCCTGATCGTGGGGGCAGGTTTCGCCGGCATGGGACTGGCGGCGCGCATTCTGCAGACGCAGCCGCAGGCCGACGTCCTGATCATCGAGCGCGGCGACGACGTCGGCGGCACGTGGCGAGACAACACCTACCCGGGGTGTGCGTGCGACGTCCCGACGTCGCTGTACTCGTACTCGTTCGCGCCGAGCGCGGACTGGAGCCACACGTTCGCCCGTCAACCCGAGATTCACCGTTACCTGAAGAAGGTTGCGGCCGACACCGGTGTCGGGTCCCGGGTGGTGACCGATTGTGAACTGCAGGAAGCGCACTGGGACGACGACGAGGCCATCTGGACCGTCCGGACGAGCCGCGGAACGCTGACGGCCGACGTCGTGGTGGCCGCGACGGGTGCGCTGTCGACGCCCAGCGTCCCGGACATGCCGGGACTGGAGACGTTCGGCGGCACCACGTTCCACTCGGCCACATGGAACCACGACCACGACCTCACCGGTGAGCGCGTGGCCGTCATCGGCACCGGTGCGTCCGCGGTGCAGTTCGTGCCGGAGATCGCGCCCGCTGCCGAACATCTCACCGTGTTCCAGCGCACGCCCGCCTGGGTGATCCCACGTCTCGACCGCGAACTGTCCGGGTCCGAGAAGGGCCTCTACCGGCGACTGCCGTTGGTGCAGAAGGCCGTCCGCGGGTCCGTGTACAGCTTCCGCGAAGCGCTGGGCGGTGTGCTCGCGCACGCCACCGGGCTGCTGCCGGTGTTCGAGATGGTGGCCAAGGCGCATCTGCGCCGGCAGGTGCGGGATCCCGAACTGCGCCGGAAGCTCACACCGAACTTCACGATCGGCTGCAAGCGGATGCTGCTGTCGAACGACTGGCTGCGGACCCTCGACCGTCCCGACGTCACGCTCGTCGACGCGGGACTCGCCGGGGTCACGTCGGACGGCGTCGTCGATGCGGTGGGCAATGAGCACAAGGTCGACACCATCATCTTCGCGACGGGCTTCACACCGACGGAACCTCCTGTGGCGCACGCATTGCGCGGTGCGAACGGCCGCACCCTCGCCGAGCACTGGGACGGGAGCCCGAGTGCGTACAAGGGGACCACCGTCGCCGGTTTCCCGAACCTGTTCCTGATGTACGGTCCCAACACCAACCTCGGGCACAGCTCCATCGTCTACATGCTCGAATCACAGTCCGCGTACATCGCCGACGCGTTGAACGTGATGCACCACAGCGGCATCACCGCCTTCGAGGTCAGCGAGGAGGCGCAGCGCCGGTACAACACCCGCATCCAGTCCGAACTGCAGTCCACCGTCTGGAACAAGGGTGGCTGCTCGAGCTGGTACTACGACTCCGAGGGCCGGAACTCCGTCCAGTGGCCGACCTTCACCTGGAAGTTCCGCTCCCAGCTGCAGCGCTTCGATCAGGAGAACTACGTTTCACGACGCAGCGCCGTGAAGGAGACCGTCGCGTGACGCACTACGACGTAATCGTGGTCGGCTCCGGTTTCGGCGGCAGCGTCGCGGCGCTCAGGCTTACCGAGAAGGGGTACCGGGTCGGCGTACTCGAAGCGGGTAGACGCTTCGCCGACGACGAGCTGCCCGAGACGAGCTGGCGGCTGCGCCGCTACCTGTGGGCACCGTGGCTGGGCTGCTACGGCGTGCAACGGATCCACCTCCTCCCCGACGTCCTGGTCATGGCCGGGGCAGGGGTAGGAGGCGGGTCGCTGAACTACGCGAACACCCTCTACCAGCCGCCACGCCGCTTCTTCGAGGACAAGCAGTGGGCGCACATCACCGACTGGCAGTCGGAGCTGGCCCCGTACTACGAGCAGGCGAAACGGATGCTGGGTGTGACGACCAATCCGTCGTTCACCCCCGCCGACGCCGTCATGCGCGAGGTGGCCGAGGAGATGGGCGCCGGTGAGACGTTCACGTCCACACCGGTGGGGGTCTTCTTCGGCGAACCGGGATCGCGGGTGGCCGATCCGTTCTTCGGGGGAGTAGGACCCGAGCGCACAGGGTGCACCGAGTGCGGCAGTTGCATGACGGGTTGCCGTGTGGGCGCGAAGAACACGCTCGTCAAGAATTACCTCCACCTCGCCGAGAAGGCGGGTGCCCGGGTGCATCCGCTCACGACGGTGACGGAGTTGCGTCCCCGGGCGGGCGGCGGCTACGCGTTGCGGACCCGCCGCACCGACGGGATCCGCAAGCGGGAACACACCTTCACCGCGGACCAGGTGGTGGTCGCCGCGGGCACGTACGGCACCGCCCGGCTGCTGCTGGCGATGAAGGAATCCGGTGCGCTGCCGCGGTTGTCGCCGAGGCTGGGATCGGTGGTGCGCACCAACTCGGAGGCGGTCCTCGCGGCCACGTCGAAGAACCGCGCAACAGACTTCACGAAGGGCGTGGCCATCACGTCCTCGTTCCACCCGGACGATCACACCCACATCGAACCGGTGCGGTACGGCAAGGGCAGCAACGCGATCGGCCTGTTGCAGACCGTCCTCAGCGACGGCGGCGGCAGGACGCCGCGGTTGCTGAAAACGGTCGGCGTCGCGTTGCGTCGCCCTGGGGCGTTCGTGCGCAGCCTGTCGGTGCGGCACTGGTCGGAGCGCACCGTGATCGCGCTCGTCATGCAGACCGACGACAATTCGCTCGAACTGGCCAAGGGGCGGGGCCGCCTCGGTCGCGCGGTCACCAGCCGTCCCGGACCCGGAGCTCCGCCGCCCGAATGGATCCCGCAGGGTCACACGGCCATCCGCAAGGTGGCCGAGCGGATCGGGGGAGACCCGGGCGGTTCGTTCGCCGACGTCGTGAACATTCCGATGACCGCTCATTTCCTCGGGGGTTGCACCATCGGGGACTCGCCGGATACCGGCGTCGTCGACCCCTACCTGCGGGCGTACGGACACGACGGTCTGCACGTGGCCGACGGCTCCGTGGTGAGCGCGAATCTCGGGGTCAATCCGTCGCTCACCATCACCGCCCAGGCCGAGCGTGCATTCGCGCTGTGGCCCAACAAGGGCGAGGCCGACATCCGGCCCGAGCCGGGCAAGCCATACGTACGTATCGAACCGTCGCCGCCCCGGAATCCGGTGGTCCCCGCCGACGCGCCGGGTGCACTGCGGCTCCCGCTGACGGTCACCACCCGAAGGGAGACAGTCGATGTGGAGCGTGCCTGAATCGACCACCCCGCGCACCGACTGGCCCGAGAGCTCGCCGCCCCCGTGGCCGGCGGGGGTGCGCGCGACACTGTGGTGGCACCGCAGCACCGCGGCCGCCCGCGCGCTCGGACCCGACGGCGCCACCGTGCCGTTGACCCTCGCGATGATGGTCGACTACCTCGACTCGCCCGTCGGGCCCTACCGGGAAATCCTCGCCAGCCCGGTGCTCCGCGCGCCCGGACGTCGCATCGGCGTCCTGCCGCGCATGGCGGTCCCGTTCATTGCCGTGGATTCGGAACCCTCCGTGCACGGCGGCCGCGTGCACTGGAGCCTGCCGAAGGTGACTGCCGAGTTCGACGGCGACGTGCACGGCGACTTCGAGGCATCGTCCGAAGCGTGGCGCGTCACCACGAGCACTCGTCCGCGCGGACCGCGACTGCCTGTCGCCGGCGCGCTGGGGTTCGCGCAACCCGGCGACCACGGCCTCGTGACCGCGTCCGCGCGACTCCGGGGGCATTTCCGATATGCCCGCGTGGCCGTGTCGGCCGAAGGTCCCACCCTCGGTGACTGGCTGACGCCCGGCACACACCACGGCATCGTGATCACGGACGGCCGGATGACCACCGGGCCCGCGCAGCTCCGCTGACCTGAGACAGGTCGCTATCCGATTTCCGCGACCGCGCCGGCGAGACGTGGCAGCACGGTGTCGCGCCAGCCTGGACCCATCCGCTCGAACGCGTCGCGGCTGCGCTTGTCGTCGAGGTCGAAGCCCGAATGCTCGAGGAACAGGCGGGTGCCCGCACCCTCGGGAGCCAGGCGCCAGACCAGCGTCCAGTTCTCGGTGAACGTGTAGACGAAGCGCCGTTCCGGCTGGACCTCGACCACTTCGCAGGGAACGGCGCCCCAGCCGGGCATGTCGAGATGGAACCGATGCCCGACCGTGGCGGCGATGTCACCCGCGGCCCACCAGCGGGCGAGCAGTTCCGGCTCGGTGAGGGCGCGCCACACCTTGGCGGGCGGCGCGGCGATGAACTGGTCGACGGAGATCTTGGTGGTGGTGCGGTCGGTCACGAGTCCTCCTCGAGGAAGTCGGCGAGTGTGCGCAAGCGGCCACGCCAGAACCGCTCGAACGGGTGCAGCCAGTCGCCGACGTCGGCGAGCGGCTCGGCGGTCAGGTGGTAGTGCCGTTGCCGTCCGGACGGTTCGTCGCGGACGAGACCGGCCCGGCGCAGCACCTGCAGGTGCTCCGCCACCGCGGGTCGGGTGAGGTCGAACCGGCCGGCGAGGTCCCCGGCGGTGAGGGGTCCGTCCACCAGGATTTCCAGCAGGCGCCGTCGCACGGGGTTCGAGAGGGCGATGAAGACGTCGTCGTCGGGCACGCCGCGACTTTATGTCGGAGATTTCCGACATGTCAAGAATTTCCGACACGTCCTTTTCTTGACTAATTCCAAAAAGGCGCGATACTGGAACACATGCGACACGACACGGATCCCAAAGCGCAGCTGCGCGGGGTGGGCCTGCGTGTCACTGCACCACGCGTTGCAGTGTTGAATGCGGTTGCCGTGCGGCCGCATTCCGACGTCGACGACATTGCGGCCGTAGTTCGTGAAGAGCTGGGATCGGTCTCCACCCAGGCGGTATACGACGTCCTCAAGGCGTGCACCGCCGCCGGCCTGCTCAGACGTATCGAGCCCGCGGGATCGCCCGCACGGTTCGAAACCCGTACCGGAGACAACCACCACCACCTCGTGTGCCGCAGCTGCGGGACCGTCGTGGACGTGGACTGCGCCGTCGGTGAGGCTCCGTGCCTCGACCCTTCGCAGGCCCACGGTTTCGAGATCGACGAGGCCGAGGTCGTCTTCTGGGGGCTCTGCTCGCAGTGCCAGACCGGCGCGCAGAGCGGAACCGGGTCGGCAGCAGCCCTGTCCTGACCCGTCCGTCCCCACCGCTACACCCTCACCCGATGCAACCTGGAGGCTTTGCCATGCCTGAAACACAGCGCGCCACCACCAACAACTTCGGAATTCCCGTCGTCAGCGACAACGAATCCCTCACCGCGGGCACGCAGGGCCCCATCCTGCTCCACGACCACTACCTGATCGAGAAGCTCGCCCACTTCAACCGCGAGCGCGTTCCAGAGCGCGTCGTCCACGCCAAGGGCGGCGGTGCGTTCGGCGAACTGGTCGTCACCCACGACGTGAGCCGCTACACGAAGGCCACACTGTTCCAGCCCGGCGCGAAGACCGAGTCGCTGGTGCGCTTCTCCACCGTCGCGGGCGAGCAGGGCAGCCCCGACACCTGGCGCGACCCGCGCGGATTCGCCGTGAAATTCTACACCGAGGACGGCAACTACGACCTCGTCGGCAACAACACACCCGTCTTCTTCATCAAGGACCCGATCAAGTTCCCCGACTTCATCCACTCGCAGAAGCGGCTGCCGGGGTCCGGTCTGCGCGACCACAACATGCAGTGGGACTTCTGGACGCTGCGGCCCGAGTCCGCCCACCAGGTGACCTGGCTGATGGGTGACCGCGGAATCCCGAAGACCTGGCGTCACATGGACGGTTTCGGCTCGCACACGTACCAGTGGGTCAACGCCGACGGCGAACGGTTCTGGGTCAAGTACCACTTCAAGACCGATCAGGGCATCGAGTTCCTCACTCAGGACGAGGCCGACACCCTCGCCGGCAACGACCCCGATCATCACCGCGCCGACCTGTACGACACGATCGCCCGCGGCGAGTTCCCCAGCTGGACGCTGAAGGTCCAGGTCATGCCCGTCGACGAGGCAGAGGGCTACCGATTCAACCCGTTCGACCTCACCAAGGTGTGGTCGCAGAAGGACTACCCGTTGATCGAGGTCGGCAAGTGGACCCTCAACCGGAACCCCGACAACTTCTTCGCGCAGATCGAGCAGGCCTCGTTCGAGCCGTCGAATGTCGTTCCGGGAATCGGCTTCTCGCCCGACAAGATGCTGCTGGGACGGGTCTTCTCGTACGCGGACGCGCACCGGTACCGCATCGGCGCCAACTACGCGCAGCTGCCGGTCAACGCGCCGAAGAATCAGGTGAACTCGTACTCGCAGGACGGTGCGATGCGGTACGCCACCAATTCGCCCGAGACCCCGGTGTACGCGCCGAACTCCTACGGCGGCCCCCACGCCGACGCGTCGCTCGCGGGTGACGAAGGTCTGTGGGCGTTCGACGGCGAGTCGGTGCGAGCCGGCTACATCGAGCACGCCGAGGACGGCGATTTCACGCAGGCGGGCACGCTCGTCCGAGAGGTCCTGAGCGACGACGAACGCGACCGCCTGGTGAACAACATCGTCGGCCACGCACTCGGCGGCGTCAGCGAACCGGTTCTGCTGCGGGTCTTCGACTACTGGAAGAGCGTCGACCCCGACCTGGGCAAGCGAGTGGAAATCGGTGTCCGGGAAGGGCAGAGCCGGAACTGATGTCGTTGGTGGGGCAGGCTCAGAGCAGGCCCCACCAATAGAGCAGCACGGCGAGAACGAACACGATCACAGTTTCCACGACGACCCTCCTCCGCCCGACTGCACGCAGCGCACTTCCATCATCCACCTTCAGCGGGGACGGACGCCACTGCGCTTCGCGCCCGTGAGTACTTCTTAACCGCCCGCGGTTAAGAAGTACTCACAGGTGTGTGACGGGTGTGTCGGATGTTGTTGCTAGGTTGGGCGGTGTCAGGACACCGGCTCGGATGACCGTGTCCCGAGTCGGGGTCGAAAGGTGCTGTCTTCCATGGTGATGGGTCCCACCCATGCAATGTCCGGTGCGGCTGTAGGTCTGGCGGTGGCAGATCTGCTGCCCCTCGACTGGGGTGGGCCCACCTCGACCGCCGAGACCTTCACGTTCGCGGCGGTGTGCGCCGGAGCGGCGCTTCTCCCGGACCTGGACACGAGCCAGTCCACGGTCTCACGCTCGTTCGGGCCGGTCAGCAGCGTCGTCGCGAAGGGCGTCGATGCGGTGTCGCTGGGTTTCTACACCGTCACAAAGGGCAAACGCGACGGCAAGCGGCGCGGCGGGCACCGGACGCTCACCCACACGGCCCTGTTCGCCGCCGGTATCGGGGCCGGGGTGTCCGCGCTGGTCGTCCAGTTCGGCAAGCCGGCCATCATCGCGACACTGTTCGTCTGCCTCGGGCTCGCGCTCCGCGGGCTGGCCGGGGAGCTGGCCAAAGAAAAAGGCTGGCTGGCGGTTTCGGCGGTCGCCGCGGTGCTGTCCGCGCTCACCTGGCAGTCGTATCCCACGGAGGCCGGTTCCACCGGACTCGGAGTGGCGGTGGCGCTGGGCTGCGCCACCCACTGCCTCGGGGACGCCATCACCAAGGAAGGCGTCCCCTTCCTGGCTCCGTTCCTCACACTCGGCAAGGAACGGTGGTGGGAGTTCCGGCTCCCGTCGTTCCTGTCCATCCGGGCGGGCGGGCCCTTCGAGAAGGTCGTGCTCGGGCCCGCCCTCACGGTGGCCGTCGGACTCATGGTCATCTGGGCCATCGACGGTGCGCCGCAGGCAATCTACGACGCGTTCATGCCTGCCCCGCAGTGACTCAGGCCGCGAGCATGTTCTCGAGTTCGTCGAGGACGATCATCGCCCCGGTGGGTCCCAGCGCGAGGAACCAGGTCTCGTCGCTGACGTGCACGGCCTTGCCGTCCTTCACCGCCTGCATCTGATTCCACAGCGGGCCGCCGACCACAGTCGACTCGTCGGTGGTCTCGGGCGCGCCGTAGCTGGAGTAGAAGATCCGGTCGGCATTCGCCTCCCCGATCGTTTCCTGGCTCACCTCGACGGCCAGTTCGTCGACGTTCTGCACCGTCGGACGCGGAAGGCCGACGTCCTTCAGGATGACGCCGATGAACGACAGGTTGCCGTACAGGCGGATCTTGCCGGACATGAACCGGACCAGCGAGATCGTCGGCTCGCCCGTGATGGACTCGCGGACCTCGTCGGCGCGGGTCTGGTAGGCGTTGAGGACGTCCTCCGCCTTGGTCTCCTCACCGAGCGCGTCCGCGACCAGCAGGAAGTTCTCCTTCCACGGGAAACCGGGGCGGATGCCGAACACGGTCGGAGCAATGGACGACAGCTGCGGGTACAGCTTGTCGGCGCGCAGCTTGCTGCCCAGGATCAGATCGGGCTGCAGCGCGGAGATCGCCTCGAGATTCAGATTGTTGGTGGTCCCGACGTCCGGCACCCCGGCCAGCTTGTCGGCGAGGTAGGACGGCTGACCGGCGGCGCTCTCGGGGCTGGCCAGTCCGACGGGCGTGATTCCCAGGGAGAGCACGTCGTCCAGCTCACCGCCGTCGAGGACGATCACCCGTTCGGGCTTCTTCTCGATGACGGTCTCGCCGAGGGCGTGGGTGATGGTCCGGGGGAAGACGCCTGGTTCGGCGTCGGTGCCGAGCTTGGCGGTCTCGGCGTCCGCCGTGGCGAACTGCCTGCCGCCGGTGGCGACGTCGGCGTTGCCGGCGGACGATCCGGTGTCGGTGGTGCCGCAGGCGGCGAGAAAGACGGTGGCCAGGGCGACCAGCCCGGCGCGTACGTAGAGCCTCGAAGACATGAGGTGAGGCTAGCCTGAGGTTTCGGCCGGGCGCTCGCGGGGTCTGTGAACCCCGACAACGCCTCCACCATGCAGAAGAGGCCCTGGCCGGCGAACCGGTCAAGGCCTCTTCTCGGTGTCTCACACTGTCGGGGTGGCGGGATTTGAACCCACGACCTCTTCGTCCCGAACGAAGCGCGCTACCAAGCTGCGCCACACCCCGTGTTGAACCTCGGCTAGCTTACATTACGCAACCAGTCACCATTAAATCCCCTGGTCAGTTCCGTATAACGGTGCTCTCCGACGACTCGGTGCGACCCCGGTCGGCGTCGGCGTCCGAGCCGCCGCGCTGAGCCGGAACCAACGTGAGGAGCGTCGCCTCGGGGCGGCAGCAGAAGCGGGCGGGCGCCCACGGCGACGTCCCGATTCCCGCGGACACGTGCAGCTGGGTGTGCGCGCCCCACTTGGACGGACCCTTCACCCGCGAACGGTCGATGTCGCAATTGGTGACCAGCGCGCCGTAGAACGGCAGGCACAGCTGACCGCCGTGCGTGTGGCCCGCCAGCACGAGGTCGTAACCGTCGTCCGCGAACCGGTCGAGCACCCGCGGCTCGGGCGAGTGGGTGATGCCCAGCCGGAGATCGGCCAGCGGATTGGGCGGACCGGCGATGGTGTCGTACCGGTCGCGCTTGAGGTGCGGATCGTCGACACCCGCCGACGCGATCCGGACACCCGACACCTCGAGGTCGCGGCGGACGTGCGTGACGTCGAACCAGCCGCGCTCGGTGAACGCGGCCCGGAGGTCGCCCCACGGCAGCGGCTCGCCGAGGACGCGCTTGTGTTCCTTGCGGAAGTACTTGAGCGGGTTCTTCGGCTTGGGCGCGAAGTAGTCGTTGCTGCCGAAGACGAACAGTCCGGGGCGGGCGAGCAGATTCCCCAGCGCCTGGACCACTGCGGGCACCGCCCGCTGATGCGACAGGTTGTCGCCGGTGTTCACGACGAGGTCGGGGTCGAGGTTGTCCAGTTCCCGCAGCCAGTTCTGTTTCAGCCGCTGTCCGGGCATCATGTGCAGGTCGCTGATGTGCAGCACACGGAGCGTCGACGACCCGGGTTCGAGTACCGGCATCGTGACCTCACGCAGCGCGAATGCATTGCGCTCGATGAGCGAGGCGTAGCCGATGCCGAGGGCGGCGGCACCCGCCGTACCCAGGGCGGCGCGGGTCAGGTTGGCACGGAACTCGTCAGACACTCTTCCAGGATACTGATGAGCGCAATCGAGATGCAGTGGACGAATCGGGGCGCGTAGCGTTTCGCCCATGCCAGATTCACTGAAAGCAAGACTGCGCTCCGACATGACGGCCGCCATGAAGGCCAAGGATTCGCTGCGCACCGCCACCATCCGCATGCTGATGGCCGCCGTGCAGACCGAGGAGGTCTCCGGCAAGGAAGCCCGCGAACTCACCGACGACGAGGTGCTGAAGGTCCTCGCGAAGGAGTCGAAGAAGCGCGGCGAGTCCGCCGAGATCTACACCGAGAACGGTCGAGGTGAGCTGGCAGCGCAGGAGCGGGCCGAGGCGCAGATCATCGACGAGTACCTCCCGACGCCGCTGACCGACGCCGAACTGGTCGACGTCGTGGACACCGCGATCGCTCAGGTGGCCGAGGAAATCGGTGAGCGTCCCGGCATGCGCCAGATGGGTCAGGTCATGAAGGCCGCCGGTGCACTCGCGGGCGGCAAGGCCGACGGTTCGCGGCTCTCGCACGCGGTGAAGTCCCGCCTCTGACCCCCGACGTGAGTGGGAAAGCGTGCGTCGACACACTTTCCCACTCACCTGGGGTTACCGCGGTATGGGCGGCAGCTGGATCGGCGGCAGGCCGGGCAGCTGGATGGGCGGAACCGGGATCCCTTGAGCCGGCGCCTGCGGGGGAGCGGCCTTCACCGATCCGTCGCTGACGTAGATCGTGATGGTCGACCCCGGAATGGCCGAACCGGACGGCGATGCGCTCGTGACCGTCCCCTTGGCCGCCTGCGACTCGGTGGTGACCGCGTTCACGGTGAACCCCGCGCCCTGCAGACGGGACGTCGCGGCCGACTGGCTCAGCCCGGTCACGTCCGGAACCTGACCGTTCTGTGAACCCCGCGCGTACTTCTGGTCGACCGGCGGCAGCGTCGTCGGCCCGAAGTTGTTGGCGATCGGATTCATCGCCGCATACCAGGTGCGCGCCGGTTCGTTTCCGCCGAACAGGTTTCCGTCACCACACGGCCGCAGCGGGGCCGAGCAGATTTCACCCGGCGTCGGCGAGTCACCGAACACGTAGACGGCGGCGGCGAAGTTGTTGGTGAACCCGAGGAAGCCCGAGGACATGTGGGACTCCGTGGTACCCGTCTTGCCCGCCATCGGGAGTGTCCAGCCGACGCTGCCCGCCGCTCCGGCGGACGTGCCGCCGGGCTTGTCGTCCTTGCTCATGGCGTTGGTGAGGGTGTCGGCGAGGCCGGGTTCGACCACCTGCTCGCAGGCCTGCTGGGTGACCGAGACGGGCTTGCCCTCACGGTCGAAGACCGAATCGATGGGAGTGGGCGGGCACCACTTGCCGTGCGAGGCGAGTGTCGCCGCGACATTCGACAGTTCCAGCGGATTGATCCACGTGGGGCCGAGAGTGAACGAACCCAGGTTCTGATCCTTCTGGAAGTCCGCCATGCTGCGGTCGTCGAATCCCGACGTGCCGGGCTGGGCGTACGAGCGCAGACCCAGCCGCACCGCCATGTCGACGGTGGGGGCGACGCCGGTCGCCTGGATCAGCTTGACGAACGCGGTGTTGGGCGACTGTGCCAGCGCGTCCGTCACCGACAGTGCCGCCGGGTATTTGCCAGCGTTCTCGACGCAGTACGTGGCCGCGGGGCAACCGCGCGCACCACCACTACCCATGCCCCGGGCCTCGAACCGCCCGGGCACGTCCAGGATGGCGTTCGTGCCGAGGCCCTTCTCCATGGCGGCGGCCGTCGTGAAGATCTTGAAGATCGACCCGGCGCCGTGACCGGCCAGTGAGTACGGCTGGGCCTGCACGGTTTCGTTGGCGTTCGCGTCGAGGCCGTAGGTGCGGCTGCTGCCCATCGCGAGGATCCGGTGCGAATCCTGGCCGGGCTGGACCACGTTCATGACGTTCGCGATGCCGTCGAGTTCCGGGCTGGCGTTCGAGCTGAGCGCCGCCTTGGTCGACGCCTGGACCGCGGGGTCGAGCGTCGTCTTGATCAGGTAGCCGCCCTTGTCGATCTGCTCGCGGCTGATGCCGGCGTTGGCCAGATACTGCAGGGCGTAGTCGCAGAAGAAGCCGCGGTCACCGGCGGCGATGCACCCGCGGGGCAGCCGGTTGGGCTCGGGGAGCACACCGAGGGGCGTCTCCTTGAGCTGCCGGAGTTCGGCGGCGCGCTCGGGAATGTTCGAGATCATCGTGTCGAGAACCACGTTGCGTCGTTCGAGGACGCCCTCGGGGTTCGTGTACGGGTTCAGCGCCGAACTCGACTGCACCATGCCCGCGAGCATCGCGGACTGCTGCGTGTTCAGTTCGGACGCGTCGATGCCGAAGTAGGTCTGTGCGGCGTCCTGGATGCCGAACGAGGCGTTGCCGAACGGAACCAGGTTGAGGTAGCGGGTGAGAATCTCGTCCTTGGTGAGTTCCTTGTCGAGTGTCAGCGCCATCCGGATCTCGCGGATCTTGCGGGCGGGCGTCGTCTCGATCGCGGCCCGGCGTTCGGCGTCGGTCTTGGCCACGACGAGCAGCTGGTAGTTCTTCACATACTGCTGGTCGAGGGTGGACGCGCCCTGCTGCACCTCACCGCTCGTGGTGTTGGTCAGGAAGGCGCGCATCGTGCCCTGCCAGTCGACGCCCTTGTGCTCCGGGAAGCGGCGGTCCTCGACGGAGACGATGGCGAGCTTCATCTCGTTCGAGATCTTGTCGCTGGGCACTTCGAAGCGGCGCTGGTCGTACAGCCACGCGATGGGGTTGCCCGCCGAGTCGACCATCGTCGAGACCGCGGGAACGGTTCCTTCGACCAGTTCGGCCGAGACGTTGTCGACGGTGTCAGCCGCCCTGTTGGAGGCGTAACCGAACCCTCCGGCGAGCGGAAACATCACGCCGGCGAGGAGCACTCCTGCCAAGGCGGAGGATCCTGCGAGCTTCCCCACTGTTTTTGCAATCGACACGATCTACAGAGTACGTGGGGTCTGTGGGTGCGCTGGTTGGGCGCAGAATTCGGCCAGGAAAAAGCCCTGAGCACGGGGTATGGACGGGCGTACCAAAAAAGCGTGTTCTTCGTCTTGCGCGTTGCGGTTTCTTTACCTAAATTGTTGGAACAGTGTGATGGAGATAACACCCCATCGCTTATGTGGTGCAGCCTCGGCGTGCTAGGTGCTGGGGTGTGCAGACTCGAAGAGGGGAAACGAATGCACATGACCACCCCAACCAGCCGTCTGGACGTCGAGCAAGCAGAAGCGCGAATCGCCTGGGTCACCCAGGCTCGTTGCCGGGAAGTCGATCCCGATCAACTCTTTGTACGCGGCGCAGCACAGCGCAAGGCCGCAACCATTTGCCGGCATTGCCCGGTATTGATGCAGTGCGGAGCCGATGCTCTCGACAATCGTGTCGAGTTCGGCGTGTGGGGTGGCATGACGGAACGTCAGCGCCGGGCGTTGCTCAAGCAGCACCCCGAGGTGGAATCATGGTCCGATTTCTTCGAAGCTCAGCGGCAGCACCAGTCCGCTGTCTGACGTTCGGTATCTGATTCGCAGACAGGCCACAGGCGGGTGACCGGTTCTCCGGCAGCGAGCTGATCAGCTCGTGCGGGTGAGCTGGTCACCTACCGCTCTCAAGGCCTCGAGGTCCGACACCTCGAACGGCAGCGAGGGCACGCCGACGATCGGCACCCGAGGGTGGGCGGCCGTGAACCGGCTCAGTAGTTGGACCTCACGCTTGGCGATCACCGCCCGATGGGCGTGGATCCGCAGCACAGCGGCGGTGAGGGGGTCTTGGTCCCCGAGTTGGTCGGCGGCAGTGACCGCGTGATCGGCCGACAGGGAACTGAGAGTGGGGTGCGTCCGATTCAGGACGAGGCCCGCGAGCGGCATCTCGTCGCCTGCGAGCCGGTCGACGAAGAACGCCGCCTCCCGCAGTGCATCCGGCTCCGCTGCCGCGATCACCAGAAACTTCGTGCCCGGCTGCCGGAGCAATTCGTAAGTACGCGTGGCTCTTTCCCGGAATCCGCCGAACATCGAGTCCAGGGACTGCACGAAACTCGAGGCGTCCGACAGCATCTGACTACCCACGATGGTGGAGACGCCGCGCAGCGCCAGGCCCATCGCGCCGGTGACGAGCCGGGTGAGACCGCGACCCGGCGCGGTGAGCAACCGGATCATGCGACCGTCGAGGAAAGCGCCCAGACGCTGGGGTGCGTCGAGGAAGTCCAGGGCGTTGCGGGACGGCGGGGTGTCGACGATCACCAGGTCCCATTTGTCGCTGGAGGCGAGCTGCCCCAGCTTCTCCATCGCCATGTACTCCTGCGTTCCCGAAAACGAGGTGGCGACGGTCTGATAGAAGGGGTTCGCGAGAATCTGCTCCGCCTTCTCGGGTGTGGAGTGCTCGATCACCATCTCGTCGAACGTGCGACGCATGTTGAGCATCATGGCGTGCAGTTCGCCCGTCGCGTCCGGTCCGAGCTGCACGGGTTGCGGCGAGTTGTCGAGTTCCGCGACGCCGAGCGCCTGCGCGAGCCGGCGTGCGGGGTCGATGGTCAGCACGACCACTTTCCGCCCCTGCTCCGCCGCACGCAGTGCCAGCGATGCTGCCGTGGTGGTCTTGCCGACGCCACCGGCGCCACAGCACACCACGATCCGCGTGGCCTTGTTCTGCAGAATCCCCGCGACATCAAGAGCGGAGGCGGTGCGGCGACGCTCGTGTTCAGTTGTCTGGGTCATCGGACACCCTGTTCCGTCAGATATTCGGCGAGTTCGTACAGCCCGCCCAGGTCGACACCGTCGGCGAGGGACGGCAGATGCAGTCGCGCCCCGTCCACTTCGCTGAGGGCTCCGGCGCTCTCCTCCTGCGCCTCGAGCACGGATGCGTGTTCGATCGTCTCGGTGAGCAACCCGGCGAAATCCTCGTCGTCGAGGGTGATCCCGCTCTTCTGCAGCCCGGCGCGGATGGCCTCGGCGTCGATGCGGCCCTTCGCGGCGTCGGCCAGCGTCTCGGCGGGCAGGAACTGCGGGCTGGTGCGGTTGACGACGATGGTGCCCAGCCGCAGATCGGCGCGGGCCAGTTCCTCTGCGGCGTCGGTGGTCTCCTGCACCGGAAGCGCCTCGAGCAGCGTCACGAGGTGGACGACGGTCTCGTCGGAATGCAGCAGGCGCACGACGCCCTCACTCTGCGAGCGCACCGGCCCGCCCTTCGCGAGGTCCGCCATCGCCTTCGTCACGTCGAGGAAGTTGCCGATCCGCCCGGTCGGCGGGGCATCCACGACGACGGCGTCGTACGCCCGCTTCCCGGACTTGTCGGTGCGCACCACGCATTCCTTGATCTTGCCGGTCAGCAGCACGTCCCGAAGCCCCGGTGCGATGGTGGTGGCGAACTCGATGGCGCCGAACTTGCGCATCGCGCGGCCGGCGAAGCCGAGGTTGTAGAACATCTCGAGGTATTCGAGGAACGCGGTCTCGATGTCGATGGCCAGCGCCATGACCTCCCCGCCACCCTCGGCGGCCGCGACTTTCGTCTCCTGCGGCGGCAGCGGGGGCACGTCGAAGAGCTGGGCGATCCCCTGCCGGCCCTCGACTTCCACGAGCAGCACGCGACGCCCGCCCTCGGCCAGCGCGAGAGCCAACGCGGCGGCCACCGTGGACTTTCCGGTGCCGCCCTTTCCGGAGACGAAGTGCAGCCGGGCCCGCGCAGCCTTCTCGGGCCACGTCGGGGTGAGCTGGTCTGGGGATGCAACCACGGGTCGAGCCTATAAGTCTGGGAGCCGGGATGTGCGGGGGATAGGCTCACCGGCATGAGTGAATTGACTTCCTGGGAGTACGCCACCGTTCCGCTGCTCACACATGCGACCAAGCAGATCCTCGACCAGTGGGGCACCGACGGCTGGGAACTGGTGACGGTTCTGCCCGGACCCACCGGTGAGCAGCACGTCGCGTACCTGAAGCGTCCGAAGGGCTGACGGCCGTGGCAGAGACACAGAACTGGACCGCCCGCCTCGCCGAGCTCGGCATCACGCTGCCGTCCGTCGTCCCGCCGGTGGCCGCCTACGTGCCCGCCGTGCGCACCGGCAACTACGTCTACACGTCGGGGCAGCTGCCGATCGTCGAGGGCAACCTGACGATCGCGGGCAAGCTCGGCGCCGGCGTGTCGGACGAAGACGCCAAGGCCGCGGCCCGGGCCTGCGCACTCAATGCGCTCGCGGCGATCGACGCGCTCGTCGGCATCGACTCGGTGGTGCGGATCGTGAAGGTCGTCGGATTCGTCGCGTCCGCCGAGGGATTCACCGGTCAGCCCGGCGTTGTGAACGGCGCTTCCGAATTCCTCGGCGAGGTGTTCGGTGACGCGGGTGCCCACGCGCGGTCGGCTGTCGGCGTCGCGGAATTGCCGCTCGGCGCCCCCGTCGAGGTGGAGCTGATCGCCGAAGTGCAGCCGGAGTCGTAGTGCCATGACACTTGCCCATCCGGCCTACGCCCAGGTGCGGGAGGTCACCCCGATCGTCTCGGTGATGCTCGAGAACAATCCCGGCATGATGACGCTCGACGGAACCAACACGTGGATTCTGCGTGCGCCGGGCCGGGACGAGTGTGTGGTGATCGACCCGGGTGACGCCGACGAGGAGCATCTCGCCCGCGTCGCGGCACTCGGACCGGTCGCACTGACGCTGATCACGCACCGTCATTTCGACCACACCGGGGGAGTGCAGCGGTTCTTCGAACTCACCGGCGCGCCCGTGCGTTCGGTGGACCCCGAATTCCTCCGCGGCGGCGGCGACACCCTCGTGGACGGCGAGACCATCGACGTCGCGGGGCTCACCCTCACGGTTATCGCCACGCCCGGGCACACGAAGGATTCGGTGTCCTTCACCGTGGAAGGTGAGGGCACCGTCCTCACCGGCGACACGATCCTCGGCCGCGGCACCACGGTGCTCGACGACACGGACGGCGACCTCGGCGACTACCTGTCATCGCTGCGCCGCCTGCTGGACCTCGGGGCCGGACACCGGGTGATGCCCGGCCACGGACCCGAACTGCCCGAACTGAACGTCGTCGCGCAGCAGTACCTCGATCATCGCGAGGAGCGACTCGACCAGGTGCGGGCCGCGCTCGGCGCGCTCGGCGGCACCCCCAGCGTCCGCGAGGTGGTCGAGCACGTCTACTCCGACGTCGACCCGAAGTTGTGGCCGGTGGCGGAGAAGTCCGTCAATGTGCAGCTCGCCTACCTGCGCAGCCTCGACTAGTCACTGAAACGACTGCGGCCACCCCCTCGGTGTGAGGGGGTGGCCGCAGTCGTAGGTGCGGGGGACTACCGCGCGCGACGTGCCAGGCGCTCGGAGTCGGAGATCAGCACGCTCTTGCCTTCGAGGCGCAGCCATCCGCGGTGGGCGAAGTCGGCGAGCGCCTTGTTGACGGTCTCACGGGAAGCGCCGACGAGCTGGGCGATCTCTTCCTGCGTGAGGTCGTGGGTGACACGCAGGGAACCCGCCTCCTGGGTGCCGAACCGCTGCGCGAGCTGCAGCAGGGCCTTGGCGACACGACCGGGAACGTCCGTGAAGATGAGGTCGGCCAGGTTGTTGTTGGTACGACGCAGACGGCGCGCGAGCACCCGCAGGAGCTGTTCGGCGATCTCGGGGCGGTGGTCGATCCATGCCTTGAGCGCTTCGCGGTCCATGCTGACCGCGCGGACCTCGGTGACGGTCGTGGCGGTGGACGTACGAGGACCCGGGTCGAAGATGGACAGCTCACCGAACATGTCGGACGGGCCCATGATCGTCAGCAGGTTCTCACGGCCGTCCGGCGAGCGGCGGCCGATCTTCACCTTGCCCGAAACGATGATGTACAGGCGGTCACCGGGCTCACCTTCGTTGAAGATGACATGTCCGCGGGGGAAGTCGACAGGCTGCAGCTGCTTGGTCAGCGCCGCTACCGCTGAGGGCTCGACTCCTTGGAAGATGCCGGCTCTTGCCAGGACGTCGTCCACGTGCGCTCCTTGGGAATATTGTTCGTCTGTATGCATATTGTGCGCGATTTGCTGCATGTCGACGGTGCCCCGGTGATCCGCGGCGTGTCGCTGTGCAACAGGTACGGCTCTGAAGTCTACGTTGAGACGGCTCGGTCTGAGTGACCGATACCACGGAAGTCGCAAAAGTTAACCGGGGGATGCGTCCTGCGGTGTGCTGATTCGGGGGCTGCCCAGCGCTCAGCTGGCGCGCCGCGAGCCCACTTCGGTGACGGCGGCGTCGTCGGCTTCGAAGCCCGACCGACCCTTGCGACGTCGATGGAAGCGTGCCAATGCGTGGGGGAAACCTTCGTGGGCCAGGGTGGCCACTTCGTCGTGACTTGCCTGGTCGAGGAACTCTTCCACCTCTTGCTGACGAACCGTGAGCCGGCGGAGTCTGAACTCCACCCGCTCCATTGCCAGCGCAAACAGCATCAGCAGCACTGGGAAGAGGACCACAGCGAGACCTTGCATACCGGGAAGTAAACACTGCAAATGTCTCAGAAGCGACACAGCGGCGATTCGGATCGGTCGGGTATCCGTAGAGTTGATCCCGTGCATGCGACCCCCAGCGACGGCTCCGAAGTGCGTGGACGCACCCGTTCGCGGGCCGCGAAGCAGGACGAAACCCGGCTCGGACTCGTCCGGCGCGCCCGGAGAATGAACCGCAAGCTTGCAGAGGCCTTCCCCCACGTCTACTGCGAGCTCGACTTCACCACCCCACTCGACCTCGCCGTCGCGACCATCCTCTCCGCGCAGTGCACTGACGTGCGGGTGAACATGGTGACGCCGGCGCTGTTCGCCCGCTATCCCGACGCCAAGGCGTACGCGGAGGCCGAACGCACCGAACTCGAGGAGTACATCCGGTCCACCGGTTTCTACCGCAACAAGACGAACTCTCTGATCGGGCTCGGGCAGGCTCTGCTCGAACGCTTCGACGGCGAGGTCCCCGCCAACCTGAAGGACCTCGTGACGCTGCCGGGGATCGGCCGGAAGACGGCCAACGTGATCCTCGGCAACGCGTTCGATGTGCCGGGGATCACCGTCGACACCCACTTCGGGAGGCTCGTCCGACGCTGGAAGTGGACCGAGGAGGAAGACCCGGTCAAGGTCGAGCACGCGATCGGCGCCCTGATCGAGCGCAAGGAGTGGACCCTGCTCTCGCACCGGGTGATCTTCCACGGCAGGCGCGTCTGCCACGCCCGCAAACCCGCCTGCGGGGTGTGCGTGCTCGCCAAGGACTGTCCGTCGTACGGGCTCGGCCCGATCGACCCCGACGTCGCCGCCGAACTGGTTCGTGGACCGGAGACGGAGCATCTGCTGCGTCTGGCCGGCAGGTGAGGGTAGATACGAGTGTCTAGCGCAGCGCGGTGGAGTCTGGCCGCCCTCGTGGTCGTGGTGGCTCTCGTCGTCGCGATCTGGCCGCGGGGTGACGACGCGGAGGCGCCGTCGTACCAGGACCGGTTCGGTTCGGGTGGTCGAACCCCGACAGCGGTGAGCGCCGATCCCGACGCGCTCGCGGCACTGAGGACGCAGGCGGGCCTGGCATCGTGCCCGGCCTCGGCGGCCACGTCCGATCCTTCGCCGGGTTCGGTCCTGTCCGGCATCACACTGGAATGCGTGGGCGACGGCAGCCAGGTGGATCTGGCCGCCGCGCTCGGTGGTAAACCGGCGCTGCTGAACCTGTGGGCCTACTGGTGCGGCCCCTGCGCCGAGGAGCTGCCCTATATGCAGCAGTTTTCGGATCGTGCGGGTGACGCGGTTACCGTGCTTACGGTGCACACCGATCCCAACGAGTCCAGCGCGCTGTCCCGGCTCATCGACTACTCCGTCACCCTTCCCGGTGTGCAGGACGGCGACGGTCGTGTCCGCGCCGCGGTCGGAGCCCCGCCTGTCCTGCCCGTCTCGGTGCTGATCCGGCCCGACGGCACAGTGGCGAAGGTTCTGCCGCAGCCGTTCCGCAGCGTCGACGAGATCGCGGACGCCGTCGAACAGAACCTGGGGGTGGCGGCATGACGAATTCCGTGGACGGCGTCGCCGTTCCGCCCTGGCTGCGCCGGGTCGTGCACCGGACCCCGGCCGACCCGCACAGGATCAATCCCGTCCTCGATCGGCGCGCGCCCCGCGGCGCGACCACCCGTGAGGCGGCGGTGCTCGTGTTGTTCGGCGGCCCCGCCGCGGCGGACCCGCTGATGTCGGGCGGTCTGCCCGCCGACGCCGACATCCTGCTCACCCAGCGTGCGTCCACGATGCGTCAGCACAGTGGCCAGGTGGCGTTCCCTGGTGGCGCCAGCGATCCCGGCGACGAGGGACCCATCGCCACCGCGCTGCGGGAGGCCCAGGAGGAGACGGGACTCGACCCGTCCGGTGTCCGCCCGCTCGCCGTGCTCGAGGAGATCTTCATCCCGCCGTCCGGATTCGACGTCACTCCCGTCCTCGCGTACTGGGAGAAGCCCAGCGCGGTCGGCGTGGTCGATCCCGCGGAGGCCGAACGTGTCGCCCGGGTTCCCGTGCACACCCTGATCGATCCGCGGAACCGGTTTCAGGTGCGTCACCGGGCCGGATACCAGGGGCCCGCGTTCGCCGCCGACGGCATGCTCGTGTGGGGTTTCACGGCAGGCATCCTGGCCGCGCTGTTCGCGGTCTCCGGCTGGGAACAGGAGTGGGACCGGCACGACATCCGCGACCTCGACACCGTCCTCGCCGAACTCGACAACGATCTGGACGACGAGCATCTGACCCACGGTCACAACCGGCCGGCGGCCGAGCGGTGACCGGCTCGCACTGGATCGACCTGGCGATCGTGCTGATCGCCTTCGTCGCCGCGACGTCCGGCTGGCGGCAGGGTGCGGTGGCGTCGGTGCTCGCCTTCATCGGGGTCGTGCTCGGTGCGGTGGCGGGCATCCTGATCGCCCCGCACGTGCTGGTGCACGTCGACGAGGGCCGCGGTCGCGTGCTGGTCGGCATCGCCCTGATCGTGGTGCTGGTCATCGTCGGCGAGGTCGCGGGCATGGTCCTCGGCCGGGCCGCGCGGGGCAGCATGCACAGTCCGGTCGCGCGGTCCGTCGACAGCGTGATCGGCGCCTGTGTGCAGGCTGTCGCGGTGTTCGTCGCCGCGTGGCTGCTCGCGATCCCGCTCACGTCCTCGTCCCAGCCTCAGCTGGCGGCGGCGGTGCGCGGGTCGAGCGTCCTCGAAACGGTCGACAACATCGCGCCCGCCTGGATGCGGCAACTGCCCACCGAGTTCACCGCCCTGCTCGACACGTCCGGGCTTCCCGACGTCATCGGGCCGTTCGGGCGCACCCCCATTACGACCGTCGACCCGCCGGACGCCAGCGTCCTGGAGAGCCCCGTTGCGTCCTCGCTGCAATCGAGCGTGCTGCGGATCCGGGGTGTGGCCCCGAGTTGCCAGCGGGCGCTCGAGGGGTCCGGTTTCGTCGTGGCCCCCGACCGGGTGATGACCAACGCCCACGTGGTCGCGGGGACGGCGGGCATCGTCGTCGACACCGCGAATGGACCGATGGACGCGGAGGTCGTGCTGTTCGACCCGTCCGCCGACGTCGCGGTGCTCGAGGTGCCGGGACTGGACGCCCCCGTGCTGAACTTCGCGCCGGAGCCGGCCCAGACCGGCGACAGCGCCCTGGTGCTCGGCTACCCGGGCGGCGGGCCGTACACGGCCAGCGCCGCGCGTGTCCGGGAGATTCTGGACCTCAGCGGTCCCGACATCTACCGGGCAGGAACGGTCCAGCGTGAGGTGTACACGGTCCGCGGTTCCATCCGGCAGGGCAACTCGGGCGGGCCGCTCGTCGACAGTGACGGCCGGGTGCTCGGTGTGGTCTTCGGCGCCGCCGTCGACAACAGCGACACCGGGTTCGTGCTCACCGCCGCGGAGGTGTCGCGTCAGCTGCAGGCTGCGTCCGGGGCGTCCGCCGCCGTGGACACCGGGGCGTGCATCCTCTGACGGTCGGTCAGACCGTGCGGGGTGCGACGAGGTCCAGCAGGGCGGCGTTGACGCGTTCGGGGGCTTCCCAGTGCGCGTAGTGGCCGACACCGGGGACCGTCTGCATCTGCTGGGTGGGCGCGAAGCGGTGGCTGCGGCGCACGGTGTCCGCGAGCACGTAGGGGTCGAGGTCGCCGTGGAGGTGCAGCACCGGGATCCGCAGCGTCTGATCCATCGACGCCATGAAACGGCTGCCGTCCGGGCGGAACTGGCTGCGGAACGCCCACCGCTGGTACTCCAGCGTGCAATGTGCGGTCCCGGGAATCTGAATCGCCGAGCGCATCCGTGACATCACGACGTCGAACTCCGGGTTCTCCGTCCAGGCAGGGCCGGAGCGTGCGCGGATCAACCGCTCGACCTCCGACCCGTTGTCGCGGGTGAGACGACGTTCGGGACGCCACGGCACCTGGCAGGAGACGAACGACGGCAGCAGCGCCTTGCGCTGGTAGCGGTCGCGGAGGACGGCCTGCTTGAGCGCGAGGGGATGCGGCGAGCTGACCAGTGCGATCGACCGGACGAGGCGGGCGTGGAGCACGGCCGTGGCCCAGCAGACGAGGCCACCGTCGGCGTGCCCGACGAGCGTGGCCTCGCCGTATCCCATGGCCCGGATGAGGCCGGCGATGTCGCCGGCCAGCGTCCACCCGTCGTAGCCGCGCGGCGGTTTGTCGGAATCCCCGTAGCCGCGGAGGTCGACGGCGACGGCCCGATACCCCTCCGCGGACAGCGCGGTCAGCTGGTGGCGCCACGACCACCAGAAGTCCGCGAATCCGTGCAGCAGGACGACGAGCGGCGCATCCGGTGCGGATGCGCCGACCTCGACGGTGTGGAAGCGGATTCCGTTGGCATGGATGTCGCGATGAATCCAGGGGCCGTCGAAACGGACGGTAGACGGATCGGGTGGTGCCACAGGCGAGTTACCGCGCGTGACGTCCGCTGGACGATGCGAGATGGGCTTCCGCATCCGAGTACGACGTCGGGAGCACCGTCTTGGCCTGCTTCAGGGAGTCGATGGTCTTCTCCGGTGCACGGAGCTTGCGTACCCGCAGATAACCGAGCAGGGCGAGAAGCGCCGTCACCACGACCATGATCAGGAAGACGATCAGGAATGCCAGCCAGCGGGCGATCCACACGTCGAGGAGTTCGGCGAGGAAGAAGAAGAAGAAAAACGAGCTGAACAGCAACACGGTGAACGCGAGGATGAAGAACAGGCTGCCCTGCAGGCCCTTCTTGACCTCACCGGTGACCTCGGCCTTCGCGAGCTCGACCTCGGCGCGGACCAGGGTGGACACCTGCGCGGTCGCATGCTTGACCAGCGTGCCGAGGCTCGCCTCGCCGGGTGTCTGAGCGTCCACGTCCGTGAGCGGGATCGACGACACCGTGTTCGGCACCCCGTCTCCCGTGTATCGCGGGCTGTCTCCCTTGCCGTGAGTGATGCTCACTTGTCGACCCCTCCAGGTAGCTCTTGCACTTCCGAGTCATCCTTCCGGGCCGCATGGGCCCGACCGCGTCGCCACAGTAACGCTGATCCGATCAGCGACGCTGTCAACGATGTCACGAGCACCGCGACCTTAGCTATTTCGGCCTCGCTGCCGTCACCGATTCCCGCAAGCGCGAGATCCGCTACGAGAAGGCTAACGGTGAACCCGATCGCACCGAGCACTGAGAGGGCAAACATGTCCCGGAACCCCAGTGCTCGCGGTTTCTTCGCGATACCCAGTCGGATCGCGAGCCAGGAGATGCCGAAGATGCCGACGGTCTTGCCGACGAGGAGCCCCGCGATCACGGACTGAGAGATGGGGTTGGTGAACAGCTGCCCGAGGAGCTCGCTGCTCAGGGCCACGCCGGACGCGAACAAGGCGAACAGCGGGACGCAGACGCCCGCCGACAGTGGCTGGATGCGGTGCTCGAGGCGGGCGCCCGGGGATTCTCTCTCGCCGGGGTCGCGCCGGACCCGGGTGAGGAGGCCGAGCGCGACACCGGCCAGTGTGGCGTGGATTCCGGCGTCGTGCATGCAGTACCAGGTGAGCAGTGCGAGTGGAACGTAGAGCAGTGGGGTGGTGATGCGCCGATGCTGGGCGAACGCGTAGACGGCCAGGCACACGGCGGCGCCCAGCAGCCACAGCAGGGCGATCGAGCTGGTGAACAGAACCGCGATGAGCACGATCGCGAGAAGGTCGTCGACGACTGCCAGGCTGAGCAGGAACACCCGGGCGCTCGCAGGGATGCGAGACCCGGTCAGCGCCAGCACACCCAGTGCGAATGCGATGTCGGTGGCGACCGGGATCGCCCAGCCCCGGTCCATGCCGGGTGTGCCGGCGCCGATCGTCGCGGCGATGATCGCGGGCACCACCACACCGCCGCAGGCCGCGATGATCGGGAGCAGGGCACGTTTGCGGTCGGCGAGTTCGCCCACCACCATTTCCCGCTTCAGTTCGAGGCCGGCGACGAAGAAGAAGACCGCCAGCAACCCGTCCTGCGCCCACGTCCCGACCGTCAGGTTCAGGTGGAGCGCCTCCGGGCCGATCGGCCAGTCGCGCAGTGCGAAGTACGAATCCGAGACCGGGGAGTTCGCCCACACGAGGGCGATCGCCGCGGCGACGAGCAGGATCGAACCGCCGACCGTCTCGGTGCGGAGGTAGCGGGAGAGTTCGGAGCGGAGGGGCTGGGTCACCGGGGTCGCTCGCTTTCGATGTGGTCCGGGTACGGCAAATGCTCTGCCGACCAGACTTCCCGGCGCACCGAGAAGAGCTTATCCAATTTGCCAATCGAAAGACACGAGGTGTTCAATTCCTAAGGAATGGACTCTCGTCCCAATAGTTGAAATAGCATCGTGTAGGAGTAAGTCGAGTGAGCAGTGCCGTCGATACGTCGAAGCCAGAACCGGACGGCGGGGCCACCGTCGCCGGCGTACCCAGAAGCAGGATCGTCGTCGCGAGCATGGTGGGGACATCCATCGAGTTCTACGACTTCTACATCTATGCCACCGCCGCGGTGTCGGTGTTCCCGCACCTGTTCTTCCCCAAGGGAAACGGCACCACCGCCCTGCTGGCCTCCCTGGCCACGTTCGGTCTCGCCTTCGTCGCCCGGCCACTCGGCTCGATCCTGTTCGGCCACTTCGGCGACCGCATCGGACGCAAGACGACGCTCGTCGGCTCACTCCTCACCATGGGAATCGCCACGTTCGTGATCGGCCTGCTGCCGACGTACCACCAGATCGGCCTCGTCGCGCCCGCGCTGCTGGCGTTGATGCGCTTCTGCCAGGGTCTGGGACTGGGCGGCGAGTGGAGTGGCGCGGCGTTGCTCGCGACCGAGACCGCGCAGAAGGGCAAGCGGGCCTGGGCGGCCATGTGGCCGCAGCTCGGCGCGCCCATCGGGTTCTTCCTCGCCAACGGCCTGTTCCTGATCATCACCCTGTTCCTGGATCACGACAACAGCAGCCCCGACCTGGACGGCGCGTTCCTCACCTGGGGCTGGCGTATCCCGTTCCTGCTCAGCGCGATCATGGTGATGATCGGTCTGTACGTGCGGCTGAAGCTCGAGGAGACGCCCGTGTTCGCCCGCGCCGTGGCGCGGGGCGAGAAGGTGAAGACCCCGCTGGCCGAGGTGTTCAAAACCAGCTGGCGTCAGCTGATCATCGGCACGTTCGTCATGCTCGCCACCTACACGCTCTTCTACATCATGACCACCTGGGTGCTCAGCTACGGCACCGGCAAGACCCCCGCCCAGGGCGGCACGGGAGCCGGCTTCCACTACACCGACTTCCTGGTCCTCCAGCTGATCGCGGTCCTGTTCTTCGCGGCAGCCGTCCCCGTGTCGGGGTGGCTGGCCGACCGCTACGGCCGCCGCGTCACGCTGCTCGTCATCACCGGGCTCATCATGGTGTTCGGGCTCACGTTCGGTGTGATGCTGAACCAGGAAGGCATGGGCAACGCTCGCATGCTCGTATTCCTGGCCATCGGAATGTTGTTGATGGGCATGACCTTCGGGCCGATGAGTGCCGTTCTGCCCGAGTTGTTCCCGACCAACGTGCGCTACACGGGTTCGGGGATCGCCTACAACACCGCCAGCATCCTGGGCGCAGCCGTGGCCCCGTTCATCGCCACCTGGCTCGCCACGTCGTACGGCGTCGGCTGGGTCGGCATCTACCTGCTGATCGCCGCCGCGCTCACGTTCGTCGCGCTGCTCGTCATGCGCGAGACCCGCGACCAGTCGCTCGACGACGTAGGGGCGTAGCCCCCGTGAGTGGTTGACGAGTCTCTGTACTCGTCAACCACTCACGAGCCGCGCAGCGGCCTATAGTTCTTGCATGGCGAAAGCCGTGCTGCTGTCCAGGACGGCCCGGATCCGGCTGCCGAAGCAGGATCTGTGGTCGTTCCTCGCCGATACCGATCGGCTCAACCGCAACATCGACCTGTCACCGGTGCACTTCGCTCCGATGCTGGACCGCCGGCGCAAGGGGCATTATTCGGCGGAGACTCGTTCGTACGGGCGGCGGGTGCGGTACGAGGAGTTCCCGTTCGAGTGGATAGAGGGCCGCTTCTACCAGGTCCTCCGTCGGTTCTCCGGCGGTCCGCTCGCGGAGGTCTCCACGGGTGTCCGGCTTCGCCCGGCCGCCGACGAGACCGAAGTCGAGGTGTTCGCCCGGATCGTCCCGCGGACCTGGTTCGGGGCGATCGTGGCGCGAACCCTGCTGGCGCGCACTGGCATACGGAAGACGGTGGCGCTCGCGCGCGCGTTGGAACTCCACATCCGCGACCCGCAGACGCATGCCGTGCCCGCGCTGCCACCGCCGGAGCAACTCGATGCCGGCCGGCTGGAACTCCGCACGGCACAGCTGTCCCGATCGCACGATGCCCCGAACCTGATCGAGCGCTTGGAATCCCACCTGCGGACCGCGTCCGACCTGGAGGTGACGGGCATGCGACCGTTCGAGCTGGCGGACCGCTGGGGTGTCGATCGGATGCAGTTGCTGTACGTCTTCCTCCACGCCGCGGACTGCGGACTGCTGGACCTGAGCTGGAGCGTGCTCTGCCCCGTCTGCCGGACCGTCCGCGAGGACGCCGGCCGCATTCGACAGCTGGCGAGCCGCGTCCACTGCGACACGTGCGACATCGCCTTCGACACCGACCTGGCACGGTCGGTGGAGATCCGCTTCGACGTCAACCCGGCCGTCCGCCGGGCGGAGCGGGCCCGGTACTGCATCGGTGGTCCGGCGAATTCACCGTCGGCGGTGGCTCAGCTGCGGCTCGAGCCGGGCGAGCAGCGTTCCGAGCGGCTCGACGTCGACCCGGGGTGGTTGCGCCTCCGGTGCTATCAGGTGGGCACCCCGGTGCACTGCGAGGTCGGCCCTGCCGGTGGAACGCTGCGGGTCGAGTGCGGTCCCGGCGAACTCCGCGTGCACGGTTCTCCCGACACCGACGGGGCGATCCGTCTGGAGGTCGCCAACCGGCTCCCCGGCGAAGCGCTCGTGGTGGTCGAGCGGGAGCGGTGGAAGGACGCCGCGGCGACCGGTGCGCTCGTCACGTCGCTCGACGGTTTCCAGGACCTCTTCCCGGATCAGGGGGTGGCGCCCGGCGACGAGATCGGGATCGCGAACCTGGCGGTGCTGTTCACGGATCTGAGCGGCTCGACCGCCCTGTACGAGCGCATCGGGGACGTCCGGGCGTTCGCGTTCGTGCAGAGCCATTTCCGCTACCTGCGTGACGCCGTGGTGCGCGAGAACGGCGGTGTCGTGAAGCAGATGGGTGACGCGGTGATGGCGACGTTCGCCGATGCGAGGGAGGCCTGGTCGGCGGCGGCGTCGATGCAGTCCGGCTGGGACGGTTTCCGTCGCGGGCACCTCGGTGCCGACGACTCGGTGGCGTTGAAAGTCGGGCTGCACCAGGGGCCCGCCGTGATGATCGACAACGACGGCCGGGTCGACTACTTCGGCGCGACCGTCAACTTGGCGGCGCGGGTGCAGGGGTGTGCGGCGGGCGGCGACATCGTCCTGTCCCGAGCCGTTCACGACGACCCGGAGGTGGCGTCGCTGCTGGCGGAATCGGACTACCGGTGCGACGTCTTCACGACCGCGCTGAAGGGAATCGGCGAGGAGCAGACGCTGTGGCGGCTTCGCCGCCCGTGAGTGGTTGAGGAGTGCAGGGACTCGTCAACCACTCACGGGGCGCGGAGCGCCCTACTTGCCGCGGATCGCGTCGAAGACCTTGGGGTCGACGAGCGTGGAGGTGTCGCCGAGGTCGCGGCCTTCGGCGATGTCCTTGAGCAGGCGTCGCATGATCTTGCCCGAGCGGGTCTTGGGGAGTTCGGGGACGATCGTGATCTGGCGGGGCTTGGCGATCGGGCTGATCTCCCGCGACACTTCGGCCTTGAGTTCGGCGATGAGGGTGTCGCCGGTGTTTTCGACGCCCTCGCGGAGGATGACGAACGCGACGATGCCCTGGCCGGTGGTCTCGTCTGCGGCGCCGACGACGGCGGCCTCGGCGACACCGTGGTGTCCGACGAGGGCGGATTCGACCTCGGAGGTGGAGATGCGGTGCCCGGAGACGTTCATGACGTCGTCGACGCGGCCGAGGACCCACAGAGCCCCGTCCTCGTCGTACTTGGCGCCGTCGCCGGCGAAGTACCAGCCCTGCTCCGGGTAGCGGGACCAGTAGGTTTCGCGGTAGCGGTCCATGTCGCCCCAGATGCCGCGGAGCATCGCCGGCCACGGCTTGTCGAGGACGAGGTAGCCGGAGCCGCCGGCGCCGAGTTCGTTGGCGTCGTCGTCGACGATCTTCGCGGAGATGCCGGGCAGCGGGGCCATCGCGGAGCCGGGTTTGGTGGCGGTGATCCCGGGCAGCGGGGAGATCATGATCGCGCCCGTCTCGGTCTGCCACCAGGTGTCGACGATCGGGGCCTGGTTTCCGCCGATGACCTCGCGGAACCACTTCCAGGCCTCGGGGTTGATCGGTTCGCCGACCGAGCCGAGGAGCCGGATCGAGGACAGGTCGTGGGCGTCGGGAATGTCGCGGCCCCACTTCATGAACGTGCGCACCAGGGTGGGTGCGGTGTAGTAGATGCTGACACCGTACTTCTCGATGATCTGGAAGTGCCGGTGCTCGTCGGGGGAGTTCGGCGTGCCCTCGTAGACCACCTGGGTGACGCCGTTCGAGAGCGGCCCGTAGACGATGTAGCTGTGGCCGGTGACCCAGCCGATGTCGGCGGTGCACCAGTACACGTCCTGGCCGGCCTTGTGGTCGAAGACGTTGTGGTGGGTGTACGACGCCTGGGTGAGGTACCCGCCGGAGGTGTGGATGATGCCCTTGGGTTTTCCGGTGGTGCCGGAGGTGTACAGGATGAACAGCGGGTGTTCGGAGTCGAACGGCTGCGCCTGATGGGTGCCCTCCGCCTTCTCGACGGTCTCGTGCCACCACAGGTCCCGGCCCTCGGTGGTGTCGACGTCGATGCCGGTGCGCTTGACGACCAGCACGTTCTTGACGGACGCGGCGCCGTCCACGGCTTCGTCGACGGCGGGTTTGAGGGGTGCGGCCTGGCCGCGGCGCCACTGTCCGTCGACGGTGACGACGAGTTTGGCTTCGGCGTCGTCGATGCGTGAGCGCAGGGCGCTGGCGGAGAAGCCGGCGAACACCACCGAGTGGGTCAGGCCGAGGCGGGCGCAGGCGAGCATGGTGACGATGGCCTCGGGGATCATCGGCATGTAGATCGCGACGCGGTCGCCGGCGACGAGTCCGAGGTCGGTGAAGGTGTTGGCGGCCTTGCTGACTTCGGCGAGCAGGTCGTTGTAGGTGAGGTCGCGGGTGTCGCCCGGTTCGCCTTCGAAGTGGATGGCGACGCGGTCGCCGTTGCCGGCCAGGACGTGGCGGTCGACGCAGTTGTAGGCGACGTTGAGCCGTCCGTTCACGAACCACTTCGCGACGGGGGCGTCGGACCAGTCGAGGACCTCGGAGAAGGGGGCGTGCCAGTGCAGGCGCTCGGCCTGCTTCGCCCAGAATGCGAGACGGTCTTCGTCGGCGGCAGCCTGGAGTTCCGGGCCGGCGTTCGCCGTGGCGGTGAACTCGGGGCTCGGCGGATACACCTGCGGGACGGAATCAGAATGTTCCGACTTCTCCGTCGCTCCGCTCGCCTGTGCTGCACTGGTCATTGTGGCCCGGCCTTCTTTCCAGTCTCGAATTCGGCACTTCTAGCACGTGTGAGGGTAGTCACATGGTCTCCCGAGCGCACCGTTGCAGAGGGTTGCATGCCCATATTCTGCGACGATCGGTCGACTGGGCGCGACGGACGGCGATCGGGGACGACGAGTGGAGACCCCCGTGCCGACGATGTTTCGATCAGGTGCCGATTGCACGAGTTTCGCCCGTCGTGGCTACACAGATTGAAACGTTGACTTATCGTCATCCCATCATTCGGGCTGCGCCCGGAACCGCTGCCCGGAACCACGCAGATCTGGGAGGATCGTTTTGCGCATCACACGTGTGGCAACCGCCGTTCTGGCGGTCGGCCTGGCAGCAGGGATGCTGTCCGCCTGCTCGTCCGGAGATTCGACGAGCGGGGGCGGAAGCGGAATCGTCAACGCCTGGGCGGGTGAACCGCAGAACCCGTTGATTCCCACCAATACCAGTGAGAATCAGGGCGGCCGCGTCGTCGATTCGCTGTTCGCGGGGCTCGTCTCCTACGACTCCGACGGCGGGGTGAGCAACGAGGTCGCCGAGTCGATCGAGACGACCGACGGCAAGAACTTCACCGTGAAGCTGAAGGACGGCTGGACGTTCACGGACGGCACGCCGGTCACGGCGGCTTCCTTCGTCGACGCCTGGAATTACGGCGCGCTGTCCACGAATGCGCAGATCCAAGCGTCGTTCTTCGACCCGATCCAGGGCTACGACGAGGTGGCCGCCGAGAACCCGGCCGTGCAGACCATGTCGGGACTGAAGGTGGTCGACGACTCCACGTTCACGATCGAACTGAAGCAGCCGGAGTCGGCCTTTCCGGACCGCCTCGGGTTCGCCGCGTACTACCCGCTGCCCGCAGTGGCGTACCAGGACATGGCCGCGTTCGGTGAGAATCCCATCGGCAACGGCCCGTACATGATGTCCGGCCCCGGAGCGTGGCAGCACAACGTCCGGATCGACACCGTCGTGAACCCCGACTACAACGGCAACCGCAAGCCGAAGAACGCCGGCGTCGACTTCGTCATGTACAACAGCCTCGACACGGCGTACACGGATCTGCTCGCGGGCAACGTCGACGTCCTCGATCAGGTGCCGCCGAGCGCGGTCACGACGTTCGAGACCGACCTGCCGGGCCGCACCGTGAACCAGCCGTCCGCGACCATCGAGACGTTCACGATCCCGGGCCGTCTGCCGCACTTCAGCGGTGAGGAGGGGACGCTGCGCCGCCAGGCCATCTCGATGGCGATCAACCGCGACCAGATCACCGAGCAGATCTACAACAACACCCGCACCCCCGCGCTCGACTTCACCAGCCCCGCCATCGAGGGCTGGTCGGATTCGCTCGCCGGCAACGGCAACCTGAAGTACGACCCGGAGGCGGCGAAGAGGCTGTGGGCCCAGGCCGATGCCATCGCCCCGTGGTCGGGCAGCTTCGAGATCGCGTACAACGGCGACGGCGGACACAAGGAATGGGTCGACGCCACCGCCAACAACATCCGCAACACCCTCGGCATCGACGCGAAGGGCAAGGAGTACCCCACGTTCGCGCAGATCCGCACCGAGGCCACCAATCGCACCATCCCCAGCGCGTTCCGGTCGGGCTGGCAGGGCGACTACCCGCAGCAGTACGGCTTCCTCGCGCAGAACTACCAGACCGGCGGCAGCTCCAACGACGGCGACTACTCGAACCCCGAGTTCGACCGTCTTCTGCGTGCCTCCGCGGGTGAGGTCGATCCCGGCAAAGCCCAGGACCTGCTGAACCAGGCGCAGGAAGTTCTCCTGCAGGACCTGCCTGCAGTCCCGACGTGGTACCGCAACGCCGCCAGCGGCTGGTCGGAGAACGTGTCGAACGTAGTCATCGACTGGAAGGGCATCCCGATGTACTCCGACATCGAGAAGAACTGACGCACCGACGATTCTTCGACGACGGGTGGGGCCGCGAGCTGTCAGTTCGCGGCCCCGCTCGGGAGTACGAGCCGAGGCTGCGGATTCCTGACGTCACTGCTCCCGACGAATAGGAGGTGATCCGATGCTCTGGTACGTCGGTCGCCGTTTGCTCCAGATGATCCCCGTGTTCCTCGGGGCCACGTTCCTGATCTACGCGATGGTGTTCCTGCTGCCCGGAGACCCCATCGCCGCGCTGGCCGGCGACAAGGCGCTCAGCCCCGCGGTGGCGGCCCAACTCCGTGCCCGATACCACCTCGACGAGCCGTTCCTGACGCAGTACCTCCTGTATCTGAAGGGCATCTTCACCCTCGACTTCGGTACGTCCTTCTCCGGCCGCCCCGTCAGTGAGGTTCTGGCGCAGGCATTCCCGATCACCATCAAGTTGTCGCTGATGGCACTTGCCATCGAGGGGATCTTCGGGATCGGCTTCGGCCTGTGGGCCGGACTCCGCAAGGGCGGCATCTTCGACAGTTCCGTCCTCCTCGTGAGCCTGGTGATCATCGCGATCCCGATCTTCGTCATCGGCTTCCTGGCCCAGTTCTTCGTCGGCGTGAAATGGGGGTTGGTGCCGCCCACGGTCGGGGGCAACACCAGTTTCAAGAATCTGCTGCTGCCCGCGTTCGTCCTCGGGTCGGTGTCGTTCGCGTACGTGCTCCGGCTCACCCGGACGTCGGTCGCCGAGAACCTCACCGCCGACTACGTGAGAACCGCGACGGCCAAGGGTCTTTCGCGGCGCCGAGTGGTGCAGGTGCACGTGCTGCGGAACTCGCTGATCCCGGTGGTCACGTTCCTCGGCGCCGACCTTGCCACCCTGATGGGCGGCGCGATCGTCACGGAAGGCATCTTCAACATCAACGGTGTCGGCGGCACGATCTATCAGGCGGTCACCCGCGGTGAGGCGCCGACAGTGGTGTCCTTCGTGACGGTGCTGATCGTCATCTACCTGCTCGCCAACCTGCTCGTCGACCTCCTGTACGCCGCGCTCGACCCGAGGATTCGCTATGTCTGAGAAAGTGGAGAACGAGTCGCCCCGGACGGGCGACCGGAAGACCCGTCAGGCGCATTTCGTGGCACCCGAAGAAGTGGCGGCGCCGGGAGAGACCGACGCCGTCCACATCGACCAGCCGCCGACGAGCATGTGGTCGGATGCGTGGCGGGACCTCCGCAAACGTCCGCTGTTCCTGGTCGCCACGGTGATCATCGTCGTGGTGATCGCCGTGGCGGCCTTCCCCGGTCTGTTCACCAGCACCGACCCCAGGTTCTGCGATCTCGCGTTCAGCATGCAGGGTCCGTCGGCGGGGCACTGGTTCGGATTCGACAAGCAGGGCTGCGACATCTACTCCCGCACGATCTACGGGGCGCGGGCGTCGGTGCTGGTGGGGGTCGGTGTCACGTCGATCGTGCTCGTCGTGGGCGTGGTGTTCGGTGCGGTCGCCGGGTTCTACGGCGGCTGGGCCGACTCGTTGCTGTCCCGGGTCGCCGACATCTTCTTCGGCATTCCGCTCATCCTCGCCGCGATCGTCCTCATGCAGCTGTTCGCCAACCGCACCATCTGGACGCTGGTCGTCGTCCTCGCTCTGTTCGGGTGGCCTCAGATGGCGAGAATCGCTCGTGGCGCGGTGATCTCGGCGAAGAACAACGACTACGTGATGGCGTCGCGGGCGCTCGGTGTGTCGAACATACGCACCCTTGTCCGGCACGTGCTGCCGAATTCCCTCGCCCCGATCATCGTGATCGCGACCATCTCGCTCGGCATCTACATCGTGGCCGAGGCGACGCTGTCGTTCCTCGGCATCGGTCTTCCGTCCACCGAGATCTCGTGGGGCGGAGACATCAGCACCGCCCAGGTCACGCTGCGTCAGGGGTCGCCGATCCTGTTCTATCCGGCGACCGCGCTGGCGATCACGGTGCTCGGTTTCATCATGATGGGCGATGCTCTCCGGGACGCGCTCGATCCCAAGGCCCGGAAGAGGTGAGCGCGGTGTCCACGAACGAGTTAGCCGGGCAGAAGCATTCGGCCGACGAGGTGCCGCTGCTCGAGATCCGGGACCTGGAAGTGTCGTTCCAGTCCCATTCCGGGCTCGTGCCCGCGGTGCGCGGTGTCAGCCTCACGGTGTATCCGGGGCAGACGGTGGCGATCGTCGGTGAGTCCGGTTCGGGCAAGTCCACGACCGCCCACGCGATCATCAACCTTCTTCCCGGGACGGGCAAGGTGACCGGCGGTCGGATCCTGTTCGAGGGGCAGGACCTCGCGGAGGCCTCGGAGCGCGAGTTCGTCGCGCTGCGCGGTCAGAAGATCGGCCTCGTCCCGCAAGACCCGATGTCCAACCTCAACCCGGTGTGGAAGGTCGGCTTCCAGATCGAGGAGGCGTTGGAAGCCAACGGGATCGCGAAGGGCAAGGCCGCGAAGGCCCGTGCCGCCGAGCTGCTCGAAGAGGCCGGACTCGCCGACGCCGAGGACCGCCTCGGCCAGTATCCGCACGAGTTCTCCGGTGGCATGCGCCAGCGCGCCCTCATCGCCATCGGGTTGTCGGCCCGCCCGCAACTGCTGATCGCGGACGAGCCCACCTCGGCCCTCGACGTCACGGTCCAACGCCAGATCCTCGACCATCTCGACGGTCTCACCAACGAGCTGGGCACCGCGGTCCTACTCATCACCCACGACCTCGGCCTGGCCGCCGAGCGGGCCGAGCACCTGATCGTCATGAGCAAGGGGCGGGTGGTCGAGGCGGGGCCGGCGCTGGAGATCCTGCAGCGGCCGCGCCACCCGTACACCCGGAAGCTGGTGGCGGCGGCGCCGTCGCTGGCGTCGCAACGCCGGAGTTCCTCGCTGGCCCGGGCGGACATCCGGGAGCATGCCCTCGAGGTGGTCGGTGAGGCCGAACAGCACGGCGAGATCGGTGTCGACTTCGGCCAGGCGACCGACGACGTGGTCGTGGCCACCGGGCTGACCAAGGTGTTCAAGATCCGGCACGGGCTACGGAAGTCCACCGACTTCACCGCCGTCGACGACGTGTCGTTCGCGGTCCGGCGCGGGACGACCACGGCCATCGTCGGCGAGTCGGGGTCGGGCAAGTCGACGGTCGCGCAAATGGTCCTCGGACTTCTCGCGCCGACGTCGGGGAATGTCGTGTTCGACGGCAAGGACGTCGCGACGCTGGACCGCCGGGAGACGCTCGCGTTCCGCCGCCGGGTGCAGCCGATCTTCCAGAATCCGTACGGCACGCTCGACCCGATGTACTCGATCTTCCGCACCGTCGAGGAGCCCCTGCGCACCCACAAGGTGGGGACGAAGGCGGAGCGCGAAGCGCGGGTACGCGATCTGCTGGACAAGGTGGCGCTGCCGGCTTCGGTGATGCGGAGGTTCCCGAACGAACTGTCCGGTGGCCAGCGGCAGCGTGTGGCGATCGCCCGGGCGCTGGCGCTGCAGCCGGAGATGGTGGTGTGCGACGAGGCCGTGTCGGCGCTCGACGTGCTGGTCCAGGACCAGATCCTCACCCTCCTGAACGACTTGCAGGCGGAGCTGGGTTTGACGTACCTGTTCATCACCCACGACCTGGCGGTGGTGCGGCAGATCGCCGACGACGTGCTCGTCATGTCCACCGGCGCGATCGTGGAGAAAGCGACCACCGACGAGGTCTTCACGTCCCCGAAGGAGGAGTACACGCGGAAGCTGCTGGATGCGATTCCCGGGGGATCGATCCGGCTCGGCGCCTGACGCGGGGCGCCGGGTAGCGTTCCGATACGTGAGCGACCCGTTGCAGCCCCTCGTCGACCTTCCCGGCGTCCGCGAAGCCGCGGACCGTGCGCGCGACGCACTCGGTGCGGTTCACCGCCACAAGACCAACCGGCGCGGTTGGCCGACGACGGCGGCCGAGGCGGCGGTCCGGGCGGCCCGCGCCTCGGCGTCGCTGGACGGCGGCAGCACTGAGCTACCCGCCCCCGGCGAGGCCGGCGACCCGATTCTGTCGGGGGCACTGCGTGTCGGGCAGGCCCTCGACGGTGACGCCCTCACGCTGTTGCAGTCCACCTGGCAGCGGGCACCCCTGCAGGCCCTCGCACGGCTGCATCTGCTGGCCGCGGCCGACCTCGTGGAGGATCAGGAACTGCTCGGCAGGCCGCGGGCCGGGTCCGGCGTCGCGGAGCGGCTCGACGGTCTCGCACAGCTCGTGACGGGGGGAACGGCCGCACCCGCGCCGGTTCTGGCAGCCGTGGTGCACGGGGAATTGTTGACGCTGAAGCCGTTCGGGGTCGGCGACGGCATCGTCGCGCGCGCCGCGTCGCGTCTGGTTTCCGTGTCGAGCGGGCTCGATCCGCACAATCTCGGGGTGCCGGAGGTGAGCTGGTTGCGCCGGCAGCAGGTGTACCGCAACGGGGCTGCAGCGTTCGCGTCGGGCGAGCCGGAGGGTGTCGGCAGCTGGGTCGTCCTGTGCTGCGGCGCCCTGGAGGCCGGAGCGCGGGAAGCCACGTCGATCGCGGAGGCCGCAGCGAGTTAGTCGAATCCTTTGCGCTGCAAGAACTTACCGAACACGTGAAACGGGCGGCGCTGCCGACTGGTGTCGACTTCGCCGCCCGTTAGCACGGACAACCGGTTACCAAGCGTGCAAGGTGGGTTGTGTGGGTGGCCTCGGCGAGAGTCCGAATATCGTCGGGTCGTCCTTGCAACCTGTGCAGGGTCCTTGCCGGTGAAGACTCGAGTCTCGCAGGCCCACAACGCTTCTGCCCTTATAGTGGCTTATGCTTCGCGTGGGTACCTAGTGCCCGTGCTGGGAATCCTGGTCGGGAGATCGATCCTTCTCTTCTGGGTCGACCTTGGCCTTCCGTTCTTCCGTAACTCCTTTGTACCCCGTGACCCCCCTCACAGCAAGTATCAAATTCGGTTTGTGACCGTGTCGCGGGTTGCGGTGGTCAGCGCTTGCGGCGCAACACTCCATACGTGAATGCGCCCGCGACCAGGGCTCCGACACTCACCGCCGCCGTGGTCGCGACGGTGGTGGCGGACGGCGCCTGGAGGCGTGCCCGGAGGGAGACCGGATTCGAGAAAGTCAATATGGGCCAACCGTTTCCGGCCGCGGCCTTCCGCAACGCGCGGTCGGGGTTGACCGCAGTCGGGTGGCCGACCGCGGTGAGCATCGGGAGATCGGTCACCGAGTCGGAGTAGGCGTAGCATGCCGACAGGTCGTAGTGATATTCGTCGGCCAGTTGCCGCATCGCGTCCACTTTGCCTTCGCCGTAGCAGTAGAACTCCACCTCGCCCGTGTAGAGCCCGTCCGCGACCGCCATGCGGGTGGCGGTGCTTCGCGTGGCCCCGAGGGCCTCGGCGATCGGCGCCACCACCTCCTCGCCGGACGCCGAGACCACGATGACGTCGTGGCCCCGCAACTTGTGGTCCGCGATGAGGTCGGCGGCCTCGGCGAACACCAGTGGGTCCACGATGTCGTGGAGGGTTTCGGCTACCACGGACCGGACCTGGTCCACGTTCCAGCCCGCGCACATGCTCGTGAGGTAGGCGCGCATCCGCTCCATCTGATCGTGATCCGCGCCCGACAGCAGGAACAGGAACTGCGCGTAACTGCTCTTGAGAACCGATCGGCGATTGATCAGGCCCTGGTCGAAGAACGGTCTGCTGAACGCGAGGGTGCTGGATTTCGCGATGATCGTCTTGTCGAGGTCGAAGAATGCGGCAATCCGACCTGTCTCGGTGTGTCGACCTGTCTTGGCGCTTCTCTGTGGCTTCGCGGTCACAATTTCCAAGGATATGCGGACTTCGGGTGGGGCGGGGGTTCGTATGAACGGTCGAAGGAAGGGTCTTTCGGCACTATCGACACGACGGAACGTTCAACAGTTGAACTTGCAAATACTGATCGGGGGAGGTGTAGTATTGCTGATGTCCGGATTTGATCCGGACGATGTTCAGCCCGACCCCCCGGGGCTGAACACTGACGACCCTCGCCTCCTCCCCCCCTGGCGAGGGTCGTCCTCTGTCTGCGGCAGGTCTGCCGCCTCCTCGGCCCGAAGTACTTAAATTGGTGCGGCAGTACCAGTTTCTATCCACAGGCCCGAAGTTGTCCACAGTTCGAGCTGAGCCCCTTCCGGCGGTCTCCGGCAGCGGGCACGCTCGCTGCATGGACGCAGAAGGCGGGGGTGAAGTGCTGGTTCTGATCGACGACCCGGCACTGCTGCACAGCATCAGGCGCGTGGCGGCAGCCGCCGACCGGGCGCTGAACGAGGTCGACGTCGCCGACGCCCGGCATCTCTGGGGAAGCGCCCCGATCGTCGTGCTCGACGCGCGCGCAGCCGCAGCGTGCCGCAACCGGCTCCCACGGCGGCGCCGTGTGGTGCTGCTGTGCGACGGGCCGCCGGGCATCGACGAGTGGCGGATCGCGACCGCGGTCGGTGCGGAACACGTGCTCGCCGTGCCCGAGGACGAGTCGGCACTGGTCGCCGTGCTCGGCGAACAACCCCAGCGTCCCGAAGCGGACGGCACCGTCGTCGCCGTGGTCGGTGGATGCGGCGGTGCGGGCGCCTCCACGCTGGCGGCGGCGACAGCCCTCACCGCCGCGTCGCGACCGCAGTCCACACTTCTGCTCGACACCGATTCGTGGGGGTCCGGCCTCGACGTGCTGCTGGGCATCGAGGACGTGCCCGGACTGCGATGGTCGGGTCTGTCGATCGAAGGCGGCCGGATCTCCTCGGGTGCGCTCCGGGACGCCCTCCCCGCCCGCGGCGAGCGGCTGCGGGTGCTCGCCTGCAGCAGGACGGGGCACGGCGCCGGACCGACAGCGGCCGCGGTCCGTGCGGTCACCGAGGCCGGCCGCCATGCGGGCGATCTGGTCGTGTGCGACGTGTCGCGGTTTCCCGGCCCGGTCACGGAAACCGTCCTCGAACTCGCCGATCTGGTGGTCCTCGTCGTGCCCGCGACTGTCCGGGCCTGCATCGCCGCGGGAAAGGCGTCGCAGTGGATCACCGAGAGGAACCCCAACCAGGGACTCGTGGTCCGCGGTCCGGCACCCGGTGGGCTTCGGGGCGCCGACGTCGCGGAGGTTCTCGACCTGCCGCTGATCGCGTCGATGCGCGCCGAGCGCGCGCTCACCGGAATGCTCGAACACGGCGGACTGCGGCCTGGCAGGCGCTCCCCGCTGGGCGTCGCGGCCGAGGCGGTCCTCGACACGGTCGGCAGCAGACCGCGGTCGCGGGAGTGGGCGGCATGAGTTCCCTCGTCACCCCCGACCTCCTCGACCGGGTGCGCGAACGTCTCGCGCACACGTCCGGCGAGCCGACGCCGGCGACGGTCGCCGCTGCCATCCGCACCGAGTCGGGCGGCGTGCTCGGCGACACCGACCTGCTCGGGGCACTGCGGGTGCTCATGACCGAACTCACCGGTGCCGGGCCGCTCGAGTCGTTGCTGACGGAGCCCGGAGTCGCGGACGTGCTCGTCACGGCGCCCGACCGGGTCTGGGTCGACCGAGGCCGCGGGCTCGAACGCGCAGCCGTCCGCTTCACCGACGAGGCGGCGGTGCGCCGACTCGCCCAACGTCTCGCGCTGTCTGCCGGACGCCGTCTCGACGACGCTCAGCCGTGGGTCGACGGACGACTGCGGGACGTCGGAAACGGCTCGTTCGGTGTGCGGCTGCATGCCGTCCTCGCCCCCGTGGCTCAGGGCGGCACCTGCCTGTCGCTGCGGGTGCTGCGCCCGGCCACCCAGGGGCTCGGCGCGCTCGTCGCGGGCGGTGCCGTGGCCGAGGCGGCCCACGACCTGCTGGTGAAGATCGTGCACGCGCGGCTCGCCTTCCTGGTCACCGGCGGCACCGGCGCAGGCAAGACCACGCTGCTGGCGGCGCTGCTGGGGGCAGTGGACCAAGCGGAACGGATCGTGTGCGTCGAGGATGCCGCGGAGTTGGCGCCGACGCACCCGCACGTCGTCCGGCTCGTGGCCCGCGCACCCAACGTCGAGGGTGTGGGTGAGGTGACCGTCCGGGACCTCGTCCGTCAATCCCTGCGTATGCGTCCCGACCGGATCGTCGTCGGCGAGGTTCGCGGCGCCGAGGTCGTCGACCTGCTGACGGCTCTCAACACAGGCCACGACGGCGGTGCCGGAACGGTGCATGCCAACTCGCCCGAGGAGGTTCCCGCCCGGCTCGAAGCGCTTGCGGCACTGGGCGGAATGGACCGCTCGGCGCTGCACAGTCAGCTCGCCGCCGCCGTCCAGGTGATCCTGCACGTCCACCGGTCTTCGAGCGGGGCGCGGCGGCTGACGCAGATCGGTGTCGTCACTCGCGACGAGTACGGGCACGTCACGATCATGCCCGCCTGGAACCACGACACGGGTGAGGGTCCGGCGGTGGACCGGCTCCGTCACTTGTGTTCCCGGCGTGGACCGGAGGGTTCGGAGACGGAGGTGCCGTCGTGATCGCCGGTCTGGTAGTGCTCGCCTGTGCGGTGCTGGCGGTGCCGTCCGCACGATCGCGGCCCCGGTTGCTCGCGGTGACGGGCAGGGAGGGTCCCCGGCGCCGGATGCGTCTGCCCTGGGTGGTTCCGGCGGCGCTCGCCGGTATTCCGATCGTGTACGAACTGGGCGGACTCTGTGCGGTTCTCGCTGCGATGATCGTCTGTGCAACAGTGCGTTTCAGATCGTCACGACGTAGGTCGGCGAGAGCCAAGGACGCGGATCTGCGTGTCATACTGTCGAGCCTCGAGGTCGTGACAGCGGAACTTCGTGTGGGCGCCCATCCGGCTGCGGCATGCCAGACGGCCGCGGACGAGTCGGCAGGCAGTGTGGCGGCTGCATTTCGGGCCGCGTCGGCGCGGTCGCGGCTCGGAGGATCTGCCGCCGACGGGTTCCGGATCGCGGACTCCCGCGTCGGTGCCGAGTTGGGGCGCATCGCCGACATCTGGGCGGTGGCCGACGCGCACGGTCTCGCACTGGCGGAACTGCTCGAGGCGGCACGAACGGACCTGTTGGGACGCAGTCGCTTCCGTCAGCGAACCGAGGCCTCGCTGGCCGGGGCGAGGGCCACGGCGACCGTACTGGCCGGGCTGCCGCTCCTGGGTGTCGGTCTCGGCCAGATGATGGGGGCGTCGCCTTTGGCGGTGCTGTTCGGCGGGGGTGTGGGTGGAATCCTGTTGCTGCTCGGGGCAGGACTGGTGTGCGCGGGCCTGTTGTGGACCGACCGGATCACCGGACGTGTGACGGGATGATCTGGTGCGTGGTACTTCTCCTCGCCGGCGCCGTGCTGGTGTTGCCCGCACCCCGATCGCCGATGCAGCGACTGCGCGGCGACACCGGTGGCCCGGGTGATGCGGCGTCCTCGGTGGACGACACCGCGCGCCGCGAGGACCCGCTCGCGATCGCCGCGACCTTCGACCTGCTGGCAGCGTGCCTGCGCGCCGGACTGCCGGTCGCGACCGCGGCGCAGGCCGTGTCGCGGTCGGCGCCCGCGCCTCTGTCGGAATCGCTGCGCCGCGCCGCAGACCTGCTGTCGCTGGGGGCGGACGCGGCGACCGCGTGGGAGGCGGCGGCGTCGGACCCGGCCACCGAATCGCTCGCCCGCATGGCGCGCCGGTCGGCCGCATCGGGGTCGTCGCTCGCCGGTTCGATGACGGAACTCGCCGCCGACGGCCGAATCCAGGTCGAGCACCTGGCGGCGGCGTCGGCCGAACGGGCGGGCGTGCTGATCAGTGGCCCCCTCGGGCTGTGCTTCCTGCCGGCATTCATCTGTCTCGGGATCATCCCGGTCGTCGTCGGGCTGGCCTCACGCGTGCTGGACGGCGGGCTGTTGTGACACATCGACACTTCCGGCGCAGAACCGCTGCGCCGGACACTCTGAAGGGGGAACACCATGGGACACGGAATCCAGGCCTTGGCGGAAGTGCGAGCACTGACCGCCCGCTTGACGCTGCTCGCGACGGACGAGGACGGCATGTCGACCGCGGAGTACGCCATCGGCACCATCGCGGCCGCGGCCTTCGGCGCAGTCCTGTATTCGGTCGTCACCGGCGACAGCATTGTCACGGCGTTGACGAACATCATCGACAAAGCGCTGAACACCGCGGTGTGATGAGCGCGGCCGAGAACCTGCGCCGGTCGGAGGCCGGGGGCGTCACGGTCGAGGCGGCTATCGCGATCGCGTCGATCGTGGCGGTGGTCGTGCTGTGTGTCGGAGCGATCACCGCGGCGACGCTGCACGTCCGGTGTGTCGACTCCGCCCGCGAGGCTGCGCGGCTCGCTGCCCGTGGAGATCGCGAATCGGCGATCTCCACGGCGGCGAGAGTGGCCCCCGACGGCGCCGACGTGTCGGTCCGGTCCGAGGGGGAGTTCGTCGTCGCGACCGTGCGGGCTCGCAGTCCGCTTCTTCCGCTCGTGAACATCTCCGCGGAGGCGGTGGCTGCTCTCGAACCCGCGGTGCCGGGGTGGAGCGGGGGAGGGCGGTGAGTTCGGGGATCACCGACGACCGCGGTTCCGTGACCGTCACTGCGTGCTGTGCGCTCGCGGCGCTGATGGTGGTCACGGCGATGCTCGTGCACGTCGGCTCGGCGGTATCGGTGCGGCACCGGGCGCAGTCCGCCGCAGATCTGGCTGCCCTCGCCGCGGCCGTCGGGCTGGACCGCGGTACCGAGGCGGCGTGTGCCGCGGCGAGGGAGGTCGCGGGACGAATGCGCACCGAAGTCGTGTCCTGTGAGATCGACGACTGGGACGTCGAAGTGGCGGTCACCGCGCCGGTGCTTTTGTCCTCGCTGGGTGTCCGGGACGCCCGGGCAGTGGCGAGGGCAGGTCCCGCGGAGTGACATCGAAGCGTCGCGGTGGTCGGTGTCGCTCCAGCGTGTGGGAGGTTTCCCTGATTATGACCAGATCGGTAACAATCCCCCGCTCAGGAAGTATTGGACGGCATCGATCCTGTGATGCGAGTCTCACTGATGCGAGCTGGTTTTCATCCACACCACTCCCTTTGGCGAGAGAGGGCATTACATGACCACGGCACCATCGAAGCGGACCGAGGCCGAGACAAAGGCGCGGAGGGCGGGCATCGCCTCGTTCATCGGCACCACGATCGAGTGGTACGACTTCTACATCTACGGCACCGCGTCGGCGCTGGTCTTCGGTCAGGTGTTCTTCTCCGACACCCTGCCTGCGGGCATGGGCACCCTGCTCGCGTTCGTCACGCTGTGGGCGGGGTTCCTCGCCCGCCCGATCGGCGGCATCGTCTTCGGCCATCTCGGCGACAAGATCGGTCGAAAGAACACCCTGGTCATCACGCTCATGATGATGGGCACCGCGACCGTCGGAATCGGACTCCTGCCCTCCTATGCGCAGATCGGGATATGGGCACCCGCCGCCCTGGTATTCCTCCGGGTCGTCCAGGGTGTGGCAGTGGGCGGTGAATGGGGCGGGGCGGTCCTGATCGCCAGCGAGAACGCACCCAAGGGGAAGGGGATTCTGTACTCGGCGTTCGCCCAGCAGGGGTCGCCCGCCGGAAACCTCCTGGCGACCATGGCGTTCTTCCTGCTTTCCGCCATGCCCACCCCGGCTTTCGTGCTCTACGGCTGGCGAATCCCGTTCCTGATCTCCGCGGCCCTGGTGATCGTCGGCATGATCATCCGCCTCAAGCTCGAAGAGTCGGACGCGATGAAGACCGTGCTGAAGCGCAAGAAGACCGTCGCACTGCCGATCGGTGAGGTGCTGCGCAAGCATTGGGTCCTCGTTCTCCTCGGTGCGGGCGCGCTGCCCCTGGCCCAGGTGACGTACTTCAAGAACACCTTCGCGTTGTCGTGGGCCACCAGCGAACTCGGCTACGACCGGGGCGCGTTCCTCGGCGCGATCGCCATCGCACTCGTGGTCCAGTTCATCGTGCAGCCGTTCGGCGCCGTCCTGGTGTCCCGGATCGACATGCGGAAAGCCATGTGCATCATGGTGATTCCCGAGTTCATCCTGATGCCGGCAATGTTCTTCGGGATCCGGACCGAGAACTTCGCCATTGCCGTCGTCGCGATGTGCCTCGCGACCATTCCGCATTCGATGTTCTACGGCGCCATCGCCGGAGTGCTCGCGCGTGCCTTCCCCGCCAACATTCGCTACACCGGTCTTTCGGCGGCCTACCAGCTGTGTTCGCTGGTTGTCGGCGGCGGCACCCCGGTGCTGGCGCAGTGGATGCTCAACTCGTCCGGAAACATCGTCGGTGTCGCGTTCGTGTCGGCCGGTTATGCCGCAGTCTCCCTGATCTGCACGCTGTTGCTGCTGAATCGGACCGGCTTCGACGCGCGCCGGTTGTCGACCGCGGAGCAATCCGACGCGGACGAACTGCAGCTCGACATCGATGAGGACGATGCGGTGGACACCGCTCCGAGCGCAGGGCAGACACGTGCGACAGCCCACTCCTGACCGTCCGGCTCAGTCCGGAGTGGGCAATGCCTCCTCGGACAGCCTGAGGACTTCCCGTAACGCGGCGCTGTCGTCGTCCGCTCTCCACGCGATCCGCAGTTGCAGAGTGCTGGGACCGCCGACCAGCGGGAGGAACACGACGTCCGGGTTGTTGACGTTCTCGGCCACGGAGGAGACGGTCAACGCACAGCCGACCTCCGCGGACACCAACGCCATCAGCGCCATCGAGTCCGGGGCGCTCTGCACGATCCGGGGCGTGAAACCGGCGTCATGGGCCGCCCTCTGCAGGGAGTCGCGCAGCGCCGATCCGGGATCGGCGGGCAGCGTCACCCAGGGCTCGGTGGCCAGCTCCTCGATGCGAACACTGTCACTGCCTGCCAGCGCGTGGTCGGTGGGTACGGCCACCACGAAGTCCTCGTTGAGGATGACGCGGGACGCGATGCCGGGCGGGGTGAAGATCCACCGGACCAGACCGATGTCGAGTGTTCCGTCGAGGAGCTTGTTCAGTGCTTCGCTCGCGAAAGCGGAACTGTCCAGAACGAATTCGATTCCGGGGTGGGTGTGCCGGACGAGTTTGGCCCACCGCCCGATGAGCAGGTGGGACGAGACTCCGGCGAAGCCGATGCGCACCCGGCCGACCTGTCCGCGCCCGGCGGCGGCGACGGCGATCTCCGCGAGCCGGCAGGCGTCCAGGATCTCGCGCGCCGGGCCGAGCAGTGCCTCACCGGCCGGCGTGAGGCGAACGTTCCGGGTGTTTCTTTCGAAAAGAGTTGCCCCGAGCTGCTTTTCCAGTTGCCGAATCGTTCGGCTCAACGGCGGCTGGGCCGAGTGCAGGCGCTGCGCTGCCCGGCCGAAGTGCAGTTCCTCGGCGACCGCGAGAAAGGCAGTGATCTGAGAAATCTCCACGGGAGAACTATTGCAGTTCCAGCAACAGATTTGTCAACACTATTGATTCACACGGCGGTAATCCGGCGGGGAGGGTCCCGAGGCGACCTCCCGTCGTTCCGGAGAAGGGCATGGCGATGAGCAAAGTGGTCAGCATGGCGGAAGCCATAGGAACGTACGTCGAAGACGGCATGACCGTGTGCCTCGAGGGCTTCTCGCATCTCATCTCGTTCGCGGCTGCGCACGAGATCATCCGGCAGGAACGGCAGAACCTCACGCTGTGCCGGATGACGCCCGACATCGTGTCGGATCAACTCGTGGCGGCCGGTTGTGTCACCAAGCTCGTGGCCTCGTTCTTCGCGAGCGGCTCGGCCGGATCACTGCACGAGTTACGACGCCGCATCGAGCACCACGATCCGGTGGCCCTCGAGGTCGAGGAGTACAGCCATTACGGAATGGTCTGCCGCTATCAGGCGGGTGCCGCCGGCCTCCCGTTCTTTCCGCTGCGCTCCTACGCGGGAAGCGACCTTCCCCGGCTCAATCCCCGAATTCGACTCGTCGACGATCCCTACGGGGAGGGCACCGTGTACGTCGTGCCTCCGCTGAACCCGGACGTCACGATCGTTCACGCGCAGCGCGCCGACCGCCAGGGCAACGTGCAGATCTGGGGTATCTCCGGGGTCCAGCAGGAAGCGGTGTACGCCGCGCGGAAGGCGATCGTGGTCGTCGAGGAGATCGTCGACGACGAGGTCGTCCGCTCCGACCCCAGTCGCACGTTGATCCCCTCCCACGCGGTCGATGCCGTGGTCGTCTGTCCGCGCGGGGCGCATCCGTCCTACGTGCAGGGCTACTACGACCGGGACTGCGCGTTCTACCGGCGCTGGACCGCCATCAGCAAGGACTCCGGACTCCTGCAGGCCTGGCTGAAGGAATGGATCCACGGCACTGCGAATCACGACGAGTACCTGGACAAACTCGGCGACGACTACTGGAACGACCTCGCCGTCGAGCCTCGATTCTCCGAACCAGTCGACTACGGGAGCCGGAAATGACCACAGCACCAGTCGGAGCGATCTCGGCGACGGAGGTCATCGTGTCCGTCGCCGCCCGCGAACTCGCCGGGAAGCGGCGCGTGTTCGCCGGCGTCGGCTTGCCGACGCTCGCCGTCGATCTCGCCAAGAGGACGAGCAACCCGGACGTCGAACTGATCTACGAATCGGGAGTGTGCGGCGCCCACCCCGCCGCGATGGCCGAGGGGATCGCCGACTCGGTCGTCGTGTCGGGCGCCGAGTCGGTGGTGTCGATGTCGGCGTTGTTCGGTTACGTGCTGCAGGGCGGCAACGTCGACGTCGGATTTCTCGGCGCGGCCCAGATCGATCGGTACGGCAGCCTCAACACCAGCATCATCGGAGACTGGGACAAGCCGACAGTCCGGCTGCCCGGCGCCGGTGGCGCGGTGGAGATCATGCCCAACGCCGGCGAGATCTTCGTGGTGATGCGGCGACACGACCCGAGCGCCTTCCCCGCGGAACTCGACTTCTGCACGTCGCCGAGTCCTGTCCGGGCCCGGGCGGCAGGTGACGGGATCATGCCCCGCGGTCGAGGGGTCACGAAGGTGTTCACCAACCTGGGGGTGCTGTCGCGGCAGGGCCCGTTCGACGAACTCGAACTGGTCAGCGTGCACGAGGGGGTCACCGTCGACGAGGTGCGAGCGCAGACCGGCTGGGAACTGCAGGTGGCCGACGATCTCACGGTGACCGCCCCGCCGACCGGTGAGGAGATTCATTTGCTCCGCGACGTGATCGACAAGGTTCGGCTGTATTTGCGCTGAACCCTCAGCCGAGCGAGTCGAGTACCGCCGTCAGGACCCGGATCGCGCCGTCCTTGTCGAGAGGGTCGTTGCCGTTTCCGCACTTCGGCGAGTACACGCAGGACGGGCACCCCGAGGTGCATTCGCACGATTCGATCGCTTCCCGGGTCGCGCCGAGCCAGCGGGTGAGTTCGGCGTGCCCGCGGTCGGCGAATCCGGCGCCGCCTGCGTGACCGTCGTAGACGAACACAGTGGGAAGTCCGGTGTCGGCGTGCAACGCCGTCGAGACCCCGCCGATGTCGCCTCGATCGCACACCGCGACAAGAGGCAGTAACCCGATTGCGGCGTGTTCGGCGGCGTGGAGCGAACCGGGCACGCGTTCGGCCGGAACACCCGCCTGCACCAGAAGTTCGGGTGTGACGGTGTACATCACCGCGCGGGTGGGGAGGGTCTGCCTCGGCATGTCCAGTTCCACTGCGTCGAGTATCTCGCCCGAAGACAGTCGTCGGAGGTATCCGATCACCTGATGGGTCACCTCGACCTCGACGAGCGCGACCTCGACGTCGCCGAACTGCTTCTGTTCGAGCACCGAGGTGACGGTGATCTCGGTGGTTTCGCGAGCCGACGTCGTCCAGTCCGGGTCTTCGGCGTGCACCAGGGCGAGTCCCTGGTCGAGGTCGAGTTCGTCGACGACGTACGACTCACCCTGGTGGATGTGGACGGCGCCGGGATGTGCCGTGGCAGGAGCGCGGCCGGTGTCGACGGTTCCGAGCATGCGTCCGGATTCCGACACGACAATTGCCACCTGAGTTCCGATTCCACCCCGGATATCCACTGCGCCATGAGGATTTGTGCCGGCGGTGACGAACCAACCGTGTGTGCGTCGGCGGATCAGGCCCTGCTCCGCCAGCTTCCCGAGTACCTCGATCGCCCCGAACGCCTCGGCCTCCGCGTCGGACAGCGGTAGTTCCATTGCCGCGCAGAGCAACTGCGGGCCGAGGACGTACGGATTGCTCGGGTCCGTGACAGTCGCCTCGACGGGCTTGTCGAGCAGCGCGGACGGGTGATGGACGAGGTAGGTGTCGAGGGGATCGTCCCGCGCGACCAGGACGACGAGCGACCCTTCGCCGCGTCGGCCGGACCGGCCTCCCTGTTGCCAGAACGACGCCACCGTGCCGGGGAACCCGGCGACCACGACGGCGTCGAGGCCGGCGATGTCTACGCCGAGTTCCAGCGCATTCGTCGTCGCCGCCCCCAGCAGCGTGCCGTCGGCGAGTGCGGTCTCGAGTTCACGACGATCCTCGGCGAGGTACCCGGCTCGATACGACGCGACTCGCGTCGCGAGTTCGGGATCGATATCCCCGAGTAGACGTTTGGTCGCCATCGCGGTCAGCTCCGCGCCCCGGCGGGAGCGCACGAAGGTGAGGGTGCGGGCCCCTTCGACCATCAGGTCGGCCATGATGCGCGCTGCCTCCGAACCGGCGGGCCGTCGAACGGGGCTTCCGTTCTCCCCGGTGACCTCCCGCATGAGCGGGGGTTCCCACAGCGCGACCGTCCGGGGGCCGTGTGGTGAACCGTCTTCCACGACCTCGGCGCAGGGCGCTCCGATCAGCCGCGACGCCGCCGCCCCGGGGTCCGCCGTGGTGGCGGACGCGAGGACGAAGACGGGATCGGCGCCGTACCGGGCCGCGATGCGCCGGAGCCGCCGCAGCACGAGCGCGACGTTCGAGCCGAAGACACCACGGTAGGAGTGGCATTCGTCGATCACCACGTAGGCCAGATTGCGGAAGAAGTGCGCCCATCGCTGATGGGTCCGGAGGAGGGAGATGTGCAGCATGTCGGGGTTCGTGAAGAGCCACCGCGAGTTCTCCCGTGCCCAGTGCCGCACCTCGAGTGGGGTGTCGCCGTCGAACGCGCACGGGCACACGCCCCGGAGGTCGTCCCCGGCATCCAGGACTTCCGAGTCGATGAGCGACGTCACGGCCCGCAGCTGGTCTGCGCCCAGTGCCTTGGTCGGCGAGAGGTAGAGGGCGGTCGCCCGCGGATCCGTTGCCAGAGTGGTGAGTACCGGAAGCTGGTAGGCCAGGGACTTGCCCGAGGCGGTGCCGGTCGACACCACGACGTTCGACCCGTGACGGGCCAGGTCGGCGGCGGCGGCCTGGTGCGTCCAGGGACGGGGGATCCCGTTCTCCTGCATGGCCCGGACGACGCTCGGGTGCGCCCACGCGGGCCATTCCGACAGCTGAGAAGTCCGGGCAGGCATTTCCGCGGCGAAAGTGAGCGGGTTTTCGTCCCGGGGGACACCCTCGAGGACTCGGTTCAGCAGCGCTCGGCCGTATGTTTCGCCCGTATTTCCACTGTCGTCACGTGGTGAAAACGGTGTGCTCACTGATGTCTCCGGGCTGTCGTAGGGGACGGGCGAGTAGCTTCCACACCGCCACGACCTGCGCATTTGATGATAACGAGTGCCCCTTCGGGGCTGTCGCGCGGGGTGCCGCGACCCCGGCGTCAATCCGCTGTTTCGCGCCTGTTCGCTACAAGATCAACTTTTTGTGTGAATTGTTCGGATTTCGACTGTTGCGTTCGCGGAGTTCATGGTTGACTACAACTGGTCGCAGCTTCTGTGTTCGTAGGCTTGAAAGAGTGAACGTTCGCAGGATCGATGTTGCGAACGCGGTGCTCTGCTTTTCCTGAGGGGGAAATCTAGAAGTACAGCGGTCGGAACCGGCCCGGTGGACTGTATGTGCTGTCCGCCGAATCCGGTGGTTAGAAAGAGAAGGAAAAGCATGGCACAGGGCACTGTGAAGTGGTTCAACGCGGAAAAGGGCTTCGGCTTCATCGCACCCGAAGACGGCTCCGCTGACGTCTTCGTTCACTACTCCGAGATCCAGGGCAGCGGTTTCCGCACCCTCGAGGAGAACCAGCGCGTGGAGTTCGAGGTCGGCCAGGGCACCAAGGGCCCCCAGGCCACCGGCGTTCGCGCAGTCTGATTCTGCCGTTCACATTCGTGAACACGTAAATCAGATAGGCGGGGTCCTCGTGGCCGCGTCTGATTCGTCCCCCATCGCCTGAGGCGGTGGGGGACGAGTCGTTTTCACGGCAACGGTGCCGTGGCAATAGGGGGTACTTCAGTGAGTCAGCTCTCCTTTTTCTCCGCAGAGGCGATGCCGCCGGCGGTCACCGACTTGTGCGGTCTACTCGCCGCGACGGGCCAGGTGGTCACATCGGCCGGGCGTGCGCGCATCTCGATCGTGGTGGACGCGCCGTGGCGGGCGGAGGCTATTGCAGAGCTGATCGCCCAGGCCGGACTCGAGGTCGAGATCACGCGCAGCGACGAGGGCAGCCCGCTCGTCCGCACCGCATCGGTCGTCGACTTGCGGCCGCTCGCGGACCAGTGGACGAGGGGAGCGGTCAAGGCGGTGCCCTCCGGCTGGGTGCCTTCGGGGCGTCAGCTGAGGGTGTGGGCACTCGCGTCGGGCAGGAGCGAAGCGGAGGGCGAGCGGTTCGTCCTCGGACTCGACCCGCACGCCCCGGATACCCACGCGCCGTTGGCTCAGGCATTGATGAGAGCAGGCATCGCGCCGACGCTGATCGGCACCCGTGGCTCCGGTCCGGGGCTCCGAATCTCGGGTCGGCGTAGGCTCGGCAGACTCGTCGAGAGCATCGGTGAGGCGCCCGGAAATTTGGACGACCGTACCGGTTGGCCCCACGTGTAGAGCCGCGTAGACGGTACTGATCTGCGAGGATGGGTTCCGGGTATGTCACTCTAGTAATAGGCGAACCGGGTATAAAAGGGTTTGTCTGCACAACTGTCGAGTGGCAGCGATCGACTTCAGGAAGGCTCGGGCTACAGGTGGCTAAAGGGGACAACGGCAGTGCACAGGGTGCGGCGGGAGCGTCCGGCCAGCCTCGCCGCCTCGTGATCGTCGAGTCGCCGACCAAGGCCCGCAAGATCGCCCCGTACCTCGGAAAGAACTACGTCGTCGAGGCGTCGGTCGGCCACATCCGCGACCTTCCACGCGGAGCCGCAGACGTCCCGGCCAAGTACAAGGGTGAGTCGTGGGCGCGGCTCGGCGTCAACGTCGACCATGATTTCGAACCGCTCTACGTGGTCAGTCCGGAGAAGAAGTCCAAGGTCACGGAGCTGAAAAGCCTCCTCAAGGACGCCGACGAACTCTTCCTCGCCACCGACCCCGACCGCGAGGGCGAAGCGATCGCCTGGCACCTCCTCGAGACGCTCAAACCGAAGATTCCGGTTCGCCGGATGGTCTTCCACGAGATCACCGAGCCGGCCATCCGCGCCGCGGCCGAGGACACCCGCGAACTCGACAACGACCTGGTCGACGCGCAGGAGACCCGCCGCATTCTCGACCGTCTGTACGGCTACGAGGTCAGCCCCGTGCTGTGGAAGAAGGTCATGCCGAGGCTGTCGGCAGGCCGCGTGCAGTCCGTCGCCACCCGCGTCATCGTGCAGCGGGAACGCGAGCGGATGGCGTTCCGCTCGGCGTCCTACTGGGACATCTCCGCCACCCTCGACGCCGGCGCCGAGGCCAGCCCCCGCAGTTTCGGGGCGCGCCTGGTGAGCGTCGACGGCTCCCGGGTGGCCACCGGCCGCGACTTCGGCGCGGACGGCCAGCTGAAGACGAGCACCGTCACGGTTCTGGACGAGGCGCGGGCGCAGCGTCTGGCCGAGTCCCTCGCCGGTGTCGACCTCACCGTCTCCTCCGCCGAGAGCAAGCCGTACACCCGCAAGCCGTACGCGCCGTTCATGACGTCGACGCTGCAGCAGGAGGCGGGCCGCAAGCTCCGCTTCACGTCCGAGCGGACCATGCGCATCGCGCAGCGGCTGTACGAGAACGGCTACATCACCTACATGCGTACCGACTCGACGACGCTGTCGTCGTCGGCGATCGCTGCCGCCCGCGCGCAGGCCACCGAGTTGTACGGCGCCGAGTACGTGCACGACACACCGCGCCAGTACACGCGCAAGGTCAAGAACGCGCAGGAGGCGCACGAGGCCATCCGCCCCGCCGGCGACGTGTTCCAGACCCCCGGTCAGCTGCATTCCCGCCTCGACACCGACGAGTTCCGTCTGTACGAGCTGATCTGGCAGCGCACCGTGGCGTCGCAGATGGCCGACGCGCGGGGCACGACGCTGACCCTGCGGATCACCGGAACCGCGGGCACCGGCGAGGAGTGCACCTTCTCCGCATCGGGCCGCACCATCACGTTCGCCGGGTTCCTGAAGGCCTACGTGGAGAGCGTCGACGAGGAGGCCGGCGGCCAGTCCGACGACGCCGAGTCGCGCCTGCCGGTGCTCGTCGAGGGTCAGGCGGTCACCGCCACCAAACTCGATCCCGACGGTCACACCACCAACCCGCCCGCCCGCTACACCGAGGCGAGCCTGATCAAGACCCTCGAAGAACTGGGCATCGGCCGCCCGTCCACGTATTCGTCGATCATCAAGACGATTCTCGATCGCGGATACGTCTACAAGCGCGGCAGCGCGCTGGTCCCGTCCTGGGTGGCGTTCGCCGTCATCGGCCTCCTCGAGATGCACTTCGGGCGGTTGGTCGACTTCGACTTCACCGCCGGGATGGAAGACGATCTCGACGCGATCGCCGGTGGCCGCGAACAGCGCGGCAACTGGCTGAGCAGTTTCTACTTCGGCGGCGATCACGGCGCCGAGGGTTCGGTTGCCCGTGAGGGCGGCCTGAAGAAGATGGTCGGCGTCAACCTCGAGGAGATCGATGCTCGCGAGGTCAACTCGATCAGGCTCTTCGACGACGCCGAGGGACGGGAAGTGCACGTCCGGGTCGGACGGTTCGGTCCGTACCTCGAGCGGATGGTCCAGAACCCGGACGACCCCGAGGGCGACCTCATCTCCCAGCGGGCCAACCTGCCCGACGACCTTCCGCCGGACGAGCTGACACCGGAGTACGCGGAGAAGCTCTTTTCGACTCCGCAGGAGGGCCGCAAGCTGGGCGTCGACCCGCTCACCGGGCACGAGATCGTCGCGAAGGAGGGCCGCTTCGGCCCGTACGTCACAGAGATCCTTCCCGAGCCGGAACCGGAGCCCGAACCGGCAGTGGTGCCGGTGACCGACGAATCGGGCGACGGGACGACCAAGACGAAGACGGCAGCCAAGAAGGCGCCGGCGAAGAAGGCGGCGAAGAAGGCCACCGGTCCGAAGCCGCGGACGGGCTCGCTGCTCAAGTCGATGGACTTGGCGACGGTGACCCTCGACGACGCCCTCAAGCTGCTGTCGCTGCCGCGGGTGGTGGGTGTCGATCCGGAGTCCAAGGAAGAGATCACCGCGCAGAACGGTCGCTACGGCCCGTATCTGAAGAAGGGGACGGATTCGCGGTCCCTCGCCACCGAGGACCAGATGTTCACGGTGACCCTCGACGAGGCTCTGAAGATCTACGCGGAGCCCAAGCGCCGCGGACGTCAGGCCGCCGCCACCCCGCCACTGCGTGAGCTGGGTGTCGACTCGGTCAGCGAGAAGCCGATGGTGATCAAGGACGGCCGGTTCGGGCCGTACGTGACCGACGGTGAAACCAACGCCAGCCTCCGCAAGGGCGACGAGGTGGAGTCCATCACCGACGCCCGCGCTTCGGAATTGCTGGCGGATCGGCGTGCCCGCGGTCCCGTCAAGAAGAAGGCCGCCGCGAAGAAGGCGCCCGCCAAGAAGGCCGCAAAGAAGACCGCCGCCAAGAAGGCGCCGGCCAAGAAAGCGGCCGCGAAGAAGGCAGCGGACAAGAAGGCGTGAGCCGGTACCTCGGGCCGGCCGGGTTGTCGCACGTGCCGGTTAGGCTGGCGCGGTGACGGTATTCGACCGGTTGGTGGGCCAGGAGGACGTCGAGGCCGAGCTGACGGCCGCGGCGACTGCCGCCCGTCGTGGAGTCGGTGCGATGGGCTCCTCGATGACGCATTCGTGGCTGTTCACGGGCCCGCCCGGATCGGGTAGGTCGGTGGCCGCGCAATGTTTCGCCGCCGCACTCCAATGCACCAGCGACGGCGTGCCCGGCTGCGGCGTGTGCCACGCCTGCACTACCGCGATGGCCGGTACCCACGGAGACGTCCGGCAGGTCGTCCCCGAGGGCCTGAGCATCAGCGTCAAGGAAATGCGCGCCATCGTGCAGACCGCCGCTCGCCGGCCGAGCACGGGGCGTTGGCAGATCGTGGTCGTCGAGGACGCGGACCGGCTCACCGAGGGTGCGGCCAACGCTCTCCTGAAAGTGGTGGAGGAGCCGCCGGACCGCACCGTGTTCCTGTTGTGTGCGCCCTCCGTCGACCCGCAGGACATCTCCGTGACGCTGCGGTCGCGCTGCCGGCACATCCATCTCGTGACCCCGTCGGCCGACTCCATCGCCAAGGTCCTGCGCGAGCGGGACGGCCTGGACCCCGCCGATGCGCAGCTGGCCGCCTCGATCAGCGGCGGTCACGTCGGGCGCGCCCGACGTCTCGCGACGGATCTCAATGCCAAGGTGCGCCGTAAGGACGCTCTGGATCTCGCCGTCGCGGCGCTGCGGCCCGCCACCGCGTTCGCCGCGGCCGAGGAACTCGTGCGTTCCGCCGACGCGGAGGCGAAGGAGATGAGCGCGTCCAGGGACGAGCAGGAGACCGAGGAATTGCGCACCGCGCTGGGGGCGGGCGGCACCGGCAAGGGTGCGGCCGGAGCTCTGCGAGGTTCGGCCGGCGTGCTGAAGGATCTCGAGAAGCGCCAGAAGTCCCGGGCCACTCGCACGGGCCGTGACGCACTCGACCGTGCATTGATCGATCTGGCCGGCCTCTACCGCGACGCGCTTGCCGTCGCATGGAAATCGAACGCGGCCGCGAACCACCCGGACATGGCGGATCGGGCGGCCGACCTCGCCTCGCGGACAACCCCGGAAGGGCTCCTGAAGTGCATCGAAGCCATCCTCGAGTGCCGCGAAGCGATCACCGTCAATGTCAAACCGCAGTGGGCTGTCGACGCCATGGTGGCCACACTCGGCGACGCGTTCAGGGAGCCGTTTTCGCATACTCGGGGTTGAGGCGCTAGACTCGCCACCGCCGAAAGGCACCGCTGCCTTAGCTCAGTCGGTAGAGCATTTCACTCGTAATGAAAAGGTCGAGAGTTCGATTCTCTCAGGCAGCTCAGCGGTTCTCTGGCCCTTCCCGATCAGTCGGGAAGGGCCAGAGTCGTCTCCGGGATCGTTCACGTGATGCGGGGACGGTGTCACCGAGGACCAGAGCGCAGGCACCGGAGACCGGGAGAATCGTGAACACTGGAGCCGTGGATACTCAGAACGGAACTCCGACGACGCCGGCGGTCGGTGTGCGCGCACTCGGCGCACCCGCCGCTGTAGCCGCCGGCGCCGTTCTCGCCGCCACGATCCTCCACTTCCGTGATCCGCATCAGCCCGGTTCGTACGGCTTCTGTCCGGTCTACGCCCTGACCGGGTGGTGGTGCCCGGCCTGTGGCGGACTGAGGGCCGTGCACGACCTCACCAACCTCGACATCGGCGCGGCTGTGGCCGGCAATGTTCTCATCGTCCCGTTCATCGCGGTGATGGTGTTCGCCTGGATCGGATGGGCACGTCGCCGATGGCGAGGGAAACGCGATCGCACGATCGTGTTCGGTCCGCGAGTGACAGTCGGTGTGCTCATTTTCCTTGCGGCGTTTACCGTCACCAGGAACACATCTTGGGGAAGCTGGCTCGCGCCGGCCTGACACCTGGTCGCCGCGGGCACGAAACAGAGAGTCGGTTCACAGATGGCAATGCAGGTCTTTTCGTTGATCGCGATCCTGGGCGCGCTGATCGTCCTCATTCCGACCGCGCTGCGAGTCTTCGGCAAGAGCGACAACGTGAAGGCTCCGGACGAGACCGAGGAGTGAGTTCGGTGCACTCTCGACAACCCACCGCCGCGCGGTCATGATTTCGATATGAGCGATTCGCTGAAGGACCGGGTGCGCGAGAAGCTGTTGCGTCAGCTGGCCGAGGACGGGGGGCACCCAGTCCAGGAGGCGGAGGGGGACGATCCACGATTGGTTTCCATCGACGCCGACCTCGCGGCTTTGGAGCAGGCCTCGGACGGTGATGTGGTGATCGAGGAGCTGGCTGCCAAGTACTGGGTGCCCTGAATCGCCGGTTTCACGCGGTTGACCTGGCGATTTGGTGTTCTTGTTTCCCTTCGCGTAACTTATTCCAGGTCAGAGCGACACGGACACCGACCCCGGCCGGAAGGCGGGGGACACGAGGTTGGACGAAGGCGCCTGGTACATCGGAGGTTCACCGTCGTGTACGGTGGTGCTTCCATCCCGGTTAGATTCTGATCAGCGTCTCGGCTTGCGCCGGTGAGGCTGGTAGGATAAGATGGAACGGTTGCCCCGGAGCGGCCGAAGTTGAGACTTCGGTAGTGATGGTGTGTGCGTGTTCTTTGAGAACTCAACAGTGTGTCGATGAATGTCAGTGCCAAATGTTTTTGGTACTCCGCATCACGGATTGCTTTCGGGGCCTTCGGGTTTCGGGGTGTTGGTGGTGTGGGTATTTGCTGGCTCTTCTCCTTCTTCCGTCGGAGGGGGGTCAGTGTTTGAAATGCTAGTTTGAGTTTTTGATTGCTAGTGATTTGACTCGATGTCTATGACTGATTGGCAGGTTCGCCTGTGAAATCTAGAGTCTTCAACGGAGAGTTTGATCCTGGCTCAGGACGAACGCTGGCGGCGTGCTTAACACATGCAAGTCGAGCGGTAAGGCCCTTCGGGGTACACGAGCGGCGAACGGGTGAGTAACACGTGGGTGATCTGCCCTGCACTTCGGGATAAGCCTGGGAAACTGGGTCTAATACCGGATATGACCTTCGGCTGCATGGCTGAGGGTGGAAAGGTTTACTGGTGCAGGATGGGCCCGCGGCCTATCAGCTTGTTGGTGGGGTAATGGCCTACCAAGGCGACGACGGGTAGCCGACCTGAGAGGGTGACCGGCCACACTGGGACTGAGACACGGCCCAGACTCCTACGGGAGGCAGCAGTGGGGAATATTGCACAATGGGCGAAAGCCTGATGCAGCGACGCCGCGTGAGGGATGACGGCCTTCGGGTTGTAAACCTCTTTCAGCAGGGACGAAGCGAAAGTGACGGTACCTGCAGAAGAAGCACCGGCCAACTACGTGCCAGCAGCCGCGGTAATACGTAGGGTGCAAGCGTTGTCCGGAATTACTGGGCGTAAAGAGCTCGTAGGCGGTTTGTCGCGTCGTCTGTGAAAACTCGAGGCTCAACCTCGAGCTTGCAGGCGATACGGGCAGACTTGAGTACTGCAGGGGAGACTGGAATTCCTGGTGTAGCGGTGAAATGCGCAGATATCAGGAGGAACACCGGTGGCGAAGGCGGGTCTCTGGGCAGTAACTGACGCTGAGGAGCGAAAGCGTGGGTAGCGAACAGGATTAGATACCCTGGTAGTCCACGCCGTAAACGGTGGGCGCTAGGTGTGGGTTTCCTTCCACGGGATCCGTGCCGTAGCTAACGCATTAAGCGCCCCGCCTGGGGAGTACGGCCGCAAGGCTAAAACTCAAAGGAATTGACGGGGGCCCGCACAAGCGGCGGAGCATGTGGATTAATTCGATGCAACGCGAAGAACCTTACCTGGGTTTGACATATACCGGAAAGCCGTAGAGATACGGCCCCCCTTGTGGTCGGTATACAGGTGGTGCATGGCTGTCGTCAGCTCGTGTCGTGAGATGTTGGGTTAAGTCCCGCAACGAGCGCAACCCTTGTCTTATGTTGCCAGCACGTAATGGTGGGGACTCGTAAGAGACTGCCGGGGTCAACTCGGAGGAAGGTGGGGACGACGTCAAGTCATCATGCCCCTTATGTCCAGGGCTTCACACATGCTACAATGGCCGGTACAGAGGGCTGCGATACCGTGAGGTGGAGCGAATCCCTTAAAGCCGGTCTCAGTTCGGATCGGGGTCTGCAACTCGACCCCGTGAAGTCGGAGTCGCTAGTAATCGCAGATCAGCAACGCTGCGGTGAATACGTTCCCGGGCCTTGTACACACCGCCCGTCACGTCATGAAAGTCGGTAACACCCGAAGCCGGTGGCCTAACCCCTTGTGGGAGGGAGCCGTCGAAGGTGGGATCGGCGATTGGGACGAAGTCGTAACAAGGTAGCCGTACCGGAAGGTGCGGCTGGATCACCTCCTTTCTAAGGAGCACATCTCCAGCAGGAGATCAACACAGGTTGATTTCTCCTCTGGCAGAGACTGTTTCGTTCCCACATGTGGAACGGCAGACGCTCATGGGTGGAACACTGACACACATTCTTTTCACTGCTGCCGGCCCGAGTGCCGGTGGGAGAAGAGTTATATCGATGCACTGTTGGGTCCTGAGAGAACACGTAAGTGTTTCCTCTACAGGAAAGTGACGACAAGCAAGCACTGCAGGTCATACCGCAGGAGGGCGTGCCCGTGAGGGTGTGTTTTTTCTGGTCTGGTGTCTGTGTGGGTGGTTGGTTGTGTGTTGTTTGAGAACTGCACAGTGGACGCGAGCATCTTTGTTGTAAGTAATGAAGAGCGTACGGTGGATGCCTTGGCACCAGGAGCCGATGAAGGACGTAGGAGGCTGCGATAAGCCTCGGGGAGCTGTCAACCGAGCTGAGATCCGAGGATGTCCGAATGGGGAAACCCAGCACGAGTGATGTCGTGTTACCCGCACCTGAATATATAGGGTGTGTGGAGGGAACGTGGGGAAGTGAAACATCTCAGTACCCACAGGAAGAGAAAACAATAGTGATTCCGTGAGTAGTGGCGAGCGAAAGCGGAAGAGGCTAAACCATGGATGTGTGATAGCCGGCAGGTGTTGCATTCGTGGGGTTGTGGGGTTCATCTTGTCAATGCTGCCGTGTTGGCCGACAGTAAGAAATCATTGTGTTAGTGGAAGTGGTCTGGAACGGCCTGTCGTAGAGGGTGAGAGTCCCGTACACGAAAACATGATGACTGTCGTGATGGAAACCCAAGTAGCACCGGGCCCGTGAAATCTGGTGTGAATCTGTCGGGACCACCCGATAAGCCTGAATACTCCCTGGTGACCGATAGCGGACTAGTACCGTGAGGGAAAGGTGAAAAGTACCCCGGGAGGGGAGTGAAATAGTACCTGAAACCGTGCGCTTACAATCCGTCAAAGCCTTCGAGCAGCTTGCTGCTGGGGGTGATGGCGTGCCTTTTGAAGAATGAGCCTGCGAGTTAGTGGCATGTCGCGAGGTTAACCCGTGTGGGGTAGCCGTAGCGAAAGCGAGTCCGAATAGGGCGTTGTAGTGGCATGTTCTAGACCCGAAGCGGAGTGATCTACCCATGGCCAGGTTGAAGCGACGGTAAGACGTCGTGGAGGACCGAACCCACTTAGGTTGAAAACTGAGGGGATGAGCTGTGGGTAGGGGTGAAAGGCCAATCAAACTCCGTGATAGCTGGTTCTCCCCGAAATGCATTTAGGTGCAGCGTCGCGTGTTTCTCACCGGAGGTAGAGCTACTGGATGGTCTAGGGGGCCCACAAGCTTACCGAAATCAGCCAAACTCCGAATGCCGGTGAGTGAGAGCGCGGCAGTGAGACTGCGGGCGATAAGGTTCGTAGTCGAGAGGGAAACAGCCCAGATCGCCAGCTAAGGTCCCTAAGCGTGTACTAAGTGGAAAAGGATGTGGGGTCGCGAAGACAACCAGGAGGTTGGCTTAGAAGCAGCCACCCTTGAAAGAGTGCGTAATAGCTCACTGGTCAAGTGATCCTGCGCCGACAATGTAGCGGGGCTCAAGTACACCACCGAAGCTGCGGCATTCACACAATGCACCCCCTTGATTCTGCGGAGTCTTGGGCAGTGGTGTGGATGGGTAGGGGAGCGTCGTGTGGCCATGGAAGCGGCGGGGTGACCCAGCCGTGGAGGCCACACGAGTGAGAATGCAGGCATGAGTAGCGAAAGACGAGTGAGAAACTCGTCCGCCGAATGACCAAGGGTTCCTGGGCCAGGTTAATCCGCCCAGGGTGAGTCGGGACCTAAGACGAGGCCGACAGGCGTAGCCGATGGACAACGGGTTGATATTCCCGTACCCGTGTGAACGCGCCCCTGGTGAATCAGTGATACTAACCATCCTGAAGCGTCCTTACGCCCCTTCGGGGGCCCTGGATGTGGATGCATGGGACCTGATCTGGTAGTAGCCAAGCGATGGGGTGACGCAGGAAGGTAGCTGAGCCAGTCAGTGGTAATACTGGTGTAAGCCTGTAGGGCGAATGGTAGGCAAATCCGCCATTCATTAAGCCTGAGAGGTGACGCATAGCCGAATGAGGCGAATTCAGTGATCCTATGCTGCCGAGAAAAGCCTCTAGCGAGCTTTCACACGGCCCGTACCCCAAACCGACACAGGTGGTCAGGTAGAGAATACTAAGGCGATCGAGATAACTATGGTTAAGGAACTCGGCAAAATGCCCCCGTAACTTCGGGAGAAGGGGGGCCTCGTCCGGTGATCACTCTTGCAGTGTGAGCTGGGTGGGGCCGCAGAGACCAGTGAGAAGCGACTGTTTACTAAAAACACAGGTCCGTGCGAAGTCGTAAGACGATGTATACGGACTGACGCCTGCCCGGTGCTGGAAGGTTAAGAGGACCGGTTAGCCACTTCGGTGGCGAAGCTGAGAATTTAAGCCCCAGTAAACGGCGGTGGTAACTATAACCATCCTAAGGTAGCGAAATTCCTTGTCGGGTAAGTTCCGACCTGCACGAATGGCGTAACGACTTCTCAGCTGTCTCAACCATAGACTCGGCGAAATTGCATTACGAGTAAAGATGCTCGTTACGCGCGGCAGGACGAAAAGACCCCGGGACCTTCACTACAGCTTGGTATTGGTGTTCGGTTCGGTTTGTGTAGGATAGGTGGGAGACTGTGAAGCGCTCACGCCAGTGAGTGTGGAGTCGTTGTTGAAATACCACTCTGATCGTATTGGACCTCTAACCTCGGACCATGATCTGGTTCAGGGACAGTGCCTGGTGGGTAGTTTAACTGGGGCGGTTGCCTCCCAAAATGTAACGGAGGCGCCCAAAGGTTCCCTCAGCCTGGTTGGCAATCAGGTGTCGAGTGCAAGTGCACAAGGGAGCTTGACTGTGAGACTGACAGGTCGAGCAGGGACGAAAGTCGGGACTAGTGATCCGGCACCGGCAAGTGGAAGCGGTGTCGCTCAACGGATAAAAGGTACCCCGGGGATAACAGGCTGATCTTCCCCAAGAGTCCATATCGACGGGATGGTTTGGCACCTCGATGTCGGCTCGTCGCATCCTGGGGCTGGAGTAGGTCCCAAGGGTTGGGCTGTTCGCCCATTAAAGCGGCACGCGAGCTGGGTTTAGAACGTCGTGAGACAGTTCGGTCTCTATCCGCCGCGCGCGTTAGAAACTTGAGGAAGGCTGTCCCTAGTACGAGAGGACCGGGACGGACGAACCTCTGGTGTGCCAGTTGTTCCACCAGGAGCACCGCTGGTTAGCTACGTTCGGAAGGGATAACCGCTGAAAGCATCTAAGCGGGAAGCCTGTTCCAAGATGAGGTTTCTCACCCCCTCGAGGGGGTAAGGCCCCCGGCAGACCACCGGGTTGATAGGCCAGAACTGGAAGTCCGGTAACGGATGCAGGTGACTGGTACTAATAGGCCGAGGACTTACCACAAAGAAGCTACGCGTCCACTGTGCAGTATCTGAAACAACACACACGTTTCAGAACAGAAGAAAGAAGAACACCACCAACAACACCGGTTGTTGTGTGTCTTCGCTGATGTTCCGTGTGACAGTTTCATAGAGTTACGGCGGCCATAGCGGAGGGGAAACGCCCGGTCCCATTCCGAACCCGGAAGCTAAGCCCTCCAGCGCCGATGGTACTGCACCCGACAGGGTGTGGGAGAGTAGGACACCGCCGAACATCCGTTACCGAAAGCCCCCCAACCTTGTTGGGGGGCTTTCGGCATTCCCGGAGACTTCGCCGACCGCGACTTTGATAACGCTGCGGTAACGTCCCCCCGGTTCCCCTATGGCAGATCCTTCGCCTGCGTAACGTGGCCCGGGCAGATCCGTTGGGATCGTGCCGTGCGGTGCGCGTCCTCCCGGATCACCCGAGGTGACGAAGGGAATCTGTGGTGACGAGCACGATGTCGAAACAACGTCCGGCGGTCAGAGCGGCTGTCGCCTTCGCAGGCATGATGGTGGCCGCCGGCTCCCTGGCGGGGTGCACGAAAACCGACACGACCAGTGGCGGATCGCTCCTCCAGCAACTGCAGGACAGCGGAACGGTCACCGTCGGCTTCGCCGGCGAGGCGCCGTACAGCTTCGAGCAGGATGGTCAGTTGACCGGCGCCACCGTGGCCCTGCACCGCGAGATCTTCAAGAACCTGGGCATCGACAACGTCGAGGGCGTGAGCACCGACTTCGGAGCGCTCATTCCCGGACTGCAGGCCCGCCGCTTCGACGTCGTCAGCGCCGGAATGTCGATCCTCCCGCAGCGGTGCGAGCAGGCAGCGTTCAGTGAGCCGGAGTTCAACTACACGACCGCACTGATGGTGCCGAAGGGCAATCCCGCGAAGCTCACCGATATGCAGTCGGTGCAGCAGAGTGGGGTGCGGATGGCCGCGATGACCGGGGCGATCGAATCGGACTACGCGCAGCAACTCGGGATCGATGCGATGCAGGTGGCGTCGCCGCAAGACGGAATGGACGCCGTCGCCAACGGGCGAGCGGATGTCTTTGCGCTCACCGGGATCTCACTGAACTGGCTGGCGCAGAACAACCCGCAGGCCCCGGTGGAAGTGACGAATTCCTTCGTCGCCGAGATCGACGGGGTACCCCAGGTCGGTGCCGGCGGCACGGTCTTCCGCAAGGAAGACACCGAGTTGCGGGACGCCTACAACGCCGAACTGGCCAAGATCACCTCCGACAAGGACAAGTACCTTTCCATCGTCGGACCGTTCGGATTCACCGCGGAGGAACTGCCCGATCCGAACCTGACGACCGCCAAACTCTGCGGCGGCGCCGGCTGATCGTCGTAGAGGTCTACTGCCTGTGAAGGGGAATATCGACGCCCTGCTGGATGCGTGGCCGAGCATCCAGGAAGGCATCGTCGTCACACTCCAGCTGACGGCAGGCGGCGCCCTCCTCGCGTTCGTACTCGCGCTCGCGCTCGGGTTGGCCGCCCGTGCGCACAGCATCGTGATCAGGGGATCGGCTCGCGCGTTCATCGAATTCTTCCGGGGAACTTCGCTGTTGGTGCAGCTCTTCTGGCTGTTCTACGTGGTTCCGCTGTTCGGCTACCTCATCGACCCGGTGCTCTGCGGGATCCTTGCGCTGGGGCTGAACTACGGCGCCTACGGTGCCGAGGTGGTGCGCGGCGCGATCAACTCGGTGCCGCAATCGCAGTGGGAAGCGGCCACGGCACTGGACTTCAGTCACTGGCAGCGGTTACGCCGGGTGGTCTTCCCCCAGGCCTGGGCCGAGATGATTCCTCCGCTGACGAACCTTCTGATCCAGCTCCTCAAGGGCACGGCCCTCGCGAGCTATATCCTGCTGCAGGACTTGACCTTCGAAATCGACCAACTCCGGCAGACGACCGGAAACACCCTCTTCGCGTTCGGCGTCGGGCTCGTCATCTACTTCGTCATCGGCTACGTGCTGACACTGGTGATGAACGCACTGGAGGTGCGGGCGAAGAACCGCCTCGGCACGGGGCCGTCCCTGCGTGAGATCTTCAGCCTCGCGCCCTCCGATCCGCGGGGACTGGAGGCGGCGAAGCAATGAGCGTCCAGTGGAGTTGGGATCGCGCATTCGAGGCACTGCCCGTGCTGCTCGACGGTTTCAAGATCACCCTGATCGCGACCGTTCTCGGGTTCCTGATCTCGGTCATTCTGGGACTCGTCATCGCGTTGATCCGGCAGGCCGCACCGCGGTGGGTGAGTGTCCCGGTCCGCGCGGTCAGCGAGTTCATCCGGCTGACCCCGCTCGTCGTGCAACTGCTGTTCGTGTACTACACGTTCACCGGACTGTCGCCGCTGCAGATCGGTGTCGTCGTACTCGGAATCCACTATTCGACGTACATGGCCGAGGTGTACCGGGCGGGTATCGAAGCGGTGCCCGTCGGCCAGTGGGAGGCGGCGCGGGCGTTGTCCATCGCGCCCACTCGGACGTGGCGGGCGATCATCCTGCCGCAGGCCATCCGCCGCGTCGTCCCGGCGCTGGGCAACTATGCCGTGTCGATGTTCAAGGACACCCCGTTCCTGTTCGCCATCACGGTGGTGGAGATGGTGACGGCCGCGCAGCAGTTCGGCGCCCGGCATTTCCAATACCTTGAACCATTGACGCTGGCGGGTGTGATCTTCCTGGTCGCCAGCTATCCGACGTCCCTGCTCATACGGCGATTGGAGAGACGTCTTGCCCGATGACGCGAGCACAGCAACCCCGATGATCCGATTCGACGACGTCGTGAAGCAGTTCGGCGACCACGTAGTGCTCGACCACCTGGACTTCCAGGTCGCGCGCGGCGACCGGGTGACCCTGATCGGTCCGAGCGGTTCGGGCAAGACGACGATCCTGCGACTGCTCATGACCCTCGAGAAGGTGAACGACGGCGTCATCTGGGTGGACGGGACACCTCTGACGCACGAGGAGAAGGGAAGCAAACTCGTGCCGGCGTCGGAGAAGTACGTGCGCCGGATACGACGCCGGATCGGCATGGTCTTCCAGCAGTTCAACCTGTTCCCCAACATGAACGTCATCGAGAACATCACCGAGGCGCCGATCCATGTGCTCGGGATGGACAAGGCCGCGGCCGTGCAGCGGGCACGCGAGTTACTCGAGACGGTCGGTCTTTCGGACAAGGAGACCGCGCACCCGACGCAACTGTCCGGCGGCCAGCAGCAACGGGTCGCGATCGCGAGGGCGCTGGCCATGGATCCCGACATTCTGCTGCTCGACGAGGTCACGTCGGCGCTGGATCCGGAGTTGGTGGCGGACGTCCTCGACGTGCTGAGGAACGTCGCGCGCACCACGGACATCACGATGCTGATCGTCACGCACGAGATGCAGTTCGCGCGGGACGTGTCGAACCGGGTGATGATGTTCGACGCCGGGCGGATCGTGGAGGAAGGCGACCCGGCAACGATCTTCACTGCGCCGAAGAACGAGCGGACCAAGACCTTCCTGAAGGCCGTGCTGGCCGACTGATTCCCGGCTAGCTCGAGCTGGTCGCGAGTTCCGTCTCCTCGGTGGCGGCGCGTCGGGCCAGCCGGCCCGCCATCCACGCGCACACCAGCAGTTGCAGTTGATGGAACAGCATGAGCGGCAGCACGATCAAGCCGATCGGCTGGCTGGCGAACAGGACGGTGGCCATCGGAAGACCGGTGGCGAGGCTCTTCTTCGACCCACAGAACGTGATCGTGATCTGATCGGCCCGGTCGAAACCGAGTCGCTTCGACCCGAACCAGGTGACGGACAGGACGATCGCGAGAAGCACCGCGCACACCGCGAGCAACGCGAGGAGCCGGCCGACGGACAGCGTGCCCCAGATGCCCTCATTCATTCCCTCACTGAATGCGACGTAGACGACCAGCAGGATCGATCCCCGGTCGACGAGCTTGAGCGGTGCGCCGTGCTTCTTCACCCAGGGACCGATCCACCGCCGCACTGCCTGGCCGGCGATGAACGGGAGCAGGAGCATGACGAGGATGCCGATCGCGGAGGACGCGTCGAAGCCTGCCCCCTCGCTCGTCATCAGCAATGCCACGAGGAGTGGGGTGACGAAGATGCCGAGGATATTGGAGAACGAGGCGCTGACGATCGCGCCGGGCACGTTGCCTCGCGCGATCGACACGAAGGCGATCGACGACTGGACCGTCGACGGCAGCAAACAGACGTAGAGGAGACCCAGGTACAGCGGCTGGGTCAGGATCGTCGGGACCAGCACGCGCGCAGCCATTCCGAGTAGCGGGAAGACGACGAACGTCGCCGCGAGGATGGTGACGTGCAGACGCCAGTGACGCAGACCGTGCAACGCTTCCTGGGTGGACAGTCGGGCGCCGTAGAGGAAGAACAGAAGCCCGACGGCTACCTTCGTGGCCCAGGTGAACGCGGTCAGGGCCGTGCCGTCCGCGGGGACCAGGCTGGCGATCCCGACGGTGATCAGGATGCCGAGAATGAAGGGATCGAGTCTTCCGAGCAGCGGGATCTTCGTCAGCATGGTTCGACCGTAAGCAACACGCGCATATTCCGAAAGGCGATAGGTGCGTTTACTGTAATGCCGAATCGTGATAACAATGGGTGATGTTCGATCCGGTCCATCTGCGAAGCTTTCTCGCAGTCGCGCGCACCCGGAGCTTCACCGCCGCGGCCCGGCGCCTGAACCTGCGGCAATCCACCGTCAGTCAGCACGTGGGGAAGCTGGAACTGGCTGCCGGGCGCCGCCTGTTTCTGCGGGACACACACTCGGTCGAGCTGACCGCGGACGGCTCCGTGATGGTGGGTTTCGCGACGTCGATACTCGAGCGGCACTCGGACGCCGAGCGATACTTCACGCAATCCGGCGTGCGCGGACGGGTCCGGTTCGGGGCGTCCGAAGATCTGGTTCTGCACGAGCTTCCCCGGATTCTGGGCGAGTTCCGCCGCAGCCATCCGCTCGTGGATCTCGAACTGACGGTGGCGTTGAGCGAAGTGTTGTTCCGACAACTGCACGAAGGCCGGCTGGACCTGGTCTTCGGGAAGCGTCGCCGAGGGGACCGGCACGGCGAACTGGTGTGGACCGACCGGTTGGCGTTCTTCTCGGCCCCAGACTTCGTTCCGGATGCAGAGGGGCCGGTGCCCTTGGTGACGTATCCGCCGCCGTCGATCACGAGGGAAGCGGCGCTCGACGTCCTGGAGAAATCCGGGCGCGGTGCGCGGGTGGCCTGTGTGACGGACAGTTTGAACGGGTTGCGGGCCGCCTGTCTCGCGGGGCTCGGCGTCGTGTTCCATGCCGAGACGCTGCCGCCCACGGGACTGGTGCCGGTGCGGATGCGGTCGCGGGACGAGTGGGTGCCTGGCGTCGACGTCGAATTCGTGCTGGAGGCCCGCCGGAGTGTTCTCAGCGAACCGGAGCAGGCGCTGCGTGCCGCCATCCTCGAGAATGCGGATCGACTCCGCGCGTGACCTCGGTGGGAAATGCCCACCGAGGCCGTCGAGCTGTCAGAAGATCAGTACGGACACCGCGGTGGAGAGCACCAGGCCGGACACCACGGGCACGAAACACTTCCTGGCAAGTTCGAGGACGGGAACCCGGGCGAAGCCGGCCACCGCGATCAACGACGACCAGGCGACCAGCGTTCCACCGCCGGACCAGATGTTCCCCATCTGACCGATCGCCGCCAGGGTTGCGGGGTCCATCCCGACAGCAGGCCCGAGCGCACCCGCGAGTGAACCGGTGAGCGGCAGCCCGGTGAATCCGGAGCCCTCGAGGCCCGCGATCATCCCGATGGCGAGAATCCCGAACGACGTCACGAACGCGTTCTGCGGCAGGTGGGACTGCGCGGCGTTCACCAGGTCGAACAGCAGCGTCGGACCGGTCGCATCCGCGGGAAGCCCGAGAATGGCGGCGGAGAAGTCGCCGTTGCCGATGAAGAAGAATCCGGCGATCGGGATGACGATGCCCATAGCCTTGAATGCGAAGACCAGGCCGTCGATCAGATGCTCGGACGTCGTCTCGAGGAAACCCTTCTTGTCGTTGGTCGCGGCAGCGGCGAACAGGATGAGCGCGGCGATGCCGCCGACCATCGCCGCGGCGTCGCCGCCCTTGAGGTCGGGCACCAGGTCGGTGAACTTGCCGACCATGAGGTAGACGATGAACGCCAGATAGGCGGTGGGGACGAGGACTGCGAAAGTCTTTGCGGCACGGATGCTCTTGAACGTGTCGTCGATGACCTGCCGTGCGGAGGCCGTGACGGGTTCGGCGAGAACAGCCGTCGACGTCGGGGGCGCCGCACTCGTCGCCGCTTCGGCGGGTATGCGATCGATCGCGCCGCCGCCGGTGGGGGTCGCACCGCTGTCGGGAGCGTCGCCGACGGGCTTGCCGAAGTCGCTCTCCGCACGTGACTCCCAGTCGGAGAGTAGTTCCGGTGCGGGTCGGCGCATGTGCCTGCGCTGTGTGAAGTAGGCGATGAGGAGGGCGGTGACGCCGACGATCAGGGACATCACCAGGGCGCGGTCCGCGACGACGTCCGGATCGACGCCCGCCGACTTCGCCGACAGGCCCGGCGCCACCTTGATGATGTAGTCCGAGGACAGCGCCATACCCTGCCCGCAGATGGCGATCGCCATGCCGACCGCCATCGGGGGAAGGCCGGCGCGGATGGCGACGGGGATGAGGACCGCTCCGATCAACGGAACCGCGGGGGTCGGCCAGAAGAACAGCGAGATCGTGTAGGTGACGACGGCCAGGACGATGAAGCTGCTGGTGCCGCCGCGCATGACGCGCCGGAACGGGGCGACCATCAGCCGGTCGGCCCCCATCTGCCGGAGGGCGCCGAGCATCGCCGTCACCAACGAGATGATCAGGAAGATGTTGAACAGCTCGCGGGCGGCGACGAGGCTCGCATTGAAGATCGACGCGAGACCGGTGACGAGGCTGTCGGAGAACACGAACGCGGTCAGGAAGGTGCCGATGACGGCGGGGACGACGATGTTCTTCCGCATGAGCATCGTCCCGAGGATGACAATGATTCCTCCGAGATACACCCAATGTGCGGCGGTGAGACTTACATCCACAGTGCGCCCCTTCGAAATAGGTACAGACTAGTGGCACTAGTCACAGTGCAGTGATACTGCGCGGGGCGTTTTCCAGGGTCAACGTCCAGAGTGCACATCGATAACCAGCGTATTTGTGCATTGTGCCCGGCATTTTTCGCCGGGATTGCTTGTTGTCACGCGCAAGTAAAGGAATGCTCGGCAGAAGCCATTTCACGGAATCTTGTGTTCATAATTAGGCTTGCCTAACCAAAGTTTGTGGCAAGGGTTCCCGGTGCGAACTGGCATCGCCGGAACGCGAACTCTCGGATGAAAGTGGACCCTATGAACACGGCGGTCGGTCAGGCTCAGAGTGCAACCGCGGGTGACGAACGCGGACCCGGCACGTCGCTCGCGCTGGCGGCGCTGCTCGCCGGAACGTTCGTCGGCACCGTCAGCAACAACATCGTCAACGTCCCGTTGAACGCGATCCTCACGGACTTCGACGCCGGCCTCGGCAGCGGCATCTTCGTCGTCGTCGGATTCCTCCTCACCTTCGCGGCGACGATGCCGCTGGCCGGGTGGATCGGGGACCGGTTCGGTCGCAGGCGCGTGTACTGCGCCGCCCTCCTGGGGACGGCGGTCTGTTCGCTCGGCGCGGCCCTCGCGCCGTCCCTGCCCGTGCTCGTGATCTGGCGGTCGCTCGGCGGGATCGCCGCGGCCGCGTTCGCGCCGGCGGTCATGGGACTGATCGCGTGGCTGTTCGGGCCTGCGCGGCGGGCGCGCGCCGTCGGCGCCTGGGCGGCGGTGAACGGAATCGGTCAGGCCGTCGGTCCGTCCATGGGCGGAATCGTCAGCGACTGGTGGGGCTGGCGGTGGGCGTTCGTGCCACTGGTGCCGGTCGCCCTGATCGGGTTCGCCGCGACCCTCCGCTACATCCCGCGCTACCCCGGCAAGAAGATGCGGCTCGACGTGATCGGGGCGTTCGCCGTCACGCTCGGCGCGGTCCTGCTGATCCTCGGCCTCACGACCGTCTCGCAGGAGCAGGTTCCCGCCTGGGTCAGTATCGCGACCATCGGCGGCGGAATCGTCGTCACGGCGGGATTCGTGGTCCACTGCCGGCGGGCGGCGAACCCGTTCGTGCCCATCGACCTGGTGATCGAATCGCGGTTCCTGCGTAGCGCGCTCGCCGCCTTCACTCAGATGTTCGCGCTGGGGGCCCTGCTACTCGCGCTTCCGCTCTACCTGACGGGCTCGGGCAGTTCGACCACACAGGCGGGGCTGATGCTCTTCGTGCTGCCGGTCGTCATGACGTGCGTGGCGCCGGTCGTCGGGCGTCTCGTCGACAGGATCGGCGCCCGAGTGGTGATGCGGTCCGGGCTGGGTGTCTTGATCAGTAGTCAAGTGGCACTGGCGATCACGTTGTCCGCCGACGTCCGGAACCCGGTCGCGATCGGCGCCGTGCTCGTCGTCGCCGGAGTGGGGATCGGCATGGTCCAGACACCCGCCGCGGCCGGTTCGACCCGATCGCCCGCGGGCGCTGTCGGAACCGGTCTGGGACTGTTCAACCTCATCCGCTTCGGTGGCTCAGCGGTGGGCGCCGCCTGGGTGGGCGTGGCCGCGCACCTGGCGGCCGATCCGTACGGACTGCTGTTCGTGGTGGCGGCCGTCGTCGTGCTCGCCGGATTGGCCGGGACGTTCGCCGGCGAGGACCCGGTGGCCGTCTGAGGGTCAGCGGGTCACGATCTCGTGGTTGACGGTGTCCTGCACCTGGGAGAGCAGATCGAGACGGAGCGCCAGCCACAGGGTGAACTGGTTCTCGGGTTCCCGGATGTCCATGCCGATGAGCCGCGACGTGCGATCGAGCTTGGCGATCATCGTGTTCCGGTGGATTCGGAGGCGCCGTGCGGCGGCGTTGATGTTTCCGCCCTCCTCGAGGTAGGCGAACAGCAACTCCTCGGTGTCGGCATGCGAACTCGACGCTCGAAGGGGCCCGAGGACGTCACGGATGAGCCGTCGGCTCTCGTCGGTGTCGGTGGCGCGGGCGAGCACACTGAACCCGCGCAGGTCGTTGTACGCCACCGAACCGGACAGCCCGAGCCGCTGGGCGATGCCCAGGGTGATGCGGGCCTCGCGGTAGCTTTCCCCGATATCGCGGGCGCCCGCCGCGGGGCGTCCGTGGGCCACCGGAATCCGCTGACCCAAACGGGTTTCGAGATCGAGCGACATGGCGTGCGCGTACTCGCTGATCTCGGATTCGACGCCGGGCGTGTCGACGGAGCTCAACGATCGGATCACCACGAGCACGTCGCCGATGACGGTGACGTGAGAACGGACGCCCGGGCGTGGGAGGACGCCGGCGGCGTATCGGGCCAGCCGGACCATGCTCGCTCCGGGCCGTCCCGACGCCCGGTCGACGAGGCCGGGTGCGACGAACACGATGTAGTGCAGGTCCAGATCGATCTCGTGCAGCGCCGCCCGGGTGCGCAGGTCGTGGTCGTTGGCGAAATTGCCGTGCACGAGGGCCTGGACGAAGTCGCCGCGCGCCCGCTCCTCGGCCTCGTCCACGCTCCGCTGCCGGAGCATCTCGGTGCCGATGATCGTCCCGGCCTGTTCGACGACCACCCGGTGCTGTGCGATGTCGTGCCGACGCGGGTTCGCCCCGGGCACGACGACCACGATCCAGCCCTCGTAGCGGCCGGCGAGTTGCATTGCCCCGGCGACCGCCGTCGTGGGCGCGAACAGTCCGTCCGGATGCTCCAGGCGGAGCACGTGAACGTTGTGCATCCGTGCCGGTGGTGATTCCTCGAGCCGCGGCAGCGCGTTCGCGAGAGCCTCCAGGAGGGCGACGGTCCCCGCGTCCTCGGCGTCCGGGAGACCGGCGTGCGCGAGGAGGCGCCCCCGGACATCCAGGGCGACGGCAACGTCCGAGGTCAGCGCCGCGACCTCGCGGATCAGCATCGGCAGGCCCGCTCCGCGGTGCAGCAACCCCGCCAGCGACTGGTGCACGGTGAGGGCATAACGCATCACGTGCGCTTCCTGGGTGAGTGCGCGCTCGGCGAGGAGCCGGTTGAGCGCGGTGAACCCGACGGGAAAACCCAGCTCCACGACCGTGAGTCCGGTCGGCCAGACCGTGTCCGCGGGCGCCGACCCGTCGACGAGAAGGACGCCGGCTCCCCGTGCCACCAGTGATTCGAGTTCACGTCCGTGCGCGGACAGGGTTTCCGGCCGGGTGTACACAGCGACCTCGGCGAGGGAGTCGGGCCGGCTCATCACCTCACCCCACGGCAGGCACCACGTCACCGGATCGCTCAGGGCGTCTGTACCGGACAGCAGCCGGGCCGACGCGAGCAGGGGCTCTTCCAGCAGGCCGCGTAACGACAACCGCTCGTCCTCCGCGTTCGGTGTCGTGGTGTCGTCCACTACGGACCCTCCTCGGGAGTATCGGATGTGCAGTATGGCGGAGCGCACGCCTGCACTACCTATGCACTATGCCCTGAATTCGCCGAGATCGCCGGATAGTTTGACCATGGTTCCTCCGGTCATCCCGGTGATAGAAATCGGTGCATCACTTCCTCCCGAATACGCAACGGAGAAGACAATGCATCAGGTTCACCGAATCACCCTCGACGACGCACTCCCACTGCTCGCCGCGGGACGCGCGAAGGCCGAGGAAATCGGCGTCAAGCAGACCCTGTGCGTCTGCGACGACGGTGGCAACGTGCTGGCCCTGCACCGGCTGCCCGGAGCGCGCCTCACCGGCGTCGACATCGCGATCGCCAAAGCGTTCACCGCTGCCGGTCACGAGCGGGCGACACATCTGTTCAACGAGGCTCCCGACGGTCCGGCGTTGCCGGGGAACGAAGCCTTCGGCATCAGCCAGATGCTGCCGGGCAAGTTTGCGGTGTTCGTCGGCGGATTTCCCCTCGTCTTCGACGGCCAGATCGTCGGCGGCATCGGTATCAGCGGAGGAAACGGCAAGCAGGACAAGGCAGTCGGAGCGGCGATGCTGGCCGAGTTCGACGCCCTCGCCGCGGTACCCAGCTGAATCTCCACGATGTGCCGACAATGTGCACATCGAAACCGTTCCAACGCAGTCACTTCGACCGTGGTCGGGCAGACCTCGAGTCGATAACGTCGAATTCACTCCAGTCGGAGCATCCCCAACCATTCTCACACTCGAGGAAGACGAGGCACATCATGACCGAACTTCTAGGCAGGGACGAATTCCGCACAGCTCTGGAGAACGCCATCAAGGGCCGCGAGGCGAAGAACGCGTCGTTCAGCAAGGCGTGGGCCGAGGGCAAGCTCGAGAAGCACCATTTCGCGCGGTGGGCGGAGAACCACTACCACTACGTCGGACCCTTCGCCGACTACCTCGCGAACATCTACTCCAACACCCCCGACACCTTCACCAATGCAAAGGATTTCACCCTCCAGAACATGTACGAGGAGGAACTGGCCGACATCCGGCACACCGACCTCCTCATCAAGTTCGCCGAGGCGTGCGGCACCACGAAGGAGCGCGTCGAGGACCCGTCGAACATGAACGCGATCACCCGCGGACTGCAGTCGTGGTGCTACGCGGTGTCGCAGCGTGAGCACTTCGTCGTGGCCACCGCCGCGCTCGTCGTCGGACTCGAGTCGCAGGTACCGAGCATCTACAAGAAGCAGATCATCCCTCTGCGCGAGGTGTACGGATTCACCGAGGACGAAATCGAGTTCTTCGACCTGCACATCACGTCGGACGTGGTGCACGGTGAGCGTGGATACCAGATCGTGCTCGACCACGCGGATACCCCGCAGCTGCAGCAGCGTTGCCTGCAACTCGTGCAGTGGGGGGCCGAGATGCGCTTCTCGTACACGAAGGGGCTCTACGACACGTACGTGGCAACCGACCTCGAGCTCGCGACCGCCTGACCGTGCGAAGGGAGGGGCCCGCATCGGGCCCCTCCGGACGCAGGCATCCCGCCCGACAGGAGAGAACGATGGAGACGAATTGGACCCGGCTGGTAACCGTGCGTGAGCTCGGCCGCCGCCGGAAGTTTCGCGTCGAGGTCGGGGACACCGCGGTCGCCCTGTTCCAGGCCGACGACCGGATCTATGCCTTTCGTGACCTGTGCATCCATCAGGATCGGTCACTGGCGAAAGGCACCCTGCTGCACGGGCGGGTCATCTGTCCGGGCCACCAGTGGGCGTTCGACCTCGACACCGGCTACGAGGAGGACCAGGACCTGTGCCAGCCGACCTACGCGGTGAAGGTCGAGGACGACGTCGTCTACGTGGATCTCACCCGCAGCCCCGATTACGCCGAGACCGCGACTTCGCCGGCCGAAGTCGACTGAGAGAGCGAGTGACCCCATGACGCTGAACACCATCGTCACCATCGGCGCCGGCCAGACCGCTGCCGTCGCGGCGCGCACGCTGCGGCGCCGAGGGTTCGACGGCAGGATCCTCCTCGTCGGCGACGAGCCGTACGCGCCGTATCAGCGCCCACCGCTGTCCAAGGAATTCCTTGCCGGGCAGGAGGATCGCGAGTCTCTGATGCTGCTGCCCGACGCGTGGCGAGACACGCAGAACGTCGAACTTCTCACCGGCACGACGGTGACCCGGATCGACGCGAGCGGCGGGTCGGTCGAACTGTCCGACGGCCGAAGCCTTGCGGCCGACGCGGTACTCGTCGCGACCGGCGGCAGGCCGCGCACGATACCGGTGAACGGTCCGGCACCCGAACGGGTGCACTACCTGCGGACGATCGACGACGCCGAACGGCTCGCCGCCCACCTCCGCCCCGGCGTCGGCCTGGTGCTGATCGGCGGGGGCTTCGTCGGACTCGAAATTGCCGCCACCGCAAGAACCCTGGGAGCGGACGTGACCGTCCTCGAGGCGGACGCGGTACCTCTCGCCCGAATTCTCGGACCCGAGATGGGTGAGGTTTGCACTCGGCTGCAGCGGGACAACGGAGTCATCGTCCGCGGCGGCGTCCGGGTCGACACCGTGACGACCCGGACGGACGGCGTGCTCATCGCCCTCGAGGGCGGAGAGGTGCTTCAGGCCGACGTCGTGGTGGTGGGCATCGGCATCGTCCCCAACGTCGAGGTCGCGCAGGCCTCCGGACTTGCCGTCGACGGCGGAATCCTCGTGGACGCACAGGGGCGGACATCGGTTCCGCACGTCTACGCCGCCGGCGACGTGGCAGCGCGATTCTCCGACGCAGCAGGACGACACGTTCGCGTCGAACACTTCGACAACGCGAGCAAGCAGGGGGCGGCGACCGCGAACCTCATGCTCGGACGCGTCGGGGTGGTGGACCCCGCGCACTGGTTCTGGTCCGATCAGTTCGGCAAGAACATCCAGTTCACCGGCACCGCCCGCTACACCGACCTGGTTCTCCGCGGCAGCGCCGGCGACGGCGAGTTCACCGCCTTCTATCTGGACAGCGGTGTCGTGCGCGGCGCCTTCACGCTCGACCGCGGCGACGAGATCAGCGCGGCCAGAGAACTGATCGGCCGGTCGATCGCGCCGGCCCGGTTGGCGGATCAGGACGTCGACCTGTTCGACCTGATGGACGAGGACGACGAGGAATTGGTGACGGTGTCATGATCGAGGGTCTCAATCTCATTGACGGGCAGTGGGTCCCGTCGTCCACCGGAGCGACGTTCGAGCGACGAAATCCTGCCGACCACGACGACGTGATCGGCGTGTTCCCGGACTCGACCGCGGCGGACGTGAATGCCGCCGTCAGCGCGGTGGCCAAGGCGGCGCCGCAGTGGGCCGCGACGCCCCCGGAACGCCGCGCGGCGATCCTGGAAGCCGCGGCCGCGCACCTCGAGGCGCGGGCAGACGACCTCGTCGGCGAACTCGTCCGGGAGGAGGGCAAGACCCGGGCAGAGGCGGCCATGGAAGTCGGCCGCACGCCGATGAACCTGCGCTTCTACGCGGGCGAGGCGCTGCGCACCACGGGCAGCACGTATCCCACGCCGGGGGAGGGCCTCGTCATCACCCTGCGCGAACCCGTCGGAATCGTCGGGGCGATCACCCCCTGGAACTTCCCGCTCAACATTCCGTCGCGCAAACTCGGACCGGCACTGGCCGCCGGAAATGTCGTGGTGTTCAAACCGTCCGAGCTCACGCCGTTGATGGGACAGCGGCTGGTCGAGGCACTGCTCGCCGGGGGACTTCCGGCCGGGGCCCTCGCCCTGGTCCAGGGCTCCGGTCGTGCCGGTGCCGCGGTCGCGGCGGACGAGCGCGTCGATGCCGTGACGTTCACGGGCTCCACCCAGGTGGGCCGCGCGATTCACGCGGCGGTGGGTCCGTCTCGTCGCAGTCAGCTCGAGATGGGCGGCAAGAACCCCGTCGTGGTTCTCGACGACGCCGACGTCGACAAGGCCGCTGCGCTGATCGTCAAGGGCGCCTTCGGGTTGTCGGGGCAGGCGTGCACGGGTACCAGCCGGGTGATCGCCGTGGACGAGATCCACGACCGGTTGCTGGACCGCGTGGTGGAGCTCGCCGAAGGGATCACCGTGGGCCCGGGCGCGGACCCTGGCGTGGGCATGGGGGCTCTCGCGAGCGAGGGGCAGCTCGCCAAATTCCTCGAGTACGTGCAGATCGGCCGCGACGAAGGGGCCGAACTGGTCTGTGGTGGAGTACGTCTCGACAGTGGGACCGGCTATTTCGCCGTCCCGACCGTGTTCGCCGGCGGCAGCCCGGACATGCGGGTGGTCACGGAAGAAGTGTTCGGCCCACTGCTGGTCTTCCTGCGGGCGTCCGGCTTCGACGAGGCGGTCGCACTCGCGAACGACACGGAATTCGGGCTCAGCGCGGGAATCGTCACCAACAACGTGACCAAGGCGCTCGCGTTCGCGGGCCGTTCCGAATCGGGTCTGGTGAAGATCAACCAGCCCACCACCGGCATGAGCATGAACGCGCCGTTCGGCGGATACAAGGCATCGAGTACGCAGACCCACAAGGAACAGGCCGGGGACTCGATGATGCAGTTCTACCAAGCCGAAAAGACCGTCTACCTCAGCCCTTCGGCCTGAGATCTACCTGTCGACAGAGGGAGAAGACCATGGAATTCACTCGCGTTGCGCGCTCCGGACAGGTTTCCGAAGGCATCGTGCGCCGCTTCTTCGCCGGCGAACACGAGTTCGCCGTGGCCCGCCTGAACGGGAAGGCCTACGCCACGTCCAACTACTGCACACACCTGGACTGCCTGCTCTCGTCCGGGAAACTCGTCGACGACGGCATCGGATGCTCCTGCCACGGAAGCGTGTTCGATCTCGAGACCGGGGAACCCGTGTGCCCACCGGCGACGGTGGCCATCAAGACCTACCCGGTCGAGGAACGTGACGGCGAGATCTTCGTCGGCATCGACCCCGACGACACCAGCTCCATCCCGCGCCGGCGGGCAGCGCGGGGGTGCATGAAGTGAACCCGCGACCGTCCACTCTCTCCGCCGACGGCATGGTCTCGTCCAGTCATCCCGCGGCGAGCACCGTAGGTGCCCGAGTTCTGGCCGACGGCGGCAACGCCATCGACGCGACGCTCGCCATGGCCGCGATGACCTGGCTGACGTTGCCGGGGCAGTGCGGGATCGGCGGTGACGCGTTCGCCGTCGTCCGCGAACCGGACGGATCGGTGTGGACGGTCGGGGGCAGCGGCTTCGGGCCCGACGGCGGTGACGTGGACTTCTACGCAGAACGTGGGCTGCGGTCGATTCCCCTCGACGGGGCGCTGGCGGTGGCGGTTCCCGGAGCGCCGGCGGCCCTCGGTGCGCTGCACGCGGGCGGCGCCACCCGCTCGCTGACGGATCTTTGGGCGCCGGCGGTGCGCACGGCGGAGAAGGGGCTTCCCTGCTCGGCCAAGACGCGTGACGACGTGAGAGAAGCGCAGACCGCGATCGCCGCCGACCCCGGCCTGCGTGCGGTGTATCTCCCGGGCGGACGGTTGCCGCAGGTCGGGGAGCTGCTGCCGCAGCACGACCTGGCCCGGTCCATTCGTGAGCTCGCGCGCGACGTGCACGGTTTCTACACCGGCTCGTTCGCTCGGCGGGCTGTCGAGGCCCTCCGCGCCGGTGGGGCGCCGTTCGGCGGGGACGAGTGGTCGGCAGGCGCCGACGCGCGACCGGAGTCGGCGATCACCGGGCACTACGCCGGTGCAGTCGTTCACCAGACACCCCTGCCCACGCCGGGGTGGATGGTGCTCCAGCAGGCGGCGCTGAACGACGGCGTCGTCGGATTTTCCCCCTGGCTCACCGCTCCGGCGGTCGATCGCATGGCGAGGGCGGCGCGTCTGGCCTTCGAGGACCGGTTCGCGTCCTGCGGCGCCGGCACCGACGGGTGGAAGGCCGTGCTCGAGCCGGCCGCGATCGGGGCGGCGAGAGACCGGCTGGACGGCCGCCGGGCGTCGGCGGGCGCCTTCGGTGTGAGCGCCGGAGACACCACCTCGACCGTCGCGGTGGACTCCGACGGCCGTGCCGTCAGTTTCATCCACTCGCTCGCCTTCACATTCGGCGCCAAGATGACCGTTCCCGGCACCGGAGTGGTGCTGAACAACCGATACGGCCGCGGGGCCTACCTGATTCCGGGACATCCCAACGCCGCGGCGCCGCGGCGTAAACCGCTGCACACCCTCAACGCGTGGGTGATCACCGATACGGCCGGGAATCTCATGCACGTCGGAAACACCCCGGGCGGGGACGGGCAGGTGCAATGGAACATGCAACTGATCTCGCACCTGCTCGATCACGGGCTCGACCCGGCGGAGGCCGTCGCGGCGCCCCGCTTCACGGTCTTCCCCGGCAGCGACGCCGATGTGGTCGGTCGCCCGGCGGAACTGCGGTGTGAGTCCCGCATTCCGGAGGAGGTGCGCACCGAGTTGGGGCGTCTGGGTCACGACGTCGCACTGCAGGGTCCGTGGGCCGCCGGTGGAAGCGCGCAGATCATCTCCCTCGACGCAGCGCGCGGGCTGCTGTCCGGCGCCGCCGACCCCCGCCAGGAAGGAATTGCACTCGGTGTCTGAGCAGGAATCCGTCGCTACCGCTCCACGGCCCCAGGGCCGCTACGTTCCCGCTGTCGTGCACGACGGGATCGCGTACAGCGCCGGGATGACGCCACGCCGTGACGGTGTGCTGACGGTTACCGGTGTCGTCGGACGGGACCTGGACATCCCGCGGGCCCGGGAGGCGGCCGGGTTGGCGGCGAGGAATGCCGTCGCCGCCGTCGCCGCGGCCGTCGGCGGCACGGCGGCCATCTCCAGGTGCCTGCGCATGAGCGTCTTCGTCGCGTGTACCCCGGACTTCCGCGAACTGTCCGCGGTGGCCGACGGCGCGTCGGATGTGCTGGTCGAATGCCTGGGACCCGACGCGCTGCCGGTGCGCAGCGCGATCGGTGTGTACGCCCTGCCGTCCGGCGCACCTGTGGAGATAGAGCTCACAGTGGCTGTCTCTGCATAGACCCGAATCCGTCTCCGGAGTATAAATACATCTTGTGTCTATGTTGTATTCCGCCGCGGAGCAGGCCTATCGCGAGGTCAAAGAGCTCATCCTGTCGGGCGGTCTGCCCGGCGGTGAGCTGATCAGCGAGGGCGAGATCGCCGGACGCATGGGGCTCAGCCGCACCCCGGTGCGCGAAGCGTTCCTCCGGCTCGAGGCCGAGGGCTGGATGCGGCTCTACCCGAAGCGCGGCGCGCTCATCGTGCCCGTCGCCGACGGCGAGGCAGAGCACGTCGTCGACGCCCGGCAACTCGTCGAGACGCACAGCGTCCGGGTGCTGGCCGACCAGCCACACGCCCGTGAACTCCTCGTCGCCCGCCTGCGCGAGAACCTCGCGGAGCAGCGGACGATCGCCGAGCGCGGCGACGTCGCCGCCTTCAGCGCGGCCGACGCCGACTTCCATCGGATGATCGTCGAGGCCGGCGAGAACCCGCTGCTCGCGACGTTCTACTCCAGCATTCGCGAGCGTCAGCGCCGCATGACGGCACACTCGATCACCCGCGACCCGGGACAGCTGCCCAGGATCATCGCCGACCACGAGCAGCTGACCGAACTCGTCGAGGCGGGTGACGCCGCCGGATACGACACCGCCGTACTCGTCCACATGCGCCAGGTCCACGCCCTCAACCCGAGAGGAGTTGCGCGATGACCGTCGTCCGCGAATCCCCGAGGGAGGCGCCGGAGGCCCTCGCGTCGCCCCGCGCCTGGCTGCTGGTGGCCGCGACCATGTTCGCGGTCGCGTGGGGTGGCAACGAATTCACGCCGCTCCTCGGCATGTACCGCGCCGACCACGGTTTCTCCCCGGTCACGGTCGATCTGTTCCTGTTCGCCTACGTTGTCGGGATCGTGCCCGCCCTGCTCCTCGGCGGACCCCTCTCCGACCGGCTGGGACGGCGGCCGATCCTGCTCCCGGCACCGTTCCTGACGATCGCCGGTTCCGCGCTCCTGGCCCTCGGCGCCGACTCCGCGGCGATGCTCATCGTCGGCCGCGTCCTGTGCGGTATCGCGCTCGGCCTCGGCATGGCCGTCGGTGGCAGCTGGGTGAAGGAACTGTCGTCCGCGCCGTGGGATCCCACGGTCACGGACGGTGCCGGTGCGCGACGGGCAGCGATGAGTCTGACCGGCGGCTTCGGCCTCGGCGCGGGCGTCGCCGGCGTTCTCGCGCAGTGGGCGCCACTGCCGAGCGTCCTGTCGTACGTCGTGCACAGCGCGATCGCCGTCGCCGCTGCCGTCGCACTGTGGCGGGCCCCGGAGACCCGCGCGGCCCAGCCGGTCGCCGAGCGCGTCTCGCTCGCCCGCGACCTCGCGATCCCGTCCGCCGCACACAAGCGATTCCTGTTCGTGATCGCGCCGCTCGCACCGTGGGTGTTCGGGACGGCGGCCGCCGCCTACGCGGTGCTGCCGTCGCTGATGTCCGGGAACACGGGTGGGCTGCCGCTCGCGTTCTCGGCGCTCATGTGCGCGGTCGGCCTCGGGGCGGGATTCGCGATCCAGGCACTCGGCCGCAAAATCGACACCCCCCGCAACGCGCGTGCCGTCGTGGTGTCACTCATCGTCGTCCTCGCCGGAATGGGCGTCGCCGCCGTCGCAGCGTCGGCGCTGACCGTTCCGCTCGCGCTCGCCGCCGCCGTCGTGCTCGGCTGCGGATACGGCATGGCCATGGTGTCCGGACTGCAGGAGATTCAGCGGATCGCAGGACCGGACGATCTCGCCGGACTGACCGCCGTCTTCTACTCGCTCACCTACCTGGGATTCGGGACACCCGCCGTGATGGCCTACCTGTCCGAGACGTTCCCGGCGGTGACGTACCCGAGAATGTTCGTCTTCGGCGCGGTCGCAGCCGCCGGCTGCCTCGCGCTCGCACTCACGAAGTGGCGCGCGCACCTGCCGAACCCGCAGTGACCGCAGCTCACATCGGCGGCAGGGTCTTCTCGCCGAGCCAGGAATCCCACAGCCGGCGCAGCGGCTCGTCGGTGTAGTGGGTGGCCAGGTCGGTGAACTGCTCGCTCGTGACGGTCGAGTGGCGATGGGCCAGCGTCCACTGCCGAAGCAACCCGAAGAACTTGTCGTCGCCGAGCCGGCGTCGCAAAGCGTGGAGTGTGAGAGCGCCGCGCTTGTAGACGCGGTCGTCGAACATCAGCTGCGGTCCCGGATCGGCGATCACCAGGTCCTGCGGTTTGCGGGACAGGCCCTGATGCGCCTGCAGGGCGAGCTGGTGCGCGGAATGTCCACCGGAGTTCTCCGACCAGATCCACTCCGCGTAACAGGCGAAGCCTTCGTGCAGCCAGATGTCGCGCCACTGGCCGAGCGTCAGGCTGTTGCCGAACCACTGATGAGCCAGTTCGTGCGCCACCAGGCGTTCGGACCAGCGCCGGCCGGTGCAATGGTTGGCGCCGAAAATCGACAGCCCCTGCGCCTCGAGCGGGATCTCCAACTCGTCGTCCGTCACGACCACCGTGTAGTCGGCGAACGGGTACGGGCCGAACAATCGGGAGAACACGTCCATCATCTGAGGCTGCCGGCCGAAGTCCACGTCGAACGGCGCGCGCAATCGAGGCGGATGGACGGCGAACATGGGGACACCGCCGGAACCGAGGCTCCGGCGTTCGTACGGCCCGATCTGGATGGTGGCCAGATAACTCGCCATCGGCTCGGTCTGCTCGTACACCCACGTCGTCTGGCTGGCCCGAGTCTGCTTGCTGACCAGCGCACCGTTGGCCACCGTGTAGTACGGCGAATCGGTCGTGATCGCGATGCGGTAACTCGCCTTCGAACTCGGGTGGTCGTCGCACGGGAACCAGGACGCCGCCCCGTTGGGCTGACTGGCGACGAGCGCGCCCTCGGACAACTCCTCCCAGCCGACCTCACCCCACACACTGCGGATCGGTTTCGGCGAACCCCCGTACTGGACGGTGAGCACGAGGGCGCCGCCCGCGGGGACGGTCTGCGCGGGCGTGACGATCAGCTTGCCGTTCCGGTGCAGCCACTTCGTGTTCCGGGAACCGTTGGTCGCGACCTTCGTGACGTGCAGGTTGGCCGCCAGATCGAGAGCGAACCGCGAGCGAGCCTCGGTGGTGACCGCGGTGATCGTGGCCTTGCCTGTCAGCCGGTTGCTGTGAACCTTGTAGGTGAGGTCGAGTTCGTACCGGGACACCCGGTATCCGCGGTTGCCGTTCTGGGGGAGGTACGGGTCGACCGGCTCGTCGATCCCCTTCTCGGACTTCACCTCGCCGCCCAGGGGGCGATCGGATTCCCCTGCCAGCGCGTGGACTGCGGCACGGTGTCGCCGCGCATGACGAGTGAGGCAGGGCCGACCGTGGCGCCTTCGCCGATCCGGGCGGCGGGCAACGCGACACAATGCGGCCCGAGGGTGGCGCCGGCCCCGAGGATGACGGTGTCCATGGACATGATCCGATCATGGAACAGGTGAGTCTGCACGACACACCCCCGTTCCACGGTCGCGCCGTCGCCCAGCGTGACGAGATCCGCCTCGGGGAGCCAATAGGTTTCACACCACACGCCCTTGCCGATGGTGGCGCCGAGACCCCGCAACCAGACGTTGAGCACGGCGGTGCCGGTGGCGGCACGGGCGAACCAGGGTGCGGCGACGGTCTCCACGAAGGCGTCCGACACCTCGTTCCGCCACACGAACGAACTCCACAGCGGGTGCTCGATCTTGCCGATCCGACCCACCACCAGCCACTTCGCGATCACGGAGATCAGCCCGGCGACCGCGCCCGCGACGAGGAGGACGACACCGCTGGCCAGCGCCGCGAGCCAGAAGCCGATGTGGTGAGCCATCACCTGCAGCGCGAACAGCACGCCGAGGCCGATTCCGAACGTCACCGTCACCGGGATGAGACGGCACGTCTCCACGACCGCACGGGCGATCTTGAGCCGGACCGGGGGACGGAACGTGCGGGAGGCGTCGGCGTCGCCGGGCGCCCTGCGGAGCCGGACCGGGGGACTGCCCAGCCAGGAGGAACCGGATTTCGCCTTCGACGGCGTGGCCGAGAGCACGGCGACGAGGCCGTTCTTGGGCACGCGCCGACCGGGACCGGTCATCCCGGAGTTGCCGAGGAAGGCGCGCTTGCCGACCTTCGCGTGTTCGATGTGCATCCAGCCGCCGCCGAGTTCGTAACTCGCGATCATCGTGTCGTCGGCGAGGAACGCGCCGTCCGCCACGGTGGTGAACTTCGGCAGCATGAGGACGGTCGACGCTTCGACGTTCTTGCCGATCCGGGCGCCGAGCAACCGCAGCCATCCCGGCGTCAGGAGACTCGCATACAGCGGGAACAGGAACGTGCGGGCGGAGTCCATGAGTCGTTCGGTGGCCCACACCTGCCAGCCGATGCGACTGCGGACCGGGTGGTAGCCCTCACGCAGCCCGATGGACAGCAGCCGGACGGACACGACCGTGAGGAGGGCGAACACGGCGAGGCTGACGAGCGTCGCGACGGGAAGGATCACCAGCGACTGGAGTACGGCGGATCCGATCGTGCCTGCGTCGCGGATCCACCAGCCGATGACCACGATGCCGGCGACGAGGGCGAAGATCGGCAGTCCGGCGATGAGCATCGACGTCACGCCGAACGCGGGAACCCAGTAAGCCGCGCGGCGCGGGGTCTCCTCGGGCCACGGGTGGACGGCCTTGCCGACCTTGACCGCCGGTGAACCGGCCCAGTGCTGATTGGCCTTGACGCGTCCGAACACGGCGGAACCGGCCTCGACTTCGGCGTTTCGGCCTACGGTGGCGCCGGGAATCAGCGTGGACCGGGCGCCCACCGACGCACCCGGACCGATCTTGATCGCACCGATGTGGACGACGTCGCCGTCCACCCAGTGCCCCGACAGGTCGACCTCGGGTTCGATGGAGCAACCGTCGCCGAGTTCGAGCATGCCGGTGACCGGCGGGAGCGTGTGCAGGTCGACCCCCTTGCCGACCTTGGCGCCGAGCGCCCGCGCGTAGTAGAGCATCCACGGCGCGCCAGACAGGTTCGCGGCGCCGCTGGCCTCGGTCAGGCGCAACGCCACCCACAGTCGCAGGTGTTCGCTGCCGCCTCGGGGATACGTTCCCGGCTCGAGTCCGCGCAGCAGGATCCGTGAGCCGATCACCGAGATCGCCATCCGGCCGACCGGGCTGATGAACACGAAGAACGCGAGCAGAATCCACCACCACGACACCGTGGGCGCCCACGACACCGTCGTGAACCACGAGAAGGCGTTGTTCGCGATGGCCAGCCACGTGACCCACTGCAGGCCAGTGAGCGTGGTGAGCGGAATCGTGGCCGCGATCTGCGCGAGCTGGCTCCGACGCGGAGTCGGCGTGACGATGCGGGGTTCGGCGGCGTCGATCGGCGCCAGCTCGTCGAGGTATTCCGCGAGCGAACCGAGCCTCGGATGGTCGTAGAGCTGCGCGACCGTCACTTCGGGGAACCGTTCGCGCAGTGCCGTGACCAGCTGGGCTGCCGAGAGGGATCCGCCGCCGAGCTCGAAGAAGTCGTCGTCGGGGCCCGTGATCTCGGCGCCGAGAATCGCCGTCCACAGCCCCGCGACCCAGGCCTGTGTGCCCTCGAGGCCCAGTTTCTCCGCGGCGTCGTCGATACCCGGCGGGGGCCAGGGCAGGGCGTTCCGGTCGACCTTGCCCGACGTGCGGGTGGGCAGTTCGTCGACGAGGACCAGCCGGGGAACCAGCGCCGCCGGGAGTTGCTCCGTGAGCGCGGTGTGCGCCGCCTTGAGGTCGAAGTCGGGGTTGGTGCTGGCCAGATAGCCGACGAGGATCTGGTGCCCGGCTCCGGTCCGGCGCACGGCCGCGGCGGCGCCGCCGACGCCGGGAAGGTTCTGCAGGGCGTTGTCGACCTCTCCCAGTTCGATCCGCCTGCCACCGAGTTTCACCTGATCGTCCGCGCGACCCTGGAACAGCAGTCCGCGGCGGTCGAGGCGGACGAGGTCGCCGCTGCGGTACGCGCGGTCCCAGCCGAGTGTCGGCATCGGGGCGTACTTCTCGGCGTCCTTATCCGGGTCGAGGTACCGGGCCAGGCCGACGCCGCCGATGACCAGTTCGCCCACCTCGCCCTCCGGGACGGGTTCACCGGTTCCGTCGACCACTGCGAGGTCCCAGCCGTCCAGCGGGAGACCGATGCTGACCGGACTCTTGCCGTCCATCAGGGCGCCGCAGGCCACGACGGTCGCCTCGGTGGGCCCGTACGTGTTCCATACCTCGCGTCCGTCGACGGCGAGTCGCTCCGCGAGCTCCGGTGGGCAGGCCTCGCCGCCGAAGATCAGCAGGCGCACGGCCTCGAGGGCCTCGGCGGGCCACAGCGACGCGAGGGTCGGCACGGTCGAGACGATGCTGACGTCGCGCGCGACGAGCCACGGGCCGAGGTCCATGCCGCTGCGCACCAGGGACCGGGGTGCGGGCACGAGGCAGGCGCCGTGACGCCACGCGAGCCACATCTCCTCGCAGGATGCGTCGAACGCGACCGACAGTCCGGCCAGCACCCGATCGCCGGGCCGGATCGGGTCTTCCTGCAGGAACATCCGGGCTTCGGCATCCACGAACGCCGCCGCGTTGCGATGGTTCACCGCGACCCCCTTGGGGGTGCCGGTGGAACCGGAGGTGAAGATGATCCAGGCGTCGTCGTCGACGGTCGGCGGACGGGCGCTCGGAGACTCGGCCCTGTCGGGGGCGGTGCCTGCGGTGATACCGGCGCCGGTCATCACGCACCGGACCTGCGCCTCACCGAATACGAGTTCGGCGCGTTCCTCTGGGTCGTCCGCGTCGACCGGCACGTAGGCGGCGCCGACGGCGAGCGTCGCCAGGATCGCGACGTAGAGCGAGCAGGATCCGGACGGCATGCGGATTCCGACGCGATCGCCGGCCCCGACTCCCGATTCGGCCAGGACCTCCGCGGTCTGCCGGATCTCCTCGAGCAGTTCCTGGTAGGTGAGCGACGTCGAGCCGTCGTCGATCGCCGGGGCTTCGGGGTGCGCCTCGGCCGTCGCGACCAGGATGTCGACGAGTGTGCGCGGCGCCGGTGCGAATTCACGGCGGAGGAATTCCCGGGGTATACGGAGCGACAGGTCCGAATCCGTCGGCGACTGGAGAGACAATCCAGAATTCCTTCTCTGAGCGGGTGGTGGTGCGTACGGCTCGTTATCTCACGATCAAGTGGCCAGATGGTGAACAGTTGGTGGTCGGTAGGGCTTCTTCGACCATTCTTCACCCGCAGTTGCCGGTTCTCGCACCGCGCATGTAGAAGTTCACTTCTCTTCTTCGTCGTCTGGTCAGAAGGAGCACCCGGGTTCCTTCGATTAGAGGAAGGATGACCTCATGTACTACCTGGCATTGCTGGCGGACGAGAAGAACGCCACCGAGTGGGCACCGGACAGTCCGGAGTTCGCGGTGGCCGTTGCGCGCCACCAGACGTTCACGGAAAGAGCGGGCTCCGCGATCGTCGGAGGTGGTGCCCTGTATCCGAGCGCGGAGGCGGCGACCATCCGGAACGAGGGCGGCCGCACACTGATCACGGACGGTCCGTTCGCGGAGACCGCGGAGGTGATCGGTGGTTTCTACGTCCTCGAGGGACCGGACCTGGACGAGGTGCTGAATGTGGCGCGGCACATCCCCGAGGCGATCATCGAGTTGTGGCCGATGTTCGAGTGGATGCCCGTGACCGATCAGAAAGGCTGCTGGATGGCGCTGCTCCGCGAACCGGTGGCGGCGGCGGTGGCGCCGGGCACACCCCAGTGGGACGAGGGAATGGCCGAGCACGAGAAGTTCGGTCGCCTCGCCGGGTCCGCGGTGCGCGGCGGCGGAGCCCTCTATCCGCCGGACTCCGCGACGACGATCCGCGTCCGGGACGGGGAGCTCCTTCTCACCGACGGCCCCTTCGCCGAGACAGCCGAGGTCGCGAACGGCCTGTACGTGCTCGCGGCCGACGACCGGGAGAGCGCGATCGCGTTGTCGGCGAAGATCCCGGTGACGTCGAAGGGCTGCATCGAACTCCGGCAGATCGTCGCCTACACCGAGTAATGGACGGCGACACGCTGGGCCGCGTCTTCCGGGAGGAGTCCGGTCGGGCGCTGGCGACCGTGGCACGGATGGTCGGCGACCTGTCCCTCGCGGAAGATGCGGTCCAGGAGGCGTTCGCCGAGGCGATCCGCAGCTGGCCGGAGGCGGGGCTGCCGAAGAACCCGGGAGCCTGGATCACGACCGTCGCACGCAACCGGGCCCTGGACCGGTTGCGCCGGGAGTCGTTGCGCGGCGACAAGGAGCACGATGCGGCGCGGCTCGTTCCGCCTCCGGACGAGGAAGAGGTGTGGCCGGTGCGTGACGACCAGTTGCGGCTCATGTTCACGTGCTGCCATCCCGCGCTGTCCCCGGAGTCGCAGGTCGCGTTGACTCTCCGCCTGGTGGCCGGGCTGAGGCCCGCGGAGATCGCCCGGTTGTTCCTTGCCCCGGAACCGACCGTGTCCCAACGGCTCAGCCGCGCGAAGTCGAAGATCCGGACTGCCGGTATCCCCTTCCGGGTCCCGCCCGACCATCTGCTGCCGGAGCGCACCCCGCAGGTGCTCGCCTGCATCTATCTGGTGTTCACCGAGGGCTATTCGGCGACGTCGGGCGACACCGCGATCCGGGACGAACTCTGCGAGGAGGCGCTGCGGCTCGGCCGGTTGCTGTGCGAGCTGATGCCGGACGAGGGTGAGGCGTGGGCGCTGATGGCGCTCATGCTGTTTCACGACAGTAGGCGCGCCCAGCGAACGGACGGCGCGGGCGATCTCGTCGCCCTCGAGGACCAGGACCGTCGGCGCTGGGACCGGGCGAAGATCGAGGAAGGCGTCGTGTGCCTGCGGGCCGCACGGCGCAGGGGAGGCGGTCCGTACAGCGCGCAGGCCACGATCGCGGCCGCCCACGCGACGGCGCCGAACTGGGCGGCCACCGAGTGGAACGCCGTCGTCGCCGGATACGACGAACTCGGGACGTACGGTGACTCACCTGCGGTCCGTCTCAATCACGCTGTCGCAGTGAGCTTCCGCGACGGCCCCGACGCCGGCCTCGCCGAGTTGGACGCACTCGCCGGGGAGCCGAGGCTGGCGCGGACGCACACCGTGCACGCGACGCGCGCCGACCTGCTGCGCCGAGCGGGCAGGCCCGCGGAGGCGAGCGCGGAGTACCGCGCCGCGATCGGCCTGGCGGCGAACGAACCGACCCGGCGATTCCTGGCGAGGCGGCTCGCGGAAGTGGACAGCGAGAACAGTGCCCGCTAGATCCGCCCGCGAGGCTGGTGCTGGGTGATGCAGTGGATGCCGCCGCCCCGCGCGAAGATCTGCCGGGCGTCGACCGTGACGACGCGGCGACCGGGGTAGACGCTCGACAGGATGTCGCGGGCGAGAGCATCGTGGGGGTCGTCGAAGCCGCACGCGATGACGCCGCCGTTGACGACGAGATGATTGATGTAGCTGTAATCCACCCAGCCCTCCTCGTCACGCAGGACCGTCGGGGCAGGCACCTCCACGATCCGCCACGGCGCACCGGAACGGTCACGGCTGTCGGAGAGAACTTTCAGGATCTCGGCGGTCACCTCGTGGTCGGGGTGGGATCGGTCGCGCTGGGAGTGCACGAGAGCCACCCCGGGTGTGGGCAACGCCGCGACGATGTCGACGTGGCCCTTGGTGCCGAACTTCTCGGAATCCCGCGTGAGGCCGCGGGGGAGCCAGACGACGTGCTCGGCGCCGATCGTGCGCGCGAGTTCGGCCTCGACTCCCGCCGCGTCCAGGCCGGGGTTGCGCAGCGGGTCGAGTTGCACGGTCTCGGTGACGAGCACGGTGCCGTGACCGTCGACCTGGATCCCGCCGCCCTCGTTGACCATCGACGACGGGACCGGCTGGGCACCGGACCACCGGGTGACGGCCGCGCCGATCGACCGTTCGCGATCCCAGGTGGCCCACTCCTGTTGTCCCCAGCCGTTGAACGTCCAGTCGACGGCACCGAGGCGGTCGTTCTCGTCGAGGACGAACGTGGGTCCGATGTCGCGCATCCAGGCGTCGTCGAGGGGAGCCTCGACTACATCGACGTCCGGGGACAGGTATTGCCGGGCGACGTCCCGGTCCGCCGGATCGACGACCATGGTGACCGGTTCGAATTCGGCGATCGCGTGGGCGACGGCAGTCCACGCGGTCCGCGCCTCGTGCGCGTCGTCCGCTGTCGCGGTCATCGAGGCCCCGAGGGGTGGGAACGCCATCCACACCCGTTCCTGCGGTTCGGTCTCGCTGGGCATCCGCCAGGTCATGACCGGGTCTCCGCGGCCGATACGGTCGTCGGGAGTCCGTAGGGGTGCTCGTGGTCCACGGGATCCGTCAGCCGGGTGTACGTGTCCGGCCTGCGGGTGGTCAGGAACGGGAAGAGATCGAGCCAGTCCTTCCGCTGATCGAGGTCGAGATCGGCCACCAGGACCGCCTCCTCGTCGCGGGGCGCCGACACGAGCACCCGGCCGTACGGGTCGGAGATGAACGAGGAACCGTAGAAGTCGATGCCGCCCTCGTTGCCGCAGCGGTTCGGGACCACCATGAATGTGCCACTGGTGATGCCGTTTCCGACGATCACGTGCTGCCAGATCGGCTGGGTGTCGAAAGACGGGGCGCTCGGCTCCGACCCGATCGCGGTGGGGTAGACGAGGATCTCGGCGCCGCCGAGTGAATACATCCGCGCGACTTCGGGGAACCACTCGTCCCAGCACGTCGGCAAACCGAGTGCGGCACCGTTCAGTTCGGCGGGGCGGTAGACGGGGTAGGCGTCGTCGGCGGGACCGCCGCGGAAGTAGGTGTCCTCGTAGTAACCGGCGCTGACGGGGATGTGCAGCTTGCGGGTCCGGGAGAGCAGTTCACCGGACGGGGACACGAGGATGGCGGTGTTGAAGCCGAGACCGTCCGGGCCGTCGGCTCGTTCGTAGAGGGAGGCGTGGACGCAGACCCCGTGCCGGGCAGCGGCGGCGGCCGCGAAAGTGTAGGTGGGCCCGGTCGTGAGGTTCTCGGCGTCGCGGCCGGGGGTCCCGGTCGCGCGGGTGTCGGCGGGGTACTTCGACAACGTGAGTTCCGGCAGGAACACCACGGCAGCGCCGAGGGCGGCGGCCTCGCCGATCGCGTCGGTCAGCTCGGTGCGGAGTGCGTCGGCATCGGGACGCCAGCGGTGCTGCACCAGCCCGACCCGCAGCGGCGTGCGGGCGGATTCGGTGAAGCGCGCCGGTGAGGACGGAGCGGGCAGTGCGGTGATCGTGCGAATGGTCATCGTTATTCCTTCGGTCTGGATGTGATGGGGGTGTCGGAAATGTGGTGGGTCGGATCGGAGTGGTGGGTGGGCTCGGACATCACGACGTCGATCGCGCCGAGCAGATGGGAGCGGGCGTCCTCGGTGGAGATCTCCTTGCAGAGCCACCGCCCGGACAGGCCCTCCACGAGGGCGGTCATGGTGACCGCGGTGCGCCGGGGGTCGAGGGAGGGGGCGATCTCACCGGTGCCCTGCGCCTGCGCGATCGCGTCGGCGATCTCCGACACCCACGCGGCGGTGGTCCGTGCGAGGGGTTCCCGCAAGGCCTCCTCGTACACGGCGGATGCGCGTAACTCGTTCCAGGCCAGCGAGTTCTCCACGACCTCGGGACGGTCCTGGATCTCGCCGAGGAGGGAGCGGGTGAGGCGGTCGCGGGCGGAGTCGCCGGATCCCTCGCCCTCGCCGCGGTAGGCGCGGGCACGGTCGTTGATGTAGTTCAGGGCGGCCTCGAGGAGGCCGATGCGATCCTTGAAGTGGTAGTACAGCAGGCCCGGCGACACGCCCGCGACCTCCGCGACATCGTTGACGCGAAGCCCGCGGATGCCTCGTTGGGCAATGGCTGTCGCGCTGGCCTTCAGAATCGCATCGCGTCGCTCGCTCATCGGTGAATCTCCTTCGTGTCGTCCTAGGACGTCGGCGCCTCGACCGGGGCCACGTGTTCGGGCCACAGTCGCAGCGCGACGAGGTAGCCGGCCACGGCGATGGCCGACGATCCGACAAGACTGACATCGACACCGTGCGCGATGTCGGCAAGGGGCCCGGAGTACAGCGACGTGTCGACGGCGAGGACGCCGAACACGGATCCGGCCGCCCACGGGATGACGGCGCGCAGGTTCCACCCGCCGGTGAACCAGTAGCGCCCACCCCTGCGGCCCAGATTGAAGACCTGGAGGTCGACGGCGTCGTACTGCCCTCGCCGCGCAACCAGGAAGCCGGCGACGTTGATCGCCACCCACGGCGCGGCGAAACCGTTGAGCACCAAGGTCATCGCGGTGATCGAATCGACGGCGTCGACGACGAACACGCCGATGTAGAGCAGGGCGACCGCGAGCGCCGACGTGATCAGCGTGGTGTGGACGCGGCGCAACCGGGGGATCAGCGCTTCCAGATCGAGACCGCTGGCGTAGACGTTGAGGACGCCCTGGCCGAGTCCTCCTGCGAGGGCGACGAGGACGATCGGCAGCACGTACCAACCGGGCGCCTCCGCCACCAGGTGGGCAACGTAGGAGTCGCTCAGCGTGGTGAACGTCGACGCGGTGAACGATCCGAAAGCCGCGGTCAGGAACAGCCCGAAGAAGATGCCTGCCATCGTGGCCGCGACGATCGTACGGTCGCTGAACCGCACCCGGGAGATCCGCCTGCTGTAGTCGCCGAGCGTCGGGGCGTACGACAGCGGACCGCCGACGGCGAGCACCACGGCCAGAATCCAGGTGGGCCAGAACCCGCCGAGGAGATAGTCGCCGCTGCCCGCTCCGCCGTCGAAGCGACCCGCGAATGCGAAGACACCGAGCAGGAGCAGCGCGGCGACGACGGGCAGCACGAACTTCTGGAGCGCGACCACCGTGCCGTGGCCGAACAGCGCGACGGCCACGATCTCGGCGGCGATGATGCCGTAACCCAGGGCGAGCATGCCGTTGTCGACCGGCGTGCCGAGCAGGCGGTGGGCGGCCGCGATCAGCGCGTCACCCGAGGTCCAGACCGCGATCGCGGCGTATGCGAGGGCGAAGAGCAGGGTGAGCCCCGAGCCGATCATCCGTCCGCTCACTCCGAAGTGCGCACCACTCGACACGGTGTTGTTCGTGCCGGTGCGCGGGCCCAGAAGTGACAGAGGGGCGATGAGGAGCGTGCCGAGTCCGATGCCGACCGCGCTGGCCGCGATCGCACTGCCGAACCCGAGTCCGAACGTGATCGGGAGCCAGCCGAACACGATCACCGAGAACGCCAGGTTGCCGCCAAAGAATACGGCGAGCATGTTGAGCGGTCGCGAATCGCGTTCCGCTTCGGGGATGTACTCCACGCCGATCGTCTCGACGTGTCCGAAACGGTCCTCCGGAGGGGAGGGGGCGGTGTCGTCGAGGGGCGTCGTCGGGTCGAGATTCGTGGACACTGCGGACCTCACATTCTCGGCGGAGGTGACCGTCATCACGTCCTGTTGAGTACTGAAGATATTCCAAACTGAAAATTCAGTCAAGACCTTCGGGTGACGTGCACCACCGAGGGCGGTGCGGAGTTTGCGCTGCTACAGCTACCGGACTAGATATATGTGTAACTGCTCGTCTCATGTATCCCTCTGCCATCGGAGTGCCTGTGCCTGTCGCTGCCATCAACAGTCGTTTCGCGAATCGGTGCCGGCTCGCCGCAGCGGGGACGGCGTCCGCTCGACGCCGGATCGAGGGTGGACGGTGAGGTCGCCGCTCGTCCGGTGGCAGCTGATCGGATTCGTTCTCGTGGCCCTCATGGGCCTCGTCTACGTGGGTGCGAATTACGTGCGCCTCGACAATCTCCTCGGCTTCGGCGAATACACGGTGAACCTCGAGTTGGAGACGTCGGGCGGCATCTTCACCAACGCGGAAGTCACGTACCGCGGCGTGCCGGTCGGCCGCGTCGGGGACATGTCCCTGACCGCGGACGGCGTCGTCGTCGAATTGAGAATCGACTCGAGCGCGCCCGGCATTCCCGCGTCCGCGAAAGCCCTCGTGGCGAACAGGTCGGCGATCGGCGAGCAGTACGTCGACCTTCAGCCCGCCACCGATCGCGGGCCGTTCCTGGCGAACGGGTCCCGTATCGCCGCCGAGGATGCGTCGACGCCGGTGCCCGTCGAAGAGTTGCTTGCCGGCACGCAGGGATTGACGGAATCCGTGCCGATCGACGCGCTCCACACGGTCGTGACGGAACTCGGCGCGGCGTTCGACGGCAAGGGTGAAGACCTGCAATCACTCGCGGATTCGTTCTCCGGGCTGTCGGCATCGGGCGCCGAATCACTCGATCGGACAATGGCTTTGGTGCGAGACAGTCGCGCAGTGCTGGACACGCAGTCCGAACAGTCCTCTGCAATCAGGGACTTCAGTGCCGATCTGGACTCGCTTGCGGATCGGCTGCGCAGCAGCGACCCCGACGTCCGGCGGCTGATCGACAACGGAAACTCGGCGAGTGATCAACTGGGGCAACTCGTCTCGGCGGTCGCACCGGGTGTCACGACGAACCTCGCCAACCTGTCCGCCACGACGAAGGCGATCGCGGTGCAGGCCACGGCCCTGCAGACCCTGTTCGTGTACCTGCCGGGGGTGGCGGCGGCGTCGTCGACCATTGCGCCCGGCGACGGAACCGTTCACCTGGGCCTGGTGGCCGAGACCAACAATCCGCCGTCGTGCACCGTCGGCTACGAGGGCACCCAGGCGATCCTCGAGGAGATGAAGCGGAAGGACCCGAACTTCGACGACACGCAGCAGGACTTCCCGCAGAACACCGCGGCGTCCTGCGCGGCTCCGCAGGGCAGTCTCACCGGCGTCCGCAGTGCGAACCGGATCGTGTTCGGCGACCCCGCCACCGTGCAGCCGTGGGACTCGAAGCCGAAGAAGGACCCGAACAGGCTGGACCTCAACCCGATTGCGAACCAGCTCGCCCCGCTCCTCGGGGTGACCCCCAACTGACGCGGGTTCTTGCGCCCGGATGCCGGACCCTCCCGGGTTCGGGTTGACAACCGCGCGTCGATCCTGCAATCTTCGAAACAGGTCACGAGTACCAGCGTCAAGCCCCGGCTAGCTGGTCGGCAACCCTCCACCGCGGCGGGGTGCTCCGGGTGACGACCAGGCTGAGGTTCATACCGAACCCGGCAAGCGCGGACTCCGAGAGGGCACCGACCCTGCGACGAGTCCCTGACTACGAGGGATGTCGTGATGACTGCTGTATTGACCGCTGACGTGTGTGTTGCCCCCCTGGCCCAGGTTTCGGGCTCCGACCTGCGGGTTCCGCTCGTTCAGGGCGGCGACTGCGCCTACGTCAACTTCGACTACGCCGCCAGTGCCCCGGCGTTGGCGCAGGTGACCGACCGAATCGCGGCACTGCTTCCGACGTACTCCAGCGTGCACCGCGGCGCCGGCTACGCGTCGCGAGTGTCGACCGAGTGCTACGAGAAGGCCCGCGACTCGGTCGCCCGGTTCGTCGGAGCAGGCGAGGACCAGGTGGTGGTCTTCACCCGCAACACGACCGACTCGCTGAATCTGCTCGCCGGCTGCGTCCCCGGCAGCACCGTGGTCCTCGACATCGAGCATCATGCGAACCTGCTGCCGTGGAAGAACTCTCGCGTCGTGAGGGCGGCGGACACGCTGGACGAGACGGTCCGCCTGCTCGTCGCCGAACTGTGCTCCAAGCCCACCGCCCTACTCGCGGTGACGGGTGCGTCCAACGTGACAGGCGAGGTGCTGCCCATCGCCACCCTCGCCGAGGTGGCGCATCGTTGCGGCGCACGGATTCTCGTCGACGCCGCTCAGCTTGCACCGCACCGCCGCATCGATGTCGAGGAGTGGGGCGTCGACTACCTCGCATTCTCCGGACACAAGTTGTATGCCCCCTTCGGCTCGGGCGTGCTGGTCGGCCGCCGGGACTGGCTCGACGCCGCCGAGCCCTACCTCGCGGGCGGCGGAGCAGTCCGGAACGTGACCGTCGAATCCACCCAGTGGGCGCCCGCCCCTGCCCGGCACGAGGCGGGAACCCCCAACGTGCTCGGCGCGGCGGCGCTCGCCGCCGCGTGCGATGCGCTGTCCGAGCTGGACTTCGGCACGGTGGCCGAACACGAGGCGGCGCTCACCGGCCGGCTCCTCGACGGCCTCGGCTCCGTCGACGGCCTGGAGTTCCTGCGGCTGTGGTCGGACGCCCCCGACACCGTGGGGATCGTGACGTTCACGATCGACGGGTTCGAGCCGGGAGAGATCGCCGCCTACCTGTCCGCCGAACACGGAATCGGAGTTCGCGACGGGCGTTTCTGCGCCCATCCGCTGCTGGGACGCCTCGGCAGGCCCGACGGCGCCGTGCGGGTGAGTGTGGGTCTCGGAAGCTGCTCCGAGGACGTGGATCGGCTGGTCGACGCGGTGCGCACTCTGGTGGCGGGGCGTCGGAGCTGGACCTACGCCAACGAGAGCGGCCAGTGGAATCCGGTGCCGGAGACACGTTTTTCGCAGGACGCGCTAGTATGACCGCATGGCATCGCAGGCTGGGAGCACAATGATTGCTCACTGGTGCCGTCGGCATGTCGATCTGTGCCGAACCGCCTCGGGTATGTGTTCGAGCTGACCGTTCTTCCAGCTCCGTTTCATTCACACGTCATTCCCGAGGAACCCCTATGTCTCGAGACAATGCCTTCGTTTCCCGTCCCCTCCGCGTCGCCGTCGAACTGACCGGATCGGGCCACCACCCGGCGGCCGAGGGCGCCGCAGGCACGCGGCCGATCAACGGTGCGGACTACTGGGTGGACCTGACCGCCGACTCGACGGATCAGCTCGACCTCACATCGTTCCCGCCGAACGTCGTTCGGATCCGGGCATCCGATCTGCGTGAGGCGCAGCAGGAACGCGCGCGGATCCGCGCCGAACTCGTCGCCGACGGTCGCGACCCCGACGGCGTCACCGTCCTGGTGGACCTCGAGGTGCTCATCGCCGGAGAGGCCCGCGCCGCACGCAAGGAGCTGGCCCTCCTCGACAGCGCCCTGGAGACACCGCGTGCTCCGGTGTCGTTGCAGTACATCGGAACTCCGGTCGGCCTCGCCGGACTCATCGCCGACATCCAGGCGGCAGGCGTCGCCGACGGTGTGACCCTGCTGCCGCTGTCGCTGCCCAGGGTTCTGGAGCAGCTCGTCGACGGCACCCTCCCGTGGCTGGAGGAGCGCGGTCTCGTCACCTCCGCCGACGCCGTCGACGAAGCGCTGCGTCGCTTCGAGCTCCCCCTCCGCGAGCGGGTGCTGGCGTCCTGACCAGGTCAGCTGCCGTTGTTCGCTGAGCCGAGCGGAGTGGGCCGGTAGTACCGGCCTTCGTGATACAGCAGGGGAGCCGAAGCGGAATCGTCGTCTGCCTCGGCATGGACGCGGGTGACGAGGCCGATGACGAGCGTGTGATCGCCGACGGGAATCAACTGGTCCACGATGACCCGCAACCAGCTGGGAGTTCCGTGGAGGACCGGTTCGCCGGTGTCGAGTCGCGCCCAGAGGGACACGTCGGCGAACCGCTGGTCGGCGCTTCGGGAGAATCGCTGAGCCAGGTGCTGCTGGTGCTCTCCGAGAAGGTGGATCACCAGCGAATCCGCGGAATGAAGTGCATCGATGCTGGACGACGTGTTCGCGATGTTGAACGACACCAACGGCGGGTCCAGTGAGACGGAGGAGAACGAGGACGCGGTGAAGCCGACCGGGCCGGACCCCGAGTCGAGGGTCACGATGGTGACCCCGGCCGGGTGACGGCGGAGGGCTGCGCGGTAGTCGTCCGCGCAGATTCCGGGGGCGAGTTGAGGGTCGCGGGGGAGGTCCGAACCATCGACGGTTTCGGCGTTCTCGGCTCTGTCGGACAAATCATTCTCCGGGTCGGCCCGTCTGGGCACTGTGTCATTCTCGTTCACGTCACTCTCGTTCACGAGATCTGACGTCAACTATAGGGGCGTGGACCGACCGGGATTCAGTCGACGTCGATCGCCAGGCCCGCGGTGATCCGCACCAACTCTGAGAACGACGTGCGGAAGACGGTGTCCGGGTGGCCGGCGGCCGCCCACAGTTCCGCGTACTCGGACAGGGCGTTGTCGACGTACGTCGGAAGGTTCGTGGGATGTCCGAGCGGGGCGATACCCCCGATCGGCTGGCCGGTGGCGATCCGCACCATGTCGAGGGGTGCCCGGGTCAGATTTCCCTGCAGGCGCTTGCCCGTGTTCGCCAGATCCACCTCGTGCGCCCCCGACACCAGGAGCAGGATCGGATCGTCGTCCAGGAGGAACACCAGCGACTTGGTGATGGCCCCGATGTCGACCCCCAGAGACTCCGCCGCCTCCGCCGCGGAGTGGGTGGAGTCGGGCTGGGTCACGATCACCCCGTGGTGTCCCCGCGCGATCAGAGTCTCGGCGACATGCGCGGCGTGGGGGTGCAGGGGCGTCGGCATGAACCAAGAGTAGGTCCATTCCTCCGGTACGACATCAAGAAGCGTCGTCCGACACGACATCGGAACGGGGCGTAGTCGATTCCGGCTTCCGGAGGCGCCGGACGGTGAACCCGAACAGCAGTCCGAGCCCGACCGCCGAGTAGAGCGCGAGGACGAGGGCGGGCTGCCCCAGTCCGACGTCGTCGAAGTACACGATGCTGCGAATTCCCTCGGTGCCCGCGCCCGGGGTGATCCAGCGTCCGATGGCCGCGTAGAAGGCGGGGATGACGTTCGAACCGAACGCACCGCCGGCGCTGGGATTGCCGAGAATGACGAAGACGGCGATCGCGAGGGGCACTGCGAGGATGCCGACCGAGGCGCGCAACCCCAGTGTGAACACGGCGGTGCCGAAGACGACACCTGTTCCGAGAAGCCACAGCGGGAACCAGTGGCCTGCGAACGTGCCGAGCACGTGAGTGGTGATCAGGGCGCCGAGGGCACCGGACAGCACGGCGTACCCGAACAGGACAGCCGTGTGCACGGAGGCCTGACGCAGGGTCCGCGGGGCGCCGATGAACAGGCCGATCGCCGCCGCGAGCAGGTAGCCGCCGACCACCCATCCGACCGCCAGATAGAAACCGGACAGTCCGCGGTTGTCGTGCGCGCCTACCGGAATTTCGTCGCGCACCGTGAACTGGCGACCTTGGCTGTTCTCCACCTCCGCGAAGACCGATTCGAGCGCGCTGGAAATCGAGCTGCCGCCTGCACTCGCCGTGATCAGGGTGTCGGGGCCGACGGGATTCATGACGAATGCGCCCTGGATCTCACGGTCGTGGAGGAGTCGCCGGGCCTCCACGGTGTCCGAGACGACACGGGCGCGCAGCGGCCTGCCGTCGATCGCATCGAGCCGGTCGGCGACCTGCTGGTCCGTGCCTGCGGGCAGTCCCTCCGCCGCGACGACACCGATCTCGATGTCGCGGGGTGTGGGCTGATGGAACGCGGCCACGTAGCTGAGGATGAAGCCGAGCTGGAGGAGGAGAACGCCGAAGACCAGCGCGACCATCACCCTGGGAGCGCCGTACTTCGACACCGGACTGTCGTGGTGCACGGGAGCCGGGGTGGGGGATTCGCTGTCGGTCATGGTCATCGGACGTCCTCGATCCTTGTCGATACCGTAGGTATTGAATACCCTAGGTATCGTGACTGAAGATCGTCAACCGGACAGTCGTCACACCGAATGGGCGCCGACGACGCGTCCCGGTCGTGATGTCGTGCGTCAGCGCCTCCTCGACGCGGCGGCGGAGGAATTCGCGGAGCGGGGCTTCAGCGCGGCCAGGCTCGCCGAGGTCGCGCGCCGGGCCGGGTTCACCAAGGGGGCGGTCTACTCGAACTTCGAGTCGAAGCAGGACCTGTTCGCCGAACTCTTCGCGGCGCGCTCACTCGAACTGGCGGGACGGGTCCTCGCCGAGATCGCCGGCCTGAACCCGTCGGACGCCGCGGGCAAAGGCGGCGAGGCCATAGCGTCGTGGATGGTGCGCGAGCCGGGCTGGTCATTGCTGGTGCTCGAATTCGGCGTGCTCGCCGCACGTGACCCGCAGATCGCCCAGGCGTACCTGCGGGAGCGGCGGCAACTGCGGGGAAAGCTCGTCGAACTGATCGGTGAACGCGCACGGGAGTGGGGGGTCGACGACACGTTCGACGTCCGCACCACGGCCATCTCGCTGATGGCCCTCATCTCCGGCCTCGTGCTCGAACACTCCGTCGACCCCGAGGAAGTGGATCAGTCGACGATGGGCGCCGCGGTCACCGCACTGTTCGCGGGGGCCGTCGCGAGGGCCGGGCTGACCTGATCTCAGGCGGTCTGTGCGACGACACCGTCGAGGAAGCCGTCGATGTGGGCCCACGTGGACTCCTTGGCCTTCGGGCCCGCGACAAGTCCGAGGTGGCTGCCCGGAGCGGACTCGAACCGCACCGACGGAGAACCGGTGAAGACGTCCGTCGCCGCCCGGACCGACGGGATCGGCGCGATGACGTCCTCGGTGCCGCCGATCGCGAGAACCGGCACCGCGAGATCGGCCAGCGTGATCGCACCGTTCCGGGTATCGAAGCTCCCCGCGGCGAGCGTGTTCCCGAGGATCAGCTCGGTGCAGACCTGGCGGAAGAACCGGGCCGGATAACCCGGCATGTCGGCCATGAACCGGTCGATGGACTCCATCCGCGCGAGGGTCTCGGTGTCGTGCAGGTTCCGGGCGATGAACCACGGCTTGGTGAGCTCGCGCTGAAGTGCGGTGAAGCGGTAGCTCGCCTGGACCAGCGGCGCGGGCAGCCCGCCCATCGCCCGCGTCGCGGTCGTGAGGGGGCGATCGCCGGTGAACCGGCCGACCATGCGCAGCGGCGCGATCATGGTCACCGACTCGTAGTCGATCGGCGTGCCGATCGCCGTCACCGAGCCGATCGGCAGATAGTTTCGGCCCGCAGCCGTGAGCAGCGACATCGTTCCCCCGAGACTCCAGCCGATCAGGTCGACGGGTGCACCGTCGTGGAGTCGGGACACGCGGTCGACGGCCGCCGGGATGAAGTCGTCGATCCAATCCTCGAATCCGAGGCCGCGGTCGGAGTAGCCCATGGTGCCGTAGTCGAGGAGATACGCCGCCTTCCCAGAATCGGCGAGGTGTGCGGCCAGGCTCTGGCCCGGACGGAGGTCGAAGCAGTGTGCGGGCGCCGCGAGCGGGGGCACGAGGAGGACGGGCCGGCCGCCGTCGGTCTCGGTGGTGTCGAATCGGTACAGGTCCTGATGGGGAGCCTCGTGGATGCGCGTCGACGGGGTTCGCTGGACCGGCGCGACTCCGCCGCCGAAGGACAGTCGCCAGGCGTTGCGGGTGAGCGTGTTCAGCGTCGGGTTCCAGGCTATGTCGAGCACGGATTTCCTCTCGTGGCGGCGCAGATCCTTCAGGTATCTGTGACGTCAACATACAGGTAATCTCGCGGTCGTCCGTCAGCGGGCGGCGAGCAGAACCCGCAGCACCGTCGCCGGCCGGAGCAGCGTCCCCGGACGCTCGAGAAGATGCGTCACCCGGAGGAACGCGGACCCCACCGCCGGGTCGACGGCCGCCGCCCGATCGAGCCGGGACGTGTACGCATTGACCAACCGGACCCGCGCCGACCGCCGTCCGGGCACGGCCGGAATCCGGAGGTCGTTGTCGACGGTGAGGGTCCACGCGGCATCGATGCACCGGTTCGCCCCGCGGAGAAACCGGCGAGCGAGATGCGTCCGACTCGACCGCAGGCAGTCCCGCAGGATCGTCGCCTCCACCGCGGCGACGCTCATGCCCTGGCCGTAGATCGGGTTGAACGAGCAGATGGCGTCCGCGAACGGCAGATAATTCGACGGCAGATCGTCCGCGGAATAGTGCCGCCGGACCGTCGTCGGGATTCGGTACCGCACGCCGTCGTCCACCGGCTCGGCCGTGCGAAGTGCGTCGTACATGTCCGGGGCGGGGAACGACTTCACGAAGTCGAGGAATCCGTCCGGATCCAGTGGCGGCACGTCGTCCCCGTACCCGGCGAGAGTGACGATCCAGGTGCCGTCCTCCTGCACACCCATGAATCCACTGCGCGGACTCGACGGTCCCGGCGCCATCCCGATGCCGGAATCCCCGTCCAGGTGCGGCGGGTCGAGCCGGAAGTGCCTCGTTGCGTAGCTGACGTCCACTGCCAGCTGCGACTCGGCCGGTGGCGCGAACCCCAGCTCGCCGAGCCGGGCGACACCCTGCGAACTACGGCCGGACGAGTCCACGACGAGATCGGTCTCGACGACCTCCGGTGGGACACCACCCCGGTGCTGCACGGTCACCCCGGTCACCCGCTCGCCGTCGACGATCAGACCCGTGACGTCGGAACGGTCCAGTATCCGCACATTCGGCAGGGCCTCGACCCGCCTGCGCATCTGCCACTCCACGAGCGGCCTGCTCGCGAGAATGCCGGGGACCCCACTGATCTCGCGGGCCATCCGATGCCCGTCGACGATCCACCGGATGTCGCCCAGCGCGTCGCCCGCGGTGGCGCCGAGGGTCAGGAGTTCGGACACGAACCCCGGCAGGAGGTCCTCCATCGCGGCCTGCCCACCGGCGAGAAGCGCGTGCACGTGCCGGGCCTGCGGCACGCACCTGCGCGCGGTGGCCGTATCGGGCAGGACGTCGCGGTCGAGGACGACGACGCTCCGGAACGAGCCGGTGAGAGCCGCCGCGGCAAGCAGTCCCCCCATTCCGGCGCCGACGACTACGGCGTTGCCAACCGGGGTCGTCCGGTGCGTCATGGCGGCTGTCCGTTCACAAGACGGTGCAGAGACCTCCAGGGTATTTCGCCTGACCTCGAACAGCGGTGGTTACTCTTGAGTAATGACCGAACAGAAGACCTGGAATGCGTTCACCGTCGAGCGCAAGGATCACGTCGCGCAGGTGACGCTCATCGGACCCGGAAAAGGCAACGCGATGGGCCCGGATTTCTGGAGCGAGCTCCCCGAGATCTTCCGTGAACTCGACACCGATCCGGACGTGCGCGCGGTGGTGATCGCCGGCTCCGGCAAGAACTTCTCCTTCGGTCTGGACCTGCCCGCCATGAGCGGCAGCTTCGGCTCCGTCCTCGCGGACAAGGCGCAGGCCGGCCCGCGTACCGCGTTCCACGACATGATCAAGCGGATGCAGTCCGGCATCAACGCGGTCGCCGACTGCCGCAAACCGGTGGTCGCGGCCATCCAGGGCTGGTGCATCGGCGGCGGCGTCGACCTGATCTCCGCGTGCGACATCCGCTACGCCAGCACCGACGCGAAGTTCAGCATCCGTGAGGTCAAGGTCGCGATCGTCGCCGACATGGGCAGCTTCGCCAGGCTTCCCGCCATCATCGGCGACGGTCATCTGCGGGAACTCGCGCTCACCGGCAAGGACATCGACTCCGGGCGCGCCGAGAAGATCGGTCTCGTCAACGGCGTCTTCGCGGACGCCGACGCCGTCCTCGCCGCCGCGCAGGAGACCGCGGCCGAGATCGCGGCGAACCCGCCGCTCGTCGTCCACGGCATCAAGGACGTCCTCGACCACTCCCGCGCGGCCGCCGTCGACGACAGCCTGCGCTACGTGGCCGCGTGGAACGCCGCGTTCCTGCCGTCGCAGGACCTGACCGAGGCGATCACCGCCGTCTTCGAGAAGCGCGCCCCCGAATTCACCGGCGAATAAACCGTCCGTCGGTACAGCCGCACTTCCGGAACGGGTGCGGTTGTACCGGTCGCAGAGGATTATCCGCAGGTAAAGCCCAGTTCATCAGTTGCCCGAAACCTCGCCGCGCTCGCATACTTGCGGACTACAAGTAAACGACAGCGCAGCGAGGAAACAGTGTCGAATTCGGTCGAAACGCCGGTGGCCTACACCCACCGGCAGATCCTGGCTGTACTCAGTGGATTGATGCTCGGTATGTTCCTCGCCGCGCTCGATCAGACGATCGTGGCAACGGCGATCCGGACCATCGCCGACGACCTCGACGGGTACTCGCTGCAGGCGTGGGCAACCACCGCGTACCTCGTCACCGCGACCCTGGCGACGCCGCTCTACGGCAAACTGTCCGATATCTACGGCCGCAAGCCGTTCTTCATGTTCGCGATCACGGTGTTCGTGATCGGCTCCGTCCTGTGCACGTTCTCGACGTCGATGTACGTGCTCGCGGCCTTCCGCGCGGTCCAGGGACTCGGCGCCGGCGGTCTGTTCTCGTTGGCGCTCACCATCATCGGCGACATCGTCTCCCCACGTGAACGGGCCAAGTACCAGGGCTACTTCCTGGCCGTGTTCGGTACGTCCAGCGTCCTCGGCCCGGTCCTCGGCGGCGTGTTCGCCGGACAGGACGAGATCCTCGGAATCGACGGCTGGCGTTGGGTTTTCCTCGTCAACGTGCCGGTGGGGCTGGTCGCGCTCACCGTCGTCTCCCGCGTGCTGCACCTCCCGCGACGACCGAGCGGAAGCCGGCGGATCGACTGGTGGGGCGCGATCGCCCTCGCGGTGGGTGTGGTGCCGTTGCTCGTCGTCGCCGAACAGGGGCACAGTTGGGGATGGGGCAGCTCGAAGTCGTTGGTGTGCTACGTGATCGGCGTCATCGGTGTGCTGGCCTTCGTGCTCGTGGAACTGGCGATGAAGGACGACGCGCTCATCCCGATGCGCTTCTTCCGCAACAGCACGTTCGCGCTCGGCGTCGTGATCAGTCTCGTCGTGGGCGCTGTCATGTTCGGCGGCATCACCCTGCTACCGCAGTACCTGCAGGTGGTGAAGGGCTCGAGCCCCACCCTGGCCGGGTTCCAGATCCTGCCGATGGTCCTCGGGCTCATGGCCGGTTCGGTGGTCAGCGGACAGATGATCTCGCGGACCGGGCGGTACCGGTACTTCCCGATCCTGGGCACCGCCCTGATCGTGGTCGGCGCGTTCCTGCTGCACACGCTGGCCGCCGACACCCCGATGCCCGTCGTGATGGTGTTCATGCTGATCCTCGGACTCGGTCTCGGAAACCTGATGCAGCCCCTCACCCTCGCCATTCAGAACGCGCTGCCCCCGCAGGACATGGGGGTGTCGACCGGAGCGGCCACGTTCTTCCGGCAGATCGGCGGCACCGCCGGCGTCGCGATCTTCCTGTCGATCCTCTTCTCCCGCCTCACCCCGGCCATCGGTGAGCGAGTGACGGCCGCCGCAGGCACACCCGACTTCCGTCGAGCCGTGGTGGCAGCCGCACAGAGCAACGACCCCGCCGAGGCCGCCATGGGGCGGGGGATCCTCAGCCCCGACCACGCCGGAGTCAGCGGAGTCCTCACGGACAGCTCGGTGATCGGGAAACTCGACGACGTGCTGGCCCTGCCCTTCCGCGAAGGATTCGCCGACGCCATCGGTTCCGTCTTCCTCAGCGTGTCGATTCTCGCGGTCGTCGCCTTCGTCCTCACCGTGCTGTGGAAGGAAGTACCCCTCCGCAGCGAGTCCGGACTCCAGGCCGCGGCGCGGGGAGCCGCGGAGGAGTGAGACGACAACGGCGCCCGACCCCGAAACCGGAGTTGGACGCCGTTGGCGTAAACGGCGAACCGCTCAGTGCCCGCCGTTGTCCTTCAGACGCTTGAACGAAGCCTCGACCTCGGCCGTCGCCTCGGCGAGCCCGACCCAGTCGGCGGCCTCGACGTGCTTGCCCGGCTCGAGGTCCTTGTAGTGGACGAAGAAGTGCTTGATGGCGTCCAGTTCGAACTGCGGGACGTCCCCGATGTCCTGGATGTGATCCCAGCGCGGGTCGCCGGCCGGCACACACAGAACCTTGTCGTCGCCGCCGGCCTCGTCGACCATCTTGAACATGCCGACGGGACGTGCCTCGACGATGACGCCGGGGAACACGGACTCGGGGAGCAGGACCAGCGCGTCCAGCGGGTCGCCGTCCTCGCCGAGGGTGTTCTCGATGAAGCCGTAGTCGGCCGGGTAGCCGAACGCGGTGTAGAGGTAGCGGTCCAGCTTCACGCGACCGGTCACGTGGTCGACCTCGTACTTGTTTCGCTGACCCTTGGGGATCTCGATGGTGACGTCGAACTCCACGCCGATTCCTCGCTGTCGTGTCGATGATGATTCGGGGAGAGGATATCGGGTCGAGGATAAGGTTGGTTGTCTGACCACCCACGAATCACAGTGAAGACGGAGGCGCGTTGCCGGGCCAGGGAAAGAAGAAGATGGGCTCGTTGGCGGGACGCCACCGTCGGAACATGCGAATTCTGTTCGCGTCGGTCGTCGTCGTGGTGCTCGCGATGGCGGCTGTTCTGGTGGTCGCGGTGACCGCGCACAACGCGTCGGCGGGCCGCGGCGAACTGACGATCGCGCCGGAACCTGCGCCGATCACAGCGGCCCCGCAGGTCACGCCGGTGCCGGACGACGCACCGATGCCGACGGCGCAGGGGATCGCCGCCGCGGTCGGTCCGGCCGCCGCCAACCCCGACCTCGGCAAGTTCAGCGGAACGGTCGCCGACGCGGTCACCGGTCAGGTCCTGTGGAGCGTCAACCCGCAGACCCCGATGACCCCCGCGTCGACCACCAAGGTCCTCACCGCGGGATCCGCGCTGCTGGCGCTGCCGTCCGACCGGCGCGTGACGACGAAGGTGGTGCAGGGAGCGACTCCCGGCGAGATCGTCCTCGTCGCCGGTGGTGATCCCACTCTCACCGCGAAGCCGGTCGGCGAGAACGGCTACTACCCGGGTGCGGCGCACATCTCGCAGCTGGTCGACCAGATCCGGAACGCGGGCATCCAGGTGACGAGCATCGTGGTCGACACGAGCATCTACTCGGGCGACACGATGGCGCAGGGGTGGTTCCCGACGGACGTCGGCGCCGGATTCATCACTCCCACCGAACCGATCATGATCGACGGCGGACGCGCCGACCCGCTCGTGGACGAGTCGCCGCGCAGTTCGACGCCCGCGCTCGACGCCGGGCGAACGCTCGCCGGTGCGCTCGGCGTCGCCCCGTCGGCGGTCACGTCGGGGGTCGCGGCGCCCGGTGCGGCTACCGTGGCGAGTGTGCAGTCCGCGCCGCTGCGCGACCGGTTGCGGCAGATGATGGAACACTCGGACAATGTGCTTGCCGAAGCGATCGGGCGGGAGGTTGCGATGAATGCCGGCGCGGAAGCATCGTTCACGGGCGCCGTCGCGACCATCGGCCAAACGCTGACCGCGGCCGGATTCGATCTGTCGGGTTTCACGCTGCACGACGCGAGCGGGTTGTCCGTCGACGACCGCATCGCCCCCCACACACTCGACCAGGTTCTGACGGCCGCCGCGGGCGAGGGCAATCCCGCCCTGCGGCCGATGCTCGACTACCTGCCGGTGGCCGGTGCCACGGGCAGCCTCTCGGACCGGTACGCGTCGGGGAACCGCACGGGCGCCGGCTGGGTGCGGGCGAAAACCGGCACCCTGTCCACGGCCAGCGCGCTCGCCGGCTATGTGGTGGACCAGAACGGGCGCGTCCTCACGTTCGCGTTGATGTCCAACGACCGCCCGCCGGAGGTCAGCCGACCCGCACTCGACGCACTGGCGGCAGCGCTCCGCACGTGCGGGTGCCAGTGATGGCCGCCGAGGGAAATGCCTTCAGCGGTGCCGTCGACTGGAAACTCGCAGCCCGGACGGGGGTGAAGCTCGCGCGCAGCGGACCCGTGACGTCGCGGTACACGGCGGAAACCGTGGTCGCGGAACTGGCCGACGCGTCGATGCGCGCGGAACTGCCCGTCCGGGAAGTCACCGGCCTCGCCGACGGGCTTCCGGTGCCTACCGCCCAGATCCTCGACCGGGCCGGGTGGATCCACGCCGCCGCGCATTCGATGTCGCAGCTCACGGGCGGCGACGCCGCTCCCGGCATGCTGGTCGGCAAGCCGGCGGGCATTCAGGCCGGGGCGATGCTCGCGTACCTGTCGTCGGCGATCCTCGGTCAGTACGACCCGTTCACCGGCGACAACGGAACCCTGCTGCTCGTGGCGCCCAACGTGGTGTCCGTCGAACGCACACTGCGCGTGCGGCCCAGCGACTTCCGGCTCTGGGTGTGCCTCCACGAGGTGACACACCGGGTGCAGTTCTCGTCCTCACCGTGGCTCACCGGGTACATGCAGGAGTCGGTGGAGACCCTCGGGTCCGCCGAGGACGAGTCCGTCACCGACATGGTCGGCCGGTTGACCTCCGCGCTGCGCGACCGCGGGCGCACGGAGGCGGACGAGTCGGGCGCACCGGGCGGCATCGTCGGACTGCTGCGCGCGACCCAGGCCGAGCCGCAGCGTGAGGCACTCGACCGTCTGCTGGTGCTCGGCACCCTCCTCGAAGGACATGCGGACCACGTGATGGACGCCGTCGGTCCGGCGGTCGTGCCGTCGGTGGCCGCGATCCGGGCGGCGTTCGATCAGCGGCGCCGGCGCAAGAGCAACCCGGTGCAACGCCTCATCCGGGCGCTGCTCGGAATGGACGCCAAGATGGCGCAGTACGTGCGCGGCAAGGCGTTCGTCGACGCGGTCGTGGACAAGGTCGGGATGGACCGGTTCAACGTCGTGTGGACCGGCCCCGACACGTTGCCCCGGCTCGCGGAGATCGATGCGCCGGACGCCTGGGTGTCCCGGGTGCTGGGCTGATTCGAGAAGGGCTGAGCCGGTGATGGTGCTTCCCGAGGAGCCGGCGATCCTCGAGGTTCGTCACGCCGTGCGGCGCTGGATCGTGGCGCACGCCCCGGACGGTGAGATCGCGGTCGCGTTGTCCGGTGGCGCCGACTCACTGGCGCTGACGGCGGCGGCCTCCGCCGAAGCGCGATCGGTGCGTGCCCTCGTCGTCGATCATCGGCTGCAGCCGGGTTCGGCGGACGTGGCGGACGAGGCGGCAGCCCGTGCCCGGACTCTCGGCTGCACGTCCGCCGAGGTGCTTCCCGTCGACGTGACCGGGTCGGGCGGGCTGGAGGCGGCTGCCCGGCAGGCCCGCTACCGCGCCCTCGACTCGGCGCGCGGAACCCGCCCGGTGCTGTTGGGGCACACCCTCGACGACCAGGCCGAAACGGTCTTGCTGGGGTTGTCGCGCGGTTCGGGTGGTCGATCCATCTGGGGGATGAGCGCGTACGACAGCCCGTGGGGGCGACCGCTGCTGGACGTGCGGCGCGCGGTGACCCGGCAGGCCTGCGCGGAACTGGGACTCGGCCCGCACGAGGATCCGCACAACGCCTCACCCGACTTCGTGCGGGTGCGGCTGCGCACCGAGGTGCTGCCGCTGCTCGAGGACGTCCTGGGCGGCGGCGTCGCCGGGGCCCTCGCCCGCACCGGGGAACACCTGCGCGAGGAAGGGGCGGTCCTCGACGCTATGGCCGCCGACGCCGAAGCGAAAGTCGAGGTGGACGGCGAAATCGACGCAGCCCTGCTCGCACTGTCGGCGCCGCCCGTCCGCCGGCGCGTGCTGCGCAGCTGGCTCCTTGCAGCCGGTGCGCGCGGTCTCGGAGACACCCAGCTGCGGGCCGTGGACGACCTCGTCGCACGGTGGCGCGGACAGGGACAGGTGGCGATCGGGGGCGGAACACCGGACGCGAGGTTGGTGGTCCGCCGACGACGTGGCAGGCTGAACGTCGGATTGGACGACCGACGAAGGGTTTGATCGCGTGTACGAAGGCGACATCGCATCGGTACTGATCTCCGAGGACGAGATCCGTCGACGTACCGTCGAACTGGCCGAGGAGATCGCCAAGCGCTACCCGGAGGGTGCCCCGGAAGGGGATCTGCTCCTGGTGGGTGTCCTCAAGGGCGCCATCTTTTTCATGACCGACTTCGCGCGGGCCCTCCCCATCCCCACCCAGATGGAGTTCATGGCCGTCAGCTCCTACGGTTCGTCCACGTCGTCCTCCGGCGTCGTGCGCATCCTCAAGGACCTCGACAAGGACATCGCCGGCCGCCACGTGCTGATCGTCGAGGACATCATCGACTCCGGTCTGACGCTGTCCTGGCTGATGCGCAACCTGTCGAGCCGCAACCCCGCCTCGCTCGAGGTCGTCACGCTGCTGCGCAAGCCCGACGCCATCAAGGTCGACGTCAACGTCGCGAACGTCGGCTTCGACATCCCCAACGAATTCGTCGTCGGGTACGGCCTCGACTACGCCGAGCGGTACCGCGACCTGCCGTACATCGGGACCCTCGAGCCTTCCGTCTACGGCGGCTGATCTCCGCGCTACTCGTCAGCGGACGGGTTCGTGTGACACGGCGAGCTCCAGCGCGCGCAGGTCCTGTTCCAGTTGCCGGAACAGCCAGTACACGCCCACGAACGCGAAGATGCCGCCGACGCACAGGATGCGGACCGCGATGATCACCAGCGTGATCTCGTCGGGTGACAGGAACGTCACCCCGGCCACACCGGCCAGCGGGACCGAGGCGGCCACCGCGAGATACAGCGTGCTCCGGCGGTCGAGGCCCCGCAGTTTGTGGGCGTCGGCGCTGCTGGCGATGTCCTGCGGCAGCAGGGTCGGGTAGATACAGCGCACCGCGAAGAACGCCACCACGAAGAACGGGTACGCCACCGACACGGCGCCGCACACGATCAGGGATGCGATGAAGTGCACGTACGCGCCCGGCGGCACATTCCCCGCCGCGAGCTGCAGGGAAATCGGATAGGCGATGCCCGCGATGACCCACAACCCGAACACCACCAGCACGACGCGGTCGCCGAGCAGCAGCGTGTCGGTGCGGGCCCGGGCCAGCGTCTGGCGGTCGTACGTTTTCCCCTTGCGCAGACCCCGGGGAACGAGCAGCGGATATCGGCACCAGTAGAGCAGCATGATCGCACCCAACGGGAACGCGATCGAATTGATGACCAACTGGATCCCCTCGAACGAGTGCTGCGCCTCCGGCGTCAGATTGCTGATGATCAGCATCTTGTTGTGGTGGTAGTTGTAGGCGCCGGCGAGCGCGTTCGGCACCGCGATACCGATCACCAGAATCGGCAGCGCGAAGCGGCGCAGCCGCATGCGCCAACTGTTCGGCGGTGGATCGACGAGGTCCCGGGCCCGGGGATTCAGGCACAGGTCGAACTGCTGGGCCAGTTCGGCACCGGACGACCACCGGTCCTCCGGCTTCGGTGCCAGACACGTCAGCAGTACCCGTCGCAGGGACGGCGGACAGTCGTAGGGCAACTGGTCGAGAAACTCCGGGTCGATGTCGCGGCTGCGGCGGTCCAGCATCGCTTCGAGCGCGACGAGCGACTCGCTGGACACGTCTTCGTCCTCGAACGGACGCCGACCGCACATCAGCTCCCACAGCATCACGCCGAGCGCGAAGATGTCGCTGCGGGTGTCGAGGTCCGCCGCCGTCCCCGGCATGCCGCGGTGACACGCCTCGAGCTGTTCGGGGGACATGTAGGCCAGGGACCCGCCGAAGTAGGCGAGCGGTGACGCTCCGGTGACGGTGTCGCTGAAACTGATGTTGAAATCGGCGAGCTTCGGCACCCCCTCGGCCGTCAGCAGGATGTTGGCGGGTTTGATGTCGCGGTGCAGGACGCCGCGCTTACCGGCGTAGTCGAGGGCGTCCGCCAGCCGCCGCCCCAGCCACGCGATCGTCTCGGGCCAGGTCAGTGAACTGATCTCGTCCCGCACACTCGAGTCGGTGGGCCTGATCTCGCCCTTCTCCCGCATCTCCTCGTCGACCACGTCCAGCAGCAGGCTGCCCGTCCGGTCCTGTTCCGGGGTGACGCGCACGCGGCGCAGAACCCGCAGCAGGGTGCCACCCGGCAGGTACTGCATGTAGAGAAGGCGCAGTTGGCGGTCCTCGAGCAACCGCTGGTCGAACACGCGCACGATGTAGTTGTGGTCGAGCTGCGCGAGGGTCTGCGGCTCGTTCCCCTTGTCGTGGGAGATCTTCACCGCCACGAGGCGCTGCATCGACCGCTGCCGTGCCAGGAACACGCGGCCGAACGCGCCGCTGCCCAGGCCCATCAGCAGATCGAAGTCGTCGACCTGCTGACCGACCTCCACATCGTCGAGAGCCGCATTGCCCGGCGGCCTGGTGATGAGCGTGTCCGGCTGCCGGGCGGTCACGGTCGGACCGGCGGCCGCGGTCTGGTCGGCGGCCGCGGTGTGCTCGGCCGCGGCAGTCTGCTCGGCGGCCGCGGTCTGCTCGGCGGTCATCGTCCGTGCGGACACGGTTTGCTCAGCAACCACCGTCGACGGTCCGGCCGCGACCGTCGATTCGCTGCTCTCGTGTTCGGAGTTCGTGACTCCGGCGGTCCGTTCGGCAGAGTCCGATCCAGCGGCCGATCCGTCTCTGCCCGACCCGTTTCCTCTGGTCATTGCACATCGAGGGTTCTACTGGGCGGGTTCTCTGGGCACATCGAGGTTGTCTGGAGCGGTGTGAAGAGTCCCATCCAGGGACAAGCGAATGGTAACCCCGCAGACCCACCGTATCCAGCGCGAATACTCGAAATGACTGCATCCCTGCGCCATATACTCGGATGATGGGGGACTCCCCGTTCACCTCAGCCGTCGTCGTCGCCGAGCAGGTTCGCTCGGGCGTCTCGAGCCCGATGGAGCATGTCGAGGCCGCGCTCGCGGCCATCGACGAGCGGGAACCGAAGATTCAGGCGTTCGTCACGGTCCTCGCCGAACAGGCCCGAGCCGCCGCGCTCGCCCTCTCCCGCCGACCCGATCTGTCCACACTTCCGCTGGCAGGAGTGCCCGTCGCGATCAAGGACGTCATCCCGGTGGCCGGACTGCCGATGCGTGAGGGATCGGGCGCGACCAGTGCCGAACCGAAGGTTTCCGACCACCCGGTCGTCGCGCGGCTGCGGGCGGCCGGTGCGGTGGTCGTGGGCCTGACCACCCTCCCCGAACTGGCGGTGTGGGGAACCACCGACGCGCCCGGCCACATCACCCGCAATCCGTGGAATCCGTCGCGGACCTGCGGGGGTTCGTCCGGGGGAGCGGCCGCCGCCGTCGCCGCGGGGATGGTGCCCCTGGCCCACGGGACCGACGGTCTGGGTTCGATCCGCATCCCCTCGGCGAACTGCGGAGTGTTCGGCATCAAACCGGGCAGGGGAGTCGTGCCCTCCGAACTCGGCGCCACCTCGTGGTTCGGCATGGCCGAGAACGGGCCCATCGCCACCACCGTCGACGACGCCGCCCTCATGTTGTCCGTCCTCGCCGACCGACCCGAACTCGCGCGGATCGGAGCATCGGAACCACTGCGGATCGCGGTCGCGGCAGGGTCGCCGACGTTCCTGGCCACGGTCGATCCGCAGTGGCGGGACGCGGCCCTGCGCGCGGGCACGGAACTGACCGGCTCGGGCCACGACGTCGAGCCTGCGACGTTGCCGTACCCGGTCAACCTGCTTCCCGTCCTCGCCCGCTGGACCGCGGGAACGGCCGCCGACGCGAAGGGGCTCGATGTGCGGCAACTGCAGCCGCGGACCCGCAGACACGTCGCGGTGGGCAGGGCGCTGGGCCGATTCGTCCGTCCCGAGCAGGTGGGCAGGCTCGAAGAGTCGCTGCGCACATTCTTCGAGAACTACGACGTCGTGATCACGCCCGCTCTCGCGCAGCCGCCGCTCGCGGCGACGACGTGGAGCGAGCGGTCGTGGCTGTCGAACGTCGTGGCCAACGTGCGGTACGCCCCGTTCAGCGCGCTGTGGAATCTCGTCGGGTGGCCGGCGGCGAGTGTGCCGGTCGGCACGCACTCGCATTCGGGCACCCCGCTGGCCGTGCAGATCGCGGCGCCGCCCGGGGGCGAGGCCCGGATCCTGGCCCTGGCCGCTCACATCGAGCGGGTGGGCGGCGGCTGGCCGAGGGTCGCGCCCGCGCGGTGAACTCCCGCACATTCGGACCAGGATCGAGTCCGGGGGAACCGATGGGACACCGCATGCGTTGAAAGAAAAGAGACCGCTCCCAACGGCGGTTGGCTGCTACCTGGAGTCGCCGGGGTGCCTTCGCGGTAACCTGGTTTGTCCGGTTGGCAGCCGGAAGGCGCACCCGGAAGACCCGCACTCTCGAAAGGACCGGCCATATCGGCCGACCTGTATGAACCGTAAGACTGTGTTTCGAAACCTGGCGATAGTTGCCGGCATCCTGCTGGTGATCTACGCCTTCAGCTACTTCGGCAACGACACGCGCGGATTCCAGGGTGTCGACACCTCCGTGGCGATCGCGCAGCTCGACGCGAACAACGTCGACAAGGCGCAGATCGACGACCGGGAGCAGCAGGTCCGCCTGTGGCTGAAGGACGGGAACGACGCGACGGACGGCAAGACCGAGATCCTCGCGAAGTATCCGGCGTCGGCGTCCGAGCAGATCTTCAACGAGATCTCCGACAAGGGCCTGCAGAGCTACAACACCACGGTCACGCAGGAGAGCTGGCTCACGTCCATCCTGCTGTTCGTCCTGCCGATGGTGATCCTGCTCGGCATCTTCTTCTTCGTGATGAGCCGTATGCAGGGCGGCGGTCGCGGCGGCGTCATGGGCTTCGGCAAGTCGAAGGCCAAGCAGCTCAACAAGGACATGCCGAAGACCACGTTCGCCGACGTCGCGGGTGCGGACGAGGCCGTCGAAGAGCTGTACGAGATCAAGGACTTCCTGCAGAACCCGATGCGCTACCAGTCGCTGGGAGCGAAGATCCCGCGCGGTGTGCTGCTGTACGGGCCGCCCGGAACCGGTAAGACCCTGCTCGCCCGCGCGGTGGCAGGCGAGGCCGGTGTCCCCTTCTTCACGATCTCCGGTTCGGACTTCGTCGAGATGTTCGTCGGTGTGGGTGCGTCCCGCGTGCGCGACATGTTCGACCAGGCCAAGCAGAACAGCCCCTGCATCATCTTCGTCGACGAGATCGACGCCGTCGGACGCCAGCGCGGCGCCGGCCTCGGCGGCGGCCACGACGAGCGTGAGCAGACCCTCAACCAGTTGCTGGTCGAGATGGACGGTTTCGGCGACCGCACCGGCGTCATCCTCATCGCCGCCACCAACCGCCCCGACATCCTGGACCCGGCGTTGCTGCGTCCGGGCCGCTTCGACCGGCAGATCCCGGTCGGCGCCCCCGACCTCGCCGGTCGTCGCGCCATCCTGAAGGTTCACTCGCAGGGCAAGCCGATCGATCAGCACGCCGACCTCGAAGGTCTGGCCAAGCGCACCGTCGGAATGTCGGGTGCAGATCTGGCCAACGTCATCAACGAGGCCGCGCTGCTCACGGCCCGCGAGAACGGGACCGTCATCACGGAGGCCGCGCTCGAGGAGTCCGTCGACCGTGTCGTCGGCGGTCCCCGACGCAAGAGCCGCATCATCAGTGAGCACGAGAAGAAGATCACCGCGTACCACGAGGGCGGGCACACGCTCGCCGCGTGGGCGATGCCCGACATCGAGCCCGTCTACAAGGTCACCATCCTCGCCCGCGGCCGCACCGGCGGTCACGCGATGACGGTGCCCGAGGACGACAAGGGCCTGATGACGCGGTCCGAGATGATCGCTCGACTCGTCATGGCGATGGGTGGCCGCGCGGCCGAGGAACTCGTGTTCCACGAGCCGACCACCGGTGCGTCCTCCGACATCGACATGGCGACGAAGATCGCCCGGTCGATGGTCACCGAGTACGGCATGAGCGCCAAGCTGGGTGCCGTGCGCTACGGCCAGGAGGGTGGAGACCCGTTCCTGGGCCGGTCGATGGGTCAGCAGTCCGACTACTCCCACGAGGTCGCGCGCGAGATCGACGAAGAGGTCCGCAACCTCATCGAGGCCGCGCACACCGAGGCGTGGGCGATCCTCAACGAGTACCGCGACGTGCTGGACATCCTGGCCACCGAACTGCTCGAACGCGAGACGCTCACCCGCAAGGATCTCGAGAAGATCTTCCACAGCGTCGAGAAGCGCCCGCGCATCACCGCGTTCAACGACTTCGGCCACCGGACGCCGTCCGACAAGCCGCCGGTCAAGACGCCGCGGGAACTCGCGGTCGAGCGCGGCGAGCCGTGGCCCCAGCAGCCCGAGCCGGTGTTCGCCCAGCAGCAGTCGCAGCAGGCTTCGCCGCAGCAGCAGTACCCGCAGCCGGCGCCCGCCAACGGTTACTCGCAGCCGGCACCGGCCCGGCCGCAGGGTGGGATGACGCAGCCGCGTCCGGACTACGGCGCCCCCGCGGGTTGGTCGGCTCCGGGCTGGCCGCCTCGTGATCCGGGCAACCAGAACCCGGAGGGTCAGTACTCCGGGAACCAGGGTCCGGGCAATCAGTGGAACCCGCCGCACGAGCAGCGTGGCACCGGCGACGACGACGCGCAGACGAGGGCCTGGAAAGGACCGGACGGATCGAACTGATCCGCCCGACACTAGGCTGTTGCTTCGGGACGATCGGTCCCGGTACTGGAGGAGTTTCGGTTGTCGGTGAATCATCTCGGTAGTGAGCCAGTGGCACTCGAGACAGGCCGGGTGTTCGATCAGCCGCGTGCCGAAGCTGCGGTGCGCGAACTGCTGATCGCGATCGGTGAAAATCCGGACCGTCCCGGACTGCGGGATACGCCCGCCCGCGTGGCGCGGTCGTATCGCGAGGTCTTCGCGGGCCTCTACACCGACCCGGACACCGTGCTGAACACGACGTTCGACGAGGGGCACCAGGAGCTGGTGCTCGTTCGCGACATTCCGCTGTACTCCACGTGTGAGCACCACCTCGTGTCGTTCCACGGGGTCGCCCACGTCGGGTACATCCCCGGTAAGACGGGCAAGGTGACCGGGCTGTCGAAGCTGGCGCGCGTGGTCGACCTGTACGCCAAGCGTCCGCAGGTTCAGGAGCGTCTGACCAGTCAGATCGCCGACGCGGTCATGCGGAAGCTCGACCCGCGCGGTGCGATCGTGGTCATCGAGGCCGAGCACCTGTGCATGGCGATGCGGGGGATCCGCAAGCCTGGCGCGAGTACCACCACCTCCGCGGTGCGTGGCCTGCTCCAGTCCAGCGCGGCCTCACGTTCCGAGGCTCTGGACCTTATTCTGCGGAAGTGACCGTGATCGAGTTGCCCTCGCCAGGCCGAACCGTGGTGATGGGCGTCCTGAACGTCACCACCGATTCCTTCTCCGACGGCGGACGTTTCCTGGACCGTGACGCGGCGCTCGCGCGCGGTCTGGAACTGAAGCGTCTCGGCGTCGACATCGTCGACGTCGGCGGCGAGTCCACCCGGCCGGGCGCGGCGCGGGTCGATCCCGACGTCGAAGCCGGTCGCGTCGCACCCGTGATCGCGGACCTGGTGAGCGAGGGCATCTGCGTCAGCGTCGACACGATGCGGGCGTCCGTCGCGCAGGCCGCGATCGAGGCGGGTGCGTCGATCATCAACGACGTCGCCGGTGGCCGCGCGGATGCGGCGATGGCCTCGGTCGTCGCGGACGCCGGAGTTCCGTGGATCCTGATGCACTGGCGTTCGGCCGCCGACTATGTGCACCGCGGCACCGCCGACCATTACGAAGACGTGGTCCGTGAGGTCCGGGACGAACTGATGGTCCAGGTCGACCTGGCCGTGAAGGCAGGGGTGGATCCGGGTTCGCTGGTGCTGGATCCGGGTCTCGGTTTCGCGAAGAATGCCGACCACAACTGGGCGTTGCTGAAGGCGCTGCCCGAGTTCAACGAGCTGGGATTCCCCGTCCTGATCGGCGCGTCCCGCAAGCGGTTCCTGGGTTCGCTGCTGGCGGATTCGGACGGGGAGCCGCGCCCGCCCGCCGGACGGGAGATCGCGACCGCCGTCGTCTCGGCGCTCGCCGCGACCCACGGAGCGTGGGGAGTGCGTGTGCACGATGCGCAGGGTTCCCTCGACGCGATTGCGGTCGCCGAGGCCTGGGCAAAGGGTGCAGCCGGACGTGAGTGATCGAATCGAGTTGCGCGGGTTGAAGGTTCGTGGCAATCACGGCGTCTTCGAGCACGAGAAGCGGGACGGTCAGGACTTCTACGTCGACATCACCGTGTGGATGGACCTCGCCCCGGCCGCCGCATCGGACGACCTCGACGACACCCTGGACTACGGCGGACTGGCCGAGCGCGCGGCCGCGATCGTGGCGGGACCCTCACGGGACCTCATCGAGACCGTCGCCGCGGAGATCGCGGACGGGGTGATGACCGATCCTCGCGTCCGGAGCACCGAGGTGGTGTTGCACAAGCCGTCCGCGCCGATCCCGCTGACGTTCGCGGACGTCGCGGTGGTCGCGCACAGGTCGCGGCCATGAGTCGCGCGGTGTTGTCGATCGGATCGAACGTCGGCGACAGCCTTGCCCATCTGCAGTCCGTTCTGGACGGTCTCGGTGACGCGGTCGTCGCGGTCTCGCCGGTGTATTCGACGGCGCCGTGGGGCGGTGTCGAGCAGCAGGACTTCCTCAACGCGGTCCTCGTCGTCGACGATCCCGCACTCGACGGCTACGGCTGGCTGCGGCGCGGGCAGGAACTCGAGGCCGCCGCCGACCGGGTGCGGATCGAACGGTGGGGTCCGCGCACGCTCGACGTCGACGTCGTCACGTGCGACGACATCCGCAGCGACGACCCGGAATTGACGTTGCCGCACCCGAGAGCGCACGAGCGTGCCTTCGTGCTGATTCCGTGGCTGGACGTCGAACCCGAGGCGGTGTTGCCGGTCGACGGGACGACGACCCGGGTGGACGCGCTGCTGCCGCTGCTGGACGACGAGGAACGGGCCGGTGTGCACCGGACGCGGCTCGTCCTGGACCGGCGGTCGCGATGAAGCCGGAACCGACGGGCACGATGAAACCCACGCGCATCTGGGATCTGCTGTTCCTGGCCGCGCTCGCCGTCGCCGCCACCTGGATTCTGGTCCGCGTGTTCTACGGATCGTTTCCGCCGATTCCCGTGTACGCCGGGGCGTCGCTGTATCCGGTCGCGCTGATCGAGGTCGTGCTCGCGTTCATGGTGCGGTCCCGGATCAGCAACCATCAACTGGGCGACGGACCGCGTCAGCTGCACCCGATCACCGCCGCCCGGGTGGCGGCGCTGGCCAAGGCATCCGCGCTCGTCGGTGCCGCGACGGCCGGGGTATGGGGCGGGTTCCTGCTGTACCTGCTTCCGCAGCGTTCGGTGCTCCGGGCCGCGGTCTCGGACACTCCCGGCGCGTGGGTGGGTCTCGTCGCCGCGCTTGCGCTCGTCGGCGCGGCACTGTGGCTGGAACATTGCTGCCGCACCCCCGACGACCCGTCGGACGAGCCGGCGCATTAGGGCACCAAGGATCGCCGCAGGTCCGAACGAATGCGCGGTGCACCCTTCGCGGCCAAGTACCCTGGCACCATGACGAATCCTGGTCGCCTCAAGTCTGCGCGCCGCAACAGGCGCAGCGCGAGCCAGATGATCGTTGCGGGGTTACTCGCACTCGCGGTGATCGCGTCCCTCTTCCTGATCTTCAGCGACAGTGTCCAACTCCTGCGGGTGGGCCTGGTGGCCGCGCTGTGGGCTGCCACGGTCGGCGCCATCGCCATGACGAAGTACCGGCGCGAGTCGGCGCTCGACAAGGCGAAGGTCAACGACCTGCAGACCGTCTACGAGTTGCAGCTCGAGCGGGAGATCTCGGCACGGCGCGAATACGAGCTCACCGTCGAGAAGCGGGTGCGCAGCGAGGTGCGCGCCGACGCCGAGGAACTCGCCGCGCTGCGGGCCGAACTCTCGTCGCTCCGCAAGAATCTGGAGGCCCTGTTCGACGGCGCGATGCCGACCGAGCGGATCGCGCTGCGGGCGGATTCGACTCGGGTGCAGGAACTCGCAGGCGGCTCGTACAGCAGCTACCAGCCTGCGGCGTCGGGCCTGTACATCCCGGGTGCGGGGCATGCCGCCGGTGCCGGGCATCAGAGTGGTTCCGCCCAGTCGTCTCACCATTTCGCGAATCCGGACGACGATCCGGTCACCGCGGAGACGTCCATCGTGGAACCCGCCTACGCCGGACATACCGAACCCGAGATCGAGGTCGAACCGGAACCGGAACCGGAACCCGAGCCGGTTGCCGAGACCCGGCCGGCGCCCGAGCCGGAGCCGGTCGCGGAGGTCGAGCCCGAACCTGTCGCGGAACCCGAGCCCGAGCCCGACTCCGACTCCGAGGAAGAGGCAGAGCCCGAAGCGCGGCGGGGCCGCCGGCGGGCGCCCGAGGACGACGAACCGTCGGGTGCGCACTCGAACGGGCTGTCCGTCGCCGAGATCATGGCCAACATGCAGTCGGCGTCCGGGACCGCCCAGAGCGCCGGAGGCAGGCGTCGCCGGGCCGAATAAGGCCGGACGCGCCCGAGGATCAACCCGCATCGTGTGAGGCATATATCACTCCGCCGGCGCATGGCGGGGTGAGTTCGAGCCGGGCTATCCTCACTCGAGAACGTCTGGTACCCGCCGAGCGGGACTGGAACGAACGAGAGGACGAAGGTGACCTCTTTCGGGATCACTAATGGCCCTGCGCCTGCGAGGTTGACGGTAGGAATCGTCTCCGCCGGCCGGGTCGGTACAGCAATCGGTGCCGCGTTGGAGCGGGCAGGTCACGTCGTCGTCGCCTGCTCGGCGGTCTCCGACGCGTCACGTCACCGGGCACGCACCCGGCTTCCCGAGACCGAGATTCTGCCGGTGGCAGAGGTCGCGGCCCGCTCCGAACTGCTCATTCTCGCCGTCCCCGACGCCGAACTGCCGTCATTGATCGCGGGGCTGGCCTCCACCCGTGCGGTGCCGAGCCGCGCGATCGTGGCCCACACGTCCGGCGCGAACGGCATCGGGATCCTCGACCCCCTCACCGAGCAGGGAGTCGTTCCGCTCGCGATTCACCCCGCGATGACGTTCACCGGGCACGACGAGGACACCGTCCGTCTCGCGTCCGCCTGTTTCGGCATCACCGCGGCCGACGACATCGGTTACGCGATCGCACAGTCGCTGGTCCTCGAGATCGGTGGCGAGCCTGTCCGGGTCCGTGAGGACATGCGGCCGCTCTACCACGCCGCACTCGCTCACGGCAGCAACCACCTGGTCACGCTCGTCGTCGACGCCGTTGCCGCGCTGCGCGTCGCCCTCGAGGGCCAGGAACTGCTCGGCCAGGAGCTGATCGGCGACGATCCGAACGGCCTGGCCGAACGCGTTCTCCAGCCGCTGCTGTCCGCGGCCCTCGACAACGCTCTGCGCCGCGGGCCGTCGGCACTGACCGGGCCGGTCGCGCGGGGGGACTCGGAAGCGGTGGCGACGCATCTGCGGGTACTCGAAGAGGTAGATCCTCGGATCGCGGCCGGCTACCGCGCCCTCTCTCTGCGATCGGCGCAACGCGCCGGCGCGACACCTGAACTGCTGGAAATCCTGGAAGACCGGAGGTGAGTTCCGTGAGCGATCTGCAGGGCGGATACAAGCGCGGCGAACTGACCGTGCACCACGACCCGAACGTGCTGACCCGGGTCTCGAAGGCGCTTCGCGGCGTCGGCCGCCAGGTCGCACTCGTGCCGACGATGGGAGCTCTCCACACGGGTCACCTCGAGCTGGTGCGGCAGGCCAAGCTCACCGGCGCGGTCGTGATCGTCTCGATCTTCGTCAACCCGTTGCAGTTCGGGGCCGGCGAAGACCTCGACGCCTACCCGCGCACCCTCGACGCCGATCTCGAACTGCTGCGCGAGGCCGGGGTCGAGCTGGCGTTCGTGCCCACCGCAGCCACCATGTACCCGGCAGGACCGCGGACGACGATCCATCCCGGACCGCTCGGCGCCGAGCTGGAGGGCGCGTCCCGGCCGACGCACTTCGCGGGGATGCTCACCGTCGTCGCCAAGCTGCTGCAGATCGCAGCGCCGAACGTCGCGTATTTCGGCGAGAAGGACTACCAGCAGCTGACGTTGATCCGGCAGATGGTGACCGACCTGAACTTCGACGTCCGGATCTTCGGCGTGCCCACGGTGCGCGAGCACGACGGACTGGCACTGTCCTCGCGCAACCGCTACCTCGACGAGGCGCAGCGCAACGCGGCGACGGCACTGTCCGCGGCCCTGATCGCCGGCGCCCACGCCGCCGCCGGTGGTGCCGAGGCGATCCTCGCCACCGCCCGCGACGTGCTGGCGTCCGTCCCGGAGATCGAGGTCGACTACCTCGAAGTACGGGGCGTCGATCTCGGCCCCGCCCCCGAACGAGGCGACGGCCGACTGCTCGTCGCAGCCAGGCTCGGGACCACCCGGTTGATCGACAACGTCGGTGTCGCCGTCGGCACCGGATTCCTCGAACGCGATGCCGAACCACCGTCCGGCGCGTCGGACGCAGACGAACTTCTTTCCCGCTAGAAGAGTAAGGACCGGAACATGTTTCGCACCATGATGAAGTCGAAGATCCATCGCGCCACCGTCACACATGCCGACCTGCACTACGTGGGCTCGGTGACGGTCGACCAGGATCTGATGGACGCCGCCGACCTCCTCGAGGGTGAGCAGGTGTGCATCGTCGACATCGACAACGGCGCGCGGCTCGAAACCTATGTGATCGCCGGTGAGCGGGGAAGCGGCGTCATCGGGATCAACGGTGCGGCAGCGCATCTGGTCAAGCCCGGCGACCTCGTCATCCTCATCGCCTACGGCGTCATGAACGAGCAGGAGGTGCGCGACTACGAGCCGCGCGTCGTGTTCGTCGACGCCGCCAACTCGCCGATCGAGCTCGGCGCCGACCCGGCGCACGCCCCGGAGGGCTCCGGTCTCATCACCCCGCGCATGCTGTCGACGCTCGACGCCGAGCGCGAATCCAGTTTGGTGTAACCCATGCTCCTCACCGTCGACGTCCGGAACACGAACATCGTTCTCGGACTGTTCACCGGTACCGGTGAACACTCGAAGTTGGTGCAGGACTGGCGGATGCGCACCGACGCGCGCATGACGGCCGACGAGTTGGCCCTCATCTTCCGGGGGCTCCTCGGCGCGCACACCGATCAGATCACCGGTGTGTCCGCGCTGTCGACGGTGCCGTCGGTGCTGCGGGAGATCCGCGTGATGCTGACGCGGTACTGGGGGCACGTCCCGCACGTGCTGGTGGAACCCGGGGTGCGAACCGGTGTTCCGCTGCTCGTCGACAACCCCAAGGAGGTGGGCGCCGACCGGATCGTGAACAGTCTTGCGGCGCATCACCTCTACGACGCACCGTGCATCGTGGTCGACTTCGGGACGTCCACGTGCGTCGACGTGGTGTCCGCCAAGGGCGAGTTCCTCGGCGGCGCCATCGCGCCGGGCCTCGAGATCTCCTCGGACGCACTCGCGTCGCAGTCGGCGGCGCTGCGCAAGGTCGAACTGGTTCGGCCCCGCTCCGTCGTCGGCAAGAACACCGTCGAATGCATGCAGTCGGGTGCGGTGTTCGGTTTCGCCGGGCTCGTCGACGGGCTGGTCCGTCGCGTGCGCAAGGAACTGCCCGCCTTCTCCGGTTCCGACGTGGTGGTGATCGCGACCGGTGACCGCGCGCCGCTGATCATGCCCGAGACGGAGACCGTCGACGAGCACGAACCGGATCTCACGCTGGAAGGGCTGCGCCTGGTCTACGAGCGGAATCAGGCTCGCCGGGGTGCGCGTCGCAGCCCGCTCGAGTGACGGGTTCCCTCTTCGCGGAAGTTATGTCAGAATAGTCCCCGTGAATCTCTGCACGAGTGCTCAGGAGTGTTGTCGAGGCTGAACGCTGCCTTGACCAATTCACACTTCTGGGAGTCTCTCTCGTGCTCGCAACGTATTCTTCTGCATCTGTACCCACCCGTCTTCGCCCGGCTGACCTGCTGCGCATCACCGATCAGGGTGCTTCCGAGGTCCTCGACGGCCGTCACGACGTCCTGCTCCCGCAGAGCTGGCCCACCGACGAGCGCTGGTCGACCCGGCTCTACTCGGACGACGACGTCGACGTCTGGCTGATCAGCTGGGTTCCCGACCGGAACACCGAATTGCACGACCACGCAGGATCTTTCGGCGCGCTCACCGTTCTCAGTGGCGCGCTGTCCGAGTTCCGTTGGGCGGGTGACCGACTGCGCCACCGCACTCTCGACGCCGGCGATCAGGCGTCGTTCCCGCTCGGCTGGGTCCATGACGTGGTGCGGGCGCCGGACGCACCCGGAGCGGAGGTGGTGACGCCGACGCTGAGCGTGCACGCCTACTCGCCGCCGCTGTCGGCCATGTCCTATTACGAGGTCACCGACCACGGCACGCTGCGCCGTACCCGGACCGAGCTCACCGATCTCCCCGAGGGTGGTTCGAAGTGAACATCGACCAGATGCTCGAAGAGGCCCGCAACCAGATCGACCGCATGTACGCATTCGAGCTGCCCGAGGCCGTGGCGCGCGGCGCGATCGTGGTGGACATCCGCCCGCAGGCGCAGCGAGCGGTCGAGGGAACGCTGCCCGGTGCGCTCGCCATCGAACGCAACGTCCTCGAGTGGCGGTGCGATCCCACCAGCTCGGCGCACCTGGCGCTTGCGGTGGACCACGACGTCGAGTGGATCATCGTCTGCTCCGAGGGCTACACGTCCAGTCTCGCCGCGGCGGCGCTGCAGCAGCTGGGTCTGCACAAGGCGACCGATCTCGTGGGCGGGTACAAGGCGATCAAGGCGGCGGGGTTGCTGGGCTCGCTCATCGCCACGCAGCACTGCGTGCGGGAGCTGGCCACCGTCTCGGCACACTGACGGCGAGCCGTCGAGTTGGTACCGACCTCTGAATAGGGGCACGCCCGGCTGTCGATTAGGCTGGTGACCCGTGAGTGAAGTAGCAGCCCAGCCAGTCGACGACACCCCCGAGCAGCTTCGGATCCGCCAGGAGAAGCGTGAGCGCATCCTCGCGGAGGGACGCGAGGCGTACCCGGTGTCGGTGGCGCGCACCCACTCGCTGGCGGAGATCCGGGCCAAGTACCCGGAACTCGAGCCCGACACGGCGACCGGCGACCAGGTCGGTGTCGCCGGCCGGGTGATCTTCGTGCGCAACACGGGCAAGTTGTGCTTCGCGACGCTGCAGGAAGGCGACGGCACCCAGCTGCAGGCGATGATCAGTCTCGCCGCCGTCGGCGAGGACGCTCTCGCGTCGTGGAAGGCCGATGTCGACCTCGGTGACTTCGTCTTCGTGCACGGTGAGGTGATCAGCTCCCGTCGCGGTGAGCTGAGTGTGATGGCCGATTCGTGGCAGATCGCGTCCAAGTCGCTCCGGCCGCTGCCGGTTGCGCACAAGGAGATGAACGAGGAGTCCCGGGTCCGGCAGCGCTACGCCGATCTGATCGTGCGCTCCGATGCGCGGGAGAATGCGCGTAAGCGGGTGGCTGTCGTCCGTGAGCTCCGGAACGCGCTCGAGCGTCGCGGGTTCCTCGAGGTCGAGACGCCGATGCTGCAGACGGTGGCGGGCGGCGCGGCGGCCCGTCCCTTCATCACGCATTCCAATGCCCTCGATATCGATCTCTATCTCCGTATCGCTCCCGAACTGTTCCTGAAGCGGTGCGTCGTCGGCGGTATCGAGAAGGTCTTCGAGATCAACCGGAATTTCCGCAACGAGGGTGTCGACTCGACGCACTCGCCGGAATTCGCGATGCTCGAGACGTACGAGGCGTACGGCACGTACGACGATTCGGCCGTCATGATCCGCGAACTCGTCCAGGAAGTGGCGCAGGCCGCTTTCGGTTCGCAGGTCGTCACTCTCGCCGACGGCACCGAATACGACCTCAGTGGTGAATGGAAGACCCTCGAGATGTACCCGTCGCTGTCGCAGGCGATCGGTGTCGAGGTCACTCCGGATACCACCGTCGAGGAATTGCTGGCGCTCGCCGAGAAGGTGGGCCTGGAGGTCCCCAAGGACAAGGGTTACGGGCACGGAAAGCTCGTCGAGGAACTGTGGGAGCACCAGTGCGGCGACCAGTTGTTCGAGCCGACGTTCGTCCGTGATTTCCCGGTCGAGACGTCGCCGCTGACTCGTGACCACCGCAGCAAGGCCGGGGTGACCGAGAAGTGGGACCTCTACATCCGCGGGTTCGAGTTGGCCACGGGCTATTCGGAATTGGTCGATCCGGTCATCCAGCGTGAGCGGTTCGTCGATCAGGCGCGTCTCGCGTCGGCCGGGGACGACGAGGCGATGGCCCTCGACGAAGAATTCCTCGCCGCAATGGAGCAGGGAATGCCGCCGACCACCGGTACCGGAATGGGAATCGACCGTCTGCTCATGGCTTTGACGGGTTTGGGAATCCGCGAAACAATCCTCTTTCCCATTGTTCGGCCTTCTTCTCGCTGATTCACCAGGGTGAATTCACGCGGATGAATTCGATCCATTCCTCGTATTCCGAATCGGAAGAACAGGGGTATGGTTACCTCCGGGTCGTAGCTCACGTTGACGATGAGACGTCGCTTCATTCGAGAGGAATTTCATCCCATGGCTAAGAAGGTCACTGTCACCCTGATCGACGATGTCGATCAAGAGGCGTCTGCCGACGAGACGGTCGAGTTCGGACTCGACGGTGTTCAGTACGAGATCGACCTTTCCTCGGAGAATGCGGCGAAATTGCGCGAGCAGCTCGACGTGTGGGTTTCCCACGCGCGCAAGGTGAGCTCGCGCAAGCGCGGCAAGGCCGTGGCGGCCCCGGCCGCCACCAAGTCCCGAGTTTCGGTCGATCGGGAACAGAGCGCCGCTATCCGTGAATGGGCGCGCAAGAACAACAAAAAGGTTTCTGCGCGCGGGCGTATCTCCGCGGAAATTATCGACGCCTACAACAAGGCGAACTGAAAGTTAGCTGGGAACAGAATTCGCTGATTCGCTCCGCGAGGTGACCTGGACTGTTACCGTCCCGCACTGATCCGTTAATCGGGAAGTCTGGGGGTAGCCGTGCGCCGCTGCGTGGCCGTTTCAGGGATTCTGTTCCTGGCGTTCGTGATGTGGGCCGGGGTGGCGTCCGCAGCGCCGACCTATCCGGTGCCGGATTCGTTCCTCGCCGGCGTGCCCCTCGAATTGGGAAATCCGGGCGGTTCGGCCCCGGGTTCGAACGACTGGTCCTGCCGGCCGAGTGACGCGCATCCCGAACCGGTGGTCCTCGTCCACGGCACGGGAGGCGCACGCCAGACCAACTGGGCGGTGTACGCACCGCTCCTCGCCAACGAGGGCTACTGCGTGTATTCCCTCACCTACGGCAACTTCCCCGACCTGCCGTGGCCGCTCGATGCGATCGGCGGGATGACTCCCATCGACACCGGCACCGCTCAGATCGCCGCATTCGTCGATCAGGTGCTGTCGAGCACGGGCGCCTCGAAAGTCGACCTGGTCGGACATTCCCAGGGCACCCTGCAGGCGAACAACTACGTGAAGTTCTTCGGTGGTGCAGACAAGGTCGCAAAGGTCGTGTCACTGGCACCGCCGTGGCACGGCACGTACGGCAACGACCAGATCAGCGTCGGGCGGTACATGCGGTCGCTCGGCATCGACGACGAGATGGCGGCGGGTTTCCCCGTCTGCCGGGCCTGTCCCGAGATGCTCCAGGGGTCCGCGTTCATCGACCGCATGCGGGCAGACGGGGTCTACGTCCCCGGCATCGAGTACACCAACATCGCGACCCGCTACGACGAACTGGTCGTCCCGTACACGAGCGGCATCGAGCCGGGCCCGGACACCACCAACATCGTCGTCCAGGACGGTTGCGAGCAGGACTACTCCGACCACGTCGCCGTCGCCGGTTCGGCACGGGCCGCCGGATTCGTGCTGAACGCCCTGGATCCGGCACACCCGCGCGACGTGCCCTGCAGTTTCGTCGCCCCCGTCGCGGGGTAGCTCTCACCAACTCCTCTCGCGCCGGGTGGCGCCGGTTACCGGGGAAGGCCTGCGCAACCCGCTGGGTATCGCCGCGAGGCCGGCGGAAACATATGGGTGGCGAACTCACAGCTCATCGACATACCCTGTCCGGACACGCAGGTCTCGCTTCCTTCGGGGAGCGGGCCTCGAACTTCGCGGGCAAAGCGGTCGTCGCATTTCTGCGACACCACGGTCACGACGTGCCCGCCGGGTCCCGTCCAGGAACGTCTGGATGGCGAACAACTGGAAAGAAGTGCCCATTCGAGCCATCCCGGCGGCTACGAAATGGTGGTCCACATCGGCATCGCGGGACCTGTTCGCTCCAGGCGTACAGCGAAGGGGAAACGATTGCCGGAGCTGGGGCGTTAAATACGGGTAAGCAGGCCTGCTCTTCTACCTAAAGGGGTGGAGGGGCAGCAGGTCGATCGGCAGCCAACTAGAGTAATAGCTGGGGTCGTGGAACCTTCGTCGGTTCGGGGCTTCTGCCCTCGGAGCAGGCGCTGGCGATCTGCTTGTAGTGCCGGAGCGAAACGCGGCGCACAGGGACGAGACACCCGGTCTCGTGACTGCACGTCGGAAAGTGTGAGGGAGAGCGATGTTCGAGAGGTTCACCGATCGCGCACGGCGCGTTGTTGTCCTGGCTCAAGAAGAAGCCAGGATGCTCAACCACAACTACATCGGTACGGAGCACATCCTGCTCGGCCTCATTCACGAGGGCGAAGGTGTCGCTGCCAAGTCGCTGGAGTCGTTGGGCATCTCCCTCGAAGGAGTGCGCAGCCAGGTCGAGGAGATCATCGGCCAGGGCCAGCAGGCCCCGTCCGGCCACATCCCCTTCACCCCGCGTGCCAAAAAAGTCCTGGAGCTCAGCCTGCGCGAGGCACTGCAGCTCGGACACAACTACATCGGCACGGAGCACATCCTGCTCGGCCTCATCCGCGAGGGTGAAGGCGTCGCAGCGCAGGTTCTGGTCAAGCTCGGTGCCGACCTCAACCGGGTGCGTCAGCAGGTCATCCAGCTGCTCTCCGGCTACCAGGGCAAGGAGCCGGCCGAGGCCGGCGGCACTCGCGGCGAGGCGGGCACCCCGTCCACGTCGCTGGTGCTCGACCAGTTCGGTCGCAACCTCACCCAGGCAGCCCTCGAAGGCAAGCTCGACCCCGTCATCGGCCGCTCGAAGGAAATCGAGCGCGTCATGCAGGTGCTGTCGCGCCGTACCAAGAACAACCCGGTGCTGATCGGCGAGCCCGGTGTCGGTAAGACCGCCGTCGTCGAGGGTCTCGCTCAGGCCATCGTCAACGGCGAGGTCCCCGAGACGCTCAAGGACAAGCAGCTGTACACGCTCGACCTCGGGTCGCTCGTGGCAGGCAGCCGCTACCGCGGTGACTTCGAAGAGCGCCTGAAGAAGGTCCTCAAGGAGATCAACACCCGCGGCGACATCATCCTGTTCATCGACGAGCTGCACACCCTCGTGGGTGCAGGCGCGGCCGAGGGCGCCATCGACGCGGCCTCGATCCTCAAGCCGAAGCTCGCCCGCGGTGAGCTGCAGACCATCGGTGCCACCACCCTCGACGAGTACCGCAAGTACATCGAGAAGGACGCCGCACTGGAGCGCCGCTTCCAGCCGGTGCAGGTCGGCGAGCCGACGGTGGAACACACCATCGAGATCCTCAAGGGTCTTCGCGACCGCTACGAGGCGCACCACCGCGTGTCCATCACGGACGGTGCACTCGTCGCCGCAGCCACCCTGGCCGATCGCTACATCAACGACCGCTTCCTGCCGGACAAGGCCATCGACCTCATCGACGAGGCCGGAGCCCGGATGCGCATCCGCCGGATGACCGCACCGCCGGACCTCCGCGAGTTCGACGACAAGATCGCCGACGCCCGCCGCGAGAAGGAGTCCGCGATCGACGCGCAGGACTTCGAGAAGGCCGCGAACCTGCGCGACAAGGAGAAGACTCTCGTCGCTCAGCGTGCGGAGCGGGAGAAGCAGTGGCGTTCCGGTGACCTGGACGTCATCGCCGAGGTCGACGACGAGCAGATCGCCGAGGTCCTGGGTAACTGGACCGGCATCCCCGTGTTCAAGCTCACCGAGGAGGAGACCACGCGTCTGCTCCGCATGGAGGAGGAGCTGCACAAGCGGATCATCGGTCAGGAAGACGCGGTCAAGGCTGTCGCCAAGGCCATCCGTCGTACCCGTGCCGGCCTGAAGGACCCGAAGCGTCCGTCCGGTTCGTTCATCTTCGCCGGCCCGTCCGGTGTCGGTAAGACCGAGCTGGCCAAGTCGCTCGCCAACTTCCTGTTCGGTGAGGACGACGCTCTCATCCAGATCGACATGGGTGAGTTCCACGACCGCTTCACCGCGTCGCGGCTGTTCGGTGCCCCTCCCGGCTACGTCGGCTACGAAGAGGGCGGCCAGCTCACCGAGAAGGTGCGCCGCAAGCCGTTCAGTGTGGTGCTGTTCGACGAGATCGAGAAGGCACACCAGGAGATCTACAACACGCTCCTGCAGGTGCTCGAAGACGGCCGTCTCACCGACGGTCAGGGCCGGACCGTGGACTTCAAGAACACGGTGCTCATCTTCACCTCGAACCTCGGTACTTCGGACATCTCCAAGGCAGTGGGTCTCGGCTTCACGTCCGGTAAGGGCGACGAGTCGAACTACGAGCGGATGAAGCTCAAGGTGCACGACGAGCTGAAGAAGCACTTCCGTCCCGAGTTCCTCAACCGCATCGACGACATCGTCGTGTTCCACCAGCTCACCACCGAGCAGATCGTTCAGATGGTGGACCTGATGGTGGCACGTGTCGAGGTGGCCTTGAAGAACAAGGACATGACGATGGAGGTCAGCGACAAGGCCAAGTCGCTGCTGGCCAAGCGTGGCTTCGATCCGGTCCTGGGTGCGCGGCCGCTGCGTCGCACGATCCAGCGCGAGATCGAGGACCAGCTGTCGGAGAAGATCCTCTTCGGCGAGGTCGGTCCCGGTCAGATCGTGTACGTCGACGTCGAGAACTGGGACGGCGAAGGCGCGGGCGAGGACGCGAAGTTCACGTTCCGCGGCGAGGCGAAGCCGGTCACGGTCCCCGACGAGGTTCCGGTCGACCTGGCCAAGTCCGGCGCAGCCGACTCGGAGTAGTCAGGCAGTAGTCGAACGACAACGGGCCGCCGGTGGTAATCCACCGGCGGCCCGTTCGTGTGCGCGGGGTCAGATGCTCTTGCGTCCCGACCAGTTGGCGAGGCGCTCGGTGGGACCGGCGGTGGGGTGCGGATCGACCACGTCCGCGAACGGCACGTGGCCGCCGCGCGTCTCGGCCGGGATCGCGTGCCGGGCGACGGCGAGCACGGCCTCGGCGAGTTCCGGGCGGGTCTCGGAGGGTTGGCCGGTGGCGACGGCCAGGTCCCAGCCGTGCACGAGGGTCTCGTTGATGTACCCCCAGATCGCGGCGCGGCCGGGAACAGTGCCCCACGGCGCGGTCACTGTTGCGTCGAGTCGGCTGTCGTCGGTCCAGACGGGCCACATGCGGTCCGCGGCGGACCGGTAGGCGTCCGCGTAGCCGTCGCCGGGGATGTCGGTGACGACGAGCGGAACGGTGCCGGGGTCGCCGCCCTCGCCGATGACGCGTGCCCTCTCCACGGTGGCGACGAGGTGGCCGAGCAGGGTGCGGACGTCGAAGTCGGTGCAGGGAGTGGACGCCGTCAGCTGGTCTTCGCGGACCTTCTCGATGAGGCCGGTGGTCCAGGTGAGGGCTTCGCGGTACAGGGGTCGGGGATCTGTTGTGTTGGTCATGAGGCAACTATCGCCGCGAAACATGACATCTTCTGTCATGTATTTCTGCCAGACTTTTCCCATGCGTGCCGACCGTTTGCTCTCACTCGTCCTTCTGCTCCGTAATCGTGGACGCATGTCGGCGTCGGCGCTGGCCCGCGAACTCGAGGTGTCGCCGCGCACCGTGCTGCGGGACATCGACGCATTGTCGACGGCGGGGATACCGGTGTATGCCGAACGCGGTCGTGACGGCGGCTTCGAGTTGCTGCCGGGATTCACCACCGACCTCACCGGTCTGACCGTCGACGAGGCCAAGGCCCTGCTGGCGGCAGGCTCGGCGATGACGTCGGAATCGCTGGGCATGGCGCCGGCATTCGCGTCGGCGATGCGCAAGGTGGTGGCGGCGATGCCGGACGCGCACCGGGCGGCGGCGACGAAGGTGGCGGAGCGGGTGTTCGTCACCCAGGGAACGTGGCTGACCGACCCGGAACCGGTGGACGATCATCTCGGGCTGATCCAGCAGGCGGTGTTCGTGGGCCGGCGGCTGAGCATCCTGTACCCGTCGCGGGGCAACGACGCGGTGTGGCGCGTCATCGACCCGCAGGGGCTCATCCATGCGGCGGGACGGTGGTATCTGGTGGCGACGGACGCCGGCCGCGACCGGACGTACCGGCTCGAGCGCATCGAGGACGTCCGCGAACTCGACGAGCCGGCGCAGCGATCTGCCGACATCGACCTCGCCGCGATCTGGGAGCGTCGCCGTTCGGCGTTCCGGGCGCGCGGGACGCCGGTGGTCGCCGACGTTCTCGTGGGCCGTGAGCGCCGCGACGACCTGGTGGAGCGTGCCTATGCCGTCCGCTCCGAGCAGTCGGTCGACGACGACCGGGTGCGGCTGGAAGTGGTGTTCGGTGACGACTCCCACGCACGCGGGGTTCTGTGGGCGTTCGGCGAGGACGCGGAAGTGCTCGCACCGGACGCTCTGCGGGCCGCCCTGCGTTCCCGGGCGCTGCGCATGTCCGCCCGGTACGAGTAGGTTCGACACGTAAACCGAAGAACCACGAGAGGATGTGGCATGCCGACACGTACCGCACGGACCGCTTGGAACGGATCGCTCGAACAGGGAAGCGGCCAGGTGGAACTCACCAGTTCCGGTGTCGCGACCTTCGACGTCTCGTTCCCGAAGCGGGCGGCCGAAGAGGCCGGTGGAACCACCAGCCCGGAGGAGCTGATCGCCGCGGCGCATTCCTCCTGCTATGCGATGCAGCTGTCCGCACTCATCGCGGAGGCAGGCGGGACCCCGCAGAGCCTCGAAGTGAAGGCGGATGTCTCACTCGGACCGGACAACCCGGGTTTCAAGCTCACCGGAATCAAGCTGACGGTCCGCGGTGAGGTGGACGGTCTCGACGCCGACGGGTTCGCCAAGGCAGCTCAGGCAGCCAAGGAGTCCTGCCCGGTGAGCAAGGCGCTCACCGGAGTCGAGATCACGCTGGACGCGGCACTCGAGTCCTGAGTCCAGCCGGCTACTGACGGTTGAACCGTGCGCGCACTTCCTCCATCTTCGCCTGGAGTTCGTCCGGGCTGATGACGCCCTTGTCCATCAACGCGTGAGCGGTGGCGACGACGGACCGGGAGCGGACGGGGAAGTCGCGGTAGATGGTTTCGCCCAGCTGGTCCTCGGTGTGGCGCCTGTCGAGATTGTCCCAGGCGCCACGCCAGGACAGGCATTCCGCGGTGGCCTGCATGCTCGATTCCCACGGGTCGGGCTTGCGGTCGAGGTCCGGTAGCGTCACGTCGTTGCGGGTCGTCTCCGGTGTCAACGTGTTCAGGATGACGTCGTATGCCTTGTCCGTCATCATCGTGCGGTTCCTCCGTTGTCCGAGGGTGGTGTGGTCGCGGTCCAATCGACCTGCGGGACGGCGACACCGATCATGGTGTCGCGGGTGACGATCGACGCAAGTTGTTCCTCACTCCACCCCTCGGTGCCCTCGGGGCGCATCGGCATCACCATGAACCGTGATTTTTGATTCGAATCATGCACGCGCACTTCGACATCCGGCGGGAAGTGCAGACCGAACTCCGCGATCACCTCGCGTGGCCAGCGCACCAACCGGCGGCGATAGTTGGGGGTGCGGTACCAGTCCGGAGACATACCGAGAACGGGCCGCGGATAGCACGAACACAACGTGCAGACGATGACGTTGTGGACGTTCGGGGTGTTCTCCAGCACGTAGAAGTACGTGTAGTCGCTGGGCGTGCCCGACCCGGTCGGGTCGCGCCAGTCGATCCCCACTTCCTTGCAGGTTTCGGTGCCGTCCGCCAGCAGTCGCTTCTTGAACTCCGGGTCGACCCACGCTTTCGCGACCAACTTCGAACCACCCGAAGGCCCCACCGACTCGGCCCATTCGGAGAAACGGCGGTGATCCTCGCGGGAGAACAGTCCGTGTTCGATGGACAGTTCCCGAATGGCGGTCTCCAGGATCTCGAACTCGCTGACCTCTTCCGAGGCCTGGATCGGGGCGTGATCGCCGTGCGAATGCGTCATGTGTCCGCCTCTCCTGCCGGCTCGAGCCAGCGCTCGGAGCACTCGGTTTCCAACGTGTCGATCTCGAATCCGGTGTAGCGGGGCCAGAGGTCGGTCTGCCGGAAGCGGACGACGTAGAACGGCTCGGTCCGGCCGTCGTCCACGCGTCCCCACGCCTCGTCCTCGGGGATCACCCACTCCGGGCGGTGTTCGACGACGACGCCGGTGCGCCCGCGGATGAATGCCTGGGTGCGGGTGTGGAACATCGACGTCGCGTCCTTGACGGTGACCCGGTCGCCGATCTCGAACTTCGTCATGACTGGCCTCCGGTCGCTTTCCCGCCGGCAGACCTGGCCCGGACCTCGTCGATCTTGGCGGAGAGTTCGTCGGGCGTGATCAGGCCCTTGTTGATGAGCGTCTTGGCGGCCACCGTGATCCACCGCGCGTAGTACGGCAAACCGAAATAGAGCGTTGCGCCCAGGTCGTTCTCGGCGCGACGGCGCTCTTCGGAGTTCCACACACCGCGCCACCCGAGGCATTCGCACGTGACGTATGTGCTCATCTCCCAGTCCTCTTCGACCTTCTCCTCGTACTTGACGGGAAGGGCGGTCTGGCCGCCGACGTCGTGGAGAACGTGTCGCAACGCGTCGAACGCGGAATTGGACAGGTAATACGGCGAATCCATCTCTGCGTGATGGGCCGGGCCGTACTCCGCGACCCTGTTCGCCTGTGCTTCGAAATCTGCTGGAGAGTTCATCGCGTGCTCCGGTCGTGGTGGAACTAGTGACAGGGAACTCCCAGGAGATGGCGGCCGTCGTGCATCAATTCGTGCAGGTACATGCCACTTCGGGAGATCGCACCCTGGTCGAATCCGACCAGGTAGAGGGTGAGCAGAGCGAGCAGGACGACTCCGACGGCGATCAACACGATTCCGAGTGACTCGACGGACTTGCTCGGTGACGAGACGTAAACCATGGCTACTCCTGGAGCAGTTCGGGTTCCACGATCATCGAGTCGCCGATTGTCCGGGCATCGCAACGAGCGCCCCTCACTCAGCGGCACGATCGATACGACGTTACTCTCGCCGTGTCGATCCCCTCACCGTACCGTTCGGTCGAATCCGGCGTGCGGAAATGCAGCGCGGCGAACCAAGACAAACATCGTGACGAACTCGGCGGAACAGAATGCGCCGGCGATTCGTTTTACCGAACTGTGACGACACAGCAGAACACCGACGGCGACATCGAGATCGAGATCTGGTCCGACGTCGCCTGCCCCTGGTGCTACATCGGCAAGCACCGTTTCCTGGCCGCCCTCGCGGAGTTCGAGGGGCGCGACCGGGTGAACGTGGTGTGGCGGTCGTATCAGCTGTCGCCGGATACGCCGGTCGGGGAGCGGCGCAGCGAGCTCGACGCCCTGGTGGAGAGCAAGGGCATGCCTGCCGAGCAGGTCCGTCAGATGTTCGGTCACGTTGCGCGCACGGCGGCCGACGAGGGGCTGCGTCTCGACTTCGACACCGTGATCGCCGCCAACACGTTCGACGCCCACCGGTTGATCCAACTGGCGGGCGACAAACGAGATGCCGTGGTGGAAGCGCTGTTCCGCGCCCACTTCGGCGACGGAGCCGTGATCGACGACCGAGAGGTGCTCGTCGACATCGCGGCGCGGGCCGGGCTCGACGCCGACACCGTGCGCGCCGAACTCGAGTCCGATGCCGGTGCGGACGCGGTCCGCGCCGACCTCGACACCGCCCGTCGACTGCAGGTGTCGGCGGTGCCGTTCTTCGTCGCCAACCGCCGCGTCGCCGTGTCCGGCGCCCAGCCGAAGGACGTGTTCCTGCAGCTTCTGACGCAGGCGAGCACGGCGGCGGTGAACTAGCAGCGCGTGAAGTACCGGTTGGCGTCGGGCCGGAACATGAGTGCCACCGCCGCGATCACCGCCACGAGGTGGGTGAGCCGGGCGGCCGCGATCACCGCGACGTCGAGCGTCAGACCGGAGACGGCAGACATCGGGTCGTTGCCGGCCGATACCCACGCGATCGGTTCCATCACGAGTGACGCGACGCCGAACACGCCGAGACCGATCGCGAGGGTGTTCCGCGCCCACGCCCCGCCACTGCGGAGTCGGGTCATGACGAACAGCACCGCGCCGTAGACGACGACGCGGACGATGAGTTGTCCGGCGAGGCTGCCGACGTCGGCGCCCGGGCCCTCCAGCGCGGTCGACGTGTGCGCGATGGCCTCGACCATGCCGGCGAACAGGGCAAGTCCGAGCAGCCAGTACGCGCGCTCGACCGTCTGCGGGATCGAGGGTGCAGTGCGAGTGGTCATGTCCCCATGCTGGTATCGGTGACGTCGCGGCACATCACCCCCGAGAGTGGAGTCCACCCCTACCCGGGTATCGGTGCGACGCGCTTGCCATCACCCCGCACGAGGGGCACATTGAAGTGCACGTCGTCGGCAGGGAGGCACTGTGCGCGAGCAGACACGATCCGGAGATGCATGGCCGGCGTTGAAGGTGGACGACTGGACGGCGACGCGGGACACCCTGCACATGTGGACGCAGATCGTCGGGAAGATCCGCCTGGCCCACGCACCGTTGATCAACCACTGGTGGCAGGTCCCGCTGTACGTGAGCCCCCGCGGTCTCACGACGTCGACGATCCCGTACGGCACCGACTGTTTCGACATCGAATTCGACTTCGCCGAGCATCAACTGGTGATCCGCACGAGCACGGGCGGCACCGGGACGGTTGCCCTCGAACCGAAGTCGGTGGCCGACTTCTATGCGGAGACGATGGACACGCTGGCCGAATTGGGTGTGGTGACGACCATTCTGGCCCGGCCCAACGAGGTGGACCCCGCCGTCCCGTTCGCGGAGGACACCCAGCACTGTTCGTACGACGGTGAGTCGGTGCACCAGTTCTGGCGGCAGCTCGTGCAGGCGGACCGCGTCCTGCACGAGTTCCGTTCCCATTTCATCGGGAAGGTCAGTCCCGTGCACTTCTTCTGGGGTGCGCTCGACCTGGCCTGTACGCGGTTCTCCGGGCGAACCGCACCGACTCACCCTGGGGGAGCACCGAACTGCGGAGACTGGGTGATGGTCGAGGGCTACTCGCACGAGCTGAGCAGCTGCGGTTTCTGGCCCGGTGGTGGCGTCGAAGGTGCGTTCTACGCGTACGCCTACCCGGAACCCGATGGCTTCGCCGACTACCCGGTCGGGCCCGACGGAGCTTTCTACAGCAAGGAGAACGGGCAGTTCCTGCTGCCGTACGAAACCGTCCGCACCGCGGACGATCCCGATGCCGCACTGCTGAAGTTCCTGCACAGCACATACGACGCGGCCGCCGAGCGGGGTGGCTGGGACCGGGCCGCCCTGGAGGCGGACCCGGCCCGATGGGACAAATCCCGCTGACGCCCTGTGGGTCAGGCGGCGTTCGCCGGCGCGGGCGTCGTAGCCCGGGTGGCACGCTCCGTGAGGAACGCGAACGCCAGTCCGAGAACCAGCCACAACGTTGCCTGAGTCGCGAGGGACGACAGGCGGAACTGCCACAGCAGCACTGCGGGGAAGTCGTCGCCCACTTCGTTGACGGTGGGCAGTACGAGGTAGCCGACGGTCACCACCACGAGGAAGGCGAGAACCGGTGCCGCGATCCGCACCGACAGGAACTCCTGAGCTGCGACGGCCTTCGCCGCGAAGACGGAGGCCACCACCGCGAGCAAGCCCAGCACGACTGCGGCGAGCCACAGCCAGGTTCGCTGGGTGATCGTTTCGGGGTCTCCGACAGCGGGCGGGTTGGCAGGGTACTTGAAGAACGGCACCGCCTCGATTGCCAACCAGCCCAATGTGGCCAGTGTCAGCCCGAGCAACGGTCCCGACAGCGTCGTCACCCGACGCGCGTAATTCGCGACGACGGCGAAGATTGCTCCCAGTGCCAGGCCCGCGAGGGACGTGGCGAGGAACAGTCCGAAACGCTGTCCGTCACGGCTGACCAGTGCCTCTTCCTCGTCGTGCGAGTGCCCGGCCGGCTCCTCGGCCTGCGTGGCGTCGTGCGAGTGGACGTCGGCTTCGGCGGCGCTGTTCGACTCTTCGATCGCGATGGCCGCATCGATGTGCGACTCACCGAGGACGAAGGCGACGCCACCGGCCAGGATGCCTGCGATCAGACCGGCCAGCAGGCCACGGATGAGGAGTTTTGCGAAGGAATCGGTCAGTGGCATGGCAGACCCAGGAGGTGGCGGCCGTCGTGCATCAATTCATGCATGTACATGCCACTGCGCGAAATCGCGCCCTGGTCGAATCCCACGAGATAGAGAGCGAGCATCGCGAACAGAACGATCGCGAAAGAGATGACGGCGAGACGGGTCGTATCGACCGACGAGCCGGGTGCGTAGGCGAGTGCCATAGTTCCTCCTGGGATTTCGCGTCCCCTAGGTCCAGGCGATGGCCGCAGTATCTGGCTGTCGAGGTGGCTCCCGTGAAGGACTACTCCGATTTACAGTGGCGCGACCGCTCCGGGATTGCACCGGATTCCTGCCGAACCATCGCTTTGTCCTGCGAACTTTTGCACCCGGCGGGCCGTCGTGTCAATCCTCCCGCTCGGCCCCGTCTCTCAGCTCTTGTTCGCCGCCGCGACGTCGAGAACGACCTCGAACTCGAGCAGCGAAGCTCCGGACGCAACCGGCTTCTTCTGCTCACCCGCGTGTGCCTCCCGGGCCGGACCGTCGCGCCACGCCGCGAATGCCTCTTCGCTCTCCCACTGGGTGACGACGAAGTAGCGGTTCTCGCCCTTGACGGGACGCAGAAGCTGGAATCCGAGGAAGCCGGGGGAGTTCTCCACGGCGTGCGCGCGCGCTGCGAAGCGCTTCTCGAGTTCGGGGCCCGCGCCCTCGGGGATTTCGATTGCGTTGATCTTCACCACTGCCATGCGGGCGAGATTACTCCGCTAGCGTCGGAGGGGTGGCGGGTGAGAGTGCGTTGCACGACGAGGGTGGGACGGGACAGCCGTTTCTGCTGTTGCACGGGCTGATGGGCAGCGCCCGGACGTGGGGGCGGCACGTGTCGTGGTTGCGCGAGCACGGCCACGTCTTCACGTTCGACGCCGCAGGTCACGGCAGGCCCGCACCCGCGCAGTTGACGACGGAAGCGTTCGTGGAAGACCTGGCCGCCGCGCTCGCACCCTTCGCCGAACCGTGGGTGGTGATCGGTCACTCGATGGGCGCCCTGCACGCGTGGTGCCTGGCCGCCGAACACCCCGAGAAGGTGTCGGCGCTCGTGCTCGAAGACATGGCCCCCGACTTCCGTGGCCGGACCGCCGCGGACTGGGCGGCGATGATCTCGAAGTGGCCGCAGCCGTTCACGACGCGGGAAGACCTCTTAGAGTTCTTCGGTCCGGTTGCCGGACAGTACTTCCTGGATTCGTTCGAGAAGCGCGCCGACGGCTGGTACCTGCACGGCGACGTCGACACGTTCCGCGACATCTCCGAGGAGTGGGGCGGCAGGCACTTCTGGGACCAGTGGGCGTCGATCACGGTGCCGGCCCTGCTGATCGAGGGGGAGTTCACGATCACCCCCGACGGTCAGATGCGGACCATGGCGGAGCGGCATCCCGGCGCCGAGTACGTCCGCATCGAGCAGGCCGGTCACCTCGTCCACGACGACCAGCCGGAGCAGTACCGGAAAGTGGTCGAGGCATTCCTCGACGGGCTCGGCTGACCCGCCCGGGGGCTAGCTTCCCTCGCCCGCGAGGGCGAAGAGCCCGTTCTCGGTCTGCTCGACGAGTCCGTCGATCAGCAGGGAATGGAGGGCGCGGTCGCGTTGGCCCGGATCGCCCGGCCACACCTGGTCGAGCCGGACGCGTTCGACGGGGGCGGAGCTCTCACGGAGTACGGCCATGAGCTTGCCGCGCACCTGACGGTCGGTGCCTGCGAACTTCTGGACCTTCCGGCGCTCGCCGGTGTGCGCGGGACGTCCGGCATCCACCCAGGCGCAGCTCGGCAGCGGGCAGCGAGCGCATTCGGGCGAGCGGGCGGTGCACACGGTGGCCCCGAGTTCCATCAGGGCCGCGGAGAACGTGGCGGCCCGCGCGCGGGTTCTGGGCAGCAGCGCGGACACGTCGGCGAGGTCACGCGTGGTCGACGGATTTCCCGGCTCGGCGCTTCCGTGCACGGCCCTGGCGACCACCCGCCGGACGTTCGTGTCGACGACGGGGACCCGCTGTCCGTAGGCGAAGCAGGCGACGGCCCGCGCGGTGTAGGCACCGATACCGGGCAGGCCGAGGAGAGTGTCGACGTCGCTCGGAACCACGTCGCCGTGCTCGGCGGCCAGTACTCCGGCGCACTCGTGGAGCCTCAGCGCGCGGCGCGGGTAGCCCAGCTTGCCCCACGCGCGCAGTACGTCGGCCTGACTCGACGCGGCCATGCGGGACGGGACGGGCCAGCGCTGCACCCATTCCTCCCAGATCGGGGCCACCCGGACGACGGGCGTCTGCTGCAGCATGATCTCGCTCATCAGGATGTGCCAGGCGGTGACGCCGTCGCGGCGCCACGGCAGATCCCGGGCCTGTACGTCGTACCAGTTGATCAGCGCGGAGGAGTCAACGGCCACTTCGTCCTCACAAGTCCCTTCGTTCACGGGGGAAACAGATTTTCCGCGGTCGTCACATTCCCGTCGCGACGGTGCGACATGCCCGGTGCACAATGATCCCATGCCTAATTCCAACCCCGTGTCCGCGTGGAAAGCCCTGCGTCAGGGTAACGACAGATTCGTGAGCGGTACCTCGCTCCATCCCAGCCAGGGCATCGCCGATCGCGCGAAGCTCGTCGGCGGCCAGCACCCCACGGCCGTCCTGTTCGGATGCGGAGACTCCCGCGTCGCCGCCGAAATCATCTTCGACCAGGGTCTGGGCGACATGTTCGTCGTCCGCACCGCCGGTCACGTGATCGACGACGCCGTGCTCGGGTCCATCGAGTACGCCGTCGGCGTGCTGAACGTGCCGCTCATCGTCGTGCTCGGACACGACAGCTGCGGTGCCGTCAAGGCGACGCTCGACGCGCTCGACGACGGCAACGTGCCGCCCGGATTCATCCGCAGCATCGTGGAACGGGTCGCGCCGTCGATCCTCATGGGACGCCGCGAGGGCCTCAGTACCGTCGACGAACTCGAGGGCCGCCACGTGGTGGAGACCGGGGCCCTGCTCATGCAGCGGTCGCGCATCATCGCGGAGAAGGTGGAGAGCGGCGCGTGCGCCATCGCGGGTGTCACGTACAAGCTGTCCGACGGCCGCACCCACCTGCAGGGCGCTGTCGGCGACATCGGTGAGCTCACGGACTGACCGCGACACGCCGCACCCGCTGAGCCGTTGCCGCGCGACGCCGAACTACCGTTGACGTCGTGCTGGAACCGAATGGACCGTTGCCCCCCGAGATTTACTGGCGCCGCAGGGCGCTGGCGATCGGCGGCGCCATCGTCGTGTTGCTGCTCGTCGTGTGGTTGATCAACTCGCTTCGTGGTGGCGGTGACTCCGAGACGGATCCGGCGGCAGCGAGTTCCTCGTTGACCACTCCTGTGTCGATTTCCCCGACAGCCTCGGGTTCGTCCACGTCCAGTGGCGGATCGGGCGGTTCCGGTGGCGGCGGCGGTGGCGCCGCTGCCGCCGGCGGCGAGGCCTCCTCGGGCACGTCCGGCTCGTCCGGCGCGTCGAGCAGCGGTGCCTCGAGCAGCGCGGCTCCCAGCGGCCAGCCGGTCGCCGCGGGACAGTGCCCGGACCAGTCGCTGGCCATCAAGGTGGCCGCCGACAAGCCGACGTACCTGGCGGGTGAGGAGCCGAGCTTCACGACGGTCGTCACCAACATCGGCACCACACCGTGCGAACGCGATCTGGGCAGCAGCCTCCAGCAGGTGCTCGTCTACACGATCGACGGTGCCGTGCGGCTGTGGTCCAACATCGACTGCTTCCCGCAGTCCGCGGCCGACGTGCGCACCCTCGCGCCCGGCGAGCAGGCTCAGTTCACCGTGAAATGGTCGGCCAAGACCTCCGCCCCCGACTGCCTGACGCAACCGGAACCCCAGCGTGATCCGGTGGGGCCCGGCGCGTACACGGTCGTCGGTCAGCTGGGTCAGCTCCGCAGCGCGCCGGAGCCGTTCAACCTCAGCTGATCCTCGGTGCGGGATCGATGCGCGAGCGTCGATCGAATTCCTTGTCGAGGTCGGTGTGCTCGGGGTCGGCGAGCAGCGCCGCGAGAAGGATGCGGGCCTGACCTGCTCTGAGGTCGGTGGAGAACAGTGCGCCCGCCGAGACGAGGTCGTGCCCGCCGCCCCCACCGCCGTACGTGGCGGAGGTCGGGCCCTGCGGCACCCGGGTGGTGACCACGACCGGGATCCCGGCGGACGCGCAGTCCCGGACCGCCTCGACGATCGCCGGGTTCGCGTTCCCGGATCCGAGGCCGTCGAGCACCAGCCCCTGGGCGCCGGCAGCCCGGCACGCGTCGATCTGGACGCGGTCGGCCCCCGGGTAGGCGGCGACGATGTCGACACGGGTTCCGGAGATCGGATGCCACGGCAGCGGTTCGAGGCTTCGCCGCGAGTGGTCACCGGCGGGGTGGACGGATCGGAACGCGTCGAGTGACGTCGTGTCGACCTTCCGCGTTCCCGACGCCCGGTGCAGGGCGCCTCCGAACGCGATGAGGACACCCGCTCCGCGCAGAGCGGGGTCCGATCCCGCGGCGACCGCGTCGGCCAGATTGGCCTGGGCATCGGAGTCCGGGTGGTCGAAGGTGCGTTGCGCACCCGTGAACACGACCGGCCGCGGGTCGGCGTGGTGGAGGTCGACCAGGAATGCGGTCTCCTCCATGGTGTCGGTTCCATGGAGCACGACCACCGCGTCGAGTTCGGGGTCGCGCAGTTCCGCGGTGACGGCGTCGCGGACCCGGTCCATATCGGCGAACGTCATGCTCGAACTGTCCTTCGACATCACGTCGACGACACGGAGTTCCGTCCCGGTCCACGCACTGCCCAACAGGTCCGGGCCTGCGACCACCGGTCTGCTGACACCCTGCCCGTCCCGCCTGCTGGCGATCGTCCCTCCGGTGGTGACGACGGCGACTTTCGGCACAGTTGTCCTTTCGCTAAACGGTCGGGCGGTCCGAGGCCAGGGTGCGGATGCGGTTCCGCGCGCCGAACCAGCCGATGACCAACAGTGGGGCGATGATCGCGATGGACCCGACGGTCCAGGTTCCGACGGGGTGATCGAACGCCATCAGTATGACGACGCACCCGAGGAAGGCCAGGGTCAGGAGCCCGGTGTAGGGGGCGCCGAACATCCGGAAACCGGGCCGGGCGAGCTTCCCCTCCTTGGCGAATTTCCACAGTTTCAGCTGGCACAGCACGATCACGGCCCAGGCGCTGATGATCCCGAGCGCGGCGAGGTTGAGGACGATCTCGAACGCCTGCGCGGGAACGACGGCGTTGAGTCCGACGCCGAGCAGGATGACGACACCGGTGAGGGCGATGCCGCCGTACGGCACTCCGGCCTTGTTCATCCGGGCGGCGAACGACGGCGCCGATCCGGCCATGGCCATGGAGTGCAGTATTCGGCCGGTGGAATACAGGCCCGCGTTGAGTGAGGACAGCGCGGCCGTGAGCACCACGAGGTTCATGATCGCGTCGGCGCCCTGCACGTTGATGGAGCCGAAGAACGTGACGAACGGGCTCTCGCCGGCGTGGTACTCGGTGTAGGGGAGCAGCAGCGACAGCAGCAGGACGGACCCGACGTAGAAGACGAGGATCCGGATGATGACCGTGTTGATCGCCTTGGGGATGACCTTCTGTGGGTTCTTCGTCTCGCCCGCAGTGGTTCCCACGAGTTCGATCGAGGCGTAAGCGAAGACGACGCCCTGGATCACCACGACGGCGGGCAGGATTCCGTTGGGGAAGAGTCCGCCGTTGTCGGTGATCATGCTGAAGCCCGACGAATGTCCTTCGATCGGTGTTCCGAACAGCACGAAGTAGATTCCGAAGCCGAGGAACGCGGCGAGGGCGACGACCTTGATGAGGGCGAACCAGAACTCCAGTTCACCGAACACCTTGACGGAGACGAGATTCAGCCCGAGGACCAGAACGACCGCGGCCAGGGCGAAGACCCATTGGTCGACGTTCCCGAGCGGTGCCCAGTACTTCTTGAAGAAGTTCATGTACAGCGCGACGGCGGTGACGTCGACGACGGCCGTCATCGCCCAGTTCATCCAGTACAGCCAGCCCGCGGCGAACGCCATCTTCTCGCCGAAGAATTCGCGCGAGTACGACACGAACGACCCGGAGGTGGGTCGGTGCATCACGAGTTCACCCAGTGCCCGCAGGATCAGGAAGGCGAAGAACCCGCAGAGGGCGTAGACGAGGACGAGTGCGGGACCGGCCTGCTGGAGGCGTCCGCCCGCACCCATGAACAGGCCGGTGCCGATCGCTCCGCCGATCGCGATCATCTGGATCTGTCTCGGGCCGAGCGCTTTCCGGTAGCCGAGGTCTTCCTCGACGAAGATGTCTGCGCCGGAGGTGTCGTCCTTCTCGATCGTCACGAGACGACCTCCGCGGCAGCGGCGACGGGTGTCGGCCGTGGCGAACCGGACGCTCTCAGGTTGGCGAGATGCTCGGGGCTGAGGAGGCGGTCGAGTTCTTCACGGTCGAGCAGACCCGCCTCGATCACGAGGTCGGCGACCCTGCGGCCGGAGACCAGCGCTTCCTGCGCGATCCGGGTCGAGGCGGTGTAGCCGATGTACGGGTTGAGCGCGGTGACGAGTCCGATGGAGTCCTCGACCCGGGCACGCAGCAGATCGGTGTTGGCCGTGATGCCGAGTACGCAGCGGTCGGCCAGGATCCGGCAGGCGGCGCCGAGGTGGCGCATCCCCTCCGAGAGGGAGTGCACGATGATCGGTTCGAATGCGTTGAGCTGGAGCTGGCCGGATTCGGCGGCCATCGTGATGGTGACGTCGTTGCCGATGACCTCGTAGGCCACCTGGTTGAGGACTTCCGGGATCACCGGATTGACCTTGCCGGGCATGATCGACGAACCGGCTTGTACCGGTGGAAGATTGATCTCGTTCAGGCCCGCGCGCGGCCCCGACGACAGCAGGCGGAGGTCGTTGCACACCTTCGACAACTTGACCGCGATCCGCTTGAGCACGCCCGAGAGGTGGACGAACTGTCCGACGTCCTGGGTCGCCTCGACCAGGTCCGTGGCCAGGACGAGGGGAAGTCCGGTGAGTTCCCGCAGCGTGTCGCAGGCTGCCTCGGCGTAGCCGACGGGTGCGTTCAGGCCTGTGCCGATCGCGGTGGCGCCGAGGTTGATCTCGTGGACGAGGAGAGCGGCCTCGTCGAGACGGGTGCGGTCCTCGTCGATCATCACCGCGTACGTGGCGAACTCCTGGCCGAGAGTCATCGGTACCGCGTCCTGGAGTTGGGTGCGCCCCATCTTCACGGTGTCGGCGAACTCGACGGCCTTGGTCGAGAAGGCCTCCTGCAGGACGCGCATCGCGTCCAGCAGGTCGTCGATCGCGAAGATCGTCGCGATGTTGACCGCGGTGGGGTAGACGTCGTTGGTCGACTGGCTGAGGTTCACGTGCTCGTTGGGATGGAGTTCCGCGTACTCCCCGCGCGCGTGGCCGAGGATCTCGAGTGCCCGGTTGGCGATCACCTCGTTGGCGTTCATGTTGGTCGACGTTCCGGCGCCGCCCTGGATGACGTCGACGACGAACTGCTCGTGCCAGCGGCCGTCGACGATCTCCCGGCACGCCTGCCGGATTGCGTCGGCTCGGCGGTGGTCGAGGATCCCGAGTTTCTCGTTGGCGCTCGCCGCGGCCCATTTGACGTAGGCGAGCCCGCGAATCAGGTAGGGGTTCGTGGAGATCGGCCGGCCGGTGATGGGGAAGTTCTCGACGGCCCGCAGCGTGTGGATTCCCCAGTAGGAATCCGCAGGCACTTGGCGGTCGCCGAGCAGATCGTGTTCTGTTCGCGTTTCGAGCACTTGATCATTCCTCACGGGGATTCGCGCGAGCCGTTGCTCTGCACGGATGCGGTGGATGGAGTCTGCTGCTCGATGAGGGTAGATTTCTCGGTCGAGCCACCCGGCTATCCACCTGCCAGGCTGTCAGACAGGTGCAATTGTTACCGCGCTCACTCGCGGGCGTCAACCCCGGCGGCGTCTCGTATTGACGTTGCGGCCGGGGCATGAGAAGAATGTCCTCATGAACCTGTCGGACAGCTGGGCAGCCAGGCGTCCTGCCACGGCGCGGGTCAGCGCCGCGGAGGCGGTCCTGGCGGATCTTCGTGACGCGATCACGTCCGGTGAGCTATCGGTCGGTGAACGACTCCCGTCCGAAGCGTCCCTCGCTGCGCGGCACGGGGTCAGCCGGTCGGTGATCCGGGAGGCCCTGCGGTCCTGTCATGCGCTCGGACTCACGGAGACGAAGTCGGGCCTCGGGACGTTCGTCGTCAGCGATTCGATAGCCCGCGACCTCGACTTCGGGAACTACGCGGCCAACGAACTCGTCGAGGCGCGCCCGCACGTGGAGATTCCCGCCGCCGGATGGGCGGCGCAGCGGCACACCGGCGAGGACCTGGCCGCCCTGCGCGGACTGGTGGACCAGATGCGGGACGAGGACGATCCCCTCGTGTGGGTGTCGCTGGACGCGCAGTTCCACGCGTTCATCGCCCGGACGAGCCGGAACCGTGTGTTCGAATCGGTGATCGTCGATATCCGCGAGGCACTCACCCGGCAGTCCGAAACGCTGAATCTCGTTGCGGGGCGTCAGCAGAAGTCGAACGACGAGCACGACCGGATCGTGGAAGGCATCGCGTCCGGAAGTTACGACAAGGCCGCCCGCGCGATGGCCGAACACCTGGACGCGGTCCGGGTCGCACTGGAATCCGTGGTGGGAGAACCCGGCCCGGAGCCCCGACAGTAGGGACGAGAACAGGCCCTAGTCGTACGGGCCCGAGATCGACGTCTCGGCGAGCCGGGACAGGCCCTCGCGAATGTGCCGGGCCCAAAGCCCGCCGATCCCCTCCACCGACTGCAGGTCGGCGGCCGTCGCGGCCAGCAGTGACTGCAGCGTCCCGAACGAGCCGACGAGCCGGTGAATCTGGTTGAACTGCAGGCGGGGAACGCGGGTGAGGACGCGGTAGCCGCGAGGACTCATCGGCGCCTCGAGCGCTTCGATGGTGCCCGGGTAGCCGAACGCCCGGGCCAACGTCGTGAGGTCGAGAAGATCTGCGTCCGTGATCCTGTCGAGCGCGGAGAGCGACTTCTCGACGTCGTCGGCGGGCGCCGGGCCGGTGCCCGCCAGGTAGTCGCGCACGATGAGTTCCCTCGCCACGTCGTTGTCGCCGACGAGTTCCTCCAGTTGCAGTGCGAGCTGTCGTCCGTCCGTGCCGAGCTCGAGCACGTCCTGCTCGATCTCGACGGACACGCGCCGCACCATCTCCAGGCGCTGCACCACGGTCAGGGCGTCGCGGAGCGTGACGAAATCCTCGATCTCGACCACCGACAGCTGGCGGGTCACCTCGTCGAGCCGCGCCTTGTACCGCTCGAGGGTGGCCACCGCCTGATTGGCGCGGGACAGGATCGTGGCGGAACCGTCGATGACGTGCCGGATGCCGCCGACGTACACGCTGACGATGCTCATCGACTGGCTGACCGACACCACGGGGTACCCGGTCTGCATGGCCGTCCGCTCGGCGGCGCGGTGACGCGTGCCGGACTCGACGGTCGGGATCTTGTGGTCGGGGACCAACTGGACGTTGGCGCGCACGATGCGGGACCCGTCGGTGGACAGGACCACGGCGCCGTCCATCTTCGACAGCTCACGCAGGCGGGTCGGGGCGAACTCCACGTCGAGCTCGAAGCCGCCGTCGCAGATCTCTTCCATCTGCTCGTCGTAGCCGAGGACGATCAGTGCGCCCGTGCGACCGCGCAGAATGCGCTCCAGGCCGTCGCGAAGTGCCGTTCCGGGAGCCAGCCGGGCAATCGTTTCCCGCAGCGCAGACGACGACTCGGCATCGTTCATCGCGCAATACTCCCGCTGAGGTAGACGTCACTTGTCGGGGACCGCCGCGGAAACACGTCCGGACCCGCGTTTAGATTACCTATCCATGAGTAGTACCTGGACTTTGCCCGACGACCTGACCCTGCCCGAACCGGTCGGCAGCTTTCCCGCCGCAGGTCAGCCCGTGCCGCAGCACTGGTCACGGTGCTTCGGGTGCGGCGACCAGTCGCCTGCCGGGATGTCGATGAGCTTCACTGCCGGGGAGGGGCTCGACGTGTGGGGACGGCTCGAGGTGGCCCCCCGCTACCAGGGCGGTCCGGGAGTGATCCACGGCGGCATCCTCTCGACCGCGTTCGACGAGGCGCTGGGCATGGTGTGCCGATCGATCGTCGACGGTCCGGTGGTCACGGGTCATCTGGAGATCGATTTCGCCAGGCCCATCCCGCTGGGTTCCGTCCTCGAATTCCATGCACGCATCGACGGATCGATCCGCCGCAAGGTGTATGCGAGCGCCGAGGCGCGCATCGTCGAGGGGCCGACGGCCGATCCCGACGTGGTGGTGGCGACGTCGCGGGGACTGTTCCTCACCGTCACCGCCGAGCACTTCGAGAAGACCAAGGACTTCGTGGACGGTGTGCCGGAGCGCCCGTTCGGCACGTCGTCGATCTGAGCGTCACCGCAGTGACGCGATGGCCGCCCCCAGGTTCCCGACCTCGGTGACCTTCATGCCCTTCGGGGCCGCCCCGGAGTCGAGGGGAACGATGGCGCGGGTGAATCCGAGGCGGTATGCCTCCGCGAGCCTGCGCCCGACGCCGGGTACCCGGCGGACCTCGCCGGCCAGTCCCACTTCGCCGAGGATCACCAGTCCGTCCGGAACGGGCTTGTCCTTCACCGCGGACGCGACGGCGAGGGCCAGCGCGAGATCGGCGGACGGCTCGGTCATCCGCATTCCGCCGACGGTGGCCGCGTAGACGTCGTTCTTCGCGATCGGCACCCCGCACCGGCGGTCGAGCACGGCCAGGACCATGGCCACGCGGGCGCTGTCGAGCCCGCTCACGGCGCGCCGGGGTGCGGGCATGGACGTGGCCGCCACGAGGGCCTGCACCTCACCGAGGAGGGGCCGTTTGCCGTCCATCATGACGGTGACGGCGGTTCCGGGAACGGCCTCGGCGCGGTGGTGGAGGAACAGTCCGGACGGGTCGCTGATGCCGGCGATGCCGTCTTCCCGCAGTTCGAAGCAACCGACCTCGTCGGCGGCGCCGAAACGGTTCTTGACGCCGCGCACCATCCGCAGCGTGGAGTGTTTGTCGCCCTCGAAGTGCAGCACCACGTCGACGAGGTGCTCGAGCGACCGCGGTCCGGCGACCGCACCGTCCTTGGTGACGTGGCCGATGAGGAGCACCGGCACGCCGCTGGCCTTCGCGAGGGAGGTGAGGGCGCTGGTGACGGCCTTGACCTGGGTGACTCCGCCGACCACGCCGTCGACGTCCGCGGCCAGCATGGTCTGGACGGAGTCGACGATCAGCAGGGTGGGACGCACCTGCTCCACGTGACCGAGGATGGTCGCGAGGTCGGATTCGGCGGCGAGATAGACCCGCTCGTGGACGGCGCCGGTGCGGTCGGCCCGCAGCCGCACCTGTCCGGCGGATTCCTCACCGGTGACGTAGAGGGAACGGTCGTCCGGGCCGCGGCGGGCCCACTGGTGGACCACCTCGAGGAGCAGCGTCGACTTGCCGACACCGGGTTCGCCTGCCAGGAGAACGACGGAACCGGGTACCACGCCGCCGCCGAGAACACGGTCGAGTTCGTCGATGCCCGTGGGCTTGGCGCGGGTGGACGTGCTGTCGATCCGCGTGATCGGAGTGGCCGGGGTGGACGGAAGTACCGCTCCGGCCCCGGCTTTCGCGAGCGAGGCGCCGGGCCGGCTGGCGACGGACGCGACGATCGGGGCCTCGTCCATCGATCCCCAGCTACCGCACTCGGGGCACCGGCCGACCCATTTGGGGACCGTGCACTGGCACGACGAGCAGCGGAAGCTGGTTTTGAGTTTGGCCACCGGGCCAGCCTAGGTATCGGGTCCGACAGCGGACCCGGTCCGGCTGCTAGTGTCCGCCGCCCTCGGCTTCGGATCCGGGGGACGTGTCGGAGACGTGGCGCTCGGTCTCGTGGCCCGCGTCGACGGGAACGGACACGGTGACGTCGCCGGCCTTCTCGAAAGCGAACGTGACGGGGAAGGTGAGGCCCGGGCGGACGCCTTCCTTCAGGCCGTCCAGGGTGACGAGGACGACATCGGCCGGTGCGTCGGCGCTCTCGTCCTTCTGGCCGGCGGCCTCGGCGCCCTCAGCGGCTTCCTGACCGGGCTGGCCGGCGACGAGCGCGGTCTGCGGCGCGATCTCCAGCCCGCCGGCCTTCTCGCCGAGGGCGACGGACTGCGCGAAGTCGGTGCTGATCCGGGTCAACTTGTCCGGGGTGTCTTCGTTGTTGTTGATCGCGGTGAACGCGAGGACGGCGTTGCCGCCCGGCTCGAGGCTGTACTCGGCGGAGTTGGGGTAGACCACGTGCACGTTGCGCAAGGCGATCGACTCGGCGTCCGCGCTGTTGCCGTTGACCGCGGCGACCTGACTCGACGTCTGAGTGATCTGGCCCGCGCTGCAGGCGGACAGCACGAGTGCTGCGCCGGCAGCGAGAGCGACGGCGGTAGCGACTCGGCGAGTCGACTTGTCGAGAGCAGTCACGAGTTGTCCTCCGGTGTCAGGTTCGCACTTCAACTAGGCAGAGTAGTAGTTCGCCCGCGTGGCCTGCTCGCTGGGTACTCACAATGGTTGTCTGCGTGCGGTTTCGGCGCTGGAGAACCGCCCGATCGGGGTGTCCGGAATGCACGTCTCGGGGGCCCTGTCAACCCCTACGGTCAGGCCATGATGCCCCTGACCTGCACCGTTGATGCGACCAGGTTCCGGACACGTGTTAAACTCGAATGATCGAAAGGGGCACGGGACAGATGATTTTTAAGGTCGGAGACACCGTCGTATACCCCCATCACGGTGCGGCGCTGATCGAAGCTATTGAAACCCGCACCATCAAGGGTGAGCAGAAGGAATATCTCGTTCTCAAGGTTGCTCAGGGCGATCTCACCGTACGGGTTCCCGCAGACAACGCAGAGTACGTGGGCGTACGCGACGTCGTCGGCCAGGAAGGTCTCGACAAGGTCTTCCAGGTACTGCGGGCACCGCACACCGAAGAACCCACCAACTGGTCACGCCGCTACAAGGCGAATCTCGAAAAGCTCGCGTCAGGTGACGTCAACAAGGTTGCCGAGGTCGTTCGGGACCTGTGGCGTCGTGAGCAGGATCGCGGCCTGTCCGCAGGAGAGAAGCGCATGCTCGCGAAGGCGCGGCAGATTCTTGTCGGCGAACTCGCACTGGCCGAAGGCACCGACAGCGACAAGGCCGAGACCATCCTCGACGAGGTCCTCGCGGCCGCGTCCTAGACAGCCGCGATACACACAGTGACCGAGGGAAAAGGTCCTGTAGTCGCGCTGGTTCCCGCCGCAGGTCAGGGAGTGCGTTTGGGTGAGAACAAGCCCAAGGCATTCGTTGATCTGGGTGGGACGACCATGCTTACTCGCGCGGTCGACGGGCTCCTGGAGTCGGGGGCTGTCGACCGCGTCGTCGTGATCGTTCCCGAGGAACTCGTCGAGTCGACGCGAACCCTCGTCCCGAGTGAAGTCACCGTTGTGGCCGGTGGAAGCGAGCGGACCGATTCGGTTCGTGCCGGGCTGGCCGTCGCCGACGATGCCGAGTACCTGCTCGTGCACGACGCCGCCCGCGCCCTCACTCCGCCGTCGCTCATCGCGCGGGTGGTCGCGGAACTACGATGCGGCCGCAACGCGGTCATCCCGGTCCTCCCCGTGACGGACACGATCAAAACCGTCGACGTTCTCGGTGCGGTCACCGGCACCCCCGAACGGTCCGAACTTCGGGCCGTGCAGACACCGCAGGGATTCACCGCGGAAGTGCTCCGGCGCGCCTACGACGCCGCCGACGGCATCGCCACGGACGACGCCGGGCTGGTGGAGCGCCTCGGGGAACGGGTCCGCAGCATCGTCGGAGAACCCACAGCATTCAAGATCACCACGCCGCTGGACCTCGTACTGGCCCGCGCGCTGGTGGAAGAGGGAGCGCACTAGTGCGAGTCGGAATCGGGACGGACGTCCACCCGATCGAGCAGGGGCGGCCGTGCTGGATGGCCGGCCTGCTGTTCGAGGACGAGAACGGCTGCTCAGGCCATTCGGACGGCGACGTGGCCGTGCACGCACTCTGCGACGCCCTGCTCTCCGCCGCCGGACTCGGCGATCTCGGCACCGTCTTCGGAACCGGGCGGCCCGAGTGGTCCGGGGTGAGCGGTGCCGCCATGCTCGCCGAGGTACGCCGTCTCCTCGAAGAGGACGACTTCGGCGTCGCCAACGCCGCGGTCCAGGTGATCGGGAACCGGCCGAAGATCGGCCCGCGCCGAAACGAAGCGCAAAAGGTGCTGAGCGACATTCTGGGCGCGCCGGTTTCGGTGTCCGCGACCACCACGGACGGGCTCGGGCTCACCGGCCGCGGCGAGGGGATCGCCGCCATGGCCACCGCGTTGGTCATTCCCGATCGAAGCGCCAGGTAGGATCGCTGGTCGTGACCCTGCGCCTATTCGACACCGAGACGCGGGCCTTGCGTGACTTCGTTCCGCTGGCCCCTGGACACGCATCGGTGTACCTGTGTGGCGCCACGGTGCAGGGCGACCCCCATATCGGCCACGTACGCAGCGGCGTCGCATTCGACGTGCTGCGACGCTGGCTGCTCGCCCACGACTACGACGTGGCGTTCGTCCGCAACGTCACGGACATCGAAGACAAGATCCTGAACAAGGCCGCGGAGGCAGGCAGGCCGTGGTGGGAGTGGGCCGCCACGTTCGAGCGGTCCTTCACGTGGGCCTATCAGCAACTGGGTGTGCTGCCGCCGTCCGTCGAGCCGCGAGCCACCGGCCACATCACGCAGATGGTCGAGATGATGCAGCGCCTCATCGACAACGGCCACGCGTACGCGGCGGGCGGGGACGTCTACTTCGACGTCCGCAGCTACCCCCGGTACGGCAGCCTGTCCGGGCACAAACTCGATGACGTCCACCAGGGCGAGAGCGCCGGCGAATGCAAGCGCGATCCCCGCGACTTCACGCTGTGGAAGGCGGAGAAGCCGGGCGAGCCGTCGTGGCCGACGCCGTGGGGCCGGGGCCGGCCGGGCTGGCACCTCGAATGCTCCGCGATGGCCGAGTTCTATCTCGGGGCGGCGTTCGACATCCACTGCGGTGGCCTGGACTTGGTGTTCCCGCACCACGAGAACGAGATCGCGCAGGCCAAGTGCTCCGGTGACGACTTTGCGCAGTACTGGCTGCACAACGGCTGGGTCACCATGGGTGGCGAGAAGATGTCGAAGTCGCTCGGCAACGTTCTCTCGGTGCCGAACGTGTTGAAAAAGGTTCGGCCGCAAGAGCTTCGCTACTACCTGGGTAGTGCCCACTACCGGTCGATGCTCGAATACTCCGACACCGCGCTCGACGAGGGGGCCGCGGCGTTCCGCCGGATCGAATCGTTCGTGCTGCGCACGCAGGAGCGTGCCGGTGAGGTACCGGTCGGACGGTGGACCGAGGCGTTCGCTCGCGCGCTCGACGACGACCTCGCCGTCCCCGCCGCGCTCGCCGAGGTGCACGGCAAGGTCCGCGAGGGCAACATCGCCCTCGACGGTGGCGACCTCGAGGGTGCGCGCGAGATCGCGTCGCAGGTCCGGGCCATGCTCGGAATCCTCGGCGTGGACCCGCTGGACGAGCACTGGACTCAGGAGACCGCGGACGCGTCCGCGGCAACCGATGCCCTGGACGTTCTGGTCCGGGCCGAACTCGAGCGCAGGCAGAGTGCCCGCGCCGAGAAGAACTGGGCTGTGGCCGACGAGGTGCGTGACCGTCTCATCCGGGCGGGCATCGAGGTCACCGATACCCCCAACGGGCCCGAGTGGTCTCTCAAGGCAGGACAGTAGTAATGGCTGGAAATTCGAGTAGGCGCGGAGCCATCCGCAAGGCCGGTACCAAGAAGGGGCAGGTCGCCGGCTCCGGTGGCCAGCGCCGCAAGGGACTGGAAGGCCGCGGCGCCACCCCGCCCGCGGAAGCACGCACCAAGCACCCCGCCGCCAAGCGTGCCGCGCGCGCAGCCAGGGAAGCCGACAAGCAGCCCGGCCGCGGTCGTCAGACCGCCGGACGCAAGGTGCTCGACGGCCCCGAGAACGTGCTGGGCCGCAACCCCGTCGTCGAGTGCCTGCGCGCCGGTGTCCCCGCGACCGCGCTGTACGTCGCGGTCGGGACCGAGAGCGACGATCGCCTGAAGGAATCCGTTCAGCGGGCGGCCGACGCGGGCATCTCCATCCTCGAGGTTCCCCGGACCGATCTCGACCGGCTCAGCGCCAACGGCATGCACCAGGGCATCGCATTGCAGGTGCCGCCGTACCGCTACGCGCACCCCGACGACCTGATCGCGGAAGCCCGCAAGCATCAGGAGGCGCCGCTGCTCGTGGCCCTCGACAACATCACCGATCCCCGCAACCTCGGTGCCGTCGTGCGTTCGGTGGCCGCATTCGGTGGTCACGGTGTGGTGATCCCGGAGCGGCGCAGTGCGTCGGTCACCGCGGTCGCGTGGCGGACGAGCGCCGGCGCGGCAGCCCGCCTGCCGATCGCCCGAGCCACCAATCTCACTCGCACGCTGAAGGATTGGGCGTCCAAGGGCGTTCAGGTGGTCGGTCTCGATGCGGGTGGCGACACCACCCTCGACGAGTTCGACGGCAGCGGCCCCGTGGTGGTCGTGGTCGGCTCCGAGGGTAAGGGACTGTCGCGTCTCGTCCGCGAGAACTGCGACGCCATCCTCAGCATCCCGATGGCAGGCCCCGTCGAATCACTCAACGCGTCCGTCGCCGCGGGTGTCGTGCTCGCCGACATCGCCCGCCGTCGCCGCGGCTAGGCTCCCGGACCCGTCCAAGCCCGCACGGTCGGTAGTGGGCTGAGGGCGGCGCTGTCAACGCTGTCGACACCTACCGTAGACCTACAGTGTTGACAGGCTGCTACCACCGGCGTTCACTGAGGTCATCAGTGGCCGCGAGGTTGGAGGCCGGTCATGGCAATCACCGATATCAAGGAGTACGCGCACCTCACCCAGCAGGACGTCGAGGCGCTCGGATTCGAACTCGACGCACTACGCCGCGACGTCGCGGAGTCCCTCTGCGAGAAGGATGCGACGTACATCCGCCGCACCATCGCGTTCCAGCGGTTGCTCGACGGCCTCGCGCGACTGGTGATCCACGGCAGCCGGACGTCCACCGGGGTGGTCCTCGGTACGACGGCACTGGGTGTGGCCAAGAGCGTGGAGAACATGGAGATCGGGCACAACGTCTCGCACGGGCAGTGGGACTGGATGAACGATCCCGAGATCCACTCGAGCACCTGGGAGTGGGATCAGGTGGGGCCGTCGTCGCAGTGGAAGTATGCGCACAACTTCCGGCACCACAAGTACACCAACGTGCTCGGAATGGACGAGGACGTCGGGTTCGGCGTCATGCGGGTCACCCGTGATCAGGAATGGCGCCCCATCCACCTGGTGCAACCGATTCAGAATCTTCTGCTCGCGGCGACGTTCGAATGGGGCATCGCGCTCCACGATCTGCTTCCGCCCAGTGCCGAGGACAAGGCGAGCCGGCGTCTCCGTCCACCGGTGCGAGATCTGCTCGGCAAGATCGCGCGGCAGATGGGCAAAGATTACGTGCTGTTCCCCGTTCTCAGCGGGCGTCGGTGGCGACGAACGCTGAAGGCGAATCTCGTCGCCAACCTGCTACGGAACGTGTGGTCGTACGTCGTGATCTTCTGCGGTCACTTCCCCGACGGAGCAGAGAAATTCACGCTCGCGGAACTGGAGGACGAAAGCCGGGCCGAGTGGTATCTGCGCCAGATGCTCGGCACCGCGAACTTCCGGGCCGGAGCTGTCATGGCCTTCATGAGCGGCAACCTGTGCTATCAGATCGAGCACCATCTCTTCCCCGATATCCCCAGCAATCGGTACGCCGAGATCTCGACTGCGGTGCGCGGCCTGTGCGAGAAGTACGACCTGCCGTACACCACCGGTTCGCTTGCGCGGCAGTACCTTCTGACGCTGCGCACCATTCACAAGCTGGCGCTGCCCAACCGATTCCTCCGGGCGACGTCCGACGATGCGCCGGAGACGGCCTCGGAAGCGAAGTTCCGTGGGAGGTCGGTGCTCGGAGCCGATCCCGTGACCGGGCGTCTTCGCGGGCTCAGGACCGCGCTCGCCGCGAGGTAGGCCGTCACCGCGGAATGCTCGACGCCACCATTCGGTGGAATCGGACCCGGTGCCCGGGCCGCAATTGCGCGGCCACCGGAAGATCGGCCTCGGCGACCACAGCGATCACCGGATAGCCGCCGGTCACCGGATGATCGGCGAGAAACAGGATGGGCTGACCGTTGGGCGGCACTTGCAGCGCCCCCGCCACCATGGCCTCGCTCGGCATCTCTCCCGGCACGGCGCGGTGCAGCGGTCCAGGACCCTCGAGCCGCGCCCCCACGCGATTGGTGTCGGAGCTGACCGTCCACGTCTCGCGGAGAAGCGCCTCGACCGACGCTGGTGTGAACCAGTCGTCCCGCGGCCCGAGCCGCACCCGCATCATCAGCGGATCCTCGGGAGCGACGGGCGGGGGGATGATCTCGTCCGCAGGCCAGTCGCCGGCATCCGCACCGACCAGCAGCCGATCACCCTCGGCGACGGGATCGGGGCCGATACCCGACAGAGTGTCGGTGGACCGGCTCCCCATCACCGCCGGCACGTCGAAACCTCCGCGCGCCGCGACGTAGCTTCGAAGTCCCTCCGAGGCGAACGCGATCTCCAGCAGGTCACCGGCAGTCAGGTGCAGCATCGTGTAGTCGGGCCGGGGTTCGGAATTGACGGTGATGGGATTGCGGGCGCCCGTGACGGCGACGGAGACGGTCCCGGCCGCACGCACCGCGAGCCCACCGAGCGTGACCTCCAGCGTCGCTGCGTCGGAGTGGTTACCCACCAACCGGTTTGCGCTGTCGTGCGCGTCGCGGTCGGCGGCACCCGACTCGCCGACGCCGATCGACGCGTAACCGGGGCGGCCCCGATCCTGCACGGTGGTGAAGGGTCCGGTGCGCACGACCTCGAGCCAAGCCATCGTTCGATTGTCCCGCATCCACAGCGCTTCTGGATACGCTCTCGCCGATCTCGATTCGCGCCCCGTGTGTACGCGTCGCACCGTTACGGAGGTGCGCGACGCGTACACACGGGCTGCAGATCAGCCGCTCAGGACTATGCTGCGGCCGTATAGCCGTGCGCGGCAGCGACTTCGGTGGACAGCAGCTGGCCGTCGTGGGTGGACAGTCCCTCGGCGAGGCCGGGGACGGTCGCGGTGGCCTCCTGCCAGCCCTTGTCGGCGAGGGCGACGACGTAGGGGAGGGTGGCGTTGGTGAGGGCGTAGGTGGAGGTGCGGGGGACGGCGCCGGGCATGTTGGCGACACAGTAGAACACGGAGTCGTGGACCTGGTAGGTGGGTTCGGCGTGGGTGGTGGGTTTCGAGTCCTCGAAGCAGCCGCCCTGGTCGATGGCGATGTCGACGAGCACGGAGCCGGGCTTCATCCGCGAGACGAGGTTGTTGGAGACGAGGGTGGGGGCCTTGGCGCCGGGGACGAGGACGGCGCCGATGACGAGGTCGGCGTCGAGGACGGCCTGTTCGAGTTCGAGGCTGTTGGAGGTGATGGTCTTGACCTGGCCGTGGTACTGGTCGTCGATCTCGCGGAGGCGGGCGATGGACAGGTCGAGGACGGTGACGTCGGCGTGCATGCCGTAGGCGACGGCGATCGCGTTCTTACCGGAGACGCCGGCGCCGATGACGACGACCTTCGCCGGGCGCACGCCGGGGACACCGCCCATGAGGACGCCGCGGCCACCGCCCTGGCGCATGAGGTGGTAGGCGCCGGCCTGCGGGGCGAGGCGTCCGGCGACCTCGCTCATCGGGGCGAGCAGGGGGAGGGAGCCGTCGGCGCCGACGACGGTTTCGTAGGCGATGGAGGTGGTCTTCGACGTGAGCAGGGCGTCGGTGCAGTCCTTGGAGGCGGCCAGGTGAAGGTAGGTGAAGAGCACCTGGTCCTGGCGCAGGCGGGCGTATTCCTCGGCGATGGGTTCTTTGACCTTCAGGAGCAGGTCGGCGGCGTCCCATACCTGGTCGGCGGCCTGGAGGATCTGTGCGCCTGCGGCTTTGAAGTCCTCGTCGGCGAAGGACGAGCCGATGCCGGCGCCGGATTCGATGATCACTTCGTGGCCGCGTTCGCTGAGTTCGTGGACACCGGCGGGGCTGATGGCCACGCGGTATTCGTGGTTCTTGATCTCGCGGGGGATGCCGATCTTCATGAGAGCTCCGTGTTGTCGGAAATTCGATTGGTAGGTGCCAATAGTGAAGAAAGCGTCCTTTCATGCCAACAGTTGTGAAGATAATTCTCAACATTGGTGCGATGGCGCGCGACTATTCGGACGCGGGCACCCTGAGCTGGTCCTCGTCGAAGGATGTTCGGCCCAGTGGCTTCGCCCCCGTGAGTACTTATTAACCGCCCGCCGTTAATAAGTACTCACGGGTGGCGGAGCCGCAGGATCAGCATGGCCGTGTGCAGCGACGTCCGGGACTCGGCGTCGTCGAGGTCGACGCCGAGCAGCCGCTGGATCGTGGCCAGTTTCGCGTAGAGCGTGGGGCGAGAGAGGTGGAGCTGTTTCGCGAGTTCCGTCTTGTTGCCACCGAGTTCGAGGAAGCTGCGCAGGACGTCGACACTGTCACCGCCGTGTCGCGCCTGATGTTCCAGCAGGCCGCGGAGTTCGGTCTCGGCGAATGCCTGCACCCGCGGATCGGTCCGGATGAGGGCGAGGAGACCGCGCAACCGGATGTCGGCTGCTCGGTGAAAAACCTTGTCGCCCGGTGGCAACGACAGCGCGACCTCGGCGATGTGAGCGGATTCCGTCAGGCCGCCCGCGGCGTCCAGGAGTCGGGTCGATTCGGGACCGACACCGATCGTGCAATGGAGGACGCCGTCGAGCCGGGTGAGCGCGGCACGAATCGCCTCGCAGAGCTCGAACAGCGCGTCGGGTGTGGACGCCGGCGGATGGGACAGGAGCAGGTCGATCTGTCCGGCCCGGGTGTTCGCCGTGAGTGCCGTTTGCCGCGACGTCCGGACCGCGTGGCGGACGGCGTCCAGCATGTTCACTCGGCGTCGCTGCGCGAGAACCTGGTCGGCGCTGGCGGTTTCGCCGACCCGGACCGTCATCGGCAGGTAGGTCAGTGCCGGCCGGAGGCCGAGCGCATGGGCGCGCGCCGTCGCCTCGGCCTCGTCCTGGATGCGTCCGCGGCGGAGTTCGTCGACGAGTCCGCTCTGGGCCTGCTGCTCGAGCGCGGTCCGGTCCTGCTCGACCATGCGGTTCAGTGCGAGCGCCTGCGCGGCACGCTCGAGGGTCATCCGCGCCCGACCTTCGGCGGCGACGGGGCGAGGAGCGACGAGTCGTCCCCACTCCTGCCGATGCGCGCCGACGGGCGTCGCCGTCCACGACTCCGGGCCGTCGACCGCGGTCTGATGCGACACGGGTGTCAGCCGCGACCGACGTTCCCACTCGGCGAGGAGATCCGCCGCCGTGGTTCCCTGCGCCGCGAAGGCCAGTACCTGCCGGTTGAGGTCCTCGAGCACGATCGGGGCGCCGAGCATGCCGGCCGCGGCGTCGACGATCTCACCGAGCGACGCCCGCTTCATGCTCAGGTCGGTGAAGACCTCGTGCACGTGCCGGGCGAACGCGACCTCGTCGTACTGCTCCGCGACGATCGATCGGTGCACTTCCTCCGTGACCTCGACGAACCGGATCTGGCGGTGCAGTGCAATGACGGGAAACGACAGTCTGTCGGCGGCGCGCGCCACCCCGTCCGGCACGGTGTCGACGTGGACGCCGAGTTCGACGACGAGTCCGGCTGCGCCCGCCGCGGCCAGTCCCTCCAGGTACGCCACGCTCGACGAATCGTCGGCGAGGGGCTGGCCGGTGGTGAGGACGAGTTCGCCACCCTGGAGAAGGTTCGACAGGTCGGGTAGATCGCTGACGTGTACCCACCGGACCGGTCTGTCGAGCTGTCCGCCGCCGATCACCTCGGGCGCCCCCGCCTGCACGACCGGGAGCCCCAGGATGTCGACGATGGTGGGCTGCATTTACGCAGTGTAAATCAGAAGTCGTATTTATATACAGATCGTCGGGCTCCGGGGGCTGGTTGACGGACCAGAGTGAAGACATCGCACTCCGCGCGGACTTTCCGCGTATCGGCTCTCTCGGTAAGGACACCCATGACACACAGCGATGGCGCAGCGCAGACCCGGACCATCTCGCACTCCGCCGAAGGCCGGACCATCTCGCACTCCGCCGAAGGCCGGACCATCTCGCATTGGTTCGACAACAAGAGTTTCACCGGTACGAGCGGCAACACCGCCCCGGTCACCAACCCGGCCACCGGTGCCGTGACCGGTCAGGTCGCCCTGGCCAGCGTCGAGGACGCCCGCGCCGTCATCGACGCCGCCGCGGCCGCGTTCCCCGCCTGGCGCGACACCTCCCTCGCCAAGCGTTCCTCCATCGTGTTCAAGTTCCGGGAACTGCTCAACGCCCGCAAGGGCGAACTCGCCGAGATCATCACCTCCGAGCACGGCAAGGTCGTCTCCGACGCACTCGGTGAGGTCTCCCGCGGCCAGGAAGTCGTCGAATTCGCCTGCGGCATGCCCCACCTGCTCAAGGGCGGCATGACCGAAAACGCCTCCACCAACATCGACGTCTCCTCCATCCGCCAACCCGTCGGCCCGGTCGGGATCATCTCCCCGTTCAACTTCCCCGCCATGGTCCCGATGTGGTTCTTCCCCATCGCCATCGCCGCCGGCAACACCGTCGTCCTCAAGCCCAGCGAGAAGGACCCGACCGCCGCGATCTGGATGGCCGAACTCTGGGCCGAGGCCGGACTCCCGGCCGGGGTGTTCAACGTCCTGCAGGGCGACAAGACCGCCGTCGACGAACTGCTCACCAACCCCGCCGTCAAGGCCATCAGCTTCGTCGGCTCCACCCCCATCGCCCAGTACGTGTACGCCACCGGCACCGCCCACGGCAAACGCGTCCAGGCACTCGGCGGGGCCAAGAACCACGCCATCGTCCTGCCGGACGCCGACCTCGACCTCGCCGCCGACGCCATGGTCAACGCCGGCTTCGGCTCCGCCGGCGAACGCTGCATGGCCATCTCCGCCCTGGTCGCGGTCGGGGACATCGCCGACGAACTGGTCGCCAAGATCAAAGAGCGCACCGACACCCTCAAGATCGGCGACGGCACCCAGGACTCCGACATGGGCCCGCTGGTGACGAAGGTGCACCGCGACAAGGTTGCCTCCTACATCGACGCCGGCGAACAGGACGGCGCCACCATCGTCGTCGACGGGCGGACCGTGCAGGCGAATGGCGGTGCGGACGGGTTCTGGCTCGGACCCACCCTGATCGACCACGTCACCACCGACATGAGTGTGTACACCGACGAAATCTTCGGCCCCGTCCTGTCCGTCATCCGCGTCGAGTCCTACGACGAAGCCCTGGAACTGGTGAACTCCAGCCAGTTCGGCAACGGCACCGCCATCTTCACCAACGACGGCGGCGCCGCCCGGCGGTTCCAGAACGAGGTCGAGGTCGGCATGGTCGGCATCAACGTCCCCATCCCCGTCCCCATGGCCTACTACAGCTTCGGGGGCTGGAAGAACTCCCTGTTCGGCGACACCCACGCCCACGGCACCGAAGGCATCCACTTCTTCACCCGCGGCAAGGTCGTCACCACCCGCTGGCTCGACCCCAGCCACGGCGGCCTCAACCTCGGATTCCCCCAGAACAACTGAGCCGGAAAGGACCTACGGTCATGACGACGACAGTCTCCCAGGAACTTTTGCCCACCGGTCAGTCCCTCGACGCGGCCCGCGTCGAAGGGGAGCGCGCGTATGCCCTCGACCGGGCGCATGTGTTCCACTCGTGGTCCGCGCAGGAGCAGATCACCCCGATGACGATCCTCGCGTCCGAGGGTTCGTACGTGTGGGACGGTGCCGGGAACCGCATGCTCGACTTCTCGTCCCAGCTCGTCAACACGAACGTCGGGCATCAGCACCCCAAAGTCGTTGCCGCCATTCAGGACCAGGCCGCGAAGCTGTGCACCATCGCGCCGCAGTACGTGAACGACGCCCGCTCCGAGGCCGCGCGGCTGATCGCCGAGCGGACTCCGGGTGACCTGAACAAGGTGTTTTTCACCAACGGCGGCGCCGACGCCAACGAGCATGCGGTGCGCATGGCCCGGCTGCACACCGGCCGCTACAAGGTGCTGTCGCGGTACCGCTCGTACCACGGCGGCACGGACACCGCGATCAACCTCACCGGCGATCCGCGCCGGTGGCCCAACGACTACGGCAACAGCGGAGTCGTCCACTTCCACGGACCGTTCCTGTACCGGTCGCAGTTCCACTCGGAGAACGAGCAGCAGGAAACCGAGCGCGCGCTCGAGCACCTCGACCAGCTGATCCGCCTCGAGGGGCCGAACTCGATTGCAGCGATCGTGCTCGAATCGGTTCCCGGGACCGCGGGGATCATGGTGCCCCCGCCCGGTTACATGGCCGGTGTCCGCGAGATCTGCGACCGCTACGGCATCGTGTTCATCGCCGACGAGGTGATGTCCGGGTTCGGCCGGACCGGAAAATGGTTCGCGATCGACCATTTCGGTGTCGTTCCCGACCTGATCACGTTCGCGAAGGGGGTCAACTCCGGTTACGTCCCGCTCGGTGGTGTCGCGATCAGCGAGAAGATCGCGGCGACGTTCGCCAACCGGCCGTACCCCGGCGGGCTCACCTACTCGGGACATCCGCTCGCCACCGCGGCCGCCGTCGCGACGATCAACGCGATGGAGGACGAGCGGATCGTCGAGAACGCGGCCCGGATCGGCAGCGAGATCCTCGGTCCGGGACTGCGTGGCCTCGCCGACCGGCACCCGTCGATCGGTGAAGTCCGCGGACTCGGCGTGTTCTGGGCGATCGAACTCGTCGCCGACCGCGCCACGAAGGAACCGCTCGCTCCGTACGGCGCCTCCAGTCCGGCGATGAACGAGGTGATCGCGGCGTGCAAGGCAGGAGGATTGCTGCCGTTCGCCAACTTCAATCGGATTCACGCTGTGCCGCCGTGCACCGTCACCGAGGCCGAGGCCCGCGAAGGACTCGCGATCCTCGACACGGTTCTCGACATCGCGGATGCACACCGCAACTCCTGACACACCCCGTCTGCCGACACACCCGTGTCCTGACACTCGATCCGTCCCGCGGTCAATGGCGCCCGCGGGGCGGATCTTTCCCTTTTCCACGACAACCACACGGCGCCCGGATCTCAACGGAGAGAATCTATGAGCTCGACCACGTCCACGCTCGCACTGTCACTGCCGGAAGGCTATGTCGAAGAACAGGATCGGCCGCCGGCTCCCGACGTCGCAATCCTCGACCGATTGACTGCCGATGCATTCGACCTGCACGTCGACACCGTCGGACCGCCCGAGAACCGGCAACTTCGGGTCACGCTCTACAGCGGAGGCTCGACCGTGTCGCTCGAGCGGGTGCTCCGGCTTCTCGGGAGCCTCGACCTCGAGGTCGTCGACCAGCGGACGTCGGTGTTCCGCCGCGCCGACGGACTGGTGTGCCGGCTCTACGACTTCCAGGTGTCCGCGGGACCGCTCGTCACGTCCGCGGTGGCGTCGGGATCCGTCGAACCCGAGGCTGTCCTGGAGACGTTCCGTGCGTTGTGGTCGGGAAGGGCGGAGGCGGATCGGTTCAACGTGCTGGTGCTCGCCGCCGGCCTGGACTGGCGGGAGGTCGTGCTCCTGCGCGCGTACGCCCGCTTTCTGCGGCAGAGTGCTCTGCCCTACGACCAGGGCCGGATCGAGGCGGTCCTGCTGTCGCGTCCCGAGTTCGCGTCGGCGCTCGTGGATCTGTTTCACGCGCACTTCGACCCATCGCGTCCCGGCGGCGGCACGTCCCGCGACGACGAGGTCGAACATCGTGCCCGCCGACTCGAATCGCTGCTCGCCGACGTGGAGGGCCTCGACGCCGACCGCATCCTGCGCGCCTACTCGGGCCTCGTCGCGGCGACGACCCGCACCAACTTCTATCGGGACGGAGCCCTCGGTCCGGATCGTCCCCAGTTGTCGCTGAAATTCCGTTCCGCCGAGATCGACGAGCTTCCGCGTCCGCGGCCGTTCTACGAGGTCTTCGTGTATTCACCGGACATGGAGGGCGTGCACCTGCGATACGGACCCGTCGCGCGCGGCGGGCTCCGCTGGTCCGATCGCCTCGACGACTACCGCACCGAGATCCTCGGACTCGTCAAGGCGCAGGCCGTGAAGAACGCCGTCATCGTACCCGCGGGCGCCAAGGGCGGTTTCGTCGTGCGCAATCCGTCGTCCACCGGCCAAGTGTGCTACCGGCAGTTCATCTCCGGGCTGCTCGACGTCACCGACAACCGTTCGGACACAGCCGAATCGGTTCACCCCGACCGGGTCGTCTGCCGGGACGGCGACGACCCCTACCTCGTGGTGGCGGCGGACAAGGGCACGGCCACGTTCTCCGACACCGCCAACGAGGTGGCCCGGACGTACGACTTCTGGCTCGGTGACGCGTTCGCGTCCGGCGGTTCGGTCGGCTACGACCACAAGAAGATGGGCATCACCGCGAAGGGTGCGTGGGTGAGCGTCACCCGGCATCTGGCCGAACTCGGTATCGACGTCGACCGTGACAGTTTCACGGTCACGGGGATCGGCGACATGAGCGGCGACGTCTTCGGGAACGCCATGCTGGCGAGTGCCGGCATCGGGCTGGTCGCCGCGTTCGACCACCGCCACATCTTCGTCGACCCCACTCCCGGCGGGGAGCAGGCCTGGCAGGAACGCCGCCGGTTGTTCGAGCTGCCGAGGTCGTCGTGGGCCGACTACGACCGGACCCTCATCAGTGCAGGCGGCGGCGTCTGGTCGCGGGAGAGCAAATCGATTCCGGTGAGCAGCCAGATGCGGACGGCGCTCGGTCTCGCTTCGTCGGTGACGACGTTGACGCCGCCGGAGATGATCCGCGCCATCCTCGCCGCCCCGGTGGATCTCCTGTTCAACGGCGGAGTCGGGACGTACGTCAAGGCCTCGTCGGAGTCGCACACGGGTGCGGGTGACAAAGCGAACGACACCGTCCGGATCGATGCGGGCCGGCTGCGCGCGCGGGCCGTCGCCGAGGGCGGCAACCTGGGCATGACGCCGCTCGCCCGCATCGAGTTCGCCCGCACGGGTGGGCTCGTCAATACGGATGCACTGGACAATTCGGCAGGAGTGGACTGCTCCGACCACGAGGTGAACATCAAGATCCTGCTCGACTCGCTGCCCGTCGACCGGCGGCTGGATCCGGTGCGGCGCTCGGACCTGCTCGGGACGCTCACCGACGACGTGTCGGAACTCGTGCTCGCGAACAATCGCGCGCAGAACCGGGTGCTGGGCGACGCCCGGTCGAACGCCCACCGGATGGTGGACGTGCACTCGAGGATGGTGAACGACCTGGTCGACAAGCGCGGTCTGGACTGCGACCTGGAGGCGCTTCCGAACCCCGACGGTTTCGCCGAACTCTCGGAGGCAGGGTTCGGGCTGACCTCGCCGGAACTGGCGACCCTCCTCGCCCACGCCAAGCTGGATCTGAAAGCGGAACTCGAGGATACGGACGTCTTCTCCGACGGGTACTTCTCCGAACGGCTCGGCGCGTACTTCCCGGCCGCGCTGCGCTCCGTCCTCCCCGTCGACGCGCATCCCCTCCGCCAGGAGATCCTCGCCACCGAGATCGTGAACGACATCTTCGCCCGCGGCGGGCTCACGTACGCGTACCGGCTGCGCGAGGAGACGGGGGCCGGGCCCGCGGATGTGGTGCGCGCGTTCGTCATCACGTCGGAAGTGTTCGGGCTTGCGGAACTCTGGTCCGACATCGCCGCGGCGAAGCTGCCACCGGCGACGGAGTACGAACTGGTCGTCGAGGCCCGCCGGCTGCTCGACCGGGCGTCGCGGTGGTTCCTCGCCAACCGTCGTCAGCCGCTGTCGGTGGACGACGAGATCGACAACTTCCGGTGCCACGTCCACACGCATTCCGGCGACGTCGGCGGATGGCTCCGCGGCGCGGAGGCGCTGGCGATGGAGGACACGCGTCGCTCCTACGACCGGGCGGGCGTCGAGACGTCCATCGCCCGGCGTATCGCGGACGGCCTCTACCGGTTCAGCCTGCTCGACATCGTGGACGTCGCCCGCGAACTGGAGCACGACGTCGCCGAGGTGGCGCCGCTCTACTTCGCCCTCTCCGATCACCTCGGCGTGGATCGATGGCTGATCAAGGTGTCGGCGCTTCCGCGGGGTGAACGGTGGCACACCCTCGCCCGGGTGGCGCTGCGTGACGACCTGTACCGCTCCGTCCGGCTCCTGACCCGGGACGTCCTGTCCTCGGGGGAGCCCGGTGATGCACCGGACTCCCGGATTCTGCTGTGGGAGAGTGCGAATCGAGCGAGGAACGAACGGGCTCGCCGGACGCTGGGGGAGATCGACGCCGCGTCCACCCACGATCTCGCGTCGCTGTCGGTCGCGGCGCGCCACGTGCGCTCGATGGCGGATCTGCACTGACACAATGCGCTTCGCGCCTGTGAGTACTTATTAACCTCGGGCGGTTAATAAGTACTCACGGGCGAAGCTACAGGGTGCGTGCAGGATCGATGGTGGGTGCTTCGTCCTCGTCGTCGTCGGGTACGAAGTCGGCTTCGACGGCGGAGGCCGGTTCCTTCCAGATCCAGGGCTGACCGTCCTGGACGACGCGCCGGTAGGCGTACAGCACGATCGACAGCGACAGGACGACGACGCCGACGATGAGTTCCTTCGTGCTGCCGTATCCCGTGATGGAGGCGCTGAGCGCGCCGACGACGACCATGATCGTGTCGACGACGACCAGGAGACCGGCGATGTACACCCACTGCTTGCCGAGCTTGATGGGGCGATGGGCGTCCGGTTCGTCGCGGCGCAGGTTGAGGAAGCCGGTCAGCGACAGAATGTGGCAGATGAGGTAGCCGACGATGCCGGCGACGATGACAGCGAGGGCCTCGCCGACGAACAGGATCAGGATGACGTTGACGAGCAGATCCAGCGACATGGCACGCCCCGGGACCTTGAAACGGTTGAGCTCACCGAGTTGCTTGATGGTAAGGCCCTCCCGGGCGCTGCCGTGGAGTACGCGTCCGCCGTCGGCGGTGGTCATGACCATCAGGAGGACGAGGCCGGCGATGAGGCAGATCGCCATCACGATGTCGCCACCGGGGAAGAGGCTTTCGAACACGGTCAGGTAGAAGGAGACGGGGTTTTCGGCGACATCCGCCTGGTCGACGAGTCCGCCGACGCCGAACGGGACGAGGATGTAGACGGCGATGACGAAGAAACCGGCCAGTCGCAATGCAATTCGGCTGTCTCGGATGGTGTCGCGGAATTCGGGCACGAACGAGGCGACGGCCTCGATGCCGTACACCGACCAGGCGAGGACGAACATCCAGGCGATCGCGGTGCGCCAGCCTGCTTCACCGCTGGCGGCGATGTCCCAGTGCAGATTGCTCATCGACCAGTTGTCGGACAGGAGGGGAGCGGCCGCGAAGACGACGATCGGGACGAGGACGAGCGCGCCGGTCGCGTACATCAGCCACATCGCGGGTCGCATGCCCAGGACGTTCAGGCCCCAGCCCATGACCAGCACGCCGAGTGCGATGACGTGGGGGAGTCCGATGGTGGCCAGGCCCGTGGAGAATGTCCACGTCTCTTCGGGGAACCATTCGGCCTGGACCAGCTTTCCGATCTGCAGACCGTAGATGGCGAGTGAACTGGACCAGGAGAACCAGTAGCCGTACGTCGCGAGCGGACCGACGAGGGTCGACCGGGTCCGCCAGCCCTGGTGGGCGTACATCGAGATGCCGCCGACCTTGTCGACGAACATGCTGGCCATCTCGGAGTAGATGAAGTTCTGTAGGCACGCGAGGACCGCGACGGCGCCGAGGAGGACGAGCGTCGTCCACGCGCCGATCAGGCCGATTGCGTACCCCATGCCGACGAAGAGTGCGGCGGGGATCGAGAGGCTGATCGTGAAGCCGTCCCACCACCGCAGGTTCTTCTCATAGGTGTGGTCGTCGGCGAAGGAATCGTGCAGGCTCACGGGATTCTCCAGTTCTGGGCCTTGTCGGCGCAGTGTGTGTATTCAGAATGCGGCCCTCGGCGACTCGAGTCGAGTGGGGGTGGAGGCCGACGGACCGCCGCAAGTATGTGATTCAAGACACTAACACCGCGCAATGCGTCGCACAAGACGAAATGCGCCGCGCAATGCGTACTCACTGTTTGCTTTCATTCACGAAATGCAGCCTTTTGGCCCCGCAACGCCACTGATCTCGTCGTTCTGGATAGAGTCGGTCCATGTCTCAGCACACTCTGGACGAACTGGACCGCGCGATCCTGCGGCAACTCGAAGACGATGGGCGGCGAGCGTTTCGGGAAATCGCCCGAAACCTGGGGTCCTCCGAGGCGACGGTACGGGCGCGCGTGAAGCGTCTGCAGGATCTGAACATCCTGCGCATCGTCGCGTTCGCGGATCCCGAACGGCTGGGCGACTCGCAACTGGCGCTGGTGTTCCTGACGGTCGACCCGGCCCGGCACCAGCAGGTCGTGGACACTTTGACCGAGATGCCGGAGATCACGTACGTCTCGACACTGCTGGGGCGCAGCGACATCTGCGTCGAGGTCGGCAGCGCCAACAATGCCGAGCTGTGGGCTTTCCTGAATCAACACGTCAGCACCATCGAGGGCGTGCGCACCACGGAGACCATCTCGATCCTCAAAGTGCACAAGCTGCGGTACGGCACGCCCTCGAAGGAGTAGTCCTACCGTCCGTCGCTGAAGACCGTGCGGTGCCAGGCTTTCCGGGAGACCCCGGTGATGTCGCTCATGACGTGCTTGACGGTCAGGTACTCCTCGAACGAGTACGTCGACATGTCCTTGCCGAAGCCGGACGCGCCGACCCCGCCGTGCGGCATCTCGCTGATGATCGGGATGTGATCGTTGATCCACACACACCCCGCATCGATGTCCCGTGATGCGCGCTGCGCGCGGTACAGGTTCGTCGTCCAGGCCGACGCGGCGAGACCGTAGTCGGTGTCGTTGGCGCGGCGAATCGCGTCGTCGTCGCCCGAGTGGCGGCTCACGGTGAGCACGGGTCCGAACACCTCGTCGCGGTAGATCTCGGCGTCCTCGGTGACGTCGGCGATCAGGGTCGGGAGGTAGAAGGCTCCGGGCAGGTCGGGGGCGGATCCGCCGGTCACGATCCGGAACCCGGCGGCGCGGGCGCGCTGCACCATGCCGTCGACCCGGTCGCGATGAGCAAGCGTGATCAGCGATCCGAGATCGGTGTCCGGATCCCAGGGATCGCCCACGACCACCCGTTCCATCAGTTCGGCCACACGGGCGACGAAGTCGTCGTACAGCGAGTCCGCCACGATCGCGCGGGTCGCCGCGGTGCAGTCCTGGCCGCCGTTGATCAGTGACGCCGCCACCGCACCGTGTACGGCCGCATCGAGGTCGGCGTCGTCGAACACGACGAAGGGGGCCTTGCCGCCCAGCTCGAGCTGCACGCGGGTGCCGTTCGCGGCTGCCTGCGCCATCACCGTCCGGCCCACGGCGGTCGACCCGGTGAAGGTCAGGACATCGATGCCGCGATGTCCGGCGAGCGCGGCCCCGACCTCGCCACCCGTACCCGTCACCACGTTGAACACGCCGTCGGGCACACCGGATTCAGTGGCCAGCCGGGCGAGGCGCAGCGTGGTGAGGGGAGTGAGCTCGCTCGGTTTGAGCACGACCGTGCATCCGGCGGCCAGCGCCGGAATCACCTTCCACACCGCCATCTGCAGCGGATAGTTCCACGGCGCGATCGACCCGACGACGCCGACGGCCTCACGCCGGATGCTCGAGGTGTGGTCGGGGGAGTACTCGGCGGAGGCCTTGCCCTCGAGATTGCGGGAGGCCCCGGCGAAGAAGTCGATGTTGTCGATGCTGCCCGGGACGTCGAATTCGCGTGCGAGCCGGATCGCCTTGCCGGTCTGCGCGACTTCTTCGCGGGCGAACAGTTCCGCGTCGCGTTCGAGTGCGCGGGCGAGGGTGGTGAGAACGGCTGCGCGCTCGGCTGGGACCGCTCCCGACCAGGCCGGGAAGGCGGCTCGTGCCGACCGGACGGCGGCGTCGACGTCCGATGCGGTCGCCAGCGTCAGTGTCGTGACGAGTGCGCCAGTCGCCGGATCGAGGATGCGGTGGGTGTCGCCGGATCCTTGGGCCGGGGATCCGGCGATCCAGCAGCCGGGCACGGTGGTCGGCAGGCCGATCGGGGGAGAGGACGGGCAGGGGGCCGAGACGGTCATGAGATCACTCCAAGACGGGGGCGACGAAAGATTTCCTCACAGTAGAAGAGCGATCTCGTGTTGGCTACCCGTGTTCGCGAATTAAGTCGACAAATCCGGCAAAAATCTGCGTATTGCGTCAACATTCTCGCCGTGACTACTTGAATTCGCGGGGAAATGCGGTCAGGATTGACGCATGCCGGATCCAACCTCGGTGTTCGACGATCCGCCGAGTGGCCATCCCGGGTCCGGCCGATGGAACCCGAACCGGTCCGAAATAGACTGAACCAAAACGCAATTGAGGATAACGATGACTGCTGTCACCGAAAGAATCACGACCGGACTCGAACGCTCGGCTGCGCGCCACCTGTGGGGGCATTTCTCCCGGCACGGGCAGAACATCACCCCGCCGATCATCACCCGCGGTGAGGGCGCCCGGATCTGGGACTCGACCGGCAAGAGCTACCTCGACGGACTGTCCGGGTTGTTCGTCGTCCAGGCCGGGCACGGCCGCACCGAGCTCGCCGAGGCCGCCGCCAAGCAGGCCGAACAACTCGCGTTCTTCCCACTCTGGTCGTACGCCACCCCGCCGGCGATCGAACTCGCCGAACGCCTCGCCGGCTACGCCCCCGGTGATCTGAACCGGGTCTTCTTCACCACCGGCGGCGGCGAGGCCGTCGAAAGCGCCTGGAAACTGGCCAAGCAGTACTTCAAGAAGGTCGGCAAACCCGGCAAACACAAGGTGATCTCCCGCTCCATCGCCTACCACGGCACCCCGCAGGGGGCCCTCGCCATCACCGGCATCCCCGCCCTGAAGGCCCCATTCGAACCGCTCACCCCCGGCGCGTTCCGGGTCCCCAACACCAACATCTACCGGGCCCCCGAACCCCTCGGCTCCGACCCGAAAGCGTTCGGGATCTGGGCCGCCGACCGGATCGCCGAGGCCATCGAATTCGAGGGCCCCGACACCGTCGCCGCCGTCTTCCTCGAACCGGTGCAGAACGCCGGCGGCTGCTTCCCACCCCCGCCCGGCTACTTCGAGCGGGTCCGGCAGATCTGCGACGAATACGACGTGCTGCTGGTCTCGGACGAGGTGATCTGCGCGTTCGGCCGGATCGGGTCGATGTTCGCGTGCGACGACTTCGGGTACGTCCCCGACATCATCACCTGCGCCAAGGGCCTGACGTCGGGGTATTCGCCGATCGGGGCGATGATCGCCTCGGACCGGCTCTTCGAACCGTTCTCCGACGGGACGTCGATGTTCGCGCACGGCTACACCTTCGGCGGGCACCCCGTCTCGGCGGCGGTGGCGTTGGCGAACCTGGACATCTTCGAACGCGAGGGCCTCAACGCCCACGTCGCCGAGCAGGCGCCGGCGTTCCGGGCCACCCTCGACAAGCTGACCGATCTGCCGATGGTCGGCGACGTGCGCGGGGAGGGCTTCTTCTACGGCATCGAGCTGGTCAAGGACAAGACCACCAAGGAGTCGTTCACCGACGACGAGGCCGAGCGGATCCTGCACGGGTTCCTCTCCACCGCCCTGTTCGACGCCGGCCTGTACTGCCGGGCCGACGACCGCGGCGACCCGGTCATCCAGCTCGCCCCGCCCCTGACCTGCGGTCAGGCCGAATTCGACGAAATCGAAAACATCCTCCGCAGCGTCCTCACCGAAGCCTGGACCCTGCTGTAACGCAACGGGTCCCATGCCGGAAGGCGGCACCTCGACTACGGCGTCGAGGTGCCGCCTTCGTGTTTTCCGGTGGGCCGAACGCGCACATCGGGAGCGAGGCTGCGCAATGCGCAGCCGGATCGGCAGTATCGACGCAAACCGGGCATTTTCGGGGTTGTGTAGCGGTTTGCGCACTGTTAATGTGTTCTGAAACACGCAAAGCGTTGAATCTACCCCGCTGGATGCCGAAATGCGCAGCATCGAGTTCTCTCAGCCGCCGGGAGCGGCACAATCGACGAGGAGCACGTCTTGACGATTCAGGAACTTCCCACTGCCGACTGGCCGGACAGCAAGGCGGCCGCGGTGTCGTTGACATTCGACGTCGACGCGGAGGCCGGCTGGCTCGGCGAGGGCGACGAGTACGAACGCCGTCTGACCATCCTGTCCGAGGGGCGCTACGGCGTCACGCGCGGAGTGCCGCGCATCCTCGATCTGCTCCGCCGATACGACATCTCGGCGACGTTCTTCGTCCCGGGTCACACCGCGGAGCACCACCCCGCGATGGTGGCGAGCCTGCTCGACGCCGGGCACGAGATCGGTCACCACGGCCACCTGCACCTGCGCAGCGACAAGGTGAGTGAGCAGCAACAGATCGACGAGATCGACAACGGGCTCGAGGCACTCGAGCGGCTCGGCGTCCCGCGGCCGAAGGGATACCGCTCCACGTCCTGGGAACTCACCCCCGAAACGTTCGCTCTGCTCGTCGAACGCGGGTTCCTCTACGACTCCAGCTGTATGGGCGACGACCGTCCCTACATCGAGTCCTGGGACGGCCGCGAGATCCTCGAACTGCCCGTGCACTGGTCGCTCGACGACTGGCCGCGCTTCGGCTGGAACATCGACGGTGGCGGCAACGTCGCCGACCCGGAAGAGTTGCGCCGCTGTTGGACAGCAGAATTCGAGTCGGCCCGTGCCGAACGCAGGCACACGAGCTTCACCATGCATCCCGAGGTCATCGGACGCCCCTACCGGCTCGCCCAGTTCGAGCAGGTGGTGGCGCACATGGCCGAGTCCGGTGACGTGTGGTTCGCCCGCCTCGACGAGGTCGCCGAGTTGGTGGCGCCGCGACTGCAGGTGGCGTCGTGACCCGCCGGTTCCGTTCCACACAGGTCCGGCCGCGGGACCGCGGCTACGAGTTCGGCAGTGCCCATGCGGAACAGGTCGGCGCGTCCGTTGCCGCATACCGGCAGTTGTTCGACCGCGCTGCCGGCTCGGCCGTCGACCTGGACCACTGGGGGACCCTCGCCCTCGAGCGGATCACGTCCGCCGCACCCGCGATCGCCGACGAGATTGCCGGCATCGCCGAAGGCGCCGGTCTTCCGGTGACCGCGGTCGCGGCGATCAACGCGCGTACCGAGGTGCTGGCCGCGGTCGGCGGAGTCACGCCGAGCGAGTGCTCGACGGTCGTCCGGCTCCGGGACGGGGACGCACCGGTCTCCATTCAGGCGTGGGACTGGTTCGCCGAACTCGCCGACCTCTGGTTCGTCTGGGAAATCCCGCACGAGAACGGTCATCTGACCACCACCGTCACCGAATACGGCATCGTCGGCAAGATCGGCGTCAACGACCGCGGGCTCGGCGTGCACTTCAACATCCTCCACCACTCCGAGGACGGGAACGGGATCGGTGTCCCAGTGCACGTGCTGGCTCGCGCCGTCCTCGACGAGTCGCGCGACCTCAACCACGCGCTCGTCCGGCTCGCCCAGGCGAAGGTCTCGGCGTCGACGTCGCTGACACTCGTCGCGAACTCCGGCGGCGAATCCGCCGCCGTGAGCGTCGAACTACACCCCGGCGGGATCGGATACGCCCTGCCGGACCGCGACGGCCTGCTCGTCCACACCAACCATTTCCTCAGCAGCCCGGCGAACCTGCACGACACCGAACTCCGGGACGGCCCGGACACCGTGATCCGGTTCGACATGCTCCGCCGTCGACTGTCCGGCAGACCGGACGTCGATGCCCCCGCAGTCGTCGAGGCGATGACGTCGCACCTGCTCGGCGGCGGTGCGACGTGCTGCCACGTCGACCCCGCCCTGCCCACGGCGGCACGCTTCGAAACCCTCGCCACCGTCTCGCTCGACGTCGAGAACGGAACCCTGACGGCCCATTCCGGTGGGCCCTGCACCATTCCTGCCGATTTCGCGGCACCGACCAAGGAGAACACCGTGCTGAAATTGAAGCGCATCGACAACATGGACATCCTCACACACGATGTCGACGCACTCGTGGAGTTCTACCACGGCGTCCTCGGCCTGCCCTTCCACCTCCCGTACGAGAAGGAGGAGGAGTGGGCGGCGATCGACATGGGCAACGTGACACTCTACATCTTCAAATCCGAAGTGGGCGAGCATGCGCCGCGCCGCACCGCGGTCAACCCCGACAACGCACCCGGTTACGACTCGATCGCGTTCGAGGTCGACAGCCTCGACGAGGCCGAGGCCGCGCTGGACGGACGCGTCGAATGGGTCGACGAGCGGATCCAGTGGAAGCACCCCAGCGGCACCTGGTACCAGTACCGTCCGTTCTTCGACCCCGACGGCAACATGCTGTACGTCACCGAGCCGCACATCGTGGGAGCGGGCGTATGAGTCCGGCCGCCATTCCGAGTGTTCGGCTGGATGACCGCGTCGCGCTGATCACCGGCGCGGCACGCGGCATGGGCGCCGCACACGCGCGGACCCTCGCGTCCCGCGGAGCCGAGTTGATCATCGCCGATCTCGACGTCGCGGAACTGTCGGCGGTCGCCGAGGGGATCCGCGACAGCACCGGGCGCCGCGTCGAATGCCTCGAACTGGACGTCACCGCACCGGACGCCGGCGAACGCGTCGTCGCCGTCGCGAACGACACCTGGGGTCGTCTCGACATCCTGGTCCACAACGCCGGCATCATGCACGACTGGAAGACCCTCGACGAGACACCGGTCGAGAACCTCCGGCCCTATCTCGCCGTCAACGTCCTCGGGCCGTACGCCATCACCCGAGCCGCCACACCGCTCCTCGCGCGCAGCGCGGCACCGCGTGTCATCTTCATCTCCTCGCAGTGGGGGCAGGTTCCCGACGGCCACTCCTATGGCTACATGGTGTCCAAGACCGCGCAACTCGGGCTGATGAAGGCGCTGTCCTCCGAACTCGTCTCGCAGAAGATCCTCGTCAACGCAGTAGCACCGGGCGCGATCCACACCCGGATGGTTCCCGATGACGTCTATGCCGAAGAACTCGCAGCAGTCCCCCTCGGCCGTCTCGGCGATGCCCACGAAATCGCCGCGGCCGTCGCCTTCCTCGCCTCCGACGGAGCCGCATTCATCACCGGTCAGACCCTCGCGGTCAACGGTGGAGCCCTCGTCGTCGGCGCCTGATCTCTCCGAAAGGACCCTCGTGACAACCTCGATCCCCACCCCCACCAAACGTGAACTTGCCGAAGCGTCCATGCGCCGCTCCTGGTTCCCGGTCGCGCGCCTCTGCGACCTCGACAAGCCCCAGACGGCCACGCTTCTCGGCGTCAGCCTGGTGATCTACCGCGACGGCGAGGGGCGGATCTCGGTGCAGTCGCGGCGCTGCCCGCACCGCGGCGGCGACCTGTCGATGGGCGAAGTGCACCAGAGTTCGATCGGCTGCCCGTACCACGGCTGGGAGTTCTCCAGCGCCGACGGCAGCTGCAGCCGCATCCCGTCCCTGGCCGATCAGGGCAAGATCCCGCCGCGGGCCTCGATCGCCACCTACCCCGCGGTCGAGCGGTTCGGACACGTCTGGACGGTGCTCGAGGACCCGATCCGCGACCTGTACGAGATCGAGGAGTGGCAGGGCCTCGACCTCGAATGGCTTGCCGCCGACCCCATCGACTCGTCGGTTGGTGTCGGCGTGACGATCGAGAACTTCCGCGACGTCGCACACTTCCCCTTCGTCCACAAGGTGTCGATGGGCCCGACCCCGGAGGTCGTCGAACCGCTGAACGTCAACCGGGACGGACTCGACGTCTGGATGGACCGCCCGCTCGACGCCGGCTCCGGCGACTGGGCCAACGACGGCGACTGCATGATGCGGTACCGCTGCTCCGCACCGGGTCTCGCGTCCATCACCTACCACTACGAGAAGCTGGGTCGCCGCGTCGTCGCCGGGTTCCCGTCACCCATCGACTACGAACACGTCAAGATCTTCTGGGGCGTCGCCAACGAGGTCGGCTACCGCGGCGCAGACTTGGAGGAATGCCTGCGCGTCGAGGAGATGGTGTACCTCGAGGACATCCCGATCGTCGAATTCATCGAACCCCGCGAGATCCCCTGGGATTCCGAGTACCAGGAATTCTCCGTACCCGCCGACCTGTTCACCCTCAACTACCGGCGCTCGTTCACCGAGCTGATGAACCGCGTCGAGGACGGCAGTCATGTCAACCAGTTCGTCTGATACGCAGACCCTTCCGCTCCGCGTCGTCGCCGCCCACTGGGAGGCCCGGTCGATCACCTCGTACGAGTTCGCCCGCGCGGACGGCGGTGAGCTGCCGGCCTGGGAGCCGGGTGCTCACGTCGACGTGCATCTGCCGTCGGGGATGGTCCGGCAATACTCGCTGTGCGGCGACCCAGCCGACTCGACGCGGTACCGCATCGCCGTCCTCGAACTGCCCGCGGGGCGGGGAGGCTCGGTGGAGGTTCATCGCGAGCTGCGGCCGGGTCGCCCGATCCGGATCGGCAGGCCACGCTCCAACTTCGGGCTGGCAGAGGCGGACCGGTACGTGTTCGTCGCCGGCGGGATCGGCATCACCCCAATGCTGCCGATGATCCGGGAAGTGCAACGGCGCGGCGGAACCTGGGAACTGGTGTACGGCGCGCGCACCGCCGAGCACTTCGCATTCGTGAGCGAGCTCGACGCGTCGGCGGTGCAGTTGGTGCCGCAGGACACGAGCGGTCACCTCGACCTGGAGTCCATCGTGGCGTCCTCTGCGGGGGCGGCGGTCTACTGCTGCGGGCCCACTCCGCTCATGGACGCGTTGGTGGAAAGGATGTCGAAGGCGGGCCGTGCCGACGACCTCTACCTCGAGCGGTTCGCCGCGTCGGCACCCATGGTCGCGTCCAGCGGTGAGTTCGAGGTCGAACTGGCTCGCAGCGAGAAGTTCGTCCAGGTACGTTCCGACCAGACTGTGCTCGAGGCCGTCCGCGACGCCGGCATCGACCATCCGTCGTCGTGCGAGATGGGAATCTGCGGGTCCTGCGAGGTGAAGGTCCTCGGCGGCGACGTCGACCACCGCGACGATCTCCTCACCGAAAGCGAACGCGCGCAGTGCAACAGCATGATGATCTGCGTCTCCCGCGCTAGGGGGGACCGCCTGGTCCTGGACCTGTGAGTACTTATTAACGTCGGGCGGTTAATAAGTACTCACGGGCGCGAAGCGCACGACGACGCCGGGGCGGAGCAGGGCAGGGGGAGTGCGTTCGGCATCCCAGATCGGTTCGTCGGTGGTGCCGATGAGCTGCCACCCGCCGGGCGAGCTGCGGGGATAGATTCCCGTGAACTCCCCGCCCAGAGCCACGGTCCCGGCGGGGACGGACGTCCGAGGCGTCGAGCGGCGCGGCACATGAAGTTCGGGTGCGCCGCCGGTGAGGTAACCGAAACCCGGTGCGAAGCCGCAGAACGCGACCGTCCACGGTGTTCCGGTGTGTGCGGCGACGACGCCGTCGACACCGAGACCGGTCAGCTCGGCCACGTCCTCGAGATCGGGACCGTCGTAGCGCACGGCAATCCGGATCTCGTCGGGGGCGTCCTCGGCGACCATCGCCTCCGGTTCCGTGGTCCGCACCCACTTGGCGACGCGGTCACGGCTGGTCGCGCCGTGGTCGAACCGCACCAGGATGGTGCGCGCCGCCGGGATCACCTCCACGACCCCGGGTGGCCGGGAGTCGTCCAGCGCACGGAAATGCGCGAGCACGGTGCCGAGATCCTCGAACTCGGCGAGGACCGCGCTTTCTCCGACGTCGAGGATGCGCATCACACGAACGGCTCCACCGTGATGCCCTCGGTGTCGAGTAACGACCGGATGGCGGTGGCCATCTCGACGGCAGCGGGCGTATCGCCGTGGACGCAGACGGATTCGGCGGTAACTGGCAGGACTGTACCGTCGACCGCTTCGAGGGTGTGATCGGCGACGAGCCTGCGGACCCGCTCGGCCACCACCGCCGGATCGTGCAGGACGGCCCCGTCCGTCGTGCGCGGCACCAGCGTTCCCTCGGGCGTGTACGCGCGGTCCGCGAACGCCTCGGTGACCGTCCGCAGCCCGGCCTTCTCGGCCTCCTCGAGGAACACCGAACCGGGCAGACCGAGGACCGGAAGCGTCGGGTCGTACGCGCTGACCGCCGCGACCACCGCGCGGGCCTGCTCGCGGTGGTGGACGATCGCGTTGTACAGCGCGCCGTGCGGTTTCACGTACACCACCGCGGAACCGGAAACCTGGGCGAGACCGTCGAGGGCGCCGATCTGATAAATGACGTCGGCCGTCAGGTCACGCGGTGTGACATCGATGAACCGGCGCCCGAACCCGGCGAGGTCGTGGTAGCCCACCTGCGCGCCGATCCGGACCGTCAGCTCGGACGCCGCCGAACAGGTGGACAGCAGCGTCGCGGGATCGCCCGCATGAAAACCGCACGCCACGTTGGCGCTGGTCACGAGCTTCAGCATCGCCAGGTCGTCGCCGAGGGTCCAGGCGCCGTAGCTCTCGCCGAGGTCGCTGTTCAGATCGATTGCCGGCACATATTCGATACTAGGGTTCCGAGTGCCGTCTTGTAGATTCTCTCGCGGGGGCGGGCGGAACCGGTGAGGGTCCTGCTGCGTCAGAACAATTGACCGCGCGTGGTGGACTGCGCCATCGGAGGGGGAAACGTGACCGACCCGGCATACATCAAGGATCCCGAGAACTTTCACTCGGATCAATGGGATCACGCGCGGATCGCGAGCGCCGTCGCCGGCATGAACGTCGAGAACGTGAGCGGCATCGCGAGGGCCTGGGCCGAACTGGGGACGACGGCCCACGACGCGATCGTCGAGTTCAGCGACGCGATCAAGAAGACGATCAGCGAGAGCTGGCAAGGTGCTGCCGCGTCGGCCGCCTACGGCGAGACCGAGCGGTACTCGTCGTCCGCGTCGCAGGCGCAGGCGCAACTTCACGGAGTCGCGGACGCGCTGACGCCGCTGGCGGAGACGGTTGCGTCGCTCCGGTCGCAAGTCCCCGAAACCATCGGCACCGGACTGTGGGACAAGTTGACGCCCTGGGACACGGACACCGAGGACGAGTACTACCGGCGCGACGGTGAGGCGCGCGAGAAGATGGCCACGATCTACAACCCGGGACTCGCGACCTCGGACGGCAACGTGCCGTCGTTCACGAAACCGGAGAGCATCGTCGACGTTCCTTCGGGTCCGTCCGGGCCCGGTGTCGACCAGGCGAGCGGCACCCCGAGTTCGAGCGATCGGGTCGGTGGACCGAATGTCGGGCAGCCGAACTCCGGCGACGCTCCTGTGAGGAACCCGTCGGCTGCGGACAACATGTCCGCTGCGGATGGCACGCAGCAGAATGCAGCAACCGCGCCGTCGGCGGCCACCACGCCGGCGACGACGGCCCCGGCCTCGGTGACGGGGGATCAGGCGCAGAGTCGGTCGGGCATGCCTCCCAGCGCCGAGTCGTCCTCGGGTGCCGGTTCGCGCTCCGCGGGTGGGGGTTCTGGTGGCGGCGGACTGGGAGTCGGCGGGCTCGGCGGTGGTGTCGGCGCCGGGAATCGGCCGGGGGCCGTAGCCCGGCCCGGCACCGCACCCGGGGTCGCGGGGGTCAACGCCGGAGGTCGCGCGGGTGCCGGAATGCGGGGTACCGGCCCGATGGGTGGGGGAATGATGGGCGGCGCAGGGGCCGGTAGGGGCGGCGGCGAGGACAAGGAACACAAGACGCCCGACTACCTGATCACCCTCGACAACGGTAACGAGTTGATCGGCAAACTGCCCCTCGTCTCGCCGCCGGTGATCGGCGCATGAAGATGCGGAACTGGCGGCTGCGTCCCGAACTGTTCGACGCACTGTGGGCCGGCACCGGGCAGGACCGCATTCCGTACCCGTTCCGGATCGTGAGCGCACACCCCGGGCTCAATGCCTATGTCGCTGAGCAGAACCGGATACGCGAAGCCGTCGCGGGAGCCGAGCACGACGAGGTGCGGTCGGCGTTGGGCGTGCTCGCCGAGCCAGAAGTGTATGTCGAGATCTCCGGTTCCACCGCCGACGAATCCCCGATCCGCATCATCGGTGCGCAACACCGGCAATGGGTGGTGATCGCTTCGCAACTCCCCGGCCGGGCACCGCAGATCGGTGGCGACGTGGTGATCGGCGCCGGTGCGGCGGGGCGGCTGGGCGCCCAACTGATCGGGCTGATCCCGCAGAACGCCGCCGGCCGACGCCGGTTCCAGCGGCGCGACGAACAGGACACCCACTTCTCTCGGGGAATCCTGCAGGAGGTCAACCGGGTGGCCCCCGCCCCGCGGCTCGAATCCGCCGTGCAGAAGGGATACGCCGGCCGCGGGAAGATCCGAGTCTTCCGCGGCCCCCGCTACGGCAGCGGCAGGGATGTCGGCGTCATGCACTGGATCGACATCGCCGGCGACGGACGCTACGTGATCGGACGGCACGATCCCGCCGCCGCGCACCCGGCAGAACCCGACCAGCTCGTATCCTCGCTCGACACCCTGATCAGGGTCGGTACCACTCCACGAGCGGGGTCGGTCGGTCCCCGCGGTTGGTAGATTGCCACGCGCCGGCGATTGCACAGGTGGGGACACAGCACGACACACGGAGGGGACACCGACATGGCGGGGCCAGAAGCACCGGAAGCCGGATGGAAGGCTTTCACCGAGAACATCACCGGGGGAGGCAGGCTCGAACTCGACCCCGCAGGCATAGAGCAGTGCATCAAGCTGTGCCAGGAGCATGCGGATCGCATGGGTGATCTCGCCCGTCGGGCGAATGAGGAGCTACGCGCCACAGATCTCGGGATCGGAGAGAAGGATATTGCGTCTGCGGCCGAGCTGGCGCGCAAGTTCGACGAGAAGGCGATCAGCGGTACGGACATCGAATTCGCCAACACTGCGCGGGGGCTCTTCACAGCGCATCAAACGTATGCGCGCGACATGAAATCGATGTTCGAGGCTGTGCTTGCCCGATACCAGGAGCAGGATGCGCAGATCGCTGGAAGCCTGAGCGTCGCGGGAACAGACCTGTGAACCGCAGACGATCCGTAGCGACTGCAATGTCGGCACTTGTTCTATTGGGATTCGCTACTTCTTGCGAGCAATCCTCCGGCCGCGAAGCAACAGCCGACCCCGCTCCGACTATCGGTTACCACCCGTGCGACGACCTGCCTATCGAGGCGATCAAGGAGGCGAGGATAGACGCACGCCCCCCTAGTCGATCGGATCACGAATCGACATCGAACTTTGCTTGCATGTTCACATCGCATGATCCCTACTACGGGATCACGATCGCTGCGCGCGGCGACACCATCGAGGACATCCGGCAAGATGACCGCTTCGAGGTCATCAATGAAACCGAGATCGACGGTCGTCGTGCGGTGGTGGGGCTTTTCCTCGGCGGATCGTGCACTGTCGCGGTCGACATTGAACCCGGAGTCCTCGATTTCGAAATTCTCTACAGCGAGGGAAGCCCGGAGTTCACGACAGTCGACGCGGCATGCGATCAGGCGACGAAGGTGGCGACGACGCTGGCGCCTTATTTCCCCGACCACTTGTAGGCAGGACTTGTACTGAGCCTCCACTCTTCGGCGTGTGAGGGCCGGTTCGGCCGTCGGATCGCGGAGAGTGGCGGCTCAGTGCGTGTGTGCGTGGGTGGGGGCGATTCGTCCCGCGTTCTTGCGTCGTGAGGATCCGCTGAGCCGGCATACGAGGTAGATGACGAACGAGATCGTGGTGACGAAGCTCGACACCGGCACACCGGGTGCGAGGGACAGCAGGATGCCGCCGACGGCGGCGAGTTCGGCGAACACGATCGACAGGATCGTGGCCTTCAGTGGGCTGGCGGTGACGTAGGCGGCGGCCGCGGCGGGGGTGATGAGCAGCGCCATCACCAGCAGCGCCCCGACGATCTGGACGCCGAGGGCGGCCGTGATGCCGACGAGCACGGCGAACACGATCGACAGCGCACGTACCGGGACGCCGCGGGCCTCGGCGACGTCGGGGTCGGTGCTCGCGAAGAGGAGGGGTCGGTAGATGAGGCCGAGGACCCCGATGACCAGCACGGCGCAGAGCAGCAGCAGTTGCAGGCCGCTGTCTCCCGGCGCGACGATCTGGCCGATCAGCAGCGAGAAACTGGTGCCGGTGCGCCCTTGGTACGACCAGATGAACAGCACCGACAGGCCGAGCCCGAACGCCATGATCACGCCGATGACCGAGTCGCGGTCGCGGGCCTTCGCGCCGAGCAGTCCGAACAGGACCGCCGCGACCACCGACCCGGCGATGGCTCCGGCCCCGACGCTGACGCCGATGAGCAGGGCCGCCGACGCGCCGGTCAGCGACAGCTCGCTCGTGCCGTGCACTGCGAACGACATCTGCCTGCTCACGATGAGCGGGCCGATTGCGCCTGCCAGCAGGCCGAGGATGGCGCCGGCGATCAGTGCCTGCTGGACGAAGTCGTACTGCAGGAGGTCGACGGTGGCCGAGACGTCGAACATGCGTGACATCGCGTCGGTGAATTTGTTGCTCATGCGTGTCCCTCGTCCGTGTGGTGCACGCCCTCACCGGGGCGGAGGCCGCCCGCGCTGCCGAGCGCGTCGATGGCGTCGCCGGTGCCGATCACGACGAGGCGTCCGCGTACGTGCAGCACCTCGACGTCGGTGCGGTACAGCTCGGACAGCACCTCCGACGTCATGACCTCTTCGGGTTTGCCGATGCGGAACTGTCCGTCGACGAGGTACAGCACGCGGTCGACGAGGGGGAGGATCGGGTTGATCTCGTGGGTGACGAACAGCACGGCGGTGTCGTGGGTGCGGCGCCGCCGGTCGATGAGTCCCGACACGAGATTCTGGTTGGCCAGGTCGAGGCTGAGCAGCGGTTCGTCGCACAACAGGATCTGCGGGTTGCCGACGAGGGCCTGCGCGATACGCAGTCGTTGCTGCTCACCGCCGGACATGGAACCGATCGGTGCGTCCGCGTAGTTCTGGGCGCCGACTTCGGCGATTGCCGCGTCGACGATCGCACGGCGCCGGCCGCGCCGGAGGAGACCGGTTCCCCACTGGTGGCCGTCGACTCCGAGGCCGACGAGGTCGCGGCCCCGCAGCGGCAGCCCGTCGTCGAGCGACTTCTGCTGGGGGATGTACCCGACGTGCGAATTGCCCTTCCGTGCGGGTGATCCGGCGATGCGCGCGGTGCCGGAACTGAGGGCGAGCTGGCCGAGCAGCACCTTCAGCAGCGACGTCTTGCCCGACCCGTTGGGCCCGAGGACGGCGACGAATTCGCCGGGTTCCACGGTGATGTCGAGGTCCTGCCAGAGTGTGCGTTCGCCGAAGGACAGTCGCGCCCCCGTCAGTTCCAGTGCGGGGACGCGACCGTTGCCGTCGTTCTTCGAAGTGGGTTCTGTCACAAGCCGATCAGTTCTATTGCAGAGCCGCGGCGAGCGACTCGGCGGTGTTGGTCTGCCACTGAATGTAGTCCAGGCCTTCGGGCAGGGTTTCGGTCACCTCGACGACGGGGATTCCCGCCGACTCGGCCGTGGCCCGCACGTCCTGGGTGACCCGGTCCTGCGTCTGCACGTTGTAGACGAGGGCCTGCACCTGCTTGCCGGTGAGCAGCTGTCGCGTGGCGGCGATGGCGGCGGGTGCGGGGTCGTTGCCGTTCTCGATGGCGCTCGTGAAGTCGGGCGGGGTGACGTCCTTCAGGCCCGCGGACTGCAGCAGGTAGTAGGCGATCGGTTCGGTCTGGGCGACGGGCGCGTCCTTGTGGGCGGCCGCGATGCCGTCGGTGATCGCGGAGATCTGCTCGAGCTGACCGTGGAAGGTGGCGGCGTTGGCCTTGTAGGCGTCGGCGTTGTCGGGGTCGAGTTGGCCGAGCTTGTCGGCGATGGACTGCGCGGTGGCATCGACGGTGTCGACGTCGAACCAGACGTGTTCGTTGACGTCGCCGTGGTCGTGGCCCTCGTGCGAGTCACCGCCATCCGAGTCACCGCCGTCCGAGTGCTCGTCCTCGCCGGCGTGCGCGCCGCCCTCGAGGAGGTCGAACGCGTTGACCGAGAGCTGGTCGCTGTTGCCGGTGCCGATGATGTCGTCGACGAAGTGGTCGTACCCGCCGCCGTTGTAGACGATCAGGGAGGCGTCGGTGAGCTTGGCGGCGTCGGTGGGGCTCGCCTCGAACGAGTGCGGGTCGGACGACGGTTCGGTGATGATCGAGGTGACGTCCACCTTGTCGCCGGCGACGGCCTGCGCGACGCTGCCCCACACGTTCGTCGACGCAACGACGGTCAGCGTGCCGTCGCCGGTCGTGTCGGAGCCGCACGCGGTGAGGGTGAGGGCCGCGGCGAACGACAGCCCGACGGCCGCCGTGGCGGCACGAAAACCTGAGGAAGCGCGCACAGAAAACTCCTGACCGAGACGAACGCTAAACGCTATTGGAAACCGTTACCGTTGCACTTTAGCGGATACGTCCTGGTAGTGCACTTTCGGTGCAGCCCCGACGCGCCCGAACGCGGGCCAGGTACTAACGTCCCCCTATGCCCAGGTCTCGACAGCCTCGTCGCCAAGCCACGCTGGCGTCGCTCGCGGCCGAGCTCAATATTTCGCGAACGACGGTGTCCAACGCCTACAACCGGCCGGATCAACTCTCCGCGGAACTTCGCGACCGCGTGCTGCAGGCGGCCAAGCGCCGCGGCTACCCCGGCCCCGACCCGGTTGCCCGATCCCTGCGCACCCGCAAGGCCGGAGCCGTCGGTCTACTGCTCACCGAGGCCCTCAGCTACTCCTTCCGCGACCCCGCCGCGATGAGCTTTCTGTCCGGACTGGCCGAGTCGTGCGAGGCCGCCGGGCAGGGTCTGCTCCTGATTCCGGCGGGCCCGGGCCGCGAGGAGGCGGACGCCGCCGCGGTCGTGCAGCAGGCGGGCGTCGACGGGTTCGTCGTGTACTCGGTGGCGGACGACGACCCGTACCTTGCGGCGGTGTGCGAGCGTCACCTGCCGATGGTCGTGTGCGATCAGCCGCGGGAGATCCCGGGGGCGTCGCTCATCGGCATCGACGACCGCGGCGCGATGCGGGGCCTCGCCGACTATCTGATCGGGCTCGGCCACCGCGACATCGGCGTGCTGAGCATGAGGCTGGGGCGCGACCGCTCGGACGGGGTCGCCGACGCCGAGCGCTTGCGGTCGCCGAATTTCCACGTCCAGCGCGAACGCATCGAGGGAGTGCGCGACGCCATGTCCGACGCCGGCCTGGACCCTCGGACGCTCACCGTCGTCGAACGGTTCGAGCACACCGGAAAGGCGGGGCACGCCGCCGCCGCGCAGGCACTCGGCGTGAATCCGCAGATCACCGCGCTCGTGTGCACGACGGACGTCCTCGCGCTCGGCGCGCTGGACTGGGCGCGCTGGCAGGGCATCGACGTGCCCGGCCGGCTGTCGATCACCGGGTTCGACGGCGTCGACGACGCACTGCGTGAGGGCCTGACGACCGTGCGGCAACCCCAGGAGGAGAAGGGTCGCCGGGCAGGCGCCCTGCTCATGTCCCCGTCGCACTCCGGCGTCGCGACCGTCGAGATGCTGGAGACCGAACTGCTGCGCGGTTCGACGGCCGGGCCCGCCAGACGCTGACCCGGCCGCCCCGAACGCCCTAGGCCAGCAGCTGAGCGCAGCGCAGCAGTCCCAGGTGGCTGTACGCCTGGGGGTGGTTGCCCAGCGACCGCTCGGCGACGGGGTCGTACTCCTCGCTGAGAAGCCCCGTCGGCCCGGCGGCGTCGACCAGTTGCGCGAACAACGCCTCCGCCTGTGACCGCTGACCGATCAGCAGGTACGCCTCGACAAGCCAGGCCGCGCAGAGGTGGAACCCGCCCTCGGTGCCGGGCAGTCCGTCGTCGTGGTGGTACCGGTACACGGTCGACCCGCTGCGCAGTTCCGCCTCGGTGGCTGTGACGGTGGCCGCGAACTTCTCGTCCGACGGGTCGATCAGCCCGGACAGTCCGATGAACAGGGTGGCGGCGTCGAGGTCGGTGCCGTCGTAGGCGGCGGTGTACGAGCGGACCTCGTCCTTCCAGCCCTTCTCGCGCACCTCGTCGGCGATCTTGTCGCGCAACGGCGTCCACCCGGGCTCGATGTTCCGCCCGAAGTGTTCGGCGAGCGCCACCGCCCGGTCGATGGTGACCCAGCCCATCACCTTGGAATACACATGGTGACGCGGATTGTCACGGATCTCCCAGATGCCGTGGTCGGGTTCGAACCAGCGACGTTCGACGGCCTCGACCATGGCGCACACCAGTTCCCAGTCGCGGTCGTTGAGCGCCACCTCGACGCCCTGCTTCTCGCGGGCGTGGGACAGGTCGTGGATGAGTTCGACGATGGGGCCGAACACGTCGAGTTGCACCTGCTGATTGGCCGCATTGCCGATGCGGACCGGTCGCGAGCCGGCGTACCCGGGCAGCGAGTCGATGACGGCCTCGGGCGGCAGACCGCCACCGTGCAGCGTGTAGAGGGGGTGCAGGCGTTCGGGGCCGGGCAGTGTCTCGAGGACGTCGTGCACCCAGTCGAGGTAGCCCTCGGCCTCGCTGAGGGAGCCGAGGCTGACGAGCGCGGACGCGGTGAGCGCTGCGTCGCGCAGCCAGCAGTAGCGGTAGTCCCAGTTGCGGACGCCGCCGATCTCCTCGGGCAGCGAGGTGGTCGCGGCCGCCATGATCGCTCCGGAGTCGACGTGCACCAGGCCGCGGAGGGTGAGCGCGGAGCGCTTCATCAGGTCGGGTTTGAGCGTGGGCAGGGTGAGGCTCTTCGCCCAGTCCGACCAATACGATTCGGCGAGTGCGCGGCGCTCCTCCTCGGGAGTCTCGGAGGGGCCGATTTCCTCGGTGCCGCAGCGCAATTCCAACACGACGTCGCCGCCGGACGGGTCGACGACGGCATGCGCGGTCTGCTGGTTGCCGTCGGACGTGACGTTCCACTGCACGCCGGGTGAGCGCAGCACGATCGGCTCGTTGGTGCCGTGAACGCGCAGTCCCTCGCTGACCGCCTCGAGGATGACCTGGCCCTGCCCGAACTCGGGCCGCGGTGCGAACGTCACGACGGCGGCGGCCTGCCCGCTGATCACCCGGGTCAGGTCGGTGCGGCCCTGGCGGACGTCGTGCGGCAGGTAGTCGGTGACGGAGAGGCTGGCCCAGCGTGTCTGCACGGTCATCGTGCTGTCGATGTACCGCTGGCTCAGCGGCAGCGCGCTGCGGTGCGGGCCGACGCTGAAGTGGCCGGCCTCCGGTCCGCCGAGCAGATGAGCGAACACGGACGCCGAGTCGGGTTCGGGATGACACAGCCAGGTGAGAGTTGCGTCGGGGGTGACGAGAGCGACGGTCCGCGGACTGGCGAGCATGGTGAGGCGCTCGATCGGCGGCGCATGCGCCCCGGACAGCCAGGTGCGGCGCTCATCGAGCAGGAACGCGAGGGCCGCGGCCACGTCTTCGGTGGTCGACACCCGGAACTCGGCGAGGCTCTCGCCGGGGCCCACCTTCACGCCGAGGTCGGGGCCCTGGAGACGCGCGAACGCCTTCTCGTCGGTGACGTCGTCGCCGACGAAGACCGCTGCCGTCGCGCCGTCCTGGTGGCGGATCAGGTCGAGCGCATGCCCCTTGTCGGTGGCGACGACGGCCAGTTCGATGACGGACTTGCCCTCGGTGACCTGCACACCCACGCGCTGCCCGGCGTCGGCGCGCACCGCGGCCAGGGCCTGGGCACCTTCCTCGGCGTCGGCGTTGCGGACGTGGAGGGCGACGCTCGCCGGCTTCGCTTCCACCGATGTGCCGGCGTGCAACGTGGCGATCCGGGTGAGTTCCTCGGTGATCTCGCCGAGGAGTTTCTTGGCGTCGGCGTCGATCGCATGGATGAACCCGATGTCGAATTCCGAGCCGTGGCTGCCGACCAGTTGAACCTCGGCGGGCAGCCGCGACAGTGCGGCGAGGTCCTTGAGCGCGCGGCCCGAGATCACGGCCGCCGTCGTTCCGGCGAGGCTGGCCAGGGCGCGGAGCGCGCGCACCGATTCGGCGTGGGGAAACGCCTTCTCGGGGTCGGAGACGATGGGGGCCATCGTGCCGTCGTAATCCGAAGCGACGAGCAGGCGAGGGGTTCGCGCAACCCTCGAGAGGGCACGGCGAAGTTCGATGGGCAGATCATGGGCGCTCACATGTTCAAATCTAGGGGATGTGACGGCTGTGAGCGCGTTCTCGGCCGGGGCTGTGCCCCGATCGCGTCCTACTCGGGTCTGCGGCTTCCGTCACCGAGCAGCAGTTCGACGGTGAGTTCGAGCCGATTCGCGACATCGGTTGCGGACGAGCGGCGTGTGAGCCAGGCCACCAGGTTCGACAGCCACACGTCGGAGATGACGCGGGCGACGGCCAACTGGTCTTCGGTGGGCTCGGTGTCCGTCATCGCGCGGGCGAACAGACGGTCCATCAGCTTGCCCACCTGATCGACCTCGGCAGCGGCGGAGGCGTCGGCGAACATGAACGCGCGCGTCATGGCCTCGGTCAGCAGTGGGTCGCGCTGCATGGCCCGGGTGATCTGGCTGAGGATCAGCTGCATCCGCTCGAGCGGGTTCCGGCCCGGCGGGTTCTTTCCCCGCGAGTCGATCCGCTCGAACTCGCGGGCGAGCGCGGACACCAGCAGGTGCACCTTGGACGGGAAGTAGCGGTACAGCGTCCCCACGGCGACGTCGGCGCGTTCGGCGACGGCCCGCATCTGCACGGCTTCGTATCCGCCCTTGGAGGCCAGGGCCAGGGTCGCGTCGAGGATCCGCTTGCGCCGTTCCTTCTGCGCGTTGGAACTGAGATCGTCCTCGCCCAGCGTCGCCGCAGCGACCGTCGTGGACCGTGATCGAGAGCTGGTCGTCATTACCTGTTTTCCTTCGCGCCTTGACTCATGGCCAGGTGTCATATTAGAACACGTTCTAGACGAATGTGTCATTCAGGAGAGGCGGATACCCGTTGTGACAATCGCCACCACCGAGGAACAGAGGGCTGCAGCGGGTTCGATCCAGGCTTGGGCGCGGTCCACGGACCCGCTGGTCACAGTACGGCAAGGACCAGCAGATTCGTGGCGTACGTCGTGGCCGTCCTTCGCCTCGCTCGGAATTTTCTCGGTCGCCGTGCCCGACGAGGTCGGTGGGTCGGGAGCGGAGATCGTCGATCTCGCCGCGATGCTCGAACAGGCCGCGACTGAACTCGTCCCGGGTCCTGTTCTCTCGACCGCTCTCGCCGCTCTGATCGTCGGGCGCAGCTCCGGTGCCGCCGCGAAACGGTGGTCCGAGGATCTCGCCGACGGCGCGATGCCGTGCGCGGTGGCTCTCGGCAGCAACTCCCCGGTGAACGCGACCCTCGGGGCCGACGGCGGGCTGACGGTCACCGGCGACGCGGGCTTCGCGATCGGCGGGGACACGGGGGTGTCCGTGCTGCTGCCCGCAGACGCGGGCGAGGGCGTCGTGTGGTGTCTGGTCGACGGCGCATCCGCCGGCCTGGACATCACGGTCGCCGACACGATCGACAAGAGCCGTCCGCTCGCGCGGGTGCGCTGCGACGACGTGGCGGTCGCGGCCGACCGGGTGGTCACGGGTGTGCGGGAGGGGCTCGTGCTCGACCTCGCCGCGACACTCGCCGCAGCGGAGGCGTCCGGGATCGCGAGCTGGTGTCTGCGAACGGCGGTGGAGTACGCCAAGATTCGCGAGCAGTTCGGCAAACCGATCGGATCGTTCCAGGCGATCAAGCATCTGTGCGCGGAGATGCTGTGCCGCGTCGAACAGTCCGGGGCGGCGGCGTGGGATGCGGCCGTGGCGGCGGAGGACGCGTGGGATGCGGACGGCGGCGAGCTGCCGATCGCGGCCGCGGTCACGGCGTCGATCACGCTCGACGCCGCCGTCGAGACCGCCAAGGACTGCATCCAGGTGCTCGGCGGGATCGGCTTCACCTGGGAACACGACGCGCACTTCTACCTGCGCCGGGCGACGTCGCTGCGACAGCTGCTCGGCGGCTCCGCCCGCTGGCGGGCGCGGGTCACGGAACTGACGCGGGCCGGCGCACGCAGGCACCTGTCGATCGACCTGACCGGGCTCGACGACGAACGGGCGCAGATCCGCGCCGAGATCGCCGAACTGGTGGCGCGGCCGAAGTCGGAGCGACGCGCGGCCCTCGCGGAATCGGGTTACCTGGCTCCGCACTGGCCCGCGCCCTACGGGCGGGGTGCCCGCGCCGCGGAGCAGATCCTGATCGAGGAGGAGCTGGCGGCCGCCGGGGTCGGAAGACCCGACCTCGTGATCGGCTGGTGGGCCGTGCCGACCATCCTCGAGCACGGCAGCGCCGAGCAGATCGAGCGTTTCGCCACCCCGACGCTGCGCGGCGAGATCATCTGGTGCCAGCTGTTCAGCGAACCCGGCGCCGGCTCCGACCTCGCGGCGCTGCGGACGTCCGCGGAGAAGGTGGACGGCGGGTGGCTGCTGAACGGCCAGAAGGTGTGGACGTCGAGGGCGCAGGAGGCGGACTGGGCGATCTGCCTGGCCCGCACCGACCGGGACGCGCCGAAGCACAAGGGCATCAGCTACTTCCTCGTCGACATGACGAGCCCCGGTATCACCATCTCGCCGCTGCGCGAGATCACCGGCGACGCCCTGTTCAACGAGGTGTATCTCGAGGACGTGTTCGTGCCGGACGAGCTGGTGGTCGGGAATCTCGGCGACGGCTGGAAGCTGGCCCGCACCACGCTGGCGAACGAGCGCGTCGCAATGGGCGGGGGCTCCTCGCTCGGTGCGGCGATGGAGGAACTGCTCACGCTCGCGGGGGTCGGCGACCCGGTGGCCGACGACAAGCTCGGGCATCTCATCGGCAACGCGCTCGTCGGCTCGCAGCTCGAACTGCGCACCACCCTCCGGCAGCTGGACGGCCAGGACCCCGGACCCGAATCGAGTGTCCGCAAGCTGGTCGGTGTCCGCCAGCGGCAGGCGGTCGCGGAGTTCGCGATGGAACTCGGCGGCGCGGACGGCTGGGTGGAGGGTCCGCTGGCGCGGGAGTTCCTCAATACGCGCTGCCTGTCCATTGCGGGCGGAACGACGCAGATCCTGCTGACGGTCGCGGCCGAGCGGATTCTCGGGCTGCCGCGGGGCTGAGCCTGTCGCGATGGTCTTTCGCGAGGTCCGGGATGGTGATACAACTAGAACACGTTCTAAATTGAAAGTGGGATTGTCAGCGTGGACTTCACTCGAGACGAAACCCAGGAGGCCGTGGCCCAGGTCGCGGCCGGACTGCTGGCCCGCGACCTCGACGGCGATGCCCTCTGGGCCGCATTCGCCGACGCCGACCTGCTGACCCTCGCACTGCCGGAACGTCTCGGCGGCGAGGGGCTCTCGGTCACCGACGTCGGTGCGCTGCTCACCGAGGTCGGGCGGGAGGCGGCGCAGGTCCCGGCCCTCGCAACCCTCGGATTCGGTGTGTTGCCCATCGTCGCGCTGGGCGACGACGCACAACAGGACGCCCTGCTCACCGGTCTCGCCGACGGCCGCACGTTCACCGCGGCCCTCGCCGAACCGGGGGCGCAGTTCCCGGCACGGCCCTCGGTGACCGCGGTCGAGGACGGAGGCGGCTACTCCGTCACCGGACGCGTGCTCGCGGTGCCGTACGCCGAGCAGGCGTACCGGATCCTCGTGCCCACGGACATCGGAGTGGTGCTGGTGGACCCGGGCGCGGACGGCGTCACGCTCGCGCCGACACCCTCGGCGTCGGGTAGCCCCGAATTCGCGATCACGTTCGCCGGTGCGCGGGGCGAACTGCTCGCGGCCGGCGACGACGCGGTGCAGACGCTGTACCGCATCGCACTGGCGTCCATCGGTGCAGTGGCGGACGGACTGCTCTCGGGGGCAACGGTTCTGGCAGGTGAGCACCTCGCCACGCGCCACCAGTTCGGCAAACCGCTCGCCACGTTCCAGGCCGTGTCGCAGCAGATCGCCGACGTCTACGTCACGTCCCGCACCCTCCACGTGTCGGCGCTCGCGGCGTCGTGGCGGGTGTCCGAAGGCCTGGACGCCCAGGACGATCTGGACGTGATGGCGTACTGGATCGCCGCCGAAGTGCCTGCCGCCATGCAGGTTCTGCACCACCTACACGGCGGGATCGGCGTCGACGTCACGTACCCGCTGCACCGCTACTACTCGACCGCCAAAGACCTGGCCCGCCTCGTCGGCGGCGCCTCGTACCGACTCGACCTCGTGGGGGCCCGGTGTTCATCGATCTGACCGACGAGCAGCGTGAGCTGCAAGCGGAACTCCGGCGCTACTTCTCCGGGCTGATCTCGCCTGCCGAGGCCGAGGTGATGCGCACCGAGCGGCACGGCAGCACCTACCGCGACGTCATCCGCCGGATGGGCAAGGACGGCTGGCTCGGTGTGGGCTGGCCGGTGAAGTTCGGCGGCCGCGGTTTCGGCGAGATCGAGCAGCAGATCTTCGTCAACGAGGCGACCCGCGCCGACGTTCCGCTGCCCGCGGTCACGTTGCAGACGGTGGGTCCGACGCTGCAGAAGTACGGGACCGAGGAGCAGAAGCGCAAGTTCCTGCCCGCGATCCTGGCCGGCGAGGTGCACTTCGCGATCGGCTACACCGAACCGGAAGCGGGCACCGACCTCGCGGCCCTGCGGACCACGGCCGTGCGCGTCGGCGACGAGTACGTCGTCAACGGGCAGAAGATCTTCACCACCGGCGGTCACGACGCCGACTACCTGTGGCTCGCCGTCCGCACGGGCTCGGCGGATTCGCGTCACCGCGGCATCTCGATCCTGATCATGGACACGAAGGACCCGGGCTACAGCTGGACGCCGATCATCACCTGCGACGGTGCCCATCACGTCAACGCCACCTACTACTCCGACGTCCGGGTTCCCGCGGACATGCTGGTCGGTGAGGAGAATCAGGGCTGGCGACTCATCACCACCCAGCTCAACCACGAACGCGTGATGCTCGGGCCGGCAGGCCGGGTCGGCGGTCTCTACGACCGCATCCGCAACTGGGCCGTCGCGCACGAACTGCTCGACGCGCCGGACGTGCGGCGCGCGCTCGGCGAGATCCACGCGACGTACCGCCTCAACGAACTACTCAATTGGCAGGTGGCGTCGAGTGAGGCGGATGCCATCGACATCGCCGACGCGTCCGCGACGAAAGTGTTCGCCACCGAACGTATTCAGCGCATCGGCCGACTCGTCGAGGAGATCGTCGGACGTTACGGCGACCCGTCCGAGCCCGAGACCGCCGACCTCATGAGGTGGCTCGACATGCAGGTGAAGCGCAACCTCGTCATCACGTTCGGCGGCGGCGTCAACGAGGTGATGCGCGAGCTGATCGCGACAGCCGGTCTGAAACTTCCCCGAGTCCCGCGATAGGAGCGCCGCGCGAAATGAGTTCCGAACAGATTCTCGCTGCCGCGGAAGAGGTCCGGTCGGCGGGCCCGAGCGCCCCTCGCCCCGGGCGTGACCCGATCAACCTGCCGATGATCCGCAACTGGGTGGAGGCGATCGGCGACCGGAATCCGATCTACGTCGACGAGGCGGCGGCGCGGGCAGCGGGACACGACGGCATCGTCGCCCCGCCCGCGATGGCACAGGTGTGGACGATGCAGGGGCTGAACGCCGTTCGGCAACCCGACGACCCGCTCGGGCGCATGACGACCATCCTCGACGAGGCCGGATTCACGTCCGTCGTCGCCACCAACTGCGATCAGATCTACCACCGCTACCTGAAGGTCGGCGAGGAGGTCACCATCACCACGACCCTCGAGGACCTGGTGGGCCCGAAGAAGACGGGCCTCGGTGAGGGATGGTTCTTCACCACCCGCAGCCTGTGGCGGGTCGCGAACGGCGACGGCACCGACGAGGTCGTCGCCGAGATGCTGTTCCGCATCCTGAAGTTCGCGCCCAAACCCGCCGAACCGAAGTCGCAGTCGGCGAACGGTCGGGGCGCGAGCTACGACGACCTCGACCCCACCAAGTTGATGCGGCCCAGCGCCTCACAGGACACCCAGTTTTTCTGGGACGGCGTGGCCGCGCACGAACTGCGGATCCAGCAGCGTGAGGACGGTGCACTGCAGCACCCGCCGGTGCCCGCACTGTGGAAGGACAAGGCGGAGACGACGGACTACGTCGTCGCGTCGGGCCGCGGGACGGTGTTCAGTTACGTCGTCCACCACGCGCCGAAGGTCCCGGGACGCTCGCTGCCGTTCGTGGTGGCGCTGGTCGAACTGGAGGAAGGCGTCCGCATGCTCGGTGAGCTGCGCGGTGTCGACCCCGCCGAGGTGACGGTCGGGATGCCGGTGGAGGCGATCTACCTCGACTTCCCGGGCGACGAAGAGACGGGTGGCACACCGTGGACCCTGTACGCGTGGAACCGCGGAGCGAAGGAGCAGTCATGACGTCCACTCTCGATGTCGCGGTGGGAACGACGCTTCCGGAATTGACCGTCACCGGCGACCCGACATTCGTGGTCTCGGCCGCACTCGCGACACGCGACTTCCAGGACGTCCACCACGACCGCGACCTGGCGCAGCAACGCGGGTCGAAGGACATCTTCGTCAACATCCTCACCGACACCGGTCTGGTGCAGCGGTTCGTCACCGACTGGGCGGGACCGAACGCGGTGATCACGTCGATCGCGTTGCGCCTCGGGGTTCCGTGGTACGCCTACGACACCCTCACGCTGAGCGGCACGGTGGCGTCGGTGGTCGACGGCGTCGTCACGCTCGACGTCGTCGGGAAGAACGGTCTCGGCGACCACATCACGTCGAAGGTGACCCTCGTCCTGGACGGACGCACGAACGGAGCGGGTGCATGAGCGGGCTGTCGGGCAAGGCTGTCATCGCCGGTATCGGTGCCACCGACTTCTCGAAGAACTCGGGCCGCAGCGAATTACGGCTGGCGGCGGAGGCGGTCACGGCGGCGCTCGACGACGCCGGGCTGACCCCCGCGGACGTCGACGGCCTGACGTCCTTCACGATGGACACCAACACCGAAGCGGCCGTGGCCCGTTCCGTCGGCATTCCGGACCTGAAGTTCTTCAGCCGCATCCACTACGGCGGAGGTGCGGCGTGCGCGACGGTGCAGCAGGCGGCGATGGCCGTGGCCACCGGTGTCGCCGACGTGGTGGTGGCGTACCGGGCGTTCAACGAGCGGTCGGGAATGCGGTTCGGGCAGGTGAACTCCGGTCTGGTGCAGCAGGTGAACTCGTCGGGTACCGACAACGCGTTCTCCTACCCGCACGGCCTGTCGACACCGGCGGCGTTCGTCGCGGTGGTCGCACAGCGGTACATGCACGAGTACGGCGCTACGAGTGAGGATTTCGGACGGGTCGCGGTCACCGACCGCAAGCATGCCGCCACCAATCCGAACGCCTTCTTCTACGGCAAACCGATCACCCTCGAAGACCACCAGAACTCCCGGTTCATCGCCGAACCCCTGCACCTGCTCGACTGCTGCCAGGAGTCCGACGGCGGCATCGCGATCGTGGTCACGTCACCGGAGCGGGCGAAGGATCTGAAGCAGAAACCGGCCGTGATCGCCGCGGCGGCTCAGGGGAGCGGCAGCGACCAGTACATCATGACCAGCTACTACCGTCCGGAGCTCGCGGGACTGCCCGAGATGGAGCTGGTCGGCAGGCAGCTGTGGGATCAGGCCGGGCTCGGACCGCAGGACATGGATCTGGCCGTCCTCTACGACCACTTCACACCATACGTATTGATGCAGCTCGAAGAGCTCGGCTTCTGCGGCCGCGGCGAGGCCAAGGACTTCATCGCCGACGGCGCCATCGACCTCGACGGCAGTCTGCCGCTCAACACCCACGGAGGCCAGCTCGGCGAGGCCTACATCCACGGGATGAACGGCATCGCCGAGGGCGTGCGTCAGATCCGCGGCACGTCCGTGAACCAGGTCTCCGGTGTGCAGAACGTCCTCGTCACCGCCGGGACCGGTGTGCCTACGTCAGGGTTGGTGCTGACGGCCTGAGGTCGGCCCGAGTCTGTCTGCGCGCAATGTGTTTCGCGACGTATTGGGCATCCCTGCCTACCCCGCCGGTGAGCATCGACGCGAATGCCTGCAGGAACGGCAGCCCCACGAAATACAGTCCCGGATGGCCCGGCGAGACTCCGCGGGACTGCTCGGGCCACCCGTCGGATCCGGTGACCGGGATCTGGATCCACGACGTGTCCTTGCGGAACCCGGTGCACCAGATGACGTTGCGGACGTCGAGTGCGGTGCCGTCGTCGAGGACCGGTCTGCCGTCGCGGACGTCGGTGACCTTCGCGGGGAAGTGCTCCACCCCGGCGGCGGCCAGGTCGGCTCGCTTGACCCGCAGGAGTGGTCCGCCACCCGAGCGGACGTGGGTGCGCATCTTCCGGCCGACGGGTGTGCGTTCCGTCAGAACGTGATTGGCCATGAACCACATGATCGGGATCGCGATGTGGGCGAGGCGCCCCTCGAGGTCGAACGGCACCTCCCCGCGGACGGGCCCGCAGATCGTGGTGCGATGCGAATGGGAGACTTCCAGCGCGATGTCCGCGCCGGAGTGGCTGCACCCGACCACCAGCACCGGCCCGTCCTGCAGCTGGGACGGATTGCGGTAGTCGCTCGAATGCAGTTGCCGGATCCGGGGGTCGAGGCGCTCGGCGAGATCCGGGAGGACCGGGGACTGCCACGTTCCGGACGCGACGACGACGTTGTCGGCCTCGAATCGGTCCGTCCCGGCCGTGACGACGTACCGGTCGCCGACACGGGACAGGCCGTCGACGGTGGTGCCGGTCCGGATCGGTAGCGCGAATCGCTCCGCGTAGGCCTCGAAGTAGTCGGCGACCTCGTCCTTCCCGGGCCAGGACCAACCCCGGGCGGGAATTCCCCAGCCGGGCAGACCGTCGTACCGGGCGGGACTGTAGAGCCGGAGCGAGTCGAACCGCTCCCGCCACACGTCTCCGACGCGGTCGTGGGCGTCGAGGATCACGAAGCGCTGCCCGCATCGTGTGAGGTGGTATCCGGTGGCGAGGCCGGCCTGTCCGGCGCCGATCACGATCGTGTCGAAGCGTTCTGTGGACATCGTCTGCCTTCTTCCCTCGGGTGATCGGTGGTCATGCTCAACGCTATGACCGGGCCGAACTCGGCGCGTCGGGAGAAAGGCGCAGATACGTACGACCGTATGGGTACTTTCATGCAGACGGCCCGACGAGGCGATGCTCGTAGGCATAGGCCGTGGCCGCCGACCGCGACGAGATCCCCAGCTTGACGAAGATGTTGCTCAGGTGCCGCGCGACCGTCTTCTCGCTGAGGAACAGTTCCGTCGCCACCGCGCGGTTGCTCTTGCCTGCGGCCACGAGGCGCAGCACGCACACTTCTCGCGGGGTGAGTGGGGTGCTGACCGTCGGGTCGGGGCGGAACTCTGCCCGCAGTCGCTCGAGGTCCGGGACCGCACCCAGTTGCCGGTAGGTGGCGGACGCGAGGTCGTGCTCCATCTGCGCGGTGTCGTCGTCCCCCAGGTCGCGGCACACCAGCGCGACCATCTCCCGGACCCGCGCGCACTCGTAGGGCGCGCCGATGTCCTGCCAGCGCCGCCACGCGTCGCGCAGAACGGTCAGTGCGTCACTGCCCCGGCCCTCGGCGTGCAGCACCGATCCCGACGCCTGCGCGGACAGTGCGGACAGGTAAGGGATCGCGAATCGTGTTGCGGTCGAGTCGAGTTCGTCGACGGCTGTTCGGGCTGCCGGGACGTCGCCGGCGGCGAGCAGGATGTCCACGCAGGCCGGCAGCAGCCGGGCGCGCTCCACGGCGCCGGTGGACGCGTCCACCGCACAGCGGATCGACGCGGCCGCGCTGCCGACCCGTCCCTGCGCCATCCGCAGCAGCGCGAGGCCGGGCTGCGGGCGCCTGCCCCAGCGGTTCGCCTCCAGGAACAACTTCTCGGCCTGGGCGACCTCGCCGCGCAGGCGGTGGAGGTCGGCCATCACGTAGGCGGCGGACCCCGCCGCGGCATGCGAGGAAAGTCGCTCATGCGCCCGCCGCGCCGAGTCCATCGCCGTGGGCCACTCGCCCTGCAGTTGCAGGATCTCGGCGCGGTGGACGAGGCACTGACCGCGGTAGGGGACGAGGTCGGGTTGCGAAGAGCACCACTCCTCCAGCGCCACAGTCCATTCCCTGGATCGCCGGAGATCGCAGATGTTCTGGCACTGCTCGATCACGGCGCAGTAGACGATCCCCGCCACCACCGGGGACACCTCGTCGGACGTCACCCCGACCATCGCCTCGTCGAATGCGGACACCGCCTCGGCAACGTCACCCAGGAGGACGAGCGAATGGCCGGTGCCCAGCACACCGAGCGTCGTCAGATCCGGGTCGGCGAACCGGGTGCCCGTCTCCATCACCGTGCGGAAGATGTCCCGGGCGGCGGTGCCGTCACCGTCGTCGATCCGTTGCAGTCCCTGCGGCACCAGCAGATAGCCGCGCTCGGCGCAGTCCGTGCCCGCGGTGTCCAGTAGCCGCTGGGCCTTGCCCAGCCAGCCGCCGCCGCGCGCCTGCTCGCCCCGCATGATCAGGACGAACGCGAGCCAGAACGCGCACCGAGCGGAGCGCACCGGTCGACCCGCGCGGGTCCACTCGTGCACCGCCCGTTCCCACCATTCGGTGCTGGCGTCGTCGTCGCCGAGCAAGTATGCGGCGGTGGCGACCAGTTCGAGGTCGTCACCGGACAGCGGGGTCTGCCGGTCGGCGTCCGACAGTCGTGCGTAGGTGCCGCGCCAGTCCCGTCGTTCGTAGGCCGCACGGCCCGTCCTGAGTTCCGACGCTGCGTCGGACATCACTGTCTCCTGCCGAAGATCTGGCCGCTGACCTGCTCGGATTCAGACTACCGCCGCACCGGGCCTGCCGGGAACGTCGAATATTCCCTGCAACCTGTCGGTGCCTCGAGTCACACTGGGTCGACACGCCAACGGATGGGAACTTCTGATGGTCGATGCGATAACGGCAGAGGGTCTGGTCAAGAGGTACGGCAAGGTCACGGCACTGGACGGAGTCGACCTCGCGGTCCCGTCGGGAACGGTGATGGCGCTGCTCGGCCCGAACGGCGCAGGCAAGACGACGGCGGTGCGGGTCTTCACCACGCTTCTCGTTCCGGATGCCGGCCGGGCGCAGGTGGCCGGTCTCGACGTCGTCCACGATGCTCGGGTGCTCCGATCGCGGATCGGCGCGTCGGGGCAGTACGCGGCGGTCGACGAGTACCTCACCGGTTTCGAGAACCTCGAGATGGTCGGGCGGCTCTACCACCTCGGGGGCAAACGCAGTAAGGCGCGCGCCCGTGAACTGCTCGAACAGTTCGACCTGGTCGAAGCGGGAGATCGCCCCGTCAAGGGCTATTCGGGTGGCATGCGCCGGCGTCTCGACCTCGCGGGTGCGCTCGTGGCCGAGCCGGAAGTGTTGTTCCTCGACGAACCGACCACCGGGCTCGACCCCCGCGCCCGGCTGGCTCTCTGGGACGTCATCGACAATCTGGTCGCGAGGGGCACCACGCTTCTCCTGACCACCCAGTACATGGAAGAGGCCGAGCGCCTCGCCGACCAGATCGCGGTGATCGACCACGGTTCGGTCATCGCCCGCGGAACCGCCGACGAACTGAAGGACCGCGTGGGCGGTGAGCGCATCGAACTGAGCGTCCGGGAGGGCATCGAGCTGTCCGTCGTGCGCGACGAACTGGCCCCACTCGCCGCAGGCGACATCCTGGTCGAAGAGAACGTCCGCCGGGTGACGGTGCCGGTGACCGGCGGCGCGGACGCCCTCGTCGAGGCGCTGGGCCGACTTTCGAATCGAGGAGTGAAGGTGTTCGACGTCGGTCTGCGCAGGCCGACTCTGGACGACGTCTTCCTCACCCTGACCGGACACGAAGCCGAAGAGGAGCACGTCTCATGAGCGCACCACAGACGGCGTCCGTGCACACCGCGCTCGCGGACGGGCTCACGATCGCCAAGCGCAACATGATCAAGATCAAGCGCGTCCCCGACCTCATCGTGTTCACCACGTTGTCGCCGATCATGTTCGTGCTGCTGTTCGCGTACGTGTTCGGCAGCGCCATCCAGGTTCCGGGAATGTCCTACCGGGAGTTCCTGATCGCCGGGATCTTCACGCAGACAGTCATCTTCGGGGCCACGTGGACGGGCCTCGGGATGGTCGAGGATCTGCAGAAGGGGATCATCGACCGGTTCCGGTCGCTGCCGATGGCCCCGTCCGCCGTCCTCCTCGGCCGCACCTCCACCGACGTCCTGATCAACATCGTCAGCCTCGTCGTGATGTCGCTGACGGGTCTGATCATCGGGTGGCGCATCCACTCGAGCCTGGGCGAAGCGGTGCTCGGCTACCTGCTCCTGCTGTTGTTCGCCTACGCGCTGTCGTGGGTGATGGCGGTTGTCGGTTTGTGGATCCGGACACCGGAGGTGTTCAACAACGCCAGCTTCATCGTCATCTTCCCGCTCTCGTTCATCGCGAACACGTTCGTCGAGACCACCAACCTGCCCGGTCCGCTAAAGGTGATCGCGGAATGGAATCCGGTCTCCGCGGTGACGCAGGCCGTGCGGGAACTGTTCGGAAACACCAACCCGGCCATGACCGTTCCCGACGCGTGGCCGTTGCAGCACCCGATCATCGCCTCACTGGCATGGTCGGCGGTCCTGCTGGTGATCTTCGTGCCGTTCGCGATCCGGCGGTACAAGAAGGCCGTCAGCCGCTGATGGTGGCCGGACCAACGGGACGCCCGTTGCGTCAGATCGAACGAGCGTCCCGTTCGTCCACATGGCTAGCGGAGTTCGCGCGGCGAATCGACGTCGCGGCCCGACCCCAGGTCGGAGCAGTCGACGGACTCGGCACCGTGTGCCCCGAGGTAATTCTTTGCGCCGGAGTCCCCGGTGAGGCTGCGCCGCAACGGGAGCCAGTGGTCCCGGCCGATCAGCACGGGGTGGCCCGGACGTCCGCCGTAGTGAGCCTGACGGAGCGCCGACCGGGCGTCGCCGGGCGGCACCGACGCCACCCGCCGGATTGCGTCGGCACCGAGGTCGGGGAGATCGACGAGGGTGATGACGACGGCATCGACGTCGTCGAACGTTGCCGCTACTTCCAGCCCCCGGCGCAGGGAGGCCGACAGTCCCGATTGCCAGTCCTCCGCGATCCCGACGGTGACGGGGACGTCGCCGGGCAGTAGGTCCTCGGCCTCTTCGGCGCGGGCACCGAGCACCACGACGGTGGTCTCGCATCCGGCCTCCGACAGCACTCGCACTCCGCGCGCGAGCCACGGCTGCCCGTCCGCGCCGACGACGAGTGCCTTGGGCAGGCCCATGCGCGAACCGGCCCCGGCGGCGAGCAGCACGCCCCCGATCGTCATCGTGGTCTCACCGGTCCGCGCAGCATGCGTTCAACTTACTTTTCCTTCGCGAAGTTCGCGTTGACGCGCTGGTAGAGGTAGTCCTCGGCCGTGATGTCGGGGTACTTGCCCGCCGGTCCGGAGATGACGACGTCGCGGTTGGCCTGGGCGAAGAACGCGAGGCTGTAGCGGGCGCCGTGGTCGCCGTCCGGTCCGGGGTTCTTGACCCGGTGGAAGTTGGACGGCAACCGGTCGTCGCTCCACCGCATGAGCATGTCGCCGATATTGCAGGTGACCGCGTCCTCGGACGGCTCGATGGGCGTCCACTCCTGGGTGTCCATCTCCTTGCCCGGCAGCACCTGCAAACCGCCCTGGCCCTCCTGCTGGAACAGCAGGGTGAGGCAGTCGAAGTCGGTGTGGGCTCCGGCGCGCCACAGGCCGAGGTCGCCGCGAAGGTGCTCCGGGATGGCGAAGTAGTGCAGCATCCGCAGGGTGCTCTGGTAGCTGTCGACCGCCGGGTCGTGGGCCTCGGCGAAGAAGTTGTGCTCGAACCCGAGTTTGTCGGCGAAGCAGGACAGTAGTCGCATCGCCACGTCCCAGCACTGCGCCTCGAATCCGAGCATCGTGTCGCGGAAACCCGCGAGTTCCTCCTCGGTGGGCCACAGGTCGCCCATGTGCGGCCGGGTGATCTGGTACGACTCCTTCTCGTCCGGGACGCCGATGGACGGGCGCACCTGGGTTTTGCTCTCCCACCCGGAGTTGAAGCCCTTCTTCAGCGGGTACTGCGCCTTCACGGCCGAATCGAGGCCGAAGAACTGCTCGGACATCGCGAACGCCCTGCGCACATCGGCGAGGTCGATGCCGTGGTTGTAGACCTGGAAGAAGCCGACGTCGACCGCCGCGTTCCACAGCTGTTCGGTGATGTCGGAGCGTCGAGCTTCGAAGTCCGAGAGGTCGATTCGGCGGATCTCGCGGTCGGTGGTCTCCGTCCCGAGCCCACCCATACGGGATTCCTTGGCGAGTTCGTTCAGCGTGTGGCTGCCGGCCATCTTGTCTCTCCGTCCTTGATTACATGCAATCTGGCGTGTTTGAACCACTATTGCGTGCAAACGTGACGAGAGGGGTCTCGGATGTGACGTGAGCGTTAAATGTATAACCCATCGATAAGGCTAGGATCAGGAGAAGTGACCGCTCGGTGATCCCGCGATAATTACATGCAATCAATGGTTCTCGCCCACGCCGCGAGGTGCGCCGTACACTGGCCGGTGGCCTCGACACGCCAACAGTCGGAACGGACGGACACATGGTGGATCCGAACAGAGTCGGCGAACCCGCCGGGCAAGAGTTCGCGCAGCAGTGGGGCGGCTCCGGCAGCGTCGTCGACATCGACGGTCCTGTCCACTGGGTCGAATACGGTGACGACACCGGATCTCTTCCCGTGGTCATGGTTCACGGTCTCGGCGGCTCGCATCTCAACTGGGTCCGGATCGCACCGGTCCTCGCGGAGCGCACCCGGGTGCTGACCGTGGATCTCCCCGGATTCGGGCTCAGTCCGTCCGGCCGCCGCCGAACCGGAGTCGGCGCCAATGCGAAGGTGCTGCATCGCTTCCTGAAGGACGTCGTCGGCGGTCCGGTGATCCTGATGGGCAATTCGATGGGCGGCATGATCTCGCTGTTCGAGGCGGCGGCGCACCCCGAGACGGTCTCGGCCCTCGTCCTTGTCGATCCCGCACTGCCTGTCGCGCAACGGATCCCGGACCCGCGGATCGCGGCGCAGTTCGCGATGTACTTCACGCCGTTCGTGGGGGAGCGGTTCCTGCAGTACTCGAGCAGGAAGTTGACGGACCGGCAGTTGGTCGAGCGGATGATCGACCTGTGCTTCGCCGAGCCGAGCCGGGCGTCGGAAGATTCCCTCGATGCGGCAGCGGCTCTCGCGGGATACCGGCGCGGGCTGCCGTCCGAGGATGCGGCGTTCCTTCAGGCCAGCAGGTCGCTGATGCGGGTCCTGGCTCGCCCACGCCGCTACCTCGACACCATGCGATCGATCGCACAACCTGTTCTCCTGCTTCACGGCGACCGCGACCGGCTGGTTCCGGTCGCGGCGGCCCGCAAGGTGGCGACCGCAAACCCGCGGTGGGACAGCGTCATTCTCGGGAACGTGGGGCACACCCCGCAGCTCGAGGTTCCGGGCACGATGCTCGACCACGTGCTCACGTGGGTCGACCGGCACGGACTGATCGACGCCTAAGCCTCGGTCGATTGGCCGGATCCGGCGATCGACTGCGCGAGCGCGCGGAACAGGTGTGTGAGTTCGGGTCTCGTCGCCGTTCCGCTCCGGACCACCCCGCACACCGGGATGCGCAGTCGGTCGTGCGCCTCGCGCAGAAAGCTCAGTCCCCGTCGGGGAGTCGCGTCGGCGGTGTCGGCGTACAGCACGGTCCACGACCGCGGGGTCGTGAGCACGTCGAGGGTGGCCGTGTGGTCGCTGGGGATCGACGGTCCGAGCATGACTCGCTGCCCGACCTGCCGGAACGCGTCCTCGACCACGTTGTGGATCAGGATCTGACTGCTGCGTGGCGGTAGCAGCAGGGGGTACGGCGCCAGTTCGCTCAGGTCGACTGTCGAGACCCCCGCCAGTGGGTGTTTGCTCGACGTGACGATCACCAGGTCCTCGAGCCCGAATTCCACGGTTTCGAGCCCCGGCCGGTCGACGCCGCCGCGGATGAGCGCGAGATCGGCGTCCCCGGACGCGACGGCGGTCATCCGGTCGGTGAAGTCCTTGATGACGAATTCGATGTCCAGTTGCGGGAAGTCTTCGCGGACAAGCGATATCGCCTCGAGACTCTGCGTCGCGAAGCTCATGCTCGCGCTGATGCGGAGCCGGTTGCGGGGATCGAGTCCCACCGACAGCGCGCGGGCCTCGAGGCCCATCATCTCGGCCGCGATGGGCATCAGGCGTTCGCCGGCCGCGGTCAGCCGGGTGGCGCGAGTCGACCGTTCCAGCAGGGTGGTGCCCAACTCGTGCTCGAGTTTGGCGATCTGATGACTGATCGCCGACTGGGAGATGAAGCAGCGTTGCGCGGCGCGCGAGAAACTGCCCTCCTCACCGACCGCGAGGAAGTAGCGAAGCTGTCGGAACTCCATGACCTGAGGTTACGTCTTTCTGGCGGATTTATGAGCAATCGAGATAACACAATTTCGATTTCCCCAGCTTACTGGCGATTAACAACGGACGATCCCTAATGTGGAGCTCATACGCGGCGCTAAGTAGACGCCTGAAGCAGGACTGAAGCAGTAGGAGGTTTTCGGTGGATCGCACACAGGTCGTCATCGTGGGATCGGGATTCGGCGCCCTCGCGGCGGCGAAGAAGCTCGGCAAGGCCGGCACACCGTTCGTGCTGATTTCCGAGACCACCGAGCACCTCTTCCAGCCCCTCCTGTACCAGGTCGCCACCGGTGTCATCTCGCCCGGCGAGATCGCCCCGTCCATCCGCGCGATCCTCGCCAAGTACCCCAGCGGCGACGTCCGGCTCGGCCGCGTCGTCGACGTCGACCCGGACAAGAAAGTGGTCGTCTACGAGGCAGGCGGTGTGAGTCACACGATCGGCTACGACAGCCTGATCGCCGCGACGGGCGCCCGGCAGGCCTACTTCGGTCGCGACGAGTTCGCCGAGGTCACGTACGCGCTCAAGACCGTCGCCGACGCCGACCGGCTGCGCAGGCAGATCGTCCGCTGCTTCGAGGAGGCGCACAACACCTCCGATCCGGAACGTCGCCGCGACCTGCTGCACTTCATCGTGATCGGTGCCGGTCCGACCGGTGTCGAACTGGCAGGTCAGATCAAGGAACTGGCGGGCCGCTACTTCGAGAAGTCGCTCCGCGACATCACGTCCGAAGACGTCACCGTCACCCTCGTCGAGGGTGCGGGGGAGACGTTGCCGGTGTTCGGCGGCAAGCTCAGCAAGTACACCCAGGACTCGCTGGAGAAGGCGGGTGTCGAGGTGGTGCTGGGCACGATGGTCACCGACATCGACGAACACGGCGCCACCCTGTCGTCGCCGAGCACCGGCTTCGAGAAGCGCCTCACCGCGGACACGATCATCTGGTCGGCAGGCATCCAGGCCAACGACTTCGCCGCGGTGCTCGCGGAACGGACCGGCTGCGAGACCGGCCGCGGCGGCCGTCTGCTGGTCGACGAGGACCTCACGGTGGGCCGCTACGACGACGTCTACGCGATCGGCGACATGGCGTCGCTGAACAACCTGCCCGCCCAGTCGCCGTTCGCGATGCAGGGTGGACGCCACGTCGCGGCCATCATCACCGGGAAACGTGCCCTCGGAACTCCGTTCACGTACCGCGACAAGGGCAGCATGGCGATCATCAACCGGTTCCGTGCGATCACCCGCGTCGGCAAGGTCGAGCTGACCGGTGTGCTCGCCTGGTTCCTGTGGCTGGCCGTGCACCTCGTCTACCTGGTCGGATTCCGCAACCGGTACGTCGCGGTGATGTCGTGGTGCGGTTCGTTCCTCGGACACCGGCGCCCGCACTTCCACTACGCCCAGGAAATCGAACCTGCCGAGCTGCGCGACCAGCGGGAGGACGCCGCAGCCTAACCTGGGTCCATGACCGTCACCAGCGCTGGAGTACTCCTGTATCGCACAGACGATGCGGGGGTGCTCCAGTTGTGGATCGTGCACATGGGCGGCCCGTTCTGGGCACGTAAGGACGAGGCCGCGTGGTCGATCCCCAAGGGCGAATACGTCGAGGGCGAGGACCCTTACGCGGCCGCGTTGCGCGAGTTCGAGGAAGAGATCGGCGCGCCGCCACCGGCGGCGGAGTACGAATTGCTCGGCGAATTCCGGCAGCCCTCACGCAAGGTGATCACCGTCTATGCGGCCGAGGTGAGCGACGACGTCGCCTTCGTCGAGAGCAACACGTTCGAGCTGGAGTGGCCGCCACGGTCGGGGAAGGTTCAGCAGTTCCCCGAGGTCGACGACGCCCGCTGGTTTCCGGCGGACGTCGCCGAGACGAAACTGGTCAAGGGGCAGCGTCCGATGGTCGACGCATTGCGGCTTCGCCGCCCGTGAGTACTTATTAACGTCCCGCGGTTAATAAGTACTCACGGGCGCGGAAGCGCACGCCAGACGGCGGCGGGGGTCATCGGGATACGGCGAAGGCGGGCGCCGGTGGCGTCCGCCATCGCGTTGGCCAGGGCTGGGGCGACCGGGTTGTACGGGGATTCGCTCATCGACTTGGCGCCGTGCGGGCCGAGTTCGTCGTAGGTGTCTGCGAAGTAGACCTCGGTGTCCGGCACGTCCACGAGCTGCGGGAGGTGATAATTCCGGAGCTCCGGGTTGAGTACCGTCCCGGCGCCGTCGAGCAGGATCTCCTCGTACAGTGCGCTGCCGATCGCCTGTGCGACGCCGCCCTCGACCTGCCCGCGGCACTGCTGCGGATTGAGGACCGTGCCGGCGTCCGCCGCCTGGATGGACTGCAGGATCCGGACCTCCCCGGTGACCGTGTCGACCGCCACCCGGAACGCGTGCACGTTGAACACCACCGAGCGGGGGGTGCCGTCGTGCCTGCCCTCGGCGCGGATCGGTCCCTCGGGCACCAGCTTGTCGAGTTCGACGACCCGCCCGGCGACCTCGACCGTGTCGGGTGTCAGTGCGCAGTCGCTGTCCTCGGCGGCACCTGCGATGCGGCGGGCGACCTCGAACAACTGCTCCCGCAACCGGGTCCCCGCGAGATGGACCGCCTTCCCCGCGACCACCGTGCCTGCCGAACCGAACGCGCCGGTGTCGTGCCCGGCGACGTCGGTGTCGGATTGCAGCACGGTGATCCGGTCGGCGGTGGTGCCCAGCGCGGACGCGGCGAGCTGGGCGTGGACGGTGGTGGTGCCGTTGCCGAACTCGGCTGTGCCCACCCGAAGTTCGTACCGGCCGCCCTCGACGAGGGTGCAGGACACGTCCGCGAAGTGCCCCCCCGGCGGGATGGTCGCGATCATGGACGCCGCCATGCCCTCACCGACCCGCCACTGCGGCCCGTCCGGCGGGCGCACGTCGTTGCCGCGGCGCAGTGCGGCCTCCGCCAGGTCGAGGCACTGGTCGAGCCCGTAACTGCCGTATGTGAGGTCGCCGTGCTCCACCTCGAAGTTGACGAAGTCGTCGCCCGGAACGACCACGTTGCGGCGGCGCAGTTCGAACGGATCGATGGACAGCTGCGTCGCCAGCTGATCGAGCGCGGACTCCACCGCGAAGATGACCTGGCCAAGTCCGTAGCCGCGGAACGCGCCGGACGGCAGGTTGTTGGTGTAGACGGCCTGGGCGTCCACCCGCTTGTTCGGCGACCGGTACAGCGCAACGGATTCGCTGCAGCCGTGGAACATCACGCCCACCGAATGATTGCCGTAGGCACCGGCGTCGGAGAGCACGTCGACGGCGAGTGCCGTCAGCTTTCCGTCGCCGTCGGCACCGACCTTCACCGAGACCCGCATGGGGTGCCGGCACGGGGCGATCGTGAACTGGTCGGAGCGGGTGAACTCGTACTGCACCGGTCTGCCGGTGCGCAGAACGGCGAGGGCGACGAGGTCCTCCACCAGCATTTCCTGCTTGGCGCCGAAGCCGCCCCCGATGCGGGCGGTGAACACCCGGACCTGGGAGCGGTCGAGCGAGAACAGGTGGGCGAGTTCGTCGCGGACGAGGAAGGGCACCTGGGTGCTGCTGCGGAGGGTGAGCCGCCCGTCGGAGTCGAGCCACCCGATGGCCGAATGGGTTTCGAGATGAGCGTGCTGCACGCGTTGCGTCTGCCATGTGCCCTGCACCACCGCGCCCGTGTCCCGTGCCGCGGCGAGCCCGGCGGCGAGGTCGCCGATCTCCCCGTGGACCTCGGCCACCAGGTTCCGTGCCGGGTCCGCGATCCGGGAATCGGCGCCCTTGTCGCCGTGCAGCAGGGGTGCACCGGGGCGGCGTGCCAGGTCGGGATCGAAGACCGGTTCCAGTACTTCGTACTCCACGTCGATCAGTTCCACTGCGCGCCGGGCGATGTCGACGGAGTCCGCGACGACGGCCGCGACGCGCTGTCCCCGGAACCGGAGGGTCGTGTCGAACACGTAGGTGTCGTCGGGGTCGTCGGTGCGGAACTCGTGGCGGGCCGTGGAAAAGGCGACGTCGGGACTGTCGTGGTGGGTGAGCACCGCGTGGACGCCGGGCAGCCTCTCCGCGGCGGACGTGTCGAGGCGGGTGATGCGGGCGTGCGCGTGCGGGCTGCCGAGGATCTGGATGTGCGTCAGGCCCGCGACGGCCAGGTCGAGTGTGTAGGGCTCGGCGCCGCACACCACCCGGGCGGCGGCAGGCGCGGGAATGGAACGGCCGAACGACTCACCGGCACTGTCCGATTCGGTGGTGCACACGCCGCAGACGGCGTCGCGAATGGCGCGATAGCCGGTGCAGCGGCACAGATTCCCCTTCAGTGAGCGCGGCAGGTCGGCGCGTTGACCGGAGTCGAGCGCGGACGCGGTCACCACCATCCCGGGTGTGCAGAACCCGCACTGGAAGCCCGCCGCATCGACGAACTCCTGCTGCACGGGATGGAGTCGATCAGGACTGCCGAGACCGGCCGCGGTGGTCACTTCGCGGTTCTCGGCCCGATGCGCCGGCACCACACACGAATGCACCGGAGCGCCGTCGAGCAGCACGGAACAGGCGCCGCAATCGCCGGCGTCGCAACCCTTCTTGACCGCGAATCGCTGCTGCTCCCGCAGGAAGGTGCGCAGGCACTGACCGGGCCGTGCGTCGGCATCCACCGACTGTCCGTCGACCGTCAACTTCATTCCAGCTCCCTCCTGATCTCCTCGGCGAGGACTCCCGTGACGTGACGACGCCAGTCCGCGGCGCCGTGCGCGTCGGTCAGGTAGTCGTCGGGGGAGATCCGTTCCGACAGAGACTCGCTCAACGCGTCGGAGCCCGGAACGGCGGGGAAGCGGAGGACGAACGGGCGCACGGTCGACGCGGTGACGGTCAGCGCGAAACCGTCCGCGTCGACACGCCCCGCCAGCAGGGCGCCGGACCGTCCGAGCGGCGAGTACGCGATCTTGCGCAGCGACGTGCGGCCTCGCAGCGCGGCAGCGGGGAGGTGGATGCTGCGGATCAGGTCACCGTCTCCGAGCACCGTGCGACCGGCGCCGGTGACGAATCGGTTCACCGGGACTCGGCGTTCACCCCCGTCGGCCGTCCAGATCAGGAGTTCGGCGTCGAGGGCGCAGCACAGCGTGATCATCGCCCCGGCCGGGAGTGCCAGCGCGAGGTTGCCGCCGACGGTCGCGGTGTGCCAGATCTTCCACGAGGCGACCAGGGACTCGGCGCACGGCCGGAACAGGTTCGTCGCCGTCCACTCGGCGGGAAGCGGTGCGTTGCAGAGATTCTCGATTGTGCACGTCGCGGCGAGCTCGAGTCCGTCGTCGTGGACGGTGATCGCCGGCCAGTCGAGGGTGGTCAGGTCCACCAGCCGGGTGACCGTCGGCTGCGGTTCCGAGTACAGCCAGGTGCCGCCCGCCAGGTACGCCGTTCCGGGTTCCGGGGCGGGCAGGTCGTCACGGCTGCGCGGGGCCGAGAGTTCCGTCACGAACGACAGATCCATCGACTCACCCCGCCTTGCGCACCAGGGCCCGGTGGGCCTGCTCGACCTCTGCGGCGACGTTCTCCTCGTTCACGGTGATCACTCTCCCACGCTCGACGACGGCTCGCCCGTTCACCAGTAGCAACTCCAGCGGCGCTGTGACTCCGAGTACGAGCGCCGCCACCGGATCGGTGATGCCGGAATGCGCGAGGGTGTCGACCCGCCACAGTACGAGGTCGGCCAGCTTGCCCGGCTCGAGGGAGCCGAGGTCGTCCTCCCTGCCGAGGACGCGGGCCCCGCCGCGCGTGGCGAGTTCGAGGGCGGTGCGCACCGTCATCTCGCCCGGCCCGCCGCGGGCCCGCGCGAACAGCACGGCGTGCCGGGCCTCCTCGAGCATGTTGCACGCCTCGTTGCTGGCGGCGCCGTCGACTCCGAGCCCCAGCGGGACCCCCGCCGCCCGGAGGTCCTTGGCGCGGGCGATCCCGGCGCCGAGGCGCGCATTGGACGTGGGGCAGTGGGCTGCCCCGGTGCCGGTGCCCGCCATTGCGGCGATCGCGACGTCGTCCAGGTGGACGGCATGCGCGTACCAGACGTCGGGGCCCACCCAGCCGAGTTGCTCCATGTACTGCACCGGCGTACAGCCGAACCGCTCGAGGCAGAAGTCCTGCTCGTCAACGGTTTCCGCGAGATGGGTGTGAAGCCGCACTCCTGCGGAACGGGCGAGGGCCGCGGCCTCGGCCAGGAGGTCGCCGGTGACGGAGAACGGGGAGCAGGGGGCCACCGCGATCCTCAGCATCGAGTCGGGAGCCGGGTCGTGCCACCGGTCGATGACGTCCTGGGTGCCCTTCAGGACGTCCTCGAGACGTTCCACCACAGAGTCGGGTGGCAGTCCACCTTGACTGTGACCGAGGTCCATCGACCCTCGGCTGGGGTGGAACCGGAGCCCGACGGTCTGCGCGGCCTCGATCTCGGCGCCGAAAACGTCGCCGCCGTCGCGTGGCACGACGTAGTGGTGGTCCGTCGTGGTCGTGCACCCGTGCTTCGCCAGCCAGGCGAGACCGCCGGTGGCCGCGGTACGGACGGCGTCGGCGTCGATCCCCGCCCAGATCGGGTAGAGCGTGGTCAGCCAGCCGAACAGCGTGTCGTCGGCGGCGAGCCCGCGGGTGATCCACTGGTACAGGTGATGGTGTGTGTTCACCAGCCCGGGAGTGAGCAGGCAACCCCGTCCGTCGACCACTCGCGCACCGTCGATCACGGGCGCGGGACCGGCACCGACGTCGACGATGCGGTTGCCCCGCACGACGACGTACCCGTCCGGGTACTCGGTGCCCGCCGCGTCGACAGTGGCGACGTACGCGCCGGAGACGACGACGGTGCCCGGGCCGGCGTTCATCAGCTGAGCCAGCCCGCGTACGCGGACCACGCGGGTCCGGCGTCCGGGGCGTCGGACCGCTGCACCGTCGCCTGGATCAGGCCGTACGGGCGGTCGGCGGCGTGGAATACCTCGTTGTCGTTCTCCACTCCGAAGCGGGCGAGGTCGTGGGCGAAGTGGTGCTTGTTCGGCGCGGACAGGCGCACTTCCGCGAGCACGGGGTAACGCTCGAGGATCGCCTTGCCGATCTCGTACAGCGTCTGCTGCAGGGCGAGCGAGTGGACGGTCGCGAACGTCGCGACGATCTGCTCCTTGATGCCCGCGTAGACACCGTTCCAGTCGACGTCGGTGGTGACGAACCGCCATTGCACGACAAGCGAAGTCGCCATCACCCGGTCGTGGGTCTCCTCGAGAACCGTGTACTCGTCCTTCAGGAATCCGAAGAACTCGCTGCCCGTGGACTTGAGGATCACCAGATCCTTCAGCCCGCCGACCACCCACGTGCCGTCGGCGTCGACGGTGATCGCCGCGGTGCGCACCTCCTCACCCTTGCGCACCCAGGTGTGGTCGTGCTCCGCCCCGTCGACCACCGCGCGCTGCCACGCGTATTCCTCGATCTCGATGCGGGCGCCCTCGACCGGGGCCACGTCGTCGACAAAGTGCCGTGCCAGCGTCAGCCCGTACTCCTCGATGGAGTCGAGCCCCTTCTCCTTCGCGTAGGAGTACGCCGTCTGCTTCTGGGTGTCGGTGGGCAGCACCGAACTCTGGTCGCCGGCGAGATGCGCCGCCGAGAAGTCGCCGCGCAGGCAGGTCGACACGCTGACGTCCCGGATCTCGTGCCGGGGGGTGTCGCGGTAGATCCGCACGATGCGGTTCTCGGCTTTGCCGTACTGGTTGTCGCCCAGGACGATGGCGCCGGTGAGGTCGGTCATTCTTCAGCTCCCGCGGTAGGTGGAATAGGCGAAGGGGGACAACAGCAACGGGACGTGGTAGCCGCGCTGCGGGTCGTCGAGGACGAACGTGACGCACACCTCCGGGTAGAACGTCTCCTGGCCGCGGGCGGCGAAGTATTCGCCGGTGTCGAAGACCAGCGAATAGGTGGCCGCGATCAGACCCTCGGGTGCGATCTCGGCGATCCGGCCGTCCGTATCGGTCGCCGCGCTCGCGATGACGTCGCCTTCGGGTGACAGCAGACGGACGTGCATCCCGGCCGCGGGTGTGCCGTCGGTGGCGTCGAGCACGTGGGTGCTGAGGATCTTGGACATCAGTGTGCCGTGTCTCCGATCTCGCCGAGAAGGCGTTCGAGGCGTATCCGGTTGATGGCGGCCAGTTCGGTCCGCACGATCTTGCGCTCCGTGGCGCTGTCGTTGCCGAGGCGGTCGCGCAGCACGTCCAGCAGTTCGTGCGCCGACCGGCCGGACGCGCACACCAGGTAGACGTGCCCGAACTTCTGCTCGTATTCCTCGTTACCGGCCCGCAGGCGCGCGCGGACGTCGTCGTCGGCCGCGGCGACCGCCGATTGTTCGCGAGCGGACGACGGGTTGTCCGCCCGGTCGCCGATCCTCGGGTGGCCGGCCAGGGCCGCGTCGACCTCGGACTCCGTCAGGTCGCCGAGGACGTTCTCGGCGGCGGTGTACAACGCGTCGGCGGACGGAAACGGACGACCGGCGGCCATCCGCTGCGCCCACACCGTCGACGAGCAGCACTGCACGAGCAGATCGACGGCCCGCGCGTCGCTCAGTGCGTTGAACGCGATCAGGCCGGGCGGTTCGGTCATGAGGGCTCCTCGCTCGTGCGCCTTTTCGGTACCTCTGGCTACCACTATGGCGCACCGGTGGCGGTCAATTCGGCGATAAGCCCCGCTTCGTCGACCCGGGTGCTGCGTCCGTCCCGGATCAGCACTTCGCCGTCGACCAGCACGGTGTCGACGATCTGCCGGCTCCCGGTGGTCAACAGCGTCGCGCCCGGGTCGCGGACCGGCAGGCAACCGAAGTCGCGCTCGAAGCGGATCAGCGTCAGGTCGGCCGCGCCGCCGACGGCCACACCGTTCGGGCGGGACGCGAAACCGAGACTCCCGTTCGCGCCGTTCGTCGCGAGGTCCATCATGGCGTCGAAACCGAACAGGTCGGCCGTCTTGCGATGCGCCCGCTGCACGTACGCGCCCATGCGCAGCGTTTCGAGCATGTCCTGGGTGTCGTTGCTGGCGGCGCCGTCGACGCCGAGCCCGACCGCGATCCCCGCCTCGAGCATCTCCGGGACGGGGGCGACGCCGCTGCCGAGACGCATGTTGCTCATCGGGTTGTACGAGACGGCCACACCACGACGGGCCAGCACCGCGCGCCCGTGGGCGTCGAGTTCGCAGCAGTGCACGGCGAGCAACCGGTCCCACAGGAACCCGCTCCTGTCGAGGTAGTCGACCGCGCCCGCGCCGGCGCGTTCGCGGCACATCACGTCGTCGGTGGTGGTCTCCAGCAGGTGGATCGACACGGTCATGTCGCGGTCGCCCGCGAACTGCCGCACCACCGCCATCCCCTCCGGCGTCAGCGACCGGGGGTTGGGGACGGCCAGACCGACCGTGACGCGTGTGCCGTCGGCCTGCTTGACCAGCTGGTCGGTGTGCTCGAGCACCCCGGGCAGCGGCTGCAGGAGCCGCGGGTCGACGCCCCACTTGCGCGTTGTGTCCGCGCGGTCCGCCACTCCGCGGCCGAGGAGCGCCCGCACGCCGGTGTCTTCCAGGGCGCGCAGCACCGCGTCGTGCACGTCCGGAGACGGATGCGGCCACATGTGCTCGACCAGCGTCGTGGTGCCGCTGCGCAGGGCGTCGAGGCTTGCGGCGACCGCCGCCAGGTAGGCGCGCTCCGGGGTGATGACCGCGGATTCCTCACCCACGGTCAGCAGCCAGCTGAGCAGCGGCTGCCCTTCGCCGATGCCGCGCATCAACGACTGCTGCAGGTGGGTGTGGGTGTTGACGAATCCGGGGATCAGGTACGCCCCCGACCCGTCGACCGCCGTGGCCCCCGACGGTGCCGGAGCGGTCGGGCGGATCTCGGTGATCAGACCGTCGGCGATCAGGACGTCGCGGTGCGGCAGCCAGCTGCCGTTCGAGTAGACGGTGACATCGGAAATCAGATCGGCATGCATCCGCATCCTCCATGGGTTCTCGGGAGTGCGGCTGGTTCGCGCCCGCCGGACACGGGTTCGCACATTGCTCGTTTCAGCCATGGGCAATGTGCTCCGAAATATAGCGGGATCGTGTTTCCATCAGATTTCCTGTGCAGAAACAGGTCTCGGGCCGACGACGGCGCAGAAATCGACGAGTGCCGCGACCAGGGCCTCGCGCGCCGACAGTTGCGGGGCGTGATCGCTGTCCAACGTCACCACCCGCGCGCCCGGCACCCGGTCCTGCATCGCACGCTGCGTCACGAGCGGCACCGAACGGTCGAGCGTCGCCTCCACGTACAGGCGCGGTACGGAGCCGAACCGCTCCGGCGTCCACGCCGGGGCCATGAGACGCGCAGTCTCGAGTTGCGGCAGCAGCTTTCGCGCGGCAGCGATCGCATCACCGGCCGACGATTCGTTAAAGAACACGGCGGCCGCGGCTTCCGGGGGCACAATGGTCCCCGATCCGTCGGGGGTCGACTGCAGCCAGGCCGAGATCCCGACCGGTTCCGGTAGGCGCAGGTCTGCGCAGAGGTCGCCGAAGTTGCTTCCCGAGGGCAGCATCATTCCGGCGACGTACGCCACACCTGAGATCCGCTGCGGAATGCGCTCGGCCACCTGGGTGGCCACGATGCCGCCTCCGGAGTGTCCGACCACGAACACGGGCCCGTCCAGCGAAACGATGTGCGCCACGACGACATCCGCCACGGCGTCCAGATCGGTTCGCGCACCGTCGGGCCAGGTTCCCACGCCGGGAAGGTCCAGCGGGTGCGGCTCGTACCCGCTGTTGCGCAACGGCTCCAGAAGTGTGTCCCACACCCAGTTTCCCGCCCAGGCGCCGTGGATCAATACGACGTGCCCACGGGTCACCGGGCGGCCGCCCGGTCCGCCGCGGCGAGGACCCGCTCGGCCTCCCGACCCGCGGCTGTGTTCTTCTTGCCGTGACGCGAACCCGCCAGTTTCGCCTTGATGTGCTCACGGACAGTCACCGGTGCGTATCCGTCGTCGGAGTGTTCGCACAGTCCCGGCAGGGTCGCGATCACCGCGTCGACGTTGCCGTCGTGGAAGAACGCCGCCGATCGCCGGCGCTTGATCGTTCCGTCGACGACGGGCGGAGTCACCCGGTGCAGCGTCGACATCCACCGGTCGTTCGTGAGCCGGGCGGTGAGATCGCCCAGGTTGACGAGGAGTGCGCCCGCCGCGGGGCTCACATCGTGCCAGCGCTCGTCGCGCCCGAGGACCTGCAGGCCGGCCACACGATCGGCCCACAGCACGGTGACCAGTCCGAAGTCGGTGTGCTCACCCATGCCGGTCAGCTCGCCGTCGAGGGTGACGCTGCCCTCCGGCAGCGCGTAGTTGTTCATGCGGAGGACGTCGATGGAATGGTCGGTCAGGGCGGTGAAGAAGCCCGGATCGAGCCCGAGGGCGTCGGCGAAGATCCGTGTCAGGGTGCGGGCGACGCGCTCGCCGTGCGCGTAGTAGGCCTGCACGGCGTCCGTGAAGGAGGGCACCTCGGGCCACACGTTCAGCCCGTAGTCGTCCTCGGACAGGTCCAGGTCCGGGAACGACCGGGCCTCCGTTCCGACGTTGTAGGCCTCGAAGAAGTCGTTCATCCGGGTGGCCGATTCGACGCCCAGGCTGAGGCTGAGCGACTCGCTCTTCGGCGGGCTGTACCCGCGGTTGGCGCCCTCCACGCGATACCTCTTCTTCGTCTCCAGGGGCAGCGCGAAGAAGTCGTCGACGGCGCCGGCGAGTCCCTCGATCACCGGTTCGGGGATGCCGTGACCGAGGATCTGGATGAATCCGACGGTGGCGCACGCCGAGTCGATTTCGCGCGCCACCCGGGCGCGTTCCGTGTCGGACCCACCGGTCACGTACGGGGAGATGTCGATGACGGGGACGTCGAACGGCTCAGGCACGGGCGGCAACATGCGGCTCCTCGGAGGTCGGGGGAACGGGGTCGGTTGCGATGACGGGTGCGGAGGCGGCGCGGGCGGCAGCGCCGATCCGGGTGTGGTTGAACAGCAGGTTCAGGGAGAACGCGGAGATGGCGGCGAGGGTGATGCCGCTGCCGAGCAGGATCTGGGCGGACGAGTCGAAGTGCTCGAACATGCCCTCGGCGAACTCGGGGAGCAGGCCGATGCCCACCGACACCGCGACGATGGTGGTGTTGATCCGGTCGCTGAGATCAACCTTGCGGAGCGTGTTCATCCCCACCACCGCGACCGTCGAGAACAGGATGATGCCGACACCGCCGACGACCGGCGCGGGCAGGGCGGCGACGACGGTGCCCATCTTCGGAATCAGTCCGAGGACGATCAGGATCGCACCGCTGGTGGCCGTCACGTAGCGGCTGTGGACGCGGGTGGTGGCGACGGCTCCGACGTTCTGCGTGAAGATCGTGTCGACGAACGCGTTGAAGATGCCGCCGAGTACGCCGGACAGCGCATCGCCGACGAGGCCGCGGGCCACGTCGCCCTTGGTGAGGGGCTTCCCGGTGATCTCGCCGAGCGCCAGCATGCTCGCCGTCGACTCCGCGAACACCACGGCCATCACGATGCTCATCGCCACCACCGCCGTGATCGGGAACTCCGGCGCCCCGAAGTGGAACGGGGCGGTGATGCCGAACCAGGGGCTGCCGGACACGCCGCCCAGGTCGATCAGGCCCATCGGAATCGCGACGAGCGTGCCGATCACGAGGGCGAGGAGCACGCCGAGCTGGGTCCAGATCCCGCGGCCGAGGCAGAGGAAGGCGATCGCGACCAGCACGACCACACCGGCGAGCATGATGTTGCCGGGATCCGCGAAACCGTCTGCCGTCGGATCGTTTCCGACGATGAGGCCGGCGGCGACGCCGATCAGGGAGATGCCGACGACGGTGAGGACGACCCCGGTGACCAGCGGTGGAAAGAACCGGATCAGCCGCGCGAAGGGCACGGCGAGGGCGAGTCCGACGAGGCCGCCTGCGAGCATCGAGCCGTACACCGCCTGCAGCCCGTATTCCTTGGCAATGAGGATCATCGGAGTCAGCCCGGCGAACGTGGCGCCGCAGACGATCGGCAGCCGTGCGCCGGCCAGCTTCCCCACCCCGAGGCTCTGGATGATCGTGATGATGCCGGCGATCAGAAGGTCGGCGCTGATCAGCAACGCGACGGTGGACTTGTCGAGTCCTACTGCGGCACCGAAGACCAACGGGACGGTGATGCAGCCGGTGTACATGATGAGCACGTGCTGCAGACCGAAGGCCGCTTGCCGCACCAAAGGCAGGCGCTGGTCGACTGCGTGGAAGGACATGGGTCGATCTCCGTCCGAGTGAAGGGAGCGTTCGAGTTCACGTTCTATTGAGCACGTCAATCTTTACTAAGCAGGGTCAATTTCGTTTCGTCCGTGTTATCAGTCGCAGTTTCCGCGAAACACGGTGCTAGCGTTCGCCTCATGGACGAGGATCAACGCCTACTGGCCGTTGCCATCGGCACCGCGATCAGGTCGGCCCGGCGTGACGCGGGACTGACCCTGCGCGACGTGGCGGCCAAAACGGGACTGTCGCAGCCGTTCCTGAGTCAGGCCGAGAACGGGCACTCGGTGCCGAGCGTCATGAATCTGCACCGGGTCGCGCAGGTGCTGGGAACCACGGCGCACGCCCTGCTCGAACAGGGCGCACGCACGCCCACCAGCCTCGTGCGCAGCCGGGAGGGCAGGCGCTTCGCGCTGTCGGACGGCGCCGTGCTCCGCTTCTGCTCCACGGGCGTGCGCGCGATGGAACCGAACGAGGTGACCGCGCAACCGGGTTCGCAGGCCGGCGAACACACCGAACATGCCGGCGAGGAGTTCATCTACGTCATCGACGGCAGCATCCGAGTGGAGGTCGGCGTCGAGGAGAGTTACGTGCTCGACCGGGGAGACACGCTGTACTACCCGGCCACCGTGCCGCACCGGTGGTTCAACGATGCCGCGGAACCGGCACGGTTCCTCATCACGAGCACCCCGCCGTCCTTCTGACCGTCAGCGGCCGAAACCCTCGAGCAGCCCGGTGTACTTCTTGGGCAGGGGAGTCGCGAATTCTCCGCGCGCGCCGGTCCGCAATCCCAGCGTCACGAGGGACTGGACCATGAGAGTGGCCGCCGCCACGCCGTCGACGACCGGCACCCCGAGTTCCGCCGAGATGACGGCGCACAGGTCCGCCATGCCCGCGCACCCCAGCACGATCGCGTCCGAGCCGTCCCGGTCGAGGGCGACGCGGCAGGCCTCGATGATCACCTTCACCGCATCCGGGTCGCGGTCGAGGTCGAGGACGGCGATCTCGCACGCGTGCACACCGAGGCAGAACCGTTGCATGCCATACCGTTCGGCCAGTTCCCAGGCCCGGCCCCGGGTACGTCCCAGCGTCGTGACGACGCTGAACCCGCGGCCGAGGAAGCTCGCGGCGTGCATGGCCGCCTCGGCGATCCCGAGGACGGGTCCGGCGGCCAGTTCGCGGGCAGCGTCGAGGCCCGGGTCGCCGAAGCAGGCGATCACGTAGCCGTCCACCCCGGCCTCCTCGCCGCGCGCGATCTCCTCGAGAAGCCCGGGGACACTGAGTGCTTCGTCGTAATGGCTCTCGATCGACGCGGGACCCATCTGCGGGCTCACCGCCTCGACGAGCGTCCCCGGCCCCGCGACCGAGCGCGCACAGTCGCCGATCTTGTCGGTCATCGACTGGGTGGTGTTGGGATTGACGATCTTGATGTGCACGTACGTCGACCTATGCTTCGATCGGTGCTGTGCGATGCGCGCGACGGGCACCGGTGGACAACCCGAGGTAGCAGACGAATCCGACGCCCATGCCGAGGAACCACGAGTACTGGGCCGCACCCGCCATGCCCCACACGTCGAGCCCGAACGGCTGGGCCTTGAGGATCACGGGAATCATCGCGACCAGGGCTCCGACGACGGTGGAGATGATCGCAGCGGGGTTGTAACCCTTCTTGTACCAGTATGTCCCGCCCTCGGACATGGTGAACATGTCGTCCAGGATCACTCGCTGCCTGCGCACCAGATAGTAGTCCGCGATGAGGATTCCGAACAGCGGTCCGATGAACGCCCCCAGCGTCTCGAGCGTGTAGTGGATCACCTCCGGATTGTTGTACAGGTTCCACGGTGTGATCAGGACGGATCCGACGGCGGCAATCATTCCGCCCGTACGCCAGCTGATGCGCTGCGGACTGACGTGCGAGAAGTCGAATGCCGGGGAGACGAAGTTGGCGACGATGTTGATACCGATGGTGGCGACGATGAAGGTGAGGAGGCCGAGGACGACGGCGAACAGGTTGTCCATCTGCGCGACGGTCTCGACGGGATCGGTGATCAGGCGGCCGTACACGGGAAGGGTCGCGGAGGCGGTGACGACGGTGAGGATCGAGAAGAACAGGAAGTTCACCGGGAGGCCGAGGAAGTTGCCGCGCTTGACCGCGCCGAACGTCTTTCCGTATCGGGAGAAGTCGCCGAAGTTGAGCATCGGGCCCGAGAAGTACGACACGACAAGGGCGATCGCGCCCAGCACCACGGGCACCGCGGACCAGCCCGTGTAGTTCACCTCGCCGAGGTTCAGGCTGATGTTCGACCAACCGGCCTCGCTGATCAGGTAGATCGCGAGCATCAGCATCACCACGTAGACCGCGGGGCCGCAGAAGTCGATGAATTTGCGGATGCTCTCCATGCCGCGCCAGAAAACCAGCGCCTGCAGCACCCACATCGTCATGAACCCGGCCCAGCCGAGGGCCGACAGTCCGAGGAATCCGTGCTGGTGCACGTCCGCCCAGGGCGCCAGGCCCGGCCAGATCTTCAGGCCGAGGATCACGAACGCGTGCGACGCCAGGTACGTCTGGATTCCGTACCAGGCCACCGCGATGAGGCCGCGGATGATGGCCGGGACGTTGGCACCGAGAACGCCGAAGGCGCTGCGGCACATGACCGGGTAAGGGACGCCGGTGACCTGGCTGGGCTTGGCCACCAGGTTCGCGAACACGTTGACGATCGCGATACCGACCACCAGGGCGACGAGGACCTGCCAGCTGGTCAGCCCGAGCGCGAACAGGCTGCCTGCGGTGACGTAGCCGCCGACGCTGTGCACGTCGGACATCCAGAACGCGAAGATGTTGTAGGACGACCACGACTGCGTCTTCAGCGGCGCGAGATCGTCGTTGGTGAGTCTCGGGTGGTAGCCGGGCTTGATCAGCCCGGCGCCGGCCAGGTGTGCACCGGGGACGGTTTCCCCCTCGTTGGAGGGCGCTGTCTGAGTCATCGTTTCGCTCCCTGGTGCAGTACGGACACGACTGCGTCGACGTAAGGGTGCCTCGGTGAAAAGCACACCACCGAAGTGCTGGGAGCAAAAGTAGTTTTCGGATATTTCCTGGTTGTGACGGCGAAGATATATTCTCGCCGGCGCACGGTCCGAGCTGAGAATATATCTTGCCGGACGGCCTACCCGGGCGTGTCCCGGAAGATTCCGGTGTCCGTCGGCAGGGCCGCGATCACCGTGTCGAGTTGTTCGTTGTGCCGGTCGGTGGCCGCCTTCAGCGCCCCGGCGTCGCGGGCGAGGAACGCCGCGAGCATGTCCCGGTGCCCGAGGTGGAGGCGCAGCCGCTCAGGCGTTCCCACCTGCGACATCGGCTGCACCGGCTCGGTGATGTTCCACGCCGACTCGAACATGTGCAGCAGTCGCTGCATCCGGCACGGCGACGCCAGGGCCAGGTGGAAGTTCCGGCTCTCCCGGTGGTACGCGGTCAGGTCGTCCTCGAGCACCGAGCGGTCGAGCGCTTCGTAGGCCTCCCTGGCCCGGGCGTCGTCGGCCTCGTCGGCGAGGGTGATTGCCACGGAGTGCGCCGCCGACTCGAGAACACCCCGCACCAGGTAGAGCTCCTCGAGTTCGTCGACGGTCAGCCGGGCGACCGTGTACCCGGCGTTGGCCCGGTGGTCGACGAGACCTTCGCCGATCAGCGTTTTCAGCGACTCCCGGATCGGGATACGGCTGACGCCGAAGTGCTCGGCCACGTCGTCCACCGGGATCGGGGTGCCCGGCGGGGCGCCGCCGCTGAGGATCACCCGGCGCAGCTCCTCCAGGATCACGGTCTGAGAGCTGCCGGGATCCCGGTTGGCCAGATTCGTGACCAGCATCGACGGTCGTCGCGGGGGCATCGGACCGTCCTCAGGCGGGGTGGACGTCGCGCCAGTGGCGGGCGATCTCGATGCGCCGGGCAACCCAGACGTCGTCGTGGGACTGCACGTGATCGAGGAAACGCTCCAGCGCCGCGGTGCGGGCGGGTCTGCCGACGATGCGGCAGTGCAGACCCACGGACAGCATCTTCGGCGCCCCGGCCGTTCCCTCCGCGTACAGGACGTCGAACGCGTCCCGCAGGTGCGCGAAGAACTGCTCGCCGCTCGGGAAACCGCCGGGCGACGCGAACCGCATGTCGTTGGTGTCGAGGGTGTACGGCACCACCAGATGGTCGACGAGACCCTTCCCGGGGGCATCGACCTTCACCCAGTAGGGCAGGTCGTCGGCGTACGAATCGGAGTCGTACTCGAAACCGCCGTGCTCGACGACCAGCTGCCGGGTGAGCGGGGAATCGCGGCCGGTGTACCAGCCCAGCGGTGCCTCACCGGTGAGGTCGCGCAGGATCTCCACCGCCTCGGCCAGGTCCTTGCGCTCGGCGTCCTCGTCGGAGAGCTGGTACGACTTCCACCACAGGCCGTGGCAGGCGATCTCGTGCCCGAGTTCGCGAAAGGCGCTGACGGCCTCGGGGTTCCGCTGCATCGCCTTGGCCACCGCGAAGATCGTGAGCGGCAGCCCGCGTCGCTCGAATGCCCGGAGCACGCGCCACAATCCGGCGCGGGATCCGTATTCGTAGATCGATTCCATGCTCATGTGCCGGTTCGGGAACGGCTGGGCCCCGACCATCTCGGACAGGAACGTCTCCGATGCCTCGTCGCCGTGGAGCACGTTGTTCTCGGCGCCCTCCTCGTAGTTGAGGACGAACTGAACGGCGATCTTCGCGCCGCCCGGCCACTGCGGATCGGGCGGGTGCTGCCCGTATCCGACCAGGTCACGGGGGTAGCTGGAGTCGAAAGCGTGGGTCATGATTCCAAGCCTGCCCGACCGGCCGCGGTCAGGGAACCCCACAGGCGCAACCGCGCCGTGCCGCCGTCCCGTTCGCGGACGCTCGCCTCGCCGGGGGGCGGACTGTGGAAGCTGGGCGCGGTCAAGGTGTTCGGGGTCACGGGTGCGGCTACCTCCTGATCGGGCGTGGGGGCAAGTGTAGGGCGTCGGAGTGGGTGGTGCGGGCGGCCCTCGTGCGCGCCGAGGTGCTCAGCTGCCCGGGACCACCGCCCGGGTGAGGAGGTCACGCAAGGTGTCCACCGTGCATCCGGGGGCCTGCGTGCGGACCGCGTCCTCGTCGAACGCGCCGCACGCCAGCCCCCGCAGGATCACCGTCGCGAGCGCCTGCGCGGTCGCCGGTTCGTCCATCACCCCGCCGCCCTGGCGGTCGAGGTAGGCCTGGACACGGGTGGCCGCGGCGGGCAGCGCACCGCGGTAGAAGTCGAACGTCGCGAGCCAGCGGGTGATCAAGTGCCCGGGATGCATGTCCCATCCCTGGTAGTACCCGCGTTCGAGCGAACGGGTGACGAGTCGGTGGTGCCGGGCGAGCGCGGCGTGGACTTCCTCGTCGCTGCCCTGCGGGACGACCTGGGTGGATCCGTCGCATACCCACACCCCGGTCTGGGCCGCCGCCACCAGCATCACGGACTTGGCGTGATCGGCCACCGGATGCTCGAGCGACTGGAACCGGGACGCGATTCCGCAGGCCGCGCTGTAGTCGTAAGTGCCGTAGTGCAGTCCGGTGCAGCGCCCGTCCGCGAGGTGGATGGCCTTCGCGACGGTCACGGTGCCGTCCGGTCCGAGCACGGCCTGCGGGCTCTCGATCTGCAACTCGAAGAGCAGCGACCTGTCGGGGAGCCCGTACGCACGCTCGAGTTCCTCGCACAACGCGACGACGGCGGTGACCTGCTGGGCCGCACGCAGTTTCGGCACCGTGAACACGAAGCCGTCGGGAACCCCACCCGCGCCTTCGAGGACGAGTTCGAGGGTCCGGATCCCGCGGCGGCGCTCGTGCGGGGCCAGGCCCTTCGCCCGGATGCCCAGCGACCGCGGGCCGGACGGGTCGGACGAGAGCAGTCGCAGCGTGCGTCCCGCCTCCAGTGCGGCCGCGTCCTCGACGTCGTCGCTCCGCCAGCCGTAGCCGTCCTCGAAATCGATCCGCAGATCCATGATCGGACGGTGTTCGAGCATCGCGCGGACATCGGGAAGCGCACCGGTCGTTCCGATTTCGGACAGCGCGTTCGTGTGCCTGTCCAGCAGTTCGACAGCCTGCTCACCCCACACCCTCGGGGTGTCCGGTCCGGCGTCCGCCGCACTCACGTAGACGGTGTGGATGGGCTGCGGTTGCTGTCGATCACCCGGAAAGGCGTCCGCGAGGTCGGTGTCGACGGGGTCGAGGAGTGCGTCGACGCGGTCGAAACCGCTGTCGGGGAGACGGCTGAGGTACTGGGGGTTCACGCCACGATCTTGGCAGAAACGCGGGATTCCCGTCGTCCACACCGCGCCGGGTGACATTCGTTCAGGCCGTCACACCGCGCAGATACGACTCGACGGCGCGGGCCAGTTGCCGCACGCTGCGTTCGGTGCCGGGCTCGATGCCGTCGAGTGAGCGGGCGCCCACGAAACGGTCGAAGACCAGGCCTTCGACGACGCTGACGAAGTCCGCGCCCGCGTTCTCGGGTTCGGCGACGCCGAGGGCGTCGAACAGTTCGGCGGCGCGGGCACGGGAGAACAGGCACGTCGCGAGGAGAGGGTGCAGGTCGGCGTCACCGGACAGTTCGACGGTCAGCGCGTGCCGCGCGACGAGGTCGTCGTGGCGGGTGTGCAGCAGCCGGTCCAGGGACCGGGCCACCCCCTCGGCGAGGGATGCGAGGTCGAGCGACGGGGCCGCCGTGGTCTCGAACTCCTGCCGCGACCGTTCGGCGAGCCGGCGGACGGCGGATTCGATCAGTGCACGCCGGGTGCGGAAGTAGTAGGACGTGGACCCGCCCGGGAGATCCAGTGCGCGGTCGACGGCTCGATGTGTCAGCGCGCGCATGCCCTCGCGCGCGACGATCGTGATCGCCGCGTCTGCTATCTGCTCACGCCGCTCGGGCACGGTGTCTTCCTCCTCACATCGGCTTGTCGCACGAGACTCTACATTCGTAGTGTTTCCTCTGTGGATGTAGAGGTTCTGTTGGACGACGCGCAGCGCGCGGCCGCGGCCGTCCTGGACGAGACCGCCGCGGGCCTGGAGCAGGGGAGGCCCGGAGTTCGCGGCGTGTACCTGTGGGGACCCGTCGGACGCGGCAAGACGTGGCTCATGGACCGCTTCCACAGGTCGGCGGAGGTCCCGAAGCGGCGCGTACACTTCCACTCGTTCTTCCGCCGGCTCCACGCCGACGCGCACACGCTGGGGTCCATCGACCTCGCGATCGATACGGCCCTCGGGGATGTCCGGCTGCTGTGTTTCGACGAGTTCCACCTGCACGACGTCGGGGACGCGATGCTGGTCGCGCGACTGCTGAAGGCCCTGTTCACCCGCGGGATCACCTTGGTGGCGACATCGAACTATCCACCGGACGGGTTGTTGCCGAATCCGCTGTTCCATCACCTGTTCGCGCCGTCGATCGCCGTGCTGGAACAGAATCTGACCGTCGTGCGGGTGGCCGGTCCCGTCGACTACCGCACCTTGGCCGCCGCGGACACCGGGTTCGCTTCGAGCCGTTTCGTCCGGGCTTCCGAAAGCGAGCCCCCGGCCCTGTCCGAGCGCGTGGCGCTGACCGTCGGGACGCGCACGGTGACGGCCTCCGCCGTGCGGGACCGCACGGTCTGGTTCGAGTTCGCGGTGCTGTGCGGCACCCCGACGGCACCCGCCGACTACCTCGACCTGTCGGAGCAGTTCGGATGCTGGGCGATTACCGGCGTGCCCCGACTGCGGGAGGCCGGCGCGGAGACCGTCCGACGGTTCGCGAACGTCGTCGACGTGCTGTACGACCGGGGTACCGCGCTGACCCTGGTCGCCGAGGCGTCGTGGGACGACGTGGTCGCCGGACTCGACGGCACGCTCGACTTCGACCGCGTGGTGAGCAGACTGTCCACACTGATCCGGTGACCACCGAGGCAGACCCGTACGTGGGTCTGCCCCGGTGAATCGATCAGACGTGCCGGCTGTACGCGGGGAGGTCCAGCTGGCCGTTGCCGGACAGTCCGATGACCACGACCTCCGGTTCGGTGACCGTGCGGGCATGCTCTATGGCCGCGGCCACGGCGTGCGTGGATTCCGGCGCGGGGATGATGCCCTCGGCGCGGGCGAAGAGCAGGCCCGCGGCGAGTGCGTCGTCCTGTTCGATCGCGGTCGCGTCCATCAGTCCGAGAGCGACGGCGTGCGAGACCATCGGCGACATGCCGTGGTACCGCAGACCGCCCGCGTGGATGGCGGGCGGAACGAAGTCGTTGCCGAGGGTGTACATCTTCAACAGCGGCGTCAGGCCTGCGACGTCACCGAAGTCGTAGCGGTACTCGCCCTGCGTCAGCGACGGGCAGGCCGCCGGCTCACACGCGACGAGGCGGGTGGTGGTGCCCTCGCGCAGATTGCGACCGAGGAACGGGAACGTCAGGCCCGCGAGGTTGGAACCGCCTCCGGCGCAACCGAACACCGTGTGCGCGACAGGCTCACCCGCCTCCTCCAGCTGGGCCATCGCTTCCTGGCCGATCACTGTCTGGTGGAGCATGACGTGGTTGAGGACGCTGCCCAGTGAGTAGTGCGCACCGGGATCGTTGGCGGCCACCTCGACGGCCTCGCTGATCGCCATGCCCAGGGAACCGGTGGTGTCGGGATGCTCGGCCAGGATGGCCCGACCGGCTTCGGTGAGGTCGGATGGAGACGGATGGCAGATGCCGCCGTACGCCTCCATCTGGAGCCGGCGGTACGGCTTGGCGTCGAAGGATGCGCGGACCTGCCAGACCTCCACCTCGAGGCCGAGCAGGGCGCCGGCGAACGACAGCGACGCGCCCCACTGGCCCGCGCCGGTCTCGGTGGTGAGCTTGGTCGTGCCCTCGAGCGCGTTGTAATAGGCCTGTGCCACAGCCGTGTTCGGCTTGTGCGATCCGACGGGGCTGACACCCTCGTACTTGTAGTAGATTCGTACGGGTGTGCCGAGCACTCGCTCGAGCCGACGCGCACGCACCAGCGGCGACGGTCGCCACATGCCGTAGATCTCGCGGACCGTCTCGGGGATCTCGATGTACCGCTCGGTCGCGACCTCCTGTTCGATCAGGCTCGCGGGAAACAGCGGTGCCAGGTCTTCCGGTCCCAGTGGCTCACGTGTGCCGGGATGCAGGTGCGGCGGAACGGGTTCCGGAAGATCGGCGGCAAGGTTGTACCAGTGCGTGGGTACGGCCGAGGGAACCGCAACCCCCAGAGGTTCCAGCGATCGAGCCAGGTCGGCTCCGGTTACCGGGGACGTGGTCAAGTAACTCTCCTTCGTGGATGGATACGTCCCGAACATGCTGCGCTGTCCGCCGCCGCGAACGGGTGATTTTCCCGGTCCGCGCGTGTCACGATGGAGAGGCAACTCGGGAGTGAGGATGCCGGACCGTCGCGTGCGCAGCAGGGTCGTCCACACGGTCGCCCTGCTGGCGGCCGTCGTGACGGTCACCCTTGCGGTCCGGGTGGCCCCCGCGCCCGACACCCCCGCGACACCGTCGGAGCCGGGCGGAGGTGCGACGCGCGCGCTGGTCATCCTCTCGGCGATCGCCGTCGTCGTCGCGGCGGCGGCGCTGGCGTCCGCCCTTCGCAGCGGTCGGCCGCGGGTCGCCCCCGACCCGCCGCCGGCAGGGCCCACCGGAAACACCGGGTCCTCGGTCTCGCGCCGGCACATTCTCGGCTGGGCGGCGTTCGCCTCGCTCCTCGTGGCCGCGGCGTTCCTCCTCGGGTCCGTCGGTGGAGACGAACCACTCGACAGTCAACCGTCGCCGGCGAGCCCGGCCGCCGACGACGGGGCTGACCGAACCGACGAGTCCGTGCCCACCGAGACTCGTCCGCCGCCCGGCATTGTGGACGAGACCCGCGAGGACCTGACGGAATTGTGGACCGCGGCAGCGATTGTCGGTCCGGTACTGGTGACCGTGCTGATCCTCGGGGCCGTGGCCCGGCGCCCCCTCCGGTCGCGGGTCGGCGCCTGGACCGCGGCGAGTTCCCCCGACGGTCCGGCTGCCTCGCAGTCGCTGGCCCGGGCAGCGGAGGAAGGTCTCGCCGTGGTCGTCGCGCCGAGTCTGCCGCCGCGTGAGGCCATCATCGCCAGCTACGCCGCCATGGAGGATGCGCTGCAAGGGGCGCCGGGCGCCGAACCGCGGGAGTCGGACACCCCGTCCGAAGTGCTGGCTCGTGCAGTGCAACTCGGAGCGCTGCGCTTCGAGGCGGCGGCGCCGCTGGTGCGACTGTTCTCCGAGGCACGGTTCAGCCTGCATCCGATGGGCGAACAGCACCGCGACGAGGCCGCGGATCTGCTCCGGCGTGTGCTCGACGACCTGGAGAGGGACGCATGCTCGCCGTCGCGGTAGCCGGTGTCGGGGCGGTGCTGGCCGTGGAGGTCCCGCTGGTGGCCGCCGGCCGGTACAGTGCGGCCGTGCTGTACGCGGGAGCGGTGACCGCGCTGGTGCTCTTCGAGATTCGACGACGCATGGCACCCGGGGACGTCGACGACCAGCCGCCGGGCCTGGAAGCCGAACGGGCCGAGGCGACGGCCCGCTGGATGGCACGAACGGAATCACTGATCAGCTGGGCGGACGGTACGCGCGGCGACTGGGATCACCATCTGCGTCCGCTCCTGGCGCGCGAGTTCCAGCAGTCCACCGGACAGCGGCAGGGACTGGACCCCGCCGACACCGCAGCCGCGGGTGAGGTGTTCTTCGGCGACTTGTGGCAGTGGGTCGATCCCGAGTGCGTGCAGCGCTCCGACCGGGCCGCACCCGGGCCGGGCCGGAATGTCCTCGACCGGATCCTGCAACGGCTGGAGCAGCTGTGACGATGCCCGCCGAGGTCACCACCGCGCGCGCCCACGCGGTGCTGGCGGAGGTCGAACGGGCGGTGGTCGGCAAACACGACGAACTCACATCCATCCTGCTCGCAGTGCTCGCCGGCGGGCACGTGCTCATCGAGGATCTGCCCGGACTCGGAAAGACCCTGGTGGCACGATCTTTCGCAGCCGCGCTCGGGCTCGACTTCACGCGGGTCCAGTTCACCCCCGACCTGCTGCCCGCCGACCTGCTCGGCGCCACCATCTACGACATGCCGTCGGGACGCTTCGAGTTTCGTCCGGGCCCGATCTTCACCAACCTGCTCCTCGCCGACGAGATCAACCGCACCCCGCCCAAGACCCAGGCGGCACTGCTCGAGGCGATGGCCGAGGGGCAGGTCAGCGTCGACGGCACCACCCGGATCCTGCCGCGTCCCTTCATCGTGCTCGCCACCGACAACCCCATCGAATACGAGGGCACCTACCCGCTGCCCGAGGCGCAGCTGGACCGGTTCGCGCTCCGGCTGCGGCTGGGGTACCTCACCGAGACCGACGAGCACGAGATGCTGCGCCGACGGCTCGACCGGGGATCCGCCGCCGTCGTCGTCGAGCAGGTGGTCGATGCGGCCGACCTCCTGGCGATGCGCGAATCGCTCGAGCAGGTCAGCGTTCATCACGACGTCCTCGGGTATGTCGTCGCGCTCGCGAACGCCACCCGGCACCACCCGCAGGTCGAGGTCGGGGCCAGTCCCCGCGCGGAACTCGACCTGGTACAGCTGGCTCGGGCACGCGCCCTCCTCTCGGGCCGGGACTTCGTCATTCCGGAGGACATCAAGGCCCTGGCCGTTCCCGCTGTCGCACACCGCATCAGCCTGCGCCCGGAGATGTGGGTGCGCCGCATCCGCAGCGACGACGTCCTCGCGGAACTGTTGCGCCGTCTCCCCGCGCCGAGGGCACGATGACCGAGCACCAGCTGACGTGGCGGGCGTCGCCGGCAGCCCTCGCACTGACGACCTGCGCCGCCGTGGCGCTGACGGCGGGTGTCGTGGGGCGGTGGTGGGAACTGATCGTGTTCGCCGCCCCGATGCTGGGAGCGCTCGGCACGGTGATGTGGTTGCCCCGTCCGGCCATCGGCGTCCGGGTCGAGGCGTCGGCGCGCATGCTGCGGTGTTTCGAATCCGAGTCCGTGCACCTCTCGGTGGACGTGACGGCGTGCGGTGGTGCGGCGGAACTCGAAGCGGCACCGGTGCCGTCCGACGGCTACACGGTCGAGCAGGTCGGCGTCGGCGACTACGTGGTGTCGGCGAACCGGTGGGGTCGGTACGAACCCGCACTGACGGTCACGGCACGTGCAGGCGGCGGCCTGCTCACGGCGTCGCTGCCGGTTCCCGTCACGGAGCTGCGGGTGTTTCCGTTGGCGCCGCCGATGCCGACTCCGTTGCCCCACGCCACACTTCCGGACCGAATCGGCGCGCACCGCACCCGCCGATTCGGTTCGGGCGTCGAGTTCGGGGACATCCGCCCGCACGCGCCGGGAGACCCGCTGCGGAGCGTCAACTGGCCGGTGAGTGCCCGGCGCGGCCGGCTCCACGTCACCGAACGGATCATGGACCGCGCCGCGGACGTCGTCGCCGTACTCGACACCACCCCGCAGGCGCCCGGCCCGGCGTCGGAGAGCCTGCACCGGACCGTGCGCGGGGCGACGCAAGTGGTGCAGACGGCCCTGCAGCGCGGCGACCGGGCCGGGGTCGTCGTCCACGGGCTCCGGCTGCGATGGCTCGGCGCCGACATCGGGCGCAGGCAGTTCTACCGAATCCTCGACACCGTGCTCGACTCCGACGCCGGCGCCGCCGAAGGCACACTCGTCCCGCGCGTCGCGTTGCCGCCGAGGGCAGTGGTCCTCGCGTTCTCCACCATGCTGGACACCAATTTCGCGCTGTCGCTGCTGGAGTTGAGGCGACGCGGTCACGTCGTGGTGGCTGTCGACGTGCTCCGAGGCCCGCCGTTCGAGTACGAACTCGATCCGATGACCGGCAGGATGTGGCGGCTCGAGCGGCGGAACATGTACCGGAACATGGGCGTTCTCGGGGTCCCGGTGGTGGCGTGGGACGACGATTCCGCGCTGGACCTGGCGCTGGCTCTCGCCGATCGTGCCCGCCGGCCGTCGGGGGCATTCCGATGAGATGGATTGGGGTGGTCGTGGTGCAGGCGGCGCTGATCGCGCTCGTCCTGGGCAACGCGTCCGCGCTCGCGGCGGCGGCCGCGGGTGTCGCGGCGACGGGATTGCTACTTGTCGCGTATACCGGTCTCGCACCCGGAATCCCGACGCTACTGCTGGGCGCGGTCGTCACCGGTGCCGCGGCCGGTCTGGCAGCGACACTGCCGGACGGACCGGCATGGGCGTCCCTGCTCGGACCCGGTGCGGTGGTGGTGCTGTTCCTCGTCGCGGTGTGGCCGTACGTCCGCAGACGCACGCCCACGACCGAGGGTCAGAACCGGCGGATGCTGTAGATGTGGAACTGCGACAGCGGCGCCAGACCCACGGGCACGCCGCGCCCGTACGCATTGAAGACCTGACCGAAGCCGGCGTAGATGCCGATGTGCGACGCGTCCGGGTTGAGCACCACGATGTCGCCGGGAGCCAGCGCCCACAGCGGAATGGGTGCGCCGACCTCGGCCTGCTCCCACGTGGTGCGTGGCAGATTCACCCCCGCCTGCCGGAATGCCCACTGCACCAGTCCCGAGCAGTCCCACGCGTCCGGGCCCGTCCCACCCCACAGATAGGGCTTGCCTGTCTGGGTCGTCGCGGCCGCGAGTGCGGCCAGCCCGGTCGGGGTGGGAATGGGTGTCGGGAGTACGGACGAACCCATCGAACTGCCGCCGGTGCTGCCGCTGTCGGAACTCCCCGCCACCGGTGCGGCGTTCGCGGGGAGAGCGACGAGGGCGGTCGCACAGAACGCGAGAGCACCGGCAACGGCGGCGCGCCGCACGGGACGGAGATGTCTGCGCTGGGACACGAGGTCCCCCCTTTGTTCGCTACTGCTCGTGGAGAGCCGTGGAACCGCCCCGACCATCGGTTGACACGTCTCGATGAGGTCACGGAAAGCGTACAAAGTGTTGCGGCATCGTGCCTGATATTCGCGAATATCCGCCCGAACTGGGCACATTCGGTCAAATTTCGGTAACTGTCACCCTTGGGCCAGGGTCAGCACCACGTCGGTCAGGGCCGGAGCATCGTCACGCTCGGAAACCGTGGCCGAGATGAGGAGCCTGCCCTCGTCCCGCCAGATCCGCGTGTGCAGCGTCTCGCCGGGGAAGACCACGCCCGCGAACCGGACTCGGAACCCCGCGACCTGCGACGCGTCCGAGTCGAGTACCGCATCCACGGCCGCTTTGCACACCATCCCGTAGGTGCACAGGCCGTGCAGGATCGGGGCGGGAAACCCTGCGGCGGAAGCGAACTTCGGGTCGGAATGCAGGGGGTTACGGTCGCCGCACATCCGGTACATCAGCGCCTGCTGCGGAAGGACGGGGGTGTCGACCTCGACGTCGGCGGGCCGGTCGGGCAACTCGACGGACTGGGACGGTCCGCGCTCGCCGCCGAAACCTCCTTCGCCGCGGGCGAAGATGGACGACCGCCCGGTCCACAGGCGAGTGCCGTCGAGGTCGGTGGTCGTCGACTCCTGCACGATGACGGCGGCCTTGCCCTTGTCCCACACCTCGGCGATACGGGTGGTGGTGCGGGCCCTGCCCTCCGGGGGAATCGGCTGGTGCACGGTCACTTCCTGGCTGCCGTGGACCACGTTGGCGAGGTCGATCTCGACGCCCGGGAACGACACGCGCGGGGCCTCGGTCGCGTGGAAATTCGCGGCCACCGTGGCGAACGTGGGGAGCACCTGCGGCTTTCCGTCGGTCAGGTACCGCAACTCCCTCTCGTCGAGCGGGCGGGATCCGGCGCCGAGAGCGAGGTGGTAGTGCTGCACGTCGGAACTGGTCCAGGAGAACTCCTGAACGGGCAGTTCGGCTCCGATGGCGATGTTCGGATCAATGGGCATTGGTGGTGTCTCCGGTAAGTGACGTCGGGGAATCGGCCTGCGAGGACTTGTCGAGGATATCGAGAACCGCGAGATAGCCGAACGTCATCGCCGGGCCGATGGTCGCGCCGGGGCCGGCGTAGGTGTGGCCCATCACCGGGCCGCTGGCATTGCCCACCGCATAGAGGTTCTCGATGGTGCTTCCGTCCTCCCGCAGCACGCGGGCGTTGCGGTCGGTGCGGAGACCGCCCTTGGTGCCGAGGTCGCCCGGGACCATCTTGACGGCGAAGAACGGCGCCTTCTCGAGCGCCCCGAGGCTCGGGTTGGGCTTGTTGCGGGGATCCCCGTAGTAGTGGTCGTACCCGCTTTCACCACGGCCGAAGTCCTCGTCCTTGCCGTTGCGGGCGAAAGTGTTGAAACGCGAGACCGTTTCGGTGAGCGCGTCGACCGGTACGCCGATCTTCCCGGCCAGCTCGGCGACGGTGCCCGCCTTGACGATGACACCGGCCTTCAGCCAGCGACCGGGGAACGGGGACCGCGGGGTGACTCCGGCGAACGCGTACCGGTCGCGGTAACGCTGGTCGAGGACGAGCCAGCACGGCACGTTCTCGCCCGGTCCGTCGCCCTGGCCGTGCGTGCCGCCGTACATCGCGTGCGTCGCCTCGACGTACGGCGCGGATTCGTTGACGAAGCGCCTGCCGGATTCGTTGATCATGATGCAGCCCGGCAGGCTCCGCTCGGACAGCGCGAACCACGGGCCGCCGGTGAGCGGGATGGACGGTCCCCACCAGGCGTCTTCCATCAGATCGAGCGCGGCACCGAGCTTTTCGCCCGCCCAGATGCCGTCGCCCGTGTTGGCCTTTGCGCCGACGGTCCATTCGGTGCCGATCGGTGCCCGCTGGTACTTCTTGCGGGCCTCGTCGTTGTGCTCGAAACCGCCCGACGCGATCACCACGCCGCGGCGTGCCCGGAACACCTGCGGCTGTCCGTCGACCGTGGCGGTCACACCCTTGACCACGCCGTCCTCCACATAGAGGTCGGTGAGCGGGGTGTCGAGCAGGATCGGGACGCCTGCGGCCTTCAGTCCGGCCTGCAGTCCCGCGACGAGCGCCTGACCGCGGACGAGCAGGCGCTTCCCGGTGAGCTTGGCGCCGAGGAAGCGGAGACCGACCCGGGCTGCGCGAAGGGGGCCGCGCGGGTTGCGCATCAGGAGGTTCAGCCAGCGGTAATCGGCCTGGGTGATCACGAAATTGGACGGGGCCTTCACGTAATCGGGTTCGAGCTTCGCGAGGTCGGCGCCGAGCTTCCTGCCGTCGAACGGTGTCGGCTCGACGGACCGTCCACCGAGCCGCCCGCCGGGGGCCTCGGGGTAGTAGTCGGAGTATTCGGGCACCCACTGCAGTTTCAGCGGGCTGTTCTTCAGCACGAACGACAGCATCTCGGGGCCGCGGTCGATGTAGGCGTCGATCCGGTCCTTCGGGACCACGTCGCCGATGATGCTGTGCAGGTAGGTCCGCGCGGCGTCGGTGGTGTCCTCGACTCCCGCGGCGATCAGCGCCTCGTTGTTCGGGATCCACACGCCACCGCCGGATCGTGCGGTGGAGCCGCCGAAGTGTGGCGCCTTTTCGAGGATGACGACGCTGAGTCCCTTGTGGGCCGCGGTGAGGGCCGCGGTCATTCCACCGGCACCGCTACCGACGACCACGATGTCGTATTCGTGCTTGCTCATGTAGAACACGTTATAGAATGATGGGGTTGTCAGTCCATCCTTTCTGCCAGGAAGTATTACTGACGCCAACAAACAAGAACGAAACACGTTGCAGTGGAAACCGGTGGGCGTGCGCACGCAAACGAACTTCAGGGAAGGTCCTCTAACCATGCTCTCGACGCAACTACGCACCGAGTTGGCGAATCAGCTCGACGCCGCGGAACGGGGCCGCGCTCCCATCGGCCCCCTGACCGCGGACCATCCCGACATCGACGTCGTCGACGCCTACGAGATCCAGCTGATCAACATCCGCCGCCGGCTGCAGGACGGAGCGAAGGTCGTCGGGCACAAGGTCGGCCTGTCGTCCCTCGCCATGCAGCAGATGATGGGCGTCGACGAACCCGACTACGGCCACCTGCTCGCCGACATGGAGGTCTTCGAGGACCAACCCGTCGACACGGCGCGGTTCTGCTTCCCGCGCGTGGAGGTCGAGGTCGCGTTCGTGCTGGGCGCCGACCTCCCCGGCGCAGGCTGCACCGAGCAGGACGTCCTGGACGCCACCGTGGCGTTCGCACCGTCCATCGAGCTGATCGACAGCCGGATCACCGATTGGAAGATCACACTGCCGGACACCATCGCCGACAACGCGTCGTCCGCCGGTTTCGTGCTCGGCAAGAACCGGGTGCGGCCCGCGGACATCGACATCAAAACCATCGACGCCGTCCTGACGAGCAACGGTGAGACCAAAGCCGAGGGACGCAGCGACGCGGTGCTCGGCAACCCGGTGACGGCCGTCGCCTGGCTCGCGCAGAAGGTCGAGAGCTTCGGCGTCCGGTTGAAGGCCGGCGACATCGTGCTGCCCGGCTCGTGCACCCGCGCCATCGACGCTCACCCGGGCGATCATTTCCGCGCCGAGTTCAGTGGGCTCGGAACCGTATCCCTGCAGTTCAAGTAGGAGTTTGTTCATGACCAAGGCAAGTGTGGCGATCGTCGGTTCGGGCAACATCAGCACCGACCTGCTCTACAAACTGCAGCGATCCGAGTGGCTCGAACCCCGCTGGATGATCGGGATCGACCCCGAGAGCGAAGGCCTGGCACGGGCCCGCAAGATGGGACTGGAGACGTCGGCCGAGGGTGTCGACTGGTTGCTGAACCAGCCGGAGAAACCCGATCTCGTCTTCGAGGCCACATCCGCGTACGTGCACCGGGAGGCCGCACCGCGCTACGAGGCCGCGGGAATCCGCGCCGTCGACCTGACACCCGCCGCCGTCGGACCGGCCGTGGTCCCGCCGGCGAACCTGCGTGAACACCTCGGCGCCCCCAACGTCAACATGATCACGTGCGGAGGGCAGGCCACGATCCCGATCGTGTACGCGGTCTCCCGCGTCGTCGACGTGCCGTACGCGGAGATCGTCGCGTCGGTGGCGTCCGTCTCCGCAGGCCCGGGCACCCGCGCGAACATCGACGAGTTCACCAAGACCACCAGCCGCGGAATCGAGACCATCGGCGGAGCGCAGCGCGGCAAGGCCATCATCATCCTCAACCCGGCCGACCCGCCGATGATCATGCGCGACACGATCTTCTGCGCGATCCCCGAGGACGCCGACCGCGACGCCATCACCGATTCCATCCACCGCGTCGTCGCGGACATCCAGCAGTACGTCCCCGGCTACCGGCTGCTCAACGAACCGCAGTTCGACGACCCGAGCGTCGTGTCGGGCGGGCAGGCGACGGTCACGACGTTCGTCGAGGTCGAGGGCGCAGGCGACTTCCTGCCGCCGTACGCGGGCAACCTCGACATCATGACCGCAGCGGCAACCAAGGTGGGCGAAGAGATCGCCCAGAAGCTCCTGAGTGTGGAGGCATGAGCACTATGGTCCATTTCGACGCCAGCTGGGACATCCGCGTCACCGATACCTCGCTGCGGGACGGTTCGCACCACAAGCGGCACCAGTTCACCGGTGAGGAGGTCCGGGCCATCGTCGGTGCGCTCGACAACGCCGGGGTCCCGGTCATCGAGGTGACACACGGCGACGGACTCGGTGGGTCCTCGTTCAACTACGGGTTCTCCAAGGTGCCGGAGCAGGAACTCATCTCGATCGCCGTCGACACGGCGAAGAACGCGAAGATCGCCTTCCTGATGCTGCCCGGGTTGGGCATCAAGGACGACATCATCGTCGCCCAGGACAACGGCGCCTCGATCTGCCGCATCGCGACGCACTGCACCGAGGCGGACGTGTCCATCCAGCACTTCGGGCTGGCCCGCGACCGCGGACTCGAGACCGTCGGCTTCCTGATGATGGCGCACTCGATCGCACCGGAGAAGCTCGCCAAGCAGGCCCGCATCATGGCCGACGCCGGCTGCCAGTGCGTGTACGTCGTCGACTCCGCAGGCGCGCTCGTGCTCGAGCAGGTGTCCGACCGCGTCGAGGCGCTGGTGCAGGAACTCGGCTCGGACGCACAGGTGGGTTTCCACGGTCATGAGAACCTCGGACTCGGTGTGGCCAACTCGATCGCCGCGGTCCGGGCGGGGGCCAAGCAGATCGACGGCAGCACAAGACGATTCGGCGCCGGGGCCGGAAACGCGCCGGTCGAGGCGTTCGTCGGCGTGTGCGACAAGATCGGCGTCAAGACGGGCATCGACTTCTTCGCGATCGCCGACGCCGCCGAGGACGTCGTGCGGCCGGCGATGCCCGCCGAATGCCTCCTCGACCGCCAGGCGCTGATGATGGGATACGCCGGCGTCTACTCGAGCTTCCTCAAGCACGCCGAACGCCAGGCCGAACGGTACGGCGTCTCGTCCGCCGAACTCCTCGTCCGCGCCGGCAAGCGCAAGCTCGTCGGCGGCCAGGAAGACCAGCTCATCGACATTGCCCTCGAACTGCAACGCGAGCGCCTGTGAGTACTTATTAACCGCCCGCGGTTAATAAGTACTCACAGGTTAGCGGGCGGTCTCCCACAGCCCGACGACGTTGCCCTCCGAGTCGGTGAAGTATGCGGCGAATCCCATGTTCCCGACGGGGGTCCTGCCGGTGACGGTCTTGCCGCCGAGGGATTCGATCCTTTCGAGGGCGGATTCGATGCTCTCGACGTCGACGGTGACCACGGGAGAGGTCACCTCCCCGCGCTGCATCATGCCGCCGTTGATGTACCCGGGTTCGTCGGGCATGCCGCTCTCGCCGACGGGTCCGGTGGTGACCATGCTGTAGTCCATGTCGGGGATCTCGGCGATGGCCCACCCGAAGGCGTCCCGATAGAACGCTCGTGCGCGGTCACCGTCGTCGAAGGGGATCTCGAAGTGCACGATTCGGCCTGTCATGGCACGCCTCCGGTTCGGCTGGAACCGCCGAATCCGACGGCATGTCCAGCCTAAAACACGTGCGCCCAATGTGACATTCGTGTAGCCCGACTGCACGAATGTCACATTGGGCGACGCAACCGCCGCAGCGGTACCGACGACTATTCGACGCGATCTCGCACGTCGATGAACCCCTCCATCACCGCGTGGTTGATGCTGTCCCACAGTCGCGGGCACCCCTCGCGGAGCGCGGTGGACTGTCCCTCGCCGACGGCGTCCCGGAATGTCGGGCACGTCTTCGCAGGGTCGTCCGTCCACTGGACGCTCGTGTGCTTGAGGCTGTTCTTGCGCACCAGCACACAGGTTCCGCACGTACGGCACTCGACTTCGTTCATGCCGTCGTCGAGGTAGTTGGCCTTGTCGGCCAACGTTTGCGCATGAATGGCCTCGAGCCGAGCAGGCTGCCCGGCGAAGTCGGGAGCTTTGGCCCATTCGATCGAGGCACTCATGATCAGACCTGCGCTTCCCTGTTCTCGGACCGCGCCGCAGTCGTGTTCTCGGAGCCCTCGGCGGCCTCGCGTTCGGCCTTCTGCCGGGCCAGGTTCTCTTCGACCTCGTGCTGCCAGGCCTCGTTGGCCTTGGTGGTGTCGACCTCGAACTCGAAGCGCTGCGTCATCTTGTCGGTGACGTCGGCGACGTCGACGTAGAACTGGTCGTACCAGCGTCGCAGCTGGTAGACGGGACCGTCCTCGTCGCAGAGCAGGGGGTTGTCGATCTTGGTCTTGTTCTTCCAGATCTCGACGTCCTGCAGGAATCCCTCGGCGATGCCCTCGGTGAACTTCGCGGCCAGCTTGTCGGCCGTTTCGTCGTCGATGCCGGTCGGCTTCTTGACGGTGACGCCGTACTGGAGCATGAACGAATTGTTCGTCACCGGATAGTGGCAGTTGATGAGGACGCTCTCGACCTCGTACCCGCCGTAGCTGTTCCACAGCGGGTTGATCATGTAGGACGGCCCGTAGTAGGCGGCCTCGGAGCGCAGCAGCGATTCCATGCCGTACTGCGTCGCCATCCCGACGTCCGGGCGACCCTTCGTGTTGAGGTACTGCGTCGCGATGTGGCCTTCGAAGACGTTCTTGAAGTACGTCGGGAACGCGTAGTGGATGTAGAAGAAATGCGCCATGTCGACCACGTTGTCGATGATCTCGCGGCAGTTGGAGCCCTCGATCAGCATCGAGTTCCAGGTCCAGTCGGTCCATTCGTCGCTGTATGCGCCCTCGATGCGGGGGATGGTCACGTTCTCCGGCGGGGGATTGCCCTCCGGGTCGTTCCACACAAACAGCTGACCGTTCTGCTCGAGGGTGAGCCAGGCGCGGGTGCGGGCGATCGGGGGAACCCGGCGTGCGTAGGGAATGCTGGTGCACTTGCCGTTGCCGCCCCAGCGCCAGTCGTGGAACGGGCAGGCGACGGAATCGCCCTTCACCGTGCCCTGCGACAGGTCGCCGCCCATGTGCCGGCAATACGCGTCCAGAACTTTCAGTTCGCCCTTGCTGTCGGCGAAGACGACGAGTTTGGTGCCGAAAGCCTCGATCGAATGCGGTTTGCCGTCCTTGAACGTCTTGGTCAAACCGAGGCAGTGCCAACCACGCGCGAAGCGGGTCTGGACCGTGCCCACATCGATCTCGCGAATCTGCGCCATTGTGCCCTCACATCCCTTCATGCTGTTAGTAGAACACGTTATAGAACTTCGACACGATCCGCCAGATTTTCGAAGCCTTTCTTCCAGACCCGGGCCGTCAAACAGCACCTTTGCCGGTGTCTCGACATAAATGGGAACGTGTTCTAGTCTCAGAAGACAAGTGAACCATCGAACGAGACAGGAGCGTCCTGTGGGTGACCATGACAGTCACGAGGTGATGCAGCGGCTCGACGCACTACTGCCGACGCTGCGAGAGCGTGCGCAGGAGACCGAGGATCTACGTCGTATCCCCGACGATTCCATGAAGGCGCTCCAGGAGACCGGATTCTTCCGGTTGCTCCAGCCCGAACAGTGGGGTGGTTACCAGGCGGATCCGGTGCTGTTCTACTCCGCGGTGCGGAAGATCGCGAGCGCCTGCGGGTCCACCGGATGGGTCTCGTCGATTATCGGTGTCCACAACTGGCACCTCGCCCTGTTCTCGCAGCAGGCTCAGGAAGACGTGTGGGGCAACGACACCGACGTCCGGATCTCGTCCTCGTACGCGCCGATGGGTGCCGGTCAGGTCGTCGACGGCGGATACACGGTCAACGGCGCCTGGGCCTGGTCGTCCGGCTGTGATCACGCGAGCTGGGCGGTGCTCGGCGGGCCGGTCATCAAGGACGGCCGCCCCGTCGACTTCGTCAGTTTCCTGATCCCCCGCGAGGACTACCGGATCGATGACGTGTGGAATGTGGTGGGACTCCGCGGAACCGGCAGCAACACCGTGGTGGTGGAGGACGTCTTCGTCCCGACGCACCGCGTCCTCAGCTTCAAGGCGATGAGCAACCTCACCGCACCCGGGCTCGAGCGCAACACCGCACCCGTCTACAAGATGCCCTGGGGAACAATCCATCCCACCACCATCTCCGCGCCGATCGTCGGGATGGCCTACGGCGCCTACGACGCGCACGTCGAACATCAGGGAAAGCGCGTCCGCGCGGCGTTCGCCGGTGAGAAGGCGAAGGACGACCCGTTCGCCAAGGTCCGCATCGCCGAGGCGTCGAGTGACATCGACGCCGCCTGGCGCCAGCTGTCCGGGAACGTCGCCGACGAATACGCACTGCTCGTCGCGGGTGAGGAAGTGCCGTTCGAGCTGCGGCTGCGGGCACGCCGGGACCAGGTGCGCGCCACGGGCCGCGCCATTTCGTCCATCGACAAACTGTTCGAGAGCTCGGGGGCCACCGCGCTGGCCAACGGCACGCCGCTGCAGCGTTTCTGGCGGGACGCGCACGCCGGACGCGTCCACGCGGCCAACGATCCCGAGCGCGCCTACGTCATGTACGGCACCGGCGAATTCGGTCTGCCCATCACCGACACGATGGTCTAGGAGAACACGTGACGACTACCGAAGAGGCCCTCACGTTCGAGTCCACCTCGAAGTTCGCCCAGGTCCGGCCCGACCTGACGTTGCACTACCACGAGGCCGGCGTCGGCAACGACACCACGATCGTGCTGCTGCACGGCGGCGGGCCGGGCGCTTCGTCGTGGTCGAACTTCGCCAGGAACATCCCGGTTCTCGCCGAGAAGTTCCACGTCCTCGCCGTCGACCAGCCGGGATACGGGTTGTCGGACAAGCCGACCGAGCACCCGCAGTACTTCGTGCACAGTGCGTCCGCGTTGAAGGATCTGCTCGACACCCTCGACATCGGCGGACGCGTCCACCTGCTCGGAAACTCGCTCGGCGGCGGTGCAGCAGTGCGTTTCGCGCTGGACTACCCGGACCGCGCGGGCCGGCTGGTGCTCATGGGCCCGGGCGGACTCAGCGTCAACCTGTTCGCCCCGGACCCGACCGAGGGTGTCAAGAACCTCGGCAAGTTCGGCTACCAGCCCACCCGGGAAAACCTCGAGGCGTTCCTGCGCATCATGGTGTTCGACCAGAAGTTGATCACCGACGAACTGATCGACGAACGCTTCGCCGCGGCGAGTACACCCGAGTCGCTCGCCGCCGCCAAGGCGATGGGAAAGTCGTTCTCCTCGGCCGACTTCGAGCTCGGCATGCTGTGGCGCGACGCGTACAAGCTGCGCCAGCGAGTGCTGCTGATCTGGGGCCGCGAAGACCGGGTGAACCCGCTCGACGGGGCGCTGGTGGCGCTGAAGATGATTCCGCGGGCACAGTTGCACGTCTTCGGTGGGTGCGGACACTGGGCGCAGCTGGAGAAGTTCGACGAGTTCAACCGTCTGGCAACCGATTTCCTTCTGGACGGGGGTAAGTGATGAGTATTCGTTCACTGGCATACATGCGCATCGAGGCCACCGACATGGCCGCGTGGCGTGAATACGGTCTCAAGGTGCTGGGAATGGTCGAGGGCAAGGGCTCCGACCCGGACGCCCTGTATCTGCGGATGGACGACTTCCCGGCGCGTCTCGTCATCTTCCCCGGGGAGCACGACCGGCTGTCGGTGTCGGGCTGGGAGACGGCCAATGCCGCGGAGCTGCAGGAGGTCCGCGACAACCTGTCGGCGGCCGGCGTCGCATTCAAGGAGGGGACGGCCGAGCAACTGAAGGACCGCAGGGTCGACGAGCTGATCACGTTCGAGGACCCGTCGGGCAACACGCTCGAGGCGTTCCACGGCGCGGCCCTGGAGCACCGGCGCGTCGTCAGTCCGTACGGGCACAGGTTCGTCACCGGTGAGCAGGGCCTCGGGCACGTCGTCCTCTCGACCACGGACGACGAGGCGTCGCTGCGCTTCTATCGCGACGTCCTCGGTTTCCGCCTGCGCGATTCGATGCGGTTGCCCCCGCAGATGGTCGGGCGGCCGGCCGACGGCAAGCCGGCGTGGTTGCGGTTCTTCGGCTGTAACCCGCGGCACCACAGTCTCGCGTTCCTGCCGATGCCCACGCCCAGCGGCATCGTGCACCTGATGATCGAGGTCGAGAACTCCGACGACGTCGGCTTGTGCCTCGACCGCGCGCTCCGCAAGAAGGTGAAGATGTCGGCCACGCTCGGCCGCCATGTCAACGACCTGATGCTGTCGTTCTACATGAAGACCCCCGGCGGATTCGACGTCGAATTCGGTTGCGAGGGACGTCAGGTGGAGGACGAGAGCTGGATTGCGAGGGAGAGCACGGCCGTCAGCCTGTGGGGTCACGACTTCAGCGTCGGGATGCAGCCGTGAGCGAGGTGACCGGGGACGGGGCCGTCGCGGCCGAGGCGATCGATCCGCGACGGTTCCGGACGGTGCTGGGCCAGTTCTGCACCGGCGTCACCATCATCACGACGATCGACGACGGCGTGCCCGTGGGGTTCGCGTGCCAGTCGTTCGCCGCGCTGTCGCTCGAACCCCCGCTCGTGTTGTTCTGCCCGACCAAGACGTCGCGGTCGTGGGCGGCGATCGAGCGCAGTGGCATCTTCTGCGTGAACGTGCTCGCGGAAGAACAGCAGTCGACGTGCGCCCGATTCGGTTCCCGGGACCCGGACAAGTTCGCCGGGATCGACTGGACGGAGTCGCCGCTGGGCTCACCGATCCTCACCGGTTCACTCGCCCACATCGACTGCTCGCTCGAGAGCGTGCACGACGGCGGCGATCACTGGGTCGCGTTCGGCCGGGTCTCCTCCCTGAGTGAGATCAGGGAGGAGCGACCGCTGTTGTTCTACCGCGGGCAGTACACCGGCATCGAGCCTGACAAGACCGTGCCTGCGCCGTGGCGCGACGACCTCGAGGCGTTCCTCACGACGTCGTCGGAAGACACCTGGCTCTAGTTCCTAGACGGCGACACCGATGTACTTCGTCTCGAGGAACTCGTCGATGCCGGTGGTCCCGCCTTCGCGCCCGAGCCCGGACTCCTTCACACCGCCGAACGGCGCGGCCGGGTTCGACACCACACCCTGGTTGAGTCCGACCATGCCCGACTCCAGCGCCTCGCACACGCGGATGCCGCGCTTGAGGCTCTCGGTGTACACGTAGGCCACCAGCCCGTACGGGGTGTCGTTGGCCCGTTCGACGGCCTCGGCCTCGGTCTCGAACGTGCTGATCGCGGCCACCGGGCCGAAGATCTCGTTGTGGCACATCTCGGCGTCGTCGGACACACCTGTCAGGACCGTCGCCGGGTAGAAGTTGCCCGGGCGGTCGAGTGCCGCGCCGCCGGTGAGCACCGAGGCGCCGCGTTCGACGGCATCCGCGACGAGACTGCTCACCTTCTCGACGGCCGCCTCGTCGATCAACGGTCCGACCACGACGCCGTCCTCGGTGCCGCGCCCGACGGGCAGGGCCTCCATCCGCTGCGTGAGTTTGCGCGTGAATTCCTCGGCGACCGAACTGTGCACGAGAATTCGATTGGCAGCCGTGCAGGCCTGGCCGATGTTGCGCATCTTCGCCGCCATGGCCCCGTCGACCGCGTCGTCGAGATTCGCGTCGTCGAACACGAGGAACGGCGCGTTGCCGCCGAGTTCCATGGACGTGCGCATGACCGTGCGGGCGCACAGTTCGAGCAGATGCTTCCCGACCTTGGTCGAACCGGTGAACGAGAGCTTGCGGGCCCTGCCGTCGAGGATGAGGGGAGTGATCACCTCGTCGGGGCTGGACGTGGTGACGACGTTGACGACGCCGTCCGGCAGCCCGGCCTCGGTGAGGATGTCGGCGAGCGCGAGGATCGACAGCGGCGTCTGGGCCGCCGGTTTGATGACGGACGTGCACCCGGCGGCGATCGCGGGCCCGATCTTCCGGGTGCCCATCGCCATCGGGAAGTTCCACGGGGTGATGAGCAGGCTCGGCCCCACGGGCTGCTTGGTGACGAGGAACCGCGAACCGCCCCCGGGCGCCGTCATGTAGCCGCCGTCGATGCGGACGGCCTCCTCGGCGAACCAGCGGAAGAACTCTGCGGCGTACGCGATTTCGCCCCGTGCCTCGGTGAGTGGCTTGCCCATCTCGAGCGTCATGACCAGCGCGAGCCGGTCGACGTTCTCGAGCAGCAGTCGGTGCGCGTTCATGAGGATGGTGCTGCGTTCGCGGGGTGTCGTGGCCGCCCATGACGGTTGCGCTGCCACGGCCGCGTCGAGCGCCTCGCGGGCCTCGTCGGCGTCGGCGTCGGCGACCGTGCACAGGATCTGTCCGGTGGACGGGTCGTGGACCGGCATGGTGCGGGCGCTGTCGCGCCATTTGCCGCCGATGAACAAGCCGGTCTGCACCGATGCGATTGCTGCTTCCTCGAGCATGATTTTTCCCCATTCTCCGTTGCCGAAGGGACGGTCCCCATGTTATACAGATTGTCAACAATCTGACAATGCACTTGCCGACATCCGCCGGCATCTACGCGTGGGAGGGTTCTCGTGACTCGGCTATCTCCACTGCTCGCACAGGCCACACCCGTGACGGTCGATCACGGTGAAGGGTGCTACCTCTACGGCACCGACGGCAGGCGCTATCTCGACTTCACCGCGGGCATCGGCGTGACCAGTACGGGGCACTGCCACCCACACGTCGTGGAGGCCGCGCGCAGGCAGGTCGGCTCCCTGATCCACGGCCAGTACACGACGGTCATGCACCAGCCGATGCTCGAACTGGTCGATCGACTGGGGTCGGTGCTGCCCCCGGGACTCGACTCGCTGTTCTTCGCGAACTCGGGGAGCGAGGCCGTGGAGGCGTCGCTGCGACTGTCGCGGCAGGCGACCGGCCGCCCCAACGTGATCGTCTTCCACGGCGGATTCCACGGACGCACGGTCGCGACGGCGACGATGACCACGTCCGGCACCCGGTTCTCCGCCGGCTTCAGCCCGCTGATGGGCGGCGTGCACGTGGCACCGTTCCCCAACGCCTACCGCTACGGCTGGTCCGAGGAGGAGGCGACCGCGTTCGCGCTGAAGGAACTCGACTACATCTTCGCGACGCTCACCGCGCCGAACGAGACGGCGGCGTTCGTCGTCGAGCCCGTTCTCGGTGAGGGCGGGTACGTGCCCGGCAACACCGCGTTCTTCCAGGGTCTCCGCGAGCGCGCCGACCGGTACGGCATCCTGCTCGTCATCGACGAGATCCAGACCGGATTCGGCCGCACCGGCAAGTTCTTCGGGCACCAGCACTTCGACGTCCGGCCCGACATCATCACCATCGCCAAGGGTCTGGCCAGCGGATTCCCGCTGTCGGGCATCGCGGCGTCCGAGGAGCTCATGGCCAAGGGCTGGCCGGGGTCGCAGGGCGGAACGTACGGCGGCAACGCCGTGTCCTGCGCGGCCGCGGTCGCGACACTCGAGGTGATCGAGAAGGAAGACCTCGTGGCCAACGCCGCCGCGCGGGGCGTCCAGTTGCTCGACGGTGCGCGCACGCGCGCCATCGACGGAATCGGCGACGTCCGTGGTCTCGGACTGCTCGTGGGCAGCGAGTTCACGGCGGCCGACGGCAGCGCGGACCGTGCGAAAGCGTCTGCGGCGCAGCAGCTGGCCGCGAAGAAGGGGCTGCTGCTGTTGACCTGCGGCGCCCACATGAACGTGGTACGGATGATTCCACCGCTCATCGTGACGGCGGAACAGATCGAGGACGCCCTGAAGATCTGGTCCGAGGTACTCGACGAAGTGTGACAAGCACCCGTGAGTACTTGTTAACCGCGGGCGGTTAAGAAGTACTCACGGGCTCCGAAGGAGGAATCGTGGCTCGCTACATCACCATCAGCCTGGACAAGCGCGGCGTGACCTGCCGTGCCCGGCTTCTCGACGAGGACGCACCGCTCACCTGCGACGCGGTGTGGAACGTGCTCCCGCAGAGCGGCGACGCGTACCACGCCAAGTACGCGCGCAACGAGGTGTACACCCTGATCCCGCGGATCACCGCGGCGCCGCGGCGGGAAAATCCCACCGTCACACCGATTCCCGGTGACGTGTGCCTGTTCGACTTCGAGCCCTGGGAGATCGGCAACTCCGCCTACGGGTACGAGCCGGGCTCCGAGGCGCACGCCGCGCAGGGCGCCACCGACCTCGCGATCTTCTACGGCCGCAACAATCTCCTGCTCAACGGCGACGTCGGCTGGGTGCCGGGCAACGTGTTCGCCGCCATCGAGGAGGGGCTGCCGGAATTGGCGGCTGCGTGCAACGACCTGTGGATGCGCGGGGTCGAAGGCGAGACGATGAGCTTCGCCCGAGCCTGACGTCGGCGCGACCGGTCCAGCGTGTGCGAGATGGCCCTCGACGGGCGCCGGATCGTCCACCACCATCGGACGCTATGAAGCTGGACATCTATCAGATCGACGCGTTCGCCGCCGGACCCTTCGAGGGCAACCCGGCGGCGGTCATGCCGCTGACCGACTGGCTGGACGATTCCGTTCTGCAGCAACTCGCCGAAGAGAACAATCTGTCCGAGACGGCGTTCTACACCGCGCGGCTTCCCGTGGGCGCGGGGCAATACGACCCGGCCCACCCCGCCTATCACCTGCGGTGGTTCACACCCGCCGTCGAGGTGGACCTGTGCGGCCATGCCACTCTCGCCACCGCCGCACAGATCTTCGAGGACGTGCACCCGGACGCCGACCGCATCCAGTTCTGGACGCGCAGCGGTTGGCTGCACGTCGACCGGGGACCGAACGGGACGCTGGTCATGGATTTCCCGGCCGAGCCGCCGGCGCCGACCGCGGCCGATCCCCGGATCGTCGCGGCACTCGGCATTCCGGTGCGGGAGTGCCTGAAGGCCACCGACCTCGTGTTCGTCGCGGAATCCGAACACGACATCGCGTCGATGGCCCCCGATTTCGCCGTGATCAGCCCCCTGAAGGTGCGGGGCATCGTCGTCACCGCGGCGTCGGACTCCGAGGGACTCGATTTCGTGTCGCGATGGTTCGGCGCCGCGGCCGGCGTGCAGGAGGATCCGGTGACGGGGTCCGCGCACTCGCAGATCGCGCCGTACTGGGCTGACGTCCTGGGCCGGAACAGCCTTGTCGGACGCCAACTGTCGGCGCGCGGAGGAACCGTGCACTGCGAGGTGCGCGGCGACCGCGTCCACCTGTCCGGAGCTTACCGGCGGTACCTCAGGGGCACCGTCGAGTTCTAGCTGAAGACCTCCGAATACAGCGTCTCGATCTGACCGGCGGTGGGCGCGACCGGATTGTTGCCGGGCGATCCGGACGCCAGCGCCTGCTCTGCCATCAACGGAATAAGGCCGTCCCAGGCGTCGCGGTCGATCCCGTATGCGAGCGGCGTCGGAACCTTCAGGTCGTGACACAGCGTGCTCAGGGTCTCGACGAGGAACTGCGCGGCGACGGAATCGCCCGCCGATTCCGGTGCAGCGCCGAATGCACGCGCGCAGTCGGCGTAGCGGCTCTCCGCTCCCTTCAGGGAGAACGCCGTGATCGCCGGAAGCAGCATGGCATTCGACAGTCCGTGTGCGACATGGAAATGCGCACCGATCGGCCTGCTCATCCCGTGCACCAGCGCCACGCTCGAGTTGGAGAACGCCATACCGGCCTGCATGGACGCGACCATCATCGCTTCTCTCGCGGTGCGGTCTTCACCGTCCGCGTACGCCGTGCCGATGTGCTTACCGATCGTGCGGATCGCGGAGAGCGCGAGTCCGTCGGTGAACGGCTGGGCCTTCCTGCTGACGTAAGCCTCGATGGCGTGGGTGAGCGCATCGATTCCGGTGTCGGCGGTCAACCGCGGCGGCATCGACATCGTGAGTTCGAAATCCACGATCGCGGCGATCGGCAGGAAGGAGAGTCCCGGGCACAGCATCTTCTCGTCGGAAGCGCTGTCGCTGATGACGGTGAATTGCGTCGCCTCCGAGCCGCTTCCGGCAGTGGTCGGTATCGCGATGATCGGCAGCGCCTTCCCGGTGTACACGTGAGGTGCCTTGTACGACCGCATCTCACCGCCGTTCGCGGACAGCACGGCCAGTGCCTTCGCGGTGTCCATCGGACTACCGCCGCCGAACCCGATCACCGAATCCGCGTTGTGCTCGGCGACGATCCTCCGCCCTTCCTCCAGGGAATCGGTGGTGGGGTCGGGCACGGTGCCGGAGAACAGTGCCGGCTCCTTGCCCGCCGACCTGAGGAGGCTCATGATCCGGTCGGCCGCGCCGGTGCCGGTCAGGTACGCATCGGTGACGAGAACCGGCCTCTGCAGACCCAATTGGTCGACGACCGAGCCGATCTCGTCTACTGCTCCGGCCCCGATCCTGGCGAATCGGGGGAGTGAGAGGTGTGCGGTCATGGGAGAGGTTCCTTAGTTGTTCTGGGGGAATCCGAGGTTGAGGCCGCCGTGGCTGGGGTCGAGCCAGCGGGTGGTGACGACTTTGCCGCGGGTGAAGAAGTGGACGCCTTCGGTGCCGTGGGCGTGGCTGTCGCCGAACAGGGAGTTCTTCCAGCCCCCGAAGGAGTAGTAGGCCATGGGGACGGGGATGGGGACGTTGATGCCGACCATGCCGACCTCGACCTCGTTCTGGAACCGGCGCGCGGCGCCGCCGTCGTTGGTGAAGATGGCGGTGCCGTTGCCGAACTGGCTGGAGTTCACCAGTTCCAGGGCTTCGTCGTAGGACTCGACGCGGATGACGGAGAGGACGGGGCCGAAGATTTCGTCGGTGTACACACTCATGTCGGTGGTGACGTGGTCGATCAGGGTGGGTCCGAGCCAGAACCCGTCCGCACCGCCATTCGCCTGCACGGTCCGCCCGTCGACGACGATGGTGGCGCCGTCCTGTTCGCCGGCGTCGATGTAGGAGGCGACCTTGTCGCGGTGCGCCTTCGTCACCAGCGGGCCCATGTCGGAGTCCTGGGTGCCGTCGCCGATCTTGAGGGTGTCGGTGCGCTGTGTGATCTTGGCGACCAGTTCGTCGGCGATGTCGCCGACCGCGACCAGGGCGGAGATGGCCATGCAGCGTTCGCCGGCGGAGCCGAAGCCGGCGTTGACCATGGCGTCGGCGGCGAGGTCGAGGTCGGCGTCCGGCAGGACGATGGCGTGGTTCTTCGCCCCGCCGAGTGCCTGGACGCGTTTGCCGTGGGCGGTGCCGGTGGCGTACACGTACTGGGCGATGGGGGTGGAGCCGACGAAGGAGATGGCCTTGATGGCGGGGTTGGTGAGCAACTCGTCGACGGCGGTCTTGTCGCCCTGCAGGACGTTGAACACCCCGGCGGGCAGTCCGGCCTCGGCCCAGAGTTCGGCCATCCAGATCGCGGCGGTCGGGTCCTTCTCCGACGGCTTCAACACCACGGTGTTGCCGGCGGCGATGGCGATGGGGAAGAACCACATCGGGACCATGGCGGGGAAGTTGAACGGGGAGATGATCCCGACGGGGCCGACGGGTTGGCGGATGGAGGAGACGTCGATGTTGGTGGAGGCGTTTTCGGTCATGCCGCCCTTGAGCAGGTGGGGCATGCCGCAGGCGAATTCGACGACTTCCTGGCCGCGGGAGACCTCACCGAGTGCGTCGGAGACGACTTTGCCGTGCTCGGCGGTGATGATCTCGGCGAGTTCGCCCTTGCGGGCGTTGAGCAGTTCCCGGAACTTGAACATGATGGAGGAACGCTTGGCGAGGGAGGTGTCGCGCCAGGCGGGGAACGCGGCCGCGGCGCCGTCGATCACGGCGCGGGCGTCCTCGACGCTGGCCAGGGCGACCTGACCGGTCACGGCACCAGTGGCCGGGTTGGTGACCGGAGCGGTATCGACACGCGTTCCGGGGTAGGACTTGTTGTTGAGCCAATGCGAGATAACGGCCATGGGGTTCACTCCTGGGAAAGGTGGGGTGCCCACGAGTCTGCTGGGCAACAATGCCTGCGTCAACGAGTAAAATGGCACTTCGGACTGCACTTTTGCACGAGGGATGAGGGCGATGTTCACCGCAGACAACATGCGTTACCTGCTGGAGTTGTCGAGAACCGGCCGCCTCGCCGATGCGGCGAAGCGGCTCGGTGTCGATCACACGACCGTCTCGCGGAGAATCACCCGACTCGAGAAAGACACGGGCACGAGACTGTTCGATCGTGGCGTGTCGGGGTGGCAGCTCACCGAGGCGGGCCGGCGACTGGTTCCCCACGCGGAGGCGGTCGAATCCGCGGTTCTCGCCGCTCTCGACGAAACCTCGTCCCTGGGTGGGCTGACGGGCACCGTCCGCATCATCACTCCGGACGGCTTCGGGTCGTTCGTGCTGGTGCCGGGGTTGGCCGCACTGCGGTCCGAGCACCCCGACCTGTTCACCGAACTCGTCACGTCGACGACCCACGACCTGCTCACCGGGCGCGACTTCGACATCGCAGTCACCCTCGAGCGTCCGTCGCCGCGGTCCGTCGTGGTCCGCAAACTCGCCGACTACGACCTCCGTCTGTACGCGTCACGGCGCTACCTGGACGAACACGACCCCATCACGTCGCTCGACGATCTCCGGCACCACACGCTCATCTGGTATGTGGATGCGTTCCTCGACGTCGAACCGCTGCGTATCCTCGACGCGCTGATCCCGGACTTCCAGGCCCAGATCCAGACCAACAACATCGCGGGCCACTACCAGGCAGTGAAGCACGGCGTCGGGATCGCGCCGCTGCCGAGTTACATCGGGGCGCTGGACGAGGATCTGGTGCCGGTACTGCACGACGACTTCATCGCCCACCGCACCTACTGGCTGGTGGTGCCGCGTGAACTGACACGACTCGCGCGGGTGAAGGCGATCACCGAGGCGCTCTACTCCATCGTCGACGGCAATCCCGAACTGCGTGGCGCAGCAGGATAACTCACCGATCCGCGGGAACGGGTCCGGAGCTCTCGCGGACGACGAGTTCGGTGGGGAGTGTGATTTCCCGTCCCGCTCCGCCGCCGATGATGTCGAGCAGCAGTTGCGCGGCCTCGCGGCCCTTGCCGACGAGTGGTTGCCGGACCGTCGTGAGTCCGGCGGCTCGGGCCGCGGGAATGTCGTCGAACCCGACCACCGACAGATCCTGCGGCACCCGGAGACCACGTTCGTGTGCGACGTCGATGGCCGCGAGGGCCAGCAGGTCGGAGGCTGCGATGACGGCCGTCACGGGACCGGCATCGAGCAGCGTCTCGACGGCGGTGCGCGACAGTTCGTAGTCGAACCCGCCTGCTTCGACGACCACGGCGGACGACCACGGCACCGTGAATTTACGGCAGGCGGACGCGTATCCGGCGAGGCGTTCCTTCATCACGTGGTCTCGTGCGGCCCGGGTGCGGGCGGCGTCGACGGGACCACCCTTGCCGTCGGGCACGAGCCGGTCGACGAGAAATCCCACACGCCGGTGTCCGAGTGACAGTACGTGCTCCGCGATCTCCTTGGCGGCCTGCCGATCCCGGATTCCGACCCGCGGCAGTCCGCCAGGATTGGGGCCGTCGATCACGACTATCGGCAGCCGGCGGCTCATCGCCGTCTGCATTCCGGGGTGACCGTCCGGCATCGCGTACGCGAGGAAGCCGTCCACCGCGCCCCGAACGAGCACGCCGGACCCCTCGGCCACCCGGGTCGACTCGAGTGGGCAGGGCAGCAGCGTCAGCGCGACCTCGGCGAGTTCACCGACCTCCGATATGCCCTTCAGCAACTGCGACGTGGCCGGATCGTCGAACGCGTAGCGCAATGAGTCGGTGATCATCAGCCCCAGCGCACCGACCTGCCCGGTGCGGAGGTTGCGTCCCGCGGGGTTGGGGCCGGCATAGCCGAGTTCCGCGGCCACCTGGAAGATGTGGGCGCGCCGGGCTGCGGACAGCTTGTGGGGCTGGTTGTACGCGTACGAGACCGCGGCCTGGGACACGCCTGCCGCTCGGGCGACGTCGTGCATCGTGGTCACGAATGCCGATCCTCTCCGTCGCACGGTTACCGAGCCCAGCTTATCGGCCGGGCCGCGCGCGTCCCCCGGGCGTCAGCTCGCTCTGGCGACAGCGGTGTCATCGTCGTCCTCACACCGATCGAGGAGAACGAGTTTGCCCATGACGTTGCGTGCCACCACCTGTTGATCGGTGACGGTCATCTGTCCCCGCCACGACCCGAGGAAGGTCCACGTCCATGACATGAGCGTGGACAGCCGGCTGCGGAACCCGACGACGTAGACGACGTGGACGGCCAGCCACAGGATCCAGGCCGGCAGTCCCGCGAGTTCGATGCCCCCGACCTTCACGACCGCGTGGAATCTCGTGATCGTCGCCATCGACCCCTTGTCCCGGTACCGGAAGGGAATGCGGTCGGGTGAGGAGTCACGCCGTCGGGCGCCGGCCGCAATCTGTCGCGCCGCGTAGCGGCCACCCTGGATCGCGACCTGCGCCACCCCGGGAAGGCGGTCGCGCGCCATCATGTCTCCGATCACGAACACCTCGGGGTGTCCCGGCACCGTCAGGTCCTCGCGGACGGCGATCCGCCCGGCGCGGTCGAGTTCGGCTCCCGACTGCTCGGCCAGCTGCCTGGCCAGCGGGCTGGCTTCCACACCCGCCGACCACACCTTGCACGCGGATTCGATGCGGACGGTCTCGCCTCGCCCGTCCTTGATCGTCACGCCGTCCGCGTCGACGTCGGTGACGGCCGCCCCGAGCCGCACCTCGACGCCGATCTTCTCGAGGCGCTCGGCGGCGGTGGACCCGAGCCGGTCGCCGAACGGCGGCAACACCGCGGACGCGGCGTCGAGCAGGACGATCCGGGCGTCGCGGGTGTCGATGTTCCGGTACGCGCCGACGAGGGTTCGGTGGGCCAGTTCGGCTATCTGACCGGCCATTTCCACCCCGGTAGGACCCGCGCCGACGACCACGAACGTCAGGAGGCGGGCTCGCTCCTCGGGGTCCATGGACAGCTCGGCGCGTTCGAACGCGCGCAGGATCCGGCCACGGAGTTCGAGTGCGTCGTCGATGGTCTTCATGCCGGGGGCGTGTTCGGCGAAGTGGTCGTTACCGAAGTACGACTGCCGGGCTCCGGCCGAGACGATCAGACTGTCGTACCCGGTGGTGGTCGTTCTGCCCTGGTGGGTCGACGTGATCCTGCGCGCGGTCAGGTCGATGTCGGTGACGTCCCCGAGCATCACCGAGGCGTTCGACTGCTTCTTCAGCACCATCCGGGTCGACGGTGCGATCTCTCCCTCGGACAGGATTCCCGTCGCCACCTGGTACAGCAGCGGCTGGAACAGGTGGTGGCTGGTGCGGTCGACGACGAGGACGTCGACGTCGACCCGGCGTAACGCCTTCGCGGCGAACAGACCGCCGAATCCGGAACCGATGATCACCACGCGATGACGTGCCTCGGTGCGGGCAGGAGTATTCATGACAAGCTCTTCCCGGATCGCGTCGATCGCCATCCGCGCTACTGGTTGGGGTGAAGCGTGCCGCCCGACACACGGGGTGTCGGGCGGCACGGTGGACACGACGCACCGGATACTCGAATGTCGGTTCAGGACCCAGCGTGCCGCGAGATCACCTGCAGGACAGTCGACGCCGTTGTCAGCTGCCCTGGATGCGGGTGATCAGATCTGTGAGGTAGGTGTAGCTCTTCTTCGCGGCATCGAGGCCACCGCACTCGACGGACAGGACGACGTCGTGGTCGGCGTCGTGCAGGGTCTTCACGATCCGTTCCCAGTCGATGACGCCGTCGCCGCAGGCGCAGCCGAGCATGCCGCGGACCTTGCCCCGCAGTCTCTTCGCGTCCTCGACGCCGATGTCCTTGGCGTGCAGGTGTGTGACGCCGCCGACGATCTGCTCGAGCCACTCGTGCGGGTCGTTCTCACTGAGATAGCTGTTGCCGGTGTCGAGGTTGATCGTCAACGCAGGGCTGTCGATCAGCGTTATGATCTTCTCGAGGCGCTCCGGGGTCGCGGTGTACTCGCCGTGCGTCTCGATCGCGATCTTGATGCCGCGCGGTTCGGCCACCTTCGCCGCCTCCTGCAGCGTGTACCGCATCAGCGTGTAGTTCTCCGCCTCGGTGGTCCACGTCGGCAGTGGCCCGTCGTCGACCATGATCATCGGGGAACCGACCTCGGCCGCGTAGCGGATCGACTGCTTCAGATAGTCGACGCTCACGTCCGGCTTGGCCAGCGGTGCATGACTGGACAGCGACGAGATGGTCAGCCCGCGTGATTCGGCGGCGTCCCGCATGAGGAGCGGGTCGTCGAGCATCGACCGGGTGTGGAAGTACCCGGCCGTGCTCAGCAACTCGCGGCCCCAGTAGACCATCGGCTCCACGTACTTGTAGCCGATCTCCGCGGCCTGGTCCATGGCCCAGTCGAACGACCCGTTCTCGAATCGGGCGAACTCCAGGTTCAGGCCGAGCTTGATCTCTCCCATGCCGGTCTCCGATCAGAATCCGCGTTGCGCGACGTAGTCGTCACGGACCTCGCCGTGGTAGGCGGGAACAGTGATGTCCCACCAGCCGGTCGGGTGCGTCTCGGTCCACGGCAACTCGTGGGCGCTCATCGCCTCGATGATCACCGGGCCCGGCGTCGCGAAGGCGCGCTCGATCGCGTCGGCCAGCTTCTCCGGATCCTCGACGCGCTCGGCGCTGCAGCCGAGCGACTGGGCGAACCGGGTGATGTCGGCGAAATACGGTGTCCCGTCGAGGTTCTTCCACCCGGAGATGATTTCGCGTTCCTCACCGAACAGGCTGATCTGGAGGTCCTTGATTGCCTCCCAGCCGCCGTTGTTGAGCACGACGATCACCAGCGGCACTCCGAGCATCGCGGCGGTCGCGATCTCGGTGCCGGTCTGGAGGAAGCTGCCGTCGCCGACCATCGCCAGGACCGGGGTGTCCGGGGCACCGATCTGCGCGCCGATCGCGGCGGGCACACCGAATCCGATACCGGAGAAGCCGCCGGCCACGATGTTGGTCTTCGGGCCGTAGATCGGGAACTCGTTGAACGCCTGGTTCGCGGGGTTGGACGAGTCGGTGACCAGAATGCCGTCGCGCGGAAGGGCCTTGCGGATCTCGACCATCGCACGCGAGTTGGTCATCGGCAGGTAGTCGGTGGTCCGCATCGGCCGCAGGTGCTCGTCCCACTGCGCCTTGAGGTCCTGCAGTTCGGCGAAGTACTCGGTGCTGCGGTAGTCGCGTCCGGGGCCGAGGTCGGCGAGTGCATCCTGCAGGCTCTGCAGGGAGGTTTTCGCGTCACCTACGACGCCGACCTCGACCGGGTAGTTGCGGCCGATCTCGAAGCCGTCGATGTCGATCTGCACGAGCTTGGTGTCAGGGATGTCGAACGTGACGCCGGGACGGTACGACGACGTGATGCGGTCGCTGAACCGGCAGCCGACCGCGAGGATCACGTCGGCTGTGCGGGTCACGCCGTTGCCGGGGATCGAACCCATGTCGCCGCACGGCCACGCGTAGAGGTCGTGGTCGGCGGGGAACGCGCCCTTGCCCTGGAACGAGTGCGTCACCGGCGCTCCGAGGTGCTCGGCGACGGCCATCAGTTCGGCGGCGGCCTCGGCGTGGATGACGCCGCCGCCGGCCACGATGACGGGACGTTTCGCGCCGGCGAGCAGGCGGGCGGCCTCGGCGATCACGGCCGGGTCACCGGTTGCGCGGGTGGCGGGCCTGCGGGCACCGGTGTCGGGGGTGTAGTCGCCGTATTCGGCCTGCAGGTCCTGCGGGATGTCGACGAGCACGGGTCCGCGCCTGCCCTCGTGCATGGTGTTGAACGCCTGGGCGAGCGCCACCGGCAGCTGTTCGAGGCGGCTGGGCTGCCACCAGCGCTTGACCACCGGTTCGACCATGCGGGGAAAGTTGTTGCCGTGCGGGCGGTCGATCTCCTGGAGCACCCCGCGGTTCTCCATGTAGGTGTGCACGGCGCCGGTGATCAGGAGCATCGGCATCGAGTCGGCGAAGGCGGTCGCGAGTCCGGTGAGGGTGTTGGTCGCGCCCGGTCCGATGGAGGTACAGATCGCGGCGATCTTGCCGGAGGCCCGGTAGTAGCCGTCGGCCATGTGGGCGGCGCCCTGTTCGTGCATGGCCGGCACCAGTTCGATCTCGTCGGCGCGGTCGACGAACGCGTCGAGGAGGGCGGTGTTGCCGTGTCCGGGGATCGCGAAGACCTTCTCGACTCCCTCGCGGATGAGGAAGTCGACGACCATCTGTCCGCCGGTGAGTTTCTGTGTTGTCATCGAAGAGGCTTTCTGGGTGTGGTGGGGGCGAAGCGTCACAGGGACGCGGACTGGGTCGGGGTGTCGTGGGAACGGGTCTTGCCGATTCGGTCGGCGATGCTCTCGGCGACGCGGAAGGCGTTGGCCGCGATGGACAGGGCAGGGTTCATCACGGGCAGGGACGGGAAGAAGGAGGAGTCGACGACGTACAGGTTGTCGACGTCGTGGGCGCGGCAGTCGGCGTCGAGCACGGAGGTCGCGGGGTCGGTTCCCGCCCGCACGGTGCCGGCCTGGTGGGAATTGACCTCGATGCCGGTGCCCTGGCTGAAGACGAACGGATAGCCGATCTTCCGGAGGATCTTCCGCACCTCGCGGACGAGGACCTCGTGGGCGCGAGTGTTGTTGGGGGTCCAGGCGATCTGGATGTTCCCCTCTTCGGTCAGGGTGACGCGGTTGTGCGGATCGGGCAGGTCCTCGGTGAACAGCCACCAGTCCATGCTGCGGGCGGTGGCCTGGCTCAGCGCCCACTTGGGGATCAGCGGTCGTTGGCCCTTGATCATCTCACCCTGCAACTTGCCGATGAGTTGCACGTGCCCCAGCGGGTAGGGGTGGTCATCGGTGCCGTGAGTGTAGAAATCGTTGATGTACAACGTCTTCTGGAACTCGGACGTGTTCTTCTTCAGCGGGTTGATGCCGACCATGATGGAGTTGTTGTGCACCATGTAGTTTCGTCCGACCATGCCGGAGGAGTTGGCGAGACCGTCCGGGTGCGCGGCGTTCGCCGACCGGAGCAGCAGTGCCGCCGAGTTGACGGCCCCACAGGACACCACCACGGTGCGGGCGTCGACGACGACTTCGGTACCGCGGTGCCGAAGTCGTACGCCGGTGGCCTGTTTCCCGCTCTCGTCGGTGAGCACGCGCTCGGCGTACGCGTTGGTCAGCAGTTCCACCGAGCCGGACGCGACGGCCGGCCGGACACAACGCACATCCGCGTCCGACTTCGCCAGCAACCGGCAGGGGAATCCGTCGCAGGTCTGACATCGGATGCAGCCGCCGCCGTCCCGCAGGTCGATGCCCAGTGGGATGTTCGACGGCGTGTACCCGAGACGCCGCAGTGCGTCGGCTGCCTCCTGCACCGGTGGCTCGTGTCCGATCGCCGGGTAGGGAAACGGCTCGTCGCGAGGAAGGGTCGGGTCGTCGGTGTGATCGCCGTGGACCCGGTACACCTCTTCTGCCCGTGCGTAATACGGAGCGAAGTCGTCGTACGAGAACGGCCACTCGGGAGATTCGCCGGCCTCGTGTTGCGTCGACTGGAAGTCTTCACGCCGGAACCGCACCAGCGACGAGCCGTACAGCTTCGTGTTCCCGCCGACGTAGTAGTACGTGCCGGGGCTGAACGGTCTGCCCTCGGTGTCGTACCACTGCTCGGCGTTCGCGTACCGGTGGCCCTCGAAGACCTCCTGCGGGTCCCAGTTCTGCTTTTCCTGCGGCAGGAAGTCGCCGCGCTCGATCAGAAGCACATCGACTCCCGAGTCCGCGAGCGCATAGGCGAGCGTTCCGCCGCCCATTCCGCTGCCGACGATGACGACGTCGTAGCTGTGTTTGCTCGGGCCTGTGGGCTCCCCCACGGATGCGTCTCTCATGGGTCCTGCTCCTCGGTCGTAGAAAGTGGTGTCACGGTCCTGCCGGGCGAGTCGACGCGAACCGGCAGCCGATGAATTGGTTATACGTATAACTAAAGGTTAGCGGCAGTGTGGTGGATGTCAACCCCACGCGAGCAACTCATCCCGGCGGGGATGAGCTGCCCGCGACCGTCAGGGCACGAGCGGTCGGGTGAGGTTCTCCGGCCGGAGCACGTCGTCGAGTTGCTCTCGGCTGAGCAGACCCCGCTCGAGTACGAGCGCGGCGACGGTGCGCCCGGTGGCGAGGGCGTCGGCCGCGATCGCGGTGGCGGCGGTGTACCCGATGTGCGGGTTGAGGGCGGTGACCACGCCGATCGACGCGTCCACCATGCTCTTCAGGTGGTCGATATTCGCGCCGATGCCGACCACGCAGCGCTGCTGTAGGACGGTGCATCCGCGGGTGAGCAGTTCGATCGTCTCGAACAGGCTGTGCGCGATGACGGGCTCGAAAGCATTGAGCTGAAGCTGCCCACCCTCGGCCGCCATCGTCACGGTCAGGTCGTTGCCGACCACCCGGTAGGCGATCTGGTTCACCACCTCCGGGATCACCGGGTTCACCTTCCCCGGCATGATCGACGACCCCGCCTGCACGGGCGGCAGCGTGATCTCACCGAAGCCGGCGCGCGGCCCCGACGACAGGAGCCGAAGGTCGTTGCAGATCTTGGACAGCTTCACCGCGGTGCGCTTGAGCACCCCGGACAGCTGGACGAACGCCCCGACGTCCTGGGTGGCTTCGATCAGGTCGGACGCCGTCGTCACCTCGATCCCGGTGATCGCGGCAAGATGCTCGCGCACCCGCCACGCGTACTCGTGGTGCGCGTTGAGACCGGTCCCGATCGCGGTTCCGCCCAGATTGATCTCGGAGATGAGCGTCGCCGCCTCGCCGAGCCGCTGAGAATCCTCGTCGATCATGAGAGCGAACGTCGCGATCTCCTGGCCGAGGGTCATCGGAACCGCATCCTGCAATTGGGTGCGGCCGACCTTGAGGACGTCGGAGAATTCCGTCGACTTCACCGCGAACGCCGCCGCCAAGTCCTGCATGGCCGCCCGCAGCCTGGTCAGGGCGGTTTGCAGGCCGGCCTTGATCGCGGTGGGGTAGACGTCGTTCGTGCTCTGGCTCAGGTTCACGTGCTCGAGCGGATGGAGATACTCGTAGTGGCCGCGCCGGTGGCCGAGCAATTCCAGCGCCCGGTTGGCCACCACCTCGTTGGCGTTCATGTTCGTCGACGTGCCGGCACCGCCCTGGATGACGTCCACGACGAACTGGTCGCGCAGTGCACCGGCCCGGATCTCCTCGCACGCCGCGACGATGGCGTCCGCCTCGCGCCGCGGCAGCAGGCCGAGGCCGGCGTTGGTCTCCGCCGCCGCCTGCTTGACGGCCGCCAGCGCCGACACGAGGTCGGGATGGCTGGCCAGCGGGATGCCGGTGATCGGGAAGTTCTCCGTCGCCCGCAGAGTGTGGATGCCGTAATAGGCGTCGTCGGGGACCTCGCGGTCGCCGAGGAGGTCGTGTTCGATGCGGGTCATCGTTCGGACGTCACGCGGGTCGGGAGATCGCCCCACGGGAGCGGGGCGTTGCCGAACTTGGCGGCGCGGAGGTCTCCGGAGCGGGCGTGTCCCTCGAACTTCTCCAGGCGCGACAGGCGGCCGCAGACCTCGCCGAGCTTGGCGCTGCTGCCGAGGTCGCGCACCTCCTGGTAGGTGAGCGTCTTGAGGAACTTGCCCACCCACAGACCGCCTGTGTAGCGGGCCGCACCGAGCGTCGGGAGGACGTGGTTGGTGCCGATCAGCTTGTCGCCGTAAGGAACACACGTTCCTTCGCCGAGGAACAGGGCGCCGTAGTTCCGCATGGAGGTCAGGGCCTGACGGGGGTCCTCGGTGAGGATCTGGACGTGCTCGGACGCGAAGACGTCGGCGAGCCGGTATGCCTCGTCGAGGGTGTCCACCACGTGGATCTGACCGTGATCACGCCACGCGGGACCGGCGATGGCGTTTGTCACCAGGCCGGGGAGCAGGGCCTCGATGTGGTCGATCACCGCTCGTCCCACGGACTCTGACGTGGTGATCAGCACGCACGGCGAATCGGGGCCGTGCTCGGCCTGACTCAGCAGATCGACGGCGATGGTGAACGGGTCGGCCAGGTGGTCGGCGACGATGAGCGTTTCGGTCGGTCCGGCGAAGAGGTCGATCCCGACCTCGCCGAACAGCTGGCGCTTCGCCTCGGCCACGTAGGCGTTGCCGGGGCCGGTGAGGATGGACACCGGGTCGATGGTTTCGGTGCCCAGCGCGAGTGCGGCGACGGCCTGTACTCCGCCGAGGACGAAGATCTCGTCGGCGCCGGCGAGGTGCATCGCTGCGACGCTGATCTGGGGTGGCTCGCCTGCATTCGGGGGCGTCGTCGCGGCGACGCGGTCGACACCCGCGACCTTCGCGGTGAGCACCGTCATGTGCGCGGACGCGGTCAGTGGGTAGCGCCCGCCGGGGACGTAGGCGGCCGCCGCGTCGATCGGGACGTTGCGGTGCCCGAGGAACACGCCCGGCAGGGTCTCGACCTCGAGGTCCTGGATGGAGTCCCGCTGCGCCTGGGCGAAGTCGCGAATCTGACGCTGCGCGAATCGCAGATCGTCGAGGACGGTCTCGGGAACGGACTTCACGATGTCCGCGACGCGGTCCTCGCTCAGCCGGAACGATTCGGGGGACCAGCCGTCGAACTTCTCGGAGTACTTCCGGACGGCCTCGTCGCCGTTCGCGCGGACATCGGCGATGACGGCGGCGACGGTGTCGACCACGGCGGGGTTGCTCGCCCGCTGCGCTGGTTCACCGACGGCGGCCTTGAGAACGAATGACATGGGATGCTTCCTTCGGATGAGCGAGGGGCTGGATCTGTTGTCACTCAGCATCGGGGTGCCACCTGTGTTTCCGACAGTTGCATTGTGGGAACTGTTTACGTCGGTTCATGCACGTTCTGTGTACCATTGAGCATGGTCTTCACCGTCGCCGACGCTCTCGACATCGATCTCCTGAAGGATGCGGGAGCCCGAGTCCTGACCGGATCGGGCAGCCTCGATCGTGAGGTCCGCTGGGTGCATTCGTCGGAGATCTCGGATATCGCCCGCTTCCTCCGGGGTGGAGAATTACTGCTGACCGCCGGGCTCGGAATGGGCAGGACGGACGCTCTTCAGCGGGTGTTCGTGCGCGCAGCCGCCCATGCCGGGGCCGCCGCTCTCGTCATCGAGGAGTCGGGACGGATGTTCGACCGCGTACCGGATGCCGTAGTCGCCGAAGGGCAGGCCTGCGACCTGCCGATCATCGCCCTCGCCCGCGAGGTGTCGTTCGCCGGTGTCTCGTCGCAGGTGCACGAGATCCTGACCGGCAAGCGCCTGCAGGCGCTCACGCACGAGAGGGAAGTCGAGTCCACGTTCTCGAACCTTCTCCTGGACGGCGCCGACTACCTCTCGATCGTGCAGACGCTGGCCGAACTCACCGACGGCACGGTGGTGCTCGAGAACATCGCGCATCGCGTGATGGCGTACGTCGGCGAGTTCGACGAGGAGGCAGGCATCGAGGACTGGGACCGGCACGCGCGGGGCCTCCACAGCGACGACAGCGGATGCGTCCGCAGGCCGGTCCTGATGCGCGGTCAGCCGTGGGGCTGGATTCACGTCTTCACCGACCGGCCCGCGACCGAACGGTCCACCGCCGCCTTCGCGACCGAGCGTGCCGCCGCGGCAGTCGCGATCTCGTTGCTGACGGACCGGAGCCGGGAAGCGAGGGACGATCAGCGGAGCACGGCACTGATCACGCGACTGCTGATCGGCGATCTCTCCGGGGCCGAATTCGTCGACCAGGCAGGCAGACTCGGATACCAGCTGGGGTCGGGTCAGATCGTCGTCGTCATCGCGAACAAGGACGCCCGAGACGAGTCGTCCGGTCCGCGCGCCGGCCGTCAGATCGACACGGGTGCGATCAGCGCCGACATGGGCGACTACGTCGTCGCCGTGGCGGCGGAGTCCGGCCGGACCCGCGCCGAACTCGCGGGCCTGCTCGGGAAAATGGAGCACGGCGGTGGCATGAGCCGCGCGGTGCCCGCATCGATGTTGCCGGTCGCGGTCACGCAGGCGAAGAGTGCCGCCGCGGTGTCGCGCTCCCTGCCTGCCTCACCCGTGCTGCATTTCGACGACCTCGGCGTCGAACGCCTGCTCGTGACATTGGCGCAGGGTCCCGAGCTCGCCAGCTTCGTCGAGGACGAGCTCGGCCCACTGCTCACGAAGGACGCGCAGTCCACGACCCCGCTGTTGCCGACGCTGCGAGCATTCCTTTCCGTCGACGGCCGCAAGACCGAAGCGGCGGAGAAACTCTTCATCCAGCGCCGGACCTTGTACAACCGGCTCGACCGAATCGCCGCGATCCTGGGCAAATCCCTGGATGACGCCGCCACTCGCCAAAGCCTGCTGCTCGCGGTGAAGGGACTGGATCTGCTCGAGGGGTCGTCGGTCGTGGCTCGGCGGAGCGGGCGACCATGATTCGGAGTGGGCGACCATGACGAGGCCGACGCCGGCTTCTCATTCTGTGCAGTCTGCGCGCAGGAGGTACACGCTCTGTACCTGTTGTGCGGCGCGTCACCTTCGTAATGTTTTCTTCGAGATTCCGGCCATCCAGTCGGCGTTGATCGAAAGTTCACGCACTCGCTACTCGCTGAACGGATGCCTACCCCCGTAGGCATCCGCGGCGGTCCGAGACCTACCGCAAGGACGAAATCATGGCAACACATGGAGCAGGCACCGCTCCCGTGCTCGACCATACACGCGTGCGAAAGGCGCGAATCGCAACATTCTTCGGCTTCTTCCAGCTCGGCGCCGTGATGTTGATGTGGTCGACGAGCACCACCTCGTTGCGTAGTCACCTCGGATGGGAAGGCGACGGCGGCGACTCCCAGTTCGGCCTCCTCGCGCTGTCGATCGGCATCGGCGCAGCCGTCGGCTGCTTCGCCATCGGCCCCTTCATCGATCGGTACGGCCCGCGAAACACGGCCATGCCCACGATGGTCGTCTACCCCCTCTGTTACATCCCCCTCGCCTTCCTCGACGGCCTGGTCGGAGCGATGGTGATCGGCGTGCTCATCGGACTGCTCCGCGGTGCCTTCGACACGGCGTTCAACACCCACGGTGTGCAGGTCGAGCGGTACTACGGGCGACCCATCATGTCCGCGTTCCACGCCGCCTACCCGGCGGGCGGCTTCGTTCTCGGCCTCGTCGGCAGCGCCCTGGCCCGGCACTTCACCGACAGTCCGGCCGTCGCCTACATCTCGATCGGCGTGGTCCTATCGGTCCTCGGTGTCGTCTTCGGCAAGTGGCTTCTCTCCCTCGACGAGTTGCTGCCTCCGGAGCAGGACGAGATTCCGGGCGCCGCCGACCCCGCGCACCCGGGGAAGCGGTCGGCCACCACGGCGACGCTGCTCGTGATGATCGGATTCGGTGTGCTCCTGCTCGGATCGATGTTGAGCGAGGGCGCGGTCCTGGACTGGGGCCAGGAATTCGTTCGCCGCGCGGTCGGCACCACGGCAGGCCTGGCGGCGACGGCTGTCACGCTCTACTCGGGGGCTCAGTTCGTCGGCCGGTTGTTCGGCGACAAGCTGGCCGAGTACTTCGGTGCTCGACTCATCGTCGGCGCGAGCGGTGTCATCGGTGCCGCCGGTGCGCTTCTCGCGATGCTGGGCGGCTCGGCGCCACTCGCGCTCACCGGCTTCGTGCTGCTGGGGCTCGGCCTGGCGTGCATGGCGCCGCTCATGCTGTCGGCGGCCGGGCGACGCGATCCCGAGAACGCGGGACGGAACATCGGTCTGGTCAACGCAATCGGCTACGTGGGCATGCTGGTCGGGCCGGCCGCGATCACCGTCGTCGTCGACAACCTCGGAATCGAATGGATGCCGCTTCTGCCGGCCATCCTTCTCGCGCTGATCGCGATCGGCGGTCCCGCGCTGATGCGCCTGGTGCCGCGCTACCACAAGCCGGCGTCGGAGACGAGCAGGCACGAGGTCGCGACCGGCTAGGTCGTCCACGCTTCCGGTTACTGCGGTCCGGCACCTTTCGAGGTGTCGGACCGCGTTTCGTGTCGGTCCCTGTTGATACGATTAACCATTCCCGACCCGAATGAGGAGACAGCTGTGCCTACCGAGAGTCCGACGTTGAAGCACGGTGAACGTGGCTGGAAAACAGCAACTTTCGTCATCTTCGTCGGAACGGGGATCACCTATGCGTCCTGGGTGACCCGCACCCCCGCCATTCGCTCGTCCCTGGGAGTCGGCACGGGCGACATGGGTCTGATCATTCTCGGTTTGTCGATCGGATCGATGGCGGGACTGCTGCTCGCCAGTCCCGTCGTCGCGCGGATCGGTGCCCGTCACGTCATCACGGCCGCGGCCGCCGTCGCGAGCCTCGGCCTGTTCACGGTGGGTCTCGGTTCGGGTGTCGCGATCGCTGCCCTGGTCGGTCTGGGACTCGCATTCACGGGTGCGGGCTTCGGCATGTGCGAGGTGGCCCTCAACGTCGAGGGAGCCGCGATCGAGAAGCGCATGGGACGCAGCTTTCTGCCGTCGCTGCACGGTGCGTTCAGTCTCGGAACGCTCGCAGGCGCCGGCCTCGGGGCGATCGCCGAACTGTTCGACATTCCTGTGCCCCTGCATCTCGGGGTGCTTGCCGTCGTGGTCCTCGTGTCGAGCGGGAGTGTCGTGGCACTGCTACCGCCGGCTACCGGACGCGAGATCACGCGCCCGCGCCGGCGGGCAGGGATATCAGGCGGCCTGACGGTCTGGCGGGACACCCGAATCGTTCTCCTCGGCCTGATCGCGCTCGGCATGGCGTTCGCGGAGGGAAGCGCCAACGACTGGCTGCCGCTCGGGATCGTCGACGGATACGGCGTCGGCTCGGCCACCGGTGCCGCGTTCTACGTCGTGTTCGTGGCCGCGATGACGTCGGGCCGACTGCTCGGCGGCCGCGTCGTCGACCGGTACGGCCGCTCCGTGACCGTCCGCTGGTCCGCGGCGCTTGCGGTGGCGGGGATCCTGACGGTCATCCTGGCGGGGAATCTGATACTCGCCGCGGTCGGCTGCGCGTTGTGGGGTGTCGGTGTGGCCCTGGGGTTTCCGCTGGCGCTGTCCGCGGCAGCCGACTCGGATGCCGACGCGGCGCGACGCGTCAGCGCGGTGTCGACGCTCGGGTACATGGCGTTTCTGGTCGGGCCGCCGCTTCTCGGGCTGCTCGGGGAGCAGTTCGGACTCCTGCAGGCCTTCTACGTCGTCCTGGCCGGCGCCGTCCTCGCCGGGCTGGTGGCGAGTGCAGCCGGAGAAGCCCGCGAGACCGACGAGGTTCCACTCGCCGAGGAACAGATCTGCTCGAAATGACGACGTGATCGCCCGGCCTCCGAGAACGAGGCCGGGCGATCACGTGGTCGGGCTACATCACACTGCGGCAGAGGCGATGTGGGGTGCGACGCGCAGCGCGTTGGCCGCGATGGTCAGCGCGGGATTGAGCGCCGCCGACGACGGGAAGAACGATCCGTCCACGACCCACAGGTTGTCGACGTCGTGACTGCGGCAGTTCGGGTCGAGGACGCTCGCCGCCGGATCGGTACCCGCGACCGCGGTTCCGCACATGTGCGAGTTCGTCGCGATCCCCATCCGCTCGGTGAGGATGATCGGATACCCCGCCTTGCGGACCGCGGCGGAGACGCGGCGAACCAGTTCACTGTGCGGCGCAGTGTTGTTGGGTGTCCAGTCGACGACGATCCGGTCGCCGTCGACCCGGACCCGGTTGTCCCGCGTCGGCAGATCCTCGGTGGTGAGGTAGATGTCGAGGCTGCGATCCACCACCGCCTTCAGCGCCCACAGCGGGGCCCAGGGCCGCGCCCCCTTCACATGGGCGGCCTGCAGCTTGCCGAGCATCTGCAGATTACCGAGCGGGTACTCGTTGTTCGGGCCCGCGACGTACCAGTCGTTGATGCCCAGCGTCTTCTGCCACGCAGTCGTGTTCTTGTGGAACGGGTTGACGCCCATGAAGAACGTGCTGTTGTGCACCATGTAGTTCCGGCCCAGCAGCCCCGACGAGTTGCCGAGGCCGTCCGGATTCCGCTCGTCGGCCGAGCGGAGCAGCAGTGCTGCGGTGTTGACCGCCCCTGCCGAGACCACGAACTGGTTGGCCGTGATCCGGATCGTGCGACCACGGAACTCGGCCTCCGCGGCGACGATTCGCGTGCCCTTCGCGTCGGTGAGCAGACGCGTCACCTTCGCTTCGGTGAGCAGGCGCACCCGATCCGACTCGAGAGCCGGGCGCAGCGCGCGGTTCTCCGCTTCACTCTTGTGATCGGTCTGCGACGGGGTGCCGTCCGACGCCGTCGACTGCCGGCGATGCTCCTGCGTGGTCAGGTTCATGCCGTTCGGTGTGTGGAACGGATGCAGTCCCTGCCGGCGGAGGGAGGACGCGAATCGCTCGATCGTCGGCTCGTGCGGCAACGGTGGCAACGGGTACGGAGACGACCGCGGCGGTTCCGTCGGATCCTCGCCGTCGATGCCGTGCACCTGGTAGAGGCGCTCCGCCTCGGCATAGAACGGTTCGAGATCGGCGTAGCTGAACGGCCACTTCGGTGAGATGCCGTCGTAGTGCTGCGTCTCCTCGAAATCCGTGACGCGGAAGCGGGGGAGGCTGCCGCCGTAGAACTTGGTGTTGCCTCCCACCCAGTAGTACACGCCGGGCTGGAACGCTTCTCCGTTGCTGCCGTCGAACCACGGTTCCGCGGTCTTGTACCGGCCCTCGAGGAACATCTCCGCGGCCTGCGAGTTCTCCACCTCACGGGGGAGGAACCGCCCGCGCTCGACGACCAGGACGTCGACGTCCCGATCGCGGAGCGCCCACGCCAGCGTCGAGCCACCCATCCCGGATCCGACGACCACGACATCGGCGGTGACCGTGTCGGAGTCGCCCACATCGACCACCGCGCCCTCGCGCAGTGGTGAATACGCGTCGATCTGATCGTGTCCCGACGTTCTCACAGGTGCTGTTCCTTGGCTCGCGTCGCCCAGTACTCGTCCTGACGCTCGTCCTCGATGTACGCGGGAACGGGGAAGTCCCACCAGCCGGGAACCCAGGGTCCCGCCGCATCGCGATCGGTCGGGATCTCGATCAGCGCAGGCGCTTTCGAGTCGAAGGCCTTCCGGTAGGTGCTCTCGAGGTCGGCCGGGTCGTCCACCCGGAACGATTCGAGTCCGAAGGACTGGCCGAGCGCCTTGAAGTCGGGACTGTACGGGGTGCCGTCGGGGCGGTTGAACTCAGTGCCGATGTGCCGGCTGGTCTGCTTGCGCTGCCCACCGCGGATGGACATGAAGCCCGCGTTGTCCTGGACCACGAAGACCACCGGAATGTCGTGCTGCACGCAGACACCGATCTCCTGCGACGTCATGAGGAAGTCGCCGTCACCGACGACACACGCCACCTGCCGGTCGGGGGCGGCGAGCTTGGCGCCGATCGCGGCGGGCACGGCCCAGCCCATGGACGAGAATCCGCCGGACGTCAGGTGGGTGCGCGGGTGATACACCGGGAACGTCTGCTTCACGGCGCCCTGGGTGTTGCCGGAACCGGCGACGATGATGCCGTCCCGCTCCATCACCGAGCGCAGGCCGCCGAGAGGGCGTTGCGAGGTGAACGGGAAGCGGTCGGAATCGCGCCGGCCGGCGAGCTTGGCCTCCCACTCCGCCTTCAGCTGCTCGAGTTCGGCGAGGTATTCGGACCGGTCGGCGCTGCTGCGGGGGAGGGAGGCGACGATCGCGGCGACGGTCGGCTTGGCGTCGGCGACGATGCCGACCTCGGCCGGGTAGTTCTTGCCGATCTCGTGCGGATCGATGTCGATGTGGATGAGTTTGGCGGGCGGAATCGAGAACGTCACTCCCTGCGCGTAGCTGGAGGAGGACCAGTCGGTGAACCGGCATCCGATGGAGATCACCACATCGGCGCGGGAGGCGACGGCGTTGCCCACGATCGTTCCGGTCTGGCCGACGCTGCCGGCGAACAGCGCGTGGTCCTCGGGGAACGCGCCCTTGCCGTTCCACGTGGTGACCACGGGGATCTGCCACGCCTCGGCGAGGGCGAGCACTTCGCCGGCCGAGTCGGACGTGATGGCGCCGCCGCCGACGACTATCACCGGCCGGCGTGAGTCACGGAGCACGTCGACGGCCTTGTCGATCGCCAGCGGGTCGGGCTGCTGGAGTCCGACCGGCAGCCGTCGCGCGAGGTCGTGGAGGGAGACGTCGGCGGCCTCGGCCTGCACGTCCATCGGCACCTCGATGTGCGCCGGCCCCGGGCGACCGGTCAGCATGGTGCTGAACGCGCGGTGCATGATGAACGGCAGTTCCTCCACGCGGGTGGCGACCCAGCTGCGCTTCGACACCGCGTCGGTGACCTGCGGAAAGCCGTTGTCGGTGTGCCGCTCGAGTTCCTGGAGCAGACCGCGCCCACGCATGTGGGTGGGCGGCCCGCCGGTGATGCACAGCAGGCTCGTCGAGTCGCTGTACGCGGTCGCGAGACCGAGCACGGTGTTCGCCGCTCCCGCCCCGATCGACGCCACCGCGGCCATCGGCTTCCCGGACACCCGGTAGTACCCGTCCGCGAGGTGGGTGGCGCTCTGCTCGTGGTAGACCTGGATGAACGGGATCTCGGACCCCTTCTCCAGGAACGCATCGGTGAGCGACCAGATGCCGTGGCCCGGAATGCCGGTGACGTACTCGACGCCGTACTGCTTCAGGACCTGGGCGACCACCTGCCCGCCGGTCAATTTCGCCATGATCGTTTCTCCTTGCTGTGTCAGTTCGCTACGCGGGCGGCGTAGCGCAGTCCCTGCTTGGTCAGTCGGCGCACGTTCGGCTCCGACAGGTCTGCCGGCGTGTGGCCGATCGAGTGGTAGAAGACCCGGCCGGCGCCCCACTGGCGCACCCACGCCACCGGGCTGCGGAGGCCCTCCAGCCAGGGCAGGTGCTCGCCGCTGAACTCGGTCTCCGCGAGTACCCGGTTGTTCGGGTCGACGTGCATGTAGTACTGCTCGGACGCCACGGCGAAGTCCTCGACACCCGCGGTCACCTCGTGCTCGCGGTCGGTGATGCTCACCTTGTACGGCTGCGGGAAAGCCTCTCCCGCAGGATGTTCGACGAAGTCGCCGCCGAGAAGGAAGTGGTACTTGAGGCTAGCCCGGAACGCGGCTGCGGCGCCGTGCCACGCCGCGACCCCGGTTCCGGCCGCGACGGCGTCGAGCAGGTTCTTCTCCTGTGAATCGCTCAGGTCTTCGGTGGTGAGCGCGTTGTTCCAGCCGAGCACGATCAGGTCGTACCCGGTCAGGTCGCGATCGAGGGTGAAGATGTCCTGCGACTCCTCGACCTGGTAGTTCAGCTCGGAAAACAGTTCGCGTGCCCATGCGGCGATGTCGTACGGATGGTGGCCGGGCCAGCCTCCGTAGAGGTAGAGGACCTTGGTCATGAGTGCTCCCATGGATGGTGAAGCCGGAATGGTGAAACGATTAACTTATGGTGGTGAATCGTATCACCGAGCGGAGGTCTGTCAATGGGGGAATTCGAGGGGAGAGTCGAGCGCGCCGGGACGCGGGCTAGGATCGGTCCCGCCATGTGTGCGCTGCGGTGCGCGCCGGTTGTGGCCGAAGATCGCCGACGAGGGAGTTCGACTTGGTCACGATGAAGGACGTCGCCCGAGCGGCCGGAGTATCGGTCGCCACCGTCTCCTACGCCTTCAGTAAATCGTCGAAGGTCTCTGCGACACAACGGGAACGCATCTACTCCGTCGCCGCGGAACTCGGCTACGCCGGCCCGAACATCGCCGGGAGCAGTCTGCGGTCGGGGCGGATCGGCGCGGTCGGCGTGATCGTGCCCGACTCCCCGGTGCAGGCGCTCGAGGATCCGTCCGTGACCCTGCTGATGAAGGGCATCGCTGAGATCGGGAACTCGGCCGACATCGCCCTCACCCTGTTTCCGGCCTCACGCGGTGGATCCCCGGATTCACCGCCGAACTCGCTGGTTCTCCGGGGACTCGTGGACGGGGTGGTCATCCACAACGTCCCCGACGGTCATCCTCTGGTCGAGGCGATCATCGCGCGCGGTATCCCGGCCGTCGTGGTCGATTCGCCGCGAAGCGCGGGACTACCGTTCGTGGCCATCGACGACCGGCACGGCGCCTACCTGCAGATGGACCACATCCTGAGCCTGGGCCATCGACGCATCGGGATCATCGTCGACAAGCTCGGCCAGGATTCCGACTGCCGGATGGTCACGGCAGACGACGTCGGCGCGGCGACCGAACGCAACGCGCGGGAGCGCCTCGCCGGCTACTTCGCCGCGGCCCGGGACCACCACCTCCCGGTGGAGGAACTGTCGATCGTCGTGGCGGGCAACATCGACCGCGCCGCCGGCGACGAGGCCACCCGGATCCTGCTCGACGCCGCTCGGCCGACCGCCCTCGTAGCGACGTCCGACGTGCACGCGGTGGCGGCGTGGCAGGTACTACGCGAGCGCGGCCTGACGGTGCCCGGCGACATGTCCATCATCGGGTTCGACGACGCACCCGTGGCAGAACTTCTCGGTCTCAGCACAATTCATCAGCCGATCGTCGAGAAGGGCCGCGCGGCCGCGACGATCCTGCTCGATCGCCTGGGCGGCGGCACCCGCACACGGTCGTTGATGAAGACGTCGCTGGTCGTCCGCGCCAGCACCGCGCCGCCGCGCGAAATGTGACGATGCTCCGCACCGGCCGGGCGTTATCCCTCATGATGGATCGATGACGAGTGCGGTGCCGCGACTGGGCGTGACGTTCATCCCGACGATCGAACCCGAGCGGTTGAAGGACTTCGCACGGGCCGCCGAGGACAGTGGCCTCGACGAGATCTGGTTGTGGGAAGACTGTTTCAAGGAGAGCGGCGTGGCTTCGGCGGCCGCAGCACTCGCGTGGACGGAGCGAATCCACGTCGGTGTCGGGTTGATGCCTGTCCCGCTGCGCAACGTCGCGCTCACCGCGATGGAGATCGCCACGCTCGCTCGGTTGTTCCCCGGTCGAGTGATCGCGGGTATCGGACACGGAGTGCAGGGATGGATGGAGCAGGTGGGTGCCCGGGCGGCGTCGCCGATGACGCTCCTCGAGGAGTACACGGTGGCGCTCCGGGCGCTGTTGGACGGTGAGTCGGTGAGCACGGACGGCCGGTATGTCCGGCTCGACGACGTGAAACTCGACTGGCCTCCCGCGGAGCGGGTTCCGCTGATGCTGGGCGGCGAGGGCCCCAAGTCGATTCGCCTGGCGGCACGACTGGGTGACGGCAACCTCGTCACCTCCGCGGTCGCCGACGACGACATCCGGAGAACCCGCGACCTGATCCTGGACGAAATCGGAGCCGACGGTGCCGCCGCGCAGCGGGTGATCGTGCCGAAGATCGCCGCCACCGGTGACGGTGCGCAGCAACGGGTGGACGAGGAAGTGGCGCGGTGGGGAAAGCCGGCCGACAGGGGTATCGGGGTCGCGGGCGATGCGGGCACCGTCGCCGCGGAGGTGCGAAGGCTCGCCCGGCTGGGTGCGACGTCGGTGGCGTTAGCACCGACCGAGGACGAACCGGACCTGCTGGGCTTCGTCGAGTTCCTCGGTCGCGACGTCAGACCGCTGATCCCCACGTGAGTGGCAAAGCGTGCCCGGGCACACTTTGCCACTCACGTGTCAGGTGGCGGTCGGCCAGGTGTCGGACAGGGTGTAGCCGGTGGGGAACGGGTCGGCGGGGTCGAGTCCGACCTGACTGAGTTCGGTGATGTACGCCTGGCCGCTGACGCGGGGAACCACGGCGTCGTACGTTCCGACCTTCGTCAGTCTGTCGATCCGGCTCTCGAAGCGACTGCCGATCACCGATTCGTGCACGAACTTCTCCCCGACCTCGATGAGGCCCTTCGCCTTCAGCACCGCCAGTCGAGCGGACGTGCCGGTGCCGCAGGGCGAGCGGTCGAGCCGGCCGGGGGAGACCACCACGGCATTCCGGGCGGTCAGTACCCCGTCGGTGCGGGAGAGCGGGCCGACGAACTCGGTCTGGGTGATTCCGGCGAACTCCGGATTGGTCGGGTGCACCGCGGGGATCTGCTCGGCGGCGGCGGTCTTGAGCTTCTGTCCGAGGTCGCAGATCTCGCGCGCCTCGTCGGGTTGCAACTTCAATCCGAGTTGGTCGGCGTCTGCGAGCACGTAGGCCATGCCCCCCCACGCCACGTCGACGGTGAGGGTGCCGTAGCCGTCGAGTTCGAGCGGCACCCCGACCTCGTAGGCGAACGCGGGCTGGTTCTCGAACTCGACGCTCGTCACCTTGCCGTTCTCGCAGGTGCAGCGAATGCGGATGAGTCCGGCGGGTGCTTCCAGCACGATGTCGGTGACCGGTTCGACCATCGGAATCATGCCGGTCTCGAGCAGTGCGGTGGCGACACACATGGTGTTGCTCCCCGACATGGCCGGGTATTCCGTGGACTCGGCGATGACGTAGCCCATCTGGGCCTCGGGGTCTGTCGCCGGGACGACGAAGTTGACGCACTGGGTCACCGAGCCCCGCGGCTCGTGGAGCAGAAGCTGACGGAGGTCGTCGCGATGCTCGCGGAAGTGCTTCATCTTCTCGAAGACCGTGGCACCGGGGACGTCGCCGATTCCGCCGGTGACGACGTTGTTGATCTCGCCCCCGACGTGACACTTCACTACGTTGACTACTCGACTCCAGCGCACGATCTTCCTCCGTGTATTCGTCTGCGTTGCGGTGGCCTGGTTCTACCCTGCCAGGGCTGAACTTCTCCTCGCCTGCCGGCGAGAGGCGAGGCCGGCAGCGGGGGTGATTGCTGCCGGCCTCTGCGCACGTGTCGGGGAAGGGTCACTCCGTGATGAACGCGCGCGGTCTGGGATCGGGACACACGCCCTAGCTGCGGGCGTAGGTGAGCCCGGTCTCGGCGATGAGCTTGGTGAGCTCTTCCTTCTTGTCCGCGGGCAGCTCACCGTACGGTGCGCGGGGCACTCCGAGGTCCACGCCGACGGCCCGGGCGGCAGCCTTGGTGGCCACGGCGTAGCCCTCCTTGCCGAGGAAGTCGAGGACGTTCCACAGCCGCTTGAAGATTTCGAGGGCCTCGGTGTACTTGCCGGCCTTGGCGAGTTCGTAGATCGCGACGCACTCCTTGGGGGCGAAGTTGGGCGCACCCCAGATGGAACCGGCGGCACCGGCGGAAAAGGCGGGCAGCACGATCGTGTCCCAGCCGACGAAGGTGTCGATGGCGTCGCCGAGGTTGAAGATGAGGTCGAAGGCCTGCTCGATCGACCCGGACGTGTCCTTGATGTACTTGACGGCGTCCGTGCGTTCGAGCAGTTCACGGTAGAACGGGCGGTCGAGGTTCATGCCCGTGACACCGGGCAGGTTGTACGCGATCACCGGGATGTTCGCCGTTTCGCCGACGGTGGCGAAGTACTCGATGACCTCGTGGCGCGTGGGGGCCTCGTAGAAGGGCTGCACCAGCAGGACAGCGTCGGCGCCTGCGTCGGCTGCGTGCCGGGACAGTTCGATGGCCTCCGCCGTGCGGGTGGAACCGGTCTGGGGTGCGACGGGCACGCGACCGGCGGCCTGGTCGATGACGACCGTGTTGACGAGCTTGCGTTCGTCGAGCGTGAGGGCTGCGAACTCTCCGGTGCTGCCGCCGGGGACCAGGCCGTGCAGTCCGTTCTCGATCAGGAAGTCGACGTGGTTGCGCAGTGCGCCTTCGTCGACGGAGCCGTCCTGGGCGAAGGGAGTGGAGACGGCGGCGAGGATGCCACCCAGCTTCTTGGTCATGTCGTGTCCTGTTCGGTGGTGGTGGTCGATGCCCGTTGTGGGGTCCTCGACTGGTGAACTTCCGGGAACTCGCTCTGGCCTTCGACAATTGTTAAATTGGCGATTGTCGACAAGAGAACGATGTCAAATCTAAGGTCGATCCCCGGTGGTGTCAAGGGATCGGCCGGGGTTCTTCGGCCGCTATTCGCCGACGGTGATGGGATCGCGGTGGAGGGGTTCCGCCTCCACCCTCGCATCGACTTTCCGGCCTGCCGTTTCGTGGAGCGTTGCCGCCGCCACGATGGCCATCACGCCCGTCACGATCAGGATGACCGAAGGCGACAACGGACTGCCGGTTGCCGCGATCAGATACGTCGCCACATACGGCGCGGTGCCGCCGAAGACTGCGACCGAGATGTTGAATCCGATCGAGAATCCTGCGTACCGAACACGACTCGGGAAGATCTCCACCATCGCTGCGCCGGACGCGGACATGAACATGGCGAGGCAGATCCCCATCGTGGCGTGCGCAACGACGATTGCGGGGACATTCCCCGTCGCGAACGCCATGAACGCGGGATAGACGATCAGCGTGCTCGAGACGGCGCCGAGGATGATCACCGGTTTGCGACCGTAGTGGTCGGAGAAGCGGGCGAACACGAAGATGGCGACCGCCGCCGAGCACAGGCACGTGACCGTCGACGCGGAGGCCAGGCCGAACGAGAATCCCACCTCCGACTGCAGATACGTCTCCATGTAGACGAAGATGAAGTAGAAGGCCGCGGCCTGCAGCGCAATGCAACCGACCACCTGCACGATCTGCCTGCGACTGGTCGCGAGGGCGTCCTTGACCGGGGACTCGCTGACTTCACCCGACGACTGAAGTCGTTCGAATTCCGCTGTGTCGCTGAGCTTCAGGCGAATGTAGAGACCGACCAGCCCGAGCGGTCCCGCGATGAGGAAGGGGATTCGCCAGCCCCATTCGAACATCGCCGTTTCGCTCAGTGCGGCGTTGAGGCCGAGGATGAGAACCGACGCCGCCGCGTTGGCCAGGTAGCTCGAGCAGTGCCAGAAGCTGACGGTGCGCGCCCGCCTGCCGCGTTTCGCGGATTCGACGAGGAACGTCGCCGCGCCGCCGGGTTCGCCGCCGGCGGCGAAGCCCTGGATGATCCGCAGTGTCACCAGCAGTGCCGGGGCCGCGAGGCCGATGGTGGCGTATCCCGGCAGCAGGCCGACCGCGAAGGTCGACAGCGACATCAGAATGATCACTGTCGCAAGGATCTTCTTGCGGCCGACCTTGTCTCCGAGCCGGCCGAAGACGAAGCCGCCGATCGGATTCATCAGGAACGCGACTCCGAACGCGGCGAACGTCGCCAGCAGGCTCGTCGCCGGATTCTCGGAGGGGAAGAAGATCTGGCCGAGCAGGACGGCGAGGAATCCGTATGCCGCGAAGTCGAACCAGGTGATGAAGTTTCCGATCGCGGCGGCCGTGATGGCCCGCCGCATCTCGGGGCCGTGCAAACCGCCCTGTACTTCCGTCATGTGTCTTCCGATCGGTCGTTGTTTATTGTCGACAATCTGGTGGTGCCGAACGAGTTTCGGTGATGTGTGCTCAGCTGCAGCGTGAGGGGATGAATTCCCCGACCGCGTTGCGGGTGGCGTCCGGCCGAGGCGCGTTGGCCAGCCCGACGGTCACGGGTCCCAGCGTCGGGTCGACGGCATCCATGATCGACCACGGCACCCGGAAGACCCGTCCCGGTGAGGCTGCCCACGGCAGCAGCGTGGTCGCGACGACGCGACCCCGCTGCGAGACAGTCACCTTCGGGAATCGGACCAGCTGTTCGGTCCACAGCAGCAGGCGCCGGCGTGGTGGGGCGGGATCGCCTGCCCGGAGCAGTCCCGGGGACACCCAGCGGAACGGCGGCGCCGCGAGGATGCGCACCGCGGCCGCACCCGGGTCGATCACTTCGCCGGCGTCGAGGAACGCCGCGACCCGATCGGCGGCGAACGTGCCGTCGAGGGCCGCGATGTCGGCGGTGTCGACGGGGTGCAGCACGTTGCCCGCGGCGAAGACGCCCGGCCGGCTGGTGCGCAGAGCGGTGTCGACCAGCGGCCCCTTCGTTCCGGGGTCGAGGGCGATACCCGCCGTGCGCGCGAGTTCGTGGTCCGGGATCCAGTCGCCGGTGAAGACGACGGTGTCGCATTCGACGATCTCGCGTGCGCCGGTGTCGAGGTTCTCGATCTCGACCGCCTCCAGATTCCCGCGACCGATGATCCGCACGACGCGGGTGCGGGTGGCGATCGGGAGCCGGAACAGCGCCTTACCGGGAATGGTGAAGGCGGCGTAGGACTCCGGCGACGGGTACTGCGTCGTCATGAGCACGGTCCTGCACCCGGCGTGTTTCAGCGTCATGACGGCGGACCAGCTCACCAGTTCGCCGCCGACGACCACCGCGCGTCTTCCGACCCGTCCGTGGTGCAGGTGCACGATGTTCTGCAGCTGTCCGGTGGTGTAGACCCCGGACGGTCTGTCGCCGGGAATCATGCGGGCCGGACGGGCACGCTCGCGGGCACCGGTGGCCAGGACGAGCGCCCGGGACTCGATGCGGAGGAGACCCGCCGGTGAGGTGACGTCGAGGGCGCCGTCGGGATGCACCGCCGTCACCATCGCGTTCGTCATGATGTCGGCGCCCGCGGACTTCGCCTGCCGCACCAGGCGTTCGGCGTAGGCCGGGCCGCCGATGAACGTGTGCATGTCGCGGATGCCGTAGCCGGGGTGATCGCAGTGCCGCGGGATCCCACCCGCACGGTGCTCGCGGTCCAGGACGAGGGCCTGGCGCCCGTGGGCGTTTCCGAGTTGCGTGGCCGCAGCCAATCCGGCGGGACCTGCGCCGACGATGGCGACGTCGGCGGTCACCACGGTGCGTGAGGTGTCGGGAGCGCTCATCGGACGGCTTCCTTCCGGGTCTCGGTCGCCTCGGGCGAACCGGCGGGGCATCGATGTGCATCGACGAGCGAACCGACCTCGGCGCCGCAGAAGAAGCCCTGGCACCGGCCGTTCATCGCCCTGGTGCGGCGACGGAGCCCTTCGAGTCCGGCCGGGGGGATCAGCGACTGGTACGCGTCGCGGATCTCGCCCGCCGTGACGCGCTCGCAGAAGCAGACGACTCTGCCGTATTCGCTGTCACACGCGATGAGTTCGGCGTCCTGATACGGGCGAGTGAATGCTTCGCCGATGTTCGGCATCCGGGGTGGCGGCGGCAATTCGGTGCGTGCGCTGTCGAGAACGCCTGCTTTAATGAGCAGTTCGCCGACGTACTCGGCCACCGCCATTCCGGATGTCAGCCCGGTCGAGCGGATTCCGCCGACCAGGACGTAACGCTGATCGTGGTCGACCTCGACGAGGTAGTCGCCGTGGTCGGTGGCGGCACGGAGGCCGGCATACGTGGCGGTGACCTCCTCCTCGAGCAGGCGGGGCATCAGCGTGCCGCCCTTGCCCAGCAGGAATTCGAAGCCGGCTTCCGACGTCGCCGTCGCGGAACGGTCGGTGAGGTCTTCCGCGGTGGGGCCGAGCATCACGTTGCCGTAGATCGTCGGGCTGACGAGAACCCCCTTGCCGCGCGACGTCGGGACGGGGAGCACGATCTTGTCGATCAGCGGTCGCGCGAGCTTGTCGAAGACGAGCAGTTCGCCGCGCCGCGGCGTGACGTGGAATCGGTCGTAGCCGAATTCCCCGTCGACGTAGTCGGCTCCGAGCCCGGCGGCGTTGATCACCCATCGCGCGCTGATGTCGCCGCTCGACGTGTGCAGGATCGTCCGCTCGGACAGGACGGTCACCGACTCGGCGCGGGTCCGCGTCCGCAGTGTCACTCCGCGGGCGACGGCATCGGTGGCCAGCGCGAGGTTGGTTGTCCAGGTGCAGATGATCGACTCGTCGGGGACGGTGAGCCCGCCGAGCGCGCCGTCACCGAGCGCAGGCACGAGCCGGTACACCTCGTCGGCGTCGATGATGTCGCAGAGGGTGTAGCCGTTGTCGGCTGCCTTGTCGCGCAGGCCCGGCAGTGCGGCCAGTTCCTCGTCGTTCCACGCGACGAGGATGGCGCCCGACCGCTCGACGGGAATCCCGGTCTGCTGGGCGTATTCGGAGAGCAGGGTGTACCCGCGGCTCACCATGCGGGATTCGAGCGTGCCCGGCTTCGCGTCGAATCCGGTGTGCAGGATCGCCGTGTTCGCCTTGCTCGTCCCGTCGCCCACGTCGTCCCGCGCCTCGACGAGTGCCACGGTGTGGGGGTATCCGGCCAGCTCCCGTGCGATCGCCGAGCCGACGATGCCCGCACCGAGCACGACGAAATCGTAGTCGGGGGGAGGAGGGGTGTCAGTCATCGCTTTTCTCCTGTGGCAGCGCCGCGCGTGCGGCCGCCCGCCAGTGGTGTCGGAATTCCGCCGCGCGGTCGACCGACCACCGCGGATCGTAGGTGGTGGCCGGTTCCCAGTCGGCTACCGCGTCCTCCAGGGACAGGTCGGGGTTCAGTGACAATCGGGCGCAGGCCGCGGCACCGAGCGCGGTGGCGTGGGACGACGGATAGACGTCGAGAGGGATCTGGATCAGATCGGCCGTGGCCTGCATGAGGCGGCGGGACCGGGTGAGCCCGCCGTCCACCCGCAGCCGGGTGAGTGGAGCGCCCAGGTCACCTTCGACGGCAGACACCAGCTCCGCTGTTTGCGCCGCCAGTCCCTCGAGGACGGCGGCCACCAACTGGGACCGATCGGTGGACAACGTCATCCCGGAGAACGACGCCGTCGCGTCCGGCCGCCACCACGGTGCGGCGAGACCGGCCAGTGCGGGCACGAAATACGTTCCACCGGAATCGTGCGCGGCCACACTGTCGAGGTCGCGCGCCGACTCGATCAAGCCGAGGTCCTGGATCCACCGGATGGCGGAGGCGGCGGTGTAGGCCTGGCCGTCGACGCAGTACGACGTCTTTCCGCGCACGCTCCACGCGACACAGGACGCCAACCCGGCGGCCGACCGGACCGGGAGCGTGCCGGTGTTGGCGAGCAGGAACGCCCCGGTGCCGAACGTGCACTTGGCAGTGCCCGCGTCGAAGCACCGCTCCGCAAGGAGGGCCGCCTGCTGATCGACGACGAGACCTCCCACGGCAGCGTCGGATCCGAAGACATCGGTGGTTCCCACGACGACGTCGTTGGCGACGATGGCAGGCATCCGTTCGGCGGAGAGCGCGAACAGATCGAGGAGCTGCGGATCCCACGCGACCGTGTCGAGATCGGTGAGGAGCGAGCGGCTGGCAGTGGCGGAATCCGTGACGAACTCCCCGGTCAGGTAGTGCACGATCCAGCTGTCCGTCGTGGTGACCACACCCGATGCGGTGGCGTTCTGCCGCAACCACTGCATCTTCGGCGCCGAGAAGTACGGATCCAGCACGAGGCCCGTCCGCTGTTCGACCCATGCCTTGGACTCGGACTTGTCGCGGCACAGCTGGTCCGACCGGCGGTCCTGCCACACCACGGCCTGGCTGAGCGGGCGGCCGGTGTCCGGGTCCCACACCAGGACGGTCTCACCCTGATTGGCGAGCGAGACTGCGGACACGGGCACACCGGCCTTCGCGACCGCGCTCCGTCCCGCTTCGAGGACCGAGCCCAGCAGTTCCATCGGGTCCTGCTCCACGCCACCGGCGGCGAGATATGCCGGACGGACCGGTGTTTCGGCGATCGCGAGGACGTCGCCGTCCTCGGAGACGACGACAGCCTTCGTGCCGGACGTGCCCTGGTCGATGGCAAGGACTGTCACAGCTTTTCCTTTCGAATCGGAGGGGTGGACCGGATCTAGCCGGTCCGAGTGCGAGAATCGAACTCGTATCTCGCAGTCGTGTCGTCGACCCGCCACACGTCGACGTTGCCGTCCCACAGCGTCACCAACCAGCACTCGCGCCCGCGCGACGGCACGACCATGGTGGCGTGCGCCCAGGGCGAGGCCGTACCGCTGCGCAGGTCGATCCGCCGGATGGCCCGTCCGACCGCGTCTTCCGGCTCCCACGTGCCCCACGCGGTGTCGTGGCGGCTCGGCGCCGTCACGACAGGCTCACGATGACGTGCTTGACCCGGGTGAATTCCTCGAGACCGGCCGCGCCGCCCTCTTTGCCGTAGCCCGAGCCCTTGAAGCCGCCGAGCGGTCCTTCCGGGCCGACCGCCATGTGGTTGTTGACCCACACGACCCCGGACTCGATCGCGTTGACGTTCCGCAGCGCACGACCGATGTCGCGGGTCCAGACGGACGCGGCGAGACCCTGCTCGACCGCATTCGCCTTCTCCAGCGCGTCCGCCTCGTCGGTGAACGTCTGGACCGTCGCCACCGGGCCGAAGATCTCTTCCTGCACCAGCCGATCGTCCTGCTGCAGGCCGTCGATGAGGGTGGGCTCGTAGAAGTAGCCGGGGCCGTCGACGATCTTGCCGCCGGTCACGACCCGTGCGTGGTCGGGCCTGCCGTCGACGAGCTCTGCGACGCGGGCCCGCTGGCCCTCCGAGATGAGAGGTCCGAGAACCGTCGAACTGTCGGCCGCATCACCGATCCGGGCCGCCCTCAGGCTGTCGGCCAACGCCGCGACGAACGTGTCGTGGATGGTCTCGCTCACCAGCAGCCGGGTTGCCGACATGCACTCCTGGCCGGCGTTGAACAGGATGCCGTTGGTGAGGATCGGGAGTGCGGCCTCGAGGTCGACGTCGTCGTAGACGACGACGGGAGCGTTCCCGCCCAGCTCCAGCACCAGCCGTTTGGGTGTGGCACCCGCAGCTTCGGCGATCCGCTGTCCGGCCGACGTCGAACCGGTGAAGGACACGAGGTTGACGTCGGGGTGACGAACGAGAGCGTCTCCGACCACACTGCCCTTGCCGTGCACGACATTGAGAACACCCGGGGGCAGCAGCTGCTGCGCGAGCTCCGCGAACCGGGTCGTGGCCAGCGGGGTCAGCTCGGCCGGCTTGACGACCACGGTGTTGCCGGCGACCAGTGCGGGTGCCAGCTTCCAGATCGCCTGCCAGAGAGGGAAATTCCACGGCGTGATACCGAGTACGACGCCCAGGGGTTCGCGCCGGACGAAGCTGGTGTTGCCGGCGGTGAATTCACCGGCGGCCTGGGCGGACAATGCCCGCCCCGCGCCGGCGAAGTGCCGGAACGCCGCGACGATGCCGGGAAGCTCGTCACCTTTCGCCGCCGTCGTCGGCTTGCCGGCATCGAGGGTCTCGAGGTCGGCGAGTTCGTCCAGGTTCGTCTCGAGGAGGTTGGCGAGGTCGTGCAGAATCTGCGAGCGTTCGCCGGGCGTCTTCGCGGCCCAGGCAGGGAAGGCCGCGCGGGCTGCATCGACGGCGCGGTAGCCGTCCTCGACGGTCGATTCCCGGAGTTCGGCGACGACCTCGCCGGTGGACGGGTTGCGGACCTGTCGCACCTGCTCGGAGGATCCTGCCACGGCCTTGCCGTCGATGATGTTGGTGACGGAACGAAGCGTGGATGACATGAAGTTCCTTTCGAAGGTGGATCGGTTCTCGGGGGAGTGGATTGTCAGAGGTGTCCGGCCTGGGTGTCGATGGACTTACCGCGCCTGCTCTTGGGGATCATCATGTAGATGACGGCGCCCGACGCGATGACCAGCAGCATGCCGAGGCCGACGTGGGTGGGGTCGGAGTAGATCAGGAGTGCGCAGAGCACGACCGACCACGCGATCGCCAGGACGAAGATGACCGGGCTGACGATGCCGTAGTGCCACGGGTGGGACGGCAACTTGCGCTTGACGAGTCCGTAGAAGCCGACGACGACCACGACACCGTAGGCCATTCCCCAGGCGAGTGCCGTCATCGCTGCGAGCACGGACAGCAGCGAGGACCACAGTGCGAACACCACGGAGATCGCGAAGATCGTGAGGGTCGCGTTGATCGGGATCCGCTGGGCACTGACCTTGCGCAGCCAGGAGGCCGCGGGGATCTGGCCGTCGCGTGCCTGCGACCACAGGACGCGAATGCCGGTGAGCTGCAGCATGACCAGAGCGGCGAACAGGGCGACGATCGCGACGGCTTCGAAGATGTTCGCGAATGCGGTGCCGACCGCGGTGTCGAGGATCAGCTTGACCGGGGTGGTGCTCTCCATGACCGCGGGGAGGTCCTGGATGGCGAGCATGATCAACGCGACCATGAAGATGCCGACGACGTAGGAGGAGACGTTGGCCATCACCGACGCCATCGGCGCCTTGCGGGCGGCGTCCTTGGTTTCCTCGGAGGCGTTTCCGGTCGCGTCGAACGACGAGATCGCATATGCGGGAAGGATCATCGCGAGAAGGAAGGGTACGAACCAGTTGCCGCCGGTGGTCGTTCCACCGGACTCGCTCAGGAACGACAGCGGCTGGGTCGGATGCTTCACGATCAGCAGTACCGCCACCAGTGCGACGACGCAGAGCACTTCCGCCACCACGCCGATGTTGTTGAGTACGGCAGCGACCTTGACTCCGGCGATGTTGATGACGGTGCCGAGCACGATCAGGCCGAGCGCCCAGGGGAGTGCGTCGGTGTTGTCCTCGAACGTGACGCCGAACCAGCCGGCGACGAAGGGGGCGATGCTCACGGCGACGGTGGTGACGGCGACGGTGTGGGCGATCAGCAGCCACCATCCGGTTTGCCAGGCGAGCCACGGCTTTCCGGTGATCCGCCCGGTGATCTGGTACACGCCGCCTGCCAGCGGGTAGGCGGAGACCAGCTGCGCGACCGCGAGTCCCACGGTGAACACCTGCAGGCCGCCGCCGACGAGGAACGACCAGAACGACGCGGGCCCGAAGAATCCGAATCCGACGATCAGGGTCGTGAAGATTCCGGAGGCGATCGCGATCGAGGTGAACTGGACTCCGAAGGCGGAGAACAGTCCCAGCGTTCGGTTGAGTTCCTGCTTGTAGCCGAGCTTCTCCAGGTATGCGGAATCGGTGTCCGCCCCGGAGTCGAGGAGCGGACGTTCGGGCTCGGTGGGCGGTTGGGTGGACACCGGGGGCTCTTCCGGGGTTATGGCCATCGTGACCTCGCTGGTCTCTGTCGCGGGTATCTCGGCGGGGGATGTGCCGAGACGAGGTTCGGTTGTCGTGGAAGAAGGCGACGGGATGCGTCGCGCTTGTTCTACTGTCGACAATCTACCACAAATCGGTGTGACCTCAATCACCAGTTGTTTCGGCCGTATTACCTTTGCGTCAACCGCGCCCGAGGCGACGGTCGCCGGCACTCAGATCGACGAGGGAGCGCGCGGTGTCGTAACCGAGGTGCTCGAGCCGGGAGGCCAGCGCGAGGAACACCTGTGCCGTGGTGACGGCATCGCCCAGCGCGTGGTGGGGATCGACGACCGGCAGGCCGAGCGTGTCGGCCAGCCATTCCAGGTTCGGCTCGTGCGGGCGTTGCCGCGGCGCCACGCCCACCGCACGGGCGAGGGCAGCGGTGTCGACGACCGTCGGCCGGAACTTCAGCCCACTGTCGCGGAAGGCGCGGGAAAGGAAGGCCGTCTCGACCCACGCCGCGTGGGCGACGAGGACACGGTCGGTGAGGATATGTCTCAGGACGCCGACGGCCTCGCTCACCGGTGGGGCATCGGCCACGTCCGCCTCCCGGAGGGTGTGGACGGCAACGGCTTCCGGGCGGATGTCGCACTCGGGGTGAACCAGTCCGTAGACGCTCTCCGACATGACGATGCGGCCGTGCCGGACGACGACCGCCCCATAGGACACGATGGTGTCCCGCGCGAGGTCCAGTCCGGTCGTTTCCAGATCGACGACCGCGAACTCGGCGTCACGCCACGGGCACGACAGCGTGTCGGGGCGGCGGAACATCCGGTGCGCCCTCATGGAAGACGCGCCACCCATTCACTTTCCAACCGGTTCTGGACCTCGGCCACCGCACGGAACGATTCCCGCAGATACCGGCGGGTGAGCGTGTCCAATTGGTTGGGCGCGACCCACGTCGTCGCGGCGGTGCTGCCCTTGATGGTCTCGATCTCGCGGCCCAGAATCAACCCGTACACGTACTCGAACGCGCGCACGAGCGTCTCCGTTTCGTCCGCGGTGAGCAGAGCGGCGGCCTGACCGCGCCGCAACCGGGTGAGGGTGGAGCCGCGATCGTCCCCGGTGACCACGGCGATCCACCGGCCGAGTGATGCGATGGGCACGAGCCCGCCCGCCTTGAGGTCCAGGTGGCCGCGGTTGGCGCCGGAGTGCTCGACCACGAAGTTGCGCACGAACCCGACCGGAGGTCGCCGGGACGTGGTGAAGCGCAGCAGGGCCGACAGATACTCGCGACTGCGGGTGGTCGCGAGCATGGCGTCGGACACCGAACGTCCGAGCGACATCCCGCTGACGGGTCGGCTGTCGGCGATCATCGACGACAGCAGCAGAGCGTTCTTCTGGGTGGGGTTCGTGATCCACGACGTCGCGGCGGCGACCGCGTCGGTGCGCGAGCGCGCGAACAGGGGGTTGGTCGCGTTGGCGCCGTCGGCGCAGCGGGGCAGGCCGCAGCGTTCCATGTTGTCCAGGACGCGCCCGGCCCAGTTCTGCAACTTCCGGGCGGGCGAGTCCGTGCCGGGCAGATCCTCCCAGACCAGGCCGGTATCGACGTCCGACCTGGGGAGTGGTTCGCGCCGGGCCACCGACCCGAGAAGCAGCCAGGACGTCCGGTGAGGAACGTGATCGGCGCCGACGTCGGTCAGCTCGACGAGCCGCCTGATGATCGCATCGATCACCGCGGACATCAGGCCCGCGACGTGCATGACGGATGCACCGGTGTCGTACAACTCGACCCAGGTTCCGGGGAGCAGGGCCGCCGCGGACGCCAGGTCGTCCACCGAGGTCGCGTCGTCGATCGCCCGGCGGACGACCAGGGGATTGCGCACTTCGGCCGAAGCGAGGTCGACGACGCGGAGAATCCCCACCGGTCTTTCACCGGTGCCGGTCACGACCAGGTGATGTACCCCCGACTCGACCATCGTCAGGAACGCATCGCCCACGAGCGTCTCGGCGGGGACGGACCGGGCGGGGAACGAGGCGATGACCGATGCCGGGCTGTGCGCGTCGACGTGCCCGTCGGCGAACGCCCGCCGGAAGTCGTTGTCGGTGACGATCCCGATCGCGCCGCCCCGGTCCATCAACGCGTACGACTGGCCTGCCTCCGTGATCACGGACGCGGCCTCGCCCACGGTCGCATCGGCGGGGCACCAGACGACGGGGCGCATCTGATGACGGGCCGCACGCAACGCCTGATCGACCAACCCCGAGCGGGCCAACCGTTCCCGCGTGACGAGGGTGCCGTAATGCCCGAACTGGAGTCGCTGCGGGTGCCGCAGCACCGGCCGCGGGTCCGGGAAGCGGTAGCAGAGTGTGTCTTCCGAGGCGCGGATCGCGAGAGGCGGCGGCAGACCGGACAGCACCGAGATCTGCCCGAAGGTTTCGCCGGGCCCAAGAAGATCGACGACCCGGCCGCGGTCGATCACCTCGACCTCTCCGGTGCGGACTACGAAGAAGTGATCGAGTGGGGCCTCGCCTGCCTCGACGATCCGTGCGCCTGCGACGAAGTACTCGACCTCCACCGTCCGCGCCAGGGCGTCGAGGTCGGCGGAATCCAGCGCGTCGTAGGGCGGCTGACTGCCGAGGAAGTCGACGTATTCACGCATTCGACGGCTGAGAACCGTCGACTGCAGCGGTTGCGGCCGGGGCAGCGTCGGTCGAACCGTGGACGTGCCGGTCGATCTCGCGGGTGATCGCCTCGAGGTCGCCGGTATCGATGATGGTGAGCAGGCGCTCGTGTTCGGCGACGACGTCGTGCAGGTCGGGGAACGACTGATGATCCGCCGAGAGGAACAGCTGGAGCTGGGATTCCCAGCTGCGCCACAGGTCCAGCAGGAGGCCGTGCTCGGACAGTTCGTAGATCACCCGGTGGAAGCTCATGTGCGCGTCGATGGTCCGGGTCAGGTCACCGTCGTCGGCGCCCCGGGCCATGTCCTGGAGGGTCCGCACGATCCTGGTCCGGCCGGCACCCGACAATCGGGGCAGTGCCAGCTCGATCGCGTAGGGCTCGAGCCGTTTGCGCAGGCTGGCGATCTCGGCCATCCCTTTCGCGCTGACCTCGGCGACGAACGCCCCCTTGTACGCGATCTTCACCACGAGGCCTTCGTCGGCGAGGATGCTCAGCGCCTCCCGCAGCGGCGCCCGGCTCACGCCCAGGTCGGCGGCGATGTGTGCCTCGCGGAGCTGACTGCCGGGGGCCAGGGTGCCGTCGAGGATCGCCGTGCGCAGGACGCCCGCGACCGTGCCCGGAGTGGTGCGCTGATGGATCCGTCCGAGGGAGATGTCGCCGTCCTCGCGTCGACCCACAGTCGATCCCGGTGGACGGTTCGGTGACAGAGTCATCGGGTTGTCCTTTCTGATGGTGGTTGATTCGACGTTGACCACGCCGGGAGCCTCTTGTCGACAATAGATCAACAGCGCGGAACGGGGGAGCGTCCGAGCAGGCTATTCGCCGTTCGCGGACACGTAGAAGTGGCCGCGTTCGAGCACCGGATCGAGTATCCCGGTTTCCAGTTCGTTGGCCGCATCCTCGAAACCGGCGGCGTCCCGATGTTGGCCGGGATACCCGATCAGCGCTTTGACCTGGGGAGTCATGAAGTAGGCACCGGCGAGGATCGAGGACAGCGGATCGAACGTGAACTTGTCTTCGGCCCACATCCGCTTGATCTCCGCGCGCAGGTCGTCACCGCGGAGACCGGCCGCCTTGTCGACCGCGGAGAGGACCGCGTCGAAGACGTCGGCCCGGGCGGCCAGTGCCAGATTCAGATAGCGGAGGTACTCGTCGGCCTCACTGGCGGCGGGATTCTCACCGGACGCGGGGATCAGACAGTCCGCGATCCGCAGGAGCGTCGTCAGCTCGGAGTCCGTGAGCGGCCGCGGCGGAGCCGTGTGCCTGCCGGGCACCGACAGACGCCGCTTCGGCGCCGAGTGCGGGTCGAGGGGTGTGGTGCTCATGCCGATGCCTTCCGTGCGGTGACGTCGTCGACGACCTTCTTGCCCACGCGCAGGGCGAGGGCGCTGATCGTGCAGGTCGGGTTGGCGGAGCCGGACGTGACGAAGATGCTGCCGTCCGCGATGTAGAGGTTGTCGACATCGTGGGCGCGGCCGTACGAATCGACCACGGACGTCGTCGGGTCGTCGCCCATCCGGGCCGTCCCGAGGAGGTGCCCTGGCTGGTCGACCCACAGTTCCTGCGTGAAGATCTGCTTCGCGCCCGCCGCCTCGTGGAGTTCGACCATCCGGTCGACGGTGTACTTCAGGATCTTCCGGGTGTTCTCGCTGACCCGGTACTCGACCTTCGGCGCCGGCAGACCGTCGGCATCGAACTCCTCGGTGGAGAGGGTGACCCGGTTGTGTTCCTCGGGCAGATCCTCCACGTTGGCCGCCCAGAGAATGCCGTTGGACGCCGCGCGCGCGACGTCGTGGATGGCCGGTCCCCACAGGTCGTCGAAATCGAGTTGCCGGTGGGTCTCGATCGTGTTCAGCGGTCCCGGAGTCGGGAGGGCGTGCAACTTGGCGCCGCGGACGAATCCGCGGGAGGTGTCCGTGTCGTAGAACTGCATGGAGTGGATGAGCTGTCCGGCCGGACCGCGCCAGCTCTCCAGGTTGTCCTCGTAGTACCCGATGGCGGTGCAGTTGGGGTGCAGCATGAGGTTCCGGCCCACCTGACCCGAGGAATTCGCCAGGCCGTCCGGATGCTTCTCGTCGGCCGACAGCAGGAGAAGTCGTGGTGTTCCGATGCCGTTCGCGCAGACGATCACTGCCCGGGCCGGCTGGAAATGGACGGCGCCGGTGCGGTCCACCCATTCGGCGCCTGCGGCGCGGCCGTCGTCTCCGGTGACGATCCGGCGGACACGCGCACCGGTCTCCACGCGGGCGCCGGCCTGCTGCGCCTGCGGCATGTAGATCAAGTCGAACGAGGCCTTCGCGCCCTGCGGACAACCCCATTCGCAGACGCCCCAGCGACCGCACTGCTCGAGTGTCTTGTTCTTCTGACTGGGAATCGCGTTGGTGCCCGGCCACCAGTGCCAGCCGAGCGTGTTCGCGGCTTCGGCCGCCTTCATGCCGGGCTTGCCCAACGGGTGTGGCGGCAACGGGTATTCGAGTCCCTCGGGGTAGGCGGTGTCGCCGTCGACTCCGGAGACGCCGATGAATTCGTCGACCTCGTCGTGGTACGGCTTGAGGTCGTCGTAGCTGATCGGCCAGTCGTCCGCGACACCGTCGAGCGTTTTGACCCGGAAGTCCGAGGGCAGCAGCCGTGGCCACTCCGCGCCGTAGAAGATGGAACTTCCCCCGACGGCGTTGAACATCACCGGCCACATGTCGGATTCCGTCACGTCGACCGGGTAGTCGGACGGCAGGGCCCGGACATTCGGATCGTGCGCCCAGTCGTGCTGGATGAGCAGTTCCCACTCGGGGTGGTTGGCGGGGAAGTCGCTGGGGTTGACCCAGTCACCCTGCTCGAGGCAGAGGGTGCTCAGTCCCGCCGTGGCGGCAGTGTGCGTGACCACCGCGCCGGACGGACCCGCGCCGATCACCAACACGTCGACAACGTCGTGCTGGGTGACATCGGAGTCAGTGGAAGTCATCGGGGTCGACCTCATTTCGTCTAATTGTCGACATTACATCAATAGTGATGGGAGTCACGTCGGCTGTCAAATGGGGTTGCGGCGGGAGCCCGAGGCGACAGGGCCCCCGCCGCAAGACTGGGTGCTCAGGCCCCGGCGAGAACGCCGCCGTCGACGACGAATGCCGTCCCGGTGATGGCGGTGGAGTGGTCCGACAGGAGGAAGGCGACGGAGTGCGCGATCTCGATGGGGAGGATGGCGCGTCCGATCGGCTGGAAGTCGGGGAGCCCGGCCTCGAGTTCCTCGCGGCCGCCGAGTGCCGTGTAGTGCGGCACGTTCAGCGGGGTATCGACGAAGCCCGGGCAGAGGGTGTTCGCGCGGATGCCCTGCGCGCCGAAGTCCAGGGCGATGGCCTTGGTCAACGTGAGCACGGCGCCCTTGCTCGCCGTGTACGTCGTGAGCAGTTTCTCCGCGCCGATCGAGTTGATGGAACCGAAGTTGACGATCGACCCGCCGCCTGCTTTCAGCATCTCGGGAATCGCATACTTCGACCCTAGGAACACGCCTTTCACGTTGACGTCGAACGTCTTCTGGTAGTCCGCGACCGACGCGTCCAGAATGGTGCCGGGCTTGAGGATGCCGGCGTTGTTGACGATGCCGTCGAGCTTGCCGAACGTCGCCACCGTGAAGTCGACGAGGTCCTTGACCTGCTCTTCTTCGGTGACATCGACGACGCGGCCGATCAGGCGATCGTCGTCGACCTTCAGCTGGGGAAGGCTGGACTCGGAGTGCACGGTGGCGACCACCTGTGCCCCCTCGTCGTGGAGATGCAAGGCCGTGGCGAGGCCGATGCCTCCGCCTGCGCCCGTAACGATGACTGTCTTGCCCTGCAGCAGCTGGCCCATGGTTTCTCCCTCGAGGGTCGTGTGGATGTGGAAGCGCGTAGACGTGGGGAATCGATTGACTCTTTGTCGACAATCGACCAAGCCAGTGTGCGCCCATTCACGACGATCGGTCAAGCGCCGAGTCGGGATTCGTTCAGCGCTTGACCTCAGGGCGGGAGCGTCCTAGATTTTTAGTCGATTGTCGACTAGAGCACATTCTGTGCCCGGTGCGTCGCACCGCACATCCCTCACGGCCTCGATCGAAGGACGAATCCCATGGCACCGAAAACCCGATTGCTGCACGAACGCCTGGCCGCTGTCGTGAGCCAGCTCCGGCACGGCGAGATGATCTACGTCGCGGACGCGGGCAGCGGCACGTCTTCCGCGAGCCTCGTTCCCCTGTCACCGCAGGTCGAGACCATCGATCTCGGCATCGCACCAGGATTGCCGTCGGTCGGGGATCTGCTGTCGGTGCTGTGCGAGGTGGGCGACTTCGAAGCTGCCATCGTCACCGAGGACATGGTGACCGCCAACCCCGAAGCCCGGAAGTTCGTCTCCGAATTGGTGGGGGAGGAGAACGTCCACGAGCTGCGGTACCTCCCCGAGTTCTACAACCTCCGCGACCGCGTGAAGGTCTTCGTCCAGACCGGCGACTACTCGGTGCACGGCAACGTCGTTCTCGTCGCGGGCTACCCGAGCCCGCCGATTCCGCTGAACTGGCTCACGTCACCGACCTGGTTCGAGGACCTGCCTGCCGCGCCGCCGTCGACCGATCCGGGAAGCCCGGAGGCCTGACATGCCCTTCTTCGACGGTGTCAGGAACAAGATCTACTACCGGCAGTGGGAAGTCGCGCAGCCGTGGGCGCAGATCCTGCTCCTGCACGGATTCGGTGAGCACTCCGGTCATTATCATCGGCTGGCGGGACAGTTGAATTCGGCCGGTCTGGACGTGTGGGCACCCGATCATCTCGGCCACGGTCACACCGGCGGACCGGCAGGGATCTTCCCCTCGGTGGACGAACTCGCTTCCAATGCAGGAGTTCTCGTCGACATCATGGCTGACGACGAGCCCGACCTGCCGGTGGTCGTCCTGGGCCACTCGCTCGGCGCACTGACCGGGGCCCTTCTCTCGGTTCGCACCCCGTCCCTGCGCACCGGATTGATCATGACGGGAGCACCCCTCTGGGGTCTGCCGCGTGAGGCGGAGGGCCGGACGGACCTTGTCATGGCGAAGGACCGGTCGTACCTCGATGCACTCGAGAACGATCCGCTCGGCTTCGACACAGCTCCCGCCGAACCGAACCTCTGGCAGGCGCTCACCGTGGCCGGAGGAAAAGTGCGGGCGTGTCTGCCCGCGATGACGATGCCGATCCTGTTGGTCAACGGCGAATTCGACGCGTTCGCGACTCCGGACCGGGCCGCCGAATTCGCACGAGAACTGCAGCACGGACAGAGCGTCGTCATCCCGGGCGGCTACCACGACATTCCGAACGACGTCGCCCACCGGGAGGTCGCGTCGCTGATGATCGAGGCGATCTCGGGATGGTGCCCAACCGTGCATCCACTGCCGGCGGGGTCTCGATGAGCGGCCGCCCTGCACCGGGGCCTGCGCCCCACGAATCACGAGGAACCATGCGAAAGATCTTTCTGGCCTGCCCCTACAGCCATGCCGACCCGGCGGTGACACACGAGCGGTTTCTCGCCAGCAACGAAGTAGCGGGATACATCGTCGAATCCGGCCATGCGGTGTTCAGCCAGGTGTCGATGTCACATCCCGTCAACCTGACTTTCACCGGAAAGGACACCACCGCGATCGGCACGATGTGGGGACCCGTCGACCGGGTGTTCATGGACGCGATGGAGGAGCTGATCATCCTCGACCTCCCCGGATGGGATCAGAGTTCCGGCATCAGACGCGAGATCGAGTTCTTCGAGAGCCGGGACAGGCGGGTGAGCCTGTGGTCCGAGGCCTCCGCCGAGTTCGTCGCACCCGAAAGGTCCGCGGTTCGCTGACAGTCATCCAACTCCGCATGCCGGGCGGTCGTTTCCGTGGGACGGTGGACGGGTAGCCGACCGGTGCGGCGGAGCAGACGAGATGACGACGGAGGACCATGAACCCCGAGATCCATCACGAGCCCAGCGAGATCAGCTACGACGAGCAGTTCTACCCGGCGCGCCCTCGGCCGTTGAAACCGTCGGTCCGCCGTGCGACCAGGGTCGATGCGCAGACGGGTGAGCCGGTGCCGGACAACCCGAACTATGTGGAATGGCTGATCAATCAGTCGATCCTGCACGATGCGAAGTTGATCGCGGAGCAGTTGTCCGGCAAGGGCAGCATGTGGCAGAACCCGTATGCCGACCCGAATCCGCGCGCCGCGGTGGAACGGGGATCGGTGTGGTTCACGGCGTACCCGATTTCGATCATCACGGCGCCGCGCGCGAGTTTCCTGAGTTCGCTCGGCGACGAGTCCCTGTGGCAGGCCTTCTCCGAGATCGGGGTGACCGCGGTCCACACCGGGCCGGTGAAGCAGGCAGGCGGCATCAACGGGTGGCGGGCCACGCCCTCGGTGGACGGCCATTTCGACCGCATCAGCATGCAGATCGACTCGGCCTTCGGAACCGAGGAGGAGTTCCGCAAGCTCTGCGTCGTCGCGTCAGCGTACGACGGCATCGTCATCGACGACATCGTCCCCGGTCACACCGGCAAGGGCGCCGACTTCCGGCTCGCCGAGATGGCGTACGCCGACTACCCCGGCATCTATCACATGGTGGAGATCGAACAGCAGGACTGGCACCTGCTTCCCCGTGTGCCGGAAGGCCGGGACTCGGTCAACATCGACGCCGACACCGAGGCGCAACTCGCCCGGGCCGGGTACATCATCGGTCAACTCCAGCGCGTCATCTTCTACGAACTCGGTGTCAAGGAAACCAACTGGAGTGTCACCCCCGCGGTGAAGGGGGTGGACGGCATCGAGCGGAGGTGGGTGTACCTGCACTATTTCAAGGCGGGGCAGCCCTCCATCAACTGGCTGGATCCGTCGTTCGCGGGCATGCGCCTCGTCATCGGGGACGCCTGCCACTCGATCGCGGACCTCGGTGCCGGCGCGCTTCGACTGGACGCCAACGGTTTCCTCGGAGTCGAACGCCGGACCGAAGGACTGCCCGGCTGGTCGGAGGGACATCCACTGTCGGAGGCGGCGAATCACCTGATCGCCAGCATCGTGCGGAAGATGGGGGGATTCACGTTCCAGGAACTGAACCTCACGATCGACGACATCAAGGCGATGGGGACGACCGGAGCCGACCTGTCCTACGACTTCATCAATCGTCCCGCCTACCACCACGCCCTAGTCATGGGGAACACCGAATTTCTCCGGCTCACCATGAACCTCGCCCGCGATCACGGTGTCGATGCCGCATCGCTCGTCCATGCCCTGCAGAACCACGACGAGCTGACGTTCGAACTGGTCCACTTCGCGACGCTGCACAAGGACGACGAATTCGTGTACGGCGGTGAGTCGATCACGGGGTCCGATCTCGGTGACCGCATCCGGAAGGATCTGTGCGAGCGGCTCACCGGACGCTGGGCCCCGTACAACCGCACGTTCACGACGAACGGGATCGCCTGCACGACCGCCAGCGTCATCACCGCTGCGCTCGGCATCCGCGACCTCGACAGGATGGATGCCGCCGACATCGACACCGTCAAGCAGGCGCATCTGCTCCTGGCGATGTTCAATGCGCTCCAGCCCGGTGTGTTCGCCCTGTCGGGCTGGGATCTGTGCGGGCTGCTGCCCGTGCCGTCCGAGGACGTCGCCGACCTTCTGGCCGAGGGCGACACCCGCTGGATCAACCGCGGCGCCCACGACCTCATGGGGGTCAATCCCGAAGCCGCCCGGTCGGAGTCGGGCATCCCCCGGGGTACCAGCCTGTACGGGAGTCTGCCGGTGCAGCTGCAGGATCCGGCGTCCTTCGCTCGTGGTCTCGCCCGCATCATCGACGTCCGCAACCGGTTCGGCATCGCCACCGCGGTCCAGCTCGACGTGCCCACAGTGTCGCAC
>NZ_UAUI01000027.1 GCF_900455735.1 Rhodococcus wratislaviensis | reverse complement strand
CCTCGACGGCTTCACCGACGTCGCGGCGTCCGAAACCCTCTCGGACGGAATCACGTTCACCACCATCCACATGCCACTGGTCGAGACGCCGATGATCGCGCCCACCGGGCGGTACAACGTCGGACCGATCACCTCCCCGGAGAAGGCGGCCGCAATGGTCGTCCGGGCGCTCATCGAACGGCCCAAGCGCATCGACGTCCCGACCGGCACCCTCGGGGAACTCGGCCGCGTCTTCGCACCCGCCGTCAAGGATCGCGTGATGCACCAGATGTATCGCATGTTCCCCGATTCACCGGCGGCGAAGGGGCAGAGCACGGACGACGCGGCCCCGGCGCCTCAGCCCACGCCGGAACCCCGCCACCACACCTCGTCGATGCTCGGCCGCGCCGCCCGGAAGGTCGGAAGGCTGGTGCCCGGCACCCACTGGTGACCGCCTCAGGGGGCGAGGGCGCGAACTCCGGTGGCGACGACCGGTCGCACCGGCTTCGGCGCCGCCCCGCAACTCGCCGGCCGGGGCGGCAGTTCCCGCTCCTCCAGGTCGACCACCCAGCGGCGCCCGTCACGATGCGCGACAACCGAGTTCGCGTCCACCGTGAGTTCGTCCGCGCCCGCGTCCACTAGATCCCGGACGGCGAGTTCCGCCACCTGCCCCGGCGCATCCCAGCAACTGCGGCCGCGCAGCCCGGTCGGGTACACCTCGCCCCGGGCGGCGGCGCGGACCGCGTCGACACTCTCCTGCGCCGACAGCCGGCCGTAGGTGTACCCCGTCGGCAGCAGGATCAGCGAGGGCGCGAACCGATGCCCACCCGTGTGCGAGCACTCCCACACCGCGTCGCCGAACTCCGCGGCCAGGCCCGCCGCGACCGGCCGTCCGAGGACGGCGCAGCACTGGTCCCTCTTCCCGTGCGCGCAGACGAGGACGACCGGGTCCGTCACCGGCGTGCCGAGACCGGGTGCGGTTCCCGCGATCAGTCCGAGGTCCAGGTCGAGCAAGTCTTCCGGGTAGGCGATCTCGAGCCGCTCGCACCACGACCGCGCGGGATGCGACTGCGCCAGCAGCACCGTCCGCCGATCCGGGGCCGCGGTGCTGCGGCCCGGCCGGCGGATGAACATGACCCGCACCCCGGCGGCGTCGGCGCGGGCGTCCAGCTCACGGGCCAGGCCCGGTCCGAGGGCGGTGCCGTCGAGCACGTCCCGGCCCCACGCACCGGGGAACTCCAGGCACACCCAGCCCGTGACGTGCGCAGCGGTGCCCGCGAGGGGTTCGTCGGTCGCGGACAAAGCGGAGCAGGTGGCGGTGATCGTGTCAGGCACGGTGTCATTGTGTCAGTCGCGAAAATCGGTCAGTCATGGAACTTCCTGCGCTCCGACAACTGCTGGACGAACTTCTCGATACGGCGGGCACGCGTCTCCGGGCGGGTGGCGTCCTGCAGGCGGTAGTAGACGGCGTACCGGTTGTGGCTGTCGAGTGTCGCGTAGAAGGCCTCGGCCTCGGGGTTCTGCGCGAGGGCGTCCAGGAAGTCCTGCGGTATCTGCGCCGCCTTCTGTCCTGCATACGCGCGGTCCCAGCGACCGTCCGCCCTCGCCCGCTCCACCTCCGCCGCGCCCGCGGGCTCGAGGAGACCGGCCTCGGCGAGTTTCTCCGCGAACTCCCGGTTCCGCTTCGACCACGGGCTTCGTGACGAGCGTGGGGTGAACCGCTGCACGAAGAAGTCGTCGTCGACGCGGCGGACCTGGCTGTCGATCCAGCCGTAGCACAGCGCGACCTCGAGAGCCTGGTCGTAGATGATCGACGAATGCGCCGACCCTTTCTTGGCCATCTTCAGCCAGATGCCGGGTGAGGAGTCGTGATGAGCGCCGAGCCATTCCCGGAACTCGGCCTGTCCGGCGAAGTACTCGACGCTCAGCTCGGCAGCACACATGTGCCCGAATCTAGCGGGAGAACAGTCTTCCCGCCCAGACCCGGACGAATCCCTGGGAAAGATATCCGAGCGCCCCGAGCGCCAGCACCCATTTGGTGACGCTGACCGCACTGGTGGTCCGCACGGTCGCGTCGGTGATGTGCTCGCGATGAGACAGCAGATACAGCCCGACGATATTTTCGGCGTAGTCGCCCGCCGCGGAGATCACCGGGGCGGCCGACAGCACCTTCTGCGTTCTCGGCGACAGCGGTGTCAGCTCCGCCAGACGTCGTGCGCCCGTGCGCAGCGCGACCGCGTAGATCACGGGATGGACGAAGTCCGGGTAGTAGTGGCTGCGATAGCGCGCCGTCTCGGCGTCGGTCATTCCGTCGAGGATCGCCGTGTAGGACCGGGCGGACCGGGCCGTCTGGATGTCGGCGAGCCGGGGTGCCACCGGGCCGAGGAGCCGGACGATGTTCGCCTGCGAGATCACGAATGCTGCGGACCAGCCGAGGAGTCTGCGGTCGAGTGCGGTGAGCGCCATGAGCCGATCCTGCCATTCCCACCGCACCGCGTGCCTCAGCCCGCGGCCTCCGACATCGCCTTGGCATCCTCCTCGCCGAACTTCTCCTCGAGGGCCTCGGGTGAGTAATCCAGATCGATCTCCTCGACCGGGCGTCCGCGCGCCGACTCGATCGCCCCCAGCCGGCGCTGCGCCCGGTCTGCGGCGTACGCGATGAACTCCTGGTCGTCGAGCCCGTACGGCTGGACCTCGAATTGCTTGTTGACCCAGTCGATCATGCCCAGTGCCATCGGCATCAGCTCCGCCATCCGCTCCTGGACGACACCCCAGTTGCTGTCGTCGGCGGCGACGTGCCGGCGACAGGTGAACGTTCCCCACGCCATGTGGCGTCGTTCGTCGTCGCCGATCCTGCGGACCAGTTCCTGCATGCCCGGCAGGATCCCGCGCGTCGTGCACACCTTCTGCCACGCGTAGTACCCGGTGAGCGCGAGACTGCCCTCGATGACGTGGTTGTAGGTGACGCTGGCCCGCACCTGATTGGCCGGGCTGGGATCGGTCTCGAGCACCTTCAGCGATCCGGGCAGCTCCTCGTAGAACAACTGCCGGTAGTACGGGTTCTCGGCGACGAAGGGGTGCAGGTCTCGTGTGAGGCCCACCGCGTCCATCCACAACCGGAACACCTGGGTGTGCTTGGCCTCCTCGAAACAGAACTGCGTCAGGTACATCTCGTCCCCGAAGCGCCCCTCGGCGGCCATCGCCTTCATGAACGGCTGGATGTCCTCGGTGACCGCTTCCTCACCGGCGATGAACTGTGCGACCAGATACGTGGAGTTGCGCTGCTGCTCCGAATTCAGTCCCTCCCAGTCCTCCGCGTCCCGGCTGAAGTCGAGGTCCGTGGGGTTCCAGAACTTGGCGTTACCCTTCGTGAACAGCCGCAACGGGAACGCGTCCCAGTTGAGGCCCCCCGCGCGGAGCGAGCTGAACCCTTGCCTGCCGGGCGCGTAGGGGCGTCCGGGCGTGAGTGTCGACATCGTTGGCCTTCTTCCGGACGTGCGGAAGACGTCGTCGGACGCCCCGCAGCTTCGGGGCGCTCGTCGTGACAACCGTCTCGTTCCGAGCCCCCGCTTCGGTTCCCACGCTAGTCCTGCCGAAGCCGTCACGGTTTACATTTTCGGACTTTTTGTCAGCTCGTCTCGGGCTTCATCAGGAACGGCAGGACCGCCGCCGCGAAGTCGTCGTAGCGGTCGCGGTGAATGCTGTGCCCGCTGCGGAACACCACCACCCGGCAGTTCTGTATCGCCGCCACCGCGGACTCGAGTCTGTGCGGATCCACCATTCCACCCGGACCACCCCGCAGGATGAGCGTGTCGGCCTCGATGTCCGGCAATCTGTCCCACCACAACGGATCCGGGCGGCGGAACTGCTCGAGCGCCGAACCCGTCATCGACCGATCGAAGGCGAACGCCGCCCGCGGATGCCGGATCAGGCTCGTCGTCGCGTGCCACAGCTCCGGCAGCGACGGCAGCCGATTCGCGAAGACCTGTTCCGGGTCACCGGGACGCAACGGGAGCGGTGCCTCCTCGATCACCAGCCGGCGAACCAGCCCGGGAGAGGCCTGGGCCGCGAGCGACGCCGCATGACCACCGAGCGAATGCCCGACGAGATCCACCCGCGTCAGCCCGAGGTTGTCGCACACCTCCACCACGTCCGCGCCGAACTCCTCGAACAGATACGACGTGGCGCGGGCACTGCGACCGTGCCCCCGCAGGTCCAGGACGAGGACGCGTCGCCCGCGGGCGACGAGTGCGCGGGCGAAGCGGTCCCAGGTGCCGCCGTCACCGCCCATCCCGTGCACCAGAACCACCGGCACGGGATGGACGTCCGACGACCCCGAGGACTCGCCACTGTCTCGGTAGGCGATCTCGATACCGGCGCGCGTCGGGGTAGTCCTGCTCGTCTCCACGAGAATCCAGACTAGCGAGTACGGACACCCCGCCCGCGGACTACCGGCCCGACCCGTACGGGCGGGTGATGATCTCCAGATAGTGACCGGACGGGTCGAGGAAGTAGACGCCCCGCCCGCCGTCGTTGGTGTTGATGGTGCCCGGCAGCGTCTGCCGCGGATCCGCCCAGTGATCGAGACCCCACTCGACGATCAGACCGTAGATCCTGTCGAAGTCGTCCTCTCCGACGAGGAACGCGTAGTGCTGCGGCTGGAATTCGATCGGCGGTTCCGCGAAGTCGAGAGAGACCCCGTTCTCGAGGGCGACCGCCAGGAAATGGCCGGCAGGCACGGCGTCCGGCAGTCCGAACAACGTGGTGAAGAAGGACGCCGACTCCTGCTTGTTCTTGGCAGCGACGATCGTGTGGTTGAAAGAAATGGTCACAGTCGACCCTTTCGAGGTATGCCACGAACCGACGGTGCGACTGTGGCGGGCCTCCATGCCTGACGCTGTCCGCCACCGGCACGCGACCCTCTGCACAGCAAAGCATTTCGAACGGCCGGTTTGCAAGGCAGATCGTCTGGGCGGGTTACGCCGCCCGTCCCACCCGATAACGCAGCGTGACGACCCCGGAGTCGTACCCCTTCGACTCCAGCAATGTCAGCGCATGCATCCCGGTGTCCTCGTCGAGCAGCCTGCGCCCGTGCCCCAGCAGGATCGGCACCACGTGCAACTGGATTTCGTCGACCCGTTCGGCGGCGAGCAGTGCCCGCGCGAGGGTGATGCTCCCCCAGACGATCATGTCGCCACCCGGCTCCTGCCGGAGTTGCTCCACGCGCTCGACGGCGTCGCCCGGCCACAGCTGCGCCGGCTCCCGATCCCCCCACGGGGCACTGTCCAGCGTCGAGGAGAACACGAGTTTCGGGATCGAGTTGACGGTCTCGGCCACGACCTCACCCCGAGCCTGTTCGGTGGGCCAGTAGTCCGAGAACATCTGGTACGTCCTGCGCCCCAGCAGGACGAGGTCCGTGTCGGCGAGCAGATGGAGGTTGTACCGGTCCACCTCACCGTAATCCGACACCGCATCGAAGAAGTCCAGCTCGCCGGACCGCCCGGCGACGAACCCGTCGAGACTCGTCAATTCCTGGACGACGACCCTGCGATGCGATGCGTCCCGCTCTGTGTCACTCATAGATTCCCTCCACCGCCCAGCGGCCTGCCGTGCAGATCACCAGCAGCGCCCGCGACTCTTCCAGCAGCACCTGGGCCCGGGCCGCCGTCCGGGCGGCCGGAGGGTCCCACCACCGCTCGTCCACCGGCCACGGTCCGGCCCATCCGCACACCGCCCACTCTCGGCTCCCCCATCGCAACCGCGCGGGAGGTGCGCTGAACACACCACGTTCCGTGACCGTCACAGCCATACCCCGCTCGTCCGACATCCACACCTCCGGATACGCGGTCAGCACCGCGGCAGGCGCCGGTTCCGGCAACGTGCCCGGCCACGGCTCCGACGGATCGTTGCGCGGAATCAACTCGTCACCCAACGGCAGCAACGTGATGCGCTCCGCCGGGCCCCGCCCACCGCTGAGGACCCCCACCTGCACGGCTTCCCCGCCGAGCAGACCCTGCACTCGCACCAGAGCCCGCCGAGCCCGCTCGTCCTGGTCGCCGACCCCACCCCACAGCCCCAGCTGCAGGGCGCCTGCCGCCACCACTTCCACCGGTTCGAGCCGCAGGACGGCGATACCGGCGGTGGGCCGCTTCTCGCTGCGCCCGGTCAGCCACCCGTCCAGCTGCCACCGCACCCGGTCCGCCGTCGCCTCCGGGGTCAACGGTTCCGCACACCTCCAGATCCGGGACAGTTGCTCACCGTTACCGGTGCTCGCCGAGATCGACAGCCGGGTGCAGGCCACCGCGGCGTCCGACAGTGTGCGATGAAGCTTCTCCGCCAGCGCACGCCCGGCGAAGGCGGCGGCGTCGACCCGTTCGATGACGGGATCGCACCGTTCCTCGACCTCCAGGTCGGGAGGCAACGACCGCCCCGACGGCGGACGCTCCGGTTCACCCCGCGCGGCCCGATGTGCCAGCACCGCATCGGTTCCGAACCGCGAGGCCACATCGCCCGCCGACAGCCCGGCGAAACTGCCGATCGTGCGCAACCCCAGCCGATGCAGCAGATCGACCAGCTCACCGCGGTGGGGTGCCGCAAGGCTCGGCTCCGCGGCCAGTTCCCGCATCGGGAGCGGCGCCAGGAAGGCCGCCCCCTCACCGGGTGGCACGAGAGTTGCTCTGCGCGCGGCGATCACGGCCGTGGACAGCTGATCGGCGATGCCGACCTGACACTCCACCCCCACCGCCGACACCTGATCCACCAACCGTTCCGCGGCGGCTTCCTCCGAACCGAAGTACCGGGCGACGCCGCGAGCGGACAGCACCACGAGACCGGGCCGCAGCACCTCGACACCGGGGGCCACCGCGTCGACGGCCGAGGCGACCGGCTCGAACAGCCGCGCGTCGCGGTCGGGATCGGCTGTCACCACGTGCAACCGAGGGCACCGGGCCTGGGACTCGCGGCGGCGCAGACCTCTGCGCACCCCGTCCGCGCGGGCCGGTGCCGAGCAGGCGATCACCCGATTCCCCGACGTCACCGCCACCGGATGAGTCGGCGGGAGGTCCGCGGCAGCCGCCGCCGCGACGGCGGGCCAGTCGGGGCACCACAACGCCAGCACCCGGCTCACAGACCCACCACCTCCACCGGCGCAGGGAACGGGGCATTCTCGAGAGGCACCACCGATTCCGGAGTACTCACCCATTCCACCCGGCCCTGCGCCGACCGCACGTCCAGCCGGGTGGTGCGCGGCTGGAACGACCGCCCCCGGGCGCACACCGCCAGGCTGAGGGAACGCAACCGCCCGCAGCCCCGGTCCTGAGATCCGTTGCCCAGTCCGGCGTATCCGTGCACCTGGGCTTCCAGCCGCATCTCCGCGCCGTCCCAGTGCCCGTCCGTGACGACCAGGGTCGACCCCTTGCTCCGGGCCCGGGCCACCACCGCACGCGCCCGGGACGGCGCCACCGACGCCCCTCCCAGTCCGAGCACCACCAGATCCATTCCGTCCAGCAGCACCGCGGCGATCTCCACCGGATCGGCACCCGGGTCGGGGATCAGGGCCAGCCGTTCCAGTTGCGCCCCCATCTCGACCGCTGCCAGCACCCCGAGCCGGGGATGCCCGATCACCGCGACGTGTCCGCCGCCCGCGGTCACGGACGCGACCAACCCCAGCAGGAGCGAGGTGGCACCCGACACCGACACCACCGAACCGCGCACCAGCCCGCCACGGGGAAGGAGTTCGGCCAGCGCAGCCGGAACCGGGAGTACCCCGGCAGCACGGGAATCGGGTGCTGCGGAAGTGCCCGTCGTGGGGAACGCACTCTCCACCGGGGCGCGGCTCGCCACCGATTCCCCGCGCGCGGGGACTGCGGCCATCCGTCGCCGGAGGTAGTCCAGACGCTCCTGCCGGGACAGCCCGGACAACTCGGGAGACCCCGGCACCGGAAACCCCGGCTCGCCGGCCACTTCAGCCAACTCGACACCCCTGACACTCGGCACCAACAGCGGTCGGCAACCACGGGGAAGACGCGGCTCGAACAGACGCTTTGTTCGAACGTATTTTCGAACTCATTTCAAGTAAAGCCGGTCGGTGGAGGCCCGTCAAGTGGACCCCGAACGGCCAGGTCAGGACCGTCGCGCATCCCGTGTCCGCACAATCCTCTAACCTGAACGCGTGATGGAGCAGGAGCAGAGCGAAAGGGGCATCGGACCCGAATACCTGGTGGCCGGAAGATACCGCCTGCGGTCCAAACTGGGCGGCGGTGGAATGGGCGCGGTCTGGCTCGCACGGGACACCCTGCTGCACCGCGACGTCGCCATCAAACAGGTCACCACGACGGCCGGGCTCGACCCCGACGAGGCCCGCCGTGTCCGCGAACGCACCATGCGGGAAGGGCGCAACGCCGCCAAACTCGCCCACAGCCATTCCATCGCGATGTACGACGTGGCACTCGAGGCCGGCGAGCCCTGGCTGGTCATGGAGTACCTGCCGTCCCGCAGCCTCGCCCAGGCGATGAACATCGCCGACACACTGCCCCCACTCGAGGTCGCGCAGATCGGCGCGCAGGTGGCCGACGCACTCACCGCCGCGCACGCCGCCGGGATCGTGCACCGGGACATCAAGCCGGGCAACATTCTCGTCGCCGACCGCGGCCGGGAACTCGGCACCGTCAAGATCAGCGACTTCGGCATCGCCCGCGCCAAGGGCGACTCCGCCGACACCACGAACGGGGTCATCACCGGCACACCCGCGTACTTCTCCCCCGAGGTCGCCCGCGGCCAGGACCCCACCGAGGCCAGCGACGTCTTCTCGCTCGGTTCCACGCTGTACACCGTCGTCGAGGGCCAGCCGCCGTTCGGGATCGACTCCGATTCCATCGCACTCCTGCACCGGGTCGCGAAGGCCGAGATCTACCGTCCCAGTAAGGCCGGGCCGCTCACCGACACGCTGCTGCACCTGCTCGAGCCCGACCCGGCGCGTCGTCCGACGATGGCCGAGGCCCGCGACGCCCTCGCCCGGGTGGCCATGGCCGGGGACGGGAACGTCGCGCACCTCGTCGGCTCGCCCGTCTATTCCGCAGACGGCACCATCCCGGCGTGGGCACAGCGCTCGACGCCGCTGCCCGACTCACGCCGGCGCAGCAAACTGGTGAGTTCCACCCAGGCCGGGCTGCCCGCGGTGCATCAGAGCACACCGTTGAAGAACGTGCCCCGTCCACTCGGCCGGTTGCAGTGGCCTCCGCGCCCGACGAAGCCCGCCCCCGGATCGCCGGCGCCCACTGTCCGCGATCAGGTGGTGGCGTGGGCGCCGATCGCCATGGGTGTCATGGTCGCGATCCTGATCCTGGCCGTGCTCGTGGCCGTGATCGTCCTCCTCGCCCAGCCCTGACACCCCGGGAGGTCAGTCGATCCGCCGTCGGTGCGCCCACCTCGTGAGCGCATTCCGGTTGGACTGCTGCGTCTTCCGCAGCACGTTCGACGCATGCGTTTCGACGGTCTTCACCGAGATCACCAGTTCCTCGGCGATCTCCCGGTACGTGTAGCCGCGCGCGAGCAGCCTCAGCACCTCCAGTTCCCGCGGCGTCAGCGAATCCAGCTCCGGATCCAACTGCGGCTCAGGAGCATTGGAACGTCCGGTGAAGGAGTCCAGCACGAATCCCGCGAGCCTCGGGCTGAACACGGCGTCACCGCCGGCGACCCGGCGCACGCCGTCGGCCAGTTCCGCGCCCGAGATCGTCTTGGTGACGTACCCGCGGGCGCCCGCGCGGATCACGGCGATCACGTCCTCGGCGGCGTCGGACACACTCAGCGCCAGGCACACCGGACCCGACTCGATGCCCCGCAGCACCGCGACACCGCCGCCGTCGGGCATGTGGACGTCGAGCAGCACGACGTGCGGTGACGTGGCGTTGATGCCGGACACCGCCTCCGCGACACCGCCCGCCTCGCCCACCACCTCCATGTCCGCTTCCCTGCCGAGTTCGGCGCGGACACCGGACCGGAACACGGCATGGTCATCGACGAGAAAGACACGGTACGGGGGTGTTTCAGGCAAAGTCACTGCAGCTGTTCCTCGCGTGGGCGGTAGTGTCACCCCACTCTAGAGCGTGTCGAATGATTCACTCCGTCGCCGCACCACCGCCGGCATCCCGTCTTCCCCGTCCTCGGGGGTATCCGATTGGACGGCGGCGACGGCACTTCGGAACCAGGCCTTCACCAGATATCCGAAGTTCGGCCACGTTCCGTCCTCCGGCCGCACGACGCAGAGACCCGTCATCCATTTGCCGAACGTCGCATGGAATCGCGCCTGAATCGCGGTCCGGTGGACGAACGAGAACACGAGCCACGCCGGTATCACGGCGAACCCCGCCGTCCCCTCGGCCGCATTCGGCGGCACCGACTGTCCGGCGGTCTGCACGACGTAGGCGATGACACCGACCACGGCCGCGACAAGCGCGTGCAACGCGAGGTCCAGCACCAGGGCGACACCGCGCCGTAGGTGACCGGCGGGCCGGACTCGCCACAGGCTGTCGACTCCGTTCACGGCAGCCACCCGTCGATCTCGTCGCGGGCCCGCCGGGCGTCGTCATCGAGTCCGGTCCGGTCCAGCACCTCGCCGGCGACGGCCTCGGTGACCCGCGGTGTGCCGACCGTCTCCTCCTGCACGTAGGAGCCGAGCATGCCCCCGAACTGAGAGCGAGGGTCGGTGAACGTCAGCCCGAACGCACCGTTGACCGCCCCCTTCACGCCTCCCTGAACCGCACCTTTGCCGCCGGCCTCGGCGACGTTGCCCCAGTCCATACTGTCGCGCCGGCCCACGTGCACCTCATATTTCTGAAACGCGGCCTCGAGGCCCGCCTGGATCCCGGCGCCGGCCGCTGCACCCGACGCGGCCCGGGTGAGGATGGAGGTGATCAGCTGCCGGATGATCATCCGGACGGTGACCTGTGTGGCCGCTTCCGCCGCGAACGCGGCGGGACTCGCCGCACCGAACGTCATCGCGCTGGCCACGGCCACGGCCACGAGTTCGGCCGCCAGCGCCACCAGGGCCGCGATGATCGACAGTTTCGCGACCCGGATGTCGTCGGCCGACCAGTCGAGGGTGTCGCCGAGTTCGTGGAGCAACCCCGACAACTCGCGGAGCGCCCCGTCCGCACCGACCCGCGCCCAGTGCTCCGCCATCGCGGTGTCGACGTCACCATCGACTCCGGACATCGCCGACCGCATCGCGGCGTCGGCCTCCTCGACGATGTCGTCGAGCGAGGCGCCGGCGTCCTTCCACCCTTGCCCGAGCCGCTCCATCGCCGTTTCGTCCGCGTCGGGCCAGTCCGCCCCGACCACCTTCTCTGCCAGCCACCGGACACCGCCCGGAACCTCGATGCCCATCAGAACAGCCCGGCGAGGCTGGATGCGGTCCCGCGGTCGGTGTCGTCGAACGAGTCGGCGGTGCTCCTCAGCTCGGTCGCGAGCGCGGCCAGCGCCCCGACGGCGAACCCCAGCGAATGCTCGGCGACCTCCGCGGACGGCAGATACCCGTTCGCGAACGTCGTCCCGGTCTGGTCGCCGCCCCAGCACTCCCCCTCGGCCTCGAGGGTCGAGTGCAGTGTGGCGGCGGCCTCAGCCATCCGCTGCGACAATGCGTCGAATCGGGGCGCGACGCTGCGCAGATGCGCCGGGTCCACCCACAGCTGCGCGCTCACTGCCACCCGTCCCGCAGGACCGGCCGATTCCACCGCGCGTCGTCGGGATCATCCGGGTCCGGGTCCCGATCGGCCGGCACGGCATCGACGCCGGGTTCGAGGCGCGGGAGGAAGTCCCGCAGGCTCGGAGCGCCGGGCACGAGGTCCGGCAGATCCGGCAGGGTCTCGGTCGCGGACACGATCGATCCCATGATGCGCATCGACTCCGTGTGCGCGGCCTCGCCCGCACGCCGGGCGGCTTCCGTCATCGCACGTCCCAGCGACTCGGGGGTGGACCGCCGGAACGCGTCCGGTGCGAGGCGCACGTCCACCACGCCGCCCACCGAGTTCACCACCACCTGCACCAGTCCGTCGGCCGACGCCGCACTCACCCGCAGCTGCGCCACCTGCTGCTGAGCGGCATGCAGATCCTGCGTCTGCCGGTCGAGCGTGGCCAGCATCGAATCGATCTGATCCTGCAACTCGTGCTCGCGCACGCGCAGACCCTCACGGTCGAACATGAAATCCCCCCTTGACATCTGGCGTCCCACCCCGCCGCAGCACGATGCGACCACACGACCCCCACAGTCGTGTCGCCGGCGAACATTACCCCCTCACCGGGACAGCATGCGAGCAGACGGCGCGCACCATGGCGCCCGCCACGTCGAAAGTGGTGCTCACGCACCCTGACTGAACGGCACGTCCTCGACGCCGGCGGTGTCCGAGTCCCCGGCGGCGCCCGCTGTCGCCCACGTCCGGCCGTTCCGCGGCATGTGGATTCGCACCTCGGTGCCCTTGCCGGGTGCCGACCGCACGTCGACGTGCCCGCCTCGCCGCTCGATCCGTCCACGGATCGACTTCGCCAGCCCCTGACGGTCCGGGGACACTTCGTCGACGTCGAACCCGACGCCGCGGTCCCGGACGAACACACTGACCTGTTCGCGCTCGGCCTCGGCGAACAGGTTGATGTCCGTCTCCCCGGAATGCTTGGCCGCGTTGACCAGAGCCTCCCGCGTCGCGCCGAGCACCGCCGTGAAACTCTCCTTCGACAGACCCTCGCCCGTGCCCTCGACGTCGAGTGCCACATCGCCGACCGTCACCGGTCGCACCGTGACGCCGTGATGGTCCTCGACCTCGCCCGCGATGATCCGCAACGCCTCCGCAAGGCTCGAATGGTCGGTGTCTCCCCCACCGAACAACCACTTCCGCAGTTCCCGTTCCTGCCCCCGGGCCAGCCGCGCGACCTCCTGAGGATGGTCGGCCTGCTTCTGGATCAGCGCCAGGGTCTGCAGGACGGAATCGTGCAGGTGCGACGCGATCTCCTCACGCTCGTCGTTGCGGATCCTGGCCGCACGCTCCGCGCCCAGCGCGCGCCACAGTCGTAGCCACAGGGGCACGGTCAGCAGCCCGGCGCCGACCAGGGTGACCACCACGGCCAGCAACGACGAACGCAGCGCAGCGAAGTCGACCTGCGCGAGGATCACCACACCGAGACCCGACACGATCAACGTCACGCCACCGAGGACCCGCGCCCAGGTGAGGACGGTGGGACGCTGCGGCAGCCCGATGACGGTGCGCGGCCCCTCCGAATCGAATTCGCGCCACACCAGGGCCGCGCCGACCGCCACCACGATGATCGGTGCGATCACCGAACCGACGCGGCCACTGAACAACCACGACAACGCGGACGCACCGGCCAGGCCGATCGCGATCAGCCCGTACGCTCTCCGCCGCTCGGACGCACTGGGCTTCTCGGTGTCCGAACCTGCGGCCGTGAAGATCCACAACAGTCCGTAGCCGACGATGCCCGCGCCGGCGAGCGCGGCGAGACAGGCGAACGCGACCCGCACCTTCATCACGTCGACGCCCAGCTGATCGGCGATACCACCCGCGACGCCGCCGACGATGCGACCACCGGTCCGGCGTTCGAGCCGCGGCATGGGGATGCTGCCGGGCGGGACAGGCGCGGTCACGGCACCCGCGTACTGGGCGCCGCCCGCGGATGTGTTCGACACAGGTTGCACATCTTCGATACTGGCACGATCCCCTGGCCGCGGCATCAGGGTCCAACCCTGACTTCGGTAGGCGTTCCGGCCCACCCCGGCCGGAAAGATCAGGGTAGTTCCCGATGTACGCGCGCCGCGCCGACCGGAACGATGGTCGTATGAGCAATGGGAGCTTCCAAGAGCAGATACAGGATCTGTGGCGGACCCGGCCGGTGCGGTTGCCGGGCCGTGGTCACGTCGCCGGTGTCTGTGCGGGAATCGGCTACCGCTACGGCGTCGATCCCGTACTGATACGAGTCGCCTTCGTCGTGTCCACCATTTTCGGTGGCGCCGGTGTGCTCCTCTACCTGGCGTGCTGGCTCGCCCTCACGAAGTCGGGCGACCCCGCCTCCCCCGCGGAGTCGCTGGTGGGACGCGGTCACAGCTCCGACTCGGGCACCAAGACCATCGTCCTTCTCGTCGCACTGGCCATCGCGCTGAGCACCGTCGGCCCCTTCGGTGTGGGCCTCGGCGGCTCCGGGCTGATAAGCATGGCGCTGATGCTCGGCGGGCTGTGGCTGCTGTACCAGCGGCAGCCGATACCTCCACCGTTGCCCGCCGGAGCCGTTGCCCCGGGTGTCGGGACCGGCTATCCCGGGACGAGTTTCTCGCCGGGTCAGTTCGGCGCCAACCCGTTCGGCCCGGGCACGTACGGTCCGAGCGCCTACGGTCCGGGTGCGTACGGTCCGTACACGAAGCTCCCCGACTCCTACATCCCGAGCACGCCCCCCACCTCGGACGAGAAGCCGGCCGACGCGCCCACCGAGGCACTGAAGCCCGAAACTGCTGCCGCCCAATCCGATCCGGTGTCGTTCGAGAAGGCCCCGACGCCCGGTCCGCAGGTCGACGCACCCTCGGCCCCGTTCGCGCCGCTCGAACCGCGACCGCCGGCGTGGGACCCGCTCGGTGTCGCCCCGTTCGCGTGGGACCTGCCCGAACCGGCCAGGACCACCTCTCCCGCAGTGCAACCGGAGCGGACCCACTCCCGTCTGACCACCATGGTGATCGGGTTGGCGATCCTCGCGGCCGCGGCAGCGACGGCGTTGTCGGTCGCCACCGGATCCGACTGGTTGAACCCCGGTCGCATCGGCGCCGTCGCGCTGGCCGTCATCGGAGTGGGGTTGCTGATCGGCGGATTCCTGCGCAAGGGCTACGGTCTACTCGTCGTCGCCGGCCCGCTGGCCGGTTTCGTGATCCTCGCTTCGCTCGTCGGTTCACTCGACCTGAACAGCGAGAACATGGGCGATCGGACCTGGAACCCGGCGACAGCGGCCGCCATCGAGCCCGCGTACTCCGGTGGATTCGGCAGCTTCACGCTCGACCTCCGGAACGTCACTCTCACCGAGGACAAGACGGTCGACGTCAGCGGGCAGTTCGGTGAGGTCGTAGTGCTCCTGCCGCCCGGCATGAATGTCGAGAACCACTGCACCGCCCAGTTCGGCGACGCGCAGTGCCTCCGGGACGGTCTCGACGGTGGCGTCGACGGCACGGACGGTCCCGTTCTGACCCTCAATGCCGATGTTCGATTCGGAAGTGTGGAGGTGCGCCGTGGATGACATCGATGACGCTCAGGACAGCGAGCAGACCCGGACGCGGAAACGCCCGTCGCTTCTCCTGCTCCTCGCAGGATTGGCAGCGCTCCTGGTGAGCGGCTGGGCGCTCGCGGGGCCGTTCTCGCTGGAACCGCTCGCGAACGTCGAGTTCCGCTGGCTGTTCGTGCTGGTCGCGGTGCTGGTCGGCGTGGTGCTCGTGTTCGCACCGAACCGGCGGAAGTAGAGGCGCAAGCGCACGTGCGCGGTGAGCGAGTCCGAGGACTCGCTCACCGCGCACAGTGCGTCACTCCCACTCGATGGTGCCCGGCGGCTTGCTCGTGATGTCCAGCACGACACGGTTGACGTCGTGCACCTCGTTGGTGATCCGGGTGGAGATCCGCTCGAGAACGTCGTAGGGCAGTCGCGTCCAGTCCGCGGTCATCGCGTCCTCGCTGGACACCGGGCGGAGCACGATCGGGTGGCCGTAAGTGCGTCCGTCACCCTGCACGCCGACGCTGCGGACGTCGGCGAGCAGCACCACGGGGCACTGCCAGATCTGACCGTCGAGCCCGGCGGCCGTCAGCTCTTCGCGCGCAATGGAATCCGCGTGACGCAGGATGTCGAGCCGGTCCTGCGTGACCTCGCCGATGATGCGGATGCCCAGCCCGGGACCGGGGAACGGTTGGCGTCCCACGATTTCCTCGGGCAGACCCAGCTCGCGCCCCACCGCCCGGACCTCGTCCTTGAACAGCAGGCGGAGCGGTTCCACGAGCGTGAACTGCAGGTCTTCCGGCAGCCCGCCGACATTGTGGTGGCTCTTGATGTTGGCCGTCCCGGTGCCGCCGCCGGATTCCACGACGTCCGGGTACAGCGTGCCCTGCACGAGGAATTCGACCGTGTCGCCGTGCGCGGCGTTCTCGCCCAGCACATCACTCACCGCGCCCTCGAAGCTGCGGATGAACTCGCGGCCGATGATCTTGCGCTTGGTCTCCGGGTCGGAGACACCGGCCAGCTCACCGATGAAGGTGTCGGCGGCGTCGACCGTGATCAACTTGGCGCCGGTGGCGGCAACGAAATCCTGTTCGACCTGGGCCCGCTCGCCCGCACGCATCAATCCGTGGTCGACGAACACACACGTCAGGTTGTCGCCGATGGCACGCTGCACGAGCGCCGCCGCGACAGCGGAGTCGACACCGCCCGACAGTCCGCAGATCGCCCTGCCGTCGCCGACCTGCTCGCGAACCTGCTCGACGAGGGCGTCGGCGATGTTCGCGGCCGTCCATGCGGGAGGAATGCCGGCGATCTCGTGGAGGAACCGGCTGAGCACCTGCTGGCCGTGCGGCGAGTGCAGCACCTCCGGGTGGTACTGCACACCGGCGAGCTTGCGGGCCCGGTCCTCGAACGCGGCGACGGGTGCGCCCTCGCTCGTGGCCGTCACCTCGAAGCCGGCCGGGGCCTCGGTGACCGCGTCGCCGTGGCTCATCCAGACGGGCTGGCTGGACGGCAGCCCCTCGTGCAGCAGACCGCCCTGCACCTTCAGGTCGGTGCGGCCGTACTCACGGGTGCCGGTGTGTGCCACCGTGCCGCCGAGTGCGCCGGCCATGGCCTGGAATCCGTAGCAGATGCCGAACACCGGAATGTCCAGATCGAACAGTGCCGGATCGAGCTGGGGCGCCCCGTCGGCGTAGACGCTCGACGGCCCACCCGACAGCACCACGGCGAGGGGATTCTTGGCCGCGATCTCCTCGACGGTCGCGGTGTGCGGGACCACCTCGGAGTAGACCTTGGCCTCACGCACCCGCCGGGCGATCAGCTGCGCGTACTGCGCGCCGAAGTCGACGACGAGGACCGGTCTCTGTTGCTCGATATCTGCCACCGGGTCAGTCTAATCGGCGCAGCTCTGTGGTCTGCGCGACCCCACGACCCGGCCCTCTCGGGCGCTATGCAACGCCGTGCTTCTGCGGGTCGGGCACCGCAGAGCTGTTGCGGATCTCGACGATCGGCAGCACGAGCGCGGCGGGCGCTCCTTCCGGGACGACCGGTGCGATCGGCGCGACCGGGTTCAGGCGTTGGTATCCCTCCCCCTGCGCCGGACGCAGGTCCTCTTCGCCCTTGTTGGGCCACAGCGAGGCCGCACGCTCGGCCTGCGCCGAGATCGTCAGTGACGGGTTGACGCCCAGGTTCGCGGACACGGCCGAACCGTCGACCACGCTCAGCGTCGGGTAACCCCACACGCGGTGGTACGGGTCGATGACGCCCTTCGACGGTTCCGACGCGATCGTGCAGCCGCCGAGGAAATGTGCGGTGAGCGGGATGTTGAACACGTCACCCCAGGTGCCGCCCGCGCGACCGTCGATCTTCTCCGCGATCCGGCGGGTCGCCTCGTTGCCCGCCGGGATCCAGCTGGGGTTCGGCTGACCGTGGCCCTGCTTGCTGGTGACCTTGCGCCGACCGAACAGGCCCTTCTTCGTGTATGTGGTGATGGAGTTATCGAGGTTCTGCATCACCAGCGCGATGATGGTGCGCTCGCTCCACTTGTACGGGGTGAGGACCTTCAGCGCCGTCGGATCCTTCGCGAGCTCCTTGAGGAACGTCATCCACCGCCGCCCGCCGCCGTCGGTCAGCAACGTCTGCAGCAGGGCCATCGAGTTCGACCCCTTGCCGTAGCGCACCGGCTCGACGTGCGTGTCGGACGTCGGGTGGAAGGACGACGTGATGGCGACGCCCTTCGTGAGCTCGAGCGCGGGGTCCACCTTGTTCTTGGCGGCACCGAGAATCGACTCCGAATTGGTGCGGGTGAGCACACCCAGGCGGTCGGAGATCTTGGGCAGCGCGCCCGTCTCCTTCTGGTCGAACAACAGATGCTGAGTGCCCCACGTGCCGGCGGCCAGGACGACGTTCGCGGCCGTGTACGTCGTGCGGTTCCGGTTCCTCCGCGGCCCGCTGCGCCGGGTGAAGACGTCCCAGGTGCCGTCGGACGCCTCGCGCAGACCGGTGACCGTCGTCATCGGGATGATCTCGGCGCCGGCCTTCTCCGCGAGACCCAGGTAGTTCTTGAGCAGGGTGTTCTTGGCGCCGTGCCGGCATCCGGTCATGCATTCGCCGCATTCGATGCACCCGGTGCGGTCGGGGCCGACGCCGCCGAAGTACGGGTCCGGCACGGTCTTGCCCGCCTCACCGAAGAAGACCCCGACCGGGGTCTGGATGAACGTGTCGCCCACCCCCATGTCCTCCGCGACCGACTTGATGATTTCGTCGGCGGGGGTCATGTGCGGGTTCTGGACCACGCCCAGCATCTTGCGGGCCTGCTCGTAGTACGGCGTGAGCTCGTCGTGCCAGTCGGTGATGTGCGACCACTGCTTGTCCTGGAAGAAGGAGGCGGGCGGCTTGTAGAGCGTGTTCGCGTAGTTGAGCGAACCGCCACCGACCCCGGCGCCGGCGAGGATGAGGCAGTCGCGCAGCAGGTGGACGCGCTGGATGCCGAAGAAACCGAGAGCGGGCGCCCACAGGAACTTCTTGAGATCCCAGCTGGTCTTCGCGAAGTCCGCGTCGGCGTAGCGACGGCCCGCCTCGAGGATGCCGACCTTGTAGCCCTTCTCGACCAATCGGAGTGCGGTGACACTGCCACCGAATCCGGAACCGACGATGAGGACGTCGTACTCCGTTGCGCGCTGCTTGCTCATCACTCGACCTCCAACGAAACCTGAGTTATTACTCGCCAGTATGCACCCCTCGGCTGTGACAGCTGCCACAAGGGTCACCTAACTGTAACGAGAGGTATCAGGAACGGTCGCGATACCCGCAAACGCACGTCGCCCAATGCCTCACCAGTGCAGTTGAACTGCACCGATGTGACATCGGGCGACAAGAGAAGCGGTGGCGGACGGACGCCTCAGGCGCGGACCGTCAGGCCCACCTTCTGGAATTCCTTCAGATCCGAGTACCCCGACTTCGCCATCGAGCGGCGCAGCCCGCCGACGAAGTTCAGCGAACCGAACGGGTCGTCGGACGGCCCCGTGAGGACCCGGTCGAGCGACGGCCGGTCACCGAACGAGACCGGCAGCATCGTGCCGCGCGGAACCGAGGGGTGCGCGGCGGCCGACGGCCAGTACCAGCCGCCGCCGGGAGCCTCCGCGGCGACGGCCAGCGGTGCGCCCAGGACTGCGGCGTCCGCGCCACAGGCGATCGCCTTCGCGAGGTCGCCCGAGGACGTGATGTCGCCGTCCGCGATGACGTGGACGTAGCGGCCGCCCGTCTCGTCGAGGTAGTCGCGGCGAGCAGCAGCGGCATCCGCGATGGCCGTGGCCATCGGAAGACCGATGCCCAGCACCTCACCGGTGGTCGTGGCACCCTCGGTGGAGCCGTAACCCACGATCACACCGGCCGCGCCCGTGCGCATCAGGTGCAGTGCGGTGCGGTGATCGCTCACCCCACCGGCCACGACGGGGACGTCCAGCTCGGAGATGAACGTCTTGAGGTTCAGCGGCTCGCTGTCGCCGTGGGCGACGTGCTCGGCGGAGATGATCGTGCCGTGCACGACCAGCAGGTCGATGCCCGCCTCGAGCAGCTGCGGGGTGAGCGCCCGGGCGTTCTGCGGGCTGACCCGCACCGCGGTCGTGACACCCGCGTCGCGGACCTGAGCCACGGCAGCAGCGAGAAGTCCCGGCTGCAACGGTGCCGCGTGCAGCTCCTGCAGCTTCTTGATCGGCGCCTCGACGTCGACATCCGACTCCGCCAGCGCGACGAGTTCGGCGAGCTTCGCCTCGACGTCCGCGTGCCGGCCCCACAGACCCTCACCGTTGATGACCCCGAGGCCACCACGCCTGCCGAGTTCGATCGCGAACGACGGCGACACCAGCGCGTCGGTCGGGTGCGCCAGCACAGGAATGTCGAACCGGTATGCGTCGAGCTGCCAGGACGTCGACACCTCCTTGGAGGAGCGGGTCCGGCGGGAGGGGACGATGTCGATGTCGTCCAGCTCATAGGTTCGTCGGGCTGTTCGGCCCATGCCGATCTCAACGAGGTCGCGCACGCGCGCCCCTTTCTCGTGAATCGTGACTGGTTGCTAGCGAGCGGTGTAGTTGGGAGCTTCGACCGTCATCGTGATGTCGTGCGGGTGGCTCTCCTTCAGACCCGCGGCGGTGATCTGCACGAACTGCGCGTTCTGCAGTTCCTCGATCGACGACGCTCCCGTGTAGCCCATGGCAGCCCGCAGACCGCCCGTGAGCTGATGGGTGACCTGGGACAGCGGTCCGCGGAACGCGACCCGGCCCTCGATGCCCTCCGGAACCAGCTTGTCCTCGGACAGCACGTCGTCCTGGAAGTAGCGGTCCTTGGAATACGACTTCGCGGCGCCACGGCTCTGCATCGCGCCGAGGGAACCCATGCCGCGGTAGCTCTTGTACTGCTTGCCGTTCACGAGGATCAGCTCACCCGGCGACTCGGCGGTGCCTGCGAGCAGCGAACCCAGCATGGCCGTCGACGCGCCTGCCGCCAGGGCCTTCGCGATGTCGCCGGAGAACTGCAGTCCACCGTCGGCGATCACCGGCACACCGTGCGGTTTGGCCGCGGCGACCGCTTCGAGGATCGCGGTGATCTGCGGGGCGCCGACACCGGCGATGACGCGGGTGGTGCAGATGGAGCCGGGGCCGACCCCGACCTTGACCGCGTCCACCCCGGCCTCGATAAGAGCGGCGGCACCGCCGCGGGTGGCGACGTTGCCGCCGATGATCTGCACGCGCTCGTCGACCTCGGCCTTGAGCTTCGAGATCATGTCCAGCACGCCGGCCGAGTGGCCGTGGGCGCTGTCGACGACGAGCACGTCCACTCCGGCGTCGGTGAGAGCCATAGCGCGGCTCCACGCCTCGTCGCCCACACCCACCGCTGCGCCGACGAGGAGCCGGCCGTCACGGTCCTTGGTGGCGTCCGGGTGCTGCTCGGTCTTCACGAAGTCCTTGACCGTGATGAGGCCGGTGAGCTTGCCCTGACCGTCCACGATCGGCAGCTTCTCGATCTTGTGGCGGCGGAGCAGGCCCAGCGCCACCTCCGCGGTGACACCCTCCTGCGCGGTGATCAGCGGCGCCTTCGTCATGACCTCGGACACGGCGCGGTTCTGGTCGACCTCGAAGCGCATGTCGCGGTTGGTGATGATGCCGACGAGCTGCCCGGCCTCGTCGGTGACCGGAAGTCCGGAGATACGGAAGCGGGCGCACTTGGCGTCGACCTCGGCGAGGGTGTCCGACGGCTTGCAGGTGACCGGGTCGGTGACCATTCCCGCCTCGGACCGCTTGACCGTCTCCACCTGCCCGGCCTGCGCCTCGACCGACAGGTTGCGGTGCAGGACGCCCATCCCACCGGCGCGGGCCATGGCGATCGCCATCCGCGCTTCGGTGACGGTGTCCATCGCGGAGCTGACGAGCGGCACTCGCAGCCGGATGTCCCTGGTCAGCTGGCTGGATGTGTCGACCTGGCCGGGGATGACATTCGACGCCGCCGGCAAGAGCAGGACGTCGTCGTACGTGAGACCCAGCATCGCGACCTTGTTCGGGTCGTCACCGCCGGTGTGTACATGCCCTGCTGAACTTGTCATGCGGTTCGGGCCCTCCATGGAACATAGGTGCGGCGCCGGTGGCGCCGTCTGCGGACATTCAGATCTTCGATCTGGTGGAAACTTTCGGGAACACGGATACAGGAAAAAGGCCGGAGCGACGATCGATATTCCCAGCTCCACACACCATGATATCGGCTCGACGCGATCACCACGGAGCCCACCCACGCTGGGCGTACGCCGAACGGCTGGCGCAGACCGGGCTGACCTGCGTACCGTGGTGCTGTGCGCGATCAACTGCCTCCAGGTCTGCCCCCGGACCCCTTCGCCGGCGACCCCGCCGACCCGTCCGCAGCTCTCGATGCGATCGAACCGGGCCAGCCACTCGACCCCCACGAGCGACTCGCCGTGGAGGAAGATCTGGCCGACCTCGCCGTGTACGAGGCGCTGCTGGCGCATCGCGGGATCCGCGGTCTCGTCGTCTGCTGCGAAGACTGCCAGCAAGATCACTACCACGATTGGGACATGCTCCGTGCCAACCTCCTCCAGCTTCTGGTCGACGGCACCGTGCGCCCGCACGAGCCCGCCTACGACCCGACACCCGAGGCGTACGTCACCTGGGACTACTGCCGCGGCTACGCGGACGCCTCGATGAACGACGCTCTGCACGGAGACGGTTTCGACGCCTGATCCGGCACAACCCGATACAGACCACTGTGGCCCGACACGCGAAGTGTCGGGCCACAGTGGTCTGTGCGGGAGGGCCGCCGAACCGCTAGCTGGTGGGCGGCAGCACCGGGACCGGCGTCGTGGTGGTGGGTAGCGGCACCGTCGAAGGCTCCTGCGGCGGCTGCTGGGTGGACGGCTCCGTCGCCGGAATGTCCGAGGGCAGCGTCGGAACCAACATGATCGTGGGATCCGGGCTCGTGGACGGCAACGTCTCGGGCGGCGGCGGCGGCAGCGTGGGCAGCTGTGGCAGCGGTATGGGCGGCAGTCCCGGAATCTGCAGATCCGTCGGCAGGGTTCCCGGCAACTGTCCGACTCCCGGCAGCGTCGTCGAACCGGGTGTCCCCGGCACGGTGGCCGGCAACTCGGTGGCCTGCGTCGGCGCGTCCGTCGTGGTGGTACCGGGCGTCGTCGTCGCAGGCGGCGTGGTGGGAGCGATCTTCTCGACCTCCGCGGCGAGCTTCGCACGCCACACGTCGAGTTCGGTGCGCAGGTCGGAGTCACGTACCCCGCCGGCACGGTCGGCGGCGCCCTCGAGCAGGTTCTTCGCCGCCACCGCGTCGCCCGCGGCGATCAGCCGCTCGGCCTCCTGCAGCTGCGACGTGGTGTCGATCTGCGCGACGGTCGAATCGGCCTGCTGGCTGAACACGACCGACTTGACGCTCCACAGCGGATCGCCGGGTGCGGCGTTGTACGAGAAGATGGTGGCGCCACCCATGACGACCGCGATCGCGGCGGCAGCGCCCGCGATCGGTCGCAACAAGCGGAGCTTGCCGCGGGCGGCGCTGCGTGCGGAACGGGCGTCCGAGGCGTCGATCGCCGCGATCACGTCGTCCAGCAGCGGCCCGGTCGGCATCGGCGTCGCCACGATGTCGGCGCGCCAATTGGTCAGCAGAAGCGCGAGCTCGTACTGCTCCGGCGAATCCGTCGCGACGGGACCGCCACCGGCGATCGCGTCGATCAAAGCGTCGTCGCGGCGCACTGCCGCGACGTCCACCGGTGCGTCGTCTCCTGGGAGATCGGCATCGGGATTGCCGTTGCGCTTGATGCCCCTAGCCAAACCTCTCACCTGCCCTCGTCACTTCTTTTTTCAGTTTCGCTATGGCTCGGTGTTGAGCCACGCGGACAGCTCCCGCGGTACTACCCACGGCCGCGGCCGTCTCCTCGGCTGACATACCGACCACGAGGCGGAGGATCAAGATCTCCCGGTGCTTCTCCGGCAGCGTGCTCAGCAGTTCGTTCATCTGCCTGCTCGCTTCCGAGTCCAGCGCCCTCTGTTCGGGTCCGTCATCGTTGGCTACGACATCCGGTACTTCGGCGACGGGCTCCGACTTGTTACGGGCGGAGTTCCGATGCGCGTCGGCGACCTTGTGTGCGGCGATCCCGTAGACGAATGCCATGAACGGCCGGCCCTGATCCTCGTAACGAGGCAAGGCCGTCATCACGGCGAGGCACACTTCTTGTGCCACGTCGTCCGCGGAGAGTTGTCCCCTCTCCGCAGCACCGACCCTGGCTCTGCAGTAACGCACAACCAAGGGCCGAATGTTTTCCAGGACCAGAGCTAAAGCGGCCCGGTCACCCTGCGTTGCAGCGGCGACTGCGGAGTCCAACTCCTCGCTCGTATTAGTCATCGTTGCTGAATATCCTGGCGTTACAGTGGCACCTCCCCCGATGGGTGTGCTCCCGCTCTCAGCGGAACACTCCAAGAGTAACGGTGCGGACCGAACGGTATTCGCCCGGATTCGCAGCGATTCGCGCGCAACCCGGCCGTCCGGGGCCCGACCAGCGGAGTCAGATTCGGAAGCGCCCACCTCGCGCCCTGATGACGGCTTCGCACTCCTCACGCACGGCCTCCGCACGTGAGTCGGATGTCACACCACCCAGCAACATCGCAGCGGCCCACTTCAGAGGTATCAGGCCGTACCCATCGCACCGGTCGAGCACATCCGCGGCAAGGCGTGCCGCCGGACCGGAATCGGGCTCCCCCGTCATCGACGCACTCCTCAGCAGATCCGACTTGACGTGGTGCCGCGCAGATCCGGCGGCCTCCGAAATTTCCGCTGCGGTCTCGGCGTGGCGGCGCGCCGAGACGAAGTTTCCGCCCGCGAGAAGCAACTCCGCGCTCACCCAGTGCCTGCGGACGTGCTGTCGCCACAGCTCGTCGGGAGCACGCTCGTCCAGATACTCGGAGCATCTGTCGAGCAGCCGCCTGCCCAGTGCCAGCCGGCCGCACCCCAGGGCGTCGGCCGCCAGCCCCGTCAGCGCGTCGCACCGCGCCTCGTCGACGAGGACGCCGTCGTCGCCGAGGCCCGTCCCGACCACGGCGAGAGCCCGGCCGTCGAACCCGGACGCCACACCGTGCCAGCCGAGCTGCCTCAGCAACGACGCCTGCGTGCTCCAGGCGAGCGAGGCGACCGCGGGTTCCGCCACTCCGCCGCGTGTCAGTGCGTCCAGTTCTGCGCGGGATCGGCTGTAGTGCCCCCTGGCGCCCCACGCCACCGCGCGCATCCAGCGTTCGACGGGAACGTCGGACGCCGGTAGCGGGCACGCGCCCGGGTCGGCGCCGAAAGCCGCGCGGATCAACGAATTCGTGGCGTCGGAGCGGAGAGTGGAGTCGGGCACGCCGAGATCATCGCATCGCGCGGACGCTCCGAAGTCAGGTGACCGCGGTGACGGTGCCCACGGCCTCGTCCAGCGTGCCCAGCACTGCTATCGACCGGGGAAGCGACTGCGTCCGGCATCCGGGGCCGCCCGCGAGCATCGTCAGCCCTGTCCGCCTGCGGCGGATCGCACGCAGGAGAGACGGCAGTTCGCATCCGCCGGCGGGCAACCACAGAACGATCACGTCCGGCTCGGCGTTGGTCACGGACGCGAGCAACGCCGACCGGCACAGTGGCAGAGCCATCCGCGTGTCCACCGAGGCCGTGGCGAGTGCGGCGCCCAGGGCCCGGAATTCGAGGCCGTACGGGTCGGCGGGAACGGTGTCCAGCGGGTCCGCGGGCACGTGCACGAGCAGGACACGGCCGCCGCCGCCGATCGGCGCATCCAGCGTCATCGTGGACAGAATCCCTGCGACGCATTCGGCGAAGACGCGGACACTCGCAGCGGCGGCGTCCGAATTCCTCCCCTCGTCCGCCCACTCGAGCACCGGAACGACCAGGGTCGTCCACATGGAGCTGAATCCCCGCTCCGCGACGGCTCGCACGACGATCCGCCGGATGGTCACGACGTCTCGCGCCAGCAATGCACCCGATAAATTCCGGATCGAGGCCTCGGCGCCGCCGAGGCCGGAAAAGGAGGACAAAAGGTTCGACGGGTCTGTTTTCGTCCCGTTCACCGAGTTGTCATCCAGATTTTTCAGACCCGGTCGGTGGTCGCTTTCTGACGAATATGTAGCCATTGCGTTAATCGCATATCTCGCGGCCTCCGCGGAGTTTGCACCGCCGTCCAGAGCGTGTTGCATACATTCGAGCCGGGCGACGTCGCGCGGGGTGTACCGCCGGTGACTTCCCTGCGCGTGAAGGGAGGGTCCGATGCCGTATCTGCGGTCCCAGGTGCGGAGCGTCGACGGAGCTACCCCGAGCTTTCTGGCCAGGGCAGATACCGAGATCGTGGGTCCCTCGTCCGGGTATCCGGAAGGGGGTGGGGTTTCAGGCTCCGCGGGCTGGGGCACCCGGACATCGTCACCCGTGACCGAGGGTCTTTCAACCCGAAACGGAATCACGGAACCGCGGGAAAGTAAATATTTTCCAGGTTAACTTTCAGTTCGTGGGATATGTAAATCGCCACTGTGAACAACTATTGACGCGATTTCACAACCGACTCTACGGTTAGCGACGTGAATGATTCAGTGGCTTGAACGTACCTACGAGCCCACGGTCCGCTCGTCGCCCGAGGCGAGCTTGCAGCTAAGGAGTCCACATGCCTGCACCCAACCACCTGCCCGGCCCGAACGCCGATATCTGGGATTGGCAGATGCACGGACTGTGCCGCGGGGTCGACTCCTCGATGTTCTTCCATCCGGACGGAGAGCGCGGCCGGGCGCGCGCGCAGCGGGAGACCCGCGCCAAGGAAATGTGCAGACGCTGCCCGGTCCTCGCCCAGTGCCGCAATCACGCCCTGAGCGTGTCCGAGCCGTACGGAATCTGGGGCGGAATGTCCGAGACCGAACGCGAGATGCACGCCCGGCACAGACGCGGCCGGATAGCCGTCTGACCGCTCGACGACACTCACCGGGGAACCCTCGTCGCCGTACGGGGGTTCCTCGCGTCACATCGATCCCCTCGACACCCATCCACCGCGACGCGGTCTCCGAATGCCTACCGGCTGGAGGAGATGAGTGGATGTGCACGCTACCGTGGTTCTCGATGAAGCGAGACGAGCGCCGGTGACGACCCCCGAAGGCAACACTCCGGCAGACGACGTGTGCTCGGCGGACGCAGCCGGGGCACACAGGGCCCGAACCACCGAATCCGCTGAACTCCACGACACCATGGCCCGCGTCGCGAACGGAGACGCCGACGCGTTTGCCGAACTCTACGACCGGACGAGCGCCCGAGTGCACGGCATGGTCCTGCGCGTCCTGCGCGACCCCGGGTACGCGGAGGAGACGACGCAGGAAGTCTTCCTCCAGGCGTGGCGCACCGCGTCGAACTTCGATCCGGCGCGCGGCTCCGTACTGTCCTGGCTGATGACGCTCGCGCACCGCCGGGCGGTCGACCGCGTGCGATCGGAACAGGCAGGCACCGACCGCGAGGCGCTCTACGAGACCACCAACATCGCAGGGCCGTTCGACCACGTCACCGAGGAGGTGACCCGCCGGCTCGAGCATCAATCGGTGCTCGCCTGCCTCGACTCGCTCACCGACACCCAACGTGAGTCCGTCGCGATGGCGTACTACGACGGCCGCACCTACCGAGAGGTCGCCTCCCAGCTGGGGGTCGCCCTGTCCACGGTGAAGACGCGCATCCGCGACGGACTGACGCGTCTTCGCGGGTGCCTGGGAGGTCTGTGACATGAACGACGAACTCGTGGGCATGGCCTACCCGTACGCACTCGATGCGCTCGACGACAGCGAACGTCGCGAACTCGACACCGATCTCGCCACCACCGACGAGGACACCCGCTCCACGTTCACCGACGAGGTCCGGCGCATCCGTGAAGCGTTCGCGGTGGTGAGTGCGGTGGGAGCCGTCGAACCCCCGCCCCGGGTGCGGACGCGAGTCCTCGACGAGGTCAGGCAATCCGCGTCCGGGCCGACGTCGCTCACCGAACGCCGGTCCCGCCGGCGCCGCTGGAAGGTCGCCGTCGCCGCCGCCGCGGCCGTCGGGGTGCTCGCCGGCGGGACGGTGATCGTCCGGCAGCTCACGGAAGGTCCGTCGCCGACCGTGGCGGAGCAGGTTCTCGACGCCTCCGACGTGCACTCGTCGACGAGTGCGATCGCGGCAGGCGGGTCCGCGACCGCCAACTACTCGAAGTCGCAGGACGCCGTGGTGTTCGTGCTGGACGGTGTCGCCCCGCCCAGCGCCGACACCGTGTACCAGCTGTGGCTGATGCCGGCATCCGGGGACGCGCCCGTGCCCGCCGGAACCATCTCTCCCGCAGACGTGCAGCCGACCACGACGATCGTCCTCGACGACGTGGGGTCGATGTCCATGCTGGCCGTCACGGTCGAACCGCCCGGAGGATCACCCCAGCCGACGTCGGAACCTTTTGCGGTGCTGCAACTGAGCTGATCCCGCGCTGCCCGACAGAAGAAACCCCCGCGCGGTGATCCGCACGGGGGTTTCCTCGCTCGAACGATCGGAGCCCGATCGGTCGCGACGGCGGAGCCTAGTGGCTGTGCCCGTGACCGGTCTGCTGCTCGACCTCTTCCGCAGGCTTCTCGACCACGGCGCTCTCGGTGGTGAGGATCATCCGCGCGACCGAGGCCGCGTTGACGACTGCGGAGCGGGTGACCTTCACGGGGTCGACGACACCGTCGGCGAGCAGGTCGCCGTAGGTCAGGGTCGCGGCGTTGAAACCGTGGCCCTTGGGCTGCTCGGCAACCTTGCTGGTGACGACGGAACCGTCGAGACCGGCATTGCTGGCGATCCAGAACAGCGGCGCCTGCAGTGCTTCGCGCACGACCTTGACGCCCGTGGCCTCGTCACCGGTCAGACCGAGGTTGTCGGCCAGCTCGGTGCTCGCCTGGACGAGGGCGGAACCGCCACCGGGGACGATGCCCTCGGCGACAGCGGCCTTCGCGGCGTTGACGGCATCCTCGACGCGGAACTTGCGCTCCTTGAGGTCCGTCTCCGTGGCCGCGCCGACCTTGATGACGGCGACGCCACCGGCCAGCTTCGCCAGACGCTCTTCGAGCTTCTCACGATCCCAGTCGGAGTCGGTGTTCTCGATCTCGCGGCGCAGCTGCGCGACGCGACCCTTGATGTCGTCGTCGGTTCCGGCGCCGTCGACGATCGTGGTCTCGTCCTTGCTGACCACGACGCGGCGTGCGCTGCCGAGCAGGTCCAGTCCGGCGTCCTTCAGCGTGAGGCCGACGTCGGAGTTGATGACCGTGCCACCGGTGACGACGGCGAGGTCGTCGAGGAACGCCTTCCGGCGGTCACCGAAGAACGGCGCCTTGACGGCGACGGCCTTGATGGTCTTCCGGATGGAGTTGACCACGAGCGTCGAGAGAACCTCGCCCTCGACGTCCTCCGCGATGATGAGGAGGGGCTTGCCGCTCTCGGCAACCTTCTCCAGCAGCGGCAGGAAGTCGGGCAGGGACGTGATCTTCTCGCGGTACAGCAGCACGAGCGCGTCCTCGTACACGGCCTTCTGTGCGTCGAGGTCCGTGACGAAGTACGGCGACAGGTAGCCCTTGTCGAACTGGACGCCCTCGGTGATCACGAGCTCGGTCGCCAGTGTCGAGGATTCCTCCACCGTGACGACGCCGTCGGTGCCGACGCGGGTGAGCGCCTCGCCGACCATTTCGCCGATTTCCTCGTCGCGCGAGGACACGGTCGCGACCTGGGCGATGGACTTCTTGCCCTCGACCGGGGTGGCCGCTGCGAGCAGCGCCTCGACGACCTTGTCGGCCGCGGCGTTGATGCCGATGCCGAGTGCCATCGGGTTCGCACCCGCGGCGATGTTCTTCAGACCGCCCCGCACGATGGCCTGAGCCAGCACGGTCGCGGTGGTGGTGCCGTCGCCTGCGACGTCGTTGGTCTTGGTGGCGACGCTCTTGACGAGCTGCGCGCCGAGGTTCTCGAACGGGTCCTCGAGGTCGATCTCCCGGGCGATGCTGACGCCGTCGTTGGTGACGGTCGGGCCGCCGAAGGCCTTCGCCAGGACTACGTGGCGGCCACGCGGACCCAAGGTCACCTTGACCGCGTCGGCAAGCTTGTCGACTCCACGCTCGAGAGACCGGCGTGCGATCTCGTTGAACTCAATCTGCTTGGACATGTGTTCTGTCTTCTCCTGGATCTCAGGGTTACGCGCGTGAACGCACTCCGCCCCGGGATCCTGTGGGGACTCCGGGGCGGATCACGTATGGCTTACTTGGAGACGACAGCCAGCACGTCGCGTGCCGACAGGATCAGGTACTCCTGGCCGGCGTACTTGATCTCGGTTCCGCCGTACTTGGAGTAGATGACCGTGTCACCCTCCTTGACGTCGACCGGGATGCGGTTGCCCTGCTCGTTGACGCGGCCTTCGCCGACTGCGACGACGGTGCCCTCCTGGGGCTTCTCCTTGGCCGTGTCGGGAATGACCAGGCCGGAGGCAGTCGTCGTCTCAGCCTCGTTGGCCTGGACGAGGATCTTGTCCTCGAGCGGCTTGATGTTGACGCTCGCCACGATGAGCCCTCCACTTTGGGGTATGCGGATCCGGAGACTTCTCCGGACTCCTGTTTGAGTGTTTCGTTTACGGCACTTCACACAGCCCCGTCGTCGCGGGTGCCGGAGCTCGATCGGCGCCACTTGGCACTCTATACGTGAGAGTGCCAACGCTCAAGGAGAAGGGGGTGGTAAACCGCGCCGGGCCGAATGTCGGCCTGTCTCACGGGTCGTCACCTAAGGTTCCTCTGGTGTCTGACATCAATCGGCGTAAATTCCTGACATTTGCCGGACTCGGGGCGATCGGGGCAGTGGGATTCGGAGCACGCCCGTGGGGGTTGCAGTACGCGGGCGCGGCGCCGCTTCCCACATCCGGGGCAGGTACCACCCTCGAAGCGGTGGCCGTCCCTCTCGGCAACTCCGGCTACCGCAGGCTCGGCGCAGGACCGGGGTGGCCGACGATCGTGCGCACCGAACTCGCCGAAGCTCGCAGCGGGCGCGAGGACCGGCGCACCGCCGTCGCCTCCCTCGTCCAGCTCACGGACGTCCACCTGGTCGACGCCCAGTCCCCGATGCGTTTCGAATACGTGCACCCCTTCACCGGTTCCGCGTTCCGCCCGCACGAGACACTCACCGCACAAGGTCTCGTCGCCCTGGTCGCACGCGTCAACGCGCTCGCGTCCGGCCCGCACACCCAGCGCCCGTTCGATGCGGTCGTGAGCACCGGCGACAACACCGACAACAAGGAATTCGCCGAACTCGGCTGGTTCCTCACCGCACTCAACGGCGGCACCATCGTCCCCAACACGGGCGCACCCGACCGCTACGAAGGCGTGCAGAACTCGGGTGCCGATCTGTACTGGAACCCGGAGTCCTCCATTCAGGACATGTACAAGAAGGCCGGGTTCCCCGAGATACCCGGCCTGCTCGGGGCGGCGATCAGTCCCGTCACGAGCCCCGGACTGCGCACCCCCTGGTACTGCGTCTTCGGCAATCACGACGACTCCGTGCAAGGCACCGTCCCGAGCGGCATCCCACCGCTCGAAGCCATGTACACCGGTTCGCTGAAGTTCGAGGTCCCCGGGTCGCCGGAGCAGGCGAAGGCCGTCGACATCGCCACCAGGTTCGACCCCGGCGCCATTCCCGCCGCCCTGTCCGCGTTCACGATCCCACCGCGGGTCGTCACACCCGACCCCGCACGCGCCCCGTTCACTCCCCGCCAGTTCATCGCCGCACACCTGGACCCCGCCAACACCGGTCCCGGACCGGTCGGCCACGGTTTCGCACCGGACGCCGGTGAGACCGGGATCGGCTACTACTCGTTCGAGATCGCACCCGGCGTGGTCGGCATCAGCATGGATTCCACCAACCGGGCGGGGTTCGTCGACGGCTCGCTCGGCGCGGCGCAGTTCCGGTGGATCGAGGACACCCTGGCGGCCGGCAGCAGCCGGTACTTCGACACGGCGGGCAACCCGGTGACGCAGGCACGCAGCGACACCTGGTTCGTCCTGTTCAGTCACCACACCAGCGGCAGCATGGACAACGTCGTTCCCGACCCGGCCGCCCCGGCGGAGCCCCGGATCCGGGGCTCGCGACTGGTGGATCTGCTGCACCGATTCCCGAACGTCCTCGCCTGGGTCAACGGACACACTCATGAGAACCGGATCACCCCGTGGCCCGGATCGACTCCGGAACAGTCGTTCTGGGAGATCAACACGGCCTCGCACATCGACTTCCCCCAGCACGGGCGGATCATCGAGGTGGTCGACAACGTCGACGGAACCGTGTCGCTGCTCACGACGCTGTTCGAGGCCGACAGCCCTTACGCCGTCGAGCACACGGATCTCTCACCGCTCGGCTTGGCGTCGCTGTACCGGGAGTTGTCGTTCAACGACATTCACGCCGACCCCGATCTGCTCGGCGGGACGCCCGACCGGAACGTCGAACTGGTGCTGGCGTCGGGTCGTTAGACCCGGCGCCTGCGGGCCCAGCCGACCGCCGCGACGACCGCGCGGATGCCGACGCCGAGCAGGATCAGGTTTCCGATGATCTGCACACTCACGACGGCGCGCGACGGATCGGTCGTCGCGGCGATGTCGCCGAACCCGACGGTCGAGAAGACGGTGAGCGAGAAGTACAGCGCACCCATGCGCGTGAGGGGTTCGGTGAAGTAACCCGGATCACTTTCGGACATCAGGCAATACCCTGCCGCGAATCCGAGGAGGTAGATCGGCAGGATCAGGGCCAGAGCTTCGATCGCCTGGAGCGCCGGTATGTCGGACTGGACGATCCGCCGGATCTGCCAGACCGCGACCAGCACGACGACGAGCAAACCGCCGGCCAGGAAGAACACGCCCGACACGTCCCCGAACGAGGTCCACGGCAGGGCGAAGTAGACCACGACGCACAGGACGACGGTGACCAGCGGGCGCAGAAAGGCACGCAGCAGAAGCCGTCGGCGCTCACGTCTCGTGAGGTCGCGAAAATCGCTGGCGCGTCGCATGAGATTCCTTTGGACAACTGTGCAGGTGAGACCGGATATCGAGGGCCATCCTCGTCTTCTGCGGCCGAAAGTCGGGAGCGAAATCCGTTTGTTTTCTGTAACGTTCAGATAACAGTCGCCGATTCAACGGGCAGGGAATCCCCGCTGAGCAGGGCGTTCCGACAGAGATGGCAGGTCACGCGTCGAAAACGTGAGGGGGTGTGTGATGGGGATGTCCTTGGGGATGTCCACCGGCGCGGCCGGTGTGGGTTCCGCCCTCGTCACCACGGCCTCCAACGGTTCGCAGAACGTCGAGTTTCGGTACCTGTCCGCCGATCAGGCGCACACCGACCTCGGTGACCTGGTCCGCTCGTCGATATCCCTGATGACCACCCAGGTCCCTGCCGACCCCACCACTCCCGACGCCTTCGCCGTCGCGTACCGCACGGCGGAACAGGCGCATTCGATCCGCAGCGCCGTCAGCAGGCAGCGGCACCGCGTGCATCTCGTGCCCGAGACCGCCGCCACTCTCACCTACCTGCGTCACACCGGTGAGGTCGCTCAGCATGGCACGGTCGCCATCGTCGACTTCGGCGAGTCCGGACTGTCCGTCGCCGTGGTCGATCAGGTGGACGGCACCGTCCTGCACGCCGACCGCACGAGCCACGTGAGCGGCACCGGAATCGACGATCTCGTCTTCCATCACGTCGTCGCCGGCCTCTCCACCCCGCATCCCCTGCGGCACCTGGACCGCGACCTGCTCTCGGCGCGGTGCCGCGTCGCCAAGGAGCAGTTGTCCTCGGAGCCGAACGCGCACGTCGACATCGACCTGCCGGGCATCCGCCCGATCGGGATCAGCCGCACCAGGTTCGACGAGATCGTCGCACCGACCGTCCGGGTCGCGGTGGAGTTCATCCGTGCCACCGTCGCCGACTCCCCGCGGCAACCGGACGCCCTGGCCCTCGTCGGTGGTGGCGCGAACATTCCCGCGATCACCGCCGCTGTCGCCGACGCGTTCACCGCACGGGTCGTCGTGATGCCCGAACCCGACACCGCGACCGCGAAAGGTGCGGCGTTGCTCGCCGTCTCCTCCGCCATCCGCGACTACCCGGCCACCGAGTCGAACCGCCCCGGTTCGGCCGCCAAGGTGTCGGGGGCACTCGTCGGCGCCCTCGTGGTCGGAGGGCTCGTACTCGGCTACGGCGTCAAGGAACTCGCGCCCGCGCCCGATCCCAACGTCTCCCCCGCGGGGACGGACATGTTCCAGACCACCGAGCAGGTCACGACCACGACGACGGACGACCCTCCCGCCACGCGGATTCCGTCGTACGATCCGACGCCGACGTCGGAGTACTACCCGAATCAGGTTGTCCCGCCCACGTCCGAACCGCAGACGGACCGGACGCCCGAGCAGGCGCCCGATGCGACGAGCGAGCCCACGACGCCGCGCACCACCACCCCGGTACCGACACCCTCGGCTCCCCCGCGTCCGACACTGCCCGGAACGAACCCGTCACAGCCGTCGTGGCCGCACATCGAGTGGCCCGCGATTCCGCCGCTGTGGCCGCAGGTTCCGGGGGAATCCACGCCGAACGAACCGAGTCCGGTTGCACCCGCACCCGACGTTCCCGAGGTGGCACCGCCGGCCGCGGAGACGCCGCCCGCGCCCGCGGAACCTACTGCGCCCGCTGCGCCTACTGCACCCGCGACGCCCGAAGGGCTCTTCCCGATGATCCCGGCGCCGGGCACAGTCGCTCCGAGTCCCGATGCGGCGCAACCGAGTGGTGCTCAGCCCGGTGCGGCGCTCACTCCCCCGGCCACGCAGACCGTCACGATTCCGGTCAGCTGAACACCTGGCTGGTCGCCACCGACAGTCCGGGGTCGCTGGCCACGGTCAGCAGGGACGGCGCGGCGCCGCCGGCGATCAGATGCGCGCCGAGCGAGGCGATCATCACGCCGTTGTCGGTGCACAAGCGCGGTTTCGGTACCCGCAGGGTCAGTCCGGCGTCGGCGCAGCGTTCCTCGGCGAGTGCGCGGATGCGTGAGTTGGCCGTGGCGCCGCCCCCGAGAACCAGTGTGTCCACGCCGACGTCGCGGGCTGCGCGCACCGCTTTCATCGTCAGCACGTCCGCCACGGCTTCCTGGAAGCTCGCGGCGATATCCGGCACCGAGCAGGCCTCCCCGGCCCGCTCCTTGGATTCCACGTACCGTGCGACAGCCGTCTTCAGCCCGGAGAACGAGAAGTCGTGCCGGGCATCCCGGGGACCGGTCATTCCGCGCGGGAAGGGAATGGCGTTGCGGTCGCCGTCCTGCGCCGCGGCGTCGAGGGCCGGGCCCCCGGGGAATCCGAGGCCGAGGAGGCGGGCCACCTTGTCGAAGGCTTCGCCGGCCGCGTCGTCCACGGTGGTGCCGAGTTCGACAATGGGTTTCGCAAGGTCCTCGACATGCAGGAGATGGGTGTGCCCACCGGACACGAGCAGCGCCACGCACGGCGGCATCGGTCCGTGTTCGAGGGTGTCCACCGACACGTGACCGCCGAGGTGGTTCACCGCGTAGAACGGGACGTCCCACGCCGCCGCATACGCTTTCGCCGCCGCGACACCGACGAGCAGGGCGCCGGCCAGACCGGGTCCGATGGTGACGGCGAGAGCGTCCGGCTTGGCGATCCCGGCGGCGGCGAGGGCCCGCCGCATCGTCGGGACGATCGCCTCGAGGTGCGCGCGGGACGCGACCTCCGGCACCACCCCGCCGTACCGTGCATGCTCCTCGACGCTGGATGCGACCTCGTCCGCGAGGAGTTCGCAGGTTCCGTCGCCGTTCCACCGGACGATGCCGACTCCGGTCTCGTCACAAGAGCTTTCGATCCCCATGACGATCATTGCACCGGCTCCTCACCCGATCCGGGGCGACGCATCGTGAAGGCGTCCGCACCGCTCGGTTGGTAGTACTTCTTACGTGTTCCCACGATCTCGAATCCTTCACGTCGGTAGAGGGCGATCGCCGCGTCGTTGTCGGTTCGCACTTCGAGAAACACCGGGCCACCCCGGGTGTCGGCCACGCGGAGGAGCTCGTCGAGGAGGGCTCCGCCGATCCCCCGGCGCTGACACGCCGGATCCGTTCCGATCGTGTGTATCTCGGATTCGGGATGTGAGCCGTTGCCCAGCAGGGCGATTCCGGCGTACCCGACGACGTGGCCGGTGTCGTCCCGCGCCACGGTGTAGTGCACGTGCGGGGCGGCGAGTTCCGCCCTGAATGCGCCTGCGCTCCAGGGTCCGTCACCGGCGAACAGGAGTGTCTCGAGCTCCGCGCACCGTTCGGCGTCGGCGACCGCCATCGGTTCGATGCGGAATGTCATTTCTTCCGGTCCGCCAGTTCGACCGCGTCCGGGCGCCGTAGATAGAGCGGCACGAGCGCCGCCGGGGCGGCACCACTGAACAGGGCGTCCGCGGCCACCGCGACCAGCCCTGCGGGCGACGGTGTTTCCACGGGCTCGACCGGCAGATCGAAGAAGTCGACGTGGGACGGCGATCCCGCCACCACCTCGGACGGCATCGGCTCGAGTTCGCGCGGCTTCACCACCGCGGGACCTTCGACCCGCACCCCAGCCGAGTAGCGCGCCCAGTACACCTCACGCCGGCGTGCATCCGTGACGACCAGCAGATTCCGGTCACCGTCCACCTGCGCGGCGATGGCGTCGAGGCTGCACACGCCGTGGGCCGGAATACCGAGGGCGTCGGCGAACGCGGCGGCGGTGGCCATCCCCACGCGCAGTCCGGTGAACGGCCCGGGTCCGGCGCCGACCACCACCGCGTCGAGGTCGGCGGCGACGTGACCCGACTCGGTGAGGCACTCGAGGATGTGCGGGGTGAGCACTTCCGCGTGGGCGCGCGGGTTGACCGTCACGCGCACCGCGAGGGTGTCCACCGCCTCCACCGATGCGGAATCGGCCGAAACCCGGACGACTCCGGCGGTCACGGCAGGCGTGGACGTGTCGATGGCGAGAACAAGCACGGTAACTGAGGGTACTCGCACGTCAGAACCGCTCCCGACACCCGACCCCGTCAGGAAATCCACTCCCAGTGGGCGGTGCGGACGTCCGTCTCCGGTTCGCGGCGCAGGCGTACCCGCAGGTGACGATCAACCAGCTGCTCGGCGATGCCCTCGCCCCATTCGACGACGACAACCGCTGCGGCCAGGTCGGTGTCGAGGTCGAGCGCGTCGAGTTCGTCCAGTGCGTGCGGGCCGCTTCCGCCCAGTCGGTACGCGTCCACGTGCACCATTCCGACCGGTGCGCCCCCGTCGGGGCGCGTGCCCGCCCGGTGCTCCCGCGCGATCACGAATGTGGGCGAAGTCACTCGCCCCTGCACGCCGAGCCCGGCTCCGATCCCCTTCGTCAGTGCGGTCTTCCCCGCACCGAGGGGTCCGTCGAGAACTACGAGATCACCGGCGACGAGTCCCCGGGCGAGGTCCCGCCCGAACTGCTCGGTGTCCTCCGCCGTCGGTAACACCACGGTCCCGCTCACGGGCAACACTCCCTCCTCAGCCGACATCGGACTGCTCACGCGACTCGTACGTGGCCAGGCCACGATGCAGCACCCGGTCGACGGCGTCCGACACGACGGTCGGGAACTCGAGCTGCACCAGATGGCCGGCGCCACGCACCCGCACCAGTTCGGACTCCGGAAGGTCCGCTGCCAGTTTCCGGGAGCTGCCGAACGGGATGATCATGTCGCTGTCGCCGCACACCACGACGGACGGGGTGTGCTCGATCGCCGCGAGTGACGCGGACTCGTCGTGCAGTTCGAGTGTGCGCAGAAAGTTGACGATGGTGACCACCGACGTCCGGTCCAGCATGGAGTCGGAGAACTTGTGCAGCCGCGGACTCACGTCCGTGCCGTACGACGCCGCCCGCAGAATCGGGGTGATCAGCACGCGGGCCGCGCCGCGCGCGTGCTGGACGAGTTCGGGCGAGGTCCGGACGGCCAGCCGGAAGCCGTCGATGACCGGGTTCTGCAGGTTCCGCGTCAATCCGGTCTCGCTGAGACCCGCAGCGGCCGTGGCCACCAGGCCCACACCGACCACCCGCGACGCCACCAGTTCGGGACGCCGGCCGGAAAAGGCCAGCACCGTCATCCCGCCCATCGAATGCCCCACGAGCACAACCGGTCCGGTGGGGGCCTTCGCCTCGATCACGGTCGCGAGATCGGCGCCCAGCTGAGCGATGGTACAGCTCGCCGTGGACGGCACGCCCGAATCGCCGTGCCCGCGTTGGTCGTAGAACACCATCCGCACGTCGTCGCCCCACCGCTCGGCGAGCTGGCGACGCTGGAAATGCCACGACGTCATGTCCAGGCAGTAGCCGTGCACGAACACCGCCGTCACCGGCGCATCCTCCGGGCCGACCTCGCGGACCGCGAGCGCGACGCCGTCCTCGGTGACCACGACGCTGCGCCGGTCCCGCGACATCAGCGTGAAGTCCTCGTCGCCGTAGATCTCGCGGCCCGGCCGGGCCGCGCTGCGCAGCGCGTTGACACCGGCAACCGAACCGAGCGCCAGTGCGCTCAGCACGCCGCCGACGAGCCCCAACCGCTTCGACAACCCCATCTAGGTGCCCGTCCCGCCGACGTAACTGCGCACCGTGCGTCCGCGTACCCCGGTCACCACCTCGTAATGGATGGTGTCCAGTTCGTCGGCCCACGCCTGCGCGTTGGGCTCGCCGAGGTCGCCGTTGCCGAAGAACACCGCGGTGTCCCCCTCCCGGACTCCGCCGCCGTCCGGTCCGAGATCGACGACCACCTGGTCCATGCAGACGCGTCCGATCCCCGGACGTCGCTCCGAACCCAGCTGGACCTCGAAACGGCCGCTGAGCGAGCGCGGCAGCCCGTCGGCGTACCCGAACGGCAGCAGCGCCACCGTCGTATCCCGTGGGGCCACCCACTGGTGCCCGTAGGACACGCCTTCACCTGCCGCTACCTTCTTCACCAGAGCCACCCTCGATCGCAGTGTCATCGCCGGGCGCAACCCGAACTGACCGAGTTCGGGAACGGGCGACAACCCATATATCGCGATTCCCGGGCGAACCATGTCAAACCGCAGGTCGGGACGGGTCAGGGTGGCCGCGGAATTGGACAGGTGCACCACTTCGGGGACCAGCCCCTGACGCTTGGCATCTGCGATCGCGCCGACCAGGCGATCGCGCTGGGAATCGATCCAGGCGTGGTGCGGCTCGTCGGCGTGGGCCAGATGCGAGAAGATGCCGCGCAGCCGCACCGATCCCTCGGCCTGTGCGCGCGCCAGATCGACGAGGACCTGCGCCAGCTCGTCGGGTGCCACCCCGTTGCGATTCAGTCCGGTGTCGACCTTGATCGTCACAATCGCCGTGGTGCCGACGCTCCGGGCCGCAGCGACCACCGCGGCGAGGTGGCGGGGCGAGGAGACGCCGAGTTCGACCCCGGCCGCGATCGCGGGGGCGAAATCGGCGTCGACGGTGTGCAGCCACGCGAGGACGGGTGCGTCGATGCCGGCGCGGCGCAGAGTGAGTGCCTCGGACACTGTCGTCACGCCCAGTTCCGATGCTCCGGCGGCCAGCGCTGCGCGTGCCACGGGTACCGCGCCGTGGTTGTAGCCGTCCGCCTTCACGACGGCCATCATCGCCGCGTCCCGGGCGCTGTCGCGCAGGATACGGACGTTGTGCGCAATCGCATCCAGATCGACCACGGCCTCGGCCTGCGGTGCCGGCGCCGCCTGTGCGGGCGCTGCGGGTTCGCTGTGTCCGTGGTCGTCGGCCGGTACTGCTTCAGCAAGCGTCATGTGTTCGATCCTGCCATTCACGATGAGGCCGGCATTTCTTCGGGGGACACCCCCGCACGGAGAACTCTGATCGACTCCCTGAGGTGCGCGAGCAGCGTCCCGGCGGAGATCGGTGCTGTACCGCGGCCTGCGGAGAGGTCCGCGCCACCGCCTCGGGCCGCCAGGTTCGCGGCCAGCGAGTGAGCTCGCGCCCCCACCGCTGCGGCCCGGGCCGGAGCGATACCCGCGGCCATGAGCGAGCCGACGATCCCGGCGAGCACGTCCCCCGCCCCCGCGGTGGCGGACCACGACCCGCCCGCCTCGTTGACGAAGATCCGGCCCCCGGGTTCCGCGATCACCGTGGCCCGCCCCTTGAGCAGCAGGTGCACGTTCCAGTCGGCAGCGAGAGAACGTGCCGACGCCACCCGGTCCGGACCCGGATCCTTCCCGGTCAGCCGGGCGAACTCCCCGGCGTGCGGGGTCAGCAGTGTCGCTGCGGTCCGCGACCGCACCAGGTCCGGGTCCTCGGCGAGCAGGGTCAGACCGTCCGCGTCGACCAAGACGGGCACGTCGGAGTCGAGCAGCCTCCGCAGGGTGCGTCGGGCGGCGTCGTCGGTTCCCATACCCGGCCCGACCACCCACGACTGGACGCGTCCCGCCTTCGCGAGATCGGCGGTCGCGATCACCTCCGGCGAGTGCGCGAGCACCTCGTTCGTGCACGGCCCGGCGTAGCGGACGAGCCCCGACGTGGCCGTGACCGCGGCGCCCGTACACAACACACCGGCGCCCGGGTAGCCGTCGCTGCCTGCGACCACGCCCACCACACCCTGCGAGTACTTGTCGTCGTCCGCCCCCGGCACCGGCCACGCGGCACCCACGTCGGCGGCGTCGAGGGCGGTGATCCCGGCTTCGCCGAGCAACAGTCCGATGTCCACGAGCTCGACTCGGCCGCAGTGCGCCGCGCCGAGCGCATGAACCGGTTTGAGGGCACCGAATGCGACGGTGACGGCGGCGCGCACGGCGGGCCCGTCGACTGCCCCCGTGTCCGGGTCCACACCGCTCGGCAGGTCCGCCGACACGATCGGTGCCTCGATCCGGTCGACCAGGTCCGCAGCGTCGGGTCGCAGCGACCCCCTGCCGGAGATTCCCACGATCCCGTCGATCACCAGATCGGGCAGCCCCAGATCGTCGGACGGGACTGCCACCCGGCCACCGGCCGCGGTGAACGCGGCCAGCCCGGCCTCGTGCGCCTTCTCCGGTTTGAGCAGGACCGCGGTGGTCGCGACACCGCGCCTGCGCAGCATCGACGCCGCCCACAGCGCGTCGCCGCCGTTGTCCCCGGACCCCATCAGCACCGTGATCGTGCGACCGGCGACGCCCCCGGTCCGCGCTCGCAGTTCCGCCGCCATCACCGTGGCGAGCCCATGCGCGGCGCGTTTCATCAGTGCGCCGTCGGGAAGAGACGCCAGCAACGGCGCCTCTGCGGCTCGAACCTCGTCAGCGGTGTAGTAGCCCCGCATGGGAACTCCTCGGCGAGAAGGGTCGGTACCGGGTCAGACTACGCTCGACGTCATGCGTGGACGTGGAAGCTCGTGGATCGCCGGAGTGGCTCTCGCCGCAAGCATTTCGATGGCGGGCGTCGTGTCCGGGTGCGGTTCGCCGGACACCGCGGCGCCCGAGGCCCCGACCGGACCTGTCGTGCAGGTCGCGAACATGGCGTACGCGCCCGCGACGCTCACCGTCAAGGCGGGAGACACCGTCACCTGGAATTTCGACGACAAGGGTGTCACCCACGACGTGGTGGGTGTCGGCGCCGCGAAGAGTGTGCTGCGGAGCCGGTTGATGCAGACCGGCACGTTCACGTACACGTTCACCGAACCGGGGACCTACGACTACACGTGTTCGCTGCACCCCGAGATGACCGGCACCGTCGTCGTCACTCCGTAGGGGCGCGGCCCTGCCACGCCCCCACGGTCGCTGCTATTCGACGGTGACGGACTTCGCGAGGTTACGCGGCTTGTCGACGTCGTAGCCCCGTGTCTGCGCGACCTCCGCAGCGAACACCTGCAACGGCACCGTCGACAGCAGCGGCTGCAGCAGCGTCGGCGCTGCCGGGATCTCGATCAGGTGGTCGGCGAACGGGCGCACGGCCTCGTCGCCCTCCTCCGCGATCACGACGGTCCGCGCACCGCGGGCCTGGATCTCCCGGATGTTGCTCAGCAGCTTCGAGTGCAGCACCGCACGCCCCTTCGGGGACGGCATCACGATGATCACCGGCAGCCCGTCCTCGATCAACGCGATCGGACCGTGCTTGAGCTCACCAGCCGCGAAGCCCTCGGCGTGCATGTACGCCAGCTCCTTGAGCTTGAGTGCACCCTCGAGCGCCACGGGGTAACCGACATGGCGGCCCAGGAACAGCACCGTCGACGAGGACGCCAGCTCCCGCGCCAGCGCCCGCACCGGCTCGACCGTGTCGAGTACCCGGCTCACCAGGTCGGGCATGGCCTCGAGATCGGCGTATTCGCGAGCGACCTCGTCCGGGTACTTGGTGCCGCGGGCCTGGGCGAGCGCCAGGCCGACCAGGTAGTTCGCCGTGACCTGCGCGAGGAACGCCTTGGTCGACGCGACACCGATCTCCGGACCCGCCCGGGTGTAGAGGACGGCGTCGGCCTCGCGCGGAATCTGGGCGCCGTTCGTGTTGCACACTGCCAGCACCCGAGCCTTCTGGTCCTTGGCGTGGCGCACGGCCTCCAGGGTGTCGGCCGTCTCACCGGACTGCGAGATGGCCACGACCAGCGTCGACCGGTCCAGGACCGGGTCGCGGTAGCGGAATTCGCTGGCGAGCTCGACCTCGACGGGCAGCCGGGTCCAGTGCTCGATGGCGTACTTCGCGAGCAGCCCCGAGTGGTAGGCACTGCCGCAGGCGACGACGAAGACCTTGTCGACGTCGCGCAGCTCCTGATCCGACAAGCGCTGCTCGTCGAGGACGATCTTCCCGTCCTGGAAGTGACCGAGCAGGGTGTCTGCGACTGCGGCCGGCTGCTCTTCGATCTCCTTGAGCATGAAGTAGTCGTGGCCGCCCTTCTCGGCGGCGGCGAGGTCCCAGTCGATGCGGAACGGGCGGCCCTGCGCCTCGGATCCGTCGAAGTTCAGAATCGAGTACCCGTCCGCGGTGATCACCACGACCTGGTCCTGCCCCAGCTCGACCGCGTCACGGGTGTGCTCGATGAACGCCGCGACATCGGACCCGAGGAACGTCTCTCCCTCGCCGACACCGATGACGAGAGGCGTCGAGCGACGCGCCGCGACGATGGTGTCCGGGTGATCCGAGTGGGTGAAGACGAGCGTGAACGCGCCCTCCAGCCTGCGCAGCACGCTCAGCGCGCTCGCGACGAAGTCACCGGCCGTCTCACCCGAGGCGTAGGCCCGGGCGACAAGGTGCACCGCCACCTCGGTGTCGGTGTCGCTGGAGAAGTCGACTCCGTCGTGCTCGAGTTCGGCCCGCAGCGGGGCGAAGTTCTCGATGATGCCGTTGTGCACGACGGCAACCGTGTTGCCCGCATCACGGTGCGGGTGCGCGTTGCGGTCGGTCGGCCTGCCGTGCGTGGCCCACCGCGTGTGACCGATCCCGGTGCTCCCGGTGAAGTGCTCGGCCCCGATCTCGTCGAGTTCGGCCTCGAGATTCGCGAGACGACCCGCCTTCCGCTCGACCGCCATGCCGCCGTGTCCGTCGAGCACGGCGATACCGGCAGAGTCGTATCCGCGGTATTCCATTCGCCGCAAGGCCTCCACCACAACAGTCAGAGCCTGCCGGTGGCCGACGTATCCCACGATTCCGCACATGGTTCATCAGGGTACTTGGACCGGGCGACGCGGCGAAGTCGGAGTGTGGGCCGCATCGGCTCTCTCGCCGGGCCGCGAATCGGATAACGTTCTCCCCGTGGCGCCGAAACCGAAGACCCTGGCCCGTGAACTGTCCAAGCGTGGACCGCACCGCGTGCTGCGGGGTGACCTCGCCCTCGCCGGACAGCCGGGCGTCGTATACACGCCCGAATCAGGCTTCAACCTGCCGGCCGTCGCGTTCGCGCACAGCTGGATGGCAGGTGCCGACCATTACCGGAAGACGCTCGAGCATCTGGCTTCGTGGGGAATCGTCGTGGCCGCCCCCAACAGTGAACGCGGTCCCGTGCCCTCCCACCTGGGCCTCGCCACCGACCTGCGGGCCACCCTCGACATCTGTGTGGGCGTGCGGCTCGGTCCCGGCCAGATCAGCGTGCAGCCCGACCGCGTCGCGTTCGCAGGACACGGGATGGGTGCGGGTGTGGCGGTGCTCGCCGCCGCGCAACGGGACGTGTCGGCGGTCGCCGCCCTGTTCCCGGCTCCGACCGCACCGAAGGCCGAGAAGTATGCGTCCAAGATCACAGCGCCGGGTCTCGTCGTCGCCGGTGCCGACATCGACACCATGAACAGCAACGCCAAGGCGCTGGCCGAGGCGTGGGGTGGAGAACACGTTCTGCGCGCCGTCAACGGGGCCAAGGAGTCCGGGCTCACCGAAGGCCGCCGCCTGCTGGGTGCACTCGGTATCGGCGGTTCCGAGCGGAAGACCCAGCAGATCACGCGCGCGTTGCTCACCGGCTTCCTGCTCTATCACCTCACCGAGGACAAGAAGTACGAGGTGTTCGCGAAGGCGGACGCCGAACTCCCCCACACCACGCTCGTCGACCCGCACGAGGAGCACACCGACGCCGGCTTCGAGGGTGTGCTCCCGCACATCTGAGGTCTCGGGTCACACCAGCCAGCTGCGCGGCCGATAGAACTCGTCGTCGTCGAGTGTTCTCGGTTGCGCGGCCGCGGGTGGTGCCGTTGCAGACTCGGTCCGGCCGCGGCCGGACCGGTTCGCCGTGGCTTCCTCGTCTCTGGCCCTGCGCTCGTCGATCCGCTCCCGGAACATGTCCAGGTCGGCTCGCATCTGTGCCCGTTGTGCACGCAACTGTGCGGCTCGGTGGCTCACAGCGGCCCGGCCTCGGCCAACTCGGCGCCGCTGTCGAATCCGGTCACGGGACCTGTCGCCAGTTCGGGTGCGGACCGCGGTTCGTCCAGCGGCGGGGGCCCGGCGGGCGTCTCGGGTACCGGCTCCTGCTGCACTGACACCACCTGTGGTTGCGGGACGGCTGCGGCGTCTCCGGCAGGCGCAAGGGCCGGTGCGTTCTCGTGGTCCGGCACGTCGTCCGCGGCGGGTCGGCCGGGCGTCGGCTCTTCTTCGGTTGTCGCGTCCGCGGTGTCGTCGGCACCACCGCTGACCTGCGATTCCGGTGTCGGCGAGGCAGGTGCGCAGTCGGCGTCGCCGGCGTCTCCCTCGCCCGCATCGGTTTCCGCCGTGATCTGCGGCAGACCGTCCGGGCCGATCTCGACTCCGAACCTGGACGTCCCACCCTGGCCGTCGCTCATCTCGAGGTGAATTCCCTGACCGTCGGCATCGACGGCGAGCGTCCACGACTTTCCGTCGAGGTTCAGTTCGAGGCTCTTGTCGTGTGACGCGCCGTCGGCCGACTCGCCGTCGTCCTCCCGCGGATCGGTGTGTTCGTCGCCGAGGTCCTCGGTGTTCCGTTCCTCGTCGTCCCTGTCGGTGAGGGCGGAGACGGTGTCCTCGATCAACGGGCGAAGGATCGAACCGAGATCCGCCAGACCTCCGGCGAGCCCCTGACGCACCAGATCGCCGGGACCGGGAATGCTCCCGAGGCCCGGGGCAGTAGTCATCGGTGGCACGGCGGTCATCGGTGGCACGGCGGTCATCGGTGGCACGGCGGCCATCGGTGGTGCCGTTGCCGGTGGCGCAGCGGTCATCGGTGGCGCGGCGGCCATCGGACTGGTGGCCGCGTCCCCACCACCGGATCGAGGCGGGACGTACGCCGGGACGTCCGTCGCAGGTGACGCGGCGGGCGCCGCCGGCGCCGCAGGGACGGGAGCGGGCGCAGCGGCTGGGACTGTGTCCGCGTTCCGCACCTCCGGCACCCTCGGCGCGGGCGCCGGATCGGGAGTGTCCTCGGGACGAAACCCGGGCTGCACCTCGATCGACCGCGCCTCGGCGACGACGGCGTCGTAGGCGGCGTGCACCGCTACGGCGCAGTCCGCACACGCAGCGGTGAACTCCTGCTGCTTCTCCTCGTACACGTGCCGGAAGTTCGCGTCGAGCCAGTCCTTGGTGATTCCGGCGGCCCGCCGCACCACGTCGTCACGGTCGAGTCTGCGGAGCGCGCCGCCGCCACCGTCCTTGTACAGGCCGTTGACGTGCCGGTAGTCGTCGTCGGCGAGTTCGGGGAACCAGTAGGACGCGTCTTCCATGCAGTCCTTCGCGGCGGAGTTGTCGCCGTCCTTGCCGTCGGCGTAGATCTGCGCGAGAACGTCGATCTGGGCCGCGCTGTACCCCCCGACCGTCGGCTGGTGCAGAGCCACCACCTTGTACGCCTTGGTCGTCACCGCGGCGCTCAGCGTGAGGTTCGCCTCGAACAGCACCTCGGCGAGTCCGTGGAGCCGACCAATGGTGGCGTCCGCCTGGACGTTCTGCCGGCCGGCGGCGTCGATCGCGGCCGCGGCGGCCACTCCCCTCCACCCGGTTCGCACTGCGGTGAGGCACTTCTCGTTCTCGTCGAGTTCGGTGCGGGCCGCCTCGAGGCCGCGTCCGAGGGTGTCGACGTCGCGGGCGAGCACGTGCAGGCGCATCCCCCGCTCGGCGTCGAACCTCGTGTAGTAGTCGGTGAGTTCGCGGGATTCGTATCCCAGTCTTTTCGCAGCAGGGAGGAACATCTCGAAGAATTCGAGGCCCCGCGCGCCGAGATCGAGCATGTCGTCGGGAACGTTGAGGGAATTCGGGCGCAGGTGCTCCCCCAGAACGGTCCGGGACGCGTTCGCGGCCTGGGCGTCGCTGCCGTGCTCCAGCAGTGCGACGAACCGCTGGTCGGCGAACGGAGTCCGGTCACGCCTGTCGAGCCCGTACTCGTCGAGGTACGGCTGCCAGGACGACGCGTCCTCCTCGCGGGAGGCGGCCCAGGCCTGGAGGAGTTGCTCCTTGTATTCACGGCTCAGGGTCGGGTCGTCGATCAGCGTTCTCGGATCCGTGGTCACCACTGCACCCCGCTCACGACGGCGGTGGTGTTCGCGTCCGTTCCGGAGTAGCGCGCCGCGGCGGCCCGGAACGCGTGCCCGAACGACTCCGCGTCCGCGGCCCACTGCCCGAGCGCGACCCCGACGACGCCGAGGGCGTCACGCACCGCATCACCCTTCGCGGCGTAGTCGCGGCCCGCGTGCGCCCCACCGAATTCCAGCCGGGCGGTCGCAGCGGCCTGTTGTCTCAGGACCTCCGCCGACCGCAACAGTCTCGCGCCCGCGTCCGTCACCACCGCGACGTCCACCTCGAGCCCATCGCTCATTGCCCCACCCTCTCTTCGCGACCTACTGCATTAGACGCGACAGCGCACCGATCGGTTCCCCCGGCCGATCGGTGCGCTGTGTCCGCTCACACGGAGGCGACGGTGCCCGCCAGCTCGTCGGCGAGCTTCCGAGCCACTTCGATGTCCGAAGCCTCGACCATGACGCGGACGAGTTGTTCGGTACCCGACGGCCGCAGCAGTACCCGGCCGTTGTCGCCCAGGCTGCGCTCGGCGGCCACGACCGCGTCGAGCACGACCGGGGACGCGGCGACGGCGCGCTTGTCGGCGACCTTCACGTTGACCAGAACCTGCGGAAGCGTCGTCATCGCCGACGCCAGGTCCGCGATCGGCTGTCCGGTCTCCGCCATGCGGCCCATCAGCCGCAGTCCCGTCAGCACTCCGTCGCCGGTGGTGCCGAAGGCGGGGAACACGACGTGACCGGACTGTTCGCCGCCCAGGCTGAAGCCGCCGGACCGGAGCCCTTCGAGGACGTAGCGATCACCGACAGCAGTGGTGACCAGCGAGATCCCGGCCTCGCGCATCGCGATGTGCAAACCGAGATTGCTCATGACCGTCGCGACGAGGGTGTTGTCGACCAGTTCGCCTGCGTCGCGCATGCCGAGGGCGAGCACGGTCATGATGGCGTCGCCGTCGATGAGGGAACCGGCGGCATCGACGGCGAGGCATCGATCCGCATCCCCGTCGTGCGCGAGACCCAGGTCGGCGCTGTGCTCGACGACCGCCTTCTGCAGGCTCTCGAGGTGCGTCGACCCGCAGTTCTCGTTGATGTTGAGTCCGTCGGGTTCCGCGTTGATCGCGACGACGGTGGCGCCGGCGGCCCGGTAGGCGGCGGGAGCGACGCCCGATGCCGCGCCGTGCGCACAGTCCACCACCACGGTCAGCCCGTCGAGGCTGTTCGGGAGTGCGGTGGCCAGGTGCTGCAGATACCGTTCCGCTGCGTCCGGCACCGCCCGGACACGTCCGATCCCTGCACCGGTCGGCGCCCGCCGTGTCGTGGTTCCGGCGGCGACGGCCTCGATCCGGCCTTCCACCTCGTCGTCGAGTTTGTGTCCACCCGCCGCGAAGATCTTGATGCCGTTGTCGGGCATGGGATTGTGCGAGGCCGAGATCATGACACCGAGAGCTGCGTCCAACTCCGCGGTCAGGTAGGCCACTGCGGGTGTCGGCAGCACCCCGACGTTCAGAACGTCGACGCCGGCAGACGTCAGGCCCGCGACGACCGCCGCCTCGAGCATTTCACCGCTGGCTCTCGGGTCGCGGCCGACCACAGCCGTTTTGCGTCCCCCCGAACCCGGCGACGCCAGCACCGTCGCGGCGGCGGAGGCCACCTGCAACGCCAACTCGGCGGTCAGCTCGGTATTCGCGAGACCACGAACCCCATCCGTCCCGAACAATCGACCCATAGACCAGACCCCTCGCACCTAGGAAACCCACTACATCTCGGATAAAGCACGAGAGCAGGCGTCCGGTAACGATGGACGCCTGCTCTCGGGAAGAACAGGTGCCGAAGCCGACCCCGGAGGGCGGCTTCGGCGACACATCAGCGCTTCGAGTACTGAGATGCCTTGCGGGCCTTCTTCAGGCCGTACTTCTTGCGCTCGACGGCGCGGGCGTCACGCGTGAGGAAGCCGGCGCTCTTGAGAGCCGGACGGTCCTCGGGGGTGACCTCGATGAGCGCGCGGGCGATGGCGAGACGCAGTGCGCCGGCCTGTCCGGACGGTCCGCCACCGTGCAGCAGCGCCACGATGTCGAAGGACTCGGCACGCTCGACCGTGACCAGCGGAGCCTTGATCAGCTGCTGGTGCACCTTGTTCGGGAAGTAGTCCTCGATGGTGCGGCCGTTGAGCTTGAAGTCGCCCGAACCGGGGGTCAGACGGACGCGGACAACCGCTTCCTTACGACGACCGACGGTCTGGATGGGGCGATCGATCACGATCGGGGCCTGCGGCGCAGCAGCGGCCTCGATGTCCTCGGCGACCTCGGGCTCCTCGACGGACACGTACTCGTCCGCCGCGACCTCGACAGCCTCGGTGATCTCTTCGGGGTTGGACACGTTCTGCTCCTCCGGCGCCGTCACTGGGCCACCTGCTTGATCTCGAATGGCACCGGCTGCTGCGCGGCGTGGGGGTGGTTCGGGCCCGCGTAGACCTTCAGCTTGCTGCTGATGGCGCGACCCAGCTTGTTCTTGGGGAGCATGCCGACGATGGCCTTCTCCACGAGGCGGTCGGGGTTCTTGTCGAGAACCTCACCGACGGAGCGGGACTTCAGACCACCGGGGTGTCCGGAGTGGTGGTAGAGGAACTTGCCCTCACGCTTGTTGCCGCTGATGGCAACCTTCTCGGCGTTGATGATGACGACGAAGTCGCCGCCGTCAACGTGCGGTGCAAAGGTGGGCTTGTGCTTGCCGCGCAGCAAGTTGGCTGCCTGGACGGCAAGGCGGCCGAGCACCACGTCAGTGGCGTCGATGACGTGCCACGTGCGGGTCACATCTCCGGCCTTCGGGGTGTACGTAGACACAGAACTTCCTCGTCTTGTTCAATCCGCTGCTGGCCATTGCGTATCGTCGAGCGATTCCCGGCGGCCAGTTGAGACCCGAGAACCGCCAGCCACTGCGACACGAGGACACAGCGGCGCACGGCACGCCAACGGAGAACAATACCGGTCGGTGAGGCCCAGGGTCAAAACTCACTCGGCGAGCGCGTCGGCGAGCTGTTCGACCGCCCACGTCAGCTCGTCCCGTTCGATCACCAGCGGCGGGGCGATGCGGATCGTTCCTTCGTGCGCATCCTTCGCGAGGACCCTGCGTGCCAGGAGTCTTTCACAGATCGTTCGGGCGGACGGCATACCGTCGGCCAGCTGCACACCGGCCCACAGCCCACGCCCACGCACCTCCGACACGTGCCCGGGAGGCAGTTGCGACAGCATGCTGTGCAGGTAGGCGCCCAGCTCCCGGCTTCGCTGCTGATATTCGCCGGTCTCGAGCAGGTCCACCACCGCGCTTCCCACCGCGCAGGCGAGGGGGTTGCCGCCGAACGTGCTTCCGTGTTGACCCGGGCCGATCACTGCCATCACCGACCAGTCTGCAACGACGGCGGAGACCGGCATCAGACCACCCCCGAGCGCCTTGCCCAGGACGTATACGTCGGGGGTCACGTTCTCGTGGTCGCACGCGAACGTGTCTCCGGTCCGCCCGAGACCGCTCTGGATCTCGTCGGCGATCATCAGGATCCCGCGACGAGTGCAGATGTCGCGGACCGCCGCGAGGTAGCCGGGCGGTGGCACCAGGACTCCGGCCTCCCCCTGGATCGGTTCGAGGAGCACCGCCACGGTGTTCTCGGTGATCGCGGCCTCGACAGCGGCCGCGTTTCCGTATTCGACGGACGCGAAGCCGGCCGGGAACGGACCGAATCCGGTGTACGCGTCCGGATCGGACGAGAACCCGACGATCGAGATGGTGCGACCGTGGAAGTTCCCGGCGCACGTGATCACCTCGGCACGCCCCGGTGGCACACCCTTGACGTCGTAACCCCACTTGCGGGCCAGTTTCAGCGCGGTCTCCACGGCTTCGGCGCCCGTGTTCATCGGCAGCACGGCTTCCTTCCGGCACAGCCGGCTCAGGTCCTCACAGAAGGACGCGAAGCGATCGTGCTGGAACGCGCGGCTGGTCAGCGTGAGGCGGCCGAGTTGCTCGCGCGCCACCCGGACCAGCGCGGGGTGTGCGTGGCCGAAGTTGAGCGCCGAGTATCCGGCGAGAACGTCCAGGTAGTCGACGCCGTCGATTCCCTTCACCCATGAGCCCGCGCCCGACTCGATCACGACCGGCAGCGGCGAGTAGTTGTGCGCGCTGTGCTCGTCGGCCCTGCTCAACTCCTCACGCGTGGCATCCGACACGGAAACGACACCGTCCGACATTGCTGGTCACCCCTGATCTTCCGCGTCCCGGAGCCCGCGGAAGCCGCGGAGCTCCATTGTGCTGCACTTGATTCCGCCACCGGATTTGAGGAACTCCGAATAGTCGACCGGCACGGGCTCGTACCCGCGTTCGGACAGCTGTTCCGCGAGGCGCGAAGCCTGCACGGGCAGGACCACATTGGCGCCGTCGCTCACCAGGTTGAGTCCGAGCCAGTCGGTGTCCGTCTCGGCCGCGATCACCGCGTCGGGAAACATCCGCCCGAGCAGAGCCCGACTGTCCGGCGAGAACGCCGCCGGCAGGTAGGCGATGGTCGCGTCGTCGAGCACACCCAGCGCGGTGTTGAGGTGGTAGTAGCGGGGATTCACGAGGTTCAACGTGATCACCGGGCGGCCGAGGTGGGCCGAGGCTTCGGCGTGCGACCGCGGATCGGACCGGAACCCCGTTCCGGCGAGGATCACGTCACCGACGACGAGGAAGTCGCCCTCCCCCTCGTTGACGTACCGCGGCAGGGTGGGTCTGATCAGCCCGTTGGCCTGGAACCACCGGAACACGTATTCGGCCTCGGCCCGCCGCTCGGCGGACCGGTAGCGGGCGCCGAGCGCGACGCCGTCGACGACGAGTCCGCTGTCGGTGACGAACACCATGTCCGGAAGTCCCTCGACAGGGTCGATCGTGAGGACATCGTGTCCGAGTCGCCGGTAGGTGTCCGCGAGCGCGGACCACTGCGACATCGCGCGATCCCGGTCCACGGGCTCCTCGGGACGCATCCAGTCGTTGATGGCATAGACGACGTCGAAATAGGTGGGCGGGCACATCAGGTAACTCCGCGAGTGGGCACGCCGGGGCATGCGGGCGGTGTCGCGCCGCACCTCGGCCGTCTCCTCGTACGGGTTCTCGGACTCGATACCAGCAGTGGGCGCCATCTCCACTCCCCCTCGATCGGTGTCGGTGAAATCAGTATCCACCCACAAAAAGGCCTGATCAATGCGCTAGCGTTTCATCACATGGATGATTCGTTGCGTCTGGACGGGCTCGATCGACGGATCGTTGCGCGGCTGGAGCGCAACGCACGGTCCAGCTTCGCCACCATCGGCGCCGAGGTCGGGCTGTCCGCACCCGCGGTGAAGCGTCGAGTCGATCGACTGGTCGAGTCCGGAGTGATCACCGGATTCCATGCTGCGCTCGATCCGCGCGCACTCGGCCACGGCGTCGAGGTCTTCGTCGAGTTGTACTGCAGCGGTCGCACCTCGGCCGTCGAGATCGCGCGGATCGTGTCCCGTCACACCGAGGTTCAGGAGGCGTACACCGTCACCGGCGACGCCAACGCCCTTCTCCGCGTCCGCACCACCGACACGGCACACCTCGAACGCACGCTGGAGAACCTGCGGTCGGAGCCGGCCGTACTTCAGACCAAGAGCAGTGTCGTCCTCAGCCGGCTGATACCGCCCGCCGACTGATCCACCCGATTCACTGTCGGAGACGACAGTGCCCCAGCAACCGTGGATTGCTGGGGCACTCGACGTGTCACGCGACGGTCAGAGCCACGCCGTGGCGTTCCGGTCTTCCGCAGTTTGCATGTCGACGGCACCGTCCTGGACGACCTTCGAGATCGTCTGCAGAACCTGCAGCAAATCCTCGTGCGAGCTGTCCCACTTCGCCTGCACAGCTTGGTAGTTCTCCCGCGCACCGCTCTCCCACTGCGCCACGAGCCCGTTGACGTAGCCCCGGAGCTCGTCGTGCGTCTCGCGCAGCTTCGCTTCGTTCGACTTGATGTCGCTCGCCAGCGCCTGCAACTCGGCAAATCCGTACTTCAATGAAGACATTCGGTGCTCCCCTCGAGCTTGGTAATTGTTCTCGGCGCCGGCGTCAGATGTCGAGCGATCCCGAGGCTCCGGCCGCATGAATCGCGTCCTGGTTGGCCTGCTCGGCGGCGTCGTATCCCTTGCCGTTCTCGCGGATCTTCACCGCAATCTCGTCCAGCGAGTCCTGCATACGGCGCGCAGCATCTCCGTACCGAGCCATCAGCTCCATGAACGCCGCCTGAGCGCCACCCTGCCAGGCCGAAGAAGACTCCTCGCAACGTGCCTTGAGACTGTTGATCGTGCCCTGCAGCTGGCTGTTCACCGTCTGCACGTGGTTGGCCGCGACCTCCATCTGGCCGACATCGGTAACAACTCCCGCCATTGTGACTCCTTCTGTTCTCGGTGCGGCGGCCCCCTCTGGACTGCCCGAAATCACCCCTACACAAGATTGGACGCATCAACCGCCCAATCGGTTCCACCACGGTGGAAGATTCTCCGGCGAACAGGACGGGGTCACCGAACGATCACCAGCGACCGCACGACCTCTTCGCACACGTTCTCGATCGACTCCCACTCCTCCGCCAGGAACTGACAGCCGACGCTCACCTGGAGGTCACGCTCGACGAGGACGTGCCAACGCACCACGGAACTCTCGTCGGGAAACTCGCTGTACGCGATGCCGGGTCGACCGCCGAACACGACGTCGCGCTCCAGTTCGCCGAACAGCTCGGGACGGCCGCGCTGCGCAATCTTCGCCGCGAGGGTCGCCGCCACCTCGTCGTATCCGGCACCCTCTCGAACCGCGTTCTGCGTGATGATGATCCGCCTGTCGGCTCCGCCCGCAGGCACCAACTCCAGTCGAGATCCGGAAGAAGACGACGCGGCGGGCGGGCGCTCCTTCCACCCGCTCGGTAGTGTCACGCGAATTCTGCCCGCCTCGAGCGCCGCCGCGGTGGTGGTGGTGGTGGTCGGCACCGCGGATCGGGTGAGCGTCGGGGTCGGTTGCGCCGGTGCCGCACTCGAGTCCAGAGCACGGACGGATTCGGTGCCGGCACCGGGCTCCCGAAGGGTGAAGACGAGAACAGCTCCGACGCCGACGGCCAGCACCGCGGCCACCGCGAAGAACGTCGGCCGCGAGCCCCGTCGGTCACCGCGCTCCGATCCCTGCAGCGCCGGTTCGAGCCAGTTCGCCTGCGGCACAGTCATCGCCGTCGGATCATCCGCAACGGCGTCCAAGCTGGACGCGAGTGCGTGTGCGATTTCCTCGCCGGTGACGATCCGGACGTCAGCGATCGGGGACGCGGCGGCGATCACGGCGTCACGCATCGATGTGCGCTCCCGCGAATCTCGGACGCCGGTGAGGAGTATTCCGTCGACAGGCCGATCACCGCGGACTCGCGCACCGAGTTCCACGATCGCTGTCGCCCACTCGTCGATCCCCTCCTCGGCGCAGAGCGACGGATCGTGCTCGCAGTCGACGACCCGATATCCGCCGACCTCACCGACCACGTAACCAGCCGTTGCACCCACGGTCCGGCTTTCGAGCACCAGCCATCGGCCACCGGACACCGCAGCACCCTCGGCCGCCGCCACGGCAACGGGAACCAGCACCGTGGCGGCGGCGACGCGCGCACCCGCGTCGGACAGCACATTCCGCCTCGCGGAACCCCACTCGGTCGGGTAGGACAGTACGGCCGTCGCGATCGGCGCCGCGTTCCCCGCACGGTCTGTCACGGACCGGAACACCGCTGCCAGGGCGTCGGACACCGAGCGAACTCCACCGTCGACGTCCACGTACTCGTCGTCGACGAAGCACAGCGGCGTCATCTCGTGAGCTGCCGTCGTCACGCCCTGAGCGCAGGACCACATGCCGGATTCAGTGAGATGAATCGCGACCGACGACATCACAGCGGGGGCATCCACGCGAGCTGGATCAGGCCGGTACCCGCACGGTTGACCAGCGTTCCGCGCCCGGGCGGCATCGCACTCGGACGAACGGTGCCGATGAGATTGCCCTCCTCCCGGTTGCCACTCATCACGAGGCCCGTCGACTGCAGATCACGCAAGCGTGCGATGACCGGCTCGTACATCGCCCGCGCCGCGCCGCCGGAGCGTCGCGCGATGATCAGGTGGAACCCGATGTCACGGGCGTGCGGCAGGAACTCGACAATCGCAGCGACGGGGTTGCCGCTCGAGGTCACGACGAGGTCGTAGTCGTCGATGACGACGAAGACTTCGGGCCCCGTCCACCAGGACCGGTCGCGCTGCTGCTGGCGATTGAAACCGGGGCCCGGCATGCGCCCCTTCAGCAGGATCGCGAGGTCCCTCATATTCGTCGTCAGCACGTCCTCGGACGGTGCGTACGAAGCCAGGTGCTCCGTCTCGACGACACCGAGCATCGTGCGCCGGTAGTCGGCGAGAATGATCTTCGCCTGTTTGCTCGTGTTCGACGCCATGATGCCCTCGCAGATGTTCCGCAGGAGCGTCGTCTTTCCACATTCGCTGTCGCCGAACACCAGGAAGTGGGGCTGCTCGGCGAAGTTCAGGAATGTCGGAGCCAACTCGGCCTCGTCGAGACCGATCGGAATCTGCAGACATGCCTGCGCCGGATCGAGGTAGGACGGCCACCCCCCGGCCGCACGAAGCACGTCGTCGCGGGCGATCTGCGCAGGCAGCATTCGCACTGCCGGAGCGGGCCGACCGTGTGTCGCGGCGGCGATGGACGACACCGCGTGCGCCACACCGGACGCCAGGTCCGTCGGATCCGAGCTCCCGTCGATCCTCGGCAATCCGACGAGCAGATGCAGGCTTTCGCGGGTCATGCCGCGTCCGGGTCGGCCTTCGGGAACGAGTGCCGCGGTCTTACGACCGAGGTCGGAATCCGAGGGATCACCGAGGCGCAGCTCGATCCGTGTGCCGAGCTGGTCCTTGAGCGCGGGCCGGACCTCGCCCCACCGTGAGGCGGTGAGCACGACGTGCACACCGTACGACAACCCCTGGGACGCAAGGTTGGTGATCTGCTGTTCGAGAGCCTCGAAGTCCTGACGAATGCTGCCGAAACCGTCGATCACCAGGAAGACGTCCCCGAACGGATCCTGCGCCACCCCGGCGGCCGCGCCGCCGCTGCCGGGATCGGTGGCGCGCAGTCGCCGGAACTCGGCCATCGACTCGACCCCGAGTTCGCGGAAACGCTCCTCGCGCTGACGCACGATGGTGTTCATCTCCGCGATGGTGCGACGCACCCGGTCGACGTCGAGGCGGTTGGCGACCGAGCCGACGTGCGGCAGACCCGACAGTCCGGCGAGCGTGCCGCCACCGAAGTCGAGGCAGTAGAACTGCACCTGTTCCGCGGAGTGGGTGGCAGCCAACGACGTGACGAGGGTGCGGATCGCCGTCGACTTGCCCGACTGCGGTCCACCCACCACCGCCATGTTGCCGGTCGACCCGGACAGATCCACGACAAGCGGGTCGCGTCTCTGGTCGTAGGGCCTGTCGATGATCCCGATCGGTGTACGCAGCGAGCTCAGTGCGGGAACCGGTTCGGTGAGAACCGACCTCGGCAGCATCTGGTCGAGGCTCGGCGCGGCGTCGAGCGGGCGGAGCCATACCTCGTGGGCTCGGGGTCCGCGACCTCTGATCCGCGCAACCACGACGTCGATGGTGGTGCGGATCTCCGTCGGCTCCTCTGCCAGGTGGAGCGACTCCGGTTCGTCGAGAATCTCGACGATGTCGACGGGGACCGGTGCAGCCGTGAAGATCTTGGGCCGCAGCTCGACAGCCGCCTCACCGGGCCGTCGGACACTGTCGTCCCGGCCGCCCTCGAAGGTGCCGGACACGTACGAGGCCTGGAAGCGGACGATCTCCGCGGAATCGCATTTGAGGTATCCGGCGCCCGGGGTCGCGGGCAGGTGGTAGGCGTCCGGAACGCCGAGCACCGTGCGCGACTCGTTGGCCGAGAACGTCTTGAGACCGATGCGGTACGACAGGTGGCTGTCGAGCCCCCGCAGTTTGCCCTCCTCGAGTCTCTGACTCGCCAGGAGCAGGTGAATGTGCAGCGAGCGACCGAGCCTGCCGATCGCGACGAAGAGGTCCGCGAACTCGGGCTGCTGACTGAGCAGTTCGGAGAATTCGTCGACGACGATGAACAATGCGGGCAGCGGGTCCAGGTCGGCGCCCGCCTGGCGCGCCTTCTCGTATTCGGTGACGTTCGCGAAGTTCCCGGAGGAGCGCAGGAGTTCCTGACGTCGGTTCATCTCACCGGCGAGTGCGTCCCTCATCCGGTCGACCATCGCGAGTTCCTCGGCCAGGTTGGTGATCACCGCGGCGACGTGCGGAGCCTCCTCGAGGCCGAGGAAGGTGGCGCCGCCCTTGAAATCGACGAGGACGAGGTTCAGCGCGTCGGGCGAATGCGTCGCGATCAGGCCGAGCACCAACGTCCGCAGGAACTCCGACTTACCCGATCCGGTTGCGCCGATGCACAGGCCGTGTGGCCCCATGCCGTTCTCGGCCGACTCCTTGAGGTCGATCTCGACCGGGTGGCCGTCCACTCCGACACCGATCGGGACCCGCAACCGGTCGCGCCCCTGACGGGGCAGCCACGCATGATCCGGGTTGAGACGGCCGACGTCGCCGATCCCCAGCATCTGGCTCCACGTCTGCACTGGCTGGTCGTCCTCGCCCGCGTCCACTGCCGTCTGCGACGCCGTTCGGTACGGTGCGAGTCGCCGGGCCAGCGTTTCCGCCTGATGAGCGCTGACGAGGTCTGCTGTCGCGAACATCTCCACGCCGGCTCCGCTGCGGGCGCCGAGGGATCCGTCCTGCGCCACCAGCTGGAGTCCTCGTGTGGCCGTCAGTCGCGGGCAGAAGCCGCTGATGTCGAGAACGGACACCGAGTCGACCCCGCCGTCGGTGATCATCCCCGATTCGCCCTCGAGGATTCCACCGTCGACGACGATGACGAACTGGGGAACACCGGGGGCGGCGGGAGCATTGCGCGAGAATCGGTTTCGCATCGACAGCTGGGGACCGAGCGAAGATTCGAGTTCGAGGATCGAGCCGTAGATCATGCGGGACGAACCGACGCCGTCGGACGAATCCGGATGCTGCGCGTGCGGCAGCCACTTGGCCCAGTCCCACTCGTGCTCGGTGTCGGGGCCGCACACGACGGCGACCAGGAGATTGTCCGGGCCGTGGAATGCACACAACTGCACGAGCATCGACCGCACCAGGGACCGTGCCGTACCGCGTTCCCCTTCCACGGAGATGGCCGCGAAGCCACGCAGCGACACCGCGGTGGGTAGATCCTGAACTACGGAGTGCGCGCGGACGAAGCGACGAAGCGACACCGCGGCAACCGGTTCCAGATCCTCCACCGGTCCGGTCTCCGGTGCGATCAGGCGGGTTGCGAGGCGCTGGCTTCCCCGGCCGACACGCACGTGGCAGTAGTCGGGGTCGGTGATGCGGCGCTCCCACATGCGCGCGGTTCCTGCGATGGTCCACAGCAGACCGGGCTCGGGGTGGCTCCAGTCGAGCGCCTTCCGCTGCTGCTCTGCGGTCTCGTCGACGTCGCGGCGCAGCTGATCGAGGTAGCGCAGGTAGTCCTTGCGGTCTTCGTTGGCCTCCGCCGCTTTCGGGCCGCCACGGCCGCCACCGGCGAGCATGCCGAGCATCGACACCATCATCATGACGGGAAAGAGCATCGACATCGGATTGCGGGCCATACCCGACGAGAACATCAGGGCCATCATCCCGACCATGGCGACGACCATGACCACGGGAAGGAGTTTGGTCAGAAGGTTTCCCGGCACCAGGCGTGGAATCTCGGGCGGAGCCTGCAGGCTCACTTCGCCGCCCGGAATGCGCGGTACTTCCCGTCGCGCCTTGCGCACGAACCGAATAGTGCTCACTACTCGCCCCCCATGACTACAACCGCCCCGAAAACACCGTGCAGCCGATCCGATCCCGGAACTCCGGGTCGCCCCCCTGGGCTCGATCCGCGAAGTCAGACACTAACCCATGAAGGGCGATCGGGCATATAGGAGGTCCGCGGCCTGCCGGACGCTGGAGGCGGCGCCCGCGGTGTCGTAAAGTCACCGGTGATCAAATCGGATGACGATCTGTAACCGGTCGTCGATCCGTGTCGTATCGGCGCAGATGGGGTTGTGCGTCGCAGAGTTGGGGGGAAATTGCACATGTCCATCACCCATGGCGATTCGCGGGGCTCCGCCTCGTCCACCCGTCCCGGTGCCGCAGCAGATCTCTGCCGGATCACCGTCCTGTCGACGCATTCGCAGGTCGACATGGCCGTGCCGTTCGGTGTTCCGCTGGCCATCCTGATTCCGGGCATCGTCGACACCATCCGCACCCATCGCAGTACCAACGACTTCGACGACTCGCTCGAGCAGTACGAACCCAGCGAGTGGGTTCTCGCGAAGATCGGGCACTCGCCGCTGTCGACCACGTTGACGTTGCACGAGCACGGAATCCGCGACGGCGACCTCCTCGTACTGCAGAGCGTGCACGCCAGCGCACCGCCGCCGCTGTTCGACGACATCATGTACAACGTGGCGATCGCCGACGCCGAGGTCGACCGTGAGTGGACCCGGGGCTCCGCACGGGTCGTGGGCTCCGTCGCCGCGGTGCTCGGCACCGTCGCCGGTTCGTTCGCGCTGCTGTGGTCCGGGGCGGGGACCGAAGGATTCCTGGGGGCGGGGTGCGCACTCGCGACCGCCTTACTGTTCCTGATCGCCGGCGCGGTCACGGGTCGCATCTACGGCGACGCGGCAAGCTCCGTCGTCCTCAGCGGATGCGCCGTTCCCCTCTCGTTCGCCGCGGGGATACTGTTCGTGCCCGGCGATCTCGGCGCTCCGCACCTGCTCCTGGGACTCGTGCTGGCGGGCACCACCGCCGTTCTTGCGCTGCGGCTGGGCGGTGTCGGATTACGGCTGTTCACGGCCCTGTCGGTGACGTCCCTGTTCGGTTCGCTCGCCGCCCTCGTGGCGACTCTGTTCGGCAATCCGGTTTCCGCTGTCGGCGCAGGCGTCGTGGCGGCGGCGCTGATCGGACTCGCCTTCTCGGCCCGGGTGGCGATACTGCTGGCGAAACTTCCACTGCCCCCCGTCCCGGCGCCGGGCACCTCGGTCGATCCGTCCGAGGACGACCCGGACGACGAGGTGACGATGCCGTCGTTCGACTCTCTGGCACAGCGTGCGGCACGCGCCCGCAAGTACCTCACCGGTCTGGTCGGCGCGATGACATCACTCGCCGTGGCCGGTGCCCTCATCGCAGCGCACCCCGGCGTGGACGGTGGAATCTTCTGGCCCGGGCTCTCTCTCGCCGTCGCCACCGCCGCCGTGCTGATGTTCCGGGGACGCACGTACAGCAGCGCCGAGCAGGCGGTACCGCTGATCGCGGGCGGGGTGACGATACTGGTTCTGCTGCTCACCGCCGCAGCCGTGGCCGTGCCCGACTTCGCGATCGCCTCGTTCGCCGTCGCGATCCTGTTCGCCGTCGGTGGGCTCGTGCTGGGGATCCTCGCCCCGCGCCGGACGTTCTCGCCCGTGATGCGACGGGTGGCCGAGCTGATCGATCTGGCGGTGATCGCGTCGATCGTTCCGCTGGTGTGCTGGGTGACCGGCCTCTACTCGCTGATGCGTGGACTGTGAGGCGCCGGCTCACCCACGTCGTCCTGGCCACCGCGGTTGTCGCGGTCACCGCCGCCGTGGGTCAGGGCGGGGCCTCTGCTGTGGTGCCCGCGCCCGCGGAGGCCGGACTGGTTCCACCGAACGACCGACAGAAGTCCGAGAAACGCCAGCCGTGCAAGGATGCTGTGCGCGTGCCGGACGGCCCCGATGTTCCGATTGCCCAGCGCGATCTCGGCTTTCAGTCGGTCTGGCCGATCACGAGGGGTGCCGGTCAGATCGTCGCGGTGATCGACACCGGCGTCTCCCCGCATCCGCGTCTCCCCGGCCTCATGGACGGCGGCGACCTCGTGGGGACGGAGACCGGCACGGTCGACTGCGACGCGCACGGCACGCTCGTCGCCGGGCTGATCGGCGCCGCGCAGGTTCCCGGTTCCGGTTTCTCCGGTGGCGCACCGGATTCCCGGATCCTGTCCATCCGGCAGTCGAGTAGTGCCTACAGCCCCGTCGGCCGGGCCGATCGGCTCGACAACGCGGGCAACTCGGTCGGTGGATACGGAGACGTTGCGACGATGGCGACGGCGATCCGGCGGGCGGCCGACATGGGCGCCACCGTCATCAACATCTCCGAGGTCGCGTGCAAGACGGCCGCCGAGGGAATCGGCGATGGCGACCGGTATCTGGGGGCGGCCGTGAAGTACGCGGTCACGGTGCAGAACGCCGTGGTCGTCGCGGCGGCAGGCAACTTCGGTCCCGAGGAATGCAAGATTCAGAACCCGGCAGTCGATCCCCTCCGGCCCGGAGCCGATCCATGGGACTCCGTCAGCACGATCGCCAGTCCCGCCTGGTACGACGACTACGTGCTGACCGTCGGCTCCGTCGAAGCAAACGGGTCACCGAGTGACTTCAGCCTGGCCGGTCCGTGGGTCGACGTCGCAGCTCCGGGATCCGGTCTGATCTCGCTGCATCCGACCACAGGCGATCTGACGAACACGGTGTACAGCGCGCAGGGCAATGCCCGGCCGGTAAGCGGCACGAGTTTCGCCGCCCCGTACGTCTCGGCGACCGTCGCACTGGTCCGTTCCAGATTCCCGCAACTGTCCGCACAACAGGTCATGGCCCGGATCGAGGCCACGGCGCATGCGCCGGCCGAGGGGCGGAATCCGTCGGTCGGGCACGGGATCATCGATCCTCTGGCCGCCGTTACCGCCGATGTTCCGTTCGACGGTGTCGTCGCCGTCGATCAGTCGAATTCCGTCGCGATCGAGGCGCTCCCGGCCGCTGCTCCCCCGGATCATCGGGCGCGCGACGTCGCTGTCGCGGCAACTGCGACGCTGGGCGCGCTGCTCGTACTCGGCGTCCTGGCGTCGTTCCCACTCCGCCGCCGCTTCCAGTCGGCGACCGCTCGGCGCTGATCCTGTCTAGTTAGACCCTGACGCGACAGCGGCCGGCTCCGCGTCCGGGGCGATTCCGTCGTGCGCGACGAGCGCCGACGACTTCCCGAGCGCCGGGCCCTGCGCCAGGAGGCCGAGAATCTGCCACGGCGCGAGGGGCTGGGTGCCGTCGACGCCCAATGCCTTGGCGGAGTCGCCATCCGGGATACCGAACCGGACTCCCGTGTCCGCGACGAAGAAGGTGCTGTCGCGTCGCGTGCTGGTGGCCTCGATGCCGGTGGACTGGACGAACCCGCTCGCTCCCGGCTGCACGTAGACCGAATCCGCGTTGTCGCCCGTGTCGTCCGCCTGGGCCAGCTCGACCGCACGGGCGTCGCCGGGAATCGGGAGCGCGCGTCCCGCTACCAGGGACAGCTCGGCCGCCGGACCGCTCGAGCCCGACTCGTCCGGTGCACGGAGGGGCTGCCAGGACAGGCAGCTCACGGGACTGTCGGTGGCATCCACGATCACCGGCGCCGACTCCGGGAAGCTGTCCACCGCAATCTGTTCCACGGAGGGGATTCGCTTGGTGGCGTCGGGAGTGATGCTCGACATCTCGGTGTCGCCGTGCGAGTCCGACAGGAAGATCAGGTTCGCGACGGCCGAGCTGATCTTCTGGATTCCGTCGCGGAGTACCACGTAGTGCGTGGTCTCGGAGCCGATCAGCACCTGGAAGACGGATCCCACGACCTTGTCCTGCAACGGATACCGCGGGCTGCTCCCTGCCCCCGGGATGACGGGCGCCGCGAGTGGCGGCACCTCGGGGACGGCGTTGACGAAGCCCTTGCTCACCGGGCGTGGCCGAGCGCCTTCGAGACCCAGCGCCCGGGTGACCGCCGGATCGTCCAGATCGATCCTGGCCCGCTTGCCTTCGTAGATCAGGTACGACGCATCGGAGGTCGACGCGAGGAGTGCCTGATCTCCCGTGAGAGCCCCGCCGCCCTCGGTGCTCTCCGTCTCGCCGACGATGACCGATGTTGTGACGGAACGATGTCCGTCGGCCTCGATCGAGTCGCACACCGTCCACGGTGTCTTCGCCGCGGGGTCTCCCGCCGGGAGCGCAGACGGCGCGCCGGGGATCCCGACGAGGGCACCGCGGGGGCGGGTGTCGAGTTCGGATTCCTTGACGATCACGGGATTCTCGGGCTTTCCGACGATGAGCCGGGCGGACGCGAGATTCAGCACGGGACGGAGGGTGTCGCCCATGACGACGAACATCGCGCCCGAATCCTTGCCGACGACGATCGACGCGTCGCCGATCTTGTCCTGCGGACGAAACAGTGCCAGCGCGCCGCACGCGGCGAGTCCGAGCGACGCGATCACGACCCCCACCGCGAGTGCACGCGACTGCGACCGCATGGGGTCGTGCAACATTCGGACGTCTCGACGCACCAGGGCGTGCTCCATCCGTCTGACCAGAAAGCGATACCCGTTGACCTGCCACCGCGTGGTGGGTGTTACAGCCATTCTTCCTCCCCCGTGCTGCACAGCGCTCGGGGGGACACAGTACAGTTCCTTCGACAATCTTCACGGCGGACGGGTACGGGTCTGCTGGGTTCAGGTATTCGGGGGAGGAACCATGGACCGTTCGCGCGTCACACGTCGGCCGTCGTCTCTTCGGGTTTCGGCGACCGAGGTGATCATTGCGCAACTGGTGGGGGTGGCCGGCGGGGTCGTGGCCTCGCTGTGCGGGCTGGTGTGGTGGGGCGCCGTCGCCGTAGCCGTCGTCCTCGTTCTCGCCGCGCTCGTCCGCGTGGGCGGCTGGTCGAGCCTGGACTGGGCCCGGACGTGCTGGAGATACTGCACCAAACCCGGTCGGACGCAGTCCCGCACCGTCAGCTTCCAGTCACCGACAGGTCAGTCCGTCGGGCTTCGCTGGGACGGTGGCAGCGTGGTGGCAGTCGTCGAGGTCCTTCCTCCCGCGGGGAGCCTCACACAGATCACCCGGGACGGCTTCCAGACGACGCACGAACTCCCCACAGACGCGCTCGCCGCGTGTCTCGTGCAGCACGACATCTCGCTGACCGGAATCGACATCGTCAGCCACGGTTATCGCGCCGCGGCAGGCTCCCCCGCAACCGATGTGTACGACAGGCTGGTCGGCCCGCTCCCGGCGACGGCCACCCGGATGGTGTGGCTCGCCCTGCGATTCGACGCCACCGACGATGTCGCTGCCGTGGCGCGGCGTGGCGGCGGCGAGGAAGGCGCGTCGCGCGCGATCACGATCGCGGCAAGCCGTGTCGTGCGTGCACTCGCCGATTCCGGCTGCCGCGCGCGCATTCTCACCGCCCCGGAGATCGAATCCGCCGAGCTGCAGATCAGTCGGGGCGTCGACCCGAAGACCTTCACGCAGACGTGGAAGCATGCACCGCTGCCCGGAGTGTGCAACACCGGCTACGGCGTCGACCCGCGATACCTGACACGAGATCTGCTCGCGAAGCTCTGGGTTCCGTCGAGCCTCGGCACGACCGTGACGATCCGGCTGCGTCCCAGCGGACACGACGGGCAGGTGAAGGTCGGTGCGGCCTGCCGGGTGACCACCCGGACGATGCCCGAGCCCCTCACGATTCCCGGGCTCGTCTCGATGCAGGGCAGGCACCGGGACGGGCTGCTCTCCAATCTCCCCGTCGCGATGGCGGACCTCGACGAGGTGATGCCGCTGACCGATATGTCCGTCGAGGACCTGCGTGCGCTGCATTTGCCTCCGGCGGGGTGCGGCCAGCTCATCGGCTCCGACGACTACGGCCACGGAATCACCGCCCGCATCGCAGGTCCCGGCGTCGGCATGGTCTACGTGGCGGGCGAGCTGTACCTTGCCCAGCAACTGGTGTTCCGCGCCGTCGCGACCGGCGCCCGGGTGCTCGTCCACACCGATCGGCCCGACGCGTGGTCTTCGTTGATCGACTCCATCGCCACACCCGACCGGTTGCGCATCGCGGGCCACAATCCGCAGTCCGACAACAGGTTCAACACCGTCGTGTTCGACGGCGTCGACGCGCTGCCGCAGCGCGCCGGGGTCACCGCGATCTACCTCTACGGAGAACCGAGCCAGTGGCCCGGTGCCGAACCGGACCTGTCGATTGTCCAGCCGAATGCGCTGGGCGACCGCATTCTTCTGTCGACCGGCGGGACGAGCATCGAACTGATGCTGGTCACGATCTCCTCCGAGACGGCGTTCATCGGCCGGCCGCGTGCCGTGGACGAATACCCGCCGGTCCACCAGTACTAGCCGGGGTACGGGGTGCTCCCCCGCTGAATTCGGACCGCGTCGGCCCACCACACGAGTTGCGCCAGCATGCGGTCCGCCGAGTCGATGGCGGCGCCGTCGGTCGTCTGTCCCTGGTCGTCGAATCGCTTGCGCACCCGGTGGAAGCTCACGCTCTGCCGCACCGACACCATGTGCAGTTCGGCCACGACCTGGCGGAGCTGTTCGGTTGCCCGGAGCCCGCCGGCCAACCCGCCGTACGACACGAAACCGATGGGCTTCGAGCGCCATTCGTGTTTGACGCTGTCGAACGCGGTCTTCAGCGCCGCAGGGTAGCCGTGGTTGTACTCGGAGGTGACCGCCACGAACCCGTCGGCTCGGCCCACTCGCTCCCGGAATTCGTCCGTCACCGGGGATGCGCCGAGATCCTGCGGCAACGGTGTGTCGGCGAGATCGATGATGCCCACGTCCAGCCCCGGGTAGGCGCGAGCGCGTTCGGCGAACCAGCCGGCGACGACGGGAGCGATCCGGCCCACTCTGACGGATCCGATGATGATCTCGATCCGGACGGGTGCGACTGCGGTCATGAACAGGCTCCTTCTCTTCCGGAGCCATCGTAGGTGCTGGTGCCTCCGCAACCGCGGCGGTGATCGACGCCGCGGGTTCCGGTCAGTCGCCGCAGCAGCCGCCCGGCACGGTCCGAACGTCCCGGGTGATCTCGTTGCGTGCCGCCAGATCCGCGTCGTCCGGGTAATCGACGCGCACCAGGGACAGTCCGTGCGCCGGGGCCACCAGGATCGAACTCGACCGCGACTTCTCGCGGAGGAGTCCTTCGACCCAGCCGAGGTCGCGACGTCCCTCCCCCACGGCGAGAACCGCACCCACGAGACTGCGCACCATCGACCAGCAGAAGGCGTCGGCGCTGACGAAGGCCGTGAACACGTCGCCGTCGCGCTCCCAGTCGAAACGTTGGAGATCGCGGACGGTCGTGGCGCCTTCGCGGCGTTTGCAGAACGCCGCGAAGTCGTGCAACCCCAGCAGCGTCGCGGATGCCGAGCGCATGAGTTCGAGGTCCAGGACCTTCGGATACGACACGGTGTCCCGGGCTCGGAGTGGATCGGCGCCGTAGGCTGCCGACGTCAGGCGGTACTCGTAGTGCCTGCGCATCGCGGAGAACCGTGCATCGAAGTGTTCCGGCGCGAAGGAGATCTGCTTGATCCGCACGTCCTTCGGCAGGAACCGCGCGAGCCTGCGGACGAGCCGGGACGGGTCGTCCGGAAGGGCGTCGACCGGAACGTCGACGTGCGCCACTTGCCCTGTGGCGTGGACTCCGGCGTCGGTGCGCCCCGCCACCGTGAGTTGCAACGGTGTGCGCAGTACGGCGCCGAGCTTCTCCTCGATCTCCCCGCACACCGTGCGCAGCCCGTTCTGGCGGGCCCACCCGGAGAAATCCGTTCCGTCGTACGCGATGTCCAGGCGCAGGCGACGGGTCCCATACGAAACGGGCCCGCCGTCCCTCGGGGGGACGACGGGCTCGTTCGATTCAGCGTGTGCCGAAACCAAGTGGACTAGTCCTTCTTGGCCTCTTCGGCCTCGGGGGCGTCGGCCGCGGTGGCGGTCTCGTCCTCGATGGCCTCGACGACGGCGTCAGCGTTCTCGACCTCGGCGTCGGTCGCCTCGGCCTCGACGGCCTCGACGGCCTCGACGACGTTCTCCTCGGCGGGAGCAGCAGCCGGCGCATCCTTCGATGCCTTCACGCGACGAGCGCGGTCGGCCTCGGAGGTGACGGTCTTCTCCTTGACGAGCTCGATGATCGCCATCGGCGCGTTGTCGCCCTTGCGGGGGACCGTCTTGATGATGCGGGTGTAGCCGCCGTCACGATCGGCGTAGAACGGGCCGATCTCCGCGAACAGGGTGTGCACGACATCCTTGTTGCGGATGACCTTCAGAACCTCGCGACGGTGAGCCAGGGTTCCGGCCTTGGCGTGCGTGACGAGCTTCTCGGCGTACGGGCGCAGGGCCTTGGCCTTGGACTCCGTGGTGGTGATGCGGCCGTGCTCGAAGAGCGCGGTAGCCAGATTGGCGAAGATCGCCTTCTGGTGCGAAGCCGACCCGCCGAAGCGGGCACCCTTCTTGGGCTTGGGCATGATGATCTCCTAGTAAAGGACCGTGAGCTACAGCTGTTCGGTCTCGGCGTAGTCCTCGGTGCCCTCGGCATCACCGAAGGAACCGGCGTCCGTGTCGCTCCACGTCCCGGTGGCGGCGTCGTAGCCGGCAACGGTGGTGGGATCGAAGGACGCGGGGCTGTCCTTGAGGGCCAGGCCGAGCGAATGCAGCTTGACCTTCACCTCGTCGATGGACTTCTGTCCGAAGTTGCGGATGTCGAGCAGATCGGACTCGGTACGGCCGACAAGCTCACCGACGGTGTGAACACCTTCGCGCTTGAGGCAGTTGTAGGAACGGACCGTCAGGTCCAGGTCCTCGATGGGCAGTCCGAACGAAGCAATGTGATCGGCCTCGGCGGGCGAGGGTCCGATCTCGATGCCTTCTGCTTCGACGTTCAGCTCACGGGCCAGGCCGAAGAGCTCAACCAGGGTCTTGCCCGCCGAAGCGAGCGCGTCCCGAGCGGTGATGGAGTTCTTGGTTTCCACATCGAGCACGAGCCGATCGAAGTCGGTGCGCTGCTCGACGCGGGTGGCCTCCACCTTGTAGGTGACCTTGAGCACCGGCGAGTAGATCGAGTCGACCGGGATACGGCCGATCTCGGCGCCGGACGCCTTGTTCTGGACGGCGGGGACGTAGCCGCGACCGCGCTCGACGACGAGCTCGATCTCCAGCTTTCCCTTGTCGTTCAGGGTGGCGATGTGCAGATCCGGGTTGTTCACGGTGACGCCGGCCGGGGGCACGATGTCGCCTGCAGTCACAGCGCCGGGGCCCTGCTTGCGGACGTACATGGTGACCGGCTCGTCCTCTTCGGAGCTCACGACGAGGCCCTTGAGGTTCAGGATGACGTCGGTGACGTCTTCCTTCACACCGGGAACTGTGGTGAACTCGTGCAGAACGCCGTCGATGCGGATGCTGGTGACAGCAGCGCCGGGAATCGACGAGAGCAGCGTGCGGCGGAGCGAGTTGCCGAGGGTGTACCCGAAGCCTGGCTCGAGGGGCTCGATGACGAACTTCGAGCGGTTGTCAGCGATGACCTCTTCGGTCAGCGTGGGTCGCTGAGAAATGAGCATTGGAGTTCCTCCTGTACGGGCGTCCGCTATTTGACGCCCACGATGGGAAAGGCACTTCGTGCCCGTGCGCCTTTCCGGTAGTCGGAACTACCGGAAAGGCGCACGAGCCGTCAGGCCTACTTCGAGTAGTACTCGACGATGAGCTGTTCCTGCAGAGGAACGTCGATCTGCGCACGCTCGGGAAGCTGGTGAACCAGAACCCGGAGACGTCCACCGACAACCTGCAGCCAACCCGGGATCGGGCGATCGCCCTGGGTTTCGCGCGCAACCTGGAAGGGAAGCGTGGACAGCGACTTGTCCTTGACATCGATGATGTCGTACTGGGAGACGCGGTAGCTGGGGATGTCGACCTTCTTGTTGTTCACAAGGAGGTGGCCGTGGGTGACCAGCTGACGGGCCTGGCGGCGGGTGCGAGCCAGTCCGGCGCGGTACACGACGTTGTCGAGACGCGACTCCAGGATGCGGAGCAGGTTCTCACCGGTCTTACCGGGGCGGTTGTTCGCCTCCTTGTAGTACAGGCGGAACTGCTTCTCCATGACGCCGTAGGTGAAGCGAGCCTTCTGCTTCTCCTGCAGCTGGAGCAGGTACTCGCTCTCCTTGATCCGCGCGCGGCCGTGCTGGCCCGGCGGGTAGGGACGACGCTCGAACGCCTGGTCGCCTCCAACGAGGTCGACGCGCAGACGACGCGACTTGCGGGTGATGGGTCCGGTATAACGTGCCATTTTCTTCTACCTATCCTTCCCGCTAGACCCGACGCCGCTTGGGCGGACGGCAGCCGTTGTGCGGCTGGGGGGTGACATCGGAGATGGTGCCGACCTCGAGGCCTGCGGCCTGAAGCGAGCGGATCGCGGTCTCACGGCCGGAGCCGGGGCCCTTGACGAAGACGTCGACCTTCTTGACACCGTGCTCCTGCGCCTTGCGGGCTGCGTTCTCGGCGGCCAGCTGGGCGGCGAACGGGGTCGACTTACGCGAACCCTTGAAGCCGACGTGTCCCGAGGACGCCCAGGAAATCACGTTTCCGGCGGGGTCCGTGATGGACACGATGGTGTTGTTGAACGTGCTCTTGATGTGAGCGGCGCCGTGCGGGACGTTCTTCTTGTCCCTGCGACGCGCCTTCTGGGTCTTCTTCGGACCGGTGCTACGTGACTTGGGGGGCATTACTTCGCCTTCTTCTTGCCTGCAATGGTGCGCTTCGGACCCTTACGGGTGCGGGCGTTGGTCTTGGTGCGCTGACCACGCACGGGCAGACCACGACGGTGGCGCAGGCCCTGGTAGCAGCCGATCTCGATCTTGCGTCGGATGTCGGCCTGGACCTCGCGGCGAAGGTCACCCTCGACCTTCAGCGACTCCTCGATGTACTCGCGGAGCTTGGCCAGATCCTCGTCCGAGAGATCCTTGCTCCGCAGATCCGGGCTGACGCCGGTGGCGTCCAGGATCTCCTTGGAGCGGGTACGGCCGATGCCGTAGATGTAAGTAAGTGCGATCTCCATCCGCTTTTCACGGGGAAGATCGACACCTGCGAGACGTGCCATGTCGGCATTTCCTATCGGTGTGCGGAGGTCTGCTCCCAGTCCATCCCCTGTGCCTCTTCAAACGTCGGCGGTCTCGCGACCGACAATGCTTCAACTAACTCAGTGGGGCCCCGGCCTCCGTGCCGGGGGTGAACCAGTGCCTGCTCGAGAGCCGTGAGTACTGGCTGGTGCTGGGAGGTCATCTTTGCTTGTTGCCAAGCAGATCCTCGAAAAGCGGAGATCTAACCCTGACGCTGCTTGTGGCGCAGGTTCTCGCAGATCACCATGACCCGGCCGTTACGACGGATCACCTTGCACTTTTCGCAGATCTTCTTGACGCTCGGCTGAACCTTCACGTCTTCTGATCTCCTGTTTTGTGGCAGCCCACTACGCAGATCCGCAGCGGACGTACTTCTCCCCGACCTGGTCGGGCGGGGAAGCTTTTACTTGTACCGGTAAACGATGCGTCCGCGCGACAAGTCGTAGGGCGAGAGCTCTACGACAACGCGATCTTCCGGGAGGATGCGAATGTAGTGCTGACGCATCTTTCCGCTGATGTGGGCGAGAACCTTGTGGCCGTTCTCGAGCTCAATGCGGAACATCGCATTGGGCAGCGGCTCGACTACTCGTCCCTCGACCTCGATGGCCCCGTCTTTCTTAGCCATATCCTCCGCGATCCATGTGGTTTGGCGTGCTTATTGCATCTGTTTCCGTTACCGTGGCGCCCAATGGGATCTTCACCGGCCGAAACATGAACAATCCGGATCGAATCCGGCACTGGGCACGCAGACAACCGGCACGCATAGCGCACCGTTGATCCATGTTACGGGAAATTGCTCACCAGGCCAAATGCGGTCCCTGACGGACCCGCCCGCCGGGCGAGAATTCGACTTCCGAGACCCACCGGCAACGATGCGAAGGATGGTGTGCGTGCGCGCCCTGGTACAGCGAGTGACGTCCGCGTCGGTCCGCGTCGACGGCGACGAGGTCGGACGGATCACTCCCCCGGCCGGCGGCCACGGGCTGCTCGTCCTGGTCGGCGTCACCCATACGGACGACGAGGCGAAGGCCGCTCTGCTCGCGAAGAAGGTGTGGACCATGCGCATCCTGGAGAACGAACAGTCCGCGGCCGACCTCGACGCCCCGGTACTCGTCGCCAGTCAGTTCACGCTCATGGCGGACACCCGCCGGGGGCGGCGCCCGTCCTGGTCCGCCGCGGCGCCGAGGCCGGTGGCGGAGCCACTCGTGGACGAGTTCACCGGCGCCCTTCGCGAGCTGGGGGCGACCGTCGAGACCGGCGTGTTCGGCGAACACATGGAGATCAGCCTCGTCAACGACGGCCCGGTGACGCTGCTGATCGACGTGTAGGCCCGCACCCGCAGGCGGTCGCTACTCCGGACGCAGGGTCAGGATGCGCGGCCCGTCCTCGGTGACCGCGACCGTGTGCTCCCAGTGCGCGGCACGGGTGCCGTCGGAGGTCACGACGGTCCAATCATCCTCGAGGACAACGGTATCGGTGGTGCCGAGGGTCAGCATCGGTTCGATCGCCAGAACGGAACCGACCACCAGTTGCGGCCCCTTGCCCGGAGCGCCCTCGTTGGCGAGGAACGGCTCCATGTGCATTTCCCTGCCGATTCCGTGACCGCCGTAGCCGTCGACGATGCCGTACTTGCGGTCGTGCGCGACCTCGGCGGCGCGGGTGCCGAGCTCGATGGCGTGGGAGATGTCGGTGAGGCGGTTGCCGGGAAGCATCGCCGCGATCCCCGCCTCCATGGACAGCCGAGTGGCCTCGCTGAGCTGCTGGTCCGCTTCGATGATGTCTCCGACACCGAAGGTCCACGCAGAGTCGCCGTGCCAGCCGTCGAGAATGGCGCCGCAGTCGATGGAGACGAGGTCTCCCTCGGCGAGAATGTCTTCCGCCGAGGGAATCCCGTGCACCACACGATCGTTGACGGACGAACAGATCGATCCGCTGAACCCGTGGTAGCCCTTGAACGACGGCACGGCGCCGGCGTCGCGGATGACCGATTCGGCCACCTCGTCGAGTTCGAGCGTGCTCACACCCGGCTTCGCCGCATCACGGACCGCCACCAGAGCCGCACCGACGATGGCACCGGCGGCCGCCATCGCGTCCAGCTCGCCTGCGGTCCGGAACGGAACGACCTTGCGCTTGCGCCCGAAGCCCATTACTTACCCAACGCTGCCAGTGCGCGCGCGTTGACCTCGTCGACCTCGCCCAGGGCGTCGACGGTTACCAGCTGGTCCTTGTAGTAGTCCAGCAGCGGCGCGGTCTCCTCGCGGTACACCCGGAGCCGGTTGCGGATGACGTCTTCCTTGTCGTCGGCGCGGCCACGGGCCAGCATCCGCTCGACCACGACGTCCTCGTCGACGATGAAGGACAGCACTGCGTCGAGCTTGGTGTTCAGCTCGGCGAGGATCGCCTCGAGCGCCTGAGCCTGGTCGACGGTCCGGGGGAAGCCGTCCAGGAGGAATCCGTTGGCCGCATCCGGCTCGCCGACGCGGGCCTTCACCATGTTGTTGGTGATCTCGCTGGGAACCAGGTCCCCGGCGTCCAGGTACTTCTTCGCCTCGAGGCCGAGGGGGGTGGCCTGGCCGATGTTTGCGCGGAACAGGTCGCCCGTGGAGATGTGGGGGACGCCGAGCTTCTCGGACAGAATCGCGGCCTGGGTGCCCTTGCCTGCACCGGGAGGACCAAGGAGGACAAGTCTCACTTGAGAAACCCTTCGTAGTTACGTTGCATCAATTGACTTTCGATCTGCTTGACCGTGTCCAGGGCGACGCTGACGAGAATCAGCACGGCCGCACCACCGAAGATGCTGCTGGAGGTCTGGCTTCCGGACAGGAAGAAGTGGGGCAGCACCGCGATCAGGCCGAGGTAGATCGAGCCGGGAACGGTGATGCGGTTGAGCACGTAATTCAGGTAGTCCGCGGTGGGGCGACCCGGGCGGATACCGGGAATGAAGCCGCCGAACTTCTTCATCTCGTCAGCGCGCTCTTCCGGATTGAACGTGATCGCGACGTAGAAGAACACGAAGAACACGATCAGCGCGAAGTAGATGACGATGTACACCGGGTTGTTCGGATTCACCAGGTACTCGTTGATGATCCGCTGCCACCAGCTGGGATCGGCGGACGACGTGGCGCCGGTGAGCTGCGCGATGAGGTTCGGCAGATACAGCAGCGACGACGCGAAGATGACGGGGATGATGCCGGCCTGGTTGACCTTGAGGGGCAGGTACGTCGACGAGCCGCCGTACATCTTGCGGCCGACCATGCGCTTGGCGTACTGGACCGGGATGCGCCGCTGGCCCTGCTCGACGAAGACGACGCCGGCGATGATGGCGAGCGCCGCGACGCAGATGATCGCGAAGATCAGTCCCCCGCGGCTGTCCAGGATGGCCTTGCCCTCGGACGGCAGGCGGGACGCGATACCCGAGAAGATCAGCAGCGACATGCCGTTACCGACACCGCGCTCGGTGATGACCTCACCGAACCACATGACGAGCGCAGCGCCTGCGGTCATGACCAGCACGATGATCACGAGGCCGAAGATGCTCTTGTCGGCGATGATCTCTTCCTGGCATCCCTGCAGCAGCTGGCCGCGCGACGCGAGCGCCACGATGCCGGTGGCCTGCAGGATCGCCAGGGCGATCGACAGATAACGCGTGTACTGCGTCATCTTCGCCTGGCCGGACTGGCCTTCCTTCCGGAGTTCCTCGAACTTCGGGATGACGACCGTCAACAGCTGGACGATGATGCTGGCCGTGATGTACGGCATGATGCCGATCGCGAAAATGGACAGCTGGAGCAGCGCGCCGCCGGAGAACAGGTTGATCAGCGAGTAGATACCCGCGGAATCGCCGCCCGACAACTGATCGACGCAGGCTCGGACGTTGCCGTAGTCGACGCCCGGCGACGGAATCACCGCGCCGATGCGATAGAGCGCAACGAGACCGAGCGCGATGAGGATCTTCCGCCTCAGGTCCGGGGTCCTGAGGGCCGAGACGAAGGCGGAAAGCAAAGATCCTCCTGGCACGACGGTGGGGAGACGAGTCGATAGCAGACTTGTCCGTGAATGAACTCTAGAACTCTAACAGTGGCAACTGAACGCACAGTTGGGAGACCTGCGGCAGTGCTGCCCGTACAGCCGCAAATGGCCGCAGTACAGCGCGAGGCTGTACTGCGGCCATCTACTGGCTAGCGGTGATAGCTCACAGCTCGGTGGCGGTACCACCGGCAGCAGCGATCTTCTCCTTGGCGGAGCCGGTGAACTTGTCGACCGTCACCTGGACGGCGACAGTCAGGTCGCCGTCGCCGAGAACCTTGACGAGCTGGTTCTTGCGAACGGCACCCTTCGCAACGAGGTCCTCGACCGTGACCTGTCCACCCTCGGGGAACAGACGGGCGATGTCGCCGACGTTGACGACCTGGTACTCGGTGCGGAACGGGTTGGTGAAGCCCTTGAGCTTGGGCAGACGCATGTGCAGCGGCATCTGTCCACCCTCGAAGGCGGCGGGCACGTTCTTGCGGGCCTTGGTGCCCTTCGTGCCGCGACCGGCGGTCTTGCCGCGCTTGCCGCCTTCACCACGACCGACACGAATCTTGTCGGACTTGGCTCCCGGCGCGGGGCGCAGGTGATGCAGTTTGATGGTCATGGTTAGACCTCCTCAACTGTGACGAGGTGGCGCACCACGTTGATCAGACCGCGGTTCTGGGCATTGTCCTCGCGGACAACCGTCTGACGGATGCCCTTCAAGCCGAGGGTGCGCAGCGAGTTCCGCTGGTTCTGCTTGGTACCGATGGTGCTCTTGATCTGAGTGACCTTGAGTTCGGCCATTACTTCACGCTCCCAGCCTGTGCGCGCGCACGCAGCATGCCGGCGGGTGCCACGTCTTCGAGGGGGAGACCGCGGCGAGCCGCAACTTCCTCGGGACGCTGCAGACCCTTGAGCGCAGCAACGGTCGCATGCACGACATTGATGGCGTTGTCGCTACCGAGCGACTTCGACAGGATGTCGTGGATACCGGCGCACTCCAGCACGGCACGCACCGCGCCACCGGCGATGACACCGGTACCGGGGCTTGCCGGACGCAGCATGACGACGCCCGCTGCGGCCTCACCCTGAACCGGGTGCGTGATGGTGCTGCCGATCATCGGAACGCGGAAGAAGCTCTTGCGAGCCTCCTCGACGCCCTTCTGGATGGCCGCAGGAACTTCCTTGGCCTTGCCGTAGCCGACGCCGACGAGTCCGTTGCCGTCGCCCACGATCACCAGAGCGGTGAAGCTGAAGCGACGACCACCCTTGACGACCTTCGACACGCGGTTGATCGTGACGACGCGCTCGATGTGGTTCGACTTCTCGGCCGACTGTCCGCCGCGACGATCGTCGCGACCGCCACCACGACGGTCGCCGCCGCCGCGGTTGTCCCCGGTGTTGGGGCCATTCTGTCCGGCGGGTCCGCTTCCGCCGTCACGCCTCTGACGTCCCGGCATCAGGCTGTCCTTCCGTTCATGTACTCGGTCTTGGTCATCAGAACTTCAACCCGCCTTCGCGAGCTGCGTCCGCAAGGGCCGCGATGCGACCGTGGTAGCCGTGTCCACCGTGGTCGAACACGACGGCCTCGACACCGGCTGCCTTCGCGCGCTCGGCGATCAGCTGACCGACCTTCGCACTGAGGGCCTTCTTGTCGCCGTCCGCTGCACGCACGTCGGCCTCGGTGGTCGACGCCGCAGCCAGGGTGTGGCCTGCGAGGTCGTCCACGAGCTGGACGTGGATGTGGCGCGAGGACCGGTTGACGACCAGGCGGGGACGCTCGGGCGTGCCGGAGACCTTCTTGCGGAGACGGAAGTGACGACGCACCTTCGACAGGCGACGCTTCGTGGACGCATCCTTGCCGAGCGGAATCCGCTTGGCTTTCTGGTTTGCAGTCTGGCTCATATCACTTACCCGTCTTTCCGACCTTGCGGCGGATCTGCTCACCCTCGTAACGCACGCCCTTGCCCTTGTACGGGTCCGGACGACGGAGACGACGGATGTTGGCCGAGATCTGCCCGACCTTCTGCTTGTCGATGCCCGACACCGAGAACTTGGTGGGCGACTCGACCGCGAAGGTGATGCCTTCCGGAGCCTCGATCGGGACCGGGTGGCTGTAGCCGAGTGCGAACTCGAGGTCCTTGCCCTTGAGAGCGACGCGGTAACCGACGCCGTGAATCTCCATCTTGGTGGTGTAACCGTCGGTGACACCGGTGATGAGGTTCTGCACCAGGGTGCGAGACAGGCCGTGCAGCGCGCGGCTGCGACGCTCGTCGTCCGGACGGGTCACGCTGAGCGTGCCGTCGTCGTTCTTCGCAATGGCAATCGGCTCGGAGATCGTCAGGGCCAGCGTGCCCTTGGGACCCTTGACCGTGACGTCCTGGCCGTCGATCGAGACGTCGACGCCGCCGGGGACGGTGACGGGAATCTTTCCAATACGCGACATTGTGGTGGCCTCCCTTACCAGACGTAGGCGAGGACTTCCCCGCCCACTCCTTGATTGGCCGCCTGGCGATCGGTGAGCAGGCCGGTGGACGTGGAAATGATCGCCACGCCGAGGCCGCCCAGAACCTTGGGCAGGTTGGTGGACTTCGCGTACACACGCAGACCGGGCTTGGAGACGCGACGCACGCCGGCAAGGCTGCGCTCACGGCTCGGGCCGTACTTCAGGTCGACGATGAGGGTCTTGCCCACCTCGGCGTCTTCGGTGCGGTAGTCGGCGATGTAACCCTCGCGCTTGAGGATCTCGGCGATGTTCGCCTTGATCTTCGAGTGGGGCAACTTCACCTCATCGTGGTACGCCGTGTTGGCGTTGCGCAGACGCGTCAAGAAGTCTGCGATGGGGTCGGTCATGGTCATGAGGTTGACCTCTACCTTTCTCACAACGGTTCCCTCTGCCGTTTCCGGCGCAGGCCTATCGCGAAGTAGGTCTTACGTTTCCCGGTCCGAGGTTACGAACCGGAAGTCTGTGGGGGTGACGCCGCCGCCGGAGAGGGCAACGGCGTCACCGGCTCACCAGGAGCTCTTGTGAACGCCGGGCAGCTCGCCGGCGTGCGCCATCTCACGGACGCAGATTCGGCACAGGCCGAACTTGCGGAACACCGAGTGCGGACGGCCGCAGCGCTGGCAGCGGGTGTAGGCGCGCACCGCGAACTTGGGCTTCTTGTTGGCCTTGTTGACCAATGCCTTCTTAGCCATTAGCTCAGTTCTCCTTGAACGGGAAGCCGAGGTGCTTCAGCAGGGCACGGCCTTCTTCGTTGTTGGTCGCGGTGGTCACCACGGTGATGTCCATGCCGCGCGGGCGGTCGATCTTGTCCACGTCGATCTCGTGGAACATCGACTGCTCGTTCAGGCCGAACGTGTAGTTGCCGTTGCCGTCGAACTGGTTGCCCGACAGGCCGCGGAAGTCCCTGATGCGGGGAAGCGCGACGGACACGAGACGGTCCAGGAACTCCCACATGCGGTCGCCACGCAGCGTGACGCGGGCACCGATCGGCATTCCCTCGCGGAGCTTGAACTGCGCGATGGACTTGCGTGCCTTGCGGATCTCGGGCTTCTGACCGGTGATCAGAGCGAGATCGTTGACGGCACCGTTGATCAGCTTGGCGTCGCGCGCGGCGTCACCGACACCCATGTTGACGACGACCTTGACGACGCCGGGGATCTGCATCACGTTGGCGTAGTCGAACTCGGTGTTCAGCGCAGCCTTGATCTCCTCGCGGTAGCGAGTCTTCAGGCGCGGCTGGATCTTGTTCTCAGTGGAGGTCATGTCAGATGTCCTTCCCGTTCTTCCGGGAAATCCGAACGCGCTTGCCGGACTCTTCGTCGGTCCGGTAGCCCACGCGAGTGGGGTTGCCGTCCGAGTCGACGACCGCGACGTTGGAAACGTGGATCGGGGCTTCCTGCGTGACGATGCCGCCGGAGGAAGCTCCGCGCTCGTTCGCGGAAACCGCGGTGTGCTTCTTGATGCGGTTCACGCCTTCGACGAGGACCTTGTTGGTCGCGGGGTAGGCCTGGATGACCTTGCCCTTCGCGCCCTTGTCCTTGCCGGCGATGACCAGCACGGTGTCACCCTTGTGCACCTTCATCACAGCACCTCCGGGGCGAGCGAGACGATCTTCATGAACTTCTTCTCACGCAGCTCACGGCCGACGGGGCCGAAGATGCGGGTGCCACGGGGATCGTTGTCCGGCTTGATGAGGACGGCGGCGTTCTCGTCGAACTTGATGTACGACCCGTCCGGACGGCGACGTTCCTTGGTGGTACGGACGATGACGGCCTTGACGACCTCGCCCTTCTTGATGTTTCCACCCGGGATGGCGTCCTTGACGGTGGCGACGATGATGTCACCGATCCCGGCGTAGCGGCGAGACGAACCACCGAGAACGCGGATGCAGAGAATCTCCTTGGCACCCGTGTTGTCGGCGACGCGCAGCCGCGACTCCTGCTGAATCACTTACTTCTCCTTGACCTGGACTGTTGCACGGCAGATTTCCGACCCGACGTGCGCGGTCTGCACCCGTGCCCTGCGAGAGGGGCCGCCCGGGTGGGCGGCACAACGGTGGGGTTGCCGTGCGTCTGCCGCAAGGCAACCCCACCATCGTACTGGATGCATAATTCGGTTTCTTACTTGGCCTTCTCGAGGACCTCGACGAGACGCCAGTGCTTGGTCGCGGACAGCGGACGGGTCTCCATCAGCTGCACGCGGTCACCGATGCCTGCGACGCCGTTCTCGTCGTGCGCCTTCACCTTGCTGGTGCGCCGGATGATCTTGCCGTAGAGCGGGTGCTTGACCCGGTCCTCGAGCTCGACCACGATCGTCTTCTCCATCTTGTCGGAGACGACGTATCCGGTGCGGACCTTGCGGCTGCCGCGCTCTTCAGTGCTCACTGCTTTTTCCTCACTCATGCCGCGTCACCTGCGTCCGGACCAACGGCCAGCCCGAGCTCACGCTCACGCAGAACGGTGTAGATACGCGCGATCTCGTGACGAACGGTACGAAGTCGACGGTTGTTGTCCATCTGACCCGTGGCCATCTGGAAACGAAGGTTGAACAGCTCTTCCTTCGACTCACGAAGCCGGGTGACCAGCTCTTCTTCGGTGAGCTCGCGGAGCTCTGCGGCTGGGGTTCCAGTAGCCATCAGAACTGCTCCTCCCTTGTCACGATCCGGCACTTGCACGGGAGCTTGTGCATCGCGCGGCGCAGGGCCTCACGAGCGATCTCCTCATTGGGGTAGCTCATCTCGAACATCACGCGACCGGGCTTGACGTTCGCGATCCACCACTCGGGCGAACCCTTACCGGAACCCATGCGGGTTTCGGCCGGCTTCTTAGTGAGGGGGCGATCCGGGAAGATGTTGATCCAGATCTTGCCGCCACGCTTGATGTGCCGGGTCATGGCGATACGAGCGGACTCGATCTGCCGGTTGGTGATGTAGGCCGGCTCGAGAGCCTGGATGCCGTAGTCACCGAAGGTCACCTGGGTTCCACCCTTGGCGGCACCCGAACGGCTCGGATGGTGCTGCTTGCGGTGCTTGACCCGCCGTGGGATCAACATGCGTCAGCCCTCCTTCTGTTCAGTCGTAGCGGGTGCATCGGCGGTGGCGGTCGCTGCGCGGCCGGCCTCGGTGCTGGTCGCGGTGGTGCCGGTGGCACCGGAACGACGGGGACGGCTCGGACGCTCACGGCGCGGGCGGTCGCCTGCGGGAGCAGCCACGTTGGCGGCCAGCTCACGCTTGCCACCGACGATGTCGCCCTTGTAGATCCAGACCTTCACGCCGATGCGGCCGAAGGTGGTCTTGGCCTCGTAGAGGCCGTAGTCGATGTCCGCGCGAAGCGTGTGCAGCGGCACACGGCCTTCGCGGTAGAACTCCGACCGGGACATCTCGGCGCCGCCGAGACGACCGGAGCACTGAACGCGGATTCCCTTGACGTTCGGCTGACGCATGGCCGACTGGATGGCCTTGCGCATGGCGCGACGGAAGGCGACACGGTTCGAGAGCTGCTCGGCCACACCCTGTGCGACGAGCTGAGCCTCGGCCTCGGCGTTCTTGACCTCGAGGATGTTCAGCTGGACCTGCTTGCCGGTCAGCTTCTCGAGCTCGGAACGGATGCGATCGGCTTCGGCGCCGCGGCGGCCGATGACGATGCCCGGGCGAGCGGTGTGGATGTCCACACGCACACGGTCACGGGTGCGCTCGATCTCGACCTTCGCGATGCCCGCGCGCTCCATGCCGGTGGCGAGGAGCTTACGGATCGCGACGTCTTCCTTGACGTACTCCGCGTACTGCTTGTCTGCGTACCAGCGAGACTTCCAGTCGGTGGTGATGCCGAGGCGGAAGCCGTGCGGGTTGATTTTCTGGCCCACTACTGAGCACTTCCCTTCCGGCGATTACGGGTCGATGTTCCGGTCTTCGGCAGGCTCTCCACGATCACGGTGATGTGACTGGTGCGCTTGCGGATACGGAACGCACGTCCCTGTGCACGCGGCTGGAACCGCTTGAGGGTCGCGCCCTCGTCCACGAACGCCGTGGCGACGACAAGCGTGCTCGGGTCGAGGTCGAGGTTGTTCTCGGCGTTGGCTGCTGCGGAGGCGATCACCTTGGCGACCGGCTCGCTCGCTGCCTGCGGCGCGAACTTCAGGATGTTCAGGGCGTCTTCAACCGAACGCCCGCGGACCAGGTCCACAACACGACGCGCCTTCATCGGCGTGACGCGCACGTGGCGCGCTACTGCCTTGGCGGTCGGGTTGGCGGTTTCGGTGTTGCTCATCGCCTCTTCGCCTTCCGATCATCCTTGATGTGACCCTTGAACGTGCGGGTCGGTGCAAACTCTCCGAGCTTGTGTCCGACCATCGAGTCGGAAACGAACACGGGGACGTGCTTGCGGCCGTCGTGAACCGCAAACGTGTGGCCGATGAAGTCCGGGATGATCGTGGAACGACGGGACCAGGTCTTGATGACCTGCTTGGTTCCCTTTTCGTTCTGCACGTCCACCTTCGCGAGGAGGTGGTCATCGACGAACGGGCCCTTCTTGAGGCTGCGTGGCATCCTTCACTCCCTCCTAGCGCTTGTTCTTGCCGGTACGGCGACGACGGACAATGAGCTTGTCGCTCGCCTTGTTCTTGCGGGTGCGGCCCTCGGGCTTGCCCCACGGGCTGACCGGGTGGCGACCACCGGAGGTCTTACCCTCACCACCACCGTGCGGGTGGTCGACCGGGTTCATCACGACACCACGGACGGTCGGGCGCTTGCCCTTCCAGCGCATACGGCCGGCCTTGCCCCAGTTGATGTTCGACTGTTCGGCGTTGCCGACCTCACCGATCGAGGCGCGGCAGCGAACGTCGACACGACGGATTTCGCCGGACGGCATACGCAGCGTGGCGTAGGTGCCTTCTTTACCGAGCAGCTGGATGCTGGATCCGGCCGAGCGGGCCATCTTGGCGCCGCCACCCGGGCGGAGTTCCACCGCGTGGATGGTGGTACCCGTCGGGATGTTGCGTAGGGGCAGGTTGTTGCCGGGCTTGATGTCGGCGCCTGCGCCGGACTCGACCGGAGCACCCTGAACCAGGCCCTTGGGGGCGATGATGTAGCGCTTCTCGCCGTCCGCGTAGTGCAGCAGGGCGATACGCGCGGTGCGGTTGGGGTCGTACTCGATGTGAGCGACCTTGGCCGGCACGCCGTCCTTGTCGTTGCGACGGAAATCGATCAGCCGGTAGGCGCGCTTGTGTCCGCCACCCTTGTGCCGGGTGGTGATACGACCGTGTGCGTTACGTCCACCGCGTCCGTGGAGCGGGCGAACCAGCGACTTCTCGGGGGTCGACCGAGTGATCTCGGCGAAGTCCGAGACGCTCGAGCCACGACGGCCCGGGGTAGTCGGCTTGTACTTACGGATTGCCATGAGTCTTCTCGTCCTCTATGTCTCGTCAAGTCCCGGGCGCTTTACGCGACCGGTCCTCCGAAGATCTCGATGGGCTTGCTGTCGGCCGAGAGGGTCACGAGCGCGCGCTTGGTGTCCTTGCGCTTGCCGTAACCGAACCGGGTCCGCTTGCGCTTGCCCTGACGGTTGGCGGTGTTGACGCTGGTCACGGTGACGCCGAAGATCTTCTCGACGGCAATCTTGATCTGCGTCTTGTTCGAGTCCGGGTGCACCAGGAAGGTGTAGGTGCCTTCCTCGATCAGTCCGTAGGACTTCTCGGAGATGACCGGGGCGAGCAGGATGTCGCGGGGATCGGCGATGGTGCTCACTTGCCCTCCTCCTTGTTCTCTTCCTGGGCGGTCTCGGCGGGCCCGTGGATGAACGCGTTGAGCGCCTCGACGCTGAACACGACGTCATCGCTGTTGAGCACGTCGTAGGTGTTGAGCTGGTCGGGTGCGATGGGGTGCACGCCGTCCAGGTTCTGCACGCTCTTCCAGGCCGCGATGTCCTCGCGTCCGACGACGAGCAGGACCTTCTTGCGATCCGAGATCTCGCCGAGGAAGGTGCGGGCAGTCTTCGTGGACGGAGTCTGACCGGCAACCAGTTCGGTGATCACGTGGATGCGCTCGTTGCGGGCCCGGTCGGAGAGGGCTCCGCGCAGGGCGGCGGCCTTCATCTTCTTGGGGGTCCGCTGGCTGTAGTCGCGCGGCTGCGGGCCGTGGACGGTGCCACCGCCGGCGAACTGCGGCGCACGGGTCGAGCCCTGACGAGCGCGGCCGGTGCCCTTCTGGCGGTACGGCTTCTTGCCACCGCCGCGAACCTCGCCGCGGGTCTTGGTGGCGTGGGTGCCCTGACGTGCAGCAGCGAGCTGCGCGACGACAACCTGGTGGAGAAGCGCGATGTTGGCAGGCGCGTCGAAGATCTCCGCGGGGAGATCGACGGTGCCGTTGGTCTTGCCGCCGGCGACCTTGACGTCCAGCGTCAGCTTGGTCGTCGATGTCTCGGTGCTGGTCATGCTCGTGCACCACCCTTCACTGCACTCTTGACGATCACGAGGCCACCCTTGCGGCCGGGGATCGCACCCTTGATCAGCAGCAGGCCGTTCTCGGCGTCCACCTTGTGAACGGAGAGGTTCTGCGTCGTGATGCGGTCGCTACCCATGCGGCCGGACATGCGCATGCCCTTGAACACGCGGCCCGGAGTGGCGCAACCACCGATGGAACCGGGGCGACGGTGAACGGCCTGCGCACCGTGCGATGCACCCTGACCGGCGAAGCCGTGCCGCTTCATGGTTCCGGCGAAGCCCTTACCCTTGCTGGTTCCGGTGACGTCGACGTAGGCGCCGTCCTCGAAGACCTCGGCGGTAAGTTCCTGGCCGACCTCGTACTCCGAGGTGTCGGCAACGCGGAGCTCCACAACGTGGCGGCGCGGGGTGACGCCGGCCTTGGCGAACTGGCCGGAAGTCGGCTTGTTCACCTTGCGCGGGTCGATGGCGCCGAACGCGAGCTGCACGGCGCTGTAGCCGTCACGCTCTTCGGTACGAATCTGGGTCACGACGTTCGGTCCGGCCTTCACGACGGTGACCGGAACGACCCGGTTGTTCTCGTCGAAGACCTGGGTCATGCCGAGCTTGGTGCCCAGGATTCCCTTGATCTTGGTATCAGTCATTGTTTTTGTCTCCGCCGCGCTCACTGAATGTTGACGTCGACGCTGGCCGGAAGGTCGATGCGCATGAGCGCGTCAACCGTCTTGGGCGTCGGGTCGAGGATGTCGATAAGCCGCTTGTGAGTACGCATCTCGAAGTGCTCGCGCGAGTCCTTGTACTTGTGCGGCGAGCGGATGACGCAGTACACGTTCTTTTCGGTCGGCAACGGCACGGGTCCAACGACGCGGGCCCCGGTACGGGTCACCGTCTCGACGATCTTGCGCGCTGACGCGTCGATCGCCTCATGGTCGTAGGCCTTGAGCCTGATGCGGATCTTCTGTCCCGCCACGCTTAGTGTCCTTTTCTTGCCGCGTTTCGTAGTCCCACCCGAGTCGGGCCGAACTACCTCGTCTGCACAGTCCCTTACCTGGGCCGCAACTGTCCGAACGCTAGGCGACCGGGACACACCCGATCCGCTGCCGCTGTTCATCTGTCATGGTTCTCCGGTACACGCGGTCGGGCGTGTCGCCCTCCCACTCATTCTCCGACCCGGAACTTTTCAGCTTTTCGGGCCGGGAACGCGTACCGGATGCACTCGAATTCGAGTGCCAGTAGGTACTGCTTCCGTCTTGCATGTGGCCGCGAGCAGGTCATAGTGATCTACACCGCGACGTTTCACCCCACCTGTTTCGGGCCGCAAACGATCGCGTCCCAGACAAGGCAACCCGACCAGTATGCCGTACCGGGCGGGAGACTTCAAACCGGGCTCCATCCCTCCCACCATCGCCTAAACTTACTCTGAAGTAAGATGTGGCGATGACGACCTCGAGTCCCACGTACGCCGCGTGGCAGAAGCTCCCCGACAACGCGCTCGGACATGCCCTCTTCTCCGTCGGCATGTGTCTCCGCGTCCCCTACTTCGGCTCGGTACTCCCCCGCGTCGTCGAGATGCGGCCCGGCCGCTGCGAGGTCCGCGCCCCGAAATGGTGGGGCGTCCGCAACCACCTGGGCACGTTCCACGCGATCGCGGCGTGCAACCTCGCCGAGGCCGCCATGGGCATGCTGTCCGAGGCGACCGTGCCCTCGACCCACCGGTGGATCCCGAAATCGATGACGGTCGACTACCTCGCCAAGGCGAACGGAACGCTGCGCGCCGTCGCGGAACTGCCGGAGCTGCCGGACTTCACCGCGATCACCGCGGGCGCCGACGTCGTCGTGCCGGTGCGCATTTTCGACGGACAAGGGGTAGAAGTGGTCCACGCCGACATCACGACGTGGGTCACGCCGCGGTAGAACGCGAAAGGCGCATGTCGAAGGTCACATTCGTCCTGGAGTTCGCGGAAGCGACCCGAATTGCCGTGTGGCACATCCCCGGAGCCGGAACGTCGCGGCACAGCACGACCTTCCGGCCGGACGGGACCGGTTTCCGCGGTGCTCGCCGAGGCCGAAGTGGTACAGACGTCCGGCATTCATCGCGTACCTGTCTTCACGCGTTACAGAAGATTTCCCCTCCCGTTCCTCGGACGCGAAGGTGTTCCCCGGTCTGCCTTGATCACCCTCTTCGCGTGACATACTCGGGACATGCCAGCAGCTGACACCGCCGTTCTTGTCGAGGGAATCGAGAAATCCTTCGGTGACGTAGCAGCGTTGCGGGGTGTGAGCTTCGAGGTGCCCCGCGGCACGGTCCTGGGCATCCTGGGCCCCAACGGCGCAGGGAAGACCACCACCGTCAACGTGCTGTCCACTCTGCTGCGACCCGATGCGGGCCGCGCGTTCGTCGCCGGACACGACGTCGTCGAGGAGTCGGCGAACGTCCGTCGCAGCATCATGATGACGGGCCAGTACGCCGCACTCGACGAGTCGCTGACCGGCCGCGAGAATCTGGTGCTCTTCGGCCGCCTGATGGGCCTGCCCAAGGCGTCCGCGAAATCGCGCGCGCAGGACCTACTGACACAGTTCGATCTGATCGAGGCCGGCGACCGGAAGGTGTCCGGATATTCCGGAGGTATGCGCCGGCGCGTCGACATCGCCTGTGGCCTGGTGATCCGCCCCGAGGTGGTGTTCCTCGACGAGCCCACCACCGGCCTCGACCCCCGCAGCCGTCAGGGCGTGTGGTCCCTCGTGTCCGCGCTGAAGGAGCAGGGCATCACGATCCTGCTGACCACGCAGTACCTCGAAGAGGCCGACCTGCTGAGCGACAACATCGTCGTCATCGACAAGGGCACCGTGATCGCCGAGGGCACGGCCGACGAACTGAAGGCCCGGACCGGCGGAAGCTATTGCGAGGTCGTCCCGGTGAGTCTCGACGACCTGCCGCGCGTCCGGGAGATCCTCACGAGCCTGTGCCCACCCGGCCGGGTCATCGAAGAAGGCACCGACCGGTTGTCGATTCCCGCCGAACACGGCGCCCAGACCCTCGCCGAGGTTCTGCGCCGCCTCGACCTCGCCGGGGTCACACTCGCCGACATCGCGCTGCGGCGCCCGTCCCTCGACGACGTCTTCCTCTCCCTCACCGGTCACGTCCGCGTCGACGAGAGCCTGCCGTCGTGACGGCGCCCGCCCAGCTCGGATTCGAGAGTGCCCTCGAGGGCAGGCACCGGCGACCACATCCCTCGACCGTCCAGCAGTGGATTGCGCTGTCCCAGCGGAACCTGCACACGATGTGGGTATTCGGTCAGTTCTTCATCGCGGTATTGGCGCCGTTGATCTTCACCATCGGCTTCTACCTACCGCTGCGCCTGGTGATGAAGTTCCAGGGCATCGACTACGCGCAGTTCGTCATGCCGATCATCGTCCTGCAGGCCATGGCGTTCACCGCGATCTCGGCGGCGCACCGCGCGGCCACCGAGGCGTCGAACGGAATGAACGCCCGGTTCCAGACGATGCCGGTCGGGGCGGCGGTCCCACTGGCATCGCGCATGACCGCCTGCCTCGTGCACTCGACGATCTCTCTGGTCGCCGCGATCGGATACGGATATGCGATCGGCTTCCGGTTCGCAGGCGGCTTCGCGCTGACCGCGGCGTTCTGCGGTCTGGCGATGCTGATCGGGTTCACGCTCACGACGGGCGCCGACGCACTCGGCACCCTGACCCGGAGCCCCGAGGTCACCAGTCAGGCGTTGACACTCCCCCAGTTGATCCTCGGCATGTTCTCCTCCGGTTTCGTTCCGGTGACGCAGTTCCCGGAGTGGGCACAGGGCTTCGTGCGGAATCAGCCCATCTCGCAGTTCTCCTCGTCCATGCGTGCCATGACGGAAGGCACGATCACGTTCCAGCAGCTGACACCCACCCTGTTGTGGTGCGGAGGGCTGGCACTGGTCTTCATTCCGTTGTCGATCTGGTCGAATGTGAGGCGCGGATGACCACCGAGTACCGATCCGACACACCGGCGACGGTGACATTCCCCGAGGTGCTCGAACCCCACCCGGAGAACTCCTTCGCCGCGCTCTTCTCACACAGCCTGCTGCAGACCAGACGACTTCTGCTCCGCTGGGCGCGCGACCCGTACACCATGCTTCAGGCGATCGTGTACCCGTCGTTGATGTTGCTGATGTTCTGGGCGGTGCTCGGGATCTCGATCACCAAGGCCACCGGGGTCAACAGCGTGTACGGGACCGTTCCGATGATCACGCTCGTCGGCGCGATGTTCGGATCCATCGCAGGCGGTCTGTCGCTGAAGAAGGAATGGGCGGACGGGCTTCTGAGCCGGTTCTGGGTGCTGCCCGTCCACCGCGCGTCGGGCCTGCTGAGCCGTCTGATGGCCGAATCCGTGCGGATCATGCTCACCACGGTGCTGATCATCGCCGTCGGTTTCGCCATCGGGTTCCGGTTCGATCAGGGCATTCTCGCCGGTATCGCATTGATGCTGCTGCCGCTGCTGTTCGGGGTGAGTTTCGCGACGATGGTGACCGCACTCGCCGTCAACGCGGCGAAGGCGCCGCTCGTCGAACTCCTCTCCCTGCTGTGCACGCTACTGCTGTTCTTCAACTCGGGATTCGTACCCACCGGCGCCTACCCCACCTGGCTTCAGCCGTTCGTGGAGAACCAGCCGATGTCGTGCGCAATCGACGCGATGAAGGGACTGTCGATGGGCGGACCCGTCGCGGAACCACTGCTCAAGACCGTCGCATGGTCGCTTGCCGGGCTGCTGATCTTCACCTACCCCGCGGTGCGCGGCTATCGCCGGGCCGCGGGCAACCCGGCGTAGCCCCCTCTCATCCCCCCCGAGTTCAGAAGAGTCTGATGCCCGCCAACCGGTGACGCACCGCCGTTGCAGGCGTCAGCAGCCAGTCGACCGTCTCGACGATCCTGCCGACGCGCAGCAGTAGCTCGTCGAGATCCTGCTCCGTTGCCGCCAGCGACCCGACGACGCCGTCCACCGACCGGACCGTGCCGGCGAAGGTGTCGAGGCCGTCGGCGAACCTGTCCAGCAACGCGTCGAACCTGCCCAGCACGCGGGCGAATTCGTCGAGGGACGTCCCGATCTCGTGTGCCACCCCGTCGACGCGGCCGATCGTGACGTCGGCATTGAGTGCGGCCTGGGTGAGTCTCCTGATACGGCCAGCCGTGTCGACGCCGGCCGCCGCGTCACCCGTCGGTCTACTCATCGATGTTCTCTCCTCGGCTCGTGCGCGGACCTAGCGCGGGGTGTGCCCCGTGAGTGGGGGTTCGATCACCAGCGGATCGTCCGCGGCCGGCGGTCCGTAGACGCCGCCGTTCCTCGTCGCGTTCTCCTGACCCAGGTCGTCCGGTCGTGGAACGTTCACGGCGCCCCGCTGCTCCAGGTACTGCTGCGACTGGCACGTCCAATCCAGGGCAGGCTGACTCGGTTCCGCATCGGTCACCAGACGGCGCGGGGCGTCGTACACGCACATCGGCCCCTGCGTTCCGACCAGAAGAAGGTCGGCGAGTCCGCCCTTCTCGATCGACGCGATCTTCGGCAGCGCGCCGGGGATGATCGTCAGGCCGTAGTCGAGGGAGGGTGTACGGTCACCGACGATCCGGGTGGGGAGAACCAGATTCGCCATCAGGGCGCCCAGTGAGTCCCGATTTCCCGACAGCAACGAGTCCAGGCTGGCCATCGTCTGCGGCGAGCGCCCGAGCAGGTCGACGAGCGCGGAGTCGTGGGCCCGCAACTGTTCGAGGACGCTCCGGGCGGTGCTCGCCGATTCCGGCAGAGCGGCGGTGAGGCCGTCCGCGGTGTCCAGGAGCGGCATGCCCTCGTTCACGATGGTCGACAATGCGTCGGTGCGGGTTTCGAGTGTCCGGGCGATCTCGGCGGAACCGTCGAGCAGGTTCTGCAGGTCGGGTCCCGTGCCCCCGAAGGCGGTGCCGAACGTGTCGGCCAGCGACGACAGAGCGGTGACGTCCATCGAGTTCACGAGGTTGGTGGTTTCGACGAGGGTCGCGTCGAGCGAGCGCGGGATTCCTTCCTCCGGAACCTCGACGACGTCGCCGTCCGCGAGGTACGGCGGGTCCGCGCCGTCGGGCATGATGTCGAGCGCCTGGATGCCGATCGCGTTCTCGGTGGTGATCTTCGCGGTCGAACCGGCAGGCACCCGGGTTCCGGGATGCAGTTCGATGCCGAGGACGACGCCCGTCCCTTCGGGGTTCACGTCGACGGAGCTGATCGTGCCCACTCCGACGCCGCGATAATTGACGGACGCTCCCTGGGCGAGGCCGGCGGCGTGGTCGAGCCGGGCACTCAGGTGAATGGGACTTCCGAACGTGTCCGGGCCGGCGACGTACCGCAGCCCGAACAGCATCGCGGCGATCGAGATCACGAGGAACAGGACCAACTGCGCCACCACGTGACGTGTCATCATCGGACGCCTCCGCCGAGTACCTCGGGCAGCGTGCGGGCTTCCGGCACCTCGAGCGGAGCCGATCCGGTGAGCAACTTGGCGATGACGGCGGTGACGTCGAACGTTCCGTCGAACGTCGTGTAGTCGCCGGGTGTGGCCGCGGCGAATCCGCCGAGGAACGTCGCCACCGAATTCAACGTCGGCGCGAGTTGTGACTCGAACCCGTCGAGTGCCGTGAGCACGGCTCCCGCGTCGCTGATCTCGGCCGACAGTTCGGATCCGGCGCTGCCGAGGACGTGCTGTGCCTCGCGACTGAGACGGGACGCCTCCCCCATCAGCGCGACGATCTGATCTCGTTGCGACACCAGGAGATCCACTGCAGGCGCGAGGCCGGTCAGGGCCCGATCGAGGGTCGGTTGCCCCGCGGCGAGTTCCGCCGCGAAGGCATTGGACGCCACCATCGCCCGGTCGAGTTCGTCCCGATGGTCGTCGACGACGCCCAGTGTGTCGTTCAGCATGTCCACCAGTTCCCGGACCTTGTCCGAGCGGCCCGTGAAGGCGACGGTCAATTCGTTCATGATGGCGTGCATCTGGTCGATGCCGCTGCCGTTCAGCACGGTGGCCAGCGCGGCCAGGCCGCTCTCGATGTCGGGACCGCGCGACGTCCGATCCAAGGGGATGGTGTCGCCCTCGCTCATCGGCGCGCCCGCCGCGTCCCCGACGTCGAGCCGGACGAAGGGATTGCCGAGGGCCGTGGGCAATTCGATCCGGGCCGTCGCATCCCGCGGTATCGGGACGTCGTCGCGGATCCGCATCTCGATGTGAGCGGTGAAGTCCCGGGTCGACACGTCCGAGACGCGGCCCACCACCTCCTGACCCACCCGGACCTCGGCGCCTGGGACCACGCGATCGACTCCGTCGAACTGCGCGGAGATCTGATACGACGGACCGTCCGGCGAACGGCCCACCGACAGATCCTGCAGGCTCAGCGAACACCCTGCGGCGGGCAGCGTCACACCGACGATCAGCGCCGCCGTCAGCGACTTCGTTTTCGTCCGGATCGTCATCGTCCTCCGACCATGAGTTCGCGCAACCCGAACGGGTCGGACATGCTGGGCGGAAATTGAATCGGGTTGGTGATTCCCGCTCCGCGGCAGAGGATCGGATCGACTACCGCGCAGAGCGGGGACGTCGGCTCGGCCTGCGCCAGGTTGGTGGAGATGTTCAGCCGGATGCGGGCGCGCTGGTCCGGGGTGACCGCGCGCTGAATGTTGTCGATCAGCAAGGGCACCAGATCCATGATCTCGGCGAGGTCGGTCTCGTGCCTCTGCAGCACCTCGCTCACTCCGGCGAGGTTGTCGATGCCGGCGGCGACGTCGCCGCCCCTGGCGGACACGAGTTGGTCGATCTGGTTCAGCAGCGCGGACAACTGGTTCACCGTGTCGCCGATCGCGAACTGCTGGCCGGCGAACTCGTCACCGATCGCGGTGAGCGAACCGGCGAGTGATTCGACCTGCGCCTGACGCGACGAGATCGTGTTCACGAGCACCTCGAGGTTGTCGACGAGCGCGCCGACGTCCGCGCTGTTGCCTGCGATCACCGAACTCGCCTGCGACAGTGTGCGGATGGCGTCGTTCATCGCGGGACCGAGGCCGTCCGTGGACGCGGCGGCAGCGGAGATCGCGGCGCCGGCGTCGCCTCCGTCCGGGCCGAGCGCCTCGACGACGGTGTCGACGCTGTCCATCAACTGGTCCCAGGTGATGGGCGAATGACTGCGTTCGGGTGGAATGGTCTGCCCACTCTCGAACACCGGGCCGCCGGTGTACGCGGGACCGAGTTCCACGAAGCGCTCACCGATCGCGGACGTCACCAGCACGTACGCGTTCGCGTCCGCGGGCAGCACGACGTCCGACGCGACGGACATCGTGACCATCACGGTCGCACCTCTCGGCACGACCGCCTCGACGGTGCCCACCGGAACACCGAGCACCGAGACCTTGGTGCCGGGGAACACGCCGTTGACGTAGGCGAATTCGGAATGCACGACGGTGGACGAGGTGCGGAAGATCAGCAGCCAGCCGGCCACGACGATCGCCACCACGAGGGCGAGCACGCCGCCGATCCCGGCGGCCCTGCGCGCGATGCCCGCGTTCACGAGCACCCCGTGATCAGCCCGACGACGCAGAGCAGGTTATCGGCGATCACGGCCGACGGCGCCGAGACGTCGGCCCAGTCACCGGTCCCGGTCGCGTTCACGAGTGCCCTCGCGGCCGGCGCACCCGTGGTCAGGAGCGCGTCGAGGTTCGCGAGGTTCGCCTGCAGCCGGTCCGTCACCTGTCTCGCGTTCGCGAGCAGTGAATCCAGCTCGGCGGTGTTCTCGCCCAGGAACTGGGATGCCTGTGCGACGAGCGCCTGGAGATCGTCGACCATCTGGCGGATGGCCGCACGCCGGGTGGCGAGCGTGTTCATCACGACGTCCGCGTTGCCGAGCAGGGTGGTGAGCTGATCTTGCTGACCGACCAGCACGTCAGTGAGGGTCCGCGAGCTGTCGAGTAGTTGCGTGACCTGATCGGCGTTCTTCGCCAGGATCGCCGATGCCGCACTCACACCCGCCAGTGCCTCCCGGTTGAGGTTCGCGTCCTGCGGCAACGTGTCCGTCACGACAGCGAGCATCTTCTGCAGTCCCCCGAGGTCCAGTTCGTCCGCCGTCTCGATCGCGGACGCCCCGATGTCGTCGAGTGAGTACGGAACGCTGGTGCGGCGGAGTGGAATCACCCCGTCGTCCTCCAGGTCTCCCGGCCCCGACGGTGCCACGTCCAGATATCGCTTGCCGAGGATGGTCGACAGCTTCACCCCCGCGGACGTCGTCGATCCGAGGTGACGTTCACCGTCGAGCCGGAAGTGGACGACCACGCGATCGCCCGCCAGGTCCACTCCGGTGACCCGGCCGGCGGGGACACCCGCCACGTACACGTAGTCCGAATCGGTCAGGCCCGCCGCGTTCGCGAGTTCGGCCGTGTAGCCGTCGGTCCGCACGGCGAAGCTCACCCGCGGGATCACCAGAACCAGCGCCAGCGCCAGTGTTGCCGCGAGAATTCCTGCGATCCCGACGATCAGCGGGTTGACGGGCCGCACTCGCTGATTTCCGGCCAGCGAGTCCCAGACGTCGCGCACCTTCTCGGTGACACTCATTGGCAGTACCTCGAATGCAGGTCGGGACCGAGGGCGCCTTCGCGACCGTCGACGTTGACGATGAAGGTGCACAGGTAGATGTTGAGCCACGAGCCGTACGAGCCCGAGCGGTCGACGGACGAGAAGAATTGCGGCATGGCCACCATCAGGTGATCGAATTCCGGGTTGGCGCCCAGCATCGCCCCCGTCAGCGAATGGAACTGTTGCACGGTGCGGCTGAGTTCCGGGACGCGCCCGTCCACGATCTGCAGCGCCGAGCGGCTCACCGCCGCACTCTGATCGAGGGTGTCCATGAGAACCTCGTTGTTCTCGGCGAGCATTCCGGTGAACTGGGTGAGGCTGTCGACGAGGTGGGACAGCTCGGGACCCCGCGCCGCCGCCGTGCCCACCACCACCTCGAGGTTGCGGATGAGATCGCCGATCAGCTGGTCGTGATTCGCCAGATTGCCGGTGACGTCGGCCACCCTGCGCAGCAGAGTTTCCATGCTCGTCTTCCTGCCGTCGAACACGGCGACGACTTCGGTGGCGAGTGCGTTGACCTGTTTCGGGTCGATGGCGTCGAACAGTGGCTTGAATCCGTTGAAGAGACTGGTGAGATCGAGTGCGGGCGACGTTCGGTCGAGCGGGATCGTGTCGCCCTCCCCGAGCGTGCCCTCGCCCGACGGCCCGGCCGCGAGATCGAGATACCGGACCCCCAGCAGGTCGCCGTATCGGATGGCGACGGTGGTGTCGGCGGGCAATTCCTGATCGCGCTGCACCTCGAAGTCCACCAGGGCGGTAGCACTTCCGGCGTCGCCGTCGACGATGTCGATCGAATCGACGCGTCCCACCCGCACGCCGGCGATGGTGACGTCGCTGCCGGGAGTGACACCCTGGGCGTCGGTGAACAACGCCTTGTACGTCACGGTCTGCCCCTCGACCGGCACCCGCAGAGTGTTCACCACGAGCACTGCCGAGAGGATGCCGAGAACGGCGAAGATCGCCAGTTTGATTGCCGAGTTCCGGACGCTCATCCGCCGCCACCTCCCCCGCAGTTCGGTCCGTCCACGCCGGGATACCGCGGGCAGTCGGCCGACGTGTAGGGCCGCGGGTTGGACAGGTCCGCGGCAACGCGGACCGCGAACTTGCCGGTGGAGAAGACGGCGGCGCCGGCCTCGCCGAACGGGCCTGCCTCGTCGAGGGTGGCCCGCAGCAGATCGGACTTGCTGGCCATGGTGCCCAGGGTCGGCGAGACGTTCAGGGCCACCGCGATCATGTTGTCCGCGTTCTGTTCCAGTACGTCGCCGGAGTTCCTCGACACGACGAGTGAGGCGGCGAGGAAACCGGTGAAGCTGTCGGTGTTCTCGACGAGAGTGCTCGACAGGGACACCGCCGCGTCCATGGTGGCGAGGACGTCCGGTGCGGCCGCGGCCAGCTGCTCACTGATCCGGGCGATCTGCGGCGCCCGCTCCGCGACCGACTCGACGAGCGGCGCGGTCGATGTCGCCACCGTGTGGAGGCTGTCGATGGTGTGCCCCAACTGCTCGCCGCGGCCGCGTAACGCGTCCGCGACGGCGCTGAGTGCGGCCTGCATCTGCTCGGGCTTCACCCGCGACAGCATGTCGTAGACCTTCGAGTACAGGTCGTACATCTGCACGGTCTCTGCCGAGGTGTCGGGTTGCAGCCGCGCGCCGGCCTCGAGTCGGGCGCCGCCGGTTCCGGCGGTCGACACCAGCTCGACGGTCTGGTCGCCGAACAGCGTGCGGGGCACGACCCGCACCTGGACGGACGCCGGGATGTGACGCATCTGTTCCGGGCGGAGACTGATGTCCATACCCGTCTCGTTCATTCCGGGGTCGACACTCGACACGGTCCCCACGGTCGCCCCCTTGTAGGACACCGTGGTGTGCGACTTCACTGCACCGGCGTCGGCCGGAAGCGTCGCTGTCACCACCGGATCGGTGACGATCGCACCGGTGCCGAAACCGACCAGCAATGCCGATCCCAGGATCAGGACGGCCACTCCGATCACCCCTCGCACGGCGAGTGCGCCGTTGCCCGGTCCCCCCGGGCGGCCGCGCATCACGGCAACCCCAGGGCGGGGGCGGACGGGACGAGTCCCCACAGTGAGAGTGTCAGCAGCAGGTCGACGATGCCGATGGCGAGGATGCTGGTCCGCAAGGCGCGTCCGGCCGCACGGCCGACGCCCTCCGGGCCGCCGTACGCGTGGTACCCGTACGAGCAGTGGACGAGCGCGATGATCGTCGCGAACACGACAGCCTTGACGAACGAGTACACGACGTCGGTGGGTGTGAGCATGAGATGGAAGTAGTAGTCGTAGGTTCCGGCCGACTGCCCGCCGAACGTGACGATCACCAGCCGCGAAGCCAGGTACGACGACAGCAGGCCGACGATGTACAACGGGATCACACAGATCAGGCACGAGACGAGTCGTGTGCTCGCGAGGAACGGCAGCGACCGGATCGCCATCGCGTCCAGCGCGCTGATCTCCTCCGAGATGCGCATGGCTCCGAGCTGGGCGGTGAACCCGGTTCCGACCTTCGCCGCGAGCGCGATGCTGGCGATCACGGGCGCCAGTTCGCGGGTGTTGAGGATCGCTGACAGAAGTCCGGACAGGGATCCCATGCCGAGCAGGTCCAGTCCGCGCAGCCCCTCGATGCCCACCTGCGTTGCGGCGACGGCGGACATCGCGAAGACGACGCCGATCGCTCCGCCGCCGGCGAGCAGCGTGGCACCGCCGAAACTGATGTCGCCGATCTGACGCATGATGTGCCGCCAGTACTTCACGATGGCGAGGGGAACTCCGGCGATGACGCTGCCGTAGAACGTGAATTCCCGGCCCAGCCCCGTCATCAGGTCGAGGGGCTGGCGGGACCGGGCCCGCACCCAGTGCACGGCGGGCCATCTGGTGCTCACGACCATCAGTAACCACCTACCGGGACGACGAGAACGGAATAGAGCTGACTGAGCACCGTGTTGACGATGAAGACCAGGATGAAGGCCAGGACCACGGCCTCGTTGACGGCGTCGGCGACACCGCTGGGCCCGCCCTTGGCGTGCAGCCCCTTGAAGCTGGCGACGAGCGCCGACGTCACCGCGAACGCCATCGATTTGACGAGGGCGACCACGAAGTCCGACAACCGCGTGTACTGGGACAATGCGGTGAGAAAGCTTCCCGCCGAACTGTTCTGGACGACCACCTGGAAGAGGAAGCAGGCCGACACTCCGACGGCGGTGACCATCGCGCACAGTGCGACGCCGACGATCACCGCCGCGAGCACTCGCGGGACCACGAGCCGCTCGATCACGTTGAGCCCGAGTACCTCCATGGCCTCGACCTCTTCGCGGATCGTCCGCGAGCCGAGGTCGGCGCAGATCGCGGAACCTCCGACCCCGGCCAGCATCAGCGCGCAGACCAGGGCGGACGCCTGCCCGACGATCACGAACCCCACGACCGCCCCGGTGTACCCCTCGGCGCCGAGCTGACCGGCGAGGCTACCGATCGTGACGGCGATGAGGACTCCGATGGGGATCATCAACAGCAGGGCGGGCGCCGAGGTGACCGACGCGATCCGCCAGGCCTGGTCCAGCAGTTCCCGCCAGGCCAGTTTGCGCCGCACCAGAACTCGCACCGCGGCCACCGTAGTCGCGATCGAGAATCCGATGAGTGCGCCGACTTCGTTGGCGAAATGACTCACGGGCCCTTTGGCGGGTGGCAACTCGAATGTCACGCGGTCCTCCCCCGGTGCCGGTCACCGCAGAGCGGCGACCGGCCTCGAGATGGTCGATACGGGGTCAGACGACCGCGACGCCGGTTGCGCCGTGGGCCTTTCGGAGTTCGCCTTTGACGACCTTGCCGCTGGCGTTGCGGGGAAGTGCGTCGACGATCACGACGTCTTTCGGGTGCTTGTACCGGGCGAGCTTGTCGTCGAGCCACGCCGCGAGTTCGTCCACGGTCAGGTCGGATCCCTCGTCGTCGAGTGCGACGACGGCGACGGGCACCTCGGTCCACTTGGGATCGGGCCGGCCGACGACGGCGGCCTCCCGGATCCGCGGGTGTCCGAACAGGACGTTCTCCACCTCGGCGCAGTAGATGTTCTCGCCGCCGGAGATGATCATGTCCTTCTTCCTGTCGACGACGTAGACGAATCCTTCGTCGTCCTGCCGCACGAGATCTCCGGAGTGGAACCACCCGCCGGCGAATGCGTCCGCCGTGGCGGCCGGGTTCTGCCAGTACTCGAGCATCATCGTCGGTCCGCGGTAGACGATTTCGCCGACGGTCCCGGGCGCGACGTCGTTCATGTCGTCGTCGACGACGCGCGTCTGGATCGTCGGGATCGGCTTGCCCACCGAGCCCAGCTTGCGGATCGCGTCGTCCCCGTCGAGCACGCAGGTGATGGGCGACATCTCGGTCTGCCCGAACACCGCGACGATGAGAGCCCGGGGGAACGTGTCCGCCATGGCGCGCAGCACCGTATCCGAGGCGGGCGCCGCCCCCCAGCTGATGACGCGGAGGGCGAGATCGCGACCCCGGACGGTCGGGTCGGCGCAGACGGCCTGCCACTGCACCGGCACGAGGAACACCGTCGTGATCCGCTCCTGCTCCCACACGTCGAGCATCTCGGTGGGGTTGAACGCCTTGAGCGGGTGAATCACCGTGGTGCCGCCCAGCATCAGCATCGGGGCGACGGAACCGAGTGCGGCCACGTGGAACACGGGGGACGCGAGGAATCCGATGTCGTCGCCGCGGTCGTAGCGCATCGCGCGGATGCAGGTGATGGATTGTCCGACCATGTTCGAGTGCGACAGCACCGCACCCTTGGGTGTACCCGTCGTTCCGGACGTGTAGAGAATCAGGGACGGTGTGTCCTCGGGCAGATCGACGGGCGCATACGCCGGGCCGGCCTCCGACACGAGTTCTTCGTAACCGAGCACGTCGGCTTCCGTGTCGGCGCCGATGTTCACGACCAGGCTCAGTTCGGGAACGTCCTGACGGACCGCGGCGACCAGCGGCGCGAGCGCGGGCTCGGTGAACACCGCACGGGCCCCCGAGTCGCGGGCGATGAACGCGACCTCGGGCGGGGTGAGCCGGAAGTTGACGGGGACCGCGATGGCACCGAGGGCATTGATCGCGAGAACCGCTTCGAAGAACTCGGTGCGGTTGAGGGTGAGCAGCAGGACACGGTCGCCGAAGTTCACACCGCGCCGGGACAGTGCGCCGGCGAGCGCCTCCGATCGGTCGTGCAATTCGCGCCAGGTCGTACTGTGGCCGAGAAAGCGGAACGCGGCCTGATCGGGCTTCATCTCCGCGTGTGACGCAACCCAGTTGTTCCAGTGGTTGCGGCGGGATTGCAGTGGCTGCTCCAGCAGCTCGCTACGTGACGACATGTGGTGGTGATCCCTTCGCTGTACTCGTGCCCGGCGCCCGTGTGCCTGTTCGGACCTGCACCGAGCTGTGACGAGTATTACAGATCTCGACGTCTATCGGAACAGTCTTGTTAACCGCAATTCGCATCAGTTCCGGAAGTTCGGAGCGCGTTTCGCGAGCATCGCGGTGACCCCTTCGACGAAGTCGGGGGCGTGCAGCAGTTCCGCCTGGCCCGCCTTCTCGCGATCGAGTGCTGCATCCAGAGCTGTCAGCGTCGCTGCGGTGAGTGCCCGCTTGGTGAGTTCGATGGCCCGCCTCGGACCACGAGCCAGCCTGGCCGCCACGGCATCGACGTGCGTGCCGAGTTCGTCGGGAGGGAGGACACCCGCGATCAGGCCCTCCCGCTCCGCCTCCGCGGCGGGTAGGCGCTCGCCGAGGAGAGCCATCCGGGTGGCCCGCGCCCGGCCGATGGACGCCGCGATCAGCGCGCTGGAACCGCCGTCGGGCATCAGTCCGATGTTGACGAACGCAAGGAGTAGATACGCGGTCTCGGAGGCATACGTCAGATCGGCGGTCAGAGCGATGGACGCCCCGACCCCCGCGGCCGCCCCGTTCACCTGCGCGATGACCGGAACCGGCAACTCGACGATGGCACGAACCACCCTGTTCGCGGAGTCCATCACCACCTCCGCGGGTGCTTCCCGGCCTCCGGCCGCGGCGGCCGCCGCGAGGTCCGCGCCCGTGCTGAACGCCTTGCCCGCGCCCGCGATGACCACGACGCGAACAGTGGAGTCCGTGGCGGCTGCGGTCAGCACGTCGCCCAGCGCCGTCATGTGTGCCAGGTCGAGGGCATTCATCCGGTCGGGCCGGTCGATCGTGATCCGGAGGATCCCGGCCTCGTTGACGACGCGCAGCCCGTCGACCGCCGGGGCGGTCACGACACTGCTCCGATGCGCGAGTCGACCGTGCGCGCGAGCCGACCGGTGATGATCGATTCCGCCTCCGTGACCATCCGGGTCACGAGTTCGCGCACGGTCGGGATGTCGTCGATCAGGCCCTGACTCTGTCCCGCGGTCCAGATTCCGGCGTCGAGATCGCCCGCTTCGAACACCGTGCGCCCCCGGGCTCCGGCGACGAGATGCTGGATGTCGGCGAATTCGCAGCCACGGGACTCGATGTCGACCACCTCGGTACTGACCGCGTTGGTCGCGACGCGGGCGGTGTTGCGAAGGGAACGGAAGATGAGTTCGGTGTCGCGTTCGGTGTTGGCGACGATCTGTTCCTTGACGGCGTGTGCCACCGGGGATTCGACGGTGCACATGAATCGGGTGCCCATGTTCACGCCGTCGGCGCCGAGTGCGAGCGCGGCGACGAGACCGCGCGCATCCGCGATACCGCCGGAGGCGATCACGGGGATCGTGAGCTTTCGGGTGGCGGCCGGGATCAGGATCAGGCCCGCGACGTCGTCCTCACCGGGGTGGCCTGCGCATTCGAAGCCGTCGATGCTGACGGCGTCGACACCGACCTGTTCCGCCTTCACCGCGTGCCGCACGCTGGTGCACTTGTGGATCACCTTGATCCCCGCGTCCTTGAGGTGCGGGAGGTGGTCCACCGGATTGGAGCCGGCGGTCTCGACGATGCCGATTCCGGAATCGATGATCGCCTGGCGGTACTCGGCGTACGGCGGCGGATTGATCGACGGGAGGATGGTGAGATTCACGCCGAACGGTTTGTCGGTGAGCTCCCGCGTGCGGGCGATCTCCGCGACGAGATCTTCGGGAGTCGGCTGGGTGAGCGCGGTGAGAAATCCGAGCGCCCCCGAATCGGCGACGGCCGCGACGAGTTCGGCACGGCCGACCCACATCATGCCACCCTGGACGATCGGGTGCTCGACACCGAAGGCCTCGGTGAATTTCGTCCTCATGTCAGTTCACCTCTTCGAACGTGCCGCCCGTGGCGGCCTTGTCCAGCAGTAGCTGGGGTGGGAGGAATCGGTCCCCGTACCGCGCAGCCAGCAGCTGCGCACGCGAGACGAATCCCTGGATCCCGCCCGGGTATTGGTCGATGTAGCGGGACACGCCACCGGTCCAGCCGGGGTAGCCGATGCCGAGGATGGAACCGACATTGGCGTCGGTGGTCGATTCGAGGACCCCCTCTTCCAGGCAGCGGACCGTCTCGACGGCCTCGATGAACAGCATTCGCTCCTTGATGTCCTCGAACGGAATCTCGGTGTGCGCACCGTCGCGCCGGAACGTCTCGAGCCCGGACCACAATCCGATCCGTTTACCGTCCGCGTACTCGTAGAAGCCGGCGCCTGTGGAGCGGCCTTTGCGGCCGAATTCGTCGATCATGCGATCGACGACGGCATCCGCCGGATGTGGCTCCCAGGTCTTCCCTTCGGCAAGTACCGCGGCCTTCGTCTCCTCGCGGATCTTGCGGGGCAGAGTGAGCGTGAGTTCGTCCATCAACGCGAGGACGGGAGCGGGATATCCGGCCTGCGACGCCGCCTGCTCGATCGACACCGGGGAGACGCCCTCACCGAGCATCGCGATGCCCTCGTTGGTGAAGGTACCGATGACGCGGCTGGTGAAGAACCCGCGGCTGTCGTTGACGACGATCGGAGTCTTGCCGATCTGCCGGACCACGGCAAGCGCGCGTCCGAGAGCCTCGTCACTCGTCTTCTCCCCCTTGATGATCTCGACGAGGGGCATCTTGTCGACCGGCGAGAAGAAGTGCAGGCCGATGAAGTCCTCGGTGCGCGAGACGTTTTCGCCGAGGAGGGTGATCGGCAATGTCGACGTGTTGGAGCAGAGCAGTGCGTCGGGTGCGATGAAGCCGTCGATCTCGGCGAACACCGTGTTCTTCACGGCCGGGTCCTCGAACACGGCCTCGATGACCAGCTGGGCGCCCGCGGTGTCCTCGGGCCTGTCGGTGGGGAGGATCCGCGCGAGGATCGATTCGGCCTTCTCGGGGGACGTCCGGCCCTTGGCGACAGCCTTGTCCAGAAGAGTCTTCGAGTACGCCTTGCCGTTCTCGGCCGCGGCCGGGCTCACGTCCTTCAGCACCACGTTCATGCCCGACTCGGCACACACGTACGCGATGGCGGCACCCATCATCCCCGCGCCGAGCACCGCGACCGTGCCGACAGGTGCGCGGCCGGCTCCGCCGTACCGCTTCACCAGACTGTTGGCCTTCTGCAGGTCGAAGAAGAACGCGCGGATCATGTTCTTCGAGATCTGCCCCGTCGCCAGCCCGGCGAAGTAGCGGTTCTCGATCTTCTGAGCCGTGTCGAAGTCGACGAGCGCGCCTTCGACGGCAGCGCTCATGATCGCGATCGGAGCCGGATAGGGCGCGCCTTTGAGCTGTTTCCGCAAATTGGCGGGGAAGGCGGGAAGATTTGCGGCCAGTGCCGGGGATGCGGGAGTTCCACCCGGAATCCGGTACCCCTTCACGTCCCACGGCTGCACTGCGTCGGGGTTGTCGGCGATCCATTTCTTCGCCGCCGGCACCAGGTGATCGACGTCGTCCACGAGTTCGTCGATCAGGCCGAGACCGTGCGCCTTCTCCGCTGTGTGGCGCTGTCCCTGCAGGAGGACCTGGGTGAGAGCGGGGACGACTCCGAGCAGGCGCACCGTCCGGACCACGCCGCCCCCGCCGGGAAGGAGACCGAGCGTCACCTCGGGGAGCCCGATCTGCACGCCTGCGGCATTCAGCGCGATCCGATGGTGGGTGGCGAGTGCGATCTCGAGTCCGCCGCCGAGGGCGGCGCCGCCGATGGCCGCGACGACGGGCCTGCCCAGCGTCTCCAGCCTGCGCAGTGGTTCCTTGATGCGGTCGACGTTCGCCATCACCGCCTCGGCTTGTCCCGCGTGGGACTTCAGGATGTCGTTGAGGTCGCCGCCGGCGAAGAAGGTCTTCTTCGCGGAGGTCACCACGACCCCGGCGATGGTGTCGCGCTCGGTGGTCAAGCGGTCGACGACCTCGCCCAGGGACACGATGAACCCCTCGTTCATCGTGTTCGCGGACTGGGCGGGGTCGTCGAGAACGAGGGTGACGATTCCGTCGGCGTCCTTCTCGTACCGAATTGTGCTGTCAGTCATGCTGTTCGCTTCTCCTGTGCTCAGTGCTGGATGCGTTCGACGACGGTCGCGATGCCCATGCCCGCGCCGACGCACAGGGTGGCCAGGCCGTAACGCTTGCCCCGGCGTTCGAGTTCGTCGAGCAGCGTGCCGAGGATCATTGCGCCGGTAGCGCCCAGAGGGTGGCCCATCGCGATGGCGCCACCGTTCACGTTCACCTTGCCGAGCGGGATCTCGAGGTCCTTGGCGAACTTCAGCGCCACGGAGGCGAAGGCCTCGTTGATCTCGAACAGATCGATGTCGGAGACGTCGAGTCCGGCCTTCGCCAGTGCTTTGCGCGCCGACGGCGCGGGACCGGTAAGCATGATCGTCGACTCGGAGCCGATGACTGCCGTGGACACGATCCGGCCGCGCGGCGCGAGGCCCGCGCGCTCACCGGCTTCGGCGCTACCGATGAGCATCAGGGAGGCACCGTCGACGATCCCGGACGAGTTGCCGGCGTGGTGGACATGGTCGATTCGCTCCACCCAGTGATATTTCTGCAGTGCCACGGCGGAGAATCCGCCCTGCTCCCCGAGCGCGGCGAACGACGGCGTCAACGCCGACAGGCCCTCGACGGTGGCGCCGGGCCGCATGTGCTCGTCCCGGTCGAGGACGACGACACCGTTGCGATCCCGCACCGGAACGACCGAACGGTCGAACCGTCCGTCAGCCCAGGCGTCGGCCGCCAGTTCCTGTGAGCGAACCGCGAACTCGTCGACCTGGGTGCGACCGAACCCCTCGAGGGTCGCGATGAGGTCGGCGCCGATCCCCTGCGGCACCATGTACGTGTCGTAGTTGGTCGCCGGATCGAGTCCCCATGCACCGCCGTCCGATCCCATGGGAACCTTCGACATGGATTCGACGCCACCCGCGAGAACGAAGTCTTCCCAGCCGGAGGCCACTTTCTGTGCGGCGAGGTTGACGGCCTCGAGCCCGGAGGCGCAGAAGCGGTTGATCTGGACACCCGCGACGGTCTCGGGCAGTCCGGCAGCCAGCGCCGCGACCCGCGGAAGCACGCCGCCCTGTTCACCCAGCGGCGACACGATGCCGAGCACGATGTCGTCGATCAGTGCCGGGTCCAGATTCGGATTCCGGACCTGGATCTCCTCGATCAACCCGACCGCCAGGTCGATGGGCTTGGTGCCGTGGAGGGCACCGTTGCTCTTCCCCCGTCCACGAGGGGTTCTGATCGCGTCGAAGATCAATGCCTGCCCGCTCTGCCGGGTTGCACTCATGATCCAGCTACCTCCGATAGTTCGAAATGTGACATCCAGGAGCGCACGACCGTCAGGAGACCGCGGACACATGCGAATTGCGGTTAACTTATTCTGCGCGTTCCTCACGTGTCAATACCTCTACGACGACGCCGCAGCCAGATTCACCGGCAATTTCCGCGAATGTGGCGTGACACTTTCACCGCACGCAACCCTCAGCCGACCCGACGATGCGAAAGTCTCGGTTAAGATCATCGACAGTTAAACTGGCAGATGACTGCCGATTACTGGAGGTGACCGTGGCTCGGACCAGCACGGCGGCCGGTGCCGCCACCGAGCGGCCGATCCGCCGTCGCCCGAAGAATCGCAAGGCCCAGATCGCGAACGTCGCCGCCGAGGCCTTCAGCGAGCGCGGCTACCACGCGGTCGGCGTCGACGAGATCGCTGCCACCATCGGGATCTCCGGCCCCGCTCTCTACCGGCACTACCCCAACAAGTACGCCCTGCTCGTACACGCCGCCACCACGACTGCAGACGCACTGCAGGCGGCAGCGGACGGCGCGCTGGACGGCGTTGCCGGACTCGAGCCCGGAGACCGACTCGATCATCTGATCTCCGCACTCGTCGCGAACACCATCGAGAACCGCAAGGTCGCCGGACTCTACCGCTGGGAGGGCCGGTATCTCGAGGCCGAGGATCGCACGCGCATCCGCGACGTCTTCGTTCACGTCACCCAGTGCGTGGCAGGCCCCCTGCGGGAACTGCGCCCCGAACTCACGTCCGTCGACGCGACGACGCTGGGGGCGTCGACGCTGAGCGTGATGGGGAGCATCAGCGCACATCGCACCACTCTCGCGACGCGCCGACTCGACGCGCTTCTGAAGTCTGCGTGCGAATCGATCCTGCGCGCGACACTGCCTCCCGCCGTCCCGACCGAAGGAAAGAACGCGGGCGCAGGTGCGGTACGCGGCCTGGCGGTGACGTCCAAGCGCGAGTTGCTGATCAACGAGGCCGTGAAGATCTTCGACCGGCACGGCTACCACGACTCGAGCATCGAAGAAATCGGCGCCGCGGCCGGCATCAACGCGTCGAGCGTGTACCGCCACTTCCCCAGCAAGGCCGACCTTCTCGCAGCGGTGTTCTACCGCGCGTCCGACCGGCTGGCCGTGGCCACCTCGGCGGCGCTGTCCACCGCCACCGGCCCCGAGGATGCGCTCCGCAAACTCGCCGAGTCCTACCTGGAACTCTCGTTCGGGAACCCGGAAGTGCTGTCGGTGTACTTCGCGGAGATCGGGAACCTCCCGAAGAACGAGCGGACCAATCTCCGCAACGTGCAGCGCCTGCACGTCGAGGAGTGGGTCCACCTGGTGACCGCCGTGCGCACCGAACTCTCGGCTCCGGAGGCGCGGTTCCTGGTACACGCAGCGCTGGGTCTGGTTCTCGACATCGGCCGACTGGTCCACTTCGACACCCGCGAGGAGTCGCGTGCGCGTCTCCACACCCTGATGACGGCGGTACTACTGGGCCACTGAGGCCGTGCCCCTGGACGAATCGCCCAGGGACACAGCCGTCACGCCGCCCGTCGACGGGCTCCGCGATGATTGTCGTTGTCCGCTCCCAGGTCACGGGGACGGTAGCCCACCGGGTATCCGGGGTAGCTCCGGTTGCGCCGATCCCGTGCGGCCTTGGACTCCCGGCGTGGCGGCAGGAACCGCACGAACCTCGCACGGGCCCCCAGCGCACGGCGGGACGCGTTCTGCAGCCAGATCGGGGCGGCGGGAAACCCGAACGCGGACAGCATCATCGGGTCGAGGAGGGCGTAGACCCCCTGCGCGACGAGCGGCCGGAGTGGTGCCGGAAACCAGGAACAGAACAGCTTCAGCGTGTACGTGCCGACACGATGGTTGTCGTCGGTGTACCGGAAATGCTTCCGCTCGTACTCGGCCTTGAACCGGTAGAAGTCCTCGAAACTCTCGGGAATGTTCTTGATTCCCATTCGGATTCCCACCTGACGGTAGAAGTGGAAACACGCGAGACGCTCGTTCGGGGTCAGCCGCCGCCAACCGAAGCGGTCGATCCAGTCGATCGGCTCATAGATGAAGGTGGTCAGCACGTACAGCATGTCGTCGTTGTCGATGTCGTACTTGCCGTGCATGCGATTCACGACGCGCAGCGATTCGATGCCGCGCTCGGAGTCGTAGCCGTGTTCGACGAGTTCGGCCATCAGCAGAGCGGTGTCGTCATACCGCTTCTGCGGTCGTTTCTCGAACTCACCGGTGCGCTGCAACAGTTCCGAAATGGTGGGGACGCAGTACGTCCGGAACAGCGCGAACTCGAGGGACCGCTGGTAGTCCCACGGAAACTCGTAGCCCGCCGTGATGCGATGGATCTCCTGGTGATCGTCGACCGGGTCGAGTTCCTCGATGCGCCGCTGCCAGCCGTGCCTGCCCCGCGGAACCCCGCCCGGCGCGCCGGTGTCGGCGCGCTTGGTCTTCATCAGCATGTGAATACCCTCCTGCCGTGTGCTCAGCGTCCGTGCCGGTTCTTCAACATCCAGGCCGAGATCTTCATGTCCCGCGACTTGCGCTGCATGGTGAGCAGGTTCAGCGGAGCCGCGAACCTCTGCCGGGCGATGGATTTGACCCGGCTGAATTCGCGCAGACCGTCCGCGCCGTGGATGCGGCCGAAGCCCGAATCCCCGACCCCGCCGAACGGTAGCGCCGCCACGCCGGCGAACCCGAGCACCGAGCCGATCGTCACGACGCCGGCCCTGAGCTTGTCGGCAACCTGCATCGCCTTCGTCGCATCCTTGGTGAAGATGGATGCGCCGAGTCCGAACGTGGTGCCGTTGGCCTTCGTGACCGCTTCGTCGAGGCTGGCGACCTTGTTGATGACGACCGTGGGGCCGAACGTCTCCTCGCGGATCGCGGTGCTGTCCTCGGGAACGCCGGTCAGCACGATCGGCCCGACGTAGCCGTCCTTGATGGAGTCGAGTCCGCCCACCACCGCCGATCCGCCCTTGTCGAGTGCGTCCTGGACGTGGCCGCGGACGACGTCGGACTGACTGGTCATCGTCATAGGACCGTAGGCGGCGTCCCGGGGGCCGGGGCGCAGGACCTTCGACTTCTCGGCGACCAGTCGGACGAACTCGTCGTAGGCCGAGTCGACGACGTAGATGCGCTCGACGCCGGCGCACGTCTGTCCGGCGTTGCCCATCGCCCCGAACACCGCGAAGCCGGCCGCCTCGTCCAGATTCGCGTCGGCGTCGACGAGCATGGCGTCCTTGCCGCCCGCCTCGACGACGAGGGGGGTCAGCGTTTCGGCACACGCCGCCATGACGCGCTTGCCGGTGGCGGCGGATCCGGTGAAGGCGATCTTGTCGACCCCGGCCGAGACGAGAGCCGCGCCGGTCGACCCGTCTCCGGTGACCACCTGCAGCACGGGTTGGTTGGGGACGAGCGCCTTCCACTTGTCGGCGAGCCACACCGCGACCCCGGGGGTCAGCTCGCTGGGCTTGAAGACGACCGTGTTGCCCGCCGCCAGCGCATAGGAGATCGACCCCATCGGCGTGTACACGGGGTAGTTCCACGGCCCGATGACACCGACCACACCCATCGGCTCGTATCCGACGCTGCTGGCCTGGTTCGCGCTGACCAGGCCCGACGGCACCTTACGCCGCTTCAGAACCTTGCCCGCGTTCTTCGCGGCCCAGTCGAGATGCTCGATGGCGAGCATCACTTCGAGGAGCGCGTCGTCGTACGGCTTGCCGGTTTCGGCGGCGACGAGCGCGGCGAGCTGCTCGCCGTCGCGGGCCATCGACTTCTTCCAGTCGAGGAGCCATTGCTTGCGCCCGTCGAACCCGAGTGCGTTCCACCACTGCGCGGCCGCACGGGCCGCGTCGACGGCGGCGCGCACCTCCTGCTCCCCCTGGATCGGGTACTCGGCCAGGACGTTGCCGTTGCGGGGGTCCAGGGACGCGAACGTCTTCGGCGCCTGCTCCGTCCGGGCCTCGGGCTGCTCGCCGGCCGTCGTCTCGGTCGTCTCCGCCTGCTGTGGCATGGTCGATGTCCTCCCTCGAGATCACATCAAATATATGTGATGTGATGTAATGTAGTGGACATCACAGTATGCGGCCGACCCCATCGCGGCAAGCCCCACACAGTCACCTCCGGCCGACCGATTCGCCGGCCCCATCAACCATGAGGAGTCCCCCGGACATGAGCGTCGAATTCACCAGTGAACAGAAGGACTTCGCAGCGGCGATCGCCGATTTCTGCAAGCGCGAGAGCGGCACCCGCGAGCAGCGCGACAGGCTGACGAATCACGGCGAGCACAACCACAACCAGGACGTCTACGAGAAGATGGCCAAGCTGGGCTGGCTGGGCATCACCATTCCCGAGGAGTACGACGGCTCGGCCGCCAGCCACGTCGACATGTGCATCCTGCTCGAGGAGGCCGCCAAGGGGATGGCACCCATCGGCGGAATCGGGCCCACCCTGATCACGGGCGGCGCTTACGCGAAGTTCGGAACAGACGCACAGAAGGATGTCGTGTTGCGCGGCATCGTGGCGGGCCGATCACAGTCCATCTCGATGTCCGAGCCGGAAGCCGGTTCCGATGTCGGCAATCTCAGCACCCGCGCGGAGAAGACCGCCGACGGCTGGGTGATCAACGGACAGAAGACGTGGTGCTCCAACGCGCACTTCGCCGACAACATCCTGCTCGTGGCCCGCACCGGGCGCGGCGACGGCAAGCACGAAGGCCTCACGATGTTCCACGTCCCCGCAGATACCGCCGGGCTGAAGATCAGCGGCATCGACACGATGGGCGGCAAGGAGGTCAATGATCTCTACTTCACCGACTGCGTCCTGCCCGAGGACGCGGTGGTGGGCGAGGTCGGCAACGGCTGGCGCCAGCTGATGACCGGCCTGAACTTCGAACGCCTGATCCTCGCCGCCATGATGCTCGGCACCGCTCAGCGCGCGTTCGCCGACACCCTCGACTTCGTCACCCAGCGCAAGCAGTTCGGGCGGCCCGTCGGATCGTTCCAGGCGCTGCGCCACCGTATCGCCGATCTCGCGACGGAGATCGAGTGCTGCAAGCTGCTCGTCTACAGCGTCGCCGAGGACGTCGACGCGAACCCGGACAAGATGCTGGCCCGCGAGGCGTCGATGGCCAAACTGAAGGTCACGGAGACGGCGAAGAAGGTCGCACTCGAGGGCATGCAGATGATGGGCGGGTACGGCTACGCCACCGAGTTCGACATGGAGAAGCACGTCCGCTCCACCATCGTGTCGACCATCTACGGCGGTACCAACGAGATTCAGCGCGACATCATCGGCAAGACCTACGGCTTGTAATCACCCCCTGCGGTTTATGCTGGTTTGCCGCATCGAAGGAGTTCTCCATGGCATCGCCCTCCGTGTCACGATCCCCAGCGGGCCGCACCCTGCGCCGCCGACCCCAGCTGTCGGACGACGTCGCCGTGCACGTCCGCAACCTGATCATGTCCGGGGGCGTTCGCCCGGGTGACTTCATCCGCCTCGACGAGACCGCGGCGGACCTGGGGGTCAGCGTCACACCTGTCCGTGAGGCGCTCCTGACCCTTCGCGGCGAGGGCCTCGTCGAGCTGGTTCCCCACCGCGGGTACGTCGTCGCACCGCTCAGCCGGGACGACATCCACGACCTCTTCTGGCTGCAGGGGCAGATCGCCGAGGAACTCGCGGTCCGCGCGACGCGGTCGGCCACCCCGGAGGCCGTGGAGGAGCTGACCGCGATCAACGAGAAGCTGCGGCGCGCCGTCGAGGACGGCGACGCCGACCGCATCGAGGACCTCGAGTTCTCGTTTCACCGGGTCATCAACCGGCTTGCCGACGCGAGCAAGCTGTCGTGGTTCCTGCTCAGCGCCACCCGGTACACCCCGGTGCAGTTCTATTCGTCCGATCCGGCCTGGGGTGAGTCGGCGGTCGAGAGCCATCGCCGGCTCATCGCCGCGCTCGCCGACGGGAAGGCCGACGTGGTGGGTGCGGAGAACAAGGCCCACTTCATCGACGGCGCCCAGCGGCTGGTCGCGCATCTCGACGAGGTCGGCATCTGGGACTGACCGGCGCCACCGGTGTCAGCACGGTGCGGGGTTGCGATCTCCGTAGGTGGGGTCCAGAGCCCGCTGGATGATGTATACGGCCCGCGCATCGGTGGTCAGCTGGATGTGTTCGGACGTGTTCGTCTCGCAGCCGTCCTGGAGCCAGATGTTGTGCACGACGGCACCGGGACCGGCCGTCAGGAACGTGTTCTCCGGCGGGGTCGACACGGTGTCGCTGCGGCTGGCGACCACCGTGTACTCGATGCCCGGGTCGGTGTCGCCGCTGGCGTTGAGGACTTGCAGGAAGGGTGAGCCCACCATCTGCTGGATGTAGGACGGTCCGACCGCGACACCGGCGAGCGTCATGACCGGCACACCCAGTGCCTGCGCGATCGCACCGAGCGACTGGACGTCCCCGAAGCTGGTGCCGTGGTTGGTGGCGCCGAGTGTGACGAGCGAGTGCACCTTGTTCAGCGCGGGGTTCGTGCGGTCGGCGCCGCCGTCGAACCGCAGGTACTGGCGGGAGACCGTGCCACCGAGCGAATGCCCGATCATGTCGACCTGCGAAGCGCCGGTGGTGGTGCGGACCTGGTCGACGAATCCGGCGAGCTGCTGAGCGGACTCCGCGATGTCGGCGCCACCGAACATGCGCATCAGGTTGCCCTCGGTCAGACCGGTGGCCTGTCCGTAATTGAGGGCGAACACGCAGTATCCCTCCGCCGTGAGCGCCGGCGCGAGGTCCTTCCATGTTCCCACCATGCCGGTCCACGTGCCGTGCACCAGCACGACGGGACGCGGATGCGCCGCGGACGGCTTACAGCTCCAGTCATTCGCCCCCGGCAGCACCGACAGGTCGGCCGCGGGTGCGGGTTCCGCTTCCACGGGATCCGCTGCCGCTGGTGCCGCACTGCACAGCATCACGATGCCTGCCAGCACGAACAACAGGGCCCTACTGGCCAACGATATACGCATATTCCTCGTATCCTGGGTTAGCGGAAATAGACTTCAGGTTACGTTAGCCAACCGTCCATCAAAGTCTCAACTCGAGATCGAGACTCTGGGGGTGATAACCCACCTGGTTCGTATTCGGCCGTTCGAACACACCCCTTCCGGCCATCCGGAAGGGCTCATGGAAACGAACCACCAACGACACACGATAGTCGGGATGAGAAAGCTACTGCCGATCGAGTGAGTGGGGCGACTATGTACTTCTCCGTAGGACAGCGGAACGGCGACGATTCCGGAGAGCATTCTGACGCCTCGGCGCAGCAGGCACTCGAGGGTCTGCGCGCGGAACTCGACGCAGTCGACGCGACCCTGCTCGAAGCGGTCCGGCAGCGCTTGGAGGTGTGCCTGCGCATCGGCGAACTGAAGCGACGCGAGCACATCGCCATGATGCAGCCAGGCCGGATCCACATCGTCCACGAGCGGGCGCGACAGTACGCGGACAGCCACTCACTGTCCCCGGAGTTCTTCGACTCGCTCTACGACCTTCTCATCGCCGAGACGTGCCGGCTCGAGGACCTCGTCATCAACGCGGAGCCCGCCGACGAGGGCGCCCGCCACAACGGACACCACGACCACCGTGACAACCACCACGTTCGTCACAGTTCCGTGCCATCTGCGAATGTCGAGTCGTGATGAGTACCCGGACGCTGTTGATCGACAATTACGATTCCTTCACCTATAACCTGTTCACTCTGCTGGCCGAGGTGAACGGTGAGCCCCCCACGGTCGTGCACAACGATGTGGAGTGGGATTCGATCCCCTGGTCCGACTTCGACAACATCGTCATCTCCCCCGGTCCCGGACGCCCGGAGCGGCAACGCGACTTCGGCATCAGTGCGCGCGTCATCACCGAGACCGAACTCCCCGTCCTCGGCGTGTGCCTCGGTCACCAGGGTCTGTGCCAGCTGTTCGGGGGCAGTGTGGTTCTCGCACCCGAACCGATGCACGGCCGCGTGTCCCTCGTCGAACACGACGGTTCCGAACTCTTCGCCGGCATTCCGTCACCGTTCCCGACGGTCCGCTACCACTCGCTGATCGTCGAGGATCTCCCCGACGACCTCGAGGCCACCGCCTGGACCGCCGACGGCCTGCTGATGGGTGTCCGGCACCGCACGCGTCCGCTGTGGGGCGTCCAGTTCCACCCCGAATCGATCAGCACCGCCTTCGGTCACGAACTGCTCGCGAACTTCCGCGATCTCACGCAGACGCATTCCGGGACACCCACGCACGGTTCGATGCTGAGAATCCCGATTCCCCACGCGCCGTACGTGGTCCAGCAGGTGCGCGTCGACCACGAAGTCGACCCCCGCACCACGTTCGAGGATCTCTTCGCATCCGGGCCCAACGCGTTCTGGCTGGACGGGACGTCGGCATCGGAACCGAATTCGCGATTCACCATCATGGGCAATTGTTCCGGCCCTCGCGCGGAGTACATCACGTACGACGTCAGCGAATCGATCGTCCGGATCACCCGCGAGGGATTGCCGGTCGAACAGGTGCACGCACCGTTCTTCGACTACCTCGAGCGGCAGCTGCAGGCCCGGTCGGTGCCCGGCCTCCCGGGTGTGCCGTTCGGCCTCGGCTACGTGGGGTACCTCGGCTACGAACTGAAGGCCGAGACCGGCGGCACGGCGGCCCACAAGTCGCCCACCCCCGACGCCGCGCTGGTGTTCGCCGACCGCGCCGTCGTCATCGACCATTCCGGCGAGCGCACCTACGCGCTGTGCCTGAGCGATCACCAGGACGATCCGGAGTTGCGCCGCTGGCTCGACGAGATGGAGGTGGCGCTGCATCGGCTGGCCGAGCCGGACAACCCGCCGACCGCGGTATCGCCGATCCGGAAGCCGGAGTCCGCCGAACTCGCCCTGCGCCACGAACACGACAAGTACCTCGAACACATCGCAACCTCGCTCGGTGAGATCCGGACCGGCGAGTCCTACGAGGTGTGCCTGACCAACATGGCGACGGTGGACCAGTCGATCGATCCCCTGCACACGTTCGAGTTGCTGCGTTCCATCAGCCCCACCCCGTACAGCGCGTACCTCCAGTTCGCCGGACTGTCGGTTCTCAGCGCCTCCCCCGAACGGTTCCTCAGGATCGGCGCGGACCGGGTGGTGGAGTCCAAACCCATCAAGGGGACGCGTCCACGCGGCGCCACCCCCGCCAAGGACGCGGCGCTTCGGCAGGACCTGCTCGACAGCGAGAAGGACCGCGCCGAGAATCTGATGATCGTCGACCTGACGCGTAATGATCTGGCCCGGGTGTGCGTTCCCGGATCGGTGCACGTTCCCAAACTCTTCGATGTCGAGACGTACGCGGCGGTGCATCAACTCGTGTCGACCGTGCGCGGCACCCTCAGCGCCGATGCCTCCGTCGTCGAGTGTGTTCGCGCCGCCTTCCCGGGCGGATCGATGACGGGCGCCCCGAAGATCCGGACCATGGAGATCATCGACCGGCTCGAGTCCGGGCCGCGCGGTGTGTATTCCGGTTCGATCGGCTACTTCTCGCTGACGGGGACGGCAGACCTGTCGATCGTCATCCGCACGATCGTCGCCACGGACAGCGAGGTGACGTTCGGTATCGGCGGGGCGATCACGGCACTCTCCGACCCGGAGGAGGAATTCGACGAGGCGATGGTCAAGGCCGCCACCATGTTGCGGGCACTGACCGTGACGGCAGACCGGCCGAACGAGATCGGGCCGTGAACGTCCCGGCCGCATCCGCCCGGACCGTCGCGCTGATCGGCGGTTCCGGCGATGTCGGCCGGATGCTGGCGACCCGGCTGCGCGCCGACGGAAACACGGTGCGCACCATCGACATCCGGTTCACCGACCGGTCCGATCCGGATCAGGTGAAGGGCGACGTCACCGACCCGTCTTCCGAGGTGCAGGCGGTGGTGAACGCCGCGGACGCGGTGATCCTCGCGATCCCCGAAAGTGCCGCGCTGGAGGCGATTCCGTTCGCGGTGGCGGAGTTGTCCGAACACGCCCTGCTGGTCGACACGCTGTCGGTGAAGTCCCGATTCGACGCCGCCCTGCGTGACAGTGCGCTGCGCAACGGCGCGGTCGGCATCAATCCGATGTTCGCGCCCTCCCTCGGACCGGAGGGCCGCCCCATCGCGGCGGTGACCTACCGGGACAGCGGTGAGGTCGAGTGGTTCCTGTCGGTGCTGTCCGGCTGGGGGTCGTCGGTCGTCCGCCTGGACGCCGAACACCACGACCGGCTGACGGCAGCGACCCAGGCGCTGACCCACGCCGGCGTCCTCGCCTTCGGCCTCGCGCTCGCGGACCTCGGTGTCGACGGTGCCGAACTCACCGCGGTGGGGACCCCTCCCCATCTCGTGTCGCTCGCGCTCCTCGCCCGGGTCGGTGGAGGCGTCCCAGAGGTCTACCGGGACATCCAGGCGGGCAATCCCTTCGCGGGCGAGGCCCGCCGCGCGCTCGCCGCGGCGCTGACCACTCTCACGGAAACCGTCGAGCATGGCTCGGAGGACGACTTCGCCTCGCTCATGTCCCGCTCGACGTCGGCGCTCGGCGACCGGAGCGAACCCCTCGCCCGGCTGTGCGCCGACCTCTTCACCGATCTCGTTCACAGACAGCCGCGGTCGTGGGACAGGAACGGAGATTCGTCATGACGCCCCAGAAGACTCCCTCGCTCCCGGAGTACGACCCGGCTGATCCGGTGGAGAGCGCCGTCGTGTCCCGGCTCGCCCGGAACTGGGGACAACGGGCGACCGTGAAGAAGCCGGAACCGGACCTCGACGCACTGTTCGACCTCGCCAAGCAGGACTACCCGAACGAGTTGCTGCCCTTCGCCGATCACGATCGGTTCCTGGGCATGAGCGAGGAGCAACGGAACCGGCTCCGGGCGTGGGCCTGGATCGCATTCAACAAGAATGTCATGGACATCGAGCAGTACGTGGTCAATCCCGGGTTCGACCTCGTCGCGCACGACGCCCTGGACACCGGGCTCGGAGACACGTTCGCCGTGGCCGTCCACCAGGCGATGGTCGACGAGCAGTACCACACCCTCATGCACCTGAACGCGAGCGCGGTCACGCGCAGGCAACGCGGTTGGGCGATGCCGAACAATGCCCTTCCCGACGTCCTCACGTTGCGCCGTCAACGCGCGGCGACTGCCGATGCCGCCGACCCGAGGAAGCGGGCGATCACGACGTTCGCCTTCATGACGGTGGCCGAGATCTCGATCAGCTCCTACCTCGACCTGATTTCCGAGAACGACGTCATCCAGCCGGTCAACCGGGCGACGGTCCGCCTCCACAACCGCGACGAGTACTGTCACGCCTCGATCGCCGACGACATCGCGGGCGTCGTTTACGACACCCTGAGCCCCGGCGACCGCCGCCATTTCCTGGACGGGCTCGTCGACGCGATGACCGCATTCAGCAGCAACGACTACTCGACGTGGCACACCATTGTCGAACTCATGGATCTGGGCGGCGGTCAGGCGATGATCGACGACGCCGAACACGACACCCGCCGATCCGCACTGGTTCAGGATTTCAGTGGCATCCACAAACTGTGCAAGCACCTCGGCGTCGCGGGCGAGATGTCCTTCGAGTGGGCCTGACCCCGCGGCGACGGGAACCGGGCGACAGGAACAGACGGGGCCGCATGGTGGGAAGGCTCGGTGCCTTCCCACCACGGGCCGCGGAGATCAGCGCCCGGATCGCTCCTCGGCCTGAGCCACGAGCGCGGTGAGTGCGGCCACCCAGAACTCCCCGAACCGGTCCACGTCCGGCGTCGAGAGGATGCCGGGCGGGAAGGACATGAACGCCGACAACTGCAGGCCCTCCTCGGTTTCCGAGATCACCGACTGGATGTCGAGGGCGGCCTGGGCGGGCATCGCGCTCTTCTCGAATCCACCCGTGACGGGCGATTCGAAATCGGGCAGCCAGTCGAGTCCGCGCACGGCCTCGGGGACCTCGGCCGCGCTGACGCGTCCGATGTAGTTGAACACGATCTGCGGTTCCGGCCAGTTCCTCATGACCGCCGACGTGTCGGGGTTCAGGTACCGGAGCAGCCCGTACCCGATTCCCCGGTCCGGGATCGCGCTCAGCTGATCCCGCACCGCGTGCACGACGTCCGCCGCGCCCGCGCCGCCCCGCAGGGCATCGGCGATGTCGACCCCGGCGAGATCGAGACGCGCCGGGTACATCGTGGTGAACCAGCCGACCGTCCGCGACAGATCCGCACCCGGCACCGTGGACTCTTCACGTCCGTGGCCCTCGAGGGTGACCACCGTCGACGAAGCGTCGACTCCGCGGTCGCGCCGCCATGCGGCCACCGCCAACGCGAGGGCAGCCGCGAGGACGTCGCCGATCTCACCGTCGAGCGCGCCCGGCGTGCCCCCCAGCAGTGCCTCGGTGACCGGTGCGGGGACATCCACCCGGGTCCGTTCCAGCGTGCTGATCAGATCGGTTTCCAGGTCCAGCTCACGCGATCCGAGCAACGGATCCGGGCCGGTGAGCATGTGTTCCCACACCTCGAGTTCGGCCACCCGCTCCGGCCTCGCCGCCGCCTCCAGCAGACCGTCGGTCCAGCGCCGCAGCGACGTTCCGACCGGCTCGAGTGACGGCGCCGTTCCGCCGGCGATCTGGGCGCCTGCGGTCGCGAAGTCCGGCACCAGGATCCGCCACGACACGGAGTCGATGACGAGGTGGTGCGGCAACACGAGGAGCCGTCCGCGCCGATCCGCCTCGGCGGGATCGAACCAGACGAACTGGAGCATCGACCCGGTGCGCGGATCGAGACGATCCAGCGCCGCGTCGAAGGCGGCACTCGCCACGGCATCGAACTCCGGCGAACCGGGTTCGTCGCCTGCCGCGATCTCCACCCGCTGCACGGTGCCGTCGATGTCGACGCTGCCCGCGGGTGCGATCTCGAGCGCGTCCTCCACGCCGGACGTGACGAGGGTCGACCGCAGCACGTCGTGCTTGTCGACGACGGCGGTGATCGTCGCGATCACCTGCTCGCGTCCGATCCCGGCGGGCAGTGTCAGCAGCAACGGCATGACGAACCGGTCGAAGTCGCCGCCGCGCTCGACCATCTTGCGGGCGACCGGGGTGAGCGGCACCGTTCCGACGCCACCACCCTCGTACTCCTGCAGCACGGCCGCCGCGGACTCGCCCGAGTCGGCCACCGCGGCCAGTTCGGCAACGGTGCGCCGCTCGAACACATCTCGCGCGGTGAAGTGGATACCGGCCGCACGTGCCCGCGCCACCAACTGGATGGACACGATGCTGTCGCCGCCGAGCTCGAAGAACGAATCGTCGATTCCGACGCTCTCCCGGCCGAGCAGTTCGCCGAACACGGTCGCGAGTGCACGTTCGGTGTCGGTGCCAGGCGCCCGGAAATCTGCCGCCGACGCGAAGTCCGGCACCGGCAGCGCGCGCCGGTCGAGCTTGCCGCTGGTACCCAGCGGAAGTTCGGCGAGCACCATCACGGAGTCCGGAATCATGTATTCGGGCAGCAATTCCGCGACAAATCCGTTCAGCGCCGCCGAGTCGAGAGTCGCATCCTGTTTCGGCACGACGTAGGCGACGAGCCGCGCACCCACCTCGCTGTTGTGGACGATGACGGCGGCCTGCGCCACGTCGCGGTACCGGACGAACGCCTCCTCGATCTCGCCGAGCTCGATACGCAGTCCGCGCACCTTCACCTGGAAGTCGGTGCGGCCCACGAACTCGAGGACGCCGTTCTCGTTCCACCGGACGAGGTCGCCGGTGCGGTACATCCGCGCACCCGAATCGCCGAACGGGTTCGCGACGAACCGTTCCGCACTCAGCGCCGAACTGTTGACGTATCCGCGAGCGAGTTGCGCACCGTCGAGGTACAGCTCACCGGGAACACCGACCGGCGCCGGGTTCAGATGAGCGTCGAGCACGTAGGCCCGCGTGTTCCAGGCCGGCGAACCGATCGGCGCGATCGGCGCCGTGCCCGACGGCTCCACCACGTGGGCTGTCGAGTTGATGGTCACCTCGGTCGGGCCATACAGGTTCACCAATTCCGCGGAACCGAGACCGGCGACCCGCTCCGCTGCCGACTGCGGCAGCGGCTCACCGCCCGCGAAGACCAGGCGCAGCGAACCGCACCGGTCGGCCGTCGCGGCGTCGAGGAACATGGTCAGCACGGACGGGACGAACTGGATCACCGTCACCGCTTCCGTGCCCACGGTCGCTGCCATGTACTCGGGGTCGCGGTGACCGTCCGGCGACGCGATCACGAGGGTGCCACCGACCACCAACGGCAGGAACAGCTCCCACACCGAGGCGTCGAACGTGAACGGTGTCTTCTGCAGCACCACGTCCTGCGCGCCGATGCCGTAGACGTCCCGCATCCACGCCAGCTGGTTGGCGAGCGCCGAGTGCGGGATCGCCACGCCCTTCGGACGTCCCGTCGAACCCGACGTGTACAGCGCGTAGGCCAGGTTGTCCGGGCGCAACCCGGCGAGCCGCTCGGAATCCTCGACCGGGCCGTCCGCGTACTCGGACACGTCGAAGTCCTCGACCAGATACACCGGCACGTCCACGTCGAGATTCGCGATGTCGTCGGCCAGGCTCAGCACACACGTCGGCATGGCACTGTCCACCACGTACGAGGTGCGGTCCGCAGGATGCTCCGGGTCGATCGGCACGTACGCCCCGCCCGCCGCGTGGACGGCGTAGAGGCTGATCACCATGTCGAGCGAGCGTCGCATCGCGATGCCCACCACCGAGTCCGGCCCCACACCCATCGACATCAGGTGCCGCGCCAAACGATTCACCCGCGCATCGAACTCGGCGTAGGTGAGGCGCACATGGTCCGCCACCACAGCCGTTCGATCCGGCGTGCGTGCGACCTGGGCGCCGAACATCGACACCACGGATTCGTCGGCGACGTCGTGCGCCGAGTCGTTCCACCCGGACAGGACGAGTTCGCGTTCGTCGCCGGTCAGCAGATCGAGGTCGCCCACCAGCGTGGAACTGCCGGCCGCGATGGTCTGCAGAATCCGGTTCAGTCGGGATCCGAGCCGCTCGACGGTGTCGGCGCCGAATACGTCCGGGAGGTACTTCAGGACCAGCTGCAGCTCGCTGTCCGACTGGGCCAGCAGGCTCAGCGGGTAGTGCGAGGCATCGCTGATCTGTACCCCGGCGACCCGGAGCCCGTCGATGTCGCTGTCCTCGGTGAGACCTGCGCGGTCCACCGGGTACGACTCGAACACCGTCAACGTGTCGAACAGCCCACCGATTCCGGCGATCTGCTGGATCTCCGGAAGACCGATGTGGTGGTGGTCGAACAACGTCGACTGTTCCGCCTGCAGCCGCTCGAGCAGTCCGAGGAGCGACTCACGGGGATCGATACGCACCCGAATCGGGATGGTGTTGATGAACAGGCCCACCATCGACTCGATGCCCGCGACCTCCGGCGGGCGACCCGACACGGTGGCGCCGAAGACGACGTCGTCCGAGGCCGTCATCCGGGCCAGCAGCAGACCCCACGCAGCCTGGACGATCGTGTTCATCGTCAGGCCACGGTCCCGGGCGATGCGCGCCAGGTTCTCGCTCACCACCTCACCGAGGTGCAGCGCGAACTCGGCCGGCTCGGGGCGGTCCTCGCTGGTCGGTGCCGGGGCCAGGACGGTCGGACCGTCCAGTCCCGCCAGTGCGTGCGCCCAGGCGCTCCGTGATGCGTCGGTGTCGCGTTCGGACAGCCAGCCGAGGAAGTCGCGGTAGCCACGCACACGCGGCAGCACCGAACCGTCTCCGCGGGTCGCGTACAGCACCAGCAGATCCTTCATCAGCAACGGCATCGACCATCCGTCGAGCAGGATGTGGTGGTTGCTGATGGAGAACCGGTAGCTGTTCTCGCCCGTGCGGATCAGCAGGAACCGCATCAGGGGCGGACGGCTCATGTCGAACCGCGCCGAACGATGTCCGCTCAGAACGGAACTCATCCGCTCCTCACGTTCGGCCCCGGACAGCCCGGAGAGGTCGAGCTCTTCCCACGGCAGTGCGACGCGGTCGACGACCACCTGGACCGCGGTCCCCGAATCGTCGGGGACGAAGGCCGTGCGCAGGTTCGCGTGACGTGCGATCAACGCCTCCGCCGCACCGCGGAGCCGACGGACGTCGACCGTGCCCTGGAAGTCCAGGACCACCTGAGCGGTGTAGACGTCCACCGCGTCCTCGGCGAGAACGGAATGGAAGAACATTCCGGACTGCAGCGGGGCGAGCGGCCACACGTCGGTGGCGTCGGGGTAGCGCCGCTCGAGCGCCTCGAGGTCGTCCTGCGTCACGGACACCAGCGGAACGTCGGACGGCGTGAGACCGCCGCCGTTCGGCCCGGAGGCGTGCTCGGCCAGCGCGGTCGCCGCGGCGTGCCACAGTTCGGCGAGCTCCCACACGTCCGCCTCGTCGAGAATCTCGGTGGCGAACGCGATCTTGGCTTCGATCTGGGGACCGGACGCCGTCTCCGACGTCACCGCGTTGATGCTGAGCACCGCCGGTGCCACCATCTCGTCGTCCATGGCACCACCGAACTCACCCGAATCGCTGTCGGGGATCCAGCCGAGATCCCGGATCTCGGCGGGCAGTTCCACCGAGCCCGCGCGACCGAGGTAGTTGAACCCGATCTGCGGAGTCGGCAGCGAGGCCAGAGTCGGAGCGGTCTCCTCGTTCAGGTAGCGAAGCAACCCGTAGCCGATGCCCTTGTCGGGCACGGCAAGCAACTGTTCCTTGACAGCCTTCAGTGCCGCGCCCGTCGACGCCCCGCCGTCGAACGCGTCGGCGAGATCGGCGCGGGAGACGTCCAAGCGCACCGGGTACAGGCTGGTGAACCAGCCCACCGTCCGGGACAGGTCGGCACCGGGCACGGTCGCCTCTTCCCTGCCGTGTCCCTCGAGGTTGATCAGCACCGAGCGATCCTCGGTCCCGTTGCGGAGTCCACGCCAGCGCGCGACCGCGAGTGCGAGAGCCGCGAGCAGGCCGTCGTTGACACCGCCGTTCACGGACTGCGGGATCGTGGTGAGCAGCGCCTGCGTCACCTGCGTCGAGAACGTCATGCTCAGGCGGTCGGTCCGGGCGATCACGTCGCGTGCGGGATCGAACGCACGCTGTCCGATCAGCGGATCGGTGCCCGCGAGCATCCCGCGCCAGAAGTCGAGTTCCGCCACGCGGTGCGGCGACTTCGCCTCCGCGACCAGTCCGTGTGCCCAGGCCCGGACCGAGGAGCCGACCGCTTCGAGCTGCGCCGGCTGTCCCGCCGTGATCTGTGAACCCGCGGTCGCGAAGTCCGGCAACAGCACTCGCCAAGACACCCCGTCGACGACGAGGTGGTGCGCGAGCACCAGCAGGCGGCCGCTCTGCCCCGGCAACGACGCCGCGGGAGCGAACCACACGAACTGCGTCATCCGGCCCGACGCCGGATCCAGCCGTTCCGCCGCACGGTCGAGAGCCGCGCGTGCCAGCCGCTCGAATCCGTCCGTTCCCGGCTTGTCGGTGAACTCGATCTGCTCGATCAGATCCGCCGCACCGAATGCCTCTTCGGTGGAGAGAACCTCGAACGCCCAGTCGTCCCCGGTCCGGGTGAGCCGGGACCGCAGGATGTCGTGGCGGTCCAGGATCGCATCCACCGTGGCCACGAGCTGATCCCGCGTGACCGCGGGCGGGGTGGTCAGCAGAACCGCCTGGGAGAACTTCTCGAAGGTCCCCGCCGTCTCCACCAGCCAGTGCGCGATGGGTGTCAGCGGAATCGATCCGACGCCGCCGCCCGGCAGCTCCTCGAGTTTGACCGACTCGACGTCGGTGGCCCAGGCGGCCACGTCGGCCAGCGCCGAGACGGTCTTGCGCTCGAAGACGTCCCGCGCCGTGAACAGCACCCCGGCGTTCTTCGCGCGGGTCGTCAGCTGGATGGACACGATGCTGTCGCCGCCGAGGGCGAAGAACGAGTCGTCGACGCTGACGCGGTCCACACCGAGTACCTGCGCGAAGACGTCGGCGATGGCCTTCTCCATCGGCGTCGACGGCGCGCAGTACTCGCCGGCCGCCGACACGAACTGCGGCTCGGGAAGCGCCTTGCGATCGAGCTTCCCGGCGGGCGTCAGCGGCACCGAGTCGATCGCCATGATCGACGACGGCACCATGTACCCGGGCAGGGTCTCGGACACGAACGCCGACAGTTCCGCGACGTCGATCGACGCGCTCGGAGCCGGCATCACATACGACACCAGCACGGTCTGACCGGTCTGCTCGCGGTGGTGGCCCAGTGTGACCGCGAAGTCCACGCTCGGGTGGCTGCCGAGTTCGGCGTCGATCTCGCCGAGTTCGATGCGGAACCCGCGGACCTTCACCTGGAAGTCGGACCGGCCGACGTAGTCGAGGACGAGGTCGCCGGTCTCCCCGTCGGGCACCCAGCGGACGACGTCGCCGGTGCGGTAGAGCCGCTCACCGGGACCGCCGAACGGGTTGGCGACGAATCGCTCCGCCGTCAGGGCGAACCGGTTGTGATAGCCGCGTGCCACGCTCGGGCCCGCCACGTACAGCTCACCCGCGACCCCCACCGGGACGGGCGTGAGCCGGGAGTCGAGCACGACCACGTCGACGCCCCGGGTGGGACCACCGATGGTGACGGGCTGATCCGCCTTCATCGGGTTGCTCGACGTGCTCCAGATCGTCGCCTCGGACGGGCCGTACAGGTTGAACATGCGCCGGCCCGGTGCCCACTTCTGCATGAGTTCCGGCGGGCACGCCTCGCCGGCCACCGACAGCACCTCGATGCCGTTCAACCCGGCCGGGTCGACCGTGGTGAGAGCCGCGGGCGTGATGAACGCGTGTGTGACCTTCTGCTTCTTCAGCAACCGGGCGAGTTCGTCGCCGCCGTACACGACGCCGGACGCGATGACCATCGTCGACGCGGCGGCCACGGCGTGCAGCAACTCGAAGACGGATGCGTCGAAGCTCGGCGAGGCGAAGTGCAGCACCCGCGACTGCGGGGTGAGCCGGAGCCGCTCGACCTGCTCGGTCGTGACGTTCGCCAGCCCGGTGTGGGTGACGACGACGCCCTTGGGCAGACCCGTCGAGCCCGACGTGTAGATGACATAGGCCGCGTCGTCGACCCGGGTCGGGCGGATGCGATCGGCGTCCGTGACGGCCTCGGACGACACGGACGCGCAGTCGCCGTCCATCTCGTCCTCACCGAGCACCAGCCACCGCACGGTGTCGGGCAGCTCGCCGACGTGGGCGCCGGTGGTGAGACCGACCTCCACACGGGAGTCCGTGACCATGTGCAGGATCCGGTCGAACGGGTAGCTCGGGTCGACGGGGACGAAGGCCGCGCCGGTCTTCGCGACCGCCCAGATCGAGAGGATGGATTCGACGGAACGCGTCAGCGCCAGCGCGACGAAGTCGTCGGCCCCGATGCCCCTGCCGATCAGGACGCGGGCGAGACGGTTCGAGCGCTCGTCGAGCTCACGGTAGGTGACCTGCTCGTCGCCGCACACGACGGCGACGGCGTCGGGATCCACCGCGGCGGCGGTGGCGAGGATGCTCGACAGGAGCTCGGGTGCGGCGCTGTCGGCGCCGCGCACGGGTGCCAGCACCTCGTGCTCGTTCTCGCTCAGGACGTCGATGTCCCCGATCAGCACCGAGGCGTCGGCGGTGACCGCCTCGAGGATGCGCTGGAATCGGAACGCGAACGCCGCGATCGTGCGTTCGTCGAACAGATCCGTCGCGTAGGTGAAGACGCCCCGCATCGGCGCGTCCCCGTCCGCATCGGCTGCGTCGGCGAGCGTGAGCTGCAGATCGAACTTCGCGGCACTGATCCCACCGTCGAGCCCCTCGACCGTCAGGCCGGGCAGTTCCAGGTGCGCCTGCTCGATGTTCTGGAACGCGAGAGCCACCTGGAAGAGCGGCGAGAATGCCGTCGAGCGTTCCGGCTGGAGGATCTCGACCAGCCGCTCGAACGGCACGTCGGTGTGCGTGAACGCACCGAGGTCGTGCTGACGGACCTGCGCGAGGAGGTCGGAGAACGTCGCGTCGACGTCGACCTGGGCGCGCAGCACCAGCGTGTTGACGAACATGCCCACGAGGTCGTCGAGCGCGGCCTCGCCACGACCCTCGATCGCGGTACCCACCGCGATGTCGTCCGTGGCGCTCAGCCGAGCGAGCAGCACCGACAGTGCCGCGTGCGCGACCATGAACAGCGACGCATTGTGCTCGCGCGCCAGCGCCCCGAGCCGGTCGCGCAGTTCCGCGTCGATCTCGAAGTCGAAGTTCGCGCCGCGCATCGACTGCGCGGGCGGACGCGGCCGGTCCGTCGGCAACGGCAGCACGTCCGGCAGACCGCTGAGCGTGGTCCGCCAGTAGTCGATCTGCTTGGCCGCCAGCGAATCCGACGCGTTCTCGTCGCCGAGCAACTCGTGCTGCCAGAGCGAGAAGTCCGCGTACTGGACGTCGAGCGGTGCCCACGCAGGTTCGGAACCGGCGGCGCGGGCGCTGTAGGCGATCACCACGTCGCGCGCCAGCGGTGCCGTCGAGGCGCCGTCGGACGAGATGTGGTGCACGACGATGACCAGCACGTGCTGCTCGGCATCGATCCGCAGGAGACGCGCGCGGACCGGGACGGCCTGCGCGACGTCGAAACCGGCGGTGACGAGAGAGACCACACGCTCACGCAGCGCGTTCTCGTCGGCGACGTTCTCCACGTCCAGAGACGTGAAACTCCGGGCCCGCGACAACACGACCTGGCCCGGACCGTCGCCGGTGTCGGGGTACGTCGTGCGCAGCGTCTCGTGGCGTTCGACGACGTCGCCGAGTGCCTGTTCGAGCGCCGAGACGTCGAGGTGGCCCGTCAACTTGATCGCCAGCGGAATGTTGTACGCCGCCGACGCCGTGTCGAACTGGTTGATGAACCACATGCGGGACTGTGCCGGGGACAGCGGAATCCGGGCGGGACGCGGTTGCGGCACCAGCGCCGGGCGGCTCGCGCCCGCCGAATCGGACTGCTCGGCGCGAGCCGACAGCGCGATCACCGTCGGAGCCTCGAACAGTTCACGCACACCGATCGACGTGTCGAGCGCGGCGTTGATGCGGGCGACCACCCGCGTCGCGACGAGCGAGTTGCCGCCGAGGTCGAAGAAGCTCGTGTCCGCGCTGACCCGCTCGTGACCGAGCACGTCCGCGAAGACACCCGCGACGATCTCCTCGACGGGGGTACGCGGGGCCCGGTAATGGTCCGCGGCGCCGCCGAACTCGGGTTCGGGGAGCGCCTTGCGGTCGAGCTTGCCGTTGATGTTCAGCGGCAATGCGTCGAGGGTGATCAGCGCGGACGGCACCATGTAGCCCGGCACCGACCGGCCGGCGAACGCGAGCACGTCGGCGTCGTCGACGGAGTCGCCCTGCTCCGGCACCACGTAGCCGACGAGCCGGTCCCCGGTGTGACGGTCGTGGTGGACCACGACGACTCCCTGCGCCACCGACGGATGCGCCACGAGCGCCCGCTCGATCTCGCCGAGCTCGATCCGGAAACCGCGGACCTTGACCTGGAAGTCGCTCCGGCCGACGTAGTCGAGGTTGCCGTCCCGGTTCCATCGCACCAGGTCACCGGTGCGGTACATCCGCTGCCCGGCCGCGCCGAACGGGTTGGCGACGAACCGTTCCGCGGTGAGGTCGTGGCGGCCGAAGTACCCGCGCGCCAACTGCTCGCCCGCGAGATAGAGCTCACCTGTGACGCCGGCGGGAACAGGGTGCAGACGCGAATCGAGAACGTAGGTCTGCGTATTCCATTCGGGCCTGCCGATCGGGACCGCACCGTCGCGCTCGTCGCCGCACCGGTAGTGGGTGACGCTGACAGCGGCCTCGGTGGGGCCGTACAGGTTGAAGATCTCCGCGTCGGAGACGTCGCGGAACCGGAGCATCGTGTCGGCGGGCAGTGCCTCACCGATGCAGAGCACACGTGTCAACGACACCAACTGTGCCGGCTCCGCCACCGCGACGAACGCCGACAGCAGCGAAGGCACGAAGTGCACCGTCGAAACCTGCTGCTCCGCAACGAGTGCGGCCAGGTACGACGGGTCGCGGTGTCCGTCCGGTGTGGCGACGACCAGACGTGCGCCCGCGGTCAGCGCCCACCAGAACTCCCACACCGACAGGTCGAACGTCGCCGCCGTCTTGAGCAGCACCGAGTCCTCCGCGGTGAGCGGGTATTCCGACTGCTTCCAGCGCAACTGGTTCGCGATCGCACGGTGCGCGATCGCCACACCCTTCGGGCGACCGGTCGAGCCGGACGTGTAGATCACGTACGCGGCGTTCTCCGGCCGCAGCGGTGCGATCCGCTCCGAGTCGGTCAGCGGAGACGCGTCGATTCCGCCCAGATCCAGTTCGTCGAGGAGGAGGTGGTCGACTCCGCCCGGCAGTCCCCCGGCGACGGCGCGGGTCGTCAGGACGCAGACGGGTTGCGCACTCTCCAGGACGTACGCGGTGCGGTCGGCCGGATGGTCCGGGTCGATCGGCAGGTACGCGCCGCCGGCCGCGGCGACCGCGTACATTCCGACCAGCAGTTCCACCGAACGCGGAATCGCCAGGCCGACCACGGTTTCCGGGCCGACCCCGCGGCCGACGAGGTGCCGGGCCAACCGGTTGACCCTCGTCGAGAAATCGGCGTACGTCAACGACTCGCCCTCGAACACGAGAGCGGTGACGTCCGGGTTCTCCGCGGCGGCGGACGCGAACATGTCCGCGAGCGTCGTCTCCGGCAACACCCGCTCGGTGTCGTTCCATCCGGACACCACGAGCGCGCGCTCGTCGCTGCCTGCGAGCGGCAGGTCACCGACCGCGGTCCCGGGCGAATCCACCGCAGCAGCCAGGACGCGGCGGAACATGTCCGCGAAACGCTTCACGGTGACGGCGTCGAACAGGTCGGTGGCGAACGTGAACACGCCCGACATCTGCTCCCCCTCGGGGCTGTCGCCCAGGATCAGATGCAGGTCGAACTGCGCGGTGTCGCCCTCGACCTCGAGCGGTGTGACGGTGAGGTCGGGCAGTTCCAGCTCGGCCTTCGTGGTGTTCTGGAACGAGTAGCCCACCTGGAAGATCGGATGGTGGGCCATCGAGCGTGCCGGGTTCAGGACCTCGACCAGGCGCTCGAACGGGACGTCGGCGTGCGAGAACGCCTCGAGGTCGGCCTCCCGGGCACGATCGAGGATCTCGTCGAACGTCTGCTGCCCGTCGACCTGCACCCGCAGCGCGAGGGTGTTGACGAACATGCCGACGACGTCGTCGAGTTCGCGCTCACCGCGGCCTGCGATCGGGGTGCCCACCGAGATGTCCTCGGTGCCGGACAGGCGGCTGAGCAGCACCGCGAACGCGGCGTGCACGGCCATGAACACGCTGGCGTTGTGCCTGCGGGCCAGTGCTGCCAGACCGCGGTGCACCTCGGCGTCGATGGTGAAGTCGATCCGCGACCCGCGCAGGGACTGCACGGGCGGTCGCGGCCGGTCCACCGGCAGCTCGAGCAGGTCGGGCACGCCGGCCAGCGTCTTCTTCCAGAAGGCCAGCTGGGCGGCGATCAGGCTGTCCGGGTCGTCCTCGCTGCCGAGGAGTTCACGCTGCCAGATCGCGTAGTCCGCGTACTGCACCGGGAGCGGAGCGAAGCCGGGTTCCCGGCCTGCCGCCCGCGACGCGTACGCCACCATGACGTCGCGCACGAACGGCGCCGTGGATTCGCCGTCGGTGGACACGTGGTGCACGACGAGTGCCAGCACGTAGTCCTGCGGGCCGACCTCGAACAGTCGCGTCCGGATCGGCGGGAGGTCGGCGGTGACGTCGAATCCGGCGGTGACCATCTCCACCAACTGCTCGCGCAGCTCGTCGTCCGACACCGCGGCGGGCGTCAGGTCCAGCCGGACCTGGTCGGCGGGAAGGATCACCTGATGCGGGCCGTCCGGCGAGTCCGGGTAGATCGTGCGCAGCGACTCGTGACGCTCCAGCACGTCGAACACGGCGGCCTGCAGCGCGTCCACGTCCAGCGCACCGGTCAACCGGACCGCGAGCGGAATGTTGTAGGCGGGCGAGTCCGGGTCGAAGCGGTTGATGAACCACATCCGGGACTGCGCCAGCGACAACGGGACGAAGGCAGACCTCTCCCGCGGCGCGAGGACGGGCCGCGGTCGGACGTTCTCGTCCGGGGTGCCGATGCGGGCGGCCAGGCCCGCGACCGTCGGCGCCTCGAACAGTTCCCGCACTCCGATGCGGCGACCGAAGACCTGTCCGGCCCGCGACACGACACGGGTGGCGCTCAGCGAGTTTCCGCCGAGGTCGAAGAAGCTGTCGTCGACGCTGACCTGCTCGAGCCCGAGCACGTCGGCGAAGATGCCTGCGATCGTCTCTTCCCCGGGTGTCGTCGGGGCACGGAATTCCGCACCCGCGGTGACGAATTCGGGCTCGGGCAGCCGCGCGCGATCCAGCTTGCCGATGCCGGTCAGCGGGATCTCGTCGAGGAGGATCACGACGGACGGCACCATGTACGGCGGAAGCGTCTCGCCGACAACCGACTTCAGCGATTCCGCATCGACGGTCGCACCGTCGGCGGGCAGGACGTACGACACGAGGGTCGTCAGCCCGGCCGGATTCTCGCGACCCACGGTGACGGCGAACTCGACTTCCGGCTGTGCGGCCAGGGCGGCGTCGATCTCACCGAGTTCGACGCGGAACCCGCGGACCTTCACCTGGAAGTCGGACCGGCCGACGTACTCCACCCGATGCCCGTCCGCCCAGCGCACGACGTCGCCGGTGCGGTACATGCGCGCGCCGGGTTCGCCGAACGGGTTGGCCACGAACCGCTCCGCCGTGACCGACGGACGGTTGTGGTAGCCACGGGTCACCGACGGACCGCAGATGTAGAGCTCCCCGGGAACTCCCTCCGGCACCGGACGCAACCGCGAATCGAGGATGAGGGATTCGACGCCACGCAGCGGCGAACCGATCGTCACACGCTCACCCGCCACCATCGGTTCGGTGATGGTGACGATGACCGTGGTCTCGGTGGGACCGTACGCGTTGCGCATCTCGCGGCCGGGAGCCCACCGTGCCACGAGTTCCGGTGTGCAGGTGTCGCCACCGACCACGACGGACGTGACGGAGTCGAGCCCGTCCGGGTCGACGGTCATCAGCGCGGTCGGCGTCATGACCACGTTGTTGACCCGTTCGCGGCGGATCAGCTCGGCGAGTTCGTCGCCGCCGTAGACGTCCGCGGGCGAGATCACCAGGGTGGCGCCCGCGCTGAACGCGGCGAGCATCTCCCCGACCGACGTGTCGAAGCTCGGCGACGCGACGTGCAGGAATCGGGAGTTCGGCGACACGACGTAATGCTCGCGCACCTCGCGGGTGAGGTTCGCCAGACCGCGGTGGGTGACCACCACGCCCTTCGGCTTACCCGTCGAACCCGAGGTGTAGATGAGATACGCCGGGTGGTCGACCGTCAGCGCGCGCCGCAGATCCGCGTCTTCCACCGCGCCCGCAGCGCGGGCACCGATCTCCTCGGCCGCCGCCGAATCGTCGAGGACGATCCACGGCACCGTGCCGGGAAGGTCGTCGTGATGGCGGGCGACCGTCAGTCCGAGGACCGCCGCCGAATCGGACAGCATCTCGCCGATCCGCTCGAATGGAAGCTTCGGGTCGACGGGCAGGTACGCGCCGCCGGCCTTGGCGATCGACCAGATTCCGAGGATGGATTCGACGGAACGCGTGATCGCCAGTGCGACATAGTTCTCCGGTCCCACGCCACGATCGATCAGGACGCGCGCCAGCTGATTCGACCGCTCGTCGAGTTCCCGGTACGTGACCTCGCGTCCCTCGAAGGACACCGCGACCGATTCCGGCGAGATCTCGACACCCGAACGCAGCAGCTCGGGCAGTGTGCGCGGCTCGATCGACTGCGGTCCGCGGACCGGGGCGATCGCGGCCTTCTCCGCGGCGTCGAGGATCTCGATGTCGCCGAGGACCACGTCGCGGTCGGCCGACACGGCATGGAGGATCCGGCCGAACCGGTCCGCGAACCTCAGGACGGTCTGCTCGTCGAAGATGTCGGTCGAGTAGTTGAACGTCGCGGCGATACCTGCGGCGGCGCCGTCGACGTAGCGCTCGCCGACGCTGAGCTGGAGGTCGAATTTGGCGACCTCGAGCGGGGCGTCGAGTGCGGAGATCTCGAGACCCGGGAACTCCATCCGGACCGACTCGTTGTTGTCGAACGACAACGCCACCTGGAACAGCGGCTGGTGCGCCGTCGACCGCGGGACGTCGAGTACCTCGACGAGACGCTCGAACGGAACGTCGCTGTGGCTGAACGCATTCAGATCGGTAGCGCGCACCTGGGCCAGCAGGTCGGCGAAGGTGTCGTCGGGGCGCACCGACGCGCGGAGCACGAGGGTGTTGACGAACATGCCGACGAGCCTGTCGAGTTCCTGCTCGCCGCGGCCGGCGACCGGCGTGCCGATGGCGACGTCCGTCTGCGACGACAACCGCTCGAGCAGGACGGCGAGCGCCGCGTGCACGACCATGAAGAGGGTCGAGTTCGTTTCTCGGGCGATCGCGAGCAGCCCGCGGTGGGTCTGCGCGTCGATCGTGAACCGTGCCGACGCACCGCGCAGCGACTGCACGGGCGGCCGGGGCCGGTCGGTCGGCAACTCGAGCACCTCGGGGAGCCCGCCGAGCGCCTGCTGCCAGTAGCCGAGCTGGCGGGCGACCAGCGATTCGGGGTCGGACTCGTCACCGAGCGACACACGCTGCCACAGCGCGTAATCGGCGTACTGGACGGGCAGCGGTTCCCAGCCGGGAGCACTGCCGGCGGCACGCGCCGCGTAGGCGGTCATGATGTCGGTGAACAGGGGCGCCAGCGACGCACCGTCGGCCGAGATGTGGTGCACGACCATCATCAGGATGTGGTCGGTGGGGTTCACCTCGAAGCAGGCGACCCGCACCGGCACCGTCTCGGTGACGTCGAATCCGGTGGCGCCGAGTTCACGCATCCGCGCGTACAGGTCCTGCTCGTCCGAGACCGGGGTCGGGGTCAGATCGGACACCACGTCGGCTGGGGTCAGCACGACCTGGTGCGCGTCCTCGTCGCCGACCGGGAATACCGTCCGCAGCGACTCGTGCCGCTCCACGACGTCCGCCCACGCCGCATTCAGCGCCGCCGGGTCGATCGAGCCGGTCAGCCGCACCGCCAGCGGCAGGTTGTACGCCGGGGAGGACGGATCGAACTGGTTGACGAACCACATCCGCTGCTGCGCCAGCGACAGCGGGATGCGGTCGGGCCGCGGACGGGCGACGAGCGCGGGACGCTGTTCGCCGGTACTCGCGGTCGCCTCGAGCAGCTCCGCGAGTTCCGCGACGGTCGGGTGCTCGAAGCACTCCCGAACCGACAGCCTCCCGCCGAGCGCGGCGGTGAGCCTGGCGGTGAGCCTCGTTGCGCTGATGGAGTTTCCGCCGAGGTCGAAGAACGAGTCGGCGGCACCGACGCGTTCGACGCCGAGCACCTCGCCGAACACCCCGGCGACGATCTCCTCGACCGGGGTGCGGGGTGCGACGTATTCGGCCTCAGACTTGACGAAGTCGGGTTCGGGAAGTGCACCCCGGTCCAATTTGCCGGTGGCGCCGAGCGGGAAACTGTCCAAGACGAGGATCCGGGCGGGCACCATGTACGCGGGCAGCGTCTCCGCTGCCGCGTCCAGCACCGACGCGGTATCGATCGCCACATCGGCCACCGGGATCACGTAGCCCACCAGGTTCTCGCCGGTGGTCTCGCTGCGGTGCACGACGACCACGGCCTGCGCCACCGACGGGTGCGCCAGAAGCGCGGACTCGACCTCGCCGAGCTCGAGCCGCTGTCCGCGGAGCTTGACCTGGAAGTCGCGGCGCCCGATGTACTCCACGATGCCGTCGGCGCGCTTGCGGACGATGTCGCCGGTGCGGTACATCCGCTGCCCGGCCGTGCCGAACGGGTTCGCCACGAACCGGTCCGACGTCAGGTCGCTGCGGCCGACGTAGCCGCGGGCCAGCTGGATGCCGGCCAGGTACAGCTCGCCGTGCACGCCCGCGGGCACCGGACGCAGCCGGGAGTCGAGGACGTACAGCTGGGTGTTCCACACGGGTGCGCCGATCGGCACCGTCGTGCGGTCCGCTTCGGTGCACTCCCAGTAGGTGACGTCGACCGCGGCCTCCGTCGGGCCGTACAGGTTGTGCAGCGCTGCGGAAGAAAAGTCCCGGAACGCGGCCGCGGAGGCAGGCGGAAGGGCTTCGCCACTGCAGAACACCTGACGCAGCGAACCGCACAGCGGGGCGTCCGCACCTGCGGTGAACACCGCCAGCATGGACGGCACGAAGTGCATCGTGGTCACGCTGTGCTCGGCGATGACCTCGGAGAGGTACGCCGGGTCGCGGTGCCCGTCCGGGATCGCGACGACGAGCTTGGCTCCGACCTCGAGCGGCCAGAACAGTTCCCACACGGACACGTCGAACGTGACGGGAGTCTTCTGCAGGACGACGTCCGTGGAATCCATCGGGTAGGTGTCCTGCATCCACAGCAACCGGTTGACGATCGCCCGGTGACTGACGGCGACGCCCTTCGGCTTACCGGTCGATCCGGACGTGTAGATCACGTAGGCGGTCGAATCCGGACGGACCGGTGCCCCGCGCTCGTCATCGGTGATCGGACCGTCGGGGTGACCGGAGAGGTCGACGGTGTCCACCTCGATCCGCGGCGCGTCCGTCTCGGCGTCCCGATCGGCCGACGAGGTCAGCACGCAGACCGGGGAGGCGCTCTCGATCACGTACGCGGTGCGCGCCGCCGGATGATCCGGGTCGAGCGGCACGTAGGCGGCGCCCGTCTTCTCGATCGCGTAGATCGCGATCATCATCTCGAGGGAGCGGCGCAGCGCGACCGCGACCTTGGACTCCGGGCCGACACCCCGTGCGAGCAGTTCCCGTGCCAGGCGGTTGGTCCTGGCGTCGAACTCGGCATACGTCAGTGCGTCGTCGCCGAACACCAGGGCAACCGCGTCCGGCGTCCGCGCCACCTGCTCGTCGAACAGGTCGACGAGGGTGCGCTCCTCCGCCGCGGTCGCGGAGGTCGCCGACGTCGCGTCGGCGATCACGCCCGCGAGGACACCGGCGAACGTGTCGGCGAAGCCCTCGCCCGACGAGCCGTCGAGCAGTCCGGGCAGCAGGGTGGACAGGGCCACCGTGACCGCGGCCTCCGGGCCGACGCCCACACCGGCGAGCGTGCGCGCGAGTTCCGCCGACTTGTCCCGCAACTGCGCGTACGTGACATCGGTGCCGTTGTGCGACAGCGCGATTCCGTCCGGGTTGATCGACGCCGCACCGTCGAGGAGTTCGGGCAGCGACTTGGTGGCCGCCAGCTCCTCCGAGATGGAGTGCGACATCAGGGACTGCGTCCCCTCGTCCGGCACGGCCAGTCCGGCCTTCTCGCCCTCGGTCAGGATGTCGATGTCACCGACCACGGCGTCCGCGTCGGCCGTGACGGCCTCGAGCACCCGAACGAAGCGATCGGCGAAACCGCGGACCGTCGACTCGTCGAAGAGGTCGGTGGCGTAGGAGAACCAGCCCCGCATGCCGTTCGCGACGGCCCCCTCGTCGAACCGTTCCTCGACGGCGACACCGAGATCGGTCTTGCTCGTGGTGAGTCCGCTCTCGAGGACCTCGACGGTCAGCCCGTCGAGGTCGAGCTTCGGCCGTTCGAGGTTCTGGAAGCTCAGCATCACCTGCGCGAGCGGCGCGTACGCGGCGGTGCGCGACGGACGGAGCACCTCGACGATCTGCTCGAACGGCACATCCGCGTTGCCGAATGCATTCAGATCGACCTCGCGTGCCTGCGTGAGCAGCGTGCTGAAGCGGGCGTTCGGGTCGACATCGGTACGCAGCACGAGCGTGTTGACGAACATCCCGACGAGGTCGTCGAGCGCGCGGTCACCGCGGCCCGCGACCGGGGTGCTGACGGAGATGTCGCTGGTGTTGCTCAGACGCCCCAGCAGCACGGCGAGTGCGGTGTGCACCACCATGAACAGCGACGCCTGGTGGGTCTGCGCGAGTTCGTTCAGCGACCGGTGCACGTCCTGCCCGATCTCGAACTCGATCAGGCCACCCTGCGGGTTGCGGACGGCCGGACGCGGCCGGTCCGCCGGGAGGTCGAGGACCTCCGGTGCATCGCCGAGCGCGTGCGTCCAGTACGCGATCTGCTTGCCCGCGAGCGACTCCGGGTCGTCCTCGGAGCCGAGGAGATTCCGCTGCCACAGGGCGAAGTCCGGATACTGCACGGGCAGCGGCGAGAAGCTGGGCTCCTCCCCCTGCATGCGAGCGCCGTAGGCCCCGAACAGGTCCCGTGCGAGCGGGGCCATCGACGAGCCGTCCGCCGAGATGTGGTGGACCACGACCACGAGGACGTGGTCGCGTTCCCCGAGCTCGAACAGGGCGGCGCGAACCGGGACGTCGGCGGTGACGTCGAAGCCTGCCGATGCCAGCGCGACGACCCGCTCCCGCAGTTCCTGCTCGTCGGCCACGCGGACGACGTCGAGCCCGGACTTCGTGTCGGACGCGGACAGGACGACCTGATAGGGGCCGTCGACGGAATCCGGGTACACCGTGCGCAGCGATTCGTGCCGGGCAACGACGTCGGCGATCGCCGAGCGCAGCGCGTCGACGTCCAGTGCGCCGGTGAGCCGCAGCGCCAACGGGATGTTGTACTCGGCCGATTCGGGATCGAACCGGTTGGCGTACCACATCCGCTGCTGTGCCAGCGACAGCGGCAGACGGTCCGGACGCGCTCCGGCGGTGACGGGCGGACGGGCGCCGCCGTCCACACCGAGTTCTTCCAGCCTGCGGGCCAGCTGCGCCACCGTGGGGGCCTCGAAGATCTCGCGCACCGGTGCGTCGATACCGACGGCCTCGTTGATCCGCGCCATCACGCGGGTGGCGGCGAGCGAGTTGCCGCCGAGGGTGAAGAAGGAGTCGTCGGCACCGACCACGTCGACACCGAGCACTTCCGCGAACACCGCGGCGACACGCTGTTCGAGAGCGGTTCCCGCGGCACGGAACTCACGGTCCTCCGCGAGGAACTCGGGCTCGGGCAGGGCCCGGCGGTCGAGCTTGCCCACCGGGGTGAGCGGGATGGCGTCGAGGGTCACGATCGTCGACGGCACCATGTACGTGGGCACGAACTCGCCCACGAAGTCCAGCATCCGGGTGACGTCCACCTCGGCGCCCGGTACCGGGAGAACGTACGACACGAGGACCGAATCCCCGGAGGGGCCGGGCAGCACGGACGTCGTGGCGAAGTCGACGGCGGGGTGCTTGGCGAGCACCGCGTCGATCTCGCCGAGTTCGATGCGGAATCCGCGGACCTTCACCTGCTGGTCCGAGCGGCCGACGTAGTCGACGGTCAGCGTGCCGTCCGCGTCCTTCTTCCACCGCACGACGTCGCCGGTGCGGTACATCCGGTCGCCCGGCTCACCGTACGGGTTCGCGACGAAGCGTCCCGCGGTCAGCGGCGTGCGCCGGTGGTAGCCACGGGCGAGCCCGAGACCCGACAGATAGAGGTCACCTGCGATACCGACCGGAACGGGGCGGAGTCGATCGTCGAGGACCAGTGCGCTGGTGCCGCGGATCGGACCACCGATCGTGACCGGACCGTCGGCGGCCATCGGGTCGCTGATGTTGGTCATGATCGTGGTCTCGGTGGGACCGTATCCGTTGAACAGTGAGCGTCCGGGTGCCCAGCGGGCCGCGAGTTCCGCCGGGACGGCCTCGCCGCCGGCGACCACGAACTGGAAGTCGTCCAGCCCGGACGGATCCACGGACGCCAGCGCCGAAGGCGTGACGAAGCCGTGTGTGACGCGGTGCTCGCGCAGGAACGTCGCGAACTCGGGTCCGCCGTACACGTCGGTGGGAGCGATCACCATGGTGGCGCCGGCGCCGACCGCGAGCAGCAGTTCGAGAACGGACGCGTCGAAGCTCGGCGACGCGAAGTGCAGCGTCCGCGAGTCCGCCGTCACCTGGTAACGCTCACGCTGTTCGGCCGCGAAGTTGGCAAGACCCCGGTGGGTCACGACGACGCCCTTGGGCTGCCCGGTGGTGCCGGACGTGTAGATCACGTAGGCGCTGTTGGCCGGTGTCACCGCCGTGCGACGCTCCGCCTCCGCGACGGGGGCCGTGGAGTAACGCGCGGAGGCGTTCTCGAAGTCTTCGCTGTCGAGGACCAGCCAGTCGACGTCCGCGGGAAGCCGGCCGACCTCAGAGCTCACGGAAAGCCCGAGCGACACACCGGAATCGGTCACCATGTGCGCGATGCGCTCGTCCGGGTACCGGGGGTCGATCGGCACGTATGCGCCGCCGCTCTTGGCGACGGCCCAGATTCCGACGATGGACGCGATCGAGCGGGTGATGCCGAGCCCGACGAACGTCTCCGCGCCGACTCCGCGCTCGATCAGGATGCGCGCCACACGGTTCGAGCGCTCGTCCAGCTCGCGGTAGGTGATGCTGTCGCCGCCCGAGACGATCGCGTCCCCGTCGGGGTTCGCGGCGACCGCCGCGGACAGCAGTTCGACGAGAGTCGTGGGCGACGTGCCCTCGATACCGCGGACCGGTGTCAGTTCCTCGGTCTCCTCGGCGTCGAGGATGGGGATATCGCCCACGGCGATGTCGGTTCCGCCGCCTGCGACGGCGGCGAGGATCCGCACGAAGCGATCCGCGAAGCCCTGCACGGTATCCGCGTCGAAGATCTCGGTGGCGAACCCGAGAACGCCGGTGATCCCGGTGGGCGCACCCTCGTCCGACCACAGTTCGCGCAGGTCGACGGTGAGGTCGAACTTGCTGAACTCGACGTCCACGGCACCGGGTGTCGCCTCGAGTCCGGCGAACTCGAGCGACGGAATGCCGTTGACCTGATGGGTCAGCACGACCTGGAACAGCGGCGAGTACGCCGTGGACCGGGCCGGCTTCAGGGCGTCCACCAATTGCTCGAACGGGACGTCCTGGTTGCTGAACGCGGCGAGGTCCTGGGTGCGGACCTGCTCGAGCAGTTCGGCGAAGGACGTTCCGGGCTCGACCTCGGTCCGCAGCACGAGCGTGTTGACGAACATGCCGACGAGGTTCTCGAGCGCCTCGTCACCGCGCCCGGCCACAGCTGTGCCGATGGCGATGTCGGTGCTCGAACTGAGCCGTGCCAGCAGCACGGACAGCGACGCGTGCAGCACCATGAACAGTGACACGTTGTGTGCGCGGGCGACCTCACCGAGACGACGGTGGATGTCCTCGTCGACGGAGAAGCCGACGGAGGCACCGGCCATCGACCGCACCGTCGGGCGGGGCCGGTCGGTGGGGAGGGCCAGGACGTCGGGCACACCCGCCAGGGTCTTCGACCAGAAGTCGATCTGCGCGGCGGCCAGGGAATCGGGGTCGTCCTCGGAACCGAGCACGTCCCGCTGCCACAGCGCGTAGTCCGCGTACTGGACGGGCAGCGCCGGCCACGCGGGCTGCGTTCCGTCCAGATGGGACGCATAGGCCGTCATGACATCGCGGGCCAGCGGCAGCGTGGACGCGCCGTCGGACGCGATGTGGTGCATGACCAGCACCAGCACGTGGTCGGTCGCGCCGAGCCGGAACAGGCGGGCCCGGACCGGGATCGTGTCGGTGACGTCGAAGCCGGTGGAACCGAACTCGAACATCCGGTCCCGCAGGTCCTCCTCCCGGACGTCGACCGGCTCGAGAGCGAGGTCGATGCCTGCGGCGGGCAGGATCACCTGGTGCGCACCGGAATCGGAGTCCGGGAACACGGTCCGCAGCACCTCGTGCCGCGCGACGACGTCGGAGAGCGCCGCAGCCAGGGCGGCGACGTCCAGTTCGCCGCGCAGTCGCACGGTGAGCGGAACGTTGTACGCCGGCGACGACGGATCGAAACGGTTGAGGAACCACATCCGCTGCTGCGCGAGCGACAGCGGCAACTCCCGGGGGCGCTCGCCCGCGACGAGTGCCGGCCGGGTGGAGCCGTTGTGGGCCCGGTCCTCGACGAGCTTCGCGAGGGTGGCAACGGTCGGGGCGTCGAACAGATCACGGATCCCGACCTCGGTGCCGGTCGCGGACGTGACGCGGGCAGCGACGCGGGTGGCGCTGAGCGAGTTGCCGCCCAGGTCGAAGAACGACTCGTCGACACTCACCCGCGTCGCGGAGATCACGTCACCGAAGATGCCGGCGACGACCTCCTCGAGCGGGGTGCGCGGTGCGACGAACTCGACCGTGCTCGTGGCGAAGACCGGGTCCGGGAGGGCCTTGCGGTCGACTTTGAGATTCGCGTTGAGCGGCATCTCGTCGAGCACCATCACCGTGTCCGGGATCATGTGCGACGGCAGTACGTGCCGCAGTGCGTCGAGCGTCGCATCGACGTCGAGTTCGGCGCCTGCGGTTGCGGTGACGTATGCGACGAGCCGGGGGCCCTGCTCGCTGTCGTGGACGACCACCACCGACTTCTGCACCGCGTCGGTCGCGTTGAGTGCGGATTCGATCTCTCCGAGTTCGATCCGGAGACCGCGGATCTTCACCTGGAAGTCGCTGCGTCCCACGAACACGAGTCCGCCGTCGGCACGCTCGCGGACGAGGTCACCGGTCCGGTACATGCGGGCGCCGGGCCCCTCGAACGGGTTCGCCACGAATCGTGACGCGGTGGTGCCGAACATGTTGCCGTATCCACGGGCCAGGACCTGGCCGCCGATGTAGAGGTCGCCGGTCACTCCCGGCGGCACGGGGCGCATCCGGCCGTCGAGCACGTGGTACCGGACACCGCGGAACGCGGCGCCGAACGGGACCGGCCACGACTCGGCGTCCGCGGTGGAGAGGTCCAGTTCGTACGAGGAGCAGGTGACCGATGCCTCGGTCGGACCGTAGTTGTTGAGGAGACGCGAATCGGTGCCGATCAGTGCCGTGCAGGCGGCCGGCCGCAGCATCTCACCGCCGAGGAGGACGACCTTCAGATTGGGCAGGACGCCGTCGGTATCGAGTTCGGTGAGGACCTCGAACGCACTGGGTGCCAGGTTCGTGATCTGGACTTCGCCCGTGCCGATCATGCGGAGAATCGGTCCCGGATCGAAGCCGTCGTCGGCGAGGTGGAGCACACCGCCGTACGCGAGACCCACCCAGATGTTCTTCTGGGTCTGGTCGAACAGCGGGGAGTTTGCGATCAGCAGTCCGGTGCCGTCCTTCACCCGGAGGTCGCACTGGTACGACTGATAGTTGTTGGACAGGCCCAGCATCGGCACCATCGTGGGCTTGGGCCGCCCGGTCGAGCCCGACGTCGAGATGACGTGCCCCAGGCGCTTGCCGGCGTGCTCGTCCGACCACGGGTCGTGCGGGAAGTCGGTGTCGTCCAGCGATTCGAGGTGGCGCACCGTGTCGGGGTCGTCGAGCACGATCGGGTCGTCGAGGGCCGCGTTCCCGGTGGGTGCCTCGGTGAGCCCGCTCCAGGACCGGGTGGCCACCACGGTCCGCGTGCCGCTGTCCTCGACGAGGCCCGTGATCCGCTCCATTCCCCACTTCTGGTCGAACGGGGAGTACGCGGCGCCGACCTTCCAGGTGGCGAGCATCCCGATCACCCATTCGACCGAACGGGGGGTGAGGAGTGCGACGACGTCGTCGGGGCGGACACCACGGGACAGCAGTTCGCGTGCGAGCTGGTTGGCCCGGCGGTTCAGTTCGCCGCGGCTGGTCTCGACGCCGCCCGCCACGACGGCGCGGGCCTCCGGGTCGCGCTCGACCCACTCCTGCCAGCGCGTGACGAAGAGTTCGAGCGGCCATCCCGACGTTTCGGCGACCTCCGCCTCCGGCGTCGCAACGATTTCCGGTGCGGGCGCGGCGATCTCGATGTCACCGACGAGGGCGTGCGCGTCCGCGATGACCTGGTCGAGGATCGTGCCGAAGCCGTCCTTCCCGTCCTCGGACGGCGGGGCCATCATGATCGTGGGAACCAGACCGGACAGCACGACGGAGACGATCGCGTCCGGACCCATCCCGCGCTCCGACAGCGGCGCGGACATCAAGCGGAGCCGCTCGTCGAACTCGCGGTACGTCACCTGCATGCCGTCGTGGGCGACGGCGACGGCGTCGGGATCGACCTCGACCGCTGCAGCGAGAAGCTGCGGCAGCTCGCGAACTGTCATCGTGCGGGCAGGTCGGGCTTGGCTCAACTTTGCTCTCTCGTGTTCGGTGAGAATGTCGATGTCGCCTACAGCGACACCGGGATCGGTGACGACGGCCTCGAGGATCCGCACGAACCGCTCGGAGATCCGTTCCGCGGTGCTCCGCTCGAACAGGTCGGTGGCGAACGTGAACCTGCCGCCGAGGCCTGCCGGTTCACCCGACTCGTCGGCTTTCTCGGTGATCGTCAACGTGAGGTCGTACTTGGCGCCCTGCGCCATGTCCTCGATCACGCGCACGGTCAGACCGGGCAGTTCGAGCGCGTCCATCCGGTTGTTCTGGAACGACAGCATCACCTGGAACAGCGGCGAGTACGCCGCCGAGCGCCGGATCCGCAGTGCTTCCACGATCTTCTCGAACGGCACGTCGGAATTGCCGAACGCCGCCAGGTCGCCTTCGCGGACCCGTTCGACGAGTTCGGCGAACGAATCCCCCGGCCGCACGTGGGTGCGCAGGACCAGGGTGTTGACGAACATGCCCACCAGGTCGTCGAGCGCCTGATCGCTGCGGGCGGCGAGCGGGGTGCCGACGGTGATGTCGTCGCTGGTGCTCAGCCGCGACAGCAGCGTCGTCAATGCCGCGTGCGTCACCATGAAGAGCGAGGCGCCGCGTTCCTTGCCGACCGCTTCGAGGCCGCGCCGCAGCTCGGGGGTGATCGCGAAGTCGATCGAATCGCCCCGCATCGACTGCCTGGCCGGGCGTGCGTGGTCCAGCGGAAGGTCGATGAGCTCGGGTGCCCCGGCGAGGGTGTCGGCCCAGTGCGCGATCTGCTTGCCCGCGAGCGACTGGGTGTCGGCGGGGTCACCGAGGACCTCGCGCTGCCATAGCGCGAAGTCGGGGTACTGCACCGGCAGCGGCTGCCACAGCGGAGCCGCGCCGGCGGTGCGCGCACTGTACGCGACCATGACGTCCCGCGCGAGCGGCGACATCGACGCGCCGTCGGCGCAGATGTGGTGCACGACGAGGACGAGCAGGAACTCGCTCTCGCTCGTGGCGAACAGCCGGATACGCAGCGGGGGCGCGACCGTGACGTCGAATCCCTCGGTGGCGAATTCGGTGAGGGCCGTGTGGAGTTCGGCTTCGGTCACCGGGACGGGCGTCAGGTCGACGGGAACCTGCTCGGTGTCGACGACCTGCTGGTACGGGCCGTCGCCGGAGTCGGGGAACACGGTCCGCAGAGACTCGTGCCGCGCGAGCACATCCGACACGGCCGACGACATCGCGTCGATGTCGAGCGAACCGGACAGTCGCACGGCGAGCGGGATGTTGTACGCCGAGGACGCCGTGTCGAACCGGTTCATCAGCCACATGCTCTGCTGAGCCATCGACAGCGGAACGCGCCCGGGGCGCGGCCGCGCGAGGAGGACCGGCCGGCCGGAGCCGGTGCCTGCCTGCTCGGCAACCTTGACCGCGAGCCGCTCCACGGTCGGCGCCTCGAACAACTCGCGCACACCCAGACGGGTGCCTGCGGCAGCGTTGAGCCGGGCGACCGCCTTCGTCGCCACCAGCGAGTTGCCGCCGAGGTCGAAGAACGACTCGGCGACGCTGATCTTCGCGAGCCCGAGTACGTCGGCGAGGACACCGGCGACCAGCTCCTCGGTGGGCGTGCGCGGCTCGACCATCTCGGCCTGCAGGGCGTCGAAGTCGGGCTCGGGCAGAGCCCTCCGGTCGAGCTTGCCTGCGGTGGTGAGCGGGATCTCGTCGAGGACGACGACCGCGCTCGGCACCATGTGCGCCGGAAGCGTGTCGCCGACGAAGTGGGTCACCTCGGCGACGTCCACCGCGGCGCCCGCGGTCGGCAGGACATACGACACGAGGGCGGTGGAACCCGACGGCATCGACGTGCCGAGGGTGGCCGCGAATTCGAGATCCGGGTGCTTGGCCAGCGCGGCGTCGATCTCGCCGAGTTCGATCCGGAAACCGCGGACCTTCACCTGGAAGTCGCTGCGGCCCACGTACTCGACGCCGTAACCGGCGCGGTGCCCGTGGTCGACGACGAATCGGACGATGTCGCCCGTGCGGTACATCCGGCTGCCGTTCTCGCCGAACGGGTTCGCCACGAATCGTTCGGCGGTGAGGCCGAGACGGTCGTGGTAGCCGCGTGCGAGACCGGGGCCTGCGATGTACAACTCTCCCGCCACGCCGACGGGTACCGGGCGCAGCAGTTCGTCGAGAACGTAGACGGTGACCCCGCAGACGGGACCGCCGATCTCGATCCGGCTCCCGGGCACCAGCTGGTTGCTGACGTTGCTCATGACGGTGGCCTCGGTGGGCCCGTACCCGTTGTACATCCGACGACCCGGCGCCCAGCGTTCCACCAGTTCCGGCGGGCACGCCTCGCCGCCGACGACGACGACCTCGAGCCGGTCGAGTCCGGCCGGCTCCACCGACGCGAGCGCGGCGGGAGTGACGAAGGCGTGGGTGACCTCGTTGTCCGCGAGGAAGTTTCGGAGTTCCTCACCGCCGTACAGGTCTGCCGGGGCAACGACCATCGTCGCGCCGCAGCCGAAGGCGAGCAGCAGTTCGAGGACGGACGCGTCGAAGCTCGGGGACGCGAAGTGCAGGGTCCGCGCCGACGGGCTCACCCCGTAGTGGGTGCGCTGCTCGGCGGAGAAGTTGGCCAGACCGGTGTGGGTGACGACGACGCCCTTGGGCAGGCCGGTGGTGCCGGACGTGTAGATCATGTACGCCGGGTGCTCGAGCTGTACCGACGCGGTCCGCTCGGAATCCGTGACCGGCGCCGCCGACTTCGGGGTGCAGAGCGCGTCGCATTCGGACGAGTCCAGGGCGAGCCAATCGACGTCCGAGGGAAGGGTGTCCCGCTGGGCGGCCACGGTCAGGCCGAGGATCGCGCCGGAGTCGGCAACCATGTGTGCAATGCGCTCGGACGGGTAGCGGGGGTCGACGGGCACGAAGGCGCCGCCGGCCTTGGCCACCGCCCACGTTGCGATCACCGAGTGCAGCGAACGCGTCATCCCGAGCGCCACAGACGTTTCCGGTCCCACACCGCGGTCGACGAGCACGCGGGCGAGCCGGTTCGAGCGCGCGTCGAGTTCCGCGTAGGTGAGCGATTCGCCGTCCGCGACGAGAGCGATGCGCTCGCCGTTCTCCGCCGCGGTCGCGGCGAGGATCTCCGGCAGCGACAGCGGTGCGGCGGCGTCGGTGCCGTGCGCCGCCAGCAGGGAGGCCCGCTCGCCGGGGGCGAGGATGTCGATGTCCGCGACGAGTGTGTCGACGTCCCCGGACAGCGCGCCGAGCACGCGGACGACCCGCACCATGATCTCCTCGACCTCGGCGGCCTCGAAGATCTCGGGAAGGAACTTGGCCGTCAGGTGCAGCCGCGGGTCCGTCATCGCGACGATCGCCAGCGGGTAGTGCGTGGCGTCGTTGGATGTCACGTCGAGAACGCGGAGGCCCTCGATGTCGCTGCTCTTCGTGAGAGCCTCACGGTCGAGCGGGTAGGACTCGTAGACCATCAGCGTGTCGAACAGCGCGCCGAGGCCGAGTCCCTGCTGGATGTCGGTGAGCCCGACGTGATGGTGATCGAGCAACTCGGTCTGCTCGTGCTGGATGCGGTCGAGCAGGGTGCGGACGGCGTCGCCGGACCGGACGCGGACCCGCACCGGCAGGGTGTTGATGAAGAGCCCGAGCATGGACTCGATGCCCGGCACCTGCGGCGGACGGCCCGAGACGGTGGTGCCGAACACCACGTCGTCCCGCCCGGTCAGCCTGCCCAGCACGATTCCCCACGCAGCCTGGACGAGAGTGTTCATGGTGACGCCGAGTTCGCGCGAGCGCGCGGTCATGTCGGCCAGCAGGGCGTCCGGCAGATCGATCACGAGCTCACCGGGGGCGAGCGTCGGGGCGGTCTCCGCGTGCGCAGGTGCGAGGAGGGTGGGCTCCTCGATACCGCCCAGGGCCTTCGTCCATGCGGCCACGGGCACCTGCGGGTCCTGCGCGGACAGCCACTCGAGGTAGCTGCGGTACGGACGCGGCTGCGGCAGTGCCAGCGCGTCGCCGTCCACCGCGTACAGGGTCAGCAGATCCTGGATGAGGATCGGCAGAGACCAGCCGTCGAGGAGGATGTGGTGGTTGGTAACGGCGAACCGGTAGCGGTCCTCGCCCGTCTCGACCAGCAGGAATCGCACGAGAGGCGGTGCGGTCATGTCGAACCGGTCGGTCCGGTTCGCGAGCATCAGCGCATCGAGTTCCGCCTCACGGTCGGACTCGGACGCGGCCGAGAGGTCGACCTGCGTCCACGGCACCTCCACCCGGTCGACGACCACCTGCATGCCGGTGCCGTCGTCGCCCGCGACGAACGCGGTGCGCAGGTTGGGGTGCCTCGCGACGAGCGACTCCGCGGCACGGCGGAGACGGCCGGTGTCCACGGATCCGCCCAGGTCCATGACGAGCTGGGTGGTGTACACGTCGGTGGCGGTATCGGCCAGCGACGCGTGGAACAGCAAGCCCACCTGCAGCGGGGCCAGCGACCAGACGTCGGCGAGCGCCGGATAGTCGCTCTCGAGCGTGTCGATCCGGCTCTGACTCAGGGACACGAGGTCGAGGTCCGACGGCGTCCGGCCACCGGCCCCGGGCCGCTTCGTGTGCTCGACGAGACCTTCGAGCGCACGCGTCCACAGACCGGTGAGCTCGCCGACCTCGGAGTCGGTGAGAACGCCGTGGGGAAAGTCGACGGTGGCCGAAAGTCGCTGTTCTCCTTCGACATCCACGATCATCGCGTTGATGTCGAGGGCGAAGTGCACCGGCATCTCGCTGTTGCGGGTACCGGTCAGCTCCATGGTGTCGGTGTCGGGCACCCAGCCCGCAGCCCGGAACGCGTCGGGGATCTCGCCGACCGACACGCGACCGAGATAGTTGAAACTGATCTGCGGGCTCGGCAACGCCGCGAGAACCGCGCGGGTCTCGGCGTTGAGGTATCGGAGCATTCCGTAGCCGATGCCGTGCTCGGGTACCCGTGCGAGTTGTTCCTTCACCGACTTGACGGCCTGACCTGCGGCCGCACCGCCGGCGAGGGCGTCGCGCACGTCGACGCCGGGCGCCGACAACCGGACCGGGAACATGCTGGTGAACCAGCCGACGGTACGGGCGAGATCGGCGCCGGGCAGCACCGTCTCCTCGCGGCCGTGACCTTCGAGGTGCACGAGGGTCGAGGACTCGGTGACGCCGCGTTCGGCGCGCCACGCCGCGACGGCGAGGGCGAGGGCGGTGAGGAGACCGTCGTTGACGCCGCCGTGGAAGGCGCGGGGCACGTCGGTCAGCAGACCGTCGGTGACGTCGGCCGGGACCTCCAGCCGGACCCGGCCGGTGGTCGAGACCGTGTCGCGGCCGTCGAGGGCGCGCGAACCGATCAGCGGGTCCGCACCGTCGAGGGTGGTGCGCCAGTAGTCGAGTTCGGCGACGCGGCGGGCACTCCGGGCGTTGTCTGCGAGTCCGTGCGCCCAGCGGCGCACAGAGGTGCCGACCGCCGGGAGCAGCGGGTCTGCCCCGGCGGCGATCTGCGCCCACGCGGATGCGAAGTCGGGCACCAGCACTCGCCAGGACACACCGTCCACGGCGAGGTGGTGGATCACGACGAGCAGTCGTCCCGACTGCGGGGTGCGCTCGACGTCTCCGCTGTCGCCGTCCTCGCCGTCCCGCGGTGCGAGATCTGCGGAGTCCTCTGCGGGCGCGAACCAGACGAAACGCACCACGCTGCCGGTCGCCGGGTCCAACGTGTCCACTGTGCGCTCGAGGGCGTGCGCGGCCAGCGCCTCGAACGAGTCGGTGCCGGGTCCCTCGCTGAACTCGACGCGGTCGACGAGCCGGTCGACGTCGACGGAGCCGATCGGTGCGACCTCCAGCGACCATCCGGCCGGAGAGTCGGTGCGGTGCAACGACGAACGCAGAGCGTCGTGGCGATCGACGACGGCCGTCAGCGTGCGCACCAGGCGGTCGCGCTCCACCTTCGGCGGCAGGGCCAGGAGAATGGACTGGGAGAAGCGGTGGAAGTCGCCGCCCAGCTCCGTCATCCAGTGCACGACGGGTGTCAGCGGCATCGTGCCGATACCGGCGCCCGGCAGCTCCTCGAGAACGTGCACCGTCGCCGAGTCGGATGCCGACTTCGCGACCTCGGCGAGCGAGGCCACCGTCTTGCGCTCGAAGACGTCGCGGGCCGTGAACAGGACACCGGCTTCCTTCGCGCGGGACACCAGCTGGATCGAGACGATGCTGTCGCCACCGAGCGCGAAGAACGAGTCGCCGACACTGACCCGCGGCAGGCCGAGAACCTCGGCGAACAGTCCTGCGATCGACTCCTCCATGGCGCTGCGAGGGGCCACGTACTCACTGGATTCCGCCGCGAACGTGGGTTCGGGCAGGGCCTTCCGGTCGAGCTTGCCGCTCGCGCCGACCGGCATCTCGGCGATCACCACGACGGCGTCGGGAACCATGTACGAGGGCACCGCGCGGCCGACGTGGACCGTGAGATCCTCGACGTCCACCGCCGAATCGGGTTCGGGGACCACGTAACCGACGAGCCGCTGCCCCAGGGAGCTGTCGTGGACGACCGCAACGGACTGCGCCACATGGGGATACGAGGACATCGCGGCCTCGATCTCGCCCAGTTCGATGCGCAGGCCGCGCACCTTCACCTGGAAGTCGGTGCGACCGAGGTACTCGATGCTGCCGTCGACGCGCCACTTGACGAGGTCGCCGGTACGGTACAGGCGGGTTCCCGCGGCACCGAATGGATTGGCCACGAAGCGTTCCGCCGTGAGCTCCGGCCGGCCCTCGTAGCCGCGCGCGACCTGAGCGCCCGCGAGGTAGAGCTCTCCCGCGGATCCGATGGGAGCGGGCCGGAGGTGGCCGTCGAGCACGTACGCCTCGGTGTTCCACACCGGGGTGCCGATCGGGATCGTGTGGTGGGTCTCCCGATCCACTTCGCCTGCGGTGGCGTGCACGGTGAACTCGGTGGGGCCGTACAGGTTGTGCAACCCGGCGTCCGACTTCGCGCGGAACGCTGCGGCGACTGCGGGCGGAAATGCCTCTCCCGCAACGAGAACGACGCGCAGGCTGGCGAGCTGCTCGCGGTCGGCCTCGGCGACGAACACCGACAGCATCGACGGGACGAACGACGTCGCCGTGACCTTCTCGCGTGCGATCACGTCGGCGAGGTAGGCGGGATCGCGATGCCCCTCGGGCGCGGCGATCACCAGACGCGACCCGGAGGCGAGTGCGGCGAACAGTTCCCACACCGACACGTCGAACGTCGTCGGGGTCTTCTGCAGCACGACATCGTCCGCGCCGAGCCCGTAGCGCGCCGCGATCCACGTGACCTGGTTGAGGACGGAAGCGTGGCTCACGGCCACGCCCTTCGGACGTCCGGTGGACCCGGACGTGTAGATGACGTAGGCCGGGTTCGCCGGCCGCAGGTCCGCGGCCCTCTCGTCGTCGCGGATCGGGTCCGCCGGCACGCCGCTCAGATCGAGGGCGTCGATCTCCAGGACGTCCTGATCGGCAGGGAAGACGAGGCCGTCCCGCGCGACCGTGAGGATGCACAGCGGGCGGGCGCTCTCGAGCACGTACGCCGTGCGCTCGGCGGGGTGGTCGGGGTCGAGGGGCACGTACGCGCCGCCCGCCTTGACGACGGCGTACATCGCAACCATGGAGTCGAGCGAGCGGCGGATCGCGAGCGCGACCTTCGCCTCGGGACCCACTCCCCTGCCGATCAGCGTCCGGGCGAGACGGTTCACCCGCGCGTCGAACTCGGCGTACGTGAGCTCCTCGCCGTCGAAGACGAGTGCCGTCGCGTCGGGCGTGCGCCCGACCTGGGCGTCGAACAGGTCGACGACGGTCCCCGTCGGCGGCGACACGACGTCGCCGTTCCACCCGGTCACGACCTGTCCGCGTTCCTCGTCGCTCATCGCGGCGAGGTCCGACACCGACGCGTCGTCGCCGGCGCCGAGGAAGCGCTCGAAGAAGTCGAAGAAGCGGCTGTGGTGACGGTCCAGCTCGTCCGCCGAGTACAGGTTGGGATTGGCCTCGAAGTCGATGTGGATCTTGCTGCCCGCCACACCCTGGTAGATGTTCAGCGAGAGATCTTCGACCGGTCCGGTGGTGAGGACGTTCTGGTGTCCGGTGACCGTCCCCAGCTTGATCTCGCTGTGGAACATCATGATGTTGATCGACGGACCGAAGAAGCCACGCTGGCCCTGGGGCGCTCCGGCGTCCCGGCGGATGTCCTCGTGCCGGTACCGCTGGCGACGCAGGGCACCGGTCAGCTCGATCTGGACGCTCTTGACCAGTTCGGGGACGGTCATCTCCGGGGTGATCTGCAGTCGGAGCGGAACGATGTTCGACACCATTCCGCCGGAGCGGCGCAACGTCGCGGTGGTGCGCGCCGAGACCGGGAGGCTGAGGACGACGTCCGTCCGGTCGGTCATGTGGGCCAGGTACGCGGCGAATGCGGCCACCACGATGGGCGCGGAACTGGCGTTGCTGCCGCCGAGAGCCTCGTCGAGAAGGGTGGCGGTGGACTCGGGCAGGGCCTCGGAGGAAAGCCGCGCGAACTTGCCCACCATGGCCGCACGACCGGCCAGGCTCGGGGCCTCGGGCAGGTGCGCGGTGCGTTCGGCCCAGTATTCGCGATCCTTCGCGAACCGCTCGGAGTTCCGGTACCGCTGCTCGTCCTCGACGATCCGGACCAGGTCCTCGGCGCGGCACGCGGGCGGCTCGGTGCCCTCGACCAGCGCGGTGTAGATCTCGGCGATGCGTGCGATCAGCGCCATCGCGCCGAAACCGTCGAGCGCGATGTGATGGATGCGGCAGAACCAGAAGTAGTGATTTTCCCCGACGTGCAGCAGGTAGACCACGACGAGGCGGTCCTCGAGGAGGTCGACGGGCGCGCTGTAGTTGGCCCGCATCCACTTCTCGGCGGCGTCGACGGAATCGTCCTCGGCGCGGAGGTCGACGTAGGTGATGGCGTCGTCGAGGGACTTGTCGACGTACTGGTAGGGCATCCCCTCGATCTCGACGAGGCGGAGGAAGCCGGAGCCGAACTCCCGGCCGGTACGGACCGTGGCCTCGGTCAGCAGGTCGAGGTCGATGTCACCGCGAAGCTCGATGTACTGGGCGATGGTGAGAGGAACCTCGCCCATCGCGTGTTGCGCGAACCAGATGCCTCGCTGCGCAGCCGACAGCGGAAACGCCCCTTCCGGAGCACCGCTACTACCCGCTGCTTGTCCCGACCCCAAGGGTTACTCCGTTCTCGAACGCGTGGCGACTGCCGCCTGTGTCTTTGGTGGTTCGTAGCTCTCGGTCCCACGGACTGCGTCGTGGGCCGGTCTTCCGATGAACGCCATCACATGAACAGGCCTAGCCGGTTCGAAGCATCTCGCGGAGCGGGGACGTGCCGGGCATGGGACGCCCTGCGCTGATCGAAGAGTTCCACCACACTCGGAGTCGATGTCAGACGATCGTCCGAAACCCGATTGCCTACGACGCTGAACACTCCAAGGCCCTTACATCCCGAACTATCTGCGGTGAGCGGGTTCATACGTGGCTCCGTTCTCTCATCGATCCAACAAGCGGCCACCCAATCGGTGCTCGTCATCCCCCGAGTCGAGAGCCGAGTCTACGGCGCTGGTGGAGGAGCGAAACATCGTCGCGATCATTGCTTCGGCCTCCTCTCGCTCGGTGGTGACAATTTCGGTTCGTACGGTTCTGCGGTAGCGCCGGGAATTACATCGGTGTCGGATCCACTGCCGTTACCGGCGCCGGTGTGACGTACCCAACCCTCGATACTTCCAGAACCAGGCCTGAATTCGATCTTCGACGCGCACATATTCAACAGGCCGAACCACATTCCGGGCACTGTGTACAACCAGAATGCGGATACCGTACCGAGAGTCGGAATTTCGCTAGGTGTACAACTGTCGTATCCAGTTTCATGTTCCGCCTCCCGACTGTTATTCGTGCACGGTGCAACCGATCTGCTGATCGGCCGCGGCGTTGAACACTCACTGCCCCCCGTGACCGCAGTTTTTGCCAACCACCGTGTCTACCAAAGCCCCGCGCAGGTCTCAAAACGGCGAGCACCCGCAGTTGCACATCGGGAATAACCGACCAGGTCAATCGCGCATCCCCGTCGAACGAAAACTTGGACGTTCAAGTGAGCTCCCAGGCTCCGGAAGATCGCCCGCTGACCTGCCACGAGGACGCAGGCACGCGTCCCCGGCGAAGGGACGTGAACCGACGACCCCCGGGCCGCATCCCAACATCTGGAACGCCCTCCCGGGGCGTGGCACTCTCGATGTCCGATTAGTCGTGATCGCGGCGGCGCGGCCAATTGGAGGCCGACGGGAGATTTCTCACATTCGCCGACATGGGAACGACGAACTCCACGGCGCTACCAGGGAGTAACCAAAGTAAGACTAACCTAACCGTTGGCGCCCAACGGCACTGACGTCGACAGACGCGCCGCTCAGCGCCCGTGCCGCGCGAACCAGTCGAGCAGGGCTGGGTCGTCGACGGCGCTGCGGTCCACCGTGCGCCCCGCGTCCGCACCCTGGAAAATGCGCTTGAGAGGCACCTCGAGTTTCTTGCCGGTCCGGGTGTGCGGAATCCCCGGCGCCTCGATGATGTCGTCGGGCACGTGCCGCGGAGAGGCCTGCTCACGTATCGCTCCGCGGATACGCTGCTTCAGCGCGTCGTCGAGTTCCGCCCCCTCCGACAGGACCACGAACAGCGGCATCCAGTATCCGCCGTCCGCCAGGTCGACACCGACGACAAGCGCCTCGGCAACCTCCGGAAGCTTCTCCACCACCTGGTAGATGTCGGCGCTACCCATCCGAATTCCGTTGCGGTTCAACGTGGAATCAGATCTGCCGTGCATCAGGACGGTCCCGCGATCGGTGATCGTGATCCAGTCGCCGTGCCGCCACACTCCGGGAAACACATCGAAATACGCTTCACGGTAACGCTTTCCGTCGGGATCGTTCCAGAACGACACCGGCATGGACGGCATCGGCGCCGTCACGACCAGTTCACCGACCTCCCCTCGCACCGGCTGCCCCGACTCGTCGAACGCGTCGACGGCGACACCCAGGCACGGGCGGACAGCTCCCCTGGCCAGACCGGCACACTCCGCGCTCCCCCGACGAACGCCGACACCACGTCGGTCCCACCGGTGATCGACACGACGGGAACTCGGCGACCGACGTTCTCGGACAACCACAGTGACGACGCCGCCGGCAGCGTGGACCCGGTCAGCCCGACCGCGCGGAGCGCGCTCAGGTCGTGCTCTCGCACGGGGACCACCCCCGCCTTGTCGCACGCGAGAACATAGCCGGGACTGGTGCCGGCCACGGTCACGCCCAGACGTGACACCAAGGCCCACAACGCATCCGGCGTAGGAAAGGACGGGCTTCCGTCGTAACAGACGATGGTGGCCCCCACCAGCAGTCCCGCCGTCTGGAAGTTCCACATCATCCAACTGGGACTGGTGTACCAGAAGAGGGTGTCGTCGCGTCCGACGTCGAGTTGGAGCGCGAGCGACTTCACGTGTTCGAGGAGAACGCCGCCGTGACCGTGCACGATGCCCTTCGGCAGGCCCGTGGTTCCCGAGGAGAACACCACCCACAACGGGTGGTCGAACGGGACGGCGACGGACTCGAGTGCGGCGTCCCGGCCGGTGGCCTCCGCCCAGGTGAGGGTGCCGTCGGCGACGGCGTCCGGATCGAGATGCGGCACGACTACCGTCAGGGCCAGCGACGGCAATCCGCCGCGCAGCTCGGCCGCCGCCGCGAGCCGATCGTGTTCTTTGCCCCCGAACCGGTAGCCGTCCGCGGTGATCAGCGCTTTCGGTTCCAATTGACCCAGGCGATCGAGCGCGGCCGGCGCGGAGTAGTCCTGTCCGCACGCGGCCCACACGGCGCCGAGCGACGCCGTGGCGAGGAACGCGACGACGGCCTCGGGAATGTTGGGGAGGTAGCCGACGACCCGGTCACCGACCCCGACTCCGTGCTCGCGGAGAGTCGCGGCGAGGCCCGCCACCGCGGACCGCAACTCGTCCCACCCGACGGAGATGTCGGTGGCGCCCTCACCTGCGTACAGGATCGCCGGTGTGCCGGGGCGGGCGTTCCGGAAGACGTGGTCGACGTAGTTGAGGGTCGCCCCGGGGAACCAGACGGCACCCGGCATCGCGTCGTCCGCGAGGGCCGGTCCGGGATCGGTGGCGGACCGGATCTCGAAGTAGTCCCACACGTCCCGCCAGAACGCCGCCGGGTCGGCGACCGACCAGCGCCACAGCGCCCGGTAGTCGTCGACCCGGACGCTGTGACGACGGGCGACGAACCGGGCGAAATCGGTGACGACCGCGTCGCGCACGTCGGATTCGGTGGGCACCCATTGCGGATCGGCAGTCATGGGCACCATCTTCCCCGAGCGCGCGGCCGTTCCGCGCTCTTTCGCCGCCTACCGCGGCGACTCGGACGTGCTTGTCCCCTTCGAATCGACCTGGGAGCGGCGCAGGATCGCCTCGGCGTGACGCAGAACCGGCGCGTCCACCATCTTTCCCTCGAACGCGAAGACTCCTCGCTCGTCGGCGACGGCGGCGAGAACCCGCGTCGCCCAGTCGACGTCCTCGTCCGACGGTGCGTACGCCTTCCGGATCACCGCGATCTGGCTGGGATGGATGCCGACCTTGATGTCGAATCCGACGGCGACAGCGTCGACTGCCTCGGCGCGCAGCCCGTCGAGGTCCTTGATGTCGAGATAGACGGAATCCAGGGCGAGCCGCTGGTACGCCTTGGCGGCCAGCAGTGTCGACGACCGCACGTGAGTGGCGACGTCACGGTAGCTGCCGTCCCCGCGGCGACTGGAGTTGCCGCCCATCGCCGCCACGAGATCTTCGGCGCCCCACATCACGCCGATCGTGCTCGCCGCCAGCGCGATCTCGCTCACCGCGAGCGCACCGAGCGGCGACTCGACGAGGGCGATCACCTCACGCGGCGCCAGCGACAGCACCTGGCCGGCGGACTCGCACTTGGCCAGCATCAGCCTCGTGTAACGGGTGCCGTCGAGTGCCAGCAGGTCGCGCTCGTGGTCCTCGGTTCCGACCGGATTGACCCGCACCACCGTGCGATCCGGATCCAACGGGGTGTCGATCAGGGCGACTCGCGCCGCTTCCTTGTCCGCGGGTGCCACCCCGTCCTCGAGGTCGAGAATCACGACGTCGGCCGCCGCCGCCGCTTTCGCATACCGTTCGGGCCGGTCGGCCGGGCAGAACAGCCAGGCGGGCCCCGGCAGTTCCCAGCTCATGACGGCTTCTTCTGGACGAGGGTCTTGCGGACCGCGATCGCCACCACGTCACCGTTCTGGTTGCGGCCGGTGTGCTCGAGGGTGACGATGCCCTCGCCGGGCCTGCTCTTCGATTCGCGCTTGTCCGCGATCTTCGTCTCCGCGTAGAGCGTGTCGCCGTGGAACAGCGGCTTCGGGAAACTGATCTCCGAGAACCCCAGGTTCGCGACGATGGTCCCCTGCGTCAGTTGTGCCACCGACAACCCGACCAGCGTCGAGAGGGTGAACATCGAGTTGACGAGGCGCTCACCGAACTGGGTGTTCTCGCTGTATGCGGCGTCCAGGTGCAGGGCCTGGGTGTTCATCGTCTGCGTCGTGAAGAGGACGTTGTCGGCCTCGGTGACGGTCCGGCCGGGACGGTGCTCGTACACCGCCCCCAGTTCGAATTCCTCGAACCACAGGCCCCGCTGAACGATTCGCTTCGGTTCGGTCGTGGCGGTCACAGGCCGGCCTCCCGCGCGATCAGCATCAGCTGCACCTCGGTGGTGCCCTCGCCGATCTCCAGGATCTTGCTGTCACGGTAGTGCCGGGCCACGGTGTACTCGTTCATGAATCCGTAGCCGCCGTGGATCTGGGTGGCGTCCCGGGCGTTGTCCATCGCGGCCTCGGAGGCGACGAGCTTGGCGATGGCAGCCTGCTTCTTGAACGGCTTGCCGGACAGCATCCGGGCGGCGGCGTCGTAGTACGCGGTGCGGGCGGTGTGGGCGCGCGCCTCCATGCGGGCGATCTTGAACGCGATGGCCTGGTTGTGTCCGATGGGCCGTCCGAACGCCTCACGTTCCTTGGCGTACTTGACCGACTCGTCGACGCATCCCTGGGCGGCGCCGACGCTGAGCGCGGCGATGGCGATGCGGCCCTCGTCGAGGATCCGCAGGAAGTTCGCGTACCCGCGGCCACGCTCGCCGAGCAGATTCTCCTCGGGAACGCGCACGTCCGAGAACGTGAGGGGGTGGGTGTCGGAGGCGTTCCAGCCGACCTTGTTGTACGCCGGCTCGGCGGTGAAGCCCGGCGTCGACGTCGGCACGAGGATGGTGGAGATCTCCTTCTTGCCGTCCTTCGTACCGGTCACCGCGGTGACCGTGACGAGCTTGGTGATGTCGGTGCCGGAGTTGGTGATGAACTGCTTGTTGCCGTTGATGATCCATTCACCGCTGTCGAACTTCGCGGTGGTCTTCGTCCCGCCGGCATCGCTTCCGGCACCCGGCTCGGTGAGCCCGAACGCGGCCAGGCTCTTGCCGCTCGTCAGCTGCGGCAGCCACTCCTGCTTCTGCTCCTCGTTGCCGAACCGGTAGATCGGCATCGCGCCCAGCGACACGCCTGCTTCCAGGGTGATCGCGACACTCTGGTCGACCTTGCCCAGTTCTTCGAGCGCCAGGCACAGGGCGAAGTAGTCGCCACCCATTCCGCCGTACTCCTCGGGGAACGGCAGACCGAACAGGCCCATGTCGGCCATCCCCGACACCACCTCGTACGGGAACGTGTGGTTGGCGTCGTGTTCCGCCGCGACCGGTGCCACCACATTCTTGGCGAAGTCGGCGACGGTCTTCGCCAACTGCTGGTACTCGTCGGGAAGCTGGCCGGTGGCAAGGAATTCGGTCATGACGCGTCTTCTTTCGTGTCGGTGGTGTCGGTGTGCGGGGTGACTCGTGCGAGCAGCTGGTCGACCATCACCTGGTCACCGGGTGCGACGAGGATGTCGACGACGCCGTCGACGGGGGCGGTGAGCGAGTGCTCCATCTTCATCGCCTCGACCACGACGAGTGTCTGACCTGCGGTGACGTGGGCACCTGCCTCGGCGCCGACGGCGATGACGGATCCGGGCATGGGGCTGGTGATCTCGGCCTCGCCGGCGTGGACGTCGCCGGTGCGGACACTGAGTTCACGGAGCTCACGCAGCATCGTCGTGCCGTCGGAACCGGCGAGCCAGATGTGCCCGTCGGTCTGGGCGACGCGGTAGGTTTCGCGCCTGCCGTCGATCACCACGGAGAGGGTGGTGCCGTCGAGCGCCGCGGTCAGGGACAGGGTGTCGCCGTCCTCGACCTGTGCGGTGGCCTCGGCCGGGCTGCCGGTGATCCGCACGTGGTCGGTGCGGGTGGCAGAGGACAACCGGATGCTGGTGGGCGCGGGAACCCCGACCCGCCAGCCGCTGGGAACGTCCCACGGATCGGCCTGTGCCCGCTCGGGCCAACGCTGCAACCAGCGGAAAGCAGCAGCGGCGATCAGGGCGGCATCGGTGGCCTCCGCCGCGACGAAGTCCTCGAGCCGTCGGTCGAGCAGACCGGTGTCGAGGTTGCCGGCCACCACGTCGCGATCGGCGAGCAGGAAGCGCGCGAACTCGATGTTGGTGACCACTCCCAGCACACCGGTGCCGGCCAGCGCCCGGTCCAGTTTCCGCAGCGCGCCGGCGCGGTCGTCGGCGTGGGCGATGACCTTCGCCAGCATCGGGTCGTAATCGCTGCCGACGACCGTGCCGGGCTGCAGCCCGGAGTCGACGCGGACACCGGGGCCGGCGGGTTCGACCACGTCGGCCACGAGTCCGCCGGTGGGGAGGAATCCGCGACTCGGGTCCTCGGCGTAGACGCGGGCTTCGATGGCGTGACCGGTGAGGGTGATGTCGTCCTGGGTGAAGCCGAGAGGCTCACCGGCGGCCACTCGCACCTGCCATTCGACGAGGTCCAGGCCCGTCACGAGTTCGGTGACCGGGTGCTCGACCTGCAGCCGGGTGTTCATCTCCATGAAGAAGAACTCGTCGGGCTTGTCGGCGGAGACGATGAACTCGACCGTTCCCGCTCCCGAGTAGTCGACGCTGCGTGCCGTGTTGCAGGCGGCCTCGCCGATCCGGGCGCGTGTCGCCTCGTCCAGCAGCGGCGACGGCGCTTCCTCGATGACCTTCTGGTGGCGACGCTGCAGACTGCATTCACGCTCACCGAGGTGGACGACGTTCCCGTGCCCGTCCGCGAGGATCTGCACCTCGATGTGCCGGGGCCGCAACACGAATCGCTCGAGGAAGAGCGTGTCGTCGCCGAACGCCGACGCCGCCTCACGGCGCGCGCTGCGCAGTGCCTCGGCGAGTGCGCCCGGCTCCTCGACCAGTCGCATGCCCTTGCCGCCGCCACCTGCCGACGGCTTGACCAGGACCGGGTATCCGATGTCCTCGGCGGCCGCGATCAGTTCGTCGTCGGACAGTCCGGGACGGGCGATGCCGGGTACGACGGGCACGTCGAATTTCGCCACCGCGTTCTTGGCGGTGATCTTGTCGCCCATCACCTCGATGGCGTGAGCGGACGGGCCGAGGAACGCGATCCCCGCGTCCGCACAGGCCCCGGCGAACTTCGAGTTCTCCGACAGGAACCCGTAACCGGGATGGATGGCCTGCGCGCCGGTGGCCTGCGCCGCCGCGATCACCTTCTCGATGACGAGGTAACTCTCCCGCGCCGCGGCCGGACCGAGCAGCACCGCGGTGTCGGCCTCACGGACGTGCCGCGCGTCCCGATCCGCCTCGCTGAACACGGCGACGGACCGGATTCCCATGGCCCGCAGGGTGCGGATCACGCGCACCGCGATCTCGCCGCGGTTGGCTACCAGAACGGTATCTATCCGAGTCATTTCAGTCATTCCACTCACATCCGGAAAACGCCGTAGGAGACCGGTTCGACCGGTGCGTTCGCACACACCGAGAGCGCCAGTCCGAGAACAGTTCTGGTATCGGCGGGGTCGATGATGCCGTCGTCCCACAGCCTGGCCGTCGAGTAGTACGGATTGCCCTGCGCCTCGTACTGCTCGCGGATCGGCGCCTTGAACGCCTCTTCGTCCTCGGCCGACCACGGGTTGCCCGCACTGTCGAGTTGCTCGCTGCGCACCGTCGAGAGCACCGACGCCGCCTGCTCGCCGCCCATCACGGAGATCCGGGCGTTCGGCCACATCCACAGGAACCGCGGCGAGTACGCCCGCCCGCACATCGAGTAGTTGCCCGCACCGTAGGAGCCGCCGATCACGACGGTCAGCTTGGGGACCCGGGCGCACGCCACCGCGGTCACCATCTTGGCGCCGTGCTTGGCGATGCCGCCCGCCTCGTAGTCGCGACCGACCATGAAGCCGGCGATGTTCTGCAGGAACAGAAGCGGAATCTTGCGCTTGTCGCACAGTTCGATGAAGTGCGCGCCCTTCATCGCGGACTCGGCGAACAGCACGCCGTTGTTGGCGACGATGCCGACCGGGTGGCCCTCGATGTGCGCGAAACCGGTGACCAGGGTCTTGCCGTACTCCGCCTTGAACTCCTGGAACTCGGCGCCATCCACGATGCGGTCGATGACCTCGTGGACGTCGTACGGGGTGCGCGGGTCGGTGGGGACCACGTCGTAGAGGTCGGTCTGCGGCGCCGACGCGGGGACGGCGCTGATCACGTCCCACGGACGCTCGGCGCGCGGGCCGAGGGTCGCGACGATGTTCCGCACGATCCGCAGCGCGTCCTGGTCGTCTTCCGCGAGGTGGTCGGTGACACCGGAGACCTTCGAGTGCAGGTCGCCGCCGCCGAGTTCCTCCGCCGTCACGACCTCACCGGTGGCTGCCTTCACCAGCGGCGGGCCGCCCAGGAAGATGGTGCCCTGGTTGCGGACGATGACGGCCTCGTCGCTCATCGCGGGCACGTAGGCGCCGCCGGCGGTGCAGGAGCCGAGGACCGCCGCGATCTGCGGGATGCCCTGCGCGCTCATCGTGGCCTGGTTGTAGAAGATGCGGCCGAAGTGCTCCCGGTCCGGGAACACCTCGTCCTGCCTTGGCAGGAACGCGCCGCCGGAGTCGACGAGGTAGATGCAGGGCAGCTGGTTCTGCAGCGCGATCTCCTGCGCCCGCAGGTGCTTCTTCACCGTCATCGGGTAGTAGGTGCCGCCCTTGACGGTCGCGTCGTTGGCGACGATCACGCATTCCCGGCCGGACACCCGGCCGATGCCGGCGATGACACCCGCTCCGGGGCTTTCGTCGTCGTACAGTCCGTTCGCCGCGAGCGGGGAGATCTCGAGGAACGGGCTTCCGGGGTCGAGCAGGGTGTCCACTCGATCGCGCGGCAGGAGCTTGCCTCGGCTGACGTGCCGCTCGCGCGACTTCTCGCTGCCGCCGAGCGAGGCCACGGCCAGCCTCGACTTCAGCTCGTCCACCAGTTTCGTGTGCTCTGCCCGGTAGCCCTCCCGTGCAGTGGTTCCGCTCAGTGCCATCCTGCCGCCTTCTCGTCTTGACGCCCGTGCCGAGTGAGTTAATACTCGATAACTGAAACTAAGATAACTGTGATTAACTGAGTTGTCCAGACCACATCCGAGAAAGAGCAAGGCGATGACCACAGACGTCGACGGCACCGAAGCGCCGATCACGCGCCGGGAGCAGATGAAGGCGGATCGTCGCCGCCAGCTGCTCGACGCCGCCGCCCGCCTCATCGCCGAACGGGGCTTCCTCGGCGTCCGCCTCGAGGACCTCGGTTCCGCAGCAGGAATCAGCGGCCCCGCCGTGTACCGGCACTTCCCCAACAAGGACGCCGTCCTCGTCGAACTGCTCGTCGGGATCAGCACGCGACTGCTGGAGGGCGGGTCACTCGTCGTCGCGGAGGCCCCCACACCGGACGTGGCCCTGGAGGGTCTCATCGACTTCCATCTGGACTTCGCGCTCGGCGAACCCGACCTCATTCGCATCCAGGACCGGGATCTGGAGAGCCTGCCCGCCGAGGCCCGCCGAGAGGTCCGGCAGACGCAGCGGCGCTACGTCGAGATCTGGGTGAAGATACTGCTGCAGGTGGACACGTCACTCGACGAGACGGATGCCCGCACCAAGGCGCACGCCACGTTCGGGCTCATCAACTCGACCCCGCACAGCGCCGATCCCACCACCCCCTCGCGCACCCGGAAAGTACTGCGCGACATGACGCTTCTCTGCCTGCGCCCGTGAGCGGCGAAGCCGCAAAAAGGCCCCGCCCGGACGACCGGACGGGACCTTTCTCGTGGCGGTGCGATGCGGCGTCTACACCCTGTTCTTGCTCGTCATCGAGGTGTATCCGAGGGTCAGCACGGCCGCTACGGCGATGCTGATGATCCACCGGATCCAGTCGATCCCGCCGGTGTCCCCCTTGTCGAGGAGCCCCTCCCACACCCAGTACCCGATCAGCGCACCGATGATGCCGAGGACGACGGTGATGACCCACCCCATCGCCTGCTTTCCCGGAATCACGAGACGCGCCAGAACGCCGATGACCGCACCGAAGATGATGGTGCCGATGATGTTGCCGACCATGGCCCTTGTCCTCTCAACACGCAATTCATGGTGCGAGCGGAAGGTCACCGCTCATTTCGAACATAACCACCTGGACACCCGTTCGACAGGGCTTCGGCAAATCGTTGCCAAAAGGTTCACGCGGCGTACCGCTGTGCACCCCCTCGGTTCAGCGAATGCCCTGCCGCCGCAGGGCCACGGACACCGCTGCGGCCCGGGTGTCGACACCGAGCTTCGCGTAGATGTGGGCGAGATGGGTCTTCACGGTCGCCTCGCTGATGAACAGGACTTTGCCGAGCTGTTTGTTGGTCATGCCCTTGGCCAGCAGGGTCAGCAGTTCGGCCTCCCGCGGCGTGAGGGCCTCCTCGGGGCGCTGCATCTGCTGGAGTAGTCGCGACGCGACGGGCGGCGACAGCACACTCTGGCCGGCGGCCGCGCCGCGCACGGCGGCGAAGATCTCCGGGGGTGTCGAATCCTTCAGGAGGTATCCGATGGCACCGGCATCGATGGCGCGCACCACGTCGGCGTCCGTGTCGTACGTCGTGAACACCAGCACCGGAAGGTCCCGATCGACCTGCCGGATGCGGCGAATGGCCTCCACCCCGTCGATGCCTGCTCCGAGGGCGAGATCCATCGTCACGAGTTGCGGCCGGAATGTGCTCACGGCGGCGACGGCGTCCTCCCCCGTGCCCGCCTCGGCGATCACCTCGATGTCCGGCTGCGAGTCGAGAAGCGCTCGCAGTCCGGCGCGAACGACCACGTGGTCGTCGACCAGCAGCACGGTCACGGTCGTCATGCCGCGGTTCCTCTCGCGCACGGTATCTGGGCGGCCACCACGGTGCCCTCGCCCGGTGCGCTCTCGACGGTGAACGTGCCGCCCAGTTGTTCGACGCGACTGCGCATCGCGCGCAGGCCGTATCCGCCGCGCGCCGAGGGAGATCCGGCGGGCGCAGGGTCGAAACCGGTGCCGTCGTCGAAGATGTCGAGCGCGACGGCGTCCGGTAGGTACGTCAACGTGACACCCACGGTCTCGGCGTGGGCGTGCCGGGCGATGTTGGACACCGCGCTCTGAGTGATCCGCAGCAGCGCGTGCGTCACCTCCGCCGGAATCGCGATCGGAGTACCCACGATCCGGAGCTCTGCCCGCGGGTGGTGGGTACGCGCGGCGGCGAGCAGTGCCGCATCGATCGGCTGGGATTCCAGGTTGGGCGCCGCGAGATGGTGCACGAGACTGCGTGTTTCCGCCAGGTTCTCGCGCAACGTCCCGGTCGCCACCCGGACGTCCTCGCGTGCCCGTGCCTCCGTCCGCGGATCTGCCTGCGCCCAGATCTGCTCGGCCGCCTCGAGCCGAAGCAGGCTGCTGGTCAGTCCCTGCGTCACGGTGTCGTGGATCTCGCGGGCCAGTCGTTCGCGTTCGGCGAGCACCCCCGCCTCCCGCTCGGTCTCCGCGAGCCGGGACCGGGTCTCCGCCACCTGGCGGAGCAGCCGCACCCGCTCCCGGCCGTCCCGCTCGATCTGGCTGTACGCCATGACGATCAGCGCTCCGGTGCACAGCGGTCCCACCAGCACGGCCCACTCGCTGCGCCCGGAGAAGGTGAAGAACGCCAGCGACGTGAGGACGGCGAGAACCCCGACGACCGGGTACGCGATCCGGCTCGGGTACGCCCTCGTGCACAGGAAGAACATGGGAAACGCGCACCAGGCGAAACTCGGCGCGAGCCAGACGAGCACCGCCCACGTCGTCAGGACCGGCCACACCCACGGTTCCCACGCGCCTTCCCGCCGTGCGACCACGGCGGTGAACGTGTACAGCGCGGCAAGCGCGGCAATCAACGCGACCACCACGACGAACTGCCCGCTCACTCCGTGGTACGTCAGGTACCGCGCCGTCGACGTCGCGAGGAGGACGTAGAACGACACATGTATGGCGGTAGCGAGCGGGCCGCGCAGACCCGCGCCGCCCGACCTGTCCGCTGCGTCCACGGGTGTCGTCACGTCGAGTAATCCTACGGATCCGCCGTGGGTCGCGGATCCACCGTTCGGATGATCTGCCGGGGCCGGACGGATGAGTTCGGGAGCGCCGTCGGCCCGATGCGGTCACCGGCACCGCCGGGCCAGGCTGGTCAGGTCAGCTCGCCACTTCCCGAAAGGCCTTCCGATGCGCACCTTCCACCGCCTGCCCCGCATTCTGGCGATCGCCGTCCCGCTCGCCGCGATCGTCGCCACCTCGGCGTGCGGCACGTCCGCGACCGACGAGGCGAGTCCGACGTCCACTCCGGTCGCGACCGCCGCCGCGCCCGCCCCGATCGACGGTGCTGACGGCGTGGTCGGCCAGAACCGTCTCGGAATCGGCACTGCGCAGGCCGCCGCGCAGGCGGCGCTCGCGAAGTGCCAGGCCGACGGACTCGGCTTCGTCACCGTGTCGGTGGTCGATCGCGCCGGCAACGTGCAGGCCATGCTGCGCGGGGACAATGCCGCTCAGCACACCGTCGAGGCGGCCCGCCAGAAGGCGTACACCGCTGCCGCGTTCGGCGCGAACACCAGCGATCTGAGCGAACGGGCCAAGGGTGACGGCGCGACGGTCGCCGACCTGCCCGGCACGTTGTTCCTCGCCGGAGGGGTGAGCGTGAAGTCGGCCGGCGGGTCGATCGCGGGTATCGGCGTGGGTGGCGCCCCCGACGGAATGCGGGATCAGGCCTGCGCGGCCGCCGGTCTCGACGCGATCGCCGGGTCGCTGGGTTGAAGAGCCGCCCCCGTGTCGACGCCCGAACTGGAACGCGCGCTGTTCGACGCCGTCGCCCGTGACGACGTCGCCACCGCGCGGGCACTGATCGACGCCGGAGCAGATGTCAACGCGAAGAACGCCCGCGAGGACTCGGCGTTCCTGTACGCAGGCGCGGAGGGATTGACCGAGATTCTCGCGCTCACCCTCGACCGGGGCGCCGACGTCACCAGCACCAACCGGTTCGGCGGAACCGCGCTGATCCCGGCAGCCGAGCACGGCCACGTCGACACCGTGCGGATGCTGATCGAGGCGGGCGTGCCGGTAGACCACGTCAACGAGCCGGGCTGGACTGCCCTGCTCGAGGCCGTGGTCTACGGCGACGGATCCGACCAGTATCAGGACGTCGTCCGCCTCCTGCTCGACGCGGGCGCCGATCGGTCCATCGAGGACGCGGACGGCCGGACGGCCCTGCAGCATGCCGAGCGGCGCGGGCAGGTCGCCGTGGCGACGTTGCTGCGGACCAGGTGACGAGGCGGGTCAGGTGCGCCCGATCAGGTCGAGAGACTGCTCGCGCATCTCGACCTTGCGCACCTTGCCCGTCACCGTCATCGGGAACTCGTCGACGACATGCACGTACTTCGGGATCTTGTAGTGGGCGAGCTTGCCGGTGCAGAATTCGCGCACCTTCGCCGCGTCCAGGGGTTCGGCACCGTCCTTCATCCGCACCCACACCATCAGTTCCTCCCCGTACTTCGCGTCCGGCACCCCGATGACCTGGGCGTCGAGGATGTCCGGATGCGTGTACAGGAACTCCTCGATCTCGCGGGGATAGACGTTCTCGCCCCCGCGGATGACCATGTCCTTGATCCGACCGGTGATCGCGACGTAGCCGTCGGAATCCATCACACCGATATCGCCGGTGTGCATCCACCGGCCGGCATCGATCGCTTCCGCGGTCTTCTCCGGGTTGTTCCAGTACCCGAGCATCACCGAGTACCCCCGGGTGCACAGTTCGCCCGGCGTGCCCCGCGGAACGGTCAACCCCGTTGCCGGATCGACGATCTTGATTTCGAGATGCGGACCGACGCGGCCGACCGTCGACACGCGCTGATCGATCGTGTCGTCCGACCGGGTCTGCAACGACACCGGCGACGTCTCGGTCATGCCGTAACAGATGGAAACCTCGGCCATCCCCATCTGTTCGATGACCTGCTTCATCACCTCCACCGGGCAGGGCGATCCGGCCATGATCCCGGTCCGCAGGCTCGACAGGTCGAACGAGGCGAAGTCCGGTTCGGCGAGTTCGGCGATGAACATCGTCGGCACCCCGTACAACGACGTGCACTTCTCCGCCTCGACGGCCTGCAGCGTCGCTTTCGGATCGAAGGACGGCCCCGGAATGACCATCGTCGCGCCGTGACTCGTGCACGCCAGGTTGCCCATCACCATCCCGAAGCAGTGGTAGAACGGCACCGGGATGCAGACGCGGTCGTTCTCCGTGTAGTGGCACAACTCGCCGACGAAGTACCCGTTGTTCAGGATGTTGTGGTGACTGAGCGTCGCACCCTTGGGGAATCCGGTTGTCCCCGAAGTGTATTGGATATTGATCGGGTCGTCCGAGGACAGGGCCGCCTGCGCGGCCGGCAGCCGAGCCGGATCGGCGGCGTGTGCGGCCATGCCGTCCGACGCCAGTCGACTCCACTCGGCACTGCCGAGGAGCACCACCATCTCGAGGTCCGGGCACTGCGGCCGGACCTCCTCGATCATGGCCGCATAGTCGGACGACTTGAACTCGGGCGCCGACACCAGCAGACGGATACCGGCCTGATCGAGCACGTACTTCAACTCGTGCGCCCGATAGGCGGGGTTGATGTTGACGAGCACGGCGCCGATCTTGGCCGTCGCGAACTGGATCAGCGTCCACTCCGGGCAGTTCGGCGCCCAGATCCCCACCCGGTCGCCCTTCCCGATACCCCGCTTCAGCAACCCCGCCGCCACGGCGTCGACGTCACGCCTCAGCTCGGCATACGTCCACCGCCGCCCCGAGGGCCGGTCGACCAGGGCGTCACGATCGGCGTGGGCAGCCACGGTCCGGTCGAAGTTGTCTCCGATGGTGTCACCGAGCATCGGGGCGTCCCACACGCCGTTGGTGTAGCTGGGAAGCGGGGTTGTCATCACTCTTCCTCTCCAGGAGCCCGTTCGGGCACCTACGGGACGGGCGGACCCGAAGGCCCTTCCGCGGTCGAACTTACTCTTGGTTGATGTGATCCAGGGCATACTGCACGGCGAGGGGCGCCGGTATCTGTGCGAAGTCCGGACACCCCTCGCCGGCCCTGTCAGAGTGCGTCGTCTTTCGTTTCCACCAGGGCCTTCGTGCACAGCAGGCTGAACACGCCGAGGACGGCAAGCATCACGCCGATCGCGACGCTGCCGTACGCGGACGCCAGGGGTGCGGCGATCAACGGCGGCACGGCGCCGCCGAGCACGCCGGCGAGGTTGTAGCCGAGACCGGCGCCGGTGTAGCGGTAGCGCGTCTGGAACATTTCCGGAAGCAGAGCGCCGCAGGGCCCGTATGCGATTCCGAAGATCGCGAGTGTGACCATCACGCCTATCGTGAACGCGACGGGTGAACCGGTGTCGAGCAACGGGAAGAGCGCGAGCGCCCACACGACGGCCAGCCCGCAGGAGATCATGATGACCCGTCGACGCCCGATCCGGTCCGAGTACAGCGCGGAGACGACGATCGTGAATCCGAAGACCACGGCCGAGGCGATCCCGACCGTCAGCACGAACGGGCGGCTGAACCCGAGGGTCTTGGTGCCGTAGCTGGTGAGAAACGCTGTGCCCATGTAGAAGAACGCGAACAGGGTGGCGAGCGCGCCGGCCGAGAGGAGGATCTCCTTGGTCTGGTACCGCCAGGCGTCCATCAGCGGGAGGGTCCGCGGGGCGGCGTCGGCGCGGTCGGCCTGCTGGGCCGCGCGGAACACCGGCGTCTCCTCGATCGCCAGGCGCATGTAGAGGCCGATTCCGACCAGGACGGCACTGAACAGGAAGGGAATCCGCCACCCGTATTCGAGGAAGACCTCGTTGGTGTCGCCGAGGAGGGTGCCGGTGACGAGGAACGTGGCGCTGGAGAGGATGAAAGCCACGGCGGGGCCGAGTTGCGGGAACATCGCGTAGAGGCCGCGCTTGCCCGGGGGTGCGTACTCCGCCGTCAGCAGCGTGGCGCCTGCCCATTCGCCACCGACGGCGAATCCCTGACCGAAACGCAGCAGCACCAGCAGGATCGGTGCCGCGACCCCGATCGTCGCGGCACCGGGCAGCAGGCCGATCAGGAACGTCGAGACACCCATCAGGATGAGCGTGGAGATCAGAGTCTTCTTACGTCCGATCCGGTCACCGTAGTGGCCGAACAGCATGGCACCCACGGGCCTGGCGACGAACGCGACGGCGAAGGTCGCGAAGGAGGCGACGGTGCCGGCGGTGGAGCCGAGGGCGGGAAAGAACACCGTGGGGAACACCAGGGCTGCGGCAGTGCCGTAGATGAAGAAGTCGTAGAACTCGATGGTCGTGCCGATGCCACTGGCGATGGCCACCTTGCGGACGCTGGTACCGCCCTGGCGCACCGGTGTGGGGGCGTGGGGGGCGCCCGCACCCGAGTTGGAGACTGTGGTCACTCGATTCCTCCGTGGTCCGTGGGGAACACCCTGGTGGGCGTATCCCGGATGAGAGGAAAAGTAGTGATCCGGCTCACTGCGTCACCACCCCCGGATAGGGGGGTGGTGACGGGTGTCACGTCACTCGGCGGTGCCGGACGCGCCGAGCAGCTCCTTGCGGAGCTCGGTCCACACGGTGGCGTACGAGTCGATCACAGGTTCCGAGATCCACTTCGTCTCCCCCGCAGCCACTTTCGCGAGGGCGTCGGCGAACAGGTCCTGGTAGCGGGACAACCGGGGCACGAACGCCGACAGGTCGTCGAACACGACCGACGCACGGCGGTCCAGGTCGGCCAGCTGATCGGCGTCGGCAGAATCGATCAATCCGACGAACTCCTCGTGGAACGGCACGAAGCTCTCGTACACCTCCGCGATGGAGTCCTCGTCGATGGACACCCGCTCGGCGTCGAGCTGGTCCTCGAGCTCCGACAGTCCGGCCTCGGTGAGCCCGACCCGGCCGTCCGAGACTTCCTGCGCCTTGCCCTGGGTCAGCAGCGCGTCGTAGGCGGCCTGCGCGGACGCGGCGCTCACACCGAGATGCTCGGCCAGAACAGCCGCGCTGACCTGCTCTTTCAACCGGACCGCCTGCAGCAGGGCCAACTCGTCCACATTGCCAGCGAAGGCCATAGATCTCTCCTCGTCACACCCCGTCCAGGGCGGTTCTCCGCAGGCCCGGTCGGACCTGCCGCCCTTTAGATAACACGACTACAGTTCGAGGATCTCCGAGGGGGCTGCGAGCGCATCCGCACGGGACGTGTCCTTCAACTCCACTCCGGAACGGCCCAGTTTCCTCGCGCCGGACACGAGACCCGCCACGACGCGGGCTGCGAGTTCGTAGCCGAGGCCCTCGGGTGGGTGGATGTTGGACACGCAGTTCCGGTCGGCGTCGGTGCGTCCGGGACGCGGGAGGTGCGTGAGATAGACGCCGACACTGTCGGCCACCGACAATCCCGGCCGCTCCCCGATCAGCAGGACGAGCGTCTGCACGCCCAGTGCCTGCGCGATGTGATCGCCGAGCGCCACCCTGGCCTGGGTCGCGATCACCGGCGGCGCCAGCGAGTACCTCCCGGCGAACTCGTCGACCAGCGCGGACAGCAGGGGCACCCCGTGATCGGTGAGCGCCCGTGGCGACAATCCGTCGGCGAGGACGAACCCCACCTCCGCGGTTCCCGCGGGAACCGCGGACAGGTCTGCCGGTGTGCGGCCCAGGTCGGGCCGGCGCAGGTACTCGCTGCGGTCCGATGCCTGACTCGTGACGACCACGGGCCTGCCCAGGCCCACGGCCTCGACCTGCGCGGCCAGCGCCTCCGCGTCGAGCGGCTGGTGGACGGCGTCACGTGCGGCGGCGTGTGCCGAGCGGAACTCGAGGACGCGCTGCGTGGGCAGGGCGTCACCGGTGCGGCCGAGACCGATACGCGCCTGCGTCGTGGCCCGCAGTTCCGCCCAGAAGTCTTGAACGACAGGATCGCTCATCGTGCCACCGTCAGCGCCCGCAGCGGCGACGCCGCGGCGTCGACCGGCAGGACCCGTCCCGCGTCGTCGACCATCCCGAGGCGGCGCATCCAGTCCTCGAATTCCGGCGCCGGCCTGAGTCCGAGGACTTGACGCGCGTACAGCGCGTCGTGGAACGACAGACTCTGGTACCCGAGCATGACGTCGTCCGCGCCGGGTACCGCGATGACGAAGGCCGCGCCTGCCACCCCGAGCAGGGTGAGCAGCGTGTCCATGTCGTCCTGGTCGGCCTCGGCGTGATTGGTGTAGCAGACGTCGACACCCATCGGCAGGCCCAGGAGCTTTCCGCAGAAGTGATCCTCGAGCCCGGCCCTGATGATCTGCTTGCCGTCGTACAGGTACTCCGGTCCGATGAACCCGACCACCGTGTTGATCAGCAGCGGTTCGAGATCGCGGGCCACCGCGTACGCCCTGGTCTCGAGGGTCTGCTGGTCGACGGGCCTGCCACCCGCGCCGAGGTGGGCGCCGGCACTGAGCGCCGATCCCTGACCGGTTTCGAGGTACATGACGTTGTTGCCGACGGTGCCGCGTTTCAGGGACCGGCCGGCCGCGTTGGCCTCACGGAGCAGCGAAATATCAACCCCGAAACTGGAATTGGCTCCCTGCGTTCCGGCGATGGACTGGAACACGAGGTCGACGGGAACGCCTTCCTCGATCAGGCCCATCGTGGTGGTCACGTGCGACAGCACGCACGACTGCGCCGGGATGTCGAAGCGCTGACGGATGTCGTCGAGCAGGTGGAGCAGTTCCGCGGTGGCGTGCGGCGAATCGGTGGCCGGGTTGATTCCGATGACGGCGTCACCGCAGCCGAGCAGCAGGCCGTCGAGCGTGGCGGCCGCGATGCCGCGCGGATCGTCGGTGGGATGGTTGGGTTGCAGCCGGGTTCCCAGGTGCCCCGGTACGCCGAGCGTCGTCCGGAACGCCGCGGTCACGGTGACGGCCCGCGCCACCGCGATGAGGTCCTGGTTGCGCATGATCTTGCTGACCGCCGCGACCATCTCCGGTGTCAGCCCGGGGGCGACGCGGCGGAATGTCTCGGCCGCGCCGTCCCGCGCAGCGACGTCCAGCAGCCAGTCACGCAGGCCGCCGACCGTCAGGTGGGAGATCTCACCGAACGCGACCCGGTCGTGCGAGTCGATGATGAGCCTCGTGACCTCGTCGTCCTCGTAGGGAACGACGAGTTCGTTCAGAAACGTGCCGAGCGGGACGTCGGCCAGCGCCCACTGCGCGGCGGCGCGTTCGGCGTCGGAGGACGCCGCGCACCCGGCCAGCTCGTCTCCGCTGCGGAGCGGTGTCGCCTTGGCCATGAGGTCGACGAGACCGTCGAACGTGTACCCGGTTCCCGCGACGCCGTGACTGTAGGTGGTCATTGGGACTCACGGGTGTGTGCCCCACCTTTTCGAATCTGGATGCAGCTCCTCAGGCAGATGCGGCGAGTGTGACGTCTGTTCATGTCGGTGCTCCTGACTACGGTAATGCTGTGGAGGAAATCGTGCGGTACAGCTTTCGGCTTCGGCCAGGCGCGATGGCCGTGCGCGCGCTGGAGTCGGAGTGGCATCGCTGCCGGTATCTGTGGAACGAGGCTGTGCGCCAGCAGAAGACCGGTCGCAAGCCGACGTTCGCCAAGCTCGGAAAACTTCTGACCGATGCCCGCAGCCATAATGCATGGCTGCGGGAGGGTGCGCAGGTTCCTCAGCAGCAGATCTTGCGCACGTATGCGCAATCTCTGGAGCACTCGTTTGCAGTGAAGGGCCGCGGGCGCCCGAGGTTCAAGACGCGCCGGGACACGCTTCCGTCGCTCGAATACAGCTCCAGAGGATTTTCCTGCCGTGGCGGTCGACTGTGTCTGGCGAAGGGCATCGTGATTCCAGTGGTGTGGTCGCGGGAGCTCCCAGCCGAGCCGACCAGTGTGCGAGTGCATCGAGATTCGCTCGGGCACTGGTACGCGTCGTTCGTGGTGCGACGCGAAGTCGTCGCTACCCCCGCTGCCGATGAGGGCAGTGGGATCGGCATCGACTGGGGCGTATCCGTCACGGCCACGACCACGAGTCCGGAGTTCGACCTGCCGTATCTGGGACATCGTAAGCGCTGCGCCGCCGAGCTGGGCAAGGCGCAGCGGAAGATGGCCCGACGACACAGCGGCAAGCGTGGGCCGCAGTCGAAGGGATACCAGCGGGCCCGCAAGGCCGCAGCGACCTTGCAGAAGAAGGCTGCTCGGCAGGCCCGGCATGATGCGAGGGCCTGGGCGAAAAGTGTTGTCGACCATCACCATCTGATCGCGGTCGAGGACTTCACGCCTAAGTTCCTCGCCAAATCCACGATGCCCCGAAAGGCCACCGATGCAGCGATCGGCGTATCGAAGCAGGAACTGATCGAGTGTGCCGCTCGGGCCGGCCGGAAGGTGGTTTTGGTCGCGCCCGCGTACACGACGATGACGTGTTCGAGTTGTTTCGCGAGAGCCAAGCAGCGACTCGGGCTCGCGGAACGAACCTTCCAGTGTCGGGAGTGCGGATTCATCGACTGCCGAGACAGGAACGCTGCCAGGGTGATCTTGGCTGTGGCAGAACGGCGCCACACTCGTGTTGACGACGTCAGCCATGCGTCTTCCCCTTTCGGGTCGGATGTGCATGCGGTCTGAGCGTGAAATCCTCCGCCTCTCGCGGGGAGCCGTTAATCGAGATCTTCCTCTGCCTTCGCAAGAACAGCAAACTCCTCGTCGGGCGAATTGGCAACGAGGTGATGCCGGCTGTACAGGCCGAAGTAGGCCATGAAGGCCGCGAACGCGATCAGCGTCCACAGCGCGGCGACCGGATCGACGAGGAAGGTGGCGATCACCGCGGCGGCCGCGATGACGAGCGCGAACGACGTGGTGACGATTCCGCCCGGTGTCCGGTACGGCCGCTTCATCTCCGGCTCGCGCCTGCGGAGGACGATATGGCTGACCATCATCAGCACGTAGCTGACGGCGGCGCCGAACACCGCCATGTTCAGCAGCATCGCGCCTTCACCGGTGAGCGACAGCACGAACCCGATGACGCCCGGCACGATGAGGGCGAGCGTGGGCGCCTTCCGCGAGTTCGTGATCGACAGGTTCTTGGGAAGGTAGCCGGCGCGGGACAGCGCGAACGTCTGCCGCGAGTAGGCGTACATGATCGAGAAGAAGCTGGCGACGAGGCCGGCCAGTCCGATGTAGTTGACGACCTTCGCCGCGGTTCCGTCACCGAGCGCCTCGACCAGCGGATTGCCGGACGTCGACAGGCTCTCGGCACCGAGCGCTCCGGTGGCGAGGAACAGGACCGCCGCCCCCGTGACGATGAGGATGAGCATGCTGATGATGATTCCGCGCGGCACGTTCTTCTCCGGCTCGCGGGCTTCCTCCGCGGCCAGCGGCACGCCTTCGACGGCGAGGAAGAACCAGATGGCGAACGGGACGGCCGCCCAGATGCCGAATGCACCGAAGGGCAGGAAACTCGAGGCCCCCACCGCGTCGGTCGCGGCGATGTCGGTGAGGTTGCCCGCGTCGAACAGACCGATCGCGGACACCGCGAAGATCACGAGACCGACCAGTGCGATCGCCGTGATGACGAACATGGCCTTGAGTGCCTCGCCGGCCCCGGTCAGGTGGATTCCGATGAAGATGGCGTAGACCGCCAGGTACACCCACCACCCGTCGGTGATCCCGAACAGGTTCAGCGACTCGACGTAGCTGCCGATGAAGGTCGCGATGGCGGCAGGCGCAATCGCGTATTCGATGAGAATGGCCGTGCCGGTGGCGAATCCGCCCCACGGTCCGAGTGCACGCCGGGCGAACGTGTAGCCACCGCCGGCGGCGGGCAGTGCGGACGACATCTCGGCCATGCCCAGCACCATGGCCAGGTACATGCCCGCGATGACGACACCGGCGATCAGCAGACCGCCGAATCCGCCCTCGGCCAGCCCGTTGTTCCATCCGGCGTAGTCGCCGGAGATCACGTAACTGACACCGAGGCCGGCAAGCAGCACCCAGCCCGCCGAACCCTTACGGAGCGTGCGTTTTTCCAGATAGCTGCTGTCTTCCGAGTGGAAATCGGCAGCATCGTGATGTTGACCGGTTCCGGAATTCTTGGATGGTTCTACGAGTGACATTCCGTCCCCTACGTCGATCCGAATGGTGCCTCGCCCCGCCCCGCTCGAGGAGCGGGATCGGACGGCCGAGGCCAATGGTGAACGAGTTGTGTACTCGTCGTGTCAGCAGAACGTGACCACGACGTAAAAACCGAGGCGTACCGCGCTTCGGGTGCTATGGGACCGGGCGGCGGGCGGGCACGGGACATGCGTCGACGGCTTCGGCGACCACTTGTGGTTCGGGGGACGGCGCGGGCCTCCCGCCCTGCTCCCACCGCTGGCCCACGATGACCTCCTCCGCGGCGAGGCTGGTGTTCTCCTCCGGGGTGAAGGCACGCGCACGACTGAGAAAGCGCATGCCTTCGGGACTTTCCAGGCTGAATCCCGATCCGCGACCGGGCACCACGTCGAGCACCAGCTGAGTGTGCTTCCACGCCTCGAACTGCGAACCGGAGATCCACACGGGTACCGCATCGGCACCCTCGGGTCGGGTGGACAGGGTCTCCCCGACACCGAGACGCAGGTCGAGGACGCCGAGCAGCACGTCGCGGTCGCCGACGATGAATTCACCGTCGGGATAACACATCGGCGCGGAGCCGTCGCAGCACCCGCCGGACTGATGCATCATCAGCGCCCCGTGGGTACCGCCGAGGCGGCGGAGAAGCTCCACCGCCCCGGCGGTTGCCTTCAGGCGCTGAGGCGCCCGGACCGCGTCCATCAGAAGAAGCCCTGAGCCTTCTGGGCGTAGCTGACCAGCAGGTTCTTCGTCTGCTGGTAGTGCTCGAGCATCATCAGGTGGTTCTCGCGGCCGATGCCGGACTGCTTGTAGCCACCGAATGCGGCGTGCGCGGGATACTGGTGGTACGTGTTGGTCCACACGCGGCCGGCCTGGATGTCACGTCCGGCCCGGTAGGCGACGCCACCGTCCCGCGACCACACGCCGGCGCCGAGGCCGTACAGCGTGTCGTTGGCGATCTCGATGGCCTGGTCGTAGTCCTTGAACGACGTGACGGAAACGACGGGACCGAAGATCTCCTCCTGGAAGATCCGCATCTTGTTCTGACCGGTGAAGATCGTCGGCTGCACGTAGTAACCGCCGGACAGGTCGCCGCCGAGTTCGGCCCGCTCACCGCCGGTGACGACCTTGGCGCCTTCGCCCTTACCGATCTCGATGTACGACAGGATCTTCTCGAGCTGATCGTTCGAGGCCTGCGCGCCGATCATCGTGTCGGTGTCGAGCGGGTCGCCCTGGCGGACGGCCTTGGTGCGGATGGCTGCCATCGCGAGGAACTCGTCGAAGATGTCCTCCTGGATCAGAGAACGCGACGGGCAGGTGCACACCTCACCCTGGTTGAGGGCGAACATCGTGAAGCCCTCGAGCGCCTTGTCCTGGTAGTCATCGTTCGAGGAGAGCACGTCGGAGAAGAAGATGTTGGGGCTCTTGCCACCGAGTTCGAGAGTGACCGGGATCAGGTTCTGCGACGCGTACTGCATGATGAGCCGACCCGTGGTGGTCTCACCGGTGAACGCGATCTTGCGGATCCGCGGGCTCGAGGCGAGCGGCTTGCCTGCTTCCACGCCGAAGCCGTTGACAATGTTGATCACACCGGCGGGCAGCAGGTCGCCGATGATCGAGATGAGGTGCAGGATCGACGCCGGGGTCTGCTCGGCGGGCTTGAGAACGACAGCGTTGCCCGCGGCGAGTGCGGGAGCGAGCTTCCACACGGCCATGAGGATCGGGAAGTTCCAGGGAATGATCTGGCCGACGACACCGAGCGGCTCGTGGAAGTGGTAGGCGACGGTGTCGGAGTCGATCTCCGACAGTGCGCCTTCCTGCGCCCGGATCGCGCCGGCGAAGTAGCGGAAGTGGTCGATGGCCAACGGAATGTCGGCGTTCAGGGTTTCGCGAATCGGCTTGCCGTTGTCCCAGGACTCTGCGAGCGCGATGGACTCGAGGTTCTCCTCGATGCGGTCCGCGATCTTGTTCAGGATGATGGCGCGCTCGGCCACCGACGTCTTACCCCATGCCGGAGCCGCAGCGTGTGCGGCATCGAGCGCAAGTTCGATGTCCTCGGACGTCGAACGCGCGACCTCGCAGAACGGCTGCCCGGTGACGGGTGTCGGATTCTCGAAGTACTGGCCCTTGACGGGCGCAACCCACTGGCCGCCGATCCAGTTGTCGTAACGCGATTGGAAGGACATGACGGCGTCCGGCGAACCCGGGCGGGCATACACGGTCATCGATAACTCCCTGGTGTCGTGAAACTCGGTGGAACTTCTGGGTGTGACTCACAACACTAGGGACCGTACCGTTGCAACTACGTTGCGTACTGCTGATCGAACAGATCGATCCTGGACTTGACCTGGGAATACAGGGGCGAACGCGGGTCGAGGCCCGCCAGATACGCCTCCCATGCGGCGACGTCCTCGCGGCCGTGGACGGATGTGGTCCACTTGGCGAGCAACCGTTGATCACCTTCCCGCAGCAGCGCCGCCTGGACGCGTGCCCGCAACTCGTCGCGAAGATCCTCGACCCCGGGCGCCTCGGACCCGGGAAGGACCGGACCCGAGTAGACGTCGAGGGCGGCGGCGAGCTCACCACGGTCCAGGGCTCCGCGGACCTGCCGGACGTCCGACGTCAGTTCGGCGAGCAGCCGATACGGCCGCGAACCGAGATTGACGGGACCGAAAACCTTACGCAGGCGCGACATCTCGGCACGAATCGTGACGGCGTCGAGTTCGTTCTCGTCGAGCAGCACCGCGAGACGGTCGGAACTCAGGCCTTCAGGGTGCTCCGCGAGGAGCAGGAGGATCTCCGCGTGCCGCTGCGACAGCGGGATGCGTTCGCCCCCACGGATCAGAGTCGGACGTCCCGATCCCAGCACCTCCAACCGCAGTACCGTCTCGACGAGCGGGTGCGGTGAACGCAGCTGGTGCAGTCGCAACTCCGCCTCGGCTGCCGCGACGGTCGCCCGGATCAACGAGAGCACCTCGGGCACCGCCACCCGCGGACCGCCGGTGATGTCGATGGCCCCGACGATCAGTCCGGTAGCGGGGTCGTGGACGGGCGCCGCAGAACAACTCCAGTCGTGCACCGAGCGGCTGAAATGCTCGGCACCGAAGATCTGCACGCAATGGTCGAGCGCCAGGGCGGTACCCGGGGCGTTGGTGCCGACGGTGTCCTCACTCCAGTCGGCGCCCTCGACGAAGTTCATCTCCAGTGCGCGGTCCTTGGCGGACGAATCGCCCTCGACCCACAGCAGCTGGCCCTTCTCGTCCGTGATGGCAACGAGCAGTCCGGTGTCGGCGGCGTCCTCGACGAGGAGTTTGCGGACCACCGGGCGGATGATCGACATCGGGTGCGACGCCCGGTAGGCGGCGAGATCGGCAGCCGCCAGATCGACGGCGCGGGCCGACCCGTCCGGGTTCACTCCCTTGCTGGTGCTGCGCACCCACGAGTCGAGGATGACGGAACGGACGGAATTCCCCTCACCGTCCGGGGCACGGCCGGCGGGTGCACGACGCTCGACGAACAACTGATGCGCCGACGACACCCTGCGTGCCAGCATCGCGACGTCGTCTCCCGGGCGCACGGCGACCCACGGATTGCCCCCTGTGGGCGGTTGACTTTGCATCGAACTCCTCCACGGCGTCTCTGCCTACTGTAACCCGCATCACACGGGCCTGTGTCGCCCCCTCGGTCACTCCCGCAGGAAGGTACTGACGCGCTCGGCGACCATGACCGCCGTGGCGTGCGGCCCACGGCTCGGGACCACCGGGAACACCGAGGTGTCGGCGATGGTCAGCCCTTCCATTCCGCGGACGTTGCACCACTCGTCCACCACCGCGCCCGCGTCGTCGCGTCCGCCCATCCGGCAACTGCCGCACATGTGCAGCGACGTCCCCAGGTGGGCGAGCACCGCACGGTCGGACACCTCCCGGGTCAGCGGTTCGAGCAGCGGTCCCAGTTCTGGTGAACGGAGAAGTTCCGATCCGATGGCCTGCCCCTCGCGCAGCGCCCGGCGGTCGGCGGCGGATTGCGCGTAGCGGTATTCGATTCGGGGACGGTCCCGGCGGTGCCCCGACGTGAGCCGGATGTCGCCCCGGCTGTCCGTCACCATGAGCCCGATCCCGAGGATCGGGTCGGGCTGCCCGGATCCGGGGACGAGCACGTCGAACGGCGCCGTGTACGGACGGATCTCGAGGTCGCCGACATTCAGCACCGTTTCGACGACCGGACTCGTGTCGTCGCGGCGGAGCGAGTCCCGGATACGGTACGGCAGAGCCACTTCGGGGTGGTCACTGAACTCGCTGCCGACACCGGGCGCGTCGAGGACGACGGGAATGCCGTTGTCCATCAGGTGTTCCGCCGGACCGATTCCCGAAAGCATCAGCAGCACCGGGGTTTCGACGGGACCCGCCGCCAGCACGACCCGACCGGTGCGGACCGTGCGCCGCACGCCGTCCGACTCCACCTCCACCCCGACGGTCTCGTTACCGGAGAACAGGATTCGGACGACATCGGAATTCGCTTCGACGGTCAGATTGGGCCGCCCCCACGCCGGCAGCAGGTACGCCACTGCCGTGCTGACACGGCGGTCGCCGTCGACATTGAGAGGCACCGGACCGACACCGCCGGCGCCGTCGCCGTTCTTGTCGGGTTCCTCGGGATGTCCTGCACCGAGCGCCGCGGCGCGGAAGGCAGCGCTGATCTCGCTCAGCCGTTCCGCGGGCTGCCTGCGAACGGGCATCGGCCCGGTCGTGCCGTGCCGGGAATCGTCGAAGTCTGCGTCACGCTCGAGTGCCCGGAAGGCGGGCAGCACGTTCTCGTACGACCACGAGGCGGGCCAGTGCCGGAAATCCGCTTCCGTCCCACGGACGAAGTAGGCGCCGTTGACGGCGCCCGAACCACCGAGGACGTGTCCCCGCACCATCGCCGAGGGAACGCTCGGCGCCAACTCCACGCCGTACGTCTCCGTGAACACGCTGCCCGGACCGACCGGCAGCGTCCGGTAGTCGAGCACGGGACAGTCGGAGACCGACCGGTAGCCGGGTCCGGACTCGAGGAGGAGAACCGATCGCTCAGGATTCTCGCTGAGCCGGGCGGCCACCACGCATCCACTCGAACCGCCGCCGACGACCACGACGTCGGCGGCGCGAATCGGATCGGCCACTACGACTTCAACCGGGGCTTCAATGCGTCGAGGTCACGGGCGGTGATGGCGCCCTTCCAGAGCCCGGCGCCGTACGCGACGTCATCCATCCGCTTGAACACCGTGTGCCGCACGGGCCCCAGCCCTCCGGGCTCCCGGTGGGTCACCCAGTCGGCGACGCCCTCGGCGACGGCGATCGCGAGCGCGATACGGCGGATCCGTTTCGAGAGCAGCACCGCCAGCAGAGTGATCGGCCAGTAGTGGCGACACAGTGCGGACGCCAGCTGCCAGGCACCGCCGGCGAAGCCCTGGGCTGCGAGGATCGCGGCGATGCGGGTCGGCTGGTCGAGGCCCGTGAACATGCGGCGCAGGCGCAGCAGAATCATCGCGAGTGTGGCGACGGCGCCGAGCAGGCCCAGTCGGGTGCACGTGGCGGCGGCGATGCACGCGAAGAACGTCCACGGCGACATCGACAGCGGTGGAACCATGCCCGAATGCCTCGCCGCCAGCGGCGCCGCACCGGTGCCGTAGAACAGCTTGCGGCCGAACCACTTTCCGAACGTCACACGGTGATCGTGCGCGACGTGGGCCACGGGCTCGTACCGCAGTCGCCAGCCGGACTCCTGGAGCCGCCAGCACAGGTCGACGTCCTCCGCCACGTGCATGGACTCGTCGAAGCCGCCGAACTCGTCGAGCACCTCGCGACGGGCGATCATCGCGGCGCTCGGCACGTACGACACCGGGCCGCCGGACTGGACCGCGGACTCCTTGCGCCCGAGGTCGAGGGAGGAGCGGGCGTGCTCGTACCGCGCGAGTGTGCTCGCCTCGGGTTCGAGCGCCACGATCCTCGGGGCGACGAGTGCGACCGCGGGATCGCTGAAGTGGCCGAGCATGACCTCGATCCAGCCGGTGCGCGGCAGGACGTCGGAGTCGAGGAACGCCACGAACGGAGTTGCGGCGTAACGCAGACCGGTGTTCCGTGCCGCGGCCGGCCCCTTGGCCGTCTCGTGACGCAGCACGGTGACGTGGCCTCCGCACCCGTTCTGCAGCACGGGGGCGACGATCGGGACGTCGGAGCCGTCGTCGACGACGACGACCTCGAGTCCGCGGAGCGAGGCCAGCACCCGGTGCAGCCCCGACGCGTTGTTCTTCACCGGAATGACAACGGTGACATCCCGGGGCGACGGGGTACTCATGGGGCGCGGGTTGGCGACCCCCGAATCGAGGAGGCGGCGTGCGACGACCGCGGACTGCGGATCGACGACCTCGAGGTAGCCGTCTCCGATCATGGCCGCCGCGGTGGGCGCCAGCTTCAGCATCCGAGTCGGCGAACCGCCGATCAGCACTCGACCTCCGGAATATGCGCGTACCTTGGGGTCGATTCGGATCCCGAATCCATCGGGAAGTCGAGCTTGGCGCATCAGTCGATCGTATGCGGATCGGAGAGCGCTGGCAGGGCATGCCGGAAATTAGTCGCGTCGGCATGCCGGAAATCCGCCCTCGGCAACTCGAGGACGCCCGTGCGGGTCATTGGAGCCTCCCATCGGCGCCCGGTTCCCACCGGAGCCTTCCATCGGGGCCCGGTTCCCACCGGGCCAGTGCCTTGGTGACTGTGTGAACGAGCACGCCGAAGATCTGCGCCCCCTCCGCGGCCGTAGCGCCCGTCGGGTCACCGAGCACGCCGTTGGCCGACACGGCGACCATACCGCCTTCACGCAGTCTTGGCATCAACCTCGCAATAGGTTCCGTATTACCGGCTTCAGCCCTGGACAACCTCACCCGACCGGGTGAAAGGTGTAGCAACAAGGACGTTTCCGTACGCCCGGCATGGGCGTCCGCCCCGGGTACCGCACACGGCACCCAAGCCACATCGCGAGCCTCGCACCGAAGCAAGGCGACAGCCTTGACAAGCGCGGGCCCGTTTCCGCCGTGCCCGTTGACGAAAAGCACGCGGTCGGCCCACCGGCACGCGGACCTGCCGTACTCGACCAGCACGGCCTCGAGTGCCTCAGCCCCGAGCGAGACGGTCCCGGGAAACCCCTCGTGCTCGCCGCTGGCGCCATAGGCGATCGGGGGCGCCACCAGTACGTGCGGCAGCGCGCGGGATACCGCGTCCGCGATGGCGGTGTCGGTGTCGAGTGGCAGGTGCGGTCCGTGCTGCTCGAGGGAACCGACCGGGACAACGACCGTCGACACACGGGACACGAGTTCGGGCCACACCGCGTCGTCGAGGTGTCCGGAATGGGGCATCCTCCGATGCTAGGCGACGCGGAACCGGCTGCTGCTCGCACTAGAGCGCGAGCGCGACCCGCTCCCCCTCGATGACGGCGGAATGCGCGCGGCGCGGAGCCAGGGCGTCGCCGATGCGATGAACCTCGATACCGCTGTCGGCCAGATCTTTCCAGAGCCCGTCCTCCGGCTGCTGATGCGCCGAGGACACCACCCAGTCGACGGTGAGCTGCCGCGGCGCACCGGTCGGGTGGTGCAGGAGCGTGACCGCGAGCCGACCGCCGTCGACGACCTCGCACCCGGTCGGCACCACGTCCGTCACCTGCATGATGCCCTTGCCGTGCGCCCGCCGGTTCCATCCCTCGAGGTCCAGCGTGATACCGAGGTCCTGGCCGACGATCATCCCCGGTGTGCAGATCGTGACGGCACATCCGGCGTCGGCGACGAACTCCGCGACGGACGTGCCCTGATGGAATCCCAGTTCGTCGACTACCAGCACCGTCCCGGCCGGACGCGTGCGACCCTCCAACACGTCGCGCACGTCCACCACCCGGTCCGACGCGCCCGCCCAGCGCGGTCGGCGCGGACGCGCCCCGGTCGCGAGCACCACCACGCCGGGACGTCCCTGCACCACCGTCTCGGTAGTCGCGTCGGTGCCGGTCCGCACGTCCACACCGCGCCGAGCGCATTCCGATTCCAGATCGACGACGAGGTCGAGGAACTCACGGCGCCCCGGCACGGCGGCGGCCGTCCGCACCTGGCCGCCGAGAACAGTCGCGCGTTCGAACAACGTCACGTCGTGACCCCGCTGCGCCGCCGTCGCCGCGGCCTTCAACCCGGCCGGCCCTCCGCCGACCACGAAGACCCGCCTGCCGCGGACGGTCGGTCCGGGCAGCAGGACCGCTTCCCTGCCCGCGCGGGGGTTGACGACGCACCCGAGCCATCGGCCGAGCCCCATGCGTCCGATGCATTCCTGATTGCACGCCAGGCACGTTCGGATATTTGCCTCCTCGCCGGCCAGGGCCTTCGCTGCGAAGTCCGGGTCCGCGATCTGGCCGCGGACCACTCCGATCAGGTCGCAGTGCCCCTCGTCCAGAGCCTGGTCGGCCTGGTGCGGATCCGAGAATCGGCCGACACCGACCACGGGAAGACCTACCCGTTGCCGGATGGCGTTCGGGACGAACAGCGCGTAGCCGCGAGGGACGGCCATGGACGCCTCGATCATGTGGAGCGTCTCGGTGGCCATCCCGATGGACGTGTTGATGTAGTCGACCCGGCCGTCCGCCTCCACCAGAGCGGCCACCTCCACCGCCTCGTCGAGGTGGACTCCACCGTCGAACAGGTCCTCCCCCGCGAGCCTCACCCCGAGTACACGGTCCGGACCGATCGCGGCGCGCACCTCCTCGACGACCTCGAGGAGGAACCGGGCACGGTTCTCCAGCGATCCGCCGTAACGGTCCGTGCGCTGGTTCGTGGCGGGGGCGAGGAAACTGCGTACCAGCGACGAATGGGAGCACTGCAGTTCGATCCCGTCGAATCCGCCTCGGACACAGTGCTCGGCCACACGCGCGTACCCGTCGACGAGGGTCCGGATCTCCCGCTGATCGACCGCCTTGGGGACTTCACGGAACAGCGGATCGGGGACGGCACTCGGCGCCCACAGCGGCCGCCGCGAGTACATACTCGATCCCTGGCCGCCGTTGTGGTTGACCTGAGCCAGGATCGGGACACCGTGCTCGTGGACCGCGTCGGTGATCCGCCGGTAGCCCGGGACGACCTCCGGCCGGTAGCCGGCGATCACCTTCTCGTACGGCCAGTCACCCGGATGCGTGGCGTGCTCCTCGGAGATGATCAGGCCCGCACCACCCTTCGCGCGCGCCGCATAATAGGCGGCGTGCTGCGCGGTGGGCAGGCCGTCGACGGCATACCCCGTGAGGTGCGCGGAGAAGACCACCCGATTGCGCAGGGTCAGCGGACCCAGGCGCAATGGGGTGAACAGGTGGCGGTACGCGGAAACGCTCACACCTTGGTGTTACCCATGTCGACGGCGACCTGACTGCCCGTGACCCTCCGCGAACCGTCACCGGCCAGCCACAGCACCGCATCGGTGATGTCGTCGGTGTCGGCCAGCGGGTGGTCGGTGAGGATGGTGCCGAAACTCGACAGATAGTGCGGGTGCTTCTCGAGTATCACGAGGCTGCCGGGATCGGTGCCCATCGGAGTCTTCACCCCGTACGGGTGAACGGAATTGACCCGGATGTCGTATTCGCCCAGCTCCTTTGCCGCGGTCTGGGTGAGGCCGACGAGCCCGAACTTGGAGGCGGCGTAATTCGCCTGCCCCGGAAGTGGCTTGATCCCCGCGACGGAGCTGATCACGATGATCGAACCCCCGCGACCTCCCTCGATCAGCGCCGGGATCGCAGCCTTCAGCGTCTTCCACGCGCCGGTGAGGTTCACGTCGATCAGCGTCTCCCATTGCTCGTCGGGCATCTCCCAGAAGCGGTTCCAGTTGCAGATCCCGGCGTTCGCGATCACGATGTCGAGCCGGCCGAACTGTTCGACTCCCCGGTCCACGACAGCCTTCAGTTGCGCACTGTCACGCACGTCCGCCTGCTCGGCGAGAATCTTGCCGCCCTCGGACTCCACGAGCCGCACCGTCTCGGCCAGGTCGTCCGGCGTCGCCGGTTCGTAACTGTTGTACTCCGACACCGGCCCGCAGATGTCCACGGCGATGATCGCCGCACCTTCCCGCGCCAACCGCACCGCGTGCGTCCGCCCCTGCCCACGGGCAGCCCCGGTGATGAACGCGACCTTGTCGTCGAACTGTCCCATGAAATGTCCTATCTCTCGTTGACGAGGGTGAACGGATGGTGGTCGAACTCGTTCCGCCGGGAGGCGGTCACGGCAAGCGCTTCGATGCGACCCTCCCGGACCGCCTCGAGCAGTGTGCGGGGGGCCACGCAGTCGCCGACCCGCACCGCATCCATGTGGGACGAGCCGAGTGTGTCGTCGGGGAGGCGATGCGAGCAGTCGATCAGCACGGCGCACGGCACCACCGCCTCGTCGGCGGTGTACCTGTTGCGGATCCGCATACCTTCGTCGCCGATCGACACGATGCGGCTGTCGAGGTGGCGCGTCACCCCGGCTCGTTGCAGTCGGGTGTTGGCGTCGGCGAGGTCTCCGGTCATTCCGAGTCGCGAGCCGGCCACGGAATCCTGGGTCACGATGCTCACGTCCCGTCCCTGCGCCGCGAGCCGTTCGGCGACTGCCACGCCGACCGGCCCCCCGACCGGGTCGAAGACGACGTGCGGCCCTTCCGTCGGCGTGCCTCCGTCCGGCAAGTCTGCGGCGCCAACGCACCGGACGTGCCCCTCGACCGGGAACGGCAACGGCCGAGGCCTGCTGCCGGTCGCGAGGATCACCGTCGCCCCCGCGCGTTCCGCAGCGTCGAGTTCGGCGTCCGACACAGCCGTACCGAGAAGGAATTCGACTCCGAGCCTGCGGCATTCGTCCTCGAGCCAGTCGGTGAGTGCCTGGAGGTGTGGTGTACCCGCGGCGGCCCGCACCATCCCGCCGGGCCGGGCCGACGCGTCCGCCACGGTGACGCGGTGACCTCGCAGGGCCAGCACTCGGGCCGCCTCGAGACCGGCCGGACCACCGCCGACCACCAGCACCGCGCCGGCGGCCACATCGGCGATGTCCTCGGCGGGATCGACGGTCTCGTGCCCGGCCGTCGGATTACCGACACAAGTGACGACCGGATTGCGGGGGTCGAGCACCTGGCACGTCTGATTGCACAGGACGCACGGCCGCGGCACGGCACCGCGCCGGATCTTGACGACGAGGTCGGGGTCGGCGATCTGGGCACGCGTCATCTCGACGACGTCGGCGACCCCCTCGTCGAGCGCCCGCCGGGCGTCGGCCGGATCGACGACGCTGCCCTGGAGGACGACCGGGACCGCGCCTGCGACGGCCGTGCGGATGTTCCGGCAGAGTTCGATGTTGAACGCGGGTGGCCGGTGGAAGTCGGGGCGGTAGGCGTTCGCTGACAACGGTCCGCCCCGGACCACCACCAGCAGGTCGAGAGCCTCGGCAAGTTCCCGTGCCTGTCCGGCGGCGATCGACGGCGTGATCCCCGCCCAGGACGTCGCCTCGTCGCAGCTCAGCCGCAGGGACAGGACCCGGCCGGGGCCCAACTCTTCGCGGACGACAGCGAGGACCTCCCGGGTGAGGCGCAGCGGGTCGGCGCCGTACTCGTCGTCGCGAACATTGGTGAGGTCCGAATGAAACTGTCGCAGCAGCCCTCTCGGTCCGGCGTCGAGCTCGACCCCGTCCACGTCCGCGGACACGGCCGCGGCGGCCGCAGCCCGGAAGCCCTCGACGAGACTGTCGATCTCCGCCTGCTCCATCTGCATCGGCATCTCACGGGAGATCACGTCGGGAATTCCCGACGGCCCCCACAGCACCGCCTGCGAATACGCGCTCGACCCCTGCAGTCCGGTGTGCCCCAGCCCGGCCAGCACCAGCGTGCCGTGCGGACGGCAGGCGGCGACGACGTCCCGCCAGCCGCCGACACAGTCGGACGCCAGCGGAGCGCGCTCGTACGGCCAGTCGGAGGCATGGACCGACGCCACCTCGGTGACGACGACCCCCGCGCCACCACGTGCCCGACGCTCGTAGTACGCGACATGCCGCGGTGAAAGCGTTCTTCCCGCACCGAGGTTGGTGGGGTGCGGACCCAGAAGCACCCTGGACGGGGCGTGGCGTCCGGCCAGGGTGATCGGGTCTGTCAGTTGCGCAGACATCTACGCCGTTCGTGGGTTCAGGAGTCGGCGCCGAGCACGCGGGCGAATCCGGGCGGGATCACGACGTCGGACGGCGTGAGGTCGTGGATGGACGAGTGACCCAGCCCGAGCAGCGCCGAATCGATACCTCCGCGGAGGACGTCGAGCACATTCTCGACGCCGGCCTGACCGTTCGCCGAGAGGCCCCACAGGTACGCGCGGCCGATCATGACCGCCCTCGCACCGAGCGCGACGGCCTTCACGACGTCGCTGCCACGGCGGATACCACCGTCCAGAAGCACCTCGACCTGGTCGCCGACGGCCTCCGCGATGGCGGGCAGCGCGCGGATCGGCGCCGGGGTGCCGTCGAGGTTGTTGCCGCCGTGATTCGACACGGAGATCGCGGTGACGCCGGCGTCGACGGCACGCTTGGCGTCGTCGACCCGCATGACACCCTTGAGCATGAACGGCCCGCCCCACTGCTCACGCAGCCACGCGATGTCGTCCCACGTCGGCAGCGGCGTCTGCATCCACTCGCCGTAGGCGCCGAAGAACGTGGGCGGTTCCTGACCGGGCTGCGCCAGGTTCGGGGTGGTCAGATCCGGGATCTTGCGGGTCTTCGCGAACTCGTACAACCACTTCGGACGGGTGATGCCCTCGGGGGCGAACTGGAGCATCGCCTTGAGGTCCATCTTCTCGGGGATGGCCGGGCTACCCCAGTCGCGTCCGTACGAGAACGACCAGTCGGTGGTGATGATCAGGCCGGTCGCCCCGGCGGCACGGGCGCGTTCCATCCGCTGGATCAACACGTCCCGGGTACCGACCCAGTACATCTGGAAGAACGTCTGAGGATTGGCCGCCGTGACCTCCTCGATCGACTTGCTCGCGAACGAGCTCAGCCCGATCGCCGTTCCCCGTGCCGCCGCCGCTCGTGCGACCGCGACCTCGCCGTCGGGGTGCACGGCCTGCACACCGGTCGGGGAAATCACGACTGGCAGCGAAATCGGCTGTCCCATCACGGTCGTGGACAGCTCACGCTTGTCGGACAAACCGACGACGTGGGGCGCGAACCCCAGCTCGGCGAACGCCGCGATGTTGTCGTCGACCGTCACGCCCCGCTCGGAACCGGCGATCAGCGCCGCATACACCGACTTCGGCAGGCGCTTCTTCGCGCGACGCTGAGCCTCCGCCACCGTCTCGAAGAACGGATTCTTACCCATGGCAATACCTCTCGTACCTGGCAGACGACTTACGTCTGGTCCATGCCCGCAAGCGGGTTCTCGTCACAAATCTTGGCCGGCGGACGCACCATCAGCGTCAACGGAACCGGCGCCCGCGGAGTCCGGCGCTGGCCGGTGCGGGAGTGGTCGACACTGGATTTCGGGATCTCCCCCGCGGCAGCCAACGCCAGTTCGCCGTTGCCGATCACGCATTCGGGGTCCGGGCCGTCCATCGGCAGTCCGGTGAAGAACTTCGCGGCCATGCATCCGCCGCGGCAGGAGTCGTAGTGGTTGCACTTGCTGCACGCACCGCCGGTCTGCGGGGACCGCAGCTCCTGGAACAGCTCCGACGTCTGCCACACCTGCTGGAAACCGCCGTCCGCCAGGATGTTTCCCGCGAGGAACTGCTCGTGGATCGCGAACGGGCAGGCATAGACGTCGCCGATCGGGTCGATCAGGCACACCACCCGTCCGGCGCCGCACAGGTTCAGACCGGGCAACGCGTCGCCGTACGCGGACAGGTGAAAGAAGGAGTCGCCGGTGAGCACACCCTCGCCGTTGGCGACCAGCCAGTTGTAGAGCTCACGCTGCTGCGCCTGCGTGGGATGCAGTTCGTCCCACACGTCCGCGCCGCGCCCCGACGGTCGCAGCCGGGTGATGCGCAGGGTGGCGCCGTACTTGTCGGCGAGGGCCTTGAAGTCGTCGAGCTGCGACACGTTGTGCCGGGTGACCACCACGGAGATCTTGGCGTCCTTGAAACCCGCCTCGGAGAGATTCTCGAGTGCCCGCACCGCCATCGCGAACGAACCCGGACCACGGACGGCGTCGTTGACCTCGGCCGTTGCACCGTCGAGGGAAATCTGCACGTCGACGTAGTCGCTGGCCGCGAGCCGGGCGGCGACCTTCTTGTCGATCTTCACCCCGTTCGTGGAGAACTTCACCCCCACCTGGTGGGCGGTCGCGTAGTCGACCAGCTCCCAGAAGTCCGAGCGAACCGTCGGCTCACCGCCACCGATGTTCACGTAGAAAACCTGCATACGCTGCAGTTCGTCGATGATCGACTTGCACTGCTCGGTGCTCAACTCCCGCGGGTCACGCCGGCCGGAGGAGGACAGACAGTGCACGCACGACAGGTTGCACGCGTAGGTCAACTCCCAGGTGAGGCAGATCGGGGCGTCGAGACCGAGTTCGAACTGGTCGACGAGGCGGCCGACCGGGGCGGAAGGCCTTTCGAGCATGGAGGTCATGGGCTGTGTCCTCTGGTACGGGTGGAGAGAGCTGGTCAGGCGGGGACGATCATGTGCGACTCGGCCAAGGTGCCGAGCGCTCGCGCATACTGCGCGGCAGTGTCGTCCCCGATACCCTGCGCCCGCAGTGCGGACCGGGCGTCGGCGTGTGAGGGAAGGGCTTCGACCACCGCGACGATCGTGCGGTTCTTCAGGAACGACAGCTTGCGCGTCCCGAAGTGGTAGAGCAGCGCCCCGAAAGGTTCGGGACGCAGCGCCACCTGCGGATGAAGCTTCCAGCCCACATCGAGATCGATACCGGCGTCGCCGGCCACTGAAGCAGAAGCTGGAGCGGACATGATCAGTACACGCCGCACATGCCGTCGATCGAGACCTCTTCCACCAGGGATTCCTCGACCAAGTCGTTTTCCAGCACGTTGTTGTCGCGATCCGACATGATTTCCTCCTACTGTTCGGTGATACGGCGCGAGCCGGAGGGATGTTCCCCGTCATAGGAGACCGTCCCTGTGACTCGCCTCACCACTGTAATGGCATCGAGTGCAGAATGACAGATCGGGAGGGGACGAAATTGAGAAGTCGTCGAAAACCATCCAGTCGGATAGGGCGGCGCCCGTCCACGACGCAGGATCGGATCAGTACCGTCGGGATCGAACTGTTCACGGAACAGGGGTTCGACGCCACCAGCGTCGACGAAGTCGCCGAAGCGTCCGGCATCGCGCGGCGCACCCTCTTCCGCTACTTCCCGTCCAAGAACGCGATCCCGTGGGGAGACTTCGACGCCCACCTCGCCGAAATGCGCGCCCAACTCGCAGCGCAACCCGACGACATCCCGATCGTCGACGGACTCACCGCAGCACTCCTGCAGTTCAACGCGTTTCCCGCGAGCGAGGAAATCAACCACCGCAAACGCATGGGGCTGATCCTCCGGGTCCCCGCCCTGCAGGCATATTCGGTGGTGATGTACGAAGGGTGGCGCAACGTCATCGCCGAGTACGTCGCGAGCCGACTCGGAACCTCACCGACCGACCACGTTCCACGGACAGTCGGCTATCTTCTACTCGGCGTTGCGATGTCGGCGTACGAGCAGTGGCTCGACGACGATTCGCTCGAACTGAACGAACTACTCGCCAGCGGAATGCAATCGCTCTACGATGGGCTGAGTTCCCTCGGCGAGCCCGACACCCGAACCTGACCCACTCCCGCCATCACCTCTCGGCAAGGTTGCCTCGAATGACTTCCACTCTCGACACACCCGCGTTCGACTCTCTCGCACCGTGCGAATCGGGGCTGTGGTCACATGGTCACGTCACAGTCGAGCGGGTCGCAGCCGGGCCGCTCACACTCACCCGTGACGGCGACCAGCTGCGGGTGACACACGCTCTGACACCCGAAGATCTGAGTGAACGACTCGTCGCCTCGGTCACCGCGTCCATCGAGGACGCCGACTTCGGTCAGGACGAATTCGAATCGACCATGGTCGGACTGGTCCGCTCCACCGTCGACGGTGCGCTCGAGGCGTGGACCGTCTACTACCGCAACTCCCTGAACGAACTGCTGGACGGCACCGCCGACTTCGCACCGATCCACGAGAAGGCGGAACAACTGGTTCGCGGTTCCGTCCTCGACCTCGGGTCGTGCTTCGGATTCCTTCCGCTCCGACTCGCCGGCGCCGGGCGGTCCGTCACGGCGACCGACATCCTGCCCGGCACCATGAGCCTCCTCGACGCCGTGGCCCCGGAACTCGGACTCGATCTGCGCACGCTCGTGTGCGACGCCGCGCACGTGCCGGTTCCCGACGACAGCGCCGACACCGTCACCGCCATCCACCTCCTCGAACATGTCGACGAAAACATCGGGGCCGCAGTGATATCCGAGGCCATCCGGGTTGCCCGCGACAGGGTCGTCGTCGCCGTCCCCTACGAGGACGAGGCAACGGCCTGCCACGGCCACATCCGCACCTTCGACACCCCGTCGCTCACGAAGGTCGGTGAATCGACGGGACGCCCGTTCGAGGTGTTCGAGCACCACGGCGGCTGGCTCGTCATCGACTGCTGACCACCTCACGATGCCCGCAGATGCGCCGGGTCCGGGAGCGGCGGCGCCGCCGATCGGTAGTGGTGCCCGGTCGGGGTGCCGACGTCGAGCAGATGGGTGCCGCCGGGGTTGTGTACCGGGCGGGCGGTCCATCCGTCGCCTTCCTTCGCGTAGTTGCAGGCCTCGCACAGCCCGGACCCGTTGTCTGCCGTCGTGGGACCGGATTCTCGGCGTGAGCGAATGTGGTCGTGATGCCGGATCGGCGCATCACACCACGGGGTGCGGCACGTCCGGTCCCGCAGGTCGATCAGCGTCCTCAGGCTCTTCGGGAAGGTGCGCGACTGCGATTCCATCGCCGTCAACGCCCCCGACTGCGGGCACGAATACACCCGCCGCACCGACGTCTCGATATCACTATCGACGGCGTCCGCCAACAGTCGCCGGGCGATTCCTGCCGGCACCGGCCCGAACCCCTGCAACTGCGCGGCCTCGTGCCCACCGGCAAGCAAGGTCTCGTCCGAGAGCACGAGGTTCACCGCCACCGGCACACCCGACGCCACTGACGCTCCGGTGCCGCGGTCGAACAACAGGTCCACCATCAGCTGACTGCGGGTGCGACCTCCACTGTTCCCGGTGGCGATCAGGCTGTCCGCATCCCGGCCGAGCGTGGCCTGCAGGCACACCGCCTGCTCGACCGGCATCAGCACGCTCAGATACGCCATCGAATCCGGCGCCGGGCGCGTCGTGACCCGACGCTCCGACACCGCCTTGCGGTGCCGGCGCACGACCGCCGCGGCGTCGAGTTCGACCGCCAACGCTTTCGCCTGCGCGATCAGCCCGCGGTCGCCGACCCCGTCGAGAGTGGCCGGGTCCGAGCACAACCGGCGGTCCACGTTTCCCCGATCCTGCGCCGACAGGCACGCCGTCTCCCGCACCAGCAACGTGGCGCGCCTTTCGTTCAACCGGCCCGACCGCAACAGGGCCAGGGTGTGGGGCATCTCGTGCACCAGAGCCTGCGCGAAACCGAGGTGCCGACCGCCGCGATTCGGGGATTCCCTGCGCGCCAACGCAATCTGCGATGCGATGCCGCGGGCCCAGTCCGCCCGCGGCAACCCCCGTGCCCTCCGGTCCGCGCGAATACTCGTGGCGACGCCGTCGGTGATCACCGCCTGCACCGCACACCCGACCGACTTCAACGACTCGATCGCATCGAGCCACTCGATCCCCAACCCGGCGTCCCCACCCGCCTCGACGCATCGCAGCCGCGCCGTGAACGCACGCAACTCGTCCAGATCCGCCGCCATCACTTCCCCCACAACAACCTCCCCCAAGGTCATTCGAAACTTTGTTCGACTCTAGCAATCGAACGCGACCACAGCAATAGAAGGCTCCGACAGGTCCGTCGCGCAGGTTCGACCATCTCCCCCGACGCTGGAGCCGCGTGTTGGTCACGCGACCTGGATTGAGTCAGCGGCAGGGTGACCACGGCCACCAATGGCCATCGGCCGGCGGTTGCACCGGCCGGGCGCGCAGCTCCTTCACGTCCGCCGCAGACAGCGTCGTCGTTCCGTGGCGACGCCAGTCGTCGCCTTCCCAGGAGAACTCGAGAACAGCGCGGTGGCGGCCCGTGATCCGTTCGGAAAGCCGTCCGGCGGTGAGCGCCTCCGCGTACTCGGCCAACTCGCGCAGGACGTCCTCCGCGTCCTCCTCGCAGGCGTCGCAGCCACATGCCGGTAGCGCGAAGTCCTGCCACGCTCCCGCCCTCAGGTACAGGCCGGGGAACGAGGTGAAGGTGATCGTCAGCGGGGCCTGATCCCGCTGAACCGGAGTGATCGTCACCAATTCGAGGGTCGCCACCGTCCGAGACCTCGATGGCGGTGCGGGTCCGCGGTCGACAACGACATCGAACCGACGTCCCAGATCGGCGATCAGGACCTCGGCGGCCGGGATCAGCGAGGCGAACCGCTCCGGATTCGTCACCCGCCCATACGCGTCCTCCGGTGGGTCCTCCACAACCTCGGTCCCTCTCGGCTCGGCCCGCCGCTCACGGTCGGCGCCACAACGGTTCATCGTCGCGAACACCGTCGACAGTCGTCAACGGATTTACCGCGGCGCCGGCCACCGTTGAACCCGGGCTCATCGCCGCACGGCTAACGAAATCCGATGCCGCAGCGACAGAAGCACCGTACGGGCCCGATCGTCAGGAGCGGGGCCGCCGGACCCGAAGGAGTATCCGATGACCCACAGGATCCGCAGGTTCCTCGCCGGAGCGGCCGCATCGTCGGCCCTCGCCGCCGCGGTGGTCGCGGTTGCCGCTGCACCCGCCCAGGCCGAACCGTCGGCCGACTGTCACACCGGCACCACGCCCACATCGGGCACCTCGCACTGCACGGCGCAGGGCGTGCCTGATGGTATGGCTGCGGTCCACATCGGGACCGTCGAGTGCTTCGGCCTGACGCCACGAGCGATTCCGGGACCCGGGGGTGTCTCGCACATTCCGTGGATTCAGGGCTATCGCCGCGATGGCCTGTGGGTGCCGACGGGCACACCGTCGACCGGATCGTGCGTCGGCGGGATCGGTGCCCCGTGGTGGGAGGTCGGCGTCTCGACGGGCGCCTTCACCACGTGCGGACTGCAGGAGGGGATCGTCACCTACGTCAGCGTCGGCTGCAATCCGATCCGCCCCCAGTAGGGCACACGACCACCAGCGATCACGGGATGCGGTCGGCGAGGACCTGCTCGCGGAGTATGTCGGCGTGACCGGCGTGCTGGGCGAGTTCACGCAGTACCTGCAGGTACAGCGCCCACACGGTGCGCTCGCCCCGGCCGTCGACTGTGTCGTCGAGCGCCAGAGCGGCCATGGTCCGCCGGGATGCGTCACAGCGTTCGGCGTGGGCGTCGAGCACGGATGCGATGGTGTCGGCCCGAGTGAGGGTGAACGACCGGTCCGGGGTGCTCGCGATGCCGATCTCCCGGTACGAGCGACCAGTCACCGCCTGGTCGAACCACACGCCCTCGACGTAGGTGACGTGTTTGACCAATCCGAGCAGCGTCGTCTTCGAGCGCACCAGACGCCGACGCGCCTGCTCCTCGTCCAGACCGTCCAGACTGCCGCGCAGAGCAGCCCGGTACCCGTCGACCAGTTCGTCCAACCGGCCACGGAGATCGACAGTCCACCCGCCGCACTCCGGCTCCGATGCCCCCATGGTGGGCATGATAATCGCGATGAGTTTCGGGCGCGCACGCTGTCTGTATCGGATGAGCCGCTCGACACGACTACGCCAGGAAGAGGAGCGAACCCATGGTCATCGTCGCAGGACACATCACCGTCGAACCGCAGCAGCGCGAGTCCTATCTCGCAGGCTGCGTGGGCGTCGTCGAACAGGCACGCGGTGCAGTCGGCTGCCTCGACTTCGCCATCACCGCCGACCTGATCGACCCCGGCCGCATCAACGTCTTCGAGCGCTGGGAGTCGCATGCGGCGGTCGAAACCTTCCGCGGCAACGGCCCGAGCGATGAGCAGGGCGCGGACATGCTGTCGGCGTCGGTAGCCGAGTACGACGTCGCCGACGTGCGGACCCTGTTCGGGGAAGACACAGCGTGAACGCGCGGTACGGCACCCGCCTCGATGGTCGAAAATGGAACGATGGCAGGGGAAGCGAGCGAGATCGTTCTGAGCACGCAGGAACTTCGTGAGGTCACCGCGTTTGCTGCGGGGTGTGCGGAGGTGGTCCTCGAGATATTCGAGGCCGATCAGCCGCACGACTCGCGGCCCCGGGATGCGATCACGGCTGCGTGGGAATTCGCGCGGGGTGGTGAGCGTGGGAAATCTCTGCGCGACACAGCGTGGGCGGCGCTCGCGGCAGCCAAGGGCACGGACACTGCGGCTGCGCGCGAGGCAGCGTGGGCAGCGATGTCTGCGGCAGGCGCCGCCTATCTGCATCCGTTGGCCAAGGCCACCCAGGTCAAACACATTCTGGGCGCGGGCGCTCACGCGGCCAGGGCGGCCGAGCTCGTCGCCGGTGACGATCGGACCGTCGGTGCCGGACACGTCGAGCAAGCGGTACATCGTGCGACACCAGTCGTCGTCGCGGTGCTCGGACGCTTTCCGGCGGCGCCGGGAGGCGGTGGACGGGTCGGTGAGTTGATCCGCATGCTGGACGCCGACCTCCGTCGCTGACCGTCGACCCAGCCTCCCTGTGCCGCTACGAGTTCGTGAGGTCTCGCCGACGGAACAGCACCACTCCGACGGCACCGACGACGACGGCGACCACCGCGAGCCAGAGCAGCGGAGTGGCCGTCACCTCCGCGGCGGGAACGGGCGGGACGTGCGTGAACGGCGACAGATCGCGGACCGCCTGTGGTAGCCCGAGCAGCGATCCGAGGAATCCGAAGATCAGGCAGACCGCGAGCGCGCCCCAGGAGAGCCCGGCCGACCAGGCCGGGACGCCGCCGAACGCCAACACCACCACTGCGGCGACCACCCCGATCGCCGGTACGAAGACGAGGGCGGCCCCCGTGAGGTTCACGACCTTCCCCGGCACGTCCTCGGTCACCAGACCGTATGCGAGACCGGTCGCCGCCCCGGTCAGCGCCTGGAGGACGACGATGCCGACCGTGACCAGGCCGACGTGCGCCAGAATCCACCGCGGACGCGAGACCGCTGTCGCGAGAACGGGTTCGAGTCGCCCCGCCGACTCCTCTCCGCGCATCCGCAGCAAAGCCTGCACGGCGTAGCCCGCGACCGCGATCGCCATCATGCCGAAAATTGCGGCGAAGTAGGCGTCGACCATGTTCGTCGTGCCGCCACCGAGTTGTTCCATCATGTCGGCCACCTGCTCGCCCTCGCCGAGGAAGTCGTCGATCTGGTCTGCGATCGCGCCGTACACCACGGCGAGGACGGCGATTCCGAATGCCCACCAGAACAGGATCGTCCGTTGCATCCGCCACGCCGATCCGACCGCCGTCGGCAGCGAACGGGACGCGCGGGCGGGGCCCGGGCGGGTCGGCACGAGCCCCGAGCCGACGTCCCGGTGCTCGGTGAGGGCGAAGCCGACCGAGCCGACCACGAGTGCGAACACGGCGGGCAACGCCAGCACCCACCAGGCGTTGTCGTCGTAGGGGCGGACCTGCTCGGCCCAGCCGATCGGCGATACCCACGTCGGCCAGCCACTCACCACCCGCGTGCCGTTCTCCGTCACCGTCCCCGTCATGTCCCCCACCGCACGCAACAGGAATGCCACGCCCAGGGCAGCCCCGGCCAGCCCGTTGGCGGTGCGGGCACTGTCCGTCACCTGTGCCGTCACCGCGGCGATCGCCGCGAACGCGATACCGGCACCGGCGACGGCCGCGCCGAGCGCCACCGACCCGTCCAGTGGCAGACCCGCCGCCATCAGCACCACGACGTTGAGCAGTCCGAGAGCGAGGTTGGCACCGACCGCGACCGCCAGGGCCGCGGTGAGCAGTGCCTTCCGGCCCACCACGGCGGCCTCGACGAGTTCGGCGCGGCCGGTCTCCTCGTTCTGGCGGGTGTGCCGCACGACCAGCAGGGTGGTCATCAGGCAGGCGGCCAGCGACATCGGCATCACGATCTGACAGGCGAGCACGGCGCCGGCGCTGTACCCCGACACCAGACCGTTGGTGGCCAGCGCGACCGGCGACGCCGCGGTGGCCATCGCGAAACTGCGCAGGTCGGGCACCGTGGGATACAGGCCGAGCACGCTCGACGCCGAGAATGCCTGCAGCACTGCGAGAGCGAGCAGCCACACCGGCAATTGGATGCGGTCGCGGCGCAGGGCGAGCCGCACGAGCCGGACGGTGCCCGCGTACTGGCCGCGGCCGGCCGTCGCCGGCGCCGTCACCGTACTCATCGCGTCCGCGTCCCGGACTCGGCCCGCCGGTGGTTCTCGCCCTCTCGGGCCAGTTCGTCCCCGTAGTGCCGGAGGAACAACTCTTCCAGCGTCGGTGGCGTCGATGTCAGCGACATGATCCCGAATGTCAGCAGATGGCGCAGCACCCCGTCGATCGCGCTGGTATCCACCTCGCACCGGGTGTGCAGGCCGTCGACTCGCACGTCGTACACCCCCTCGACGGCATCGAGTCCGGTCACCGGCCGCTGCGTATCGGCGGTGATCGACGTGCGCGTGAGGTGACGCAGTTCCGCGAGGGTGCCGGTCTCCACGGTGCGGCCCTCCCGGATGATGCTCACCCGATCGCACAGCGCCTCGACCTCCGCGAGGATGTGACTCGACAGCAGGACCGTCTTCCCCGCGTCGGACATCTCCTCGACGCAGTCCTGGAACACCGACTCCATCAACGGATCCAGCCCGGACGTGGGTTCGTCGAGCACATACAGTTCGACGTCCGACGCGAACGCGGCCACCAACGCAACCTTCTGCCGGTTGCCCTTCGAGTACGTGCGCGCCTTCTTCGTCGGATCGAGTTCGAAGCGCTCGAGGAGTTCCGCGCGCCGGGGTTCGTCGAGCCCGCCGCGCAATCCCGCGAGGAGGTCGATCGCCTCGCCGCCGGTGAGATTGGGCCACAGGTTCACGTCACCCGGAACGTAGGCGAGCCGCCGGTGCAGCGACACGGAGTCGCGCCACGGGTCGCCGCCCAGGAGCGTGGCACTGCCCGAGTCCGCGCACAGCAGGCCGAGGAGTACCCGGATGGTTGTCGACTTGCCGGACCCGTTGGGGCCGAGGAATCCGTGCACCTCCCCGGTCCCCACCTCGAGGTCGAGGCCGTCGAGTGCGCGGGTCGGCCCGAACGTCTTGACGAGATTCTCCACCGAGATCGCAGCCATGATGGGGACGCTACGCCGGTTCACGGGTGGTCACGACGGGTTCCGCGGCCCCCGCCGCGACGGGGCCGGGTCAGATCAAACCGAGTTTGCCCGCCTCGTACACGGCCTCCGCCCGGCGGCTGACGTCGAGTTTACGCATGATGTTGCTGACGTGAAATTTCACCGTCGTAGCCGAGATGAACAGCCGCTCACCAATTTTCGCATTCGAAAGCCCCTTGGCCAGGAGTTGCAGGACCTCGAGTTCACGCTCGGTGAGCCCGTCCCGCGGCGTCGTCTGACCGTTGAGCGACCGGATCACCGCCGACGCGCTGCGTGAATCGAACGCGCTCTCGCCGCGGGACACGGCGCGGATGGCGCGCACCAATTCGGTGGTGTCGACGTCCTTGACCACGTATCCGCGGGCGCCGGCGTGGATGGCGCGGACGACGAGTTGCTCGTCGAGAAACGTCGTGAGCACGAGCAAACCCATCTTGCCGTCCGCGGCGGACAGCTGCGCACACAGTGCCAGTCCCTCGTAGTCGGAGGCAGCCGACAACTTCAAGTCCATCAGCACGACATCCGGCGCGACGTCACCGACGACGGCCAGCGCCTCCTGCAAGGACGACGCCTCCCCGACCACCTCGAGATCCGGCTCCCGCTCGAGGACTGAACGCAGACCCTGACGGAGAATCGCGTGGTCGTCGACGAGCACGAGCTTCACCACCGACGTGGGGCGAGCGGACCCGGTCTGGTCGCGCACCGAGGTTCGTATGGTCATCGATCCACCTCACTGTCGGAATGTAACGGAATCCGGGCAGCCACCCGGACTCCGCCGATCCTGGCCCGCGCCACTTCGAGAGTCCCGCCCAACTCGGCTGCCCGGGCCTGCATGTTCGCCAACCCACGGTGGTGCCCGTCGAGGTCGTTGTTCGCCGCCATCCGCAGCAGCAGGCGCATCCGCTTGGGATCTCCGTCTCCGTCATCGGCGACGGAGAGCAACACGGAATCGGCCGAGTACGTGAGCCTCAGGACGGCGCGCGTCGCGTTGGCGTGGACAGCCGCGTTGAACAGTGCCTCCCCCGCGATCCGCAGCAGCGCGTGTTCCCGGTCGCTGGACAGCTCAGCGGGTGTGCCGCCGACGCGGACCGTGACCGCGAGCTCGTCGGGCATGTGCACGACCCCGAGTTGCTCGAGCATCTCGGGCAGGGACGTCCGGTCGGAGCCGCCGGAGTGATTGAGCGCGTAGATCGCCGAGCGCAACTGCTCCACGGCGCGACGCGTCAATTCCTTTGCAAGGTCGAGCCTCTCACTGCGTTCGTCGTCCGGGACACCGCTACGGCACACCTCGATCTGCATGCCCGCCGACAGCACCGCCTGCGTGACGCTGTCGTGGAGTTCGCGGGCGATCCGGTGCCGTTCCTCGTCGAGCACCTGGTGCCGGTGGGCCGCTCCGAGTTGACGCTGGGTGGATTCGAGTTCTGCATTGCGCACTGCCAGATCGGAGGCGTTGCGACGCGCCTCCGAGTACGCGTGCTCGGCCCGCTCGAGCAGCAGTTGACCCCGCTGGTAGAGCGCCGAATTCTGCAGTGCCACGGCGGTCTGACTCGCCAGGATGCTGAGAACTGCGCCGTCGGTGGTATCGAGCGTGCGGTGCTCGGCCGTCCAGGCCGCGAACGCTCCCACGACGCCACCCTCGAGGACGATCGGCACGAAGGCGTGGTGCGCGTCGATGACGGGAGCGCCCCCGGTGCGCGCCGACCGGATGTCGGCCAGACACGTCACGACTTCGTCCGGCAGTGGTGGGCCCTCGACGTTGTCGACGAGGAACGGCGTCGCGTCCGGCCCCAGGACGAGCCGGCGCGGGCCGGCGTCGGGCAGCATGCCGTCGGCGAGGGCGAACGCGACCCACCGCGCGTCCAGGTGCGCCCGGGCCGCCTCGGCGACCGCGCAGATGAGGGTCTCGGGGCCCTCCACTGTGCGGACGAGGGCCCGCGAGATGAGTTCCAGAGCATGGACGACACGTTCGAGACGTTCCGCGGCGCCACGATATTGGGGGTAGAACGTCGGCTTGCCGGACCGCAGTCCGGTGAGCGTCGACAGGTCCGGGGCGTTCATGCGCTCACAGCGCAGTCCGGAACAGCGCCACCATCTGCTCCTGGGTGGCTGTGCGCGGGTTGGTCGACATGCACGCGTCGCGGAGCGCGAACTCGGCCAGGCGTGACAGATCGGTTTCGCGAACGCCCAACTGCCCCAGACCTTTCGGAACTCCGACCTCGCGGGCGAGGCGTTCCACCCGGTCCGCGACCGCCAGAGCAGCCTCCTCGGGTGTTCCTCGACGCTCCTCGAGACCGAGAGCGGCGGCGATGGCGACGAAGGGGGTGGCGTCGTCGGTGGCGTTGAAACGGATCACGTGCGGAAGAAGGATGCCGTTGATGACTCCGTGCGGCAGGTCGAGCAGTCCCCCGACCTGATGGCTCATCGCGTGCGCGGCACCGAGAATCGCATTGGTGAACGCGAGGCCGGCTTCGAGACTCGCCTGCGCCATGACGGCGCGCGATTCCATCTCCATCGGCTCCTCGATGGTGCGGACGAGGGTGTCGGTGACCAGCCCGACCGCGCGGAGCGCATGGTGGTCGGTGAGCGGGTTGTGGGCCAGCGACACGAACGCCTCGATGCCGTGAGTGAGGGCGTCCAGGCCGGTCGCCGCATTGAGCCACTCCGGCATGGTGGTCAGCAGCCTGGGGTCGATCACGGTCACGTCCGGCACGAGCGCGCGGCCGATGATGGTGATCTTGGTGCCCCGCCTCGTGTCCGTGACGATGCAGAACTGCGACACGTCGGCGCCCGTACCCGACGTGGACGGCACCATCACCAGCGGCGGGATCGGACTGGTGGCCTGGTCGACTCCCTCGTAGTCGAGGATGTTGCCCCCGTTCGCGGCGAGCACGGCGATACCCTTCGTCGCGTCGATGACCGAGCCGCCGCCCAGGGCGACGAGGACGTCGCACTCGCCCTCGCGATACGCGTCGTGCCCGGCCGCGATCTCGTGGTCCTTGGGGTTGGGCGTCAACGCGCTCCACACGACGGGGGTGAGGCCCTGCTCGCGCAGCTGATCCTGAAGTTCGGCCGCCCAGCCGGCGTCGATCAGACCGGGATCGGTGACGAGCATCGGCCTGGCCCCACCGAGGCGGAGTACCGCGTGCGCGGCCTCGACCATCGACCCGATACCGAACACGATCTCGGGTGCATGGAATTTCACCAGCCGGCCCGGGGCGGTGGTGCGGGTGGACGGATAGGACACGGACAAGTCGACACTCCTCCCGACACCTGCGTGCATGTGATCCAGATTACAAGACCCTGACCTAGACCTTACGGTCCGGGACGAGCTCCCACACCCACCGAAGGACAGGCACGGTACCTACCCGATCGGGTAGGTGGACGGATCTCACCGCAGCGCGTGCCCCAGTTCGGCGGCGCGGGACATCAGCTGGGCGGCATCTCGCGCGACGACGACACGGTCGCAGATCTCTGCGTACTCCGGCATCGCGCACGACGCCTGATTCCAGTACCGCTCGGGTTCCGGGGTGATCCAGGCCAGCCGGTGTACCTTGCGACGCAGTTCGGCGAACTCGTCCACACCCGGGGGCAGGCCGTTGCACCGCCCGTCGCCGACGACCACCACCGAGGTGCGGGAGTTCACGTCGGTGCCGAACTCGGTCAGCACCTCGGAGAAAACCTTGCCGTAGTCGCTGCTCGCCTCCAGATCGATGCGCGGGTCGGCGAGCACCGATGCGAGCGCGTCGTCGTCGGTCCCGGCGAGGAGGGTGTCCGTGACGTCGACGGGCCGGTCGACGAACGCCAGGACCTGGCAGCGGCTCGCCCGGCGGTGCATGGCCTGTGCCAGCCGGAGGGTGAAGGCGGTGACGGGTCGTACCGACAGCGACACGTCCGCGAGGATCAGCACCCGCACCCGGTCCGGGCGGGGCGCCTTCACCATGAGGTGGAAGGGTATGCCGTCGGTCCGCAGGCTCGCGCGCACGGTCCGGCGCATGTCGAGCCGGCCCCGCGCCAGTTCGCGCGGGCGGGGACGCGACGGCCCGCGCATCCGCCGAAGCACCTCGTAGCACGCCTGATTCACTTCGGCGCGGGTCGTGGCCGCCACCGTGCCGCTCGCAGTCTCCGGTCCTTTCGCAGGTCCGGCGCTCAGGTCCCGGGCGTCCGCCAGCGCGCCGACGAAGGCCTCCACCGCCTCCGCCAGCCGGTTCAACTGGGCCGCGGTGAGAGGCTCGACCCCATCGGAATCGGCGTAGACCTTGCTCGGGTCGTAGGCGTCGAGCCACGCGAGAATCGACTCCGGATCATCCCAGGACAACGATCCGACGACGGCACCGCTCGTCGACGACGCCAGGTCACCGACGGCGGTGCTCGCCGCCCGCTCGACCTCCACCGTGTACGTGACGCCGCGTCGTCCGGATTCGGCTTCCGAATCGACGGACAGATCCGCGTCGCTCGACGTCATGCTGACATCGTCGTCGTCCTTGTGGGGGTTGAAACCCTTCTGCGCCTCGGGGGTGTCGAAGTGGTCGCCCACCTCGGCGGCGCGCTCGTTGTATTCCGCGTACCGGGCGGTCTCCGCGTTGTCCGCCACCTCCAGCGCGGAGGGCAGGCCCTCCGCGAACTCGGTCCGGGACGGGGGACGCGCGTCCGGTGCCGCGTCGCTGACCGATGCGAAGAACACGTCGAAGGCGCGGTCGAATCCAGCCTGCTCGTACGTGTACTTCGCGCACACCGCGCGCAACGACGCCCTCAGTGTGGGCAGGTCCCGGCCGCCGACCAAGCCGAACACCCGGCGAACCTCGATGACCTCGGCGGGCGACGCGGCGACGCCGTAGCGGCGCAACACCTTTCCGAAGGACGCCGCGAGAACGTCGAGGAGTTGCGCGGGAAGGGACGGGGACGGGTCGGGCTGCGGGCGGAGCATCGTCAGCGCCTGCCCTGCCGGCCCGCACCGATGCCGCCACGGTCGCGGCCACCGCGCCCGCGGAATACTGCTGTGGTGGTGTTGGCCGGCCGCGATGCGACCGTCACCCGCTCCACCGGCCCGGCCGGAGCGGTCTCCTCGACCTCCGCCGGGAAAGGCTGATCGCCGGACAGCCGGGTGCGGACCAGTTCGACGTCGCTGGTGTACTTGAGCAGGGCGGTGAGCAGGATGTCTCGGACCGCGGCCTGCGAACTCACGGCCACCCCCGTCGACTTCAGGACCACCGCCGCCCGCGCCGCGTCGATGACCTCCGCGATGGACGGACTCTTGCGGAGCGGCAACTGCCGCAACGTGCGAGCCAGATCCACCACCTCCGCCGCGACGGCGTCCTCGACCTCGGGGGCCTTGGCCGTCACGATGTCCCGCTCACGCTGCGGCGTCGGGTAGCCGAGGTGGTAGTGCAGGCAACGACGCTTGAGAGCGGGTGACAGTTCGCGAGTGTCGTTGGACGTCAGGATCACCCACGGCGCCGACCGCGCGACGAACGTCCCCACTTCGGGAATGGTGACCTGCCCCTCCGCGAGAACTTCGAGGAGCAACGCCTCCATCGACTCCTCGGTGCGGTCCACCTCGTCGACGAGCAGCACCACCGGTTCCGGCGACAGGATCGCCTCGAGCAGCGGACGGACCGACAGGAACTTCTCCGAATACAACCCGAAATCCTGAGCGGCCAGGAACTGCGACGCCTCGGCGACGTCGTCGAACGCGGCCATCTTCTCACCGATGCGGTCACGCAACATCTGCACGTGCAGAAGCTGTTTCGCGTAGTCCCACTCGTACAGGGCCCGGTTGTCGTCGAGACCTTCGTAGCACTGCAGCCGGACGAGCTTTCGCCCCGACGCCTCGGCCAGCGACTTCGCCAGCTCCGTCTTGCCGACGCCGGCAGGCCCCTCCAGCAGCAGCGGGCGTTCGAGCGCGGTCGCCAGGTGGACGACGACCGCGAACTCGTCGTCGGCGATGTAGTCGACCTCGCGCAACGCCTCCTTCAGTTCCGCGCCGTCGGCGAAGCGGATGTCCTCCGGTTCCGGGGCTGTGTGCGGTGCAGTCATGATCGGGGCGTCCGTCCTTCGTCAGCGGTGTGGTGGTGGGAACGCATCCGGGGCGGGGCCGGGCTGGGGTGAGGCTCCCGCCCCGGACGCGAGTTTCTGTGATCGGTCAGTACGCGTTGTTGATCGCGTGATCGACCACGGGGATCATCGACTCGACCGTCACCTCGCGCGGATTGCCCGGCGTGCACCAGTCGCCCTGGATGTGCTCGGAGATGGCCCGCACGGTCTTCTCGTCGCCCCGGATGGTGTCACCGCGACCCTCGTACTTCTTGGTGTTCATCTGGTTCTTGTCGTACGAGTCGGTGCGCACCTGACCGAAGTTGTCCGGAATGCCGACGTCCTTCGCCAGGCGGATGGCCGCCTCGACCGCCGCGTCCGCGGCCTGCACCGTGGTGAGGTTTCGGGTGTCGACCCCCAGGGCGCCCGCCAACTGGGCGTAGCGCTCGTACCGTGACGGCAGGTTGTATTCCCAGACACGGGGCAGGGCGATGGCGTTGTTGAGCCCGTGGTGGCTGTCGAAGAACGCGCTGACGGCGTGCGAGATGGAGTGCACGATGCCGAGGCCGCCGGAGTTGAATGCCTGGCCGGCGATGTACTGCGCGTTCATCATTCCCTCGCGGGCCTTCAGGTTGCGCGGCTCGAACACGGCCTCCCGCAGGTTCTTCGCGACCAGTTCCACCGAGTAGATCGCATTGCCGAGCGACGGCGCGAAGTCGAGACGCGACACGTACGGCTCACTGCCGTGCGCGAGGACGTCGAATCCGCAGTACGCCGTGAAGTGCTGGGGGCAGGTGTAATACAGCAGCGGGTCGTCGATCGCGAGGGTCACGATGGTCGCCTCGTCGAATCCCACCCACTTGTGCGGGTTGTTCATGTCCGACGTATCGGTGATGACATACGCCCACGACGTCTCCGAACCCGTACCGGCCGTGGTGGATACGGCGATATGCGGCGGGTTCTCCTTGTTGGTGGACTTCGCGAATCCCTCGAACTCGTTGATGTTGCGGCCGTCGTGCGCGACCACCACACGGGCGCCCTTGGCGGCGTCGTGACTCGAGCCGCCGCCGACGGAGATGATCGAGTCGCACTTCTCCTTCTGGTAGAGCGCGGCTGCCTCCATGACGTTGTAGTCCTTGGGGTTGGACTCGACCTTGTCGAAGAGCACGACCTCGACGCCCTGGTACTCGATCTTGCCGACCAGTTCCTCGATGATGCCCGAGCCGCGCAGGCCCGTGGTCATGAGCAGGGTCCTCTTGAATCCGAGGTTCTTCGCCTCGACGCCGATGATGTCGTGGGCGCCCACTCCCATCAGCGCCCGCGGGAACGGGTGGAATTCCTTGATGGGGAAGTCCCAGATCTGGTTGAGCTCGATGGCCATGGCCGTCTCCTCGATTAGTCGATGTCGGATCTGAAGCGTTGTGGAAGGGGACGCAAGTGATGTGATCGGCGTCTCACCTGGAACCCACTGTGACCTAGTTCGGACCCCGGATACAGGCCTGCGGGGCCGAACCGTCCGACCGCGGCGCACAAACTGCCCGAACGGGCAGGTGCGGCCGGGCCGAGCCGGAGGGGGCGGCACTCGATAGGCTGTCCACTTCACGCGGAGCCCACCCGCTAGGCAAAAACTAGAACCTGTTCTATATTTGGAGCAGGCAAGCGAGCGTTCCGGCGCTGCGAAGTACGGAAGGACTGCACACACGATGACGACTGTCGAGGTGCCGCACAGCTCACGATCGGTGGTGCTCACCGTGTCGGGCGTGGTCGAGGAAACCCCCGACTCCCTGTCACTGGTCTTCGACGTGCCGGCAGACCTCGCCGACAAGTTCGCCTACAAGCCGGGCCAGTTCCTCACCCTGCGCATCCCCAGCGACCGCACGGGATCGGTCGCCCGGTGCTACTCGCTGGCCAGCTCGCCGTTCACCGACGACGCCCCCAAGGTGACCGTCAAGCGGACGGCGGAGGGTTACGGGTCCAACTGGCTCTGCGACAACGTCGCCGTCGGCGACACCCTCGAAGTCCTCCCCCCGTCGGGAGTCTTCACCCCCAAGTCACTGGACCACGATTTCCTGTTGTTCGCGGCAGGCAGTGGCATCACTCCGGTGATCTCGATCCTCAAGTCCGCCCTCACCGAGGGGTCCGGGAAGGTCGTGCTCTTCTACGCCAACCGCGACGAGAAGTCGGTCATCTTCGCGGAGGAACTCCGCACGCTCGCCGGCCGGTACCCCTCACGGCTCGTGTCCATTCACTGGCTGGAGACGGTCCAGGGACTGCCCGGCGTCGATCAGCTCGCCTCCGCCGTCGCGCCCTACCTCGGGCACGAAGCATTCATGTGCGGACCGGCGCCGTTCATGGACACGATCCACAAGGCCCTCGCGGACGCCGGGATGCCGCGCACCCAGGTGCACGCCGAAGTGTTCAACTCGCTGGCCGGCGACCCGTTCCGTGACGCCGACGTCGTGGAGGTCACCGAGGACGAGGCCGCCGACGCCGCCACCGTGGAGGTGGAACTCGACGGCGAGATCCACAACCTGAGTTGGCCCCGCAAGCAGACCCTCGTCGACATCATGCTGGCCAAGGGAATCGACGTGCCGTACTCCTGCCAGGAGGGCGAGTGCGGGTCCTGTGCGTGCACCGTACTCGAGGGCAAGGTCGAGATGGAGAACAGCGAAATCCTCGACCCCGAGGACATCGAGAGCGGCTACATTCTGGGCTGCCAGGCCCGGCCGGTCACCGATCACCTCAAGATCGAATTCTGACGCCCCTCACCCGAGCCGGCCGAAGCCGACGACGGCGGAGTCGCTCGACCAGTCCACGGTGTGCACGCGGATACGGCCGAACTCGTTGCCGCCGACCGTCGTAGCGGTGTCCCCGTCGACGGCGACGACGATGTTGGTGTGCTGGCCGACCCAGCTGCTGTTGTCGTAGAGCACGACGTCCCCGACGTTCGGGCGGTATCCGCCACCGACCTCCTCGAAGCGCGCCTGCGACTCGTAGTACTCCTGCAACGTGTAGACCCCGGGGATCCGCCAGTGCCCGGAATTCGGATTCGACAGCGGCCGGCCTGCTTCCCGCATGATCCAGCTGACGAAGTCCGCGCACCAGGGCTCCTCGACCCCTTCGGCGTAGAACGTGCCCGGCCGCTGCCCGCCGTGCTCGGCCTCGAGCAGCCCGACGATCCGTGCCTGCTGCGGCGACAACGCGGACGTGTCGACGGCAGGGAACTCTGCGGTGTCCCACGGCAGGTAGCGGTCCGGCGCCAGCCACAACACACCACCCGCCACGACGGCCATCACGGCGACGACGGTGCCGAGGATCAGCCCGGCACGTCGGCGGCGCCGAGTGGGCGCGGTAGCAGTCATGCCACCGAATGTAGCGGGTATCCGGTCACCGCATCGCGCGGTAGCCCGCGCGCTCCTCGGCGGTCAGATGCTCGCACGCGTACGTCAGGGCGGTGCGGCCCATCGCCGCGGCGTGCCGGTCGAGGAAACCGGTGAGCAGGTCGCGATCGACGCGCTTGCCGACCTCGCGCAACATCCATCCCGTCGCCTTCTGCGTGAGGTCGCGGCGATCACCGAGGACGGACTCCGCGACCTCGAGCGTCGTGGAGGCGTCGCCCCGGCGGATGAAACCGAACGTACTGAGCAGCGCGACGCGGCGCCGCCAGAGGTCGTCGTCCGCGGCCAGCGCGAACACCGGGTCGCGCGGCCGGTCGTACAGCCACGCGCCCAGGATCCGGTCGGCGGACGAATCCACCAGATCCCAGTTGTTCACCCGTCCCCGCATCACCAGGTCGAGGTAGAAAGACGCGATCTTCTCACGCAGGGCGTCGTCGCCTGCCTTCGCCGCCCGGTCGAACTGCGTCGCGAGTACCAGCAGCCCTGCCAGTCGATGCTCGTGCACCGGACTGTCGAGCAGCACCGTCACTTCCGGAAGGTCCAGATCGGCGTGAGCACGAACCACGCTGCGCGTCGCGGGAACCCGCACGCCGATGAAGACGTCGCCCTCCCCGTACTCCCCCGGACCGGTCTTGAAGAACCGTGCCAGATTGATGGCGTCGGTCTTCTTCGACAACTGGCCGAGTGCGCGCTTCACGTCGTCTGCGGTGGACGTCACGAAGACACTGTCCCACAGGACACCGACAGTCGCCCGACCGCGAGAACAAAGGTCACAAAACATGCGCTGACCTGCAGTTCGCGTTATCCGACTGCAACGAGCCAGGTATTGATCGGTCGGTCAATCAGGCGTGTACTCGAGGTGGACACAATCCATTTCGAGGAGGCTGGACATGAGATCGTGGAGTCGTATGCAAGATGTGGTGGCGATCGTGATCGGAGCCTTCGCGGCGCTCTCGCCGTTGTGGCTCGACACCAACAACGCCGCGATGTGGTCACTCATCGTGCTCGGTGTACTCGTGGCCCTCTCCGGTCTCGTCCATATGAGCCGCCCGGAGATGACTGTGGCCGAGTACGCGATGGCCGTCTTCGGAGTGCTGTTGTTCCTCTCCCCGTGGGTGATGAACTTCGACGCATTCACGGGCGCGTCGTGGACCGCATGGGTCGTCGGTGTCCTGGCAGTCGTCGTGGCTGTCACCGGGTTGCCGATGATGAGTTCCCGGATGCACGGACACGGAGGGCTGGCGACACATCACTGATCCGTCAACCACAGCACCGAGAACATCGATTGGGGCGGGGCACAGGCTTACGGCCTGTGCCCCGCCGTTCACGTCCGGAAAGGCCCATGCCAACACCCCATCTCGGTAAGCCCGGTGGCCCCCAACCGCGGAAAGGCCGGCGGCGGCGCAGCGCGAAGATCGACGGCGACGCCCGGGAACTGATTCTCGACGCCGCCGAATCCCTCATCGCCGTACACGGATTCGATGCCACGTCCACCGCATCGATCGCCTCCGCCGCGCACGTCCCGAAAGGACTGGTGTTCTACTACTTCCCCTCCAAGACCGACATCCTGCTGGCGCTGCTCTCCGAGAGACTGCCCACCGAACCCTTCGGCGACGTGGGCCCCCTGGTGACTCCGGGTGACCCCGCCGCCAGCCTCGTCAACCTCGACAACGCGCTGAATCTGCGCGATCACCACTCGTCGGTGATGCGCGTGATCATCTGGCGCGAGGCCGAGACCCACCCGGACGTCCGTGCGCACCTGCGCCGGTTCCGCGACTACCTCAGCGACATCACCGAGCGTCTCCTGCAGGCCAGTTCGCCCTACCCCGTGCAACCCGGGACGCTCCGGGCCTGCGCGACGGCGTGGGTGGCCGCGATGTTCTCCGTCGCGGGCAGCGACCGCCTCCACGACCTCGACGACCTGCCGCGACGGCACGGCGAGGAACTCGACAACGTCGCACGCGTCGTGGCGGCCGGGATGGTTCAGCTCGGCTGAGAACGCCCCGCCGACAACAGCTGACCGGCGGGGAACGCCTCGGCGCTCGCGGGTAGACGTCCGGGCCTGCCGCTGAGGAAGACCTCGACGGTGCCCTCCCCCGCGCTCGGACGGTTCAACGCATCGATGCGGCGGAGAGTCTGCGTCGCCACCGCCTCGGCGCTGTCGAACAACCGCACCCCGGCGGGGAGCTGCGCCGCGATCTCGTCGGCCATCAACGGATAGTGGGTGCATCCCAGCACCACCCCGCCCACATCGTCGGGTGTGCGCTCCACGGCGGAGGCGATGGCTGCGGTGGCCGCGTCCCGCTCGCCGCGGTCGATCGCCTCGGCGAGACCGTGGCACGCGACACCCACCACGGAACTCCCGTTCCCGAACTTCTCGATCAGATCGGCCTGATACCGGCTCGCCGTCGTCGCCGCGGTCGCCCAGACGGCCACCGACTCACATGCGGCAGCCGCCGGCTTGATCGCCGGAACCGTGCCGACGACCGGAACAGCCGGTCCGACGAACTCCCGGACGTGGTCGAGCGCGGTGACGCTCGCCGTGTTGCACGGCAGCACGATCACCTCGGCCCCGCGGTCGAGGCAGCGCTGCGCGGTCGCGAGAACGCGGTCGATCACCCACTGTTCCGGCTTGGGACCCCACGGAGCCCCGTCCGGATCCAGAGCGAGGATCAGATCCAGTTCGGGTCGCAACTTGCGCAGCCACGCCGACGTCGGCAGCATGCCGAGACCCGAGTCGATGAGCGCAACAATCACCCGGAGAATCTATCGCGCCCCCGCCCGGCCGCCTACGCCGACGCGGCCTCGAGGACCTCGCCGATCGGAGTTCCCGCCGCGATCTTGCCCCGCATCTTCATCACGCCGCCCGCCATTCCACCGCCGACGACACCGGCCAGGATGCCGTCCCGCTCGTAGTAGGCGAGGAACTTGCGGCCGTCGTCCTTGATCACGTGCACCTCGTCGGTGGCCGCTACCGTGCCCAGTGCCTGGATCTTGATGTCGTACTGGTCGCTCCAGAAGTACGGCACCTGAGCGGCGGCGTTCTCGTCGCCGGTCCCGGTCAACGCCCCGGCGAGGATCTTGGCCTGCTCACCGGCATTGCTCCAGTGCTCGACGCGCTTGCGGCCGCCCACCCGCAGCTGCCACGCGGCCACGTCGCCGACCGCCCACACGTGCGGGACCGCCGTGCGTCCGACGCCGTCGCACACCACACCGTTGGCCAGTTCGACACCCGAGCCGTCGAGCCACGCGGTGACCGGCACCGAGCCGACCCCGATCGCCACGACGTCGACGTCCACCTCGGTTCCGTCGCCGAGGACGGCTCCGGTGACCCGGTCCGACCCCACCAGCGACGTGAGCCCGACACCAGCCCGCAGATCGACCCCCTCGCCGGTGTGCAGCCGGGCGACGAATCCGCCGATCTTCTCGCCGAGCACGGACGCGAGCGGCGTCGGCTGCGGCTCCACCAGCACCACGTCGAGACCACCGGCCCGCATGCTCGCCGCCAGCTCGCAGCCGATGAACCCCGCACCGACGATCAGTGCGCGCTTGCCCTCGGCGAGGTCCGCGCGCAACGCCAGGCTCTCGTCGATGGAACGGAGAACGTGGACGCCCGCGAGGTCCGGCAGCCCCGGGATGCGCCGCGGCACGAGGCCGGTGGCGATCACCAGTTCGTCGTAGCCGAGTTCGGTCTCGTCGGCGAGTCTCAGGATGCGGGATCCGGTGTCCACCGAGGCCGCCTCGACCCCCAGACGCAAGTCGATGTTCTTCTCGTCGAAGAACTCCCGCGGCTTGAGCGTGGTGTCGCTCTTCTCCCCGCGCATCACTTCCTTCGACAGCGGTGGGCGGTCGTACGGAAGGTGCGGTTCACCGCCGAGAAGAACCAGGTCACCCTCGTATCCGGCCCGCCGGAGTTCCTCGGCTGTCCGCAGACCTGCGAGGCCCGCTCCCACGATCACAATTCTCTGCACGCGACCACATTATGCGCTCCGCGCCCGTGAGTACTTGTTAACCGCGGGCGGTTAACAAGTACTCACGGGTCAGAGATCGGCGATGGCCTCGAGAGGCCGGGTGCGGGCGGCGCGACTCGCCGGCCACAGTGCTGCGAGCACGCCGACCACGCCGGATCCGAGCAGCATCGCGACCACCTGCCCCCATGGCACCGTCACCTGGTCGAGACCCTGATCCTTCAGGGTGCTCACGAAGCCCCAGCCGAACGCGATGCCGAGCAGTACGCCGACGGCCGCACCGAACACGGCGATCAGCATCGACTCCAGGTAGATCGTGCGACGCATCTGGGACCGCTGCATTCCGACCGCGCGAAGCATGCCGATCTCCCGCCTGCGCTCGACCACCGACAGCGCGAGTGTGTTGATGATGCCGAGGATCGCGATCACGACGGCGAGCGCGAGCAGTCCGTACAGGATGGCGAGGAGAGTGTCGATCTGCTGCCCCTGTGTTCCCTTGAACTGTTCCCGGTCCTGCACCTGAACGACGACGAACTGCTTGGTCGCGGATTCGAGGTCGGCGCGCAGCTGCGTCAGATCCGCACCCGGCTTCGCGTCGACGAGGACCGCCAGATCGGGAATGGTCGCCGCGGGCATCACCTGGCGGTACACGTCGTCCGAGACGAGCCAGTCGCCGACCAGCTGGTTGTCCTCGAAGACGCCGGTGACCTCGGCGTCGACGACCTTCCCGTCGGCGCTCGTCATCGGGACCGTCGTCCCCAGCGTCCAGCCCTTCTGCGCGGCCGTCGTCTGGGACACGACGAGGTGGTTGCCCGTCAGATCGGCGCCGCCCTCGACGAGCTTGTAGTCGAGGACGCCCTCGAGCGGGCCGTCCAGCGACGCGCCCTGCTGCTGCTCGTCGTCGACCTTGACGGACACCGGATGCAGGGCGGCGGCGCTCTGGACGTCGTCGAGGTTCCGCACGGCCCTCGCCGCGCCGCTGGGCACACCGATCTGGTTGGGTCCGGTGAGCACGTAGTCGGCGGACACCCCCGAGTCGACGAGCTGGTTGACGCTGGCCTTCGCGGACGCGCCGAACACGCCGATCACGGACACGAGCATCAGACCGAGCGTCAGCGCGAACGCGGTGGCGGCGGTGCGGCGCGGATTCCGCACGGCGTTGGTGCGGGCCAGTCGCCCGACCGGGCCGAACGGCTTGGCCAGCACCGCTCCGAGCGCCCCGACGATCGGCCGGGACAACGCGGGGGCGGCGAACAGCACGGCCAGGATCAGACCGAGCGCTCCGGCACCGACGACGGCGGCGGCGCCTCCACCCGTGCCCCGCGATCCGATGACGAGTCCCACGACGCCGAGGACACCGAGGACGGCACCGGCGATGGTGCGCACGTGCAGCGAGTCACCGGTGGACGCGAATTCCTCCCGCATCGCCGCGACCGGCGGCACCTTGGACGCGCGCCGGGCGGGTGCGTACGCGCTGATCGTCGTCACGAGCACTCCGACCACGAGGGCGATGAGAATCGTGCGTGGCCCCACCTGCAGGGGACCTTCGGGCAGACCGACGTCGAACGCGTTCAGCAGTCCGCGCAGGCCGTAGGCCAGGCCGACGCCGGCGGCGATCCCGATCGCACTGCCGATCACGCCGACCACGAGGGCCTCGAAGACCACGGAACGTCCCACCTGCTTGCGGCTGGCACCGATCGCGCGGAGCAGCGCCAGCTCCCGCAGACGCTGGGCCACGATCATCGAGAACGTGTTGTAGATGATGAATGTGCCGACGAGCAGGGCGATCGCACCGAACGCGAGGAGGAAGTAGTTGATGAAACTCAGCGCCTCCGTCACCTGAGCCTTGGTCTCCTCGCGCACCTCGTCGCCGGTCTGGACCTTCGCGTCGGGAAGGGCCGCAGCGATCTCGTCGCGCAGTTCGGTCTGGGACAGACCCGTCCCGGCGACGTCGATGTACTCGACGTGCTTGCCGTCGGTGAACAGTTCGCGGGCCTGCGAGTCGACGAACGTCGCGCCGATGAATCCGCCGGTCTCGTTGCCGGTGTCGTAGATGCCGGAGACGGTGACGTCGACCATGCCACGAGCGGGCACGAGAACTTTGGTGGTGTCGCCGACCGCCAGTTGCGCACGGTCGGCGGCACTGGCGTTGACGGCCATCTGGCCGACCTGGGCAGGCGGCCCGCCCTGAACGTATTCGTCGGGTTCACCGAGCGCCTGACCCGGCGGCAGGTAGGACTCGCCGATGCTCGGCGCACCACCCGTCTGGACGGCGGCGCCGTCGGAGTCGATCAGGACGATCTGCCCGCTGACGGCAGGTGCGACCGCGCGCACTCCGCCGAGCGCGGTGATGGTGTCGAGGTCGGCGAGGGGCACTCCGCTGGAGTTGCGCTCCTCGCTCGACACCCGGACGTCGACCCCTTGCGCGGTGTTCTCGAAGATCGAGTCGAACGTCTTCTGGAGCGTGTCGGTGAAGACGAAGGAGCCTGCGACGAAGGCGGTGCCGAGCACCACGGACAGCACCGTCAGTGCCAGCCTGACCTTGTGCGCCGCCAGGTTGCGCAGCGACACCTTGCGCATCGGAGCGCTGGATGTGGACGCCATGCGGTCAGACCGCCGCGTCGGACGCGAGGGCGTGGGCGGGCTCGTCGAGTCGCTTCATCGTGTCGAGTACCGAATCGGCCGTCGGATCACGCAGTTCGTCGACGATCTTGCCGTCGGCGAGGAAGACCACCCGGTCGGCGTAGGCCGCCGCGCGGGGATCGTGCGTGACGATGACGACGGTCTGGTGGAACTCGTCCACCGCGGCCCGCAGGATCGACAGCACCTCACCCGAGGACTTCGAGTCGAGATTGCCGGTGGGCTCGTCGCCGAAGATGATCTCCGGCTGCCCGGCCAGGGCACGGGCACACGCGACGCGCTGCTGCTGACCTCCGGACAATTCGCCGGGGCGATGCTCGAGACGGTCCTGCAGTCCGAGCTTGGTGAGCACGTTCTCGAGCCACGCGGCGTCCGGCTTGCGGCCCGCGATGTCCAGCGGAAGCGTGATGTTCTCCAGTGCCGTCAGCGTCGGCACCAGGTTGAACGCCTGGAACACGAAGCCGATCCGGTCGCGTCGCAGCTGCGTCATCTGCTTGTCCGTCAGCGTCGTCAACTCGGTGTCGCCGATGAGGACGGAACCCGAACTGGCCGCGTCGAGACCGGCCAGGCAGTGCATCAGCGTCGACTTACCGGAACCGGACGGTCCCATGATCGCAGTGAACTCACCACGGGCGAACTCCGCGGATACCGCGCTGAGCGCGTGGACCTGGGTGTCGCCGGTGCCGTACGTCTTGGACAGCTCGACAGCACGGGCAGCGACAGCGGGGGCATGCGTGCTCATGATCGCCTTTCGTCATTCCTCTTGTGGCGGTCCGGCCCCGTGGTGACGGGCCGGGACGGTGCACGCGCGGCGCACTCCTCCATCTTGTCGACACCCGCGGCGGCCCGCCATCAGGGACCACCCTGATCTTCGATCCTCGCGGACGTGATCTCGGACACGGAGACCCGCACGGAAACGCCCACAACGGAAGTACCGACCTGGGAGAATTCCGGTATCGCCGGCGCGAAGGAGAGCCTCATGGCCATCGAATCCCCCAAACCCCGGGCGGGATCGCGGTTCCTCGACGCGTTCCTGCAGTCACCGTTTGCCGGGCTGGCGCCGTGGATCCTGATGTCACTGCTGTCCGGCCCCGGGCGGTTCGAGGAATCGGTCGCCACCGCTCTCGGGTTGTCGATCCTGTTCCTGTTCCTCGGCCACCGCCGGGGCGGAACCCTCAAACCCCTCGAAGTGTTCGACATCCTCTACTTCGGCGGCCTCGCCGCGATCGGACTGTTCGCCTCCGACGACCTGATCACCTGGCTGGAGAAGTGGTCGGGCGAAATGTCGAGCCTGGCGCTGGTCGCATTCGCGTTCGGGTCGTTGCTGCTGCGCAATCCGTTCACCCTGCCGTACGCGAAAGAGACCACACCCGAGGAGTATTGGACCTCGCCGCTGTTCCTCAAGGTCAATCAGCTCATCACGCTGGTGTGGGCGCTGTCCTTCACGGTGTCGGCGGCGGCGGGACTGTACGGCGACCTGGTCCTCGACCAGCCGGACAATTTCTGGACGGGCTGGATCATCCCGATCGGGGCGTTGCTGTTCGCGCTGTCCTTCACCGAGTGGTATCCGGACGTGGCGAGCGCGCAGGCGCCGCGGGAGCCCGGAGAACCGGAAGAGGTGGCACCGCCCCTCGTCAAACTGTTCGACTTCCTGCCGCCGTTCGTGGTCGGCGTGGGGATCGCCATGCTCGTCACCGACAACGACCCCGACTGGCTGGGCATCACCCTGATCGTGGTCGGCGCCATCGGCACCGCCGCGCTGCGACGCGCGGACGCACAGAGCCGAAGCAGTTCGGCCGCGTGAGGCAAAACGTCACTGATCGGATCACCGGCTACTAGCCTGATGTGACTGACGTCACAGACGAGAGGTGGGCGCATGTCGGACGCCGACAACGAGATCATCTTCGACCGACTCGCGCACTGGGCGCAGGTCCGTCCGGACGACGTCGCCGTGCAGTTCCAGGGCACCGAATACACGTGGTCCGGATGGCACGACCGGATCCTGCACATCGCGGGAGCCTTGGCGGAGGGCGGAATCGGGGCCGGTGACACGGTCGCGTTCGTCGACAAGAACCATCTGTCCTGCCTCGAGGTCACCTACGCCGCCTCGCTCCTCGGCGCGGCCGCCGCAGTTCCCAACTGGCGACTGGCCGGTGAGGAACTCGACTACGTGATCAACGACTCCGGGGCACGGATCCTGTTCGTGGGCAACGAGTTTCTCCAACAGGTCATGGCGCTCCGCGACCGGCTGACCGGCATCGAGCAGATCGTCACCGTCGGCGGAGAACACGACGAGTTCGAGCCGTGGCTCGGCGAGGCGTCCGTGCTGAAGTCGGCGCCGGATGTCGCCGCGGATGCCACCGCACTGATCCTGTACAGCTCGGGAACCACCGGCAGGCCGAAGGGAGTTCAGCTGACCCACCGCAACCTGATCGCCCACAGCACCGCGGTGCTCGAGATCCTGCCCGCGCGGCACGACGACTGCCTGCTCGTCGCCATGCCGCTGTTCCACGTCGGCGGGAGTTGCTACGCGATCATGGGCGTGCACGCCGGCGCCCGCTGCCACTTCACCAGGGAGGCCGACGCCCCGTCCCTGTTCGGCGCGCTCGCGGCGGGCGCGAACATCGCGTTCCTCGTGCCGCCGGTGATCGCCGGAGTGCTCGCCGCGGGCGAGCAGGCCGTGGCCGCGTTCGGTGCGCTGCATCGCATCACGTACGGCGCGGCGCCGATGCCGCTGCCGTTGCTGCGCAGCGCGCTCGCCGCCTGGCCGGAGGCGGAGTTCGTCCAGGTCTACGGAATGACCGAATGCGCGGGTGTCGTCACCGCCCTGCTACCCGAGGTGCATCGCGACGAGGCGCAGGAGGAGAGGATGGCCTCGGCGGGACAGCCCATTCCCGGTGTGGAGATGCGCATCGTGGACCCGGCCACCGCCGAGGACGTCGCCCCCGGCGAGACGGGCGAACTGTGGTGGCGTTCGGAACAACGCACGCCCGGGTATCTCGGCAAGCCCGAGGCGACGGCGGAGGCCATCACCGCCGACGGGTGGTTGCGCAGCGGCGACATGGGCCGTGCGGACGCCGACGGTTTCGTGTTCATCGAGGACCGGCTCAAGGACATGATCATCACCGGCGGGGAGAACGTGTACTCCCCCGAGATCGAACGGGTGCTCGTCGAACACCCGGCCGTGGCGGAGGTAGCGGTGATCGGCGTGCCCGACGATCACTGGGGTGAGACGGTCAAGGCCGTCGTCGTGCCGGTGACCGGGACGAATATCGAACCGGACGAGCTGATCCACTACACCCGCCAGCGTCTGGCGAAGTTCAAGTGCCCGACGACGGTCGACGTCGTCGACCTGCTGCCCCGCAACCCCACCGGCAAGATCCTCAAGCGGGAACTCCGCGCGCCGTACTGGAAGGACCGCACCCACAAGCTCGTGTGACCGCCGTCCATACTGGAGCCGTGACCGTTCGATGCCCCTGCCTGCTCGGTGAACCGTACGACGAGTGCTGCGGGAGGTATCACCGCGGCGAGACGAAGGCGCCCACGGCCGAGCGCCTCATGCGATCCCGGTTCAGCGCGTTCGCCGTCCTGGATGCCGACTACCTGCTCGCGACCTGGCATCCGAGCACGCGGCCCGGGACCCTGGACCTCGATCCGGAGCAGCGCTGGACCCGCCTCGACATCCTGGGCACGAGCGGCGGCGGACTGCTCGACACCACCGGCACCGTCGAGTTCCGCGCGCACTACGTCCTGGACGGCCACCGCGAATCGCTGCACGAGAACAGCCGATTCGTCCGTGAGGACGGCAATTGGCTGTACCTGGACGCGATCGCGACGCCACGCCAGGGGCTCCCTCGAGTCTGATCTCACCCGGCTTACGATCGGATCATGATCAACCACCGGATCGGTCCCTTCGCCGCGCTCGCCGCCTGCGCCCTGACGCTGACGCTCACCGGATGCTCGGAGTCGAACTCCGCCAGCAGTGTGGCGGCGACGTCACCGGCCGCGGCCGCCACCACCAGTAGCGCCCTCGAATCCGAGTCGGCGCCGATCCCGACCGACGCGTCACCGAAATCGTCCGCGGCGTCCGAGTCCGCGAAGCTCACGGTCACCGACGTCCGCGTCGGCGAGCACGAGGGATTCGACCGCGTGGTGTACGAACTCGGCGGCAAGGGCACGCCGGGCTGGCGGGTCGCGTACGTGGACGAGGCGGTGCAGGACGGCAGCGGCAAGACGATCCCGGTGTCGGGAAACGGCATCCTGCAGGTACAGATCGACGGCTCGGCGTACCCGTTCGACAGTGATGTGGAGGGATACTCGGGCCCCAACCCGGTGCCCGGTGTTCCCGGCGGCACGGTGACCGAGGTCAACGGCGCGCTCGTGTTCGAAGGCGTCACGCAGTCGTTCATCGGCGTGACGCAACCGGACCGTCCCTTCACGGTGTCGGCCCTGTCCGATCCGACGCGGGTGGTCGTGGACGTCGCGAAGTAGCGCTTCACGCCCGCGGCTTGACCTCGAGTAAAGTTGAGGTTCTACCGTCGTGTCATACCCCGGCTCTACCGTGGGGGGATAGCGACAGGAGGCCGCTGGCATGAGCATGGAAGTCACGGCGTGGAACGCGATGTACAACGCGATGCACGCCCAAGAGGATCGTCGACCCTTCTCCCGCACGACGTTGCGGCGGATAGCCCGATTCGCCCTGCCGCACCGTCGCAGCCTCGGGTGGTATCTGCTGCTCAGCGTCGTCACGGCCGCGCTGGCCGTGGCCACCCCGGTGCTGGCGGGCCGTGTCGTCAACGCCATCGTCGGGGGCGACGCGGTGTCCGTCGTCGTGCGCCTCGCGGCACTCATCGCGGTCATCGCAGTACTCGAATCCGCGCTGGCCCTGTGGACGCGGTGGCTGTCGGCGAGCATCGGTGAGAACCTGATCCTCGATCTGCGGACAGCCGTGTTCGACCACGTGCAGAGGATGCCGATCGCCTTCTTCACCCGCACTCGCACCGGCGCGCTGGTCAGCCGCCTCAACAACGACGTGATCGGTGCACAGCGCGCGTTCAGCGACACACTGTCGGGCGTGGTGTCCAACTTCGTGACGCTCGGCATCACGCTCATCGTGATGATCGGGATCTCCTGGCAGATCACGCTGTGCGCGCTGTTGCTGTTGCCGATCTTCGTCCTGCCCGCCCGCAGGATGGGCGCGCGGCTGGCGCAACTCAATCGTGAGGCGGCGAACCACAATTCGGTGATGAGCACGCAGATGACCGAGCGGTTCTCGGCGCCCGGTGCCACGCTCGTCAAGCTGTTCGGCCGCCCGTCGGAGGAGTCCGCCGAGTTCGCGGTCCGTGCCCGGCGGGTGCGGAACATCGGTGTCCGCACGGCGATGCTGCAGTCGGTGTTCGTCACCGCACTCACGCTCGTGTCGGCGCTCGCACTCGCGCTCGTCTACGGACTGGGCGGGTTCTACGCACTGCGCGGACAACTCGACGCGGGAGCCGTCGTCGCGATGGCGATGCTGCTGACCCGGTTGTACTCCCCCCTCACCGCACTGGCCAGCGCGCGCATGGACGTGATGAGCGCGCTGGTGAGCTTCGAGCGCGTCTTCGAGGTCCTCGACCTGAAGCCGCTGATCGCAGAGAAGCCCGACGCGGTCGCGGTGCCCGACGGCCCGGTGTCGGTGGAGTTCGACTCCGTGGAGTTCGCGTATCCCTCGGCCGACAAGGTGTCGCTGGCGTCGCTCGAGGAGGTCGCGACCCTCGACACCCGCGGCGGCGTCGACGTGCTGCACCGGTTGTCGTTCCGTGCCGAACCCGGGCAGATGGTCGCGCTGGTGGGATCGTCCGGAGCAGGCAAGTCCACCATCGCCCAACTGGTTCCCCGCCTCTACGACGCGGACGCGGGCTCGGTGAAACTCGGTGGGGTGGACGTGCGCGACCTGACCGCCGACTCCGTGCGGGCCACCGTCGGCATGGTGACTCAGGACGGGCACCTCTTCCACGACACCGTGCGGGCCAACCTGCTGCTCGCCCGCCCGGGCGCCACGCCGGCCGAACTCGCGGAGGTGCTGGAACGGGCGCGGCTCACCGACCTCGTCGCCGCACTGCCCGACGGCCTCGACACCGTCGTCGGCGAGCGCGGCTACCGGCTGTCGGGAGGCGAACGCCAGCGGCTGACCATCGCGCGCCTGCTGCTCGCGCATCCGCGGGTCGTCATCCTCGACGAGGCGACGGCGCACCTCGACTCCACGTCCGAGGCCGCCGTCCAGGAGGCGCTGGGCGAGGCCCTCGCCGGCCGGACCGCCGTCGTGATCGCGCACCGGTTGTCGACCGTCCGCGCTGCCGATCTGATCCTCGTGGTCGAGGCCGGGCGCATCGTCGAACGCGGCACCCACTCCGAACTGCTCGCCGCGGGCGGCCGGTACGAGGAGCTGTACCGCACTCAGTTCGACACGGGCACGATCTCGTCCCCGACCCTCACCGAGGTGCTGAGGTGAGTCTGCGAATGGCGGAGAGGGGCAGGCCGATCCAATTCGGGCGGTTCCTCGCCTCGTACACGGTCTCGTACACCGCCTTGTCGAGTTCGTAGGCCCGGAGCAACGCCGCCGCCTTGCGTGGGTCGGTGCCCGACACGGAGGCATAGCCCTCACAGAAGGCGTCGGCGTTGCGCTGGGCCCACTCCCTCGCCCGGAAGTCCCGCTGCGACGCCGCGCCCATCGCTCCCATCGGCACCGAATCGGCCAGCAGATGATGAGCGGCGTAGTCGAAGGAACGCAGCATTCCCGCGACGTCCCGCAACGGACTGTCCCGTTCCCGGCGCTCGTCGAGCGTCTTGGCGGGCTCCCCCTCGAAGTCGATGAGCAGCCACCGCTCCGGCGTCCGCAGCACCTGACCGAGGTGGAGGTCGCCGTGAATCCGCTGGACGGTGGTGGCGCCCAGCGCTTCCGCCTCGGCGAACTTGTCCCGAACGGCGGCAGCCACCTCTCCCAGTTCGGGCACGATCGAGGTGGCGGCGTCCAGCCTGCGCGTCATCGCCTCCACGGTCGTCGACGCAACCTGTCGTTCCTCCGCACCGAGCGCACGCGCCAGGGTCGCGTGCACCTCGGCGACCGCGGCGCCCATCCGGTAGGACTCACCGGCGAAGTCCGTCCCCAACTCCGCGGCGTGGAGATCCGCTTCGATCAGGAGGTCGCGGACGCTGCCGAGCGCCATACTCCACCCGTCCGCCGAGTTGGCCTCGAAATCCTGCACCATGGCGAGGGTGGTCAGAATCCCGGCCACGTCCGTCTCCATCCACGCCCGCAGCGTCGCCACGTATTCGCTGCCCGCTTCGGCGAGCGCGAGGTGCAGTTCGACGTCGGGGTTCACGCCCGGCGTGACCAGACGGAAGATCTTCATCAGGAGCTTCTCCCCCAGCACCACCGACGTGTTCGACTGCTCCGCGCCGAGCGTCCGCCCGCGGAGTCCCGGTTCGATCACGGTGCCCGGCACGGTCTTCAACTGCACCGGCCCGGTCCCCTCGGCCTCGGACAGCAGGTCGGCGTACAGGGTGATGATCTCGGCATCGTGCAGGCCGTCGTACGCGATCATGATGTTCCCGTCGCCGTCCGGCAGCGCCCACGGCTCGAGGTCCTCGGGCAGATGACTGCGGAACCCCAGCGGTATCTGGTACACCTGCGGCTGCCCTGCCTCGAACTCCACCGACACCAGGAGATGCTCGGCGGAGAACCCGAAGACCGACATCAGCTCGTGGCGCAGCAGGATCCGCACCCCCAAGATGGTGGTGCCCTTGGCGGCGAACCACCGCCGGTCCGGCAGCCACCGGACGAGTTGCCGCTCGAGGGTCTCGTCGGGAATGCGTTCACTGCTGGGTTCGTTCACTGCTGCACCGCCTGTTCCGCTTCGCTGCTGACCGGGTGTCCGCTCACGGCGCCGTCGGATTTCGGATCCGGTTGCAGCGCAAACCAGAAGAATCCGTGACCGGGGAGTGTGATCATGTACCCGTCGTCCCCGATGGAGGGGAAGGGAACGGAACCGGTGAGCTCCACGGGGATTCGGCCGGCGAACTGGGTGAGGTCCAGGATCACCGCCTGCGGGAACCTGGACAGGTTGTTGACGCACAGAATGACGTCGCTGTACGGCCGATCCTGGCTCGGCGGCGTCTCCCGCACATACGACAGGACGGCCGGGTTCGCACTGCCGAGTTCGGTGAACGAGGCCGTTCCGAACGCCGGATGCTGTTTGCGAACCTGGATCAGGCGGCGAGTCCAGTGCAGCAACGAGTTGGTCGAGTTCATCTGCGCCTCGACGTTCACCGACTGGTAGCCGTACGTGGGATCCATGATGACCGGCAAATACATTCGGGCCGGATCGGCACGGGAGAATCCGGCGTTGCGGTCGGGAGTCCACTGCATCGGTGTCCGCACCGAGTCCCGATCGCCGAGCCAGATGTTGTCGCCCATGCCGATCTCGTCACCGTAGTAGAGGACGGGCGAACCCGGCAGGCTCAGCAGCAGCGCGGTGAACAGCTCGAGCTGGTTCCGATCGTTCTCGAGCAACGGCGCGAGACGTCGCCGGATGCCGATGTTCGCCTTCATCCGCGGATCCTGCGCGTACTCGGAATACATGTAGTCCCGCTCCTCGTCCGACACCATTTCGAGTGTCAGCTCGTCGTGGTTCCGGAGGAAGATTCCCCACTGGCACGAGCTCGGAATCGGCGGGGTCTGCGCGAGGATCTCGGAGATCGGGAACCGGTTCTGCCGCCGCACGGCCATGAAGATGCGGGGCATCAGCGGGAAGTGGAACGCCATGTGGCACTCGTCGCCCACGTCCGGCTCGCCGAAGTACTCCACGACGTCCGACGGCCACTGATTGGCTTCGGCGAGAAGCGCCCGCCCCGGGTACTCGGCGTCCATGACGGCCCTGCACTTCTTGAGAAACGCATGGGTCTCGGGCAGGTTCTCGCAGTTGGTGCCCTCCCGCTCGAACAGATAGGGCACGGCGTCGAGCCGGAAGCCGTCGATTCCGAGGTCCAGCCAGAACCGAAGCACGTCGATCATCGCGTCCTGGACGTCGGGATTGTCGTAGTTCAGGTCCGGCTGATGGGCGAAGAAGCGATGCCAGTAGTACTGCTTGCGCACCGGATCCCACGTCCAGTTGGACGTCTCGGTGTCGACGAAGATGACGCGCGCGTCCGGATACCCCGCGTCGCGGTCCGACCACACGTAGAAGTCGCCGTACGGGCCCTCGGGGTCGGTGCGCGACTCCTGGAACCATGCGTGCGTATCGGACGTGTGGTTCATGACCAGGTCCGTGATGACTCTGATCCCGCGGCGGTGCGCCTGATCGAAGAGCTGCACGAAATCCTCGACCGTCCCGAACTCCGGGAGCACGGCACGGAAGTCGCGGATGTCATATCCGCCGTCGCGGAGCGGTGAATCGTAGAACGGCGGCAGCCACAGGCAATCGACGCCGAGCCAGGACAGGTAGTCGAGCTTGGACGTCAGCCCCCGGAGATCGCCCGTTCCGTCGCCCGAGGAATCGAAGAACGCGCGAACCAGAACCTCGTAGAACACCGCGGTCTTGAACCACTCGTTGTCCACTTGCAGTTCTCTGGCGTGGAAGAAGTCCTCGGACCGGGCCTCGATGATGTGGCCTTCGAGGTCGTGTTCCGGTGGGGCCGCGCCCTCCCGGGACGGGTCGGCGAAGGCCGACGACGAATCTTCCAGGGCCATAAGCACCTCGGTTCGCGACTCGATCACAGGAACGGGGGCGTTCCCCGGACACGTGCCTCGATCGTAGGTCGGTCCTGCCCGAACCGCTGGAAACGCGCGCAGCCTCCCCAGGTTTCGGTGGGCGGGGCCGCGTCCTGTCCATCCGGTCCAAACGCGCTCGGGGCGCTGCAGCCTGCGGCTATTCTGATTTCGGCAGGCGCCGTCGGGCGTTCCGATGTGAGACAACGGAATGAGTAGCCATGGTGGATCGAACGGGCGAGCGTCGCGAGGTTCTACCGATTCCCGATCGGCAGCATCTCGGCCTGACGACCTACGACGCGAAGGATCCGGACACCTCGTTCCCGCCCATCGAGCCGCTGCTGCCACCCGAGGGCGCCCCGAATGTGCTGGTGGTCCTCCTGGACGACGTGGGATTCGGCGCCAGCAGCGCGTTCGGCGGGCCCGCGCAGACACCGACCGCGGAGCGACTGCAGGCCGGGGGGCTCACATACACCCGATTCCACACCACTGCCTTGTGCGCACCGACCCGTGCGGCCCTGCTCAGCGGCCGCAATCATCACTCGGTCGGAATGGGCATGATCACCGAGACGGCGACGTCGGCGCCCGGTTCGTCCGGGCTCCGTCCGAACACCAAGGCAGCATTGCCGATGACATTGAAACTCAACGGCTATTCGACGGCCCAGTTCGGCAAGTGCCACGAGGTGCCGCCGTGGCAGACCTCGCCGGTCGGCCCGTTCGACGCGTGGCCGTCCGGTGGCGGCGGGTTCGAGTACTTCTACGGGTTCATCGGGGGCGAGAACAACCAGTACTACCCGGCGCTCTACGAGGGCTTCGCCCCCGTCGAGCCCGACAAGACACCCGAGGAGGGCTACCACCTCACCGAGGACCTCGCCGACCACGCGATCGACTGGGTGCGCACCCAGAAGGCGCTCGCCCCGGACAAGCCGTTCTTCGTCTACTTCGCCCCCGGCGCCACCCACGCACCGCACCACGTGCCGCCGGAGTGGGCGGACAAGTACGCCGGCCGGTTCGCGGGCGGCTGGGACGCGCAGCGTGAGTCGATCCTCGAACAGCAGAAGCAGCGCGGGGTCGTGCCCGCCGACGCCGAATTGACCGCGCGCCCGGATGCGATCCCGGCGTGGGACGAGATGGACGATGCGCTGAAGCCGGTGCTGGAACGTCAGATGGAGGTGTATGCGGGTTTCCTCGAGCACACCGATTTCCACGTCGGCCGCGTGATCGACGCGATCGACGCGATCGGCGCTCTCGACAACACGCTCGTGTACTACATCATCGGCGACAACGGTGCCTCCGCCGAAGGCACGCTCAACGGTGCATTCAACGAAATGGCGAACTTCAACGGCCTCGCCGCGATCGAGACGCCGGAGTTCATGGCGGAAGTGAAGGACAAACTCGGGACCACGGACGCCTACAACCACTACTCGGTGGGCTGGGCGTGGGCGATGTGCGCGCCGTTCCAGTGGACCAAGCAGGTGGCCTCGCACTGGGGTGGCACCCGCAACGGCACGATCGTGCACTGGCCCGCCGGCATCGGCAGCCGAGGCGAGACCCGGTCTCAGTTCACCCACGTCATCGACGTCGCGGCGACGGTGCTCGAGGCCGCCGGGCTGCCGGAACCCACGTTCGTGAACGGGGTGCAACAGGCCCCGATCGAGGGCACCAGCATGGTGTACAGCTTCGACGAGGCGGACGCCCCGGAACGCCACGACCTGCAGTACTTCGAGATGGCAGGCAACCGCGGCATCTACTACAAGGGCTGGAGCGCCGTCACCCGGCACAGCACTCCGTGGCTATCGAACGAGGTGCTGCCCGCGCTCGACGACGACGTGTGGGAGCTCTACGACGGGACCACCGACTGGACGCAGGCCCACGACCTGGCCGCGGAGATGCCCGAGAAGCTCGCGGCGTTGCAGCGCCTGTGGCTGATCGAAGCGGTGAAATACAACGTGCTGCCCATCGACGACCGCCGGTTCGAACGCCTCAACCCGACGATCGCCGGCCGGCCCCAACTGGTGTCCGGCAGCAGGCAGGTGCTGTTTCCCGGGATGAAGCGGCTCAGCGAGCACAGTGTCATCGACATCAAGAACCGGTCGTTCTCGGTGACCGCGGCCGTCGAGACGGCGAAGAACGCCACCACCAACGGTGTCGTCATCGCGCAGGGCGGTCGCTTCGGCGGATGGGCCCTCTACGTCAAGGAGGGGCGGGCTGCGTTCGTCTACAACCTCCTCGGCATGAAGGAGTTCACGACCGAGGCCACCGAAGACCTGCCCGCAGGCACTCGTCAGATTCGAGCGGAGTTCGCCTACGACGGCGGCGGTCTCGCGAAGGGCGGCAACGTCACCCTCTATTACGACGGCCGCAGCGTCGGCTCCGGCCGCGTCGAACAGACGCAGCCGATGATCTTCTCCGCGGACGAGACGACCGACATCGGCGACGACTACGGGATGCCGGTCAGCGCCCACTACGTGGGAGAAACCAAGTTCAACGGGCGAATCGACGTCGTGCAGATCGACGTCGGCGACGACGACCACTCCCATCTGATCGACCCGGCGGAGGTGGCGAGGGTCGCGACGTCCCGCCAATGAGCTCGAAAAGTCGCTGATCGAGGACAGTAGGTGTCCGCTATCCGCGCAACACTGAATGCATGACCGAGACACCCAGCACCCAGAACCCCATCTCCGACGAGCGCGGACTCCTTCTCCTCATGCTGGACAACCAGCGCACCGCCTTCCGCAACGCGCTGTCCGGGCTGACGGAGGAGCAGGCCCGCAGTGTGCCCAGCGCCAGCGAGATGAGCCTGGCTTCCCTGCTCAAACACGTGATCGACGGCGAAGAGGCGATGACCTCCCGCATCACCGGGGCCCCGCGCGGTGTCGGCGACGACCCGGTGGCCGCGTGGATGGCCGCATGGAACGTCACCGAAGACGAGACCGTCGACGCCCTCCTCGCCCGCTTCGACGACGCACGGCGCGCCACCGAGGCCGCGGTCGCCGCCGAAACCGATCTGGATCGCGACGTCGACCTGCCCGCCGACGTGGCGCAGTGGATGGCGTCGGGAGTCGTCTTCACGGTCCGCTACATGCTGCTGCACCAGATCGAGGAACTGGCCCGGCACGCCGGTCACGCCGACATCATCCGGCAGTCCCTCGACGGCGCGCGCGCCGATACGCTGGCCGGCGGCGGCAGCTGGTCCTGACTGATTCCGTTCTCTCGGGTAAATTCTCCGTCCGGGCGGCGCTGCAGAGCCGCCCGACGAGACAACGAGGAGTTCAGGTGGACGGTATGAGCGTGATGCGACGCACGATCGCGGCGGCAACGGTCGGTATCGCGGCGACTTTCGGTCTCTCGGGCACGGCAGCGGCGGAACCGGCCACCCCCGACGACGTCCCCGGACTCGCCGAACTGCGCACCCAGGCCGACAAGCCCGAGGAGAAGGCCGCGGTCGAGGCACTGGCCACGTCGACTGTGCTGCGTGATGTCGCGGGCGCGTACACGCCGTTCCTCTACACCGCGCCGACCGTGGGCTGCGGCACCGTCGCACCGGTCACGCTGACGCTGGCATCGGGCACCACGGGGCCCACCGCCGAGGTGAAGGCCAACGAGATCAGCTTCCAGGCCCTGTCCGCGTACCCCGGTGTCGTGAAGTCGTCGGGCCTCAACGTCGCGTGGATCAACACCAGCACCGGCGCCAGCGGAATCCTGCCCCTCGACGGCGTCACCGAGGGCGGCTACCCGGCGCTGAACAAGGTCGTGACGACCGGTGCGGGCACCGTCGTCGCATCGATCTTCGGCACCGTCGGGTACACCAACGCGACCTGCTACGTGCTGCCGACGGTCGGCTCGTTCTTCGTTCCCGAGGAGGGCCCGCTGCCCGCCGAGGCGGCACAGCCCGCCCCGGCTCCCGCTCCCCCGGCGTAACCGCCGGGGATTCCGTTCCGGAGGGCCGCGCGAGGACTACTCGCGCGGCCTTTTCCTGCTGTCCCGGTCGCGTTGGAACTTCCCGCCTGCCCGATCGTCGCGGCCACCGCGCGGTCGGCCCGACGGCGGACCCGAATCGGGCTGCAACTGGATCAGCACACCGGAAATGCGGGTGCGACGCAGGGCTTCCAGAGTCTCGCTGGACAGGTCGGCGGGCAACTCCACCAGGCTGTGGTCGGGGCGGATGCTGATGTGCCCGAAGTCGCTGCGTCGCAGCCCACCCTCGTTCGCGATGGCACCGACGATCGCACCCGGCACGACACGGTGCCGCTTGCCGACCGCGATGCGGTACGTCGCGAGCTCCTGGCCCTCCGGTCCACGCGACCGCGTAGGGGGGCCGTCGTCGAACCGGCGCGCGGGGCGTTCGCGGGGCTCACGCTCGCGGCGGGGCGCGGGCGGCGGTTCGGGTGCCATGAGGAACGCCTCACCGTCGCGCGACTGCACCGCGAGCGCGGCGGCGATGTCGGCGAGCGGGACGTCGTGCTCCTGCTCGTAGTCCTCGATCATCTTGCGGAACAACGCCAGGTTGTCGGACGTGAGGCTCTCGGTGATCGAGTCGCCGAACTTGGACACACGCTGCGCGTTGACGTCGTCGACGCTGGGCAGCTGCATCTCGGCCAGCGGCTGACGGGTCGCCTTCTCGATGGCCTTGAGCAGGTGCCGCTCGCGCGGTGCCACGAACAGCAACGCCTCGCCCGCGCGCCCGGCGCGACCGGTGCGGCCGATCCGGTGGACGTACGACTCCGTGTCGTGCGGGATGTCGTAGTTGACGACGTGGGAGATGCGGTCGACGTCCAGGCCACGCGCGGCCACGTCGGTGGCGACGAGGATGTCGAGGGCGCCGCTCTTGAGCTGGCCGATGGTCCGCTCACGCTGAGCCTGCACGATGTCGCCGTTGATGGCCGACGCGGAGAAGCCACGAGACCGCAATTTTTCGGCGAGGTCCTCGGTGGCCTGCTTGGTGCGCACGAAGATGATCATCGCCTCGAAGTCCTCGACCTCGAGGACACGCGTCAGGGCGTCGAGCTTGCGCTGATGCGCCACCTGGACGTACCGCTGCGAGATGTTGGACGCGGTCGACGTCTTCGACTTCATCGTGATCTCGACGGGGTCGTGCATGTACTGCTTCGAGATCTTGCGGATGGCCCCTGGCATCGTGGCCGAGAACAGCGCCACCTGCTTGTACTCCGGGGTGTCGGCGAGGATGCGCTCGACGTCCTCCTGGAATCCCATCTTCAGCATCTCGTCGGCCTCGTCCAGGACGAGGTAGGAGAGCTTGGACAGGTCGAGCGTGCCCTTCTCCAGGTGGTCGATCACGCGACCGGGCGTGCCCACCACGACGTGTGCGCCGCGCCGCAATCCCGACAACTGGACGCCGTAGCTCTGACCGCCGTAAATGGGCAGGACATGCAGGCCCGGAATATGGGCGGAGTACTTGCCGAACGCCTCCGCGACCTGCAGCGCCAGCTCCCTCGTCGGCGCGAGGACCAATGCCTGCGGCGACTTCTGCGTCAGGTCGATCTTCGAGAGGATCGGTACCGCGAACGCAGCGGTCTTGCCGGTGCCGGTCTGCGCCAGGCCGACGACGTCGTTGCCGGCGAGGAGGGGCGGGATGGTGGCTGCCTGGATCGGCGAGGGCGACTCGTAGCCCACATCGGACAGTGCCTTCAAGACCCGATCATCGATGTCGAGGTCGGCAAAAGTGGGGGGTTCGGGGTCACGCTCGATATCACTCATTGACCAGCAGTTTAGTGCACGAGTCCACCGCGCATCGCCACGCCGCGGAAATACGCGGCGACCGGGACGGGAGACACCTGCCGCACCTCGTCGCCTAGCGTGGACGGCATGGTCGATGTCGCTGTCATTCAGTTCGCTCCCGGTCAGGACAAGCAGGAGAACCTGCGCACCCTCCGCACGCTCGCCGCCGAGGCCGCGGGCCGCGGTGCGAAGGTGGTGGTGGCGCCGGAGTATGCGATGTTCACGGCGCCGAGAACGGACGAGCGGATCGTCGAGTCGGCCGAGGGCCTGGACGGCGAGTTCGTCGGCGGGCTGGCCGCGACGGCGAAGGAACTCGGCGTCCATCTGGTGGCAGGGGTCAACGAGCAGCTGCCCGGAGACGATCGCATCTCGAACACCCTCGTCGCGCTCGGACCGGGCGGCGACATCGTCGCCACCTACCGCAAACTCCATCTTTACGACGCGTTCGGCTACAAGGAATCCGACGTCATCCGCGCCGGTGAGATCGGCGTCCCGGAGACCTTCGCCGTCGACGGCCTCACGTTCGGCATGCAGACCTGCTACGACCTCCGGTTCCCCGAGGTCACCCGCCGCATCGTCGACGCGGGCGCCGACGTGCTGCTGCTGCCCGCACAGTGGGTGCCCGGACCGTTGAAGGAGGACCACTGGTCCACTCTCGTGCGGGCACGCGCCATCGAGAACACCGTGTACGTGGCCGCCGCCGACCAGAGCGCGCGCACCGGGGCCGGGAACAGCATGATCGTCGATCCGATGGGTGTGACCCTCGCGTCGCTCGGTGAGCGGGTGGGCACCGCGGTCGCCGCGGTGAGCGCGGAGCGGATCACCGAGGTGCGGGAGAAGAATCCCGCCCTCGCCCTGCGCCGATTCACCGTCAGCGAGATCTGAACGGCCCGATCGGGAGTAGCGTCGGAGACGATCCGTTCTCCCCGATCACGGAGCGTTCGATGTTGTACACCAGTCGCGCCGACGCCGGTCGCAGACTGGCGGCCGCACTGGAGCACCTGCGCGGCACCGATCTGGTGGTGCTCGGCTTGCCGCGCGGCGGCGTCCCCGTCGCGTTCGAGATCGCTGCCGCCCTGTCGGCGCCCCTCGACGTCGTCCTCGTCCGCAAACTGGGTGTCCCGTGGCAGCCGGAACTCGCCATGGGCGCCATCGGCGAGGGTGAATCCCGGGTGATCAACGACGACGTTCTGCGCATCGCCCGGATCAGCAAGACCGCGCTCGCCATGGTCGAGGCGAAGGAGCGCCGCGAGCTCGAACGGAGGGCCCGGGTGCTGCGCGGCGGCAAGCCGCGAGCGTCACTGAAGGGGCGCACCGCCGTCCTCGTCGACGACGGTATGGCCACGGGCGCGACCGCGGCGGTGGCCTGCCAATCGGTGAAGAAACTGGGCGCGGCACGCGTGATCGTCGCGGTTCCGGTGGCGGCCCCCGAGGCAGTCGGCCGCTTGCGCGTGACCGCCGACGAGGTGGTCTGCCTGTACACCCCGGCCGATCTCGGTGGCGTCGGCAACGCGTACGACGATTTCCATCAACTCTCGGACACCGAGGTCACAGACCTGCTGACCCACCACTGACGGTAGTTCTCGAGGAATCTTCAGCTCCAGTGCAACGTTCCCGGAGGCCCTGTCGATACACCGGACAGAGCACAGAACAGACTGCCTTTGGAGGATCTCGTGACCGTCTCTGCCGATACCGTCGAAACCGTCGTCACCGCCTGCCGCGACCGATTGGGCGACCCGTCCGGCTGGGTCACCTCCGACGCCTACCGGCACAGCCTCGCCCTCTGCATCATCGAATCGGTGCAGTCGAGCGCCGGGCACAGCGAGGTCGCCGTCGTGGACCGCTACCTGGCGTACCGGCGGGCGCACCCCGATCAGCCCCTCACCGACGGCGCCCGCGACCTACTCCGCACGTTCGAGGAGGCGGGCAGCTCGGATCAGTGGGCAGGAAAGGTCGGTTCGTACAAACGGCGGTACTCCGCGACCGGTGTGCCGATCGAGGCGCGTCACATCCAGCTGGCGGCGGAGCGACTACACCAGCTCCGGATCAACAGCATCGACGACCTTCTCGAGGCCGCCCGGGACGAAGCTGCCCTGGAGCAGATCCACGACGCGTGGATCGAGGTGTGCGGGGAGAGCAGCGACGTCACGTGGGCGCACTTCCTGATGCTCGCCGGGATCCCGGGTGTCCGGCCGAATCGGGTGGCGGACGTGTTCATCAGCGGCGCGCTCGGCATTTCGGAAGCCACCGACGACGGCCTTGCCGAGGAGATCCTCGAGGCGACGGCGACCGAACTCGGTGTCGATCCGGATCAGTTGAACTATGCGATCCGGCGCTGGCTGTCGGCGAACTCGCGCCGTTTGGAAGAGGCCGCCTGAGTTATCAGTTTACGCCGAGTTACACTTATCTCCGCTGGTCAGAACGGAAATACACATAACGGACATCGACCCTGGTGCGAAACTGGGACAAATGTGATCGAATGCACATCCGTCATGTCGTTTCAGTGGAGGGGTCATAGTGCGTGAATTCTCGGTACCGCAGTCGTTCTCAATTCCGGAGGACGCCTCCATGGCGGACACGGTCTTCCGTCATGCCGAGGAAGACCCGAAGTTCGTTCCGTTCAAGCGCCCCGGCAACGGTGGGTGGGTAGACGTCACCGCCGCCGAGTTCGCGGAGCAGGTGTCCGCCGTCGCGAAGGGGCTCATCGCTTCCGGCGTCGGGCTCGGTGACCGCGTCGCGATCCTGTCGGCGACCCGGTACGAATGGGTCGTCATCGACTACGCGATCTGGACGGCAGGCGGGTGCACCGTCGCCATCTACGAAACGTCCGCACCCGATCAGGCGAAGTGGATCCTCGAAGACTCCGGCACGTCGCTGCTGGTCGTCGAGAACGCCAAGCAGGCCGACGCGCTGAAGGTCGTCACCGACGCCGCGCCGGACCTGCGTGAGGTCCTGCAGATCGAAGCCGGCGCGATCGACGAACTGTCGAAGCGGGGCGAAGGCGTCACCGACGAGCAGTTGCACGAGCGTCGTCACCAGGTGCGCGCGTCCTCCCCCGCGACCCTCATCTACACGTCGGGCACCACCGGCCGCCCCAAGGGCGTGCAGCTGACGCACTCCAACTTCTACGCGGAGTCCGCCGCCGTGAAGCTCGCGCTCAGCGACGCGATGTACGCCGGCAGGCGCACCCTGATGTTCCTACCCCTCGCGCACGTCTTCGCCCGCGCCATCTCCTTCGGCGCGTTCGACGCCAAGGTCACCGTCGCGCACACCGCCGACCTCACGACGCTGCTCGACCAGTTCGCCGCGTTCCAGCCGCACTTCATCCTGTCGGTGCCGCGCGTGTTCGAGAAGGTCTACAACTCCGCCAAGCAGAAGGCGTACGACGGCGGCAAGGGCAGCATCTTCGAGAAGGCGTCCGCCACGGCCATTGCGTACAGCGAGGCACAGGACAACGGCGGCGCCGGGCTCGGTCTCAAGCTCAAGCACGCCTTGTTCGACAAGCTCGTCTACTCGAAGCTGCGCACCGCCCTCGGCGGCGAGTGCGACCGCGCCGTCTCCGGTGGCGCCGCGCTCGGTGCACGCCTCGGTCACTTCTTCCGCGGCATCGGCGTTCCGGTGTACGAGGGCTACGGCCTCACGGAGACGAGCGCCGCCATCTCCGTGAACACCACCCGCGCACAGAAGGTCGGCACCGTCGGCAAGCCGATCGACGGCCACGCCGCCAAGATCGGCGAGGACGGCGAACTGCTCCTGAAGGGTCCCGTCGTGTTCGGCGGTTACTGGCACAACGAGCAGGCCACCGCGGATTCGATCCGGGACGGCTGGTTCCACACCGGCGACCTCGGCTCGATCGACGAAGAGGGCTACATCTCGATCACCGGCCGCAAGAAGGAAATCATCGTCACCGCGGGCGGCAAGAACGTCGCGCCTGCGGTCCTCGAGGACGCACTCCGCGCGCACCCGCTGATCAGCCAGTGCCTCGTGGTCGGCGACGGCAAGCCGTTCATCGGCGCGCTCATCACCCTCGACTCCGAAACCCTCCCGGGCTGGAAGGAACGTCACGGGCTGGCCGCCGACACCCCGGTGTCCGAACTGGTGAAGAACCCCGACCTGGTCGCCGAGATCGACGAGGCGGTGGCCGAGGGCAACAAGAAGGTGTCCAACCCGGAGCGGATCAAGAAGTACCGCATCCTCGAAGTCGACTTCACGCAGGAGACCGGTGAGCTCACCCCCACGCTGAAGCTCAAGCGGAACGTCATCCACAAGGAGCACGGCGCGGCCATCGAGGCCATCTACGCGTAAGCGGCTCCGCCGCCCGTGAGTGTTCGGGGAGTGCAGAGACTCCTCGAACACTCACGGGTGCGCAGCGCCCAGGATGAAGTCGCGGACCACCGCGGTCACGGTGGCGTGGACCTTCTCGTGAAGCAGGTCGTGTCCGGCGTCGTCGAACTCCCGGAATTCGAGTCCTGCGATCCCCGCCGCCCAGTCCCGCACGGGGTCGATCGGTGCGATGCGGTCGTCGACACCGTGAACCGCGAGCAGCGGTATCCCGAGTGACCCCAGCGCGTCCGCCGTCTGCTGCACGGCGGCGGTCTTCGGTGTCCCGCACAGAATCGCGCACCGGAAACCGGGGTCACCGGACACGAGAAGTTCCATCGAGACCGCGGCACCGAGCGAATGCCCCATGAGCACGAGCGGAACATCCGGCGCGTGTCTGCCTGCGAGGCCGGTGAGAAGCGCGGCGTCCTCCGCCAGGTCCGCCACGGATCCCGGATTGTCGCCTTCGGACAATCCGTGACCGGCCTGGTCGATTCCCCACACCCCTATTCCGGCAGGCGTCAGTCCGCGCGCGAACCGGTGGTAGTGACCCGTGTGCTGCCCCATACCGTGGAGAAACACCACCTGGGCGACGGGACCTCCCACCGCGCTCCAGTGCCGGTAGTGGACTCGTCCGGAGTGGCCGTCGAAGAAAGGCATGGCTGCCATTCTGGGCCTGTCGCACCCCGATGGCACAATCGGCCGGGTGAACTCACCGGCAGAACTGGGGACGTAGCTGTGTTCCTCCTCGACGACACCATCGTCTACAGCGCCAGCGACCTCTCCGCGGCCGCCACCTGCGAGTTCGCGTTGCTACGCCGGTTGGACGCCACGCTCGGACTCGCCGGCGCCGGGTCCGCCGCCACGTCCGTCGACGACGATCCGATGCTGCGACGGACCTCGAGCCTGGGCGATGCTCACGAACACCGCCGGCTCGAGCAGTTCCGTGCCGAGTACGGCGACGGGGTGGTCACGATGGACCGTCCCGAGTACACCGCGGTGGGTCTCTTCGACGCGAACCTGGCCACCGTGGAGGCGATCCGCGGCGGCGCCGACGTGGTGTACCAGGGCACGTTCTTCGACGGCCGATTCCTGGGTTTCTGCGATTTCCTCGTCCGCGACGGCGACACGTACGCCGTCTACGACACCAAACTGTCACGGCACGCGAAGGTGTCGGCCCTGCTCCAGCTCGCCGCGTACGCGGAAGCGCTGGCCGACAACGGGATCCCGACGTCCCCGGACGTCCACCTGCTGCTCGGCGACGACAGCGACTCGGCGCACTCGCTCGGCGACATCGTTCCCGTGTACTCCGCGCGACGGTCCTCGCTCGAACGAATTCTCGACGAGCACCGCGACGAGCAGTCCCTCGCGGAGTGGGGCGACCCCCGGTACACGGCGTGCGGCCGGTGCGACACGTGCACCCCGGAGGTGGAGCAGCACCGCGACCTCCTGCTCGTCGCCGGAATGCGCTCGACGCAGCGCAGCCGGCTGATCGCGGCCGGGATCGGCACCCTCGACGCCCTCGCCGCGCACGCGGGCAGTGTCGAGGGACTGCCCGAGCGCACCCTGGAATCGCTTCGCGCGCAGGCCGCCCTGCAGTTGCGGCAGGAGTCCTCGGGGACCCCCGAGTTCCAGGTGTACGCCCCGCAGGCTCTGGGCGGTCTGCCCGAACCGGACGACGGCGACATCTTCTTCGACTTCGAGGGCGACCCGCTCTGGGCCGAGAACGGTTCCACGGACTGGGGTCTCGAATACCTCTTCGGCGTGGTCGAGGGTCCCGCCGACGCCGCCGTGTTCCGGCCGTTCTGGGCACACGACCGCACCGAGGAGCGGCAGGCGCTCGTCGACTTCCTCGACTACGTGACCGCGCGTCGTCAGCAGTACCCGAACATGCACATCTACCACTACGCCGCGTACGAGAAGTCGGCACTGCTGCGGCTGGCGGGACGGCACGGCGTCGGCGAGGAGACCGTCGACACCCTGCTGCGCGACAACGTCCTCGTCGATCTGTATCCGGTGGTGCGCGGGTGCCTGCGCATCGGCGAACGGTCCTACAGCATCAAGAAACTCGAACCGCTGTACATGCCGGAGCAACCGCGCGACGGCGACGTCACCAACGCCGCGGCGTCGGTGGTCGCGTACGCCGACTACTGCGATCACCGCGACAACGGCCGCGAGGCCGAGGCACGCGCGCTGCTGCAGGGAATCGCCGACTACAACGAGTACGACTGCGATTCCACGCTGCGGCTGCGCGACTGGCTGATCGGGCAGGCGGAGACGCACGGTGTCGCCCTCCGGCCGCCCGGCGACGGGCCCACCGCAGTCACCGAGGAGTGCACCCCCGCGGAGGCGGCGTTGCGCGAGTTCGCCGGGCACGGGCCGAGCGAGCACCGAGGACACGACCAGCAGGCCGCCGCGCTCATGGCGGCGGCGGTCGGCTATCACCGCCGCGAGCGGAAACCGTTCTGGTGGGCGCATTTCGATCGGCTGGTCGTGCCGCACGACGAATTGTCGGACATCCGGGACGTTCTGGTGGTGTCGTCCGCGGTCGTCGAGGAGAACTGGCACAAGAGCAGCCCGCGGCAGCGCAAGCTGCGCCGGCGCCTGCAGCTCACCGGCCGTTTCGGGACGGGGAGCACGGTGGGGCCCAAGACTACGATGTATGCGCTCTACGACACTCCCGCACCCGAGGCGGTCGCGGGCGACAATCCGCAGCAGCGGGGAACGTGCACGGTCAACGTTCTCGACGTCGGGAAGGACGGCCGGCGCCGCGACGTGGTGATCGTCGAGGAACTTCTCAACGGCGAGGAGTACGTGCAACTTCCGACGGCGATCACCCCCGGGCCCCCGATCACGACCGACCGAATCGAATCGTCCATCGCGGTGGCGGCGGACGCCATGTGCTCACCGCTGCCGGAACTCCCGCTGTGCGCGTCGGTGGACATTCTCCGTCGGTCCGACCCTCGCACCCGGAGCGGACATCCGCTCCCACCCGTCGACGGCACGGACTACGCGGGCGCGATCACCGCGGCCCTGCTCGACCTCGAAGACTCGTACGTCGCGGTGCAGGGGCCTCCCGGCACCGGCAAGACGTACACCGGGGCCCGGGTGATCAAGGCGCTCGTCGAGCAGCACCACTGGCGGATCGGCGTGGTCGCACAGTCGCATTCGGTGATCGAGAACATGCTCGGCGGTGTCGTGAAGGCCGGGCTCCCCGCCGAGCTCGTCGCGAAGAAGGACGGGCGGCATCGCGCCGCGACATGGACCGACATCAGCTCCAACGACTACCCCGGCTTCATCGACCAGGCCGAGGAAACGGGCTGCGTGATCGGCGGGACCGCCTGGGATTTCGCAAACACCGACCGCGTGCCGCCCGGCAGCCTCGATCTGCTGGTCATCGACGAGGCCGGGCAGTTCGCTCTCGCCAATACCATCGCGGTGGGCGGTGCGGCACGCAATCTCCTGCTGCTCGGCGACCCCCAGCAGCTTCCGCAGGTCAGCCAGGGCACCCATCCGGAACCGGTGGACGCGTCGGCACTCGGGTGGCTCGCCGAGGGGCACGGGGCGCTGCCCGCGAGCCGGGGTTATTTCCTCGAACGCACGTGGCGGATGCACCCGGAACTGTGCGCACCCGTGTCGACACTGTCCTACGACGGCAAGCTGCGTTCGCAGGAATCGGCGAGTGCCGCACGCCGACTCGACGGCATGGAACCGGGTGTGCACACCGTCTTCGTCGACCACCAGGGCAACGCCACCCAAGCCCCCGAGGAATCGCGGGAGGTGGTCAACCGGATCACGAAGCTGCTCGGTTCCGGCTGGACCGACCCCAGCGAATTCGAGGGCACCCGCCCACTCGACGAGTCCGACATCCTGGTGGTGGCGCCGTACAACGCGCAGGTCGGGTTGATCGAACGCGATCTGGCCGCGGTCGGCCTCGACAAGGTCGAGGTGGGCACGGTCGACAAGTTCCAGGGGCGGGAGGCGGCCGTCGCCATCGTGTCGATGACCGCGTCCGCGATCGAGGACGTGCCGCGCGGCATGTCGTTCCTGCTGTCGCGGAACCGGATGAACGTCGCGGTATCCCGCGGCAAGTGGGCTGCGATCATCATCCGGTCGGAATCGTTGACGCAGTACATGCCGAGCACCCCGGAGGGTCTGACCGAGCTGGGTGCCTTCATGCGGCTCACCGGTCAGCCGAAGCACTGACCTTCGCCGCGGTAAGTGGGCACCACGGTGCGGGAGCCGTCCGACTCGACGAGGTGCACGTCGGTGAACCGCTCGCACAACTCGCCGGCCTTCGCGTGCCGGAACCACACCCGGTCGCCGATGCCGAGATCCGTTGCCGCCTTTCCGGTCACCGGGGTCTGGACCTCCCCGGCGCCCTCGTTGCGCAGTAGCTTCAGCCGCGGCGGCCACACCGGCTTGGGCACGCGAGCGCCCCCGGCGGGACCGGAGGCGATGTAGCCGCCGCCGAACAGCGTCGCGATGCCGGGACTCGGCCGCCGGACCGTCGACAGGGCGAAGTACAGCGACGGGTGCGGGCGGAACGCGCGGTATCCGTCGAACAGCGTCGGGACGTACAGACCGGAACCGGCCGTCACCTCCGTCACGACCGGGTCCGCGGAGCTCACCTCGAGCGAGCCGGTGCCCCCGCTGTTGACGATCTCGAGCACCCCGACCTCCGACTGCACGGCGTTCACCACGGCACCGCGACGGGTCGCGAGTTCTTTCGCGGATGCCCGCTTCATCCAGCCGATCGGCGGACTGGAGTCGGGCAGACCCGCGATCTGCGCTTCGTAGAACATGACGCCGACGACGGCGAACCCCCGCCCCGCGGCACGCTTCGCGAACGCGGCGACGGCGGACGGTTCGCGCAGCGGGGAACGGCGGACCCCGATGTGGACGGGCCCGAGCCGCAGTGAGGCGTCCACGTCGATGCACAGCCGGGCCCGGAGCGACGTGGTGCCTGCCGCGGCGAGAACGAAGTCGAGGTGGTCGTCGCTGTCGACCATCAACGTGATCCGGTTCAGCAGTTCGGGATCGGCCGCGAGTTCGGCGAGGGCGCCGCGGTCGGCCGTCGGGTAGCCCATGAGGATGTCGTCCGCGCCGCGGCGGGCGAGCCAGATCGCCTCGCGCAGCGAATACGCCATGATCCCGCGGAACCCGCCGGCCCCGGTGAGATTCTCCCCGAGGGCGACCTGGAGTACCGCGCGGCAGCGAACGGATTTGCTGGCGACGCGGACGGGGATGCCGCCCGCGCGCAGCACCAGGTCGGCGGCGTTGGCGCGCAGCGTGGTCAGGTCGAGCGCGGCCAACGGCGGGTCGACCTCGGTTGTCGAGGCGATGAGACGGTCGAGCGTGGGCGTCACAGTTCGTCCAATCTTGTCCATCGGTCTGCGACGCCAGTCAACCACCGAGTTGGACGATTGTCCAGATCAAATCGGACCCGCTCAGACCCGCTCGACCGCCTTCGACGCGATCACGTGCACCATGTCGTCCAGCGCCGCGATCATCGCCTCGCTGTCGCGGTCCACCAGCCACCGCAGCACGAGCCCGTCCAGGATGGCCAGCCCGAATCGCGCGATCGCCTCGACCGGGGTGGCCCAGCCGACTTCGGCGATGCGGGCGCACTCGGCGAGGAACTCGATCGCCTCCTCGTCCATGGTTCGGTATTGCTGACCGGCGATGTCGCCGGCCCGCTCGCTCCCGGAGGCCCGGTGCCGCAACGCCTGCGCGGTGATCTCGTACGTCAGCAACTGGCGGTCCGGGGTGGCCTCGATGATCGGCCACATTCCGCTGATCCCGATGTGGAGGAGCTCGCGCAGACCGTCGATCCCACGGAGGTCCGGCGCGTGCCGCACCTGACCGAACGCCAGCCGCATCGACGCGCTGAGCTGCAGAACAAGACTCTCACCCATCGCCGCGAGGAGCTCTTCCTTGCTCTCGAAGCAGTAGTGCACCACACCGAGCGAGACGCCCGCCTCCTCCGCCACGGCACGCACCGTGACCGACGCGACGCCGCGCTGCTCCGCGATGGCCAGTGCCGACTCGACGAGTTGGGCACGACGTTCATCCGCAGGAAGCCTGTTCAGCATCCTCTGATCGTAGAACCTGCGAGGGCCTCGCCCGTGACCAACACGGACGCCCGACCAACCCGCCATTTGCCTGGACGAGCGTCCAGGTTCATGATGGGCGAATGGCACAGGACACATGGCGCAACTGGGCGGGCACCGAGACGGCGAACCCGCTGCGCTTCGCGACTCCGCGCTCGGTAGAGGAGCTCAGCGCGCTCGTCTGCGGTGCCGCGGAGCACGGGCAGCGGGTCAAGGCCGTGGGGTCGGGCCACTCCTTCACCGGGGTCGCCGTCACCGACGGGATCCTCGTCAGCCTCGACGCCCTCACCGGGATCGAATCCGTCACCCTCGACGAACCGGCGGGCGCCCTCGTCACCGTCCTCGCCGGCACGCGGCTGCACGACCTGAGCGAGCAACTCTGGCACCGTGGCCTGGCGATGATCAACCTCGGCGACATCGACGTGCAGTCCATCGCGGGTGCGCTGTCCACCGGAACACACGGCACCGGAGCGCGTTTCGGAGGTCTCGCCACTCAGGTCCGCGCCCTGCAGGTGGTGCTGGCGGACGGCTCGGTGGCCGACTGCTCCCCCACCGAGAACCCCGAACTGTTCGAGGCGGCACGCCTGGGGCTCGGCGCCGTGGGCATCATCTCGAAGGTCACGATCCAGTGCGTGCCGAATTATGTGATGCACGCCGTCGAGAAGCCCGAGTCACTGGACGCCACCCTCGACCGGCTCGACCACGACCGCACCACGATCGACCACTTCGAGTTCTACTGGTTTCCCCACACCCGCCGCGTCCTGACGAAACGCAACACCCGGCTACCCGGTGACACCCCGGCCTCTCCGCTCCACCCGGTGCGCGCCTACGTCGACGACGAACTGCTCGCCAACGTCCTGTTCGAGGGCATCAACAGGGTCGCAGGCCTCGCGCCGAAAGCGATCCCGAAGATCAACCGGCTGTCGTCGCGCATGCTGAGCGCACGCGAGTTCACCGACCGCAGCTACCGCGTCTTCGCGTCGGAGCGCCGGGTCAAGTTCCGGGAGATGGAATACGCGGTTCCCACCGAGGCCCTCCCCGACACTCTCGCGGCGATCGATTCGTGGGTGGAGAAATCCGGTTTCACGGTCGCGTTCCCCGTCGAGGTCCGCTTCGCCGCGGGCGACGACGTGTGGCTGTCGACGGCGAACGGCCGGGACACGGCGTACATCGCGGTGCACCAGTACCATCGCCGCGATCACGAGCCGTACTTCTCCGCGGTCGAGGCCATCGCCCGGGAAGTGGACGGGCGACCGCACTGGGGCAAGCTGCACGGCCGCACCGCCGACGACTTGCGGCCCGCGTATCCGAACTTCGACGAGTTCGTCGCCGTGCGCGACAAGTACGACCCCGAGCGAATGTTCGGCAACGCGTACCTCCAGCAGGTCCTCGGTCGCTAACGTGGGCTAGGTGGCCCCCAGTCGATCTTTCGACCGTCGCGACTTCCTTCGCGCCGCGGCTGCGTCCGGGGCGGCGGCGCTCGGTGCCGTGATGCTCGGCGCGTGCGGGGAACGCCTGCACGATCCGGAGGTTCCGCCGCTTCCCGACGGCCTGTCCGTTCCGGGTGGCGGAGCGGTGTCCGAAACCGTGCCGGTCGACAAGGCGACGTGGCGCGTGCAGGGGGATCCGCTGGTCGCGCCGACCGGTGACGGGCCACTCGCCGGCATGCGACTCGCGGTCACCGACCTGTATGCCGTTGCGGGACAGCAGATCGGTGCGGGCAGCGGACGGCGGCTCGCCGAGGCACCCGTCGAGACGGGGACCGCCGCAGTGGTGGCGCGCCTCCTCGGTCAGGGCGCCCGCGTCGTGGGCCTGGCGCAGACCGACGACCTCGGGTACGGGCATTCCGGCATCAACCAGCAATTCGGCACACCGCCCAACCCCCGCGCCGAGGATTGCCTGCCTGGCGGCGCGACGTCCGGCGCCGCGAGCGCGGTCGCGCAGGGTTCCGCCGACATCGGATTGGGTATCGACACCACCGGTTCCGTCCGCATCCCCGCCTCGTATCAGGGCCTGTACGGCTTCGCGCCGTCCCGGGGCGCCGTCTCCACCGACGGGCTGTTCCCGCTGTCGCCCACATTCGACACCCCGGCGTGGGTCTGCGGCGACCTCGACACCCTCGTCGCGGTCTCCGGCGCGCTTCTCCCGCTCACGGCGGAGACCCCGTTCCGTAGCGCGCTCACCTCGGACGGCATCAACGCCGTCGCCGAGGCGGGAGCGCTCGGCGCGGTGCGGCGCGCCCTCACCGCGTGGGAGAAGAGTTCCCTCCCCCGGCTGACGTGGACCGACACGGACATCGGCCGGCTTCCCGACTGGTACGACGCCGTCGTCGCCGTGCAGGGCTACGAGGCGTGGCGGCTGCACGGCGATTGGGTGAGCGGGGCGATGACGTCGCTCGGCGACGAACCCGGCCGCAATTTCGCCGACGCGAGCCGCATCTGGGAATCCACGTACGGCCGGAAGCTGATCAAGCTCGGCGAGGCGTCGCAGACGATCACCGCGTACGTGGGCGACAGCCTGCTCCTGCTCCCGGCGACCTCGTCCACGGCCCCCGAGCGGATGAGCTACCCGAGCGGTGACCGGTTCCGGAACACGATGCGCGCCACCGGCATGCTCACGTGCCTCGCAACCATCTCCGGCCTGCCCAACGCGACCGTGCCGTTGCGCACCGACGACGGAGTTCCCGTCGGCCTCTGCCTGGTCGGCCCGTACGGCCGCGACCGCGACGTCCTGGCCGTCGTCGCGAGCCTCGGCGACACGGGGCTGATCGACTGACCGCCGGAAAGGCCGGCCGCGAAACCGTCAGCCCCGGAGCAGTTGTGCCTTGCGCGCGTCGCTCGCGAACGACGCCTTGATCGAGTTGCGCGCGAGGGTTTCGCGCTCGGCATCCGTGAGGCCGAGCTGATCCCGCAGCTGGGCGAAGTTGTCGTCGACGTACCCGCCGAAGTACGCGGGGTCGTCGGAGTTCACGGTGACGAGCAGCCCCGCCTCCAGCATGGTCCGCAGCGGGTGCTCGGACAGCGAGTCGACGACGCACAGTCGCACGTTCGACAGCGGGCACACGGTCAGCGGCACTTCCTCGTCCACCAGACGCGCCACGAGTGCCGGGTCCTCGAGCGCCCGCACCCCGTGGTCGATGCGCTCGGCGCCGAGGAGGTCGAGCGCCTGCCAGATGTACTCCGGCGGGCCTTCCTCCCCTGCGTGGGCGACCACGTGCAGTCCCTCCGACCGGGCGCGGGCGAACACGTCCTCGAACAGCGACGGCGGGTTTCCCACCTCGGCCGAGTCCAACCCGAGCCCGACGATCGGCGTCTGCAATCGGATGATCTCCGAGAACACCTCCTCCGCCTCGTGCACGGGACGGTCTCGCAGGATCGCGGCGATCGCGGCACTGCTGAGGCCGAACTCCCGCTCACTGGTTGCCACCGCGTCCATGATCCCGTCGAGCACCTCGTGCAGCGGGACACCACGATTGACGTGGGCCTGCGGGTTGAAGAAGAACTCCACGTGCGCGACACCGCCCGCCGACGCCCGCGCGAAATAGGCACGGGTGAGGTCCGCGAAATCCTGCGCCGTCCGCAGCACCTGCATGTTGGCGAAGTACAGGTCGAGAAACGATTGCAGATCGGTGAACTCGTACCGCGATCGGAGATCGTCGAGGTCCGCGTACGGCAGCTGCACGGAATTCCGTTCGGCCAGCGCGAAGATCAGCTCGGGTTCGAGGGAACCCTCGATGTGCATGTGCAGCTCGGCGACGGGAGAGCTCACGGGTGGATACCTGCCTTTCGCACCACCTAGGCAGCGGTGTCGCGGTCGACGATACGGACGAAGCCGTCGCCGTCGATATTCGCGGTGTCGCCGGTGTGAAACCAGCCACCCGTGAAGGTCTTCGCGGTGACCTCGGGCCGATTCCAGTAGCCGCGACTGACTCCCGGACCACGACACAGCAATTCGCCGACACCGCGGCCGGCGTCGGGACCGAGGAGGGCCACCTCCATCCCGCCGAACGCGACGCCCACGCTGCCCGCGTGTGTCAGAGCGCACTCGTCGGGTAGCGCCAGGCCCGCCCCGCACGTCTCGGTCATCCCCCACCCGAGGAAGTGCCTGGCCGCAGGAAACGTCCGCCGGAGAAGTTGCGACTGCTCCAGGGACAGGCCGGAGCCGCTGTAGTCGATCCAGCGCACCGCCCGCCGGCCGAAACTCGTCACCCGCGAGTTCTCCACGGCCCGCAGGAGGACGGCAGGCGCCGCGGTGAGCACGTCGGCGCCTGTGCCGCGCCACGACGCCGCGTCGGTGCTCCCGGTCAACAGGACAGTTCCGCCCACCACCAGCGTCGAGAGCAATTCGACGAGCGAACCCACGGTATGCAGTTCGGGTTCGACGAGCAGATTCCGCAGTCCCTCGGAGCTGAACCCGCGCGCGTGGAGCACGGATTCGATGGTCGAGAGGACGTTCTCGTTGCTCAGCTCCACGCCCTTCGGGGACTCCGACGGTCCGGGCGTGTACGACAGCAGCACCAGCTCGTCGGGGCTCGCGCCGTCGTCGATGAACGAGATTCCTTCCGGCAGTTCGCCGTCGAGGATCAGCACCGACTCGCTGTCGGCGAGCACCTCGCCGGTCCGCGCGTCGTCGAGTGCCGGGCTCACCCCGACCGGAACGCCGCCGGCCAGCAACACCCCGAGGAACGCCTCGACCCAGCGGACCCCCATGGGCTGCCGGACGGCGACCCGGTCGCCGATCTCGACGCCCTTCGACTTCAGCCCGCCGGCCACCCGCGCCGCGGACGTCCACAGTTGCGAGAACGTGAGCGACCGGCCACCGTCCTCCTCGACGGCGACCCGGCCCGCGTAGCGGTGTACCGAGATGTCGAGCAGCTCGGTGAGCGACGGGTTGAGCCCGCCGTACCGGAGCAGGCCGTCGCGACCACGGACCACCCGGTCGTCGTGGAAGAAGGGACCACTACTCGGGTACTCGACGAGGGACGACGGCATCTGCACCTCCGCTGACGACACTGCTGCGCGACCGGGACGTTGCCACGACTATATGACGCCCGTCACAGTTGCGGGGAGCGGATCGCCGACGCCTACTGTCCGCGGTACGTCGCCTTGCCCGGTCCGACGTCGAGGAAGCTGCGGACCGCACCCCGGAGGTCTTCGGTCTCGAACAGCGCACCCGACACGTCGGGCGTGATCGAGTCGGCGTGCGCGATTCCGCCCGACCGCCACGCGGAGATGATCTGCTTCGTGGCGTCGTGTGCGCGCGTCGGCCCGTCCGCCAGGCGTGCGACGAGCGCGCGGGCCTCCGCGTCGACGTCCTCGTGGACGGCGTTGACCACACCCCAGTCGCGCAGGGTCGCGGCGTCGTACAGGTCGCCGGTCATCACCAGTTCCCGGGCGCGGCCGGACCCCGCCCGCTCGGCCAGCCGCTGCGGACCGCCCATCGACGGGGTCAGCCCCACCACCGTCTCGACCAGTCCGAACTTCGCCTTCGGTGCGGCGAGGATGATGTCGCAGGCGAGCGCGATCTCGAAGGCCGCGGTCAGCGTCAGTCCGTGCGCCGAGTACACGACGGGGCACGGCAGCGCCTCGAGCGGATGGCAGATCTCGGCGAACAGCTCCTGCCACAGATCCGCGCCCTGTTCCGCGGTGAGCCCGTCGAACACGTGGACGTCCACCCCCGCGGAGACCACCTTGCCCTCGGCGCGCAGCAGCACCGCGCGCGGCGGATTCTCGGCGAGCGCCGCGACGTCGGCCTGCACGGCGTCGAACATCGCCTGATCGAAGAGGTTCAGCGCGCCGTGGGCGAACGTCAGGATCGCGATCTCGGCGCCGGCGTCGGTACGGACACGCTCGAGTCGGGTGGGATGCGCCGCAGCGGCAGGCTCAGTCATGCCGCCAGACTGCCACACGCGTTCCGCCTACGATCGGGGTGTGGACTCGCTGCGCGCGGCGCTGGCCGACGTCGTCGGAGAACGGTTCGTGACCGTGGACGCGGACGTGCTCGCAGCCCGCGCCACCGACCACACGGGACGCTACAGCGGGCGGGCGAGCGCACTCGCCCGGCCCGCGGATGCCGCGGAAGTCTCGGCCGTGCTGGGCATCTGCCGCCGAGCGGGTGTGAAGGTCACCGTGCAGGGTGGCCGGACCGGACTCGAAGCGGGCACGGTTCCCGAGTACGACGACGTGCTGCTGTCGACGGAACGGCTGACCGCGGTCGGCGCCGTCGACCGCGAGAACCTGCGTGTCACCGTCGGCGCCGGGGTCACCCTCGCGACGCTCCGGCACGCCGCGTCCGACGCGGGACTGCTGTTCGGCGTCGACATCGCCTCCCGCGATACCGCGACGATCGGCGGCATGGTGTCGACCAATGCCGGAGGGCTGCACACCGTGCGGTACGGCCACATGTCCGCGCAGGTGCTGGGCCTGGAGGTGGTGCTCCCCGACGGGGCGATCGTGCGGCGCAGCATGCGGGTGGGCGCCGAGAACTGCGGATACGATCTGCCCGCGCTGTGGGTCGGCAGCGAGGGCACTCTCGGCGTGGTCACGACCGTCGATCTCGCGCTCCGCCCCGTATCGGAGTTCCGCGTGACGGCCCTCGCCGGCTTCACACAACTGCCCGGGTTGATCGACGCGGCTCGCGTCGTCCGGCGGCTCGAGGGGGTGGACGCCGTGGAGATGCTCGACGGCCGCGGGCTCGAATTGGCCTCCTCGCGGCTGGGTTTCGCAGTTCCCACGGGTCTGCCGTGGTATCTCCTCGTCGAGCTGGCCGGCCACCGCGACCTCACCGACGAGCTGGCGGAGGCGCTGGAGCAGTGCGCTCCCGACGACGAACCCGCCGTCGGGATCGATCCCGCAGGCCGCGCCCGGGTGTGGTCGGCGCGGGACGCGTTCGCGGACGTGGTCGGACTGTTCGGACCCCCGCTGAAGTTCGACGCCGCCCTCCCGCTGGACACCCTCGCCGCATTCGTCGCCGACGCGGTCGCAATGGTGACGAGCCGGGAACCCGACGCGATCCCGGTGTTCTTCGGGCACGTCGCCGACGGCAACGTCCACCTCAACGTGCTGCGCTGCCCCGACGAGTCCGTGCTGTACCGGCCGGTCACGGAACTGATCCGCGATCACGGCGGCAACATCGCCTCCGAGCACGGCGTCGGCGCACACAAGCGCAACTATCTGGACCTCGCCCTCAGCCGCGAGGACATCACCGCGATGTGGACGATCAAGCAGGCGTTCGATCCCGCGGGCTACCTCAACCCTGCAGTGATGTTTCCCGACTGGCTGCGTCGCCCGCACTGACTCCGGGCTTCTTCTCGCGCAACGGTCGCGCGAAGCACACGGAGGCGACGAACCCGACAAGCAGGACGGCGGCGGGCAGCCAGATCGACTGCGACATCGCCGTCGCGAACGGTTCCTTCACGAACTCGGGCATCTCCCCCACACCGGCCTCCTGGCTGTCGGCATTCAGTCCCTGAGCGGACAGGCGGGCCGTGATGAGTGCGCCGATCGCGGCGCTGCCGAGCACGGCGCCGACCTGGCGGGTGGTGTTGTAGACGCCGGCTCCGGCGCCCGCCTGATGGGGTGGAAGGTTGTGCGTGGCCGTGGCGGCGAGCGGCGACCAGATACACGCGTTGGCGAGGCCGATCAGTCCGATGGGCAGCAGCAGCTTCCAGATCGCCACGTCGGGTGACATGACCATGGACAGCCAGCCGAGTGCGATCGAGAACAGCAGGAATCCGGCGCCCGCGATGTACCGCGGGTGGGTGCGGTCCACGAGCTTGCCGATGAACGGAGCGAACACGCCGGTGAGGACGGCCATGGGCACGAGCAGCAGGGCCGACCGTGTGGGCGACAGACCCCGCACCGCCTGCGTGTAGAACATCAGCGGCAGGACCATCGCGGTGATCGCGAATCCCATCGAGGTGATCGCCACGTTGGCGAGCGAGAAGTTGCGGTCCTTGAACAGGCCCAGCGGCAGGAGCGGCTCGTTCTTGTTCCAGGACTGGTACCAGACGAAGACGCCGAGCAGGACGAGGCCGGCGCCGATCGATGCCAGCACGGTCGCCGACCAGTCGTAGGAGCTGCCTTCCTGGATTCCGAACACGAGGAAGAACATGCCGAGCGCGCTGAGGACCACCCCGGGGATGTCGAACTTGTGCTCGTGGGTCTCGAGCGACGGCACCAGTCGCCAGGCCAGCACGAACGCGATCACGCCGACGGGGACGTTGACGATGAAGATCCACTCCCAGCCGAGATTGTCCACGAGCACGCCGCCCGCGAGCGGTCCCACCAGGGTGGCGACCCCGGCGACGGCGCCCCACAGACCCATCGCGGTGCCGCGGCGGTCCGGCGGGAACGTGCGGGTGATGACGGCCATCGTCTGCGGCGTCATCAGTGCGGCGCCCAGTCCTTGGAAGACCCGGGCGACGATGAGCATGGTGATGGTGCCGGACAGTCCGCACCACAGCGACGCCCCGGTGAACAGGACGAGCCCGATCAGGTAGATGTTCTTGGGCCCGAACCGATCACCGAGGCGACCGGTGACCAGCAGCGGCACCGCGTACGCCAGCAGGTACGCGCTGGTGACCCAGACGACCTTGTTGATGTCGGTGTGCAGGTCGTTCATGATCGCCGGGTTGGCCACCGCGACGATGGTGCTGTCGACGAGGATCATGAAGAAGCCGATGACGAGGGCCCACAGCGCCGGCCAGGGATTTCGGTGCTCGGGTGGCGACGTGGGTGGTGCGGTGCGCTCGGTGTCCATCATCAATCCTTTGCTGAACCGGATGGGATCCGGCGTGAGTGTGTGAGTCGTTCGAGAAGTTCCGGCGAAAGCCACGGGAGGGCTCCGGAGTCGATGTCGGCCACCAGGGCGCTGAGCCATTCGTGCTCCGCACGGGCGACGGTGACGAGAAATTCGTTGCCGAGGAGGAAGATCCTGGGGGTCTCGGTGGAACAGGCGAGGGCGGCGGCGGTCTCGAGTTCGTCGATCTCGCGGGTGAGGTGATCGAGCCGTTCCCGGAGCAGTTCCACGACGGTGGGTGCGTCGACGTTGTGTGCCTCCGCCAGCGCGAGGGGAAACTGCGGGTACTCGTGCACGGGGGTGGCGAGCATGTCGCTCACCCGTTGGGCGAGCGCTTCCCGGCCCGCATCCGTGACCTCGTACATGGTGCGTTCGGGCCGGTTTCCCGCCCGGTCGGTACCGGTGGTGCGCACCAGCCCTTCACCTTCGAGCCTGCTCACGGTGTGGTACAGCGACCCCGGCCGGATCTTCACGACGCGTCCACGCCGGACGGCGGCGAGTTGGTACATCTCGTACGGATGCATCGTCCGCTCACACAGCAGACCGAGGATGGTGACACCGAGCGGCGTGAGTGCCACGGTCACCACCTCCACTACTCCAAGTCGAATACTCCACGTGGAATATACCGGCCGGGCCGACGGGGAACAAGCGGTTACCGTGGGTCCCGTGGACTCCCATCACCTCGACATCATTCGACTCGCCTGGTCACGCGAACTGGGATTGCCCGACGACGCACTGTCCACCCGGCCGGACGCCGACGACCGCGCGGTCCGGGTGGACGACGACACGGACACGATCCGATTCCTGCGCCTGGGCGAGACGTCCGCGCTCGTCGGCCCGCGGTGGGCGATCGAGCGTGCCGACGGGCACACATCGGAGGAACTGACCGAATCCGCGACCCTGCTCGCCCTCACCCAGGATCGGTCCGGACGGTGCGCCGGTCCCGTGGTGCTCGCGTTCGGCACCGACTACCAGGAACCCGCGACCGGGCAGCCACCGCTCGTCTCCCACGAACACGACCACGTCCGGCAGGTCGAGGAGGCGTGTCCCCCGGACGACGTCACCGAGGCCCATCTGGGTGACCGCGACCGATGGTTCACGATTCTCGACGACGCGGAGCAACCGGTCAGCTCCGCCGGGTACGCCGAGTTCCAGGGTTTCCTCGCCGATGTCGGTGTCCTGACCGCTCCGGCGTTCCGGCGCCGGGGGCTGGGCGCCGCGGTCGCCGGGATCGCCACCGACGACGCGCTCGACAGCGGCCTGATCGCCCAATGCCGTTCACCCCGCGACAATCTGGCCTCGCGCGCGCTCGCTGCCCGAGCCGGGTACCGGGAACTGGGAACGTACGCCGCGGTCACGATCTCCCGAAGTACGCTCTGAGAGACATCGAAAGACGGGGACGAGTCGACCATGACAGACCGAACGGCAGAACCGCACAGCACGGAAGGCGCCTACGTCGAATCCGGCGCCGAGTTCACGCGCGACACCCACTACATCCCCACCCGCATCACGGCCGACGGCCGTGACGGCTATCCGGTCGAACCGGGCCGCTACCGCCTCGTCGCCGCCCGGGCGTGCCCGTGGGCCAACCGCGCGATCATCGTCCGGCGACTGCTCGGACTCGAGGACGTGTTGTCGATGGGGCTGTGCGGCCCCACCCACGACAAGCGCAGCTGGACTTTCGATCTCGATCCGGACGGGCTCGACCCCGTGCTGAAGATCCCGCGCCTGCAGGACGCGTACTTCGCACGTTTCCCGGACTACCCCCGCGGCATCACCGTGCCCGCGATCGTCGACGTCCCCACCGGGCAGGTGGTCACCAACGACTACCCGCAGATCACCCTCGATCTGTCCTCGGAATGGACGCGATACCACCGCGAGGGCGCGCCCGACCTCTACCCCGAGCCGCTGCGCGACGAGATCGACGAGGTCGCCGATCTCGTGTTCCGCGACGTCAACAACGGGGTGTACCGGTGCGGCTTCGCCGGATCCCAGGAGGCGTACGAATCCGCGTACGACCGCCTGTTCGCCCGCCTCGACTGGCTCGAGGACCGTCTGACCGACCGCAGGTTCCTCGTCGGCGACACGATCACCGAGGCCGACGTGCGACTGTTCACCACCCTGGCCCGGTTCGACGCGGTCTATCACGGACACTTCAAGTGCAATCGGAAAAAACTCGACGAGATGCCCGTGCTGTGGAGCTACGCCCGCGATCTCTTCCAGACACCCGGGTTCGGCGACACCATCGACTTCACCCAGATCAAGCAGCACTACTACATCGTGCACACCGACATCAATCCCACCCGGATCGTGCCGAAGGGTCCCGACCTGTCCGGCTGGCTCGAGCCGCACGGGCGTGAACAACTCGGCGGCAGGCCGTTCGGTGACGGCACGCCGCCACCTCCGCCGAGGCCCGGCGAGGAGGTCCCGGCCGGGCACGGGGCGTGATCGGGCGGTCTACGCGCCGGTGTAGGTGCCGAAACTCCAGAACACACCCTCGGGGTCGCGGCAAGTGAAGCCGCGCGATCCGTAGTCCTCGTCCCGCAGTCCGCGGACGATCGTGGCACCGGCGGCCACGGCGCGCTCGTGGAGCGCGTCGGGGTCGTCGACGACGAGGTACACCGAGCCCGTCCCCGGCGGCAGGTCGCTGATGACCGAATCCTCGCTGGGCGAACCGAGCATGATCCCGCCGCCCTTCGGCCAGCCGAGTTCTGCGTGATCGACCCGGTCGCCCTCGCCGTACACCGCGTTCTCGGCGAACCCGAAGGCGTCGACGAGGAAGCGAATCGCGGCGCGCGCGTCGCGGTAGACGAGCGTGGGCCATACACATGTGGTGTGCGTCGAAGTAGTCATGTCCTCACTCTGCGCCGTCGTCGTGGTAGGGGTCTTGGACGAATGAGAACGGGTCGATCTCGCGCCACCGCGACGGTGCGACGCCCGCGAGGTCGCGCCAGTCCCGCGCCATGTGGGCCTGGTCGTAGTACCCGCACACCACGGACACGTCGGCGAGCGTCGCCCCGGCGGCACCCTTGAGCATCCGGTGCGAACGATGAAACCGGGACAACCGCACCACGTCCTTGGGCGTCACGCCGTACTCCGCGACGAACTTGTTCACCAGATGCCTTCGGCTCCAGCCGACCTCGCGCGCGACCTCGCCGACCCGGATACCGCCGTCGGCGACGAGCAGATGCCAGGCGCGGGTGAGGTGCGGGTCGATCTCCGCCGGCTCCGCGCGGCGCGTCAGGACCTCGTCGAGGATCGCGAACCGCTCGTCCCAGCCGGGTTCGCGCGACAGCCGTTCGGTCAGTTCCCCCGCGTCGGGACCGAGCAGTTCCTCGAGTCCGACGACCCAGGCGCCGAGGGCGGCGGTGGGCACCCCCAGCAGCGACCGGGCGCCGAGGGGACTGAGCGCCAGCTGGACGCCGTGCTGGTTGCCGTCGTGCCGGATCGTTACCGGCGCCGTCGCGATGCCGCTGGCCAGAGTGTCGAAACGACCGGGCGCCTGCTCGGGCGTCGCCTGGGCGGCGATGTCGAGCGGCTCGTCGATCGTCACGATCACCGTGAGGCACGGCGACGGCAGACCGAGGTGGATCCCGGGCTCGAATCCGGCCAGCCGGTAGCCGTCGTATCCCGTGACCAGCGCGCGCAACGGTTCCGCCGGGTGCCGGGAGGCCCCGGACGACACCGCGGTATCGCTGTCTGCGACGCTCACGAAACCAGCCTAGGCAACGGCGCCGACACCGGCCACAGCGTTCACTCACCTACAGTCGGTGCCAGCACACTCGAAGCACACGGCGAGACGGGAGCCCCGATGGCTGGCAATGGTGGACCGGTGGAGAAGGTACTGGTCTCGGTCCTCGACAACGGAAGCCGTCTCCAGGCTCCCGCGGTGGCCAAGTACGTCGAATGGGTCCGGCGCTCGCACCCCGGTGAGTCGCCCGCACAGATCGTCGAGCGGATGGAGAAGATGTTCCTTCTGGCCGTGACGGGCAGCGGCAGCGCAGTCGGGGCCACCGCCGCCATTCCCGGGGTCGGGACCGTCGCGTCCATCGCCGCGGTGGGCGCCGAATCGGCGTTCTTCCTGGAAGCGGCGGCGCTGCTCACTCTCGCGGTCGCGTCGGTGCACGGCATCTCCGCCGCCGACCACCAGCAGCGGCGTGCGCTGGTCCTGTCGGTGGCGCTCGGCGAATCGGGCATGGAGATCGTCCAGAAGGCGACGGGCGTGACGGCGAAGAACTGGGCGAGCGCCATCACGAGCCGCATCCCCGGCCCCACCATGAAGGGCATGAACAGCACCCTGGTCCGCAAGTTCATCACCAAGTACGCCGCCCGCCGCAGCGCGCTGATCCTCGGCAAACTCGTGCCCGCAGGCATCGGCGCGGCCATCGGCGGCGCAGGCAACCGGGCCATCGGCAAGGGCGTCGTCAAGAACGCGCGCGAAGCGTTCGGGCCCGCCCCGGCCCACTGGCCGGACGAACTCCGCGCGATCGAAGCGTGACCTAGTGGGCGAAGTGCTGTTCCGTCGAACGCCCGCCACCCTTCTCGCGGAGTTCGGCGCACACTTCCTCAATCGCCTCGGCGACGAGGGATCCGAGATCGGCGCTGAAGCCCTCGCGTACGACGATGCGCAGGACCGCCACGTCCTCCGCATCGGCGGGCATCGTGTAGGCGGGCACCTGCCACCCCCGCGCCCGCAATTCGTGTGACACGTCGAAGACCGTGAACCCGGGGTCGCCGGCGAGTTCGAACGCCACCACCGGAATGTCGGTGCCGTCCGTGATCAGGGTGAAGCCGTCGATCTCGGCGATGCGTCTGCCCACGCGAACTGCGGTGTCGCGCAGCGTCTCCATGATCGACCGGTAGCCGGCCCGCCCGAGTCGCAGGAAGTTGTAGTACTGACCCACCACCTGATTGCCGGGCCGCGAGAAGTTCAGGGTGAACGTCGGCATGTCGCCGCCCAGGTAGTTGACCCGGAACACCAGCCCCTCGGGAAGATGCTCACGGTCACGCCACACCACGAACCCGATCCCCGGATACGTCAACCCGTACTTGTGACCACTCACGTTGATCGAGGCCACGCGCGGAACCCGGAAGTCCCACAACAACTCCGGTTGCAGGAAGGGAACGACGAAGCCACCGCTCGCCGCGTCCACGTGGATCGGGACGTCCGGGCCGCCGGACGCGGCGAGTTCGTCGAGAGCGTCCGCGATCGCGGCCACCGGCTCGAGCTCCCCCGTATAGGTGGTGCCCACGATCACGACCGCTCCGATCGTGTTCTCGTCGACCGCCTCCCGCACCTGCTCCGGCGTGATGACGTAGCGGCCCTTCTCCATCGGCAGGTACTTCGGCTCCACGTCGAAGTAGCGGCAGAACTTCTCCCACACCACCTGGACGTTGCTGCCGAGTACCAGATTCGGTCGCGCAGTGTCCTTCCCGGCCGCCTCCCGCTTCGCCCGCCACAGCCACTTGAGCGCGAGACCACCGAGCATGACCGCCTCGCTCGAACCGATCGTCGAGACGCCGGTGGCGCTGGACGGGTCGGTGGTCGACAGGTCGGGAGCGTGGAACAGATCGGCCACCATCGACACGCAGCGGGACTCGATCGCCGCGGTCGCGGGATACTCGTCCTTGTCGATCATGTTCTTGTCGAACGTCTCGGCCATCAGTTTGTCGGCCTCGGGATCCATCCACGTGGTGACGAACGTGGCCAGATTCAGCCGCGAACTGCCGTCGAGCATCAACTCGTCGTGGATGAACCGATAGGCGGCCTCGGGATCGGTTTCCTCGTCCGGCAGCCGCAGCGCCGGAAACGGATCGATCGAGAGGCGCCCCGTGTACGCGGGGGAAATGACGTCGCGATGGTGATGGTGGTGGTGCTTGCTCATGTGCGTCCCCAATCAAGTGGTTTCAGCATGCGCCGTCGCAGACGCCCTGTACGTCAGTTGGTGAATCTCGGCACGGCAGCCCAGTAGGGTCGAAACAGTTCCATTCGATTGTGGCAGGGGAGGACGGGTTGACCACACCAATCCCGGGAAGTTTCACGGCGCCGATCGAGGTGCGGGGGCTGTCGAAGCGTTTCAAGAACGTGGACGCGGTCACGGACCTCAGCTTCACCGTGCCGCAGGGATCGATCACCGGATTCCTCGGGCCCAACGGGTCGGGTAAAACCACGACATTGCGGATGATCCTCGGTCTCGTGAAGCCGACGGCCGGCACCTCCACGGTCGCCGGTGTCCCGATCCGCCTCCTCGTCGACCCCGCGCGCACGATCGGTGCCGTCCTGGACTCGCAGAGCCTGCACCCCAACCGGACGGCACTCGACCACCTGAAGGTGTACGCGTCCGCGATCCGTGTACCGGACGCACGCGCACAACAGGTGCTCGCGCTCGTCGGGCTCGAGGACGTTGCCGGGCGCAAGGCGGGCGGCTTCTCACTCGGCATGCGTCAGCGGCTGTCGCTGGCGACGGCGCTGCTGGGCGATCCGCGCATCCTAATCCTCGACGAACCGGCCAACGGACTCGACCCCGAGGGCATCGCCTGGCTCCGCGAGTTCCTCAAGGGCTTCGCCGCATCCGGCCGGACCGTGCTGATCTCGAGCCACATCCTCCGCGAAGTGGAGCAGACCGTCGACAATCTCGTGATCGTCAGCCGCGGGTCCCTCGTCTATCAGGGACGGATGGAGGAGCTGCGCAAGTCGCAGCAGAGCCGGCTGCTGGTCGCGTCCTCGAGCCCGCCCGCGCTGGCGACCGCCCTGGCCGCCAGGGGCATCGTCGATGCCCGGTCGCTCGTGGACGGGCGCCTCGCCGTCGTCGGCGCGTCCCTCGAACTCGTCGAGTCCGTCGCCGCCGAAGCCGGGGTCACGATTTTCGGCGCCGCCGGTGATCACATCGACCTCGAGCAACTCTTCCTGTCGATGACCGCAGGCCAGTACGTGGCCGGCGCGAGCGCCGCGGCGCCCGCGGGGTACGGCCCACCGCCGGCGTACGCGCCCCAGCCCGGGTACGCACCTCCCGGGTACGCCCCGCAGCCGGGTTACGGTCCGCCTCCCGGGTACGCCCCGCCACCGGGCTACGGTCCACCACCCGCACACCCCCAGCACGGTCCGATGTCCGGAGGTCCGCGATGACAGCGTTGCTCACCGCGGAATTCCGCAAGGTCACCACACTGCGCTTCTGGTGGATGCTCGGTCTCGCACCACTGATCGTCGGGATGTTCTCGAGCGCGATCACCCTGCCGGTGATGCGTGCGTTCACCGACGCGTTCGAGGCCGATCCGAGCGAGGCCAACCTCGCCGCCACCCTGTTCGGCCTGGCGGTCGCGGTTGCCCTCGTCGTCCTGTTCGCCGCACTCTTCGGGGCGGTGAACGTGGGCACGGAATTCCGGTACAAGACGCTCACCACCACATTCCTCACCGCTCGCGGCCGGGACGGGGTGATCGGCACCAAGCTCGCCGTCACCGCGGCCTTCGGCTTCTTCTACTGCCTCGTGGTGGAGGTGGTCAGCGTCGCCCTGCTGCTGACGTTCGGCGGTGACACCTTCGAACTGCGCGGATCCCTGTTCGCCATGCTCGGGGCGGCCCTGATCTGCGGGGCGCTGTGGGCGCTCATCGGCGGCGGCGTGTCGATGCTCACCGGCTCGTCCGTCGGAAGCTGCATCGCCCTCGTGGTCTGGTACACCCTCGGCGAGATGATCCTCCGGTCGATCCTCAGCGGGATCGGCATCGGCTCCGTCGGAAGTGTCCTCCCCGTGTCCGCCACCCTCGGGACGGTCGCGAACGCGGCCGCGGGCAACGAGATCGACTGGCTGACGCTCTGGCCCACCGCGCCCCTCGCCCTGATCGTGTGGACCGCGGTCTTCGTCGGTGGCGGCTGGGCGCTCACCCGGCAGCGCGACATCACCTGACACCGCGCCGGGTGCCGCTCCTGTCGGTACCCGGCGCTAACGTGGATCCAGTGGCAAGTGAGAGTGCGTCCGGTTCGGTGATCGAACGGGAGCAGACGCTGGAGCAGGATCAGGCACGGCCGGGCTGGATTCGACGGCTGAGCGGTGAGTGCTGGGCGCACCGCCGCGTCGCACTCGGCGCCCTGTCCGTGACGGTCGTCGCCGCCGGGATCGACATCTCGTTCCCCCTCCTCACCAAGTACGCGGTCGACGCCGCCGGCTCGGGTCGCGACACCCAGGTGATCGGCATCGCCGCGCTGCTCATCGCACTGCTCGCGTGCGTCCGCTTCGGCTGCCAGTACGGCCGCCGGATGCTCGCCGGGAAGCTTTCGCTCGACGTCCAGCACGACCTGCGGCTCGGCCTGCTGGGTGCGCTGCAACGGCTCGACGGGCGGGGGCAGGATCAGATCCGCACCGGCCAGGTGGTCTCCCGGTCCATCACCGACCTCCAGCTGGTGCAGGGCCTGCTCGCCATGGTCCCGTTGTCGGCGGGCGCGTTGCTCCAATTCGTCCTCGCGCTCGGCATCATGGCCTGGCTGTCACCGCTACTGACCGTCGTCGCGCTGGTGATCGTCCCCGCGGTGTGCCTCGTCGTGTACGCGATGCGCCCGAAACTGTTCGCGGCCACCTGGTCGGCGCAGCAGCGGGCGGCCGACCTCGCGCAGCACGTCGAGGAGACCGTCACCGGTGTCCGCGTCGTCAAGGGGTTCGGCCAGGAGCGCCGGGCCGTCGACCAGCTCGAAGACCACAGCCGCACGCTGTACGCCGAACGCCTGCGGGCCGCCCGGATCAATGCACGCTTCGCGCCGACCATGGCGGCACTGCCCCAGCTGGGTCTCGTGGGCGTCATCGCGGTCGGCGGTTACCTCGCCCTCCACGGCTCCATCACGATCGGCACGTTCCTCGCCTTCGCCACGTACGTCGCCACGATGACCGGCGTCACCCGCACACTGTCGTCGGTCGTGATCATGGCACAGCTGTCCAGGGCGGCCGTCGAGCGCGTGTACGAGGTGATCGACGCCGAACCGGAGGTCGCGGACCCGCCGCACCCCACTGCACTGCCCGGCGGACCGCTGGGTGTGGATCTGCGCTCGGTCACGTTCGGATTCGAATCGGATCGGCACATCCTCTGCGGACTCGACCTGCGCATCGCGCCCGGCGAGACGGTCGCGGTGGTCGGGACGGCCGGCTCCGGCAAGACCGCGCTGTCACTGCTGCTCCCCCGCTTCTACGCCCCGTCCTCGGGTTCCGTGTCCCTCACGTCGGGGGGCGAGTCGTTCGACGTCGCACACCTGAGCGCCGAGCAGTTGCGCGAAGCCGTCGGCCTCGTGTTCGACGAGCCGTTCCTCTTCTCCGACACCATCGCGGCCAACATCGCCCTCGGCAGGCCCGACGCCAGCGCCGAGGAGATCCGTGCCGCCGCCGACATGGCCGCCGCCGACGAGTTCGTCTCCGCGTTGCCGGACGGCTACGACACCGTGGTCGGCGAACGGGGTCTCACACTCTCCGGCGGGCAGCGGCAGCGGATTGCGCTGGCACGCGCACTCCTCACCGACCCGCGGGTGCTGATCCTCGACGACGCGACTTCCGCCGTCGACGCCACCACCGAGGCGTCGATCTTCGCGGCGCTGCGCGCGAATCGCGGCCGGACGGCGCTGATACTGGCGCATCGCCGTTCGACACTGTCGCTCGCCGACCGCGTCGCCGTGCTCGACGGCGGACGGATCATCGATTCCGGGACGGTGGCCGAACTCGACGAGCGGTGCCCGCTCTTCCGCGCACTGTTCTCCTCCCCCGACAGCGCGGGTCCCATCGACGTCAGCGTCCCCGCTCCGAGCGAGCCGATGCCGTATCAGCGCATGCCGTCCGAGTCCGAGTTGTGGCCGGAGGACGCCGAGGAGTGGGACGTGCCCGTCGCGTCCGCCTCGTCCGGCCGCACCCCGGCTCCCGGCGCGGGCCCCGGCGGCGGCCGTGCCGCAGGCGGACCGATGGCGGGAGCGCTGGGCAACGTGGCCGCGACCCCGGAACTCCGGCAGGCCGTGAATGCCCTTCCGCCCGCCGTCGAGAGCCCGGGCATCGACACCCGGAACCTGCGCCTGCCCGAGCCCGACTTCCGGCTGTCGCGGATCCTGCGCCCGGTCCGCGCCCTCCTCGTCGCCGTCGTCGTCTGCCTCGCGCTCGACTCGCTCGCCGGGATCGCGTTCCCCTCGATCGTCCGGTTCGCGATCGACCGCGGTGTCGTCCCGCAGGACTCCGCCACGCTCTGGACCGCGGCGGGGGTCGGCGTCGCCCTCGTGGTCGCCGGCTGGCTCGTCGTCGCCCTGATGACGGTCCTCACCGCCCGGGCGGGGGAACGTGTGCTGTTCGGGCTGCGGGTGCGCAGTTACGCCCACCTGCAGCGGCTCGGGCTCGACTACTACGAGCGCGAACTGTCCGGCCGCATCATGACCCGGATGACCACCGACGTCGACGCGTTGTCGTCGTTCATCCAGACGGGGATGTCCACCGCCGTGGTGAGTGTCCTGACGGTCCTCGGTATCTCCGTCGCCCTCGTCGCCACCGACGTCACGCTGGCGCTGGTGGCGCTCGCCGTCATCCCACCGCTCGTCGTCGCGACGCTGATCTTCCGCCGGATCTCCTCGGTGGCGTACACGGTCTCGCGTGAGCGGATCTCGCTCGTCAACGCCGACTTCCAGGAGAACATCGCCGGGCTCCGGGCCGCCCAGGCGTACCGCCGCGAAGGGTTCGCCGCCCGCCGGTTCGCCGAGCGGGCCGACAGCTACCGGCGCAGCCGGATGCGGTCACAGCGGGCGATCTCGCTGTACTTCCCGTTCATCGCGTTCCTCTCGGACCTCGCCCTGGCCGCCGTGGTGTTCGTCGGTGCGCGCCAGGTGGCGGGCGGCGACACGACGACCGGGACGCTCGTCGCCTTCGTGCTGTACCTCGGGCTGCTGTTCGGGCCCATCCAGCAGCTGTCGCAGGTGTTCGACGGGTACCAGCAGGCCAGTGTGGGTCTGCTCCGGATCGGGGATCTGCTCCGCACACCCAGTTCCATCGAGCGGGCGACCTCGCGCGAGAACCTCCAGCCGATCCACGGGCACCTGCGCGGCGAGCTGTGCCTGCGGGACGTCGGGTTCCGCTATCAGGGCGCGGACAGCGACGCCCTGACCGACATCGATCTGCACATCCCCGCCGGCACCACCGTCGCCCTGGTCGGCCGGACCGGCGCGGGCAAGTCGACCATCGTGAAACTGCTCGCCCGGTTCTACGACCCGACGTCCGGCGCGGTGCTCGTCGACGACGTGGACCTCCGCCGGTACCCGCTCGGCGCGTACCGCGGACGGCTCGGCGTCGTCCCCCAGGAAGCTCATCTGTTCACCGGGACCGTCGCCACGAATATCGCGTACGGCCGCCCGGATGCGAGCCGCGAGGAGATCGAGGACGCCGCCCGCGCGGTCGGAGCGCTGGGCACGATCGCCGGATTCCGGGGTGGGATGCATCACCCCATCGGCGAGCGCGGGCAGGGACTGTCGGCGGGCCAGCGCCAGCTGATCGCGCTCGCCCGGGCCGAGCTGGTCGACCCCGATCTACTGCTGCTCGACGAAGCGACCGCGACGCTCGATCCGGCCACCGAGCAGGTAGTTCTCGAGGCGAGCAGCCGTGTGACCCGCACCCGGACGTCGGTGGTGGTGGCCCACCGACTGGCCACCGCGGCCCGGGCAGATGTGATCCTCGTCATCGACAAGGGGCGGGTGGTCGAAACCGGATCGCACGCCACCCTGCGCTATGCCGGTGGCCACTATTCGGGACTGTGGGATGCGGCGGAGACCGGGTCGGGGAATAATCGCGGGGCGAGAACCGTCATCGATGGTGACCCCATCGGTTGGCCGTGAGACAGCTCACACGTGCAGGCCTGGCGATCTACACGTCACACGCGAGGGCTAGTCTCATGTATATAGGCGCTCTGATCGGGTACCGAAATAGAAACGAGGCGAACACCTGCCGTGAGCAGCAGCTCTACATCCCAGTTCGGACAGAACCAGTGGTTGGTTGACGAGATGTACCAGCGTTTCCAGGACGATCCGTCGTCCGTGGACGCGAGTTGGCACGAATTCCTGACGGATTACTCTCCCGACGCCGCCGCCAAGGCAGGCGCAGCCAACGGACAAGGCACGAACGGCACCACCACCGCCGCACCTGCTGCCGCTCCCTCCGCCAAGGCGTCGACTCCCCCGGTTCCCGAGTCCGAGACCGCACCCAAGCCTCAGACCAAGGCGGCCAACGGCGCCGCGCCGAAGACTGCACCCAACGGTGCAGCTCCGAAGGCTGCTGCCCCGAAGACCGAGGCCCCCAAGAAGGCCGCACCCGCGAAGGAGACCGCGGCGAAGGACGCGAAGGCGTCCGCTCCCGCGCCTGCAGTGGAGGAGTCGAAGGTTCTCCGCGGCGCAGCTGCTGCCGTCGCCAAGAACATGTCGGCCTCGCTGGCCATTCCGACCGCCACCAGCGTTCGCGCCATCCCTGCGAAGCTGATGTTCGACAACCGGATCGTCATCAACAACCACCTCGCCCGTACCCGCGGCGGCAAGATCTCGTTCACGCACCTGCTGGGTTACGCGATCGTTCAGGCGGTCAAGGCGTTCCCGAACATGAACCGGCACTTCGCCGAGATCGACGGCAAGCCCAACGCGGTCACCCCCGCACACACCAACCTCGGTCTGGCCATCGACCTGCCGGGCAAGGACGGCAGCCGGTCCCTCGTCGTCGCCGCGATCAAGAACACCGACACCCACAACTTCACGCAGTTCTACAGCGCCTACGAGGACATCGTCCGGCGCGCGCGTGACGGCAAGCTCACCGCCGAGGACTTCTCGGGTGTCACCATCTCGCTCACCAACCCCGGCGGCATCGGCACCGTGCACTCCGTGCCGCGACTGATGAACGGCCAGGGCGCCATCATCGGTGCCGGCGCGATGGAGTACCCCGCCGAGTTCCAGGGCGCGAGCGACGAGCGCCTCGCCGAGATCGGCGTCGGCAAGCTCATGACGCTGACCTCGACGTACGACCACCGCATCATCCAGGGTGCCGAGTCCGGCGACTTCCTCCGGACCATCCACAACCTGCTGATCAGCGACGAGTTCTACGACGAGATCTTCCACGCGCTGCACATCCCGTACGAGCCGGTCCGCTGGCGCAAGGACGTGCCCGAAGGCGCCGTCGACAAGAACACCCGTGTTCTCGAGCTGATCGCCGCGTACCGCAACCGTGGTCACCTGATGGCCGACACGGATCCGCTGCAGTTCGTCAAGGACAAGTTCCGCAGCCACCCGGACCTGGACGTCCGCACGCACGACCTGACCCTGTGGGACCTCGACCGCGAGTTCAAGGTCGGCGGCTTCCACGGCCAGGAGAAGATGAAGCTGCGCGACGTGCTCAGCGTGCTGCGTGACGCGTACTGCCGCCACGTCGGCGTCGAGTACACGCACATCCTGGAGCCGGAGCAGCAGCAGTGGCTGCAGGACCGGGTCGAGGCGCACCACGTCAAGCCCACGGTCGCTCAGCAGAAGTACATCCTGAGCAAGCTCAATGCCGCCGAGGCGTTCGAGACGTTCCTGCAGACCAAGTACGTCGGCCAGAAGCGCTTCTCCCTGGAGGGCGCCGAGTCCGTCATCCCGATGATGGACGCCGTCATCGACCAGGCCGCCGAGCACCAGCTCGACGAGGTCGTCATCGGCATGCCGCACCGCGGTCGCCTCAACGTTCTCGCGAACATCGTCGGCAAGCCGTACTCGAAGATCTTCACCGAGTTCGAGGGCAACATGAACCCGGCGGCCGCGCACGGCTCCGGCGACGTGAAGTACCACCTCGGCGCCGAGGGCACGTACATCCAGATGTTCGGCGACAACGACATCACCGTGTCGCTGACGGCCAACCCGTCGCACCTCGAGGCGGTCGACCCGGTCCTCGAGGGCCTGGTCCGCGCCAAGCAGGACATCCTCGACAAGGGCGAGGACGGCTTCACCGTCCTGCCGCTCATGCTGCACGGCGACGCCGCCTTCGCCGGTCAGGGTGTCGTGGCCGAGACGTTGAACCTGGCACTGCTGCGCGGGTACCGCACCGGCGGCACCGTGCACATCGTGGTCAACAACCAGGTCGGCTTCACCACCGCCCCGGAGCACTCGCGTTCGTCCGAGTACTGCACCGACGTCGCGAAGATGATCGGCGCGCCGATCTTCCACGTGAACGGCGACGACCCCGAGGCCTGCGTCTGGGTCGCCCAGCTCGCTGTCGACTTCCGGGAGAAGTTCCAGAAGGACGTCGTCATCGACATGATCTGCTACCGCCGTCGCGGTCACAACGAGGGCGACGACCCGTCGATGACGCAGCCGGCGATGTACGACGTGATCGACACCAAGCGCAGCGTTCGTAAGAGCTACACCGAATCCCTGATCGGCCGCGGCGACATCTCGCTGAAGGAAGCCGAAGACGCACTGCGCGACTACCAGGGCCAGCTGGAACGGGTGTTCAACGAGGTTCGCGAACTCGAGAAGTACACGCCGGAGCCCAGTGAGTCGGTCGAGCTCGACCAGGTACTGCCCACGAAGTTGAAGACGTCCGTCGACGACTCGGTGCTCGAGCGGATCGGCGACGCGTTCGTCAACGTGCCCGAGGGCTTCACCGTGCACCCGCGCGTCAAGCCGGTCATCGAGAAGCGCCGCGAAATGTCCCGCGAAGGCAAGATCGACTGGGCCTTCGCCGAGCTGCTCGCGTTCGGTTCGCTGGTCGACCAGGGCAAGATGGTTCGCCTGTCCGGCCAGGATTCCAAGCGCGGCACGTTCACGCAGCGTCACTCGGTCCTCATCGACCGCAAGACGGGCGCCGAGTACACCCCGCTGCAGAACCTGGGCAGCGAGAACCCCGGCAAGTTCCTGGTCTACGACTCCGCGCTCAGCGAGTTCGCCGCCGTCGGCTTCGAGTACGGCTACTCCGTGGGCAACCCGGACGCGCTCGTGCTGTGGGAGGCGCAGTTCGGTGACTTCGTCAACGGCGCGCAGTCGATCATCGACGAGTTCATCTCGTCCGGTGAGGCCAAGTGGGGCCAGCTGTCCGACGTCGTGCTGCTGCTGCCGCACGGCCACGAGGGTCAGGGTCCCGACCACACGTCCGGTCGTATCGAGCGCTTCCTGCAGTTGTGCGCCGAGGGTTCGATGACCGTGGCCGTGCCGTCCACCCCGGCCAGCTACTTCCACCTGCTGCGTCGTCACTCGCTCGACGGAATCCGCCGCCCGCTGGTCGTCTTCACACCGAAGTCGATGCTGCGGAACAAGGCCGCGGTCTCCGACGTCGAAGACTTCACCACCGGCAAGTTCCGCTCGGTGTTCGAGGAGCCCACGTACGAGACGGGCGACGCCGAACGCGACAAGGTGCGTCGTGTCCTCCTGGTCAGCGGCAAGCTGTACTGGGAGCTGCTGGCGAAGAAGCAGAAGGACAACCGCGAGGACATCGCGATCGTCCGCATCGAGCAGCTGTACCCGGTTCCGAGCCGTCGTCTCCGCGAGACGCTGGACCGCTACCCGAACGCCACCGAGTTCCGGTGGGTTCAGGAGGAGCCGGCCAACCAGGGTGCGTGGCCGTTCTTCGGTCTCGCTCTGCCCGAGTTGCTGCCCGACAAGCTGTCCGGAATCAAGCGCATCTCGCGTCGTTCGATGTCGGCACCGTCCTCGGGTTCGAGCAAGGTGCACGCTGTGGAACAGCAGGAGATCATCGACGAAGCGTTCAGCTGAGCGTTTGATTGACTGATCTGCCACTGAGCCGGGTCGAGTTCACTCCACGGAGCGGATTCGACCCGGCTTCGTGGTATCTGGACCTGCCCGCGGTGGCGGAACTGTGCGAAAACGGGCTGGCATTCGAGCGGCCCGTCACCGTGATCGTGGGTGAGAACGGGGTCGGGAAGTCGACGCTCGTCGAGTCGATCGCCGCGGCCTGGCAGGGCGGGTTCCGCGGGGCGCAGGACCGGTTGTGGTCGGCGGGATCCAGCCCCGAGGACGCGGACCTCGGCACTCATCTCACGTGTGTCGGCGCCCGGCCGCAGCCGTACGGCGGGTGTTTTCTGCGTGCCGAGTCGATGCATTCGTTGTTCGGTGCGGCCGACGAGTCACGGCCCCGAAACGACGATCAGTCGTTCAACCAGCTCTCGCACGGTCAGTCGTTCCTGCGGTACGTCGCCGACCGTCCGATCGGCGTGGGGCTGTGGATTCTGGACGAGCCGGAGGCCGCGCTGTCGTTCCAGTCCTGCCTGGCGCTGCTCGGCGTGATCGCGGATCTCGCCGAAGAGGGTTCGCAGGTGATCATGGCGACGCACTCTCCCCTGCTCGCCGCCGCGCCCGGCGCCGAGATCTGGGAACTCACCGACGACGGGATCGACTTCCCCGAGTGGAATCAGCTCGACCTCGTCCGCAACTGGCGGTCGTTCCTCGACGGACCCGACCGCTTCCTGCGGCACCTCTAGGCAGGCGCCTGCTGCCCCGTCTCTGCCCGGGACCTCACGGCCTGGACTCCGAGGGCGGTGGCGGCGAGTAGTCCGCCGAGGGCGGCGAGGGTGAGCGCGTCGGGGTGGATCAGCGGTTGGCCGCGGAACGCCTGCCAGGTGAGCACGGCGAGCAGTCCGGTGTAGGCGAGCGCCAGCACGGCCATCAGGGAGGCGCGGGTTCCCTCGCTGCGAAGCCACGGAATCCGCGACGCGAGAACGCTCAGGACGAGGGCGCCGATCAGCATCACCTGTAGCCCGTGCAGTCCGACGAAGTGCGGGATGCGGAGGTCGCCGCCGGACGTGCTCCAGTTGGTGACGGGCAGTCCCGGATTCTCGTCGGTGACGCCGACGCTGTGCCGTGCGGCGAGTTCGACGGCGCGGCCGCTCGCGTCGGTCGTCGACTGCCGGCCCTGGAATCCCATGAGATACCCGAGTGCCATGCCGACCACCGCCAGGAACAGGCCCGCATGGATGGCTCGGGTGAGGGGACGATCTCCCACGCGCTGGAACAGCAGGATCAGGGCGATCACGAGGTTCGCGACGAACAGTCCGGGGACACCGGTCATGAACACGTACTGCCCGATCGTGTTGACGGCGTCGTCGGACGTGTTGAAGTGGCTGAACGTTCCGCGCGCGGCCTGGACCGCGATGAATCCGACGTCGAGGATGCCGGTCACGGCGAACACCGTCGCCATGACCCGTGTCCATCTGCTGCCTCGATGCGGGAGGGTCAGCATCCACGCCATGGTGGCCCCGTAGAGCGCGAAGGAGATCGCGAACTTCAGCGGCTTGAGCCACACGGACACTCCGAGCACGGTCCGGTCGTCGACGACGAGTCCGACGGCGCACACCAGCGCGAGGGCGGACATCGCTGCGACCATCACCGCCAGCGGCACCTGGCGGGACGCGACGACGCGGGAGCGGAGATCGAGTGTGGTCATGACGAGAACGCTAGGAACGTCGCATGCGTCGCGACGTCACGCCGGGGAACGAAACCGGTGTCACCCGCGGGTACTACGGGTGTGCCCCGGGTACTAGGGGTGTCGGGTCGTGGTGGCCGACACCAGCGCTGCGGCGATCTCGGGTGCGGCGGCGATGGCGAGCGCGGGAAGGGCCTGGACGTTGAGTTCGATCAGCTCGTCTCGGGTCAGGTGCGGGTCGCGCAGCCAGGTGATCGTGACTTCCTCGACGTAGGCGATCCAGCCCCGGACGGCGAGTGCGACGGCCTTGGTGGGCTCGATGCCGATCGCCGGGAGTTGTTCGAGGGTCCGTTCGGACATCACGGCGCGGGTCTGCTCGAAGACGGCGCGCATGTCCGGGTCGCCACTCGCCGTCCCCCTCAGGAGCGACACGTAGGTGCCACGGTTCTCGCTGACGTAGTCGACGTAGGACGCGAGCACCGAGCGCAGGATCTGCATCGGATCCCGCGCTTCCCCGACGTACGGGTCGGGGGCGGTGCGGGCGAGCATCTCGCTGCTGGTGTGTCGCACGATCTCGAGGTGGAAGTCGTGTTTGGAGGCGAAGTAGTGGAACAGCAGGCCGCGGGAGACACCGGCCTGATCGGCGATGTCCTCGACGGAGATCTGCTCCAACGGGCGCTGCGCCAGCATCTTCGCGCCGAGGTCGATCAGTTGCGCGCGCCGTTGTTCGGGGCTGAGACGGGTCCGCTTCACGACGTCCATGAGACAGGACTACTGAATGAAGGTCAATAGGCTATTGACTGTCCCTCAATAGCGCCCTATTGTTTCTTACATGAGTCTCCCCGTCACAGATACTTCCGCCCCCACCGCAGGGGTCCGGCACATCGACACGCTGATCATCGGCAGCGGGTTCGCCGGCCTCGGCGCGGCGATCAAGCTGACCCAGGCAGGCAAGACAGACTTCCTCGTGCTCGAACGCGGCACCGACGTCGGTGGTACCTGGCGAGACAACACGTACCCGGGCGCGGCGTGTGATGTTCCCTCACATCTGTACTCCTACTCGTTCGCGCTGAACCCGGAGTGGACTCGGTCGTTCTCGACGCAGCCCGAGATCCAGAAGTACATCCAGTCGGTGGCCGACAAGTACAAGGTGCGCGACAAGCACCTCTTCGGCTGTGACGTGCAGTCCGCCCACTGGAACGAGTCGACCACCCGCTGGGAGGTCACCACCACGAAGGGGAACTTCGTCGCGAAGGTCCTCGTGTCTGCGGTCGGTGCACTGTGCGAGCCGTCCCTCCCCGACATCAAGGGCATCGAAGGCTTCGAGGGCGAGATCTTCCACTCCGCCCGCTGGAACCACGACGCCGACCTGGCGGGGAAGCGCGTCGCCGTCATCGGTACCGGCGCCTCGGCCATCCAGATCGTGCCCGCCATCGGCAAGAAGGTGTCACACCTCGACGTGTACCAGCGCACGGCGCCGTGGATCCTGCCCCGGGCGGACCGTGAGTACACGAAGCTCGAGCACACCGCGTTCAAGTATCTCCCCGGCTTTCAGAAGCTGTGCCGCGCCGGGATCTATTGGATGCGCGAGAGCCAGGTCGTCGGACTCGCGAAGGCCCCCGTCTTCATGAAGCCGCTGCAGTTCGCGGCCGAGCGCCACCTGCGTCGCCAGATCAAGGACAGGGATCTGCGCAAGAAGGTCACGCCGAACTTCCAGATCGGCTGCAAGCGCATGCTGATCTCGAACAACTACTACCCCACCCTGGCGCAGGACAACGTCGACCTGGTGACCGACGGCATCGCCGAGGTCACGGCCAACTCGGTGGTCTCGAAGGACGGCACCGTCCGTGAGGTCGATGCCATCGTCGTCGCCACCGGCTTCCACGTCACCGACTCCCCCACGTTCGAGGGCATCTTCGGCAAGGACGGCCGCTCGCTCGCCGACGTCTTCGACGAAGGCGGACAGCAGGGCTACAAGGGGGCCGCGATCGCGAACTTCCCCAACATGTTCTTCCTGGTGGGCCCGAACACGGGCCTGGGCCACACCTCGATGGTCTTCATGATCGAGTCGCAGCTCAACTACCTCGTCGACGCCCTGCAGACGCTCGACAAGTACGGCATCGGCAAGATCGAGGTCCGGCAGGACGCCCAGGACCGATACAACGCGGAACTCCAGGAGAAGCTGTCGCACAGCGTCTGGAACAACGGTGGGTGCGCGAGCTGGTACCTCGACAAGCACGGCAACAACACCACGCTGTGGCCGGGCTTCACGTTCCAGTTCCGGAACGAGACGAAGCGCTTCGACCTCACCGCGTACGACAGCGTGACCACCGGCGATCTGGCTGCACCGGTGCACGTGAACGGCAAGACCCCCGGCCCGGCCGCCATCCCGGCACAGATCGACCTCGACGACGACAAGGTGACAGCACAGTGAGCGAGTTCGCAGGCAAGGTAGTCGTAATCACCGGAGCCGGTTCCGGTATCGGCAGGGCGCTCGCCCTCAACCTGGCGGGCCGGGGTGCCAGGCTGGCGATCTCGGACATGGACACGGTCGGGCTCGCCGAGACCGCACGCCAGGCCGAGGCGCTGGGCGCCGAGGTCAAGGCCGATCACCTGGACGTCACCCAGCGCGAGGCGGTGCTCGCATACGCCGACGAGGTGCGGGCGCACTTCGGCAAGATCAACCAGGTGTACAACAACGCCGGCATCGCCTACCACGGTGAGTTCGAGAAGTCCGAGTTCAAGGACATCGAGAAGATCATGGACGTGGATTTCTGGGGAGTCGTCAACGGCACCAAGGCCTTCCTGCCGCATCTCATCGCGTCCGGCGACGGCCACGTCGTGAATGTCTCGAGCCTCTTCGGTCTGCTGTCCATGCCCGGCCAGAGCGCGTACAACTCGGCGAAGTTCGCGGTGCGCGGTTTCACCGAGTCGCTGCGCCAGGAGATGCTGATCGCCAAGCACCCCGTCAAGGTGACGTGCGTGCACCCCGGTGGCATCAAGACGGCCATCGCCCGCAACGCCACCGCGGGCCCGGGCGAGGACCTCGACACGTTCGCGCAGTTCTTCGACCAGAAACTCGCACGCACCACTCCGGAGGCGGCGGCCGAGACCATCGTGAACGGTGTCCGCAAGAGCAAGCCGCGCGTCCTGATCGGCGCCGACGCCAAGTTCCTCGACGCCTGGGTGCGGCTCGTCGGACCGAGCTACCAGCGTGTGGTTGCTTTCGTCGCCGGACGCGTCCTCCCGAAGTCGAACTGAGGTACCGATGAGCTTCCACCTGCCGCTGCCGGTCGTCGCGACGGCCCTCCGGCCGTTCTACCGCCTCGGCCTCAACGCCCGGCTCCCGTACACCGTCCAGAGAGCGATCCTCGACCTCGGCGCTCCGTTGCAGCAGGTGCCTGCAGGTGCCGTCGTCCGCCCGACCTCGCTGGCCGGGCGGCCGGCGGAGCGAATCACGGTGGGAGCCACCGAACGCCGGACCGCCGTGCTCTACCTGCACGGTGGGGCGTACACGATCGGTTCGCTCGCCACGCACCGTTCGCTGGCGGCTCACCTCGCCAGGGAATCCGGCAGCGTCGTCTACACCCTCGACTACCGGCTGGCTCCGGAACATCCGTTCCCGGCCGGGCTCGAGGACGCGGTCGCGGCATACCTGGAGCTGAACACCGAACATGGCTACGAGACAGAGCAACTCGCCATCGCGGGCGATTCGGCGGGCGGCGGCCTGACGGTCGCCACCGCGCGACGGCTGATCGACCGGCACGGGGTGACGCCGGCCGCGTTGGCGCTGATCGCTCCGTGGGTCGATCCAGGCAGGCGTGACACGTCCCGGGACCGGGATCTCGTGGTCAACACGGCGTGGTCGTTCGACGCCGCCGAGAAGTACCTGGGCAACGGGGACGCACACGATCCGGGTTACGCACCGCTGCACGGAAGTCTGGCGGGACTGCCGCCGACACTGATCCACGTCGGGGTGGACGAGGTGCTCTACCCGCAGATCGTGGAGTTCGTCGACAAGCTGAACGAGTCGAATGTGGACGTCACGCTCACCGAGTACGCCCGGCTGTGGCACGTCGCCCACCTGCAGGCGTCCCTGGTCCGCGAGGCAGCGGACGCGGTCGCGGAACTCGGCGCGTTCCTGGGTTCACAGATGAGCGTCGAGCCACACCCGCGCCACGTCGGCTGAATCGGCACCACCGCGGACCTGGCCGATCATGTCGGCCAGGTCCGCGGTCGTCAGCTCACCCGCCACGACGTTCAACGCCTTCAGCTGGGCTTCGGTGAGAGTTCCGATCCGGAACAGCGGCACCACGTTCTGTGCGGTGAACACGTGCTCGTCGTCCGCCAGCAGCACCAGGTCCGCGCCCGCGACGGCGGGTGACACGGTGGTCACCCCGGCCACCCGCACGACTCCGTCCGCCGGTGCCGGCGCGGCGAGTTCGCCGACGGCGGCGGCGTCGTCCACCGTCCGAATCTGTGCGAACGTGCAGCCGGTGAGGTCGGGAAGCGCGTCGGCCTCGAACGCCGGGGCGAGCACGGCTGTGCTCGTGCTGCACGAGGGAACGAGTTCGTCCAGGGTGGTGAGATCCAGCTGCCCCGACGCCTGTGGGGTCACCGCCAGCGCCGATCTGTCCTCGGCGGCCGCGAAGTCGGAGATCGAAAGCCCCTGCGGCAGAGCCTTGCTCAACGCCTCGAACACCTCGTCCTGTTCCGTCTCCGTCGATTCGGGGTCGTAGTAGCGCAGCAACCGGCCCGTGAACTCCGGCAACAGCGTGACGTTTCCGGCATCGAGCCGGCCGAGGTACGCGGTCCGGTCGCCGAGGCCCCCCTCGGTGGTGACCGGCGCCCCGGTCGAACGCAGGGCACCCGCATAGATTTCGGCCAGGATCCGGCTCTCCGCTCCGTCACCCGCACCCACCACGATCTCGCCCGTCCCCTGCCCCGCGGAACCGTCGAGGGTCGTGTCACCGCCTGCGCATCCCGACACCACCCCCGCGACCAGCAGCAGCGCGGACGCGGCGATCAGTGCCCGGGACCATGCCGCCGGGCGCTCGGCCGATCCGTCTGTGCGTGTGTGTGCCACGTCGCGCCTTTCGTTTACCTCGAGCTGGTCGAAAACCGTGCTCTGTCCGCCCCTATCGTTACACTGGCCAACCGATGGCGCGGACACGCGTCCACCGGTTTCCGTCGGCAGGTCCGGCGCCGGTGACAACGGGAAGGACGCTCATGCGCACCTCACGAATTCTGTCGGGCCTCACCCGCCGCTCCGTGGGCAGTATCGCTCTCGCGACGGTGGCCGTCGTGTCGCTCGCGGCGTGCGGTGGCGGATCCGACCCCCTGACCGCCGGCGGCGAGGGATCCGGTGACGACCCCGACACGATCATCGTGGGATCGGCGAACTTCCCCGAATCGGAGACGGTCGCGAACATCTACACCGAGGTGCTCCGCGCCAACGGGTTCGATGTGACGACGAAGTTCAACATCGGCAGCCGTGAGGCCTACATCCCTGCGCTGAAGGACGGCTCGATCGACGTCATCCCGGATTACACGGGCAACCTGCTGCAGTATCTCGACCCGGACTCGACGGCGACGAGCGCCGCCGACGTGGACGCCGCGCTGCCTGCCGCGCTCGGCTCGGAGCTGACGATCACCACCCCGGCCCCGGCCGAGGACAAGGACGCCGTCGTCGTCACGAAGGAGACGGCGCAGCGCTGGAACCTCACCTCGATCGCGGATCTCGCGGCGCACTCGAACGAGGTGAAATTCGGTGCACCCGCCGAGTTCCAGGAGCGTCCCGGTGGCCTGCCCGGCCTGAAGGCCAAGTACGGCCTCGACATCACGGCCGATAACTTCGTCCCGATCGCCGACGGCGGCGGTCCGGCCACGGTGGACGCCCTCGCGTCGGGGCAGATCACGGCCGCCGACATCTTCACGACGTCCCCGGCGATCGCGCAGAACGGTTTCGTCGTGCTCGCGGATCCGCAGAACAACTTCGCGGCGCAGAACGTCGTCCCGGTGGTGCGTGCCACCAAGTCCTCCGACAAGCTGACCCGGGCGCTCGACGCGCTGTCGGCGAAGCTGACCACCGAAGAGCTTGTCGCGCTGAATGATTCCGTGTCGGGTGACGCGAAAACCGAGCCGGCTGCGGCCGCGAAGCAGTGGGTGACGGACCAGGGGCTCGACAAGCCGGTCTCGTGAGGAGCCTGCCGTGATCACATTCTCGGGAGTCACCAAGCAGTACCCGGACGGTACGACGGCGGTCGACGGCCTCGACCTGGAGATCGACGCCGAATCGTTCACGGTCTTCGTCGGGCCGTCCGGCTGTGGCAAGACCACGTCGATGCGGATGATCAACCGGATGATCACCCCGACCGCGGGAACGATCACGGTCGACGGCCGCGACATCGCCCAGACCGACGCGGTGAAGCTTCGGCTCGGCATCGGCTACGTCATCCAGAGCGCAGGACTGCTGCCGCACCGCACGGTGGTCGACAACGTCGCGACCGTGCCGGTGCTGCGCGGCGACTCACGACGCAACGCCCGCAAGGCCGCGTTGGCGGTGCTCGAACGCGTCGGACTCGACCCGGCGCTGGCGTCCCGCTATCCCGGCCAGCTGTCCGGCGGGCAGCAACAACGCGTGGGGGTCGCGCGGGCACTGGCTGCCGACCCCCCGATCCTGCTGATGGACGAACCGTTCAGCGCCGTCGATCCCGTTGTCCGCGAAGATCTGCAGGCCGAGATGCAGCGCCTGCAGGCCGAGATGCGCAAGACGATCGTGTTCGTCACCCACGACATCGACGAGGCCGTCAAACTCGGTGACCGGGTGGCGGTCTTCGGACCGGGTGGCCGGTTGCAGCAGTACGACGCGCCCGACACGGTGCTGTCCGCGCCGGCCACCGATTTCGTCGCCTCGTTCGTGGGACGCGACCGCGGGTACCGCGGGCTGTCGTTCCGGACGGCAGATCAGGTTCCGCTGCACACCATCCGGACGGCGACCGAGAAGGAGTTGCCCGGGCTCCGGCTCGAACAGGGTGAATGGGTCCTGGTCGTCACGGACGCGGGCGTACCGCGGGGGTGGATCGACGTCACCGGCGTCGAGGGGGCGCGGGCCGGTCGGCCCGTCTCCGAATGCACCGCGGCCGGTGGATCCCTCTTCTCCCCCGGCGCCGACCTGCGGCAGGCCCTGGACGCGGCCATCTCCTCTCCGTCGGGCATCGGTGTGGCCGTCGACGCCGACGGCGCGGTCACCGGGGGCATCCTCGGCTCCGAGGTGATCGCGAAGCTGGCCGAGCAGCGGGCAGCCGAGGATCGTGCGAGGGGTGAGCACTACTTCACTGCCCAACCGGCAACCCCGGACGGGCCGTGATCCCATGCGGTGGCTCATCGACAACTTCTCGGTCGTCGTCGACCTGACGAAGACCCATCTCTACCTCGCGCTGGTTCCGCTGCTGATCGGGTTGCTCATCGCGGTCCCGGTCGGGACCGCGATCCGGGGTGCGTCCTGGCTGCGGAAGATCACGCTGATCGTCGCGGGCATCGCGTTCACGATCCCGTCGCTGGCATTGTTCGTGACAATCCCCTCCGTCGTCGGACTGCAGATCCTGGACCCGCTCAACGTGGTGATCGCGCTGACGATCTACTCCACCGCCCTGCTCATCCGCGCCGTGCCCGAGGCCCTCGACTCCGTTCCCGCCGACGTCGTCGACTCGGCCACCGCGATGGGTTTCACCCGGCTCCGCCGGGCCCTGACCGTCGAATTGCCCCTCGCGCTACCCGTTCTCGTCGCGAACGTGCGAGTGGTGGCCGTGACCAACATCTCGCTGGTGTCGGTGGGTTCGCTGATCGGGATCGGCGGTCTCGGCACCCTGTTCACCCAGGGCTACCAGCGTGACTACCCGGACCAGATTCTCGCCGGGATCATCGCGATCGTCGTTCTGGCCCTCGCGTTCGACCTGCTGCTGTTCCTGGTCGGCCGGGCACTGACACCGTGGACCCGGCAGCAGAAAGTCCGGCGCACGCCGCTGGTCGCGGGACAGTCGGCGGCCCCGGCCGCAGGGGAGGCTTCGTGAACATCTTCGGCGGCGCATGGGAGTACATCGTCGATCCGGGTAACTGGTCGGGCAGTACCGGAATCGGCGCCCGCATTCTCGAACACCTCTGGTACAGCTTCCTGGCAGTTGCACTGTCCGCGGTGGTCGCGGTCCCGATCGGTCTGATCATCGGACATCTGCGCAAGGGTGACGTGGTCGTGGTCGGTCTCGTCAACGCGCTCCGCTCGCTGCCGACACTGGGTCTGCTGACGTTCCTGGTGCTGCTGCTCGGACTGGGTCTGATCCCGCCGATCCTGGCGCTGGTGATCCTCGGAATCCCGCCGGTGCTCGCGGGCACGTACGCGGGTGTCGCGAACGTCGACCGAACGGTCGTGGACGCCGCCCGCGCGATGGGAATGACCGAATGGCAGGTCCTCACGCGTGTCGAGGCCCCGAATGCGCTGCCGCTCATGCTCGGCGGGCTGCGTAACGCCACCCTGCAGATCATCGCGACCGCAACGGTCGCCGCGTACGTCAACCTCGGCGGCCTGGGGCGCTACATCTTCGACGGACTGGCCCTGCGCCAGTACGACCGGGTGCTCGTCGGTGCGCTGCTCGTGACGATCCTCGCCCTCGTCGTGGACGGCCTGCTGGCGCTGGCGGTGTGGGCGTCCGTTCCGGGGACCGGCCGCCTGCGCCGCAACCCGAGCGCCGAACAGATCGCCGAGCGCGCGTCGTAGCGAAGAAGTCCCCCAACGGCAAACACCCCGACACCGGAACCGTGGGTGCGGGTTCCGGATCGGGGTGCTCGACGGATTCTCGCTAGTCGGTGACGCCTTCTGCACGAGCAGCGGCGGCGACTGCCTCCGCGACAGCGGGGGCGACGCGAGGATCGAGCGGGCTGGGAACGATCTTGTCTACAGCCAGCTCGTCACCGACGACCGAGAGGATTGCCTCGGCGGCGGCGAGCTTCATACCTTCGGTGATCCGGCGGGCACCGGCATCCAGGGCGCCACGGAACACGCCGGGGAAGGCAAGCACATTGTTGATCTGGTTCGGGAAATCGCTGCGTCCGGTGGCCACGATCGCCGCATGCTTGCGGGCGATGTCGGGGTGGATCTCCGGGTCCGGGTTCGACAACGCGAACACGATGGAATCCTTCGCCATGGTGGCGATCAGCTCCTCCGGCACGGTCCCGGCGGACACCCCGAGGAACACATCCGCCCCGTCGAGGGCTTCGGCGGTGCCGCCGCGGCGGCCGGCCGGGTTGGTGCGCGCGGCCAGGTCGACCTTGATCTCGTTGAGGTCCTGCCGGTCGGCGGAGACGATGCCCTTCGAGTCGAGGACGGTCACGTCGGCGATCCCGGCGGCGAGCAGGATGTTCGCGCAGGCGACTCCGGCGGCGCCGGCACCGGAGATGACGACCCGCAGATCGTGGATGTCGCGGTCCTGGACCGTGACCGCACCCTTGAGGGCGGCGAGGACGACGATGGCGGTGCCGTGCTGGTCGTCGTGCATGACCGGGCAGTCCAACGCCTCGATGACGCGCTTTTCGATCTCGAAGCAGCGCGGTGCGGAGATGTCCTCGAGGTTGACCGCACCGAAGCTCGGGCGCAGCCGGATCAGGGTTTCGACGATCTCGTCGGGGTCCTTGGTGTCGAGGACCAGCGGGATCGAGTTCAGGCCCGCGAAGTTCTTGAACAGGGCGGACTTGCCCTCCATCACGGGAAGGGACGCGCGCGGGCCGATGTCCCCGAGGCCGAGCACCGCGGAGCCGTCGGAGACGACGACCACCAGGCGGCTGGTCCAGGTGTACCGGTCGGCGAGGGTTTCGTCGGCGGCGATGGCGCGGGAAACCTGTGCGACGCCGGGTGTGTAGGCAATGGACAGGGCGCGCTGCGTATCGAGGGCGGTCGTGGTCTCGACGGAGAGCTTCCCCCCGATGTGGCCGGCGAAGATCTCTTCGTCGGTCAGCTCGACCTTCTGCGGTGTGGTGGGTTCGGACACGATGGACACGATGACACTCCTGCTAAGTCCAGGCTCACTCGGGGCCGGGTTACTGAGAAGTAACCGTGAGGATCGGCGCTGATCTTCACAGTTACTCCACGAACGACAACTGAGGGTGAAGCTTCCGGGGTGCGCGATCACGATGGCCGCAGAACGTCCGAAGCGTCATGGCACGGGCGGGTGAGCCCTGGCAACACTGCCATAAACCCCCGCCGAAGGGCGGTGGCGCCGACGTCGGAGTGGTGCTAAGTCTGGCACGAATATCGATGCACAATCAAATTGCCACGACAGTCAGATGTCTCACGTTTTCTGGCCTCTACCTGTGAGAATAAGTTACCGGCGGGTCACTGTGAGAGCCGGTTTCACATAACGCACCGAGTGTCCGTCAACCCCACCACTGGGTGGCCAGCAGAAGCGCCGCCGCCGCGAGAACGGCGACGGATGCGACCACGGCGACGAGACCGTCGCGGCGGTCCGAAATCCGCTGCGCCACGATCACGAACACGGACGCAACCACGTGCGCGGTGATGGAGATCGCCCCGGGGCCTGGGAAGCCACGGCCGCCGCCCACGTAGGCGGAGCCGATCACGACGAGGCAGAGGATCACCACGCCGGCGGCGACGGCCCCGCTGAGGGCGCGCAGCGCGCGGACCACGAGCGGACTGCGTCGCGGTTCGGTGGCCGTCACCGTCCTCGGGACGGTCGGACCGTAGGGGTCGTACCGCTCGGACTCGTGCGTGTTCATGCCGAGACCACCTGCACCCCGGATGCTTTCGATACGAGGGTGTCGAATTCGTCGGCGTCCGTCGTGAACTCACCGAGCCGGATGGCCTTGTTCGTGCCGTGGTAGTCGGAGGAGCCGGTGACGACCAGACCGAGCTCGTCGGCGAGTTCCTGCAGTACCCGCGCGTCGTCCGACGAGTGATCGGGGTGATGCACCTCGAGTCCGTGCAGACCGGCTCCCGCCAGGTCGCGGACGTGATCGAGGGACAGCAGCCGTCCCCTCGTGCGGGCCCGACCGTGGGCGAGGACGCTCACTCCCCCGGCCTCCGCCACCAGTTGGACGGCGTCGTCGAGGGGGGTGTCCGACTTGTCGACGAAGTACCGGCCGCGCGGGGCCAGCAGATCCACGAACGCCTCACCGACGCTGCCGACCACACCGGCGCGCATCAGGGCCCTCGCCAGGTGCGGGCGCCCCGCCGCAGGTCCCGCTTCCGCGAGCACCTCGTCGGCGTCGATGGGGAGACCGTCCTCCATCATGAGCTCCGCCATGGCGCGGATGCGCACGATCCGCTCGTTCCGCAACCGTTCCCTCTCGCGCGCAAACGCGGCGTGCGCGGGATCGAACAGGTAGGCGAGGAGATGCACCGCAACCGGGCGTCCGTCCTCGCCTCGCCCCTCGCAGGACATCTCCATGCCCCGCACCAGCGCGAGCCCCGCAGGCAACGCTGCGACCGCCTCGGCCCACCCCGCCGTCGTGTCGTGATCGGTGATCGCCACGGTGTCGAGTCCCGCCGCCCCCGCGGCGCGCACAAGGTCCGCCGGGCTGTCGGTTCCGTCGGAGGCCGTCGAATGGGTGTGGAGATCGATGAGCACCAGACCAGTCTGTCAGGTGTCGCGGCACGGGGTCCGAGCGTGCGGCCCGGAAGCCTGGCGTGTCGTGCGACACCGACGGCCCGGAGCGGGCGCTGACGTACGATTCACCAGCAGCATGTCCGACTCGACGGTGAAGGGAGGGCCCGGTGCCGTCTGTGCCCTCGCTCCCCAAGCGCGGCAGCGACAAGGATCAGCGCAACGGTGACAAGGACCCGGCCCCCAGGATCCGCATCCCGACGGCGCGCGCCATCGTGGATTGCGGTGTGTACGTCGACGGCACGAGGCTTCCCGGCAAGTACACCCACCAGGCCGCGATGGCCGAGGTCCGCAAGCAGGGTCGGGGGTTCGTGTGGGTCGGGCTTCTCGCCCCCGACGAGGGGCAGATGGAGAGTGTGGCCGAGACGTTCGGGCTGCACGAGCTGATGGTCGAGGACGCCGTCCACGCCCACCAGCGGCCGAAGCTGGAACGCTACGACGACGTCCTGTTCCTCGTGTTGCGGACGGTCAACTACGTGCCGCACGAGTCGGTGGCCACCGCCAGCGAGATCGTCGAGACCGGCGAGATCATGGTGTTCGTGGGCGCCGACTTCGTCATCACCGTCCGGCACGGTGACCATTCCCCGCTCGCGAACGTCCGCCATGCGCTGGAGGCGAACCAGGAGCGGCTCGCCCTGGGCCCCTACGCGGTGCTGCACGCGGTCGCGGACCACGTGGTGGACACGTACCTCGAGGTCACCCAGGCCATCGAGGAGGACGTCGACGGCATGGAGGAGGCGGTGTTCAGTCCGCGCAGCAGCGTCGCGGTCGAACACATCTACCTTCTCAAGCGCGAGATCGTCGAACTCCGCAAGTCGGTGAACCCGCTGTCCAATCCGCTGCTCCGGCTGACGCGATCCCCGGGCAATCCGGTGCCGAAGGAGATTCGCCGCTACTTCCGCGACGTCCTCGATCACCACACCACCGTCGCCGAGCGGATCGCCGAATACGACGAGGTCCTCAGCTCACTCGTCGATGCCGCCCTCGCCAAGATCGCCGTGCAGCAGAACACCGACATGCGCAAGATCTCGGCGTGGGTGGCCATCGCGGCCGTGCCGACGATGATCGCGGGCATCTACGGCATGAACTTCGACAACATGCCCGAATTGCATTGGCAGTACGGCTATCACGGCGTGGTGTTGGTGATCGCGTCGGTGACGGTGGGCCTGTTCGTCACGTTCCGCCGGAACCACTGGCTCTAGAGGGACGCGGCACCGCGGTGCGGATCGCGGACGTCGATGCCCGCCTCCGCCCAGGCGTCGCGCAGTGCGCCTGCGCCGCGCAGTCGGACCCACGCCGCCTCGGTGCCGGTGATCGGCACGACCGCGAGGAACCGCACGGCCTCCGCGGGTTCGGGCAGCGGGAGGTCGGGGATGGTCGACTCACCGAGCAGCACGGCGGTGAACGGTGTGTCCTTCCACAGCGGCTCCCCCAGGTCGAGCAGCGCGTCCTCGACGAGAACCACCCCTTCCACCGACGGCGCCGCCGCCAGGACCGCGAGTGTGCGCGCCACTCCCGACGCCACCCCGGCGCCGCCGCGCAGGGTGAGGATCAGTTCGGCGCGGGGGCCACGGAGCGGGTCGGCCACCAGTTCGCCGGGGTCGCCCATCGGGTGCCGGGAGCACCCCAGGGTCACGTAGCGAACCAGATCCTCGTCGTCGGGTGCGAACCGCAGCACGTCCAGCGGCTCGACGCCCAGGAACGTCACCGATGCGGCGGTCGGCTCCGGTCCCCCGATCTGCCCCAGCAGGTGCGCGCGAACGGAGGCCACAACGCTGTCAGTCACCCCGCAATCAAACCACCGAAGCCGCTCACCCGTCCTCCGGCCTCGCGAGCCGGTAGCGTCGGAGCATGGTCTCGGTACTCGCAGTGTCCGACGAGACGATCGAGTCGCTGTGGAGTTCGCAGGTGCGTGCCATGGACGTCGACCTGATCCTCGGTGCGGGCGATCTCCCGTTCGACTACCTGGAATACCTGATCGACGCGCTCGACGCGCCGTGTGTCTTCGTGCCGGGCAACCACGACGCCGATCTGTCCGGCTACTCCGCGGGACGTGTCGGATGGATGCGGGCGGGTCTGCCCTCGGCGTGGCCGGGACCCTGCGGCGCGGTCAACGCGGACGGCCGGATCGTGCGGATCGCGGGCCTGCGCATCGCGGGCCTGGGTGGGTCGATCCGCTACAACGACGGCCCCAATCAGTGGACCGAGCGGCAGCAGCGGCGGCGGGCGCGCAACCTGGCTCTGACGAGTGCGTGGCACGCACGCCGCTCGGGCGTGTCCGGCGTCGACGTGCTGCTCACGCACAGCCCACCGCGCGGAGTGGGCGACCAGGAGGATCCGCCGCACCGGGGTTTCGAATGCTTCGAGACCTTGGCGGGCAGGTTGCAGGCCCGCGTCATGATTCACGGGCACGTCCACCCGTACGGCCGGGCCGCCGAGGACCGCACGCTCGGCGCGACGACGGTGATCAACACCGTGGGATTCACCCTGATGGAGTTGGCCCCGGGCGCCGACCCCACCATCGTCAGGCGCCGGCATGGCACGTGACACCGGGTTCCCCGCCGCCGACGCGGAGAACGATTTCTCCCGCCAGCGTCGCCGCGCCGAGTTGTCGCGGCTGGTCAGCTGGCTGCGCCGCGAGCCGGACGACGTCAACGAGATCCTGCCGTTCGACGAGGTGGTCGCTGCCGTCGGACGGGTCGGGGAACGATCGCTCGGACTGCAGGTGATCCCGGTCAACTCCATCGTCGGAAGCGTCGACCGGACCCGCGACTTCGACCGGTTCTTCCGGCCCACGTCCACCCGTGTGCGCGAGCGCTGGCAACGGCTGGCGGCCGCGCAGCGCCGGGGCGAGTCGGTGCCGCCGATCCAGGTGTATCGGATCGGGTCCATGCACTTCGTCAGCGACGGCCACCACCGCGTCTCCATCGCGTACGCGATGCACTGGAGCACGATCGACGCCTACGTCACCGAGATCCAGACCAAGATCTCCCCCGACGGGATCGCGCAGCGCGGCGACCTGGTCATCAAGGACCACCGCCGACTGTTCCTCACGCGGGTGCCGTTGAGCGGTCCCCAGCGGGCGGCCGTGGTGGTCACCGATCCCTGGGAGTACGCCGAGATCAGCCAGAGTGTCGAGGCATGGGGATTCCGGCTCATGCAGGAGGTGGGCGAATTCCTCAGCCGTGAGACGGTGGCCCGGCGCTGGTTCGGTGAGGAGTTCCTGCCGGTGGTCCGGATGCTGCGGGCCGCGCAGATGCTGCCCGACCACACCGACGCCGAGGCGTACCTGTGGGTGGCACGCGAGCGGTACCGCCTTGTGCGCCAGCATGTCTGGAACGACGAGATCATCGCCGAGCTCAGTCACCTCGCACCGCGCAGGCACAAACCGGCTAGCCCGTGAACCGCACGACACGCTCGGGCGCGTCGGGGTGCGCGAACTTCAGCAGTCGCCTGCCCTCCGCCTCGATCGCGGTGCGGTGCGTTTTCGCGATGTTCGCCAACGGTTCCACGTCGAGTACCGCACGGGACTTCTCGACCACCGTCGTGGTGAACGCCGCGACCCTGCCGTTCACCAGGACAGCCGGTTTGATGATGCCGTTCTGGGTGAAGATTTTCTTCCGCACGTCGTCGTCGAGGAGGCGTCCGCGGTCCGCGTGCGAGAGCAGCACGTTGTCGAACGGAGCGAGGATGCGGACGGGGGCGGGGGTGCCCGGGTCCGGCCGGGGTGCGTCGGGAAGGTCGAAAAGTTCCGGCCCCGATTCCCCCGCGAACACCCGGAGTTCCGGCCGCAACCGGTCCAGGACCTCACCGAGCCGGGTCAACCCCGACCAGGCCTGGGCGTCCCGCGCACTCGCCGGGCCGAACGCGGCGAGGTAGCGCAACAGCATCGTGTCGATGGACGGCGCGGCGGACAGTGGACGGCCCACCCACGACTCCAGCGTCGACAGCGCCGGTTGCCCCGACCTGCCCCAGAGCCCGCGCGGCGGAACCTGGACCATCGGGACCAGTCCCCGCACCCCGTGGGCGAGGGCGGCCCCGTCGCGGCCGGGGAACCGCTCCTCGAGCAGGGGCCGCATCTGCGATTGGGTGCGGGCCTCGTCGCGCACCAGTTCGCGTCCCGCGGCGGCGAGGGCGCCCAGGTCGATCCCGTCGAGGCTCGACCGGTACTGCGTGTTGGTGTGGAGGTCGCGGTCGAGCAGCGGTTGTGTGAGCGGTCGGAACGAAAGTGCGTCCGAGGCGGACAGGGCGAAGACCGTCCCGCGCATCGCGACGATCCGCACCACCGCGCGGTTCTCGATGAGATCCGACAGCGACTCGGCGCGGAATCGTGTCAACCGCGCCCACAGTGCGAAGTACGGCGGGGCGGGCGCCTGGGCCTGCAGTCCGCAGAGGTGCTCGATCATGTCGAGAGCGGACGTGTCCGAACGGCTCAGCAGCGATTGCCGGGCCAGTGTCGCCCGGCCCAGCGCTCGATTCGACATGCGTTCAGACCCCACCGTGAACCCCTTTGTTAGTTAGCCCCAGTACCGTGTTTCATTACGCTCGTTCACCGACCCCCACAGGAGGACCCCCATGGCCGCCGGATCGACAACCGCAGCCAGGGCTCTCCTGCCCGTCATGTGCTTCGTCGTGATGATTGTCGCCGTTCTGCAGACGTTGGTGGTGCCGATCGTCGGGACCATCGGTGCGCAACTCGACGTCGGCCCCACCGCCGTCGGCTGGCTCCTCACCGCGAACCTCCTCGCGGCCGCCACCGCGACACCCGTCCTCGGCCGCCTCGCCGATCTCCGCGGCAAACGACCCGTCCTGCTCGGGGTGCTCGTGGTCGTGCTGCTCGGCTCCCTGATCGGTGCGCTGTCGACATCCGTGGGGGTGCTGATCTTCGCCCGCGTGCTCCAGGGCGTGTCGTTCGCGCTGTTCCCCATCGGCATCGCGGTCCTGCGTGATGAGCTTCCCGCCGAGGAGCTGACCGGGGCGATGGGGATCTTCTCCGGCACCCTCGGATTCGGCGGATGTTTCGGCATCGTCCTCACCGGTGTGCTGGTCTCCGGTGGCGCCGACTTCCACCGCATCTTCTGGCTGTCGTCGGCGATCACCGCCGCCGGACTCGTCCTCGCCTGGATCGCCATCCCCCGCCGCCCGCGCGCCGGAACGGGTTCCATCGACTGGGTCGGTGCGGCCGGTCTCGCCGCCGGCCTGGTCCTGGTCCTGCTGCCGCTCGCCGAGGGCGGCACCTGGGGCTGGACGTCTCCCGTCACCATCGTCAGCGGCATCGCCGGAGTCCTGGTCCTGATCGGCTGGTTCCTCTACGAACGCCGGATCACCGACCCGCTCGTCGCGCCCCGGCTGCTGACCAACCCACCCGTCCTGGTCACCCACCTGTCCGCGCTCGTGGTCGGCATGTCGATGTTCGTGATGTTCCTGGGCAGCTCGTACTTCGTCCAGACACCGCGCGCGGTGGCCGGATACGGCTTCGGGGCCACCGTCCTCGAGGCCAGCACCGTGTACCTGCTGCCGGGCGCGATCAGCGGCGTCCTCGCGTCGATCCTGAGCGGAAAACTGATCCACCGCTTCGGTTCCCGTGCCGTCCTCATCGCCGCGAGCGTCGTCGGCGTCAGCGGTTTCGTCGTGTTCGTCTTCGCCCACGACCGCACGTGGGAGGTGATCGCGGCCATCCTGCTGGTCAACACGTACATCAGCCTCGCCTACGCGTCGCTGCCGTCGCTGCTCGTGGCCGAGGTCCGGCAGGACGAGACCGGCGTCGCGAACAGCATCAACTCCATCGCCCGGTCCGTGGGCAGTTCGTTCGCCAGTGCGCTGCTCGCCACCCTGCTCGCCGGCATCACGATCGACGGAACGGACGTCCCGACCGAATCGGCGTACGTGATCGCGTTCGCCGTCGGCGCGACCGCGGCCGCCCTCGCCGGGCTGCTGCCGTTCTTCGGGATCACGCGCACCACCCGCACCCCGTCCGACGAGGAGGAGGACGAGGTCCACGCGACCGCCCTCGCGGCCGAGTGGGGCACGGTCGGTGGCCTCGGCGGAGCGAACACCAGTGGTTCGGGTGAGCGCTCCGATCAGAGGGTGAGGTTGGCTCCCGAGTCCTGATCGAACAGGGCGATCTTCGCCCGGTCGAACCACAGTTCCACCGGCCTGCCGTGCGCCGCGGACGATTCGGTCGACAACCGGGCGACCAGCTGCCCGCCGCCCGCGACCGCGGTCCCCGAGTCGGCGGCGAGCTCCTCGAGTTCCCGGGAAGTCACCTGCGGTCCCTCGGCCGTGAAATAGGCGTACTTGTCCGAACCCATCGACTCGAGCACCTCGACGTTGGCCGTGAACGTGGCACCGGCCGCCCTCTGCCCCTCGTCGACGAGCCCCACGTCCTCGAAGTGCTCGGGACGGATCCCGACGACGACGTCCTTCGCCGTGTTCGACGACCCGATCCTGTCGCGCGTCTCCGGGGGCAGCATGAACTCGCCGAGCGGCGTCGACACCCCGTCGGCGGTCAGCTGCCCCGGGAAGAAGTTCATCGACGGCGAGCCGATGAAACCCGCGACGAACAGGTTGTTCGGGTGGTCGTACAGATCCTGCGGCGCCCCGATCTGCTGGACCACGCCGCCCCGCAGCACCACCACCCGATCGCCGAGGGTCATCGCCTCGGTCTGGTCGTGCGTGACGTACACCGTGGTGGTGCCGAGCCGCTGTTGCAGCCGGGCGATCTCGGTGCGCATCTGGACACGGAGTTTGGCGTCGAGGTTCGACAGCGGCTCGTCCATCAGGAACGCCTTGGGGCTGCGGACGATCGCCCGGCCCATCGCGACCCGCTGCCGCTGTCCGCCCGACAGATTGGCCGGTTTGCGATCGAGGTGCTGGGTGAGGTCGAGGATCTTGGCGGCGTTGTCCACCTTCGCCGCGATGTCCGACTTCGACATCTTCGCCAGGGTGAGCGGGAATGCGATGTTCTGCCGCACCGTCATGTGCGGGTACAGCGCGTACGACTGGAACACCATCGCGATGTCGCGGTCCTTCGGCGCCTTCTCGTTGACCCGCTCCCCCGCGATGCGCAGTTCACCCGAGGAGATGTCCTCCAGCCCGGCGATCATGTTGAGAGTGGTCGACTTCCCGCAACCGGACGGTCCGACCAGAATGATGAATTCGCCGTCGGCGATCGTGATGTCGACGTCGCTCACCGCCCTGGCGCCGTCCGGGTACAGCTTCGTCACCTTGTCGAGCACGATTTCGGCCACAGAAACTCCTTCATAGTTTCGACCCTGCAAGCAGGTCTCAGCCCTTCACTGCGCCGGAGGTCAGACCGGCCACGATGCGTCGTTGGAAGAACAGCACGAAGATGATGATCGGGATCGTGATCACCATTGCGGCCGCGGCGATCGAGCCCGTCGGCTCCTCGAACTGGGAGGCGCCGGTGAAGTTCGCGATCGCGGCAGGCGCGGTGATGGACCGTTCCGTCGACGTCAGCGAGATCGCGAACAACAGGTCGTTCCAGCAGAAGATGAAGACCAGGATCGCGGCGGTGACGATGCCCGGCGCCGCCAGCGGTGCCACGACCTTCCGGAACGCCTGAGCCGGTGTGGCACCGTCCATCTTGGCCGCCTTCTCCAGCTCCCAAGGGATCTCCTTGAAGAAGGCGGACAACGTGTAGATGGCCAGCGGGAGCGCGAACGTGATGTACGGGAGGATCAGACCCGCCCAGGTGTCGAACAACCCGAGTCTGCGCTCGATGTCGAACAGCGGGCTCACGAGGGAGATCTGGGGGAACATGGCGATCAGCAGAGCCACACCGACCAGCAGCTTCTTGCCCGGGAAATCCAGCCGGGCAATGGCGTAGGCGGCCATGGTGCCGATGACGACGGCGATCACCGTGGAGATGAGCCCGATGCCGATCGAGTTGATCAGCGCACTGGTGAACGCGTTGGTCTGGAAGATCCCGCGGTAGTTGTCGAGTGTCCACTTCTGCGGAATGAACTTGCCGTCCTTGATCGTTCCCGCGGGTTTGAACGACAGGCTGGCGATCCACAGCACCGGGACCAGTGCGTAGAGCAGGACGAGCAGATTGACCACGGACCAGCTGATCTTGCGGCGAGGTGTGTCGACGACGGCCATGGCTATCGGTTTCCTTCCGTGTCGGACCCGGGAGCCGAGGCGCCGAACAGCTTGATGAACACGAACGCGAGCAGTGCGACGCAGAGGAAGATCAGGACGCTGATCGCCGAGCCGATACCGAGGTTGAACGCCTTGAACAGGTTGTCGTAGCCGAGGATCGACAGCGATCCGGTGTCGTTGGCGCCCTTGGTGAGGACGTAGATGTTGTCGAAGATCCGGAACGCGTCGAGGGTGCGGAACAGCAGCGCCACGAGGATCGCGGGTTTCATCAGCGGCAGGATGATCCGCACCAGCCGCGTCCACGCCCCGGCGCCGTCGACCTGCGCGGCCTTGAGGAGGTCGTCGGGGACGAGGGCCAGCCCGGCGAGCAGCAGCAGCGCCATGAACGGCGTCGTCTTCCACACCTCGGCGAGCACGATGATCGCCAGCGACGGAATCTGCTGCGTCAGCGGGGCGCTGCCGTCGGGCAGCAGGTTGGCGAGATACCCGGTGCCCGGGGTCCACGCGTAGTACCAGCTGTACGCGGCGGCCACGGTGACGATGCCGTACGGGATCAGCACCACCGTCCGCACGATGCCCTTCCCGACCAGCGTCCGGTGCATCACGAGCGCCAGGATCAGGCCCAGGACGAACTCGATGACCACCGACACGACCGTGATGCCCACCGTCACCGCGAAGGCCTGCCACCAGTACGCGTCCGACAACACCGACACGTAGTTCGCGAGGCCCACGAATTTGCGGTCGTCGGGGAAGCGGAGGTCGTAACGCTGCAGGCTCAGCCACACCGCGTAGACGACGGGGTAGGCCGTGACCGCGACCATGAGGATCGCGGCGGGAGCCACCAACCACAAACCCAGCCGGCGTTCGGCCTTCTTCCCCTCCGAGATCTGCTTCTTCGACGCGACTTTCGGCTCTTCGGCGCGGTCCGCCTGCACGGTTTCGCTCGTCACGGGATCAGCCCTTCCGAGTTGACCGCCTTGCGTACCTGTTCGGCGAGTTCGTCGACGGTGCGCGGCGGGTCGATGTCACCGACCGGATTCAGCGTGTCGGTGATCAGGGTCGAAATGCTCTGGTACGCCGGTGACACCGGGCGGACGGAGGCCGTCTCGAGACTCTCCCGCACCTCACGCCACGCGGGGTACGCCTCCTGGAACGCCGGGTCGTCGTACAGGCTCGCCAACGTCGGCGGCACACCACCGTTGACAGCGTTGTTGCGCTGGTTCTCCTCGTTCCGCAGGCACGACACCGCCTCGAACGCCAGGTCCGGGTGCTGACTGGTCTTCGCGACCGCGATGTTGAACCCGCCGATCGTCACCTCGGCCGGTCGCCCGGGGATCACCGACGGGTACGGCGCCGGGAGGAAGTTCTGCTGACCGTCGACGGTGAGCACCGTGTTGCCCGTGTCCACGGACGTCGGGTTGCCCTTCTCGTCGATGAACGGCAGGTCCCCCTTCTCCGCGTTCTCGATCATGCCCGGCAGCACGAACGGCCAATTGACCTCGAACGCAGCCTTTCCGCTCTCCATCCCCAGCCGGGACGACGCCTCGTCGCCCTGGGAAACCGACGGGTCGGCACCCTCCGCGGTGGCCACCCGCTTCATGACCTCGAGCGCCTTCAGCGCGGCGTCGCCGTCGGCAACCGTCACCGTGGTCCCGTCCTCGGCGACGACGGACCCGCCCGCGCTCGCGAGCAGGGTGTTGAACCACACCATCAGGCCCTCGTACTGCTTGCCCTGCACCCCGATCCAACTGGGCCGGCCCTCCGCCGCGAGGCCCTCCGCGATGTCTATCATCTGATCCCACGTCTGCGGCGGCTGCCCGTCCGGCATGAGGTCCTTGCGGTACCAGAGCAACTGGGTGTTGGTGTTCAGCGGCGCGGCGTACAACTGGTCCTGCCACTTCGCGGATTCGAGGGGGCCTTCGAGCGTGCCCTCGCTGACCTCCGCCGCGATGCCGGGTGGAAGCGGCACCGCCCAGCCGGCCTCGGCGAACTCGGCGGTCCACACCACGTCGAGTGTCATGATGTCGAGCGACGTGTCGTTTCCGGTGAGCCGGCGGGCCAGCTGGAGCCGCTGATCGTCCGCGCCCTTCGGCAGCGTGCGTTGCTCCACGGTGTACCGGCCGCCGGCCGCGGCCGTGCAGTTGGCCGCGGCCTCCGCATATTGTTCGGCGCCGTCGGCAGCCGTGTAGAAGCTGAGGACGATGCCCTCTTCGGACGACCCGCACGCAGCCAGCAGAGGAACGGTGAGGACGGTGGCCGCACCGATCAGTCCCCACTTCAGCGAGCGTCCGGGCTTGGTGCGATGCAGCACAGCCGCCTCCTCGAGCGGCCCTCACGGATCCAGTCGCGGTACGGCTGGGCACGCGGGCCCGCACATTTGTTCCTGCCGGAACGCGCACTCCACCGACAGGTCACGGTTTCGGCGAGGGCCGGGGCCCACGCATTGCGCCGTAAACCTATCCGACATCGTCGGCGAACTGGGTGAAATCGCCGCGAACGTCGCGAATAGGACGCAATCCGTGACCCGACCGCAACCCGCAGGTCGAGGCGAGCGCGCCGATCAGAGCGCCAGTTTGGCCAGCATGTCCCGGGCCTTCTCCGCCGACTTCGGCTCGCACAGCACGTCGTACCGTCCGGCGACCAGTTGCATCGTCGACGCGAAGTCCCGGGTCCCCCGCGTCGCCGCGTACGGGATCGTCGTGGAGATCAGCCCGAAAATGATGCCGCCGACGATGCCGACGACGAGCGGCGCCAGGAAACCGCCCGTGACGATACCCAGTAGCAAACCGAAGAACACGCCGAGCCAGGCGCCCGAAACAATGCCCCCGCCAATCACTTTCGCCCAGGTGAGGCGGCCCAGCACCCGCTCGACCTGCATGAGGTTGACACCCACGATGGTGACGTCCTCCACCGAGAATTCCTGATCGGAGAGGTAGTCGACGGCGCGCTGCGCCTCCGCGTAGGTGGGATACGAACCGATGGGCCAGCCCGTGGGGGGTTCCGGCAGAGCCCCACGCCGCGCCCCGTTGGACTGTCCGAGTGGATTCGTCATCGTCAGCTGGTCTCCTCGTGTGGTTCTCTCAGGATCGGTCCTGTGAGAACCATTCTGCCTGCTGAGGCTATTTCTCGTCAGGTCGGACGAACTCGGTGGTCCGTTTCATACCCGCGGCGCGCCCCTTGGCGGAGATCACGAGCGCCATCTTGCGACTCGCCTCGTCGATCATCTCGTCGCCGAGCATGACGGCACCGCGCCCGCCGCCTGCCGCGGAGGTGTGGAACTCGTAGGCGTCCAGGATCAGTTCGGCCCGGTCGTAATCGTCCTGGCGGGGGCTGAACACGTCGTTCGCCGCCTCGATCTGGGTGGGATGCAGAACCCACTTGCCGTCGAAGCCGAGCGCGGCCGTGCGCTGCGCCGACCGGCGGAACGCCTCCACGTCGCGGATCTGCAGGTAGGGACCGTCGATGGCCTGCACCCCGTGCGCGCGGGCGGCCATCAGGATGGTCATCAGAATGTGGTGGTAGGCGTCGCCGCGGTCGTAGCCGTCCGGCTGCTCCCCGACGACCAGCGTGCGCATGTTGATGCTCGCCATGAAGTCAGCGGGCCCGAACACCAGGGTCTGCACGCGAGGGCTGGCCGTCGCGATGGCATCGATGTTGGTGAGCCCGATCGCATTCTCGATCTGCGGCTCGATGCCGATCCGGCCGACCTCGAGCCCGTTGGCCTTCTCTATCTGGGTCAGCAGCAGGTCGAGGGCCTGAACATGGCTGGCGTCCGGCACTTTCGGCAGCAGGATCGCGTCGAGGTGGGCGCCCGCGCGTCCGACGACCTCGACGACGTCGGCGTACGTCCACTCGGTGGTCCAGTCGTTGACCCGCACCACCTTGATCTGGTCGCCCCACCCGTCCTCGGCGAGCGCCTCGGCGATGGTGCCGCGCGCTTCCTGCTTGGCGAGCGGCGCCACCGCGTCCTCGAGGTCGAGGAAGATCTCGTCCGCGGGCAGCCCCTTCGCCTTGTCGATCATCTTGCGGCTGCTGCCCGGAACGGCGAGCACCGATCGCCGTGGCCTGTAGACGGAACTCATGACGGACGATCCTCCACTTTCGCAGGTGTTCGATTCCCTGTATTTCTGTACAAGGATCTAGCCTGGCAATCATGGCAGCTGCGAACAAGGTTTTTGCAGCCAGGCTGGCCGGCCTGGTGGTGCTCGGCCCCGACGGGGAGTCGATCGGCCGCGTCCGGGACGTCGTGATCACCGCGCGCGTCGGCCGGCAGCAGCCGCGCGTCCTCGGACTGGTCATCGAATTGTTCACGCGCAAACGCATCTTCGTCCCGATGCTCCGCGTCACCGCCATCGAACCGAGCTCGGTGACACTCACCACCGGCAACGTCAGTCTGCGCCGATTCCAGCAGCGGCCCGGCGAGGTACTCGCCCTCGCCCAGGTGGCGGATTCCCACGTGCGCGTGGACGACCCGGAACTCGAGGAACTGCGGGACGCCGACATCATCGTCGTCGATCTGGGCATCGAGCAGACCCGCACCCGGGACTGGGTGGTGTCGAAGGTCGCAGTGCGCGGGCACCGCGGCCGCCTCGGTCGCCGCGCCGCCATGCACGTCGTCGAGTGGCAGCACGTCCAGGGCCTCACGCAGACCGACCTGGCGATGCCCGGCCAGGGCGTCTCGGCACTGCTCACCCAGTTCGAGGGCATGCGCGCGGCCGATGTCGCGAACGCGATGCGGCTCCTGCCGGAGAAACGCCGACACGAACTCGCCCTCGCACTCGACGACGAACGCCTCGCCGACGTCGTCCAGGAACTACCCTCCGACGACCAGACGGACCTGCTCATGCACCTCGAGGTCGAGCGCGCCGCGGACGTCCTCGAGGCCATGGATCCCGACGACGCCGCCGACCTCCTCGGCGAACTTCCCGAGACCGAGGCCGAATCGCTGCTGCAGCTGATGGACCCGCAGGACTCCGAGCCGGTCCGCCGGCTGCTCGAGCACTCGCCCGACACCGCAGGTGGTCTGATGACTCCGGAGCCGGTGGTCCTCACCGCGTCGACGACGGTCGCCGAAGCGCTGGCCCGTGCCCGGATCTCGGACGTCACCCCCGCTCTCGCGAGCATGGTGTTCGTCGTCCGCCCACCCACCGCGACGCCGACGGGCCGCTACCTCGGCTGCGTGCACCTGCAGAAGTTACTGCGAGAGCCGCCCGCAAGCCTGGTCGGCGGACTGCTCGACACCGACATGCCGCGGCTGGCACCCGAGGATTCCCTGACGTCGGTGACCCGCTACTTCGCGACGTACAACCTGGTGTGCGGGCCGGTGGTCGACGACGAGGACCATCTGATCGGGGCAGTCACCGTCGACGATGTCCTGGACCATCTCCTCCCCGAGGACTGGCGTGAAGAGGAGATCGACGGATGAGCGAGAAGTCAGCCAGCGCAGCCGCCCGGAGCCTGTCCGACCGGCAGCGCCTCGACACCCCGCGGGGTACCCGCCGCTTCCGGGTCACGTACGACGTGGAGGCCGTCGGGCGGGCCAGCGAGAACTTCGCCCGGTTCCTCGGCACGGGCCGCTACCTGATGATTCAGACGGTGATCGTGATCGTCTGGATCCTCATCAACGTCTTCGCCGTCCGATTGCAGTGGGACCCGTACCCGTTCATCCTGCTCAACCTGGCGTTCTCCACCCAGGCCGCGTACGCGGCGCCGCTCATCCTGCTGGCGCAGAACCGTCAGGAGAACCGCGACCGCGTCTCCCTCGAAGAGGACCGCTCGCGCGCGGAGCAGACGAAGGCGGACACCGAGTTCCTCGCCCGGGAACTGGCGGCTCTGCGCATCGCGATCGGTGAGGTCGCCACCCGCGACTACCTGCGGCGCGAACTCGACGAGATCAAGTCGCTGCTGGGCGACGAGGAAGACACCCGTACCCGGCGCAAATGAGGGTCGGCGAATCCCCGCAAACTCCGGCAGGGTCGATCACGTATATGTAACGTCACTCACATCTTCTCGGATGTATGCGGTGTGCGAAACGAAGAGCACCGCAGGGGGTGATCGAGTGCGGATACGTGGACTGTTGACGGTGACTGCCCTGACAGTGGGCGCAGTTGCCACCCTCGGGTCCTCGACCGGCGGTTCTGCTGTCAGCGGCGCATCCGTCGGCACCAGTGCCGTCTCTTCCACCGGCGGGGCGACGACGCTCGGAGCAGCCTCGATCACGCCGGGAACCACGCCCCAGGCCGCGTACTTCCCGCCGTCGGGAATCGTGGCACCCACACCCCGGATCGCGCGGTCCCAGAGGGCTGCTCCCCCGGCGCCCGCGCCCGCACCGCTGCCCGCGGTGACAAATCCCACATCTCCGACGTCGCCGTCCGGCACCGGGCTCATCGCCGCACCGGTGATCCTGAGCGCTCTGGGCATCCCGGAGATCGTGCTCAACGCGTACCGGTCCGCGGAACTCGAAATGATGGCGGAGTCCCCGAAATGCGGTCTGCCGTGGCATCTGCTGGCCGGTATCGGCCGCATCGAATCGGGTCACGCCGGCGGCGGCCGGACCGACTCGGTCGGCACCACGATCACCCCGATTCTGGGCCCCGTTCTCGACGGCCGGCTGGCGGGCAACGAGGTCATCCGGGACACCGACCGCGGCGCCACGGACGGCGACCCCGGGCACGATCGCGCCGTCGGACCGATGCAGTTCATTCCGTCCACGTGGGCCAAGTACGCCTCCGACGGCAACGCGGACGGCGTGGCCGATCCCAACAACGTGTTCGATGCGACGCTGGCGGCCGCCCGGTACCTCTGCTCGGGCGGTCTCGACCTCCGCGATCCGCTCCAGGAGACCCGCGCGGTCCTGCGGTACAACAACTCTGCTGCGTATGCGGCCAACGTCATCACCTGGTCGAACGCCTACAGGAACGGTGGAACGCCGACGCCGAGCCAGTTGTCGGAGTCGGCCTCACCCTCCCCCGGACGTCTCGCCGACGCCGCCGCGGCCGAAGCGGACCTCCCACACGATCTCGCGACCACCCCACAGCCGTCCACGGACGGTGCGGCCACTCCCACGACGCCCGCTCCGCCCCCGCCGATTCCCGGACTCCCGCCGCTGCCGCAACTGCCCTGTCTGATCTTCTGCCCGCCCGCCGACCCCGGGGCACCGGCATCCGCCACACCCGCCCCGGCCGAGCCCGTCCCGGGCGCCCCTTCGGCCGACGCCGTCCCCCGGTAATCACCCCCTCTTCCGCCGCGCGCTCTGCTTGCAGGGCGCGCGGCGGCGCGTTCCGGCGCCTGGGCCCCTGACTGAGCGACCGGCCCGATCCGTCCGACACCCCCGGCACGTCCACGTCCTGGCGTGACCTTGCCGTGTTGGTTACCCTCGCTCACGTGCCTTCGGAGTAACGGAACCGTGCGATACAAGCCTGTTTGATCACGGTTGGATAACGGAAACATATCGAATCAGGTAGCCTCGATCCGGTCAGTTGAACGGAACACCCCAAGACGGGGGTCGCAGGAGGCAATCGAGTGGGTCGGCACAACAAGAAGACGGATTCCCATATCCGCCGCAATTCGGTCATCGCGCTTACCGGACTCGTCCCCATCGGACTGATCACCGCAGCCAACACGGCCGGCGCCGCACCCAAGGTCCCTTTCCTTTCCACGAGCTCCTCGTCGGAGGTCGCCGACGTCGCCCAGGAGGCGACCGACACCGCACCCGAGGCCGCGGAAGCCGTCACCCCCGTGGCCGAGACCGCCGCCGAAGCCGCACCCGCGGCCGAAGCGGCGCCCGCTGCGCCGGCACTCGCACCCGTCCAGGCCACCCCGCCCCTCCCGGCGAGCATCGCCCAGGGCGCGCTCGGCATCCCGTCCATCAGCGTCGCCGCCTACCAGAACGCGGAACGCATGCTCGCCGTCGAACAGCCGGGTTGCGGCATGTACTGGACGCTCATCGCCGGAATCGGCCGCGTCGAGTCCACTCACGCCTACGACGGCAAGGCCGACGACAAGGGCAACATGCTCAAGCCCGTCCTCGGCCCCGTCCTCGACGGCACCCTCGGCGGCAACGCCGTGATCCGCGACACCGACGGCGGCAAGCTGGACGGCGACGCCAACTACGACCGCGCCGTCGGACCCACCCAGTTCCTCCCCGAGACGTGGAATCGTTACGCGGGCGACGGCAACGGCGACGGCGTCGCCGATCCGCAGAACCTCTTCGACTCCGCGCTGACCACCGGAAAATACCTGTGCGACGGCGGATTGAACGTCAAGGATCCGATTCAGGCCGCCAAGGCCGTGCACCGCTACAACAACTCCGCCGCCTACGTGGCCAACGTGCTCGCCTGGTCCGCCGGCTACTCCAGCGGAATCATCCCGGCGGCCGCGGACCTGCCGCGCATCCACTGAGCGCGCATCCTTACCATTGAGTCATGCCAGTCCTGAGCGAGTCCGCTGTACGTAGCGCCCTGGCGCGCGTCCAGGATCCCGAGATCCGGAAACCGATCACCGAACTCGGGATGGTCAAGAGCGTCGACATCGCGTCCGACGACAGCGTCGACATCGCGATCTACCTGACCACCGCAGGCTGCCCGATGCGGACCGAGATCAGCGACCGTGTCACCAAGGCCGTGGCGGACGTCCCCGGTGTCGGTGCGATCCGCGTCGAACTCGACGTGATGAGCGACGAGCAGCGCACCGAACTCCGCAAGTCACTGCGCGGAGACTCGGCCGAGCCCGTCATCCCGTTCGCCCAGCCGGGTTCCCTGACCCGCGTCTACGCGGTCGCGTCCGGCAAGGGCGGCGTCGGCAAGTCCAGTGTCACCGTCAACCTGGCCGCCGCACTCGCCGCCCGCGGACTGTCGGTGGGTGTTCTCGACGCCGACATCTACGGACACTCCGTTCCCCGCATGCTCGGCACCGACGCCAAGCCCACGCAGGTGGAACGCATGATCATGCCGCCCGTGGCGCACGACGTGAAGATGATCTCCATCGCCCAGTTCACCCAGGGCAACACCCCGGTCGTGTGGCGTGGCCCGATGCTGCACCGCGCGCTGCAGCAGTTCCTCGCCGACGTCTTCTGGGGCGACCTGGACGTTCTGCTGCTCGATCTGCCGCCCGGCACCGGCGACGTCGCCATCTCCGTCGCACAGCTGATCCCCGGTGCGGAGATCCTCGTCGTCACCACCCCGCAGCAGGCGGCCGCCGAGGTGGCCGAGCGCGCAGGCGCCATCGCGCTGCAGACCCGTCAGCGCATCGTCGGAGTCGTCGAGAACATGTCCTGGATGGACATGCCCGACGGCACCCGGATGGACATCTTCGGATCCGGCGGCGGGCAGGCCGTCGCCGACCGTCTCACCAAAGCTGTGGGCGCGAAGGTTCCGCTGCTGGGACAGATCCCGCTCGAGCAGGCCGTCCGTGAAGGCGGCGACGGCGGCGTTCCCATCGTCCTCGGCCACCCGAATTCGCCGGCCGCGACGGCACTCGTCGACATCGCGGACAAACTCGCCGTCCGCAAGCGGGGACTCGCCGGAATGTCGCTGGGGATCGACACCACCCGCCACCTCTAGGCGCCCCGCGCCCGTGCGCCTTTCTGGTTGCTGGAGCAACCGGAAAGGCGCACGAGCCCGGAGGGCCTATGTTGCGTCGAGGTCGATCGGGGGGCGCTCGCCGTTCGCGAGCGGCTTGTTCTGCGGCGGAGTGGGCGTCGACGGATCGGCGCTGACCGCCTTCGTCCCCGACTTGTCGAACGACACCGGACTCGGCTTGTCGAAGTTGCCGGTGAGAATCGAATCGTCACCGTCGAGCAGATGTTTGGTGATGACCGCGCGCGGTGTCATGCCGCGCAGCTGATTGAGGTCCGACAGCGGCTTGCGCAGATCCTCGAACTCCGGACCGAGCTCGTCCTTGAGCTGCTGGCTGGCGCCGCTCGCATACTCACGGACCTGCCTCAGTGATTTCGTTACCCAGCTGACCGCACCCGGAAGCCGCTCGGGTCCCAAGATGACCAGAGCCGCGACGAGGAGGACCATGAACTCGCCCCAACCAATGTTGCCGAACACGTGGTCAGCCTACTGTGCGGCGAGGGCGTGTGCCCAGGTGACGGAGCGATCTCACAGCAACCTCTCGAGTCAATCGGAGGCCGGGGTCACGTCGACATCGACGAGCCGGCCCTCGCGGATCAGCTGAACCCGGACGGGTTCGCCGATCTTCTGCAGGTTGACGGCGACGACCAGTTCGTCGGCGCTGGTGACCGTGCGGTCGCCGACCTTGACGATCACATCGTTCTCGACGATCCCGGCCCGCGCGGCCGGGCTGTCCGAACGGACATTGGCCACCTGGGCGCCGCTGGTGTCGTCGTTGACGACGGTGCGGGCGTTGACGCCGATGTCCGGGTGGTGCATCCGGCCGTCCCGGATGAGGGTCTGAGCGACCGTCGTGACGTCGTCGATGGGAATCGCGAAGCCGAGACCCACCGAGCCACCGGACTCGCTGAGCATGGCGGTGTTGATGCCGATCACCCGGCCGGTGTCGTCGACGAGCGCGCCGCCCGAGTTGCCGTGGTTGATGGCGGCATCGGTCTGGACGGCGTCGATGACGGCGTTCGTGTCGGAGCCCTCGCCGGACAGTCGCATCGGACGGTGCAAGGCGCTGACGATTCCGCGGGTGACGGTCTTGCTGAGCCCGAGGGGCGATCCCACGGCGACGACGTCCTCGCCGACCTGTACGTCCCCGGACTTGCCGAGTTCCGCGACCGTCAGGTTGTCGGCCGCAACCTTGAGTACGGCCAGGTCGGTCTTGATGTCGCGACCGACGATCTGGGCCTCGGCCTTGGTCCCGTCGGAGAAGATGACCTGGATCTTGCCGCCGTCGGGGGCGGTGGCCGCGGCGGAGATGACGTGGTTGTTGGTGACGATGTAGCCGGCGCCGTCGATGACGACACCGGAACCGGTACTGCCCTGGTCGCCGACCGCCACCTGGATCGACACGACGGCGGGCAGCACGGCATCCGCGACCTGCGCGACGGGCGACTGGCCGAGGTCTTCCTCGCCGCCGCCCTGGACGAGGGTGACGCTCTGGCTCGTGAGCGAGCTGCGATCGGCGGTGATCACGGCGGCGAGAAGGCCGCCGACCAGACCGATCGCGAGGGCGATTCCGCCGAGCGCGACGAGCGCCTTCGGCGCCACCTTGCCGCCGAACAGGACCTCGCGGGCGCTGAGCGCCGGGGCGGGCGGGCGGGAATGTTCTTCGACGTGCAACGCCGGCGAGCCGAGCTCGACGCCGGCGTCGGGATCACGCCAGGGGTCGGCGGGCGGTGCCGCGACCGCCGTGGTCGCGGGCTTCTCGTGGGGATCACGCTGAATGGTGTCGACCTCGCCGTCGGGCCGGCCGAACGCCTCCGCCAGCACGGGGTCGGGGGCACCGACCTTCACCGAGGGTTCACGCTCACGCCGGGCGTCCGACGGGGCGAAAGAACCGGTGACGCCACCGGGCCGGCCGAACGCGCGGCTGGACGCTGCGTCGATCTTCGGCCGGTAGACGGGCCTCGGATCGAGTCGTGGGGCGTCCGCCGGGCGCAGCGTGCCCGACTCGTCCGCCACGGGACCGTCGGGTGCCGTCGTGTCGGAACCCGGAGTCTTGTAATCCGCCGTCACGCTGTCGTGTCCCCCTCGTGTGCGTCAGTCACGCGCCCCAGTATCACCGATGCCCCGCTGAGCACGGACACCGCCGTCGTCGGTCCGGATGCGCTCAACGGCGCCGGCGCCGGGACCAGATCCGGCTCGTGATCGAGTACGCGCTCGTGAGCGGTGAATCCGGGGTGTGGGAGTCGAACGGGGACTTGTCGGCGGGATCGCCCTGGTTGCAACTGGGGATCTGGCTCAGCAGACCGAGGAGGCCGGACGGCATGGCGACGTCGCCGCTGCGGCGGAGGGCACGCCGGGCCTGCTGCTGCGAGTCCACCTCGAACGCGCACTCGGGACAGATCGACAGGTGGTGGGCGGCGCGCAGATAAGCGGACATGCGGAGTTCACCGTCGACGTAGGCGGCGATCGCCTCACTCGCCAGGTGTTCGGTGGAGCCAAACTGGCGAGGTACACGCCCCTGCGTCATTCGTCCCTCCTGGTAACTACCCGACGCCGATCTGATCGGAGTCAACCTTTCCGTTCACAGCCAGATGCTCACGCAGAGCCTGCCTGCCGCGGTGAATGCGGCTACGCACGGTTCCGAGCTTCACACCCAGTGTGGCACCGATCTCCTCGTAGGACAGTCCTTCGATGTCACACAGCACGACCGCGGCGCGAAACTCCGGGGCCAACGAGTCGAGCGCTGCCTGCAGATCCGCGTCCAGGCGGGCGTCGTGATAGATCTCCTCGGGGTTCGGCCCGTCGGCCGGGACCCGATCGTAGTCCTCCGGAAGCGCCTCCATGCGGATGCGGTTGCGACGGCGGACCATGTCGAGGAAGAGGTTGGTGGTGATGCGGTGCAGCCAGCCCTCGAACGTGCCGGGCTGGTAATCGGACAGGGAACGGAACACGCGGATGAACGTGTCCTGAGTGAGGTCCTCGGCGTCCTGCGCGTCGCCCGACAGCCGGTACGCCAGTCGGTAGACTCGGTCGCCGTGCTCGCGGACGAGTTCGTCCCAGGACGGCATGGCGGACTTCTCGCCTGTGGCATCGAACACAGCGGTGCCCGTCAGCTCGGCGTCCGACAGCTGCTCGTCGGTGTTTCTCTCGTCTGGAGCCATCGTGTTGTTGCTCATCGAGTTAAGTGGATCCTCCTACTCAGGACCGCAGATCACTGGACGTGGTATAGGCGTCAACTCCCGAGGGCCGGGATTTGTTCCCGGATTCTCGGACTTTCCTCCGTCGTCGTGATCTCCCCGCCGGGCGGTCTTCGGATCTGGCGTTGGACATACTCTTTCCCACCGCGATATGTGTGCGGTGTGAGCAAGCTGAGGTATTCCTGAGAATCGCGGCCGGGCAGGTCGCGGCATTGTTGTCGAGCGCGCCTCGCAGCGGCGATGACGAGACCCCGATAGCCTCATGTGCGTGCAGACAAACGCCGAACGGATACTCACCCACGCAGAAGGGGCTGTCCGTGAAGACGAGGCCCTCGGTGCGGCCAGGGAGCGGGCGGACGACCTCGGTGCCGGACCGGTACCTCCCGCGGTCGGTGCTGCTCTAGCCCTGTTTGCCCGCATGCTGGACGCCAAGACGGTCGTCGAGGTCGGCACCGGCGCGGGTGTGAGCAGTTTGTGGCTGCTCCGGGGCATGCGCGAGGACGGCGTCCTCACCACCATCGACAGTGAACCCGAGCACCAGCGGGCCGCCAAGCTGTCGTTCCGGACCAATGACATCGCACCCGCCCGGACCCGGCTGATCAACGGCCGTGCGCTCGACGTCCTGCCGCGGCTCGCCGACGGGGCGTACGACCTGGTGTTCGTCGACAGCGCACCGGTCGATCACCCGCACTACGTCCGCGAAGGGGTTCGCCTGCTGCGTCCGGGCGGCGCCATCGTGCTGCACAACGCCCTGCACGGCGGCCGGGTCGTCGACCCGAGCCAGCGTGACGCGGCGACCGTCGCCGTCCGCGAGGCCGCGAAGGCGCTCGCCGAGGACGACCAGCTGATCCGCGTGTTCCTGCCGATCGGCGACGGCCTGCTCTGCGCCTCCAAACTCTGAGAGCCCCGTCTCCGGGGATCCACCCGCTAGATCCAGACGCCCTTGCCGATGGCGACGACGCCGCCGTTGCTGACGGCGAACCGTTGCTTGTCGCGCTCGAGGTCGACGCCGATGATCTCGCCGTCGCCGACGACCACGTTCTTGTCGAGGATCGCGCGGCGCACGACGGCGCCCTTGCCGATGCGCACACCCGGCATGAGGACACTGCCCTCCACCGTCGCGCCGCTGTCGACCATCACGTTGGAGCTGAGCACCGAGTTGCGCACCGTGGCCGCCGACAGGATGCACCCGGCCCCGACCACGGACTCCTGCGCGAGGCCGCCCTGCACGAACTTGGCCGGCGCCAGGTTCTCCGTCTCACCGCGGATCGGCCACCGGCGGTTGTAGAGGTTGAAGATGGGGTGGACCGACACGAGATCCATGTGTGCGTCGTAGAACGCGTCGAGCGTTCCCACGTCGCGCCAGTAGCCGCGGTCGCGGTCGGTGGCCCCGGGAACGATGTTGTCCTTGAAGTCGTACACGGACGCCTCGCCCGCCTCGACGAGCGCGGGGATGATGTCGCCGCCCATGTCGTGGTCGGAGTCGGAGTTCTCCGAGTCGGCCCGGATGGCGTCGACCAGCACCTTGGTCGTGAACACGTAATTACCCATCGACGCGAACGTCATGTTGGGGTCGTCCGGGGTTCCCGGCGGATGCGCCGGCTTCTCGAGGAACTGGACGATGCGGCCCGACTCGTCGCTGTCGATACAGCCGAACGCGAACGCCTCGCTGCGCGGCACCCGGATCCCGGCCACCGTCACCCCGGCACCCGACTCGATGTGATGCTGCACCATCTGTTCCGGGTCCATCCGGTACACGTGGTCGGCACCGAACACGACGATGTACTCGGGATCCTCGTCGTAGACGAGGTTCAGCGACTGCAGGATCGCGTCCGCACTACCGGTGTACCAGCGCGGGCCCAGACGTTGCTGCGCGGGAACGGGAGTGATGTATTCACCCGCGAACCCGGACAGTCGCCACGTCTGAGAGATGTGGCGGTCCAACGAGTGCGACTTGTACTGCGTCAGAACACACAGGCGGAGGTATCCCGCATTGACCAAATTGCTGAGCACGAAATCGATCAGCCGGTAGGCGCCTCCGAAAGGCACAGCGGGCTTCGCCCGATCCGCGGTGAGCGGATAGAGACGTTTGCCCTCGCCGCCGGCGAGCACGATTCCAAGCACATGTGGCTGGCTCCTCACCCTGTCAACCTATCGGGCGGCCACTCCCCCCGCCAGCGAAGCGCCGAGTCACCGTTTCTCCGATACCTGAATGTGTCCGAGAGCGGTGGCCCGAAGCCGTCCGGACGGTTACGTTAGGCCGGTGCGGGTGGCGATGATGACCAAGGAATACCCACCGGAGATCTATGGCGGTGCGGGTGTACACGTCACCGAACTGGTTGCTCAGTTGAAGCAGCTGTGTGAGGTGGACGTGCACTGTATGGGCGCTCCGCGCGTCGGAGCGGTCGTGCACACCCCCGACCCCGCGTTGGCCGGGGCCAATCCGGCACTCGCGACGCTGTCCGCCGAATTGCGCATGGCGGACGCCGCGACCGGCGCCGACGTCGTGCACTCCCACACCTGGTACACCGGCCTGGCGGGCCATCTGGCGTCCGCGTTGTACGACGTGCCCCACATCCTCACCGCCCACTCCCTCGAGCCGCGGAGGCCGTGGAAGGCGGAGCAGCTGGGCGGCGGCTACCGCATCTCCTCGTGGTCCGAGCGCAACGCCGTCGAGCACGCCGACGCGGTGATCGCCGTGAGCGCCGGGATGCGCCTCGACGTCCTCGACGCGTATCCGTTCGTCGACCCGCACCGGGTCCATGTGGTGCGCAACGGGATCGACACGTCGGTCTGGCACGCGGGCCCCGCAGGTCCGAGGGACTCCGCCCTCGCGAAGATCGGCGTCGATCCGGACCAGCCGATGGTCGCGTTCGTCGGCCGTATCACCCGGCAGAAAGGCGTCGGTCATCTGATCGCCGCAGCACACCACTTCGCGCCCGAGATCCAGTTGGTGCTGTGCGCGGGAGCCCCCGACACCCCGGAGATCGCCGCCGAGACCGAGCAGGCCGTGGCCGCGCTCGCGGCGCACCGGGGCAACGTGTTCTGGGTGCGGGAAATGCTCCCCACCGACCAGGTGCGGGAGATCCTGTCGGCCGCAACCGTCTTCGTGTGCCCGTCCGTGTACGAGCCGCTGGGGATCGTGAACCTCGAGGCCATGGCCTGCGAGACCGCGGTCGTGGCGTCCGACGTCGGCGGTATCCCGGAGGTGGTGGAGGACGGGGTGACCGGCCGTCTGGTGCACTACAACTCGTACGAGCCCGAGGCGTTCGAACAGGCGCTGGCCGAGGCGGTCAACGCAATCGCCGCCGACGTCGGCACAGCCCAGGCGATGGGCAAGGCCGGACGGGCGCGGGCGATCGCCGAGTTCTCCTGGGCGGCCATCGCGCAGCAGACCCTCGACGTCTACCAGGACGCGCTGTCCCGGCGCTGACCGAGGAGCTCAGAGCCGGGCGTAGGTGGACACCGTCACCGACGCCGTCACCGGATACTCCTGCGGCAGCGCCGCGATCGAGGACGCGAGCCGGTCGGGGGTGAGGTGCCGCGCCGACGGCCCCATCCCGACGAGCCGGGCCACGTCGAGGTGCGACAACGACATCGGGTGCTCCACCGCCACGTGGCCGGTGCGCTCGAACCGCCCGGACATCGCCGCCCCGAGCCGTTCGACCTTCCGGTCGTCCACCCGGACCATGCCGAGCAGGTCCACGAGCTCCCCCAGGTGCCGCTCCGTGGGGGTGAGGACCACCAGGGAGCCGCGCTCGGCGAGCACCCGGTGCGCCTCGTCGGCGTTGCGCGGCGCGAACACGCACAGGACGTGGCTGAGCACGTGGTCCCGCACCGGAAGGTGTTGCCACACGTCGGCAACCACCGCTCCGGCGCGGGGGTGTGCCTTGGCGATGCGCCGGGCCGCGTACTTGGACACGTCGAGGCCGATCCCCCGGCCCCTCGGGACGGCGTCGAGCACGCGCGCCAGGTAGTGGCCTGTGCCCGCGCCGATCTCGAGGATCCGGGGATCGTCGCCGGGCCCGGTGCCCGCCACCACCGCATCGGCGACAGCGTCCATCAGCGGGTCGAAGCTGCCGCCGCCGAGGAAGTCTGCACGTGCGGCGATCATTTCGGGGCTGTCGCCGTCGAACTTGCCACCGGCCCCGGTCATCAGGCTCACGTAACCCTGCCGCGCCACATCGAAGGTGTGGCCCTGGTCGCACAGGATCGCGCCTTCGTCGAGTTCCACGCGGGACCGGCACTGCGGGCACGCCAGCAGGTCGGTCACATCGGCCAGCACGAACGTTCGCCTCCCGGTTCCGGACACGGAACAGGCCCCGCACCGAGAACGGCGACGGGGCCTGCCCTGTGAGGTTCTCTCCGCACTCGACTAACTGGTGACGCCCTTGAGCTCTTCACCGAGTGCGGCAGCTTCCTCCGGGGTGAGCTCGACAACCAGACGTCCACCACCCTCGAGCGGAACCCGCATGACGATTCCTCGTCCCTCTTTGGTTGCTTCGAGGGGACCGTCCCCGGTCCGGGGCTTCATGGCCGCCATCCTCTGCTCCCTCCAGATCTGCGCTGCCTGCTTGCGCCTCGACAAATTTTGGCACCCCGCCAACACTCGGCGAGGCTTGTGACATCCATTCTTCCCTATGGACACGAGTACCGGGAACCTGAGTCACAAATAGGCAGGTCCACCGGCAGTTCAGGCAGTGATCGGGACCCAGCAGGCGGCCACGTGGTCGTCCACCATCCCAGTGGCCTGCATGAGTGCATAAGCAGTGGTAGGGCCCACAAACTTGAACCCTCGGCGCTTCAATTCCTTCGCCATCGCGGTGGACTCCGGTGTGACGGCCGGGACGTCGTTCACGGTGGCCAGGCGGCTCGGGCGCGGCGGCGGGGCGAACGACCACAGCAGGGTGTCCAGGTCGGTGTCCGACAACTCGAGGAGGGCCCGCGCATTGCTCACCGACGCCTCGATCTTGGCCCGGTTCCGCACGATCGACGAGTCCTCGAGCAGGCGCGCCACGTCCCGTTCCGTGTACCGCGCCACCGCCTCCGGATCGAAACCGGCGAACGCGGCCCGGAAGGCCTCCCGCTTGCGGAGAATCGTGATCCACGACAGTCCCGACTGAAACGCTTCGAGGCACAGCCGTTCGTACAACTCGTCACGGCCGTGCAGCGGACGACCCCATTCGAGGTCGTGGTAGTCCCGGTACAGCCGGGACCCGTCGGTGTCGACCGCCCACGCGCACCGCACGCGGTCCTCGACGGCCGTCACGAGGCGTCACCCGGCCGCTCGGACGCGGCTTCGACCGCCGCCAACTGCTCACGCAGCGAATCGATTTCACGTCCAAGCCGGGACAGCGCCCAGTCGACCTCGCTGGCCTTGTAACCCCGCAGCGTCTGCTGGAAGCGCAACGCCTCCACGTCGGCGCCCGTCACACCTTCGGCGGGCAGGGCCGTGAGTGTGGTGCCGGGCGGCAGGGGCGCGAGTTCCTCGGAACGGCCGAACACCGCACTGGCGGCGAGGAACAGCATCGCGCCGACGAACGCCATGACGAGCAGATAGAGCAGGGCTGTCACCATGCCCCGATCCTGTCACGGACGTCCGACAGCAACCTCCCTCAGGGGCGCGCGGTCAGGGGCACACCGTGTTCATCGGCGGGCGATCGGCCAGCGCGACGTCCGTCGTCGTCGGAACGAAGGAGTCGCCGTCCACCAGGAACTGGGTCAAACCCGCCCCGGAATCCGGCACCCCGCAGCGCCGCATCATCGTGCCGATGATCTGCCTGCTCATCACCCCGAGTTCGGACAGCGGACGGTTGCGGTGCTTGCGCACCCCCAGATTGACCTGGCCGATCGCACCGAGTCCGAGACGGTCGTACGTGTCGAGCAGCAGCCCGATCTCGACGCCGTAGCCGGGCGCGAACGGAACCGCCGACAGCAACTCCCGGGTGCCCGCGTACTCGCCGCCCAGCGGCTGCAGCACGCACGTCAACTCCGGCCGGAGCGAGGCCAGCATGGGGCGCGCCACGAGTTCGGTCACCCGGCCACCCCCGTTGGCGTCCTCCGTGCCGCTGAGGCGGAGGGGACGGCGGTAGTAGCCCTTCACGAGATGGATGCCGTCGGCCGTCAACAGCGGTCCCAGCAGCTTCGGGACGAAGGCCGGATCCGGGTTGATGAGATCCGAGTCGACGAAGGCGATGAGGTCACCGGTGCTCGCGGCGACGGAACGCCACAGCACCTCACCCTTGCCCGCCACCGGCGGGAACGCCGGCACCGCCTCCTCCCGGCTGATGACGGTGGCGCCCGCGGCGCGTGCGCGTTCCGCCGTCAGGTCCGTCGATCCGGAATCGAGGACGATCAACTCGTCCACCAGGCCACCGAGCAGCGGGTGGATCGTGTCCACCACCGCGGCGACGGTCTCCTCCTCGTTGAGCGCGGGCAGGACCACCGACACGGTGCGTCCGGCCTTCGCCCGTTCGAGTTCGGCGATGCTCCACGACGGCTGGTCCCAGCTGTTCGCCTCGGCCCAGCTGCGCGGGGTTCGCTCCTCCGCCACCATCGTGCGGGCCGCCCGGGCCCCCACGGCACTCATGCCAGCCCCCGCACGGTGCGGGACGGTGCGCGCCGGCCTTGAATCGCGGCCACCATGTCCACCACTCGACGCGTGGGGGCAACTTCGTGGACACGGAAGACACGGGCGCCTCCTGCGGCGGCCATCGCTGTCGCTGCCAATGTTCCCTCCAACCGCTCGACGAGATCTACCCCTAGAGTCTCCCCGACGAAGTCCTTGTTGCTCAGCGCCATGAGCACTGGCCATCCGGTATTTACAAGATCTTCCACTCGCCGCAACAACTCGAGCCCGTGATAGGTGTTTTTCCCGAAATCGTGGGTCGGATCGATGAGGATCGAGTCGGCGGGCACACCCAGCCGGGCCGCGTTCTCGGCGGCCGACACGACTTCCGCGAGGACGTCCGCGACGACGTCGGTGTAGCGGACACGGAACGGCCGGGTCCGCGGGACCGCTCCCCCGGTGTGGGAACAGACGATGCCTGCGCCCGTCTCCGCGGCCACCTCGACGAGCGCAGGGTCGGCGCCTGCCCACGTGTCGTTGATGAGATCGGCGCCCTCGGCGACGGCCAGCCGGGCCACGTCGCTGCGCCAGGTGTCGACGCTGACGAGCAATTCCGGATAGCGCTCGCGGATCGCGGCCACGAACGGCACCACCCGCCGGGTTTCTTCCGCCGAGTCGACGACGTCACCCGGTCCGGCCTTCACACCCCCGATGTCGACGAGGTCGGCCCCCTCGTCCACAGCCCGCTCGACCGCCGACATGGCAGCGGAGTCGGTGAACGTGGCACCGCGGTCGTAGAACGAATCGGGTGTCCGGTTCACGATGGCCATCACGAGCGCTCGATCGACCGCCACGGGGCGCCCGCACAGCGTGGGCGACGGGTGGTCGGGCGCGGGCGGTACGTCTGTCTCGGCCATGTCACCAATATTGGCACGCAGCACTATCGAAACCACCCGTGAGTACTTGTTAACCGCGGGCGGTTAACAAGTACTCACGGGCGGCGTAGCCGCATTACCCCTTCGGCAGCAAACCCTTCGCCACTTCGTCGACGTACCCGTCGTACGAGGGCTTGTAGCCGTCGCCGCGCCCGGACAGCACGTGCAACGTGTCGGTGTCCTCGACGTCGTAGCCCTCCTTGCGGAGTTCCACCTTGCGGCTCTTGAACGTCGATGTCTGTTCCAACGAGTCGACGACGCGGACGAACAGCGGCACCGCGTACGACGGCAGCCGCTGGAACAGCAACTCGGCGACGTCGGAGCCGTCGAACTTCTCGTTCTCGTGCAACGTCACCGCGGCCATCCCGGCGCGACCGTCGGTCCCGGGGATCTCGACGCCGTAGACGACGGCGTGCTCGACCGCGGGATGCGCGAGGAGTGCGCCCTCGACCTCGGTGGTCGCGACGTTCTCCCCCTTCCAGCGGAACGTGTCGCCGAGCCGGTCGACGAACGCGACGTGCGACCAGCCCTGGCGGCGCACCAGGTCTCCGGTGTCGAACCAGCAGTCGCCGTCGTCGAAGCCGTCGCGGACGAGCTTCTTGTCGGTGGCCTCCTCGTCGGTGTATCCGTCGAACGGCGCCCGGTCCGTCACCTTCGACAGCAGCAGGCCGACGTCGCCGGTGCGCACCTTCCGCAGCTTGCCGTCGGAGTGCCGCCGGGGCGATCCGCTGTCCTCGTCGTACTCGACCACGGCGTGCGGCAGGGGGCAGATGCCTGCCGTCCGGTCGACGTTGAGGGCGTTGACGAACGCGATGTTGCACTCGCTGGCGCCGTAGAACTCGGCCACCCGGGAGATCCCGAACCTGGTGGTGAACTCGGACCAGATCTCCGGACGGAGACCGTTCCCGACCATCAGCCGGATGGAGTTGTCGCGGTCGCCGGGCTTCTCGGGCTGGTTCAGCAGGTACCGGCACAGCTCACCGATATAGGTGAACGCGGTGGCCCGGTTCAGTTCGACGTCGGCCCAGAACTTGGACGCCGAGAACTGCTTGCCCAGTGCGAGCGTCGCACCCGACCCGAGCACCGAGGACAGGGACACCGTCAGCGCGTTGTTGTGATAAAGCGGCAGGCAGCAGTAGAGGACGTCGCTTCCGCGCAGCCGGACCCCCATGTTGCCGAGTCCGGACATGCTCTTGAGCCAGCGGAAGTGGCTCATCAGGCTGGCCTTCGGCAGTCCTGTGGTGCCGGAGGTGAAGATGTAGAACGCTTTCTCCCGGGCCTGGATCTGCTCGCACACCTCGGGGTCGCCGTCTCCGGCCTTCTCGGCGAGGCGATCGAGGTCGTCGAAGTACAGCACCGAGGGCACGGCGGGCGGTTCGTCGAGCGAGTCCATGGCCTCGCCGCACGCCTCGGACACCACCAGGACCTGGCTGTCGAGCAGCGAGATGCTGTGCGCGAGCACGTCTCCGCGCTGGTTGTGGTTCAGCATCCCGGCGGCGGCCCCGAGCTTGACCGCGGCGAGTGCGATGAGCAGCGTCTCGGGCGAGTTCTTGCCCAGGATCCCGACGACGTCCCCGCGTGCCACTCCGAGGTCGGCGAGCACGTGGGCGTAGCGGTTCACGCGGATGTTGGCATTCCGGTAGCTCAGCGATTCGCCCTCGAACCGCAGGAACGTGCGGCGCGGGTGCGCTGCGGCAGCGCGCTGGAAGACGAGGCCGATCGACTCCTTCGCGTCGGGGGTCCGGATCAGGCCGAGGACCCCCTTCGCCATGATCGGCAGCTCCGGAATCATGGCCGGCAGCCGCTTCGCGAGGTCGACCACCCCGATCGTCGAACGAGCTTCAGAACGCATGACATCCCCTCAGGCCTGCAGTATGAGTCAGGTCACCTTACTGCACGGTAACAACGTGCGCCACGACGCGGACCGGACGGCGCCTCAGGAGACGCAGGCGTCCAGCGCCTCCGCGACATCGGTCCGGACGAGCAGCCTGTCGAGGGCGCGCTGCGCCACGAAACCGCCGCCCCGCAGTCCGTCGAGCCAGTCGAGCAGGCCCGTGTAGTGACCGTGCGGATCCAGGAGGACCACCGGTTTCTCGTGCATGCCGAGATAGCCCGCGGTCCACGTTTCGAACAGCTCCTCGAGCGTACCGATACCGCCGGGCAGCGTGACGAACGCGTCGGCCCGGTCCTCCATGATCTGCTTGCGCTGGCGCATGGTGTCCGTGACCACCAGCTCGTCCGCGTCGACGTCGGCGACCTCCCTGTGCACCAGGGCTTTCGGGATGACACCGACAGTGGTCGCCCCGGCGGCGCGGGCGGCCTCGGCGACCGCGCCCATCATCGAGACGTTGCCGCCGCCGGACACGAGTTGCCAACCGCGCTTACCGATTTCGGCGCCGACCTGGGCCGCGAGTTCCAGGAAGTGGTCGTCCACGGGGCCGGACGCACAGTAGACGCACACCGAGAACGTCTGTGTCGGAACAGTTTCCGGCATCACCACTGGTCCTCCGTCCCGAGCAGGGCAGCTTCGTCGACACCCTGCTGCGACCGTATGACGATCTGCACCGCTTCCTCCACATCGTCCGTGACGTGCAAGAGGTTGACGTCACCTTCCGAGATCTTGCCGCTGCGTTGGAGAGTTCCTCGTAACCAGTCCACGAGCCCGGACCAGTACTCGGTGCCGAACAGGACGATCGGGAACCTCGTGACCTTCCGTGTCTGCACCAGAGTCAGCGCCTCGAACAGCTCGTCGAGCGTCCCGAACCCGCCGGGCAGGCAGATGAACGCCTGCGAGTACTTCACGAACATCGTCTTGCGCGCGAAGAAGTAGCGGAAGTTGATGCCGAGGTCGACCCACTCGTTCAGGCCCTCCTCGAACGGCAGCTCGATACCGAGGCCGATGGAGTAACCACCCGATTCGCTGGCACCGCGGTTGGCCGCCTCCATGACGCCGGGACCGCCGCCGGTCATGACGGCGTAGCCGGCCTCGGCCAGGCGCGCACCCAGCGCTCGTCCCGCCTCGTACTCCGGGTGACCGTCCGGTGTGCGAGCGGAACCGAAGACGGTGACCGCGCGCGGCACCTCGGCCAGGGCACCGAACCCCTCGATGAACTCGCTCTGGATCCGCAGTACCCGCCAGGGGTCGGTGTGCACCCAGTCGGTCGAGCCCCGCTCGTCGAGCAACCGCTCGTCGGTGGTGGTGGTGTCGTCCTTGCGGGCGCGCCTCAACTGCACCGGACCCCGGTGCTTCACGGACGAGGACTTCCGGCCGTGAGTGTTCTTCTCGGGTGCCATGCGCCCCAGGCTAGCGGGTGGCCCGTTCGGGGCACCGGGCAGTCACGGGGCGCTCAGATAGGCGCGCAGCACCGTCGTCACATCGGTGATCTGATGCACGGGCACGTGCTCGTCCCGCTTGTGGGCGAGGTTCGGGTCGCCGGGGCCGTAGTTGACGGCCGGGATGCCGAGGGCGGAGAACCGCGAGACGTCGGTCCACCCGTACTTGGCGCGGAACTCGCCGCCCGCCGCCTCGATCAGGGCCGCAGCCGCCGGATCGCCCAACCCGGGCAGGGCCCCCGGCGACAGGTCCGTGACCTCGAAACCCAGCTCGAGACCGTCGAAGACCTCCCGCACGTGGTCGATGGCCTGCTCGGCGCTGCGGTCGGGGGCGAAGCGGAAGTTCACGTCCATCTCCGCCGCGTCGGGAACCACGTTGCCCGCGACGCCGCCGGAGATCCGCACGGCGGACAACCCTTCCCGGTACACGCAGCCGTCGATGTCCACCGACCGCGCGGTGTAGTCCGACAGGCGCTGCAGGACCGGGGCGAAGCGGTGGATCGCGTTGTCGCCCAGCCACGATCTCGCGGAGTGCGCGCGGGTGCCGCGGGTGGTCAGCGTCACCCGCAACGTGCCCTGGCACCCCGCCTCGATGAGACCTCCGGTCGGCTCGCCGAGAATCGCGACGTCCGCGCGCAGCCACTCGGGGATCTCGCGTTCGATCCGTCCGAGCCCGTTGTGGACGGCCGCGATCTCCTCGCAGTCGTAGAAGACCAGGGTCAGATCGTGCGCGAGGTTCCGGGTGGTGGCGGCGAGATGCAGGAACACCGCGTCGCCCGACTTCATGTCGACCGTTCCGCATCCGTGCAGCAGGTCGCCCTCACGGCGCGAGGGGACGTTGTCCGCGATCGGCACGGTGTCGAGGTGACCGGCGAGCATCACCCGGCTCGGCAGTCCCCGATCGGTCCGGGCGAGCACGGCGTTGCCGTTGCGGATGACCTCGAAACCGGTGGTCTGCTCCCGCAGCGCCGACTCGACGGCGTCGGCGATCGCCGACTCGTCGTGCGAGACGCTCGGGATGTCCACCAGGGCGGCGGTGAGGTCGATGGGATCGGCGTGGAGGTCGAGTGGGCTCACCCGTCCACCCTAAGCCGACCAGTCAGCCCGCTCGGGCGTTGCTACCCGTCGAAGCCACCCGGGATCTCGTAGATCGCACCGTCGAAGCCGATGCGGAACAGCCGTCCCGCCGAGAAGCCGCCGGATCCCTGCCCGTACACGACCATGCTCGACGTGGGCAGACCGGACGCGAGCACGCAGTACTGCCCCGGCGAGTCGAGGCGCCAGATCTCGCCGCGCACGTTGGCCGGGACCACCGGACGGCCTCGCGAGTCCAGGGCCAGGCCGTCGGGTGCGGCGAAGTTGTCGAGTCCGGACAGGTCGAGGATGCTCTCGGGCGCCCCGGGGTTCGCGAGCGGGATCCGGCTCACGCCCGGATTCACGAACGTCCGCGACACGTAGAGGTACCGGTCGTCCGCGCCGAGCACCGCCCCGTTGGCGCTGGGCAGAGTCGCCCAGTGGGGCTCCACCCGCCCGTCGGGGAACACCCGCCCGATCTGGGTGCCGAAGTCGTTGGTGGCGTATGCCGTTCCGTCGGCGGCGACGTCGAGTCCGTTCGCCGCGCTCAGGCCCGAGACGAACGGTGTGAGCACGTTCGTTGCGGTGTTCAGCTTCGCGATCGCACCCGGACGCAGGATGTCGCCGAGGAACACGCGGGCGTCCGCGCCGTACCCCACCAGCAGCGAACCGTCCGACGCCCAGGCCAGCGCCCCGGCGCCGCCGTCCGGCACCGTCGCGACCGGGACCGCGGGGGCTCCGGGGGCGTCGAGGCGGAACACCCGCCCGCTCAGAAGGTCCGTCGTGTAGAGGCGGCCGCCGCCGTCCACGGCGACGCCCTCGAGCGCCGCTCCCGGCACCCGCCCGACGAGAACCGGTGCCTGGCCGGCGCCCGGGCACACCGGAGCGGCGGACGCGGTCTGCGGCGCCACCACCGACACGGCCCCGGCGAGCAGTGCGCCCGCGGCCACGGCCCGCACGCCTCCTCCGATGAATCGACCCCAGTGCGAAATGCGCATTCCCACTACCTTTCCCGGTGTGTCTCACGTGCCCCGTGCATGGTCCCCCACATGGCCGGAACCCGCTCGGTTTCGATTCGATCACGCCCCGATAACGACCGCTGGGAATGCCCGAGTAATGAGGCAGTAACCTTTACTGCCGTGAGCACACAGGGAGCATCAGCAGTAGGCATCGCCAACGTGACCGTCGGCGGCACGGTCCTCGACACCTGGTTCCCGGCGCCCGAGCTGGGAAACTTCGACGCCGCGGGCACCGTGCGGATCGAGGGTGGCGACATCCCCTCCGATCTGGCACTCCTCGCCGGACCCGACGAAGCGCGTGAGGTCGACCAGGTCGTGGTGCGCACCACCATCGCCGACCTGTCGGCGCCGCCGGTCGACGCCCACGACGCCTACCTGCGCCTTCACCTCCTCTCGCATCGCCTCGTGACCCCGCACGGCGTCAACCTCGACGGTCTGTTCGGATTGCTGTCCAACGTGGTGTGGACCAACTTCGGTCCCTGCGCGGTCGAGGGCTTCGAGAAGGTGCGGTCGCGCCTGCGCATCCGCGGCGTGGTCACCGTGTTCGGTGTCGACAAGTTCCCGCGCATGGTCGACTACGTCGTCCCGTCCGGCGTCCGCATCGCCGACGCCGACCGCGTCCGCCTCGGCGCTCACCTGGCCAGCGGTACCACCGTGATGCACGAGGGCTTCGTCAACTTCAACGCCGGCACGCTCGGCAACTCCATGGTCGAAGGCCGTATCTCCGCGGGCGTCGTCGTCGACGACGGATCCGACGTGGGCGGCGGCGCCTCGATCATGGGCACCCTGTCCGGTGGCGGCAAGGAAACCATCTCCGTCGGCAAGCGCTGCCTGCTCGGCGCCAACGCCGGTCTCGGCATCTCGCTCGGCGACGACTGCGTCCTCGAAGCCGGCCTGTACGTGACCGCGGGAACCAAGGTCACCGGGCCGGACGGCACCGTCGTGAAGGCCAAGGAACTCAACGGCCAGTCCAACCTGCTGTTCCGTCGCAACTCCGTGTCGGGAGCCGTCGAGGTCGTGCCGTGGAAGGGCACCGGCGTGGAACTGAACGCCGCTCTGCACGCAAACGACTGATCCCGTGAGCGGTACGCGAACACCCGGCACCATGACCGATTCGACCAGCACACTGGGCCGGGGCCTGAAGGTCCGTCATCTCACGATGATGGGCCTCGGTTCCGCGATCGGTGCCGGGCTGTTCCTCGGTACCGGTGTCGGTATCGCGACCGCCGGTCCCGCCGTCCTCGTCTCCTACCTGCTCGCCGGCATCATCGTCGTCTTCGTGATGCGCATGCTCGGCGAGATGGGAGCGGCGATCCCCGCCAGCGGGTCCTTCTCGCACTACGCGCGGATCGGCATCGGCGAATGGGCCGGATTCGTCATGGGCTGGCTCTATTGGTTCATGCTGATCATGGTGCTCGGCGCCGAGATCACCGGCGCCTCCGGCATCGTGAGCGGCTGGCTGCCCGGCGTTCCGCAATGGGTCGTCGCCCTCGTGTTCGTGATCTTCTTCGCGGCCGTCAACCTGGCGAAGGTCAGTAACTTCGGCGAGTTCGAGTTCTGGTTCGCCGCCATCAAGGTCACCGTCATCATCGCGTTCCTGGTGATCGGTGTGCTGCTGGTGTTCGGCCTGCTGCCGGACACCGAGCCGGTGGGCACCACCAACCTCTTCGGCCACGGCGGCTTCATGCCCGAAGGCTTCGCCGGTGTCGCCGCGGGCCTGCTGGTCGTGGCGTTCGCCTTCGGCGGCATCGAGATCGTGACCATCGCCGCCGCCGAATCCGAGGATCCCGAGCGCTCGATCGCCGTGGCGGTGCGTAGCGTCGTCTGGCGAATCAGCGTCTTCTACCTCGGTTCGATCTCGATCATGGTCCTCGTTCTTCCGTGGGATTCCTCGGACCTGAAGAGCGGACCGTTCGTGGCGGTCCTCAACCAGGCGCACATCCCGTACGTGGCCGGGTTCATGGAACTGGTAGTCGTGGTCGCGTTGCTGTCGGCGTTCAACGCCAACATCTACGGCACGTCGCGGATGGCGTATTCACTGTCCCGGCGCGGCGACGGTCCCGCGTTCATGGCGCGGATCTCGAATTCCGGGGTGCCCCTCAATGCGGTTCTGCTGTCGGTGTTCTTCGGTTTCGTCAGCGTGCTGCTCAACTGGTGGCTGCCGGACGACCTCCTGGGACTTCTCCTGAACGCCGTCGGTTCGGCGCTCCTGGTCATCTGGATCTTCATCGTCGTGTCGCATCTGAGGCTGCGCCCCCGGCTCGAACGCGAGGGCAAGCTGACCGTCCGGATGTGGCTGTTCCCGTGGCTGAGCTACCTCACGCTCGCAATGCTCGCCGGTTTCGTCGTGCTCATGCTCTTCGACTCCGATGCCCGCACCCAGCTGATCTCGACGTGCGTCCTGTTCCTCGTCATCGCGGCGCTCGGTGTGCTCAACACCCGGCTGCGCAAGCGGCCGCAGACCGTGTGACCGGTTCGGGCCGGCAACTCACCGGTCCGAAGCCGGCTCCTGACCAGCGGACGAACGTGCCGCGCGGGCGAGCACCTGCGGACCGGTCACCAACGCCTTCCGCCACGGTGCGACACCGTCGATTTCGATCTCGATGGACAGGCTCAGCACGGTACGGATCAGCACGATCACTCCCAGGACGGCGGCATCGGTCAGCGACGGCGTGGAGGTGACCGTCTTGACGATGTCAGCCGCGACGAGCAGTTCCAGGCCGAGCAGGATCGCGCCCCCGAGCGATTCCCGCAGGGTCTTGAACGCCTGAGCACCGTCGCCGGTCCTCCTCCACGCGCGCACCGCGAGGAAGAAGGCGAAGACGAACCCGACAACCATCGCGAGGACGCCGAGGACTTCGAACACTTCGGTTGCGAGTTCGAAGAACCTGACAGTGTCCATCGTGTGAGTGTTCCTGTTCGGGAGGGTGTTCGCACTGGATTCCCATGCGATCGCCAGTAATGAAACCCGCGCGAGTTCCCGGATTCTCGGTCGTACGTCACCATGAACCCGTACGGATTCGGTGCGCAACCCACCAAATATGGCTGGGTTAGCAAGCCCTTGACTTTACCGTTCAAGGACTCGGCGGACGCTGCCGATCCTCGCCTGACATCGCGTACCGGGTGCGTTTGACGATCTCGTTGTCGGCGATCTGTCTGGCGTTGTTTAGCACGTCGTCCGCGACGCGTGCTGCGACGACGGCGATCCCGTCGGCGTCGCCGATCACGATGTCGGATGCCTGGACGACGGTTCCGCCGATGGCTACGGGTTCACCGAGTCGGCCTGGTCCGTGTTTGTAGGGTCCGGCGGGGGTGGTGCTGCGGGCGAAGACGGGCATGCCCATTTGCTCGAGGGCGGCGACGTCACGGACCGCGCCGTCGATCACGAAGCCGCCCAGCCCGATGGCTCGTGCGCGGGTTCCGATGAGATCGCCGATGAGTGCGCGGGTTTCGTCGCCGCCGCCGTTGACGACGAGGATGTCGCCGGGGGCGGCGAGGTCGAGCGCCTTGTGGATGTAGAGGTTGTCTCCGGCTCGGGTGCAGACGGTGAACGCTCGCCCGGTGATGGTCGCTCCCGGCCACATGGGCCGTATTCCGGTCGGGCAGCCGAAGCGGTCCTGGGCGTCACCAATGGTGGCGGTGGGGATACGGGCGAACGCTGCGACGAGCTTGTCGGGTTGCACCACGACACCTCCTTCGGATGGTTTCTGCGGGCTCAGGGTCGTGCCGAATCTCACTCCTCGACGAGGGGTGCGGTCCGTAGGGGTTTGAATACCCCGGTGGCGGTCGCGACCAGGGTGTCCTCCACGGTGAGGTCGGTTCGCATGAACAGCAGCGACCGGGTCCCGGGTGCGGTGTGGGGGCGGGCGCGCAGGACGTCGCCGACGTGGATGGGAGCGGCGTACGTCATCACCAGCCCGCCCTGGACGATCCCTCGCCGGTTGCGGTGCTTGTCCGGGCACACGACCGCCACCTCGGTGCCTCCGCGGTCGGAGCGGGTGTCGAAGGGGCCGACCAGCGCGATGAACCCGTCGTCGATCACCTCGGTCCATCCGTCCTCGGTTGACAGCGCCGCGGCACGGTACCCGGTGGTCACTTGATGGCGGTGGCGTTGGCGGGTGAGCCGACGCCACCGGTGAGGTTGAGGGGTTTGACGGTCAGCAGGCATTCGTAACGGCCGTCGAGGGCGCAGTCCTCGCCGAGTTCGTCGAGTTTCCACAGCTCGCCGATGGGCAGACCGAGCAGGGCGATGAGTTCCTGGTGCATCATGCCGTGGTCGGTGTCGCCGCCGAACGGTGAATCAGCTACTGCGGGCAGGCGTTCGAGCGCGAAGGTGTCCGAGGCGGCGAGGGCGACCTGATGGTCGGCGAACCAGTCGATCGCGGCCTGCGACTGCGCGAGGCCGGTGCAGGTCTTGCTGGTGTGGATCCGTGCGCGCTGGTCGGCGGTGGCCTCGTCGAGGAACCACTGTGCCCAGCCGGTGCGGATCAGCAGCAGATCACCGGTGCGCAGTTGCACGTCCTGGGCGGCCAAGGTGTCGTCGAGTTCGCAGATGTCGAGGGCTTCGCCGCCGGCATGATCGATCGGTTTTCCGAGGTGGGTGCGGTGGCGGCCGATGTCGATGAGGACTCCTCGGCCGGCGATCGGGTGCTGGGACCAGTGGTTGATGCCGAGGGCCGGATTGCCGGCGACGATCGCATCGTCGGGGGTGCCGTTGTAGAAGCCGTGCTCGGCGTGGCGGCGGTGCCGCAACCCGTCGAGGTGGCTGGCGGCCTGCGGCCAGAATCCGTCCAGGTAGTCGTCGCGGTGGTCGCGGTGCCGGGAGACCACGTGATGTTCGGGGGCGCTGCGCAGCGTCGCCAGCGAGGGCACGAACGCGTCGAGGGGGTAGTCGAGGCCGAAGACAGTTCCCCGCTGGATCAGGGTGGCGGCGTCGCGAACGTGGTCGGGGCCGGCGTAGTTGGCCATTCCCCGGTCGGGCGTGGTCTGGAACTGTCCCCAGGTCGAGCGCGTCGGCGCGGCCGGTATGCCGGTGGTGGGGTTATCGATCGGCATGGGTGGTGTCATCGACGGCGCGGGCGGGGTGGCCGGTGTAGGTGGGCAGTAATGTGCGGGGAATCGGTCCCTTGTTGCGGCCGCCCTGCTGGGTCTGTTCCCAGCCGTGGGCGAGGATGCCGACCGAGCGGGACAGGACGAACAGTCCGCGGCCGAGGGGCGGCGGGAAGCCGAGTTCGGCGTACACCACGGCGGTGGCGCCGTCGATGTTCATCGGGACCGGTCGGGTCCGTCCCGCGGCGAGGGACTGCTCGAGGGCGAGGGCGGCGTGCAGGTACTGGCCGGACACCGCGCTTTCGTCGCGGGCCGCGGCGACCAGCGAGAGCAGCGGGTCGCGGCGCGGATCGCGGGGGTGGAATCGGTGCCCGAACCCGGGCACGTACCTTTTGGCGGAACGGTAGTCGGCCACGATGCGGTCGGCGACGGGGCGCAGATCGGTGGGGTCGGTGGCCTGCTCGACGATGTCGGCGAGCACACTCATGCATTGCTCCCCTGCGCCGCCGTGGACGTCGCCGAGCATTCCGACGCCGGTGGCCATCACGTTGTTGAGGCCGACCCCGCAGGTGGCGGCCATGCGGGAGGCCGCGATCGAGGGTGCCTGCGGGCCGTGGTCGACGGCAGCGACCAGGGCGGCGTCGAGGAGTCGTTCCTGCCAGGGGGTGGGGCGCTGCCCGCGGATCATCAGCCAGACCATGCCGGCGTAGGAGGTGGTCGGGATCAGGTCCTCGATGGCGTAGCCGCGGTAGCGGATGACGCCGGGTGAGATGTCGCTGATATCGGTGCGCCACCAGCCGGTGACGTCGTCGATGGTGGTCTGATCCGCGCCGGGGACCGGGCGGCGTTCGGTGGTGGTCATACCGCGCCTTCCGTGTGCAGGTCGGTGATCTCGTCGGCGGTGAAGCCGAGATCGGTGAGCAGTTCGTCGGTGTGTTCGCTCAGCGTCGGGGGCGCCGACGCCGGGGCGAGGGGGCGGCCGTTGACGTGGAAGCCGGTGCCGAGGACGCTGACCGTGCGGTCGGGCAGGTCGACCTGGTGGACCAGTTCACGCTCGGTGATCTGGTCGAGGTCGAGGGAAGCGGTGACGTCGAGGACCAGTCCCGCAGGCACCCCTGCCTCGTTGAGAAGGGGCTCCCACTCGCGGGCGGACTTGGCGGCGAGGGCGGACTCGATCTCGACGCGCAGTTCCGGGCGACGGTTCTTGCGGTCGTCGCGCAGGGCGAACCGGGGGTCGTCGATGAGGTTTTCGCGGCCGATCAGCTTGCACAGGATCTCGAACTGTTCCTGTTTGTTGGCCGCGATGTTGAGGGCGCCGGATCCGGTCTGGAACGTCGCCGACGGTGCGCCGGTGGGGTTTTCGTTGCCGTTCGCGCTGGGTTGCCGGCCGGCGATGAGGTAGTCCGAGACCACCCAGCCCAGTGCGGTCAGTGAGCTTTCGAGCATCGACACGTCGAGGTAGACGCCCTCGCCGGTCCGGGCGCGGGACGCGAGAGCGCCGTTGATGGCCATGGCGGCGGTCATCCCGCCGAGGGTGTCGCACACGGGGAAACCGACGCGCAACGGTGCGGTGTCGGGTGTGCCGGTGACCGCGCTCATCCCGGACAGGCCCTGGATGATCTGGTCGTAGGCGGGGCGTTCGCGCATCGGCCCGGTCTGCCCGAAACCGGAGATCGCGCAGTACACCAGCCGCGGGTTCATCGCGTGCAGTTCGTCCCAGGAGTAGCCGAGCCGGGCGAGCACGCCCGGGCGGAAGTTCTCGACGAGGACGTCGGCGCCGGCGATCAACCGGTCGAACACGTTCCGGCCGGCCGCACTCTTGAGGTTGACCGTGATCGAGCGCTTACCGGCGTTCTGGGCCACGAACGAGGCGCCGAGCATCTGGCTCGACAGCGCGGTGTCGGCACCGAGCTGTCGAGCCAGGTCGCCGCTGCCGGGTACTTCGACCTTGATGACGTCGGCACCCATCAGTGAGAGCTGGTAGCTCGCGTAAGGGCCGGCAAGGACGTTGGTGAGATCCAAGACTCGGATTCCGTCGAGCAGCTTCATCGGAAGATCCTTTCCGTGGGCGAATCCCACCAAACAAAAGGTGTCGTTATGTGACGTGCCTAACCCTACCACTCAAACCATCTAGCGGTCTACGTACACCGCCTGATGGTTTAGCCCGGTCGTTGATTCGCCCGTATCCGTGGTGATCGGTTTCTCCGAACCGTAGAGTGGTGCATCGGAAGAGTCGCTGAGCAGGGAGGACCAGAGGGTGACTGCAGTACCTACGGATTCAGCAGAGAAGCCGGCCGTCGCCGACGCGGGTGTCCGCAGCGTCACCCGGGTGATCGACCTGCTCGAACTGTTCGACGCAGCGCACCCCTCCCGCAGCCTCAAGGAACTCGTCGAGGGGACGAAACTGCCGAAAACGACCGTCGTCCGCCTGGTGGCGACGATGTGTGCGCGCAGCGTCCTGACCAGCCGCACGGACGGGTCCTACAGCCTCGGCCCGGAGATGCTGCGCTGGGTGCGTCTGGCGGGCAAGACCTGGGCGCCGCCGGAAGAGGTCGTCGACATCATGCGTCAGCTCAGCGCGGACACCGGCGAGACGGTGAACCTGTACATCCGGCAGGGCCTGTCCCGGGTGGTGGTCGCCCAGTGCGAGAGCACCGCGACCGTGCGAAGCGTCATCCCGCTCGGAGTGCCGTACCCGCTGTGGGCCGGCGCCGCCGGCAAGATTTTGCTGCTGGCCGCCCCCGAACTGATCGACGAGGTGGCCGCGGACTCCCCGCACGGCCCCGACTTCGCCGACCAGTTGCGTGAGACGGTCGAGGCCGGGCGCGAACGCGGATATCAGCTCGTCCACGGTGAGCGCGAGCTCGGCTCGTCGGGGCTGTCCTTCCCGCTCATCGACTTCCACGGCACGGTCGTGGCCGCGTTGACGCTGGGCGGTCCCACCGGCCGGTTCACCGAGGACCGGACACCCCACTACATCGAATGCACCCGGGCCGCGGCAGAGGAGATTTCGGCCATCGGCCTGCCCGGTTTGGACTGAACCCGTCCGGGCACGGCGCCCGGCCCCCGAGAGTCGCCAACGGCCAGCGCGAGCCTCGATGCGTCGCTTCTGCGCATTCGCGTCACGGCAGGTGATGCCGGTACTGCGCTCATCCCCCGTCGGCTCCGCATAGAACAAATGCCGGTATCTCGACCGGGGTACGGGCGGTCGAGATACCGGCACTGATCGCGCTCTCCACCCGGAAATATCGGCCGAGGGAAAGGGCTGCTCCTACCTCACGAGCGGGCGTCGATTCGGCGCGCCAGCTTCGACAGCCCGACGTTCATCAGCAGGTAGATGATCGCGATCAAGACATAGACCGGGATGGCATACTGTCCGCCGAGGTATTCCACTGCGACCCGGCCGCTGCGCAGCAGTTCGGTGTAGCCGATGACGAAGCCGAGGGAGGTTTCCTTCACGATCGTCACGACCTGGCTGATCAGGGCGGGCAGCATGATCCGGATGCCCTGCGGCAGCAGGATGATGCGGAAGATCTGGGTCTTGCGCATGCCGATCGCGGCCGCCGCTTCGGCCTGCCCGCGGGGCAACGACGCGATGCCGGCGCGGAAGATCTCGCTCATCACGGCGCTGTTGTAGAGCGAGATGCCGAGGGCCAATGCCCAGAACGTCGGGACGATGACCCCGAATTGGGGTGCGCCGAGGAAGATGAAGAAGATCAGCACCAGCAGCGGCAGACCGCGGAAGATCTCCACCCATACCCGCACAACGCCCCGCAGGAGTCTGCTGTCGGACATCCGCATTGCCGCGAGGATCATGCCGAACACCACCGAGAGCACGATGGAGACGATCGCGCACTGAATCGTGGCGAGCAGACCCTTCAGGACGCTGCGCATCAGGTCCCGGTCGAGCAGCACCGACCACAGATCGGGACTGAGCTGACCGTGGGAGCCGAGCTGGTAGAGCCCCAGGGCCACGATGATCGCGACCACGGCGGCACCGACCCAGGTGGCGTTGCGGACTTTCCGTTGACCTTGCGGTCCGAGTACGTCGTACATGGCGATCATGGGTTTGGTAGCTGCCGGTTTGGTTGCTGTCGTTGTCATCGCGCCACCGCAACTTTCTTCTCGACGATGTTGGCGATGGTCCCGGCGGGGATGGTGATCACCAGGTACAGGAGGCTGGTGGCCGCGAGGATCCACAGCACCGCCTGGCTCTCCTCGGCGATCACGCCTTCGGCGCGGGTGAGCAGTTCCGCGACACCGAACGCGCTGGCGATCGCCGAACTCTTGGTCAGTGCGATGAAGACGTTGATCAGCGGGGGCACGACACTGCGGAACGCCTGCGGGAGCACGATGTAGCGCAAGGAGCCGCCGAAGGTGAGTCCGATGGAGCGTCCTGCTTCGAACTGCCCGACCGGGATCGCGTTGATGCCCGAGCGGACGGCCTCGCAGAAGAATGCGGAGTAGTAGATCGCCAGGGCGGCGACGGCCGCCCAGAAGAACGGGATCTTGATGCCGAGTTGGGGGAACGCGAACAGGGTCATGAAGTAGATGACGGCGGTGGGGACGTTACGGAACGTCTCGACGTATCCGGACCCGATCGATTTCAGGAGTGGAATCGGGGAGACACGGAACGACGCGAGGATCGTTCCGCCGATCAGCGCCAGGACGGTGGAGACGCCGATCAGCGCGAGCGTGACCGCGAAACCCTCCATCAGGGCGCCGAAATGGTCGACTACGGTGTGCATGGGATGTCCTCGGAAGTGAGACGAGAGATCTAGGTGCAGGGCTGCAGTTCCGGCATGACCGGTTGCTGCTTGGTGTAACGGCCGAGACTGTCGGCCCAGGCTTCCTCAGCGGAGCCGTCGCTGTAGTAATCGGTGATCGCGCTGTTGAGGAACTCGCAGAACGCGACATCGCCCTTGGCAATGCCCACCCCCCACGACTCGACCGCGAAGGGCTTGTTGATCAGCTCGATGTCCTTCTGATCCTTACTGACGTACCCGGCGCCGATGGGCCCCTGTGTGGCGAGCGCGTCGACCGACCCGTTCTTGAGGGCATCGATGCACTTGGAGGAGACGTCGAACTCGATCAGGTTCGTCTGTGGGAAGTTCTTGCGCAGCGACGCCGACACCGCCCCACCGAGGGTCGAGCACACCGTCACCCCGTTCGGGGTCTGGGGATCGGTGATGTTCTTCGGATTGCCCTTCACCGTCACCAGGTCGTTGTTGATGTCGAGGTAGGGGCCGCCGAAGCTGATCACCTGACGTCGCTTGTCGTTGATCGACAGCGTCGCGACGACGACGTCGACCTTGTCCTGCTGCAGTAGTTGCTCGCGGCTGGCGGAGTTTGCCTCGGTCCACTCGATCCGGTCGGCGGGGACACCGAGTTTGCCGGCGATGTACCGGACCAGATCGATCTCGTATCCCTCCTGCTCGCCGCGCAGGTTGCGCGCCGACAGCCCGGGATGATCGAACCGGGTTCCCACCCGCAACACCCCCTCACGAGCGATCTTGTCCATCGTCGTGCCGGGTGCGAACTGCGGGGACTGAGCAACCGCCGGGGTGATGCCCGTGGTCACGGTCGAGCGGGTACCGAACAGGGCGATGCCGGCGATGGCGACCACGGCCACCAGCGGCACGATCGCCTTACGGGAAAACCTCATGACAGACAACCTTTTTCGTGTCGACGGTGCGGCGGTCAGTGCAGGACCTTCGACAGGAAGTCCTTGGCTCGCTCGGTCTGGGGATTGGCGAAGAACTCGTGCGGATCGGCCTCTTCGACGATGCGTCCGGCGTCCATGAAGATCACCCGGTTCGCTGCCGACTTCGCGAAGGCCATCTCGTGGGTGACCACGACCATCGTCATACCGGTCTCGGCGAGTTCCTTCATCACCTCGAGGACCTCGTTGACCATCTCCGGGTCCAGGGCGGACGTCGGCTCGTCGAAGAGCAGCACCTTCGGCTTCATCGCCAGGGCGCGCGCGATCGCCGCGCGCTGCTGCTGCCCGCCCGACAGCTGGGCCGGCATCTTCTCCGCCTGATTTCCCACCCCGACCCGGTCGAGGAGCCGGCGGGCGGTGGCCTCGGCCTCCTTCTTCGGAACGCCGAGAACCTTGGTCGGCCCGAGCATGACGTTCTGCAGGATCGTCATGTGCGAGAACAGGTTGAACGACTGGAACACCATTCCGACCTCGGCACGTAGCCGCGCGAGGTGCTTGCCTTCCTGGGGCAGTTCGACGCCGTCGAGCAGGATCCGGCCCGAGCTGATCGGCTCGAGGCGGTTGATGGTGCGACACAGGGTCGACTTTCCCGACCCGGACGGGCCGATCACCACCAGCACCTCGCCGGTGGTGATGTCGAGGTCGACGTCCGTCAGCACGTGGTGGGTGCCGAAGTACTTGTTCACGCCCTCCATGCGAACCAGAACCGGCGCCTCGAAGGACGACGACGAGAGCGACGATTGATCGATGGTCGAGTGCATGGTGCTCCTCCGTAAAAACAGCCCGACAAGTCATGTCTGTGACGGACCCCCACCGGCTGGGGTGGGGAGTGATCCAGGTCATGTTCCGATAACACGAAGCTAGCACATAAACCGTCAGGCGGTCTACATAAATCATCTAGTGGATCGAAGCGTTCATTCGTGGCCGCCCCGTCGGCCGCTGCCAGCCCTCCGGCGGCCTGGGTGTCCGATGGGTGCTCGGTGCATTCCTGTCGAGAATTGTTGGTTATTCGACAACCGCTCCGAAATGCGGAAATTGCCTGAAAAGGCGTCGACAGCCCGTGTCGAGAAAGTATGTCGAAAAACCCCTTGGTGAGATATTTTCGACACATGCTGATCGGCTACGCACGGGTCTCCAGCACAGACCAGAACCCCGACCATCAGGTCGACGCATTGCGCCGCGCCGGGGTGGCCGCCGAGAACACCCATGTCGACCACGCGGGCGGTGCCAAAGCGTCACGGCCCCAACTCGATCTGGTGCTGGGGCGGCTTCGCGAGGACGACGTCCTGGTGATCACCCGGCTCGACCGCCTCGGACGGTCGATGCTGCACCTGATCACGCTCGGCGCCGAACTGCGCGAGCGGGGCATCGGCCTGCAGGTGCTCGAGCGGGGCATCGACTCCGCGACGCCGAGGGGCGCGCGATGTTCGGCATGCTGTCGGTCCTGGCCGAGTTCCAGCGCGAGCTGATCGTGGCCAACACCCGCGACGGCCTCGCCGATGCCCGGGCCCGCGGCCGGAAGGGCGGCCGGCCCCCTCGAAGCTCAGCCCGGACCAGATCGAACTCGCTCAACGGCTATACGACGCAGGCGATCACACCGTCGCGCAGATCGCCGACATGCTGAAAGTGCCGCGCACCACGGTCTATGGGCATCTGAACAAGCGAAGGGTGGGCATCGCACCGGCCACGCAAGACATCGCCTTGGTCGCGGATCCAGCGGCACCCACGTCCCGGACGTGCCCAACCTGCGGTCACGAGCCCACCACACGCGCTGAGGCAGCACACCAACGTGCCGACCTCGCGGTGGCTGGCTCCACCCCGACCCCGACCACCACGGAACGGTCACCAGCCGCCACCACTGCCGGCATTGCGAACCCGGACAACCAACATTCGACATCGCCTGCAGCATCTGCGGCGACGGACCCATCCTCGCCGGAACTCTCGCCGAGAAAGCGAAGAGCGGCGACCTGACCAAACCGGTGCAACGATGGCTCACCGCAGCCGGATGGACGGTCACGCCCGATCTCTTGTGCCCGGATCACTCATGAGATGTCGCAGCCAGAATCGGTTCCGAAGTTCAGTGGGGTGGCTGAGAGCGGTGTGGATGCGCGGCGTGTAGGTAGCGCATCGCGGTCACAGTGCTGATTCCGAAAACCCGCATCAGGAGGACGGGATATTCGGTGACGGATGCCTCGTACAGAATGCGGTCACTGCGAACGCGGTGCGCCTGCAGGTCCAGTCCGCGGAAGATGAGGGTGATGGTGCGCTGCGCCAGGGGCGGAGTGTTCGGCGCGTGGGCGCCGCACATCGAGATGAGCAGATGCGGATGGGGGCTGGTCGGCCATTTGTCCTGTCGATGAGAGAGCCAGCGGCGCATCAGCACGCGAGTGACGTCGTTGAGGTAGAGGGTGTGCGTTCAGTTGCGTGTGCGGGGGACGGTGAGCGTGCCCGCCCTGAGACGGCGGGATACGCAGGCCGAAGTCGCCTCGATGCACCGGCCGATTGAACTCGTCCACCGGTGACTCCACCAACACGCCGAATCGGCGGCCGATCTCGCCCGCGTAGCGCTGTTCGAGGAACACGAAGTATCCATCGATCCGGCTGACCTTCGAGCGCACCGTGCTCGGCGAGCCCTTCCCCGGACCCGAGAAGTAGCGGTCCGACTGTTGTGGTGTCAGGTGCCACGCCACCACACCGAAAAAGTCGCATACCTCGATGAGCGGACTCACCGAGTGATCCAGCGTTCTGCGTGCCAGTCCCGCGGCGTCACGCGCCCACTGGTACTCCGCGACCGTGTCGACGAAGAACCGATACTCGTCGTCATCCCCACCGCTGCCGCGAAACCGCACCCGGTGCAGAGCCACGACATCGGCGCGGTCGTGATCGGCCAGCAGGTCGGCGTCAACATTTCGCGACGGAGACGAGCCGCCATGGATCACAGAGAACCGACGAGTGTCGGAATCCGTCATGAACTCGCAGATTACACGCGTAACTCATGGAATCCATCAGTTTCGAGCGAAATCAAGGACAGGGCGTACACGGTGCGATACAACGCTACAACCAGCTGAAATCGGAGAATTCCGCATACGGCTGCCCAATCGAACCTGCACGCACTCCGGTAGCGGCCCTCCCGTCATCAGCCTTCCGGTTGTCGTGTGCGCCGACCCGGTGTGGCCAAGTCGTGGTTGATGATCCGCGCGATCTCGGCGAGGGGACGGGGCTGGTCCATATCGGCATGCGTGCTGTGAATGTCGTGAGTCACGATGTCGCCGGTGACGTATGCATGCCACCTATCGGACGCGGACTCGTCCGAAATCGATCCGTCATCCGTCGATGTCGGATGGAGAAACACCACGTCACCGTGATAGATCTGCGGTGCGTGGTCAACGGACAGCCGCAGGTCGTTCCGATAGATTGCCCGTGCGGCGTCCCAGATTGGCGCGTAGTCGGGCGAATCGACGATCTCACCGTAGCGGCTCTGCGCCCACGACCGGATCGACCGTCGAATGTCCTCATCCGACGGCACCGCCTCGCCGGTGGGGAGATCCCCGGCACCGGGCACGCTGTCCATCATCGCGAGGAGCGCAACCTCGAGCCCTCGGCGTTCCAGTGCGGTGGCGATCGCATGGGCGACAAGGCCACCGAACGACCATCCCAGCAGGAGGAACGGGCCGTCTTCCTGAACGGTGAGGATCTGGTCGAGATAGTCGGCGGCCATCTCCTCGATCGAGTCCGGCAGCGGCGTGACTCCATCGAATCCCCGCGCTTGCAGACCGTAGACGGGCCTGTCGGGGAGGTGGGCGCGAAGGCCCATGTAGCACCAGCTCAGACCGCCACCCGGGTGGATACACCACAGCGGCGGTCCGGTTCCTTCACTTCGGATCGGCAGGATCACCGCGAACGGGTCGAGCAGGCCGGGTTCGATGTCCTCACCCAGTCGGGGTGCGAGTTCGGCAATCGTCGGGGACTCGAAAACCATCCGGATCGGAACCTCCACGCCCAGCACCGACCGAATCCGTCCCACCAACCGCGTCGCCGACAACGAATGCCCACCCAGGTCGAAGAATCCGTCATCGATCCCCACCCCGGAAACCCCGAGCACCTCGGCGTACAACGACGCCAGCGTCTCCTCCACCGGTGACCGTGGTGCCTGGAACACCTCACCGGTGAACTCCGGTGCCGGCAACGCTCTCCGATCGAGTTTCCCGTTCACCGTCAAGGGCAGGTGGTCGATGGCGATGATCGCCGCCGGAATCATGAAGTCCGGCAACATCCCGGCCACGAATCGACGGACCTCGACACCGGTGTCGGGGCCGGCGGTGTCGGAGACCACGTAGCCGACCAGGCCGGTGCCGGTGGCGGTGTCCCGGGCAACCACCACGGCCTGAGTCACGGCCGGATGTTGCAGCAGAGCCGCCTCGATCTCCGCGGGTTCGACCCGGAATCCCCGAATCTTGACCTGCTCGTCCGCTCTGCCGACGAACTCGAGGACACCGCAGGCAGTCCACCGCACGAGATCCCCGGATCGATACATCCGTGCACCCGGCTCCCCGAACGGGCACGCGACGAACCGCTCTGCCGTCGCCCCCGGCCGTCCCACGTACCGCTGAGCCAACTGCACCCCGGCGATGTACAGCTCCCCCACCGCACCCACCGGAACTGGCATCAAGCCCGCGCCCAGTACGAAGACCGACGTGTTGCCCACCGGTGCCCCGATCGGCACACTCGCCCGGTCGGCGAGTTCAGCCCAGTCCGGAAGCACGAAGGTTGCCGCGAAGACCGTTGTCTCGGTCGGCCCGTACCCGTTGACCAGAATCGGTGGATTCGGGCGCTCGCCCCGATACCAGCCCCGCAACCCTTCCGGATCCAGCACCTCTCCGCCGAACACCACCATCCGCAGCACCGAATCCGCCCCCACGCCGGGCTCCTCACGCTCGACGTCCGCGAATTCGTAGAACGCCGACGGCGTCTGACCGAGCACTGTCACGTGTTCCCGAACCACCAACTCCCACAACTCGATCGGTGAGCGCACCACGTCCCACGGCGCGACCACCACCCGGCCACCGTGTAGCAGCGCACCCCACAACTCCCACACCGAGAAATCGAACGCCACCGAATGACACCAACCCCACACGTCCCCAGTCTCGAATCCCGCCCACCCTGCGGTGCCGGCGAACAGCGACACCACACTTCGATGGCTCACGGCGACACCCTTCGGAACACCCGTCGATCCGGAGGTGTACATCACGTACGCGGTGTTGTCCGGTCTCGCGCGGTCGTGGGCGTCGGGGCTTCCCTCCTCCGAATGCCCGCCCTCGTCGGACACGGAATCGAAAAGCAATCGCGGGATGCCGTTGTCGGGCAACACGTTTTCGGTCATGGTATCGCTGATGATCAATAGCGGATCGGCGTCGGTGAGGATGGTCCCGATTCGTGCGCCCGGATAATTCGGGTCGATGGGGAGGTATGCGCCCCCGGCCTCGAGGACCGCCAACAACGCGACGATCAACTCCGGTGATCGCTCCAATGCGACCGCCACCAGCACCTCCGGGCCCACCCCCGCACCGATCAGGCGGTGCGCCAGCCGATTCGCTCGACTGGCCAGCTCCCGATAGGACCAGTTCTCCTCACCGAACGTCACCGCCACCGCGTCCGGAGTTGCCGCGACCTGCGCGTCGAACAGGTCCGGGATCGTCGAGTCCGGGATCGGTACACTCGTACCGTTCCAGTCCCGGAGTACCCGCTCGCGCTCGTCGGGCTCGAGGATCTCGAACCCCTCGATCCGCCCCTGCGGATCCTCGACGACGCGTTCGAGTAACCTCACATACCGGGTCGCGATGGTCTCCACCGTGCCCCGGTCGAACAGGTCACTCGCGTACTCGATGACCCCGGCCAGACCCTGCCTGCCGTCGGGAGTGAGAGTGAAGGACAGATCGAACCGCGACGTACCGGTCGGCGCCGGCAGCGTGGTCCATTCCAGCCCGGGGAACTCGACCTCGGGAAAAGCGTTGTTCTGCATCGCGAACGACACCTGGAACAACGGATGGTAGGCCGTCGACCGAGTCGGATTCAGCAACTCCACCAGCCGCTCGAACGGCGCATCCTGATTCTCATAGGCGCCCAGCGCCTTCCCCCGAACCCGGTCGAGGACCCGATCGAATCCCGGATTCCCCGACACATCCACCCGTAACACCCACGTATTGACGAAGAACCCCACCAACTCGGTCAACGCGTCGTCGGTGCGACCCGCAATCGGCGACCCGATCGCAATATCGGTCCCGGCACCGAGCCTGCGGAGCAGCACCGCCAACACCGACTGCAACACCATCGACGGTGTCCCCCCACTGCTGCGGGCCAATTCGGTGACCGCCACGACACGGTCCGGGTCGATCGCGAACTCCACCGTCCCGCCCCGGTAACTCGGTTGGGCCGGACGTCGACGATCAGACGGCAACTCGATGCAATCGGGCAGTCCCGCCAACTCGGCCCGCCAATAGTCGAACTCCGCCACCAGGAGACTGTCCGGATCGTCCTCGCTCCCCAGAATTTCCCGCTGCCACAACGTGTAATCGGCATACTGCACCGGCAACGGCACCCACCCCGGGGCGTGTCCGTCCGCGCGGGCCGCATACGCGACAGCCACATCCCGGGCCAGCGGCGCCAACGAGCCCCCGTCCCCCGCAATGTGGTGCAGGACCATCACCAGCACATGATCCGATTCGGAAACCCTGAAAATGCACGCCCGCAACGGAATCTCCGTGGACAAGTCGAATCGACAGCCCACGGCCTCCGCGACCGCGTCCAGCACAGTGCTGTCGTCGACATCGACGATCGGAACCGGCAGTGTCGCGGCAACCTGATCGGCCGGCAGGATCCGCTGGAACGGCACACCCTCGTCCTCGCCGAACACCGTTCGCAGGCTTTCGTGCCGGGCGATGACGTCCGCAACAGCGGCTGTCACCGCCGCGGTATCGAGGTCGCCGGTCAATCGCACCGCCACGGGAATGTTGTACGTGGCCGACGGGCCCTCGAACCGGTGCAGGAACCACAACCGGGCCTGCGCGAACGACAACGGCACCCGATCCGGTCGCACCCGCGGCAGCAGCGGCGGCCTTGCCACCGCTGCCTCGCCCAGTCGGGGCGCCAACTCCGCCACCGACGGGGATTCGAACACCATCCGGATCGGCACCTCCACACCCGACACCGACCGGATGCGACTCACCAACTGTGTCGCCGACAACGAATGCCCGCCCAGGTCGAAGAAACTGTCGTCGATCCCCACCCGCTCAACGTCGAGCAACTCACCGAAGAGCGACGCCAGAGTCTTTTCCACCGGCGTACTCGGCGCACGGAATGCGCCACCGGAGAACTCCGGTGCCGGCAACGCCGGCCGATCCAACTTCCCGTTCGGTGTCAACGACAACCCGTCCACCACCATGACTGTCGCCGGAACCATGAACTCCGGCAGTCTCCCGGCCAGGTATTCCCGCAACCCTGCACCTGTCACCGTCTCGGTCGGTTCGAGAACCACATACCCCACCAACTCGGCGCCGCTGCCGGTGGCGCGGGCGACCACTACCGCCTGTGCCACCACGGGATGTGACAGCAGCACCGTCTCGACCTCTCCCGGCTCCACCCGGAACCCGCGCACCTTCACCTGCGCATCCGCACGCCCCACGAACTCGAGCTCACCGTCAGCGGTCCAGCGCACCACATCCCCCGACCGATACATCCGCGCACCCGCCACCCCGAACGGACACGCCACGAACCGCTCCGCGGTCAACCACGGCCGACCCAGATAGCCGCGCGCCAACTGCACCCCGGCGATGTACAGCTCCCCCACCACACCCACCGGAACCGGGCCAAGCCCCGGACCCAGCACGAACACCCGCGTGTTCCGCACCGGCGTACCGATGGGCACGCTCGTGGCATCCGCAGGACCGCATCGGTGATGAGTGACCTGAATGGCGGTTTCGGTCGGCCCGTACACGTTGTGTACCGCAGTGCCACTTCGCTCGATGAAATTGTGTGCCGTCGCGGGCGACAGATTCTCACCGCCGCAGAGGACGCGCAGCAACGATTCGCAATCAGCCCGTTCGAGTTTGTCCAGGATCATGGCGAGCATCGACGGAGAGAAGTCACCGGTGGTGATCTTCTGTGATCTGATCATCTCCGCGAGATACATCGGATCGCGGTGCCCCTCCGCCTTGGCGATCACCAGACGTGCCCCGATCTGGAGCGGCAGGAACATCTCCCACACGGAGACATCGAATGTCGCGGGAGTCTTCTGCAGCACCACGTCGTGGTGGTCGAAGCCGAAGTGGTCACGCATCCACTGCAATTGGTTCACGATCGCGGCGTGGCTGACAGCGACCCCCTTCGGACGACCCGTCGACCCGGACGTGAAGATCACGTACGCCGTGTTGTTCGGTTTCAACGGGGCGATGCGATCCTCGTTGCGGACGGGTGAGGAGTCGATGTCAGTTCTTTGCCTGCCGTCGATCTCCACGACGCGGATGTCGCCAGGGATCTGCACGCGATCGGTGGACAGTGTCAGCACACACACCGGTGCCGCGGACTCCATCACGTGCCGGGTGTGTTCGATGGGGTAGTCGGGGTCGATCGGCACATACGCTCCACCCGCCGTCACGACCGCGTAGATTCCCACCACGAGATCGATCGAACGTCGTACGGCGACACCGACGAGGGATTCCGGACCGACTCCGTGCGCGATCAGTCTGCGAGCCAACCGGTTCGCTCGCTCGTCGACCTCTCGATATGTCAACTGCTCGTCGCCGGACGTCAAGGCCACCGCATCAGGTGTGCGGGCCGCTTGGAGCGCGAACAGGTCGGGCAGTGTCACCTCCGGCACGGCGACCGTGGTGTCATTGCGCACGTCCAGCACCAGCCGACGCTCACCTGCTTCGAAGATGTCGATGCGGTCGACCGCACCCTGGGGGTCGGCGGCGATTGCCTGCAGGATACGGATGAGCCTCCGGGCGATCGTGTCCACTTCTGCCGCGCCGAACAGGTTCGGTAGATACGCCACGGTCAACCGAAGTTGGGAGTCGACGCTCGCGATCAGAGTCATGGGGTAGTGCGACGCGTCGATCGCACGGGCACCGGTGACGGTCATTCCGTCGATAGGGATTGCGGCTGCCCACGCGGCGCGATCGACCGGGTACGACTCGAACACGACCAGGGTGTCGAAGAGTTCTCGCACCCCTGCCGCATGGTGGATCTCCGTCAACCCGAGGTAGTGGTGGTCGAACAAGGTGGCCTGCTGCTCCTGCAACCGGGTCAACAACTCCGCAGCAGTGTCGCCCGGTCTGGACTGCACGCGCACCGGCAGCGTGTTGATGAACAGGCCCACCATGGACTCGACGCCGGCCAGTCCGGCCGGCCGGCCGGAGACCGTCGCGCCGAACACGACATCCCGCCGGGCGCACAACTGGCCGAGCAGAATCCCCCACGCCCCCTGAATGACGGTGTTCAGCGTGACACCCAGTTCGGTGGCCCGCGCCGACACACTCGCGGAGAGATCGGGAGGTAGTTCGACCGACACGTGTTCCTCCCCCGAAGCGGTGTCCCGCTCCGGGTGCGCGGGTGCCAGTAGGGTCGGCTCGTCGACCCCCTCGAGGGCCTCGGCCCAGATTCGAGAAGATTCGACGCGGTCGCGCTCGGCCAGCCAAACCAGGAAGTTCCGGTATCCGGCGGCTCTCGGTAACGCGGCGGCGCCGCCTCCCGAAACGTACAGCGCGAGTATTTCCTTGGCCAGCAGTGGCATCGACCATCCGTCGAGAAGTACGTGATGATGGGTGATCACCAGCTCGTACCGATCCTGTGCCATCGTCACGAGCGTGAACCGCATCAAGGGCGGCGTCGCGGGATCGAAATGTGCAGCCTGATCCTCGACGAGAAGCTGTTCGAACTGGCTGTCCCGCGCGCCTTCCGGGAAGTTCCTCAGGTCGACCTCGCACCATGGCAACGCGACCGAGTCCAGGACCACCTGTACCGGACCGCCGTCGGATTCGTGGACGAACGCGGTCCGCAGGTTCGCGTGGCGATCCAGCACTGCCTGCCCCGCAGCGAGAATCCGTTCTGGATCGACCGTTCCGCCGAGATGCAGAACGAGTTGGGTGGTGTACGCGTCGAACGACGCACCGGCCAGCATCGAGTGGAACAACACGCCGGACTGCATGGCGGTCTGTGGCCAGACATCCACCACCCCCGGGTACCGGTCCTCCCAGGTCTCGATGTCGCGCTGCGACACCGGCACCAGCGGCACATCGGACGGTGTCAGCCCGCCGGCCCCGGGCCCCTCCGCGTGCCGCGCCAGCGCCGAAAGTGCGTCGCACCACAGGTCGGCCAGTTCCTGAACGTCGTCGCGGGAGAGCACTCCGGTGGGGAATCCGAACGTCGCGCCGAGGTGCGGACCGTCCGGACCATCGGTCACCATCGCGTTGATGTCCACTGTGGCCACCGCCGGCAGGTCCGGCTCCCTTGTCGCGGAGAGCTCGTTTCCGTCGATCGCGAGCATCCATCCGAGTTCGCGGAATTCCTCGGGAACATCCGCAGCCGAGATCTGGCCCAGATAGTTGAAACTGATCTGTCCGCCCGGATACTTGTCGAGTTCCGGGGCGGTGTCCGCATTCAGATAGCGAAGTAGCCCGTAACCGATTCCCCGGTCGGGCAGGGCCAGCACCTGTTCCTTGATCGCCTTGATCACGGTGCCCGCTGCGGACCCGCCGGCGAACGCGTCGTCGAGATCGGCGCCGGCGATGTCGAGACGTATCGGGAAGGCAGTCGTGAACCAGCCGACCGTGCGGGACAGATCGGCCCCGGGGAGGACGTGCGCCTCGCGACCGTGATTCTCCAGGGATATCAACGACGACGACTCGATCACCCCACGGCGACGGCGCCAGCGGGTCAACGCCATCGCCAACCCGGCCAGGAGACCATCGTCGACTCCCGCATGGAAAACCTTGGGGATCGTGGTGAGCAGCGACGCCGTCGCGTGTGCGGGCACCTGCATCGGCACGCGCTGCACTGTGGACAGCACATCGAGGATCGGGTCGCACCTGCGCGAACCCAACGTCGGGTCGGGGCCCTCCAGGATCGATTGCCACAACGGCAACTCGGCCACCCGCTCGGGCCGCACTGCCTCGTCCACCAGCCCGTGTGCCCACCGCCGCATCGACGTCCCGGTCACCGGCAGTGCGGGCCGTTCGCCGGTACGCACCCGCGCCCATGCCGCCGCCAGGTCCGGGATGACGATTCGCCACGACACGCCGTCGATGACGAGGTGGTGAGCCACGACGAGCAGCCGGCCCGGACGATCCGCCGGCTCGTCGCCGGGTCGGGGCACGCGGTCAAGCCACACGAACTGCACCATCACGCCCGCCGCCGGATCCAACCGCCCCAGCGCCGAATCCCACTCGGCCGATGCCAGCCGCAGCCACTCCGGATCACCCGGTGCATCATCACACTCGACCCGTCGAATCAGACGGTCCACGTGGACGGTGTCCGGCGGATCGACCCGAAGTTTCTGCGCCCCGGCGTCATCGGTGATCAACCGTGACCGCAACATGTCATGGCGGACCAGGACGGCGTCGAGGGTGGCGACCAACCCGGCTCGATCGATACCGTCGGGCAATTCCAGCACCATCGTCTGCGCGAATCGGCGGAAACCATCACCCCGCGCGAGGAGGAACCGCGCGATCGGCGTCAACGGCATCGAACCCACTCCGCCACCGGGCAACTCCTCGAGCACGACGTGATCGGAATCGCGGTTCAGGACTGAGACCTCGGACAGCCTCGCAACCGTCCGATGCTCGAACACATCCCGTGCCGTGAACACCACACCCTGCGCCTTCGCGCGCGACACCAGCTGGATCGACCGGATACTGTCGCCGCCCAGATCGAAGAATCCGTCGTCGACCCCCACCTGCTCCACGCCGAGTACCTCGGCGAACACGTGGGCGAGGATCTCCTCGGTCTCGGTCTGCGGAGACCGGAACGCCCGGTTCGACGAGAACTCCGGCTCCGGCAACGACCCGCGGTCGAGCTTGCCGGCCGGTGTGAGCGGCAACTTCTCGAGCACCACGATCGCCGAGGGCACCATGTACTCCGGCATGCGGCCCGCCGCCGCCGTCCGCACGATCTCGGCGTCCACCGCTCCCCCGGGTGCGGGAACCACGTACGACACCAGCACTGTCTGCCCGGACGGGCCCTTCCGGTCGATCGTCACCACGGATCCGACCCCGGACTGCTCCGCGAGCACGGCGTCGATCTCTCCCGGCTCGACCCGTCGACCCCGCACCTTGATCTGGAAATCAATGCGCCCCAGGAACTCCAGCACTGGATCGGATTCCGACTCGACCCACCGCACCACATCGCCCGTGCGATACATCCGCCCGCCCGGTCCGCCGAACGGATTCGCCACGAATCGCGCCGCGGTCAGTCCCACCCGATGGTGATATCCCCGGGCCAGCGGGTCCCCGGCCACGTACAACTCGCCCGGCACCCCCGGCGGCACCGGACGCAGCCACGTGTCCAGCACCACGACCGACGCACCCCGCACCGGACCGCCCAGGGTCACGGGACCGTGCGGTGTGAACGGCGGCGAGATCGCCACCGCCACCGTCGCCTCGGTCGGCCCGTACAGGTCGTGCATTCGCCGTCCCGCAGCGAACGACTCCACCACCGATACCGGAACCGCCTCCGCACCCGTGAGCAGGCATCGCACCGACGACATCCGCTCGACCGGTACCGTGGCCAGCATCGTCGGGGTGAGGAACGCGTGTGTCACCGCCGCACTCTCGATGACCCCACCCAACTCCTCACCACCGACCACGCCCGCGGGAACAACCACCGTCGCCGCTGCCGAACCCGTCGCCAGCAGGTACTCCAGCACTGACGCATCGAAACTCGGCGACGCCACCTGCAGCACGCGTGCATCCGCCGTGACATCGAACTTCTCCGCCATCTCCACCGCGAGATTGCCCAGGCCCCGATGCGGTACGACGACACCCTTCGGCTCACCCGTCGTCCCGGACGTGTAGATCACGTACGCCGGATGATCGACCCGCAATGGAGCGACCCGTTCCGCATCCGTCACCCATTCAGCGGGCCGACGGGAATACTCGGCTCGCACCTCCGGATCGTCGAGTACCCACCAGTCGAGTGTTCGCGGCAGGGTACCGATGCACTCGGCGACCGTGATTCCGAACCCCGCGGCGGAATCGGTGATCAGGTGCTCGATCCGACTCGCCGGATACGACGGATCCACAGGAACGAACGCACCACCGGCTTTCGCCACCGCCCACACCGCCAGCACCGACTCCACCGACCGTGGCACGGCCACGGCCACCGTGGATTCCGGACCGACCCCGTGTGCGATCAACACCCGCGCGATACGACTCGTCTCGGCGTCCAATTCGCGGTAGGTGAGCGAGCGCTCCCCGCACACGACCGCCACCGCACCCGGATCGTGTGCGACGGCCGCAGCGAGGATCTCCGGCAGAGTCCTCACGGCCTCCGCCGCCGCGCCACGCACGGGAACCAGCAGGGTTCGTTCCTCCGGGGCGAGGAGGTCGACATCTCCCGTCGCGGCCTCCGGCGCAGCCACCAGTGATTCCAGAACCCGGTGGAACCTGTCCGCGATCCGCTGCACCTGGTCGTCGTCGAACAAGGCTGGATCGTGCCACAGCGATACGGACGTCCGCTCACCGGCTTCCACCGCGAGTGTCAGCGAATAATTCGTTCCCCCATGCGAATCCAAGGACGTGATCGCGGGGGCGCCGATCGATTCGGCAAGGGACGCGAGGCTCCGCCGGTCGATCGGGTACGACTCGAACACCGTCAAGGTGTCGAACAGGGCCCCCCTGCCGGCGACCCGCTGGATCTCCGGCAAGGGAACATGATGATGCTCGATCAACGTCGCCTGCTCCGCCTGAACCCGGGCGATCAACCGGGCAACGGATTCCTCCGGATCGAGCCGGACCCGCACCGGGATCGTGTTGATGAACAGGCCCACCATCGACTCGATGGCGGGTACCAGACCGGACCGACCCGATACCGTCGCACCGAACACCACGTCACGGCTGCCGGTAAGCATGCCCAGCACGATCGCCCACGCAACCTGCACCAGCGTATTCACCGTCACCGACAACCGCGACGCCAACTCCGTTATCTCCGAAGACAAACCCTCGTCGAGCTCACGCCGAAGCACGGACGATCCCCGTGCCGATTCCGAACGCCCCGCAACGAGCAGCGCAGGCTCCACACCGTCGAGCGCGTCTTCCCACGCCTCCAGCGACTGCTGCCGATCCTGCCTCGCGAGCCACCCCAGATACCGGCGATACGGGGCCACGGGTTCCAGTACGGCGCCGTCCCCGTCGGCACCATAGACGGTCAGCATCTCCCGCATCAGCAACGGCATCGACCATCCGTCGAGCAGCACGTGGTGATACGACACGACCAGCCGGACATCACCGTCGCCCATCGTGACCAACCCGAAACGCAGGAGCGGTGGCGCCGACACGTCGAACCCGGTGTCCGCATCGTCCGACAGAAGCCGCGCCAACTCGACGTCTCGCTCGCCGGCCTCGACATCACTGATGTCGGCTTCCCACCACGGCACCGCGAGGCCCTCGAGCACCACCTGCGCCGGCTCGTCCACCCCGTCGGTGAGGAACGCGACCCGCAAATTCGCATACCGATCGAGCATCGCCTGCGCCGCGGCCTTCACGCGGTCCGCATCCACCTGTCCGGTCAGACCCAGAACCGTCTGCACCGCATACACATCTGGCGCTTCCGACGCCGACATCGCGTGAAAGACCAAACCTGCTTGCAGTGGTGCGAGCGGCCACACGTCCACGGCCTCGGGATATCGCGCCGCGACGGCGGACAGCTGTTCCGGGGTCGGACTCGGCAACGGTACGTCCTCGAAGCGGACGGAGTCTTCATCCCGCACCGGATGCGCGACGGAGGCCAGCCCGGCGATTGTCCGTCGCTCGAACACGTCTCGGGCCGACACCAGCACGCCTCGGGCCCGCGCCCGCGCCACCACCTGGGTCGACATGATGCTGTCCCCGCCGAGCCGGAAGAAGTCGTCGTCGACGCCCACCCGGTCGACGCCGAGGACATCGGCCAGCACCGTCGCCAATGTCTGCTCGGCAATGGTTCGTGGAGCCCGGAACGGCGTGTCGGATGCGAGGTCAGGCTCGGGAAGTGCTCTGCGGTCGAGTTTGCCGACCGGTGTGAGAGGTATCCGGTCGACGACGATGATCGCCGACGGCACCATGTAGTCCGGTAGCCGCCCGGCCGCGAGCACCCGCAACGCCTCGATGTCCACCTCGGCCCCGGGCGCCGGGACCACGTACGACACGAGCACCTTCTGCCCCGACGGACCTACCCGGTCGACCGTCACCACCGACCCCACCGCGGGGTGCGAGACCAACAGCGTGTCGATCTCTCCGGGTTCAACTCGGATTCCGCGAATCTTCACCTGCTCGTCGGCGCGGCCGACGAAGTCCAGCACAGCGTCGGTGGTCCACCGCACCAGGTCACCCGAGCGGTACATCCGTGTGCCCGGCTCGCCGAACGGACACCCCACGAACCGTTCCGCCGTCAACTCCTGCCGACCGATGTACCCGCGGCCCACGCCTGATCCGGCGATATACAACTCCCCGACCACACCCACCGGGACCGGAATCAAGCCGTCGCCCAGTACGAATGCCCGGGCATTGCCGATCGGCACACCGATCGGCACGCTGACCTTGCCCTCCAACGCCATCGAACCGGATATCGAGTACGCGGTGGCACAGACCGTGGCCTCTGTCGGCCCGTACGCGTTGATCACGGTTACCTGCGGATGGCGAGCGAGGACACGTCGTACGGCGCTCGGCGACAACACATCGCCCGCGGCCACCACCTGACGTGGTTGGTCGAGCGCTCCCCTCGCATGTTCCGAAGCATCACTCAACAGGTGAAACAGCGGGGTCGTCACGAACATCGATGTCACGCGAGGAGTGGAGACGACCCGCTCGAGCACCTCGAGGTCCAGCGATCCGGGCGGAGCGACAACCAACTGGCCTCCTCCGAGCAGCGTCGGCCACAATTCGTACGCCGATGCATCGAACGCCATCGACGAATGCAGCAACACTCGGTCACCGGGTCCATCCGGCCACCCGTGCAACGCCAGGTTGACCACATTGGCGTGGTCGATGGTGACCCCTTTCGGGGTACCGGTCGATCCGGACGTGTACATCACGTACGCGGTGTTGCCCGGTCGCAGTGACGTGGTGCGATCACTGTCGTCGAGGGTGAGGCCCTCTCCGTGTCCGTCCTCGTCGTGTCCGTCCTCGTCCGGGATGACATCGAGGAGTATCCGGGGGATGTCATTGTCTGGCAGCGTGCGTGCGGTCGGGGTGTCCGTGAGGATCAGCAGTGGCGCGGCGTCGGTGAGGATGAACTCGGTACGCGCATTCGGATAGCGGGGGTCGATCGGCAGGTATGCGCCCCCGGCCTCGAGGACCGCCAACAACGCGACGATCAACTCCGCTGATCGCTCCAACGCGACCGCCACCAGCACCTCCGGGCCCACCCCCGCACCGATCAAGCGGTGCGCCAGCCGATTCGCTCGACTGGCCAGCTCCCGATAGGACCAGTTCTCCTCACCGAACGTCACCGCCACCGCGTCCGGAGTCGCGGCGACCTGCTGTCCGAACAAACCAGGGATCGTCGTGTCCGGGATCGGTACGCTCGTACCGTTCCAGCTCCGGAGTACCCGCTCGCGCTCGTCGGGATCGAGGATCTCGAACCCCTCGATCCGCCCCTGCGGATCCTCGACGACGCGTTCGAGTAACCGCACATACCGGGTCGCGATGGTCTCCACCGTGCCCCGGTCGAACAGATCACTCGAGTACTCGATGACCCCGGCCAGACCCTGCCTGCCGTCGGGAGTGAGGGTGAAGGACAGATCGAAGCGCGACGTACCGGTCGGCGCCGACAACACCTCCCACCCCAGCCCGGGGAACTCGACCTCGGGAAAAGCGTTGTTCTGCATCGCGAACGACACCTGGAACAACGGATGGTAGGCCGTCGACCGAGTCGGATTCAGCAACTCCACCAACCGCTCGAACGGCGCATCCTGATTCTCATACGCGCCCAGCGCCTTCCCCCGCACCCGGTCGAGCACCTCGTCGAATCCCGGATTCCCCGACACATCCACCCGTAACACCCACGTATTGACGAAGAACCCCACCAACTCGGTCAACGCGTCGTCGGTGCGACCCGCAATCGGCGACCCGATCGCAATATCGGTCCCGGCACCGAGCCTGCGGAGCAGCACCGCCAACACCGACTGCAACACCATCGACGGTGTCGCCCCACTGCTGCGGGCCAATTCGGTGACCGCCGCGACACGTTCCGGGTCGATCGCGAACTCCACCGTCCCGCCCCGGTAACTCGGTTGGGCCGGACGTCGACGATCAGACGGCAACTCGATGCAGTCGGGCAGTCCCGCCAACTCGGCCCGCCAATACTCGAACTGGGCGGTCAGGAGACTGTCCGGATCGTCCTCGCTCCCCAGAATTTCCCGCTGCCACAACGTGTAATCGGCATACTGCACCGGCAACGGCACCCACCCCGGGGCGTGTCCGTCCGTCCGGGCCGTATACGCGACAGCCACATCCCGGGCCAGCGGCGCCAACGAGCCCCCGTCCCCCGCAATGTGGTGCAGGACCATCACCAGGATGTGCTCCCGGGGTCCGGTCTCCAACAATGTTGTTCGGATGGGAATTTCGTGTGCGATGTCGAACCGGTACCCCGCCGCTGCCGTCACCGCAGCGATCACGCTGGGCGGGTCGACCATCTCCACGTGCACCGGAGTTGGTACTTCCTCCGCGGGGAGCACCCGCTGAATCGGTGCACCGTCCGGGTCGTCGAATACTGTACGCAGGCTTTCGTGCCGGGCGACGACGTCCGCAACAGCGGCTGCCACCGCCGCGGTGTCGAGGTCACCGGTCAATCGCACCGCCACGGGAATGTTGTACGTGGCCGACGGACCCTCGAACCGGTGCAGGAACCACAACCGGGCCTGCGCGAACGACAACGGCACCCGCTCGGGCCGCACCCGCGGAGTCAATGGCACCCGGACCGGACCATCACCGAGTCGCGGCGCCAGTGCGGCGACCGTCGGGGATTCGAACACCACCCGGATCGCGACCTCCACCCCCAGCACCGACCGGATCCGGCCGACCAGACGTGTCGCCGCCAACGAGTGCCCACCGAGATCGAAGAAGCTGTCGTCGATCCCCACCCGCGCAACGTCCAGTACCTCAGCGAAAAGCGAGACCAGCGTCTCCTCCACCGGCGAGCGCGGCGCACGGAACACTTCACCGGTGAACTCCGGTGCCGGCAACGCTTTCCGGTCCAGCTTTCCGTTCACCGTCAACGGCAGCCCCTCGACCACCGTGACCACCGCCGGAACCATGAACCCCGGCAACAACCCAGCCACAAACTCCCGCAACCCCGCGGAGTCGGTGCCGGTCCCGGAATCGAGAACCACATACCCCACCAACTCGATGCCGATCAGGGTTTCCCGAGCGATCACCGCGGCCTGCGACACGGCCGGATGCTGCAGGAGAACCGACTCGATCTCCGCGGGTTCGACTCGGAATCCCCGAATCTTGACCTGCTCGTCCGCTCTGCCGACGAACTCGAGCACACCCTCAGCGGTCCAGCGCACCAGATCGCCGGATCGATACATTCGGGCACCCGGCTCCCCGAACGGACACGCCACGAAGCGCTCCGCCGTCAACCCCGGCCGACCCAGATAGCCGCGCGCCAACTGCACCCCGGCGATATACAGCTCCCCCGCCACACCCACCGGGACCGGCATCAACCCGGCACCCAACGCGAACACCCGCACCCCGCCCACCGGATCGCCGATCGGCACACTCACCCGGGCACGAGCACCCTGAGATTCGGGTAGCGAATACAGTGCCGCGAAGACCGTCGTCTCCGTCGGGCCGTAACCGTTGACCAACCTCACGTGTGAATGGAGGGAATTCTCGCCCGGATACCAGCCCCGCAGCCGGGCGGGATCCAGCACCTCTCCGCCGAACACCACCGTCCGCAACACCGAACCAGCCCCCACCGCAGAGTACACACGCTCGACCTCCGCGAACTCGTAGAACGCCGACGGCGTCTGACCGAGCACTGTCACGCGTTCCCGAACCACCAACTCCCACAAACCAATCGGTGAGCGCACCACGTCCCACGGCGCCACCACCACGCGACCACCGTGTACCAACGCGCCCCACAACTCCCACACCGAGAAATCGAACGCCACCGAGTGGCACCAGACCCACACATCCGTAGCGTCCACACCCACACGGTCGCCAGTCCCCGCGACCGACGACACCACGCTTCGGTGGCTTACGGTGACACCCTTCGGAGCACCAGTCGACCCCGACGTGTACGTCACATACGCCGCATGACCGGGGCGGAGCGGGCTGATCCGATCGGTGTCGGCGGGATCGAGATCAGCGCGCCCCCCGACAACGGTCGCGTCCCCTTCGAGGTCCAGGTCGGCATCGAGCAGTACCTGGTCCCTATCGTGGTCGGGGAGCGTGGCCACGGCGACTGTGTCGGACAGGATCAGCTGCGGAGCGGCGTCGGCGAGAATTGTCCCGGCACGAGCACTGGGATAGTTCGGGTCGAGGGGAAGGTAGGTGCCTCCGGCCTTGAGCACCGCCAACAACGCGACGACCAACTCTTCCGACGGTCTCAGTGCGACGGCCACCAAGGTTTCCGGGCCGACCCCGGCGCCGATCAGATAGTGCGCCAGCCGGTTCGCCTGGGTGTTGATTTCTCGGTACGTCCAGCTCCGGTCGGAGAAGGTCACCGCTGCGGCGTCGGGTGTCGCCGCCGCTCGTCGCTCGAACAGTTCCACGACGGTGGTCTCCGAGAAGGGGGCTGCGGTGTCGTTCCAGGTCCGGAGTACCACCTCGCGCTCATGAGGTACGAGGATCTCGTACCCTTCTATCCGCTCCTGCGGATCCGCGACGATCAGCTCCGACAAGCGCACGTACCGGGCTGCGATGCCCTCGACGGTTTCCCGGTCGAACAGATCGCTCGAGTACTCGATGACCCCGGCCAGGCCCTGCCGCTTGTCGGGGGTGAGGGTGAAGGACAGGTCGAAGCGCGACGTTCCGGTCGGCGCCGGCAGTGTGGCCCATTCCAGGCCGGGGAACTCGACGTCGGGAAAAGCGTTGTTCTGCATCGCGAACGACACCTGGAACAACGGATGACAGGCCGTCGATCGGGTCGGGTTCAGGAGCTCCACCAGCCGCTCGAACGGCGCGTCCTGATTCTCGTATGCACCCAGGGCCTTCCCCCGCACCTGTTCGAGGACCTTGTCGAATCGCGGATTCCCGGACACGTCGACGCGCAACACCCATGTATTGACGAAGAACCCCACCAACTCGGCCGACGCGTCGTCGGTGCGGCCCGCGATCGGTCCGCCGATCGCGATGTCGGTCCCTGCACCGAGTCTGCGGAGTAGTACCGTCAGCATCGATTGCAACACCA